>NZ_AGQV01000001.1:855000-1062376 GCF_000234355.1 Gluconobacter morbifer G707 | reverse complement strand
CGAACATCCCGCGCCTTGTTATGGACCGACGGGGCGATCGAAGACTTGAGGAAGCGGTCAAACCCTTCCTGGGTGCAGGCATTCATGAAGGTCACAGGTTGCTGCTTCATCCAGAACCGGACATATATCCACCGCTCAGATGTTCTGCTGCCGGATTTTCCTTCGATTGCAACAGTCGTCGCACGTTGCGCGCGGCCGAAATGGCAGAAGAATGCCTGGGATTCTCGCGTCATGAGCCTCTCCTCACCTCTTCATGGGGAAATCATTCTCGCTGTGCAGCGTGATGCTGAAGCACGGCGAGGAGAAACCTTCCCGCGGGGAGTCGTCAGATCAGTGCTTGGGCGAGGCCCAAGACTGGGTGACTGCGGAAGAAAAAAGGGTGGCGCGCCTTCCGATTGAAGGGCTCTGAATGCGTCATGATAACGCAGAGTTATCTGACATGGCCCGTTGGGCGACGTGTCAGATAACTCTGAATATCCCCCTGAAAGCCGTCAGATAATACCTGTTATCTGACGTTTTTTCATGCCTCGAATGAGGGTGAAAACTTATATGTATCAATGACTTGTTAGAGAGTTGGACGAATGGCGCCAGCGGCGGCGGGGAAAACGCCCAATATCTCTGACGACGATCGTCTCATGAAAATGTGGCTCCACAACCGCTCCGAGAACACGGCTCGGGCCTATCGGGCGGACGTGGAATCTTTTCGTGCGTGGAGCGCCAAACCGTTCCTCGAGGTCACGCTTGAGGATCTGCAGGAATGGTACGACAGCCTTGAAGGCGCCGATGCTACGCGGAGACGAAAGCTCGCCTCCGTGAAATCGGCCCTGTCATTTGGCGTGCGCGTCGTCATTCGGCATTGAAGGTCTTGTACTTTCTTGGCCTTCGCATCTCCGAACTGTGCGGCCTGACATGGAGAGATATGACACGGCGCCAACAGCCCGGTCGCCACGGCCCAGATCGCCACGTCGGTTTCGTCATCGACCTGAACGGGAGAAGCGCCAGGCGAAGAAGAGCGCAGCCACCATTCCCCGGCGCGCTGGGTCAGTTCACAGACCCGCAGCTCGTCGCCCACGCTGGCAATCACCACGACACCGGCCCGGGGAGCCACGGCAGAATCGACCACCAGGATATCGCCATGCCGGATGGAGCGGCCCAGCAGGGCATCCCCTTCAACGCGGACCGGATACCGGCTGGGCTGACGCAGATCGAGGACGGCCGACATGAGATCGATCGTGCCCTCGATGTTGTCGCCTGCAGGGGATGCGAAGCCGGTCGTGCGGTCGCCTTGATAGTTCATGATTCTGGCCTCCTTAACGAGAACAGAAAGAGAACAAATCAATGCACGTCAATGCCTTTGCAGAAACGATTTCTGGAAGTCGTTTGTTTGCAAGGAGATAGGCTACTGGCGCCCCCTTCCATTGGGGCAGCGCAATTCCTAGCGGATCTGTATAAACTGTTGAGGATTGCTAAATGGGTGGATGCGGGTGAGGCCTGACGGAACCTCACAATGCGCTCCTGCCCATAAACGAGACAGTGTGCTACGGCAGCCAGAATATCACCGTGTCACCGCATCCAAGGCGAGCGTAGCAGACTGGTGCAGGGCTTTCATCTGACCCGCTTCAACGCCAACCCAAGCAGAATTAGGCATCATAATATTCCCGGGTATAAGATCGAGAACTATAGTTTCACCAAATAGACAAAATCATGTTTTTACAATGATGTAGTCGAAGATTGTGACGAACTAATTCGCCCCGATCTCCCTGGGAGAGATCGCAGCTTTCGTTACGAAACAGTCTGTCTGCTTTGGGAGGGTGAACGGAAGGTCCGATTACGGTAAATCTGAGGACGTAATCGGACGTTCCAAGTTACCAAGGCTCTTAAAGGCATGGCGTTAGAGATACGCGCCGTAGAACTCTTTCAGTTTCGCAATCGCCTGGCTTGTGTATTCCGGCTTGTCATACAAGTCGTAATGCGTCGCGCCAGGTACGACGAAGATATTTTTCTTCTTGGACCGGGCCTTGTCGAACAGCTCGAAGCCGTCGCGATAGGAACCGAAAATACCGGGCTGACCGCCGCCAACAATGACCTGCAACGGCTGGGTCAGCAGGCGGTCCACCAGGTGGAATGCATCCCATGAAAAGGCTGCACCCGTGCTGACCACATTTAGTTTGTTGGGCGACCCGGGCTTCTGGCCACGGGGCGTCGTGTAATAATCGACAGCCTCAACAACATCCACATCCTTGATGTCGCAGGACGCAAGCTGCTTTTCCGACTGTGGGATGTAGCTTGTAATGGCGGCTGCAGTCCCATGTGCCTCAGCTGTGCGCTGGGCACAGACGCCTTCCATAGCCTTCAGGGCAGCATCTGGAGACAGGTCACCCTCGCGGCACAGACGACCATAATTGGCAGCGACAACAGTGCCAACGGCTTTGAAACGACGTTCTGTCATGGAGGCATTCGCGGCGTAGCCACCGCCACCACAGATGCCGAGCACGCCAATCCGGTTTTCGTCAACGAACCCTAGCGTTGTGAGGTAATCGGCCGCCGCGCGGAAATCCTCGACGCGCAAGGCCGGATCTTCCAGATAGCGTCCGGGACCGCCACTTCCGCCCTGGGTGGACGCATCGAAGGCAAGGCAGACATATCCGGCTTCCGCCAATCCCGCGGCATAAATGGCGGCAGTCTGTTCTTTGCAGGAGCTGATCGGGTGAGCCACCACAAGGGCCGGATATTTCAGGCTCTTATCAAAATCCTTCGGAAAATGCAGATCCCCCGCCATATCCCAGGTTCTGTTTTTGAAGGTCACGGTTTTCATTGTCATCGTTCCTTTCCGCTTCGAGCCTGAAACGCCCGACAGGAGGAAAGATGAAACAACTCTCCTTATAAGTTTAGATGGCTTGTTCCGCATTTAGTCATTAGCCATACTTCTGAATGATGAATGAAAATCTTCGCGATTTGAATGCTTTTGTCATCGTGGCAGCCGAGGGGAGCTTCACCCGGGCCGCCGCACGGCTCAGCGTGTCCCAGTCCGCGCTCAGCCAGATAGTCCGCAATTTGGAAGAACGCTTGGGAATCCGCCTGTTCAACCGTACGACGCGAAGCGTCTCTCCGACCGAGGCCGGAGAGCGGCTTCTGGCAGAGGTGGAACCGGCGCTTGCCCGGATTGAACGCGGACTGGAACAGCTTGGTACTTTACGCGAGCGTCCGTCTGGTACGATCCGCATTTCAGCCGATGAATATGCGATCTGGAGTGTGCTCTGGCCGGTTCTGGAGCGCTTTCTTGTTGACTATCCGGAGATCCATGTGGATCTCACAACCGATTACGGTCGGACTGACATCGTGCGCGAACGGTATGATGCCGGGGTCAGACGCGGCCAGCTTGTCTCGAAAGACATGATCGCATTGCGGATCGGACCGGATGTGCCAATGGCCGTCGTAGCCACGCCGACGTTTCTAAAGCAGCATGGGAGTCCACGAAACCCGCGTGATCTGGCCGAGTTTCCCTGCATCAATCTGCGGCTGCCGACACACGGCGAACTTTTCCCCTGGCAGTTCAGGAAAAGCGGCAAGGACATACGAATCACAACGTCTGGGCAACTTGTTCTGACCAGCCTTTTTCAGATACGCGAGGCCTGTCTGGGCGGGCTGGGGCTGGCCTGGCTGCCGCATGATCTTGTGGCTTCCCGAATTGCGACAGGAGAGCTGGTCGAGGTGCTCTCACAATGGCAAAAGGTTTTCGAGCCCTATCACCTTTACTATCCAAGCCGTCGCCAACACTCATCGGCGATGGCTGCTTTCATCGCCGCATTGCAGGCTTCAGTACGGGAGTAGTGTCTGCTTTTGGGATATCCAACATTCACACGCATTGTCTGACACGAGGGCGCAAGCTGCCACGACATCTCACTCTCCGGGACAGCGCCAAGGCTCTTAGGTCGTGGGTCGAATACTGCACCAATCCGCGAAATTATGGCTTCGCGTCTGCTTTGCCGTCTGAAGCGCGCCGAAACGGCTCCAGCCGATCCGCAAGATAAAGACGGTTCATCCGCCGCAACTCGTCGGGCGCACCCAACGTCGTAGGCGCGTCCTTCATCGTCATACCGCGCAACACTTTCATAGTGTTTAGAACCACCGCAGCAATATCCCTCGCCAGTGCCTCATCCAAGCCTGGTGCACAGACACGAAGTGCTGCCGCAATTCCAGCTATTGCATTTCCTCGCGCAAAATCACGGATCTCCATTTTGTCGGTCCGCGCCTCCATCAGCGCGGACAGGGATTTTACGCGAGGATGAAGCGTGACAAGCATTTCGATCAGAACGTCTGCCAGAGCGTCCGGCGATAGAGTGGCCGCACGTTTGGCAAGTGCCGCGTATTCGTCTTCCAGAACGGCGATATGCCGCTGCACCAAAGCGTCCGCCACAGCTTCCTTGTTTGGAAAAAAACGATAGAGCGAGCCAATCTTCGCTCCCGCGCGCGCGGCGATCTCCGCCATGGTCGTCGTCTCGTAACCTCGTTCTGCCATGAGATCAGACGCGGCCTCCAGTAATTCCTCGACGCGCTGACGCCCGTCCGCTCGCAACGGCTGAAGAGGCATCCGTTTATCCCTTGACGAATTTGAGTCCATCCTCAAATAATGCTCCAACTTGAGTATCCACTCAACTTATTAACGTTTTTACGCGCTTCGAACAACGGCTCCAGGTGACCGTTTGAACGCCAACCAGGAGGGTCTTGCTATGATTTCACTCTCAGCCACCAGAACAGCTCTCGTTCTGATCGATCTCCAAAAAGGCATTACGGGGCTTCCCTTGGCTCCGACATCAGGCGCCGAGATTGTGGAGCGCTCGAAAGCACTTGCCGCTCGTTTCCGAGCGGCAGACGCGCCGGTTATCCTGGTAAACGTGGCGTTCGCAGCGGATTTCTCTGACGCATTGCATACGGTTGTTGAGCGCTCTTTCTCTCCCCCCGGAGGTTTTGCGCCAGACTGGGCTGAACTGGTCGACGGTCTCGCCGAGCCAAAAGATCTACGTGTCACGAAACGGCAATGGGGCGCATTCTACGGTACGGATCTTGACCTCCAGCTTCGACGTCGCGGGATCACCACGATCGTACTCGGCGGAATAGCCACTAATTTGGGTGTAGAATCGACTGCCAGAGCGGCACATGAGCATGGATATAATGTCGTGCTCGCCGAGAATCTTATGTCCACCTTCACGGACGAGATGCAGCGCTTTGCCTGCGAGGAGATTTTTCCTCGGTTAGGTCGCGTGACAATGAGCGAGGCAATTGCACTAGATGCATGAGCGCATGTCACCGGAGCACTCAGAAAAATTGCCACCAGGCACATGGAAAATTGTGAGCGTCGCGGCGGTCGGGTCGTTCATGGCACAACTGGATGCCACAATCGTCAACGTGTCGCTCCCAGATCTCGTTACGAGTCTGAACGCGCCGTTTTCACAAGTACAGTGGGTGGTCAGCGGCTATCTGCTGGCGCTCACCCTGACGTTGCCACTGAATGGATGGCTCGTAGGCCGCATCGGGGGACGAGCAGTTTATTTGTGGTGTTTCGGTGCCTTTACACTGACGTCAGGCCTGTGTGCTCTGGCATGGTCCGCGTCCTCTCTGATTGTATTCCGTCTGCTACAGGGGATGGCCGGTGGGCTGCTGGCTCCCATGGCGCAGATGACGGTTGCCCGTGTGGCAGGAAAACAGATGCCGAGGGTCGCTAGCGCACTGACGGCACCGGTTCTGCTTGCGCCTCTTCTTGGTCCCGCCGTCGCGGGTGCCATTCTCTCGGTCACCTCTTGGCGATGGATCTTTCTTCTCAATGTTCCGGCCGGGCTAGCAGCCTTCATCCTTGCCGTTCTATTTCTCCCGGACGATAAGCATGAAGAGCGCCCCCGATCGCTTGATCTGACAGGCCTCGGATTTCTCGCGCCAGCCCTTGTCTCGTTTCTCTACGGCATAGATCATGTCGACCGGTCTTATGGACAAGCGACCTTAGGCGCGTCCCTCGTGCTGTTCGTCCTGTATATCCGATCCGCGCGACGCAAGCGCGATGACGCGCTGATCGACCTGCGCCTGCTGCGTGCGCCCGTCTTTTCGGTGTCGGCGGTCATCATGTTTCTGACGAACGGGGTGTCGTTCGCTGGTCAGATGCTTCTACCCGTATGGCTGATCCACGCCTGCGATGTCTCGCCTGAGCGGACAGGCCTGTTCATGGCCCCTCTGGGACTGGGGATGATGTGCGTCTATCCGCTCATTGGCCGTCTGAGTGACCGGTTTGACGTGCGCGATCTGACTGGTTGCGGGGCGCTACTGTCGTTGATCGGCACAGTGATTCTGGTGCTGCTCGCCTATAACGGCCTGAACGTCACACTGCTCACTATAGCGCTGCTGCTGCGTGGCGGGGGTGGGGGTGCCGTCGGTATTCCCGCCATGAGTGCGGGATATGCTTCGATCGCACGCGCGGATATCCCGATGGCAACGACCGCGCTGAACATCATGCAAAGGATCGGAGGGCCGACATTGATTACAGCATGCGCCACGTTCCTCGGGTGGCGGCTTGCGACGGTCGGTCTGTCCCATGTCGCATCGGAGGCTTATGGCGAAACATTTGGATTACTCGCGTTATTCCATGGCGCTCTGTTGCTCGCCACGCGCTTCATCAGGCCTTTAGAAAAGAAACGCCAGTTCGGATCGAACTGAACTTGTCGGGCATTGATACTTACCTGAGAAAATAAAATTCTCCCAGGCAAGATTGGCCAGCGTCGTCCGCTTTAAGATCAGTCGTTTGTATTTCGGATTGTCCGAGATGAAGGCGATAGCTGCCGCTGCATTTCTGTGCCAAACTCGAAACACATGCCTCTCCTTCGCCTCGCCGTCGAATTTGCTGCCCTCTATCTCGGTGGCCCCTTTATAATCCTCGAACTCCGCCGCCCCGGCATCCTGTTCGGGCTCATCTGGGTGACGGCTATCGCGGCGTTTCTCGCGATCCGGGGCGAAAAGCCACAACCTCATGACGTGCGTCGCGAGCTGCGCGTCATCTTCCTGCGTTTCGCGATCCTCGCGCCGGTTATCGTGGCGCTGACGGCATGGTTCTGGCCCGAGACATTCCTCAGCCTACCGCTTCAGAAACCGCGCTTCTGGCTGCTGATCATGGTGCTCTATCCGGTGCTGTCGGTATGGCCGCAGGAAGTGCTCTACCGCGCATTCCTGTTTGCCCGGTATCGCCCGCTGTTCCGCAGCGACAAAGGCATCATCACCGCAAGCGCACTCGCTTTTGGCTTCGCCCATGTGATCTTCCTGAACTGGATCGCAATCGCCATGACCGCCATCGGCGGCCTACTCTTCGCCCGCGACTACGCACGCCACCGGTCGCTGCGCCTGACTTGCCTAGAACACAGTCTCTATGGTTGCCTGATCTTCACCGTAGGCCTCGGCCGCTTCTTCTACACAGGCGCCGCCTGGCACCACTGAGAGCGCTAGCCGACCGGGCCGGAGCCGCCGTTCACCCGTCTCGGCACCTGCAGACCAACGCCCCTGAATCTGGCCGGGCCGCCACGTCAGCGTTATGGAAGATGTCCAGTTCCGGCGTCTTGCGCGGGCAGTTCGGGCAGCGTCAGGGCGACGACCGACACCCTGGCGTACCGCCGGTTAAACGGCGCCAGGATCGGCCGAAATCAATCCTTGCACGCCATGACACGTCTGCTTTGAGAAAAGGTCGTGCCGCGCTCTGACGTCCGACAAGAGGCGAAAGTAGCCTCTACCAACTCCTGGCTCGAACGATCTCCTCCAGTCGCGTCGTATAACGTGCCGACAGGAGAGACTGCCGCGGAGCCCAGCTTCGTTTCAGACCCGTCGAGGCCGGTCGCAGGGTTCCGCTGCCAAAACGGGCATTCACCGCATCTCATGCCGGTGGGCAATTTTCTGCACAGGTGCAGAAAAATTAGCTTCCAATGGAAGTCTTGGATAGAGTTTTATTGGAAGACAACCCTAGCGAATCCGAAAAACATAGAATTATTTTTCGAAGGATATGTGCGATTTATAAAATAACAAGCATATCAAAAATAGCCTTCCTTCTCGCAAGTATTCTTTTGATCATACTTGCAGCCCTCCTAATTATCTCAGGAGGGATTGGTCTGATATATGCATTCAAATTATCACTAAATGATGGACGGGAAGAAATCGTTCAGGCGATCAGTTACGTTGTGATCGCCATAGCAGTTTTTGATGTTGCCAAATACTTCATAGAAGAAGAAGTATTACGTTCCAGGGGAAAGCAATCCCTCTCAGAAGCTCGTACCAGCCTCACAAAATTTATGACGACGATTATTATTGCTGTCTTTATCGAAGGTCTTGTCGGAGTGTTCGAGCGCAGTGGTAAGGCCCCTGAAGACATTCTTTATCCCGCAGCATTGCTAGTAGTCGCGACATTCATGGTGGTGGCATTAGGAATGTATCAAAAACTCAGCGTGAATGCTGAACGGGAGAAAAAAGAAAAAGATCTTATCGGATGATCTGAAAGGAGGTGCTACGGCAGCCAGAATATCACCGTTTCACCGCATCCAAGGCAAGCGTAGCAGACTGGTGAGCTTGATGACTGAGAGGATGGAAGCTCTCAGCCGCCGATTCAGTCAGCGCTTTACGGGCGCTTAAGGAAAGCTGCTTCACCAGTAAGCACCCGAATCGTAGTACAAGCACGGTCGCCGGTACAAGCGGAATTAGCACCGCAATATTCCCGGGTATAATATCGGGAATTATAGTTTCCCCAAGTAGACAAAAGCTTGTTTTTACAATGATGTAGTCGGGGATTGTGACGGATCTCTCTCCGCTATGAGGCAATTTCTCCAATAAAAACAGTTACTTAGTTGTACAGAGCGTCACTTCGTGTTGACTGTGCGTCACTGGTTCAGCGTCACTATCCGTGATGGCTTACCCCTGCCCTTAACTGCTAGAAGTTGGGCATGAACGATATGGCTAATCTGACCGAGAGGCATGGAAGCTACTATGTGCGCTTCATTGTGCCCAAGGAGCGCTGGCGGGACGTTGGCGCCGTACTAGGCTCAAGCACGGGCCTGCGCAGAGACGTTCTGAAGTCCTTACAGACCAAAGATCGCAAGACGGCTTTTAAGCTGCGTGATGCCGCTCTGGAGGCTATTAGGCGTTCGCTTAACCTCAAGCTGGCTGAGGCTGGATTGCCTCCCCTGCACGGTGATGTGGTCCCGGACTGGATGAGCGAGGAATGTCTCTTATCCGAGGCACTGGAAGCCCGGCGGGAGATTGCGGCCACCTCAGACAGGACGGACGGTGGTGACGAGCAGATGGGTGAGACCGACCCCAGACGCCGCCTGATCGAGGGCATGGATTACTTTCTGGAGGAGCGGGCCGAGCAGCTTGAGAAGGCCGGAAAGAACCCTTCAGACTATGTGAGGAGATTGCGCTGGGCCAGACCACGCCCATCGGCCCCCTTTTTGAGCGCTGGATACGGGATGTTGAAAATACGATCAGACAGCAGACGACCCGAGGGCACAGGCTGGCCTTTTGGCTCTTCGGGGAGTTTCTGGCTTCTCAGGATGGAGACGAGAGCCCAAACCAAGACCCGGAAACCCTGATTGCGTCAACAAGCGTGGAAAGCATTACCAAGAGGCGCATAGACGAGTTTCCCGAATGGCTGGCCCAGCATAAGGGGCTATCACCTAAAGACCATTCAGAGCCGTGCCAGCCCGCTCAAAACCTTCTGATACTACTGTATCTCGAGGCAATTCGTCACGATTTTGTCGGAGCATATCGGCAGCTTCATTATAGTTGTCCCGGGTGTGACCAGAGGCTCGTTAGGCGAAGAAACGTTCTTCGTTACTTCTTTAGCGGTTGCCGTTGTGGCATCTCCTTTTTGCGCAGCTTCAGGTGCCAGCCCATTATATCTTTCGCATATCAATGGAGAGTTGCTTGCCATATCGATATCGATAGTATTCCCGATTGTGGCATTTGAGGAATTGCTAAACTGTTCACCCGCCTCGATCTTTGCAGCCTCGATCGGCGCAGACAGCGTCGCATGCCCTCCAGCAGATGCATCCGATGTCGAGGAAATATTGAAGTGAATTTTCAACCGGCACGCAATCAGACCAAGCTTCATTGGCGGAGAACTTATCCCATCTTCCTTTGTATACGTCGGACTTTTCAGTATAGCGTTAAAGTCGCGAAATCCGCGAGCGGTATCTTTGAAAGCTTGATCGACAGTCACTGTTCCTAGGGGCACAAGCGTGCTGGGTTTCGTTATCCCGCATCCCGTTAGGCAAGCCACGGGCAAAGCCAGCCAAATACGCATAGACAGGCTCCTATCCCAGTACCATGACAATACTGGTAACACTCTCGGGCCGTCACCTATTTTAGGCATCTGCTTCGCTCACTTGCTCGTGAATAGACGGTCTGCTCCCGGCCAATTTGGCGGCAGGAATCCAAACTAATCATATCCGCTTTACGGAAATTAGCGCACCGATTTCTACAACTAGGATGAAGACGGGAACAGTCTCTCCCAACTCCTCGCCCGAACAATTTCTTCCAATCGCGTCGTATAGCGTGCCGACAGAAGAGACTGCCGCGAAGCCCAGCTTCGTTTCAGAGCCGTCGAGGCCGGTCGCAGGGTCCCGCTGCCAAAACGGGCATTCACTGCATCCAGCGCTGCCATGTCGATCACGGACCGGATCGGGTCACGTGAGGTGAACATGCGTTCCTGTCCACCCGCGGACGCAGATCTGTCAGGATTACGCCACCCTTAAAAGACCGATGGCCGGGAAGAAAAATCGCTTGGCCGAATGCTTGGATGCGGGTTGACCTAGCCCTTTTCTACACTGCGTTCCTGCCTCTGAACGGAACAATGCGCTCATTCGTTGGATTGCGTTACAGAATCCACGGTATCATCAGCAATATTATAACTACAATGTTATGTAATTTCTAACAAACTAAATTTTTTACATTGACGATATTAAACGCAAATTAGGAATAATTACTCAATCCATTTTAGGTATTCATGGTGTGTGCCACAAACGAAAATGATTTATTTAGTAAATTCCGTTTGTGAAAACTATAAGAAAACCAAATTCCATTTCGGAATGTTTTTATGAAATTTCTGCTGCTTTAATGATTTTTTGATGATTGCGTTGATTGATTTCGTAATCTTCATGATCGTATAAAGCGTAGATCTTTTCGATAACCTCAATGGTTTGTTGTTTCTCGCCGTTTTCCCAGAGATTATCTGCGAGTTTCAGCAAATCTGAAATTTTTGAGCACATGGCAGGGAACCCGCATTATTTGAAATTGTTAAGACCAGAAACATTTGGAATGCTTCCTTACACATTGCGACAAAAAAGCGGCGGCGCAAGAGCAATTAAGGCGAATTGCGGTCAAATTTTGTTCTGTGAAAAGGTTTTAAATATATGCAGAATTTGACTAAAATCATTGCGCAGAACGTAAAAACGCTGCGCCTCGAACGGGATCTAACTATCTCTGCTCTCGCCACTAAATCTTTTTTATCAGAAGACCTGATTAGTGAAATCGAAGAAGGGATTTATCGCCCTGATTCAGCTGAACTTCTTCGTCTTGCGGAAGTATTCCAAATTCCTCCCTCACATTTACTATCGATGAGTTGAAGCAGCTTCCCATCCTACAGGGTTACTCAATCAAGGTAGGGGAAACGTAAGGCATCTCATCAACAGTATCGACCCAAAACTACTTTCCAACGAATAATTAGATAATCAAGATATTCGAATAATAACAAATAAATTTCTTTCCTTTGATTTTATTTATTTGGATTTAATATACATAAACCTCCCGATTGTGCGAAATTTATTACAATATTACTCAAATATCTTGATTGTATATTCCATACTACAAGCTGGCTGAAGCTTGCACATCCCCCACGACTCAGGAAAAAGTCCTTCGATAAGGCTTTTCGACGCATCGCCCATGAGATCAAAGCCCGTTTCTTCGCCATTTATTATCTCTATAAGGGAAACGATTTACTAAGAAGCGCCTTGTGTAAGATTATACTGGGCCTTTTTATTTTCAATAACATTTCACTTTTTCTGCGTATTGTTCCGTATTCGGCACGAAGATCATGCCTACAAGAGAGACTGCCATGGAGCCCAGCTTCGTTTAAGATCCGTCGAGGCTGGTACAAGCGGAAACCTGTGAATTCGATGGAAGGATGCGGAATCGAGCTGAAGGGTTTCATTTTGGAGGGGCCTGTAGAACATCCTTTATGGAACCATCATAAAACCAATTAGATAGCGTCCCAGATCGACTGCTTCTCTCCCCTGACAGCGCCCTTCCTCAATCAGTCTTATCCATCAAGTCAGCGGGAAAAGGCTTCAGAACAATGAATCTCAAGCAAAATACAAAAAAGAATCAGACCATCTTGTCGATGCTTCATGCATTGAGATTAGTAAATTTCCCATCCTTCTCATACACCGCTTCTCCAGCCGCCTACCTGGCCGGTTTTCCCTTGCCACAAAGAGTCCATGCAACTCCTGAGCCTCCGCCCTCTATAACCTTCTATGGAAATGGAGGCTCATTATCAGATACCGTTTGACCATCTTGATCGCCCTGATTGTGCTCACCGCACTAATGCTCCTTGCACTTGATCACTCGCGGCACATCATCGCGACGCCCAAAGAGAAACATATGGAGCGAATAAACCCCACCCCTGGGGCAAAAGGATGGAGAGCATAGAAGAAAGGGACTGCGCGTGTGGCCCTTGCCTCAGCCTGCGCTGACATTACTGGAATTCAGGCGCCATATAACGGATAGCCAATCCATCATATTTCTCAGCCGCCCCTCACCGAACGGCTTCTGTTGTCTGAAAAAATCACCAGAGCCCTCCCGAACGTCACCCTTCCAGCAATCCGAAACGTTCCAGTCGCGTCGGTAGGCATCGGTTATGCTTACTATTGCGAGCGTAGAAAAGAGCTACATTACGTCACGAACAGCAAGGATTTGGAAATCTTCAATTCCTGAAACACAAATGCATTTTCGATCGAACGCTCAACGGGATCGTGGCCGGGAGGCGTCCGGCCTTGATCGTGCGGCAGAAGTTGCTCGGCATAGCCATAACATTTTCAGCCCCCTGTAAGGTGGTTGAGGCTCTACGGCCTTTTACTGGCCACATCCCTTTCCGAGTACGCGTCGCCATCTGGATCGTAGCAAACACCACCGGCAATCTTCCGCCAGAAGAACCCGACACGAAAGCAGCCCAACGATCGAAGTATCCGCTCGCCGCTTTCAGGTTAGGAAACGGAACACTGTAACAAGATCAATTCCCAAGATTGGGTGGATCTTCAACAGGCGGTGGCGGCTCACCCGGCGGAGGATAAGGGTTAGGAGGCGGAACCGGAGGAACGGGCAGCGGTGGATTGGGGATCTCGCTGCCCTGAAACTGCATCAGTTTGAAAGGCCTGCCAAATTCAGGAAGCATGGATTATCTCCCGCTTTGAGAACACTCCTAGAAACAGGCACAACGGGGCTCAGACAGTTCAGTTCTGAAAAAAAGAAAACCCGGCCAGAAGCCGGGTCACTCACAGGTTACATCCCACCATCCGGACCGCCAGGGCCTCTCTGGTCTGAGCCGCCCATGCCTCCTTCCTGAAAACTGCCTCCTTGCCCATAACCGCCCCGATTTCCGCCATCATGGCCGTTCTGATGGCCCCCCAGGTCCTCCCGGAGGCGGCGGTCCCCAGCAGGCGGACAGGGCAAGCGTCATTCCAAATCCGACAAGAAGTCTTGAGAAACTGTTCATACAAATCCTCCCATCGGAAATACAGACAGCCCTGACGGCAACAACATGGCGCGGCTGCAACGAAGGGAAACGACGTTTTGCGGAAGATATGTTCAGCCTTCTGTAGAAGAAGAGATCATTTTAGAACCGGATTCCCGAAACCTTCACAGCAACCCCGCTGCGGAAATTCCACGTTCTTACGCCCCCTCCGTGAACACATCCTGATCAAAAAATCTGTCTCTCAAACAGCCTCATCAAAGAGAAATGGATATGCCGCCATCCACGTAGAGGACATGTCCATTAACAAACGATGAGGCATCAGAAGCTAGGAATATCCCTGCCCCGATCAGTTCATCCACCTTCCCCCATCGTCCCGCAGGCGTCCGCTGCCCAAGCCAGGAAGAGAACTCAGGGTTCTGCACCAACGCCTCATTCAGTTCCGTTTCGAAATACCCCGGCGCGACGGCATTACATTGCAATCCATGCCGGGCCCAGTCCGTGGCCATTCCTTTTGTCAGATTGCCCACAGCCCCTTTTGTCGCCGTATAAGGCGCAATACCGGGGCGCGCCAAGGCCGTCTGGACACTGGCGATATTGATGATCTTCCCTGCCCGCCGCTTGATCATATGACGCGCGACAGCCTGTCCGACATTGAAAACAGAAAAAATATTGGTTTTCAATAATTGCTCGAAAGCAGACGCTGGGAAGTCTTCCAGTGGCGCGCGATGCTGCATGCCCGCGTTATTGACCAGAATGTCGATAGCACCATTATTTTCTTCGAAATGGTCAACAGCTTTCCTCACGCCATCATGATCCGTCACATCAAATGGAAGGACATGACTTCCAGGCAAGTCACGGGCCACCGCCTCAAGATGGCCCACGTGACGTCCGTTCAGAATGACTGTCGCCCCCGCCGCATGCAGTCCCTGTGCCAGTGCAAGGCCAATACCCCGCGAAGAACCGGTTATCAGGGCCGTACGCCCGGACAGGTCAAAAAGAGATAACGTCATGGTGATGTGCCTCTCGTTTTTCGCTCAATCAGATGACAAGAGATGCCAGCAGGACGAAGACCAATCCGAAAACCGCAATCAGCGTTTCGAGAACGGACCAGGTACGCAGTGTCTGCGGAACTGTCAGACCAAGATACTCCTTCATCTGCCAGAAACCGGCATCGTTGATCGGCCCGAAAGCAACCGAACCTGCCCCCGTAACAATGACCATCAGTTCCGGTGAAACCGCAGGAGAATGTGCTAGGATCGGCCCCGCAATACCGGCCGCCGTGCTCATGGCAACCGTGGAAGAGCCGCTGGCCAGCCGGACCACAACGGCAAGCAGCCAGGCAAGTACAAGCAACGGCACATGCGCCCCCACAGCCGCGTCCGTGATGGCTTTGGACACCCCGCTGTCCATCAACTCCCGGCCAAAACCGCCACCGGCCCCGACGAGCAGCATGATCAGGGCCGTCGGCCCCAGACATTCATTGGTAAATCGCAGAATGGTCTCGCGGGAAAACCCACGCGCCAGCCCCAGAACATAGAACGAGAGAATGGTGGCAACCAGAAGCGCAATATCCGTATTCCCCAGGAAATGCAGGACCTGGTTAATGGCGGAATGCGGTGCAGTCACCAGATCGGCAAACGAACCGATCAGCATCAGGAAAACAGGCAGCAGAATCGTAAAGGCCGTAATGAAGAAACCCGGAAGATTTTCCGGAATTTCCCGGTTCAGAAACTGTTCCGCCAGCGGGTTAACCTGGGTTATCTTGATGCGCGGTGCTACATATCGCGCAAAGATGGGCCCGGCAATGGCTGCGATCGGCGTTCCCATCAGGATACCCCACAGGATCGTCCGCCCCGTATTGGCATGATATGCGGAAAGCGCCAGCAATGTGGCCGGATGCGGAGGTATCATGGCATGCGTCACGGAGAGCGCGGCGCCCATGGGAAGAGCAACCCGCAGGATTGGCGTTTCAGTCCGCGAAGCAAGGATGAACGCCAGGGGGAACAGAAGAACCACACCCACTTCGAAAAAGACCGGCAGACCGATCAGCAGGCCGATGATCATCATGGCCCAGTCTACGCGCTGTCGCCCCGCCCGTTCGGCAATCGTCAGCGCAATACGGTCAGCGCCGCCTGATTCCGCGAGCATTTTTCCCAGCATCGTTCCCAATGCGATGATCGTGCCGACATGTCCCAGAACATGCCCTGCTCCGGCTTCAAAAGACGCCACGACCTTGTCTGGCGGCATGCCGGAGACGAGAGCAAGCAGCAACGAAACCGCAAACAGGACAATAAAGGGGTTGAGCCGGTAATAAGCGATCAGGATGACAATTGCTATGATTGCTGTTGAGGCCAGGGAAATTGCAAAGATCGTCGTCATGAAAAGCTTAATCCTTGGCAGTGCAAAGTCTTTTCATGAGCGTCTGGAAAAAAGAAGAAAAGTAACAAGATCGCCACTGGGGCTACTTGGGATATTTCCCGAAATCGTGAGTAAAGCTCACGAGACATAAATTGAAATTTTTTCAGGATTGTAAATGGCCCAATAAAACACTTCGTAATTTTATAAAAATATTTTTATTGTCTCGCTTTATTTTTCATTAAAGGTAAATTTTAGATGATACCCGGAGAAAACAGATTTTACAGGATGATTTCCGTCACGAATTTTTATAGTAGAATTTCCTGAAACTCCTCTTTTACCTCACGAGAAACTGATATTTCCAGGTTGTTACTGGAAAACGTATGGAGAAACCAAGTTGCTGAACCGGAAAACCTACCGTTTTTCTGCCGCAATGCTCGCTTTTTCCGTGGTATCCATCAGTATGGCGTCCTCCGCGCGGGCGCAGGTCATGGATCGGGACGTGGGGTCCGCCCCCAGTATTCTGGTTTCCACCCCCTTGCCGGCAAATGCATCCAAAAAAACGTCCGTTCCTGCATTTTCCACACCGGAAGCCATTATTTCCAATCCCCTCTCGGTATGGCTTCGTCAGAAAGGAATTAATTTCCTCGTCGACAACACCAACGAATTTGCAGGCGCGATCACGCCACCGACCAAAGGAACCACCAAAGGGTTCTCAAACTACAAGCAGGGCGCCAGCAATGCCGGACAGTACGCCCTGCAGCTTGATATCAACTGGGAGAAACTTGCGGGACTGAAAGGTTTCGCTACCCATATGGTGACCGTGGGCCGGTACGGAACCACTGCGAACCGCATGTTCGGGGACTGGCTGAATCATGCCTCCGAAGACTACGGCGGTGGCGGAAACGTCGTCGTCCATCTTGTCTATATGTATGGAGAGGAAACGCTGTTCGGCGGCCGCTTGGCCATCGCTGCCGGGCGCATGTCGGAAATTTCCGATTTCGCGGCCAGTCCCCTGTTCTGCAACTTCCAGAACGGTAGCTTCTGCGGCCGTCCCAAAGGCATCACGGATACGAACTATGACGCCGGCTACCCTGCTGCGACATGGGGTTTCCGCGTGCGCGGACGGCCCGTGAAATCCGTTTACATCCAGACGGGCGTTTATCCCATCGAGAACGGAATCTATCAGGTTTACCAGCACCGGACTGGTTTCAAGTTCAACGGCTCCAACATCATCGGCTACGCCGCCCCCATCGAAACCGCCTGGGAGCCGGTTTTCCGCAACGGAACCCTCCCCGGCCATTACAAGTTTGGCGCCCAGTTGTTCAGCACACCACAAAACGACAATTATTATGACCTGTACGGCGGATCATATGCCAAAACCGGCCTGAGTCCGAAAGTTCACAGCGCCTCCTGGTCGACCTGGGTCATGTTTGATCAGCGCCTGATTCATTACCATGACAAGGATTCCGGCCTGACTGCCCTGACCGGCATCATCTATAACGATCCCCATACATCCCTGCGGCGTTACCTTGCCTACGGTGCCCTCATCAATCGCGGCTTCCTGCGCTCACGCCCATACGACACGCTGGGATTTGCCTTTACCTATACGAAAATCGCCTCCGGCGTGAGCAGGACGGAAGAAGAACTGCTCCAGAACGGCGAAACCATGCCCAACCATGCCACCGGCGTTCAGAGAAGCACCATTGTCATGGAACTCAATTACGCTGTTCACGTCATGCGCGGCGTCATTTTCACTCCGCTGTTCGAATATTACGTCCGCCCCAACGCGCAGTACAACTTGCGGAACGCAGCCCTGCTGGGGTTCAAGAGCCATATTCAGTTTATGTAGGCCCGGCGGAAGCAGCCTTCCGTTCACTGGCTTCCCTCATGCGGTGGAGCTCCTGACGGATGGTATGGAAAACCGTTTCCCGCAACCAGCGGTGAACAAGATCCATATCCATCCGCGGATGCCAGGCCTGAAAACAGATCACGGGCGGCAGAGCAAAGGGAAATTCGAACGCTTCCAGCTCGATCCGGTCGAGCAGTAACCGATCAATGACGATATCCGGCAGCGGCAGGATCATGTCCGTCTCCCGCATCGTCTCGATCATGGCGTAATAGGTTGGCACAACCATCGCAATCCGCCGTGCCAGTCCATATTTTTCCCTGAGAATGACGTCGAGCGGCCCATGCATCCGTCCTTTGCGGGAAATACTGATATGATCGTAATCCACCAAGGTTTGTGGCGTCACACCCCGTTTCAGGATCGGATGCGACTTGCGGACCAGGCCGCGAAATTCCGTATGGAAAAGGGTCTGCTTCATGATCTCCGGCGCAAGATCATCCGTCGCGCCGATATAGAGATCGATCCGGTTTTTCCGCAGGGGTTCGCTGGCAGATTCCTCGGTTTCCGGTGAAAAAATGACCCTGCACCCCGGACAGCTCTCTTTCAGCGTTCTGAGGACAGCGTGGCCGAACGCCCCAACAATCAGATCATGCGCACGGATGGTAAAACAGGGCGCCAGCTCTCGCAGATCCAGATCATCACTGTCATTGACGAGTTCATCCGCAAGTTTCACGAGATTCTGAACCCGGTCCCGGATGCGATTGGCGAATGCCGTCGCCACCATCCTGCGTCCGGACAACACCAGAATCGGATCCCCGAACACCGTCCGCAGCTTTGCCAGGTGCCGGCTCATCGCAGCTTCACTCACCTGAAGTCGCTGTGCCGCCAGCGAAACGCTCTGCTCTTCCACCAGAACCTGCAGATAACGCAACAGGTCCAGATCATACCGCCGTGCTGCCGTGACTTTACGCGCCATGCCCTGCCCCTTTCATAATTGTTCCGCCAAGAGAACCCTGTATTCGTATTCCTGCCACAGTGCCGTAAGCATCCTCTCCGATCCTTCCGAAAAGTGAAATCGTCATCTGCCAGAACTGTGGGTTTTCGGACCGTACCACTCCCAGATAGATGCATCCCAAAGCAGGAAGGCACCTTATGGCAGATGCAGTTCAACCCAGCATAACCGCGGCTCCCGAGCCACCGTCCTACATCCCGCCTTTCGGATTGCGTACGGTTATCGGCTGTCTGGGAATGCTGCTGGCTGTGCATGTTGCCGGTTTCAATGAACACATTACCGAGATCGGCCTCGCCGATATTCGTGGCGCCATGCATATCGGCCACGACGAAGGCACGTGGTTCATCTCGGTCTACGAGGCCTTCAACATCGCCGCCATGGCTTTCACGCCTTGGTTCTACATGACGTTCTCGATCTACCGCTTCTCCATCTTCATGACGGCGGTTCTGGCGCTTCTCTCCATTCCGCTGCCCTTCATGCCGGACATGTTCTCCCTGTGCTTCCTCCGCGCCGTGCAGGGCATGAGCGCGGGCTGCCTGCCCCCTGTCCTCATGACCGTCATGCTCAAATACCTGCCTCCCCCCATCAAGGTCTTCGGCATTGGCGGTTACGCCATGAGCGCGACGTTCGGCCCCAATCTCGGCGGCCCGCTCGAAGCCCTCTGGTTCGAGCATGTCGGCTGGCGTTGGCTCTACTGGGAGGTCATTCCCCTCAGCATCATCGCCATCATCATGATGGCCTATGGACTGCCCAAAGACCCGGTCCATCTGGAACGTTTCGAGAAGTTCAACTGGCGCGGCTTCTTCATCGGCGCGCCCTCCATTCTCTGCGTCGTCACGGTTCTCTATCAGGGCGATCGTCTGGACTGGTTCCGCTCCCCGATGATCTCACATCTGACCTTCTGGGGCGGCGCCTTCTTCGTCGGCTTCCTATTCCACGAATGGCACCATCACAGCCCCTTCTTCCGCCTTCAGTACTGGAAGAACCGCAACATCACGATGGCGCTCCTCACCCTCGTCGCAGTGCTCATCATCTGCGCCCTCATGAACGAGGTCCCGATGACCTACCTTGAGGAAATCCGCGGATACCGACCCATCCAGGCCATGCCCGTCGCCCTGACAGTCGCCCTGCCACAGCTCATCATGCTCCCCCTGACCGCCGCCATCTGCAACACCCGCGTCGTGGACTGCCGCTATGTTCTTGCCATCGGCATGACCTGCCTGGCCCTCTCGGCCGGGCTGGGCCTGTGGCTTACCCCGGACTGGGTGCGTGACAACTTCTATCTCCTGCAAGGTCTCCAGATCTTCGGCCAGCCCATGGTCGTGATCCCGACCCTGATGCTCGCCACCATGTCCCTCGGACCCGCGGACGGACCATTCATTTCCGGTATGGTCAACATGCTCAAGGGGATGGCCAATGCCTTTGCCACAGCCATTTTCGAAGTAATGCTCCGCCGCCGCGAGCAGTATCATTCCACCATGCTGCTGGACAGATCGGGCAACAATGCCACCGCCCTTTCCGGCATGGGCAACCCCATCGAAAACGTCATCGGCAACACGTCCCCCGATCCCGGACATGTCGCCCGCAATACCCTTCAGATCTTCCATACCTACATCCGCGAGCAGTCCACCGTCCTTGCACTGGTGGACATCTATTTCGTCGTGATGTGGATCTGCATTTTCTACATCGCCCTGACAGCCATTCTGCCAAAGCGGGTCTATCCCCCCGGCAAAGGTCCCTTCCCCAAAGCGTCAGCTCCAGCACCCGTTTCCGTGCCTCCTGCGACATCCCCCGCTCTCGCCCACTGATACCGGACCCGCTTCCCATGATTTCCACCAAACCTCTCCTGCTGGCTGGCTGCACGGTTATCGTCCTGACCGCCCTCGCCTGGACCGCCGACCGTTTCGTTGTGGGAGACGGCATCCACCAGGAAACAAACGACGCCTACGTCACGGCCGACTTCACGACCGTCGCACCCAAGGTCTCTGGCCGTATCGATCAGGTTCTGGCTGAGGACAACGAATATGTCCGCGCCGGTGAAGAACTCGCCCATATCGAGGATGACGATTACCGCGCCTCCCTCGGCGTCGCGAAAGGTGACGTCGCCGCCGCACAGGGTGACGTCAGCAACCTTCAGGCCGCCCTGAATCGCCAGTCCTCCCTGATTTCCGCGGCAAACAGCACAGTGGAGGCAGACGAGGCCGCCCTCGTCTTCGCCCGGCAGAACGCCGCGCGGTACCGCAATCTCTCCGCGGGCGGCGCCAGCACACTCGAACAGCAGCAGGGCGCAGATGCCCGGCAGCGTGAAGCCGTGGCCCAGCTTTCCCGAGACAAAGCCAGCGTCGATGCCGCTACCCGGGAAGTTGACGTCCTGAAAGCCCAGCTTGAAAAGGCGCAGGGCGCCCTTCTCCGCGCCCAGAGCGCCGAACGTCAGGCTGAACTCAACCTGTCCTACTGCACTATCCCCGCCCCCGTTGAGGGCGTGGTGGGTGAACGTGGCGTACGCGTGGGTGCGTATGTGCATCCCGGTACCGGCCTGTTGGCCGTCGTGCCCGTCCACAAGGCCTATGTCCTAGCCAATTTCCAGGAAACCCAGCTCACAAAGGTCCAGACAGGCCAGACCGCGAAAATCTGGGTCGATACCTTTCCCGGCCATCCCCTCAGGGCCCATGTGGACAGTCTCGCCCCCGCAACCGGCGTTGCCTTCGCCGCCATCCAGCCGGACAATGCCACCGGAAACTTCACGAAAGTTGTCCAGCGCGTTCCCGTCAAGCTGACGTTCGATCCCGGCCAGCCCCTGGCCGAGCGTGTCCGTGTCGGCATGTCGGTGGAAGCGGAGATCGACACTTCCTCCACCCCTGATGGCTCGCACTCCCACGACAACCGTTACATCTGGCGGTAAGGACAGCCATGCGTTCCCCCCTAAAAACCCTGCCGCTGCTGAGCCTGCTGGTCCTGAACGCCTGCAATGTCGGCCCGGACTATCACCGGCCGGATCTCCAGACCGCAGCACACTGGCACGAGAGCCTTCCCCCCGCTCAAAGCCACCCGGAAGAGACACTGGCCATCGATCCGCAGTGGTGGAAACTCTACAACGACCCCATCCTGACGGAACTGGAAGCGGACGTCGCTCGCACCAATCTCGATCTCCGAACCGCGGCCCTGCATTTCGATGAAAGCCGCGCCGAACGCCGCATCGCCGCTGCAGCCCAGATGCCGCATTCCGAGGCCGCCGCATCCTACGCCCGTGAACGGGCCAGTACGAATGGTATCCTCGGCCTCCTGGGCACGACCGAACAGGCCGGACCGGGAGAAATCGCCAGTGGTGAACAGGGCTTTGGCCCTGCCGCTGCGGATGGCGCAAAGGGAAACCCGTCCTTCAACCTGCCGCAATACGGCATCAGCGCGTCATGGGAAGTGGATTTCTGGGGACATGTCCGTCGGCAGGTGGAAGCCGCTACTGCAGCCATGCATGAGACGGAGGAACTGCGTCGTAATGTGCTGGTCTCCCTCATGGCGGAAACCGCACAGGATTACATCAGCCTGCGCAACGTTCAGGCCCAGATGGCCATCATCCTGCAAAGCATCGACATCGCCCGCCACAGCGTTGACTTGACCGTCATGCGCTTCACGCAGGGTACGGCCACAAAACTCGATGTCGCCTATTCACGGGGACAACTCCATAACTTCGAGGCCCGCCTTCCCGTTCTGAAAAGCCAGCAGGTCCATCTGATCAATGCCCTGAGCTTCATGATCGCCCGCGAGCCTGGAGCCCTGACCTCCCGCCTGGGAACCACGCGGGACATTCCGCCCGTCCCGGTCAGCATCCCCGTCGGCCTACCATCCCAACTCGCGGAACGGCGCCCCGACATCCGCGCCGCCGAAGATCGGCTTCACGCCGCAACAGCCAGCATCGGCGTGGCCATTGCGGATTTCTTCCCCCGCGTTACCCTGTCCGGAAGCCTGGACATCCAGGCCCTCCAGTTCAGCGGACTGGGTTCATGGGCCTCCCGCCAGTACGGCTTCGGCCCGACCATGACCCTTCCCCTGTTCGAGGGCGGCCGTTTGACAGGCCAGCTTCACCTCCGCCGCGCCCAGCAGAAGGAAGCCGCCATCACCCTCCAGCGCACGATCCTCCATGCCTGGGAGGAAATCGACAACGCCATGGCGGATCTCAGCGCCGCACAGGACCGCCGTGCCAGCTTGGCGGAAACCGTGACCGAGGACGACACCGCCGTTCATATCGCCCAGTTGCAATATGCACAGGGCGCAGGAGACTTCCTGAACGTCCTGACCACCCAGAACGCCCTTCTCTCCAGCCGGAGCGCCCTCTCCGAAGCCAGCGCAGGCGTTTCAGTCTCCATGGCCCATCTCTACCGCGCCCTCGGCGGCGGATGGTACCCTGCAACAGCCAGTGACACCAGACCGCCCCATGCCTGAGCCGGTCCGCTCCGGCCCATTCACGCTGACCGATCCGAAGCCACTATCGTGAAACGGGCCTCCGTTATCCATACGGGATCATCAGACAGTTCAGAGATACGGCCCCGGAAACCCCGTGGCTTCCGGGGCCCCTTCCGCTGACCGCAGAAAGGCTGAACACCATCTCAGGTCCGGAACAACAAATCGGACGAACCTTTTCGGTCCGCGACATTGGCCGAAGTCACATTACAGTCCGACAGCAGGGCTGACCCACCCGTCAGATACCCAGCTTCGTGAACGCCCGGATCGGAAAGCAGTGGCCCTGATTCCACCCAGCCTGACACCTGCTCACAGAGCAGTGTGCCAAACCGGACGGATACAGAACCATGGTTCTCTGGAACCGCGCCTCAGGCAGCGGCCGAAGCATCCTCTTTCATCATGCGCCGCGCCCGGCTGAGCGCCATGACCGGGAAATACTGCCGGTACAGGTCATAACGCAGCATGAAGGCCCGTGAGAGTTCCGCTCCCTGAAGCAGGCGGTCAGGCAGGGACGGATCATCCAGCTTGATGGCCTGCCCCACGCCATAACCAGGGAACCCGGTCCCGGTATATTCCTCTTCCGTCCAGCTTCCGTCTTCCTGCCGCTCGATCAGAAACTGACAGCCACGGGCGATGGCCTCCCTGTCCTTAGGCCGTTTCGCCGCCAGAAGCCCGATGAGCGCCCATGCCGTCTGGGAGGCCGTCGCCACCCCGTGCCCGACCGCATTGATATCCATATAGGACGCACAGCTCTCGCCCCAGCCCCCGTTCTCCTGCTGGACGGACATCAGCCAATCACAGGCCCGGACGATGTAGGGCTGCGTCATGTCCTCGCCAATGGCGGCCAGCGCCGGCAGAACCGCACCCGTCCCATAAACGTAATTCACGCCCCACCGCCCGAACCAGGCACCATTCCGTTCCTGTTCGCTGCGGATATAGGCCAGCGCCTTCTGAACGGACGGATGATTGCGGGAGATGCCAAGCAGGCCGAACGCCTCCAGCACATGGGCCGTCACGTCCACGGAGGGCGGATCAAGTGCCTCCCCGAAGTCGCAGAACGGAATTTTCGTCAGGATGCTCCGGTTGTTGTCCTTGTCGAAAGCGCCCCAGCCGCCGCTGGAACTCTGCATGGCCAGCAGCCAGTTTACCCCGCGCGAAATCGCGCCTTCAATGTCGCGCTCGCGCCATTCCGGCCGATGACGGCATCCTGCCAAGGCAATCAGCGCAACCGCTGTATCGTCCGTATCGGGATACTTGTCGTTGGCGTATTCGAAGGCCCATCCCCCAGGCTCCGTGTCGGGCAGCTTGATGGACCAGTCCCCCTTGACCCGCACCTGCCGGTCTAGAAGCCAGCCGATCGCCTTGTCCATCTGGGGCGAATACCGGTCTTCCGCCCCGGCATCATGCAGCGCCAGAACGGCCAGCATCGTATCCCAGACCGGGCTGTTCGTTGCCTGGATCCAGCTTGCATCCCCCTTGTCCCGGCGCCAGCCCGGATCATTGAGCGCATCCATCGCCTTCGCCAGGACCGGATGATGCAGCGGATATCCCTCCACGGACAGGGCCATGAGGCCATAGATCCAAGGCGGCTGAATCCCGCCCCAGCCGCCATCGGCGTCCTGATGGCGGATGATCCATTCAATTACGTGGCGGATGGCGGCTTCCCGCGGGACAAAACGCCGGACAGGAAAGGACTGAAGGGAATGCAGCCCCTTGTCCGCCGCACGGAAGAACCTGCCCCACAGATCTTCCTCGCCCTTTACGGGCAGTTCGTAATCGAAATTCTCCCGCCCTTCGGGGAACAGGCCGTCCAGACGGTTTTCCGGAAGCAGGGGGCGGCTGGGCCGACGGGCTGACAGGATGGTCAGCGGCATCATGGTCGCCCGCGCCCATTGTGCGAAATTATAGATCGAGAAAATAAAATTGTCGGGCAGCCAGATGATCTCGGGCGGCAGGTTCGGTGTCTTGTCCCACGGCCACTCCCCGATCAGCGCCAGCCAGTACCGCGTGAAGACACGGACATTCCGCAGGCCGCCTTTCTGCTGGATCCACGCCGCGGACTTCGCCATAATCGGCATGTCAGCGGCATAGCCCATTGAGCGCAGCGCGGCATACGCCTCGACCGTCGTGTTGATGTCCCCGTGATCCGCCCCGACATAAATTCCCCAGGAACCGTCTTCCCGCTGCATCTCCAGCAGGGCCTGCGCCAGGCGCGGCCGAAGCGGATGGTCCTCCTGTCCGAGAAACCACAGCGCCAGACACCACTGCGCTTCCATGCAGGCATTGGATTCAACCGGCCCGACCCAGTGCCCGTCAGGCTTCTGCTGATCAATCAGCCAGTCGCACGCCGAGGACACGGCCTCCGGCAGCATGTTGTCCAGTCTCTGGAAGGAGGACGATTTTGTCGAGATGTCTGCGGGGCTCAAGAAAAAAGTTCCTATTCCTGCCGAATCTTAATCAAATCAGCCTGCCCGTACCGGTGCAGACGGACAGGGCGTTTAACGCATATTTCTGCCCTTCCCAAGGCACATTGGCACCCGGACGGTTTTTCTCGCTGCTTCTGTCGCCGGCGAAGCACATTCCATGAGTGTATCTGCCCCGGCGATGACATGCATCATGGATGACACGCGGAAGTGCCTCTAGCATGATGCCCAGTGCCCCGGAGCCAGACATCGCGGCTGCATTCAGCAGGCCTGCATGGCGGCCCGATCATCAAGGAGCAGCACATCATGGGTCTTTCCTCAAAATGTACCCTCAAAGGATTACGCTACACCGCTATTGCGCTCACGACCCTCTGGACAACCATGATCTGGCGTGACCGGCAGAGCGGAATGAATGTCAAGGAACGTGACGTCCACCTTGCGGCCATGAGCATCACCGGCCTTCTGGGGATTTCCGGTTTCCTGAGGATGCGCCGGGACGGATGGAAGAAAACATGCCGTCCGTGGCTCGGCGTGGCCCTGATCACGGCGCATGGTTTCGCGGGCGTTCACAGCCGCCGGGCGCTTCAGGCAGGTGACCGGAAGGACGCCATCCGGGATGGCTTCCTGCAGATGGCTCTCGCTACCCTGGCTGGCCTCGTTTTCACTGCGGCCTCCAGGTCCGGGCACGAAAAGTAACACTCACGGCAAACCGCTGAAATAGGTCTGCACCTCTCTTGCAGGAGCCCGGAAAATCCCCCTCCGGGCTCCCGATCCACCGCCGAACGGAGAGAACGAAACCCCACTCCAGCGGGGCAGAACCGTCGCATTCAATCCGTTTGACCGCCGCATCCGGACCGAATACGTTACGAATTTCAATTTCAAAACTGGATTTCCATATGCGCTTCAATCGCAGGACTGCGACGACCATTACGATATTCGCGCTGACTGTTCTGGGCGGAACAGCGGATGCCGCACGGGTCAATCCTTTCTTCAGCGCCAGTACGCTCCCCTATCAGGCCCCCCGTTTCGATCTGATCACGGACGCTGACTATGCGCCGGCTTTTGACAAGGGAATGGCCGACCACCTGCGGGAAATCCAGGCGATTGCTAACAACCCCGCCCGTCCCGATTTTGACAATACCATTGGCGCCATGGAACGTTCGGGCCGTCTGCTCGATCGCGTTCAGGAAACATTTTACGGTGTCTATCAGGCGAACTCCAATCCCACCATGGATCAGACCCAGACTCGTGAATCCCCGCGTCTGACAGCCCATGAGGACGAGATCTATCTCAACTCCAGGCTCTTTGCCCGGATCAAGACCCTTTATGACAGGCGGTCCAGCCTCTCCCTGACGCCGGAACAGGCCCAGCTTCTCGACGTTTATTACCAGCAGTTTGTCCATGCCGGCGCCCAGCTTTCTCCCGCCGAAAAGACCGAACTCAAGGCGCTCAACAAGCGGATTTCCACTCTGGAAACCACTTATGAGCAGAAGCTGATCGCCAGCGCGAAAAAGGGCGCCCTCGTCGTCGACCAGAAATCCGCCCTTGCCGGTCTGGATGATGGAACAGTCGCATCGGCCCAGAAAGAGGCCGAAAGCCGGCACCTCGCCGGAAAATGGGTTCTCCCCCTCCAGAACACGACGCAGCAACCGGTTCTGTCGTCCCTGACCGATCGCGAGACCCGGCAGACCCTGTTCGATCACAGCTGGAACCGGGCCGAGCGCGGCGATGACAACGACACACGGGCCACCATCGCCGAACTGGCGCAGCTTCGCGCCAAAAAAGCCGCGATCTTCCATTACCCGAACTACGCGGCCTATACCCTGTACGACCAGATGGCCAAGACGCCTCAGGCCGTCGAGAATTTCATGCAGCAGCTCGTTCCCGCCACCGCGGCCGAGCAGAAACGGGAAGTTCAGGTCCTTCAGGACGCCATTCACAGGGACGGACAGAGTTTCAGCCTGCAACCCTGGGACTGGAACCGTTATGCGGAACAGGTCCGTCGCGAAAAATACGCCCTGAACCAGGAAGAGATCAAACCGTATTTCGAACTGAGAACAGTCCTGGAAGACGGCGTCTTCTACGCCGCCCATGAACTGTACGGACTGAGCTTCAAACGTCGCACCGACATCCCGACCTATAATCCGGACGTCATGGTCTATGAAGCCTCGGACAAGGACGGCTCTCCGCTTGGTCTGCTGTATTTCGATTACTTCAAGCGCGACAACAAGTCCGGCGGCGCATGGATGTCCAACTTCGTTGGACAGTCCACCCTCCTCGGGACAAAACCCGTCATCTACAATGTCGCGAACTTCACGAAGGCAGCGCCCGGACAGCCACAGCTCATCACGTCCGAAGACGTGACGACGATGTTCCATGAATTCGGTCACGCCCTGCATGGCCTTTTTGCCAGCCAGACCTATCCCACCCTGTCAGGCACCAGCGTAGCCCGGGACTTTGTGGAATTTCCATCCCAGTTCAATGAGAACTGGGCCCTTGATCCAAAAGTCCTGGCCCACTACGCCCGCCATTACAAAACCGGCGCTCCGATGCCTCAGAAACTTGTGGCCAAAATCCACAAGGCCGCTCATTTCAACCAGGGATATGCCCTCGGCGAAATCGTGGCTGCAGCACAGCTGGATATGAAGTGGCATGACCTGCCCGCAGATGCTCCCCGTCAGGACGTTGACAGCTTCGAGACAGCCGCGCTGAAAGCGACCGGACTGGACGTTGCCCATGTCCCGCCCCGTTATCGGTCCAGCTACTTCCTGCATATCTGGTCCAATGGCTATTCGGCCGGATATTACGCCTATCTCTGGACCGAAATGCTGGATCAGGATGTTTTCGCCTGGTTCCAGAGCCATGGTGGTCTGACCCGCCAGAACGGCCAGCGCTTCCGTGACATGATCCTCTCCCGCGGGCACACCATGGATTATGGCGCCATGTTCCGGGCTTTCTACGGAAAAGACCCGGAAATCGGCCCCATGCTTGCCCATCGTGGACTAACTGAAAACGCCCAGCCCTGATGCAGGCCGCTCCGGCTCACGCCCTCTGTCGTGAGCCGGATCAGATGACACCTGTTTCCGTCATTCACGCCGGGAACAGGTGGGCTTTCCATTGCTCGACGCTGTCTCCGCTACTCAGGGCGGGATCAATCAGACCATCCACCATGAACGTGGGGGAAACGTGGATGCCGTTCTGCCGACTGTAGCGCGCCTGCCATTTCATGGCCTGGGTGGCTTCCGGAAAGGTGAATGCTTCCGCAAGCTGGACACCGCTGTAATCTTCCAGCCGTCTGATGATCTCGGCCGGCGTGGCCTGCATGTTGGGCCCTTCGCAGTGATCCGTGAACTCGAATTCCTCGCGGTGATCCGCAATGGCCGCCATGACGGTCCGGGCTGTCTGCCGCCCTCCATCCAGCATGGACGCTGCAAGAATGCATCGGACCAGTATCCCCGAGAACAGATGCCAGGGTTGCGATTGCAGCCTTATCCTGACTGTCAGCCTGTCTTCCCCGGCGGCTTCAAGAAGCACGGGCAGTTTGCGGAATGCCTTTACGGAAAATGGACAGGTCGGTTCCAGAAAAACATCGAGTATTTTGGGTCCATGTCCGCATGACAGGGCATCTGGCTGTCGGCTCATGATCTTTTCTCCTTCGTTCTCCCCGGTTTAATCGTCCAGTCTGACCTTCCGGTTGCGTTTGACACCTGCGCGATGGGCCTTTCCGTCCAGTCGGCGCTGCCGGGCATTTTTCCCCGGACGCGTTGCCACCCGGAAAGCAGGCCGGTGTGCAGCCTGCCGGATCAGCGCCACGAGGCGTTCGATCACATCCTCCCGGTTCCGCTGCCGTGTCCTGAAACGGCGCCCCGTCATGACGATCTCGCCATTTCGTGTCGCCCTGCTGCCCGCAAGCTCAAGAAGCCGGGTCCGGACCCGGTCAGGCAGCTGGGTACAGGCCGCACTGTCAAACCGCAGTTGTGCTGCGGTCGCAACCTTGTTGACATTCTGGCCACCGGGACCAGACGCAAGGATATAGGTGATTTTCAGGTCTTCCTCATGCAGAGAGAAACCCGGAAGGACATTCAGGGACATTCCCTCTCCCTACCAAATCCCCTGACGGCTCCGCTACCGTCATGACCCTGCCCGATCTGACTGCCATCAAACCATCAGCATCGAAGCAGGCAGGTTTTTCAGGCTGCCTGGGAACGATGCGTCTCCGGCATGGCGAAAAGGAACAGCAGGGCAACGGCAATCCCGGTGACCGCCAGAGCCACGAACGCCGTGTTGAAACCGTATGAAGAGGTCAGCATACCGCTGACGACATTCGACAGGAGCGCCCCAATCGTTCCCAGCCCGAGGCCCAGCCCGATCAGGAGGTTCCGCCGGCCGCTATTGGCCGCAAGATCGGCAAGAATGGCGTAAAACAGCACGAGAATGATACCGGACGACAGACCGTCGAGAATCTGCGCCATGACCAGCACCGGCCAGTCCGCACTGATCACGATGAGAGCATCCCGGAGGGGCTGGACGCCAAGGGCCAGAAAAAACAGCGGCTTGCGGGGCCACTGCCCTGCATAGCGTCCAACAACATATGCAACAGGCGCCATCGTGACCTGCGCCACCACGATACAGAGTGCCGTCAGAGAAGACGGATCTCCAAAGTGGAAGAAGGCATGGCGCTCTATCATCAGAGGGACCGTGGCACCATTCGACAGATTAAACAAAAGATAGCAGAGGAAAAAGACAATCAGCCTCTGATCGGCCAACAGTCTGAGAATGGTTTTCCCCATCTTTTCCTGCGGCGCAGAAGATTTCCCCTCCTGCTCGGGTTCATCCGCCTTGGGCGTCAGCAGAAAAACCAGCAGCATGCTGATACCGGCCAGCCCTCCAATGCCCCACAGGGGAGCCAGCGGGCCAAGACTTTTGCCAAGGACGCTCATGGAGCAGCCGACCGAGGCATTTCCGAGATGGTTGAAGGATTCATTGCGGCCCATACGGGCGACATATCCGTCCGCACCCGCCGTATGATGGCTGATAGCCGCGATAATGGGAGAAAACAGTGCCCCTGCCCCGCCTGCCACGAAATGCGCCAGCACGATCGGCCAGAAGACCGGCACCCATGCGATTGTCATGACGGCCAGAAGCGTCACCACGCAGCACCCGCCCAGCAGGAGACGCCTCGCGGAGAAAACATCGAGAACAAACCCGCCAACAAGCCGGGACAGGACAGCCCCCGCTCCGCCCGAAGCCACGGCAAGCCCGATATTGCTGGATGACCATCCGCCACTTGCCAGAAAAGCTGTCAGGAAGGCGCCAAGATTATCCTGAACGTCCGCCAGCAGAAAACTCAGACCATCCAGCGAAAAATCATCCTGCCGTTCATGGGTCCGAGCTCTGTTTTCGGGCATGCCGCCTCCTCTGGTCCGTTTCAACAAGACATCAGCAGTCCAAAACTGCCCGTTCCTGTCCTGAACGGCTGAACAGGCTTTCCGTTACAGAATTTTGAAACTGATCACTCAGGAATATCCTCCTGCAGCGGTTCGCTCGCTGCCCTACCCCACAAATCGTGCAGGAAAACCACCGGAATCTGGGTCCGAAAGCACCGGCTACCGCCCGATACCCAGATAGGAAAATTGTCTGTCAGGGTGATTTGCGGACGCCACACCAGCGCGCATGGGATAGATAAGTAATAATAAATTTATATTTGTATAATTTTACTTATATTAAAATTAATGCTGGCTTTATAAATATTATGAAATGAATCATGATTTAAAAGACCGAAAATAATTCAGATTATATCGTCCGGTTCCTTTCATTTCTTCGGAAACCCTTCGGGAACCCAACCTGATGAATGCCATAGTCATCACTGCGCTGAGGCGACCCCTTACCTTCGTCGTCCTGTCGATCATGATCGTGATGCTGGGCGTCATGTCCATTTTCAAGACGCCGACAGACGTCTTCCCGAACATCAACATTCCTGTCGTTTCGGTCGTCTGGACCTATGGCGGAATGCTTCCAGAGCAGTTCGCGGGACGCATCATCTACAATTACGAACTCAATGTGACCTCGACCGTCGAAGGGATCGAGCACATGGAGTCCAACTCCTATTACGGTCGCGGCATCGTCAACATCTACTTCCAGCCCGGAACCGATATCGGCCCGGCGGAAGCAGATGTCGTGGCCATTTCCCAGACTGTCATCCAGCAGCTTCCCACCCACATTCCCGCTCCGATGGTGATGCGGCTGGAAGCCTCGTCCGTTCCCGTCATTTCCCTTCAGATCACCTCTGATAAACAGACCCCTTCGGATCTGTTCAAGCTGGGCGTGATTTCGGTCCGTCCCCTGCTCGTGACGGTCCCCGGTTCCGTGGTCGCCCATCCCTATGGCGGCATGGACAGCTTCGTCATGGTCGCCCTGAACCAGGCGCAGCTCCGGGCGCATCACCTGTCCGCCATGGATGTGCAGGCCGCCATGCGCGACCAGAACATCGTCCTTCCTGCAGGCGACCAGAAGATCGATGCGACCGACTGGATGGTCCAGACCAACGCCACCCCCACCAGCATGAAAGCCATCGGGGACATCCCGGTCAAACGCGTGGGCAATGCGGTCATCTACATCCATGACGTTGCCGACGTCTATCGCGGCGGCCACCCACAGACGAACGTCGTGCTGGTCAAGGGACGCCAGGGCGTGGAAATCGTCGTCATGAAAGGTGGCGGAGCATCCACGCTGGATGTCGTCAATGGCGTGAAAAACCTGCTCCCCCGCCTGCGGCGCATCCTGCCACCGGACGTCAAGGTATCGGTTCTGACGGACGCCTCCACGTTCGTGAAGGATTCCATCCAGGACGTGGTCCGTGAAATGGTGACGGCCGCCGTGCTGACCGGCCTTGTCGTCCTGCTGTTCCTGGGGTCGTGGCGTTCGACCGTCATTATCGCCACCTCTATCCCACTGGCCATCCTGTGCTCGATCATCGGCCTCGGATGGGCCGGGCAGTCCATCAATGTCATGACGCTGGGTGGTCTGGCGCTGGCCGTGGGCATCCTCGTTGATGACGCCACAGTCATGATCGAGAACATCGACACCCATCTGGAGATGGGCAAGGACCTCGAAGCCGCCATCATCGACGCGGCCAACCAGATTGTGATCGCCACCTTCGTTTCGACCACCTGCATCTGCATTGTCTGGCTGCCCCTGTTCGAACTGGATGGCGTGGCCGGCTTCCTGTTCCGCCCAATGGCCATGGCCATCATGTTCGCCATGATCGCCTCCTTCATCCTGTCGCGGACCCTGGTTCCGACCATGGCGAAGTACCTGATGGCCGGGCATGTCCACAGCGGCCTGCATGGTGAAGAACATGAAGCCTTTCACATGGACCAGACGGTCGCCGGCGGTCCGCGGAAAGGTATCCTCGGCCGTTTCCAGCAGGGCTTCGAGCATCGTTTCACCCGTTTCCGCGAAGGATACGGAACCTTTCTGGCGCGCTGCGTGGAACGGCGGAATGTCTTCGTCGGCGTTTTCTTCGGCGTGTCCGTCCTCTCGCTGGGGCTTTATGCCACGGCCGGACGCGATTTCTTCCCGGAAACGAAATCCGGAATGCTGCAGATGCACATGCGCACCCCGATCGGAACGCGCATCGAGGTCGCAGGCCGCATTGCCGCCCTTGTTGACGACCGCATCCATCAGGATTTCCCCGGCAAGGTTGAGGACATCATCAGCAACTGCGGCCTGCCGGAAGGCCCGCATAACCAGGCATTTATTCCGACACCAACCATCGGCACGCAGGACTGCGACCTCACCATCACGCTGAAAAACGAGGAAACGCCGGTCTGGGATTATCGCCGCCTGCTGCGCAAGGACCTCTCGGCCCGCTTCCCGGGAACGGTCTTCACGTTCCAGCCTGCGGATCTGACAGCCAAGATCCTGAACTTCGGCGCCCCGTCGCCGATTGATGTCCAGATCTCCGGCCCGGATATCCGTCAGAATTATGCCTATGCCCGTTCGATCATCAGCAGGCTGCGGCATATTCCCGGCGCAGCAGACGTCGTCATCCAGCAGAGCATGACCACTCCGACGCTCATGGTGAGAGGCAACCGGACCTTCAGCCAGGCCACCGGCCTGACGGAAGCCGATCTCGCCAATAACGAGCTCATGGCCCTGTCCGGCAGCTCAACCGTCGATCCGCAATACTGGCTGGACCCCAGCAACAACGTGACGTTCCCGCTGAACGTCTATGTCTCGCAGGACCAGCTGACCCACCTGTCGGATCTGCTGACCATTCCCGTGGACAAGGGAGACGGTGACCCCAGCGGCACCCAGACCCAGCTTCTGGGCGCCATCAGCACCGTGAAAGCCACCGGCACGCCGGGTGAAGTCTCGCATTACAACTCCATGCCGGACATCGACATCTACGTCTCGGCGGAAGGAACCGATCTTGGCGGCGTGCTGGACGGCGTCCATCGGGTCCTGAAGGACACAGCGTCATCCGTCCCCGCTTCCGCCGCCGTGGATGTACGTGGACAGGCGACGACGATGCACGGCGCCTATAACCAGCTTGTCTTCGGGCTCGCCGTTTCCGTAGTGCTGATCTACCTGCTGATCGTGGTGAACTTTCAGTCCTGGCTGGACCCGTTCATCATCATCACGGCACTTCCCGGCGCGCTGGCCGGCATTGCCTGGGCGCTCTTCCTGACCGGAACGCGCCTCTCCGTCCCGGCCCTGACAGGGGCGATCATGTGCATGGGAACGGCAACGGCCAATTCCATCCTCGTAGTCTCCTTCGCCCGTGAACGCATCGAGGAACACGGCGACGCCCTGAAAGCCGCCGTGGAAGCGGGATACGGACGTATCCGCCCCGTCATCATGACCGCCCTCGCCATGGTGGTCGGCATGATCCCGATGGCCATCTCCAATTCCACCAACGCCCCGCTCGGACGGGCCGTCATCGGAGGCCTCATCGTGGCAACCGTCTCCACCCTGCTCTTTGTCCCCTGTGTCTACGCCATCCTCCATAACCGTCCGTCGCGCCAGAAGGAGACAGTCTGATGGCCTCCACGTCTCGTAAATTCATCCTTGCCGCAGGGGCCAGCGCGTTCGGTCTCTACGTCCTCTTCCTCGTCGCCGGACACGTCCATGCGGTCAGCGCACTGCGGGCAGAGACCGATGCCGCCGCCATCCCCGACGTGGCGGTCGTCTCCCCCCACCGGGTTGCGCCAAAGGTGGCTCTGACGCTGCCGGGAAACATCGACGCTTGGTATCAGGCCCCGATCTATCCTCAGGTCTCGGGTTACGTGAAGATGTGGTACGCCGATTACGGCGCGCATGTTCACAAGGGCGACGTTCTGGCGGAGATCAACGCTCCCGCCCTCGATGCGGAATACGCACAGGCAAAGGCGAGCCTCGCCTCGGTCATGGCGAAGTACAATCTCGCTTCGGTTACCGCCAACCGCTGGCGCGCCATGGGCCGTTCACAGTCCGTCTCCGGGCAGTCCGTCTCGGTTGCAAACGCAAACGAGCAGTCCGCCAACGCCGAAGTGCAGGCCGCACAGCGCAATGTCGATCACTTCGAGGCGCTGGAGCGTTTCAAACAGATCGTCGCGCCATTTGATGGCATCGTCACCTCCCGCTCCCTCAACGTCGGAGACTACGTCAGCAGTGGCGGCGGTGGCCTGAACGCAACCGGAACCGCATCGGAACTCTTCACCGTGGCGGACACGGACAAGCTGCGTCTGTTCGTATCCGTACCGGAGGTCTTCTCATACATCCTCCAGGACGGCCTGACAGCGAAGGTTACCGTTCCGCAGTTCCAGGGACACAGTTTCAACGCCACCTATCTCACGACATCGCACGGCTATGACCCCAACACCCGCACGGCCATTGCCGAGTTTGTACTAGACAATCCGGGCCATACTCTCTGGCCGGGCACGTTCGCATCTGTCGGACTGACGGCCCGCAACACGGACGCCAATCTGTATGAAATTCCAAGCGGAAGCCTCGTCTTCGAGGAAAAGGGCATGCAGGTCGCGGTCGTGGACCAGAGCAGCCATGTCCATTACGTCAAGATCCAGGTCGGACGCATGGCGGACAGCTCCACGGAAGTCCTGAGCGGCATCAAGCCAACGGACCGCATCATCAACAACCCGCCTGCGGATCTTCTGGACGGTGACGCGGTGCACGTCGTCACACCCGCCCGTGGCTACAACGAAAGCGGTTTCCAGTCGGAAGATACCCCTGATTCCTCCGATGACGACGGGAGTGAGTGATGCTGATGACCACGTTCCGGCGCATGGGTCTCGCCTGCGGATCGGCGCTGTCCCTTCTGGGGCTTTCCGCCTGCGATCTCGCCCCCGCCTATCACCAACCAAACTTCGTCATCCCCGGCAACTGGCAGGGGCAGGCTCCTTTCGCGATTGCCACGCCGGCTGATACGGCTTTGCCGGAAGACTGGTGGACCATGTTTCATGATCCCCTGCTGAACGATCTCGAAAGCCGCGCAACCTCCGACAACGGAGACATCCAGGCCGCGGCGGAACGCTTCATACAGGCGCGGGCGCTTGTCGTGGCGGCGCGGTCCGAACTGCTGCCACATGCGAGCCTCGCCGCCGGAGCCTCCGACAACAAACAGTCGGCCGACCGTCTTTTCCGGAACGGTGCCACCCTGACCCAGACGGATGAGGATTATGGCGGCCTGGCCTCCTGGGAGCCGGACTTCTGGTCGTCCATCCGAAACCGCGTCCGGGCCCAGAAGCAGTTCGCGCAGGAACGGGCAGCCAATTTCGCCATGGCCCGCCTGAGCACACAGGCCGAACTGGCACGCGATTATATTCAGATCCGTGGATATGACGCGCAGGATGCCGTTTATGAACAGTCCATCAACTATTATCAGCGCGCCATTCGCATCACGGAAAATCAGGTGCAGAACCAGGCCGCTCCACGTCTCGATCTGGCACGCGCACAGGCACAGCTCTACACGACGCAGGCCGCAAGACTGGACATCCAAGCCGCCCGGCAGGTCACGGAACACGCCATTGCCGTCCTGACAAACTCATCGCCTTCCAGCTTCCACATCCCTGCTATGCCGACATTCAGCCTCTTCGCGCCGTCAATTCCCAGCGGCGTTCCCTCGGCCCTGCTTCAGAGACGGCCTGATATTGCCGCCTCGGAACGCAGAATGGCACAGGCCAACCGTGACATCGGCATCGCGCGCGCGGCATTCTATCCTCATATCGCCCTCAAACTGGATGGCGGGTTCCAGGCCAATGGCTTTGATCTCGCCAATCTGGCCAATTCCCTCTGGACTTACGGCGCCACGCTGAACATGCCGCTGTTCGATGGAGGTCTGCGCCGCGCGGAACTTCAGAGAAGCTGGTCCGCCTATCGCGAAACACGGGACGAATATCGCATGAAGGTCCTGTCCGCTTTCCGGGAAGTGGAAGACGGCCTGTCCCTGACCAATCGTCTTGCGCGGGAAAACGAGGCGCTGGAAGCCGCCGTCAAAGCCAATCTCGCAACCCAGAACATGACTATGACCCTCTATCAGGGCGGGGTCGGAACGTATCTGGAAGCCATTGTCAGTCAGGAAAATACACTTGAGAGCCGTATCCATCAGGTCGAAGTCGCCACACGGCTCTTCAGGGCCGACGTGGATCTGATCCGCAGCCTGGGTGGCGGCTGGACCACCCGGAACCTGCCGACGATGGATCAGACCCTATCCATCCAGCCCCTGCAGTATGACGGTCTTCATCACCCGAAACCGGCAGGAGACGTTACGACATCCCAGCATCCGGAAAGGTTTGAAAACCTTGCCTCTCCGGCCCCCGCTGTCCCGGGACGGGGAGGCAGCAACGCGCTGCCATCCCTCCCCATGGATTCTCCTCAGAACAACACACCCTGAACTGGCAACAGGGGGTAGGCTGACGTTTCAGCTCTGCCTCCCTGTCCCTCCGGGTTTCTCTCTGAATCCCCGGATCAGCCAGCATCCTGATGCCGGGTTTCAAGGATCTTCAGGACGCTCACAAGCGTCTGATTGACCGGCGTAGGCACGTCCAGCGCTTTCCCCATCCGCACGACATAGCCGTTCAGGAAGTCGATTTCAGTCGGCCTGCGGCGAATCATGTCCTGCGCCATGGATGATTTCTGCTTCGGCATGATCCTGCCAATCTCCAGAACCTTCTCCAGCATGTCCGCAGGAAGTGAAATCCCACAGGCTGCCGCAACGCACAGACATTCCCGCACGATATCTGCCATGACCTCCCGCACATCCACAATCTCCAGCAACGGCCCGTAAGACATCGGACCGACAGCCGAAAGCGCATTGCAGGCGCAGTTGATGACCAGCTTGCTCCATAATGCCACCTGGATGTCTTCGGTCACGGTGGTTGGCAGCCCGACCTCACTCAACCGTCGCGCAAGCTCCGGACTGCTGTCAGACGCGCCGATCAGCAGCCTTTTCCCACCCCGATGCAGAACATGCCCTGGCCCCGTCATTTCCACAGCGATATAAACGATCGCGGGAATAACAGGCCGACCGGTGATGTCTTCGAGAAGGGCACTGTTCCCCATGCCATTCTGAAGACTGACAATCACCGTATCCGCTTTCAGGGCAGGACGGATCATCCTGCCAGCCTCCGCCGTATCGGTGCATTTCACACAGACCAGCACGAGATCGGACTGCGGTAGCCGGGAAGCTTCCGTCACGGCACGGAGCTGCACGGTTTTTCGAAAACCCTGTCCTTCCAGCAGCAGACCGCGACTGTTGATCGCATCAACATGGGCGCTGCGTCCCAGCAGAACGACATCATGCCCCGCCAGCGCGAGCAGACCACCGACATGGCATCCGACCGCGCCTGCTCCGATCACCGATATCTGCATCTTTTCCTTCTCCTCCAGCACCCGCACGCGATAACATTCCACGTCCATGGAGATAACCGGACTGTGTCCTTCCTGCCACGCAGTTTCCAGACATCGAGAGCAGACACGTTTTCAGGTTGTTATGTTATAACATTTACAGATAGAAAGACTCAGTTCTCTCTATCAATTCCGAGCACCGACATGCGTTTTTACGGCACCACGCGTTTTTTTCTTCTCTGCACGATTGCCCTTGTTCCGCTGTCTGGCTCCCTCCAGGCCCAGACCGCCTCCGGTTCGCCATCCGCTGACAAAACAACAGCGGATGACAATACGGATTCAACACGTTCCAACTTCGAACGGAAGAAATCGAACCGTAAAACAACCGTAACGGAAGCCAGTCGTCAGGGTGAAGACGATATCCGCGTGAATGCCCATCTCGAAGACGCGCGGGACGAACTTCAGTCTTCCACCGGCGCAACACGGTACAGCTTCTCCCGCAAGAATATCGAAACCATTCCTGGTGGCGACAATGCCGCCCTCAATCAGGTGCTCCTTCAGGCTCCCGGTGTTGCACAGGACAGTTACGGGCAGATCCATATCCGCGGCGACCATAATGAAGTCCAGTTCCGTCTGGACGGCGTCATGCTTCCGGAAGGCATGAGCGTTTTCGGCCAGAGCCTCATGACGCGCTTCGCGCATTCGATGGCCCTGACAACCGGAGCGCTTCCCAGTGAATACGGCTTTCTCCAGGCCGGCGTCATCGACATCAATACCAAGAACGGTTTTTCGGATGCCGGGGGTACCGCCTCGATTTACGGCGGCGCACGCGACTACTTCTTTCCTTCCCTTCAGTATGGCGGGCACAAGGGAAAGTGGGACTGGTTCGCAACGGGAGATTTCGTTCACAACCGCGTCGGCATCGAGAATACGACACCAAAATTCAACGCATTGCATGATCTGACTAATCAGTACCATTTCCTCGGACACGCCCGCTACACCGCGGACGAAAACACGCGGATCAGCCTTACGGCCGGCGTTTCCAATGCGGAATATCAGCTTCCCAACAATCCCGGGCAGCAGAGACAGTTCGCCAATCCATCCTTTGCCGGAAGCGGTCTGGCCCAGTCCTTGGACGGAAGCACGGACAGCAGTGCACTGAACGAACACCAGAAGGAAATCACGGACTTCGGCATCCTGTCGTTGCAGAAGGAAATGGGCAAGGTCAGCCTCCAGACCTCCGCCGTCGTCCGCTACAGTTCCCTGCGCTATTCCCCGGACCCTGTCGGTGACCTGGTTTATAACGGGATCGCCCAGCGCGCCGCACGGTCCGTTTTTTCCAGCGGCAACCAGACCGATGGAACATGGCGCGCCGCTCCGGATCATACGGTCCGCTTCGGATACCAGATCTATGTCGAGCGTAATGTCTCCAAGTCGGATTCAACCGTCTTCCCGGAGAGTGGAACGGATGCCGAGGGCAACCCCGTCTATTCCGCCACGCCCGAAACCATTCACGACGGCTCCGGGCGCACCGGCTGGATGTACGGTCTCTACGCCCAAGATGAATGGCGCCCTCTGCGGAACCTGACCATCAATTATGGCCTGCGCTTTGATGGCGTGGATGAATACACACACGCCAAACAGGTCAGCCCACGCCTGAACATCGTCTATCACCCATGGAAGGGGGGGACGCTCCACGCCGGCTATTCCCGCTACTTCACCCCGCCGCCATTTGAAGTCGTCGGTGGAACATCGTTCTACAAATTCGCCAATACATCGGCAGCCCCTGGGACGTTCCAGAACAGCATGGTCAAGGCCGAACGGGATCACTACTTCGATGCCGGCTTCGCCCAGACCCTTCTGCCTGGCTGGCACGCATCCTTCGATGCCTACGTCAAACTTGCCAAAAACATGATTGATGAAGGCCAGTTCGGCTCACCTGTCATCCTGTCCGCCTTCAACTATCGGCGCGGTCAGGTCAACGGTTACGAATTTGCAACCGACTATACCCGTGGCCCCATCACCCTGTACGGCAATTTTTCCTGGTCCCGTGCCATCGGCAAGGATATCACGACGGCCCAGTGGAACTTCGATCCGGATGATCTCTCCTATATCCGCCAGCACTGGATCCATCTGGACCATGACCAGCGCTGGACGGCGTCCGCTGGTGGCAGCTACACGATCTTCCACAAGACGGATCACCCCCTGATGCTGTCCGCCACCATGGTTTATGGAAGCGGCCTACGTGCTGACGGCCTCGTCCCGAACGGAGATTCCGTCCCGCAATACGCCACCTTCAATCTGGCGATCGTTCAGTCTTTCAAAACCTGTTCCATGTCCCTTACCTGAAAGGCACACAGGTCCGTCTGGACGTAACCAACCTCTTTGACCGCACGTATCTGATCCGTGACGGCAGCGGCATCGGCGTGGGCGCCCCACAATATGGACTGCGGCGCACGATCCTGACCGGCATCCAGCAACAGTTCTGACGCTGTCAGGCTCTGCAAAAAAGACCTGCATCCACCACAAGATGCAGGTCCTGCGCTGTCAGGGCGTATTTTCAGGCGATTGTCCGCCCCGACTGCAACGCCGGGGCAGATAGGAAATGACCCGGTCCAGCATGAGCGTTTTTTCTTCACGCAGCATCCGGTCAAGAGCAGTCGCCACATAGGCACGGGCCTGACGCTTGATGACATTGGCCTCCCTGTGCGTCAGGTCAGTGCCCTCCATCTCATGCACCAGATCGGCCAGCGTCATGCGTCTCCTGAAGGCAATTTCAGTCATGCGGAATGCAAAGCTGTTTTCCAGAGGTTCAAACTGGACACGGCCAAATACCGTTCTGCAGGCCTCAAGTTCTTTCTGGAGCGCTCGATAATCCTGAACGGTTTCATCATCGCTCCAGCCGTGAAAATACTTCTGGATCCACGGTCTGAGTCGGGCATGTTCTTCCATGGCATGAAGTGTCTCTTCCGTCACAACGGGATCACGGTCCTGCTGCGCCCTGATGAGACGTCCCTGTAACCAGGCATGGGGAAAATCCTGAAAGACTTTTCCCGTCCAGCGCAGCAGCCCGTCTCCTCCCAGAACACCAACGCGAAACCCCTTTTTGCCATCCACGCCGAAAAAAGTCCGTCTGCCGGTTTTCCAGCCGGTTTCATGGCCCAGCAGCATGACATGTCCGCTGTCATTGGCATGAAGATAGTTCTGGCGGGTAAAGAGATCGTAAAGGGAGCAGTCCTCAACGACACGCGCCACATGAGCCTGAACATAGGCAATGAACAGGCAGGGCATGACACCCAGCACCGTATTGGGACAGAACTCGAACTGCCACCAGCGCGACATCTTGACGAGATGAAACGCCAGTTCGTTCCGGAGCTGCGTCAGACCGATCGTCCGGTCACCAGCCTCGCAAAGCGCCTGTACGGCCCGGAAGCGGGTGACAAGCGTGTTGGCCTGCCCGGCAAATGATGCGCGGGGATTGAAATAATCCAGACACCGGTAAGGCCTGGATTTCTTGAGGTGCCAGCCTGCGACGCTGTCTCTCGTCTCGCTCATGACGGCTTACCTTCCCTGATGACGACATAATCCATCCGGATTCATGATAAGTGAGAACGATTATCAATATCAAATAAAATCTTTTGCACGAGTTTTCGCTTCATCGGTCCGTTTGCGCCTTCAGAGAAAACCAGAAAATGCTTTCCGACATCAAAAGAATGAAAATTCACAGTTTCGTTAGTAAACTTCTGAAATAGGCTTCAATAACAGAATTTTTATTTTTATATAGTATAGTAAATATCTCGTGACTTTCCTCATATACTTCAGTTGATTGTATGATTTGACCCAGACTTTATTCCAGCAAGGAGCATACAGTCATGAAAAAAGTACTCTACTCAATTTTCATGATGGGTCTTTTCACAGGATCGGCAATGGCTGCCGCTCCCAAGATTGATGATGCCGTTGTCAGGTCATCCCAGCAACGGACAGACAACAACTCCGTCCGTCCGGTCGCTGAAAAGGTAACAGTGACCTCAGAGGACGAGATGGAGAACTGCAACAAGGTCTGGGTCAATACCGCAACGCACGTCTATCACCTTTCCGGCAGCTTCTGGTACGGCAGCACCGCACACGGAAAATACATGTGCGAACAGGACGCCAAGCGGACAGGAAACACAGCGGGTCAATTCTGATCTATCTGACCACCCCCACTTTCGTTCAGCCGCTTGGAGGGTTCAAAAAGCCCTTTGGTTTTTGAATAGCTCTCTGTAATTCTTTTTTTCTGTCTTGATTGGAGGGAGCTAGCATGAAGCAGCCGGGTTTCTTCGAATGTTATTGAGGACCGGCCTGTTCGGTTAAGCGGGCTTGATGATCAACTCGAAGCGTTTTCGCGGGCAGTAGATCTTGAACTGTTCCGATCCGATCTGGACGAGGCTCTGGCCCATGCGAATGGAAGAAGGCAGTCGTCCTCCGTTTGATCAGGTACCAATGTTCAGGATCCTGATGATCCAGAAGACTTTGAACAATCTCTCAGTTGAACGGAAAGGATACCCGATCAACGATTCCCTGCCCTTTGCTTTCTGGGATTCGGCCTCTCGGATCGGGCGCCTGACGCCAAAACGATCTGGCTGTTCTGCGGGCGCCTGACCCAGGCTGGCGCAATTGAAGTTCTGTTGAATCGCTTTGACGTAACCCTGAGGAATGCCGAATATCTGCCGACATTCAGTCAGATCCTGAACGCAGCACTCATAGCAGTCCTGAGGCAGCACAATACAAATGCTGAAAAGGCCGGCCTGTAGAAAGGACGCATCAAAAAAAACTGGCAGAACAAACCGTCAAAGTTATCGTACAAAAACAGGTACATCCTATAGACGCTCAGGCAGTCACCCCGTGTAATTTCTGATCTGATCTGCTGTCAGGAAGAAGTTGAGCGAATGTCCATTCCAGCCTGTGACGACATGTAATTTCATATTTATGCTGCCTTTTGTCCGTTAGATCAGTCGCCTTGGATCTCCTTTTTATCCGCAAGCTAGAAGTCGCGTGACATGCCTTTGAGATTAGGTCGCATCAATCATAACGACCTGTGGCTCTGCCTTCTTGGAAGACAGGTCACCCATCATCCGTATGAAAACACCTATGTCGCCCCAGTGTCTCCAGCAATAGCTCATACTTTCAGGGCATATCGCGCCAGAGCAGACCGTTTCGATTAACAAAGATAATCCCATTCAGGACGCAGTAGTCATCAACGCGCGCCCAAATGCATAGGAAATCAATTAACGGCCTTTAGGCTCTCCAGTTTTTGCAGTCGCACTTAAGTAGCTCATTCACCATATACATGAACTTTTTTCAAATGAAGACAGTCATCATTGGGGGTTGTAATTTTAACAAATCTTGCAAAAATATTGGGGTACAAATAAATAGTTAAATGATCATTATAGCTTCCACCAAATGATTTTTCCTCTACATGCACCAAATTCCAGCTAATTTTTTTTTCTGATCCATAAACATAAAGAGGTATACATCTATCTCTTACCAGATCATTACAATCCCTATTATAAATATCAATTCTACATATCTTGCAGACTTTCTCCAAATCAATTTCCAACCAAGGGAAAATCTCTCTACTGGTATGGAATGAATATCTCTCCACAGCACTTGAATCGACTGAATTTTTTGCAAAACCTTCTTCTTCATATTTAATATCATATTCGGAAGTGGAGCTAATTATTGCTATTTTATTTAATGACACAATTTTTTTATCTTCATTTTTCGGATGATCTGGGATTTTCCCCTCCCAAATCCCTCGTCTTAAAAAATGATCCTTGGCATCTCGATAAAATCCTCTCGCTATATCCATAGAAGCATCAAGATATCGACTTAGGTACCATGTAGGATTTACATAGGTATCATCCTCATTTTCTTTAAAAGAAAGAAATCTTGACTTAACAGCCTTCAAATCTTCTTCTGAAACATTAAAAGATTTTATTGATATTTCTTCAGAGATCGATCGCATTTTTGCTTCGGAAATACCCCCTATAAAAGGAAGTAAATAAAATACGAATCTTTCATCTCCGATAGGTAATAGGTCTATTTCTCCATGAGAGGCTGCAAAGCTATAAAATCCATACACGGGTAATATTATTTTTGAAGAATCAGACAGCCAGTTAGCAAGGAATGAAAACGTACTTATAGCTACTAGTGAATTCTTTGAACGTCTCAATACCTCGAAATCAAAGAGAGGAGATACATGGTTAATATAACGAGCATAAGGGAAATTTTCTTTGAGTTCATCACAATAAGCATTATCTTCGATCTGCCCCACAAAAACAGGCTCTAATTTTGTTTCTCTAACAATTTTTTTAATAAATTCTATCGGCAAAATGGGATACTGCCACAACCCACGCAGCAATTCTTTACTTCTAATATTTATTACTATTTCTTTTTCGGAAAAAACTATATCAGTTTCTTCTTTATTTACAAATTTCTGGCTCCAGAATTTGGGATCTCCGAAAAGAAAAATTTTCTGCAAAAAATCTGTGAAGTATACTATATCTGGATTTATTTCTTTTATTTTTTCAATAACTTCGTTAGCATTTTCAAAAGAATCATCTATTTCCAGAATATTTAATTTTTCTAACTCTTTACTATCCAGATCCTTATATTCTATCCCCCATTCCGGGAGATAAACATTTGCAAGGCGGGATTCAGGAAAAATATCTATAAAATATGATGCAGACATATATTGCATCATCCGATTACCTAGGTTTCCGAGATTGCTAACACGAAATATCATTGAAATCCCTCGAATCTAAATTTTTATTTTTCAATGTGATATTACCTTTCAAGGTAAGGTGCAAATAACCCTCTGGGGAATGGTGTTTGCGCTGCGACTAAGATCATTTCGACAAACACCCGGTGTTTGTTCTCATAGTTAGATGGTGTGCTATTTTCACCTGAATGCAAGGAAACCTTATGCGACAGATCCCTAAAGGGCTTTAAAAGCCTTCTGGTTTATGAGCATTTCCTATGATTCCATTTTTCCTGTGGTGGTTGGTAGAATGGATCATGAAGCAGTCCGATTTCTTTGATTTTGAGGAGCGCCTGGCGGGCCTGAGTGGTCTTGGTAAGTAACTCGAAGTCTTTTTCCGGACTATGGATTTTGATGTGTTCCGCCTTGACCTGGAAAAGGCTCTTGCTTATTCAGGCGGGAGCAAAAGCGGACGCCCGCCGTCCGATCGGTGCTCATGCTCCTGCTGATCCAGACATTAAATAATCTGTCCGATGAATGGGCGGAGCATTTGACCAACGATCGTCTGTCTTTCATGTACTTTCTCAGTCTGGGACTGTCGAACCGTGTGCCGGACACAAAAACGACCTCGCTATTCCATGAACACCTGCCGCAAGCCTGTGCGATTGAAAACCTATTCGATCGGTTTGACGCGAACCTGCGTGATACAGGCTATCTGCTGATGTCAGGGCAGACCCTGGACGCCGCATTGGTAACAATTCCAGAGCAGCGCAATACCAATGGTGAAACAGCGGATCTCCGGGCAGGACAAGCCGTCAAAGCTCTCCCACAAGGGCCGTCATGCGCGCTGGATACTCAAGTTCACGAAGGCCAAACGACAGCAGGACAGAATGATCCCGTCAACGGATCTCGCCATCCCGTTCTTTGGCTACAAGTTCAATATCTCTATCGACCAGAAATTCAGGCTGATTAGACAGTGGAAGACGATCGATGGGGCCGCCAGTGATAACGTGAGACTGCGAGAAAGACTGCTTGATCGAAACAATACGACGTCTGATGTCCGGGCGGATACAACTGACCGGTCAAAAACCAACATGGCCTTCATAGACAAGCAGGCTTTTGTCTCGAAGGTCCATCGCAAAAAGCCGCATTTCAAATCCATGTCTCGTCACATCCAGAGATCGAACGCAGGAAAGTCTGTCATCCGGTCCCGGGTGGAGGCATGTCTTTGCCGATCAGAAATTCCAGACTGGACTGTTCATCCGTATAGTCGAGGTAGAACGCGTCACAATGAAGATCGGACTGGCCAATATTGTCTACAACATACGCCGCTTTCTCTTCCTCGAGAAGATCAGCGCGAGCCCATAACAATCCAAGGCATAACACCTCCAACCCCATGCAGAAGAAAGCTGCGTCAGAATACGATGCAAATTTCTGATCTCCAGCAGATTGCACCCTGGTCTGTAAATAGCCCCAAGCCTTTCCGAAAAAAGACAGCAACATAACACCCAAATTTGAATACAAACCGAAATAAATAAAACTTGAACGCAAAACCGGACTCCAATCCTTATATAATGAATGACATGGAAGTCCGTCTCCTCTCTCCTCTGGCGGGCAATGACGTACAGACAGAGATAGTCATGACAGAAAATATCCCCCCGCAGAAAGATGATGTAAAAGCCTCAGAAAATCTCCAAAACGATCAGTCTACTTCCCATCATCATTCCCATTTTCATCTTCCGCATATCCGAATACCTAACATTCACTGGCCTCACTTCCATATTCATTTCCATGACCGCCCTCTGGCAGGGGAGCCACATCCTGAACGCCCTTTCCACTGGCGCCTTTATGGATGTGAAGCCGTTGCAACGGCTGTCCTGATGATTATCGGGCTTATCTGTGTCATCCTTCTCTCGGCACCAGGAACCATGGTCGCCGCCTATCTGGCGCAACATCCCATTCTTCAGACAGGTCTCTGCGGCCTCGGTTTCGGACTGGCTGGCACTGCGGCTGCCATGACGCCTTTTGGCAAGGTCAGCGGCGCCCATCTGAACCCTTCCGTGACACTTGCCTTCATGCTGTCCCGCAAGATCGTATGGATTGACGCGCTCGGCTATGCTGTCGCCCAGATCATCGGTGCCCTGACAGGCACTCTGGTCGTCTACGAGCTCGGTGCATGCTTTGCATCCTGGCGGCATCTGGCAACGGAAGCCCATTACGGAGCAACCATCCCTGATACCAATATCTCGATTATCTATGCACTTCTCTCAGAGGCCGGCGTCACAGGTCTGCTGATCATCGTGCTTTACTGGCTGGCCGCCCATCCCCGCTTCAAACGCATCACACCATGGATTGGCGGCATTTTCTTTTTTCTCATGAATCCCGTTACGGCCTGGCTTTCCGGGAACAGCGCGAATTTTGCCCGCAGCCTGGCGCCTGCCCTCTTTGCAGGCGAATGGACTAACCTCTGGGTCTACCTTCTGGGCCCATTCGCAGGATCGGCACTGGCCGTGCTGGCCATCCAGAGCGACATTTTCGGCAAGATCCATCTGCTTGAAGCCCGGCTGGTCAATTTCGGACATCATGGGCGCGTTCCCCATATGGATGACCCTCATTTCAAACATGCCCCTCCGGAGCATTATGACGCATACAAGGCGCATCTCGAGAGCATCGTGACGAACCGGGCTTCAGGACCATCAGCAGAAGCGGAGTGACTGCTTCTCTTCTCAGTCCACAAGCGCCCTGACCAGAGCCCGGAGCACTTTCTGGGCTCTGGCGGAACTCCATTCCTTCAGCAACCGGCTGTTTCCTGGGCGATGGGACAGTGCATAAGGGCTTTCCCGAATGGGAGGCATGGCCATCACATGATCCTTTTCCGAGGCCGGCAGAGCCGGAAAAGGATCAACGTTCACCAAGCTTGTCAGCAGCGCCACGGTCGTAATCCGGCAGGTCGGCGCAGCCGTGTTCCGGCAGATATAAACCCCCGTCCCTTCAGCGGCGGGATCATAGATCGCTTTCCAAGTCACAGCGGGAACAGGCAGATGGTCCACGCCGATGTAGCGGGTATGATCGGGATCGTACCCCGGACCCGTCACGACAAAAATCTCACCTTCCTGACGTGCCCAGCCCCGGACGGCACTCTCGACCCCTTCCCATGCCCCCCGGTTCAGTTCGGCCGTCTGGGGGACGATATTCGACAGGGCAAAAGACTGTTTCTGCGCGGCAGGACCAGCTTCGTCACCGCTTGGTGTCATATGTCCGCGGTCATATCCGGAGTCACGGTAATCATCCAGCGCGGCACGCATGGAAAGCGGCAGGCGCGTATCGACATGAAAACTGCCTTTACGCTGGGTCCGTTCAGCAACTTCAAGCCGCTCTTCCGTCAGGTCCTCCGCGGACCATGACGGCCCTCGGGTCTTTTCCGACACCAGGACGGCATATCCTGAATTGCAAAGCAGGACCGTCCCGCTCCGCTCCGTCTCTGACAGAACGGCGGGGGGAGACGCCTTGGCAAAGAGACCGTTACAGGATGCAGACAGGGCGGAAGAAGGAAAGACCGCAGCAGCAAGAACACAGAGCCACCAGCTCCTCACGCGCCTTTTGTCCTGCTCATGGGCGGATAGGGCGTCGCCGTGCCCTCGTTCTGATGATCACGACAGTAAAATGTCGTCCCTTCCGGCCGGTAAAACCCGAAAGCGGCCCCCTTGCCACAGATCGCACAGTCATAGGCCCAGCCGGAACCGGTACTCTTCTCGGGAGACGATGTCTTCACGGTGTCGCTGCTCATGCTCCCCGATATAGCGGAACATTTTCACAGTCCCAAATTGCCTCCGCCCTCTGGCGTCCCGGGACATAGGGGGGTAGAAATCCTGACATAGTCTGTAATGGAACATGGCAGGGCGATGAGTATTACATGGGGTGATTTTCAGGCCGTCATCCAGCTTTCAGCCGGACTGAACGTCGCCATTCTCAGCTTTGTGGATATCAGCATCCCCGCCATCAAGGAGCGGCGGAAAGTCTTCACAAAAGCCCGGCAGGAACTGGAGATCTACCGCAAAAATCCCCACAAGATCAGTGAGGACGACAGACACAACCATGCGGAGGAAGTCGGCCGGGTGGACCGGCAACTTTTCGATCTATGGAAAGAAACGTCGGACTTCGAGAACATGGAAGACTCCCTGATCCGGTTTACCGGCGTCTTCGGTTTCATCGGTGCCGTCCTGAGCATCACCCTGCTCTGGTATTCCGGCGTCCACTACAATGACACCATGCCGCTGACAGGAGAAATCCTGACGTCATGCTCCTTCCTGTCCCTGCTCGCCGCCTTTCTCATCAACTTCATCACGGCTTTCAAGGCATCCCATTACACCAAGCGCTGTAATGACCTCCGTGAGCATATGCGTCACCGGCTTTCCTGACTGCCCTTCTCCCGGTGCCGGGCGACAAAGCTGCGAATATCCCGGGAGAGCAGCTCCGGCGCCAGGGCATTGACCTTCTCGTCATCCCAGTCCCACCAGCGGATTTTCAGCAGGTCTTCGATAATATCCGGCGCAAAGCGATAGCGGATCAGTTTGGCCGGATTTCCGGCGTGGATCGCATAAGGCGGCACGTCCTTCGTCACGATGGATCCCGCCCCGATGACCGCACCATCCCCGATTGTCACCCCCGGAAGCACAACGGCCCGAAACCCGATCCAGACATCATTGCCGATCGTGATGCCTTTCATGTCATGATCATCGCCCGCTTCCGATGCCCCATCCCAGATCCCGTTTAGCGTCTGGAAAGGATAGGTCGTCACCGTATCCAGGGCATGGTTTCCCAGAATAAGCATGACCTGATCGGCAATCGAACAGTAAGCGCCGATCCGAAGAGGGGCATAACCCGCTTCCTGTACCTGCGGATGACCGTAGGTATGGCGGCCGATGCTGGCCCATGCCGCGATATCTTCATACGTCAGGTCCAGATGGATGTCTGTCCGGCGCTTCTGAAGCTCATGGCGCGATGTGGACGGGGGTACAGGAAAGAACCTGTCCTCTGTGCTCATTTCCGTTTCTCTCCCGACAGGAACAATTCAACGTACCGTCTCTCCGGGAAGACAGTCAGATTTCCCGCTGCCAGTTCCTTCTGCATAACACAGCAGAGACCTGATTTCAGCCGGCAAAACCAAGCACAGCCTTCAGATGCGCACGATAGCCCTCAAGCGTCTCCTCAACATACGGCGACTTCATGACATTCGTGGCCAGATAGGTCGGCAGACGGCTCATACCCAGAAATTCATGCGCCTTGTAGAATGGGAAGAAAACACCATCCACGCCTTTACCCTCAAAAAACTGGGCCGGATCGTCGAAGGCTTCCTGCGGTGCATTCCAGGTCGTGGACAGCATGAATTTCCTTCCCTGAAGCAGCCCACCTGATCCATATTTCCGCTCAGGATGCGCCCGGCTCCGCCCGTCATTTGCGTACAGGGCGCCGTGCCCGGCCGTCATCACCTCGTCCATGTATTTCTTGACGATCCACGGCGTGCCCATCCACCAGCCCGGGAACTGGTAAATCACGAGATCGGCCTGAATGATTTTCCGGACTTCCTCTTCGACATCATACCCCTTGTCGATGATCGTCTGCTGGATGGCGTAACCCTTCTTCTCCAGCAACTCGACAGCAGCCTCATGCAGCGTTGCGTTCAGCCGTCCATGCGAATGCGCGAATGGTTTGGCCCCATTGAGGAGAAGAATGTTCTTCACCATGCTTTATTCTCCCATACGGTTTTTCCGGACAGACAAGTTACCGTCAATCTTACAGCCTGATGGTCTCACGGCAACCGGCCTTTCAGACCGGACAAAACGGCCTGCGCGCCCATGCCGCCCCCGGTTCTGCATAAAACGGAAAGACAGGTTTCTGTATGTCTGGCAGCCACAAACATCACTTCCATGCCAGCAGACTGAAACACTTCCCAGACATCATACGTAAAACGCTTCTGGCGCCAGATCAGGGTCACCGAGGTGTTCGCACTCTCTGTCCCTGACAGTCCCCGGCTTCAAGGGAGGAGCACTGAATGCAGACAGAACCGCACATCGCCTCTGACAACCGTTTCCACAGTCTGCGAGGCGGATTTCTCCTTCTGCTCTTCCTGATGCTCGGCCTGCTTTCCCTTTCCATTCAGCCTGCCCGGGCCGCCTCTGACGCAACCTCAACGTCCCAGCCCGACACTTCTGCTCTTTCCCCCGAACAGACCCGGCAGCTGATCGGCGTGCTTAAAAACGATAAAGAGCGCCAGAAATTCCTGACCACGCTTCAGAATATGGCCCAGGCGCAGCAAAATCACGTCACGCCTGCCCCTTCCACCAGCACGAAAGCCGTTACGACCGCCACAACACCCAAAACGCCTCCCACCCCCATACAGCAGCTTCGCCCCAACAGTCTGGGAGCAGAACTGCTCGGATATGTCTCCGTCTTTGCAAATGCGTCCAGCGCCCGGTTTCAGGCACTGTTCAGAACCGTTCTGGACTTCCGCGCCGTTCCCGCATGGGTCCGTTACATCTCTCATGATCTTCAGGCGCGGGAAGAGGTTCTCAAGACCCTGCTCCGGGCCACGGTTTTCGCGGGCGTTGCTGCCGGTCTGGTTGTGCTGGCCCGGCTCCTGATCCGCCTGCCCCAGAAACGTCTGGAGGAAAAAGCACGTCAGAGCGGCCTTCTGGAACTTGAGCGCGCAAAAGCCGAAAAAGCCGAGGCTGACCGCGCCGCCTCACGCGATGCACAGGCGCAGGAAATGGTCCGGGAGAAAGCAGACGCACAGGCCGCCGCGACGCCATCCCCGCAGACGGCCGCCAGCTCCCTGCCCTCACCCGATGATGTGGAAGCCGAACGGGAAGTCCGCCTGCATCATCAGGGGGCGTTGGCGCGGCTGATGCTGGCCATTCATCGCGCGCCATTTGCCATCGGAACCCTCCTGCTTGATCTTTTCACCGTCGCGATGCTTCCCCTCGCCGCAACTCTGGTCATTGTCTGCGATCCATCGGGAGACGCCACCACGGCACTGGCCGTCAGGGACATGGCAGCCTGCGGCACGATCGGCGGTCTGGCCATCTTCCTTGCCCGTGACCTGTTTGCACCGACCCGCCCCTGGATGCGCCTGCTGACCGTCAACAACTGGGCGGCGGAATACCTGACACAGTGGATCGTGCTTCTGGCCTCCATCGGGACCATCGGAGCCGCAGTCATCGGCCTGCTTGATGACTGCTCCCTGCCCTCTACTCTTGTCGTCGCGCTGTCCAAGATTCTCGCACTTCTTCTGCACGGACTGGTGGCCATCATGATCCTGCGCAGCCGCGGACACGTCATGGCCCTGTGCGAACATGCGACGCAGATGGGATACGCCTCCCACATACTGCTACTTTTCGGAAGAGTCTGGTGGGTGGCGGCGCTCTTCTTCGATCTTGGTCTCTGGCTTGTCTGGGCCGCGGAAATCGAGAACGGCTATTCCGCCATCTGGGACATTTTCCTGCGGAGCGTCCTGGTCCTCGGCCTGATGCGCCTCCTCAGCATCGCAAGCTACGGATTTCTGGAACGGACATTTCGAAACGCTCCGAAATGGACCTCCCTGTCAGACGATACCTGCGCCCGTCTGGGCTCCTATTACCCGATTGCCCGCCGTTTCCTCGGGGCCATCCTCTTCATTCTCACGGTCGTATTCCTCGCGATTGCTTGGGGCGTCCGTACACGCGACCTTTTCCAGCAGGGCGGCATCGGAAACCGGCTCCTGTCCTCGACAATGACCACGCTCATAGCGCTTGCCGTGGCGACACTGGTCTGGGAATGGGCCAACATCGCCATCGAGCGGCACATCCGTAAAATCAGCGGCCTTTCCGACGGTGATACGCGTGTCGCCCGGATCCGCACGCTCCAGCCGATGCTCCGGATCCTGCTGCTCGTGATTCTGGGCGTCATTCTGGGACTGACGATTCTGAGCCAGATCGGCATCAACACTGCCCCTCTGCTGGCAGGCGCGTCCATCTTTGGCGTGGCACTCGGGTTCGGCTCCCAGAAACTGGTGCAGGATTTCATCAACGGTATTTTCCTGCTGCTGGAAAATGCCCTGACGGTCGGAGATGCCGTGACCCTCAACGGGATCGGCGGAACGATCGAACGCCTTTCGCTCCGCACGGTCCATGTGCGGGGAAGCGATGGTTCGATGAACATTTTCCCCTTCAGTTCACTGGGGCAGATCACCAACTTCAACCGCGACTTCGCCCGCGCCCTGATCGTCGCCCGGGTCGGTTACGACGCGGATACGGACGCTGTCGTACAGGCGCTCAGGGACATCACGAAAAGCATGAGGGAAGATCCAGCCTTCAAGGATCTCATAACCGATGACTTCCAGCTCTGGGGCGTGGACGCCCTTGGTGATTTCTTCGTCACCATCAGCGGAACCCTTCCCACGACAACCGCGGGCCGCTGGCCCGTACAGCGCGAATTCAACCGCCGCATGAAGAAATGTTTCGAGGAACGGAATATCACCATTCCCTACCCGATCCGGCGGCTTGAAATCGATGGCCTGCACCAGATGATGCCAAACCCGCCACCCCAACCCCAGACAGGCGCCTGAACCGAAAGCACGACAGGAAGCCTAAATCCGGTTCCCGAGAAAAGACATTTCAGCGAAAACCAGAAAGTGGCAGTATATTCCTACTGCAACAATTTTTCTTTTAACCCGAAAAAGAAGAAATTTTATGCCCTAAATTCCCGCTTTGACAAAACTTAAAGACCAGAAAGAATTCCTGCTGCCTCTCGCATCAGAGCCTGATATAGGTACCCTACCATAATCTGACTGTTCCGAGTTTTTCTGATCGATGCCCTCATCCCTCTCTTCTTTCCGTCTCACCCCTGAAGACTATCGCCGGCTGACGGAAGAAGCCCGGCACGATCCGGAAGCCTACTGGCTTCGCGAGGCCAGCCGCCTGACCTGGGAGACGCAACCTGCCCATGCCCGTGATGAGGGTCAGGGATGGTTCAGGGACGGAACCCTGAATGTCTCGGTCAATTGCCTCGACCGCCATCTTCCGGAACGGGGCGAGCAGACAGCCCTGATCTGGCAGGCAGAAGACAACGATCACGTCCTGCGCCTGACCTATCGTGACCTGCACGCCCGCGTCTGCCAAATGGCCAATGTGCTCCGGGCTGAAGGCGTCCGGAAGGGAGACCGGGTCGCCATCCATCTCCCGACCGTGCCGGAAAGCATGATCGCCATGCTGGCCTGTGCCCGGCTGGGTGCGATGCATGTCGTCCTGTTTGGTGGATTTTCTCCCGAAGCCATCGCTGACCGACTGGCTGACAGCGGTGCCGTTCTGGCTATTACAGCCAATGTCGGACGCCGTGGTCCCAAGCGCATCCCGTTCAAGACCACCATGGACGCAGCCCTGAGCCTGCGCCCGGAAACACTCGCCGTCCGGCGGGTCCTGGTCGTCAGCGTGACGGATGACGCCGTCCCCATACAGGACGGACGGGACGCAATGCTTTCTCCCCTGCTGGAAAAGAGCGCGACGGACTGTCCGGCCGAGACCATGTCCTCAACGGACGCGCTGTTTCTGCTTTATACATCCGGCAGCACGGGAAAACCCAAAGGTATCGTACACGGATCGGGCGGCTATCTTCTCTGGGCCGCCTATACGCATCAACTCGTCTTCGATCATCAGCCGAGTGATATTTTCTGGTGCACAGCCGATATCGGATGGATCACCGGCCACAGCTATGTCGTTTACGGCCCCCTGGCCAATGGCGGCACAGTCCTGATGTTCGAGGGCATGCCGTCCTATCCGGAGCCAGGCCGCTGGTGGCAGGTCATCCAGGATCACGGGGTCACAACATTCTACACCTCTCCCACGGCCATCCGTGCCGTCATGCGGGAAGGCAATGACGTCCCCCGGAAATACAATCTCTCATATCTGCCATATCTGCGCGTTCTGGGGACGGTGGGCGAGCCCATCAGCCACGAAGCCTGGAACTGGTTCAACGATGAAATCGGCGGCGGGCGCTGCGCATTCGTGGATACATGGTGGCAGACGGAAAGCGGAGGCATCATGATCTCTCCCGTACCCGGTGCCGTCGCGGAAAAACCCTCCTCCGCCACCCTCCCTCTCCCGGGTGTCCAGCCCGTCCTTCTCAATGACCGGGGCGAAATTCTGGAAGGCGCGACAGAAGGCGTTCTCTGCATCGAAGGCTCTTGGCCGGGGCGTGCTCTTACAATCTGGAATGATGACGCCCTCTTCCAGACTACGTATTTCCGCCCTTATCCCGGGCATTATTTCACAGGAGATGGCGCCTGCCGGGATAATGACGACTATTACTGGATCACGGGTCGCGTTGATGATGTCATCAACGTCTCCGGCCACCGGATCGGATCAGCAGAAATCGAAAATGCCCTCGGGGCCGAAAAGATGATCGCGGAAAGCGCTGCCATCGGTATCCCGCATGATCTCAAGGGGCAGGGCATCGTCGTGTATGTCGTGCCCAGAACCGGAGACACAACGGAAATCGAGACTCTGGCCATTCGCGCCATCACGTCCCGTGTCGGTCGCTATGCCGTGCCCGAGCGTGTGCATGTCGTTCCTGACCTGCCAAAAACCCGTTCCGGAAAAAGCGTCCGTCGTCTGATGCGAAAGATCGCCTGCGGAGAAACCGAAGGCTTCGGCGACCTCTCAACACTGGCCGATCCAGAAATTGTCGCCACGCTCGTCCGGATTGTCCAGGGCTAAAGCACTTCATGTTTTTCAAACCGCTTCGTCTGCCTGCATAAAGGTCAGACGGAGTAGTCCAATGACGCTTCAGCTTTTACGAAATCAGGCAAACAGCTCCCAACCCATCTTCCAGAGCAGTTCAGTATAACTGCTTTATAAGTACCCGAACGGGTAAAACTCCGTTCAAAACAGCAGCGCTGTAAGACGTATTTCGCCTATTCAAATGATACTATATTCATGGATGAACGATCCATGGCAGCCGGAAAACGCGCCAGATCGTTTTCCTTCATGCACTACCCGACATAACCTGCTCTAAAAGCCGGCTATTCCCTCAGAAATCCGGATCTACCGAGCGAAGGATAACCCGTCCCATCGCCTGCACAGTCCAGCGGCATTCCCTTTTCCCGGAAGAACGGGCAATTTCATGAGCCTGAAGGACGCCCTGATCTGTCAGAACGTCGAGAGAGAGCTGGATATCATCAACCGAGCCGTGGGGCAGTTCACGCAGAACATGATCTGCAATGATTTCAAACTGCGGGAACAGTGAATCCCCGGTCTGACTTTTCTGCACGGTTCTCAGAACAAGAGCATCAACGGGCACAAACCCACGTATGATCCTGATAACTTCCGGCCTGACAGAGGAAATCCTGCCCGTCACCAGATTGGCAATCAGGGACGCCCATATTTCCTGAAGTTCGCTTCTGTCTTCTTCCGCAGCAGCATTCAGCACAGGCTCCGCTTCCTTGCGGGAAGGCTCGTGAAGAGGATGTGTGCCGACTTTTTCTTCGACTTTCTCGCGAATATCGTCCAGATTTTTCTGGCGCGTCTGCCACTTGACCTTGAGTGGTTCTACGACGTTAGTCTGGAGCAGGTTGGATGCCGCGCTTCCTGCCATCTTTGCAAGCGGTGAGACGACCTTGGAGAGTTCATGAACATCTCCGGCCACGGCACCTGCAAAGAGTTGATGGAGCATCCTATCCCCCAGAGCTGCTTCAATAGAGCTCTTCTCCCAACAATCATTTATTAAAACAACAAAAGATGACAAAAATCAATACCGAATAAAGACTCGGCCATCGAGAGGTTCAGGCAGCGAAATCCGGACCGCATTCCCCTGAAAACCCGGGTATACCAAGGATATTCGCCCCTACACGCTCCCCTTCTGGCAGCAGCAGTATTTGCCGGTTACCATTTCACATTCCGGTGAACGGTCCGTCTTCTGTTTCCGCTCCATTAGGAAACTTCCTGAGTTCATAATTCAGCCCCCGACAAGACAGAGCATCATTCCGTCGTCCCCTGAGCAGCAAAATTTCTGGCACTGTCAGCATTTTATAAAATATCGTTTCGCAGAAGATTTTAAAATTCCCTGACGGGGCAGGTGTTGCCACCCGTTCCAATTTCCTGAAAAACTGTTCTCCTTGTGCAAGGAGTTGCCCGATGACGCTGACCCGATTTTTCCGCCCTACCCGTCTTGCTGCCTGTTTCCTCACCGCCACCAGTCTTTCACTAGCAGGGATGGCACAGGCGGAACCCGCACCGCCAATGGTGCATTCTCCGGAAACGGCAACACAGGTCCTGACAACACCTCAGAAGGCAGTCTCGGACGGAACCGTGACAATCCGCGGACAGCACATTGCCTATCAGGCCGTGGCAGGTACCCTGATCGTTCACGCCACCGGCTGGGATGACGCCGCTACGGAAACGGGCGATGCGAAAGACGGAAAGAAAAACCTGGACGCCGCAGCATCAATTTTCTACGTCGCCTATTTCAAGAAAGGGGAACATCCCGCAAACCGCCCCATCACCTTTGTCTATAATGGCGGTCCGGGTTCTTCGAGTGTCTGGATGCATATGGGCGCCTTCGGCCCACACCGGATCGTGACAGCCGACGACACACACACGCCAGCCGCGCCCTATCGTCTGATCGATAACAATGACAGCCCGCTTGATGCTACCGATCTGGTCTTCATCGATGCCCCCGGCACGGGTTTTGGCCGCCTGACCGGCAAGGACAAGGAAAAAGCCTTTTACGGCACGGATCCTGACGCCAGCGCCTTCACGAATTTCATCACCCAGTTCCTTGCCCGCTTCGGACGCTACAACTCTCCGAAATACCTGTTCGGCGAGAGCTACGGCACGACCCGCTCTGCCATTATCGCAGACCAGCTGGCCTCGGAAAAAGGCATCGACCTGAATGGCGTCATGCTGCTCTCACAGATCCTGGACTACGATAATTCCATCGACAGTGCGCAGTCCAATCCCAGCATGGATCAGCCCTATGTGCTCGCACTCCCTAGTTTTGCCGCAACAGCTTGGTATCATCACAAGCTTCCGGAACAGCACCCGGACCTGAAGGCATTCCTGGCGGAAGTCGAACATTTTGCACTGACGGATTATACCTCCGCCCTTCAGGACGGAACGGCAATCACAACCGAAAAATTCGAGCAGACCGCCCAGAAACTTCACCAATATACGGGCCTCCCGGTCGATTACCTGAAAAAGGCCAATCTGCGCGTCAATGGCGGTGAATTCGCCAAGACTCTGCTGGGCGACGAAGACATGGACACAGGCCGGCTGGACAGCCGCTTCTCCGGCCCATCCCTCGACCCGCTTTCCCAGCGCCCCGGATACGACCCGCAATCTGCGGCCATGTCGTCCGCCTATGTCGCGGCTTTCAACGATTACTCCCGCAACGTCCTCCATTACGGAAACAGTCCCGCCTTCGACAACGGATACGAGGAATACAAGGTCAGCGCTCATTCGATCGGAAAATGGGCGTTCGTACACAGACAGCCAGGCTCTTCACGGCTCGGACGTGGAGCCCCGAATGTCCTGCCAGATCTGGCAGAAGCCATGAAACTCAATCCTAACCTGAAAGTCATGCTCAATCAGGGCTACTATGATCTGGGAACGCCTTTCTTTGAAGGCATCTATGAAATGCGCCACCTCCCCATTCCGCGTAGCCTGGCCAGCAATATCGAGATCCATCAGTACGAGTCCGGCCATATGGTCTATGCCCACACGCCGGCACTGGCGGAACTGCATGATAATGTCGTCAATTTCATCAGCCGGACCCATAGCTGAACCGGCAGCCCTCCATTTCTCCCGACCCTCCCTAAAAACCGTCTGTAACCAGATGAAAAGGGCCGGGGGTTGTGGAAAGAACGCGGAACTTCTAGGAAAACAGAAGGGGCAATTCCCCTGCCTTGATCCTCGTTCCGCGTCCTGATTGCGATCCTGATGAAATCTTCCCTGTCCGAGCCTGACCAACAGTCTCCCCGGTGGGAGATAGAGGCCCAGGATGGACATCAGGTTCTGCATCTGGACGGCATATGGCTTGCGCGAACAGGCAACATCCCGCGCTTTCCTGCGGATGGCCTGAAAAATCTTCCCGCCAGAAGCACCCTCAGCTTTGACGCCTCCGGACTGAAGGACTGGGATACCGGGCTGATCGGATTCCTCTGGGATCTCCGGACCGTCGGGCATCAGGCAGCGGTGACGCTGGATGAAGACAGCTTGCCCAATCCCGTGCATCAGCTTCTCCAGCTTCTGCCCGCAACGGAGGAAACGCCTCCCAACCCGCATGCAAAACGTCCCTCCCTGCTCGAACAGGTGGGCCAGAGCAGTATCAACGGCGTAACCGAAGTCGGTGTCGTCGCGGAACTGGCGGCAGGAACGGCAAAAGGCGGCTTTCTGGCGCTGATAGGCCGCAGCCGGATGCGCTGGACGGACCTTATGGCCAATACCAGCGATGCCGGTCCCTATGCGCTGCTGATCGTCGGCATCGTGAATTTCCTGATCGGCGCTATTCTGGCCTTTGTCGGGGCTGTCGAACTCCAGAAATTCGCAGCCGGGATCTACGTCGCCAGCCTCGTGGGTATTGCCATGGTGCGTGAAATGGCTGCCGTCATGACCGCCATCATCATGGCTGGCCGGACAGGAGGCGCCTATGCCGCCCGGATCTCCACCATGCAGGGCAATGAGGAAATTGATGCCCTGAACGTCTTCGGGATCTCCCCGTCAACATACCTCATTCTTCCGGCCGTCCTGTCTCTCATCCTGACAATGCCGTTCCTGTATCTGTATGGCTGTCTGATCGGGATGATCGGCGGGTTCGTCGTCGCCGTTTCCATGCTGGACATTACCCCGGCAGGATATTTCCATCAGACCGTGACGTCTTTCGGTATCGGACAGTTCGTTTTCGGTTTCGTCAAAAGCATCGTTTTCGGCGCCTTCATCGGCCTGACGAGCTGCCGGATCGGCCTCAAGGCCGGTCGTTCCGCAGCAGATGTCGGCATTGCCGCGACACGCGCCGTGGTTGTGGGGATTGTCGGCGTCATTGCCATCGACGCCATCTTCGCAGTCATTGCTGACGCACTGGACATCTGATCATGAGCGAGCAGCCTGTTCTCTCCCTGCGTGACATAACGCTCTCTTTCGGACCGAAAGTCATCCAGAAGAACATTTCGCTGGATGTTCGCAAAGGCAGCATTTTCGCGGTCATGGGCGGGTCCGGCTGCGGCAAGAGCACCCTTCTCAAAAGCATGATCGGTCTTCTGCGACCCTCCGCCGGCGATTACAAGGTGGAAGGCACCGACTACTGGAGCGGATCGAGCGCCCTACGCACCGAGATCAACCATCGTTTCGGCGTCCTGTTCCAGAGCGGGGCGCTGTGGAGCTCCATGACCATTGGCGAGAACGTCGCCCTGCCCCTGCAGATGTTCACGGACCTCAAACCCGGTGTCATACGCAGGCTGGTGGAGCTGAAACTGGGTTTCGTGGGCATGTTGCAGGCCATCGACCTGTACCCGTCGGAAATCAGTGGCGGCATGTGCAAACGGGCCGGTCTCGCGCGGGCGCTGGCCCTTGATCCCAGCATCCTGTTCTTTGATGAACCTTCCGCTGGCCTCGATCCCATCACGTCAGCCCGGCTGGATGACCTGATCCTGAACCTGCGTGACGGACTGGGCGCCACGGTTGTCATTGTCAGCCACGAACTCTCCAGTCTCTTCCATATTGCCGATGACGGCATCTTTCTTGATGCCATAACCAAAACCCCGATAGCCCATGGCTCCCCGTGCGACCTGCGTGATCATTGCGAGAACCCACTGGTTCATGCCTTCATGCACCGTGAGCGCGACGTAAAAGGAAATAACTGATGAACAGGCAGACCCTTGTCGGCGCGTTCGTTCTGGGAGGGATTGGCCTGCTGGTCGGCGCCTTCGTCCTGTTCGGAAATTTCCATCCCTTTACGCATACGGAAAAAGCGGTCCTGATCTTCCACGGGGCATCTTCCGGGCTGTCCGTCGGCTCTCCCGTCACCTTCCGGGGCGTTCAGGTCGGCGCAGTGGACCGGGTGGTAATCGAATACAATCCCGCCACGCGCGACGCCTATATCCCTGTGTACGTCACCGTCCGCCCTGACAACATTACCCTGACCAACAGCGCCCACGGGCATCTCCCCAGCCTGAAAGAACTGGTGAAACAGGGCCTTCAGGGCGAGATGAACCTCAAGAGCTTTGTCACCGGCACGTCGGAAATCGATCTGGATTTCGTGCCGGACATCAAACCCGTCTTCCATCCCGGGATCACGCATTTCACTGAAATTCCCACGCGTCAGTCCACGCTGGAAGCCATGACCAAAAGCCTTCAGGACCTGCCCCTGAAGCAACTGTCAGACAACGCGACCGCCACCCTGGCAGCCGTGCGCCACCTTTCAGATCAGCTGGATCACGACCTGCCGCCGCTGGTCGCAAGCGTCCGCCAGACCTCCGACCATAGCCGGGACATGGTGGACTCCGCCCGGCAACTGGTCATCCAGCTTCAGCCCGAACTGGCTCATGCCCTGGCCGCCATCGACCATCTGGCCGTAACAGGCAGCAACCAGCTGGACGCGCGCGGACGTGAACTTCATGCCCTGCTCCAGAACAGCAACGAAAGCATCCAGCAGGCCGGACGGGCCCTGAACAATATCCAGACCATGACCTCCCCCCGCTCCGCGGACCGCGCCAATCTTGAAGCCAGTCTGAGAGATCTTGCCGCCGCCGCCTCCGCCATGCGCGGTTTCGCCAATGACGTGGAACGCAACCCACAACTGCTGCTGACAGGACGTCGTCAATGAGAGTTCTTCCCCTCACGGTCTCGGCCTTCATGCTCGTTACTCTCAGTGGCTGCGCATCCCCGCCCCTGCGGTTCTACACGCTTGGCGCACCGGCCATCTCCCATGATGACAGCACACTCCCCGCCAATGCGCCTGTTATCGCGATCGCACGGGTCAATCTGCCGGATTATCTCGATACGCAGGACATGATTGTCCGGGACGGCAGCCAGCTGGAACGCAGCGCTTCAGGACGCTGGGGAAGCCGCCTTTCGCAGGGGATTACGGACCTGATCACCGCCCATCTGGCAAAAAGCTGGCCATCATGCCTCGTGACAACACAGAGCCAGAGCATCACCACACCGGATGTCCGGCTGGTCATCAACATCACACGGTTGGACCTCGACAGCCAGGGTCAGGGCACGCTGGAAGCAGACTGGGCCTTCGTTCCCAGGGACGAGAACCATCCCGTCCTGAAAAACCGGGGCATTTTTTCCGTCCGTGGCGCCGTGTCATCTGACATGGAAAACGCGGATCTGACACGCAATCTGGTCCAGCAACTTGCCAGCCGCCTTGCGCAGACCCAGCCGACGCCCTGAGTCCCGAAAGGCCCGGCGGTTCTCTCCGACGGGTCAGGTCAAAAGACTACGCGCCTCAGTACCTCAAGCATGGTTTTTCACGGCCATATGAAAGCTTTTGACCGTCAGAAATTCTTCGATGCCATGCGTTCCCCCTTCCCGGCCCAGTCCTGAATGCTTCACACCGCCAAAGGGCGCGGACACCAGCGAGACAGACCCCGTATTCAGGCCAACTATGCCAAAATCCAGAGCCGTCCCGACACGCCACGCGCGATCAACATCCTGCGTAAAGAAATAGCCCGCCAGCCCGAAAGGCGTGGCATTGGCCTGCCGGACCGCCTCTTCTTCCTTCCCGAACCTGAACAGCGGCAGAACAGGTCCGAAGGTCTCCTCGCGTGCAATCAGCATCTCGGACGTTACATCCGCCAGAAGCACAGGCTCGACGAAACGCCCCCGAACCGTCAGCGGACGACCGACAATCCGCGCCCCCTTGGACACGGCATCCTCCACCTGCTTCCTGACCTTTTCAACCGCAGCGTCATTGATCAGCGGCCCGATCTGGCTCGCAGGCTCAAACCCATCTCCGGTCTTCAGCGTACCGATATCCCGGGCAATTTTTTCAAGGAAAGCATCATAGATCCCACCCTGAACATAGACACGGTTTGCACAGACGCAGGTCTGCCCGGCATTGCGGAATTTGCTCACCATCGTGCCTGCAACAGCAACATCCAGATCCGCATCATCGAACACGATGACCGGAGCATTACCTCCAAGCTCCAGACTCAGGCGCTTGATCGTCCTGGCCGACTGCTCCATGAGCAGGGCCCCAACAGCCGTCGATCCTGTAAAGGAGAGCTTGCGGACTGTGGGATTTTCCGTCAGTTCCGGCCCGATCTCCCGTGCATGTCCCGTCACGACAGACAGAAGCCCCTTCGGCAGCCCGGCACGTTCAGCCAGCACAGCCAGAGCCAGCGCGGAGAACGGCGTCAGTTCGGATGGCTTGATGACCATGCTGCATCCGGCAGCAAGAGCCGGGGCACATTTGCGGGTAATCATGGCGAGCGGGAAATTCCAGGGCGTCACGGAGGCCGTCACGCCAACGGGCTCCCGGAGAACAAGAACCCTGCGATCCGGTGCCGGGATCAAAGTCTCTCCCTGAAGGCGCTCCGCCTCCGCCGCAAACCATTTCAGGAAAGACGCCGCATAAGTGACTTCCCCCCGCGCTTCCGCCAGCGGCTTGCCCTGCTCCAGCGTCATGATATGCGCCAGATCGTCAGCATGTTCCTGCATCAGCCCGTACCACCCCATCAACAGGGCGGACCGCTCCGCTGCGGAACTCTGCCGCCATTTCACCTGAGCAGCCGCCGCGGCTTCGATGGCGCTTCTGGTCTCTTCTGCCGTACAGGCCGGAATGGTGCCGATCACCTTGCCCGTGGCGGGGTTATCAACACCCATCGTCCGGCCACTGGCAGAGTGTTCCCAGTTTCCGGAAAGAAAAGCCTGTTCACGAAAAAGATCAGGATCATTCAGATGAAACGTCATGTTAGGAACTCCCAGAAACTGCTCCGAGAATACCCTGAATTCTCTCCAGACCAAACCGGAAACCCTGCAAAACCGGACATCCTCAGGAATTTGTGCAGATCATGATGATGTATGTCATGCAGGCATCCGCCTGTCGGAAGTAAAATACGTCTGCAGAAAACAGTTTTTACAAAAGGAAGGAAAAAGGATATTTCCCCGGGACACTAAATGACAAACAATGTCCCGAAGACAGAAGCGGCACCTTCTTTGCCAATCCTCCCGGAGACTGTCTGTCATAAAACTATCATGAATATTCGCCTGTTCGCTCCCGGGCAGTCCCGTTACCTAGAGGATGTTTCCAACCGGTTCCATAAAGGGTCTCTTCATGAGCAAGGTCAGCATTGCGATTTTCGGTCTCCTTGCAGTGTCCAGTCTGTCCATAAACGTCAGCCGGGCCGCTGACATCACAGGCGCCGGTTCCAGCTTCGCGGCGCCCATCTATGGGGCATGGGGTGCAGACTCCAGAAGCCAGACTGGCATCGCCGTCAATTACCAGAGTGTCGGCTCAAGCGGCGGCCAGGATCAGATCATCGCGCGCACCGTCGACTTTGGCGCGTCAGACAAGCCCATGGCCGGAACACGCCTTGCTTCCGAGCACCTGTACCAGTTCCCAACGGTCATGAGCGGTATTGTTGTTGTCGCCAACGTTCCCGGGATCAAGCCTGGAAGCCTGCGTCTGGATGGCCCGACGCTGGCAGCCCTGTATTCAGGCGAAATCACGGAATGGGACGATGCCCGCATCAAGGCCCTCAACCCTGGCATCACGCTCCCTGACACGGATGTGGCCCCCATTCATCGTGCTGACGGATCGGGAACCACCTTTGCCTTCACGTCCTATCTGGCGCAGGTCTCGCCATCGTGGAAACAGAAGCTTGGAAGCGGAACGTCCGTCTCCTGGATCGGAGGAGCAGGTGCCCGCGGCAACGATGGCGTTGCAGCGATGGTGAAGCAAACCGAAGGCGCTGTGGGATATGTGGAATATTCCTATGCTAGGCAGAACCACCTGAACGTGACCCAGCTGAAAAATCATTCCGGAGCGTTTGTCTTCCCCAGCCTGCAGAGCTTCTCCGAAGCAACGCGGGCCGCTGACTGGGTGCATGCAGATCATTATGCCGTCAATCTTCTAGATACGGATGGCGCCGGAGCTTGGCCGATCGTGACGGCGACCTTCGTGCTGGTTCCCACCAATCCGTCCAACGCGGAAAGAGGAAAGGCGGTTCACGATTTCTTCGCATGGGGCTTTGCACACGGCGATGCGGACAATACCCGGCTTGATTATGTCAGCCTGCCCCAGAGCGTCCGAACCGACGTAATGGCACACTGGCCGAAGTAAAACAGGCGTTCACGCCCGAATGCAAAACCCTAGGGCCTGTTAGACCTTGAATGACAGAACGGACTGCATAGCTGTTTATGATGAGCATGATGCAGTCTGTTTTTTCCGATACCGCATGGTCCGTCTGGGAGCCTTTGATCGAGGAGGTCCGCCCGAAGGGCAAGACCCCGCCGAAGAATCTTCGACGGACGATATCCGCGATTTTCTGGCGCCATCAAAACGGCGCGAAGTGGCGCGCCCTGCCATCTGAGTTTGGTCCCTGGTGGATTGCCGCACAGTTGTTCATTCGCTGGTCGAAGCTTGGGGTGTGGGAGCGCCTCTTTGAAAAGGTCAAAGACAGGGATCAGGCCCTCGGCATGGTCTTTCTCGATGGCACGACGATCCGTGCCCATCACAAGGCAGCCGGAGCGGCTAAAAAAGGGGGCACAGAGAACGCCGAAAGGATCGTGAGGCTCTTGGCCGCTCACGTGGAGGATTTGGCACCAAGGTCTGTGTAGCTGCGGACAGTCATGGCAGGGCACTGTCCTTCACGCTGTCACCCGGACAGGCGCACGAACTGCCGTGTGCCTACGCCCTGCTTGACGCTCTGCCACACCCACCAATCTATGTCGTTTGCGATCGTGGGTATGCTTCAAATAAATTCCGTGAAGATCTTTGGAACCGTGGATCTCGTCCTGTCGTCCCGCCAAGGAGGAATGATCCAGAAGTCGCCTGTCCCAGATGGGCTTACAGACACCGGCACCTGGTCGAAAACCTGTGGGCAAGGCTCAAGGAGTGGCGGGCTGTCGCGACCCGATACGAAAAGAAAGCCGCGTCCTTTCTCTCTGTCATCCTCATCGCGGCTACAGCAGACTATATCAAGGCCTAACAGGCCCTAGCCTCTGTCCGTTCTCTCAATCAGGACCGGAGAGAGGCCTTTATTTTATGCGTAATCTCGGCTCAATTTTCCTGAACATACGATATGCCCATTTGCCGGAGACGCCCTGTTTGAAGCAAAATTTTTTCTGAGATAAGAAAGACTGTGCTGTTTTAAAGTCATTGTTTCTGAAAGGTCAGGTCTGAATGCGGTATCTTGTTACCGGAGGAGCGGGTTTTGTCGGAAGCCACGTTGTTCTGGCGCTTCTGGACCAAGGCCATGATGTTGTCGTTCTGGATAACCTCAGCACCGGACACCGTGCCGCCGTGCCGCCCGGCATTCCCTTTCATCATGTTGACCTGATCGATCTTGATGCAACACGCAATGTTGTTTCTCAGGGGCCTTGGGATGGAGTTCTGCATTTTGCGGCACTTTCCCTGGTGGGCGACAGCATGCGCGAACCGTTCCATTATCTGCGTCAGAATTACCTGACTGCCCTTAATCTGGTTCAGGCCAGTGCAGAGAGTGGCGTAAAAAAAATCGTATTTTCATCTACCGCGGCGCTTTTCGGAGGCCCGGAACGCTCAGCACCAATACCGGAAAATGCCCCTGTGCAGCCGGGTTCGCCTTACGGTGAAAGCAAGTTCATGATCGAACGGGTATTGTACTGGGCGGATGCAATCCATGGCCTTCGCAGTGCCTGCCTCCGGTATTTCAATGCCGCAGGCGCGGACCCGCAGGGGCGCGCCGGGGAAGATCACCGCCCGGAAACACATCTGATTCCTCTGACAATTGATGCCGCACTGGAACGTCGCCCTCCGCTCAGGCTTTTCGGCACGGATTATCCCACGCCTGATGGCTCCTGCGTACGGGATTATATCCATGTTACGGATCTGGCGGACGCCCATATCAGGGCACTGGCCCAGATAGACAGCCGAAGCGTCGTCTACAACATCGGCAACGGACACGGGTACTCCAATCTGGAGGTCATCCAGAGCGTGGAACGGGTCAGCGGACGAAAGGTGCCTTGGGAAGCGGCCCCGCGCAGGCAGGGCGACCCGGCCATGCTTGTTGCCGATTCTACGACCTTGCGCAGGGAGACGGGCTGGACACCCCGGTTCGGGGAACTGGATCGTATCGTTGAAACCGCCCTGAAGTGGCGTGAAGCGCATCCTGAGGGATACCAGGACTGAACCTGTCAGGCGGTATTGGTGCCGGGAAGCATAAGACTAAGCAACCGGCCCTGCCCTTTTGCCGGATGGACATAGTACGTTAACATTGCGTCCGAGAAGCCATCCTTACGTCTGGATCCAGGATAGACCATGAGAACTCTGCCCCTGCTTGCTGTCACAGCCAGTCTTTTGATGGCATTTCAGGCTCAGGCAGGGTGTGGTGCGCCCGGCCCGGGGGAACAGCCGGCTCCCAATCTTTCCAATGCAAACCAGCCCTTCTTTATCGACACCACCCATCTGAACGGGGCCACCCATCCCCCAACCCGCGACCCGCATAGCCCCAATTATCCCGTTGCGCAGGATCTGGCTGATGGTGTTCTGCCTCCCGTAGACCGGAACGGCAATTTTGTCCTTGGGCCAACACATGACCTGCCTTTTGAATTTACCGAGGCAGCATCGGTTCCTCATGGCAGGGTCACGAGTTTTACCCTGCGTTCGGATCAGAGCATTCTTTTCAGTCCGGGGATCATCAGGGATGACGGCGCGCGCTGTCCGGATGGCTCTCCTTTTGCCCCGTATGCACTGCAGCATGATCCATCCAGTCTTCAGCTTCATAACAGCCATCCTGGCCCATGGAGCCGACAGATTGATGTTTATGTGCCAGTTCAGTACCGGGCGGGCGCGGCAGCACCGTTCCTTGTCTTTGGTGATGGCGGTTCGGATGGCGTTTACCCGGGGCGCGATCTGTTTGCCATTCTGGATGTCCTGATCAGCCAGCACCGCCTTCCACCCCTCATTGCCATCGGGATCGGAGCGGGGGGTCAGGATGCACAGGGCAGTGAACGGGGGCGTGAATATGACACGGCTTCCGGAACCTATGCAGACTGGGTTGAGCAGGAAGTCCTGCCCCGGGTGGAACGTCAGGCCAGCGTAAAGCTGACACACGATCCGGATGGGCGAGCGACCATGGGCGTCAGTTCCAGTGGAGCCGCGGCTTTCAGCATGGCATGGTTCCGGCCACAGCTTTACCATCGGGTTCTGGCTTATTCGCCGACACTGACCAATCAGCAATGGCCGCATGATCCGCGTCTGCCCGGCGGGGCCTGGCAGTTTCATGATGCCTGGGCGGGAAACCCGAAGGCATCAGGGAACGAGGCAGGAGCCGCGCTTGTTCCCAACGCGCCGCGCAAGCCGATCCGTTTCTGGTTTGAAGCAGGAGATCAGGACCTCTTCTATCCGGGAGGTCTCATGCCTGACGGAATGCATGACTGGGTTCTGGCCAGTGAGGACATGGCCCGCGTTTTTGCCGCCAAAGGGTATGACTACCAGTTCGTGTTTTCCCGGAACGCTGGTCATGTTGACGGGCCGACCATTGAACAGACCCTTCCCGAGGCGCTCGTCTGGACATGGCAGGGTTACAAAAACCAACCCTGAACAAACCATTTTCATTCTGTGAAAGCACGGCCAGCAGAGTAACCAACAGGACGCTGACCGTGCCGACGCAGATCAGTCCTGAAGCTGGGCTTCGAGTTTCTTCACTTCGGCCCGCAGGGCGTGAGCATGTTCAGAGTTTTCTTTCTCCGCGCGAGCCAGTTTACGCTGAACATCTTCCAGACGATGTTTCAGAGCCTGCTGGGACGGGAGGGTGTGGGAATGCTCGGTCATATCCGTTTCCTTGTCAGATGCTGGTTGCCCTGCGTGACAGCCTTCGGGAATCTTGATCTTCACAGTGAAGAAGCAAGACATTCCCGTACTGTCCAGTGTGGATATGGGTCAGACTACCTGCCTTTTCCAGTGCTGGATGCCTGACCCGCGTTTATGTCTGACAGCCAGATAGCCGTTGAAAAGTAAAATACCCGTCCGCGAAAAGTCCAGCATGTGTATCCGGGGACCAGGTCTTTATTCCCGGATATGCCCTGACATCCTGTGCGTGCGTTCGTCGGATTGCGTCTGCACGATGGGTCAGGCATGAGAGGGCGCACACATTGTCCCTTCTTGTCCATCAGCAGGTTTTACAGATGCCAGATTACACCCCGATTGGCTTTGAACAGAATGCTCGTCCGATCGTCAGTCTGACTCATTCCGGGAATTTTCATCTCGACGAAACGATGGGTTACGTCATTCTTCACTACGCTCTTTCGCCAGAGGGAGACCTGCGTGGTCGTGTCCTGAACGGGAAGGCAGACGGCGACAGGCTGGAATTCGTGCGGACACGCGCGCCGGAGCGTATTGCCGCTGCGGACCTTGTGTTCGATGTGGGGGCTGTGCATGAACCTGTCAGGGGACGGTATGACCATCACATGCGAGACAAACCATTACGCGAAGATGGAACCCCGTACAGTGCCGCGGGGCTGCTATGGAAAGATTATGGACAGGCAGCCATCCGCAATCTTCTGACGACACCCGTTGATGACACCACAGTCACCGCCATCTGGCGAGCCATCGACAAATCCCTCATCCTGCCGATTGATCAGGACGACAACGGTGTTGCAAAAATGGGAAAGCTGTCTCTGGCGGATATCGTCTCGGCCTGCAGCCCCCCTTGGGACACGGTTGAACTTTACGGCCGACAAGAAGCCACCCGACGCGAGGCTCAGGGCTTCGCGAATGCCGCGTTTGCCGTTGCCTCGCACCTGACCAATACCGTTGATCGCGTCCGCGCCAGCCTGAAGGCCGCATCCCGGGTATTGCAGGCTTATGAACAGGCGCAGGACAAACGCATTCTGGTCATGGAGACGGGAATGCCGACGGAGAAAGTGATTTTCGAGCACGATCTTCCCGTGGTTTATGTCGTGTCTCCTGCCGGGCCGGAGCAGTGGAACGTGAAAGCGGTTCCTCCAGTGCGTGGGGATTTCGGTCAGCGGGTTTCCCTGCCTGAAGCATGGGGCGGACTTGAGAAAAAGGCGCTGGCCGAGATCTCAGGCGTGCCGGACGCTGTTTTTGCTCATCCGGCACGTTTCATCTGCGGAGCAGGCAGCCGTCAGGGCGCGATAGACATGGCGCGCCTGGCTCTGGAAATCGACGCAGCAGAACAGAAAGCCTGAAACGACCTACCCCAATGACCGACAGGTCGCAGCGTCCATTCACTGGAGGTATGGACATCTGGTCCGAGCCTCCCGTGACGTCGGGGAGCCATCGGGGCAGACAGAACACTGTTTGCCTCCCTTTCTGCTGGCTGACGGAATATCGGCGCTCAGAACACCCGGCGTATCCAGATCTTTCTGACCGATCTGGCCAGCACTCATCGTGCTCCCCACAATGTCTCCGATCCTGAGCGTCACGCCAAGAAAAGATGCCGGTTTGTGAAATCCACCGGCCTCGTTATGAATCAATCCATGAGCCGGAACACATGCCGCGGGCGAATTGCCATGAAAAAGCTTCCCGTCCTTCTGGCAATGCTGGTTCTGAGTGGGTGTGCTGCGCCCGTCTCCGTCCATCAGCTCTCTCTGACGGATGCTTATAACGCCCGCAGCCACAGTGCGCTGGGTGGGGACGTCCTGAGCGATACAACCCGCATTACGCTCCGGCATGAAAACCTTCTTTCAGTCTGGAGATATCAGCCGGCGCAGGCTGTCGTGACGTTGCGCCTTCTGACCCAGCGGCATGTCAACGCCCCCGATTTTCCCGCTCACCTGTTTGCACTGGCGGAACTCAGTTATCAGTCCGGCCGCCGTCATGCGGACCGCGCAGCCTTCATGGCAGCGGCCCTGTATGCCTATGCCTATCTCAACCCGGACGCACCCCCACAGGAACGCCCCAGCCCTTACGCACCACAGTTCCGGCAGGCCTGTGATATCTACATGTTCGGGCTGACCGAAGCCCTGGGCTCACCCATCAGCCTGTCTCCCCAGCGCTGGCAGCTTCCCTTTGCCATGGTTGACCTGACACCGGCTCAACCGGACCCCACATGGCACAGTCATGCCATTACTGATCTCCGCCCGCTGAGCCGTTCTGATGTCCGGGGCTTCCGAAACGTTTATACCCAGTCCGGTCTGGGAGAACCGGTCGCCGCCCTGCCCCACCTGACGACGCAGGAAAGCCGCTCTTTCCAGATTTTCGACAAGCTGCGCGTCCCAATGAATCTTCTCCTGACGGTCAACCATCCGCGAGACAGCGTTCTTTCCAGCCATGTTGAAGGGCATTTCAGACTGACATCTGTAGATGATGCCGCCTCATCCCGGGCTTTTCCGCTTCAATTCGATCCGACGGCAGCCCGCGCCCTGAGCTTGGGTGATGCTATGGACTGGTCTGTAGAATACAGGGGATTTCTGGACGGGCGACTGTTCGACAACGGAACCCGTCCCCAGCTTCTGGCGATCGAGCCTCACCAATATGGGCATCGTCCGGTTGTCCTGATCCATGGTACGGCGTCAAGCGCGGCCCGCTGGGCGGACATGGCGAATGACCTGCTGGAAGATCCTAAGATCCGTGAGCACTACGAATTCTGGTTCTTCTCATACGCAACCGGAAATCCGATCCCGTATTCCGCCCTTCAGCTTCGAAAATCCCTTGAAAAAGCAGTCTCCCAACTGGGTGGCGTCAAAGCCGATCCCGCGCTGGGGCATATGACGCTGATTGGCCATAGCCAGGGTGGACTTCTGGCCAAGATGCTGACCATCCAGGCAGAAGACCGCCTGTGGGACGGGATGCTTTCAACGCCGCTGAACAGGCTGAAACTCTCACCTGCTGACAGGACCCTGCTTTATGAAGCGCTGTTTCCTGCTCCGCTGCCGGAAGCCAGAAGCGTCATCTTCATCTCCACGCCTCAGCATGGCAGCTATCTTGCAGGATTTTCCGCCGCACAGTTTCTTGGACGGATGGTGACGTTTCCCCTGACGGTTCAGGAAATCATGAAGGCTGTTTTCACAAGCACACCAAACGGCCGGAAACTGAACATGCGCCCATGGCGCATTGGCAGCATCTATGGCATGTCCCCCCGGAGTTCATTCATTCAGTCATTGGCCGCCATTCCTGTGGCTCCCGGGATCAAGGCCCATTCGATCATCCCGGTCTTGGGAAACGGGCCGCTCACAAAGAGCGATGACGGTGTTGTCGCCTATCAGAGTGCCCATATTTCCGATGTCAATTCCGAATTGGTGGTCAGACATTCCGGCCATTCCACCCAGTCCAATCCCGTGACGATAGCGGAAGTCCGCCGTATCCTGCTGGAACAGCTTGAGGATGACGGGGTGTCGCTGCCCGATATTCCCCAGCAGCGCGACATTACGGAAATCGGGGGTATGTATATTCCAGTCAGCCGCACAGCAGTGGAAGACCGTCAACCGGGGCTGGCTATCCAATGAAGCGGGACGATCCGGCTCTCCACTGGTTCAGAGCGAACTGGATAGCATCCATATGCTTTGCCATCCTGGTGCTGTTTGGCACAGCATCATTATACTATTCCACCATCGAGCCCGCAGGGCTGCGTAATGGGCTGACAGTCTGTTTCCCGCTTCTGGGTGTGGCCCTCCTGCGTGTGCGCCGGTATCGCGCCGGAAAGATCGCACTGCTGGTTTTCACAGGAGGGTGGCTGACCTGGTACCTCACCGACCCTCCCCGGAACAAACGGGACTGGGCAGGCGAATATGCCGTTCCTGCCGACGTCACGATGGAGAACCGGCTGGTTCACGTCCGTCATGTCCGCAATTTCATCTATCAGACACCCAGCCTCTACACGCCACGATACTATGACGCGAATTACAATCTGGACGATCTGAACGCGGTGGATCTGGTAACATCCTACTGGGCGGGAAACAGCATCGCGCATGTCTTTCTCAGTTTCGGTTTCCGGAACGGACGGCATCTGGCCATTTCCATCGAAACGCGTCGCCAGAAAGCGTTTGGGTATTCCACCATCGCCGGCTTTTTCCATCACTACGAAGTCTTTTACGTCACGGCGGATGAGCGGGATCTCATTGGCGTACGGACGGATATCCGTAAGGAGCGGGTTTATCTGTATCGCGTGCGCCTGTCAGCCGCGGCGCGTGAACGCCTTTTCCTCAGCTATCTGACAGAAATCGACCGTCTGAAGCAGCATCCGGCCTGGTACAATACCCTGACGGACAACTGTACAACGGGCATTCTGACGCGCGCGCAGGCCCGCCTGCGATACAGGCTGGACTGGCGGGTCCTTCTCAGCGGCTATACGGCGTCACTGGCTTACGATCTGGGACTGCTGGACACGCAGATGCCATTTCCGGAGCTGAAACGCCGGAGCCGGATCCGGCGTCCAGACCATGCCACACCCGGACCGGATTATTCCCGCGAGATCCGGGTGGGACTTCCCATGGAGACCCCCTGAACGTCCCCTGCTCCGATCAGGAAAGGCCATCGTGATCTTTCGATGCAAAATCATGATCAGGTAATAGGCACAGGCATGTGAGTGTGAGAAAAAGAGGAATGGTCACGCTTACGCCTTCCCAGAAAACCGCTCTCGACGAAATCATCAAGGCCCATGCGGACGGTCGCCCGACCCACCTTCTCACCGGCTATGCCGGCAGCGGCAAGACCACGCTCATGCGCGAGGTAGCGCGCCATTTCGCGGACCGGAAAGTTGTGACGGTCATTACGGCTCCAACCCACAAGGCAACGGCGGTCCTGCGCTCCAAAGTGGGTACAGACGTGGAATGTCGGACCATTCAGAGCCATCTCGGCCTTCAGCCCTCCTCACAGGGCGGACGGACGACGCTTGTTCGCGCCAAACGCCCGCAGACGATTCCGGACGGGGTCGTGATCGTGGATGAATGCTCCATGGTTTCCCGGGGGCTGATGCAGTGGATCCGTGATCTCCTGCGATACTGTTTCGTGCTGTTTGTGGGTGATCCGGCCCAGCTTCCTCCTGTTGGAGAGGAGGCCTCGCCCTCCTTCTCCATTGCGTCCACGTCCCATCTTGAAACGATCGTTCGTCAGGCAGCCGGAAATCCTGTTCTGGATGCAGCAACTCACATTCGGGAAAGCCAGGGACAGGAGCCCGACTGGAGCTGGGTCCGGGATGCACGCAAGGACCGCTCTGGAATTTTCCTGCCCAAGGACGTGGAAGGCTGGCTTCGGAAAGCCTTCCTGTCCGAGGATTTCGCAACGGACAATGACAGCTTCCGCTACCTGTGCTGGACCAATGAGCGGGTGGAGCGGATCAACCGCATGGTGCGTCTCTGGCGTTATAAAGACGATGCCGAGAAACCCTTCACACCCGGTGAACGGGCCGTGGCGCGTGCGCCGTTTTCGCGGATGGACGAAGAAAAGAACCGCCAGCAGATCGCCACCAATGAAGAGGTGCTGGTTATGGACATCAGGCCATCCCGCTTTCAGCACCGTTTCGAAGCCGTGGGATCCGTGGCGGCATGGACTGCCGATCTTCCTTCATGGGAACTGACGGTCCTGTCTCTGGATGGTGAGGAAATCATGGCTCATCTGCCACAGGATCCGCGAACGCTTCAGGCCGTGGACAGACGTCTGGTGCAGGAGGCGAAGCAGGAACACAAGCGCTGGAAGCACCGTTTTGCTTTCCAGAATGCTCTTCTCAACCTTCAGCCCATCTACGCCATGACCATTCATACATCACAGGGTAGTACGTTCCGGAATGTTTTTGTGGATCTGGGCGATATCCGCAGACGGGCCCGCACCAATCTTCTTGAGACCCAGCAGCTCTGCTACGTTGCCCTGACCCGCGCAACGGACATGGTGTTTCTGGTCAACGCCAGCATGAAGGACTGAAAGCCAATGGATCGCCCGCCTCCCCCAGTCACGTTCGCTCCTTCAATTCCACAGGATCTTCATGAACCTATCCTTGAAGCCAGCCATTTCGCGACATGGTTCAGGAAGGCCCAGACCCATTTTGATCTCCGTTCGGTCCATGTGCGCGATGTCATGATGTTCGGCAGATGGGTCGGATTCGTCGTGCTGGAGGCGGATGCATGGCATGAGGGACGCCGGATGCCATGCTACGCCGTGCTGCGCGGTCCGACTGTTTCCATCATGCCTGTCATCAGAGTCCGGGAAAATTCTGAAGAGGCCTACGTGGTACTGGTAAATGAAGCGCGACTGCCGGCAGGGCAGATGGTCACGGCCATGCCGGCAGGCATGGTAGATGACGAGACGGCGGATACCGCCGCCCTGCGGGAACTTCAGGAAGAAACAGGGATCGATCTGACACATGGGGTGCCTTACCGGCTCAGGGAGGAGCCAGTGTTTCTCTCTCCCGGCGGCAGCGATGAACAGATGACGCTTTATGCCGTGGACATCATCCTGAACCGGAAGGACATGGACAGGATTCAAGGCAGACATGCAGGTCTGGCGAGCGAACATGAATCCACTCAGGTGATGGTAGTTCCCCTTGCAGCTGTGCCGGAACTGACACCCAATGCGCATTGCCTTCTGAGCTGGCATCTTTATCAGCAGAGACAGTCGCGTCCACACTGAGGCTGGCTGATCCGTCCAGAGCGTTCAGGTCTTTTTCCTGTCGGGATCCGTCATGTCACAGGTCCTTTTGTGCGCACCTGCAATCAGGGTGGGAATGAGGGCTGTCTCCGGCATATTGTGCCAGTATTTCCGGGGCATTTCCTTCATCATGGCCCTGGACCTCAGGCGCGCGGGATTGAAGGTGGCGGCATAGTAGTCTTTCCAGACAGCCTCAACCGGATCGGAATCCGGAACATCCTGCCTGCTGGCCGCAGGGCTTTCCTGTACGGTTTTCCCGTCCCAGTGAAGGCATCCCTTCGGGGTCAAAATGGACCATTGCATGGTGGTAAAGCGATCTACAAAGAAAGCGGCGCAGGACCGAAGGATATGATGTTCCGGCTCGAACCAGGCCACAAACCGTCTCGCTTCGCCTTCTCCCACTTCCCGGAAACGCAGGAAGGCATGCATCTTGTGCTGCTCGACGCGTATCGCCCGGGACAGGCGGGAGAGTCTGTGAACCTGCCGGTCCGCACGATCCTGAAGGAGGTGGGGTTGCGTCCGGACACGCAGCAACAGGCTGTAAAGCTCGGAAAACCGCTCGGGATTGCTGTGAAGCAGGACGGACCGCGCCAGCTGGACGAAACCGCGGGGAACGTGAAAGGATGAACCTGCTTCCGGCAGGGACATGGCCTGTCCGAACAGATCGGTCCGCTCTTCGCCGATCTGCCAGATGACGGCTTCGGCGGGAATATCTGCCGCTGCCAGCCTGCGGGCAGCATCGCGCCATCCTTCGAAATCATCATTCCTTTCCAGCCGGATCACGGTCATCGTCAGGCCCCAAACAGTTCCATCTGGCTGGACTTCGGGAACAGCATGGCGCGCAGATCCTGACTTTCCGCCAGCAGAACTGGCCGCCAGTCCTGGGTAATGATGAAAGGGCGCAGCTTTCTGACGGAAACTGTCAGACGCGCCACATCCGCGAGACGCAGGCTTCGCCAGCGGCGGGCCGTCAGGATGGATTTCACGGCCTTGGGCCCCAGACCAGGCACACGCAGCAGCATTTCACGCGGGGCACGATTGATGTCCACGGGAAAATTCTGGCGGAACCGCAAGGCCCAGGCTAGTTTCGGGTCAATATCGAGCGGAAGCATCCCTGTGACCGGATCGGCTGCGGCCGTGACCTCATGCGGCTTGTAATCATAAAACCGGATCATCCAGTCCGACTGATAGAGGCGATGTTCCCGCAGGAGGGGCGGCCGTTTGAGCGGAAGAACCGCACTCGCATCAGGAATAGGGCTGAACGCGGAGTAATAGACGCGACGCAGGTCGAAACGGTTGTAAAGGGTGGCGGCCCGGGTGACGATGTCACGGTCCGTTGCCGCATCCGCCCCGACGATCATCTGCGTGGACTGTCCGCCCGGCGCGAAGAGTGGCGCAGACCGGTACCGCCGGCGGGCATCCCTGCTGTCTTCTATGGCTGAGGACAGGCTGCCCATCGCGCCTTCAATCCGCTGTTCCGATTTCTCCGGTGCAAGACGATGCAGGCCATCCAGCGTAGGAAGCTCCACGTTGATGGACAGCCGGTCTGCATAGGCTCCGGCTTTTCTCACCAGATCCGGATCGGCATCAGGAATGGTTTTCAGGTGGATGTATCCCCGGAAATCATGATCTTCCCGCAGGGCACGTGCGACCTCAACGATCTGTTCCATGGTGTAATCAGGCGTATGAATAATGCCTGATGACAGGAACAGTCCTTCAATATAGTTGCGGCGATAGAAATCGAGCGTGAGTTTCACGACTTCAGCAGCCGTGAACCGCGCCCGACGAACATTCGACGACCGCCGGTTGATGCAGTAATGGCAATCGAAGATACAGCTGTTGGTCAGAAGAATTTTTAGCAGGCTGATGCATCGCCCGTCCAGGGCATAAGCATGGCAGATCCCTCCTCCCGTGACCGAACCAATGCCTTTGCCGGAACGGGAATCCCGCTTTTTGCCGCCGGAAGAAGAACAGGACGCATCATACTTCGCCGCATCGGCAAGGATCGTCAGTTTCTCGGCGATTCCTGTCTGCGCCATTGCTTCGTTCCATTATGATGAAGATACGCCGCGACCGGGAGGTGACATTTCCGGAGACTGTATCTTGGACTTCTCATTCAGAACATATAGAGAACAAATTATTTCCATTCAAGAAATTTAACCGCTCATGAAAGCCGGATCGCGCAGCGGACGTTTATGTGCCAGTCTGGAACGTGACCGATGACTGTCGTGAGAGCCATGACCCAGCCTTTTCTGGACGCACCCTTTTCCCAGGCTGCTGCAACCGATCCTGTGCCAGCCATTGCCATCCGCAACGTGACGAAACGGTATGCCTCGGGGTTCGAAGCCCTGTCCGGCATCACTCTCGACATCATGCCGGGTGAAATCTTCGCGCTGCTTGGTCCCAACGGAGCCGGCAAGACGACACTCATCAGCATCATCTGCGGGATCGTTACGGCTTCGGGCGGACAGGTCGCCGCGAACGGGTACGATACCATCCGGGATTACCGCGCGGCGCGGCGGCAGATCGGACTGGTGCCGCAGGAACTGACAACAGAGAGCTTCGACACCGTCTGGAACACAACCTGTTTCAGCCGTGGCCTGTTCGGAAAAGCTGCCAACCCGGCCTATATCGAAAAGCTCCTGCGGACGCTGTCCTTATGGGAAAAGCGGGACACCAAACTTGTCGCGCTTTCAGGGGGTATGAAGCGTCGGGTCATGATCGCCAAGGCCCTGGCCCATGAACCGCGCATCCTTTTTCTGGATGAACCGACGGCGGGCGTAGATGTCGATCTGAGGCGGGACATGTGGGAAATGGTGCGCCAGTTGCGGGCAGATGGTGTCACGATCATCCTCACGACACATTACATTGAGGAAGCCGAGGAGATGGCCGATCGCATCGGTATCATCAATGGCGGTCGCATCACCCTTGTCGAAGACAAGCAGATCCTGATGCGGAAACTGGGACGGACGGAGCTTCTGCTCCGGATCCACCCGTCCCTGCCTGCCCTGCCTGAAGCGCTGGCCCCCTGGCATCTGGAACTCTCCGAAGATGGGACGGAACTGACATACTCCTATGACGCACAGGCGGACGATACCGGTATAGCAGGTCTTCTGCGCCAGCTTGACCTGTTGGGGATCACCCTGCGCGGCCTTCAGTCGCGGCAGAGTTCACTTGAAGACATTTTCGTCAGTCTCGTGCGGAGCGCATCATGAATTTCTATGCTGTCCGAGCAATCTACTCCGCCGAGATGCAACGCACCCTGCGGACACTTGTACAGAGCATTGTCTCCCCCGTCATCTCGACAGCTCTGTATTTCATTGTCTTCGGCGCTGCGATGGGCAGCCATATGGGGCCAGTCAATGGCGTCAGCTATGGCGCGTTCATTGTCCCCGGCCTTGTCATGCTCTCCCTGCTGACCCAGAGCATTTCGACGGCCTCCTTCGGGATCTATTTCCCGAAATATCTTGGCACAATCTACGAGATCCTGTCCGCACCAGTTTCTCCTTTCGAGATCGTGCTCGGTTATGTCGGTGCAGCCGCGACCAAGGCGCTGCTTCTGGGATCGATCATTCTCGTGACCGCGCGACTTTTTGTTCCGTTCAGCGTGCTTCATCCCTTCTGGATGGTGGCATTTCTGGTTCTGACCGCACTGACCTTCAGCCTCTTCGGCTTTATCATTGGTATCTGGGCGGACACGTTCGAAAAGCTCAACGTGGTACCCACGCTGATCATCACCCCCCTGACCTTTCTGGGCGGCAGCTTCTACTCCATCCGGATCCTGCCACCCTTCTGGCAGCATGTGACCCTTTTCAATCCTGTCCTGTATCTGATCAGCGGGTTCCGCTGGAGCTTCTATGGCGCATCGGATGTCGGGGCGACCATCAGTCTCACCATGACGCTGCTTTTCATGGGACTGTGCTTGGGTGTGGTCTCATGGATCTTCCGGACAGGGTACAAGCTGAAGCGATAAGACAAACCTGATTTTCAGAATTCTGGAGATACTGCTTTCATGATTGACGAAATCAAGACCTTCCTGCCCCTTCACATCGCAGTTCTGACGGTTTCCGATACCCGGAACATGGAGAATGATCTTTCCGGCAACAGCCTGGTGGATTATCTGACCCGGGCCGGGCATGTCCTGTCAGACCGGGCACTGGTGCGGGACAATGTTCCGGACATCAAAAGCCATCTGGAAAAATGGATTGAAGATCCCGGGACGGATGTGGTCATCAGTACTGGCGGAACAGGTGTTACGGGACGGGATGTCACGCCTGAGGCCTTTTCCGCTGTTATTGAAAAATCCATCCCCGGCTTCGGTGAGCTGTTTCGGATGCTGTCCTATCAGAAGATTGGAACCTCCACCATTCAGTCACGGGCGCTGGCCGGGCTGGCAAAGAGTACGTATCTGTTCGCACTGCCCGGCTCCCGTGGTGCGGTGCGGGATGCCTGGGAAGATGTCCTGAAATACCAGCTCGACAATCGACATCGCCCCTGCAATTTCGCTGAACTGATCCCCCGTCTTCAGGAAAAATGATAGCAGTACTGTCTCTCTGGCAGGCGTCATGGCGCTGACCCGAAAGATAGCAGCCACTTTTGCAGAGATGTTCGTTGCTTCAGATGGAAGATATTCTTCCGGAAACCTCTTCTCCTGCACTGTTCTCTGTAATGTGGCGGCACCTGTCAGAGGCAGATCGTTCAATGCAAGGCATCCTTTTTTGGATTACCTTGACGGGGACACGGATTTTCCAACTTTTCCGCTATGGCAGGCAAACTCCCTGCCCCATGCGGCCAGACGGATAATCCGAAGTCACGATGACTTCCCTGTCGGGAAATGCGAGTCCGAAGAATCATCGTGGGAAACTATGCCTCCCGACAGGAACCCGCACCGGTTTCCTTTCCGCTGAATGCCCGGAATGACACAGAGACTACTTGGCTAAAAATCACTGCCCGGCCCGATACCATGGTGATGTGTTATGGGGTTTCCAGAACGGGAGGTGCAAAACGCCGGTTTTCCAGTACGGGCAGAATACGGCGTGCATGAGCGATCCGCTCGCGGTCGAGAGGCGCAAAGCCCAGCGCCGGAGACTCTCCCAGAGCCAGTGTCACTACACCCAGCGGATCCACAACCATGCTGGCGCCGATGTTCCGTTCTCCACATTCTCCAACAGCCACGACATAACAGGTATTTTCAAGCGCCCGGGCCACGGCCATAACCTCCCAGTGGCGCTCCTTTGCCGGACCGCGGATCCAGGCTGCAGGCAGCAGCAGCACTTCCGCTCCCGCCAGGGCGAGATACCGCGCCATTTCCGGAAAGCGGACATCATAACAGGTCATCAGGCCAACCTGCATTCCGGCGATTTCCACCACCGGCGGGAGTTCCGTTCCCGGAGAGGTCCGGCGGGACTCCTTCATGCTGAAAGCGTCATACAGGTGAAGTTTGCGATACTGCGCAATGAATGCGCCATCCCGCAGCACGAACTGCGTGTTGAAAAAGCGCCCGGCCCCATCAGGAACATTAACGCATCCCGCTACGGCAATGCCCTGTGTCTCCTGTCGCAGCTTCTCCAGGAAAGGACCATCCAGCGGCTGAGCCGTATGGGGCAGTAGGTCGGGATTGTTGATGTCCTGAGCCAGAATGCCTTCCGGCAGAACAAGCAGATCCGCTCCACCGGCTTTGGCTTCGCTGATCAGTTTCTGACATTGATGCAGATTTGTCTCCCAGTCCGGCGCAACCGCGAACTGTCCCAATGCAACCTTCATGTCGGTATTCTTCCCCTGAAAAGACCTGCTTCACGAACTGCCGGAAACCCGTCAGCTTGCGGAACAGACCCGCTGGTCATGGCAAATCACAGACGATGCAATCCTGTCATGATGGTCAAGTATGTTTTCAATACAGGCCCGTACTTTCCGGGCTGTTTCCAATTTTTCACTGCCTGGACAGTATTTTGACGGTCAATGGAGAAAACTGTTTTTCAGATCCGATGACGTTCAGAAGTTGCAGCCGGAGCTAAGGCCTGCATACCACCCGACCCGAAAAGCATAATCCGCAAAAGATGCAAAATTTCCTCCTTTCTGTGTAATTTTGTTTCTTGCGAGACGATACCGTCTCGTTCTATTTAAGGATGCTGTTGATTTTGGTTTGAGCCGGACAGGAACTGGCAGGACAATGCAAAGATTTGCCGGACGACCGGACCTCCGGATGTCGGAAGAACTGGATACCCTCATTCTGGAAACGGCCAGCCGGCTGTTCGGAGAGCAGGGTTACGCAGCCACATCAGTCGAACAGATTGCCGCCGCGGCCCAAGTCGGAAAACAGACCATCTACCGACGGCACTCTTCTAAGGAAAACCTGTTCAAGAGAGTTATCTTCGAACTGGGAAACAGTTTTCTTGCCACCGCCGAACCACTGGAGGAACTGGCCTCCAGCGATCCGCTGCTGGCGTTGTACAGAACCCTGAGAATGCTTCTTGACCTGGTCCTCGCTCCGGAAACGCTCGCCCTGAGCAGGACCTTCATTGCGGAAGGGTGGCGTTTTCCCGATCTGGTAAACCATGCAGGCGCCCATATCTTCGAATCACTCGAAAATCTGACATCCAGGTTTCTGGGGTCCGTTGAAGAAGCAGGGCTTCTGAACGGGCCTTATCATCTGGAGGAAACAGGCCAGATGCTTTGTGGCCTGACACTCGGGATTCCGCATCAGAAGATGCTTTTCGGGCGGGGAAAGTTCGAGACGAAGACAGAACGCGACCATTATTTTAACGGCGCGTGGGTCACATTCATGAACGGGATACTGGCCAGCCCGCTCCCCGGCCAGTTCAAAGGTGCTTTCCAATGAACCGACGGCGATCGCCATATATGACCGGCCTGGGAAGCTGCCTGCTCGTCACCCTGGCCGGATGTCATCACAAAAAACCGGCGGTCGAAGAGATAAGACCCGTCCGATCCATGGTGGTTCAGCCACTGGACAAGACATCCGGGGAGCGTCTGACAGGACAGATCACGGCACACCGGATGGTCACCCTGTCATTCCGCGTTCCGGGGAAAATGGTGGAACGTTCGGTTCTGGCCGGAAATCCCGTCCGGCAAGGGCAGATTTTAGCCCGGCTGGACGATGCAACTGAAACCCAGACCCTGCTCGCGGCAACGGCTGATGCACAGTCGGCACGCGCTGCCTTGGCGCAGATGACGCCACTAAAACAACGCGCAACAGCCCTTCTCCCCGACCATGCCGTCTCGCGGAATGACTATGATGACGTGATCCGCCGCTACAGGATGACCCAAGAAACAGTGCTGGCTACGGAAGCCCGGCAGAAGATTGCCGCACAGCAGCTGGAACGGACCCGTCTGCGGGCCGATGCGGATGGTATCATTACGGATCGGCTGGTCGAGGTGGGTGAGGTTGTCGCTGCCGGACAACCAATCATGCGCATGGCGGATTCTGCGGGCCGGGATGCGCAGTTCGATATTCCAGCGGACTTCCTGCGCTCCGGCCTGACCACCGGTACCCTCATGACCGTATGTCTGGATGCAAACCGCCAGATCTGCGCGAACGGCACCCTTTACGAACTGTCACCGGACAGTGATCCCCTCACCCGGACCTATCGGGCCAGGGTTGTGCTTCAGGACACACCGGCAGCCATGACTCTGGGCTCGGTCGCGGTCGGATGTTTCTCTGCGTCCCCTCATCCGGACATTCACCTGCCGCCAGCGGCGCTGACCGCACAGAATGGTCAGCCCGCTGTCTGGGTTGTTATGCCCGACACGATGACTGTCACGCTGCGGCCAGTGGGGGTCGCGCAGTATGCCGCGGACGATGTTACAATCGCTTCGGGACTGAAGGCCGGGGAGCGTATCGTGACCGCAGGCGTGCAGGCCCTTTACCCCGGAAAGAAAGTCTCCCTGCTGGATGAGTCCCATGTCCGGCCCTGATGAACAGGATGGACAGGGCCTGAACCTCTCGTCCTGGTCCCTGCGCCATCGTGCCCTTGTCCTGTTCGCCATGATCCTCATTACCGTGGCGGGGGTACGATCCTACTTCAGTCTGGGCCGGAACGAAGATCCGCCCTTCACCGTCAAGACCATGGTGGTGCAGGCCATGCTGCCTGGCGCGACCCTGGAAGAAACGACCCATCAGCTGACGGACCGGATCGAGAAGAAGCTTCAGGAAACGCCTTATTTCGATTACGTCAAAAGTTACACGGTTCCCGGAAAGACCACCATTCTGGTCAACCTTCTGGGAAGCACACCCAAGGCCCGGGTGGCGGACATCTGGTATCAGGTCCGCAAGAAGGTGGGGGATATAAAACCCTATCTGCCCGCCACGACCGAAGGACCGTTTTTTGACGATGAATTCGGCGATACCTACGGCATCATCTACGCCTTCACGGCGGATGGTTTTTCCCCCCGTGAACTGCGGGATTATGTCGAAACGGTCCGCGACGAACTGCTGCACGTCCCCGATGTCGCCAAGGTGGAAATGCTGGGCGCACAGGACGAAAAGATTTTTGTCGATTTTTCTAGCAGACACCTTGCCCGGCTTGGCATCAGCGGAGAAATGATTGCCGCCGCGTTTCAGGCGCAGAATGCGATCGTTCCTTCCGGCACAATCGACACCGGATCTGAAAATATCATGATCCAGCCGACGGGCAAGTTCGGCTCCACGAGCGATATCGCCAATGTCACGGTCTATGCGGGCAACCGCAAGATCCGTCTGGGAGACATCGCCACCATTAGCCGTGGCTATTCCGATCCGCCCCAGACCATGTTCCGGGTCAATGGTCATGACGCCATCGGGCTTGCGCTCTCCATGAGCAGCGGTGGCAATATCCTGAACATGGAAAAGAACGTCTCCGCGAAAATGGCGGAGTTTCACGCTCACATGCCGATCGGGATCGAGGCGCACCTCGTCGCCAACCAACCGAAAGTCGTGAAGAATGCGGTGGGCGATTTTACGGAAGCCCTGTTCGAGGCCATCGCAATTGTTCTGGGGGTCAGCTTCCTCAGTCTTGGCGGACGGGCGGGAACGGTAGTCGCGTTCTGTATTCCGTTCGTGCTGGCAGTCGTGTTCACCTGCATGGAATTACTGGGCATCGACCTTCAGCGCGTTTCGCTGGGCGCCCTGATCATCGCGCTCGGGCTGCTCGTGGATGATGCCATGATCACCGTCGAGAGCATGGTCAGCAAACTCGAGGAAGGGTGGCCACTGGGGCGGGCCGCAACCTTTGCCTATACGTCCACGGCTTTTCCCATGCTGACGGGAACACTGGTGACGGTCGCCGGTTTCGTGCCCGTGGGTTTCGCCCATAGCATTGCCGGGGAATACACGTTCTCACTGTTCGCCGTTGTCGGCCTGGCCCTCATTGTTTCATGGTTCGTGGCCGTGCTGGTGGCCCCGCTGATCGGTGTCACGATCCTGCGTCCACGTGATGATGCGTCCCGGGCGTCCGCCGAGAAGCCCCGCCAGGGACGGATCCTGACGCTTTTCAAACGTTTCCTGCTTGGTACGATGCGTCATCCGCGGATGACCGTTCTGCTCAGTCTGGGTGCGCTGCTTGTTTCGCTGATCCTTCTGCCCCTTGTTCCCCGCCAATTCTTTCCGGCTTCGGACCGGCCGGAACTTCTGGTCAATCTCTCGCTGAGACAGGGAGCCTCCATCAAGCAGACAGGAGAAATTTCGCGCCGCCTTGACGCCATGCTGCGCAATGATCCGGATATTGACCACTGGAGCTCCTATGTGGGGCGTGGCGCGATCCGGTTCTATCTCTCGCTTGATGAACAACTTCCGAACGATTTCTTCACCCAGACGGTCATCGTGGCCAAAAACGCATCTGCCCGTGAACGTCTACGCCGGCGTCTCGATGACAGACTGGCACGGGAGATGCCGGATCTCGTGCATGGGCTCTTTCCCCTGGAGCTGGGACCACCCGTAGGCTGGCCGATCCAGTACAGGGTCAGCGGCCGCAACCCGGATGAAGTCCGTCATTATGCGCAGGATGTGGCGCAGATGATGGCCGCCACCGGGAACCTGCGTCTCATTAACTTCGACTGGGGCGATCCGGCGCGCAAGCTCAGGATCGATGTGCGGCAGGATGAAGCGCGTCGTCTCGGCCTTTCCTCCGCGACGATCGCGCTGGCCATCAACTCGACCGTCACGGGCATGACGGCCACACAGGTACGGGACAGCATCTATCTTGTCGATGTCGTACTACGGGCCAGGAAGGAAGACCGCCTGTCCATCGAGAGCCTCCGCAATCTTGACATCCGCCTGCCGAATGATTTGACGGTCCCGCTGTCATCAGTAGCGAGCGTTTCATATGTGGAGGATTATCCCCTGATCTGGCGGCGAGACAGACTGCCGACCATGACGGTACAGGCGCAGCTTCAGGACGGGATTCAGGCCGAAACCGCCGTTTCCGCCTTGTCGGACCAGATAAAGACCTATAACGCGCATCTGCCATCCGGTTACCATGTCGCAACTGGCGGAACGGTCGAGGAAAGCGCAAAAGCCCAGAATTCGGTCATTGCCGTAATGCCTGTCATGGTCCTGATCATGCTCGCCGTGCTGATGGTACAGCTTCAGGATTTCAAGCGCGTGGCCCTGGTCGTCAGTGTGGCGCCCTTCGGCCTGATCGGTGTGGTCATCGCCCTGCTTCTGACCGGTAATCCGATCGGATTCATTGCCCTGCTCGGGCTGGTGGCGCTTGTCGGGATGATCATCCGTAATTCCGTCATTCTCGTGCATCAGATCAGGATCGAGCAGGACGCCGGGAAGTCTGAATGGGATGCGGTGGTCAGTGCGGCCATGATCCGCTTCCGCCCGATCATGCTGACGGCCGTCGCCGCCATTCTGGGGATGGTGCCGATTGCTTCCAGCGTATTCTGGGGGCCAATGGCGGATGTCATCATGGGCGGTCTCGCAGTTGCCACGGCCCTGACCCTGATCTTCCTTCCGTCACTGTATGTCCTGTGTTTCCACATCCGGGAACCGTCCCCCTCCACGAAGGCAGCCGCGCCATGAAACGACTGCTGCTCCTTCTTCCCGCGCTTCTCGCCGGATGTTCGTGGCTGTCACCGACCTACAGGCGACCCACTGTGACGCTACCCGACACCTGGAACGGGACGCATGCCGTCCCGCGGGATGAAAGCCAGTGGTGGCGCAGCTATGGCGATCCAGCCCTTGACCAGATCGTGCTCGAGGCCCTGCAGTACAGTGATGACATTGCGCTCGCGAAAAACCGGCTTTCCCAAGCACAGGCGCAGTACAGCTATGCCTTCGCCAACCAGCTCCCTGCCCTGTCCATTGCCGGAGCAGACGCATACGGAAAATTCGCGGACGGGAGCATCCATGCGCTTGGCCGGAGTTTTCCATTTCCCAACAAGACCAGCAATTTCGGCTTTGTCGGAGGGATGCTGAACTATGAGCTGGATCTGTGGGGCAAGAACGCCAGCCTCAGCAAGGCCGCGAAAGCGGGTGTCCGTGCGGCGGCCTATGCTGAAATGGCCGCGGATCTTTCCATCGCCGCAGCAGGCGTCAAACTCTATTTCAGCCTCCGTGCCCTCGATGACGATGTCGTCATCCTGAAGGACAGTATCCAAACACAGGATGAACTCCTCGCCATTGTCCAGCATCAGTACAGGGTCGGCGCAGTGGATGCCCTGACGCTTCAGGATGTTACGGAGCGGCGGGACAGCGTGCATGCTGCCCTCCCTGACCTGGAGGATCAGCGAAACCGGGCAGAAAGCGCGCTCGCCGTTCTCATCGGGCGTTCTCCCCGAAGCATCGTCCAGAATACCATTCCCCGTGGGCGGGACATCCGGGACATAACCGTGCCTGACCCGACGCCGGCGGTGCTGCCGTCGGAGCTTCTTGAGCGCCGTCCGGATATTGCCATGCATGAACAGGCCCTGATCGCGAGCAATTTCAACATCGGATATGCCCGGGCGGCCTATTTCCCCAGTATTTCCCTGGCGTCGCTGGCAGGCGTGAACAATGTCGACATCGACAACCTGTATCGGGCGACGGGCCGGGCATGGACACTGGGTGCAGCCATGGCGGCTCCCGTTCTCGACTTCGGCCGCACGGAGAGCGGGGTACGGCTTGCCAAAGAAAATAAAAACGAGCAGGTCATTCTGTACAAACAGTCCATCCGCACAGCGTTCAAAGAGGTCAGGGACGCGCTTCTGGCGCAGACAACGGCGCAGGAGCGCAGCCAGGACAATACTGACCGGGAAGATGCGGCGGAGAAGAAGCTGCACCTGACGGTCCTGCGCCTGAACCAGGGATATGCCAGCGAGGTTGATGTTCTCGCAGCCCGCTCCACCGTGCAGGAAACGCAGATCGCTCACGTGACAGCAACCCTCATGCGGCTGAATGCCTCCGTGGATCTGTTCAAGGCAACGGGAGGCGGCTTTCGGACAGTCCCTTCCCCTGAACGGGTAGGAAGCCCTGCCAAGGTCAAGCAATAGTCTGGTTCACGAAAAAGGCCGCAGGTCAGCATTCAGGATCATGGGGGTCATATCCGTCTCTGACACGTCAACTAGAGCCCGGCGAACAAGGCTGACACATTCGGAAAGCTCCTGCCTTCTTGTTATTGAGAATGATTATCACTAATGATAATCAGGATTTCCTCTTACGGAGACTGAGCATGATATGGCCGCATCCACATTCCCTCCCTGTTCAGCCCTTCCCTGCTTCCGGTATCGTCATGAATTGCTTTTCAGCTGGCCAAATGACCATTGCCAGACATCGGGCCGGACCGTGGTCATGACGCTCCCCAGCCTCTGGTAAAAGATCTGCCGTCCATGCTTCTTTCAGCCTTTCCGCTTCTACCTGCAGTAGTCCTGTTCTACCTTTCCACCCCGTCCCAATGTCTTCTGCCTCGCCCCTTTCCGGGGTGGGCGGGATGGCTTTCGGGTCTGGGCTTCACGGCGCTGGGGACTGTGCTTCTGTGCCGGATCCTCCAGCCGGTGGCGGCCGTTCTTCTGGTGGCGGCACTGCTGATGACGGGCTGTATCGTGATGGCGATCATCGCTTCCGTTATCCCGTTTCGTACAGGACGTCTGTCATGAACCGGGCGAGGCAACCGCTTGATACAGGCGGCTGGATGGGAAAAGCACTGGCCGGGCTTGTGCTGGGAGCGACCGCATCAATAGGGCTGATGGGTGTGGCCGGTCTTCTCTTCCATGCAGATGCCGCCGTCAAAACGCCAGCGGCCCTGATTCTCCGATGGCTTCCAGGACCGATATGGGGCCTGATCCTGGCGTTTTCCTTTCTGTTCCCGTCTGCGTTACGAGCCTGGCTTGGGCTGGCTTCTGCGAACATCGTAATCTGGGGCGTATTTTTCTTTCTTCGTGGTGTGATGGCATGAAGATCCGGGGAGATATCGTCCGCCTGTACCGGGCAATCCATAGCTGGGTCGGCATCATGGCAGGCCTGTTCCTGTTTATCGCCTTTTATGCCGGTGGCATGACGATGTTCGAGGAACCGCTGGAGTACTGGGGCTCCCGGTCCGACACACTTCCAGCTCCTGTCTCCATGACGCAGCTTCCAGAACTGCTTCAGAAGGCGTCCAAGGCGAACCCTGCAGCGGCAACCAGTTACACGGTTGTTCTGCATCCTGACCCTGTCAGTCCTTCCAGCCTGATGTGGTCCGTCTCGCAAGATCGGGATCATGGGCCTGCCCGGACTGTGTATGCGGGTCTTGCTCCGGATGGCACCCTTGTCACCCGAAGCCGTACTCCGTCACAGGCAGCGTATTTCATTAATATCCTGCATCAGCGGATCGGCCTTCCCCTCGGACGGACGTCAGGACGACTGATCATGGGCTTTGTCGCGCTGCTTTATGCCGTCGCCCTCGTTTCCGGAACGATTACACTTCTTCCCTCACTGGTGCGTAACCTGTTCGTTCTGCGCCTGGGGGAAAACCTGAGACGCGTCTGGATGGATTTTCATACGTTGTTGGGGGTGTGTTCCCTTCCCTTCCATATTGTCATAGCTGCAACAGCGGCAGGTTTCGCATTCCAACAGCCTGTCCTAGCGTTGGAACACGCCCTGTTCATACCCGCTCCTCATGTCGAAATGGCACGACATAAACATCCCGGAAACGGAAATAGTAGTCATGTGAAACACGGCAATATGCCTGCACCTGGACAGATTGTCGCAATACTGGCAGAACAGGCGCCCGATTTCACGCCGGACAAGCTGACCTACTCCACCCGGAACGGCAAGATATCCCTCCGCGTCACGGGACATGATTTTCGACACGTGACCCGTCGGGCAGATGGCGGTTATGTCGATATCAATCCCTATGACGGCCATATGATATCCACTGATTACCTTCCCGGACATCAGAGCCATGGATTTGTGGCGCTAACGACAATTTATGCTCTCCATTTCGGGACGTTTGGCGGCCTTGCAGGACAGATCTGTTATGCCCTGTTGGGCATGGGTGGCGCTTTTCTGTTCTATTCTGGCAACCAGCTCTGGCTTTCCTCGCGCCGTCAGCGGGAACGCAGCGCGGGTCTGACACAGGCCAGCTCTACAACCCGCGCTCTTTCCATCCTGACAACAGGATGCATGCTGGGCTGCATGAGCGGAATATCCGCCATTCTTGCTGCCGTGCCTCTCCTGCCGGAAGGAGGGCATTATCAGACAGTCGAGATCCTGTTTTACGCTGTTTTCCTCGCCTGTCTCGCTACGGCAGTCTGCCTTGGTGGCGACAGGAGCAGGCAACCATTACTTCTGGCGACCGGTCTTCTGACCATACTGATTCCCATGACAGACGGGACGCGTGTATTGTCGACCGGCCTGAATCATGTCTCAGTAATCATTGATCTGCTGGCCCTGCTTTACGGCGCCGTGCTCATTCTGATTGCGTCACATGACAGGAAAACACTTTATGCACGGACGATCTGACCGAAAATCCATGTTCCCGAAAACCGGCATTTTCGGGAATCCCATACAGGAATTTCTCGCCTTTTGACAAAAGGCGGAAAGACTTCCCATATAAGAAATAATTACGATAAGATAAGAGAATGATGCCTTTTCCTTCCTTCCCTGTCCGTATGTCCCTTGGTGCTCTTTGCGTGAGTTGCGCCGCTGTTTCCTTTTCGGCTGCCGCTGCTCCAGCAGGCGCATCCGGCCCGATTGATCCGGCCCGTATGTCGGAAACCATGCGGGTTCTGGCGTCTGACCCTTTTGAAGGGCGCGCTCCCGGCACGCATGGAGAAGCCGTTACGGTTCCCTGGTTGATCCAGCAGTACAAGAAACTGGGGCTGGAACCGGGTGGCGAGAATGGCGGCTGGACACAGACCGTTCCCATGATCCACACTCAGACACAGGCTAACGGAAACATCTCGGTCCAGACCGGATCGAAAAATCTTCCTCTGGCTCAACTGAAAGACATTTATCTTGCGACCCTGCTGCCGGAAGACCGGCTGCGTGTCCTGAAGGCACCGATGGTTTTCGTTGGTTACGGTGTATCTGCGCCTGAACGTCACTGGGACGATTACAAAGGCGTGGATCTTCATGGAAAAGTCGCTGTTTTCCTGGTCAACGATCCGGATTTTGACGCAAAACCGGGTGAACCAGTCTATGGACGGTTTGGCGGCAAAACCATGACCTATTACGGTCGATGGACGTACAAGTACGAAGAAGCGGCACGTCGGGGCGCCGTTGCTGCTCTCATCATTCATGATACCCCCGGTGCATCCTATCCCTGGAGCACTGTCATAGCGCCGAACGGTGAAGCATTTGATGTTGTACATGCTGATACCGAACAGAAACCTGTTCCTGTTCAGGGTTGGCTTCAGGGCGATGCCGCCGCTCGCCTCTTCAGCGAAGCGGGCCTGGACCTCGAACAGCTTCGCGTAGCGGCCCGTACCATGGATTTCCATCCGGTAACGCTGCCTGGAACACTGTTTTCCGCCGATCTTCCTGTAAAGAGCGAACAACTGAAGAGCCAGAACGTGCTCGGCAAGATCACGGGAACGAAATATCCTGACGAAACGGTTATGTTCGGAGCCCACTGGGATGCTTATGGCCAGCGCAAGGATGCACAGGGTCATACGGTTATTCGCCGTGGCGCCATCGACGACGGGTCAGGAATAGCCGCCGTTCTGGAGATTGCCCGTGCCTTCAAGGGTGGTCCCAAGCCGGAACGTACCGTGCGCTTTGCATCCTGGACAGGCGAAGAACGCGGGTTGCTGGGATCGGGCTGGTATGTTTCCCATCCGCTGTCTCCCCTGGACAAGACAGCAGCCAATCTGACCATGGACGTCCTCCAGATGGCTGGCCCCGCGCGCAATGCCTTCATCATCGGGCCAGGTCAGGACAGTCTTCAGGATGATTTTGCCGCAGCAGTCCGGACACAGGGTCGTACGGCAGAACCCGAAGCCATGCCGGAGCGTGGTGCTTTTTATCGCGCAGATCACCTTCCCTTTGCACGGGCCGGCGTGCCTGTTCTGGCGGTCATGGATATGGCCGGGAAGTTTGATCTTCTGAAAGGCGGAACGGAAGCCGGCGGTCAGTGGCTGACAGCATATATGGCCTGTTATCACCAGCCCTGTGATGCATGGAGCCCGAACTGGGATGTCCGCGGTGCAGCTCAGGATGCTGAAGCAGTCCGTCTGGTCGGTTCCAAGCTGGCTTTCTCCCATCAGTGGCCTGTCTGGAAAAAGGGTTCGGAATTCGCATCCATTCGCACCGCCAGCGACGCAAGCCGCAACACTCACTGAACAACCTTTTTTCATGGTTCTGCTTTGGCAGAACCATGAAGAAGCGCAAGCTTCTACAGCCTTCGCCCATGCCCGGTCGAAACGTTCGCGGCGTCTCTGGCCGCCCCGAAAGCGCTACCTCGCGGACAAACCAGCTTCTTGGCACAAACTGGCATTTCTGGGAAAACCGCCTCTTCCCGGCTTTGGTTTGCAGGTAAATAACTATATTATTTAGTTATTATTAAATTCCACATAATCCATAGATATTTACTTTATCAACTTTCAAATCCATGGTTATGATCATTTGACGTAATCTTATAGGCTTTATTGGAAAGCGAAATCAGCGTCATGGCCATTTACAGAAAAAGAAATTCACGTCTCCCGCATGCTTCCCGTTTTCCATCTTCCGGAGAAAAACTTCAGCTTTCCCGGCGCCTGGTCCTTGGCGGCCTCGCCACAAGTAGTCTGGCCGCGCTCACTGCAGGTACGGCACAGGCCGCGACCACCCGGCTTCTGAATGTTTCCTACGATCCTACCCGGGAGCTTTACGCTGACGTCAACAGGGCCTTTGCTGCTTACTGGAGCCGAAGCCACCCGGATGATCGGGTCAGTGTTACAACATCTCACGGAGGGTCAGGGGCGCAGGGCCGGTCGGTTCTGGAAGGCGCGCCGGCGGATGTCGTGACGCTGGGTCTCGCGTACGATATCGATATTCTGGCTCAGAAAGGCCTGATTGCCCCGGACTGGCAAAAGCGATTGCCACATAACTCGACCCCATATACCAGCACGATCATCTTCCTTGTGCGCAAGGGCAACCCAAAAAACATCCACGACTGGCCGGATCTGATCCGTAACAATGTGCAGGTTATTACACCCAATCCGAAAACCTCTGGTGGCGCACGCTGGAATTATCTCGCGGCCTGGGGATGGGCGCTCCATAGGCCGGGAGGATCAGAAACGGCAGCCAGAAACTATCTGAAAAGCTTGTTCAGTCATGTCCCGGTCCTTGACACGGGTGCGCGAGGAGCAACAAACAGCTTCGTACAGCGTGGGCTGGGAGATGTTCTTCTGGCATGGGAAGACGAAGCCCTTCTGGCCGCACGCGACCTCGGGCCGGACAAATTCGACATTGTTGTTCCGCCCGTCACCATCCTTGCGGAACCTCCCGTCGCCGTTGTGGATCGCAACGCCCAGGCGCACGGGACCGAAAAGCTGGCCCAGGCCTACCTGGAGTTCCTGTTTGCGCCTGAAGGTCAACGCATTGGCGCGAAACACTATTTCAGACCTGTCGATCCCACTATTTTAGCCGAATCCTCCATTTTCTCCAGAACCCGGACATTTGACATTGCCAGTCTGGGCGGATGGGCAGACGTTCAGAAAACACATTTTTCGGAAGGCGGCCTCTTCGACCAGATCTACAGTCGATGATGAACGCCAGCCTGCTGGCCTCTTTCAGGCAACGGCAGATCCTGCCGGGTTTTTTCCTCACGGCTGGCATCACGCTCTTCTGGCTCGGCCTGATCGTGCTTCTTCCTCTGACAGCTTTGCTCTTTCGTCCCTGGCAGGACGGTGCAGCGGCCATGATACATGCGCTTCATGACCGGCGCATGTATGCGGCCCTGCGTGTCAGCTTCGGCTATGCGTTTCTGGCCGTTCTGATGGACCTTCTGCTCGGACTTCTGCTGGCCTGGACGCTGGTACGGCTGAAACCACCGGGGACCCGGCTGATCAATGCCCTGATTGATCTTCCCTTTGCCATGCCCACAGCCGTTACGGGCATTACCCTGGCGACGCTGTATGGCCCCAACGGGTGGCTTGGTAAGCCTCTGCTGCATCTTGGCTTTCCAGTCGCTTTCACGCCAGCGGGAATTGTCGTGGCGCTCATGTTTGTCGGTCTGCCGTTCATTGTCCGTACGGTCGAACCTGTCCTGAGGGCCACCCCTCATGATGTCGAGGAAGCTGCCTTTCTGCTGGGAGCAACACCATGGCAGCGTTTTTTTCGTGTTGTCCTGCCTTCTCTTCTTCCGGCTCTCATCAGTGGTTTCGGTCTCGCGTTTTCCCGCTGCGTCGGGGAATACGGGTCCGTCATTTTCATTGCCGGCAACCAGCCTTTCCACAGTGAGGTCGCCTCTCTTCTCATCGTCATGCGTCTTCAGGAATTCAATTATGCGGGCGCAACATCGATTGCAGCCATTCTTCTGATCCTGTCCCTGCTCTGTCTGGCTCTTGTCGGACAGGTCCGTCGCATCGCATCCCGCGGGCTGGTACGGGAAGATGGCCGATGATCCAGCCATCCGCGCGTATCGGGCGCTTCGTGCTGATTGTACTGAGCTATGTTGCCGTCGCGACTGTCCTGCTTCTGCCCGTCCTGCTGATCCTGTCAGAGGCACTGCAGCAGGGATGGCATCATGCCTGGACCAGCCTGATGGATCCGGATGCCCTCTCCGCCATTCGTCTGACCGCTTTCGTGACCGTCATCGTAACCGTCCTCAACACGGTGGGCGGCATGGCCGCCGCCTGGTTCCTGACCAAATATACCTTCCCTGGACGGCGTTTCATGGTTGCGCTCATTGAACTGCCGCTCAGCATTTCTCCCGTGATTGCCGGCCTGGTATGGCTGCTTCTGTTCGGGCGGGAAGGATGGTGGGGAAACTGGCTGGAACGACATGATATCCAGGTCGCCTTCGCTGTTCCCGGAATCGTACTGGCAACGCTGTTTGTCACTTTCCCTTACGTGGCGCGAACCCTCATGCCTTACATGGAACAACAGGGGACTGACGCGGAAGAAGCCGCATTCCTGCTGGGAGCCAGCTTCTGGAAAACGCTCCGGCACGTCACCCTTCCGGATGCAGGAGGTGCGCTGCTTTCCGGCATTCTCCTGACCACGGCCCGGGCCATGGGAGAGTTCGGAGCAGTCTCCGTCGTTTCCGGGCACATTCCGGGAGAAACCGAAACGATGCCCTTGCATATCGAAACTCTCTATAATGGCTATCAGACAGCCGCAGCATTCACGATGGCTGCCCTTCTGGCGCTTTTCGCAATGGCCATTGTCCTGTTCCGCTCTGTCCTGGAGCATTCTGTAGCGAAAAAACAGTCATGAGCGTCCGTCTTCAGTCTTTCAGCCAATATGCACCCGGCACATCCCGAAAAATTCTGGATACGATCGATCTCGACGTGGCAGACGGTTCTTTCGTAGCCCTTGTTGGTCCTTCCGGAGCAGGGAAAACAACCCTTCTGCGTGCCATTGCAGGCCTTTCTCCATCTTTTGAGGGAACGCTTCTGATTGATGGCGCAGCCGCGTCCCAACGCCCTGCAAGCGACCGGAATATAGGTTTCGTTTTTCAGAACTATGCTCTGTTCCGCCATATGTCCGTTGCGCGGAATATTTCCTTTGGACTGGACGTTCTGCCACGGAACAGACGCCCTGACCGCGAAACCATCAGGCAGCGCGTCATGGAACTTCTCGACCTGATCCAGCTTCCTCACTTTGCAAAAGCAAGACCTAATCAGCTATCTGGCGGTCAGCGACAGCGCGTGGCGCTTGCACGGGCACTGGCAACCCAGCCGCAGTTACTGCTGCTTGACGAACCCTTCGGCGCTCTGGACCCCATTATCCGACGTCAGATCCGCCGGTGGCTGCGGGAACTGCATGACCGGCTGGGTCTGACAACCATCCTCGTCACTCATGATCATGAAGAAGCGCTGGATATCGCGGATACACTTGTCGTGATGCAGAATGGGCAGATCGTGCAGTCGGCAGATGCCGCCACCCTCGATCATGCTCCGGCCACTCTCTTTGTGATGCAGTTCCTGGGAGAAACCCTCCAGTTCAAAGGAGAGATCAGGAATGGAATCTTCAGGCCTTCTGAGCGGGACGTTCTTCCGTTCGCCTGCGCGTTCCCCGAAGGACCTGCAACGGCTTTCATCCGACCTCATGCCATTCGCCTGAAAAGCCATGAAGGACAGGCACGGGTCCGTCCTGGCCCCCATCATCCCAATGGCCTTTACCGTTACGATGTTGTCCTTACGGACAGGACAATCGAAATATTGTCTCCATCTCCGCCACCTACCGATGGCTTGGTCGGGCTCGACATCACGAACGCACATTTTTTCCCCTGAAAGCCGCTCTTGCCTGAAAAAATCTGGCAAATCATGACTATCGGCAGAAGAACCACACTTTCTTCCGCCGCTTACATGGACAGTAAAGATCAGACGGCCAGACGTGTCCGGGTAACAACGGTCTCGTGGTTTGCGTGGAAATGCGGGAATACAGAAAGCAAGCCAATGACGAAAGTAAAAATGCTTATCGCTTCCGCCCGGACGTAGTCGCGGGCTTACAGAGCAGGTCAAGGTCGTCCTGAATATTCGTTTCCAGTATGCTGTCCCAGACTGCCGACACAAATTCCGGCGTCACCTGTTCGCCAAGACGCACCACCCCTACAGCGCCGGGTGAAAAGCCCGGCAGTCTCTGCATCCTGAGCAGACCGGGAGGAGATACGCGTAAGGGAAATGATGAAACCGGCAGAATGGTTGCGACCTTCCCGGTCATGACCTGAGCATGAATCAGTTCCAGCGAGTTTGTCTCCAGCCTGATCATCGGCTCGACGCCGGCCGTCTGAAATCCCACATCGACCAGTTGCCGGCAGCGCATTTCCCTAGTCAACAGTGCCAGCGGCAATCTGGATGCAGCCTCCCAGCTGATATCGTCGCCTTCAGGAAGCTGAAAAACGCTGGCGGCCGCCAGAACCTGCTGTTCGGCATACAGAGCACGAACCTGGAAGGCTTTTGCCTGGGGACACTGATCATAATACATGATTCCGATATCGAGTTCCCTACTGACGAGTTTTTCAATGATCGACACGTTGGGAAGCACGTACACCTCACTGGCGAAATCGCCACATCGTCCCTGAACAGCTTCCAGCAAGAGTGGAACAATATGCACGGCAGTCGGGATAACACCGATCTTGACGATCCCCGCGATCGCCTTCTTCGTCACCGACACCTCATTGCGCAACTCGCTGATCCCTCGCAGGATGTCATGCGCCCATTTGAGGACACGCGCGCCATCGTCCGTGATCCCGAACACCTTTTTCTTGCGGTCGATAATAACGACACCCAGCTCATCCTCGAGCTGACGGATGGCTCGCGACAGTGCAGGCTGTGACACACCGCACGCAATGGCCGCTCTGGAGAAGCTTTTATGGCGTTCGATTTCCCGCAAGTACTGCAGCTGTTTCAGAAACATCTCATACTCCTCGCCGATGAGAGATCGTCACATCCGCCGCACCTGACATCATGATATTTCCATACAAAATACGTTCCCCGCCATGACTTTTTCCAGACGTTCCATTTCCCGACGATTTCTTCTCTGCTGCCTGTCAACTGCTGTGGAAGACCAGCAAACTGAGTAAAAATGCCAGTTTGCGCCGGACGATGCATACCCCAGTCGTACCGCGTGGCCCACAAAACAACGGAAGTTCTGCCAACCGGTGTAATCATCGCCCGGTCAGGCGCTGGCTGCCACAAAAGACGAACTGCCTGTCATGTCGTGCGATCGCAATCAGCGTCTGGTTCATTTTCTCAGCCAGACGCATAGCGCGATCAGTGGGAGCGGATATCGCAACGACGATATTCATGCCTGCATGTACCGTCTTGAGCGCCATCTCATACGAATAGCGGCTGGTCAGCAGGCAAATGCCATTTCCGGAGAACGTGCCATCACGCATGCGGGCGCCGATCAGTTTGTCAAGCGCGTTGTGCCGACCGACATCCTCCCGGATCAGGAGAATCTGTCCGTCCGTATCCGCCCAGGCCGCACCATGAACCATCCGTGTGCGGGCATTCAGTTCCTGCCAGCGATCGAGGTCATGGAGAGCACGGCGGATCGCGGACGAGGCAATCAACGGTTCCAGAGGAAAGGATGCCTGCCCGGTTACCTCGACGGACGGCACGTCGTCGCTGCCGCATATACCACAACTGGAATGTCCGGTCTGAACACGCGCCTTTCGCCGCAGCAACCGCGAGAAACAATCGCCCGAAATCGTAACATCAATTGTCGGCCCATCCACACCGTCCGACACCGAGACCGAACGTATCTGTTGCGGAGAATCAACAATCTGTTCCGTCAGACAGTAACCGAAGGCAAAATCCACCAGATGATCCGGCGTCATCATCATGACACCATACGGAAAAATGCCGCCGAAGACGAGCCTGACAGGCACCTCGTCTACAATGTTCAGATCAACCGTTTCTTCCGCCCAACCAAGGACAGTCACCTTCCGCGTATGAAACAGGGGAATCATAAAGCGTGCCTGTTTCCGGCATCAGTCAGGCCCGACCGCTCAGTTTCGTCAGAGACAGAACAGCAGGTGACCCATTCCGTACAGCCGTCGACATAATACTCGCCCTTCCAGACCGACACACGGACCCTGATCTTATCCATGACAGACTGAATCCGGCATGCAATTAGGGCAGTGGAAATCGCAATAATCCATCATCGAGATGCGCAAATCCCTGAGTGGTCCACGAAGTCGGTCCCCTGATGACCAGTCGTTCGGTAAGACTTCCGAATTCATGATTTTGGATCCCTGCTTCCCTCCATAGCATCCTTCATTGATGAAGGATGCCGCGCCGAATGGAAGCCTTTCAGCCCGTGATCTTGACCGGAGGCGCCGAAGCGACACTCGGCACGATCCTGACCGGAATTGCCTTGGCAGCTGGCGTGCCACTGATCTCGTCATAAAAATCGAGCGGCAGAAGCGGATTAAGTTCCGGATAATACCCCGCGATCGCACCGCGCGGCATCGGATAGTCGAGGATCGTCAACCCATCGACATAACGCCGGTGGCCGTCGTCGCTGTAGGTTTCCAGTCCAACGACCGCCCCGTTGTCCAGCCCCCGTTCCTCGCGGTCCTCTCTGTTCATGAAAATGACAAGACGGTTGTTATAAACCCCGCGATACCGGTCGCTGTTGCTGTAGATCGTGGTATTGTACTGATCATGCGAGCGGATCGTCGCCAGACGGAGCATTGCCGGGTCATCAATCACGGCGTTGACCTCAAGACCGGGCATAACGAGGAAATTCGCCTTTCCGTTCGGCGTCATCCACACGCGACGACGTGGCGGGATATCCAGATGGAACCCGTGCGGATTTTTCATCTTCTCCGAGAAGTCAGCATAGATCGCAGGATAGACGTCGGCGATCCTGTCGCGGATCAGCGTGTAATCCTCGATGTAATCGGCCCAGGGCGTCTTCGAATTGGGAAGCGTCGCCATCGCCACACGGCAGATGATCTCCGTCTCCGGGCGCACATGCTCGGTCACGGGCTCGAACACACCACGCGACGGCGTAACATTCGCCATCGCATCCTCGATGGTCACAAACTGCTCGCCCTTCGTGGTGCGGATGATTTCCGAACGCGACACAACCGGCAGAATCAGTGCGTCCCTGCCGTGGACCAGATGCGCGCGATTGAGTTTGGTCGTGACGTTCACGGTCAGATTCAGCCGCGCCATGGCTGCATAAGAGCGCTCGGTGTCAGGAATGGCGCGGGCGAAATTACCGCCCATGCCAAAAAACACCTTTGCCCTACCCTCTTTCATGGCCGCGACCGCCTCGACGACATGATGGCCATGCTCACGCGGAGGCTCGAAACCGAAGACGTCACGCACGCGGTCAAGATAGGCCTGTGTCGGCTTCTCATCGATCCCGACGGTACGGTCGCCCTGCACGTTGGAATGACCGCGGATCGGTGCGATGCCAGCACCAGGTTTTCCGATATTTCCTTTCAGCAGCAAAAGATTCGTGAGCTGCTGGAGAAGATGCGAGCCTTCCTGATGCTGCGTCAGACCCATGCCATAGCACATGATCGTCGCATTCGATTTCGCATAGATCCCGGCGATATGGCGGATCTGGTCTTCCGAAACGCCCGAAATACGCGTGATATCCGCCCAGGACGTATTCATGACATCCGTGCGCACCGCTTCCATGCCAACGGTGTGTTCGGCAATGAACGCCCTGTCCAGCACATTTTCGCCAGCCTCTTCCGCCTCGAACATCGCCCGCATCATGCCCTTGAAGATAGCCAGATCGCCACCAATCCGGACATGTACGAAATCCGTGGAGATTGCAGTCGACCCGAACGTCCCCATCTGAAGGATATCCTGTGGCTCGGTAAAGCGGATCAGCGCACGCTCTGGCATCGGATTGATCAGCACGACCGGAACGCCACGTTTGCGCGCCTCGACCAGATTGGTCATCATCCGCGGTGAGTTCGTGCCGGTGTTCTGGCCGATGACGAAAATCGCCTCCGCCTGATCGAAATCCGCCATGACGATCGTGCCCTTGCCGATTCCGATGGCAGGCGGCAGACCGCGCGATGTCGGCTCATGGCACATATTCGAGCAGTCGGGAAAATTGTTGGTCCCGTATTCACGTACAAAAATGGAATAAAGAAACGCCGTTTCATTGGCGGTCCGACCTGACGTGTAGAACTCGGCCTCATGTGGACTGTCGAGCGCCTGAAGGTGCTGGCCGATCAACGCATAGGCGTCATCCCATGCGATGGGCACATATTTGTCGGTTGCAGCGTCATAGCGCATCGGCTCGGTCAGGCGTCCCTGCATTTCCAGCCAGTAATCGCTCCGCTCCATCAAGGACGTGACGGTGTGCTGCGCGAAAAACGCCCGCGTCACCCGGGCTTTTGTTGCCTCGAAAGCAAGCGCCTTGGCGCCATTTTCGCAGAACTCCAGTGTCTTGCGATGATCCGGATCGGGAAAGGCGCAGCTTGGGCATTTGAAACCACCCGGCTGGTTCATGGACAGCAGCCCGCGCGACCCTTTGGCCAGAACGCTCTGCTCCATGAGCACCCTGGCCGTAGCGTTGGCGGCTCCCCAACCACCGGCCGGATGATGGTAGGGCCTGAATTCGGATTTCTTCTCTTTGCTCATGGTCTTACTTCATCTCCCTGAAGGAGGCCGAATTCTTTCAACGCCGGTACGAAATTCTCATTTTCATGCTTTGACCGCGCGAGTTTGATCAACGCAAAACGCTTGAGCGGCACCAATCCCGCCCATTGCTCAGGTGTGGGAGCCGAAACCCCATCCGCCCTTGCCTGAGCCAATACGGCTTCGGGCATACGATCCTTCTCGCGCCAGTCTTCCAGCGCCTGGATCGTCAGAAAGCGTACGGGTTCGTCCGCACGTGTCATGATCAGTTTCTCGACGAGCGCGCGATAGGACGCCTGCTCCCTGTCTGTCTCGCACGGCATATCCACCAACATGCCCCGTTCCTCACGCGTCAGACGGCTCCACTGACGAAGTGTCATCTTGATTCCAGCGATGTCGAGCTTCTGCCGCGCGATCATGGGAATGCAGCGCAGAGAACCGGCGAAATCGCGCTCAAACTCGAAAATCATAGGGTTCTCGGACATTGTATCTGCCCTTTCGTCCTTCAGAAGAGACGTGATTCTTATTTGGGGACCAGAAGATGGAGCAGTGACGCTCCAACAAAGAACACGGCAGTGCTGGCAGCCCATATCCCGGCAAGCCAGCCGAACCGGGCGCTCCAGCGGCGGGGCGCCTCCGACCCGTCTCCTTTTACGACTTCAATGATAGCCATCGGCTTCCGACACTTTCCCGCGAAAAACGCGGTAGGAGTAGATCGTGTAGGTCAGAATGATTGGCAGCATGATGGCGGTGCCGACAAGCTGGAAGAACTGGCTTGATGGCGGCGACGAGACATCCCACAGACTCAGCGTCGGCGGCACGGCATAAGGCCAGATGGTAATACCAAGGCCAGAAAGGCACAGAAAGAACCAGCCTAGGGCACACAGGAAGGGCACACGCGAATGCCCCTTTCGCAGGCTGAGAGCCAGCAGCAGACCCAATACGACCACAAGAACCGGGACCGGCGCCACAAGAGCGATGTTCGGCCACGCCGTCCAGCGACGCAGGTAGGGAGCATGCAACAACGGTGTCCAGACACTGATGACGGCAATGCACGCGAACAGCCCGACAGCCAGCCGGCCGGCCCAGCGGCGACATGACGCTTCCAGTACGTCGGTCGTCCGCCACACCAGCCAGGTCGCACCAAGCAGCGCATAGCCGCATACTACGGACAGCCCACAGAGAATACTGAACGGCGTCAGCCAGTCGAGCGGACCTCCGGCAAAAGCACCGTCTGTTACCGTCACGCCCTGAATGACGCTGCCAAAGATCGCGCCCTGACAGAACGCGGCAACGATGGAACCGGTCATGAAACCCAGATCCCAATGCCGTGCCCTGGGCGTACCTTTGGTCATCACACGGAATTCGAACGCAACGCCGCGAAAGATCAGGGCGACCAGCATCAGCACGATCGGCAGATAAAAAGCCGGAAGCAACGTGGCATACGCGCCCGGGAAAACGCCGTAAAGCACAGCCCCACCCAGAACCATCCAGGTTTCGTTACTGTCCCAGACGGGCGCAATCGTGCTGATCATCACGTTTCGCCGCGTTGCGTCCCCTTCCAGGGGAAACAGGATACCGATCCCCAGATCGAACCCGTCAAGGATAACGTAAATCGAAATCGCGGCGATCAGGATGATGGCCCAGACGATCGGCAACCAGTGTGCAAAATCTATCATTGTTCAGGCACCTTTCGCAGCAGAGGCATCGACGACCGAAGGGTGCGTGCGCATGGCTAGAATATCGGATGCATGCGCCGGATCAGCATTATGCTCGCCTTCTTCAGGCTCGCGCCCGAGCATCCGGACGAGAATGCCCAGACCGGACCCGAAGACGATGATGTAAACGACAACGAAAACGGCCATTGATACCACCATGCTCGAGAGGATGACCGGCGAGACACTCTGCGAGGTCCGCAGCAGCCCGTACACAGTCCAGGGCTGCCGTCCGACTTCGGTGGTAATCCAGCCGCACAGCAGAGCAAGGAAGCCAGCCGGCGCCATGCACAGGGCAACACGGTGGAAAAGCGGACTGAGGAAGAGCGTGTTGTTCCGCCTGTGCCACAGGGACCAGAGCCCAACCAGGACCATCAGCACCCCCAGTCCAACCATGATACGGAACGAGAAAAAGATGATCTGAGACGGCGGCCGCTGGTCGCGCGGGAAATCCTTCATCCCGGGAACCTTGCCATCCAGACTATGCGTGAGAATCAGCGAACCCAGCAGCGGAACCTTCACCGCGTAATCCGTGCGTTCGGTTTTCATGTTGGGAATACCGAACAGCAGTTCCGGCGCACGTCCTTCGCTGTTCCAGTCCCCTTCCATGGCAGCCAGCTTGGCAGGCTGATATTTCAGAGTGTTCAGCCCGTGAGCATCCCCCGCCAGGATCTGGACGGGCGCCACGATGGTCGCCATCCACATTGCCATCGAAAACATGACGCGCACGGGTTCAGTGGACATCTTACCCTGCCGGCGCGCCTTCAGCAGATGCCATGCACCCGTCGCCCCGACCGCGAACGCCACCGAAAGGAAAGCCGCCAGCCCCATATGTACCAGACGGAACGGAAAGGACGGGTTGAAGATGATCGCCAACCAGTCATCAGGTAGGAACTGTCCGTTGGCGGGATCGATCCGATAGCCTCGCGGGGTCTGCATCCAGGAATTTGAGGCCAGGATCCAGGTCATAGAGATCAGCGTACCGACTGAAACGCAGCAGGTCGCTGCGAAGTGCATTCCCTTCCCGACCTTGTTCATGCCAAATAGCATCACACCGAGAAAACCCGCCTCCAGAAAGAAGGCGGTCATGACCTCATAAGACAGCAGGACACCCGTAATCGGTCCGGCTTTTTTGGAAAATACCGACCAGTTGGTACCGAACTCGTAAGACATGACCAGACCGGACACGACCCCCATACCGAACACGATGGAGAATGCCTTGATCCAGTAACGATAGAGGTCGAGGAAGACCTTGCGTCCCGTTATCAGCCACAATCCTTCAAGAACAGCCAGATACGCCGCCAATCCGATGGAAAAGGCGGGAAAGATGATGTGAACGCCCACGGTAAAGGCGAACTGAAAACGCGCCAGCAACAGCGCGATGTCATGAGCATTCTGCATCCATACCTTCCGAAATCATTGCAAGTCCTCGACGCATAGAACGACTATGTTCACGCATACGACAACAGCATTCTCGCCCCCTTATCTGCAAAGAAGGTAGAGAAACACTATGCGATACATCTTCCGCATCAATAAAATAAATCAGAACCGCAAGTCCAAGACCTTTTATTTATACAGTTATGCATTTGAGTTATAAAATAATACGGAATCATCTGATTTGATTATAGTCTGCCACTCTGCTGGTTCATTCGCACAGTGAGTCATTCTCTTACAGGCAAGACCACGCCAGAAATTCGAGATGAAATTTTCGCATTTGGCGCCAGTATCCTGTGAAGGACACGGATCATAGTGCTGCGGACTACATACTGCCAGTCATCACTCAACCCCAGATCCTACCGGCGTCTGTAAGAGACAGCTCCGTAGTTCAGCTTCACCTAAACGATGAAACCGGACACAAATGGAGTTCCATTTGCCGTAGCGCTCATGAATGTCCTGCCAAACGCGGCTATCCCCAAGACATCCGGCGTATCCCGTTGAGAAACAGATGCTCAGACCCAGCGCCCTCGTCCGCAGAGAAGAAGGGACACAATACTTTCCCTCCTCATGCGCAGTGGTCGCCCCATGCCATCTCTGCTAGACTGCTCAGACCTCAGACCTCAGACCTCAGACAGAACGCACAGGACTTTCTTCAACGCGTTCCAAATGAGGCGAAGCAGCAAATTCTATAAAATCCCGCAGATAATGAATCTCTTCGTCAGTTTCGCGGTGTCCAAGAAATATCTGTTTCGCAATACCGTTTTTACCAAGCTTTACCGGATATAGTTCAAAGCGGCTGGCATATTCCTCCACGAGCCAGCGCGGAAGTGCTGCGACGCCCCTGCCATGCGCCACCATCACCAGCATGATGTCCGTCGTTTCTATCTGCTTCTGTTGCCGTGGACCAATGCCGGCAGGCTGCAGAAATTGCGTATAGATATCAAGCCGCTCGGATGGCACTGGATAAGTAATCAATGTCTCGTCTGCAAGCTGCTCCGGTAAGACGAACCTTGCATCCCGCAAAGGATGCTGGGGACCAACAGCCAGAACGAGTTCATAGTCAAAAACCGGCGTGAACTTCAGACCCGGTTTGTAAAGCGGGTCAGGCGTAACCAGAATATCAACCTCATTACTGAACAGCGCGCCGATACCACCAAACTGGAACTTCTGCCGCACATCCACATCGACCTTTGGCCATCGCTCCAGATAGGGTGAAACCACCTTCAGAAGCCACTGATAGCAGGGATGACACTCCATACCGAGCCGGAGCGTACCACGTTCACCATTGCCAAATTGTTCAAGCCGCTTTTCTGCCAGTTCGAATTGAGGAAGCAGACGGTTCGCCACTAACAGTAGCCACTCCCCTGTCTGGGTGAGCGCAAGGGATCGTCCCTCCCGCCGCCATATCTTTACATCAAGCTGGTTTTCGATCTTGCGAATGGCGTGGCTGAGCGCTGGCTGGGTCAGATTCAGGCGCATCCCGGCTGCCGTCAACGACCCTTCCCGCGCCACTTCCTGAATGATTGTCAGATGACTGCGCTCCAGAACACCCATACCGCACCTCATGAATGCATGAAATTTATACAATCATAAAAACATATCATTTCAGTTCATTTTTCTGAACTTTTATCACGATGTCTCTGTACGATGAGGCCACGTTGACAAAAGAGCTGATCCAAAGCCTTACGGAGACAAGATTGAGAAAGCTCATGAAAGACAGAGCAGTCTTGTCGTAGCAAAATGCGATGGGGCGCATCTGCCTGAGGCGGTTGAACATCCGCTCGATGCGGTTTCGGCCCCGGTCGCGCTTCTAGTCTGTTTTCTTTGGAGCAATGCGGCCTTTGCATGAAGAAATGAGCGGCAGGATCCCTCGGATCAGCAGATCCTAGCGAAAGCCGTCGGTGTCATATTCCCGGTCGGCCAGCATGGTTCTGGGGTTCGGGAGTGACAATTCCCTCAAGATACCTGTGGCTTTGTAGTCTGAGGCCCTCTCTCCTAAGAAAACAAAGCCAGAAGGGCATCCCACACGCCATGTTCGGACCAACGATAAAACCGGACATGAACGGAGCTCCACTTGCTGTAGCGCTCGTGCATGTCCCGGCAAGGACAGCCTATGCGCAGGACATGCACCATACCGTTAAGAAACAGGCAATTATCTTCGGGCGGACAGGTTCAGTGTCCATACTCAAGAGGTAGAAGCAGGCCAATCATCGCCCTTTCCTGATCCGTCAGGTCGCCCGGTGCCTTGCCCGCTCCGCCATATTGCCTTCACTGAAGCATTCAGTGAATCAGATCTTACCCCAGCCCAAGAGATTTTTTGCCAACGTAACCTAAACCGAAAGTTCTCTTCGAATGATCTCTGCGCCAGCATTCAAAGCGCCAAGCTTGGCTCGTGCTACCCGACGAGGCAAAGGGGCCATGCCGCAATTGGTGCAGGGGTAAAGCTTGTCGGCGTCTACAAATTGAAGAGCCTTTCGCAGAATACTGGCAACCTGTTCTGGCGTCTCAATAACCTTGGTCGCCACATCAATGGCCCCTACCATTACTTTTTTACCACGAATGAGCTCAATGAGATCCATTGGAACGCGAGAATTCTGACATTCCAGTGAAATCAGATCGATATTGGATTTTTGCAGTTTCGGAAAGATTTCTTCATACTGCCTCCACTCTGTCCCCAGAGCATTTTTCCAGTCGATATTGGCCTTGATGCCGTAACCGTAACAGATATGGACAGCGGTTTCGCATTTAAGCCCTTCTATTGCCTTTTCCAAGGCCGCAATGCCCCAGTCATTCACCTCATCAAAGAAAACGTTAAATGCGGGCTCATCAAACTGGATAATATCGACACCAGCCGCCTCTAATTCCTTGGCCTCCTGATTAAGGATTTTTGCAAATTCCCACGCCAGCTTTTCACGGCTTCTGTAGTGACCATCGTAAAGTGTGTCTATCATCGTCATAGGGCCCGGGAGAGCCCATTTGATTGGCTTCTTCGTTAGCGTACGCAAAAACCTGGCATCTTCAACAAAGACGGGCTTTTCGCGCGTCACTGCGCCCACGACCGACGGCACACTCGCATCATAGCGGTTTCGAATTCTGACGGTTTGACGATTCTCGAAATCAACACCACCGAGATGCTCGATAAATGTCGTGACAAAATGCTGACGCGTCTGTTCGCCATCGCTGACGATATCAATGCCGGCGCGATCCTGATAGTCCAGCGTCAGGCGCAGCGCATCCTGTTTACCCTCGATCAGTTCTTCACCCTGCAATTTCCAGGGGGACCAGAGTGTCTCAGGCTTTGCGAGCCAGGAAGGTTTAGGCAGGCTGCCAGCCGTCGAGGTGGGAAGCAATGTTTTCATGAAAGATGACCTTTTTTCCGGTTAATCAAACGAAGTAATTGGCAGACCACTGCTCAAGAACATCCTGATACGGCTTGATAAATCGCTCCTCGGTGAATTTCCCCTGAGCGACAGCCAGTTGACTTCGTTCCTCGCGGTCATAGACAATCCGGGTGATTGAATAATCCTGATTTTTCAGGCTCGGCTGGTAACAATCCGCTGCCGTAGAGTTAGCATTGTAAATTTCAGGACGGTAAACCTTTTGGAAGGATTCCATCGTGCTGATCGTGCTGATAAGCTCAAGATTGGAATAATCAGAAAGAAGATTACTGGAAAAATAAAAAGCCAGAGGTGCAACGCTATTGGGCGGCATGAAATAACGAACCTGCATCCCCATTTTTCCGAAATACTGGTCAGTCAGGGAAAATTCATGCTGTTGATATTCAACACCTAATACAGGATGCCGATTTGCAGTCCGGTGATAGGTTCTGTTGGCTGAAACACTGAGGCATATAACAGGCAGCTTCCTGAAATTCTTCTTATACGCAGTGGAATTCACAACACTCTTGAAAAGATTCCCATGCAAATCCCCATAATTATGAGGGACACTAAATTTCGGCTTATTATTGTTGTACTCCGGTAATAATATACTGAAGTCATAATCCCGCACATACGAGGAGAAACTGTTCCCTGCCAGACCTTCTATGAGTTTATTGTTTTTTTATCGACAATCGTAGTATTCAGAACTTCAATCACCGGGAAACTATCGCTTCTGCCTGCAAAATCGATATCCATCTCAACGGAAACGATTTCAAGTTCGACAGAATAACGATCTGCTTTGGGGTTATCCCAGTGCGCCAAATCATTGAAACGATTGTCAATCATCCTTAGCACGTTACGCAGGTTTTCCTGACGGCTTTTCCCTCTCGCCAGATTAGCGAAATTGGTCGTGAGACGTGTCTTATCGGATGGCTGATAATTCTCATCGAAACGAATTTTTTTAATCCTAAACGAAGAATCTTTTATCATTGCAGCTTCCCTCCCCACCTTTAAAAGGTCAGATTTTATTTACTGAAGATTAAGAAGCGCCATTTTTATTCTGTTTTTCTCAGGTGGTGGCGTTCATCATGTCTTCTGTTCAGAGCGATGCGCATCTTATGCCTGAAGACAAAAATGAATAAAAATGATTTAATTTCATTGAATCATGAATTCTATTCATGGATTGGTGTTATAAAAAGCTATGTTTGCCACGGGTCAAACCGGACGCCGATCGATACGATATCAATCGCCCTGTAATGTTTCGTTTTTGCTCTCTGAATGCGTTTGGCCGCACAGACCAGACCTTTGCGCGAGCGCGTTAACAGGAAATACCGTCACATGCTGTCAGAGGACTGTCCGGACGCGTAGTCGAAAGCAGCCTTCGCAACGCAGCTCTCGACGGTATTCGGCTGCTTTATTCACCAGAAATGTAAACCATTGTTCCGACGGAGAGCGGAAGATTGGCATCAGTCCGCCATGAACCAGAATATCTGCCATCGTTCACAATCCTCAGACCACGATCCTGACCTGCAATAATGCAGTGCACCCAATGAATGGTCTGTCTTTCCGAGCTCCATCCAACAAGAACCTACGCCACATCCGAGACCTGCAGCTTTGCACGCGATTTCGGCAGATTACTTCAGTAAACTGGAGACCGCCCGCCATTTCACTCTGTTCGCTCGATCAGGCCGCCTTCGTCTTCCACATATTCCGGATCGATCCGACAATGCTGCGCTAAGATACCCAGTTCCGTCTGGAACTTTTTTTACTATCCCCTCCAACAATCAGGCCGGAATGGCATCAAGATCATTTTTCAGCATCTGCGAATCAAACATCCCGCTCCGACCGATAAACACCAGTCGGCTGGCTGGATCGGACAAAGCCTTTTCAGGCGCCACCCCAATGGTAATTCGAGATCCTGTCATCTGCAGAAGCAGCGCACGCTGCGGAGCAGTGGTGAGATAAAGGATTCCTTTTGCCCGAAGCAGAACCGGAGCATGGCGCTCGATCACACTGCGAAAGGCCATCAGATCCAGAGAGGCTTCCCGTCGCCATTCAAGATTGATGAAGTCATCATCAATATCTTCCCCCTCAGCCCAGAACAGAGATTTTTCTGTTGTCGGTTCTAAGGGGCGAACAAGAACCCCGTGGGTCAGAAGGTTCTCCGAGACAGGCAGGATTGGTATCCCTCCCCTGATCTTCTGAAGCCGTTCTTCTACGTCCCGGATGTCAGCCTTTCCAATTTCGTCCATATGGGAAAGAACAATCATGTCTGAAGACAGGATCTGCTCTTTCCAGAGCGGATCTTCTGTAATTCTGGCCTGTGCGATCACATGAACCGCACTAACGACACAGATCACACCTTCAAGGGCCGCATACTGCCAGAGCATGGGATCTGCCAGCGTCCTGCGCATCTCCTGAAGTTTCGAAACCCCACTGCATTCGATAAAAATCGCCTCAGGCATAGGCCTGCGAGACAGAATCATCCTTAATGTGGAGAACAGGTCCGCTTGCAGGGAACAGCAGATACAGCCGTTTCTCAGTGCCAGAACGTCCTCATCCCGCCGCTCCAACAGCAGTCCATCAATATCAATAGCCCCGAAGTCATTGACGAGGATGGCCAGGCGACGATGTTGCTGTGCCCTGAGCAATCGGTTGAGAAACGTGGTTTTTCCTGCGCCAAGAAAACCACCCACGACATGGACCGGAATTGCCGAAGCCTCTGCCAGGCCATCATTCCCCTTCACTGTGCGCCGTAACGTCCGCGAACTGGCCGCCCCGGGAAAGCCTCCGTGTTGAGTTCGCCTTCGGTAATCACGGCCTGACCATTGACCAGCAGATGGCAAACCCCTTCCGAAGGACGGTTCATCACCGCAAAATCCGCACGATCCGTAATTGTCTTCAGATCAAACACGACAATATCCGCATCACACCCTTCCTGAAGGCGCCCTTTCCGGCGCATCTGTGGGGAGACCGTCTCTAGGATTTGCGCAGGACCAAGCGAACAGCGGCGCATGGCCTCACACAACGAAACCTTGCGACGTTCGCGCAGATATTCCCGCAAAAAGCGTGAAAAAGTCCCTGATGAACGGGGATGGGATACCGCCGTCCCGGGCAGCGGCCAATCTCGTCCCTCGTACACGGAGCCGTCCGGAAGCGTCCAGGGCATGGCATCCGATGCAATGACTCCGCCCGGATAAAGAACAGATACATCCAGCAGAGCCTGTGCCGACGGATCACTCTCCACATCCAGGAAATGCCAGAGCACGAGCGTGTCAGGTCGCTCCTTCTGCACTTCCAGAACCTCCTCGCGACTTTCAAACCGATGGCCGTCATCAACCTTCTGGATCGCCGTATATGCGCTGCCCGTTCGCTCCCTGAAGGCAGCTTCTCCAAAAAGGGGAGAACCAATTACCGTTGATCCTGTTCCGTAAGGATAAGCCTCCACGGTAATATTCAGTCCCTGCTTCTGAGCAGTCGCGACAAGCTCGGCCGCCTGACGGATATCCAGAAGGCTCGTACTGTTGAAGTGACAGATATGCATATGCGCCCCGGTCGCACCTGCATACCCGATCAGGCGAGTATAGGCCTCGATGGAACTGCGCGGATCAATATTCGAGGAATAGGCGATATGGGTATAGGTCGGAGCCTCATGCCGCTTCGCCAGCGTACACAGCTCCACAAGCTCCTTTGCCCCACCTCCAGGCACATAGGCATGAGGAATACCGATGCCCAGACCACCTTCCGCCAGCCCCTGCCGGACGAGAGACAGAATGGCCGACAGTTCCGCAGGGCTCGCCGTATTCTCGCTCCAGCGGGGATCATCGTAACATTTCCCCATGAATGAAAGCGACGGCTCCACCGGTCGGCCGATCATCGCATTGATCCGCGCGAAAGCCCACGCAACCGACGCCCCATAATTCAGAACCCGGCCATGCTCCCGCTGACGGCCATACCAGTCAGCAACCGGAAGAATCCCGACCTCCAGTTCCAGAGATGTCGTAACCCCGTCAAACGCCTGCATGCGATCGGAAGCCACACATTGTCCATGGGCATGAAGATCAATGAAGCCGGGCGCAACCACGAGCCCTTCCGCATCGATTTCACGCCGTGCCCCACCGGAAACAGAGCCGACACGCTGAATGGCGCCGCCTTGCACCGCCACATCCCCCACCTGCTCAAGACCCGCTTCAGGATCAATCAGCAGGCCGTTGCGGATCACAAGATCAAACAAAAGCTCACCCCTTCACGCCAGCCCTGTTCCCGTTCCGATCGTCCGATCTCAGCGAGACAGATCTGGAATCAGAACCAGCAGATCCTCCAGAGCAGGCGCAATGCTGGAGACAGGCGTGCGCTCGTTCAGACCATGCATGAAAGAGTCCGAGTTCTTGATGAAGATGGGGCTGATGCCATAGCTCGGCACGCCATGCGAACGGAACCACATGCTGTCACTTGCCCCGGAAGACAGGGCCGGAAAAACCGCAACGCCCGGATAGGCGACCTGCATGCCATGCTCGATGGCCTTGATCACGTCCGGACGCATCGGAGACGCTGCGGTCTGGACTGATCCTTCCGTTGCATCCTCGATTTTCATGGACGGGTCCTGAGCAGCCTTCCGCAGTTCTTCCATAATGGCTGAGCGCGGATGGCCTGGAAAAATCCGGCAGTTGATATTGGCCGTCACCTTCTGCGGCAGGGCATTCAGCGCATGACCACCCTCAATCATGGTCACGACGCAGGTCGTCCCGATCCGGCCGATATAGGCCGGGTCAGCAGACAGGGTGCGAATAGCCTTTTCGTCCGCAGGATTCCTGGCAAAAGCTTTCATGGCGGCCGCAAGCTCAGGCTTCTGCCACCGTGCGGCATTCAGGAAATAGCTGCGACTAAGATCATTGACCTCAGGCTTGAAGCGATACTGCTGGATCCGGAGAAGATCAGCCGCAAGCTCGTCGATCGCATTTACCGGGCGCGGCTCGGAGGAATGCCCCCCCGGATTGGTCACGATCAGACGGAAATCGGCATAATTCTTTTCCGCCCCTTCCCATGTGAAATAGTCCGGCTTGCCCGTCTTTTCATCGAGCGTGCCGTTCGCGCCGTCCATGTTCAGAACCAGTTCGGCATTGGTGAGCTTGTCCGCGATGACGGCGCCCGTCGCCATCGTGGTTTCCTCATCCCCCGAAAACTCGAGGATGATGTCCCGCCGTGGCCTGTAACCTTCCTTCTTCAGTTCCAGAAGCGCTGCAATGGCCAGGGTGTCATCCAGCTTCATGTCCGTTGAACCACGCCCCAGAAGGTAGCCGTTCTCGATCTGCGGCTTGAACGGATCATGCGTCCAGTCCGACGCCTTGGCTTCCACAACATCCATATGTCCCGAAATCACCAGCGGCTTGAGGGACGGATCCTGCCCCGGCCAGCGGGCAATCAGATAGGCCGTGTCCTTGTAAGGCGTAATGGTAATATCGGACGGAGCAAAGCCTCCCTTGATCAGCGCATCGCGGAACAGGGCCGCCACTTCCGGCGTCTGGTTCCCAGGGCCTGCCACCGAGCGCAGCGCGATGGATTTTTCAGCCAGATCCAGGGCCTGTTCAGCCGCGGCATGATGATCTGCCGTAGCGCTGATCGCCCGGCTGGCCGTCAGATCGCCAGCCAGCAACAGAAAGCCACCTTTCAGCAGCATCTTGCGCATCCGGTTCCGAGAAATCCGCGTCCTTTTGATTACAGTCATGCCTTACCCCTTTTTGATTGCCTAAGAATTGAACCTGTGACCAGACACCGTTCTGTCATCCTGCCGTGAACATCATTGCGCAGGAAAACGTTTTTGTCCTGCACCATTCCTGGATGCAATCACGTCAATCTCGACCAGCCAGTCAGGATTGGTCAGATGCGGAACTTCGATAACGGTCCGTGCCGGAAAACCGCTTCTGAACCTGGTCTGATAGGCCTTCATCATACCAGCGAAATCCATGTGCCCCAGACGTGGATCAGCCACCAGATAGACATGCATCTGCACGACATCCCGAAGCGTCATCCCGAAATGCCCGAGCGCCGCCGAGATCTGGTCCAGAGCGCTCTGAGTCTGCTCTGCGGTTGTTGTACCAGAGGCCCTGTCCGGCGCAGGCCCCAGACCGGAGACATAAACCGTCTCTGCTCCGGCCTGTACCTTAACCGCTGCGGATATCGGAAAATCATCCCTTGGGTCGGAATACCGCTGCACAGTCTGTGCAGACACATCCTGCACGCCCGCGACCGCGCTGACCGCCAGCCACAGCCATCGCCCCCTGCTCCGCATGTATCCCGGCACGCTAGCAGGAGAAAGGACGCGAAGCATCAACGCCACTGCTCCTTCGGGATACAAACGAATAGAACAGACTGGTCACAATCAGACTGACCAGCCAGGAAATATCCACCTTATGAAGATAAGGGACGAAAAATCCTGTGAAAAATTCATTCTTCAGAAACGGTATTTCGACAAGAACGCCCAGAACATAACTTCCGACAGCGGACCAGTTTACATAACCGTATATGCCGCCATCCTTCTGAAAGAATGAATCAACGTCATAGTCGCCATGACGAAGGACATAGTAGTCATAGAGATTGATCGCCGTCCACGGCACCATGACTGCCATCAGGATATCCAGAAAAGCCGCATAGGATTTCATGAAGCTGTCCGCCATCCCCAGCGCAAAGAACAGCGACAGGCCCAGCAGCGCGCATGTCAGGACAACCCGACTTTTCAGACCCGCCCGCCACTCCGGCAGAAAGGTCTGGATAATCGTGATGCTCGACAGCGCTCCACAGTAAACGCTCATGGCATTGGCAAGAGCGATCGACAGGGACAGAATAACCAGAACCGGCGCCCCCCAGACTCCCACAAGATGTCCCAGCGACTGCACCACGCTTTCTCCGGGCCACTGCAGAACCAGGAATGCCCCCAGTACCATCGGAAGGATCGTTCCCAGCACAGTCCCGGCATAACTCGCCCAGAACGTGTTTCTGACGGAAAGACTGTCTTCAGGCAGATATCGTGATGAATCGGAAACGTACGGCGCATAGGCAATCTGCCAGAGCGCCGCAATCGAAAACATGCCGCAGAAGCCGGCGATCGAACCATGCATGTCTGTCAGGAGGGTGGCTGGCATATGCCCGAACCCGACCACCAGACAGTACATGACCGCAATCCCGGACAACCACGTCACAGCCTTTGAACAGGCATGAATGGCACCGTAGCCGAGAATGCAGGGAACAAGGCTGATAAACGCCAGCAGAAGAACAGCCGGAACGCGCCCCAGCATGGGCATCGCATCGTCAAGCGCCTCGCCCCCCACCACACAGTTCGAGGCCGCAAAACCGATATACATCAGCACGACCAGAACAATGATGGGAACCGCGCCCCAGACGCCGAACTGCCCTCGGCTCTGCACCATTTGCGGCACGCCCAGAACCGGCCCCTGCGCGGCATGGAGCGCCATGAAGACCGCTCCAACTAGATTGCCGCCAATCACCGCCACGATCGCCCAGATCAGGGACAGATCGAAAATCTTTGGTCCCAGTGCTCCGGTCACGATGGTCAGGAGGGTCATGTTCGTACTGAACCAAACGGTGAACAGGTCGGGGACACGTCCGTGCCGGTGTTCCGTCGGGATGCGATAGATTGTATGAACCTCGACAGTCTGGCGGATCTCAGCCCCGTACACCTGCTCCCCCATCAGAATTCCGCCTTGAGCGTGCCGTAATACTGACGCGGCGCGCCTACAAGGAAGGACTGATAATCACCCGACATCGGCACACCGTTTTCACCCATGGTTGAAATATATTTCGTGTTCGTCAGGTTATAGACATTGAATTCAAATGTCAGGTTCTGGACGAAATCGAGATTTTTCGAATATTTCCCAAGGTTTCCGAAGCGATACCGCGCGCCGAGCGTCTCGATCCAGTAGGAGGGAATTTTCATGTCTCCCGTATAGCTGTAATTGCGTGTACCAAGAAACTGGGTATCAAGATGCGCCGAGAAGTTGCGCCATTCATAGGCCAGGCTCGCCTTGTACATGAAGCGTGGATACGCAACGATCTGCTGCCCCTTGATATGGTAAGTCGTTCCGGCTTCAGTGACGTTGTTGTCATAGGTCGCGTGGTTATAACTTATACTGTTATACAGCGAGAGCCCCTTGACGGGCATCAGCGTCAACCCGCCATCCACACCGTTCATGGTCACGCCACCCACGTTCGCAACCGTGGAAACCGGATTGACGATCGAGCCCGATGTCACCTGCTGCAAGCGGTTGTGGAAATTCGTCCTGTAGGCGTGGATGGAAGCCAGGGCATATTTGTGCGTGAAACGATACCCTACCGCAAAATTCCAGTCCGTCTCAGGCTTTAATCCGCCATTCTGCAGCAGCTGGTTATACGCGGACTGGGAGACGGAAAATGGTGAAGCCCCTTCCTTGAAAGCCTGGACTGGATAGGATTTTACGTTTTCAGCAATATCGAAATAAAGCTCATGATGCTTCAGGAAATGCCAGTCACCGCTGAAATGCGGCAGAAACGCCTTGGCTGTCGTAATACTACCCCCGGCAATCTGGCCAACACCCGTATAGCTCTCGTCATTGGCGTACTGCCCTCCCCGCACTGTCTGGAGAAGCGATTTGAACCCGAAATGCAGGGCCAGATTGGGAAGGACGTGATATGTATCCTGAACAAAAGCGGTGAAACTGTTCGAATTGAGATTCTGTCCCCACAGGGTGGCGTAAGGATCCGGAAGTTCTCCTACTGAATTGATCGGCTTGGCACGCCCGGCCTCCACATCCGAAAGCAGCGGCTCTTCGTATCCGAACCGCCCAACATCCGTATGGAAATTTTCGTACCAGACACCACCGCTGATATCATTATGCGCGATCTGATAATGAAGGGCGGACGTAAAGCCAAAACGCTGTGAATGCGTCACGGTCGCCTGATCGATCAGCGGCGCACCATTAGGGGATGAAACATACGGGTTTGCCCAGGTTCCGCGCAGATACTGGCCATGCCCGTACACCACGCTTTCCCAACACAGGCGATCCGTCAGGGCAAGATTGGCCTTCAGCCCACCCAGATAGTCACGCTCAACCAGTGCACCATCATAATAGGATGCATCCCACGGATCAGACATCTTGGAATAACCTGCCGGCAACGCACCGCCCGGCAGACCATTTGCTGAAAGTGCAGACAGATAGGCTTTCTTGTAGGCATTGGGCGTCCCGTAGAAATTGTCGATCCCGTATCCGCCATTCTTCAGCATGTCGAAAGACATGTCCTGATACAGATAACTCTGCGTCAGGTTGTAATCAAAGAAGGACGAAATCCTGCTGCGTTCACCAATCGGCTGAACAAATTTGGCATTGACCTGCTGCCCGAACTGGTCCCCACCGCCTTTCCACTTGTCCTGCGAGTTACGCATATAGGACACGTAAAACCGCGTCCCGCTCTTGTTCAGGTCGCCGCTGTCCATTCGCAGGAACGTGTGGAACCCGCTGTTTGATCCGAATGTCTGTGACGCAAGCCCGCCGGCCTTGTGCTTGGGATCGGAAGACACATACTCGACAGCGCCACCCAGATTGCTGGTACTGGCAACGGATTCAGCCCCGGCCCCCATCGAGACATCCATACGCCCGACATTCTCGGCCGAGATCGCATTGACGGAATTCAGCCCATTGAAGGTATGGAACTCCTGATCGCCCAGGGGAATGCCATCAAGCGTCATGCCGATCTGGTCCTGCTGGAAACCATGCATATAGAACTGGGTGGACCAGGTATCCATGCCCTGCGGATCATCGGACTGGAACATGATACCCGGCTGACGCGCCAGCACCTTGAGAGGATTGGTCCCTGGCACGGCATCCGCCAGCGCTTCCGATGAAACGGTCGTAACAGCGCCATGAGGGACATGGCGGGCCGTCACATGCATGCTCTCGCTTTCCAGTGCCTCACGCGCCGTCGCACGCCGGGAACGCGCAGCTTTCACGTGGACAGGAGCTGCCCGCGGTGTCTTGCTAGCATTATGATGGACGACAGAACGGGTCTGCTTCGTGGGATCGGCGGCCTGGGCTGAGCAACAGGAGAAAGCAGTCGTCGCGAATACCCAGACCAGAAACGACGATGATCCCTTTCGTTTTAGAAACAGACGCGATCTGGCTCCTGGGATGGGAAAACAACAGGCATACCGATCTGCTGATGGAATGTTATTTTTCAACATCATATTCCCGTACTTTCCCAAAAGCAGACGTTGAGGAGACACCATCAGTCGCTGACAGGCTACAGAGAAAACTGAGAGGCATATCGCCTTTCCGGAATAGACCATGTCATTCCAAAAAACAGTTGTCTATGTCTATTCTGATACCGAACCGACTTTTTAGGTCCTGTAGCATGCCAGTTACCGTCCCCGCAGAGAGGGCTGATCTGCAAAATCTGTTTAAAAATACCATTTAATCAATGTGTTATATTTCCATCAACTTCCTCGAATCACCCCTCTTCCATCTCGTTCAGAAAGCTATACAAAAGATTGGAAAAACATCCTCGAAACCTTTTGTGGCTCTGGATATCCCGAAGAATCTATGGTTGTATTTACAAGTTGGATGATTTTCTCTCACAGAGCCACCAACCTCTTCCTTCCTGTGGAGCTCACGCATGACTGCCGCTTCTGACTGCCGGACATCTTCCCCTTCTCTGGCCCGCGCTGAAGTCCGTCAGCTGCCGGTCTACAATGCTGGCCTGTCGGAAGATGCCGTGAGAGCAAAATACGGCCTCTCCCGGATCACCAAGCTGGGAAGCAACGAGAACCCTTACGGCCCATCCCCCGTTGCTCTTGGCCACTGGACCGACATTGCCTCCAGTCTGTTCCGCTATCCGGATGCTTCCGCTGAGGGGCTTCGGGAAGAGCTGTCCCGCCAGACCGGAATCGACACGGACCATATCGTTATCGGAAACGGCTCCGAGCAGATCATCCGAATGATCTGCGAAGCCTTCCTGTCTCCTGGTGAGCGCCTCGTAACCGTTCTGCCGTCCTTCGGCCTGCATCTGATCTGGCCACAGATGATGGATGCCCGGGCAGACGCTGTCCCCATGACGGCGGATGCCAGTTTTGACCTTTCCCGTCTGCATCAGGCCGTAACATCAGGCCCCCTCAAGATTCTGATGTTCTCAAACCCGTCCAATCCCATCGGCTGCATGATGACAGGTGAAGCCATGCAGAAGCTGATCGATGCCTGCCCGCCGGAAACGCTGATCGTCATCGACGAAGCGTACTGGGAATATGCCCGCTCCAACCCGGACTATGCCGACAGCCTCTCCATCCTCAAAAACCAGTCCAGGCCTTGGATGGTTCTGAGAACCTTTTCAAAGGCCTATGGTCTGGCCGGTTTGAGAGTGGGATACGCCCTGACATCGGATCGTGGTCTCACGTCCATCATGACGCGCGTCCGCGACCCGTTCAACAGTAACAGCGCAGCGCTCGAAATGGCCCGGCTGAGCCTTCTCGACCAGGACCATATGCGCGAAACGGTGGAAGCAACCCTGAGCGAAGGGACGATTCTGAAAGCCGCACTGGAAGAACGCGGCTATTTCATTGCGCAGTCCTACGCCAACTTCCTGTTCTTTGACGCCCGCGAAGCCGCCGCACCCTTGGCTGAACGCCTTCTCAGGGAAGGCGTTATCGTCAAACCATGGAAAGAAAAGGGATACGAGAACTGGGTCCGCGTCAGCATTGGCCGCCCCGAAGACAGCCAGGCCTTTCTACAAGCCCTCGATCACGTCCGCGCTCCTCTGCAAACGTCCGCAGCCTGAGAAGGAAAGCGTCATGACCGGCACTTTTGCCGCCGACCACGCCGCCCGGCGTCTCGCTCCGCTCTTCGGGGATCGCCTGACCGCCAACGAGACAGTCCGGGATCATCACGCCCACGGCGAAGGATGGCGCCACCCAGATCAGACGCTGTTGCCAGCCTATGTCCTGTTCGCCCGCACCACGCAGGACGTGTCCGACGCCCTGCGGATCTGCCACGAGGAAAACGTTCCCATTATCCCCTTCGGCGGCGGTACTTCCCTCGAAGGACAACTAACACCCGTTCCAGGCTGCATCAGTCTCGACCTCGCCCTGATGACGGAGATCCTCGACGTCTCACCCGAGAATCTGACCTGCCGCGTGCAGGCCGGCGTGACGGGGCAGGAACTCAATCTTCATCTCCGGACGCTGGGCCTGTTCTTCGCTGTCGATCCGGGTGGCGAGGCAACTTTCGGCGGAATGTGCGCGACCCGGGCTTCCGGCACGGGCGCCATGCGCTACGGCACCATGCGCGCGAACGTACTGGGCCTCACCGCTGTTCTGGCCGATGGACGCATCCTCCATACCGGAGGCGCCGTCCGCAAGGCCGCCACAGGTTACGATCTGACCAGCCTGCTTATCGGTTCGGAAGGAACACTGGCTGTCATCACGGAAATCCAGGCCCAGCTGCATCCCATCCCCGAAGCCATTGGTGCCGCCGTCTGCCAGTTCCCGACCCTGGCCAGCGCCGTGGAAACGGCCGTCCTTGTGATCCAGTGCGGCTTGACGGTCGGCCGGATGGAGCTGCTCGACGACGTCCAAATGGATGCCTGCATCCACTACTCCCATCTTACGGGATATGAAGCCCTGCCCACCATGTTCTTCGAACTGACAGGTTCCCCCGGCAGTGTGGCAGAACAGGAAGCGATCCTGCGTGATCTCGTGGAAAGTCAGGGCGGACAGTCATTCCGCTGGGCCACCGCAACCGAAGAGCGCAATACACTCTGGAAAGCGCGCCATGACGCCTTCTGGGCCTGCATGGCCTATCGCCCTGGCTACAAAGGTATCACCACGGACGCCATCGTTCCCATTGCCGCCCTGACGGAACTCATGACTGGCGCCAGAGCCGACATTGACGCTTCCGGCCTGCTGGCCCCCATTGTCGGCCATGTCGGTGACGGCAATTTCCACACCGTCACCCTGATCCCGCCCAATGACCCGGAAGCCGAAAAACGCGCTCTCGAACTGGATCACAAAATCATCCGCCGTGCCCTTTCTCTGGGGGGCTCCGCCAGCGGCGAACACGGTATCGGCCTCGCAAAACAGATTTTCATGACTGAAGAGCACGAGCCCACTGCCCTGTCTGTCATGCGTGCCATCAAGACCGCACTGGATCCGAAAAACATCCTCAATCCGGGCAAACTTGTTCCTGAAGACACTCCATGACCCTCCGTCACATCCGCCTGCACACAGTGCCCGACATTCCCTGGAAAAACGGAGCTGGGACCACCCGACTGCTGACCGAACAACGGGAATGGCGGCTCAGCGTCGCCTCCATCGCCCGACCTGCGCCGTTTTCCGTCTTCGAAGGCCTGATCAGACAGATGGGACTTTTGAAAGGACAGGGCGTCCGGCTTTTGCCGACCTCGGGTGCTCCACCCCTTCTGCTGGATCAGGCCGGCGGCCTGATCCAGTTCGGCGGCGACCTGCCTCTGACAGGCATGCCTCTCCATGGTCCGGTCGAAGTCCTGAACCTGATGCGTCCTGACCGCAGCACAGGCCCGAACCTGATCACTATCACACCGGAAAACCCACCCTCAGGTGCTCTGTCAGGTTTCATCGCCGTACGGGGCCACTGGGACGTCATGGCAGGACAGCAACGCTACACACTCACGCCCGGAGACAGTCTTCTTGGCGACGTTCCCTTTGAAATCACCGTCCTGAAAGCGGGCCAGATCGCCTACGCAGTCAGCTAACAGGCCGGAGCGCCTCCGCTTCCTTTGCCCGTAGCGATGCCAGATCTACCATCCCGCCCAGACGCAAGACATCGCGGATCTCACCGCTCAATCCGTCCACCAGACTGCGAACGCCTTTCTCACCGCCGGCAGCAAGTGCCCAGGCCCATGGACGCCCAATCCCTACGGCCTTCGCGCCCAGCGCCAGAGCAGTGACGACGTCTCCACCCCACCGTCAAGAATGACATCCGCCTCGCCCTTCAGGGCCTCGACAATATCCGGAAGGACGGAGAGCGAAGACGGAGCCGGATCCATTTGCCGCCCTCCATGGTTGGAAACGATCACGGTCTGCACTGCCGCCTTCTGGCAGGACCGCGCATCTCCGGCATCCATGATCCCCTTCACGACCAGATGTCCCGGCCAGACAGATCGCAGCCAGTCCAGATCTTTCCAGGTCAGTGTCGGATCAATCTGGAAGGCCGCGTTCCTAGCCTGCTCCATCAGATTACTACCCATGCCATAAGGCGCCAGATTGCCGATTTTCGGCATTCCCCTGCGCAGCATCCTCGCTGTCCAGCACGGATGCGCCGCCATGGACAGCACATGCCGCAAGGACGGACGTGTCAGATTGCGAAATCCGTTACGCACGTCGCGCAGCCGCAGCGGCGTGACCGGCGTATCGACCGTCAGGATAATGGTCCGGATGCCGCAGCTCTCTGCCCGACGAAGCATGTCGCGGGTAATGCCCCGGTCGCGGAAGACATAGATCTGTGCTGCCAGATTCACGCCCGGCACCCTGGACAGCGTCTCAAGCGACTGAATGGCGAATGTGGACACCGCCATCGGCAAACCCGCCGAAGCCGCAACCCGCGCGGCCCGGATCTCGCCGTCCGGACACATCAGACCGCCAAAACCCAACGGTGCAAACATGAACGGAAGCCGATGCGTGGCCCCCAGAAAAGACCCGGACAGATCGCACTCCGAAACATCCACCAGACATTTCGGAACAACCGCCCAACGATCAAACGCCCGGCGATTGGCCCGGACGGTGCGCTCCGAGTGGGAGCCACCGTTTACATAATCCCGGAAAATACGGGGAAGAACCCTGTCAGCCCGTCGATGCAGGGCCGCGATGCCATGATGGTCCATTCCCCGTTATTCTCCCGTCCCGATCAGCCCTCAAGAGCAGGCAGGGCAACCCCCGACCCGACACAGCCTCCCAGAGCGCCATCAATGATGAGTGCGCGGGCGGCTTCCATGTCCGGCGTGAACAGCCGGTCCTGGGCAAAGAAAGGCACAGTTTTCCGCAATGTCTTCGCGACTTCAAGCAGCGGCGCGGATGTTTCCAGAGGCGCCAGGAAATCAAGCCCCTGCACGGCCGCCAGATATTCAACGGCAATGATCGTCCGGACATTGTCCACGATATCGCCGACGCGACGTGCCGCAAACGTCGCCATGGAGACATGATCCTCCTGATTGGCCGAGGTCGGCAGACTATCCACACTCGCCGGATGGGCCAGCGTCTTGTTTTCCGACGCCAGAGCCGCCGCCGTGACCTGCGCGATCATGAAGCCGGAGTTCAGCCCGCTATCCTGCACGAGGAACGGCGGAAGACCACTCATCTGCGCATCGACCAGCAGCGCCAGACGACGCTCGGCGATCGCCCCGACTTCGGACACGGCAATCGCCATGAGATCCGCGGCAATCGCCACAGGCTCGGCATGGAAGTTGCCCCCCGAAATCATTTCGTCCGTATCCGGGAAGTGGATAGGATTGTCCGAAACCGCATTCGCCTCGATTACCAGAACCCGCGCCGCCTGACGCAGATTGTCCAGACAGGCCCCCATAACCTGAGGCTGGCAGCGCAGGCAGTACGGATCCTGCACCCTCTCGTCATCCTCAAGGTGCGATGCCCGGATGGCAGAACCCTGCATCAGCGCGCGATAGACTGCTGCACACTCGATCTGCCCTTTCTGTCCGCGCAGTTCATGCAGACGCGGATCGAACGGCGCATCCGTGCCCCGCGCCGCATCAAGCGTCAGGCCGCCCGTAATGAGGGCGGCATGAAACAGCCGCTCGGCATCCAGAAGAGCCGCAATCGCCAGTGCTGTAGAAGCCTGCGTGCCATTCAGAAGCGCGAGCCCTTCCTTGGCCCCCAGCACCAGCGGCTCAAGCCCCGCCGCCTTCAGGGCCTCTTCGCCCTTCAGGCGCCTGCCCTGATAGAATGCTTCGCCCTCACCGATCACCACGGCCGACATATGCGCCAGCGGAGCCAGATCGCCCGAAGCGCCGACCGATCCCTTCTCCGGAATGACAGGCACGACGCCCCGGTTCAGCATATCCAGCAGAAGCTGCACGATCTGCGGACGCACACCGGAATATCCACGCGCCAGACCATTGGCCTTGAGCAGCAGGATCAGGCGCACCACACGGTCCGGCATCGGCTGACCGATCCCCGCAGCATGGCTCAGCACCAGATTGCGCTGCAGATCCCGCAGACGGTCATCGGGAATACGGGTCTTCGCGAGTTTTCCGAACCCCGTATTCACGCCATAAACAGGCTCGCCACGCCCGACGATGCGCTCAACGGATTCAGCAGCACGCTGCAGGGTCTCAAAGGCCGCGTCGTCCAGACGGACATCCATCTGGCCGAAATAGAAGGTCCGCAGGTCATCGAGTGTGATCTTGCCGGGCGTGAGTGTGAAAGTACTGGTTGTCATGATGATCTCAGGCTCCGCGCGTAATCATGGGAAGATCGAGGCCCTTCTCGCGGGCACAGTCAGTCGCAATATCGTAACCGGCATCGGCATGCCGCATGACCCCTGTCGCAGGATCGTTCCACAGCACCCGCTCCAGACGCCGCGCCGCATCCGGCGTACCATCCGCCACGATCACCATGCCGGAATGTTGGGAGAAGCCCATGCCGACACCGCCGCCATGATGCAGCGAAACCCAGGTCGCGCCCGACGCCGTATTCAGCAGCGCATTAAGCAGCGGCCAGTCGGACACAGCATCCGATCCGTCACGCATGCTTTCGGTCTCACGGTTCGGACTGGCCACTGAACCACTGTCCAGATGGTCACGACCGATCACGATCGGTCCCTTGAGCTCGCCACTGGCAACCATCTCGTTGAACGCCAGCCCCAGACGATGACGATCCCCCAGACCGACCCAGCAGATGCGCGAAGGCAGGCCCTGGAAGTGGATCTTCTCCCGCGCCATATCGAGCCAGTTGTGCAGGTGTTTGTCGTCCGGCAGCAGTTCCTTGACCTTCTGGTCCGTCTTGTAGATGTCCTCCGGATCACCCGAGAGCGCCGCCCATCGGAACGGCCCCACACCCCGGCAGAAAAGCGGGCGGATATAGGCCGGCACGAAGCCCGGGAAGGCAAAGGCGTCTTCAAGGCCTTCGTCAAAAGCCATCTGCCGGATGTTGTTGCCGTAATCGAAGGTCGGAATGCCCTGGCGATGGAACGCAACCATGGCCTCGACCTGAAGCCGCATGGACTCCCGCGCCGCCTTTTCGACCGCTGCCGGATTGGTGAGCCGCATCTTCTCGGCCTTCTCCAACGACCATCCCGCCGGCAGATATCCATTCAGCGGATCATGAGCGGACGTCTGATCCGTCACACCATCCGGACGGATGCCGCGCCGCACCAGTTCCGGAAAGACTTCCGCGGCATTTCCCAGAAGACCGACAGAAACGGCCTCGCCCTTCGCGCAGGCGTCATGAATGATTTCCAAGGCCTCATCCAGATCCTTTACCTGCCGGTCCAGATACCCCGTCTCAAGACGCTTCTGGATACGGGAAGGCTCACATTCCACAGCAAGCATGGACGCACTGGCCATGACGGCCGCCAGAGGCTGCGCTCCGCTCATGCCACCCAGACCGCCCGTCAGGATCCAGCGTCCCTTCAGGTTACCGCCATAATACTGGCGTCCCATTTCCACGAAGGTCTCATACGTGCCCTGAACGATGCCCTGAGACCCGATATAGATCCATGATCCCGCCGTCATCTGCCCATACATCATGAGCCCGGCCCGATCGAGTTCATTGAACTTTTCCCAGGTTGCCCAGTGCGGCACCAGATTGGAGTTCGCGATCAGCACACGCGGCGCATCAGCATGCGTCCGGAACACACCCACCGGCTTGCCGGACTGAACCAGCAGCGTCTGATCGTTTTCCAGGCCACGCAGCGCCTCGACGATCCTGTCATAGCAGTCCCAGTTCCGTGCCGCCCGACCAATACCACCATAGACAACGAGCTCAGACGGCTTTTCCGCAACCTCGGGGTCAAGATTGTTCATCAACATCCGGAGCGGCGCTTCCGTCTGCCAGCTCTTTGCCGAGAGTTCAGGACCAGTCGGGGCGCGGATGACACGATCATTCGAAAGGCGGCTGCCGGAATCACTCATGGGCTTTATCCTGTATGAACTTGTATATACCAATACTCAAATCGCACTGCGGAATTGTCAATCCATTTATGAAATGACACCGGGATTTATTTTCCCGGCCGCCAGCACAGGGCCGTCTCCAGCAGACCGTCGATCATCCGCGACAGACGCACCGCCTTTTCCAGATCGATCGGCCAAGGCGCCTCTTCGCTCCGCAGATAGGTGGATTGCGCGATTTCAAGCTGGACGGCATGGATTCCATGCTCAGGCTGCCCGTAATGCCGCGTCGTATAACCGCCCCTGAAACGACCATTGACGACATGGCTATAAGCCGCATTTCCTGCCAGCCGGCGTTCCAGACGCGCCTGCAACTCCCCGGCACAGGACTGCCCACTATTGGTCCCCAGATTCAGATCCGGAAGCGTCCCCTCAAACAGCCGGGGAATAGTCGATTTGATGGAATGTCCATCCCACAGAACCGCCCATCCCCATTTCTGACGGAGCCGCTCCAGTTCTGCCGACACGGCATCATGGTAAGGGCGCCAGCAAGCTTCCCGCCGCTCGGCAATCTCGCTTTCGTCCGGCTCCTGCCCGGACCGGTAAATGGGCCGTCCATCAAACGTCAGAGATGGCACAAGCCCCGTGCTGGGACGCCCCGGATAAAGCGCCGCATCGTCAGCGCCACGATTCAGGTCCACCACATAACGGGAATGATGAGCCTTCAGTACACCCATCCCCTTTGACAAGGCCCCCGCATAGAGATGTTCCATATACCAGTCAGTATCAGGTAACTGACGTCCCCGTTCCGTCATTCGCTTTTCCATTCCGGGCGTCAGATGGCAGCCGGAGTGAGGAAGGGTCACAAGCACGGGCATCGTGCCGGGAACAAAGGAAAAAACATCCGTCATGATCAGGCTTTCCTTGTAAGATCATAGATCGAGAAGAGTACGCACGGTCCGCCGGAACGCAGCCGTCACGGAATCATGATTCAGGTGTCGCCCATCACGCACGCGCCACTGCCCACCGCACAGTACATTTTTCACGGGAGGCTGACGCGATCCGAAAATGGCCGCATCAAGCACGGCATCATCCTGTAGATACGGCAGCGGCAGCAGATCCTCGTCCAGCACGCACAGATCAGCCCGGGCACCAGCCACTAATCCCCAGGCCTCAAGTCCACAGGCACGCCGACCACCATCCAGAGCCTGACGGTACAGCCATCCGCCCGTAGAGCCCAGAGTCTCAGCCGGCAGGGCCGCACATCGCGTCTGCGTAAAAAGCCTTTGCCCGTATTCCAGAGTACGCAACTCTTCCCACGGACTGACCAGCACGTTGCTGTCACTTCCGATTCCGAAGCGCCCCCCGTCATTCACATAAGACTCAAGCGGAAAAAGGCCGTCCCCCAGATTGGCTTCCGTAATCGGGCAAAGCCCCGCCACAGCTCCGGAACGCGCCATGCCTGCGACCTCGGATGATGACAGATGGGTCGCATGCACCAGACACCATCGCTCGTCCACATCCGCATGAGACAGCAGATACTCCACAGGCCGCGCGCCAACGGAGGCAACGCATTCCTCCACTTCCTTCTGCTGCTCGGCCACATGAATATGAACGGGACCTGTCTGCGCCACCAGAAGATCCGAGGCCGCCTCCAGATCAACAGCCCGCAGCGAATGCAGCCCCAGTCCAACGGACAGAAGCGGCCTCCCTGCCCAAGCTGACCGGGTCTCACTGACGATCCTGCCAATAAGCTCAGGCGTCGTCGCGAACCGCTCCTGAGCCTCCTGCAAAGGGCGACCATCAAAGCCCCCGCGCTCATAAAGCGTCGGCAGAAGCGTCAGTCCGATCCCAACCGCATGCGCCGCCTCGCCAACCCGCAGGGACATCTCCGCCACCTGCCCGTAGGCCACACCACCCGACGCATGATGAAGATAATGAAACTCCGCGACCTGCGTATATCCGGCCGTCAGCATTTCCATATACAGGTAGCTTGCAATGTCCTGCATCTGTGCGGGCGAGATGCGATGCGCGAGCTGATACATCAGCCGGCGCCAGGTCCAGAACGTATCAGCCGGGTTCTGTCGGCTCTCCGCCAGACCCGCCATGCCACGCTGAAAGGCATGGGAATGCAGACTGAGCTGCGATGGAACAACAATCGCTTTCCGCTCAGCTCCGGCAGGCATATCGGAGTCCGGGACAATCGCATCAAATCTCCCGTCGGAAGAAACCGTAATTCTTACATTCCTGCGCCAGCCATCTGGCAGAAGGGCCTGCTCCGCAAACAGTTCCATAACCTCGACATTCCTTCCCTCATCATGCGGAAAGTCTTTTCTTTTTCCGTTGGTTGCGTGATGATAATGGAATTACAAGACTTGTATATACCACTGTGGCGGATTCGGCGCCACCAAGGAAGAATGCGAATGTGGGATACACTCTGGACAGACATTCATGTCGCAACCGCCGATCCGACGCTCATTTCGGAGCAGGATGGCTATGGCTGCATCCATAACGCAGCCATCGGCATTGAAAACGGACGGATCAGCTGGGTCGGCCCAGTTTGCGATCTTCCAGACGTCCCTTCGAATCTGGCCTATGATGTCCGCTCGGGACAGGGGCTCTGGATGACGCCGGGCCTCGTGGATGCCCACACCCATGTCATTTACGCCGGAGACCGCAGTCTGGAGTTCGCCGAACGCCTCAACGGCACCTCCTATGCGGAGATCGCACTTAAGGGCGGCGGTATCGTCTCCACGGTCAATGCGACCCGCAACGTGACCGAAAAAGAACTTTTCGACATCACCGCCCGTCGCGTTCACCGCATGATCGCCGAGGGCACGACAACCCTGGAAATGAAATCCGGCTATGGGCTGACCCTGCAGGATGAACTCAAGCAGCTTCGTGTCGCCCGCGCCATCGGCGCTGCCCTACCCGTGCGCGTCCATGCCACCTTCCTCGGCGCCCACGCTTTGCCCCCGGAGTTCAGAGGCCGTCAGGACGACTATGTCACTCACCTCATCTCAGACATCCTTCCTCAGGCCGCAAAAGAAAACCTGATCGACAGCATTGACGGCTTCTGTGAAAACATCGCTTTCACCCCTGACCAGATCGAGCGGCTCTTCATCGCCGCCTCCGACCTGAATATCCCTGTACGCCTCCATTCCGAGCAGCTCTCCAACAGCGGCGGGACAAAACTGGCAGCCCGTTACGGCGCTCTCTCGACCGACCATCTGGAATATGTCGTCGAAGACGACATCATCGATCTGGCCAGGGCAGGTACGGTCGCCATGCTGCTCCCCGGCGCCTTCTATTTCATCCGCGAAACGCGCATACCCCCCATAGACCTGTTCCGTAAGCACAATGTTCCGATGGGACTTGCTACAGACTGCAACCCCGGTACCTCCCCAAGCGTCAGTCTGACAGGCATCATGAACATGGCCTGCACCCTGTTCCGCATGACCCCGGAAGAGACCTTCTCGGCCGTGACGCGGATCGGCGCCCAGGCCTTGGGTCTTCAGAACATAGCTGGCACACTGGCTGCGGGACAGGTTGCAGATATGCTCCTGTGGGATATCACCGGCCCGCACGAACTTTCATACTGGATCGGAGGCAGAAGACCCATTCATCGGATTTTTGACGGCAAACTGGCTCCTGTGGTATGAAATCGTATATTCTTATCCATACAACCTCTGGTCTAGATAACTGTTTCGCCAGGATGTTTTTTGGATTGCCGCTTCTTGGTTGAAGGACAGCCTGCGACATGAAAATGGCCGCTCCCCGGGAACGCTCTCCCGCTCGGTACGAACAGGTCAAACTCTACATTACCGAGCGTATTCAGGATGGAGAGTGGAAGGAAGGCCAGAAGCTTCCCTCTGAAAGTGAGCTGGTGGATCTCCTCGGCGTCTCTCGCATGACGGTTCACCGCGCCCTTCGCGAACTGATGACCGAGGGGATCGTTGTCCGTGCGCAGGGGGTGGGAACATTCGTTTCCCGACCGTCTCCCAAAGCCGACTTGTTGGAACTCCACGACATCGCCGATGACATCCTGAGTTCAGGCCACACCCACACAGCGCAGGTCATTACACTGGAAGCCATCCGGGCAGACATCGACCTCGCATTTTCCTTCGACATGCGTCCTGGCAGCAAACTCTTCCATTCAGTAATCGTGCATTTCGAAGACGATATTCCGCTTCAGGTAGAAGAACGTTTCGTCTCACCAGCCTTCGCTCCCGAATATCTCCAGCAGGATTTTACCCTGGCCCATCCGCACCGGCATCTGTACCATATTTCTGGCCCTGACGAGATCGAGCACATTGTCTTCGCGGTCTCTCCCACACTGGAACTGCAGTCTCTACTGGACATCGGCCCGCACGAGCCCTGTCTCCAACTGGTTCGCCGCACATGGGTCAAAGGGCGGGTCGTCATGAAAGGAATCTTCACCTATCCCGGCAACCGTTACAGCCTGGGCGGAAGACGAAAATCCACAACCGACGGTTTCCAAATATAGAGGCAGGTAATCACCTCCCTCTCTTTCGAGTATCAGGCTGGGTGCAAAACATGGTTGCGGTCAAGCCGTTTGCGCTCGTCAAAAATCTGGCCTCCACGAACCGTCATTACCCGGGGAACCTGAAGATTTTTCACTTGGCCATGTGGAGCACCTTCCACACGACATCAGTAACCTGCGCCACCGCATCGGTACGTCCAGAAATCTAGGGGCGTCCCAATCCGAACAAACAGGCCCACCTCCAGCATCTTTTTTAAGTGATCTGAACTCTCGTCATTCTCAGCCATTGATCTGTCTCATCAATGGAGGCGATCATGCCTTTTCCGAATAGCGCTTTGCCCAAAAACCCTACAAAAGCCCCCGGCTCTCCTGATGAACAGGAGCGCTTCGATCCCTACCCGGATAAAAGTCCGATCACGGACGAGCCCCCCGAAGAAGAAACTCCGGGAAAATCGTATCCTCCGGAGAAAAAAGCTCCCCCTCCGCCGCCAGATGAGCCACCAGCGCTTCCCGATGGCCCTGAGAACCCGACAAACCAGGTTCAGCACGTCCCTGAACCGTTACTGATGGTGAGCATCTGAAAATGGCGAACAGACGGACGGGTGGACCAGGTGCAGCCGTTCTTTGCCCTGAAAGCATGGGTAAACCCCAACTGGACGGCCATACTCTTTCGGTTATCAATTCAGGTTCTTCATTCCTGCGCAGACAGGTCCTTGTCTGGAAAAAACAGAGAATTGTCGTGATTCCCGTGTGTAACGAGGAAGAGCATATCGCTCCCTGCCTTTTCGCCCTGGCCGCGCAGAAGCATCCGCCAGACAAGGTCGTTCTCTGGATCAACAACACGACGGACGATACTCATCATCAGGCTGTCTCTCTGGCCGACAGGCTCCCATTCGAGCTGGAAACTGTCACGGTCTTTTATGACCCGTCAGTAGCAAGCGCCGGTGTGGCACGGCGTGATGCCATAGCCCATGCTGCCAGAACTGCGTCGCCCGACGCCATTCTGTTAACCACGGATGCCGATAGTAAAGTCGCCGATGACTGGATGGACAGCATTCTTGCAGCGTTCATTCGATATCCTGTTGAAGCCGTTTTCGGTCATGTCCTTCTTTTTCCAGAAGAACACAGGAAAATTCCTCCCCACCTTCATGAGGATGAGAAGTCGGAACGGGCCTATGGAGCACTTCTGGAACAGATCGGACTGCTGCTCAGCCCCGAACCCCACGACCCGTGGCCCCGGCATCTGGAACATTCAGGTGCCAGCATCGCTGTCACACATCAGGCATGGCGTAAGGCAGGCGGGATTCCAGATGTTTCTTCAGGAGAAGACCGGGAATTTTATCGCGCATTACGGCAGAAAGGGATTCCTGTCCGCCATGCCCCGGAAGTGAAGGTGTACGTCTCAGCACGCCTTCAGGGACGGGCCCGGGGTGGCATGGCGGAAACCCTGGCAAGGCGCCTGATCGCACAGGACGAACATATCGACGACGCCTTCGAACCGGTGTCCAGACGCCTGCTGCGTCTTCGAAGAGAACATGCATACTGGCACGCAAGTCAGTCATCCTGCCTCGAAATACCCTATCCGGAGCTTCCTGCCATTCCTATTCGCCGTAGTGAACTGCAGCGGCATCATGAGCGGGCGCTGCGAGTTCTCAATTTTCTTCGTCGGAAGAAACGCCTTTCGTCTGAGAATTTCCGGACCAGCACAACCGGTCTATACGATATCCGTCACCCCGTTCTGACAGATCAGGACCCCAGTATCTTTTATGGCAGGCCCGGATAAAACACTCGGCCGCCTCATCTCCCGTGCAGGGCGTATCTGTCTGTCCGGTCCAGTTTACGATCAGGATATGCCCTGTCGATACCAGGCTCTCCATCACCATGCCAGCAAGGCACCGAATGTCTTCTGGTGCCAGGAAGTAAAGAATTTCCGAAATAAGCACGAGATCACAACCGGCAGCTTCTGAAACCGGATAATCCACCGGCAGGAAAGCCTTCAGAAAATTGACGTGTGCCTGTCTCTGGCATCGTTCCCTTGCGATAACAAGCGCATTTTCCGATGCATCAACTGCCAGAACACGCTGACAGTGTTCTGAAAGCGCCAGCGTACTGACCCCGATTGCACATCCAAGCTCTACAACAAAGGAAACCGGAGAGGCAGGAAGGCATTCCAGAACCCGCGCAAGCTTCTTTTTCTCGTACGGACTGCTTTCAAAGCCCCAGGGATCAGGATTGTCCTGAAACAGATTTTCGAAGACTTCCGGTTTCCATGTATCATTGCTCATGACGCGATGAAGATTTCATAAGGCTGCAGAATTTTTCCCAGGAGATGTTCCGGCAGAACAAAGCCCGTCGGATCATCCTCCACGACCAACCCACGCTGGCTCCGATGTGCCAGAACGGCTGCCCGTTTCCTGTCCAGAAAGGCCCGGACATCAAGCCGCCAGCCTGTTGGAACCGCCTCTTCGATTTCCATTTCAGGAGGCAGGGTCAGACCCCAGACAGGATAAGACAGTATCCTGAGATTTGGCCGCAGGGTTTTCAGCTTCTGCCCCATGATCCAGACGGCTTCGTGGTCGCAGTGCGGATCATGCCGCCACGGCACCAGAACCGTCGTGCAATCATGACGAAGGACAATTTCAAGCAGCTGAGAAATAGCGGCGTCAAAGCCCTCACCCTCCGTCGAAACGGCCGTATCCTGCAATCCCAGAAACAACAGCCGGTCAGAGGGCAAACCAAGCTCCGCCACAGCATCCCGGGTCTCTTCCTGACGAAGCCGGGCAAGCCGCCCGGACGGCCACGTCAATGAACGGGGATGAGACGCCGACCCATCAGAAACGATCACCACAACCGCCGGCCGCCCATTGCTGACCGTCGTCGCGATAAAGCCCCCGCAGCCCAGACTTTCATCATCCGGATGAGGAGACAGGACAAGCGTCGTCCCGCATGCAATCGTCTCGAGGGGCGCAACCGGAAAACTGGCAAAATACTGAAGCATGTCCTGAATTTTCATGCATGCTCCTCCGGCCAGTCATGGCGGACAAACCAGGCAGCGCCTTCAGTCAACGCTTCATCCGGAGCCGGCTGCCTCAGATAAGTCGCCAGATCCCGCATGACCTGTTCAACCGCCCTCCCCCTTACAAAAGCTGAAAGACCAAGCCCCCTCTGTACAAGCGTGATCAGATCCAGAGCCGCTCGCTCAACGGCAATCCGCGCAAGATTGACAGTAGCAGTCACTTCTTCATGTTCCATATCTGAACCACCGCACGCCGCATGGGCAGCCCGCTCAATCCACATGGAAGCCGTCCTCTGAAGGATAGCTGCTTCTCCAATCCGAAAAAGCTGATGCGGATTATTGGCCCGACCCCGCGTCAGAAGTTCCTGCTTCAGCAGATCAACCAAGCGGTCCATGCCGCCAAGGGCAACTGCCGATCCCCGCCACGCTCCGGCAGAAAATTCAGGCTGCCGCAGATAGTCTCCCGCAGACCCAAGAATATTCTCGCCGGCAATGGAAAGATCCGTGAAATCATAAGCGCCCGTCCCACTCGCCTGCATACCGGTCAGCTTGCCCGGCCCCGGTCGCCTGCGATCAGCATCAGTGGTCGGGGCCAGCACCATAACCGAATCTTCTTTCTCGGTCAGAGCTGTTATCAACGCCAGACCAACCTCACTGACACCGCTTGCAAATCCCTTGATGCCGGAAAGCCTGTATCCCTCACCTGCCTTTCGTATCGATACAGGAATATTGTTGTCCGTAACCCATATGCCAGCCAGAACGCCAGTCCTGAGAGTACGAGCCAAGGCGTGAAACTGCGTTTTTGTGCCATATAGCCCCGCAAGCCGCACAACATTCATGTGCCCTTCCAGACACCGCCCCAGAGAGAGACTTAGATACCCCACCCGCCGCAAGAGAATGAGAAGCGCCCTGCTTCCTTCTTCAGACGAGCTGGCCAGTCCGAGGCCTCCCTCTTCAGCCGTGAGAAGAGCATCCAGCGCTCCGATCTCCCGTAAAGCATTCAGAAGCTCCGCAGGAAAAAGATTTTCGGTTGGAATGAATGGTCTGGCCTTCCAGTCCTCATACAGATGCTTCAGCCTGACCCGAAATGCAGAAAGGCCGTCGTCAGAAATATCCTGACCAGAATTCAACATGCCTGAGCGTCCTTCCACGCAATCCAGATCTGGCAACGCCCGGTTACCAGTCATGGATCCCGATCAGAACACAGTCCCCGGTCACTATTCTGCGGGAATGAGCTGCATCTGAAACCGGAGGATGGATTTCTGACATGGCCAATGCAAAGAGGCAGGCCACGGCGAGCCCACAGACACATTGGAGAACAGCAACTCCCACGCTATTCGCCGGGCAGGATAAAGATCGTGACGTAACAGATGCCCAGCATTAGACGTGGGTGCGCGAGGGTATCCAGTTATCTACCCACAAACAGGCCAGAACGGCCCCCACCCCTCTCCCGGCCATAACCAGCCGCGATCCATCCTCTGTTGCAAGAAAAGCCGCCAGAAAGTCCCTCAGGCTGACCTGAACATTTGCAAACAGCAAGCTTAACCCGTCCAAAAAAAGGACTATTCCTTCAGTGACGAAGTTACGCCCTGTTTTTCACCGCCATAATTCCCGTCAAAGTATTTTCAGAAGTTCAACAGATGCCGGATATCTGATTCGTTCGTACTGAATGTCCAGGTCACGAATATGTTACGAAAAATAATGACTGTTCTCCCCTTTTCTCAAAATGAATATCACGCACAGTCATCTTCACATCTGAAAAATATTCACCGACAGAAAGAAATTTATCTCCCGCATCGCAGATAATTTCGTGAAACCTGAGCTCTGCCTGCTTCTTATACCCTGACACACTTAAAAAACTGATGCCGAACGGAGCGCTTCCCAATGACCGATGTGTCTGTCGCTAGCCCCTGTCGCCTCCAGATCAATGGAAAATCTTACTCTGCTGATCTGTCTCCCTCTGTAACATTACTGGACCTTCTGCGTGAGCGTCTGGATCTCACCGGCACGAAAAAGGGATGCGATCATGGACAATGCGGTGCCTGCACCGTTCTCGTTGACGGCAAGCGCGTGAAAAGCTGCCTCATCCTGGCTGTATCGATCCCGGATGCCGAGGTCACGACAATCGAAGGGCTGGCGCATGAAGGCCATCTGCATCCGATGCAGCAGGCCTTCGTTGACCAGGATGCCTTCCAGTGCGGCTACTGTACGCCAGGACAGATCATGTCGGCGGTCGCCCTTCTGGAAGAAGGACATGTGCGCACCCGCGAGGAAATCCGTGAGTTCATGAGCGGCAATCTCTGCCGGTGCGGAGCCTATAACGGTATCATTGACGCCATTGAACAGGTCCTCACCCAGCAACAGCAGGACCGGGCCGGAGAAGCTGCATGAGACATTTCTCCTATTCCCGCCCCGAAACCCTCGATAGCGCCTGTCACACTCCAGACCATACACGGTATCTGGCAGGAGGCACAAACCTCATTGACCTCATGAAATCGGACGTCGAACGCCCCGAACATGTCGTCGATCTCAGCGCCCTGTCCATGAGCCAGATCGAGGAACGTCCTGACGGCGTCCTGCGCCTCGGCGCCCTCGCCACCAATGCCGATACGGCGGCTCACCCGCTCGTCACCGAACGTTATCCTCTCCTGGCCTCCGCCATCCTCGCTGGCGCCAGCCCACAGATCCGGAACAGGGCAACGAACGGTGGAAACCTCAACCAGAGAACCCGATGCCATTATTTCTATGACCCGGACATGGCCTGCAACAAGCGCTCACCGGGTACAGGATGCTCTGCAAAAGGCGGACGAAACCGGATCATGGCCATTTTGGGGACCAGCGACGCCTGTATCGCCACCTTCCCATCCGACATGTGCATAGCGCTTGCGGCCCTGAACGCGACGGTCAACCTTACCGGTCCGGAAGGTGAACGTCAGGTTCCCCTTCGCGAATATCACCGTCTCCCGGAAGATACACCGTGGCAGGACAACATCCTGCGTACCGGCGAAATCGTCACGTCCATTGACCTTCCTCCCCTCTCTTTCGGCCCACATCACACGTATCTCAAGATACGTGACCGCCTGTCTTTCGCTTTTGCAATCGTCTCCGTCGCAGCGGGCCTGCAGATGGAAAACAATACGATCCGCAAAGCCTGCGTTGCCATGGGCGGCGTCGGGACAAAGCCCTGGTGTGTTCCGGAAGCCGAGGCACTCCTCGAAGGGAAAATGCCCTCCCACTCCCTGTTCCGGGACGCCGCCGAATGTCTTCTGCAAGGGGCCGTCACCGACCGCGACAATGCCGCAAAGCTGAAGCTGGCACCTCGCGTGATCATTCGCGCGCTATCGCAGGCGGCCGCTGGCACGCCTCAGTCCCAGACGCAAAAGAACATTTTCTGAAAGAGCCCGGGCATGACAATCCACTCAGCAAAAATCGGACAACCCATTTCCCGGATCGATGGCCTCGCCAAAGTGACAGGACAGGCCAGATACGCTGCCGAACCCCATCCCGCCGGCATGCTGTACGGCTTCATCGTGAACAGTCCCATCGCCCGGGGGCGCATTGAGACGATCCGGGATGATGCAGCCCGTTCAGTGCCCGGCGTGGTGGAAATCATGACCCACCTCAATCGCCCTCATACCGCGCTTTTTGAAAAGTCCTATGTGGATGGTCTAGGCGTCCCCGGCTCCCCCTACAGGCCGCTTCACGACGCAAAGATAAATTTCAATGGCCAGCCGGTTGCCGTTGTCTTCGCAGAGACATTCGAAGCCGCCCGTGAAGCCGCGATGCTCGTCGAAGTTGATTACGAATGCTGGCCTCATAACGCGGACTTCGAAGCGTCCCTGCATCAGAAATACATGCCCAGCAAACCGCGCAGTAACTACGTGCCGCCCAAATCACGCGGAAACGCTGCCGAAGCCTATGCCCTCAGTCCGATCAAGATCGAAGGGCGCTATCACCTGGCTCCCGAACATCACAATCCCATGGAAATGCACGCCACCACCGTTGTTGCCGAAGATGACGGCACCTTCACGGTCTGGGACAAGACACAGGGCCCGCAGGCCGTACAGGCCTACCTGACGAGTGCCCTGTCTCTCTCCAAGGATCAGGTCCGCGTTCGCAATCCCTATGTTGGCGGTGCATTCGGATCCGGCCTGCGAGCCCAGCACAACGTCTTTCTGGCAGCCCTCGGCGCAAAAATGCTGAAGCGCTCGACCCGTATCACCCTGACGCGCCCGCAGATGTTCACCCATGTCTTCCGCCCGGAAGCCGTCATGGATATTGCCCTTGGTGCCCAGCTGGACGGCACGTTGCAATCCATGATCGTCGACGGCGTGACGGACACGTCCCGCTTCGAACACAACATGGAAAATCTCGTTATCTGGGGCCTGATCAATTACAAATGTCCCAACGCAACGGCTGATTACAAGGTCGCCCCGCGCGATACCTATACCTCCAGCGACATGCGGGCTCCGGGAGCGGCCACAGGCGTCAATCTCTTTGAAATGGCTATCGATGAAATGGCCTATGCCTGCAATATGGACCCGCTCGAATTTCGCCTGCACAACTATTCCGACATCGACGCCATGCATGACATGCCTCTGACCAGCAAGGCGCTGAAAGAGGCCATGCTTGAGGGCGCGGAACGTTTCGGCTGGCATGACCGCCTGATGGCACCAGGGAGCATGCGGGAGGGCAAGGAACTGATCGGCTGGGGCATGGCGACAGGCATCTGGGACGCAATGTTCTCCCCCACGTCAGCACGCGCCACCCTGACTTCCGATGGACGTCTGCATATCGCAACGGCCGCCTCCGACATCGGGACAGGAACCTATACGATCCTGGCACAGACAGCTTCTGAAGCGTTCGGTATGCCAATAGATCGGATCGATATCGAACTGGGCGATTCAACCCTTCCAGAGTGTCCAACGGAAGGCGGATCGTGGACGGCTGCCTCCGCAGGAGCTGCCGTCTGGCTTGCCTGTCAGAGCCTGCGCGAGAAGCTTTTCAAAACGCTGGGCAAAAGCGGGAATATCTCTACCTGGCTGATCGAGGGTCTATCGAACAACACCACGGTCCTGCAGGATGGCTTTCTTCATGGCATGGGCGAAGATGAAACTCTCAGGCTTTCCCTGTCCGAAGCCTTGTCCCTGACGGGTCAGGAAAAGCTCGAAGTCGAGGAAACCGCAAAGCCCGGCCTACGCGGAACCATCAGCCAGATGAGAAAAGCTCGCTTCACCCATAGCGCAGTCTTCTGCGAGGTCCGCGTGGATGCAGAACTCGGCATTGTGCGCGTAAGCCGTCTCGTCAATGCCGTCGCGGCTGGTCGCATCATGAATCCCAAAACTGCAGCCAGTCAGGTCCGCGGTGCCATGGTAATGGCTACTGGCATGGCGCTTCACGAAGAATCCCTGATGGATGAACGCGTCGGCCGCTTTATGAACCACAATTTCTCCGAATATCACATTCCGGCCCATGCGGACATTCCACATATGGACGTCCTTTTCGTCAAAGAAAAAGACTCGGAAGTCAGCCCGCTCGGCATCAAGGGTGTGGGTGAAATCGGCATGTGCGGGACGGCTGCAGCTATCGCCAACGCAATTTTCCATGCAACAGGCCAGCGTCATCGCAATTTGCCAGTTACCCCTGGAAGCTGAGTCTTACTTCCTCTCTGGGCTGTCTGCACCAGAGAGGAAGCCGACCATCAGGTTTGAAGAATAACCGCTGTTAATCAGCCGTTGATGATCATGCCACCATTCACATGTAGTGTCTGTCCAGTTACGAAAGACCCGTCCTCGCTTGCAAGATAAACATAGGCCGGGCCAAGCTCCGCAGGATCGCCACAGCGCCCCATGGGCGTGTCTTTCCCCAGATCAGCAACAGCCTGGGGATCGACAACACCCCAGCTCGCTGGCTGCAGCGGGGTCCATACTGGTCCCGGAGCCACGGCATTCACGCGAATTCCCTTTGAAACCAGTTGCAGCGCCAGCGCACGCGTGAATCCCATTTCTGCGGCTTTGGTCGTTGAATACGCCAGCAACGCTTTGTTTCCCGCAAAAGCATTGATGGAAGAGGTATTGATGATAGCGCTCCCTTTTCCAAGATGCGGAAGAGCGGCACGGACCAGATAGAAATAGCCGTTGATGTTGGTGTCCATATGACGCTGCCATTCCTCATCGGATATGGCACTGACATCTTCTTGGACAACCTGAACACCGGCATTGTTGACAAGAATGTCCAGACTTCCGAACGCATCCACAACGCGCGCAACGGCATCATTACAGACCTGACTGGACGAAACATCGCCGGCAATAGCCAGCCCCTTGCGACCTTCCTTTTCAATGAGGCGCACTGTCTCCTGTGCATTTTCATGCTCCTCCAGATAAAGGATCGCGACATCAGCGCCTTCTCGAGCAAAATGCAGCGCAGCAGCCCGTCCGATTCCGCTATCTCCACCACTGATCAGAGCCTTCCGACCCGCCAGTTTCCTGCTTCCACGATAATCAGACCGGATATGAATAGCCTTGGGCTGCATTGGCCCTTCCAGGCCAGGTTGATGGTCTTGGGATTGCGGAAGAATATGATCAGGCATGAAACAGCACTCCGAAAACGGTTCTGGCGTTCTCCGAGGAGAACACTCCTGCCATGTTCAACTTCCAACGCAGGCAAGTGTTGCTTCACGTCTCTGCTGGCCCGATCTTCGAAGCAGGCATCATTTCATGCAGCCTGTCGTGGTGAAATCATCCACGATCAGTTACCTTAGAGGGTCGACCAACGTTATCCCGGCCACCGATATGAAGCCAGATTCATTGTTCTAGCGCCCTTCCGCGTTAACAAAGGGATCCCCAAAAATTGGACAAGGTAATAAGCTGTTCCCGAACTGCCAGAGAAAAGATTTCATAAAGATTACGAGAAGACGGTCTTCAGGTAAGTTCAGGGTCTGGATGGCGCTGCAGATGCCCCGTGACGAGCAAATGTGGCTGAAATTGGCGTCAGAGCAAAACATGCACCAGAAGATGATTGCCCTATAGAAACATCAGGCGATTGGGGGCATGGTGACATGACATCAATACCGGAATCCTGCTCAGAAACATTGCTCCCGCCTAGTCATTCCCTGGAACAGGATTTTCACTTCAGAATTATAACGATACTGCAGCACATGATGAAGCCTTTTCCCAAACGATCCCGTTTCTGCGCAGCCTCTCTTATGGCGGCTTTTGTCATGAGGGTGCCGTCTGCTTTCTCCGCCCCTACCCTCCCGGCATTGTTCGATACCACCGCTCCTCTTGCTGCTCAGACCGGGTCCGGAACGGGCTGGAGTGTCTCGGTTTCCAAGGGGCCCACAAAGGATGAAGTTCTGACCGCTCGGGCAGGGAGCGGCCTGACTGGCCTTCAGATCCTCCGCCTGGATGCCACCAACGTTACGACCCGCACCATCATTGCCCATCCAACAGGCAATGAGCCCCTCCGGATCAGTAGACGGAGCCATCTGACATATGCGATCTTTCCGGTGGCCGATCCTTTGTCCCTGACAGATCCGGCAACTTTTTCCAGCCTCGATCTTCTATTCACAGACGGCACGCGCGCCTCCATGCTTGGCGCGCACGACATTACAGGAACACCGCTGACGGCGCAGAATCAGGGTACGGGTCGGGCGCTTTATCCCAATCAATGGAATCTGGTGGATGTGCCCTTGGGCGCTATCGCCGCTGGCCGGACTGTCGCTGCAATAGAGCTCTGCTCGCATGCAGCCCATGCTGTTCCCCGTCATCTCTATATCGATGCGATCTCAATTGGTGAGGCCAAAGATATTCAGGGTCTGACGCCATCGGACCTTGTGGACACACGACGCGGCACCAATGCGAATGGTCACTATTCTCGTGGCAACAATTTCCCTGCGGTTGCTGTACCGCACGGTTTCAACTTCTGGACTCCCGTCACACGCGGCAACTCCGACTGGCTTTATCAATATCAGGAGCGCAACGGCCCTGATAACCATTCCCGCCTTGAGGCGCTGTCTCTCAGCCATGAGCCCAGTCCTTGGATGGGAGACCGCAACACTTTCCAGATCATGCCGGTACCGGGATCCGGTAGCCCGTCCGCCGATCGCACTGCCCGTGCCGCCACCTTCAGGCACGACCACGAAACTGCCCTGCCTTATCAATACGCTGTCACTCTCGACAACGGCATCACCGCCGAGATAGCTCCCACTGACCACAGCGCTATCCTGCGGTTCCGCTATCCGGGTGCATCCCGTGGGCAAGTGATCTTCGATAACATCACCAACCAGGGCAGCCTCATTATGGCCCCGGACGGTCGCAGTGCGGATGGTTACACGGATATCGCCAGCGACCTTTCGACCGGCGCCAGCCGCATGTTCTTGCATCTGGAATTTGACCGTCCGGTTGTTGCTGCCGGTCATCTGACCGGCCAGAAACGGGACAAGGTACAGGCTTGGGCCGCCTTCGATACAAAGGTCGACCCTTCCGTTACCATACGGATTGCCACATCCCTCATCAGCCTCGATCAGGCCAGGCACAATCTCGCACTGGAACTTCCTTCTGATGCAAAGTTCGAAACCGTGGCGCAGGCTGCAAAGGACGCGTGGAACAGCCGACTGGCGCGCGTGCAGATCCCGGGAGCACCAGCGGATGAACAACGTACGCTCTACGGCAATCTCTACCGGATGTATCTTTACCCCAACAATGCTGCCGAAAACGCAGGAACGGCTGACGTGCCGCATTTCGTGCATGCCAGTTCCTTCCGATCTCGGCTCGCGCCCGATAGCCCAACTCGGACCGGCGTTCCTGTCCTGGATGGAGTGCTCTACGTCAATAATGGTTTCTGGGACACATATCGCACAGCGTGGCCCGCTTATGCCCTGCTGACCCCGGATGAAGACGGACAACTCATCGAGGGTTTCGTGCAGCAATATCGCGAAGGCGGCTGGATCGCCCGGTGGTCCTCTCCCGGCTACGCCGATCTGATGACCGGAACGAGCGCTGACGTCGCCTTTGCCGATGCGTGGAGCAAACAGATCCGCAACTTCGACACATCGTCGTTTTATGATGCAGGCCTGAAAGACGCTACGGTTATTCCCGACAATCCCGGCGTTGGACGAAAGGGCCTGAACCGCTCGGCTTTTCACGGTTACACCGATACCGACACGGATGAAGCCCTGTCCTGGTCCAACGCAGCAACCCTGAATGATTTCGCCCTGGGCGAAATGGCCAGCGCCCTCGCTACCACGACATCGGCAAACACACGGCAACAGGCTGATTATGCTGCCGAAAGCTGGTACCTGCATAATCGGGCTCTCAATTACGTCCATTTGTTCGACCGCGACGTCGGATTTTTCGTCGGGCGCCGCCCGGATGGCCACTGGAGAGCCACCAAAGAGAACTTCGACCCATTGGCTTGGGGAGGCGATTATACGGAAACCAATGCCTGGACCATGGCTTTCGATCCCGTTCAGGACGGTCAGGGCCTCGCCAGCCTTTACGGTGGCCGCACGGGCTTGGCCCGGAAACTGGATGCCTATTTCACGACGCCCGGCGTCTATCATACGGGCGCCTATGGCGGCGTGATCCATGAAATGCGGGAAATGCACGACATCCGCATGGGGCAGTACAGCCACAGCAATCAGCCTGCACACCATATCCTCTACATGTACGACTATGCAGGACAACCCTGGAAGGCACAGGACCGCATCCGCGATGTCATGAACCGGCTTTATCGCGGTACGGCTATCGGCCAAGGCTATCCCGGTGATGAGGATAACGGCGAGATGTCGGCTTGGTGGCTCTTCAGTGCCGCGGGATTTTATCCCTTGCGGATGGGCACGCCGACTTACGCCATCGGCGCGCCGCGCTTCGAGACCATGTGCCTGAAAGTCGGCCATGACCGGATCCTGACCATCCGCGCACCAGGCGTCAGTGACCGCAACCGCTTCGTGCAGTCCGTCATTTTCAACGGCAAACCGCTGACGCGCTGGTGGCTGACCCATGACGAAATTGCAAACGGAGGCGAACTGGTGTTCCACATGGGGCCAAGCCCATCACACTGGGGCACCACTCCAGCCGCGTCCCTTCCGTCCCTGACGCCGGCCGGCCAGACCCCAGACCCGGCCATTGATCTGACAGACCTGCCTGGCGCACGGCATTCCGGACCCGAGGCCCTGTTTGACAATGACGCCATGACGGCCGCTCCCGTTTCCATCCTGACCTCCAGCAGGACCATTACTCTTACGCTCCCGTCTTCCGTCGTGGCGCAGGCTTATACCGTGACATCTTCCGTAGACCCCGCCCATGCACCCTCGTCATGGGAAATCCTGGCCTCTAATGACGGGAAAACATGGCAACGCGTGGATTATCGCGACGGCGAAGTCTTCCGCTGGAAACACCAGATCCGGCCGTTCCTGCTATCTCATCCTGCCCGTTACCACCTGTATCACTGGCACATCCTGCAACCCGCTACAGTCGAAGCCAGTGAGTTTGAACTCCTCGGCCATCCAGCCACCAGACCACACTAACCATTCTGTCCGGAGCGCAGCTATGCAGGGCGGCGCCTTTAGTAAGTCTTCCACGGAGTAAAAAACCTCATGGCGCGTCTCAAGTCGTCCCATTATTTACTGGTCGCCACTTTGGTGGTGGAATCTATTCCCGTTCTGGCCATGGCACAAACCGTTGCTTTGATGGATAAAGGACCGGCCTGGACTGTGGATCCGCGGATCGGAACGGGTGGTGCAGGACATACCTATCCAGGCGCGACTGTTCCTTTTGGAATGATCCAACTGTCACCCGATACGGCGATGACGGATTTTCATCATTCCTATGCCTGGGCCGCTGGCTATCAGTATAACGACCCCACGATCATGGGCTTCTCACATACTCATTTTTCGGGAGCTGGTCATTCCGACCTTGGGGATGTGCTGGTTATGCCTGTTTCCGGTGATGTCCGGCTAGAACCCGGAGATGCTGCCGTGCCCGGAAGCGGATACCGGTCCCGCTTCCGCCATGATACTGAAGTGGAGCGGCCAGGATATTACGCCGTCACGCTCGACGATTACAATATCCGCGCGGAACTCACTGCGTCTCGTCGTATCGGTTGGCATCGTTATACCTTCCCCAAGGAGAAGCCCGCCCATCTGCTCCTCGACGTGCGCCCGAGCATCTATGACTATCCCGGCAAGGTCCTCTGGACCCGACTGCATGTCGGGAACGACGGCACCGTTTCGGGATGCCGTGCGACGCGCGGCTGGGCGCCGGGACGTGTTCTGTGTTTTGCCATGCGTTTTTCAGAACCGATGGTTTCACGCACATTATATAACCGGGAGACGCAAATTCCGTATCGTGGTTTCCGTGGCCCGGGAAACCAGCCTGTTGACCATGACGCACAAAACGGGCGGGCGCTGGAAGGCGTGTTCGATTTCGGACATCTGAATGGTCCGCTTCTGGTCAAGACCGCCATTTCTCCGGTCAGCGAAGAAAACGCCATCGCCAATCTGGAGAGCGAAGGACAGAGCTGGGATTTCAATGCACAGCAGGCAGCAGCCCTTGCAGAGTGGAACAAGACTCTGTCCGTCATCGACATACAGGGCACTACGGACCAGCGCACCGGTTTTTACACGGCACTCTATCATGTAATGCTCGCGCCAACACTGAGCATGGATGCGAATGGAGACTATATTGGCCCAGACTATCTGCGCCATCGGGCGGATGGGTTCGAATTCTATTCCACCTGGTCAACATGGGACGTCTATCGCGCCCAACAGCCTCTTCTAGCCATCCTGCGCCCGGATATGAGCTCTCACTTCATCCGTTCCCTTCTTGCTTCCCAGCAAAACAGCCCATTTGGTCTTCTGCCGGTCTGGGCCTATCAGGGACTGGAGACTTGGTGTATGATTGGCTACCACGCCGTCCCTATTATCGCAGATGCCTATCTGGCCGGAGTCAGGGGCTTTGATGCCGATGCCGCACTAAAAGGTATGATCCGCAGTGCAACCTATGGTCCGTATGGGGATCTGCGCGATTACATGAAAATGGGCTATGTTCCGATCGACAGGGAGGCAGAAGGCGCTTCCAAGACACTGGAATACGCCTATGACGACTGGACCCTCGCCCGCATGGCTCATGCGATGGGTAAAACAGACGTTGCGAAAACATTTGAAAAACGTTCAGAAAACTGGCGACAGGCCTGGGACCCGAAGACTGGCTTCATGAGAGCACGTCTGTCCACGGGCGAATTTCATGTCCCCTTCACAGCTGCCGCAGCAGCCTATGGCAGTGACTACACCGAAGGGAATGCATGGCAGTATTCCTGGTATGTCCCTCAGAACATTCCGGCGCTGATTGATGTCATGGGCGGGCGACAGAAGTTCATGGCCCGGATCGACGAACTCTTTGACGCCAAGGTCGATCCGGCCATTTTCAAGAATGTCGAGGATATCAGCGGCCTGATCGGATGGTATGCACACGGCAACGAACCTGACCATCATGTCGCTTATCTCTATGACTATGCTGGTGCGCCTTTCAAAACACAGAAACGTCTGACCCAGATCATGGAGACCCAATATGCCCTTCGTCCGGATGGTCTGGCGGGCAATGACGATCTGGGCCAGATGTCGGCCTGGTATCTGTTCACGACACTTGGCTTTTATCCAGTAGCGCCCGCCAGCCAGGAATATGCGATAGGAAGGCCTTTCGTTTCCCGGGCTGTCCTCCATCTAGGCAACGGGCATGATTTCACGGTCACGGCCGACAATCTGGACGACAAACATCTTTATGTCGGGCAGATGACTCTCAATGGCCATCATCTTTCAAGGCCATTCCTGCACCAGCAGGATGTTCTCAACGGCGGCGAACTGCATTTTGTCATGCAGACCCAACCTCCTGCGTGATTTCCCTATCCTGAACTGACACCTGCATTGACGCTGCCAACATAACTCACCATGAAGGCCATGCTTTGAGGATGGTGTCAGGTAATCAGGTGTAGGGTTCTTAATCCTAGGACTCATTGATCTGAGTTGAGAAATCTGATTCAGGCTCCGTGAGAAGATTAAAGATGAGCGAGCTGTACTGGCTGACGGACGACCAAATGGATCGTCTGCGGCCGTTCTTCCCAAAGAGCCATGGCAGGCCGAGATTGATAACCGTCGTGTGCTGAGCGGCATCATCTTTGTAAATTGGAACGGTCTGCGCTAGCACCATACGCTACGACAGATATCCGACCGCTTTCTCCTTAGCTATCTGCCTCGCAGCAACCGTCGTGTTCTGAAGTATGTGTCCTGAGCAAGAAAAACAGATACAAAAAGCTGGTCATTCATAAATTCTGGTAATGGAAGGCTTTGACAAACCTCTCTTGAAGGTGATGAGCCTGAAGCACGGATTGAAACGTTTTCTTCCTTACCCGTCCCCTGAGGAAGAAAGACACGATGAAGCGCTTTTACAATCACCGCGATACTCTTGTCGCTGAAGGCATTGACGGATTTCTGAGATCTTCGGCAGGCTATCATCTCTGCCGCCTTGAAGGACATGATAACATCCACGTCGTTCTCAGGAAGGACTGGGACAAATCGAAAGTCGCCATTGTTTCTGGTGGTGGGTCCGGCCATGAACCAGCCCATGCAGGTTTCGTCGGAAAAGGTATGCTGACCGCAGCCGTCTGCGGGGCACTCTTCGCCTCTCCTAATGTGGATGCCATCCTTGCTGCGATACTGGAAGTTACCGGAGACGCAGGCTGTCTGCTGATCGTCAAGAATTACACTGGCGACCGTCTGAATTTCGGCCTCGCGGCGGAGCAAGCACGTCTTCTGGGAAAGAATGTCGAACTTGTCATCGTGGCTGATGACATAGCGCTCGGCCGCGGCCCCCATGCCCGAGGCATTGCCGGAACGATCCTCGTCCAGAAGATTGCGGGATATGCTGCGGAGACAGGTGTCCGCCTGACAGAGGTCAGACAGGTTGCCACCGACGCCATCAAAGCAACGGCATCGCTTGGCCTCTCTCTGTCCGACGTCAATGTGTACGATCCAGAGCACAAGACACGGCTGAATGAAGAAGAGGGCGAACTGGGTCTGGGGATCCATGGAGAGCCCGGCACCGAGCGTATTTCTGTAGACAAACTGGATGTCCTGGTTGCGAAGGCAGCAAACACACTCACCAAGTATCTGACAGACAGCAGGCAGGCCGTCATGGTCAACATGCTGGGTGCAGTCCCGGTATTAGAAGCTCAGGCCATCGTAGATGCACTTTCCAAGACCAGCCTTGCAGACCGCATGGATTTTCTGATCGGCCCGGCTCCCATGATGACCTCCTTGGATATGTATGGTTTCTCCCTGTCTGCTGTTCCCGTACAGCCAGATTTTATCGAAGCTCTAAAATCTCCGGTCGAGCCATGGGCATGGCCGGGTATCGCGCCATTTCGGGATATTCAGACCAAGCCGACCCCATCTTTACCTGATACCTTCGTCTATAAGCCCTCATCTGACTCTTACATCGAAAACCTTATCACTTGCGGAGCTAGGATCCTTATCGACAATGAAAAGGATCTGAATGCGCTTGATGCCCAGATCGGCGATGGCGATGCAGGCTCAACCTTTGCTGAGGCCAGCCGCGTTATTTTGAAAGACATCGATCGTTTGCCTCTCGCATCTCCTCAAGAACTCTGCGAAACGCTGGGGCGGCTTCTGGCTCGTAATGCCGGCGGCTCGAGTGGCGTCCTCTTGTCCATCATGTTTGCAACAGCCGGGCAGAAGAAGGCCTGGCGCGAAGGGCTTGAGACCGGGCTGGAACGTATGCAGAAATATGGCGGGGCTTCCTTAGGAGACCGTACAATGCTTGATGCGTTGTTTCCAGCCATAGCCGCGCTTCAGACTGGTGATCTTAAGCAGGCAGCCAAAGCTGCTCGTGAAGGGGCGGATGCGACCTGCGCAATGCCTGCCAAGGCTGGTCGTGCAGCCTATATTCCCAAAGAACAACTCAGGAATATCCCCGACCCGGGTGCGGAGGCCATTGCCCGTCTTCTGGAAGGGCTTTCAAAGCTAACCTGAACACAGCAGAGCAGGGTACGACTTTTGTTCCGGATTCAGCAGATAGTCCTACGTCTGACGCTATGCTTCATCTCATGACTTTTAGAAAAGCTGCTTTGAGAGCCGCCGGAATGCAACCTATCCCCTCACGAGCTCGTTATGTGGATACAGGAAAGTTGTTTCATAACATTGCTTATCCAAGGGAACAGTCTGCATGTCAGTCTATCAAACACTCAAAGAAGCTATTGAGAAAAAAAGTGCCGTTACTTTCACGTTTCACGGCAAAGCAGGATTTGGATCGCCTCATTCCCTTGGAACAGGGGATGGTGAAGAAAGGGTCCTGCTCTACCGCGGTGAGGACGCACATGAAAAGGAAGTCCCTCCACAGGGAAAATGGAGCTGCATCAGGGTTCAGGATCTGACCGATGTCCATCTCCTTTCCGACACACCATTTCATACAGGTCATCCAGCGGAAAGCCATCTCCAAGGGCTGCATAAGATTGATGTGTCTGTCTGAGTTCAGGCAAATCTCGCAACTCATTCCTTAATAGGAGGCCAATTTTATGGCTGACCATTCCATTCCACACGCCGCAGACTCCATTCACGATCTTGGTCGCAAGGCGGCGCATACACCTGACCTGCTGACCGATGCGGAGCGCACTCGCCTGGCAAATCATGTTCTGAAGGAAGGTGAGCATCCTACAGATGAAGAACAGGAAATTGCCAAGGAGATCCTCAAAAATCCCCAGAGCGTGAACGCATCACAAATTGAGAATCTGGGTCACAAAACGCTGGCACGGCATTAGCCCATTAATCGGAGGCTGCTAGTTCTATCGGTCAGCCTACCGGCCAGGCGACCCACCGCTCTCTCCCGCTCCGTGCGCCAGACGCGCACGGAGCGCGTCAATGAAGACCCGGACCTTTGATGAAAGCTGCGATGTGGCGCTTAGGCCCAGAAAATCGGGAAGACCTCCTGTTCCCATATTGATCTTTAGCAGTATTTTTAGAGCTGCTGACTCTGGCACGGTAGATCCAACAGGCACGGAAATGATGTCATCCTGGCCCTGCATGTTGGTGAACCGCCAGCTCTCGGGACGGTCTGTCCAACCCAGAAGAGTATGGGACGTCAGATCGGACGGTGTCTCAGGGATGCCATGCTGCCTGAGATAGACTGGACTGGCACAGAGCCATAACGCAATCGCGCCAAGACGACGTGCAATCAGACCAGAATCTGGAAGAGCACCGATACGGATTGTCACGTCAACGTCTTCACGGGCCACATCCACGATGCGGTTCTTCGTCTGCAGATGCACCCGGATTTCCGGAAACCGCCTGAAAAATCCCGGAATCATGGGGGCGACGAGGCCAAACACAAACCTCATCGCAGCGTTGATCCGCAACAGACCACATGGCTGACCGCTTACGCCATCAAGAGCAGCCCTGACATCTTCAAACTTGTTAATGACGCGGCGGGCATGCGGAAGAAGCATCAATCCCGCTTCTGTCAGACGCAGGAGGACAGGCCGGGCCATCACACACGGCATGCAGCTTTGAGTTCAGACTACCTTTCGTGCGTTCGATATGGTGAGGAATAGCCCTTTTTTAAGCAGGGACGCTGCTGTCCTGTGCGCCTTGAGGTATGTCACATCGATCATCAGACGCGTCGAACGGCCTGCCTCTTCTGTTAGTGCGACGAAAATACGGTCAAAGACACCCAAGCGGCTCTACCGAAGAAAACAATTTGTATAGGGTCATGTGAGGGCCATACCTTCTCAAGGCATCTTTCAACCGAAACCCGTGACGGATCACATAAACGATCCCGCTCAGAACCCGTCGATCATCTACAATATGACACTCCGAGCGCCAAAGAAAATAAAACTTAATCCTCTCCATCTGGCGCTCAGACAACAAAAACATGTAACTCACAGGCTCTTCCCTCCCAAAGGCCTGCGAAACATTGAACACAGCTCAATTCAATGAATTAATAGGTCCTGAGCATAACCAACAGCGTATCTGGCTGCGCCAGTCATGTCTTCGATAGCCAAGATGGTGGATATACCAAAACAACCCTAGTAATTTCAAAAATAACCGGAAAAAAGTCACCGATACGGGACATAAAAACAGAGAAAAAAGACCAATATTATTTCAATACATTTCTTATAAATTTTTTTATTTCCTTATTCAGAAAACTGCACTCGGAAATATAAATTCACTTTTTAGTAAGTAAATATATTACAAAACTTCTCGTACCGATTTTGTACAGAAACTTTATACCTACCCTAGCGCTACCTCTTTTCCCGAACACAAAAATCAACCTGACAACATCGCGAAATCGGGTTTTCGATCTGAAATGCGAAGCGGTCAGCCACGCGTGCAACTTAATCAATCCCACTTATTTCTTTCATAAGGAACTTCAGTCATGTCAATTTCAGAAAAAACGCGCGACGTCTTTATTCTTGGACTTCGCAACCAGCATGCTGTCGAAAATCAGGCAATCGAACTCCTGCAAAGACAGATCGACCGGCTTGAGCACTATCCCGATCTGTCGCAACGGATGACTGAACATGTCAGGGAATCCCAAAACCAGGCCGAACGGTTAAAAAAGTTGCTGACAACGTACGACAGCAGTCATTCAGCCACCAAAGACGCAACGCTGTCTCTCATGGGCAATCTCGCCGCACTTGGGCATATCTTTGCTGCTGACGAAGTCATCAAAAATTCCTTTGCGAACCTGGCATTCGAAAACTACGAAATCGCATCATATCGTTCTCTCATCACACTTGCCGAATTATGCGAAGATCAGCAGGCCTCGGCGATGCTGAACCAATCTCTTGAAGAAGAACAGGCCATGGCGCAGTTCGTAGAACGCAATATCGACCCCACGACCCGTCTCTACATTGCCCGGCTGGAACAGGGCGAAACCGCAGGGCGCTGAAAAGCCGGTTGGACTCACGATAGAATTCTTCGTCAGACCAGACGGAACAAAGAAAGAAAATGATATGTATCACCATGTGGAACAGCTCATGTATACAGTCCGTATCAGTGAGCCTGATCCATATTTCGGCAATATGCTCTTGGAGCAGTTTGGCGGCTGTAATGGTGAACTGACCGCCACAATGCAGTATTTCATTCAAGGAATAAATACGGACGACCCTAAACTCAAGGATGTGCTGATGGATATCGGCACTGAGGAACTGAGCCATTTGGAGGTAGTCGGCACTCTCGTGCGTGCGCATTTGCAGACCACAGCGAAGGACCGGTGGGCTGCCGAAGCTACTTCCCTTCTTGCCATCATGGGCGGTGGAGGGATCAATTTCTACAATTCACAAGGCAGGTCATGGACCGCTGATTACCTACGGCGCCATCAATGTCACCAATCAGTGGGCGCCTGGCGCCGGCTACGAGGTCGTGAAAAATCCAGCGTTCAATCCAAGCGACATGAAAGTGGACGGTTTACGTACGTAACGTTGCCCGAAAAAAGTCTAGCATAGTTGAAAGAGACACGCCTTCCAGTTGAAGCCATCGTGTCGTCGAAAAAATCCGTCACAGCGATCTGCCACGGCTCACAAACGCTTATCGAAATGGGCGTGCTTCAGGATTGGACGGTTACATCCTGAGCCGCCATAAAGACCGACATGAAAACCGAACCGATGGTTCGGGATTTACTGAGCACTGGTCCATCTGTCGATGAAATATTGGAGATCCCGTCGGCCATAAACCGAGCTTTTCGGCTTCCAGTAACTCATTCGTACGAAAACAGAGGAAAACCAGTGCACTGCGCATCTGTTTACTTCAGAACAATATCAAGCAGGATGACTTCTCATGAAAGCACTGACCTGGCAGAAAAAGGGTAAGATCACATGTGAAAGCGTGCCTGATCCTACTATTTTTGATGGACGTGACGTCATTATCAAGGTGACAGCCTGTGCCATCTGTGGCTCTGACCTTCATCTGATGGACGGAATGATGCCAACCATGCAATGCGGCGACGTTCTTGGCCATGAGACAATGGGGGAAGTGATCGAAGTCGGAAAGGACAACACGCGTCTTTCGGTAGGAGACCGTATTGTCGTTCCCTTCACCATCGCCTGTGGTGCGTGTCGGCAGTGCCAATGGGGCAACTGGAGTTGCTGCGAACGAACGAACCCCAACGGCCGTGAGCAGGCTGAAACGTTCGGGTATCCATTATCGGGCCTGTTTGGCTACTCCCATATTACAGGTGGATTTGCAGGTGGCCAAGCAGAATACCTGCGTGTCCCCTATGCTGATGTAGGGCCGATCATAGTGCCGGAAGGACTGGATGACGAGCAGGTCCTCTTCCTCTCCGACATTTTTCCAACTGGCTACCAGGCGGCTGAAAATTGCGAAATCACTCCGGAATCCGAAAAGACTATTGCTGTCTGGGGCTGCGGCCCTGTCGGACAGATGGCGATCCGTTCCTGCTTTCTTCTGGGAGCAAAGCGCGTCATCGCCATCGACGAAGTTCCCGAACGACTGGCGATGGCACGAGCGAGTAATGCTGAAACCATAGATTTCCGTACTCAGAACATTCAGGAAACGCTTATCGAGATGACAGGGGCACTTGGACCGGACGCAGTGATCGAAGCTGTCGGGATGGAAGCGCATGGGGCTGACACCATGATGCAAAAAGTCGGATCAGTTCTGCTATCTGCCACGACCCTAGAACGACCCTTCGCTCTTAATCAGGCCATTCTCGGATGTCGCCCAGGTGGAATCGTATCGATGCCGGGTGTCTATGCTGGTGCATTAGGTCCTGTGATGATTGGTGTTCTCATGAATAAAGGACTGACCTTGCGAACTGGTCAAACCAATACGCAGAAATATCTCAGACCCCTGCTAGAGCGAATACAGAACGGAGAGATCGATCCCTCCTTTGTCATCAGCCATCGTTCTACCAATCTTGAAGATGGCCCAGCTCTTTATGAGAAATTCAGGGACAAGAAAGACAATTGCACCAAGGTGGTCTTTCGTCCTCATGGAAACTGAACCTGTAAAACTTGACATCTCAAGAAAACGAGTCAGCTCTCAGTAAGGTTTATACATTTCCATTATCAGCGTTCCGAACCCAGTACCGACGACAATTTTAGATAAGAGGACTTCTGATAAGTACGCTGGGCATAAACTATGTCCCCATGCTTCTTATTCTATGTCAGATCGTCAGTCAGCCGCCGGCTGTCTATGGTCGCTTGCCTTGTGTTGGTTGTAGCAGTTTTCGTGTATGCGGGACTTTGTAGACCGCCTTCTGGAAAGCTCTCATCTAACGTCCGCTTTCGGAAATGCATATTGCCGAGTTCAAGGGCCGAAACGAGGCGGAAGCGGCAAGTCTGCTTCCGCTTTCGCTTCATTCCGGACATTTCCGGATGACCGTAATTTAAGATCAGATAAGGTCGGATCAGTCATTCGGATAACGAGTGAAAATCATCTGAAGCAAACCCTAAATGGCATAAATTGGTTCACCCTCCTCGAAACCGCTCGGCAACTCCACGACCCATCTTCACCGAATTCTTAGCTCTCCTGCCCGAGCCGGTGGCCAGGACGAAATCCGTGGGACCGGGCATACCATGCGATCAGAAAGCCAGTAGTAGCCAGCCCCAGAACAGCCCAGGGGAACGACGCAGCCCCCCAGGTCTCAAGCAACATACCACCCAGAACCCCTCCCCCGGCTATCGCGCTGTTCCAGACGACAACATTCATTGGCAGGGCAACATCCGCGCCATCGCCAGCTGCATCTGCAAGGGCGGTCTGGAGCAATGTCGCGGCCCCACCGAATGTCAGCCCCCATATCGTGACGCCGATCATGATCACTGCAGGCGAGGCAGATCCGATTGCGAAAACACCCGCAACAGCAGCGAATATTGCGAGACTGGCCAGAACGGACAGACGCAGGGCATGATCGACCGTGCGACTGGTCAACCAGATACCAGCAAGAGCGGCGAGACCAAAAAGCAGCAGGATGCGATCCGCCTGCCCTGCCAGCCCGGCGGGAGCGATGAACGGCACGATATAGGTGTAAAGCACATTGTGCGCGAGCATCCATGTCACTACGACGCCCAGAACAGGCCGAACCCCTGGAGTTCGCAGGACATATCCGAACGCCAGACGCTGGTGATGTGTCATACCCGGAAAATCAGGAACCTTTGTCAGAACCCAGACGATCAGCAGCAGAGTCAATGCCGACATGATCCCAAAGGCCAGTCTCCAGCCCACAACAGCGCCTAGCCATGTTCCTGCCGGTACACCCAGCGAAAGCGCGATCGGCGTGCCGACCATGGCAATGGCTAGAGCACGCCCCTGCTGGGCGCGCGTCACCATCTTGCGCGCATAGCCTGCCAGTAAGGCCCAGGCGAGCCCGGCCGCCGCACCGGCGCCATAGCGGGCCATAAGGGTCACCCCGTAATGCGCTGAAAATGCCGTAATGGAATTGAAGATCACAAAGCCGATAATCGCCAGCAGGAGAACCCGCCTTCGCCGCCATCGCTGTGTGGCAAGCGTCAGCGGGATCGCGGCACTCAAGGAGCCCAGGGCATAAGCCGTGACCATCTGTCCTGCGAGCGCCGAGGAAACATGCAGCCCGTCACCGATCTGCGGCAACAGACCGGCCGGAAGGGTTTCGGTCATGATGCAGATGAAGCCAGTCATCGCCAGTGCAAGCAGGCCGGCTAGGGGCAGTCCGTCATCGGGGCTCCTGCGGGGGGATATCGTCTCGGAGGTCATGCGGTTCTCACATATGGAACGATCGATACATATATGATAACCGCAAAATCTTGGCAATCACTTCTGGATCAATTAATATGAAAGTCTTTCAGAAGGAACAGCAGCATGGCGCGGACAGGACGTCCCCGTGAGTTTGACAGGGACAGGGCGATTGATGCCGCTATGGCGCTGTTCTGGTCGCAGGGCTACGAACCGACCTCCCTGACGCAGCTCAAATCCTGCATGGGCAATATTTCGCCCGCGAGTTTCTATGCCGCGTTCGGCTCCAAGGAAGCCCTCTTCCGTGAGGTCGTGCAGCATTATCTGGCGACTTACGGCCAGGTCATGGCGCCCTTATGGGATGAAAGCCTGCCCCCGCGTGAGGCCATTGAACGAACGCTGCGCGGTTCGGCACGCATGCAGTCTGCCCGCGCACACCCGGCCGGATGCCTGGTCGTGTCAGGCGCCAGCAACTGCTCACCCGAAAACGAACCCGTCCAAGCTCTTCTCGCGGCAGAGCGACAGCGCACGCGTGCGGGCATCAAAGCCTGCGTAGAGCGCGCCATCGCCAATGGCGAATTAAAAGCGTCCGCGGCGACAGATGTGCTGCCCAACATTCTCGCGACTTTTTTCCACGGCATCACATGCGAGGCCCGGGATGGGATGACTTCGGATAATCTGGATGCCGCCGTCACCTCGCTCCTGACATTGTGGGATCTGAATGCGGTGAAGCAGGAAACAGTAAAGCGGCCCCAAAAAAGCTGACGAGCTGACGGACGCAAAGCGAGGCTATCCCGGCAGGAATATTCTATATCGTTCGGTCCATAAATCATTGACCTCTCCTTCTGCTTCTATTATGGACCAATTGGTACGGAAGTAGTGGTTTTCGGGGCACGGCATCATGTTTCCTCAAGGAATCCGATCATGAGCACATCAAAAATAGCCCTCGTCACGGGCGCCAATCGTGGCATCGGCTACAGTATCGCCAAGCATCTAACGGTCGCCGGCATCAGCGTGATCGGCACCTATCACGCCAACGAAGACGAGGCGAAAGCAGCCGAGATCGCTCTCAGCACCGAGAACGCCAAGCTGCGCATGCTGCAACTGGACATCGCCAGCCATGCGTCGTTCACGGATTTTGCAGAGAGGGTCAAAGTCTCTCTCGCAAACGATTTCGGCCAGCGGGACCTGAATTATGTTGTCCAGAACGCGGGTAACATTATTCACACCCGCTTCGATGCCGCGTCGTCCGAGCAACTCGACAACCAGTACAACATCCATTTCAAGGGCCCCTATCTGCTGACGGCGGCCCTTCTGCCCCTGATCCGGAATGGCGGCCGCATTCTCAACATCACCTCCGCCGCGACCCGGTTCTATCTGACGGATCATGGTCCCTATTCGGCCATGAAAGCCGCGACCGAGGTCATTTCGCTCTATATGGCGAAAGAGCTGGGAGAGCGGGGCATTACCGTCAATGCCGTCGCACCTGGAGCAGTCGCCTCGGATTTTGGCGGGGGGCTGGTCCGCGATGATGCCACGATCAACAAGAGCCTCGCAGACATCACGCCGCTGGGGCGTGTCGGGCAACCCGATGATATCGGAGCCGCGGTCCGTGCCCTTCTGTCTGACGACATGCGCTGGGTGAATGGTCAGCGCATCGAAGTGACAGGAGGCCAGTCGCTATGAAAGCCAGGCAGGCACGATCGGGAGTTGCATCATGATCCACGTCATGGCCAGCAGCGTCCTCAATGCACCCGTTTCGTCCGTCTGGGGACTGATCCGTGATTTCGGCACCCTTGGAAACTGGTTGCCGGGCGTGAAAAGCTGCGTGATCGAAGGCGATGATCCTGGCGACCGTGTCAGCGCGATCCGCCGTGTTGAAATGGGCGATGTCGGTGTCATCCGCGAACAGCTTCTGGCGTTATCCGACGTGGATCATGCGGTGACGTTCTCGATTATTGAATCTGCCCTGCCGATCTGGAATTACCGTTCGACGATCAGCCTTCTTCCCGTCACGAATGGTGACCGCACGTTCATTCAGTGGCGGGGACAGTTCGAGGCGCCTGTCGAACACGCCGCCAGTATGGAGGCCCGAATGCCAATACATATCTATCAGCCAGCCTTCGACAGACTGGCAGAAATTCTGGCCTCGCTGGAGATGCAGTCATGAGCGGTTTTGAGGGTAAATCCGTTCTCGTGCTCGGCGGCAGCCGCGGGATTGGAGCCGCCATCGTGCGCCGTTTCGCTTCGGATGGTGCGAAAGTCCTGTTCACGTATTGGTCTTCCCCGGACGATGCCGAAGTTCTGGCGGCCGAGACCGGAAGCGAGGCCCTGCGTGCCGATAGCGGCGACCGTGACGCTCTCATCGCACTGATCGGCTCACTTGGTCCGCTCGACGTTCTAATCGTCAATTCCGGCATTCTTGGCGCGGGTGATCCGCTGGAGATACCTCCGGATGACATCGACCGGCTGTTTCGCATCAACATCCATGCGCCTTATCACGCCGCCGTTGCTGCCGCCCGGACCATGCCCGACGGGGGGCGTATCATCTTCATCGGTTCCGCCAATGCCGACCGTATGCCGATGACCGGGCTTGCTGCCTACAGTGCCAGCAAATCGGCATTGCGGGGCATGACCCGGGGACTGGCTCGTGATTTCGGCGCACGCGGAATCACCGTCAATGTCGTCCAGCCCGGGCCGACCGATACCGATATGAACCCTGCCGATGGTCCGCTGAAGGACGTGATGCATGGTTTCATGGCAATCAAGCGCCATGCCACGGGCGCGGAGATTGCTGGACTGGTGGCATATCTTGCCGGACCAGAGGCTGGCATCATCACCGGCGCCGCATATAACATTGATGGCGGTTTCACGGCCTGACGGAATGAAACCACCGGCTGGGAAGGGAACGAAGCCGTGACGCGATCTCGCCAGGTCAGGTTCGATCCTGGACATCATGGCGTGAAAACATGACGCTCATCCGAGCCAGATAGCATTGACCCAAATCCTGAAATGCAGTCCAGCGATACTGCCTGCTCAACGCAGCTATGAAGTTACCCATCTGGGAACAAATTGTCGCCGTGGCCGCCATCGCGTTCTCCGATGAAGACTTCTGGGCACTAGACGCAAAAGGCCGCAAGGCGTTCCAATCAATGCCATAGGAGAGCCCCCTCCCCGACATTCACAGTCCCAGCACAGAAAGGCCAGGGTGATTATCCGGACGGCGCTTTTCAGGCCAGTGGAACAGACGGCTAGTGGCTGAAATGGGTTGATCGTTGATTGAAGCGGCGCGGTAACGCATCAACCCTTTTTTATCGAATTCCCAGTTCTCATTCCCATGAGACCTGAACCATTGCCCGGTCTGATCCCGCCACTCATAAGCGAAGCGGACTGCGATCCTGTTGTCCTGAAAAGCCCAGAGTTCCTTGATGAGGCGGTACTTCTGCTCACGCTTCCATTTCCGCGTCAGAAACGTCACGATTTCCTCTCGACCGCAGATGAACTCCGAGCGATTGCGCCACTGGCTCTCGGGCGTATAAGCCTGCGCCACCTTTTCAGGGTCCTGACCATTCCAGGCATCTTCGGCGAGACGGACCTTTTGAATAGCGGTTTCGGTATTGAAAGGGGGAAATGGGGGTCGGGACACTGAAAATTTCGCCTCTGGTTCGGAGAAGGATCACGAGCTGATCCGGTGTCTGTCAATATTTCCCGGAAAAGCATTTGACGAAAGGACAATGATCCCTCATTTCAGGACATGCCCAGACAGATCGGTCTTCTGCTTTATCCTGACTTCCAGTTACTCGACGCCGCCGGAGTAACTGCGGCTTTCGAGATTGCCGGAGCGTTGGGAGACGCAACATATGAGACGATGCCCTTGTCCCAGCATGGGGGTCTGGTCCGGTCATCTTCCGGCATAGCGCTCGAGACCGTCCCGTTCGCAACGGCAGAGTCTTTTGACACGCTTATCGTTGTCGGAGGCGAAGGTCACAAGCTAGCCATGGCCTGTCCGGAGTTCCAAGCCTTCATACGACATCAGGCCAGCACAGTACGGCGGATATGCAGCGTGTGTACAGGAGCTTTTCTGCTGGCGGCGGCCGGGCTGCTCCAAGGACGCCGCGTGACGACGCATTGGCAACAGGCTGGGGTTCTGAAAGCACAGTTTCCAGAAGTCAGGGTCTCGGCAGATGCAATTTATGTCCATGACGGCCCGGTCTGGACATCTGCCGGCATCAGCGCAGGAATTGACATGGCTCTGGCGCTGGTGACTGAAGATCTCGGTGCAGACATCGGACGTCGGACGGCGCAGCAGATGGTGGTTTTCTATCATCGCCCCGGAGGGCAGTCCCAGTTTTCGGCTCTTCTTAAGATGGACAGCACTCAGGAACGCTTTGCCGAACTTCTGGGATGGATCCGGTCCAACCTGAGACAGCGCCTGACTGTGGACGTTCTCGCCAGCCAAGTCGGCATGAGTCCCCGGAACTTTTCACGCAGTTTCCGGGCAGCCGTGGGAATGAGCCCTGCCAGAGCGGTCGAACGACTACGTCTGGAGGCCGCACGCGAGCGGGTCGAGCGATCCGCGCATCCGATCGAAGCCATTGCCGTCATGACCGGCTTCCATGACCCCGAGCGAATGCGACGTGCCTTCCTGCGTGAATTTCACCAGCCGCCTCAGGCTATCCGGCGAAATGCCACTGGGTATCCAAGCTAAAACACAGTCCGGGCGGTACTTATCTCCCCCCTTGCGATGGCTGTATTACCAATCGGGCAGTCTACATGGTCATGACGTTTCCGTGACGTCCTTGCCCTATAAAGCTTTCTTCCACTCACGTGAAAATATAGACCAAACGCTTCCCGGCAAAGAATGCTTCAAGCGAAATTCTTGTAGCACCCGTACCAAACGGTTTGAACAGACTTCCAAGCTCAAGCGACGGCAATAGCATCAAGGCGTGCTTGAGCATCGTCTGATAGTTCGAGCGTTGCTGCTGCAAGATTTTCCGAGAGATGAAGGATATTTGAAGTCCCCGGAATGAGGAGTATGTTGGGTGAACGGGCCAGCAACCAGGCCAGCGCCACCTGCAACGGGCTTCCTCCGATACCGCCTGCGATCTCGGACAGGGCATCCGACTGGATCGGATTGAACCCACCCAACGGAAAAAATGCCACATAGGCAATGCCCTGTGCAGCCAACGCATCAATCAGTTCATCATCCTTCCTATGGACAAGATTGTAATGGTTCTGCACGCAGACAACTGGCGCGATCGTCTGTGCTTCGGCTATCTGGGCGGCCGTCGCATTGCTAAGGCCGAGATGGCGGATGACGCCTTGTTTACGCAGAGCAGCCAATGCCGAAAACGGCTCTTCCAGCGAGCCTTCTTTTGACGCGAAGATGTCACCCATCAGTCGCAGGTTGACCACATCAAGCTGCTCAAGCCCCAGATTGCGCAGATTGTCATGCACGGCTCTGGTCAGGTCTTCCGCGCTCTGGGCTGGCTGCCATGACGCATCCTCACCACGCATCGCGCCGACCTTGGTCACGATCACAAGGTTATCATCATAAGGATGCAGCGCTTCCCGGATGATCTGGTTCGTGACATGCGGGCCATAGAAGTCACTGGTATCGATATGATTGACCCCAGCTTCAACAGCAGCACGAAGCACAGTAACGGCGGTTTCGCGATCCTTTGGCGGTCCGAATACACCAGGGCCAGCAAGCTGCATCGCCCCGTATCCCATACGATTTACGACGCGGTCGCCGAGTAAAAAGGTTCCTGCATTAGTGCGGCTGCTCATTGGTATCTCCTTGATAAAAAGGTGCACACCAAACATGGACTACGCTCGAATGACCGATAAGCTGTTCAATCCTGGACGGGTCGTACGGAAATTCGCACAATGTCATTTGAGCTTGATGATCTCTCAGCGTTCGTCACGGTGGTGCGAGCAGATGGTTTTCGCGAAGCTGCACGTGTTTCTGGCCTTTCAGCGTCCGGTCTCAGCGAAGCTCTGCGGCGACTGGAAACCCGTCTCGGCACGCGACTGCTTCATCGCAGCACACGTAGTATTTCGCTCACAGAAACGGACGCTCGACTGTTCGAGCGACTTTCGCTAGCTCTTGCCGAGATCACCGCCGCACTCGATACGGTCCATGCGCAAACTGACCAGCCTGCGGGCACGATCCGCCTCAATGTGCCGGCCAATGTTGCCCGAACTGTACTGCCGGGCATTCTGTCGTCCTTTCTGATCGCTCATCCGCAAGTCCGCGTGGACGTGACGGTAGAGGATAGTTTTGTCGATATTCTCGCCTCTGGCGCGGATGCAGGCATCCGTTATGAAGAGCGCCTGGAACAGGACATGATTGCTGTTCCCATCGGGCCAGCCAAGCAGCGCGTTCTTGCTGCGGCCGCACCATCCTATCTATCCGCAAAAGGACGTCCCCAGCACCCGAGTGAGTTGCTGAAACATTCGTGTCTGCGTCTTCGCTTCTCCGGCGGAGCAGCAGCCATGTGGGAGTTTGAGAAAAATAGTGAGATTATTCGTCTTGATCCTCCCGGGCCTTTATTGGTTCAGCCCGGATCGGCCTGCGACCTTCTGGTTGAAACGGCTCTGGCGGGCCTCGGCATCGTCTGTCTGTTTGAAGACTGGCTCGCTCGCTCCTCACATCCACCGCGGTGCGCTTGAAGTGGTGCTTGAAGACTGGGTTACACCCTTTTCGGGACCCATGCTTTACTATTCTGGTCGCCGCCAACTTCCACTGCCGCTACGCGCGTTCGTCGATTCCATTCGTTCGCGTTAGTTTGCGGCACACTGAGTACAGTCTCCAAGCGTCATGGGAACTCCTGCAGGTTATCTCAGTATTGACGGGGAGGTTTCAGATGAGCGTCAATAGCGTAGATGTTGACAGGCAGTTTGACGCGGGAGATGCCGTCGCTCTGGAATGTTGCAGTCCGGTTGAGTTGAATTGCGGGAATCCACAATGAGCCAGATGCGGTGATCCACATCGCGTCCGCCCACACGAGGCGCGGATCGGCAATAAAGGTTGTAGCCTTTCCTTCTGGTGTGATTTTCAGAATACGCAAACGATCGACATCCGAAACATAGAGATTGCCGTTACCGTCAATTGCAGTGCCGCCCGTTGTTGGTGTGTCATAAAAGAATTTCACATGTGCACTGAGTTGAGCGTCGGTTAGTGACGTATTTTCAAGATCGGCTGTTGCGACTTTCCACATCGGACCCGAACTCGGCTGGAAATAAAGTATCTGTCCGTCTGGCGATACTTCAAGCTGATCGGCATGGATGCGGGCCTCGCGATTACCCGTCATCAGGATCTGACCTTCCGCACGCATCGGACGCTCGTCAGTGACGCACTGTCGATGGGACAGAATACGCCGCTGTCTGCCATTGTGAAGATTGACAAGAATCAGGGCAGGATCACCCGCATCGGTAAGGATCAGCGTATTGTCATGAAAACGCAGATCGTCCACATAGCTGTATCGTGTCGTTCCCTGCCGCAGCACGATCAAATGCACAGGACGTCTCGTTACAGGATCGAAAGCGACCAGCTTTGCGGGGGCGCCGTTGGGGGGGCCAGGCTTCCCTCCAACATTCGCCTCACCGGAATCCACGACCCAGAGCAGTCCGTCCGGACCGATGCGGATGGCGTTGACCCGTACGAAGCTGTGCAGCGCGTCGTGCGACTGCTCCCAGTCGTTCCAGCCCGCATCAGGGAAAGGTCGCATGGAGCCGTCCGGCAGCAATTCCCCCATCGTAGGTCCGTTTCCGCCGCCACCCCAATAGGGAAACGACATGAACACACGGCCCTTATCAGTGGTGGTCACCGCATTCATGATGCGATTGGACGAATAGACAGTCCGCAGCACGGGAGCGGAAGAGATCTGCGCTCTTGCGACCGGGTTTGCTACGCCAGTTGCAAAAACCACGGCAGCAACACAAGAGACACATCTTGAAATCTGCATGGGAAGCTCCTGCATAAGGCAAGTGTTACCGGATCATGGTCTTGAAGATCCGGGTCTGTTCAATGAGCGCGCTCTCAACGGGTAGGCGTTCCATGCTGGAAGCGCCGTAGAATCCATGGCAATCAGGGCATGCGTTCAATACTTTCTGTGCATCGGCTGGCATCGCGATGGGGCCGCCGTGACAGAGAAGGATCACATCCTCACGCACGCTCCTCGCCGCATCGGAAATTTCATTGATAAGCTTGATAGAATCATCGAGCGTGAAAGCCGTCTCGGCGCCGATGCTTCCTCCTACCGTCAGTCCCATATGAGCGACCAGGATATCGGCGCCGGCACGGGTCATGTCCTTCGCCTGCTCGGCGTCAAAAACATAGGGCGTTGTCAACAGATCTTTCTTCCGCGCGCGGGCGACCACATCCACTTCAAGGTTGTAGCTCATGCCTGTTTCTTCGAGATTTTTACGGAAATTTCCGTCGATCAGTCCGACTGTGGGGAAGTTCTGGATGCCTGAAAACCCGACCCGGCGCACGTCATCGAGGAAAACGTCGAAATCCACGAAGGGATCGGTGCCGTTAACACCAGCCAGAACCGGTGTGTTCGGCACGACCGGCAGCACTTCCCGCGCCATATCCATGACAATCTGATTGGCGTTACCGTAAGCCAGAATCCCTGCCAGAGATCCACGTCCGGCCATGCGATAACGGCCCGAATTATAGATAACGATCAGGTCGATCCCGCCTGCTGCTTCGCATTTGGCTGATAGGCCGGTTCCTGCGCCGCCACCAACGATTGGCCTGCGTTCATCGATCAGTCTATGCAGACGGGCGAGGATGGTGCTACGTTCGATCCGGGGCATGATTAATTCTCCTTGAAAAGCTGGATAAGTTCTTCTGCCATCGCCTGAGCGAAGGCTGGATCATTCATGGCGAGCGGCAGACTGATGAAACGTCGATTTACTGTCTGTTGCAATGTCGCAAGAAACGCATCGCGAAAAGCTTCATTGGCTACAGGGTCGTAAAAAGGCTGTTCTGGACGATCAAGTTGTGAAAACCCTTCTTCCGGATAAAAGAACCGGACGGGCCCGTCACAGCGGTTGAGACGTTCACCGATCAGGCGTCCCATCTGCCGACACTCCGCCGGCGTCGTGCGCATGAGGGTGATAAACGGATTGTGGCGCACGAAAACACGGTCACGATAATGCTCAGGCACCGTCTCGATCGCGCCGAAATTTACCATGTCGAGACCGCCGCAACTTCCGACATATGGCACTCTTGTTCGGGCGATAACGTCGAGGCGTGAGACCTCGCAGGGAAAGATGCCACCCGCGACGAAATCGCAGAACTCCGTTGTGGTGATATCCAGAACTCCGCGAATGATGCCTTGAGCGACAAGACGCTCCATTGATTTTCCGCCTGATCCTGTGGCGTGGAAAACCAGACATTCGAAGTCGTGCTCAAGCACATGCATCGTTTCTGTAACACATGACGTAGTCACGCCGAACATGGTGATACCAATGGCCGGACGGCCTTCTGGAGGAGACGTGTATCGGTGGTGGGCCATCCCCGCCATGGCGTTGGCTGCGTTAGCGAGAACCGTTCGGGAAATGCGGTTCAGTCCCTGCAAATCCACAACGGGATAAATCATCGCGATATCGGACTCACCCACATAGGGTTCGATATTGCCGGAAGCTACCGTGGAAATAAGGATTTTCGGCAATCCGATCGGCAATGTCTGTAAGGCGGGTGCGACGATAGCTGTACCTCCCGAGCCGCCAATGCCAATCACCCCGGCCAGATCTGTGCGACCCGGCAGGAAGCGCTCGAGCGCCTCGGACATCGCGGCAATTGCTCGCCCACGATCTCCGCAGAAAACGGCTGTGTTTCCGCCAGGATGACATGCAGCGACTGTCTGTGCCGATATATCCGCAGGGGCGGATGTACTGTCCGTGCTGACGTCCACGATCAAGGCCTGAATGCCATTTTCTGCAAGAACAGAACGCAGATAAATCAGTTCGGCAGATTTCGTATCAGCTGTTCCGAGAAGATAGACATGCGGTGTCATGGTCCGCGCTACCTGCGTTCAGGAAAAAGCCGTGACATTTTCAAGCATAGTTACGACCAATGGTCCTTCCATGCCTTTTTCAAGTGCGGATTTCATGGCGAGAAAATGCGGTTGCTGTTCGTGTTCATGGATGGCGGCTGCGCTTTGCCATTGTTCGATGAACACGAAATGCAAAGGATCATTAAGATCGCGGCGGCAAATATAGGAAAAATTGGTCGCTTCCTGCCTCGATGCTTTGATGCACGTGGCCACAACGGGCAGAACTTCGTCGAGATAATCTTTTTTAAGATAAAAGGATGCGACGACTGTAATTCCCTGAAAACTCTCGCACATTGTCTTCTCCCAACCATTGACCTGTTGGAAGCCTAACCGAAAGAGACACTTTCAGTATATCGATATAGTGTCACGTGACACTATACCCTTGGCAAGGAGGCAAGCCGACCGGACACGCTTGAGGGCCTCGGGCAGTTTTCGGAGTGGCTCATTCCCCAAAGCAAGACGGACGCCAGTATTAAGTGGTGCCTCCACAGCCTGAAAAGACGTCATGGAAGGAAGAGAAATACCGAGGTGACGTGCATGCTCGATGACACGCGCAACCTGCTCTATGGGCATAGGAACCCACACATGAAAGGCGTGATAAAGGGGTTTGACGGCTTCAGGGAGATTGGAAACCACCAGTTCCTGACGGCGAAAAGCTTCGCGATGGAGCGCGTTGCGTACGCTTTCCGCTGTTCCATCCTCCATCCATTGCGCCATCATGGCATAGGAAAGTGGCGCGATCATCAATGAAGATGCAAGCAGCGCAGGTAAACACTTTTCCACATAACAGATTGGTGGAACCAATGCGCCGATGCGCAGTCCCGGACTTAGGATCTTTGACAGGCTGCAGACATGAAAGGTGCGTTCCGGAGCCAGTTCCATGAAAGACGGTCTGGAAGGATTGCGTTCGGCAACATAGACTCCGTCTTCAATGATCAAGGCATCGAACTTCCTACAAAGAGAAGCAATATCTTGCCGGCGCTGCAACTCCATTGTGGCCGTGGTCGGATTATGCATGGTCGGTGTCAAATAGACGGCCGCGCGCTCACTTCGGTTACGTTGCAGAATATCCTGCAGTGCAGCAGGAAGAATGCCTTCCGCATCCATCATGGTGGCGCGAACAGGTAAACGGCTTTGACGCATGGCCTCCAGCATGCCGGGGTAGGTCTGTTCCTCCGTTATGGCGTACGTCACAGAGGGTCGGATCACGTTAAGAGCCACGTTTAATGCCTGTTGGGCGCCGGAGGTCAGAAGTAAGCCTTCCGGCCTAACATCAATTCCCAAACCGGCGAGCCAGTGCGCCATGATCCGCCGATGTTCGAGATGTCCTGCGACAGGTGGATAGACATTGAACAAATCCGGATCGACCTGTTTCGCCAGTCGAGTGAGCGTACTGGCCAACGCTCTGTTGCTGAACATTGGCGGGGGCATGTTTGTGGCAAGATCAAATCTGGTCCCGGGATTTTCCTGCTGCACAGCAACGAACATCCCGCGCCCATGCACGCTACACACAAGCCCTCGCCGCTCCAGAATAGCATAGGCGCGCGTTACGGAACCGACACCGATTTTCAGCCGCCACGCCAGATCCCGATGGGCGGGAAGACGCTCATCCACCTTGAGCTTTCCGGAAAGAATGTCATTTTCCACCGCGTCCGCCAGCCGCTCCGCCGGAGAGGCATTTCCGGTCACCAGATATGGCTGCCAAGACGATTGAAGGCGCATAGTCAGTTCTTATCCTAGAGTTCAAAGCTTAAAGTCAAATATAAATTCTGTATGGAACTTTTTGAGATACATTGATGTGAATTTCTTTTCCTTGAATTTAAATATGATGAAATCCTATTTACTAATGATATTATGTTGCATCCGTCACAATCACTGTACGGATACGTTCTAAATCATCGGACATAGGACCTCATCCCGCATAGGATGGACTGTGGTCGTGTTGATAGCATCGGCCATGTAAATAAAATAACACGCAGGACATAATTGACATGTCGCTAGGTCGGTTGGGCAGCATGATGCCCTTCAGCAGGCCTCCCATGATGTTGCCGATGATCTGTCCCCAACGTTAAAGTGCGATGAAATGCATCGCGTGTGGCCGCAGGGTCTGTAATCCTCCCGAACATAGATCAATCGCGCAGGCAAAGAGCATGAGTGGCACGGCCGCATGAATGAACATCGATCCGACAAGGCTCAGCCCCTAAGCGTAATAGATGTTCGCAATGGTCATGCCACAGACAGTGGTAAAAAACGGCGACAATTGATGAAGAGAACTGGAACGGGCGCTGGTTCACACTTCTGCTCTTAATAGAAACGTGGAAAGATGTTGCGTCCTTATGCGAGAGGCGGCAGAGCGGGAAGAATACGGTCCAGAGTAATGGGAAACTGGCGAATACGGGCGCCGGTCGCATCAAATACGGCGTTGGCGATTGCTGCAGCCGCACCGTTGATCCCGACCTCGCCGATGCCTTTCATGCCCAGAGGGTTGGCGACCGGTTCGGTTTCGGGCAGCAAAACAGCCTCAATGTTCTGGATATCGGCCAGCACCGGCACATGGTAATTGGCCAGATCACGCATCGCCATCTGCCCCCGATGATCGACGGTATTTGCCTCGATAAGTGCGGAGGAAAGCCCCCATATCATGCCACCCAGTGCCTGTGAACGAGCCGTTCGCTCGTTGATGATGCGCCCACAGGCGAATACGCCCAGCATCCGCTTCACACGCGTCTCTCCTGTATGGACATTGACGGCTACTTCAGCGAACTGAGCACCGAAACTGGCTTCGGAATAGTGCTTCGTTTCGTCTCCGGGTGTGATCTTTCCTTCGGCCGTCATGCCCCCCGCCTCGCGCACCAGCCGCAGGATGGTTTCAGGACTTCCGTCCCTTCCCTTCGCCATCTCGTCAAGGCGATGTCTGAGGGCCACGCATGCCTCATAGACGGCCGATCCTGCGCTTTCGGCACCGAACGAGCCACCGGAGCCGGACGTTTTGGGAAAATCGGTGTCGCCCAGCATGATCGTGACCTTCTCCATCGGCAGACCGACCGTTTCTGATGCAATCTGGGTGAGGATCGTGATCGTTCCGGTTCCAGGATCGGTCATGTCCAACCGAACCACAAGCTGTCCTGCGGGTGTAAGGGTGACCTGCGCAGCCGAAGGGCGGACAAGATTGTCCCGCATAGCCGAGGCAACGCCCTGCCCTATCAGCCAGTTTTTCTCGCGCCTGCGTCGACGTTGCATCCAGCCAAAGCGGCGCGATCCCTCCTTCAGGCTGGCGACGAGATGCCGAGAACTGTATGGCTTTCCAGTCGTCGGATTGACGGGCGTATCGTTGAGAATACGGAACGCGACCGGATCCTGACCGCAGGCATGCGCGGCTTCGTCAATAGCACATTCCAGCGCCATGGACCCATTTGCGTCTCCGGGAGACCGCATGGAATCCGAGCGCGGCAGATCCAGTCGAACAATGCGCTGCGTTGTCCGGATTGCCCTAGCTCCATAGAGGCCTTTGGCACCCGCCGTGCTGCCATCGACATAATTGTCGAAAGAGGCCGTCTGACTGATGGCGTCATGGCTGATGGCGGTTATCCGCCCGCCAGCCGTCACACCCAGACGCACCCTGTGGGACACGGCAGACCGATGGGTCGTGGCGGTGAACATCTGCTGCCGCGTAAAGCTGAATTTGACAGGCTGCTGGAGTTGCCGGGAGGCCACGGCACAGAGCACCGCATCGGCGAAATAAGGTAGCTTGCCCCCGAATCCCCCGCCGATAAGCCGAGCGACGACGCGCACCCTGTCCTCTGGAAGATTCAGGGTCCTGGCGAGACCGGTGCGGGTTGCGGAAGTAATCTGCGCCGGCGTATGAACAGTAAGATGATCGCCATCCCAAATGGCAATGCTGGCCTGGAGTTCGATGGCAGCATGGTTCTGATAAGGCGTTTCGTACTGGACATCGATGTGGTGCTCAGCTGCTGTAAAGGCGGCGTCGAAATCCCCGACTAAACTGTCGGAGGACTGGCCGCCATGCAAAGGCGCAGGATCGATGCCATGCTCAGAATCGAGGACAATGCGTGCCTGTTCCTCTTCGTACTGCACACGGATAGACATGGCGGCGGACCGAGCACATTCGAAGCTTTCAGCTACGACGAAAGCCACGGGTTCTCCGAAATAGCGCACCCGGTTGTCACGGAAGACCGGCTGTGCACGTGCAAAACGCACATTGGCATTCAGCGGTCCCCATTCCGCTTGCGGCAACATGTTGTGGTGGGTGAGAACAAGGCATACGCCCGGGGCTTGTTCCGCGGCCGAAGTGTCCATGGCGGAGATGTGGCCGCGGGCGATACTGGACAAGATAACGGCGCCATGCAAAATAGGCTTGGTTGCGCCTATCTCGGCGGGTTGCAGATCGAAAGTGTAAAGCGACGCCCCCGTCACCTTCGCCTTGCTTTCCACCCGCGGAATGCCTTTGCCGATCGGCGTCATGTGCGAGGCACCTGTTCCAGTCCCGTCAGGAGATAAGGGTGGCGACAAGAGTGCGTCGTGCAAGAAGAATCTTGAAATCATTGTCCCCATGGCCTTTCGCGCCTTCGAGAGCGATGTCACAGGCGTGTTCAATGGTGGAAACCTCAGCGGGCTGGTTCTGCAGGACAGCCTCGGCAGCCTCGATGCGCCATGGCCGAGGTGCGATGCCGCCGAATGCGAAACGGACCGAGATGATCCGCCCATCCCGGATGTCCGCGACGGCACCGACGGAGACAAGCGCAAAAGCATAGCTCGCCCGATCGCGCACCTTGCGATAATGATGCACGCCCGTCGGTGGGGGTGGCAGGCTGATTTCAGTAATGATTTCACCAGCCTGCAATGCCGTCTCCCGTTCCGGTGTTACGCCTGGCAGAAGGTGGAAGGACGCAATAGGAATGGTCCGGTTCCGTCCCGTCGCATCCTGCACATGAACCGTGGCGTCGAGGACACGAAGCGCCACCGACATGTCCGACGGATTGACCGCAATGCAGGCTTTACTGCCGCCGATGACGGCGTTCATGCGGTTTCCTCCGTTCCATGCGCCGCAGCCGGAGCCGGGCTGGCGTTTGTTGCACGCATCCGTCGTATCGTAGAACTGGACGCATCGTGTGCGCTGAAGCAGATTGCCGCCGGTGGTCGCCATGTTACGGATCTGAGCGGAAGCACCGGCCAGAAGCGCACGGGAAAGCAAAGGATAGCACTCCCGGATGAGAGGATGGGCGGCCAGCGCTGTGTTCGTGACGTCAGCACCAATTCTGACACCTCCCTCAGGCGTAGCGGTGACATGATCGAGCCGAGGAAGCCTGCGGACGGAGACAAGCCTGTCCGGCGTCTCGATCTGAAGCTTCATCAGGTCGAGAAGATTCGTGCCCCCGGCTATGGGACGCGCTCCAGAGGCTGCAGCATGGGCTGCATCGTCAACGGAATGCGCGGTCGAAAAGGCGAAATTTTTCATGCCGGCACCTTTGTGCGCGCCAATTCGATCAGGGCGACGGAAATACCGACATAGGCGCTGCACCGACAGAGATTGCCGGACATGCGTTCATGCAGTTCTTCGGTCACCGCTTCAGGGTGCGCCGAAAGGTCGGCGGTGATATAGCTGGGATTTCCAGCGGCAAGCTCACGTAGCATCCCGACGGCGGAACAGATCTGTCCGGACGTGCAGTAGCCACACTGGAAGCCATCATGATCGATGAAAGCCGCCTGCACGGGATGAAGTGTCCCGTTCGCCGCTGAGAGACCTTCGATGGTGGTGATGCTATCCCCCTCATGCATTGCGGCGAGGCTGAGACAAGACAGGATACGCTGACCGTTTACCAGAATAGTACAGGCGCCACATTGCCCGTGATCGCAGCCCTTGTGCGTTCCGGTCAGGATAAGCTGCTCACGCAAGAGGTCCAGCAGCGTGGTGCGTGTGTCCACCGTCAGGTCGTAATGTTCGCCATTAACGGAGAAAGCGGCCATAGCCGTTTCCACCCCTTTGGGCGGGTGAGATGGCGGGGTGTGCCGCCGGGAGGCGAGAGCTCGGGCCCAGACTGGACGCAGAATCTGACTTGCACTGAGGAGCGCCATCGCTCCGCGCAAGACCATGCGGCGCGACAGCTTCGCGATGTGCATCGGCAAATCGACTGGCATGTTGAGACGCGGCTCTTGGGGCATGCACCGCTCCTTTAGCGCTCTGATTTTACGGAGAACTTAAGCTTACCTGAACGTTACGTCTCAATGGCAACCTGTAATAGAATGTCTCACGCATACGTGACTATCATTCCCATCAGCAATCGTTCTTGGCTTTACATCCATTTGCCTGGGTGTTTGGTCTTGGGATTTGATGATGTGATATTTTCACGCGAGTGGAAGAAAGCCTAATGGGACAAATACGTCTTGGTAGTGCCAGGGCCACTCATGCCGTCCAAGCAGCAGTGTAGCGATTACAAGCTTCGTTCGCGACGCTGAACCGGGAGGTCGGGATCAATCCGAAGACGGGTCCCAAAGAGCCGTGTTTGACAGTTCTGACTAAGGCGGAGGAAACCATGTCAGTTGCCTTCCGTCGCCATACCCCGCTGTCGCTAGATGACTGCCTTTATGCCTTGCAGGCCAGCATTCTACTCCGCACCCGGACTTCAGACCTAGACACGTTTATCCCACAATCCGTAGAACATGTCCGACGCACCTTCAGGAGGAAGGGGCCTGAGATAGACGTTTTTCATATAGCTCATGCCCCTTGCTCCGGACACACGCCATGTCTGCTTGTTGCAACTAGAGAGATGCTTAAGCACAGAGTTTTCGCAAAAGATTCTTATTGCGATATTACAACAAGAAAACGGGCGCGGGGTACTGACAACGGTTGATTTACCGGACGGATCGTCTGCGTGCGTTTAGGGCCGTAAAAATCAGCGCAGTGAACAGCACTTCAAGAGTCAGAAGGCCAATCCAGGTTAGGGTATCAATGATTGGGAAATCACTGCGATGAAACTCCAGAAACAGGCTGGTTATCAAAAGAGCGAAACCCGCGCGTTGCAGTCCCAGACGATGAGAACGGAACGGCGATTTTTGAAAGAGAATGCTGCTCCCATGGGTTGATCCAGCAGCCAGCAGAAACATTGCGGATTGCCCGCAGAGAAAAGATAGCCCGATCATATTTGTTCTGCTTTTTCATGGCAGGCCCGGAAAGCCGCGTAAGTAAAAGCTCCCGAGAACAGCAGGCTTATCGCTGCCATGCTTTTCGTGACAGCATTGCTGCACGGAACGCTGAAGGCTGCAATAGCGAGACAGGCGAGAGCGCAGGCTCCCAGCAACATAGGCCAGGCACGCCTTGCAGGGCTACTGACTGCAACAACCAGCGCCAGACCCCAGATGATGAAAACGCACTGGATTTCACGATCCGAGCGATACAAAAGTGTAAACGGAAGCATTCTGTTCGCCAGAAAGTACGAGGCAAATGCCAGTGGCATTCCTGCCAGAACACCAACATTCAGCCGATTTGTCAGGACATGTCCGAAATGGTGTGACAGGCGCAACCGTTTCATCGTCCACAGACGCATTCCACTGCCGATCACAGCCGTCAACATTAGGCCGGAGACAAAGTAGAGCCATCGGGTTAGGTCTGGTGCAAACCGCGCGACGTGTAGCCCATACAGGAATGTATAGGTGCGGATGACGGGTCGGGTTTCGATATGCTCCTTCATGAAATGGCCTGTTGTTCCATCGAACGTTAGAGTGTGGGATGTTGTGCTGACAGTGCCGTTATTCCCGGCCATGACCGTGATCAGGGATGCCCTGTCAGAGGGATTGAAGACATTGATCTGGGAAATTCCAGCGCCTTTAAAACGCTTTTCCGCTTCCTGAAGTAACGGCGTAATGGAAACGAGCTGGCCGGGTTTTCCACTGGCTGGCCGAGACTCAAGGGCCGGGTTCAGGTCCGTGAACGCTGCCATCGGATCGTGTCTGTAAATGGCTTGGGAGCTCCAGGGCAGAAGCATTGTGACGAGAGTAACAGCTCCGGTAAAAGAGATCATCAGATGGAAGGGAAAAGCGACAACTCCCAACAGGTTATGTGCATCCAGCCAGCTTCTCTGCCCCCTGCCCGGCCGGAATGTAAAAAAGTCGGCAAAGATTCGCCGATGGACGATCAGCCCGCTTACCAGCCCCACGACCAGTGCGAGAGCCGCCACGGCAGCGATCAGGCGCCCGTAAGGATAGGGAAGCTTGAGTTCGAAGTGGAAGCGGTAAAAGAACTCACCCCCTGCCGTGTCACGGATGCCGTCCGGACTTCCGGTCTGAGGATCTAGAGCCTTCTGAGTATAGCCACCTTCAGGCCTTTCCCAGATACCTAACACGTAAGGAGCACGGTTATCAGGAGCCGTAAGATACCAGGCAGAAGACTTCGCGGCATGATCCGTGAGCCACGCAATAGCGTGTACAGTGGAATCAACGGGCTGGACAGGCCCATCCCGGAGTTCCGGGCGCATCCAAACACTGATGTCTTCCCGAAACACACTTAAGGATCCGGACAGGGCTATGGCGAATAGGAGCCAACCTGTGATCAGCCCCAGGCCCGTATGGAGCCACGCCATGGAGGCACGGAACGATCCTTTCACGGGCGCCAGCCTGCCAGCAAAGACAGTCCTGTCAGACAGAGAATGGCAAAGACGGTTATAACCAGCGCCTTATGTCCGTCAGAAACGGCAAAGCTCACCATGAAAACGACAGGCCAGATCAGAAGACCTGCAAGCATTCCCATCATGGCGCGTTCAGCGCACAGGCCGGGAAGCCAGAGCGCAAGGCAGATCCCGGTAAAGGCTGATAGCGCATAGCCGCCGGGGATGGCAGCAAGGATCCGGAAAGCCAGATCCCACCGCCTTAGCAGATAAGGCTTACCAGCTGTAGCCAATAGTGGCCTGAGCGTTCCGGCGCTCTCCATAGTAACAAAATTCCTGACCGTAGGAAGCATAGCTCAGGCAGTTGGCCACAAAGTTCCTGTCGAACAGATTGCGCACACTGGCCGAAACGTTCCATCCACGCAGAGAGTGTGACACTTTCGAGAGGTCATAACGGACGGAAGCATCAAAAAGGGCATATTGTGGAACCCACACGCTGCCATAATCCGCTTCACCTCCATAGGACTTGTTCGTGTAACGCATGCCACCGCCAAAACCCAAACCCTTCAGTGGGCCGGACGGCATAGTATAGAATGCGAACAGGGAGGCATTGCCCTTGCCTGACTGAATCAGCGGTTTTCCGGTTGAATCATCCTTAACCTTCTGAAAACTGACTGCCGCCGTGAGCATAAGGTTCCTGAACGGCTCGGCATGAGCCTCCAGCTCGAACCCGTCAGAATGGACCCTGCCGCTTTCGACACTGTAAGCCGTGTTGGCGACAGCGACGAGCACATTCGTTTGTTCGATATGAAATCCGGCCGCGCTCAGCAGGATCGAGGTGCCCGGAATCTGATACTTTACGCCGCCTTCAAGCTGCTTACCGAGAGAGGGGTTGGCCTGACGGAGCGTTGCACCCCCGTTGCTGGAGACCGTACCAGACTGTGGCTGGAAGGATGTCGAGTAACTGATATACGGCGCCAGTCCAAAGTCGAAATGATAGAGGCCGGAAGCACGCCAGGTAATCTGACTGGGGCTCTCCTTCGTATCCGAACCGTAGATATGCTCCACTTGATGGGAACGATACCAGTCGTTCCGGATGCTGCCAGTCACTATCAGACGTTTCCAGCGAATTTCGTCCTGACCATAGGCACCAATCTGGTGTGATGTCGTGTCGTAGCTGATATACGGGGCCGCAGTCGGGATGCTCATGTTGTAATTGGGGTGAAAAACGTTCAGGTCTGGAGCTGAACCATAGAAGCCCTGTTCAGAAGCTGTCTGTTGCATGTAGTCAAAGCCGAACATCATTGAGTGAGTGAGCGGTCCTGTGCGGACATGGCCCTTGAACTGGCTGTCAAACGCCAGATTGTGCGTATGTTCGTTCGTGCCAAAAGCGGAGCGGGCCAGAAGCCCGTTTGCTTCATCACTGTAATAACCACTGTCATAAACACTGCGATACTGCGTCTTGATATCATCGTAACGGCCGCGCGTGCTGAAGCTCCAATCCTTGTTGAAACGGTGATTGAAGATATAGGTAATGGAGCCGTGCCTGCGATTGAATTTCTCATAGTTGGCATCACCATCATAAAAGTTACGTGACAGATATCCGAATGTTGCACGCTTGAGGGAACCGACCAACGGAACGCCGCCATAGGATCCGTTTTCCGGATCATACTGATAATTGCCAAGCAGGGTCAGTGTCGTCGGGCCATCGCCGCCAAAGGTAAAGGAAGGGCTGATGCTGAAACGACGGCTGCCGGTCCGGGAAAGCTGCGTATGCTGGCCATTAACCGTTCCATTGACGCGATAACGGACAAACCCGTTATCCGTCGCAAACCCACCGACATCCGCATCGACACGATACAGATCGAACATACCGCCCGTTGCGTTCACGCTGCAATAGGATCGCTGATCCGTCGGAAGTTTGCTGGACAGGGCTGTCAGACCACCCGGACTGGACTGACCATAAATCGCGGAGGCTGGTCCCTTGAGGATTTCAATACGTTCTAGACGGGACGTGTCAGTCTGAGCAATGGCGTAACCTGTCGGGCTGTCCTGCAGCCTCAGTCCGTCGAGAAATGTTGGAATGGAAAAGCCGCGCAGCAGGAATTGGTCATATCGCGTTCCTTCGCCACCCCGTAGGTCAGGCGTGATGCCCGCAGTGTACCGCACAGCCTGATTGAGGTTCAGAACACCACGCAGCGTCTTTACAGCAGCTGGATATGAACTAGGCTAAAGAGGAATGTTTTAGCCGCGACTGTTCCGAAAATAATTTGGCGCCTTGACGAGCTATCGCACGGATATCGCAACGGGACGCGTCAGCGTTAGAAGCCCTTCCGGCCCGCGGGTTGTACCGTAACCACTGCCGCCACATCCCCCGAAGGGCAATCGTGGGTCCGCGGTTGGAACGATCAGATCATTAATACAAATTGAACCTGAGCGAAGCCGCCGTGCCAGCCGTGTCGCTGCAGACACCGGTCCGAAAATACATGCTCCCAAGGCATAGGACATTTTCTTCTCCAGCTTCAGCGCCTCCTCCATGTCCGACACACCTGTCAGCGCTAGCCAGGGCATGAAGATGTCGGTATCCAGCAAAGTATGAAGCCCTTCCACCTGCGTGAATATGGTCACATCCTCGACCGTCTCTGCACACCCCCCTGCAGCTTTGAATGCGCTCCATCTGAACCGTAAGTCGCGCCCAGCCCAGCGCTGTCGCATGATAGGGGCGGTTTTTGCACCAGCATGGACCGCAGCAGCGTCAGAAACGCCGTTTTGTCCTCATGGAAGATGAAAACCCGGTGTGGGGCGATACATGTCGCCCCATTGTTCAGACGGGCACCATAGACGAGCCGGCGAGCTACATGTTCTAGGTCAGCCCCCGGCAACACGAACACCGGGTCCACGCCAGAAAGCTCCATGATTGTGGGCGTCAGTGTCTTGGCCGCCTCCTGAAGGCACACACCGCCCCGTCTGCGCCGAGCCTGTGAGTATGATCAGATCAAAACCTGCAGCTACCGCCTCCACTCCAGAATCCGTCGGCAGAATCATGCACACCGCGGGAGGAAAACCGGCATGCACCAGAAGATCAGCCAGAAGACAGGCGGCCGTCTCACCCCCTGGAGCCGGCTTCAGGGCCACAACGTTTCCTGCCACCAGGGCCTGCAGGATCTGGATCCCCGGCAGCATCAGCGGATAATTTCCCGGTGCCAAGATCAAGACCGCTCCGAAAGGTCGCCGCTCCACACGCGATGTCACTCCCGGCAGCCACAGCGGGCGCCCCCATACACCTGCTTTCCGCCCCCGTAGGACCTTCTTGGCATTCCGCTCAAGAAACTTGCACGCCGCAAGCACAGGTAACAGTTCGGCCGTCAGCGTCTCCACTACCGGGCGGTCAGGAAACAGACCCGGCAACATCCACCACCTACGCCGCAGAAGACGACGAAAACGCCTGACCAGACGCAGCCGCACTGTCATCGGAACCCCAGCCCACAGTTCTGCGGCTTGCTTCAGCTGTTCAACCGCATCATCAGGTAGCATCTTAGGGATGCCTTATTTCACCCTCAGCGCTACGGACACGGCGCTGTTCTGAGTCCAAAACGAAAATGCCGCATCGGCAAAACGGGGTGGTCCGAAATGCATCGGCGGATTACGCGAAAAGCCAAGCGGCTCTTTCGGCATTCCCAGGAAATTCTGGTCCAGCTTCTGATTGGCGTTGCGATCCTGGAAGACCTGGACCGCATAAATCCCGGGCCGGATAGTCTCGAACATCACGCTAACCTGTCCCGCCTTTGATGGTGTGATCGCATGATACCCGCAATCCGGATGCAGGAACTCCGCCTTCGTACAAACAGCAACGCGAATGCTCCCTGCTGCATCCGGAATGTTTGTCACCGTCACATCAAGCGCAGCAGCCTGCACAACACAGGGAAGCAGCAGCAGAGACAGCGTCAAAGACAATTTCACCATACAGATCTCCGTGGATAGGACCGCCCCCGCCAGCGCGGCGCATGCCCTAGACACCCGCCAATTAACGCCTGCCACTGAAGCAGAAGCAACATTGCCGTTCCAAGCGGCGCCAGTACAACCGTGCCCCAGCCCTGCCGGAAACGGTACGAGATCAGACCGCGCGTCAGAAACGTCATCCCGGCCGCCAGCTTGGACACCGGCGTCCCCGGCAGGAGGAACGGAAGAATTTGTGCCGCCCCTAGCAGCACGGTCCAGACCGGCAGCCCCCGAGGCGTCGCCATGCCCTCCGTCGCGTTTTTCAGAAGCCCGTTCCAGACATCTGCCGCCCGGTGATACATCCGGCATGACGCGATGTCCGTCGCATCAAACAACATTGTCCTGAAGCCAGCGCTCCGAAACTGCCGTGCAAGCGCAAGCCCGTCATGCAGCCTGTTGCGGATGGCAGCATATCCCCCACTCACCCGATAGGCACTGCGCCTTACGAAAACGAGCTGACCACAGGCCGCAGCAAACTCCGGCTTCTGCCCGGTGTCGAACACCATCGGCAAATATCCCAGCAGCAGGACATGAATGAACGGCAGCAGCAACCATTCCAGAAATGTTCGCGTCACCTGCCGGGGCACGCCACTGAGAAACGCAATCTCGGGCCGCGCCGACATCAGGGCGGAAAGCCGCGCCAGCGCATCGGGCCGCAGCCGCACATCCGCATCCACAAACAGCATTAGATCATGTCGCGCGGCCTCTCCCAGCAGCGCACAGGCATGTGTCTTGCCACACCACCCTTCCGGCAGGTCTGGCGCCTGCAACACCCGCAGCCGAGGGTCAGTGCAGGCACGCAGGATATCCAGCGTCCTGTCGCTCGAATGATCGTCCAGCACGACCAGTTCCAGCTCCACCCCCTCACTGGCCAGAACCGTGTCGATCGCCCCCTGGATAGTCTCTTCCTCATCCCGCGCCGGAATCAGCACAGAGACCGGCCCATGCCCAGATTTATCCGGAAGTCTGCGCAACCGGCCCAGATTCAGCAGCGTCATGACAAACGGCAGAAGAGCCGCGCCGAATGCCAGTTTCTCAAGCTTCCGGGTCATGGATCATGCCGTGGCTGAAAATTCTCCCGACGCACCCATTGCCGGACCCTGCGTCCCAAATCATAAATCCCGCCAATCCCCGCCTTTTCCTGCACAAACGTCGTAAAACGCGATGCATCGCGCGTGCACGCATCCTGGGCCAGTGCGTCCATCGTCTCCGTCAGGGCCTCCTCCATGCGTGCCGTCACACAACGCACACCCTCCCCCTCACCCATAGGTACCGGAGCGCCGAATCTGAGCAACAGCTCCGGCCGGATCTCATTCCAGAACGGATATTCGATCGCTAGCGGCACAAGCCGGACCGAAGGCATATGCCGTACCAGATGCGCAAACCCCGGCTGAAGCCGGACGGGCCGGACACGACTGTCAGTGAAGTGCCCCTGAGGGGTTATCCACAGGACATTACCCCGCCGCAGCACATCCTGCGCCACACGAACAAATCGCCGGAGCGACTGCGGATCATCCGGATCAACCGGTATCAACCCAGCTTTTTCCAGCAGCGGATACCGCTGCAATGCCGCAGCCTCCATCGGCCCGTAGCCATGACAGTGTCCGAAAAAATGATGCTGCAACCATGCAAAGACCGCCGGATCCCACCACCCCGGATGGTTCGCACACACAACAAGAGGCCCACGATGACGCAATGCCTCGCCATTTCCTGACAGCCGGACCGCATTGAAGCGCCGCCCAATCCCCCGGCGCATCCCCCGAGAGACGAGCGCAGCCACCAGCGGATGACGCCCCCCGGGCGCTGTCATGATGCGCGCGCTTCCGCCATGTCATGATCGGCACAATCCGCAGCAATCCAGCCCGACATCAGCGCCATTGGCATGCCCGCCCCCGGATGTGCAGCCCCTCCCGCAAGATACAGTCCCGGAACATCCGCCGACCGATTTGCAGGCTTGAACGCCCCATTAAGGCGGCCGTGGCTCGCCAGACCGTAGATCGCACCGCGCAGCGTCGAATAACGCTCCTGTATATCGAGCGGCGTCAGATGATGCTCAACCCTGATCCGTTCCTCCAGATCAGGCATCTTCCCGCAGCGCTTCAGCTTGTCCAGAATGATCTGCCTGTACCCCGGAAAGATCTCCTGCCAGTCCTGGCCCCGGTGGATGTAGGGCGTATGCACCAGGACATACAGCGCCTCCCCCCCTTCCGGTGCTACATCCGGATCAGTCCGCGACGGTGCCGCGAGATAACAGGTCGGATCTGGCGCGGGTACGCCTTGGCGGTAGATGGCATCGAATTCCTTTTCCGGATCAGTGGAAAAGACAAAATCATGATGCGCCAGATGATCGTAGGCTCGATCCAGCCCGAGATACAGCACCACCCCCGAACAGGCCGGCTTCCGCCGCTTCCACTGACGCTCGAACCCTGCGCTCGGAACATACATCAGCAACTCCCGCATCGTACGCACACTGTCCATGTTGGAGATGATTACATCCGCCTCCAGCACGTCACCCTGCGCGGTCAGGACGCCACAGGCACGGCCGTTCCGCGTTAGTATCCGCTGCACCGGCACCCTGCTTCTGAACTCGATCCCGAGATCCTCTCCAAGCCGGGTCAGTGCTTCAGGCACAGCACGGGTACCGCCCATCGGATACCAGACCCCGTCATGATTCTGCATGTCGGCGATACCCAGCAGCACGGCCGGGGCTTGGAACGGACTGGACCCCACATACTGCGTCAGATGATCCAGCATCTGGGCCGCCCGGGGATTGTGAATGCGCTTGCGTATCTCCCGGGCAAACGTGGAATCCATCCGCAGTCGCAACACGTCGCGTAAGGTCGCAAGCGTGAACGTGCCACGCAGATCCATCATATCCGTGAGGCCACCAACACTTTTCCAAAAGAAGAACCGCTCGGATGTGTCATGCAACTGCTGACTGGTCTCCATCAGGCCGCGATAACCGTCTCCGTCCCCTGCGCACAGGCTTTCCAGAACCTGCGCCATCCGCTCCGCATTTTCCTCTAGATCGAGCGTCTGTCCGTCCTCGAAAAAACAGCGCCACTGCGGATCAAGCCGCCGCAAATCCAGTCGCTCATGCATATCAACACCCGCTTCGGAGAAAACACGCTTCAGTACACGCGGAACGGTCAGAATGGTCGGCCCCATATCGAACCGGTAACCTCCCTCCCGCCATTCCACAGCCTTGCCCCCAAGCCACTCATTGGCCTCAAGCACAGTCACTTTGTGGCCACGCGCAGCCATCGTGCAGGCCGCCGCAAGCCCCCCAAGCCCGGCTCCGATAACAATGACAGACGACCTCTGTTCAGGACATGACATGGGTGGCCCCTTTCCGGGAACGCCAATTGAAAAACGCAAAGCGCCTGCGGGGTGCAAGATCCCGGACCACCAGATCGCTGCTGATCCGCGCACCTTCGAAAATTACCGGAAGCCCGCTGCCTGGATGGGTTCCCCCACCCGCCAAATAAATGCCCCGGATATCTTCAAAACGGTTATGGGGCCGCCAGTACAGCATCTGCCCCAGATTATGCGCCAGATTGAAGACCGCCCCCTTGTGAACGTCATAACGCTCCTCCCAGTCGGCGGGCGTTATGATCTGCTCAAAGCGGATCCGCTCCTCAATATTCGTAAAACCAGCCTTTTCCAGTCGTGCCATCAAGAGCCTGCGGGCCTGCGCCCGTGTCTCATCCGTCCAGTCCACACCCCCGTCACGCAGATGCCCGACCGGCATCAGGACATAGAGTGTGGAATGTCCCACCGGCGCCTGGCCCGGATCGGTTACACAGACATTCTGGATGTAGAGGGATGCCTCCTCGGACAGCATTTTCCCCGCCTCGATTTCAGCGAAGTTCTGATCATAAGATCCCGAGAGGAAAATCGTGTGATGTCCCTTGTCCGGCACACTTCCTTTGATCCCGAGATACATCATGAATGTCGAGCAGGAATATTTCTTCCGCTCGATGGACTTGTTCTTCCATCGACGCCGTTTGCGGTCCGGAACCAGCTTCGTCATCGCTCGCCCGAAATCGGCATTGATGATAACGGCATCCGCCCGCTCAGGTCCCTGATCCGTTAGCACTCCCGTTGCATGTCCCTTGCGGGTCAGGATCTCACGCACGGGCGTATTCAAGCGGATCGTAACCCCAAGCCGCTCCGCCGCCTGCCCCATGGCCTCCATGACGGCCATCGTGCCCCCGACGGGATGATAGATGCCGTATTCATACTCCATGAAGCTCAGGATCGTGAAAAGGCTCGGACATCTATAGGGCGACATGCCAAGATATTTGCTCTGGAACGAAAAGGCGAGCCGCGTTCTCGGATCACGGAAATACCGGCTCAGATCCCGATCCACCGAGGACAGCGGCCGCAGCTTCGGAAAGGCCCGCAGCATGTCAGGCCGCAACAGATCCAGCACATTGTTGAAAGGCCGCTGCAAAACAGGAATGAAGCTCCGGAACTTGGTGCGGTTATCGGCAATGAACTCCCGAACCTTCCCGGCATCCTGCACATCAATCCGCGCAATTTCACGCTCCAGCATATCGATGTCGGAGGTGACCTTCAGGGAAGGGCCGTTTTCGAAAACCAGATCGTAGTTTTCGTCGAGCTTTTTCAGGGTGATCGTATCTTCCATCCGTAGCCCGCAGCGCTGGAAAATGTCCCGAAGGATCTGGGGATAGAGAAAGAACGTCGGCCCGGTATCGAACCGGAACGCTCCGGCCTCACACTCACCCTCAATCACGGAAGACCGCCCCCCGAGTTGGCCGTGTCGCTCATAGAGCGTGACGTCTGCGCCCTCGTGGGCCAGCAGCATTGCTGAAGCCAGTCCACCTGGCCCTCCACCAACAATCGCAATCCGCCGCCTGGAGAGCGAACCAGATTTGGTGACAGTTCTAGATATCGAGCAATTCTCCAAATTCTGGTTTCTTCCACTTGAGCAAGTATCTCGGCCTTTTAAAAAAACCGACATTTTCTGGAGACGAAGTCTCAGTCCAGCAAAAACTCACCCCGAGGGCATTCGTTGCACGAGGGAAAATATTTATATTGATCTTACACTTCACCCAGATCTCGCAGCTGAGCGGCCTGTTAATTTTCCATCGTTGATAGGTACAAACCCAGTCCAGGCGGGAGCCGTTGTCACTAGTCAGGCCGCCGCGATACTCCCGCGCTGTCAGGCAAGAGGCTTATAGTCTCCTTCACGTTTCTTCTTGCCCTTCCCGCCAGACTGCCGGAGGATTTCTATCTGATATTTAAATCGATCGCCCGCGACGGCTTCCACAGAGACCCGTCAGATGCCAATTATTGCTTGTTCGGATCGCGCAGATACCTTTTCATCTTCCTGACGAAGTTATGAGGGTCAGGGCAGGAGATCTACGATGTGTAACCTTTATGCCCAGACATCTTCCCAGGACGAAATCCGGGCCATCGCGCAGGTTTTAAGCGATCATACAGGCAATCTTCCACCGATGCCTGATATCTATCCCGACTACGCGGCACCGATCGTTCGTAACGGTAAGGACGGCAGGGAACTGGTTCTGGCCCGGTGAGGGATGCCATCACCTGTTTTCGCCCTGAAGGGCCGCAAGGTGGACCATGGTATCACGAATATTCGCAATACGGCCTCTCAGCACTGGCGACGCTGGCTTGGCGTGCCCCATCGCTGTATCGTGCCGTTTACGGCTTTTTCTGAACAGTCGTGCCAGCAGGACGGATCATTTCGTCCGGTGTGGTTTGCAGCGAATGAAACCAGACCCTTGAGATTTTTTGCGGGTATCTGGACGTCCTGGACATCGGTACGGAAGCTCAAAGAAGGAGAAGTAACAGCGGATCTCTTTGGTTTTCTTACAACCGAGGCCAATGGCGTTGTGGCACCTTATCACCCCAAGGCCATGCCAGTTATTCTGCGGAGCAGAGAAGAGATCAAGACCTGGCTGACCGCCCCAACTCCTGTCGCGCTGGAACTGCAAAGGCCGTTGGCAGACTCTGCGCTTCAGGTTCTTTGAAACAAAACGTCCTTTTATTCTTCTGCATGACCGAAGTCGGAAGTACGCCGGGTTTGGCCGTTCCGCGAGCCATGACTGAGAGCAGCCTGAATACGATCTATCAGCTCAGAGCGCTGATAGGGCTTCCCCAAAACCTCGAAACTGTTGTTTTCCGGAGCGTTTAGAGACATTTCGTCATTATAGCCTGTGGTCAGAATAACAGGGGTGCCCGGACTTATTGCCGTGATCTTTTCTGCAAGTACCAGACCATTCGGGCCGCCTGGCATGATGACGTCAGAGAAAACTGCGTTGAAAGGCTGTTGTCCGGAAAGCGCCTTCTTGAAGACATCGAGAGCTTCCACTGCGTCCTGAGCGACAGTCACCTGATATCCGGTCTCCATAAGGGATTCCGCAGCAAACTGTGCGATATCAGAGTTATCCTCCACAACCAGGATACGAGGTGAATTCGGAGTGTCCGCGACAGGATGAGCTTTGTAACCTGTATGGCCTGACGTGGTGTCGGCACGCTCCTTCGGCGTATAGATCGGGAAAACCATACTGATGCTAGTGCCATGCTCTGGCGCGCTGTCAATTTCCAGACGGCCGCCGGACTGCTGGACAAACCCCTAGACCATTGCCAAGCCGAGTCCGGTCCCCTGCCCTGACGGCTTTGTCGTAAAAAATGGCTCTGTGGCCCGTTGAACAATATGGGGAGGCATGCCTTTCGTCCATTACGGTCACAACAACATAGTCCCCCGGTTTGAGGCGACGGGCTTCTGCGTCTCCGTTGAGATGAATCAGTTTCGTTCTGATTGTAATGGATCCGCCAGGTGAAGAAGCGGCCCGTGCATTGGCAATAACATTCAGCAGCGCCATCTCGAAGTAGTTTGCGTCCAGTTTAACGCTCGGCAATCTGATCTGCAGATTGAGATATAAGGCAATCTGATTTCCAGCAGACATTTCTATCAGTTCCTTGAAGGAACTGATGAGGCTGCTCAAATTGTTTTCGGTGGGATCCAGCCTGTTGCGACGTGCAAAGGAAAGCAGTTGACGCGTAAGCTTTGCTCCGCGCTCAGCAGCCTGCTCGGCAATCATATGCTGTCGGTCGAAGGCCTGATGATCAAGGCGCTTTTCCTTCATCCGCTGCAGACTGTTATTCAGGATCTGCAGCAGGTTATTGAAATCATGCGCAAGTCCGGCCGTAAGCTGTCCTATGGCTTCCATCTTCTGGCCTTGCCGAAGAGCCATTTCGCTTTCTCTGCGTTTTGAAACGTCAAGCTGGCTGGCAAAAAAATAGATGAGCTCGCCTTGATCATCAAAAACAGGCCCCTGAAAGCCGAATCAGAAACGTCCAGTCCATCTGTATAAAACCCAAGCGCTGGCAGAATGAGACGATCCGGTCCTTTTATGCAATAGGGACTGCTTATGACATGCCCTCTGATCCGCATTCTGATCTTCGGATGAAGATGTCCCGCCAGTTCTGCCTTACCTGTGGGAACCGTTTCGGACGGAATATGGTGCAGGATCAGATTGCCTGAATGATACTCATCCAGCCATTCACCTGCGATATCCGGAACTGGATGGATGTCATGATTACCCGTGATCCGCACAATGGACGTCTTTGAGGCTATCGCCCGAAGTACTGCTTTTTCAGTGTCCAGAAGACGCTCTTCGGCTTTGGCACCATGAAAGCTGTCTCCAAGGGCAATCAGAAGCCGGGGTTTATAATCCTCTACGAGGCGCTGTTCTTTCTCCAATGTCGAAACCGTATCTCCAGGTGGAAGCAGGAGACCGCGCATCCGGGCGAAAGTCCCCTTCCCCAGATGCAGGTGCGCCACCACAAGCGTCTGCGTCTCAGGCAGGAAGACGACACCGCCCGCAAGGGTGTCATATCCGTTCGTCCGCGAGTTCGATATCCCAGAATCTCATGGCGTTGCCGCCAGTTCATAAAGCCTGTCCGCTTCCGCCAGAAGATAGCCTTCCCCCTCCCCGCCACGAATCTTTTTACAGCCTCGCTCAAGCATGACGGGTCCTGCAAGCGGCGAGACATGTGCGGGAGGCTGACATGCTCGATATACCCCTGAATACGCTCCAGCATGTCCGACAGGCGCCCCCGATCGATGGCGTTCCAGAACACCCTTCTTTAAACGCGCATATAAAACCTGACCCTGGCAGAAAGCATATGTCTATTGACACGCCTCATACCGAACAACCCGACGCGAAACACTTAACACAGCTCCGAGAAGTGCAAATCCGGTGGCCAGTTCAAGGCAATGCACGGCCCCACCGCTACCTTGAGAAATGCCAAAGACCAAAGCCACCAATGCAGAGCCAAGCGCCCAGCCTATTGTGCGTGCGACAGCCAGCATGCCACTTGCGGCGCCACTACGGGTTGCCGGGCCTGAAGTCATGACCGTCAGATTATTTGGCGTCTGATAAAACCCAAAACCAATACCGCAAAGCGCCATTCGCCAGGCAACATTCCAGAAAGCCGGGTGCGTCGGCATAAAGCTCAGTGTCGCTAATCCGATGGCCAAAATCGACAGGCCTACGCTGCTCAAAACAGAAGCAGGGTACCGGGTGGCCAGTCGGCCAGCAAAAGGTGCAGCAGCCGCAACGAGCAGTGGCCAGGGCGTCACAAGCAAACCTGTCGTAACAGCAGATTGATGCATGACAATCTGGAAAAAAAACGGCAACGCGACATAGGCCAGAATCTGTGCCGCATAGGCGCAGATGGAAGTCAGGATTGAAAGCGAAAACAGCGGAATAGCCAGCAGATCAAGAGGCAGCATAGGCGTTTGCTGTCTTTTCTGCTGTCCATAAAGGAGAATAGTGCAGAGCAAACCCGCCCCGATCTCGATCATGGCCAGTTCGTGTTCCTTCTGCCCAAACGCATCAACGCCTAGAATACCCAGCCCCAGGGCCCCTACGTTCAGCAATGCTCCAACCCAGTCGAACGAGAGCGGGATGCGGGGACTTGCAGGGGCTGCGCGCAGGAAAAGCGCGACAGCCATCAGGCCAATCGGAACATTGATCAGAAACAGCCAGGGCCAGGTTGCAACGGCCAGAACTGCCGCCGCTAGGGTAGGCCCAACCGCGGCTGAAATCGCAACCGCCAGCGCGATAATGGCAAAAGCCTGATGCAGCATGGCTCTGGGGTAGACACTGCGCACAAGAGCACCACTCAACGCCGCCATACACGCTGCCCCGAGCCCCTGAACAACACGGCCCCCGATGAGAACGCCGAGAGAGTTAGAAAGCGCACAGGCGAGAGACGCTGCTGTAAAAAGCATCATTCCGAACCCGTAAACCCGTTTCAGACCCAGTGAATCCGCCAGGGCTGCGGCGGGCAAGAGACTGACGGCAACCGTCAGATGATAGACATTGACGATCCAGACCGTCAGGGTCTCGCTACAGTTAAGGTCGCGTGAGATTGTCGGGAGGGCGATATTGGCAATTGCTCCGTCCAGTCCTCCCAGAACAATACCAAGCACGGCGCAGAGCATGACCAGACGACGCTGCGCATCGGAAACAGAGGAGACGGTCATAAAATATTCCGGTAGCCTAATTCTGATAGAGCGGTCTTATGTACTGCTTGCAAAATATCAATAGTTCGTCTTCTTCGACAACTCGCGTTTCCGGATCACTCATGCCAGTATCATTTTTTATTCCATATTTACGGAGAAACAGCCAAAACAGGCACGATCCACAAGGCTGGTTGAAACGATTTTGGCAGTAGCCAGTTGTGTTTTGGACGAGGAAGAAGCGAAGCGTTTTACGATCGTATGGCGTACAAAGGACCGCTTGGGTATGCGTCTTCTGTCGCGCACCACCCGCAGTATTTCGCCGACCGAGGCCGAAGAGCGGCTTCTGGTCACGCTTGGCCCGATGCTGCGCAATCTAGGCTCAGGACTCATTCCTTGAGGTAGAAGATGAAGCTTGCTGCGATGTGGATTGCGGACATGAATGTGTGAGCGCAGTGGTCGTATCTGGTGGCAATACGCCGCCAGTCTTTAAGCTTTGCAAACATGTTTTCGATCAGGTGGCGCTTTTTATACAGATGCCAGTCGTAAGGTGGCTTTGATTTCCGGTTCTTTTTCGGGGAAATACAGGCAGTAATATTGCGTTCTGCAAGCGATGACCTGATCCGGTTGCTGTCATAGCCTCTGACCGGAAGATCTGCCTAGGGCGTCGCAACGCCCGTGTCATTGGCCAGAACAGGCGTGCCCTTGATAAGGCCCCACTGCTGCGTTCCTAGGGAAACGACCGCACCGGGAGTGTTGAGCGGGGCCGTCACATTTCCGCTGGCGTCCAGTCCTGCAACGCCGTTGACGATCCCGACCTCGCTTTTCGCGACAGCGTTCTGCACGCCCGTCAGCGCTGCATTTAATTGCGTGACCAGGTCACCGAGATTGACACCGCTGATCACGGTCGTCGGATCGATCGCGGCAAAATGCGCAATCCCGTCAGGACCGATCGTCCAGGTTGAGTTTTTCGCCTGTCCCTGAATGCCGCCACCGCGCGTCTGGACGGGAGCCTGGGCATAGGCGGCTCCAAAACACAGGAGAGAGGCGCTTAAAACGCCGATAAAACGCATCTTCATTGTGCCACTCCCAGCGATCCCGCCTGTGAATAGATTTCGTTTGTTCCGGAAACCGGTGTGTAATTGGCAGTGCTGTCCGGCAGTGGCGTCGGCAATGTCAGATTGCCTTCGCCAGACACACCGAGACGCGGCTTTCCGCCAAGGATGAGAGAGCCGTTGGCATCAAGTACGGCCAGCGAAGCACCATTCAGAGACTGGGCAAGCCCTGCCACGCCACCACTCATGGCGACGATCACACCCACAGTCCCACGTCCGAGCCATCCAAGCACCACGTTGACGTAAGCTGCGCCAGCCGCCGTGGCCCATTTCTCGTAATCGGCACTCGTTCCACCGCCATAAGGCGTGCGGATTGCATCAATGATCCGCGCCCGCCAACTCTCAACGGCTTCGATCGGCGCGCCACCAGCAATCCCGTTCTGATCGGACACCACCGAGGAGATCCCGGCAACAGGAGACACGAGCGTACCTGCCGTGTTCGCTGCCAGATTGCCGGATGTGCCCGCCACCGTCGCCTGCACGCAAACCGAAGCGGACGCCCCGGCCGCGATCGTCACAGCCGACGTCACCGCCCACTGGGCAGACCCGTCCATGCCCGCTCGATCGGCTTGGACTGGCCCGAGTAGGGCGTCGTCCAGTGCACCTCGACGCCAAGCTGCGTCATGATGCCCACCGGCTCGTCTTCCTTCACCTTGAAGCGGAACCGGTTTGGAATGCCGCCCGTCTCCGAAGCGACGGCGGAGAAGCTGGGCCTGTCACGCCGGACCATTGAGACGGCCGTGCAGCTGCATGGGCTGATCGTCGATGATGTGCGGAAAACCATCTCGGGAACATGGCTGGCCGGTTCCGGCGCACAGCTCATGACGCTCGGAAAACTGACGCCTGACCAGCAGCGCAAGGTTGCGTTCTTTGTTGTCCAGCATCCGGACGTTCGCAACGTTGGCGAGATCGTCCGGCAGCTTGAAAACCGGCCAAGGCCGCCAGCCCCGGAAAAGCTGGAGAAGTTCCTGTCTTTCTGGCGCAAGTGTGACCCGGATGAGCAGCAGCAGATTGTGGAATATGCCGCAGCACAGATGCCGTCGGTGGCCTGCAATGCGGCCTGGAGCAAGGCATCGGAGTTTGAGCGCAAGACGATCGTCCATGACTTTTCGCCCTATTTTCCGGGATTTGATGGCAAGGAGGCTGCGTGATGGCTGCTACTCATCGCCTGAAAGATCCGGCGATCATGAACCGCCATCAGGCGCTTCTTGAACGTCTGGGCAATCTGCTACGCCGCGAGCGCAGCAATGGCCGCATTTCCCGTCGCGAGTTGTCGCAGCGTGTCGGGCTTTCCTCGACGACGTTGAGTCGGATTTATCCGGCACAGCAGCGGCGGCGTGATGTGTTCCATGCCCTCCAGGCTGTGAACGCGAACGGTCATCGCTGGGACGTGTTCGTGAAGTGGGAAGACGGCACGATCGGACGGCCGGTCATGGTGGGTTTTCAGGATCTGTTTTCCGACATGATCCTGTCCTGGCGGATCGACAAGTCCGAGAATGCCGAGACTGTCCGTCTGGCGTTTGGCGACATGGTCGAGACCTATGGTATTCCCAAGATGTGTTACCTCGATAACGGCCGGAACTTTGCGTCCAAGTGGATGAACGCAGGGATCAAACCGCAAAGCTCTGCGCTTTGATCGGACTTGCGGTCTCCGCCCTGTTTCGTCTCGGGATGCAGCTTCTCGTAAACGGTCTTGCGCTGCGCAAGAAACGTCGCGCGATCCAGAGGCGTCAGCTCACGACGGATCAGGTTCTCGTCAATCTCAAGAAGCTGCGCTTCCGTCTCTGAGACCTTTTTGACAGACGCAATCGCGATCTCTTTTCCGGCTTCCTTCAGGGCCGCGATACGATGACCACCGGCAATCAGGGAATACCTGTCACTGCGTCCGATCTTGCGCACCCAGACCGGCGTATCCTGCCCACGCTCCGCAATAGAAGCCGCCAGGAACTCGACTCATGCCGGGTCTACCGTCCGCAGACGATCACCGACCTCGATCTGTGACAGCGGGATCTCAATGACGTTCATGCCGCCACTCCGTTTCTACGAAGATCAGCAGAGGATTCCTCAATAGAAATCCGATTGGCACGAACGGAGACGGGCGTGCCGTCATACAGAAACCACTCAGGCCATACATCATGCGGCAACATGTTCATGTCTTTTGCGATCAGGCGCTGGATCGGCAGGAAATATCCCTGCTGGCGGATAGCGTTCGAAACGGCATGAACCGTTTTCCCGATCTTCTTTGCGTAAGCGCTCAGGCTGCCGTATTTCATACGGAAGTGCGCCACGATCTCCTCGGGGTGCATTCCTTTTGGCTTTCGTGCCATGATAACTCTCCTCGACCGGGGCGGTGCCAGCCGCCCCTTTTCTTGACCCCCATCACCGGGAACTTTCGCGGTCCCGTTTGCTCGATAGGATTGACGGTGAGAATACACTTTTCGGGATGCTCGACAACCGAAAACGGTAAGTTCGGAGTTTGTAAAAACCACTTTTTTGTGGATAACCGATCACAACCTTTGAAAAACTCACAGAAATCAGTCTGCTATCTTCCGTTTTTCGGTATTTCGCAGTTAGCGTTATGAACCCCGAAGCCAAAAAACGGGCTGAACGGCTCAAACAATCCATTAAAGCGGCTGGTGGGAATGAATTGGTCGCTGCCCGTGCGGGCATGGGAACAACAACGATCAGTGGTTATCAGAACGGCAAAGAATGGAAGCTGACGAACATCGAAAAGCTGGCTGAAGCCTGCGGTGTATCGCCTGCCTGGCTTTTGTTCGGCGATGAAGGGCAAAGCCCCGCTGTTTCCGAAAAAAAGTCGCCTGCATCACCAGAAAAAGCAGACGAAAAAACAAAATTAATATCCGGGTATGACGTGGAATTATCAGCGGGTTTCGGGTTTACAGCAAATCCTCACATAGAAGTGGTGTCATTCTCTATAAGCTCGGATGTTCTTCCTACTGAATTACTAAAGCCATACAGGAAGCTTATTGCGGTTCGTGCTCGTGGAGGCAGCATGGAGCCATATATTTGCTCTGGAGATATTATCGTCCTCGACCTGAACGATCGTTCTATCTTCACGGGTGGCGTTTACGGTTTGCGTGTCGGCGATCAGCTCCTGGTGAAACGCCTGTCCGTCCGGGCCAACGGCAACCTAACGGTCGCCAGCGACAATCCCCGCTATCCTCCAGATGAAATCAGCGCTGCAGAAATGCGCCAGATGACCGAAGACGGCGGCTCGCCAATAACAATCATCGGCAGAGTAGTCTGGAGAATGGGAATGGGCCTGTCATGATCAGAAGAACACGGATCGCGGTAACGGCTCCCCTGTTTTTGGCTCTAGGACTTTTAACGATCTGGGGTGACAATACCTTCGCAAAGGCAGCTGAAGGTTCTGGTCCTAAGAGAGGAGAAAGCTTCCATTTGCCTGATACCAGCAATATTTTACCCAAAAATCTGGCAAGTGAGGCAGTAGAATACCTCTCTCCATGTCTTAATAGAGGAGACTACTCTCTTAAAGATTGCATGGACTTTCAGGATCAGTTTGTAAGAGAATATATCAATGCGTATTCTGGAGATTATTTAGCAATCTCCAATGTCTCCACTATGTTTTCTGAGCCTTTAGCAGGCGCTGTACGGGTCAATAACACACAGAGTTGTGCGTGGAGACTTGTTCTCATGCGCTCTGGTTCGCCCTACCTGAGTGATCTAGACAGAGACATCACGAAAAACAGATGTGAAACCGTAGGCGGCACAAGGGATCAGGCTGCTGTCACCCGCGCAAACGAGATCGAGAAAGTCGTGCGATCCCATCGCGTCCATCCCATTGCCGTCCCACAAATCAGTTATGACCCAAAGCGCGACAAAGACGAGCAGACGGCTGACGAGTAGGAATGTTTTAAGCCGGTTTAAAACGCTTCTTAAACGGCACTAATCCACGAAGCCTAAATGCCGGTTCCGGTTCCAAACTGTTTGTCTCTATCGCCTGAACTGGATCACCGAAGGCAAATCGCTTCAAACGGCCTCTTTCTGGGCGACCGTCACATCGCGCCCGGGAAATCGCCGTTTTAGATCCCGTGAGATCCCGCAACGTCCCGGACAATCCCACTTCCTAGTTCTCCCATACTGACTGTCCTCCCTCAGGGAAAAACGGCCTGATCCGTTCCATTCAATAAATTAATAGGTCCTGAGCCTAGGTATGCTCTGAGGAAGTTTGGGAAGGCTATATATGCGTTGGTATTTCGATACTGTAGGTCGGGATAAAAGCTCCTAGCGCCCGTGGACAAAGCTGATCCAAAGGAAGGCTGAGGCGATAGAGACGAAGCCGAGGTAGGACTGGGCGGTCTTGTCGTATCGGGTGACGACACACCGCCAGTTCTTGAGCCTGTTGAACATATGCTCGATACGGTTTCTCCGCTTGTAGGCATGACAATCGTGGCTGGCGGGGTTTCGCCTCCCGCGTTTGGCCGGGATCACCGGACGGGCACCGGCGTAGGCGATGTCGGCCCGGATCTGATCGGCGTCGTAGCCACGATCCGCCAGAAGCCTGTCGAGACGACCGCCGATGGCTTGGAACAATGGCCCAAAGCCCTGCTGATCGTGAACTTGTCCGGGCGTCAGGACGAAGGCGAGCGGGAGGCCGCGTGCGTCGCAGCGGGCATGGAGTTTGGTTATGAACCTTCCCCGTGATCGGCCAAGCGCCTCGGCCGGGCCAGCACTTTTTTATGCCCGCGGCGCAGTGATGGGCCCGCACGACCGTGCTGTCGATCATATCGGCCGAGCGATCGTGGCCAACCAGTTCCGCCAGTGTCTCCAGCAGGGCATCGAACACGCCCTGCTCGACCCAGTGGCGGTAACGGCGAAACACGCTGTTTCACTTGCCATAGCAGGGCGGAAGATGCCGCCACTGCGCCCCCGTGCAGACCATTCACATCATGCCATCGAAGAACCGACGGTTATCTCCAGCAGGACGGCAACCGCGCCCCGTCTCAGACGGCAGAAGAGGACCGATCAGCGCCCATTCCGCATCCGTCGCCCCGATCGTCTCGTCCAAAGCCATCTCCAAATGGCAGCGTTGAATCAATCTCGTGCAGCCCCGTCAAGCTTTGTTCACGAGCGCTAGGGTGCTTCTGCGATAGCGCCACGCCATGGACGCAACCAGTCCAAGCCTTCGGATGTCGAAGCTCGGGGATTGTATTCGCATCCAATCCAGCCACGATAGCCAAGACGGTCCAGCAGAGCGAAGAGATAGGGGTAATTGACCTCTCCCTCATCCGGCTCGTGCCGCTCCGGGACGCTGGCCGCCTGAATGTGACCGATTGATCCAAACAGGGTTTCCAGTCGAACCGCGAGGTCACCCTGCATAATCTGCGCGTGATAAAGGTCAAACTGGATTCTGACGTTATCCGCCCTGACCAGATCGCAAACCGCTTTCGTCTCTTCCTGATAATTCAGGAAATAACCGGGCATGTTGCGCGTGTTAATGGCCTCCAGAACGATGGTCAGTCCGATGGATTGCGCCTGGGAAGCTGCATATTCGATATTCCGCAAATAGGTCTCCATCTGCTTCTCATGCGACATCTCGGTGTCGCGCAAACCGGCCATGACATGCAGGCAGCTGCTTCCGAGAGCCTGGGAATATTCCAGTGCCGTCCCGATCGTACGGCGGAACTCCTCCTCACGACCGGGGAGCGCCGCCAGTCCACGCTCACCTCGATCCCAGTCTCCTGGTGGAGCGTTGAACAGTGCGACATGCAGATCGTTTCCCCTGACCCGTGCGCACAACTCCTGCCTGTCGAAAGCGTAAGGGAACAGGAATTCGACTCCCCTGAAGCCGTCACGCGCAGCAGCATCGAAACGTTCGAGGAATTCAAGCTCCGGGTAGTTCATGGTCAGGTTTGCGGCAAAAGCAGGCATGGCGAGAGACTTCCCTTGCAATGAATTACGAGACGAAAGGCCACAGGAGGCAGGTGGCCAGAAACCCCAGGACACCGAGCGTGGTTGTCAGAACGGTCCAGGTACGCAGCCCATCGGCAACGTCGATCCCGGACAGCTTCGTGAATATCCAGAACCCTGCGTCGTTGACGTGGGAAACCGATAGCCCCCCGCCCCCCATGGCAAGCGCGAGTAGGGCAAGCTGGTTGGGGTTGGCATGCATCTCCGAGATCATAGGGCCGAGAATCCCTGCGGTCGTCACAAGCGCCACCGTCGTCGATCCCTGCACTGCGCGCAGGATCATGCTCAGGATAAAAGCCAGGGCGAGCGCAGGCAGTCCGGTCGTACGGAGTATGTCAGAGATGACGTGTCCGATGCCGCTTTCCACCAAGATGTTCCCGAACACGCCGCCACAGCCTGCGATCAGGATCACCAGGGCCACACCGGGCACCGCAGACCCGATGACCGTTGAGACCTGCTCAAAGCTCCATCCCCGTCGCAGTCCGAGCGTGTAGCCGGCCAAGAGGGTATCGAGCAGGAGCGCCGTTACCGGCGAGCCGACAAGGTGGACAGCTCCGGCATAGGAAGAGGCGGCCGGCAGAAAGATCGACAGCATGGTGCCAAGCATGATGAGGATGATCGGGAGCAGGATCAGCCCGACAATCAGCCAGAATCCGGGCGGTTCGGCTGAAGGCAACGCATGGACGGATGCTTCTGGCAGGGCATTGAACGTTCCATCCTTACATCCACTGACCGCGGCTTGGATGTCTGGCGCATATGTGAACTCGCAGCGTGTCATGCGCTGTGCAATCAGAGCCCCGGCCCCACAGACTATAAGGGTAATCGGCACTCCGAACGCCAGAATGCGCCCCATATTTGCACTGATCTGTGCCGCGGCAGCGGCCGGACCGGGATGCGGCGGCAGGAACGAATGCACCGTCAGCATGGCCGCACACATCGGGAGTGCGAAAATCATGAGAGAACGCCGGGTTACGTTCGACACACCGTAGAGCAACGGCATGACCATAATCACGCCGACCTCGAAAAAGACCGGAATGCCGATCAGGAACCCTGCAAGCGTCAGGGCAAACGGGACGCGCCGGTCTCCAAAACGTGCGATAAGATCGCGCGCGAGAACCTGGGCGCCCCCTGAAATCTCCACGATCTTTCCGATCATCGCCCCGAGGGCGATGATGATAGCGATATGGCCCAGCGTCTTGCCCATTCCCGCCTCGATCGCAGGAACGATCTTGGCGGCAGGCATTCCGGCGAAAAGCGCGACAAACATGCTGACGATAAGGAGCGTCAGGATCGGATGAAGCTTGAAACGGATGATCAGCACCAGCATCAGCACGATGCCTGCAATGGCGCTGGCCAGAAGAACCATCGGGGTCATCAGGACTTCTCCTGCTTTCGAAAAGGCCAAATCAGTCCCACTTCACCCCGAACACAGCCGCGATATCTGCCAGTGCGGCATCATCCAGCAGTGCGGGACGGGGTGTGGTCATCAGCCACAAGCGGGCCGTCTCTTCGAGTTCGGCAAGCGCATCACTTGCACTCGTCACACTGCGGCCCCAAACGACCGGCCCGAGACGATCCAGCATGACTCCGTTGACCGAGGAGGCCAGTTCGGCCACGCGAACTGCCGCTTTCGGCGATCCCGGACGTTCATAGGGGATCAGCGGAACACGCCCGATCTTCATGACCTGATACGGTGTGATCGGGGGCAGGATAGCATTCTCGGCATGCACACCCGCCAGCGTCAGCGCGACGAGATGGGTGGAATGCGTATGGATGATGCCGTTGCAATCCGGTCTCTGCTCATAGATCCTGCGATGCAGGGTGACCGTTTTGGACGGACGCGGACCGGAAACCCAGTTTCCTTCAAAATCGGCCTTGGCGATCCCCTCGGGTGTGAGGCGCCCCAGACAGACATCTGTGGGCGTGATTAGCCAGCCGTCAGAGAGACGCGCGCTGATGTTTCCCGCGCTTCCGCTCGTATGCCCGCGCGCGTACAGATCCCTTCCGATCGCGCAAATTTCTTCACGGCATGCTCTTTCATCCGTCATGACCGACCTCCCGACAATGCCAGCAGCGCTTTTTCAAAGAAGTCGGCCTCACCAAAATTGCCTGATTTCAGGGCAAGTGCGAGCGGCACGCTGCCCGTTGATACGGTTGCAGGAACGCCCGGCGCAATCGGCGCGCCAATACGCAGTCCCTTGACGTCAAGTGCCTGGACAACGGCGCCTGACGTTTCTCCGCCGGCAACGACAAAACGCCTGACACCCCAGTTTTTCAAAAACTGCGCGATACGGCCCAGAGCGTGCTCGACCATTTCTCCCGCCTTCTGGACTCCTATCGCAACCTGCACCTGTCTGAGTTCATCGGCCGGGATGGTTGCGTAGATGAGAACGGTCTGATCAGCGTGAGCGTCGAAAAAGGCAACCGCCTCTTCCACAACCGGTTCACCGGCAGCCAGCTTCATGACATCAATCCGGTAAGCTGGCCGCTCAGCTTCGATCCAACGTGCCACCTGAAGATTCGTCCGCAGGGAACCGCTGCCAGCAAGAACGACATCCTTTCCAGCCACGGCGGGCAGAACTGCGGCATCCGCAGCGGAAAGTTCGGTGCTCGCTCTGAAATTGTCGGGCAGCCCCAAGGCAATTCCCGAACCGCCCGTGATCAGGACATGATCGCGGCAGGCCTGTCCGATCACTGTCAGATCAGCTTCGGAAATTGCATCAACAATAAGAAGAGTGGCTCCGTCGGCCTTCGCCTTCCCGATTCCTGCCCTGATCTGCTCCGCCCCCTTGAGGACCGTCGAAAGGTCAATCAGCCCGACAGTCCCTTTGGACTGGGCCTGAAGCACGCGTACGAGATTGGCGTCCTTCATCGGTGTCAGCGGGTGGTGCTGCATCCCGCTTTCATTGAGCAGCGTATGACCGACGAAGAGATGACCATTATAAACCGTGCGCCCATTGGCCGGAAAAGAGGGCGCAGCAATCGTCACCTCCTGTCCCAGAGCCTTGGCCAGCGCCTCCGCAACGGGACCGATGTTGCCCTTTTCGGTGGAATCGAAGGTGGAGCAGTATTTGAAAACGATCTGTTGGCAGCCGGCAGACCGCAGGGAATCCAGAGCGGTCAGTGACTGCGCCACCGCCTTTTCGGCTGCAATGGTGCGCGACTTGAGGGCGACGACAATGGCTTCAGCATCGGCGATCATCGGATCATCCGCATCAGGAATGCCGATGGTCTGCACCGTTTTCATGCCTGCACGGACCAGCGTGCTGGCAATGTCGGTCGCGCCCGTGAAATCATCGGCGATACAGCCGATAAGAGCACCGGCTCTGGTCATGCTCCCTCTCCCTTGTCGGAAAACGGAAGCGTAATCCCCGGGAAAATCTTGATGACTGCCGAGTCATCTTCCCGACCATGCCCTGCGGCGGACGCGTTCAGGAACATCTGGTGGGCCGTTGCCGCCAGAGGAAGGGGAAATTTCGTCCGACGGGCCGTATCAAGCGCCAAGCCAAGGTCCTTGACGAAAATATCCACCGCTGACAGCGGCGTGTAATCTCCCGCAAGAATATGGGGCACCCGGTTTTCGAACATCCAGGAATTGCCAGCGCTGTTGGTGATGACTTCGAACAGGGTCGCCGGATCGGCACCTTCCCGCAGTCCCAGAGCCATGGCTTCGGCAGCTGCGGCGATATGAATGCCGGCCAGATGCTGGTTGACGATTTTCACACGGGTGCCGACACCCACTTTGGCTCCGAGCCGATAGACCTTCCCGGCCACGGCGGGCAGAACCGTTTCCGCACGGGCATAGGCTTCTTCGGGGCCGGAGGTCATCAGCGTCATCTCGCCGGAAGCAGCCTTGGCGGCGCCCCCGGACATCGGCGCATCAAGCAGCCAGATGTCGCGCTTCCTCAGGCGCGTCTCCAGGCTCTCGATGAAGGCTGGCGCCACAGTCGCGCAGGAAATGAGCAGAGAACCAGGTTTCAGCGTGTTCACGGCCCCCTGTTCGCCAAAGAGGACCTGCTCTGTCTGCTCCGCATTCACGACCTGAATGATCAGGATGTCACAGGACGCTGCGAGAGCAGCAGGTGACGTGTAGGCCCTGCCGCCTTCAGTTTCGAACGCTGTCAGAGCCTCTGCACGCACATCATAGGCGCCGACCGGAAAGCCTTCACGCAACAACGATTTCGCAACACCAAAACCCATCGCTCCGAGGCCGATCACACCGATCTGACCTGTCTGATCCTTACCCTGCATCGTCGCCCCCATCTGAAGTGCTAAAGTTTTCTTTGCACCTGCTGCACAAGGCAGAGATGATTAAAAGGAAATAATTCACATATTTTATGATAGGTATAATGCATAAATTGTTATGTTTCATGTTACTCATGTTATGTTGAGCCCATGCAAAAGAAGCAGCTGTTACCCCCTTCGTGGTTCGTCGATATCCGGCTGAAGTTCAGGCATCTCCAGCTATTGCAGGCTTTTTCACGCCACAACACGCTCCAGAGCGCGGCTGAAAGTCTCAATCTGGCGCAGCCCGCCGCGTCGCGGCTGCTGGGGGATCTCGAAGATGTGATTGGTATCCCACTCTTCCAGCGGGAAGGACGCCGTCTTGTCATCAACGCCTATGGCAGTGTGCTGACCCGGCATGCCAATAATCTGCTCGATGAACTTGACCGCACACGGGACGAGTTCAATGCGCTTCTTTCGGGTGGGGCGGGCACCGTATCAATCGGTGCCATCGACGGGCCCGTGGTCGATCTCCTGACAACGGCTGTCCTCAACATTCAGCGTGATAACCCGGATATATCGCTCGAAATCCGTACCGGATCGAGTGTTGGGCTTTTTCATGACCTGATGAATGGCGACATCGACATCATGATCGGCCGGGCACCGGAAGATGCGCGGAGCATGGCGTGTCATTATACCCCGATCGGAGAGGAACCCATGGTCATCGCAGCGCGTCAGGAGCACCCTCTCTTCAGGAAGACAGCCCCGGTCCGACTGGAGGATATGGCGCCTTTTCCGTGGGTCCTGCAACGGAAAGGGGGAAAGTCGCGCAGCAAACTCGAAAGCATCTTCCAAGACAGGAATCTGCCTCTTCCGAAAGACATCATCGGAAGCGACTCCCTGCTGATGACTCTCGCCTATCTGGAAAAAACGGACGCGCTGACAGTTCTCTCGGCCGCAGTGGCCAATCAGCAGGCCAAATACAGGCAGATCCAGATCGTCTCGTCCGATGTGAATATCGCGATCAGTTCATATGGAATTCTGATGCTCAAATCCCGCAATCAGTCGCGCCCTACCATGAAGGTTCTCGACGAACTGAAGAAAACGCTGCGACCGGTACAGAAGACCGAGCGTCTGTCTGGACGCCCGGCTCGCATCTGAAGTCACCTCAATTCGTATTCATTGTAGTCCATGAGCCCCATGCCGCCATTGATGACTTCGAATGTGCCTTTTGCGAGGACATCAGCATCGCCCTGACTCATGTGTTTTTCGGAGAATGCGACAGCCCCTTTCTCGCGTGTCATCAGCCGTCCTCCCGTGAGAAACACGCGTACACTTAGCCCCGACTGCGTATAGTCACCCGTGCTCTGCCCTGGCTCCAGATGAACATGCCACCCCCGCACGACCGGCTTGTCGAGGATCATCCTGAAAGCCTGGGTGTTCGCACGGTCGGCGGGCCCGAAATGCCCGATACCCTTGCGTTTGATTTCGAATGTGACCTGTGCATTCACCGTATCGCCCGTATTGATGACCTGATCGACGTCCGATTTCTGACTATAGGGCAGGTAACGGACCTCACCGGACTTCATAGTACCATCCCTGGACGGCTCGGAGAGGGAGTCCTTGTGTATGGTCGTCCCGACAATCGGCGTGTTCACATAATCAGCCGCCCCCGTCACAAAGCTCCCGCGCCAATTCCTCCGCTTGAACTGCCGATGTCGTTGCCCGCAGAGAGCATGAATTTGAGACTGCAGGCCGTTCTCCTTGAGGCCGCATACGCGTTTGCTTAGGACCCCAAGGCAGGACCGGCCCTGAACCAGCAGGTCACGGAAGTCATCTCCCCTCGGATGAGGATCAGAACATATTTTTATGGACGTCTGCGTCTCATGAAGATGCAGCGGGAGATGAATTTTCTGACAAACGCCCTGACTGATCCTGATCATGCTGTTTTTGGAAGTTTTTGCTCACTGGCGCAAAAATCTCTTCCTGAGCTGAATTCATGCCTGATTGCTGCGATGGCCAGACGAAAAACGGGAGCGCAATCCGCACCCGCTGCAAGACACGCTCAGGATGCATATGTTTGTATCCGAAATGGAAAAGCGGGTGCGCCTGAGACAAGTACCTGTCGAACTAGATTTATGCTTTTGAAACATCATTTCCACTCCGTTGGACATATTCTGGGAGCGATGAATATTCTGTCCTCAGCTGTCGAAGATCCATCAACGGGAGCAAGAGCCGACTGGCCAGAGACTGAGGAAGATCTGGGTTATCGCGATATTCGGGCCGGATACACGATCCTGAACCATACAGACTGGGACTACCTGACCACAGGCACCATTGCTCTGACGTTAGCATTGCAAAACGAACTCACCGTCAAGCAACAAACGAAACCATCCCCTGAACCTATCTTACGCCTACACGAACTCGTTCTCATCAAAAGCGATATCAAAGCTGCCCACCTTCAGCGAGGACACTGTTTTATGCCTGAGTATCGAAAAAAATCGCGTCCCGTCAGTCCTTTGACGGGTATTGCGTTTGAGCCAGAACCTCTTTTTCGTCCGGATGTTCCGAAAGGTTTCGATACTTCGACTTGGATCACCACCTCTGCTTTCTCTTGTCAGGCCTCCCCGTCCTATCGTGAAAATAATCTTTTCCCAACATCGCTGGCCGCCATGGGACAGTACAAGACAGAGGCCATTGATCATGATGCAGAGGAGGGGGCCACCTGCGTAATCACTTTTTCCGAAGTGCCAGAGGTCTTTCTTGATATCTTCAGGAAATATATCCCTCCCAATCAAAAGTAAGGCAGTCTCAAAAAGGATACTGGAGCGCGCCTGATCAGCAACGTTCAGACCTCACGAGCAACAATCCCCTGTTATTGGCGATCTTAGAATCACAGTTGCAAATATTAATTAAAATTATTTAATATTTTTAGCGGCAACGAATTTTTTTCTCTTATACTGACGAGTGATGAATGAAGCACCGTTGTCGGAGCTTCATCATGTCCTCGCAATTTTCTTCAGAGTCATCGCGCAAAAAGCCTGAGCAGGATCGTGAGCCCTCAGTCGCCCTGATTATTCTTGTCCGTTTTTTAGCCCGCGAAGCGGCCCGACAATGCTACGAACATCAGGCTGGTCGTTCCCTGACCAAGATCACATCACCCAAAAAAAGAAAAGCCCACCATGAAAGTTGCTCTTTATGCGCGTTACTCCTCGGACAATCAGCGGGATGCGTCCATTGAAGATCAACTCCGGGCATGCCGCGGTTATGCTGACACACAGGGCTGGGCGATCGTTGATAGCTATTCTGACCGGGCAATTTCCGGAGCGTCATTGATCCGCCCGGGGATCCAGGAGCTCATTACGGATGCCAATGCGGGTCGCTTCCAGATTCTCCTGACCGAAGCCATGGATCGCCTGTCACGAGATCAGGAAGACATCGCCGGTCTGTTCAAACGCATGAGCTTTGCAGGGATAAAGATCGTCACGCTCTCAGAAGGCGAGATCAATCACCTGCACATTGGCCTGACCGGCACGATGAATGCGCTCTACCTCAGGGAACTGGGCAACAAGACCCGCCGCGGTCTGCGCGGCCGCGTCGAACAGGGCAAATCCGGTGGTGGCCTGTGCTACAGCTATGACGTTGTCAAACAGCGCGACGGTCATGGCGAGGCGATCTGCGGCGAACGCAGTATCAACGACGATCAGGCCCAGATCGTCCGTCGGATCTTTCGGGACTATGCCGACGGCAAATCCCCCAAATCCATTGCTCTTTCTCTGAATGCCGAAGGCCATCGCGGCCCCCTGTCCGGAGCCTGGAGTCCGTCAACAATCAATGGCAACCGGGAACGCGGTACAGGCATCCTGAACAACGAACTCTATATCGGCCGGCTGATCTGGAACCGCCTGCGCTACATCAAGGATCCGAGCACCGGGAAACGCGTCTCCCGCCTCAACCCTGAATCGGAATGGGTTCTTCAGGACGGGCCTGACCTCCGGATTATCGAGCAGGATCTCTGGGATGCGGTCAAAGACCGCCAGAGCAAAACGACCTGGTCCCAGAAATTCCTCGGTAGCGGCGTTCATCCCCTCAACGCCCTGCAACGTCCGACCCATCTTCTGACAGGCCTCATCAAATGCGGTTGTTGTGGCGGTGGGTTTTCGATGATCTCGAAACATCACCTCGGCTGCTCGACCGCCCGGAACAAGGGCACCTGCGAGAACCGCCTGACGATCCGCCGGGATGTTCTGGAGAAATCCGTTCTCAACGGTCTGCGAACCCAGATGATGGATCCTGCGCTCTTCAAAGAATTCTGCAACGAGTTCACACACGAGATAAACCGTCTGCGGATGGAAAAAGGGGCCGATCTGATTGCTCTAAAATCCGAACTTCCCAAAATCGAGCGCGAACTCGACAAAGCGGTGCAGGCAATCCTCGACGGCTTTGCCAGCCCTGCTCTCAAGAGACGCATGGAAGAACTCGAAGCCCGCAAGGCCGAGATAGAGGAACGACTAGCGAAAGCCCCTTCCCCGCCGTCTCTGCTGCATCCCAACATGGCGGAGCTGTATCGCCAGAAGATCGCGTCTCTTCACGCCAGCCTGCAAAACGAGGCCACCGGGACGCAAGCCAGAGAAGCGATCCGGTCCCTGATCACACGAATCCGCCTCATTCCAGAGAATGGGGAACTCGGGATTTTTCTTGAGGGGGACCTGGCGGCAATGCTGGGCTTTGCGTTGAACAAAAAGAACGCCGCAGTCCATCCGGACCACGGCGTTCTAGAGAAGTTCTTAGTGCAGGGTTCAATGGTTGCGGGGGCAGGATTTGAACCTGCGGCCTTCAGGTTATGAGCCTGACGAGCTACCGGGCTGCTCCACCCCGCGGTGGTGTTTGATGATGTTGGTGTATGGGAGGGGTGGACTGGGGGACCTGGCGGCGACCGACTTTTCCGCACCTTGAGGTGCAGTATCATGGGCGCTGAGGGGTTTCACGGCCGAGTTCGGGATGGGATCGGGTGGAGGGCCCTCGCAATGGCCACCAGGTCTTCCAGCCCACCCTGTCTTTGGGAGGGAGGAAGGAGGTTGGTTTTGAGTGTGACTGATTTCTGTGCATGTATTGTATGTGAGAGGTATGAGCGATTAGGACCGGTTAGCTGCATGCATTGCTGCACTTTCACACCCGGCCTATCGACGTGATGGTCTCTCACGGCTCTATGAGACCTTGTTTTGAGGTAGGTTTCCCGCTTAGATGCTTTCAGCGGTTATCCTGTCCAGACTTAGCTACCCGGCTGTGCCACTGGCGTGACAACCGGTGCACCAGAGGTCTGTTCATCCCGGTCCTCTCGTACTAGGGACAAATCCTCTCAAGTCTCTTACACCCACGGCAGATAGGGACCGAACTGTCTCACGACGTTCTAAACCCAGCTCACGTACCACTTTAATCGGCGAACAGCCGAACCCTTGGGACCTGCTCCAGCCCCAGGATGTGATGAGCCGACATCGAGGTGCCAAACCTCCCCGTCGATGTGGACTCTTGGGGGAGATCAGCCTGTTATCCCTAGAGTACCTTTTATCCGTTGAGCGATGGCCCGTCCACGTGGGACCACCGGATCACTATGGCCGACTTTCGTCTCTGATCGAGCTGTCACTCTCACAGTCAGGCGGGCTTATGCCATTGCACTCGACAGCCGGTTTCCGACCGGCCTGAGCCCACCATCGCGCGCCTCCGTTACACTTTGGGAGGCGACCGCCCCAGTCAAACTGCCCACCATGCAGGGTCCCGGACCAGGCTTACTGGTCTCGGTTAGACATCAGAAAAATTCAGGGTCGTATTTCAAGGGTGGCTCCACCGGTGCTGGCGCCCCGGCTTCAAAGCCTCCGACCTATCCTACACAGAATGTCTCTGATGCCACTGCAAAGCTGCAGTAAAGGTTCATAGGGTCTTTCCGTCTGACCGCGGGTACCCCGCATCTTCACGGGGAATTCAATTTCGCTGAGCCGATGCTGGAGACAGTGGGGAAGTCGTTACGCCATTCGTGCAGGTCGGAACTTACCCGACAAGGAATTTCGCTACCTTAGGACCGTTATAGTTACGGCCGCCGTTTACCGGGGCTTCGATTCAACGCTTGCACATCTCCTCTTAACCTTCCGGCACCGGGCAGGCGTCAGGCCCTATACGTCATCTCACGATTTCGCAGAGCCCTGTGTTTTTACTAAACAGTCGCTACCCCCTGGTCTGTGCCACCCAACCATGGTTGCCCACGATTGGGTCTCGTTTATCCCGAAGTTACACGAGCAATTTGCCTAGTTCCTTCAGCATCGTTCTCTCAAGCGCCTTGGTATTCTCTACCAGTCCACCTGTGTCGGTTTCGGGTACGGTCTATACGCCAGAGCTGTTTCCTGGAATGATCGAAAAGCCTGTTCAATCCGTTAAGGACAGACAACATCTTTCATTCGTCACTTCTGGCAGGCCCAGTAATATTCAACTGGTTCCCATCGACTACGGCTCTCGCCCTCGCCTTAGGGGCCGGCTCACCCTGCGGGGATTAACCTTGCGCAGGAACCCTTGGACTTTCGGCGACAGTGTTTCTCGCACTGTTTGTCGCTACTCATGTCAGCATTCGCACTTCCGATATCTCCAGAGAGGGTCACCCCGTCTCCTTCGCAGACTTACGGAACGCTCCGCTACCGCGCATACAAAGTATGCACCCACAGCTTCGGCACGTGGCTTGAGCCCCGTTACATTTTCGGCGCAGGGTTTCTAATAGACCAGTGAGCTATTACGCTTTCTTTAAAGGATGGCTGCTTCTAAGCCAACCTCCTGGTTGTTTTGGAATCCCCACATCCTTTCCCACTTAGCCACGATTTAGGGGCCTTAGCTGGTGGTCTGGGCTGTTTCCCTCTCGACAATGGACCTTAGCACCCACTGTCTGTCTGCCGGGCTATACTCCTGGGTATTCGGAGTTTGGTTAGGTTTGGTAAGGCTTTGGGCCCCCCTAGCCCATCCAGTGCTCTACCCCCCAGGGTAAACACCCGACGATCTACCTCAATAGATTTCGCGGAGAACCAGCTATCTCCGAGTTTGATTGGCCTTTCACCCCTAGCCACAGCTCATCCCCGACTTTTTCAACAGGCGTGGGTTCGGCCCTCCAGTGCGTGTTACCGCACCTTCAGCCTGGCCATGGCTAGATCACTCGGTTTCGGGTCTTCTGCCAGCAACTCAGTCGCCCTATTCAGACTCGCTTTCGCTACGCCTACACCTAACGGCTTAAGCTCGCTGCAAACAGAAACTCGCTGACCCATTATACAAAAGGTACGCCGTCACCCCATAAGAGGCTCCGACTGCTTGTAGGCGTCCGGTTTCAGGTCTCTTTCACTCCCCTTATCGGGGTGCTTTTCACCTTTCCCTCACGGTACTTGTTCGCTATCGGTCACTGAGGAGTATTTAGGCTTGGAGGGTGGTCCCCCCATGTTCAGACAGGGTTTCACGTGCCCCGCCCTACTCGAATCCTCATCAAGACACTACGCATACGGGGCTATCACCCATTCTTGCCGGACTTTCCAGACCGTTCTGCTTCTTCTCAATGAGGCATTGGCCTGCTCCGCGTTCGCTCGCCACTACTAGCGGAATCTCTGTTGATGTCTTTTCCTCCAGGTACTGAGATGTTTCAGTTCCCCGGGTTCGCCTCATGCACCTATGTATTCAGTACATGATCCTCTTGCGAGGGGGTTGCCCCATTCGGACATCCACGGATCAAAGCCTGTTCGCGGCTCCCCATGGCTTTTCGCAGCGTACCACGTCCTTCATCGCCTCTCAGTGCCAAGGCATCCACCGAACGCCCTTCTCTTTCTCACACTACAGAGCCGCAGAACGGCTCCCATCCCATCGGGATGAACACATGCACAGAAACCAGCCACACCCTCAGAAAAGGATGCTGCCAGATCCTGGCTTGCGCACAGTGTCAGACACACTTTTCAAACGCCGTCTGAATGCTTCTTCCCTCTCCTCAGCGTCGCCTTCAGAGCCAGAGCTCCAAACGCAACGGGTCAGACCAACCCGGAGACGGC
>NZ_AGQV01000001.1:0-852500 GCF_000234355.1 Gluconobacter morbifer G707 | reverse complement strand
CAGACCGACCAAAGTTCGTCCCTGGTCGTCCCACCCCATTTTCATATTGAAACTCTTACTAATGCCATTCCCGGAGCGCGAGAAATTGCTTTAGGAGCCCATGGAACCGTCTTTGTCGGGTCCATGGCACAAGGAAACGTCTATGCAATTCCTCATATAGATCAAAACAGCCACCCATTGCGGGTCTTTACCTTAGCAAAAGGGCTGAATACGCCTGCTGGCGTAGCTTTTCACAATGGCGATTTGTATATTTCGGATACAGACCGCATTCTTGTCTTGCGGGATATTGAAAATCATCTCGACAGTCCGGCCATCCCTGAGGTCATAACAGATCGCCTTCCGTACAAAGACGGTGATCATTTCTGGAAATTCATTGCTTTCGGTCCGGATAACCGCCTGTATGTTCCTATTGGGGCCCCTTGCAATATCTGTGACGTTGGACATGATTTCGCTAAAATAATCAGCATGAATCTAGACGGGTCTGATATTCGGGATGTCGCATATGGGATTCGCAACAGTGTAGGGCTAACGTGGCAGCCGCAGAGCAATAAACTCTGGTTTACGGATAACGGTCGCGACATGATGGGAGATGATGTTCCTTCAGACGAGCTTAACCAATTATCCCATATCGGCGCGTCATATGGATACCCTTATTGTCATCAAGGAAATATCCCTGATCCCGTTTTCGGGAAGCAGCATTCCTGTCACGATTTTACACCGCCTGCCCTTCTTCTTGGTGCCCATGTGGCGGCGTTAGGTCTGAGGTTCTATAATGGGAAAATGTTCCCTGCGGATTATCAGGGGAATCTTCTGATTGCAGAACATGGATCCTGGAACAGATCCGTACCGTCAGGATACCAAGTTGTATCTGTTCATTTCAGTGGAATGAATCATCCCGAAAAGCCAACTCTCCTGGTCGGAGGATTCCGCAGAAAGAACCACGTTCGCGGGTCGACCAGCCGATCTTCAACCATTACCTGACGGAAGTCTGTTGATTAGCGATGATCTGACGGGTTCGCTTTATCGCCTGACTTACGACAAAACCCGTCCCTGAACTGTGAGTTGTTTTATCTTGTAAAGGCCCGTGCGAGTGCGTTCTGTTTTTTGACTTTCGACGGGCAGTCTGGTGTCTTCGAGCTGCCGGCCCTGCCATCCGGCGCCGAGGGAGACATAGAGTTCGATGGCATTGCGCACGCGGGCCAGGCGCCCGACCACCGCCTGATCCTGCGCCGACAGGGCGGTCTGCTGCGTGGTCAGCACGTTCAGGTACCCGGTCAGACCCGCCGTGAAGAGTTTCTGCGCCCGGTCACGGGCCAGACCGGCATCCACCGCCGCCGCGTTCAGCTGCTCGACCAGTTCGGCATTATGCCGCCAGTCGCCCATCGCGTCCTCGACCTCCGCGAAGGCCTTGAGCACCGTCTTGCGATAGGTCAGACGGCTGGCTTCCGCTTCCGCCCGTGCCTGCGCAATCGCCGCCGTATAACGTCCGCCATGAATGACCGGCAGCGTCGCCATCATCATGAAGCTCCAGCTCATGCCGCCAAGCTGGAACGCCTGATAGGCCGCCGAGGCGTTCGGATTGAAGTTCAGCGGAATGGAGAACTTCGGATACAGGTTCGCCACCGCAATCCCCACTCGCGCCGTGTCGGCGGCGTATTCCGCCTCCGCTCCGCGGATGTCGGGGCGGTTGATCAGCACCGTCGAGGGCAGGCTGGCCGGGAAACGCGGCAGATCCGGCAGCGGACGGCGCTTCTCCAGATCCTCTTCCAGCTGGCCCGGCATCTCGCCCAGCAGCACGGAAATCGCATGCATCAGACGCTCTTCCTGCTCATGCAGGGGCGCCAGCCGGGAGCGTTCGAGATGCTCTTCGGTCTGCGCCTGGGCCACGGCCAGCGTGTTGCCCAGACCGTGCGTGTACAGCCGTTCCGTCAGTTCGCGCGATTTCTGCGCCACGTCGATGGCCCGCTCGGTCACCGTCAGACGCTCCTGCACACCGCGCAGCGTCACGTAATCGGAGGCCAGTTCCGACAGCAGTGCCAGCAGCACGGCACGGCGGTTCTCGATCGACTGTTCGACGATCCGCTTGCGCTCTTCCACCTGCCGCGCGATATGCCCGAACAGATCGATTTCCCAGCTCGCCCGCGCGCCATAGGTCAACACGGAAGCTTCCGGACGGTTGGCCGGGTTTCCCGGACGCAGTGGCCAGTTGTCCACATTCACGGAATAGCGGTCATCCCCGCCCCCGGCCGCCGCATCGAGCTGCGGGTACCAGGCCGACTGCGCCTGACGGCGCACCGCACGTTCGGAAATGATGTGCTGCGAGGCAATCTGCAGGTCGTAATTGCCCTTGATCGCCTGCTCCACCAGTTCGTTGAGCATGGGGTCATGGAACTGGCTCCACCAGTCCTTCATGTCCGCTTCGGTCTGTCTGATCTCATCCGCCGTCGCCACTTTCGGCTGCTCGACGAAGGCGTCGGGGATCTTGATCTTATCCGGCTTGAAGTTCGGCCCCACCGTACAGGCCGTCAGGGACAGGCAGGTTCCAAGGGCCAGGGCGACAGTGCGGGCGAAGACGGAGCGTGCCATGTCAGAGATGGTTCTGCAGCCAGGTGGTCAGCTTGCCCTGGGCTCCGGGCGCTTCCTTGCCGATGGTCACCGTGGCCGTCATGCCGGCCGCCAGCGTGATCTCCGGCGGAACGTTGTCAAATTCCAGACGCACCGGAATACGCTGTGCCAGACGCACCCAGGTGAAGATCGGGTTGACATCTGGCAGGCCGAGGCGGTCGGACACGCCGTTCTGGTCGTTGATGCCGCGGCCGATGCTGACCACGTGGGCCTGCAGGATCGTCTTGTAACCCATCAGCTTGACGCGCGCCATGTCGCCCACGCGCACGCCATGCATCTTGGTTTCCTCGAAATAGCCGTTGATCCAGAAGCTGTGCGCGTCGATGACCGCCAGACCCGACTGACCGGCATGGGCGTAGTCACCCACCCGCAGGTTCAGGTTGGTGATGTATCCATCCACCGGGGAATAGACCGTCGAGCGCTGGAGATTGAGCAGCGCCGTGTTGAGGTCCGCCTTGGCGGCGTTCACCTTGGCGCGCTGCGTCTCGGCGTTGGAGTTGAAGTCTTCCTGTTCTTCCGCGGAGACGATGCCGCCCAGCCCCATGCGGCGCTTAGCATCGGACATGCGGAGTTTCAGGTCTTCCTCTGCCCCGGCCAGGCGGGCCCGGGCGGCGTCGATGTCCAGGCGGAAGCGGACGGGATCGAGCACGAAGAGCGGATCTCCCTTGTGAACGAACTGGTTGTCCACCACCGGAACCGACACCACCGTGCCCGAGACTTCAGGCGCCGCATCCACAACATAGACGCGCACGCGTCCGTCACGGGTCCAGGGGGCAAGGACATAGATGTCCCACATCGTCCGCCCCAGCCCGATGGCCAGCGCCAGAACGATCAGGGTCAGCAGAACACGGATGACACTACGGGTCCAGTTCATCGCCGACCCCTCCTACACGTAAAGGATGAGCAGACAGAGAACACAGACATACAGCGCTATTTCAAACAGGGCGACATGCCAGAACCAGCCCAGAGCACCCGTTCGCCACAGGACACTCCGCAGGACCAGCGTCACAACAACCGCCGCAACCGCATAAAATCGAAAAGGGGGAGCAACAAAAACCCCAAAAAGATCAACCTCCGCAAGCATCACTCAGATACCTGCAGATCAACAAACTCGCCGGTCAGATCTCTTCCCACGGGGCTCCTCGGCTAGACCACAGCGACTCTTGCGATACGAAGAATCACCAGAACGCCATTCAAAGATTCCTGAAACCAGCGTCAATGGCAACAGACTGGTTCCCTTACAGACCGATGCCATATAAACAGATTATATGTCAATTAATGAGATATGATCCATTATGGGCCGCGAGCAGAACCCTTCAGATTTTCACAACCATTTTCAGGATATGAATCTGACATTCCACGTCATGCGTCTGGCGATTCTCTGGCGCGCACAATTAGATCGTGCCCTGCGCCCCGAAGGGATGACGCTGGCGGCGATGCGCCCCATGGCCTATCTGATGCTTCGCACAGCCCCTATGAATCAGAAGGATCTGGCAGCCTGCATGGGCCTCGACAGTTCAGCTCTCGTCCGTATTCTGGATTCTCTTGAAGCTGACGGTCTCCTCTTCCGTCAGTCCGATCCACAGGACCGTCGATCGAAATTCATTGTCCTGACAACAGCCGGACGGAAAAAATGTCAGCAATTCCACCATATTGCTGCTCAGGTGGAAGCAGAACTGACATCCTTCATCAAAACCGGCCAGAAAACTGAAGTTGCAAGTGTTCTGGCCACAATGGAAGCGCGTCTTTCCCCGCATTGCGTCCTGCCTTCTGACCCTTCCTGAAAGCAGCGATCACGGAGCCTCCCATTGATCGTTCCTTAGCTTCATCGCCCTTTCATGCAGCAGAGAACTTTGCCGGAATTTCTTTCAGGCGCCCTAACAGCAATTGTGATTGACCGCAGCTGTCGCTGCCCTTCCCTGAGACAGTCGCTTATCCGTCTGCGCAGAATCGTGACGCTCCTTGGTCAACTTCCGGCAAAAACCCTGACTGTGTATGGCAAACATATTTTCCCTTTGCAGCAGGGTTGCCGTCATCGTTTTTGACAGGATTTTCCGCCTTTTTTATTCGTAGAGAAACTAGGGACTGGATACAGACACAAACCGTTCATATCTAAATGAACGTTCCGATGCGTCGCGTGTTTAACGGAGGAAAGCATCGGTTATGCATGTGAAAGGTTTCAGTCATGTCTCTCACTACTTCGCGTTTCGGGATTACACTTGCTGTCATGGCAGGTCTGGGTCTGGCGGCAACAGGAACAGCTTCTGCGGCTGATACGCTGGGAACGCCTTCTGGTCATATCATACTGGAATCACACTCTGCGGATATCGGTGTCGGGCTTACCTGGGGCGAAGGAAAGCTGGTCTATGACCACCAGACCTATCGCTTCAAGATAAGCGGCGGCAATCTTGCAGCTGTCGGATATTCCACGGTCAAAGCAGAAGGAACGGTATACAATCTGAAGCACCTTCATGACTTTGACGGCAGTTATGGCTCCCTGGCCGGAGAAGCAACTCTGGACAAAGGACTAGGTGGCGCAGTCCTCCAGAACAGCAATGGCGTGCGGGTCCGTATTGACACTACTTCGTCGGGCGCACGTCTGGCCGCTGGCGCACAGGGGCTGACTTTTACCCTCAAAAACTGAAACGGATTTTCGAGCGGAAAAGTTTTACAAAAGTTTGCAGCCCTGAAGAGAGTGTGATCCTATCGCCTTCTCTTCAGGGCTTTCAGCATGAGGTCTTTCAATGAATACTAATATTCTGGTTCTTTCTTTCCATGAGGAAAGCAAGGCATTTCAAGCATTTTCGGAACTCAAACAGCGTGCGGCAGACCAGAAACTTGTTCTGATCAATGCCGCTGTCCTTCAGCGTGACACTGCTGGGAAACTTGCCATCCAGGACAGCTGGGTCAATGGTTCTGCCGGAGATCAGGTCCTGACAGGGACACTTCTCGGCTCGCTGGTCGGTCTTCTGCTTGGTCCGCTCGGTTTTCTGCTCGGCGCTACTACCGGTGCACTTATTGGTTCCGGCCTTTCTGTAGAGAGCGGCGAAGTTCAGACCAGTCTGATCGAACAGATCTCTGCATCAATTCCTGACGGGATGACAGCCGTTGTCGCAACGGCTCAGGAATACGTTCCGGAAGTTGTTGACGATCTCGCTGCCTCTCTGGGTGCCGCCGTACTGCGCCGACCTGTTGAAGCTGTAGAACAGGAAGTAGTCGGCCACGAAAAAGCCCAGATCGCCGCAGCTCTGCAGGCGCGTAAGGTATTGTCTTCACAGCACAAGGCTGAATGGCACGAGAAACTGGCTCAGTGGCATCAGCAATTTACTGCACACCTTCAGAATCTGAAGAATAAATTCTAATTCTGCCCGTATTTTCCTGTCCAGAACAGCAGGACAGGAAAATACTCCTGATAAGTACCTTGGCCATAGGTGAATATCTTTTCGTAGGCCCATGAAAAGGAAACAATCTTCTCAAGAACTTCAGTCATTTCATAATGCTGATACTAACCATTTCTATTTACCAAAATATGCAACGCATCAATTTCTATACGCCTGAAAAAATCTTCTCCGGATCCTGAACAATCCAAGAAAAATCCCTGCACTTTTGAGAAAAATATTTTCAGATTTTATAGGTTCCCCAAAACCTTAAGTCCGATGAGAGTTGCGTTGGGAATGACGGAAGTTTCGCCCGGTCTCATCATGTATTCAAATTCAGACTGGACCACGACCCCTGGCCGAACGGGAATACCGTAATAGGCCTCAAGAATTGCAGAATGGGTTTGTGGACCATTGACGAATGCCCCCATTGACATTCCCGCCATCTGCCGGAGCCGCTGACCATATGTCAGGGCCGGACTCATCTGGTAATAGGAATACATGACGCCAAACCGGTCAAAGGGACGACGCGGGATAATACCCAGCAGAGACGCACCCACATAAACTTCATCTGAAAATGCCGAAACGCTCGGTGTGTTATGAATATATCCGGCCAGAATATATCCACCTGCCATCTGATGCCGTCCCCCTTTCCGGTACACCATCTGATCTGCTTCAATATAGAAAGTATCTCGTGCCCGCTTTGAACCGGCCGTAACGATATTCCGGTATGCTGTAGGAATGGTTCCTATAAGATCGGCATAGGGCGACGTGTCATGTCCAAAGCCTAGTTTGTAATGACCCGGAAGCCGCTTTGGCCCGAAAAACGGCTCCCATGTCAGTTCGATAGGCAACATGACGCCAGTCGACTTTTCACTTCCCCATGACCAACCAGAAGGATTGTCCGTCAGAGCCGTTACACGGTAAGCCCCGGTCCGGAGCACGAGATCACGAGCAGGTTTGAAACGGACCGTCCCTCCCCAGGTCGCCTTTGGATATACACTCCATCCCTGCATTCCTTTCATGGCGACAGGTGCGGAGCACTGGACCATGAAAGTGCACAATAGGACTGAAGTGCCATAAGTATGGGTCAGCGTAATGCGACCAATATTGATATTGATCCTGTTATGTAAGAACGATTTTTCCAAGTAGATATCAGCAAGATGCGCTGCCATATGGCCAGAGAGACTATACACTTCACTGAGCAGGATATGATGATCCCCGACATGGTCGTATGACACCTGCCGTCCGGCGCGTTCCATCATGACAGCGTGCAAAATCCATCCATCAAACCCCAGCAGCTTACCCAGATCCAGCCGGTTGTTCCATGTCAGTTCATGAGCATAGGACATCCCGTGGCTTTCCCCTCCGCCCACGTCGGCCATCGCTTCTCCCTTATACGAAAACTCAAAGCTGTAGCCGTATTTCTGAAGCCAGTTCCGGACGGGAGAAAGTTGCGGAACAAGATGCCCAAAAGCTTCCTGCGGAACATAGTATCCCGCTACCAGGTCACTTTTGCGCAGAGCATCGTCATTTTTGTTCAGCAGGAAGGAAATGCTTTCCGTGTCGAATACAGACGCCAGATAATCCCCGGCAGCCGGAGGTTTCTTCGCAGGTTGGGGCAAGCTGTTTTTCTGTCCCATCGGCAGAACTTTTTCTGATCCTGAAGGCACTCCTGATGACGAAGATACCACTGGCGAAGCCCGGCCCGAATGTTGAACCATATCCTGCGCATGAGTCTGCAACGGTAAGATGGACAGTCCCATAAGAAGCACGGTTCCATATCCCCACTTCCAAGACAGGACAGGCTTCCGGGAATGTCGTGAACACCAAAGGCATAATCCTGACTGCTTTTTTATGCCCCATCGAATCAATGTGCCCATTGGACGTGCGCATTCGCATCCCGAAAAATCTTTTTCGAACATTACCTGCACGCTCCTGAGAGAATTTACCTGATATGCAATTACTCAAATTGCTAGACCACAAGACAAGAAATAAAACTAATATACACAGTAGAAATAAGCATATAATAATTTTTACAATATAAAAATGTGTTATTATTTAAATAATAAAATTATATAGCCATGATTTATTCCAAATTATTCAAAACTCTGATTTAGAGCTTAACCATATGTTCGAGATTCATTGGAGGGCAAGTAAGAGTATAGTCATTAAATACTTTTACTTTTCGTTGTTTTTGTAGTGATGTCAGTTCGCTCGACACGCCAATTCAGGACTGACATACTTGGCAGCAGCCGTCATATTCCGCCCCGGGAATGCTGTATGGGTTTCCCATACGGAAAGTATTTTCTTTCCTGCGAATTTTTATTTTGAAGTCATTTCGGGATTTTTATCCCCTTTGTCGGGCCTAGGACCCGCCAACAGACCCTTTCTCTGAAGGAAAGGGTCATCCCGCTCTCTTTCTACTTTCAGGAACGACCCAGAGAGTCTGAATCCAGAAAACGCAGGATAAGATAGGGAACGAAAAAATATAGCGCCACCAGAACAAGCAACTCGTCCAGCAGCCAGCCGACATCCACATGAAACACGGAGCGGTTCAACATATTCGCCAGCCCTAGAATGCAGATCACGCAGAAAAACCCACCCATGTTCCCCCAGAATCCACGCCCATCATTGATCTGGCGCACCTGTTCGAGAATGGTGCCGGACGTGATTTTCATGGCTACGTTCCCGTTCTTTCCGGAGCAATGGGTCTGAGTTAAAAGCGGCTCACATTCTGTAATCTAGCCCCATTGCTTCACGGATCAAACCCTTGTCTCACGAAAAAACCGGCCCCTCCCCTGAAGGAGAAGCCGGCTTTCCTGTTATTGTTCCTGACTGATCAGGCAGCGCGAACGGACGAAACCTGAGGCGTTGTCTCCTGCCCTGCCCGGGAAAGCGCTGCCGAACCCGGGGTCAGTGTCCGGTGCACGGCATCATGCCATCCGTCAATCATGATCCGACGCTGTGCAGGCTCCATGCCAGGCTGGAACACGCGCTCCTGCTTCCATGTTGCGGCCACCTCATCAAGGCTTTTCCATATTCCCGCCTGCAAACCCGCCAGAAAAGCGGCGCCGATCGCTGTCGTTTCGATGTTGCTGGGACGTTCAACATCCACTTTCAGCATGCTAGCCAGAAACTGTGCAAACCAGTCATTAACTGCCATTCCTCCATCGATCCGGAGCATTTTCGCCCGCATGGCGCCGTCCTGACGCATAGCATGGATCAGATCGTAGGTCTGATATGCAACAGATTCCAACATGGCACGTGCAATATGCGCCTGCGTCGATCCCAGCGTCAGACCACAGATCAGTCCACGTGCCTCGGCGTCCCAGTGAGGAGCGCCAAGCCCCACGAAAGCTGGCACGATGTAAACACCGTGGCTGTCAGGAACGCGGGTCGCCATATCATCCGTCTGTGAGGCATGTGTAATCAGATGCAACCCGTCACGTAGCCACTTGATCCCGGCTCCTGCCACGAAAATGGACCCTTCAAGGGCATAAACCGTGCGATTGCCGATCCGGTAACCAATGGTCGTCAACAGACGGTTATGGGACATGATCGGCTTCTCCCCGGTATTGAGCAGCATAAAGCAGCCCGTCCCGTAAGTTGCCTTCGCCATCCCTTCCTGAAAACAGGCCTGCCCCACGAGGGCCGCCTGCTGATCGCCCGCCATGCCTCCGATCACGATCGGCTCACCAAACAGCTTGGCATCCGTTTCACCGAAGAGACAGCTGTTGCCCAAGACCTCCGGCAGAAGCGGCTTGGGAACATTAAACAATCTCAGCAGGTCCTCATCCCATTCCTGTGTGTGGATGTTGAACAGGGATGTCCGACAGGCATTCGTAATGTCCGTCGCATGGCGCTTACCTCCGGTCAGCCTCCAGAGCAGAAAACTGTCGATGGTGCCGATAGCCAGTTCCCCGGCTTCCGCCCGCTGCCGCGCATCCGGCACATTATCAAGTAGCCATGCGATTTTGGTGGCCGAAAAATACGGATCCAGCAGCAGGCCGGTCTTTTCCCGAACCATGGGCTCCATGCCCGCCTGGAACAGCCGGCTGCATTCCTGCGCCGTACGGCGGTCCTGCCAGACCAGAGCCTTGTGAATCGCCTGTCCCGTCTTCCGGTCCCAGATCACAACGGTTTCGCGCTGGTTGGTAATGCCGATTGCTGCAATACGGCTCACACCACCGACATCATCAACCACTTCGCGCGCCGTGGACAGGACATCACGCCAGATGTCCTCAACGTCATGCTCGACCCAGCCGGGAGCCGGATAATGCTGCGGGAATTCCCGACGCGAAAGCGCAAGCGTTTCCACTTTATCGTTAAAGATAATGCTGCGTGTTGAAGTCGTGCCTTGGTCGATGGCGAGAATGCAGTCTTTCTTGATCATGATACATACTCCAAGAGACAGGCGAGGTCAGGAAACCTTGTTGATGACAGGAACCAGCGGCTCAGACGGGTTAGACACAACAAGGACGGGTTCCGCAGGATTGACGCCTTCCGAATCTACCTTGATTGTCTGCTCCGCAAACCGCGGCATGTAAGGGCGCAGGCCATACTGGTAGAGACCGGCACCAATCGGACCACCAACCATCGGCGCAACGATCGGAACCCACCAGTAGTTCGCTGGCGCAGGAATGGCCGCCTGTCCCCATCCTGCGAAAAAGCAGAAGAGCCGGGGCCCGAAATCACGGGCAGGATTGATCGCCCATGCATCCAGATACCCACACGAAGCGCCAATAGTGGCCACCAGAAGACCAATAATCAAAGCGCTGGAATTCGCCTGCGGTGCTTGCGTGTTGTACTGGCAGGTAATGGCAAAAATTCCGAACACCAGAACTGCCGTCAGGACAAGTTCGTCCCAGAAGGCATGGGAAACGGTTACAAAATCACCGGGATGCGTAAAGAAGACGCCCGAAGATCCACCATCCACTGCCCGGCTCAGCCCATGAGCAAGATTGTAATGATCGATCACTGGTACATACAGTGAATACACGAGAGCCGCACCAGCCAGTCCACCCAGAACCTGTGCTCCGATATAAGGTGCAACCTTCTTCCAAGAAAAACCGCGGAACAGGGCAAGGGACAGGGTAACAGCCGGATTGGCGTGCGTTCCACTTATGGCGCCGGTTGCGTAAATTGCAATGGTCACACCAAGCCCCCAGACAATACAGACGCCCCAGTAAGCCGTCTTGTAAGGGCTGGGATCATAGAGGGAATACATGGCCGCAACACCGTCTCCGAAGAGAATGATGATGGCGACCGCAAAGAACTCGGCAAGGAGTTCACCAATGTAGCGTTTATTCTCTGACATGACCGGGTATCCGCCATGAGAGTTGCGGGGAAAGTCAGGCGACGTTCTGCCGCCAGGCCTGCGATGTTTCGGATAACGGAGAGACACCTGTCCTCAGACGCCCCTCGACATAAGACTGAAGATCCGCCTTTTCCGCATCGCTGAGGAAAAGACCCAGCTTCGACCGCCGCCAGAGAATGTCATCTGCCGAGCGGGCCCATTCATGATCCATCAGGTAATCAACCTCGCGGGATGACAGGGTCTTCCCGAACAGGCGTCCCATCTCACGGACATCTGGCGTTGCAATGTCATAAGCGCACAAACCGTAATTGCGCATCAGACGCCATGCCGTTTCCGTAGAAAGATGAGGCGCGTAAGCCTTCAGACGGGCAAGCTGCCGATCGAAATCCTGCGGCGCAAAATCTCCGCCCGGTAATGGCGTATCCGCCGTCCATCCTGGCTTGGCCAGAACATGGACATAAGGCGCCAGCTTCTCGATCGCGTGTTCAGCCAGTTTGCGGAACGTCGTAATCTTGCCCCCGAAAACGGACAGGATAGGCGCGCCTGAATTGTCCACATCCAGAACGTAATCACGCGTGACAGCAGAAGCATTTCCGGAATTATCGTCATAGAGGGGACGCACACCCGCATAACTCCAGACAACATCTGCCGGTCGGATCTGCGACGTAAAATAGCGGTTCACGCTTTCACACAGATACGTCACTTCCTCTGGAGAAATATGAACCGTTCCCGGATCCTGGTTCCACGCCACATCGGTTGTGCCAATCAGGGTGAAGTCGTGTTCATACGGGATGGCAAACACGATACGCTTGTCAGGGTTCTGGAGGATATAAGCCTGTTTTCCCTCAAACTGACGGGGAACCACGATGTGGCTTCCCTTCACAAGACGGACCTGATTGCGGCTGGCAACATGCAAGCGATCGTGCAGAAGCTCCGCCACCCAGGGACCTGCAGCATTGACGATCGCCCGGCTCCGAACCTGATAGTCCTCGCCCGTATCGCGATTGCGCAATGTGACCGTCCATTCCTCCATATCCCGATCTGCCGTCAGAAGCTGCGTATGCGTCCGGATATCTGCACCGACACGCGCCGCATCCATGGCATTCAGCGCAACGAGCCGACTGTCCTGTACCCATCCATCGGAATATTCGAAACCGCGCACGTAATCGGATTTCAGCGGCACACCCGTCGGGTCTGTCCGCAGATCAACCGAGCGGGTCTTGGGTAATGTCATATTCGGACAGAGATGGTCATACAGGAACAGGCCTGTCCGCAGCAGCCAGGCCGGGCGCAGCATCTTCGAATGCGGCAGCACGAAACGCAGAGGCCAGATGATATGCGGTGCAATCTTCAGAAGACGCTCGCGTTCAATCAGAGCCTCACGGACAAGCCGGAATTCGTAATACTCAAGATAACGAAGTCCGCCATGGATCAGCTTTGTGCTGGCAGACGAGGTATGGCTGGCCAGATCGTCCTGCTCGACAAGCAGCACACGCGCACCGCGCCCTGCCGCGTCCCGGGCAATACCACAGCCATTGATACCCCCACCTACAACCAGAAGGTCATAGGCTTTGGGCTCTTCCACAGAGGGAGAAATTTCTCGAATCGATGACATCCCGATCTCCTGTCATCACGCTCCAAATCGAGCATTGGATGTTCGTTTTGGAACATCTTTATCGATAAAGAAAGGGATTTCTTCATTTTATCACGTGCTTTTGTGATTTATGTTATTATATTATGTTGTTTCTGCAATGTGCAATGTAACACCCGCGATTTCCAGCCGCTCCTGAAACGCCTCAGGTAACGGTCTGTCTGTAATGAGATCATCAATTTCCGATAGATCTCCCACCTTTCCCGTAGGCCGGCGGGCAAATTTCGTATGATCCGCAAGTAGCAGAACGCGACGGGAATTCCTGATGATGGTCCGGGCACACTGGATTTCCGCAAGGTCAAAATCCAGAAGCGTGCCATCCTCATCAATTCCACTGATTCCGATCACACCGTATTCCATACGAAATCCCGCCAGCGCTTCGGTCGCGGAAGCCCCCAGAATACCTCCATCCTGCGGCCGCAGTTCCCCGCCTACAATCACAGTCCGGAAGTCCAGCCGTCGCGCCACGAGAGACGCCACCTGAAGATTATTGGTCACAATCCGCAGATCCCTGTGCCCCGTCAGATTTCGGGCAAAAGCCTCCGTGGTAGTTCCGATATTGATGAAAAGGGAGGAACGATCCGGAATCAACCGGGCGCCATATCGCCCGATGGCGTCCTTGCTACCGGGATTGAGAACCTGCCGGTCATGATAGGCAATATTCTCAACCGTGGAAATCGGCATCGCACCGCCATGACAGCGACAAAGCAGGGTATTGTCCGACAAATAACCTACATCCCGCCGGATTGTCTGAACGACCACCCCGAAATGCTGCGCCAGTTCCTCATTGGAGATATATCCCTGTCGCCGGACCAAACGGACGATCTGCTCCTGCCGGGGCGTAATCTGTACAGAAAAATCCTGCATGTTTTTCATCCGAACAGAAACGAACATCATATAGGATTAAAGGAACATTATCACATACTCTATTCCCAGAGAGATCTTCATGGCGTTCTTTCGCACGCCTGTCTGGCTTGTGATCATCAAACACAAAAAAGGCGCCCTTGCGGACGCCTTTTTTCTACCGTGTGTCATGGTCGGAAAATTCGTCAGGCTTCAATATTCTGGAGAACCTGAAACCCCTCGAAAACAGGCGGGCCGACCGTCAAGCTTTTCCGCTGCCCTGCTCCGGCATGCGCGGCGCGGAACTGTTCAGACTGCGTCCAGCCAATAAAGGCTTCATAAGAAGCCCAGACAGTATGGGAAGCATAAAGAACGTAATCCTCCATGGCCGGCCCTTTCAGAAACTGAAAGCTCACAAAACCCGGAAGGTCTTTCAGAAAGGACTCCCGCTCCAGCCAGCGCTGGCAGAATTCCTTCTGGTTTTCAGGACGGACCTTGAAGCGGTTCATCGCAATATACATCGGAAACTCCTGCTGCTTTCGGGCTCAGAAAATGCCCCGTTTCCGAATATTGCCTGTTCCGCACCAAAAGACACACTGTTCCCATGATTTTCCGCTTCACAACCTGCGGAGTATTCATACAGAAAAGTCATAAAAAACCCTGGATCTTTTTAGAGAAAAAAGATCCAGGGTCAGGACTAAAAGATGCGGACAAAAACCGAAGGTTATTCTTTTCCGGTATGGACGGCTTTCTCTACATGAGAGACGATCTTTTCCAGATGGCTCTTGCGGGCCCCTGTAACCTGATCGGCCGTCACATGATGATCACCGCTGCCGAAAGTAGCCGTGACATAATTGACCAGCCGAGCAATTTCATTATCGCTCAGGCGCTGCACATCGGAGCTGCTTCCGAAGCTTGGCATGCTCGCATGCCCGCCCGGGGTCGTACGATCCACACCGTAAACAATCGTCATGATCAGGTTGTCAGTCCGCTCGGACCCGACGACTGAGTTGTGATACAGAGATGGTGCATACTGATTGGCCGTTCCCGAACCATTCTGCCCATGACAGGCTGCGCAATTTGCATCATAGATCTCTGCACCGCTCTTTTCAGCTAGGTTATCGATCCGTGTCAGCTCCCCGGACCGCAGATCGGGATTATCTGCCGGCCGCCCAAAACTGTCCCGGGCCTGATGATCACGGTCATCATCCAGTGCTTTTACCTGCTGAACAAACGCTGCAAGAGCATGCAGATCCCCATCTGTCAGATGACTGGTGCTGTGCTCAACCGCCTCGCCCATCGGACCAGCCGCCTGACTGCGCCCCTTGGCATGTCCTGTCCGCAGATACGTAACGATATCATCCTCGCTCCAGTCCCCGATGCCGCCGGTCTTGCTGGGCGTAATGTTCGGTGCATACCAGCCATCCAGGGCTCCCCCTCCCAGATACTGATCCTGCTTTTCCACCAGCATGAAGTTCCGCGGCGTATGGCACGTTCCACAATGTTCCAGTGCCACCGCCAGATAACGGCCACGACGCAACTTGTCATAAGACATGGAATCCCCTGTCTCCGGTTTTTCACTGCCGGCCAGAAGGTTCCAGGCCGCCATGCTCATACGGATATTTCCAGGAAATCCGAGCTGCGTCTCAGGCGGACTTTCCGCAACAGAACGCACACTATGCATGAACCAGGTATAAAGAGCTTTTACGTCCTGATCCGTCATACCCGCATAAGAGACATACGGCATGACCGGATACAAATAGGCTCCGTCCTTGCGAACACCGTGCCGGATCGCCTTTTCAAAATCCGCCTCGGTATACTGTCCGATCCCGTGAACAGGATCCGGTGTGATGTTGGTGGCAATTACATCCCCTTTCGGGGTCGAGATCTTGAGCCCCCCCGCGAATGGCTTGCCACCGGGACGGGTATGACACGCCACACAGTCGGAAGCCGTCGCGAGATAGGCCCCACGGGACAGAAGATCGTCCTGCTGGTTGTCAGCAGCATGAGCAGAATGAGCACCTACGCTCCCCAGAACCGCTCCACCGACCAGCATGGACCAGAAAACGTGTTTGATATCAGGCATGGAGGATTTCTTTTTTCAGCGTATCTGCAACACGGAGCGCAAGGGCAGCGACGGTCAGCGTGATGTTTCCCGTGCCGACTGACGAAAAGACCGAAGAACTGGCGATGAAAAGGTTCTCGTGGTCATGCGTACGGCAATGCCCGTCCACTACGGAGTCCTTCGGGTCCACACCCATGATGGTGCTGCCTGAGGGATGGTCCTGCGGGAAATAGCCCGGCGTCCACTGTTCGTCCGTACCGTGCATCAACCCGATAAGCTGCTTGAACACACTCCGCGTGTGCTCACAGCTGCGGACCGTATATTCCGGCAGTTTGTAATAGACTTCCGGATGAGGAATGCCGAGAGCATCCTTTTTCGTCTTACTCAGGGTCAGACGGTTATCCGGATCTGCGAGCGCTTCGTTATGACTGAACAGGCGCACGGTATGGGACGCCAGATAACGGATCTGCTCTTCCAAATCCTTTCCAACATATCCCTTGGAAATTGCCAGCTGGGTTGCAAAATCCACCTGGTTATCATCGACCATGTGAACCAGATACGCACCGCGTTCTCCGCGCCAGTCTCCGTCACGGAAATTGTCGATCACGTTGGTTTCCAGCGGCCCGCGCCCCGGCCAGAGCGCCTTGTCTCCACTGATGAACGTCACCTGCACGCCGGTATGATCCATCATGTTCCGGCCGACATGACCGGAGCTGTTAGCTACACCATCGGGACTCTTCTTATCAGCGGAAAGCAGCAGGAGCTTGGCTGTCTCGATGCAGTGTGCGGCAATGACGAAATACTTGCCGGTAACGCGGTGGGAACCCTTGTCAGGATCGTAATAGTTAACTGCCGTAACCTTCTTGTTGGCGGCGTCACGTTCGATACTGTACACGACGGCGTTCGGGATGAATTTCGCACCCGCAGCCTCGGCATGATAAACGGAGTAACTGCCGTTATACATGGCCCCGATCGGGCAGATCGGCATGCAGTTGTTATGGCCTTCACAGGTCGGACGGCCATCATAGGGGCGTGTATTGCGGGCCTGCGGCTCGTGAACGACGCGCCAAGGGGTCTGTTCACTGATGAGCTTGCGGAACTGCTGCGCTGCATAGGAAATCGGCAGCGCTTCCATGGGGTAAGCCTGCCGGCGTGGGGAGCCAAGATCCTCGACCTTCGCATCCGGGCCACACACACCCATCATTACCTCGGCTTGATAATAGAACGGCTCGAGATCATCGTATTTCAGGGCCCAGTCCCGTCCCTGCCCGTAACGGGATTTCAATTCGAAATCGGATGGCAGATATCGCCAGGCACATCCCGCCCAGTGCCACGTCGTGCCACCCATCATCCGTAGATAAACCTGCTGATAGGCTTCCGCATCAGGTCCTGTCGTGTGCAGATACGAGTTGGGTGTGACCTGATCGGGCGGATGAGGCGCCCAAGGTGTGGACGGAAATGGCCCCTGATAGGACGGCTTGTTTTCAAGATTGCGGAAATTTTCCACGAAATGCTGGCGGTCCACACGCGGTCCCGCTTCGAGCACGATGACGGATATTCCGGCACGAACCAGCTCGTTCGCAATGGAACTGCCCGCAACACCGGAGCCAACGATAACGACATCGGCGGAAAGATTCTGGTCAGAAGACATGGATATGGCTGTTCCGGTTTTCAGGTGGGTTCCACGACGAATTTGGATGGCGAGAGAGCGGGTTGCCCTTCAGGCCGGGCAACATCGGGCGGCTCGCTCGTCCAGTAAAATGGTCCACCAGCGGCATAGGTTTTGGGATAGATGGCGTCCTTGGTGATGTCGAACATCAGCGCGGAACGATAGACAACGACCTTGCCATTCGCGACACCCCGGTACCACCCTGTCATGACGTCGTGGATAACGTCCTTCAGAGCGGGATCAGCCTGTTCCGCCGCTTTCGCAAGTTGCGTTGACGACGTGATGTGTCCGCCCTGCATGATGTCATGTAACTTGCCGATCTGCGCCTTGCGCTCGGGGCCGGATGCCACGATACCCGCATACAGTGCCGCGCCGATCCGTGGATCAAGCTGTAGTCGGTCTGTCAGGCAGTGAGAAACTTCCATGAAGACCGCCACATCCGGGTCGGTCGCAGTCTGGACCATGGGAGCAGCCCCCGCCAGTCCACAGGTCGCGGCAGCGCCCATCCCGGTCAGCAGGACATCCCGGCGTGACATCCTCACCAGTCGGTTCATCCTCATCGCATTGGGGGACGAACCGTGAAGGTTAACAAGCGGGCAATACTTATCGTTCGCCATGACGGATCACTTTATCAATTCCACTATTCTGGACATAAGCAGTACTATTCCCGCTCACGTTTAAGTGCTTTAACACTACCGCGCTTTGTCGATCACGCAACCGCACCCCAACCAGCCCCACCGAACCTATCCAGAACATCGGAAAGAACTTTTCCTTTCCCGGTTGACATCGAAACTGATAGCTGTTTTATTACAAACGTTCAATATACGTTTCGATACCGGAATGTTATTTTCTTATTTGTTTGTATTGCATCTTCAAAAGCCCCACCAGTAAATGTAACAGACAACGCGGATACATCCGGAAATAAAGCCGAAGACGTAACATGATGTTTGCGTCACACAAACAAAAGGCCGTCCCATACCCGGTCCAATTTTGTTTAACGCATCAGACACATTGTCTTATATGCTTGGAGTATAGCTGCACTCCGAAAGAAAAATCCCAGTAACGCGCCTGACCGCCTCTTTCCTGACACGGCAGCCTCAGGACACAGAAAGTCACATTTTTGTTGTTAAAGCATTTGTGAACAGACAGAATCGCTTTTCCATGTCCAAGCCCATTCCCCTTATGGGAATAGGCCATATTTCCTGTCGATAACTATTTGGAAATAGGTAATTTTTATAGCATCAGCCCAGTCATAGCTATCGTGTCGCCATTGCTTCCAGAGATAGTTCCATCATCTGCGCCACCTCTTCCCATTCCGGAGCGGCTTCCGCTGCACCGACACGTGTCGTAGCCAGCGCCCCACAGGCCGCCGCCAATCGTACGGCTTCTCCAAGAGTTTTCCCGGCAGCCAGCGCAACGGCAAGTCCAGCATTGAAACAGTCTCCCGCCGCGACAGTGTCCACTGGAACGACCGGAAAGGGCGGCCAGTGTCCCTCGTGGGTACCATCGGTCCAGTAAACGCCCCGGGCGCCCATTTTCACGACAACAGCCCGGGCGCCACGACTAAGAAGTACTGCTGCCGCGCGGGCAGCCTCTTCCGGAGCAGCTGGCAGAATTCCTGTCAGACTGAAGGTTTCGGTTTCATTGGGCGTTATGATGTCACTTTCTGACCAGAGAGCGTCCAGCAACCCCTGCTCCGGAGCAGGAGCTGGATCCAAAATGACTGTTCCCCCTGCCTGCCTGACACGCCGTGCTGCACCCAGAACCGCAGCCTGCGGGATTTCAAGCTGAAGTAGCAGCACATGCGCTTTATCCAGCCATGGGCCAGCCTCTGCCACATCCGTCTCATCAACGGCCCCATTAGCGCCCCCGGCCACAGTGATGCAGTTCTCACCGAGAGCATCAACTCCAATCAGGGCGATACCTGTCGGATTGTCAGGGTCATCTCTCAAAGGCGCCAGATCAACACCGAAGCGCGTCAGGGTTTCCCGAGACTGCAACCCGAAAGCATCCTGTCCGACACGCCCCGCCAGAGCGACCTGAACACCAAGCTTTTTTCCCAGCCGTGCCGCCGCCGCCGCCTGGTTGCTTCCCTTGCCTCCCAGCCCGACGGCATAACTTTCCGCATGCACCGTCTCGCCCGGCGCAGGCAACCGCCTGACACGTGCCGTCAGATCCATGTTGATGCTGCCAAACGAGAGAACCAACGGAACGGAAGCCTTCATGACGTTTGTCGCCTTGTTAAAACCACGGAAAACAGGGCCTGAGCGCCCTGACTGGGCGTATCGAACCCACCCAACCGTCACAAGTCTCATCTGACGATGGCAATTGTTATTTCAGTTCGATAACCGTTTCCGACCGGACCATGGGATTGACTGAACGCAACAACGTGCTGACACCCCATTTCCGCTGATCGAATGTCGCGGTACTGACAATCCTGCGGAGCGTATTACCGGAGAACTGCATCCGAGATGCGAACGTGACCGGATGGGTCTGTCCCCGCATAGTCAGCATTCCGACAAGTTGTCCCTGCACCTGACCATTCACGACCCGGGGGCGACAGTCGCCTACGTAATGCATCGTCGGATGAGCATCACTGTCGAGCATGATGCCGGACAGCATGATCTGTTTCATGACAGCACTTCCCACTTTCAGGGAACTGACATCCATAGTCAGATCCACATGGCAGGTCTGATGTTCAAGGTCATAATCCAGATGCCCCGAAACCTCGCTGAACGTCCCGTCCACATCCGTCACGGCAGAACGCGCATGAAGATAAGCCTGTGTGTTGCCGGGTGACAGCGTCAGATTTTGCACTGCCGCAAAAGCAGATCCTGTCCCGAAGGCAACCGTGAGCAGGACGGACAGAAGAAAGTGTTTCCTCAACACGGATAATACCTTTCACAAAATCATTTCTGCCTTTGAGAACACAGGGCGGGAAAGTGGGTTTTATAATCTGACCTGAAACAGCATTCTGTCTCTACCGGCAGAGCGGCATGGCGGTACGTCGGGAATATGATAAAGTGCCAGCTCCAGGCCACGTGAAAGCGCACTCCTTTTCCATGCATGCGGCAAAATCCGGTAGACTGCTTCCTGTTCTCTGTCTTGGCTTCGGTCTCGGCGGATGCAGTACCGGAGGCGCACCGTCCTTTCCCCTAGTGGGAGCCTATTTTCCCGCCTGGATGCTGTGCGGCCTTATCGGGATTGCCACAGCCGTCGGGTTGCGCGTGCTGTTTCTGGCAATCGGGCTGGACGCCCTTATGAGTTTCCGTCTCTTCACATATGTCTCCCTGGGGGTCATTACCGCCCTTCTGGTCTGGGCGCTGGTGTTCGGGCCCTGACGATGCAGCGTGTCAAAATCTCTGGCAAAAAACCTGTTGGCATCTTCATCGCAGTTCTCTGCGTCGGCGCGGCGACACTGTTCGGCATCCATGTCGCTCATGAGGACAGCCAGTATCCCAGCTCCGAAAGCGCCAGTATCGATGCGGAACTGGTGCATGTGGCCTCCACGGTAGGCGGCCGCCTCGTCGATCTGCGCGTCCGGACCAATCAGCACGTCCACAAGGGCGATATCCTTTACCGCCTTGACCCGGAACCTTATGAACTGACGGTCAGACAGGCGGAAGCCAATCTTGCCCTTGCGAAGGCGGAGGTGGAAAACCAGCAGCGTCTTGTCAGCGTCAAGACGGCCAATGCCGCCACAGCCAGCGATCAGGTCACCCGCACACGCACAAACCGCGATCTGGCGGCACGGACCGTCGAACGCCTGCGGCCACTGGCTGACCACGCCTACATCCCCTGGCAGCAATACGATCAGGCCCGCGTCGCTCTCCACGATGCGGAAGTCTCACTTGCCCAGAGCGAGCAGCAGTCCATGGCAGCGGGCGTCGCCATCGGAGATCTGAAAAGCTCCCTCGCCGCAGCGGCCGCCAGTCAGGCCGCACTGGACCATGCCCGTTATGAACTGCGCCAGACCGTCGTCACTGCCCCGCAGGACGGCTATGTCACCAGCTTGAATGTCCGCCCCGGCGAGGTGCTCGCCCCTTCGCAAGTTCTCTTTACGCTGATTACGGATGACGCCTGGTACGCCACAGCCAATATCCGCGAGATAAATCTGAATGCTGTCCATGCGGGAGACTGCGCCACCGTCTATTCCATGATCAACCGCAAGTCCTCGATCCACGGCCATGTGGAAAGCATCGGCTGGGGCGTTCTGTCCGCGGATTCCGCTGGTATTGCCCGGTCCCTGCCACTGGTCCCCCGCCAGATGGACTGGGTCCATGTCGCGCAGCGGTTTCCCGTACGCATCAAACTTGATGGCACGACACTGGAACTGCTCCGTCTCGGCGCCACGGCCACAGTCGAGATCCGTTATGGCGCGGCCTGTCCCTGATTTTCCCGACAGACTGAGTCCGGCACGGCTCTGGCATCTGGTCTGTGACCCGACGCCCGGCCGCCTGCCCTATGCCATTCGCATGGCGGCGGCCTGTACCGCCACGGTTCTGATCGGCGAGATCTGGCAGGTTCCGGACCTTGCCGTCCCCACACTCGCCGCCATGGCGCTATGGCAGAAAGACAGGGTCACCAACGCACTGGCCGGCGTAGGCCTGAACGTCATCATCCTCGTTCTCATCGCACTTGTTTATGGACTGGTGCGCCTGACGCTCGATCACCCGATGGGGCTGGTCATCGTCATCGCACTTCTCTCGTTCATGTTTTTCTTTCTAGGGTCGGCAAGCAAGCTCAAACCGGTCGCCTACATGCTGGGTCTGATCATCGTCTACGCCCTGATTGCCATCGATCAGGTACCGGTCGGTGAGGTCGTGACCCGGGCCCTTCTCTATACTGATCTGTTTCTGGCCGTTCCCGGCGCAGTAATGGTCGTACTCGGACTACTGATCTGTCCGTCGCCCAAAATACTGCTGACAGATGCTGTTGCTACCCGGCTGCGTATTTCCGTCCAACTGCTGGAATCGCCAGATGGCCAGATCCGCGAGCGCGCAACGGACATGCTCCGAACCGGCACGACAGAAATGATGAAAAACGCGAAGATGGCCGCGCTGGAGAAACTCTGGTCTGCCCATGACCTCGCCTGTCTGAAACAGGCGGCCGGAGCAAGCGTCTCCGTGCTCGCACTGGCCATCGAAGCGGCGGACAGCCATTCCTCTCTGATCATACCGCCCGAACTCCTGAACCCACTGCGGAGCATGGTCGCCATATTCGCGCAGGGGGATTATCCGACAGACATCCAGCGTCCACACATCCCGGCTGCTGCGCCAGCCCTGCAGGCGCTCGCGGATCTGCTTCCCACCTTCACGACTCCCGCGCTGGAATCCAAACAGACTTCTGCAAAACAGGCATCCGGATTCTTCGCGCCAGATGCCTTTACCAACCCTGAGCACGTCCGCTTTGCCGTCAAGGGAACGGCAGCGGTCATGACCAGCTATTTCCTATTCAAGATCCTGAACTGGCAGGGCATTCACACCTGCATCATCACCTGTTTCATTGTAGCGCTCCCCACCATGGGAGAAATGATCTCCAAGCTGACACTTCGCATTGTCGGGGCCCTGATCGGCGGCTCAATCGGTATTTTGTCCATCATTTTCCTGATGCCCCATTTCAATGACGTCACAGCCTTCCTTGCGCTGGTTTTCGTTGCCTCCCTGATCGGCGCATGGATCAAGGCCGGTGATGAGCGCATTGCCTATGCCGGCTTTCAGATCGGCCTCGCCTTTTATCTGACGGACCTCAAGGGCTATGGCCCGACAACCGATATGGCCACCGCCCGGGACCGGATCGTCGGAATCATGATCGGCAATTTCATCACTTACGCGATGTTTACCAGCTTCTGGCCATCCAGTGCCTACCATCAGCTTCCCACCAAACTCCGCGCCATCGCCGACACTCTGAAAAGAGAGCGTGATGCTCCGGACATACAACACCGTGAGGCAGCCTGTGCGGAAACTCAGACCGCGATTTCAGAGGGGGAACGCACCCTCGAATACGCCATGACCGAACCTGCACACATGCGCGCCGACCTGACCCATCTTCAGACCTGCCAAGATGTCCTAAAAGATGCTGCCCGTCTGAGCGCAGACCTGCTTCAGGACGGCTCCGAAACCGATGCCGATAGCAGAATTGCACGACTGGAACAGACTGCCTCATGACCCGTCACGCCTCTTTTCTACCCGCAACAGTCCTGCTCCTGACATTGACCGCCTGCGCCACGCAGGAACTGCAGACCGCCCCCGAACGTTCTGACAGCCCGTGGCAGCCCAATCTGGCCGCAAGTGGCGAAATCATACCGGGAAAGCACGGCGCGCGGGGACTGGCCCTGCCACCGGGCTATACTCTACCCTCCAATAGCCACATCCAGATCCGTCCACCCGCTCCTGAAGCTATATTCCACCCCGGCCATGCCTATAATCTCGCGGAACTGATCGATATTGCGCAATCCGCAAACCCGGAAACACGCCGGGCATGGGACATGGCGCGGGATGCGGCTCTTGCCGTCGGCATCACCAAAAGCACTTACCTTCCGCAACTGACAGCCACTGTCGTGGGCGGATACAGTCACAGCCGTAATGACGGGGCCAATCCTTCCGTCAGCGATGCCGGTTCAATCGGAAACGGCATCAACTCCGGCTTGAATTCCCTCAACAACCTGTTAGGCGGAACCCGCAACAGGAATTCTGGCCCCGGCGAGGTACAGACGCTTGGACTGGAATGGCTGCTGTTTGATTTCGGTAAGCGCGAAGCCACCATTGAAGCTGCCCGCCAGGCCCAGATCGCCAGCAATATCCTGTTCACCGCTGCTCATCAGAAGATCATCTATGGTGTCACCACCGCGTTCTATACGCATGCAGCCGCAGCGGCCCGCGTCACATCGCTTCAGAAAGCCCATGACAACGCCGTCCTTGTCCAGCATGCCGCCGAAGCGCGCCTGAAACAGGGACAGGGTACCATAGTCGATGTTACACAAGCCCGGCAGGCAACTGCCCAGACGGAACTGAGACTGGTCCAAGCAGAAGGCGATGCGGAAAATACCTACCTGGAACTCGTCAACGCCATTGGCATTTCTCCAACCACGCGCTTCCAGACCGAAAATATTGCCGGCCGTCCCCTCGCGCTTGATGATACGCGTCTGCCTGACGCGCTGGTCCAGCAGGCCGTTGCCCGCCGTCCGGACGTGCTCGCGGCCTATGCCAATGCCAAGGCCGCCCGCAGCCGCGTTACAGCTGCGAAAAGCGAATTTCTCCCCAAGATTTTCGTAACCGGTAACGTCGCTTACACCACCGGACGTCTCGCCCTGTCCTCTGTTCCGGGCATTGCCAGTGAAACACCGCCCACCCTGAATCTCTCCACCAATTCCTTCAGCAGCCTGATCCTCGGAGGCATCACCGTTCCGATCTTCGATGGCGGAATGCGCGCCGCCATGCTCAGGCAGGCACAGGACCAGTCCGATAGTGCAAACGCCACCCTCCAGCAAACGGTTGATTCATCCGTCAAACAGATCGTGGCTGCGGAGAACGCCCTGCGGACAAGCCTGAGTGCCTACATGGCCTCCGACAAACTCCAGACCGCTGCCCAGACGGGTTTCGATGCAGCCTATGCGGCCTATCGCAACGGTGTAGGATCCATCACACAGGCGTCTCTGGCCCAGAATGGTCTGCTGAATGCGACCCTCAGCCATTCCGACGCTTATTACGCAGCCCTTATTGCTGCGGCTGGCGTTGCTTTCGGCACGGGCGCGCTGGGAGACGCACAGTCCACCGGCCTGCCCTGATATCCAAGCATTTTCGATGCGGAAAAAAAATTTCGACAGGTCCAGAACGCCGAAAAGCCGGCATCCCGAATTACTGAGGGAAATGCCGGCTTTTCTGAAGCATTCACAGCCCCTGAAGTCCTGACTGGTCACGAACCACGTCAGAACTTCAGGCTACCACATCACGATCGATGAGATGCCTGTCCGCCCTTTTTTCCGGCTTCAGACAGTTTTTCATGTGTCTGGCCCGAAGTATGGGAAGACGAATGGCTTCCCGAAGAACTGGAATGGTTGTTCTGTCCGCCCTTGCGTCCTGCTTCAGCCGCCTTTTCGTGGTTCTGGGAGAAGTTTCCCTCATGGGAACCTGTACCAGACGAAGACGAGCCGGAGTGACTGTGCTGTCCACCTTTGTGGCCAGCAGCAGAGGCCTTTTCACGATCATTGGCGAAGTTGCCGGGATTGGAAGAAGAACCACCGCCATGACCACTGGCGGCATAAACAAAGGAGAAGGTCTCTTCGTGATTACGAAACATGACTGATTTCCTTATGCTTGCATCGGCATGGAGAATTCAAACCTTTCGTCCAAACCGAGCAGTAACCTAAAAGAAGAAGTCAGACCTTAGTTTCGGAAAAAAGAAATTATTTTCCTGTTTCTTTTTCTTTCTATACCACATGAAACAAAAGAAATACTTGAAACAGACCTCACACAATATTTCATTAAGCATTAAAAATAAAATAGCACTTACCTGAAATTCTTTCGTCATTTCCTGCTCTCTTGCCTTTGCGTATCAGGCGTTTGACAATCCCTTCCCTGCTGTTGTCCCGGAGCCTTTCATGACTGACATACGCCCGCGTTTGGCCGTTGATATGGACGAAGTCATCGCAGATGCCTTCTCAGCCCAGCGCCTCTGGTACCAGCGGACTTACGGATATGAATGGGATGACACTTCCCTTGAAGGACACAGCCTCAAGCAACTCGCCGATCCCGAACACGCTGCCGCCATGGAAAATCTTCTTCATCAGGGAGATTTCTTCGCCGATCTCGAAGTCATGCCAGGAGCACAGGAGGGCCTGCGTCAGCTCTCGGAAGATTTTGACATTTTCATCACCACGGCTGCCATGGAATATCCTGCCTCCTGCGCACCGAAATTCGGATGGCTGCGGCGAAATTTCCCTTTTATTTCCCCGATGAATATTGTCTTCTGCGGTGACAAGAGCATTCTTGCCGCGGATTTCATGATTGATGACAATGCCCGGCACTTTCAGCGTTTCCAGGGTCAGGGCATCCTGTTTTCAGCGTTGCACAACATGAACACGATCTGGTCGCCTCGCGTTGAAAACTGGAAGGATGCCGTCGACCTGATGCGGCAGTTGAAAGAGGGTTGACAAACTGGCACCCTGTGTCATTTTAGTAACAAGAAAACGGAAACGGTTTTAAACCAGCAAAAAGTGTCCATCGCATAATTGTGACACTCAGTGCCGAAATGTAGGAAAGCAGGAAATTGCCATGCTTTCCGGGACGTTTCCACATGAAAACCACGCATCTGGCTTTCTGCCTCCTCTCTGCCTCCATGCTTGGCGGACTATCGGCCAATGCTGCAGAAACCACCCCAAAGACGGCTCGAAAAGCCAGGCCGGATGCGGCATCCCTCGTCAAAAAGCCCGCCCCCAAGGCTGAACACATTACCGTCCATCGCCGGAACGGCGCCGGGACGGCAGCAGATTACAATGCGAAAGTTGCCGACCTGGGTCCCCTCGGCAACCGCCCGATCCTTGACACACCGATGTCGATCATGACCGTCACCCATGATGTCATGCTCAACCAGCAGGCCCGCAATATCAACGATCTGATGGCTTACGTGCCTTCAGCCCAGTTGGAAATGCGCGGCGATCCGAACACAAGCCGTCCCCAGTCCCGTGGCTTTGAAGGTGACGTGATTGCCAACACCCGCATGGACGGACTGAACATGGTGATCACCACACCTTATGCCGCCGAGCAGTTCGACAGTATGCAGGTGCTCAACGGATTGGCTGGTGCGCTTTATGGTCCCCAGAACCCTGCCGGAACCTTCGATTTCACGCTCAAACGTCCCACGGACCGTATGACCGAGCGTTTTGTCGCAGGCGTGGATTCCATCGGCGCGCCAATGGAAAGCGTGGATGTATCCGGTCGTGTAGGACACAATAAATGGTTCGGATACCGGCTGAACCTGCTGAACCAGAACGGAGAAGGTTACGTCGCAGACTCTCACATGCGGCGCGATCTGGTCAGCGGTGACTTCGATATCCACATTTCACCGAAAACCGTCATTCAGATCGACGCCAGCCAGTACACCTATGCCGAGCGGGGTTATCCCGGCGGCTTTTCCTACAGCACGGCCATCCAGCTTCCACAGGCTCCCGATCTCAGCCAGCAGGGTTATGGCCAGCGCCAAGCCGGTTACAATATGGAAACCGACACAGTCCTGGCGAAGATCATCCATCATTTCAATGACAACTGGAGCCTGAAGGTCGGCGGCCTGTGGCAGAATGCAGGCCGTAATGTTTTCAGCACGGCCAATCAGCTCCAGAACTCGGCAGGGCTCTACAAACAGACCATCTCCGCTGCCCTCACGGCCAATGATTTCGTGGCCGGCAGCAACATGGCCTACCTCAATGGCACTTTCCATACCGGTTTCCTGAAACATCAGATCGAAATCGGTACTAACGGGTATGTCATGGGCAATTACAATCCGACATCCTCAACCGGCACCCTGACGCTCGGCGAAGCCTCGATCGGCCACCCCCAGACCTTTTCCAGTGCACAGCCTTATTACTCCGGCCGCTACAAATCCGCCGATACGATGAATCAGTCCTTGCTGGCCGGCGACACGATTTCGCTCGGACGTCACTGGTCCATCATGGGATCGCTCGCCTGGAGCTGGCTGAGCACCAATAACTACAACACCACCAACACCAAGACATCGTCCTATTCCCGCTCGGCCGCCTTCAGCCCGATGACAAGCCTGATGTACAAACCCGCCGATAACCAGACGGCCTATTTCACATGGGGTCGATCACTGCAGGCAGGCACGATCGCTCCGGCCGGAGCCGCAAACGTCAATCAGGTCACGGCTCCCTTGCGGTCGGAGGAATATGAGGTTGGCTATAAGATCCTCGTTGCCAAACGGCTTCAGCTTAACGTCGCCGGTTTCCGTATGGCCCGGCCATTCGGCTATACCGACCCCATCACCAACGTCTATTCCAACTATGGCATTCAGCGGAACTACGGTGTGGAATTCCAGGCGTCCGGCAACATTACTGATAATCTGAGCGTCCTTGGCGGGATGACCTGGCTGGATGCCCAGCTTCTCAATACCGGAACGGCCAAAACATCCTATAAACAGGTGGTCGGCGTACCGCCGCTCATGGCAAACGTCCTGCTGGATTACCGCCTGCCGTTCCTCAAGGGCGGAGCGGTCAATGCAAATGTCCATTACATGGGCCGTCGCGCCGCCAACGTCTACAATACGACCTTCGCCCCCTCATACGTCACGCTCGATCTTGGTGCCCGATACGCCGTGCATGTCTATGACCAGCCGCTGGTCTTCCGCTTCGGCGTCAATAACGTGACAAACCAGAGCTACTGGGCATCGGTCTATCCCTCCAGCATCAATGGTGGTGGCTCAGCGACCAATTCGGCCGTCGCCGGGCTACCGCGCACCTATCACTTCTCGATAGAACTAGATCTGTAAGCCCGGTCAGCCTGCGCTGAGGGGATGGTCGTCCTGCCACAGCAGTGGCTGAAAGACGAATGCCTGTCGCAGAATGGTCTCGAGATCGACCATTCCCTCTTTCCTGATCCATTCGTCCAGTGCGGAGCGGAACGTGGCAATAGCCGTCCGCGCCAGTAACCGGGCCACAAGAGACGGCATTTCCGTTGCTGGCATGCGTGGAATGAGCGCTTCGGCGAGTGTATCTTCCCATTCGGAATATTTTTGCAGGCTCATGTTCCAGAGGGCCGGCGTACGCTCCACCAGAACCACAAGCGCATAGGCGTCCAGGCGGTCGGACGAATAATACGCAACCACCGGCAACAAAGCTTCCAGCACGGTTTCCTGCAGAGGCGCATTCAGGGGAATTTTCCCGATAGCGTCAGCCAGAATCTTCGTCACGCCATGGGTCCATGCCAGTACGATATCGGCCTTGCCGGGAAAGTACCGAAACAGGGTTCGCCGCGACACCTGCGCCGCCTCGGCAATCTCCTCTACCGAAGTTTCCTCATATCCCTTGGTAGAGAAAAGACGCATGGCCTCCTGCACGAGGGCTGCATGCGTCCTGTCCTTCTTGCGTTGGCGAAGCTGACGTTCCTTGCCATCCGGCAACACATCGGTCGTCATATCGTCCTGTTACCCCCAAATGGCTGACGGGCCCGACATCAACCTGCCGGTTTCATAACCTGCTTCATCTTGTACGGTTTGCTTACGACAGGCATCGAAGAAGGAAAATCCCGTCATTCCTGCCCTGCCAGACGATAACGCGCCCGGACAAGAACGTCATTTTCAAGAATGTCCCGTAGAGCATGCCGCTCTTCCGGATGCATCACGAGCACGACCTCACGAAAGGGAGGCCGCTTTCCCATAACACGTTCCTGAAATACCGCCGCCAGCGTCATGACCGCAGGCTCACGGCTGCAACAGGCACATCCCGCTCCATGCCTCATCTGAAAAGGCGTACTTGCAGGAAGGGTTATACAGTGTGGCCAGTCCTCACCCGCCCCATCCGGCGCCCGAATCAGAAGCGCATCCCGGAGGCGGGCCTGCGGCCAGTCGGGAACATCCGTCAGCATGTGCAGGGGGATAAGACCATCAGTCGCCATGGACGCCATTCTATCAGCAACATGTCCCGGCATATACACATGCACAGACTCCGTCTTTTCCAGAACGAAAAGTTCCTCCGTCTGTTTGTCTGACCCTGTTCTATGATAGGAGACGCTCTCTGCGGTCTCACCGCCAGATCCTTCCCTTCATTATCCTGCTACAGAGCCCCGGTTTCATGTCCAAACGCCCCCATCTGCTCGATGCCCTCACCGACCAGGTCCTGCTGTGTGACGGCGGAATGGGATCACGTGTCCAGATGCTCGACCTCGAAGTGGACCGCGATTACTGGGGACAGGAGAACTGTACCGAAATTCTGAATCTTTCTCGGCCCGAACTGGTCCGGGAGATTCATCGCGGCTATTTCGAGGCCGGGGCGGACATGGTGGAAACCAACACCTTCGGTGGGTCCACGGTCACGCTGGCTGAATTCGATCTTCAGGATCGCGCCCGCGAGATCAACCGCATCGCCGCAACCCTGGCCCGCGAAGCCGCCGAAACCTTCTCGGACGACCGGCACCGCTATGTCATCGGCTCCATCGGCCCGGGCACAAAGCTCCCGACACTCGGCAATATCGACTACGACACTCTTGAAGCCGGAATCGCAGAACAGTGCCGCGGGCTCGTGGAAGGCGGCGTCGACGCCTTCCTGATCGAGACCTGTCAGGACACGCTTCAGATCAAGGCCGCCGTCAACGCCGCCAAGTTGGCCCGGCAGGAACTGCGTTCGGATGCACCGATTTTCGTTCAGGTAACTGTTGAAACGACCGGCACGCTCCTCGTTGGGCCGGATATCGCTGCCGCGGCAACCACTGTTCAGGCCTTGGACGTCCCGTCCCTGGGCCTCAACTGCGCCACCGGTCCGCAGGAAATGGGCGAGCATGTCCGCTGGCTGTCCGAGAACTGGCCCGGACTGATCTCGATGCAACCCAATGCCGGCCTGCCCGAGCTTGTAGACGGCAAGACGGTCTACCCACTGAGCCCGACCGAGATGGCCATCTGGATGGAACGTTTCATCCAGGAAGACGGCCTCAACCTGATCGGCGGCTGCTGCGGTACCTCCACACCCCATATCCAGGCGCTGGATGACATGCTGCGCCGCCTTGGCGATGAGAAATACCGTCCGGCTCCCGTCAAGCGCAGCACTATCTGGATGCCGTCCGTCTCCAGCCTTTATACGCAGGTTCCGCTCCGGCAGGAGAACAGCTATTTCTCGATCGGCGAACGCTGCAACGCCAACGGATCGAAAAAATGGCGCGAACTTCAGGAAGCCGGTGACTGGGATGGCTGCGTCGGGATTGGCCGGGAACAGGCGGCGGAAGGCTCGAATGCGCTGGATATCTGCACGGCCTTTGTCGGACGCAACGAAACAGCGGAAATGACCGAGGTCATCACGCGCTTCACGTCGTCGGTCAATGCACCACTGGTGATCGATTCAACGGAAACGCCCGTCATCGAAGCGGCCCTGAAACTGCATGGTGGCAAGCCGGTCATCAACTCCATCAATTTCGAGGATGGTGAAGAGCATGCCCATGACCGCATGAAGCTGGCCCGCAAGTTCGGCGCGGCCATGATTGCCCTGACGATTGACGAAGTCGGTATGGCCAAGGAGCCGCAGGACAAGCTGCGCATTGCCGAACGACTGGTTGATTTCGCCTGCAACCAGTATGGTCTGCCACAATCCGATCTGATGATCGACCCTCTCACCTTCACGATCGCAACCGGCGTGGAGGATGACCGCAAGCTTGGACAATGGACACTGGAAGGGATCCGTCTGATCCGGGAGAAATTCCCGGAAATCCAGATTATTCTTGGCCTCTCAAACATTTCCTTCGGCCTCAACCCGGCAGCCCGCGCCGTGCTGAATTCGGTCTTTCTCGATCATGCCGTCAAAGCCGGCATGACTGGCGCGATCGTCCATGTCTCCAAGATCCGTCCGCTGCACCTGATCGCACCGGAAGAGGTCAAGGTGGCTGAAGATCTGATCTTCGACCGTCGTACGGAAGACTACGATCCGCTTCAGAAACTGCTGGAACTGTTCGCGGGCCGCAAAGCTGCTGACGCCGTCAAGAAACGCCGTGCCGAAACCCCGGCAGAACGCTTGAAAGACCGGATCGTGGATGGTGACCGCAAGGGCATTGAGGAAGACCTCGAAGCCGCGATGCAGGAAATGCCACCGCTGGACATCATCAACAATGTGCTTCTCGATGGCATGAAAGTAGTGGGCGAACTGTTCGGCTCCGGCAAGATGCAGCTTCCTTTCGTCCTGCAGTCCGCCGAAACGATGAAGACTGCCGTGGCTTGGCTCGAACCGCACATGGAACGCGTCGAAGGACAGCACCGCGGCACAATGGTTCTAGCCACCGTGAAGGGCGATGTTCACGACATCGGCAAGAACCTCGTGGACATCATCCTGACCAATAACGGCTATCAGGTCATCAATCTGGGCATCAAGGTGCCGCTGGCGGACATGATTGCCGCAGCGAAGAAACACACGGCTCACGCTATCGGCATGTCAGGCCTGCTGGTGAAGTCCACAGTCATCATGCGCGAAAACCTTGAGGAAATGCAGCGGCAAGGCATTAACCTCCCGGTTATTCTGGGGGGCGCGGCCCTGACGCGGAATTATGTGGAGGAAGAATGCGCGGCCAGCTATGGCGGGGGAACACCGGGACGTGTGGCCTATGCTCGGGATGCCTTTGACGGCCTCGCCCTGATGGACAGGGTCGCGCAGAACGAATTCGACGGCTATCTGGCCGCCATCCAGTCCCGTCGCGCAGGCAAGCCCAGCCGCCGGAAAGAACGCGCGCCCGAAACCGCCGAAACAAGGGGCTTCGGCGTCGTGGACAGGGACGCCGCGCGGGCACGCCGGGAACGCATTTCCGGCTCTCTTCCTCCCGTGACACCTCCATTCTGGGGATCGCGGGTCATCGAAGCCCCACCAAATGCAGTCCTACCTTTTCTGAATGAACGCTCCCTCTATCAGTTTCAGTGGGGCTTCAGGAAACAGGGGCGTTCCTTGGAAGAGTTCATGGAATATGCCAAGCAGGAACTGCGCCCTGTCCTCAAGCGGATGCTGGCCCTAAGCGCAGAACAGAATATCATCCGCCCGCAGGCCAGCTACGGATACTGGAAGGCAGCCGGCGATGGAAACGACCTGGTCCTGTTCCATGAGGATGGACAGACCGAAGCCGCCCGCTTCACCCTGCCCCGCCAGCCCAAGGATGATGGCGAGTGCATTGCGGATTTCGTGCGCGATATCGGTGACGAGGTCCGCGACGTCATCGGACTTCAAGTCGTGACAGTCGGACAGAAAGCCTCTGATCTGGCACGGGAGTGGTTCGAGGCCAACCGTTATCAGGATTATCTGTATTTGCATGGACTGTCCGTCGAGATGGCGGAAGCCATGGCGGAATACACCCATAAACGTATCCGGGCGGAACTTGGCTTCGCAGCGGAAGACAGCCGGGACATGGAGAAGCTACTGTCACAGGGCTATCGTGGATCGCGATATTCCTTTGGCTATCCTGCCTGTCCGAAACTGGAAAATCAGGAACCGATCCTGAAACTGCTGGATGCCGAACGCATCGGTGTTTCCCTTTCGGACGGCTACCAGCTTCACCCCGAGCAGTCCACGTCCGCACTGGTGATCCTCAATCCGCAGGCAAAATACTTCACGGTCTGATGTCAATACTGCAAGCCCGGAAGGATGAACCCTTCTTGGCTGGCATCCTGCGGGGAACAGCATTACTTAAGAACCAGCCTCTCTTCCGTCAGCCTGAACCCTCTGGCATGTGATGGAAGACATTTTTTGGGGAGATCTTCCATGGCAGACGACTTGCCTGACAAGGACGTTTCATACGCTTACGCCTGGGTCGAGAAAGCCCTTTACTGCGCGGCATTCCTGTTTCTCGTTTTCGGGCTGGCCTATGGCTGGAGCACCTATGACGGAGGAAAGGCAGCCTATATCGATCCCTTGGCCATCTTTGCCATCATCATGGCCCCCATTCTGGGAATAGTTGCGAAATCCCTGAAGAATCTCGTCCCCTGAACTACGGTTCCGCAACCGGGCATCAGATCGGCGAGGAAAGACCCAGCGCATGCCCAACGGCTGTTGCGATATCATGGCGAAGACTGACGACACTGTGTCCACCAGACGGATGTACGCGGTTTGTCAGGATCAGCACGTAGCTGTCCGTGTCAGGATCGATCCAGAGAGATGTCCCCGTAAAGCCCGTATGACCAAAAGAACGGGCGGAAAAGAGGTCTCCGCGGGGCGAAGAATAATGCGTGTCGATATCCCAGCCCAATCCGCGCAGTTCGGTCTGTTCTGCCGGCTGCTGAGGCGTCACCATCTGCATCACGGTCTCCTGCCGGAGCGGAAAACGGCTGGGACGGCCTAACAGACGGTCAAGCAGCGCCTGCGCGTAGAGTGTCATGTCCTGCGCATCGGAAAAGAAACCGGCATGACCTGCAACGCCTCCCATGCGGCGGGCGGTCGGATCGTGCACAACACCACGCAGCATGATACCGTTTTCATCATACTGCGTGGGTGCGATGAGCGGACGCAGACTTGCATCCGGCAGGAAACCCGAGGACATCATGCCAAGAGGATCAAGGATATTTCGGCGCGCGTAATGCTGTAACGGCAACCCGCTTACCTTTTCCACAACCAGACCGAGCGTGATGAAGTTGATGTCACTATAAACGAATTTCGTACCTGGCAGGTTGATCAGCCTGGACTGCATCGCGCGCCTGACACCTTCCTCACGGCCGGTCCATGGATCATCCAGCGGTACATCGGGCGGCAATCCGGAATAATGCGTCAGAAGCAGACGCAGGGTAATCGCGCTTTTTCCGTTGGCTGCGAAGTCGGGAAGATACCAGCTGACCGGATCGTCAATCCGCACCAGTCCCTTCTCGGCAAGCTGCATGACAGCCGGGGCGGTAATGGTGGGTTTGGTCAGGGACGCCATGTCAAAATGCGTGTCCCAGGTCAGGGGTTCAGGGACTGGCACCAGAGCCCGGCGTCCATGAACATAGCGATGCACCACCCGCCCCTCATGTCCGACCGCAACAACGGCTCCGGGCGTCTGTCCATCGCACACACTGCGGCGGACTAACGCATCCACCTCGGCAAAGCGGTTACCTGATGAGCGGGCACAGGCTGAAAGTCCTGTCAGGAATGTGGCGCTCCCCAAGGCGAGAAACCCGCGTCGCACCAGCGGGAAGTGCTGGTACGGGATGCTGCTGTTTTCTGCCATGCGTTGCCTGCCCTGACTGGGATGTGATGCAAGAAGAGTAGAAAGAAAAGATCGGACAACGCAACGTCCTGGGTACAAATTCCGGACCGCCGTTCCGTTCCATAACGAAAAGGCGTAATGCGCTCAGACTGTCTTCGGACATTACGCGCCCTTTCGATCCTCCTTCTCCGGGGTATTTCCTACACCATGACAACCGTTTCCCCTTCCTGCGCAACATATATCCTGACCCTATCCTGTCCGAACCGCCCGGGCATCGTCGCGGCCATCAGCAGCCGGCTGGCCGAACTGAAAGCCAACATCACGGAAGCCCAGCAGTATGATGACAGGACCAGTACCTCTTTCTTCATGCGGATTGTCTTCGAGATCGCTCCGCATGATGCGGATGAGACGCGTCTGATAATGGAGATCACGGAACTGGCGGCTCAGTTCGCAATGGAATGGTCTCTGCATGACCGGGCACGCCCCCTGAAAGTTCTGCTACTGGTTTCAAAATTCGATCACTGCCTCGTTGACCTGCTGTATCGCTGGCGGATTGGCGAGCTTCCAATCGAGCCTGTCGGGATCATTTCCAACCATTCCGCCGAAACCTATGCCAACCTCGATTTCTGCGGCATTCCATTTCATCATCTTCCCATTACGAAAGAGACCAAGCTCCAGCAGGAGGCCCGGATCTGGTCCATTTTTGAACAAACGGGCGCTGAACTCGTCGTTCTGGCCCGTTACATGCAGGTTCTCTCCCAAGATCTTTCCGCGCGCCTGTCCGGCCGCTGCATCAACATCCACCATTCGTTCCTCCCCGGTTTCAAGGGCGCACGCCCTTATCACCAGGCCTTCGCCCGCGGAGTAAAGCTGATCGGGGCCACGGCGCATTACGTTACGGATGACCTGGATGAGGGGCCGATCATCGAGCAGGACGTGGAACGCATCTCCCATGCCGACACACCGGGTGATTTGATCCGTAAGGGACGCGATATCGAGCGCCGGGTCCTAGCCCGGGCCGTACGTTATCACATCGAGCGCCGCACGCTCATAAACGGCAGCAAGACCATCGTTTTCACCCCCTGATCCTTTTCTTCGGCGCACCTGAGGATAATTGCCGTCTCACCATAAACCGCCATGCCGGGTAGAACGGAACGTCGAACAATTCCTGATACCAAGCCCGTTAAGGGATTGCGCAAATCAGCATACGGATTAAGAGAATATTTCCTGACGTCATCATTTTCTTCCCGGATATTTCACAATGCCTGACAGTTCTTCATCTGCTTCCGCACGTCTTGCAGCGGCTCTGGCAAGCCTGCACGGGCAGATGGCCGATCGGATCAGCACTGCATCTTCGGTTCGCGAAGAACATAGTCATGGAGAGGCGATGAACGCGGCCTTCCTGCCGGAAGCCGTCATTTTTGCTGAAAGCACGGACGATGTCTCAGCCGTACTTTCAATTTGTCATGACCACCGCGTTCCCGTTGTCGCATTCGGTGCGGGCACATCCGTGGAGGGGCACGTTGTTCCTCCCGAACATGCCATCAGTCTCGACCTTTCCCGAATGACGGACATCATCCAGCTCAATGCGGAAGACCTGGACTGCCGGGTACAGGCAGGCATCACACGCCAGACCCTGAACACGGAGATCCGGGCCAGCGGCCTCTTCTTCCCTGTCGATCCGGGCGGCGAAGCGACCATCGGTGGCATGTGCGCCACCCGCGCCTCCGGCACCGCAGCCGTGCGATATGGCACGATGAAGGAAAATGTCCTCGGGCTGACGGTGGTTCTGGCGACAGGAGAAATCATTCGTACAGGTGGCCGCGTACGTAAATCTTCCACCGGATACGATCTGACATCCCTTTTCATCGGCTCCGAAGGGACGCTGGGCGTCATTACGGAAGTCCAGCTGCGTCTGCATGGTCGCCCCGAAACACTTTCCGCTGCAGTCTGCCAGTTCGAGACGCTCGACGATGCTATCCTGACCGCCATGGAGATCATCCAATGCGGTATTCCGATCAATCGCGTCGAACTCATGGACAGCATGCAGATGGACGCCAGCATCCGCTATTCGAAGCTGGAGGAATATCAGCCCCTCACAACCCTGTTTTTCGAATTCGCCGGTGCGTCCGCCGCCGTACAGGAACAGGTCACCGCCACAGAAGCTGTTGCGGCGGCCAATAACGGCCTGTCCTTTGCCTGGGCCAACACCCCCGAGGAACGCAATCGTCTGTGGAAAGCCAGGCATGATGCTTTCTGGGCCGCCAAGGCCATCGACCCGAAGGCCCGCGTCATTTCCACGGACTGCATCGTACCAATCTCACGCCTCGGGGAACTGATTGCAGGCGTTCATCAGGATATCGAGGCGTCGGGACTGCGCGCTCCCCTGCTCGGTCATGTGGGAGACGGCAATTTCCACACCCTGATCATCACGGATGATACGCCCGAAGGTCATGCCCGCGCCTGGGAACTGGACAAGAAAATCGTCGCCCGCGCCCTGTCCCTTGATGGTTCATGCAGCGGGGAACATGGTGTCGGCATGGGCAAGCTCGATTTTCTGGAGACGGAACATGGCGCCGGAACGCTGGCCGTCATGCGGGCACTGAAAGACACTATGGACCCGCGCCACATTCTGAACCCCGGTAAACTTCTGCCAGCCGGACCGGTTTACAGGGGATAGAAAACAGGAGACTTTTCAGCTCCTGTGACTGCCATACGGAACATCTGATCTTATGCCTCTGAAATCCGCCTCCTGTCCTGATATCGTTCTGATCGGAGCGGGTATCATGAGTTCCACGTTTGGTGCCCTCATCCGGGATCTGGACCCTTCCCTGTCCATTGCGATGTTCGAAGGACTGGCGGAAAGCGGACTTGAAAGCTCAAGGGCATGGAACAATGCTGGCACGGGACATGCCGGTTACTGCGAGCTGAACTACACACCCCAGCGTGCGGACGGGAGTGTGGACATTTCCCGCGCCCTGTCCGTCAATACCGAATTCGACATCTCCCGCCAGCTCTGGGCCAGTTGGGTCCGCACGGGCCTTATCCCCGATCCCGGACAGTTCATCTCCCCCTGCCCTCATATCAGTCTCGTCTGGGGTCAGGAAAATATCGCCTTTCTGAAGGCCCGGTACGAGGCCATGTCAGCCCATCACTGTTTCCATGACATGGAATACAGCGAAGACCGTGCCGTCATCGCGCAGTGGGCGCCGCTAACCATGGCGAGACGCGACGGATCGCCTCCTGTCGCGGCGACGCGCGTCAGAAGCGGAACAGACGTTAATTTTGGCGCCCTAACCCGTATCCTGACGAACCATCTTCACACAACTTCCGGCTTTACGGCCCATTACAATCACACCGTCACGGACATCAGCCGCACGGAAGATGGCCGCTGGCGTGTAACTGCCCGCAATACCGTGGATAACCGCTCCACGACGGTCCTGACCCGCTTTGTCTTCTTGGGTGCTGGTGGCGCAACCCTGTCTCTGCTTCAGAAATCCGGAATTGCTGAGGCCCAATCCTATGCCGGTTTCCCCGTCAGCGGGCAGTGGCTGCGCTGTACCGTTCCTGCCATTACGAGCCAGCATCACGCCAAAGTCTATGGCAAAGCGCCCGTTGGTGCGCCGCCGATGTCCGTTCCCCATCTCGATACCCGCGTCATCGACGGACAATCCTGCCTGCTGTTCGGACCCTATGCCGGTTTTTCAACGAAATTCCTGAAATCTGGCTCGTGGACGGACTATTTCCGCTCCCTCACGCCACACAATATCCTGCCTGCCCTGACCGCAGGATGCGATAACCTGCCTCTGGTGAAGTATCTTGTCCAACAGGTTCTCCAGACGGACCATGAGCGTTACAGGGCGCTGCTGGACTTCTACCCGTCCGCCCGCGAAGGGGACTGGACCAGGGTCAACGCCGGACAGCGGGTGCAGATCATCAAACCGGACAAGGGAAACCATTGTGGCGTCCTCAGATTTGGAACAGAACTGGTCCGTAGTGCTGACCAGTCTCTTGTCGCAGTCTTGGGAGCATCGCCGGGTGCGTCGATCGCCGCCTCGATCGCCCTGCAAGTCGTCCAGACCTGCTTCAGGAACCGTCTGGGTCAGAATGACTGGCTACCACGCCTGCAAGACCTTTTCCCGGCTTACGGAACAGACCTGAAATCGGATGCCAGCCTGTGCAACGACCTGAGACGACAGACCGCCACGGCATTGCAGATCGTTCAGGATTGATATCCGGCCTTAGGAACTGACTGAAGAGCCCCTCCCCCTGTCGCGCCTTTCGGCAAGACCGCCCCTGTCATGTTATGATATATTTCGACAGGACAGACGACGGCAGGCAGCAATGGCGACTCTCTTCCCCGGATCCCGGATTTCCTCTGATCAGGCGGCCTCACTGACAGGACGACGGGTCGCCATCATCGGAGCCGGCCCTGGCGGACTGGCGGCCGCCATGAAACTTGGGCATGCGGGCGCGCAGGTCACGGTTTATGAGCGCCATGCACAGGCCGGTGGTCGCTCGGGTCGCATCCGCGCTCAGGGATATACCTTCGACATCGGACCGACATTCTTCCTTTATCCTGAAATCCTGCAGGATATTTTCAGAGATTGCGGATTGGATTTCGAACGGAACATCACCCTGCGCAAGCTGGCGACCTGCTATCAGCTTGTTTACGAAAATGGCCCGACGCTGGATATCAGCAGCAATCTCACCCGCATGAAGCAGGAAATCGCCACGAAAATCAGCCCGGCGGATGCTGCCAACATTGATGCATGGTTACGAGACAACCGCGAGAAATTTGACGTTTTTGCACCGATCCTGAAACGACCGTTCAATTCATGGCGTGACCTTCTGCGCCCTGACATGCTTCATACGCTTCCCATGATGCGGCCGTTTCGGACGGTGGATCAGGATCTGGCACGCTATTTCCACGATCCGCGCACCCGACTGGCCTTCTCATTCCAGAGTAAATATCTGGGCATGTCGCCTTACCAATGTCCCAGCCTGTTCACGATCCTAAGCTACATGGAACATGAATTCGGTATCTTTCATGCCGTCGGGGGTACAGCCACCGTGATGGATAGGATGCAGGAGGCAGCGGAAAATTTCGGGGTGGTTTTCCGATTCAGCACACCCGTTCAGCACATCCATCTGGAACAGGGAAAAGCAGCGGGTGTGGTCACGGATTATGGTATCGAACCTGCTGATGCCGTCGTCATGAATGCAGATTTCGCACATGGCATGAGACAACTCGTCGCAAATGATGCCCGTCCTTCCTGGAGCGATATCAAAATTGCGAACAGCCGTTATTCATGCTCGACGTTCATGATGTATCTGGGGGTTGACCGCGCGTTTTCCGACCATGCCCACCACACGATTTTTCTCTCTGATGATTATGACCACAATTTCGCCCGCGTAGATGCTGGCCGGGCCCTTCCCTCCCGTCCCAGCCTTTACGTTCAGAACGCATGTGTAACAGATCCTTCCCTTGCACCTCAGGGATGTTCCACGCTGTATGTTTTGATGCCGGTCGCCAATCTTCACGAGAATGGCCTGCAATGGAGGGCGGAAACGCAGGAACAGGCCCGCGGAATGGCCTATCGGCGTCTGGAAGAAGCCGGTTTTACCGGTATTCCCGAGCATGTCCGGTTTGAAAAAATTATGACGCCACAACATTGGAAAACGGAGCATGACGTCCATCGCGGCGCCGTCTTCAACCTTTCGCATGATCTGGGGCAGATGCTCAATCGCCGCCCTCATAACCGTTTCAATGACATTCCCAATCTTTATATCGTAGGTGGAGGCACACATCCCGGCAGCGGTCTGCCGGTTATTTTCGAGGGCGCACGGATCAGTACAGACCTTCTGATGGAAGATCTGGCACATGCTTGAATGACCAGTGTTTCCGCTGTTCCTGATCTTCAGTCAGCCATGCAGCACCCCCGGCAGTGACGGTACAGGATGTTCCTGATGCAACTGGCGCAATCCGGATTGCCGTCTGCCCGCGAGCTGAATTCCTGCATATATCCTGTCATGATGCGCAGTCCGTTCCTGCAGAAAAGGCTCGGTTCGCGTCCGGTTTCCAGACATAGGACCAGGAATTTATGCCGTTCAGGTCTTTCAGGACCGAAACAGCAATGGAAAACTGGATCGGGGATTTCTGGGTGTTCCGCGCGGACCTTTTAGTTTTCGCGCAATCCGGCCACAACATGGGGACCACCCTTCTTCCAAAGCGCAGCATTCACAGCGGAAGACCAGGCAGTGGAACTGACTGTCAGTCTCAAGGGCAGACCATAAAATTACGATTAAGGAATGACATAAATTCCGGCTCTTCTTTCTTCTTGACGCATCTTCCTTCTTGGTGCGCGGAAATTTCACCCTATGTCATCAGACCGACGGCACAAACAACCAGATCAGCCTGCATATCCGTCAGCTTACGATATTTTCAGAAAAATATTTGGACACCGCCTTTTAGGCGGTTTTCTGTGTCGGAGATCAGCATGACCAATCTGTTTTCCCTCCTCAAACCCAGAATTTTCAACAATGCATGACCGGGGCCGGCGGAACGTTCTGCATCTTCTCACGACCGGAACGGCATTGGAGATCTGACAAACTGTACGATCACACGCGACAGATCCGTAACAACTATTACGCTGAATGTTCCTGAATTCGTGACAGATACAACTGTTGAGCCTAATTCGATCACGGACCGGACGCCGGCAGGAGGGCATGCCATCGCACTGGTCGGCTATAACCGACTGGGAATCTTCTTCAACACGTGGAGCGCGCGGACATTCATGCCATGGGCCACGTTCATGCAAATCGCCGATGAAGCCTATGGGCTGTTCAGTCGCCAGAACTGACTGACAATCCACAGCCTCTCACCACAGACAGAGAATTTCGACACCCTGCTGGCGGAAATGAAAGCTGTCTGACCCGAAGAGCAGCCGCTCTGTCTTCCCTGTTTTCCATGAGTGGTCTTCACGCGGATTCCATCAGCTCTCATTCTGTCATGTTCTATGGTCCTGAGCGGCTGTTCCATTCATCCCCGTCAGATGGTAACGGTCAGCAGGGCCATCGCCAGCATTCAGGCCGATCTCGCCAAAACAGGTGCGAGCGGCACATCCCGCATCCAGGAATTGTCTCCGATTCAGATGGCCCATTTCGATGCGAATATCCGCCCTTTCCAGTGTACCCAGAAAACCCCGTACCCGATCGTACCTATGATTTCCGGTCGGGTTCAGCTTACAGGCTCCTATACACGGAGCAGATCCTTTTCCGTCAGCACAATGGGAACGGCACCTGTTCTCGAAATTGGATCTGACGCAAGCCAGCGCAGGAACCAGCAGATTACGCTGCCTGCCCATTTCATTCCGCTCTCGGCATTGGCTGACGCGGAAGCCGAGCGCGAAACGGATTATGCCGAAGCCCTGCTGGCCCAGCCCAATACGGCACGAAAAACAGAAGGGGCGCGCATCGCGAATGACCGCGACCACTTTGCCGCACGTCTCTCCAACCTGATGAACCAGTATGCCGGATCAAACTGTCCCGATTCCCGCAAACCCACTCCACTGGTGGAAATACCGGACCACGCCTGAAGGGTGGAATATCCGGAATGGTATTTTCTGAACATTACAATCACATTCTCATCTGATATATCTGTGATGTTTTCCGGAACGCATGTCGCGTTCCTGATTGAAGGATCAAACTGACAGATGACTGACAGTCCGGGCTCCGCGATTTCTCCTGTGGCTTTTCCCGGAGGAAGACGAAGAGACAATTCTGCCCGGCAGCAGCAGATCCTAGATATTCTTCTGGAAACCGGAACAGCCACGATCGAAAATCTGGCCGACCGTTTTGGTGTCAGCCGCATGACCATCCATCGTGACGCACATGCACTGGTGGAACAGGGACTGATCGACAAGCTGCATGGCAGCATCGTCCTGCGCAACCGCGTCGTAACGCAGAAAACCGTTAATTTCCGGCGCTCCCGCGCTCCGGATCTCAAGGACGCCATCATCCAGCGGGCCGTCTCCATCATCCAGCCGGAACAGGTTCTTGTACTGGACGACTCCACAACGGTTGCCGCCATGCTACCCCTGCTTCCGGCGCTGGCACCCCTGACTATCATTACCAACGCGGTTGGCGTGGTGCAGGCGCTGTCTCCCTATCCGAACCTGAAACTGATCTGCCTCGGCGGGGACTATAATCCACCACGCAACGCCTTTTTCGGGCTGGTCTGTGAACAGGCGGCACAATCATTGCGGGCAAATACGATGTTTCTTTCCACATCGGTCATACACAACGCCACGGCCTTTCAGAACGATCAGGACGTCGTGAAAGTCAAACGCGCCATGATGGAAATTGCAGATCAGAGTGTCCTGCTGGTGGACAGTACGAAATTCCGAAAGGGCGGACTGCACCGGCTTGCGTCCCTCTCGGAATTCGATCTGGTCCTGACAGACTCTCACCTCAAACCCGCCATTCGCAAGGAACTGACAGGCGAAGGCGTGAATTTCGAAATCTGTACCTGATCTAGGTCTCGGGTAGGCTACGCATGAACTGATGCAGACCACCGGCAATTGCTTTTTCAAAAGCCGCCAGGGTCTCCTGACCAACGTAATGCTCGACACCCTCGGCGTCGATCCGGGCGTTGTCCGGACTGATCCCAAGTGCAAGCAGAAATTCCTCCACGAGGCGATGACGGCGCCGGGCCTTCCGGGCCATTGTCTGTCCGGCCTCAGTCAGAAAAACGCCCCGGTAAGACTTCTGCGTCACATATCCTTCCGCTGAAAGGCGGCTCAGCATCTTGGCGACCGTTGGCTGGGAGACCCCAAGCCGGCTGGCAATATCTACCTGCCGCACTTCCCGTCCTTCCGCGAGCAGATCCGAAATCAGTTCCACATAATCCTCAACCAAGACCCTGCGCCGCGCCGCGCGATTAACCCGGAACCCTTCAGACTGGATTTCTATGTCCGGCATGGCATCTGCCAGAGGTTCCGTGCGCCGCATTCCGTATCGCTCCATATTCCTTATTGAATATTCGCGAGGGAATAAAACATTCTCTCCTTGTGATCCAGTCAGGTTGGCCCGCTTCCCGTTTCCATCGGCAATATCTGCCCTTCAGATATATAGCATATTGAATATTTCATTGCTTTCCGTAAGAATGTCATCCTTATGTCCAGCCAACCTTCCCCGTCTGATAACTCCGCTTCTGGCTCGGGCTGGCGTTTTTCCCGAGACACGGACGAAGACCGCCCCAGCCTGCCGGAAGCTTTTGCATCCGTCCGGGTTCCTGCCGCTGGCGCGTCATGGTTCCGGCGGTTTCTGGCTTTTGTCGGCCCGGGCTACATGGTGTCTGTCGGATATATGGACCCGGGTAACTGGGCGACGGACCTTCAGGGTGGGGCGCAGTTCGGCTACACGCTTCTGAGCATCATCATGCTATCCAACCTGATGGCCATCCTGTTGCAGGCGCTTTCCGCCCGCCTGGGCATTGCAACGGGGCGCGATCTTGCACAGGCCTGCCGGGATCATTTTCATCCTGCCCTCAATATCGTCCTGTGGCTGGCCTGCGAACTGGCGATCATTGCGTGTGATCTTGCAGAGGTAATTGGTACGGCAGTAGCCCTGAAGCTTCTTTTTGGCCTTCCTCTGCTGGGCGGAGCGCTACTCTCCATTTTCGATGCGCTGATCGTTCTTCTTCTGATGAACCGTGGTTTCCGGTACCTCGAAGCCTTCGTAATCGTCCTGCTCAGCATCATCGCGCTTTGTTTCGGCATTCAGGTTGTGGCCGCGGCCCCACCGGTCAGAGACGTACTGGCCGGCCTGTTACCGCCAACCGGGATCGTGACGGATCCGTCCATGCTGTACATTGCCATCGGCATTATCGGCGCAACCGTCATGCCGCATAATCTTTATCTGCATTCTTCAATCGTTCAGACACGCGCTTACGAGCGCACGCCTGCCGGACGACGGGACGCCATCCGCTGGTCCACGCTGGATAGTACGATAGCGCTGATGCTGGCTCTTTTCATCAACGGGGCCATTCTCGTCGTCGCGGCCGCGGCCTTTCATACAACCGGTCATCAGGGGGTAGCGGAAATCGAGGATGCCTATCGACTTCTGTCACCCATCCTTGGGCTGGGAATGGCCTCTACCCTGTTTGCACTGGCTCTTCTCGCAGCCGGCACCAATTCCACCGTTACAGGCACTCTGGCGGGCCAGATCATCATGGAAGGCTTCCTCCGGCTGCGGATCCCGCACTGGGCCCGACGCCTCCTGACCCGGGGACTGGCCATCATCCCGGTCGCCATCGTGACAGTCCTGTACGGTGATCAGGGCGTTGGCATGCTGTTGCTGGCCAGTCAGGTCATCCTCTCGCTTCAGTTACCCTTCGCAGTCATTCCTCTGGTGAAATTCGTTTCCGACAAACGAAAAATGGGAGAATTCGTCATTTCACCCGCCATACGCCTACTATCATGGAGTGTAGCAGCCTTCATTCTTCTCCTGAACTTCAAGCTGCTTTACGATACCCTGTCCAGCTGAAAAGCCCCGACTTTCAATACGAAGGCCGGAAAACAGACCAGCCAGTCTGCTGTACCAGACGTTCCAGAGCCCGCGTCCCCAGCAGGGAGTTGCCCTGCGCGTTCAGCCCCGGTGACCACACCGCAATGGAGGCGATACCCGGCGCCACGGCAAGAATCCCACCGCCCACGCCTGATTTTCCCGGCAACCCGACACGAATGGCGAACGCCCCTGACCCGTCATAATGACCACACATCATCATAAGCGCGAGAACGGTCTGCGCATGGCGGGGCGTGACAACCTGTTCCTTCGTGCGGGGGTTACGTCCTTCCATCATCAGGTAGGTGCCAACCTCCGCTAGCTGGCGACAACTCATCGTGAGCGCACACTGATGAAAATAGAAGTCCAGCGTGTCTTCGACCGGATTGCGGATATTGCCGAACGTCCGCATGTAATTGGCCAGAGCGATATTGCGGAAACCCGTTTCCTTTTCCTGTCGCGCCACATCCCGATCCATCTGGATAGCATCTGGCGCACTGACCAGTGAACGAAGGAAATCCAGCAGGCGTTTCTGCGCACCGTCTTTGCCATACCGGGCAACAAGGATATCATCCACGACAATGGCCCCCGCGTTGATAAACGGATTGCGGGGAATGCCAAATTCGCTTTCAAGCTGAACAATGGAATTGAACGGACTGCCTGACGGCTCCTGACGGACCCTCGCCCAGATTTCCTCCCCCATCGCGTTCAGGGCCATGCTGAACGAAAAGACCTTGGAAACGCTCTGGATGGAGAACGGCTCATCAGCATCTCCCACAATATGGCAATGACCGTCTGCATCTATAACCGCCATGCCGAACCGTCCCAGATCCACGCGTGCGAGGGGCGGGATATAGCTTGCGACAGTTCCTCGCTCGGCTGCTATGCGCATTTCTTCTGCAATAGCAGCGATAATGTCAGCAATCTGTGTCATGGAAAAACCGGTCTTTTCAGGGAGATGATCGATCAGAGAGATTACCTTTCTCTGCCACTCCCTCTTCCCGCAACCCTCATGGCATGCCGGAAGGTATGCATTGAATGCATACCTTCCGCGGTTCAGTTCGTCAGGGCGACGGGCGAAATCACACGGTGCCTCACCACCTGCCCGATAATGACAAGCGCCGGAGATTTCACCCCTTCATCCCGGGTGCGGGCGGCAATGTCATCCAGCGTTCCAGTCAGCACACGCTGGGCAGGCTGGGTGCCACGCTCCACGATGGCAACGGGCCAGTCAGAGGGTAGCCCCTGTTCCTTCAGCCCCGTGACAAGCTGCTCCAGTGTGGAAATTCCCATATAGATCACGACGGTCTGGCGGCGGTCCGCCATATCTTTCCATGGCAGATCCAACCTCCCGTCAGCACGGGCATGACCCGTGACGAAAAGACAGGCCTGCGCGCAGTCACGATGCGTCAGCGGAATACCGGAATATGCCGCACACCCATTGGCCGCAGAAATCCCTGGTACAAGGCGGAATGGCACACTAGCGCCAACGAGCGCCTCGATTTCTTCTCCGCCACGTCCGAAAATGAAAGGATCGCCCCCTTTGAGGCGCAGGACCCGCTCCCCGGCACTAGCACGACGGATCATTTCCTGATTGATCTCTTCCTGTGGCAAGGCATGGCGATCCCGCTGCTTGCCCACAAACACCATTTCCGCGTCCCGGCGGACGAGTTCCAGCAGATCCGGGGACAGCAAATTGTCATAAAGTACAGAATCCGCGTTCTGCATCAGATGCAACGCCTTGAGCGTCAGCAGGTCCGGATCGCCCGGTCCTGCCCCAACCAGCCAGACCTCCCCAGTACGGACGGGATTGGCGAGAAGCGCCTCAAGAATGGTATCCGCACGGTTGTCTTCTCCCGCAGAAGCTGCCTCGGCACCGGGTCCATCCAAAAAGTCTTCCCAGATGCGTTTGCGTATCCGCACATCAGGATACCGCCCCGAAACGCGCACCCGCCTTGTCTGCATATAATCCGCAAGGGCAGCGGTTCCGAGGGGTAACTGGGCTTCAATCCGCTCCCGAAGTCGCCGGGCCAGCACCGGCGCGGCCCCGCCAGTCGAGATTGCCACCCGCACCACGCCACGCCGGATCTGCGCCGGGGTAATGAAACTGGAAGGTTCCGGATCATCCACCGCGCAGACGGGGATATTGAAACGGTCTGCCATGGCCGCGACCTGCCGGTTCACGGCACGGTCATCCGTGGCGGCGTAAACCAGACGGCTTCCCGGCAGCAGTGCCTGCAAGTTCTCCGCGTTGGCATGGTCCCCGACATGCAGGGCCTGTCCACTTTCAACCCACCCTCGAACAACCGGCCCAAGCCTGTCAGCAAGAATTTCGATACGCGCGCCATGGTCCAGAAGCAGCCTTCCCTTATTGGCCGCAATTTCCCCACCGCCCACCAACAGCACCCGCGCCCCTTTCAGGCGCAGGGAAACAGGAAACCAGCCTGTGCCGTTCTCAGTGGATGTCATGGTTCGTATCCCCGATCTGAAAGGTCGGCACTGCGGAAGAAAAGTTCATGGCCCTATGGATAATCCGGACAGGCACAGAGATGAAGGGATCAGCGCCATCCGGGCTTTCCTTTCTCCGACATCGCGAAAAATCCATATTCCCGCGACTTCCTGACAAATATGAACAGCCATGGGGCGACCCAATGTCAGTTTGATGCTAGGATCAATTTCCGACCAAACAGCAAGGGCAGGCCTGATCCTTGATGCTCGCCCTTCCGGGACCGGAGATTTCCCGCATGGCCAAATTTTTCGTGGACTTCATCCGCTCACTTCAGAAAGGCCCCGGTTTCATCGCGGTCTTTGCTGTACTGATCATCGCTGTTCTACTCGCCTATCTGACACTTTATGCCCTGGTTATGTAGGACAGGGAGCCATTTTCCCATGCCGTATCAGACACATTGGACAGGATACTGAGACATGACGTCAGACGACATTACAAAACGTCTGGACTTTATGCGGGAAGCCACGCGCCTCAAGGATGTCCTGAGACGGACCTACACCCTTGGTGGCCAGTCAGAAAGCACGGCCGAGCATAGCTGGGCGCTCTGCCTGCTCATCATGACGTTCGCTGACCAGATGCCGGACATTGATCTGCTGAAACTCCTGAAAATCTGCATCATCCATGATCTGGGCGAAGCCATCCACGGCGATATTCCCGCCATTTCCGTCCTGGCATCCGCGAACAAGTCCGTTCAGGAACGCGAAGACCTTCTGGTCATCATGGAATCCCTGCCTATTTCTCTTCGCGACGAATTCCTGTCCCTGTGGGACGAATATGAAGCAGCCTCCACACCCGAGGCACGCCTTGCCAAGGCATTCGATAAAATCGAAACCATCAGTCAGCACAACACCGGTCAGAACCCTTCCGATTTCGACTACGCGTTCAATCTTACCTACGGTCGCCGATATACAGACCACTCGACACTGACACGTCAGATCCGGGACATTCTCGATCAGGCGACAAAACGCAACATGCATGGAACACGGGCGTTGCTGGCAGACTGAAGCACGACAACCCCGGCCTGACCGGCAGCACCTTTCCAGCCTTAGCCCTGTTTGCCGTCCGGATGCAGATATTCCGCCTGCCAGAGATCAGCCGTCTGCTCCTTCAGCGCGAACAGCCGGACGGCTATCATTCTGCAAATCCCTCTGGCTCTGCTTATAGAAACGATGGAAACGGCTTCCCAGCGAAGTCAGCACCTCATATCCAATCGTCTTTCCAGACGCAGCAAGTGCATCCACGTCCTGACAAGGCCCCACTACTGAAAGAACATCGCCAGGTTCAAGGCTTTCAGAAGCCGCATTTAGATCAATGCAGATACTGTCCATTGAAACACGCCCGATGACTGGCAGTCGTTTCGATCCGTGCCAGACCGACGCTTCCCCCGCCTGCGCCCGGAAAAATCCATCCGCATAGCCCAGTCCAAGCGTTGCAATCCGGGTTGGTTCCTGTGCTTCCCATGTCAGGCCATATCCGACACGCTCTCCCGCCCTGACCGTGCGGATCTGAACGATCCGCGCATCCAGCCCCAGCACAGGAGAAAGGGAGCGGTTGCCCGGTTGTGGAGCGATACCGTAAAGCGCCGCGCCCGGACGGGTCAGTTCAAAATGATACTCTGGCCCCAGGAAAATTCCGGATGATGCGGAAAGCGAACGCGGAATCCTCGGAAAAAAAGCCGCCATCTCCAAGAAACGCTGCCGCTGGCGGGCATTGGCGGGATGATCGGGTGTATCCGCACAGGCCAGATGACTCATGATCAGGTGCAGTGACAGTCCCTCGAACTGGGCCCTGTTCTCGAGATCCGCTTCAGACAGGCCAAAACGGGACATACCGCTGTCAACCTGCAATGCCGCTGGAAGCGCCTGTCCTTTCAGAGCACAGAGGGCTTTCCATTCCTCCACCTGTGACAGGTCATTCAGCACCGGCAGCAGGCCATGATCTGCCATTGTGGCGGCACAGCCCGGCATGAAACCGTGCAGAACAAAAATGCGTCTTTCCGGCAGAATGGTACGGAGATGGATCCCTTCATCAAGATGTGCCACGAAAAATGTCCGTGCGCCTTGCCCTTCCAGGAGCGGAGCGATACGTTCCGCTCCTAGTCCGTAAGCGTCTGCCTTGATGACTGCAGCGCACTCGGCGGAAGCGCACATCCTGCTCAGAAGACCATAATTGGCACTGATGGCGTCCAGATCGACTGTCAGCCAGGCCCCTGCCCGTGCCGACGCTGCATCAGGAATGGTTTTCTTCATGGATGGGGCTGTCCGCTCTTGATCATACTTGGGAAGCAGCCTTCATCTAGACACGGTTCTGGGCCATAGAAAAGCCTGTAATCACAGTACTTTTCTTACATCCTGGCGCTGCGCGGCAGGAAACTGCAACGTTCCGTCATAAAACGTGAGTTCCGATTTCCGCGCGAAAGCCTATTTCTTGGCGAACCTATCGCAACGCTAGGACCATCAGGAAAGTTCCCGGAAACTGATGTCAGACGACATAACGTCATCTTCCCCCCTCAAAGCCGGCGGTGTCCGGCGGGTCATGAGCAATCTCGGCGTCCTGCTGGGAGGCCGGGCGGTCAACGCCCCTCTCAGCCTCGTGCATGTTTGGATGGCAACCCATCTGCTGGGCAGTTACAATTTCGGCCTGGTGGCCATGATGTACGCCTTTGCACGGACAATGGGCGATGTCGTGGACTTCCAGTCCTGGCAGACGGTGCTTCACTATGGCCTGCGCCCCCTGACAAACGGTGATCGCCGCGGCTTTCAGCGGATCGTGGCCTTCAGCCTCCTGCTCGACAGTTGCGGCGGGCTGATCGGCTTTGCAGGCGGGGTCCTGATCAGCATCATGGCCATGACTGCACTGGGCTGGCCTTCACAGATCCATGTTATCGGTGTGATCTACTGCGTATCCATCCTTTTCATGGCGTCTGCCACCCCCACTGGGCTGCTGCGGGTTTTTGACCGCTATGACCTGCTTTCCGCCCAGAGCACGGTCGCAACCATCGTTCGGGTCATCGGTACGGCGACTCTGGGACTGGGTTTCGCGTCCGTGGCGGGACTGGCGACGGTCTGGATCCTTGCGGAAATGGTGGCATGGGGGACAATTTTCTTCATGGCGGCCCGCGAAATGCATCGCCGTGACCTGATCCGGGGCCTTTTCCATGAAATGCGCAGCATCGTGCCGGAACTCTGGAACCGGCGGTTCTTTGCATCCTATCCCGGTATCTGGCGCTTTGCTGTCAACACCAATCTGAATTCTACTCTAGCGCTGGCTTTCGGGCATATCGGCACACTTGTCGTCGGTGCCTTCGTAGGCCCGACAAGCGCCGGGTATTATCGCATTGCCAGTCAGATCGCCTCAGGCATCGCAAAACCTGCAACCCTGATCCAGACCACCGTTTATCCGGAAATGGCTCGCCTGCGCCGTGACCGGGCCATGAAACGGCTTTACCGTCTGACAGGGCAGGTCGCACTTGCAGCTGGTGGTATCGGTACCGCTCTTCTTCTCCTGACTTTCTTCGCAGGCCAGCCACTGCTTCAGCTCTATATCGGCCACAAGGGCGCGATGGAGGCCATGCCGGTGACGCTCTGGCTGCTTGCGGCCGAAGTGGTCACGGTGTGGGGACTGCCGCTAGAGCCGCTGCTTTTCACCATCAACCGTTCAGGTTCCGCTATCCAGGCGCGCTGCCTCGAGTGTTTCTTTTTCCTGCCGGCTCTTCTGTTCATGGTTCACCGCTACGGGCTGAGTGGCGTTGGACCGGCAACCCTCGCCGGCGTCACGCTTCTGATCCTGACACAGTTCTTCTTTGTTCTGCGCGCCACCGGCCAGGGACAGGCCACGGCATGAAGGTCGCTTTTCCCCTGATCGCCCAGCGACACCAGACTCTCCATGCCCTGCCAGTCGCGCTGGAGATGTCCGCACGCCATCCCGACGTCGCGGTGCATGTGTCCTGCCTGACCATCAGCCACATGGAACTCGCGCGCTCGCTTGCAAGCCTGTACCCAGAGGCCCGGGTGCAGTTCGATCTGCTGCCTCTCTCTCCACGTCAGAGACAGAGAATCGAAAAACATGGTCTGCGTGTGATAGACCGGTTGATGGGCCTGTTTCTCGCCCGGCGTTATTTCCAGAAATTTGACGCCATCATCGTGCCCGAAGCTACCTCCCTGCAACTCCGCCACATGGGAGTTACGCATCCGCGCATGATCTGGACCGGACACGGCGCGGGCGATCGCGCTATCGGTTTTGCCCGACACCTCAGGAAATTTGACTTCCTGCTGGTTCCGGGCCGGAAAGTGGAGCAGCGAATGCTACGTGAAAAGATCATTCGCTCCGGTTTTTATCATCGGGGCACCTATGCGAAATTCGATCTGGTCCGCAGACTCGAAGCCCATCGGCCAAAGCTTTTCGATAATGACCGGCCTACGATCCTGTATAATCCGCATTTCCTGAAGCGGTTTTCATCCTGGTCCTCAATGGGTCCTCGTATTCTTGAATTCTTTGCCCATCAAGACCGCTATAACCTGATTTTTGCGCCCCATTTCCGCCTCTTTGACAACCGGCGCAAGGAAGGAGAGGCTCTGAAACAGGAATACGGACGCTTTCCCCATATGATCATAGACCCTGGAAGCGAACGCAGCATTGACATGACCTACACAATGGCGGCTGATCTTTACATGGGCGATGTCAGCAGCCAAGTCGCGGAATTCATGGTTCGCCCGCGTCCCTGTCTTTTTTTGAATGCCCATCATGCAAAATGGCAGAACGATCCCAATTATCTGTCATGGACGCTCGGTCCGGTAACGGACAGAATGGCTGACCCCGGCGCTGAAATCGAACGGGCATTCGAAACCCATCCACGTTTTCTTGAGACCCAGCGTCAATATGTATTAGAGACATTCGAGACTCTAGGCGACGAGCCCACGGCCCCCGCCGCTGCGGATGCCATCGTTGATTTTCTGCAAAGGGCCGCCTGATGTCCGGCGATCCAAATGGAGCTAGTCAAGGTTTGACCGAGGCCAACCAGAACCCCACCGCCCCTTCCGCCCCCACGCCCAGCCGCTCGGGCCTGACCCGGCGCTACGGGGACTTCTCCAGCTTTGCCGCAGCGCTCGACTACGCAGCCCAAGGTGAAAGTGGATTCAACATCTACTCAGGCCGCGGACAGCTTCTCGAGGCACTGCCCTATCGTGCCCTTCGCGAGCAGGCGCAGTCCATGGCGCGGCGCCTGCTGGGTCTGGGACTCACGGCTGGAGACCGCGTGGCCATCGTGGCAGAAAGTGACGGGGACTTTGCCCGCATTTTCTTCGGTTGTCAGTATGCGGGCCTTGTCCCAGCTCCTCTGCCTCTGCCCGTCGCCTTTGGAGGACGGGAAGGCTACGTCTCAACCCTGCGCGGCATGGTTGAAAGCGCTGCTGCACGGGCTGTGGTGGTTCCGGACGTGATCGGCAGCTGGACTTCAGACATCGTGGACGGGCTGGATCTGGTTTTTGGCGGCTCTCCCGCTGACCTGTATCGTCACGCGGAAGCGAATGTCGACCTACCGGAAATCCGTTCTTCAGATCTATCCTATCTCCAGTTCTCCTCGGGCAGCACCCGTTTCCCGATGGGTGTCTCCGTCACGCAGGCCGCCGGCATGGCCAATGCCCGCGCCATTGCCCGTGACGGACTGAAAGTCCATCCAGCCGAAGACCCGCGCAATGACCGCTGCGTGTCCTGGCTGCCGCTCTATCATGATATGGGACTGGTAGGTTTCTTTCTGACGCCTCTGACCTGCCAGCTCAGCGTGGATCTGCTGCCAACCCGGGAGTTTGCCCGCCGCCCGCATGTCTGGCTGGATCTGATCTCCCGCAATCGCGGCACGATCGCATACAGTCCATCCTTCGGCTACGAACTCTGCGCACGACGCAGCGGACAGACCGAGCTCGATCTGTCCTGCTGGCGTATTGCCGGCATTGGCGGAGACATGATCCGCCCTCATATCCTCGAAGGGTTTGCCGAGCGCTTCGTCTCCAACGGCTTCAATCCCAAGGCTTTCGTCGCCAGCTACGGCATGGCGGAAGCGACCTTGGCCATCAGCTTCGCACCACTCGATACCGGCATCCAGACAGATACGATCGACCTGCGGGCGCTGGAAAAGAACGGGATCGCCGAACCCTGCAATGACCCCACACATGCCCTGCGGACCTTCGTCCTCTGTGGCGCTCCCTTGCCAGACCATCAGATCGAAGTCCGTGACCCGGCAGGCAGGATCCTGCCCGAACGACACGTTGGCACAGTCTATGTGCGCGGGCCGAGCCTCATGTGCGGGTATTTCCGGCGCCCGGAGGAAACGGAAGCCGTCCTGGACGCCGATGGCTGGCTGAACACGGGCGACCTTGGCTATCATCTGAAAGGACAGATCATTGTCACAGGACGCGCCAAGGACCTCATCATCATCAACGGCCGCAATATCTGGCCGCAGGATCTTGAGTGGTCGGCGGAAAGCGAAGTTCCCACCCTGCGTTCACGCGATGTGGCCGTCTTCTCCATGGATACGGAAGACGGCGAGAACATCGTCGCGCTGGTTCAGTGCCGCGCGACGGAAGAAGCCAGCCGTAATCAGCTTCGGGATGAAGTGGCCAGCGTGTTCCGTCGCCAGCACGGTGTCGATGTCAAGGTCATTCTCGTACCGCCGCGTACCCTGCCCCAGACGTCATCGGGCAAGCTGACACGCGCAAAGGCGAAAACCATGCTCCTCACCGGACAGTTCGACCTCCACCCGGAAACCACGACGTCCGCCGCCTGACAATCCGATACCGTATGCCCGTTCCTGCAAGTTTAGATGCAGGAACGGGTGGCAGTCCTGCGCAGTTTGGCGCATAAGGCCGCCCCAACAGTTCAAGAGACCGAGAGCCCAATTCATGACTGACAGTGTCGCCGCCATTTCGCAGATGATCATCGACAAGTTGCTTGCCAATCCGAAAGTTCCCCGGGACATCGATGGCAACAGCAAGATCGTCGAAGATCTGGCATTCGACAGCCTTGCCGTCATGAATTTCGTCATGGAAATCGAAGACGAACTTGACGTTTCGGTCCCGCTCGACAAACTGGCTGATATCCGGACGATCAATGATCTGGCCGTCTGCCTGCATACGCTGAAAGCCAACCAGGCGTGACTGACATTTTCGCCAAGCATGCCGCGTTGCGTGCAGCTTATGACGGGCTGACCGCGCATTTCCCGCGCAATCCATTCGAAGTCGTCATTGACCATCCCCTGTCGGCTACTGTCGGCATCATTGAAGGACGTGAGACGCTCCTGTTCGGAACGAACAACTATCTTGGCCTGAGCCAGTCGAAACACGCTGCGGATGCCGCCATCGAAACGGCGCGCACCATGGGTGTCGGTACAACCGGCTCACGGATCGCCAATGGTACGTTCGGCCTGCACAAGCAGCTTGAACAGCGCCTGGCACAGGTTTTCCATCGCAAGCACTGCATGGTGTTCTCGACCGGCTATCAGGCCAATCTGGGTACCATCTCCGCCCTCGTGAACAAAAATGACATCCTTTTCCTGGATGCAGACAGCCACGCCAGCATCTATGACGGCGCCAAGCTCTCCGGAGCACAGGTCATCCGCTTTCGTCACAATGATCCTGCCGACCTGGAAAAGCGTCTGAGCCGCGTCAAAGATCATCAGGGCGCCAAACTCATCATCGCCGAAGGTATCTATTCCATGACGGGGAATGTCGCCCCGCTGGACAAATTCGTCGACATCAAGAAGCGCCATGGTGCTTATCTGATGGCCGATGAAGCCCACTCCTTCGGGGTTCTGGGTAAGCATGGCCGTGGTGTTGCTGAGCTTCAGGGCTGCGAGGACGGGATCGATTTCGTGGTCGGCACCTTCTCCAAATCCCTGGGTACGGTCGGAGGATACTGCGTTACGGACCATGATGGCGTGAACCTCATGCGTCTGTGCTCCCGGCCCTATATGTTCACGGCTTCGCTGCCTCCCGAGATCATCGCAGCAACCCTTGCTGCGCTGGATGAAATGGAGGCACATCCCGAACTGAGGACACGCCTTCAGGAAAATTCCGCAAGGCTTCACAAGGGATTGCAGGACGCAGGTCTCAGCACAGGTTCCCACGTTTCTCCGGTTGTGGCTGTCACGCTTGAAACCGTTGAACAGGCCGTCGCATTCTGGAACGCCCTCCTGGAGCATGGGGTTTACGTCAACCTCTCCCTTCCCCCGGCCACGCCTGATAACAGGCCTCTTTTGCGTTGTTCGGTCATGGCAGCGCATTCAGCACGGGAAATTGATCAGGCCGTTGACGTGTTTGGCAAACTGGCCAGAGAATTCGGGCTCTGATTTTCTACTCGATGCAAGAAAAGCGCCGGACAGGCTGGTCTGTCCGGCGCTTTTCTATTGTGTCCCGTTTTTCTTTTCTGGAACCATACCATCCTGAGGGCGGTTCCAGAGCTTCCGTGCCCGCCAGAGAAGCGCAGGCAGCATCAGAAGCGGATGACGTTGTTCAAACGCTGAGAGCCTCAGATCAAAACCGGTATGCCGCCTGATTTTCCAGGCGAGGTAAGACGCGCCGTTTTCAAATGTGAAGGCTCCTTTCAGCAACCGCATGACATTCCGCGGCTGACCCGTTCGCCGGACAAGCTGCCAGCGCTGTACCGCTTTCAGACGCAGTTCCCGTGGAATCACGGGTTCCAACAGCTGTCCGTCTGCGGAAAACTGAAGATGTGCCCTCGCCCATCCAAGGGCCAGCAGCGCAGCGTAACGCGCCTCCTGTCCTTGTAATAGACTGTTTCCCCTGCCTTTTTTTTCGACACGAAGTTCAGAGGCATAGGTCTGGGCAAAAAGCGTCCGCCAGAAACCGAGCGCCGTCATGCGCGGCTCTCCAAGCAAGGCGCTCCAGCAGGCTGCCGTGGTTACACAGCGCGCAATCAGGTCGAGCAGTGCATCAGCGGCTTCCGGCCCTCTGACCCAGATCAGCCGAGCCGGCTGACAGAAACGTGCCCAGAGCGTGGTGTCCAGTGACGCCAGACTGGTTCGCGCTGCAAACTGAGCTCGGGACAAAATCGCAATCTTGGCCCGCAGGATACGGTTATCGGACGCTGTGAACTCCGCGTAACGGACATTGGGAGGTAGCAGGCGATTGGCAGCTCGGGCCAGAAAACCGCCCGGAAAATCCCGTGCCGTCTCCGTGATGATATAAAAATCGAGAATCCCGTCAGGATCAGCTGACCGAAGCATGGAGCCATAGAACAGAACACCCAGCGGAGGCGCCGGCATGGACTGGGCCAGGTTGTGCGCGAACGCCACGACGGCCGGATCAACGGCCGTTGTCAGCTCACCAATCAGGCGTTGTTCGAGTGCATCAGGCATGGAGAAACCTGAAGGCCGGGGCACGTTCGAGACGGATGAGACCATTGGGAAGAGCCGTGAAAACCTCTCCATCCAGAACGAAATCACTTTCCGTTCTAAGCAGCATGTCATCCGTACGGCCGCTTACATAATCCGGATGAAGACGGAGCCAGCGGGGCGCGCGACCGCAGAGCAGAGCCATCGTGGCCCGGGCCAGACTTTCAGGATAGGCACTCACATCCAGATAACGTAGCCCTTCCACATTCGGTTCCGCATCCCAGAAGGGCCAGATCCGGTGCGACAGGCGGGCAAGCCCTGTCGTCAGGAACATGAAGCTGCGGCCATCATAGACATGACCACCCGTTTCGATACGCAGTTCGTCCCCGCTGAGCCATTTCCGGCGACTGGACCGGAAGAGAAGACTGACAACCGTACTGAGCAGCGTGATGCCAACGGCCAGATCGTGCGGCGCAAAACGCAGTATCGTTGGAGAGTGGGCAATCCGTACCGCCCGGGCATAGCCCGAACATCCGCCAAACAGCCCCAGAACTGGCAGACGGTCGCTGCCCGGCCAGGACAGACGGATCGGTGTTCTCATTCCGGAGCGCAGAGGCACGTCCTGCCGCAGACGCTGAAGCGCCTCCCGCCCGCGCAGACCAAACCCGACGTCACCAGCGATCAGATTGGTATTGCCGGACGCCAGCACCACGATGTCAGGCAGACGGTCAGGAGGATAGGCCCGGGCAATGGCCGTCAGCGCCGTACTGACCGTGCCATCTCCGCCATCAATCGCTATGGTATTGATACCACGTTCATAGAGCTGGCGAACGTGTTCCGTTGTTCCTTCCCGACTGTCGGAAGGAACAAAGTTTTCGCCCAGAAACGCCGCCGCTTCGGCAGCAAAGACGGAACCGTTGCGCAGATTTTTGCGGCTTCGGGCATTATGGATCAGGGCAAGTCGCACTATGGGGGGATTCTTCAGTCTCACGTTCGGTGCTATGCGGGCGGGTCTAGCATGGCTATGATGCTCCCGCCAGAACATGGGTTCCCCTTGAGACTGGCCCCAAGATTGACAAGGCCCTGTTCCTCTCATGTCCCACGACCAACCCGCAGATTTTTCCTCTCCGCGGGGCAAGTCCGTTGTCACGCTGGCTCATATCTCTGACCCCCATTTGCCGCCGCCTCCTGTCCGCTGGCAGGAAATCCTGAACAAACGTGCACTCAGCCTCGTTTCCTGGAAAAGATTCCGCAGACACGTCCATCTGGCCGCAACCTGCGAAGCACTGGTGAGCGATATTGGACAGACGGGGGTGGACGGAATTCTCGTCAGTGGGGATCTGACCAATTTCGGCACACCTGCTGAATTCGCCTCTGCAGCACGCTGGCTCAGAACCCTGCCCGCTCCCGCCATGGTCATACCAGGTAATCATGACTGCATGGTAAAACAGCCGGAAACCACGGGTCTGGCCCAGTGGAGGCCTTGGGCAGCCGATACATTCCCCTATGTCCGCATTCATGATGATGTCGCGGTTGTCGGCGTCAATTCCGGCATTCCGACCCCACCCTTCATGGCCTGTGGCCACGTCGGCGCCCGACAGAGGACCCGCTTGGAGCGACTGCTGGAAAGATTAGGGGAAAAAGGCCTGTGTCGCGTGGTGATGATTCATCATCCGCCCCGCCGTGGACTGGTGCCCTGGCGTAAATCCTTGCTGGATTCCCGGGAAGTCGCGCATCTTTTCCAGCGGACGGGAGCGGAAATCGTACTGCACGGTCATTCCCATGACGCAACCCTGACCCGCATCCCGGGAACGGATATCCCGCTCCTGGGCGTCGCTTCCGCCTCCTTGACCAGCACGACGCCACAGCGTCAGGCCTGCTGGAACCATCTGGCCATTCATCGTGACGGCTCCGGCTGGCGCATAAACCTGTCCCGGCACCGGGTTGATGGCTCCGTCAGTGAACGGGCATCCTGGTGTCGGCCGGGAAGGATGGGCTCGTGAAGCAGAAGGCGAAGATTCTTGACCTTTATCTGCTCCGGCAGATGGCGCCTTCCTTCTTCGTCGCATTGGCGGCCATGCTTGTCGCTCTTCTGCTGGAACGCCTGCTTGCCCTGTTCGATTATCTGGCCTCGGCAGGCAGTTCACTCGCAACCTGCATCGCGCTGCTAACCGATCTCCTGCCCCATTACTTTGGCATCGCCCTGCCTGCAGCCCTGTGCATCGCGGTTTTCCTGACCATCCGCGGCATGAGCGACAACAATGAGATCGATGCCCTGCAGGCAGCCCGCGTTTCCCTGATTCGCATCGCCCGCCCTTTCATGCTGGTCGGTCTTGTGCTCAGCGCCGCCAGCATGTTGCTCTATGGCTATATCCAGCCCGTGGCACGCTACGATTACAGGGCAGGCTTCTACTTTGCCGAACATACCGGCTGGGCCCCCCATCTCCAGGCCGGCATGTTCGCTTCCACGTCAAATTCCGCCGTCATGACGGCAGATAAAGTCACGCATGCCGGAACCCGGCTTGCCCGGGTTTTCATCCGCGAGATGAACAAGAACGGTGTTGCCCATATCATCACGGCTAAAACGGGTACACTCACCATCTCCGAACGCTCCCGCAGCACGCGCCTTGACCTGTGGAACGGGGAAATCGTGGATGACCCCTTCCCCGCAGCACCGGGCCACAAGCCGACCGTGACCCATTTCGAGCATGTGGTCCGGATCATTGACCGGCCACAGAAGGATACGACTTTCCGCTCCCGTGGGGCGGACGCACGAGAACTGACCCAGTTCGAACTGGCCCATGACCTGCGTCATGGCGTTCCCGGGATGGAATATCGCACTCTGCGTGCGGAAATGGACTTCCGGCTGGCCCGTGCGCTTGCCATTCCCTTCATTCCGCCCCTCGCTGTCGCACTGGCCATCAATGGCCGGCGCCGGCGCTCCATCTGGGGGCTGATCACGGTCGCCGTCATTCTTCTCGGCTTCGACCAGCTTCTGACATTCGGCCACAGTCTTGCCGCCACCGGACGCATGAAGATCTGGGCCGCCATCTGGGTGCCGGAAGCAGTTTTCTGTATTGGCTGCCTTGCGACCCTTCTGCGTCGTTCCCGCGGATCATGGCGGCGGCGTAAACTGATCCGGCGACCTGTGTCATGACATCACCCTCCAGCGACACACCACGCCTCGTTCTCCTGCGATGGCTGAATCGCGCCCTTCTGGGACGCGTCGTGATCTGTGGCGGCGTTCTCGCCGCGCTGATGGAAATCCTGGCCCTCCTAGAGCAGACGACTCCCATTCTGGATCGCAATCTGGGAATCAGGGGGATTCTGACGTTTTCGCTCCTGCATCTGCCGGTCATCAGCATCGACATCCTGCCCCTCGCCTTCATGATGGGGGCCCTGTTCCTTCTGACGCAGCTGACCCTTTCAAGCGAAATGGCAGCCCTTCGCGCGGCAGGCATGTCCACCATCATGCTGTTCAGAGTGCTGGCTCCCTCTGTGGTGATCATGGGTGGTGCCGGGATGATCACCCAATACTGGGTCGTGCCCGCCAGTGAAAAGGCCCTTGCCACCTGGTGGAACAAAACCGACCCAGATGCCGATAAACTGGACAACAAGGAAAAACGTGTCCTCTGGTTCCGGGCAGGGCCGACACTGGTCCGGATCGGCAGCTACGCGCAGGGCGGAACATTCCTGCGGGACGTCACTATCTATCACCGTGATCCGGGTGGCCTCCTGATCGGCACGGAACATGCCGACACCCTTACCTATACCAACGGCACCTGGCATCCGACCGGTGCGAAGGATCTGACCTTGTCGGCTGATCAGGCCTTCGTGAAGGTCACGAACGGCGACAGCAACTACGATATTCCCGCGACTCCATCGACGATCATGATCCTTTCCGAAAGCGGAGCCGCGGTAACACCAGGCCAGATCAGCGCCATTCTTCACAAAGGTGCACCGGCTAGCCTGTCGCGCGCTACCTATCGCATGGCACTCTTCAGCACACTCGTCCTGCCACTAGATATTGCGGTAATGCTTCTATTGACGCTCCCAGTGATCTATATCCCTCCCAGGGCAGGACTTCGTAACCCGCTGCCCGTCTATGTCCTTGCGGCCGGGATGGGTTTCGTGATCCTGCAAGGGATGATTTCCGCGATGGGAAATGCCGGGACGCTGACCGCGCCACTGGCCGTTATGGTCGGACCGGTTCTGGGCATTCTTCTGGGACTGACCTGGCTCCTGCGGATGGAGGAAAAATGAGCAAGTTCAAGGCCCCGTGGGGCAACATGTCGGCGATCCGGACCGGACGAAGCTTCGATCTCGGCAAGATGAACCTGCCGCAGCTCTGGTATGCCTACCTGACGTACCCGACTATTCTGCTTTATTTCGCGCTGATCGCCGCAACGGCTTTCGCTGCACTGCGTCTCTCCCACGGTTTCTGGGCAACGACCATTCCCGTTCCTGCGGTGATCGTGATCTACCCACTCGTCTGGTACCTGATCCACCGTTTCATCCTGCACGGCCGCTGGCTGTATCGTAACCACTGGACCGCGGCACTCTGGAAACGCATCCATTTTGACCATCATCAGGACCCTCACCTGCTGGATGTACTGTTTGGCTCACCCCTGAACACGATCCCCACCATGGCCATCATAACCATGCCCATCGGCGCTCTGATCGGCGGCTGGAGCGGCGCATTCTCTGCCCTGTGCATGGCGCTCGTGATGACCTGTATCTATGAGTTTTTCCATTGCATCCAGCATCTGGCCTACAAGCCGCGCTGGAAATGGGTGTCGCATATCAAGCAGCTTCACGTCTTGCACCACTTTCACGACGAAGACGGCAATTACGGCATCACAAATTATGTGCCGGACCGGCTTTTCGGCAGTTTCTATAAGGAAAGCCGCGACCGGAAGCGCAGCAGACACGTCTTTAATCTGGGCTATGACGTCAAGGAAGCCGAGCGTTATCCCTGGGTCATGGACCTGACGGGCGCCCCACCCAAGGACCGTCCCGACGGCGCCCGCCCGGCCTCAGATCGCAGTCGCGCAGCGTGACACTGCCGGTTCTCGTACTTGCAGGCTCGCGAGACGGAGAAGATGATCCTCTGGCCAGACTTGGCGGGGTTTCCCACAAGGCGCTCCTGCGCGTCGCCGGCCAGCCGATGCTTACCCGCGTGCTGGAGACGCTGAGACATACGCCCGGTCTGGGACCAATAACCATCAGCATTGAAAATCCGGAAGCCATCCAAGCCATTGCCGGGGACGCCCGAATCCTGAAATCCGCTTCAACCCCGAGTGAAAGCGTGGCCGATGCCCTGGCACGCATCGGAACGCCCTGCCTAGTCACCACTGCGGACCATGCGCTTCTGAAGCCTGAATGGATTACGGAATTTCTCTCCCGAACGGCCGGCTGCGATCTTGCGGCAGCCGTCGCCCTGCGTTCCACGGTCGAGCGGGACGTCCCGGGCACGAAACGGACTTATATCCACCTGTCTGACATGCAGTTTTCCGGCTGCAATCTTTTTTGGATGGGAACGCCAAAGGCCCGGAATGTCGTGGAATTGTGGAAGCAGTTGCAACAGAACCGGAAGCATCCCCTGAAAATGGCCCTGACGCTCGGGGTGAGCACATTGATCCGGGCCCTGCTGGGACGTCTGGATTCCAGGGCCCTGTACCAACGGATCGAACACCTGACAGATGCAAGGGTCCGTCTGGTTCCCCTCGCCGACGGAGAAGCAGCAGTGGATGTGGACAAACCAGCCGATCTGGAACTGAGCGAACGTCTTCTGGCACGACGGACAGCATGAAAGTCGCCTACGTCATCAATTCGGTGGAATGCGGGGGGGCGCAGATGCCCATTCCCGATATTGTCGCCCTTCTCCGCGCCCGGGGAGGAGATGTCACGGTCTTCGGTCTGGCTCCAAAGGACGCATTGGCTGTTCCCCTTCTCGAAAACGCCGGCGTCCCCGTCAGAGTCCGTTCAGGAACACTGAAGGACCATGTCGCGGCCTATCGCTGGCTGAGCCGTGAACTTCAGGCGTTTCAGCCAGACCTGATCTGGACGTCCCTGACCCGCGCCAGCCTGCTGGGCCAACTCGTTGCCAACAGGCTGAATGTCCCTACGGTGCACTGGCAGCATTCAGCCCGACTGAAAGGCGCCAATGCCTTTCTCCTGCGTCTCTGCCGCAAACGTACAACGCTCTGGATTGCAGATTCCCGTACAGTCGAGAATTTTGCGCGCCGTACACTGGGTCTGAAAAATAATCTGCTGTGCTGGCCGATTTTTCGGGCCAACCCGGATACGCCTCTTGCATCCCCCTGGAAGCAGGGCCAGACGGTCCGCATCGGCACGGTCGGACGCCTTCATGCCGTCAAGGGATATGACTTTCTCTGCGAAGCCATCAGACTTCTGAAAGATCGTCCCGGCTTGCCGCCATTCCGTCTTCTAATCGCAGGTGATGGCCCGGAACAGGCCTCTCTAGCTCAGTGTATCAGGAACAGCGATCTGCCGGTAGAGCTTCTTGGGCACTACACGGCCCCTCTGGATTTCATGAAAACGCTGCATCTCTATGTCCAGCCTTCTCACTGGGAAGGGCTTTGCGTCGCAGCTCATGAAGCCATGAGTTGCGGCCTGCCCATTGTCGCGACTCCGGCGGGCGAATTGGCGGTCACGATCGAAGAGGGAAGAACAGGAAAAATCGTCCCGTTCAACAATGCTCCCGCTCTGGCTTCCGCGATCGGCGACCTGCTTCAGCGTCCTGAAAAGCTAGCCGAAATGGGCCGTCTCTCTCGGGAGCGGGTTCTTGAACGTTTTGGGCCGAAAGCCTTTGCCGAGCATGGCAATGCCGTGCTGGACAGGCTTCCGGGCTTTACACCCCGACGCCCAGCTTCCGGCGCAGATTGAACAGGTCCCGTTTCGGTCCAAGCCCCACTTTTTTGACATCAATCAGCGTGACCTGTCCTGCAGCGGACAGTGTATGCATCCCGTCGGGATAATGACGCCGGAACACAGCCGGGCTTTGCAGCATCAGGTCAGGTGTGACTTTCGGCAACCCACGCTCCAGCCCTTCAATCTTGAGCAGTCTGATGGCTCTTCCATACGTGCCTTGGCAGTCCTGTGTCGGCAGGAAGATTTCCCCTTCCACGACAACCGGCGTTCCGCCAGGTCTGGCTCCCTGCCGATCCTTGAGAAAAAGACCCATGTCCTGCCAGAGACCGAAAAGGCTGTCCGCTACGGAGATATGAAGCATGCTCTGACGCTCGTCCCGGCTTCCCGGTGGCGTCCAGAACATCCACCAGCGTCCGGCATGATGAAACGGCGTGGCATCGATCGCACCAATGGGAAAATCAAACGCGTCCACCTTTTCCCATCCCCATGGAAACGCCACCGACCGGTAAAGGCTCAGCCGCCCGGATTCGCTGGCTTCCGGCAGCAGATAGGTTTCCCCCTCATGCTCGAAAACGTAGGGATAGGAGAGGTGCCAGTCTTCCTTCAGAACAGTTTCACGCTGAACAAGATGGCCAGTCCGGTCATAGGCCAGAACCTCGATCACCCCGTGGGGCTGACGATAGTCATAGGCCTCTGCAAAAACATAAAGCTGTCCGTCACGCCATAATCCGAACGGATCTGCCAGAAACCGATGATCGCCGATATCGGGCAGAAGCGTCACGGGATGGCCGTTCAGGCTCCCGGAACGGACAAGTTCGGCCAGCGGTGCATGAATGATCGCGCTACGCCAGTGATCGGTCCGGAGGAACGGCATGACACTCTCCCGTAAACTGGATGATGAAAAAGAACGACAGGGGAAGACGTAAAGCGCAGATCAGGGCAAGATGGAACCATGAGTGCCGCTCTTTCCGACATCTCTCCCGGTCTGCCAGAGACCCAGCTTGCCATCCGGCGTGCGGTTCTCGGCTTATGCCGTAACATGAACTGGGGCGCCATCAACGAGTTTTCCCTCCCTGCCGCCGGTCGCCGCGCTGACGTCATGGCGCTCCTGCCGGATCACTCCCTTACCTGCATCGAAATCAAGTCCGGAGTGCGGGATTTCCAGACAGACCGCAAATGGCACGAATACCGGAACTGGTCCGACCGCCTGTTTTTCGCCGTGGATGACCGCTTTCCCACCGAACTCCTGCCGGCGGATGTTGGTATCATCAGCGTCGGACTGAGCATGGTACCTGAAAGCCTGCGTGACAGTATCGTGCCGGAATGCGCCATTCTGCGCGAACCCGCCCTGCACAAACTGCCTCCGGCACGCCGCCGAACTCTCCTTCACCTTTTCGCCATGACAGGCGCCAGCCGCCTCATGTCGCTGGAAGACCCGGCCATCACAGCCTCCCTGCGCGCCGCACGTCGCGCTGAATAGGACTTTCCCCATGTCTTTCGATCCTGTCGCCGTCCGCCTTGAAGCCGCCCGCAGCGTTGTTCGTGACGCTGCGGCCCTTGCCCTTTCCATGCGTCCTGCGCCCGGAGGCCCAACCGGCACCCTGAAAGGCCGACAGGATTATCTGACGGAAGCGGACGGCGCTGTGGAAGCTCTCATCAGCGCCCGCATTCAGGAGCTTTTCCCGGATGATGGTTTTCAGGGCGAGGAAAACGGCACAACCCGGCAGGGTCGCTTCCGCTGGGTGGTTGATCCGATCGACGGCACGTCCAACTTCGCCCGTGGCCGTGATCGCTGGTGTGTTTCCCTCGGCCTTCTGGACGGGGATACACCCGTTGCCGGGATCATCGATGCGCCTGCGTTGCAGGAAGTCTTCACAGCGCGCAAGGGCCATGGAGCTTTTCTGAATGGAAAGCGCATCAAGGCCTCCCCTATCGCCAATCCACAGGAAGCCATGGTCGAGATGGGATGGTCTGCCCGGGTGCCGAAAGGTATATTTGAAGAGAAGATCGCAGCCATCATGGCGATGGGAGCCATGCCGCGGTCCGGCGGGTCCGGTGCGCTTGCCCTGACGGATGTGGCCTGTGGCCGGAGTGACGGATATCTGGAGATCGTGATCCAGCTCTGGGACGTCGCGGCAGCCCTGATCATTCTGGATGAGGCCGGAGCTGCAGTTTCTCCCTTTCTTCAGAGTGGCGGCCTGACGGGCGGAGCCACCATCCTCGCAGCAGCCCCGGCACTCGCCCCCATCCTTTCCCAGGCTTTCGGTGTCGAAATCTGACTTTCGTCTTTCCCTGCTCGTGATTCGGCCGCATTTCGCGCATAGTGCGGGAACATGATTTCTCCCGCATTCTGCAGAAGGTAGCCTCTATGACCCTGTCCGGTCTCCTGCGTTCGACCATTCTCATGGCCTCCGGCTGCACGGCCCTTTCAGCCTGTGCCAGTGAGGCCCAGACCACAGCCAGCCAGCAGCAGATCATCGTGGACAAGGCGACACTGGCGGTACAGGATATTTTCTCCGGTTCCACACCGCGCTCCCGGTCCCAAAAACTTCTCGCACAGGCCAAGGCCGTCATGGTGTGCCCGTCTGTCCTGAATATGTCCTTTGGGATTGGTGGGTCCGGCGGTCGCTGCCTACTCCTGAGCCGCGATGCCCGCGGTTCCTGGTCCGACCCGGCATTCTACCGGCTTGGAACGGGATCACTGGGTTTCCAGCTTGGCGTGCAGAGTTCGGAGATGATCTTTTTCATCATGTCCCAGCGCGGCATTCAGGCCATGCTGGACAGCCAGTTCAAGTTTGATGCCTCTGCTTCCGCTTCCTTTGCCAGTATCGGTACTGGCCTTCAGGACAGTACCGCAGGCGCCAGCAACACCGATATCTACGCCGCACAGAAAAACGAAGGCCTCTATGCCGGTGCAGCACTTGGCGGCTCCAAACTGACAGTCGATAGCGGCGCCAACCGTGCCTATTACAACCAGAGCGTCGGCCCGGAGGATATTATCGTCACGATGCGGGTCAACAATCCGGCCGCGGACCCATTGCGCAGGATGCTGATGTCCATCGCACAGGTTCCAACGGCCACGACTGCCCGCTCCACCACAGCTACCGCTGCCGGAACCACCTCAACCGCACATTCCACAACGACCGGCACCGCATCGGAAACGGGAAGCAGTCCTTACCCCTCTAATTATGATTCCAGCCGCCCCTATAACGCGCAGCAGGGCGCAGTGAAGAGCGAATCCCTTGGACGGGTCGGTCACTGACCCTGACCACATCTCTGACCAGCTGTAGACAGACCAAAAGGCGTTCCCCACTAGGAGAGCGCCTTTTTTTGTTCAGGGTTGAGACGCGGGGTCCGCCATCCGGGCACGATAGGCACGGATATTCCTGTCCTGGTCGGAAAGGGTCTCAGCGAAACTGTGACCGCCATTCCCGGTCGCCACAAAATACAGCATCTTGCCCTCTGCGGGATGGGCTGCTGCGGTCAGGGCGCTCAGTCCCGGGGAGCAGATGGGACCAGGCGGCAGGCCAGCCTGAAGATAGGTGTTATAGGGGCCAGGCGTCTGAAGATCTTCATGCGACAAGGGAGCGTCCAGCGTTCCCAAGCCATTACTCAGGCCATAAATGACGCTGGGGTCCGTCTGCAACCGCATTCCCAGCCTGAGGCGGTTCAGAAAAACACGCGCCACCATGGGACGCTCCGATTCCATCGCACTCTCCCGTTCGATCAGGGAGGCCAGAACCAGCAGTTCCTGTGGGGACTGGATCAATCCGTCAAGCGCTTCCACATCCCGACCGTTCCAGACCGTGTCCAGATGGGTCTGCATCATCTTCTGCAGTCGGCTGACCAGCCCCTGACGGTTCATTCCCCAGACATAGGAAAGCGTCTGTGGATAGACGCTGCCTTCGGCGAACTCCGGAACATCCCCTGTCAGGGCAGGAGCACGACGAAGAATATCCCTGATTTTCAGGGCCGTCAGCCCTTCGGGAATCGTGACCTGATGGGAAACTGGATGTCCATGCCGCAGGATTTCAAGCACATGCGCTACGGATACCCGGTCAGGGAATTCGAATTCGGCAGCGTGGATCTGTCCGTCCCGATGCGTCAGGAAAGCAGCAAGACGAAAGAACGCTCCCGAAGCCCAGGTTGGGGACAGGATACCATCATCCTGCAGGGCCTTCGTGACACGCGCGTTGTTGCCATGCGGAATGACAAAAACCTGCGTTTTCGGCAGCGGCCCAGGATCTGTGTAATGCCCATAACCGGCCGCCGCGATCGCGACACACAGGAAAGGCACCAGAAAGAATGCAGCCTTGCGACCAGCCTTTGGCGGAAGAAAACTCAGAAGGCTTTTCCGGGAGTCTTCTTCACCATCAGGCATGCGTCCAGCCTATTCCTCAGTCCTTGAAGCGCTTCAGGATAATACTGGCGTTCGTTCCGCCAAATCCGAAACTGTTGGAAAGAGCGACATCTACCTTCCGTTCCTGTGCCTTGTTGGCCACGCGATCGATCAGGCTCTCACGCTCGGCATTATCAAGGTTCAGCGTCGGAGGCACCACACCGTCCCGGATCGCCTGAAGACAGAAGATGGCTTCAACCGCCCCTGCAGCCCCCAGCAAATGGCCAATGGCAGACTTGGTGGAAGACATGGCGATGCTCTTCGCATGCTCTCCGAAGAGTCGCTCGACAGCATTCAGTTCAAGGTCGTCCGCCATGGTGGAGGTTCCATGGGCATTGACGTAATCGATATCCGCCGGTGTCAGGCCACCATTGCGCAGGGCGGCCTTCATGGCCCGGAACGCCCCTTCATGCCCTTCGGCGGGAGCGGTAATGTGATAGGCGTCACCGGACAGGCCATAGCCACCGATTTCGCCGTAGATCTTCGCACCGCGCCGTTTGGCGTGTTCCAGTTCTTCCAGGACCACGACACCCGCGCCTTCGCCCATGACGAATCCGTCACGATCCTTGTCCCAGGGACGCGATGCCTGCGCCGGATTGTCGTTCGACCCGGTGGAAAGTGCGCGCGCGGAAGAGAATCCGGCAATTCCCAGTTCACAGATGGCTGCTTCCGCGCCACCAGCGACCATGACATCCGCATCTCCGTACTGGATCAGCCGGGAAGCATCGCCAATGGCATGAACCCCAGTCGCACACGCTGTGACAACCGCATGGTTCGGCCCCTTGAATCCGTAACGGATCGAAAGATGGCCGGAAATCAGGTTGATCAGGGCGGAGGGAATAAAGAATGGGGAAAGCCGCCGCGCACGTCCTTCCGCAACCGTCCGCGATGCTTCATAAATCGTCTGGAGACCGCCGATTCCGGAACCGATCATCACACCTGTGGCGCAGCGATCGTCCTCATCTTCCGGCTTCCATCCAGAATCCTCAACAGCCTGGATTCCCGCAGCCAAGCCCAGATGGATAAAGCGATCCATCTTCTTCTGGTCCTTGACGGGGACCCAGTCGGACAACGTGAGACCGCCTTCCGCAGTCGGCCCATCTGGCACTTCGCCGGCAACTTGGGCCGGAAGACCGGACGGATCGAAATGCGTAATACGTCTGATACCGGACTGACCCTCGATCAGGCGTTTCCAGGTCAGTTCCGCACCTACGCCGAGGGGGCTGACAACGCCAATACCGGTGACGACAACGCGCCTTCCGTTCATTGCAGTCCCACTCATTGATGCCTCATGTCTCACGTTATGATCCGGTAACCGATACGGCCGGGAAAAAGCCGCATCCTTGTAGTCTGGTCTTTGTTGAAAAGACAGGGGAACCGGGCGTGCCCGGCTCCGTATGCAAAGAGGCTCAGGCTGCCTTCTGCTTCTCGATGTAATCGATGGCGTCCTTGACGGTCGCGATCTTTTCGGCGGCGTCTTCAGGGATCTCGACGGAGAATGCTTCCTCGAAAGCCATGACCAGCTCAACCGTATCGAGGCTGTCAGCGCCCAGATCGTCGATGAAGGAAGCGTCCGGAGTCACCTTGCTTTCGTCAACGCCGAGGTGCTCGACAACGATCTTCTTCACCTTGTCAGCAATATCGCTCATCTGTTCGTTCCTTATGCCCATCCCGGGCGTTACAAAAAAACTCGTTGCGCCGTCTGCCTGTCCGGGGGGCCACAGATCCCTCCAGCGCAGGGCCGCCTTCCCTTCCGGGGAAAGACGTTGCCGCCGGACGAACCGGACATCAGCCTTCATCAGGCTGGGCAAAGCAGCGCGCGATTAGCACGCTTTGACCGGAAAGGCCAAGCGTCTCCTTACACCATCGCCATTCCGCCATTAACGTGCAGGGTGGTTCCGGTGACCCAGGCGGCCTCATCGGATGCCAGATACACTACGGCGGAGGACACGTCATCAGCATTCCCCATCCGACCAAGCGGAATGGACCCCACCAGCTTCTCCCTGATGTTTTCCGGCATCACATCTGTCATGGGAGTCTCGATGAAACCCGGAGCCACGACATTGACGGTCACCCCACGCGGCCCTGCTTCCTGCGCCAGAGACTTGCTCATGCCCACGATACCCGCCTTTGCAGCAGCATAGTTGGCCTGTCCGGCATTGCCGGTCGTCCCCACGACGGAGGATATGGAGATAATGCGGCCAGCCCGCCGCCGCAACATACCTTTCAGGGCGGCCCGCGCCAGGCGGAACGGGCTTTCCAGATCAACCGTCATGACTTGGGACCAGTCGCTGTCCTTCATGCGGATGGCCAGCGTATCGCGGGTCAGACCAGCATTGTTGACGAGGATGTCCAGCGGTGCACCCGCCACCTCCTCCGCCTTCGCCACAAGACTGTCCGCTTCCGCCGGCTCGGACAGGTTGGCCACGGCGACATGCACACGCTCGCCAAAACTTTCGGCCAGCTCCTGCAGAACAGCCTCACGCGTACCGCTGAGGACAACGGTCGCACCCTGTGCATGAAGCTGACGGGCAATGGCCGTTCCGATACCACCCGAGGCACCGGTGACGAGAGCAATCTTTCCGGAAAGAGAAAACATGATCCGTTGTCCTTACAGGGTCTTGAGCAGCGCTTCGATTTCATCCGGAGTTCCGGCGTTATCCGTTCTGAGGTCCGGAGCAATACGACGGGCCAGTCCACACAGGACCTTCCCCGCACCCAGTTCGTGCATGTCCGTCACTCCCATGCCGACCATGGCTTCAACGCTTTCGCGCCAGCGGACCGTTCCTGTCACCTGCTGAACCAGCAGCTTGCGGATGGTCTCTGGGTCCGTCACCTTGGCGGCCGTCACATTGGCAATGACGGGAACGGAGGGCACCCTGAGCGTCGCTTTCGAAAGAGCCTCTTCCATCTCGCGGGCGGCAGGCGCCATCAGGGACGAATGGAACGGTGCAGATACCGGCAGCTTCACGGCTCGTTTGATCCCGCGCTCCTTCGCCAGCGCGATGGCACGGTCAACAGCTTCCATTTTGCCGGAAACGACGATCTGCCCGCCGCCATTGTCATTGGCGACTTCAAGCGTATCGCCCTGTGCGGCGTCCTCACAGATGGATCGTGCCTGCTCCGTATCCACCCCCAGAAGCGCCGCCATGCCTCCCTCACCTGCTGGCACGGCCTGCTGCATGGCGCGTCCGCGCAGACGCAGCAGGCGTGCGCCTTCATCAATGGCCAGCGTTCCAGCTGCAGCCAGCGCGGAATATTCTCCCAGTGAATGACCGGCCACCAAGGCTGCCTTGTCCGCCAGACGGAAACCGCCTTCGCTTTCCAGCGCACGAACCGTTGCCATGGAAACGGCAAACAGGGCGGGCTGGGCGTTTTCGGTACGGGTCAGTTCGGCGGCATCACCTTCGAACATGAGCTTTGTCAGATGCTCGCCAAGCGTTTCGTCGATTTCCTGAAAAACCCGACGGGAAGAGGAAAAGGCATCATGCAGGGCGCGCCCCATCCCGACAGACTGACTACCCTGCCCCGGAAAGACAAATGCGTGAACCGACATGAACACCCCTGCTGGCATGAAAAACTGGTTCTGGGTGATGCGGTTTTGTGCGCGCGCTGTCAAATGATCCGTGCATCAAAGGTCATCGAACGTGAAATGCGCATCGCCGGGAATACGGATGAAAACGCCCCGGAAACGCCGGTCAGACCGGAACAGCGCACCATCAGGATAATCTGCCGGACGAAGCAGAACGGTCAGAGGTACGCTCTGCCCGTTGAACGCTACACGTCTGGTCCCCTGAGGGGTATCCGCCATGAAAGATGCCCCGGGCGCGAGCTCAACCTTGAGTCTGTGAGCATCGGGGAGAAAAATGCAATCATCACACCAGTCAGGTCACGGATACAGGCATTCATCTGACGCAGCCAGCGCTGCGCATCCGCTTTCGTAAAACGGACCGGATCGGGAGTGGCAACCTTCAGCGCGACTTCCAGAACAGCCTTCCCGCCCTTGGGCACTGTCCCGCACAGAGGCGGATTTTTAGTCCACAAGGCATCGATCAGGGGAAGATGCATCTCCCGGTCCTGCCCGGCGAACAGAGGGATATTCACCTGCTCCGCCCGTATTACGACATTCGCCTGTGACGGATCACCTTCCCCCGGCTGAAGGACCCCCAGGATATGCAGGGACAATCCTTGACGAATTTCTGGAGGAAACCGTTCAAACCGCCGGTAAAGGCCAGCCACCCGCCGATAGGACGTTAACCGGACGCAGGAATGACCCGTAACCTGAACCGTTTCCGCTCGTGCGCAAAATGGTTGGACAGCCAGACTTCCAGCAACCAGAAACGCTGCCAGGAGTCCGAAGCGGGGCATGAGCATCGCGCCCTCCCTTTTCTGCAATCAGGACCGGCTGGCCGACGATCAGCCGATCTTCTGAAGGACGATCAGAACCTGCGGCAACCGGACCGGATTGTCGAGATACTCCACCAGCCTGAACAGTCCGCCCCATGCCTTGAGAACATAATTACGCGGGATGATGGCCTCGCCATAATGTGCCTGCGGATGAGGCGGCCGCGCAGACGCCGCATGCAGAAACCTGCCCGCCTCAAACTGGGCATTGGCCTGCGCTTCATCCGTAAAACTGTCAGCACAGGCCTCATGCCATGGGTGATCCAGTTTCATGCCCGACGCCCGTCGCAGCCGCTGTTCAGCGCAGAACCCGATGAACCGTCGGCTCTGTGTTGTCAGGACAAGCAACCCGTCAGGCTTCAGAAGACGATGGAATTCCCGCACCCAGTGCGACGCCAGAAATTCGTCAAGATGGGAAAAGACAGACCATGACGTCACGAGATCGAGACTTTCCGCTTTCAGCAGCAAAGGGGGCACCTGCCCGCAATCCAGAAATTTCAAAGCCGGATTGGCACGCCTTGCCGCCATCAGGAAACGGTCTGTCGCCTCCACGCCATACAGGTTTTCAGGAAGAATATCTTTCATGAAGAGACGCACGATCCGCCCCCAGCCGCAGCCGAAATCCATCAGAACCGTCTCAGGCCGCACCGGTCGTCCGGCATAGGCGCAGTAGGATTTGATTTCCCGATAAAAGACATGGGCCTCATGGATGGACACCTCTCCCTGGTGTCCATGGATTTCCCGCTGCAGCCCTTCAGGCGGGAAACCCGGCATGGGTACCCTCTGAATTTCCGGAACCTTCAGGGAAGACACCAGAACATGAAGCCATTCTTCATCACTAAGGCCGTTAAAGGTCTCAAAAACGGCACTCGTGCTTTCAGAAAGATTCATTCAGGGTCGCCTGCAATAATTTATAACGATTATTTAACGCACTCCCTGTCATCCGGAAACCGGGTAAAGCCATTCCCCTGCTTCCCATTCTCGTTTCTCGTCCCTCTATCGCCATTTCTTTCTCCGTCAGGACACGTTGCCGTGTCTTCAAACGAAAACCGTTCTTTTTTTGTGGAAAATCAATGTGAAAGGACATGAACATTCCTAATATCATTCCAACCGCCTTACATGCGGAGAATGAGAGAGGAAATCCATATGTCTCTTTCGGGTAAAGTTGCCGCAGTTACCGGAGCTGCACAGGGTATCGGCAAGGCCATCGCCCTTCGCCTCGCCAAGGACGGCGCTGATATTATTCTGCTCGACGTCAAGCACGACATTCTGCTTCAGACGGGAAAGGAAATCGAAGCGCTCGGTCGCAAGACGATTTCCCTGACCGCGGATATCAGCAACCGTGACCAGTTCCATGCCACGCTGGCAGAAGGTGCCAAGGCGCTCGGTGGACTGGACATCATGGTCAATAATGCCGGGATCTGTCAGGTCCGGCAGGTCATCGACATCCAGCCGGATGAATTCGAAAAGATCTTCCGCATCAACGTGGACGGTACTCTGTGGGGCATTCAGGGGGCTGCCAAGCTCTTTAAGGACAAAGGCACGAAAGGCAAGATCATCAATGCCTGCTCCATTGCCGGCCATGACGCCTTTCCGCTTCTGGGCGCATACTCCGCCACCAAGTTCGCCGTCCGTGCCCTGACACAGGCTGCGGCCAAGGAGCTTGCATCTTCCGGAATCACCGTCAACGCCTACTGTCCGGGTATCGTTGGAACCGATATGTGGGTCTCGATCGACAAGGGAATGGCGGAAATCACGGGCGCCGAGATCGGAAGCACCTACAAGAAATACGTTGATGGCATTGCGCTGGGACGTGTGGAGACCGGCGATGATGTTGCCGGCTTCGTCTCCTATCTTGCCAGCAGTGACGCCGACTACATGACAGGTCAGTCGGTCATGATCGACGGCGGTCTCGTCTATCGCTGACAAAAAAAGGTCGGGTCATAAGACTGACCCGACCTTCTTCCTGAGTTATCTGCTCCGGCCAGTCTTAGCGACCGATGAGACGGCCGCGCTGCCATGCTTCGGCAGCCTCTTCCGGGTCCTGCCCTTCCACGGCAATACAGTAATCCAGCGCACTCATGACCTTGTTGCCAAGCATCATTTCGGACAGCTCATCCAGCAGGTCCGTATCAGCTGCGCGCGCCACAGCTTCCCGCAGGATCATCCGTGCGGACATTTCACCACCCAGCAGGCGTTCCGGATCATCCAGAACGGTCAGCAGGGGAACATGGAAAACCGCATGGGGCTGAGTCGCCACCACCAGAGGTTTCTCCCCGTTTTCCTGGGCTTTTTCCAGCCGCTCGATCAGTGCGGCCTCTCCAGTAATCTCAACGGGAAGCCCTGACAGGGCAGGAAGACGACCCTGCGCCTTTTCAAAGGCGACCCAACTGTCTTCCGCGACAATAATCCGGTCTACATCCGATGCCGTCAGGGTCGTTACCTCGCCAAGCGGCGAAAGGGCTGCAAAACTGACGACCGGCTGGTAAAGGTCTCCGATCATGCGGGTCCCCGGAACAGCCAGCTTTTCGTCCCGCGGAAACCATGCCGATACCAGCAGATCGACCTCCCCCGCCTCCATGACGTCCGCCATGTCCTCGGGATCAAGATCAATATATTCGACCTCGACTTCATGCGCCTCGAGAACGCGGGCCACCGCGCTGGCACACCCGGCATGAAGCGAAGTGTACAGATGGCCAATCGTCATTTGCGTCATGAAACTCGCGCCCGTCAGTCAGAAAGAAATAAGAAACGTAAGGGCATGAGATAGGCCTCACGTCCCGCTTTGTCACGACCCTTACCAGATCTTTACGCGCTGATCGGGGGCGAGATAGAGGTTCTGACCGGGCTGAACGCCAAATGCGTCATACCAAGCATCGATGTTGTGGGCCGGGACATTGACGCGGGTGATGGCCGGAGCATGTTCATTGGACAGCACCTGCTGACGCAGGGCGTCCGGACGATCCTTCTCACGCCAGACCTGCGCCCAGCCCAGGAAGACCCGCTGGTCCCCCGTCAGACCGTAAACCGTAGTCGGGGCCTTTCCGTGCAGGGAATTGTGATAGGCCTGAAGACCAAGATTCATGCCCCCTAGATCGGCGATATTCTCGCCCATCGTCATCTTGCCATTCACATGAAGTCCCGGCAGGACTTCCTGCGCGTCGTACTGCGCGCCCAGACGATCCGCCAGCTTCTGGAACGCATCGCTTGAAGATTTGGACCACCAGTCATGCAGACGGCCATGTTCGTCATAATGACGTCCCTGATCGTCAAAACCATGGCTCATTTCATGCCCGATGACGCCACCGATGGCACCGTAATTCACGGCCATGTCGCCCTGCGGGTCGAAGAACGGCGGCTGAAGGATGGCTGCCGGGAAGACGATCTCGTTCATTGTCGGATCGTTATAGGCATTCACCGTCTGCGGCGTCATGCCCCATTCATCGCGGTCCACCGGCTTGTCGAGCTTGTCGAGCTCATGCTGCCAGTTGAAAGCTGCCCCACGAACGGCGTTGCCGTACACGTCCCCCTTACGGACCACGAAATGACTGTAATCCCACCATTTCTTCGGATAACCGACCTGGATGGCGAAGTGATCGAGTTTGTTCAGCGCAGCCTTGCGGGTCGGTTCATCCATCCAGCTGTTCTGCGCCAGACGATCGTGGAAGGCGGTCTTCACTTCCTGCACGAGAGACGTGATCCGCGCCTGCGCGGCAGGCGGGAAATAGCGGGCCACATAGACCTTGCCGAGTGCCCATCCCATAGCACTGTTCGTGACACGAACGCCACGTTTCCAGCGGGGGGACTGCTGTGCCACGCCCTGAAGGACATGACCATTGAACTGGAAAGACGCCACGGAGAAGTCATGTGACAGATAGGGTGCAGCGTTGTCAGCCAGATGGAAGGCGAGCCATGCCTGAAGCGTGCTGAAGTCTGCTCCCTTCATGACTTTCGCAATAGCCGCCACCCCGGGGGGTTCACGTACATCCACATTGCGCTCCGCCAGCCCGTCCGCAGGCAGGCCAGCCGCGACAAGGAACGAGGTCCAGTCGAAATCCGGGGCCAGCTTCTGAAGCTGCGAAACAGGCATGGGATTGTAGGTCTTGAGCGGATCGCGCGTCTGATCGCGCGGGATCTCGACCTTCGCAATAGCCGTTTCCAGATCCACTACAGCTTGCGCATTCCGGGCGGCGTCCGGCCATCCCACCAGGGTCAGCAGCTTCTGGATATAGGCTCGGTAAGCCGTTTTCTTGTCCGCCAGTTTCGGGTCCGTGTAATAGCTGATGTCCGGTAAACCGAGACCACCGCTCACACCGATACTCATGCCCTGGTCCAGCATCAGCATATAGCGCGTTGGATCTTTCTGATCCTGTTCGACGCCAATCTGGAATGTGGTGAAGGACAGGGACTTCAGAGAGGAACCGAAAGCCGCCGCAAGGCTTTTCGAATCCCCCACCGTCCGGATGGTTTCAAGGTCAGGTGCAAGCGGCTTCGCACCAAGACGATCCACGGCCTTCTCATCAAGGAAACTGGCGTAATACGTGCCGATCTTGCCCATATCGTCCGAAGGCTGGTCAGACACATGCCCGCGGGCTTCATCCAGAATGGTCCGCTGCCTTTCCAGGGAAAGTTCGTAGAGGATACGGAACGGGCCGTAGCTGCTCATATCCCCCGGAATTTTGAGGTTCTTGAGGTATGTTCCGTTGGCATATTCAAAAAAATTATCACCGGGCTTGACGCTGCGGTTCATCCCGGCTTCGTCGAAGCCCCAACCCGGATCATATCCGGCTGCCTGGGCGCCAGTTCCCATAATTCCTGCCGCCAGCGCCAGAATACTGGCGCTGCGGATCAGAAAATGCCGGGAAAATAATGACTTTGTCACATTATGCCTCATATCATAGCGTTTCTTCCACTATGCGGCATAAGATATTCTTCCGTCAAAAAGACGTTTCGCACACGGTACGCCAGACGTTAGCGACGTGATGTGTGATACTTCTTCCGCCCTGGTTCCTGCGGCGTCGTAACAGCCGCCACGTCATAATCGAACACCACTACCTTTTCGAGGTAAGGCGCAGAAAACTCCTTGAAGGCTTCGTGAGCCGGATCAAAGAACGCCGCATCGGTCACGACTGGCTTGCCAACATAGTAGTTCCGGTCTCCTTCCGAACGGAATGTGACCAGGAACGCCTGCTGAAGACCATTCCCGACCCCTTCGCCACTGTTCTGGAAACCGCTTTCCACGCTAACAACCACAGGCATGCCGTCCATACGCCGGCTGTCCACCGCCAGATGCATGAAACGGGCCGTCACTTCAGCCCGCTGCGCAGGTGTGGAACCCTTGGTGTACCGGAACATGACCATGTGCCGCACTGTCCCGACCTTCCAGTTCGGATCAGTAAAGCGGGCATACCCGACCTGCCGGGCAAGCTGTTGGGCGGAAAGGGTCATGGGGTCCGGTGCGTCGCTCCGGACAGGACCTGAAGTGGCAATCGGCAGGGAATAGGGATCAGCTTTCGCCAAAGGCGCCTGCACGATACCACCTGCACAGAGAAGTGCCGTAACACCATGAACGAGACGGCGGGAGAAACACGGAGGGACAGTCATCTTGATCTCCTGACGCAGGCGTAAAGAACACGCCTTTCATGACATAAGGCCATCCCGCCGTCTTCCTTTTTCAGCTGGCTCAGGCTGCGACCTGCCGCCGGAAACTGCGCCTGCGCCACTGCATGAGGTTATAGACTCCTTTCGCAGCCAGTTTCTGCCAGCGGGAATGGGGCGCAAAGCCGATCGTCTTGAAGATCATGGCCGTGACACGATCGACATGTTTCGGCTGATAGAAACCCAGTGTTTTGGACATGTAGGCCGCAATGCAGCGCTGATGATCGTAGGTCATGCCAACCGGTTCGTTGGTCGTATGGTAAGCCGAGGCCAGTTCGTCATCCTCGCTTTCCGTCACCCGACCGAGCGCGATGCGCGTCCGCGCCCATACACTCAGCTTCTCGCGCTTCAGATAGCGGTGCATGTGATCGTAGAACAGTTTGAAATGCCGGTATTCATCGGCGGCGATCTGCTTGCAGATGGCCTTGAGCAGCGGCTCATCCGTCGCATCCGCCAGCGCGGTATAGAACGACGACGTACCGGTCTCGACCATGCAGCGCGCAATCAGTTCCCCCGTGCGCGAACCGCGGATAGAGGCATCCACGTCCGCATCAATCTTGTAGGTGTCGCGGTAACGCTGGAACGCTGTTTCATAGTCCCAGGACGGATCGGCCAGCATGGCCCAGCGGCCCAGTGCGTCTCCGTGCTGGACCTCCTCGACCGCCCAGTTCTCGGCAGCCTGGCTGAAATCAGGATCCCCGACGAAGACACGGCGCAGATATTCCGCATAGTCGAGGCCGTTCTTTTCCACTACGGACGCCGCCTTGACCAACGGGATGATCTCGGGGTCCACGCGGGCGGGATCAAAGGAATCCCAGTCCATCTGCTCGATACGCCAGTGTTTCATCGGTTGCCTCGTCGATTTTTCCGTCTCCGGGTCGTGACGATCAGATGACACGGACACGCAGTTTTGGGTAGGTGTGAGATAGAAACGTTGGAGATTGCCCCGTGACGGCCCAGACCATGACCAAGCCCGATGTCCGCCACGACTGGACACGCGATGAGGTGGAAGCCCTTATCAACCTTCCCTTCCCGGACCTCATGTTCCGTGCGCAGGAGATGCACCGGCGCTATTTTGACCCCACAAAAGTGCAGATTTCCACGCTCCTGTCGATCAAGACAGGCGGCTGTCCGGAAGACTGCGCCTATTGCCCGCAAAGCGCCCTGCACGAAAAAAGCGTCAAGGCCGAACGCCTGATGGCGGTCGAAGCCGTCATGAAGGAAGCCCGGGCCGCCAAGGCAGCCGGCGCGGGCCGATTCTGCATGGGAGCAGCCTGGCGTTCTCCCAAGGAGCATGACCTTGACGCGGTCTGTGACATGATCGAAGGCGTGAAGTCGCTCGGGCTGGAAACCTGCGTGACCCTCGGCATGCTGAATACCGACCAGACACAGCGCCTCAAGGCCGCGGGCCTGGATTACTACAACCACAACCTCGACACGTCCGAAGAGTTCTACAACACCATTATCTCAACCCGCACCTATCAGGAGCGCCTCGATACGCTGGCCAATGTACGGGATGCCGGGATCAATGTCTGCTGCGGCGGTATCGTCGGCATGGGCGAAGACCTGTCAGACCGCGCAGGCCTGCTCATGACGCTGGCCAATCTTCCCAGGCATCCTGAAAGCGTGCCGATCAATCTTCTCGTCCGTGTGGAAGGCACTCCTCTGGGTGAGGCGGAAGCCGTGGATCCGATCACCTTCGTCCGCATGATTGCCACCGCCCGCATCATGATGCCGGAAAGTCATGTGCGTCTCGCAGCCGGCCGTGAAAACATGACGGATGAAGCCCATGCCCTGTGCTTCCTAGCCGGAGCCAACTCCATTTTCTGCGGCGAAAAGCTCCTGACCACGCCCAACCCCGCCGAGCACCGGGACCGCCAGCTTCTGAAGCACCTCGGCATGACGCCAATGGTTCAGTCCGAAACTGAAATGGGAACCCTCCGCCCGAGCGTTCCGGAAGACAGGGCCTGCGAAGTCGCGCTATCCTAAGGTCATCCCTGCGGCAGAGAGTGAACCTCACGGTCGCTCCCTCTGCCGGTTACCCCGGCGCATGAATAATACCAAACACCCTTTTCCTGCGCCGGGATGGCGGAAAACCATATTCTCTCTTGGCCGTCCTGCCGTTCTTCCCTAAACCCACGCCCTTTGCGCTTTTGGGACAGGAACGGGACAGATGACGACGCAGCCATCCACAGCAAAGATTCGCGTCGGCATTGATTTCGGCACCACCAACAGCGTCATCGTCATCTCGGACGAAAACGGCCAGACACACCCTGCTCTGTTCAGCTTCGTGGACAGTGCCGCAAGCGAAACCTGCCGCACCCTGCTTTGTCTGTGGCAGGAGCAGGCTGGAAGCCGACGCATCCTGCAGGACGCAATCGGCGTTGATGCGATCGAAACCTATCTGGATGATCCGGCCGAAAACCGTCTGATTATGTCCATGAAGACCTATCTCGCTCAGGGTTCTTTCCGCGAGACACGCGTTTTCAATACCACCATGACACTTCAGGCCATGATTGCACGTTTCCTGCGCGCGCTGATGGAAAAGGCAGAACTTGCGCCGGAACAGGTCAGCGTCACGATCGGTCGTCCGGTCCGATTCGCCGGCGAACTGGCCGATGACGCACTGGGCGTGCTGCGCCTGAAAGAGAGCTTTCTGGAAGCCGGCTTTACCGAACCCCGCGTCGTTCTGGAGCCAGAGGGGGCCGGCTGGCGTTTCATGCAGCGACTCGATCGTCCGGCTACTGTTCTGGTTGGCGATTTCGGAGGCGGCACGAGCGATTTCTCCATCATGCGCTTTGATCCGGAAGGTTCGCCCCGCACGCTTACACTGGGACATTCCGGCGTTGGCATCGCAGGAGACCAGTTCGATTACCGAATCATCGAAAACGTAGTGGCGCCCGCGCTCGGGAAAGGAACGACCTATCGCGTCATGGGCGGCCAGCCCCTGCCTGTTCCCGCGGAATGGTATGCTTCCCTCGGGCGGTGGCATCGCCTCTCACTGATGCGCACGCCCCAGACCCTGCGCAGCATTGCCGATGTAGCGAAAACAGCCTCCGATCCGCAGAAGCTCCGGAATCTCCTGAGGCTGATCGAAGATCAGGAGAGCCAGAACCTGTATCGCACCATAGGACGCGCCAAAACCGAACTTTCCCGTCAGGAGCAGACCGTCCTGCGCTTCACGCACCGCGATCTGCATATAAAAGAGACCATAACCCGCACGGCATTCGAAAGCTGGATCGCCCCGGATCTGTCGCGGCTGGATACAGCCATTGGCTGGGCGATGGAAGATGCTGAAACCGGACCGGAAAAAATTGACCGTGTCTTCCTGACCGGAGGCACATCTTTTGTTCCGGCCGTAAGGCAGCTGTTTATCAATCGGTTCGGTCCGGAGAAGATTGATACCGGCTCAGAATTCGTTTCCGTGGCGGAGGGACTGGCGCTGATCGAACAGGCGCATTGCTCCGGATAGACGCAAGCACACCCGGGAGCACCAGCCATAAAAGCTCCCCGGATACCGGGTATTCACTCTCGTCAGCGCCTGCACTTTCTGGTCACTGGGTGCCTCCGGTGTCTCCGACCTGCCCTGCCGATACGCTGTTGATTCGGATCGGACTGCCAGGATTACGCAGACTGACGGACACGTTGACACGGTCGTCGTGGCCTGTGGTGTCCGGGGCGTCACTGACCTCACCCCGCACGCTTCTCTGCTGATCGGACTGTCTGAGGCTGTCATCTTCCTGCTGACGCAGACGAGCGGCCTGCTGGCTCTGCCCGGCAGCATCAGCTGACTGAGCGGCCAGAAGAAGCGCACGACGCATTCCACGATAATCCAGCCTGTCACGGCGGCGATCCACCACCGTTTCGGCCAGACCCAACGCTTCCACAGGATGGCCACGGAGCAGGTCCAGCCGGGCCAGCAGTTCGTCCCGGTCTGTCCGAGCACCTTTTTCAGGAGACAGCCCCAGTTGCGTGACAGCCTGCGACAGGACATCCCCCTGCCGCAGGTCCGAGGCACAGAGCCCCGTCAGGTAAAGGGCGCGTTCCCGGATGCCCGTATCCGCCGACTGCACTTCCCCCTGTACCTTCTGCTGGGCACCCGAAATATCCCCGAGACGATACAGCGCCGCCGCCTCGACAACCCTCAGATCCCCCAGATCCGCTCGATGCCGCGCCATCATGGCGGATTCCACCTTGCCCAGAATGATCAGGGCACGCCTGGGCTGATTTTCGTTAAGCAGGACCGTCGCCAGATTGAAGCCGGCTTCATGGATCTGGTCCACGTCATCACGCAGAAGCGCGCGGTCATAGGCAGACCGGTATTGTGCTTCCGCCTGCGTGATCTGACCGCTGTCATAAACGCTGCGCGCCGTATCCATGGCGTCATCATAGGACTGATCCGGCTTCGGTCCATGGCTGCCCCCGGCGGAGGAACATCCAGCCAGCAGCAGACCAGAAGCACAGCAGGCCAGAAGGATGCGCATCATGGCCGCACCGCCTGCGCCGGAAGACGGCGTGTCTTTGGTTCTGTCTTGCCATTGCCGCCCAGCAGCCACAGTCCGCGAAGCTGGTCGGTCAGTTTGCGCAAACTGTTGGCGCTCGCCTGCGCCTGCGTGATGAGGGCCGGCAGGGCCGCGGTGGCCTCGTCCGTGTGGTTGACCGTCTCACGGACCTGCGGCATTGCCTTGCGAAGCGTATCCGTGGCGGAGCGGACATTTTTCATGCTGCCATCCGCCTTGACCATGACACTTCCCGCCTGTTTCTCGATCGGTTTCAGCCCTGCGATAACCTGATCCAGATGCTGGAGCGCCGCATTGGCTTCGTTCAGCACGTCATCCTTTGTCAGCAACCCTCCGACCGTGCCTTTACCCTTCCGCATGTCCGTAACCATGTCGTTGACCTGCGCCGTGATTTTCTGAACGTTCTGCATGGCAGGAACGAGCTGGTTGCGCAGATCCGTGACGGTCTTGGTGATGACATCTGCAGGATTGGGCTCGACCGTGGCCTTCATGACGGCATATTTCCAGTCCAAGGGCTGCCCCTTACCGCGATCCAGCTCGATATAGGTCGCCCCGGCCACGATCAGACGATGCCGGATGATGGCCGTACTGTCCTGCCGGATGAAGGGCACGAACTGCGGATCGATATACCCTTCTGCATACATCCGACCGCTGTCATTAAGCTTCAGATGGCGGATTTCACCGGCATGCACGCCCATCACCTCGATGTCATCGCCAATACCCAGACCGGCCACACCGCTTTCAGGCAGCACGAAATGGATCTTTTTCTCTGGTGTGAGCCACTGTTTCAGGAAGCCGGCCTCGATCACTGCCACTGAGAACAGGACGACGGCACCGAGAACCAGGAGCCCGACCCATTCATCCGCATAGCGGTTCTGGAAAAGCGGTTGCGCGGAATCGGTCTGGCGCACACGAAACATCACGAACCCCTCATTGAAAACAGACCATCATCATACAGTCGCAGGCGTATTGTCGCATCAGACGCATAATCGCCCCATCCGCTCTCATCAGGCGCAAACCAGACAACCGCGCACCCCCGGTCCCGCGCATCCGTCAGGGTGGAGAGAAAAGCTTCCATCATGATATCAGACGCGCCTTCCATGGGGTGTTCCAGCAGAAGAAGCGACGGTTCACCCAGAAACGCCCTCGCACAGGCCGCGCGCTGCCGGTCCGCCGCGGACAGTCGCCCCGGCGGAACTACTGGCAGGCCCGGCAAACCGAAACGCGTGGCAAGATGCCCCGCCTGCGTCACGAGCCTGTCCATTGGCGTGCGGGTATGATGAAGCTGGGGCCAGAGAATGTTGATGTGTGTCCCGTAAAGGTCGATCCACCCGCCACCGATCACAATTCGCCCACAGCGACCACGCAGGGCCCAGCTCCGGCGCTCATTCAGGTCACTCCAGTCCAGCCCCATGCAGCGGATATGTCCGTCCGACAGTGGGACAAGACCAAGGCACATATCGGCGAACAGACTGGCCTGCGTCATGTCGCGACACTCAATCAGAGCACATTCCCCCGCATCGAGATGCAAGTTGTATTTCGCGGAAACGAGCCCGCTTTCATCGAAGCGCGGAACAGCGTCCAGCAGTTCGAGAACCGGATTGAGGGCGTTGGAGAGCATGTCCCGTTCATCAGCCATGTCAGTCAAAACTCACGCTGAAAATGACGTTGATGACCATGATGGTCAGCATCCCGCGTGCAAAGCCACGAGGCATGAGAGAAGAAAGGTCATCCTCCGTCGTGACATCCATGCCTGACAGACAGGAACAGACACCGACCGCAAACCCGCTACATGTGAACTTGGCAGGGATAACGAAATAATCGATTGGATGCATGCTGCTGATAACTTGGTCCAAAAAGGCCCAGATCGGCATAGTAACGACATCCTCGACCCGGCAGACGGCAAATCCGACCAGAAGCGCCGCCATGCTGAAAATGATGCCGAGCGTAAAGCCACTGATCGTCATGGCCAGTGTGCGAGGCACAAGGAAAGTCAGAAACGGATCGATGCCCATGCCGGTCAGCGCACGCATCTGCCCCCCGACCGTCAGGGTACCCAGCTCCGTCAGCATGAGCATTCCTGACCGCCCCAGCAGAATGACTCCGACCAGGACCGGAGCGATTTCCCGGACGAGAACAGTAGACAGGATCGACCCCGTCATCTGGGCCAAACCGGCAAAACCGAGCCAGTACACCGCCTGCGCCACAATACCGAACCCCGTCAGGGCTCCAGTCACCAGCACGCTGATCAGGCCTCCGCCCGTTGCCTGATGCAGACTCTGCCAGAATTCGATGCGCACCGTCCGCCGCCAGGTTGTCGGGCTGCATGCCTCCCGGAGCACGCCCCACGAACCACCGATCACCATAAGGGTGAAGCGCATCTGCGTCCGGGTGAAATAACCCAGACGGATCAGAAAGCGGCGCAGGAGAATGATGCGGTTCGGCACTTTCATCGACGGCCGGCCAGAACGAAGCTGCGGGTCGTGCCACTGCTGGGAAGATAGAACATGCCCCGTGGACGGAAGAGGAAATGCTCCCGCAGCAGGGCATAGGCATGTTCGGAAACCTGGATGGTTCCGGCATCCGGAGCACTGGCCGTCAGCAGTTCAGCCACATTGATAGCCTCACCCCAGACATTGAAGATGGCCGGATTGGTGCCCAGCATGCTGGCCATGACCGGCCCGACATCCAGTCCGATCCTAAAGACAGGATCAATATCCGCAGCAGCTAGCGTGGAAAGGCAGACCTCCCGGATGGACACGGCTGCATCGGCAAGACGAAGCGCGGCCTCCGTGTCCGGCGTCTGGCTGATTCCACCCACCAGAACAACTCGGTTGCTCACGACCTGCACGGAGAAGAGATTTTTCTCGTCAGCGATGCGCTGGATATCCTGGCTGAGGGTAGAAACCACCTTCATCGCCCGGACAATGCTGTCACGGTTGCTGCCATACGGATCATCAAAAGAGATGACCATCACCGGAACCTGCGGATAGACCCCGGCCGGTAATACCCCGTCAGGGTGCCCCGCTTCCCCCTGCGTTTTCTGTTCTTCTCCTGGCTCCAGCAGAAAACCTTCGTCGAAACGGGTTTTCTGGCTGCTCTGGGTCAGGCTGAAAGTCTTGCCCTGTCCATCGCCCATCTCGTCATAGGCATAGGAGAAGCGCAGCGCTACGATGGAAGCAACAAAAGCAACGATATGCTCCATCGTCTCCACAACCGTCGGGTTTTCGAGCACGATGGCCCCGACGACCTGATGACCATACACCACCGGCTGAAGAAACAGTCTGTCGGCTCCGACAGTCCGCATGACGGTCCGCTGGAAGGTCTGGACGCGGTCATCCTGGGACGCATTGGCAATCGAGAGGACATGCCCCTCCGTCACGGCGTCGAACAGTTTTCCGTTTTCGCTGCGACTGATCTCCATGCCCGTGCTGTGCACGTCACGGGCCGCATCGAAAGCGTCCTCACAGATCAGCCGGTCACCTTCGGACAGAAGACGCCAGAGACTGGCCCTCCGCGAACCCGTCCGTACGGCCAGTGCCTCTGTCAGGACCGGCGCGTCATGAGTAGGATCAAACAGGTCCGGCGTGCTGGCGATTGCCTGAACCGTGACATTTTCTTCCCGGACCTGCGCGCGATCGCGGTTCATCCGCTTGCGCAGGCGTTCCACATGCCGCCCCTGCGCGATCAGTGCAATTGCCAGAACGGATGCCAGACCGATCACGAGAAGGGAAAAGCCGATATTCTGTCGTCTGACCGTTACGGCAAAATCCGCGAAATCGTCTTCCGGCGCGTTCAGCAGCAGAACCCATCGCCGATGTACGAACGGCAGCACGGACGCAATCGTCACATAATTCCGGCCGCCCTCCCTGACGAGCCCAGTCTGTGGTCCCTTGACGAGGAACATGTTCAGGGCACGGGTGAAAACCGGCTGCGTTTTCGGGTCCAGTTGGATTGTCGACGGGTCGAAGTTTGTATCGCCCGCACTGGTCCGCAGATTATGGCCGGCAATGACATGACCGTGCAGATCCACGATCACGGCCTGCCCGCTCCGCCCTACCTGAAGATGATTGAGAAAATCCGTCATCTGGTTGAGGGAGATATTGATGGCAAAGACGGTCGTATGCCCGTCCTGTCCCGGAAAGGCGATGGAAGCCGTCAGGATGAACTGATGTGTGGAAATATAGGGATAGGGGTCGGTCCAGTGCAGTTCCCGCCCTGTGTCATGTTCACGCTTGATGGCTTTTTTGAACCAGTCACGCGTCCGCACATCATAACCCGAAGCCGGATCCATCCCCGTCCCGGTGAATTTACCGTTCGAATCAACGTAGTTGTGCCGATAAATCTGCTTGCCGTTTTCTGTGGTGAAATGCGTCTCCTCAAACCCGCCTTGTCCGTGACGGGTCACCATCCAGAACTGCCCCTGGTCATTGGCGATATAGAAACTGTCCACCTGGGCCATATGCGTCAGAACAGAGCGGCCATAGAGCATGAACGTGTTGGGTGTCTGGTCCGTCAGGGGACCACGAAGCATGTCCTCCGCAATAAGGGCACCGTTGGATGCCGGGACGAGATAGTCCCTGACCTCCTGTGTAACGTACCGCTGCTGGCTGCGGAGCAGGTCATTGGACAGGGCAATCGCGCCCTTGCGGGTCGTCTGGTAATTATGAAGGCTGAGGATCGTGATCGTGGCAATGACCAGAAGAACGCCAATGATCGGGCCGAGGATCTGGAAGATCCGTCGTCGGCTGCTGGCCGGGCTCTGGTTCGGATCAACGATCTCGTCAGCGGACAATGTTTTTCACTCCGACAGTCGGCGGTACGGTTGCGGACGCATGACTGACCGCAAATGCAATATCCTCCGAGTAATGACGGACCGCAACCCGCTCTCTTCCAACGAGATGCTCCGATAACCGAAAAGGAATTTTTGCCTTTTCATGGTCTTCTTGGAACAACCCGGCATGAAAAAACCAGGATCTGCGACTTTCCCCTGACCAGACAACATAAATCCGCCTGATCAGCGGCCCGGCACAGAAAAAGCTGTCTTTTTGCCATCCTGTCACAAAGACAGATCAGCACTTCTGTGATGCTGAAACAATTTTTACAATAACAAAGAAAAATATCCATCATTTTCAGAGGCATGGTCCTGTTTCGTGTATAGTGCGGAAAATCATGCTGAATTTCCACGCGCGCAGGCTTCGTCCTTCGCGCTGAACAACAGGCTTTTCATTTCACCCCGGGCGGTTCGGCTCGATACCGCTGGAACACAGGTCTTTATCCCTGATGATCGAGTCATTGACCCATCGATCCGTCCTTCGCTTTTCAGGAAAGGACAGAACCACCTTCCTGCAAGGGCTTGTCACCAATGATCTCCTGTCCCTGACCGCCGGGCAGGCCGTCTGGAGCGCATTGCTGACCCCGCAGGGGCGCTGGCTAAGCGAATTTTTCCTGATGGAGCAGGACGGCAGTCTTTTCATGGACTGCGCAGCCGCACATGCGGAGATGCTGACGAAACGTCTCTCCCGCTTCCGCCTCCGGGCGGATGTCCAGATCGAACCTGCGGCCTTGCACGTCATTGCCGGAGATCACGCAACGCCGGCTCCGGAAACAGCGTTCTGCCATGCTCCCGACCCCCGATGCGACGGTGCCGGCTGGCGCGCGCTCGTGGGGGCACTTCCCGACCCCATACAGGACGCCAGTCACTATCTGATCCGGCGTCTGCCGCTTGGCCTGCCTGACGTCATGGATTTCGAACCTGAACAGACGCTGGCCCTTGAAGGAGACATGGACCTCCTGCATGGCATTTCATGGAAAAAGGGCTGCTACATGGGACAGGAACTGACGGCCCGGACCCATTATCGCGGACTGGTCCGACGGCGCCTGCTGCCAGTTTCCCTCCAGGGCGCCCCATTCCCGGCGGAAGGCGGTACGATCCTGATGGGGGGCCGGGAGATAGGGGATCTGCGATCCCGCTCCGGACACCGCGGGCTGACCATGCTCCGACGCGAAGCCTGGCAGGCTTCTGACCTGACATGCAATGGCCAGCCGGTTACAATAGACTGGCCACAATGGTTCCCTTCGGAGATGCGTTCGTGACTTACCTTCCCCCGTCCTCCGGTGTTGTGGATGACATCATCAGCCAGGTGAAATTTGATTCAGACGGACTGATTTCGGCCATCGCGCAGGATACGGACGGAACAGTCCTGATGCTGGCCTGGATGAATGCGGACTCCCTGAAGGAAACCCTGACGACGGGCCGTGTGTGTTACTGGTCCCGCAGCCGGCAGAAACTGTGGCGTAAGGGCGAAACCTCGGGCCAGCAGCAGAAACTGCTCGCAGCACGCCTCGACTGCGACATGGACGCCGTTCTCCTGACTGTCCGACAGACGGGCGTGGCCTGCCATACCGGACGCCGGAGCTGCTTCTATCATGGCGTTACGCCGGACGGACTGCGAGACACCTCACGGCCCGAAATCAGCCCCGAAGACCTTTACGGCCGCTGAACCGCCTGTGTTCCCACAACAGCCTGCAAGGGCCAGCCCGGAACAAGGAAACTGGCCGGACAGCCGTTCTGGTCATCCGGAGACGGCAGATAGGACGTCCCGGCAGGAAAGCTGTTCAGTCTGGCAGGATCCAGTGTGAACCAGAGCTGCGTCAGGACAGGCTGTTTCGTGGCCGCATCCGGCTCACAGCGAAGCTGAAGCGCACGGGGCTGTGTGGCGCCAGTCATCTGCGCGAACGTGCTCAGGATATCTTCCCTCCGCACCTGAAAACCGGCCTGCTGCGCCAGCCAGAGACCGAACCCGGACGCAGCCAGCCTGCTCCGCAACTGCATGGACGTGACGAAGAACCGGTCAGCCGGATAGCCGAAGCAGCGCGCATGCTTGGTATATTCATGCACATGCAACGGGGATTTCAGATGTGGCATGACGGCCGCTATTCCGGCTTGCGTGACAGATTGCAGAACGGGAGGCTGGTCATCGTGATCATAAAGGTCACAGCCCTGACGCCACCAGGTCTGCACCGGAATATTTTTCGCTTCCAGTGCATGCGGTTCCGACGCCCACAGGCCATGAAGCCCGATGGAGAGGTTGTGCGGCTGATCCGGCAGACAGCCCGATCCCGTGGCGCAGAATCCAGGCTGCCATGTCAGGGCGAGCGTATCATGTGCGAAATCCGTATGGGCCGTGGGCGTCAGAGTTGGCCCACGTGGCGAAGGCCCCGCACAACCTGCAAGAACCCCGCACAGCCCTAGAAGGGCCAGCCGCATCATGCGGAGAGTCCTTTCGCATGATGTGCCATGTGGTCGGCAATGAAGCTCTGCACGAACCAATAGGAATGGTCATAGGCAGCATGCCGGCGGAGGTCGAGCGCCTGTCCTACCTCTTTCGCCGCCTCTTCCAGCGCATCCGGCCTCAGATCCGCCAGATACTGATCCATCAGCCCCTGATCCACCAGAATGGTAGATGGATGGCAGTGACCTGAACGGAGGAGCAAAGTCGGATCGCAGATCTGCCATTTGGCCGGATCACCGCCGAAATACGCATCAAAAGCCTTCTGTCCCCACGGCACCGCGCTTGGGTTGCCAATAGGCGCGAAAGCAGACACTGTTTTCCAGCGTTCGGGATAACGCAGCGCCTGAACGAGCGCGCCCATACCACCCATGGAATGCCCCATGATGCCGCGGCGCGTACCGTCCAGCGGGAAGAGCTGTTCTGTCAGAGCCGGGAGTTCCTCCCCGACATAACGACCCATCTGATAGTGATGAGCCCAGGGTTCGGCTGTAGCATCGATGTAGAAACCGGCTCCCGTGCCGAGATCGTAGTCGTCATTCTCGCCTTTCGTTCCGGTGTCCCGCGGGGACGTGTCCGGCGCGACGAGAGCAATGCCATATTGTGCCGCGAAACGAAGGGCATTGGCCTTGATCAGGAAAGTTTCCTGCGTGGCCGTCAGCCCGGCAAGCAGGTGAATGACCGGAACGGTCTTCCCCTCCAGCGCCTGCTTCGGAAGAAACAGGCCGAACGTCGCCGGAACACCAAGAGACTGTGAATTGTGACGCAGAAAGCGGAGTTCACCATCAAAACAGGCATATCTGCCAACAATACCGGGTTCCGTCATACCTCAGTACTCCACCACGGTACGGATGCTGGTGCCCTTACCCATCATGTCGAAACCGCGGTTGATTTCCGACAGAGGGATCGTGTCCGTGATGAGGTGATCGATATCGATCCGCCCTTCCATGTACCAGTCTACGATTTTCGGCACATCCGTACGCCCACGCGCACCACCGAACGCTGACCCGATCCAGCGGCGACCGGTCACCAGCTGGAAAGGACGCGTGCTGATTTCCTGCCCCGCTCCGGCTACCCCGATTACACAGGACACACCCCAGCCACGGTGGGCACTCTCCAGTGCCTGCCGCATGAGTTTTACGTTCCCGACGCATTCGAATGTATAATCCGCACCACCGCCGGTCATCTCGATCAGATGGCCGACGAGATCACCGTCAGGGCCCAGATCAGCCGGGTTGACGAAATCCGTCATGCCGAACCTGCGCGCGATATCGGCCCGCTCAGGGTTGAGATCGATGCCGATGATGCGGTTGGCCCCCACCATCTTCGCCCCCTGGATGACATTGAGGCCAATTCCGCCAAGACCGAAAACCGCAACCGTGGAACCCGGTTCGACCTTCGCCGTGAACAGGACAGCACCAATGCCGGTCGTCACGCCACAGCCGATATAGCAGACCTTGTCGAACGGGGCGTCGGGCCGGATTTTGGCTAGGGCAATCTCCGGCAGGATGGTGAAATTCGCGAAGGTGGAGCAGCCCATGTAATGATGGATTGGCTGTCCCTTGCAGGAAAAGCGCGATGTTCCGTCCGGCATCACGCCCCGGCCCTGCGTGGACCGGATGGACGTGCAGAGATTGGTCTTGCGCGACAGGCAGGACGGACACTCCCTACATTCGGGCGTGTAGAGCGGAATGACATGATCCCCTGGTTTCAGGTGCTTCACGCCGCGTCCGACCTCCCGGACGATCCCAGCTCCTTCATGGCCCAGGATAGCAGGAAACAGCCCTTCCGGGTCCTGACCGGAGAGGGTGTACTTGTCTGTATGGCACAGGCCGGTAGCCATGATTTCCACCAGCACTTCCCCTTCATGCGGGGCTTCAAGCTGGACAGTGTCAATCTCGAGAGGACGACCTGCCTCGAACGCAATTGCTGCGGTTACATCCATGTCAGCGATCTCCGGTAACATTCAGTCCGGTCAGGGTGTCGTATGAAAAGCCGTTTCGGCAAGGGGCCGACGGCATTTTCCTTCCAACGGTGCCGGGGATATCGCGCCTGCGTCCGGACAGTCTTTCAAATACCCGTCAGGGGATAACGAACTGAAATGTTTTGCTGTTGGCCGGGTGTGCCTTTGGTCGATAGTCTTGAAGGCTTCCTTAATCCTCATGTGGAGACGCGCGATTGATCGTTAACCGTCGGCACGGACTGGCCATTCTGTTCTGGGAATCCCTGCCTCCCCTGCTGATCCTGGCACTGTGGGACTGCGTCGTGGTGATCCTCTTTCAGATCTACCATCAGGAGTGGATGGAACAGCCTGCCCTTCCGATCTCACTCATGGGCTCGGCACTGGCACTGTTCCTAGGAATGCGCAACAACGCAGCCTATGCCCGCTGGTGGGAAGGTCGCACGCTCTGGGGAGCCATCACCAATAACTGCCGATCATTCGGGCGTGAGGCGGCTTCCCTTCTCGGGGGCCGTCCGGATCTTGCCCGCGCCATGGCAGCCTACCCTCATGTCCTGCGCGCCGCCCTGCGGGGGGACGCACCCAGTGAGGATGTCCGTCGTCTGCTGACACCGGAGATGTATGGCCGGGTCTTTGCCTGCTCGAACGCAGCCAATGCCCTGCTCTACCAAATCGGGCTGGGCGTGCGCGAACAGGTGGAGCATCTGAACATCGACGGCGCCGTTCATGGCACGGTTGACCGCATCCTGTCGGACATTGCCAACGCCCAGGGGGGACTGGAACGCATCCGGAATACACCACTCCCCGCCCAGTATTCGCTTCTACCGGAACTCGTCACGCATCTGTTCTGCATCATCCTTCCACTCTCGGCCGTGCAGACGCTGGGCTGGATCACCCCGCTGGGCTCCAGCATCATCGGCGTCCTGTTCCAGATGCTTGATCGCAGCGGCCGCGATCTTCAGCAGCCTTTCACCAGCAGCGTCCATTCCCTGCCGATGGCGACCATGGCACGGAACATTGAACGCGACCTGCTCCAGCCCATCGGAGACGAAGCACCACCACCCATTGCTGCCGTGGATGGCGTACAGCCGTGAGATAAAGCGCGAAGGCACAAGACAGAAAGTGGTTTTTCTGCTATATTCCGTCTCTATGAACACCTTCAAGACACCCCAGAAGGGCGGCATGACCGACGAAATGGCGCGTGCCGCAGCCAAGAACACCGCGTCCCAGACCGAGCCGGATCATGACGAGGATCCCTTCCGCGAGGGTGACTCCATCGTTTACGCAGCGCATGGCGTCGGCCGGGTGGACAGGATCGGAATGGTCGAGGTTGCCGATACGGCCATCGAGATGATCCAGATCTCCTTTCCCGGCAACCAGATGACGCTTCGCATCCCTCTGGCCAAGGCCCGCAAGGCCGGCCTGCGCAAGATCGTCACGCGGGACATCGTGGACAAGGCGATGACTGTCATCAAGGGCAAGCCCCATGTCAGCAAAGGCATGTGGGCCCGCCGCGCCGTGGCCTATCAGGAAAAGATCAATTCCGGCGATCTGATCCAGATTGCCGAGGTCCTGCGGGATCTGCGTCGCAACGTGGACAGTCTCGACGGCAGCTTCTCAGAACGCAAGCTGTTCGAAGCCGCACAGGAACGTTTCGTTGCGGAAGTGGCCGTTCTGGAAAACACCGACCCGGCCACGGTCCTCGAAAACCTGACCAAAACCATGAAAGCCGCCTGAGGCTTCCAAAACGACCACACGGCTCTTTTCCCTCATCATCCGGAAAAGAGCCGGTTTTTTATTGCATCCCTCCCCGTTTCTTTCGCGTTGGCAAAGCAGCGGCACATCCAAGATTGCCGCTTCACACCCATTTCAGTTTTCAGGAGAGGTGAGGACAGTATGCCCGCCCCTTACAAAGATCGCTTTGCCGGCAGAAAAGTCTTCGTGACAGGTGCTTCACAGGGCATCGGTGAGACAACCGCCATCCGCTTCGCCGAAGAAGGTGCGCAGGTCGCCATCAATGGCCGCAAGGAAGACAAGCTCCGAGCCGTTCAGGCAAAGATGCCAAAGGTTGCCGAAGGTGAACACCCGATCGCAACCGGTGACATCTCGAAGGAAAAAGCCGTCAAAAACATCATGGCCGAAAGCATCAAAGCCATGAAGGGCCTGGACGTATTGGTCTGTAATGCGGGATACCAGATCGCCTGCCCCTCCGAAGATATCAAGCTGGAAGACTTCGAAAGCGTGATGGCCGTGAATGTCACGGGTGTTATGCTGTGCTGTCGCGAGGCCATCCGCTACTGGCTGGAAAACGGTATCAGGGGCACGATCATTGTAAATTCCTCCGTTCACCAGGCTATTCCCAAGCCGCATTACTTGGGTTATTCCGCCTCCAAGGGCGCGGTTGGAAATATCGTCCGCACGCTGGCGCTGGAATATGCCGGCCGGAACATCCGGGTCAACGCGGTTGCGCCGGGCGCCATCGTCACACCGATCAACAGCTCGTGGACCGATGATCCCAAGCAATATAAGGCCGTTTCCAGTCATATCCCCATGAAGCGCCCTGGGGAGAGTCGTGAAATCGCCGATACCATCACCTTCCTGGCCGCAGAGGACAGTTCCTACATCACGGGACAGACCCTGTATGTGGACGGAGGACTGACCCTCTATGACGATTTCGAAAAAAACTGGTCATCGTAAACGCATATGAAACCTTCCCTCTCCGTCCTCCTTATCGAGGATGATTTCCTGATCCGGACCTGTCTTGCGGAATTCCTGCAGGATAATGATCTGACGGTCATGGAAGCCGGAAACTGTGCTGAAGCCGAAGCCATCATCACACAGACGGCCGCTCTGGACGCCGTGGTGGCCGATGTCACCCTGCCGGATGGAGACGGGATGGCGCTCAGCCGTTCCGCCCGGGAAAAATGGCCGGATCTGCCTGTCATCTACATCAGCGGGCACGGAGACCTGAGGCGCAACGAGACATCAAACGACCCCTCGCGTGACCGTTTCATTTCCAAACCCTATACTCTTGCGAGCATACTGGACGCCCTTCAGGACATGGCGCATTCCGGTTGATCGGAGGAGAGTTGCATGTCGGCTGTACTGGACCCCGCGGAAACGGCTGCGGATGAAAATCCGCTGAAGGACGCTGTCGCAGCCCTCCATGCAAACCAGCCGGAGCGCGTTCTGGATCTTGTCGTTGTCGAGGATCTGCCTTCCACACCGGAAGTTCGGATCCCGGCCGCCCTGCTGCGGGCCAGGGCTCTGTTCCGTCTCTCCCGTCACGTAGAAGCCGCGGCCGAACTGGAACAGGCCAGCACGCCTTACGGACCACATCCCATTACAGGACTGATCGACGAGGCACCGGGCCTCGGGCTTCGGCATGAACTGCTGCCGCTGCTGCGGGAATGCCGGAAACTGGCGCCGCAGGATACACGTCTGCTGGAAGCTGCGGCGACGCTTCTGCTGCATCAGGGACATTTCAATGAAGCCGAAGCCCTTATCCGCGAGAGCCTGCGACGCCGCCCGGGCATCAAGTCCGCCCTGAACCTTCTGGTCATGATCCTGACGGAAAAGGGCGAGTTCGACGAAGCCCTGACCCTGATGGATACCCTGCGCCAGAGCGCCCCGAAAGACTGGGCCGCCATCTGCAACAAGGCCTGCATTCTCAGCAGCATCGGCCGACTCGAAGAAGCGGCGAACCTGTACCGACAGGCCATTCCGCTCGCGCCACAGGAGCCTCAGCTCCGGCTCAACCACTCTATCACCATGCTCAAGAGCGGACGCATGGCGCAGGGCTGGGCCGAGCATGAATGGCGCTTCGGATTGCCGGGGCATACAAACCTGCCGTTGGACAGACTCCTGCCCAACATTTCCCCGGACATCGATCTCCGGGGTAAGCGCGTGCTGGTTACGCAGGAAGAAGGTCTGGGCGATACGCTCATGTATCTGCGCTATATTCCGGCCCTCGGCAGGACAGGCGCCATCATACATATCTGGGGCGCGGAGACGCTGGCCGCCATCTGCCGCCGCGTCGAAGGTGTTTCCCATGTTCAGGTCGGTGGGACCACGCCCGAATTCGACTATCACTGCCCCTTCATCAGCCTGCCACGCGCTTTTGCGGGCACACCTGACGCCATGGGCGCTCCGGTTCCCTATCTTTCGGCGGACCCGGTCAAGGCGGATCTCTGGAAAGACCGCCTGAAGGCTGATCACCAGCTTCGGGTCGGACTTGTCTGGGCCGGTGGCGCCCGCCCGGAGAACACGGCCGCCATGATGGTGGATCGCCAGCGGTCCATTCCCCTGCTCCGGTTGGCTCCGCTTTCCGCCGTCAACGGCATGACGTTCTATTCCCTTCAAAAGGATGCCGCCGCCAGCCAGATTGCCGATTTCCCGGCCCATCTCGTGGATTACATGCCCGAGTGCCGGGATATGGACGACACGGCGGCCCTGGTCGCCAATCTCGACATCGTGGTTTCGGTCGATACCTCGATGGTGCATCTGGCAGGCGGGATGGGCAAACCGGTCATCATGATGGACCGCTTCAACAACTGCTGGCGCTGGCTTCACGACCGGGAGGACAGCCCCTGGTACCCACAGTTACGGATCGTCCGCCAGACCTGTTTCCGGGATTGGACGGATGTGGTGAGCCGTGTAGCTGACCTGCTTGAAAAGGCTGTGGACGAGCGTCAGTAACTGAAGCCGTAGGACAGGCCCACGCTCGATCCAGGATCGTTTTCCGGCGTGGTGAAGCCTGTCACCTGTCCACCCGTTCCGACCGTCGTGTTCAGCTTCAGACGCTTGGTCAGGTCAACCTGAACCTGCGCCTGCGTGCCGGAGCCGGACGTGGCCTGCTTGGCCCCGACATACACGCCCTTCATGACATACTTGCCAGCTTCGACGCTGGTGCCGCCGTTATCCACGCCACTGCCACCGCCGATCGCCAGACGGTCCAGTCCGAGCGTATTGCGGATCTTGCTCAAAGGATCGAAGGCGGACCCGCCTGCAAGCTGCACCACTGCGGCACCAAGCTCGGCAAGCTGCGTCGTGGACAGGGAATGGCTGTCCGTTCCGAACAGAAGGATGGACAGAACCTGATCCCGCGGAAGGCTGGGAACGGAACTGAAATCGATCTTCGGCGCGCTGGCATATCCTGTCACGAGCAGACTGGCGACAGTGCCGCTGGCATTGCGGTCCGCCCGGAAATCCAGCGTCGGATCGAGGCTGTGCCTCACGCCCGAACCATTGAAGCCGACGCGCCCGTGCGTGAAGTTCAGATTGACGCCGCCGAGATTGAAATTGCCACGCTTGAGATCAAATCCTCCGGTCACGTCCGGCGCGCTGCTGGTGCCACGGACATGCAGCGTTCCCTGCATCTCCGCGAACACGCCATGCCCCTGCACAAAGAACTCACCCGGCGAGACGACATCGATTCCAAGACCGATGATCAGACTGCTATCCGAGGCGGAGGGAGCTTTTTCTCCGGGTCGGATGACGGTCAATTGCGGCACGGAAGACGGCATGGAATCCGGAATGTTGATCGTCGCATTGGGAATAACGACCTTGCCGTCCACATCCAGCCGCGTCGTGGCCTGTCCATGAACATGCAGATCGGTGTTGATCGTCGCGGTCAGCAGATCGCTCGAAATCGGGCGCGCCTTCGTGGCGACGATATGCAGATCAACGGGCAGGTCCGGCCGGAAAGCGCCGACCGTGCCATCCAGCGCGATGGTTCCCGCCCCGGCATGGGCGAGGATATGATTGATGGCGATGCTGTCACCAGAGGCTACCAGCGTACCGTTGATGTTATTGAGCCGCACACCCTGCGCGTAATGATCGAAAGCCGCATTCTGGAGCGCGATTTGTCCGGATGCACGGGGCTGGGACGCCGTACCGGCCACGTTCATGTTGATGGCAACCTGTCCGGCGACGCCCATCCCGTTCGCGCCCAGGACGGCATTCGCAACCGAGAGGTCAACATGCCCGGTCGTCGCCAGCGCCATAGGGCCGGTACTGGACAGGGGGGCGGTACCGCGGACAGCCAGAGCCACTTTTGCTCCGGCGTCCATGGAGACGTCCACTTTCGCCGTTTTCCCTGCAAGGCCGATATTGGCCAGGATCTGCGCGGCCGGCAGGGAAGCGGCCGGCCCCGTCTGCATATGCAGGTTCCGCGCGGTCAGGGAAACGGTGCCAGTCGGAGCCTCGATCGTGCCACCGAGTTTCGCATTGCCCGAAATCGTACCTCTGGCTGCGAGATCAGGCGCAAAAGGACGGGCAATCGCGGGGGATACATTCTCCAGCCGGACGGTTGCGTTCAGATTGGGTTTGAACGTCCCGGCGACATCAATGGTCGCGGGGGATACGCCCTGCGGCGCCACGGTTGCCCGCAGGTGATCGACGCCCATCGTCTTGCCGAAAGACACATTGGCCGGACCGCCGAGACGGATGTGTTCCCCCTTGGCCGTAGCCGTCAGGCGGTCCAGCCGGACGGTCTTTTTCGGCATGTCGAGCAGGAGTGACGTGTCGATATCCGCTGGCGCACCGGCCACATTCTGGAACGCACCGGTCAGAACGATGGCCATGCCGCTCTGCGGGCCGCGGACAGTTCCATGCGCCCTGCCCGTTATGCCCTGCGCCCTGAGCCCGGAGACATCCAGCGTCAGATTGGGATTGGGGTTATCGATGGGATTTGTGACGGTACCCGACACCTTCAGGGCCTGCACGCTTGCCTGCTGCATGACGAGCATCCCGTCCAGCCCCATATGAACCACAGGCGGCGCGCTGGCCGCCTCCGTCGTGTGAATGGCCAGTGTGAGATGGCCGGCGATGGCCTGTCCGATCAGGCGGCGGAAATCCGCGAGATTCCTGACCCCGACATCCAGATCCCCGAGAGGAACCTTCGCGCCTTTTGGCAGCTTCAGCCTGCCGTGTCCGGACAGGCTGTTCCAGTCGAGTTTGGTCAACGTCAGGTGATAGGCACCCGCATCATCCTGCTGCAAGGCACTGTCAAGCAGAAGAGGCGCGTGATCGAGCGTGCCGTGTGCCTTGAGCGTTCCCTGAGGGCGCGATGGCAGATGCTGGAAATCCGCATCCAGCGCGATCGGTCCCTTAGCGACCTGCTTCGTACCGAAATCACCCGACAGATCGGCCTTGACCGCCAGATCGCTGGTCGGACCGTCCGCCGTGGCCTTCAGGACCGTCTTCCCCTGGATGGCCGGACTGACCTGTTTCAGATCCGGCAGGGAGAGAGAGGCCTGGGTCTGCATGGTGTTGCCGTGGGCGAGATCGACGACCGAAGACACCAGAAGATGCAGCGCCCGGCCATCCAGCCCGAAGTTCCGCAGTGTCAGGACATTGGCAGGCGACTTTGCAAGCTGGACAGCGAAATGTCCGTCACGACCGATCAGGCTGACGGCCTGTGCCTGCCCTCCCGTCAGGGAAAGCGTGCCCGTGCTGTTCAGGGTCAGATCATCATGGGTCGTACGGGGCATCGCGAAATCTGCCTCCAGACCCGCGCTGCCTTTCAGCTGCGTGCCGCCCATCGCTGCCAGAGGCTGAAGATCTGGCAGGGAAAGGGAAAGATGTCCCTTCGCGGCAGGTTTGATGTCCGCTGTGGCGCTGGCATGGATCAGCGGATGGTCGATCTTCGCCACGACCGGCATGGTCGCTGCCAGCGGATGAGCGCTGACATCCAGCGTCAGTGGCGCGGCCGCCAGAAGACGCGGCTGGGAGCCCGGCAGGCGCAGACCGTCCAGCACGGCAGTCAGATGCGCCAGCGTATCGCTTGGGCTGGCGCCCTCGGTGCCGTCAAACTGCGCATGCAGATGACCGATGGCCGCCCCGGATGCGCTCAGGCTGTCGATGTCGAACGCACCCTGTCCGTTCGGAGCCATCAGGGGACCATGCAGGTTCGTCTCCAGTGTGATAGCGTTCCAGCTCAGACCGGGCCTGAGGGTCATGGCTGGAGCGTTGGCCTTCACGTGCAGATCACCGGCGCGCGTAAAGAGGTTGATCGTTCCACTGGAGGACGCCGTGACCGGTCCGGCAGTCAGTCCGAACGCAAGAATGGCAGCATCACGCGGTCCGGTCAGGTTCAGATGCAGGTCCAGCGGATCAAGCTGCGGCGTTTTGGCGAGAGTGGTGATGAAACCGTTTGCGGCGTCCTGAAAATGCAGGTCAAGCGCCAGACGGTTGCGGGGTGTCTGGGCCGTCAGGGTCAGGCCACCGGGAACATCCAGCCGCTTAAGCCCCAGCCCCATATCCATGACAGGCAGGGTTTTGAGCGTTACGCCGTTCAGAAATGGCGCAATGCTGGCGATATGGGCGTGCCCGTTCAGCGAGAACACGCTCGCCTGCCCCGTGAAGGAGGGACCGATCTCAATCCGGCCGACATCCAGACGGGCGAGATCGACCCGCAGGTTCAGCTTCGATGGAGCGGAACTGGAAGAGGATGTCTCCGAAGACGAGGAAGACTCTGAAACGGGCGCCCGCGTTACAGCCAGCCGCGAGGCACTCAGATTACTGACGGAAGCATCAAAATGCAGGAGTGACAGCGGCGACCAGCGCAGGTCGAAATCATCCAGTTCGAGCCACGTTCCCTTTGTGTCTCGAATCTCCAGTTTCGTCAGGGCGAGATGCTGGGGAAGCATCCCATGAAGACCGGAAATCTGCACCATTCCGCCCGTAAGGGGACCGACCTTGCGTTCGATCAGTCGCTGGCCCGGACCTATATTGATTCCGACCAGCACGACAACAAGTGCAAGCACCACAAGCCCGACTGGAACCGCAACTACGCCAGCCGCGATCCGCAGGAGAAGTTTCCGGTGTTGCGTCAGCCAATGCCGCATCAGAACGTCTCCCCGAGGCCGAAATAGAGTTCCCATTTGTCGCCACCGACCGGGCGGTTCATAGGCAGCGCCACATCCACACGGACAGGCCCGATCGGCGTGAAATACCGCACGCCACCACCATAACCCACGCGCAGCTTGCCTTCACCCGGCCGGGATCCCGTCCCGACCTGACCGGCATCCACAAAACCTGCCACACCCAGATTCCAGGGGAGTCGCTGACGGTATTCGACGGAGCCAGCATCCATGGAGGTGCCGCCGATGCCGTATTTCGTATGCCCGTACTGTGGACCGACACCCTGATAGCGGAATCCGCGCACGGTTGAGGGACCACCGGCATAGAGCCGCTGATCAGGCGGGATCTGAAAGGTCGAGGCACCTTGGACGGATCCGACCAGACCACGCACGGCGATGACGCTCTTCCCCGGTTTCGTCAGCCCCAGATGGGCAAGATCGAAATAGGTGGAAACCTGTGCGGACAGAATGGCAAAGAACGAGGAGCCGCTTTCCAGCGACTCGGAAGGTGTGGCGGAGAGGGAAGCCCGGACACCATGCGTGGCAGGATCGATCGGGTTGCTCAGCTGGGTGTTATCGAAGTTGGCATAGAGCGGCGCAGAGATGATGAAGTAGTTTCGCGTAGTGCCAAACTGCTGGATCTGTTCCTGCTCGGCTGAAAGACTGCCGGAGAGGCTCCAGTACCGTCCTACATGGCGGGTGATGCCCGCCCGCCCCAGAATGGCGGTCTGGTGATAGGAATACAGCCACTGACGGATTCCTTCGAGACGTACACTCAGATTCTGACCCTTGTGCAGAAAGTCCGGCTTGAGAAAGTCAGCATAGAAATCATAACCGAGCCCCTGCTGCGCCGAGCCGCCCAGACCGGTGATGAGCGCCGTCAGGCGAAGCTGTTCGGCATTGCCGAGGATATTGTGATGTGTCCAGCTCACACCGGCACGCTCGCCCAGATCGGTCGAATATCCGACTTCCGCGGCCACGGTCCGGGGTTTGGATTCCTTGAAGTCGAACCGCACCGGCATGGCCTGCGTAATGCCCGGGACCATGCTCTCCGCGGGCGGAAGTGTGACGATGGGCGGGGCGTTGTTGGCCTGCACGGAAGAGAAGACACCCGTGCTTGCAAGATCCTGACGGGCATTTTCGATCCGGGACGGCTGGTACAGCTCTCCCTCATGCAGGGGAATGCGGCGGCGGAGATAGGACTGATGGGTGTTTTTCAGTCCATTCATGCCTATGGGACCGATGACCAGACGTGGCCCGCGCTGGATGCGGAACACCACATCCAGCGTCTTCGTCTGCGGCCGCAGATAAGCTAGCGGCGTCGAAACGGTTGCCGTCGCGTATCCCTCTTCCTGCAGATGGTTCAGCAGATTGGACTGCGCCGCCAGCACATCAGCCGCGACAGCGGGCTGCCCCGATCGCAGGTTGAAAGCCTTCTGTTCCTCCGGCGTCAGTGTGACGGGCGTGCTTTCCGCCGCCGCGGCCTGCGATGTGGGCGGAGCGGCATTGCCCTGTGGGGTCTGTGCGCTCTTTCCTCCCGGATGCGTCGTCTGCCGTCCGGCCTTTCCACTGGAGAATGAGGAGACAGTCTGCCCCGCCGTAGCGTTCCCTGCCTTCACGGCAGAGACATCGGCCGGGGTCGCGGTCCGGGCGGGGGGCGGCGTGGTGAGGGAAACGGTTCCGAGATGGAACTGGGGACCAGTCTGGGCAGAGATCGTAATGGTGGCTTTCTGCCCTTTAGGCAGAGCGCGCAGCACATCAGGAACAGTCGGATCGCGGCCATCAAGCGTATGGCCATTCGCCTTCACGGTGATGGTGATGGTTCCGGCGTAATAGCCGAATGATTCCAGCGCGTTTTTCACACGGTCATAATCTCCACGGATCCGTCCGGCGAGCGCATAACCTCCAACGGCATGGGACGCCTGAAGGGATTTGAGCTGCGACGATGCCGTCATGGCGGCGTCAAGTTCCGTGTTCTTCGTGGGCGTGACCGTCACGGTGTAGGCAACCGCCGGCTCTCCGCCCGGAGTATCCGTTTTCTGGGCGTGGGCGGCCTTCCTGGCCAAGGCGCTATGGGGGCCCATGGTGCAGAAGACGGTTGTCATCACGCCGAGCGCAAAAGACATGGGGAGAGCGGCTGAACGGCGAGCTGACTTCACCGGGCTTCCTGAAATCCGTTTTGAAGATACGACCGATCCACGAAACAGACCGATCGGAAGGCGCGGACCCGACAGAAGCGGCCGCATATCCCTGAGGAGCCTTTTCATCTCCCTCCTGTCAAGGGTGCACATGCCATCAGCTCCGGTTCACCTGAATGATTATTGCGCAATGGACAAACAAGATTGTCTCGGCGGATCGAAAACCGTATCACTCAGCCCCCATGTCCCATCATGATGCCCAGAACCCATCCAGCCGTCGCAGTCACAGCCGCCCGGTCCTCGACGAGAATGCGGATTTCTCCGGATTCCAGCCGACCACGCCCTCGACCCTGATGGGGCGTGTGCAATGCGTGGTACGGCTAGTCCTTGTGCTGCTCTGGGGGTTCTGGATCTGTAGCATTCAGGGGATTCTCATCCGCCTGCCGGGTCCGGCGAAAATTCTGTTTCCCCGCCTGTTCTGGAAAGGGATCGGCCGGATCCTCGGGATCCGGACCCGCGTGGTGGGGCGGATCGCAGGAGGCGTTCGCAGCCGTAAGGACGTCGAGCGCGGGGCACGGCCTGTCGTCTACGTCGCCAATCACTGTTCCTGGCTCGATATCGTGGTGATCGGGAGCGTTCTTCCTGTCGTGTTCGTCGCGAAGGGCGAAATCGGCGCATGGCCCCTCATCGGTAGCGCCGCCCGCGTGGGCGGGACGATTTTCGTCTCCCGCAACCGCCGCGACACGGGCCGCGAAGTCGCGGAAATGGCGGCACGTCTGCGAAGCGGGAGCGACATCGTGCTGTTCCCGGAAGGCACGTCTTCCGACGGGTCCCGCGTGCTTCAGTTCATGTCGTCCTTTTTCGCGATCGCAAAGCCGGGCCGGCTGGAACGCAAGGAGGCCGAGAAAGCTCCGCCTGTCCTGATCCAGCCCATTTCGCTCGTTTACGACCGGCTGGAAGGCCTCCCGGTCGGACGCAGCCGCCGGAACGTCTTTTCATGGTATGGCGACATGGATCTGACGCCCCACATCTGGTCGTTCGGGCAATGGCGTTCGATGGGAGCGACCCTTCTGATGCATCCGCCGCTTGACCCCGACGATTTCAAGAGCCGCAAGCAGCTCGCTAATGCCACATTCCAAGCCGTAAACGAAGGCGCTGCCGAACTGCGCCACGGCCGACGGGACGAGGATGAAACCTGACGCATTTTCCCCCGCCAGATGCAGGTTTATCTTGACTTACGGCCCATGCACGCTCCACTTTTGGTCAGGAAGAGTGGACGCAATCTCGCGTTCTCCCGGAGGCGGTAGTTCCCATTCAGGCCTGTCTGACATCATGCCGGTTTTCCCTGTCCTGCCATCCCCTATCCGGATCAGGCTTGACCCTAGCCGCTCCTGCCCCGATGTGTGTGCCTGATTCTGCCAGCCCCGGAACAAGACCGTGACCACTCAGACGTTTCCCACGCCCCCAGAAGCCACCGCGCGCGTATCGCGCAACCTGCATGTCATCACATGGGGTTGCCAGATGAACGTCTATGACAGCGCCCGCATGGCGGATGTATTGCGGCCTCTGGGTTATGCGCCGGTTGAGCGTCCCGAAGACGCCGACATGGTCATCCTCAATACCTGTCATATCCGGGAACGCGCGACGGAGAAGGTCTTTTCCGAACTGGGACGCCTGCGCAAGATGCGCGAAGAACGCATGCAGGCGGGTCATGACCGGTCGATCATCGCGGTGGCGGGATGTGTGGCCCAGGCAGAAGGGGCGGAAATCCTGGCCCGTGCGCCATTCGTCGATCTGGTGCTCGGACCGCAGACCTATCATCGCCTGCCGGAAATGGTGGCCCGGGCCGCGCGTGCGGGTAATGCCGTCATCGAGACGGATTTCCCCGTAGAACAGAAATTCGATTTCCTGCCGGAACAGGCCGCCCCACAGTCACAGGGTAACCTAACGGCTTTCCTGACCATTCAGGAAGGCTGCGACAAGTTCTGTTCTTTCTGCGTGGTGCCTTATACGCGCGGCGCGGAGACGAGCCGCCCGGTCCAGTCCGTTCTGGCAGAGGCACGCCGCATGGTGGACAGCGGTGTGCGCGAGATTTCGCTGCTTGGCCAGAACGTCAACGCCTATCATGGCGACGATGGCAGCGGCGCAAGCGCCACACTGGCGGAACTGACGGCAGATCTGGCAAAAATTCCGGGCCTTGCACGCGTCCGCTACATGACCTCCCATCCCCGGGACATGGAAGACGACCTGATCGCAGCCCATCGGGAGAATGCGGCCCTGATGCCGTTCCTGCACCTGCCGGTACAGAGCGGATCGGACCGCATCCTCAGGGCCATGAACCGCGGACACACCGCCGATGAATACCGGGACATCGTGCACCGCCTGCGCGAGGCACGGCCGGACATTGCCCTGTCTTCCGACTTCATCGTCGGCCATCCGGGCGAGACGGAGGAGGATTTCGAAGCAACCATGCAGCTTGTGCGGGACATCGGTTTTGCTAGTGCCTACAGCTTCAAATACTCTCCCCGCCCCGGAACACCCGCTGCCGGACAGCCGATGCAGGTCCCCGAGGACGTGAAAGACCGTCGCCTCGCCGAACTGCAGGCCCTCCTGCGTGAGCAGCAGGATGCCTTCAATGCCGACCTGGTCGGGACCATGCAGGACATCCTAATCACCGGACGGGGCCGTCTGCCCGGGCAGCTTTCCGGGCGCTCCCCTTACCTCCAGCCCGTCCATTTCGATGGGCCGGACCATCTGATCGGTTCCATCGTGAAAGTGGCCATCACCGCACGCCACACAAATTCCCTTCGCGGCACTCTGATCCGGGAGACAGCTTCCGCTTGCTGACAACACCCCCGACCCGTCCTGTAACCATGGACTCCGGTCCCGAAGGCAACCGCACGGTCGCGTTGCGCTTCAGCGACAATATCCTCCTCCAGCGGCTGCTGGGCGACCATGACCGCCATCTCGTGCGGCTGGAAGAGGGGTTTGACGTCCGTCTCTCCTGCCGTGGCAACAAGATCGCCATTTCCGGCGAAAATGACGCCGTAGGCCGGGCGCAGGCCGCGATTATCGCCCTGTATAACCAGCTTGAGCAGGGTGGCACGCTGGACAGTTCGCAGGTCGATGGCGTGATCCGCCTGACGGCCCTGCCCGTCCGTGAAGCCCGGACGCCGTCTTCTCCCTCCCCGGCGCCGGCCGCACGTCAGCCCCGGCACCGTCACGATGAGCGCCGCCGTCCCGAGCGGGCGGAGAAAAACTCTGATCCACTGACGGACCTGCCCGCCATCCGGACCAAGCGCGGGGTCATTGCGCCCCGCTCACACGGTCAGGCAGCTTACATGGACATGCTGGCCCGCACGGATCTGGTTTTCGGGATCGGACCAGCGGGAACGGGCAAGACCTATCTGGCTGTAGCTCAGGCCGTAGGCATGCTGCTGGCCGGACAGGTGGACCGGATCATTCTTTCGCGCCCGGCGGTTGAAGCCGGAGAACGTCTCGGCTTCCTGCCGGGTGACATGCGCGAGAAGATCGATCCGTATCTGCGTCCGCTCTACGACGCCCTCAATGACATGATGCCAGGCGATCAGGTCGTCCGGCGCATGGGAACAGGGGAAATCGAGGTGGCGCCGCTCGCTTTCATGCGCGGACGGACGCTGGCTCATTCCTACGTCATTCTGGATGAAGCCCAGAATACGACCCCGGCCCAGATGAAAATGTTCCTTACCCGTCTGGGGGAAGGAACGCGCATGGCGGTGACAGGTGATCTGAGCCAGATCGACCTTCCCTCCGGTGTGTCATCCGGGCTGCGGGAAGCGGTCGAGACCCTCGAAGGCATCAAGGGAATCGGCATTACACGCTTTTCTTCCGAAGATGTGGTGCGCCATCCGCTGGTCAGCCGCATTGTCGATGCCTATGAACAGAAAGCGCCAGCCGCCCGGGACGTCTTCCGGAACAGGCTGCGCCGGGAAAACAATGGAACCTCCAAGTCCACACGCCGGCACTGACATCATCATTGAGGACGCCAGATGGCGCGCCTCCGTCCCTGATACGGAGCGGGTCGTCCGGCGTGCCATCGCTGCCGTTCCGCGCCAGGGCGGGCCGGATTTCGCGGTCTCGCCGCCACCTTCCATCCTGCTGTCGACCGATCGGGTCGTGAAGCGGCTCAACGGCCATTTCCGCAACCGGAACAAGCCAACGAACGTCCTGACGTTCGAGCCTGTCTCGCCGCAGCATGGCGGGGACATCATCCTCGCCTATGAAACCGTCCGACGCGAAGCGCAGGCGGCACGGCGCTCCCTGCGGGCCCACCTGTCCCATCTTGTCGTGCATGGCCTGCTGCATCTGGCAGGTTATGATCATCACCATCCGGGGGAAGCCCGCGAGATGGAGGGCGTCGAGACGCGGACAATGCGTGCGCTCGGGTTTGGTGACCCATGGCGGCAGGGTGGAAAGGTCCGGGCATGAGCGACGAAAACAACGACCGACAGGACGATCAGGGCAAAAGCCGCTCACGCGGGCTGTTTGGCCTTTTCAGTCGTCGAGGCCGTGACCAGGGCCTGCGCGAATCCATCGCGACGCTCGTGCAGGAAGCCGGGCAGCCCACCGAGGACGCCGGAGAAACGGAAGAGCTCGACCGGCAGGAACGCGCGCTCATCATGAACGTGCTCCGTCTGCGGGACATCACGGCGGATGATGTCATGATCCCACGCGCGGACATCATCGCAATGCCCGAAAACATTTCTTTCGAGGATGCGCTCGATCTGATGCGCCGGGAAAACCACTCCCGGCTTCCGGTCTATCGCGGACAGCTCGATGACATTGCGGGCATGATCCACGTGAAGGATCTGATCGCGTATGTCGGAGACCCGCAGGCCTTCGACATACGCCCGCTCCTGCGTCAGCCCCTGATGATCGCCCCGACCATTCCTGTGCTGGACCTGCTGCTTCAGATGCGGCAGCGGCAGATGCACATGGCGCTTGTCATTGACGAATATGGCAGCATTGACGGACTTGTGACGATCGAGGACCTGATCGAGACGATCGTGGGAGATATTTCCGACGAGCACGACGATCCGGTCACGACAGCCTGGGTCGAACGGCCTGACGGTTCCTTCGACATCGATGCCCGTCTGCCGATCCGCCAGCTTGAAGAGCGGCTTGGAGCAGTTCTGACGGATGCGGAACGGGAAGCGGAAATCGAGACAGTTGGCGGGCTTGTCTTCCGTCTGGCTGAGCATGTTCCAGCCCGGGATGAAGTCCTGACCCATGAAAGCGGACTGGAATTCCGGGTTCTGGACGCGGATGCACGCCATATCCGCGCCCTGCGGATCCGGGTGCCGGAAGGCTGGGAAAAGAAGCCTCTGCCCACACCACGCACACAGGAGGACGAGCGCGGGTCTTGACGCCCGCGGCCGTTCGGCGTTGTGAGTATTCAGGATCACCTTCAATCGGAGCGTTGCCTCATGCCATCCGGGTCTTTCGGCCGTCGTGCTTTCCTTACCTCCGGGCCCGCCATCGTGGCTGTCGCTGCCCTTCCCGCCGCAAAGGCGGACAGTCTGCCCCCCGGCGATCCACGGATGGGACCACGGATGCTTGGCGCACCGGATGCGAAAGTGCTGGTGGAGGAATGGTTCTCCCTGACCTGTTCACACTGCGCTCATTTCGCCAAGGAAATTTTTCCGCAGATCCAGAAGCAGCTGATCGATACGGGCAAGATCCGTTACCGCTTTCACGATTTTCCGCTCGATCAGGTCGCGCTGCTCGCGGCTATGGTGGCGCGCTCCCTCCCCGCCGAGCGCTATGAGCCGTTCGTGCAGGATCTGCTGGTGAACCAGGATCAGTGGGCGTTCGCCCGGGATATCGATCCGGTGGCAGAACTGAAAAAACGTGCGGCTCTGGCCGGCATCGGTTCTGCCGAGTTTGACAAGATCAATGCGGATAACGCCCTGCGTGAGGCCATCGTGAACCGGCAGGACCGGGATGGCGCATTCCTTCAAATCAAGGGAACGCCCTATTTCCGCTTCAATGATAAACCTGCGCCGGATGTGGTACGCAGCTACGACGATTTCGCGCAGGCAGTAGCAAAGGCTTCCTGAATGACCGACCGCTTTACTCTCTCCCGCCGTTTCCTTGTCAGTGCGGCTCCAGCACTCGCCCTTGTGGGTACCGCGGCCCACGCCGCCGGAACCGATGCACCGGCAACGACGGATGCCCGGATGGGGCCACGCATCATCGGCAACCCAAAGGCTCCTGTCCTCGTGCAGGAATGGTTTTCCCTGACCTGTACGCACTGCGCCCATTTCGCGACAGAAGAGTTCCCAAAGGTCAAGGAACAGCTGATCGATACGGGCAAGATCCGTTACCAGTTTCATGATTTCTGTGGTGACCAGGTCGGCCTGACAGCAGCGATGGTGGCCCGCTCCCTGCCACAGGACCGGTATGTCCCCTTCTTGGAGGCCCTGTTCTCCAGCCAGATGCAGTGGGCATTCGCCTCGGGAGGCGATCCCATGCAGCGGCTTCAGCAGATGTCCGCACTTGCGGGTATTTCCGCATCCCAGTTCCAGGCCATCCATGATGACAAGGCCTTCGCGCAGGCCCTGTTCACGCAGGTCCAGAAGGACTCCGACACGTACAGCATCCAGGGTACGCCCTATTTCCGCTTCAATAACACGCATTACGATCAGGATCCGGAAACCTACGAGAAATTTGCTGATCTGGTTGCCAAGGCAACCTGATTCAGCAGCTGACATTTTCCTGTTTCCACGATGTCGCATCACGATACGACGATCAGCCGCCTGACGATCGGTGGCTTCAAGAGCTTCGCCGATGAGGTGCGCCTCGATATTCTCCCAGGCCTGACCGGAATCATCGGTCCGAACGGCTGCGGGAAATCGAACGTGGTTGAAGGGCTGCGCTGGGCCATGGGCGAAACGTCCGCCCGGGCCCTGCGCGGCGGAGAACTCGATGACCTGATCTTTGCCGGGACGGGCGCACGGTCGGCCCGGAACATCGCACAGGTCACGCTCAGCCTGACGGGCGCGGCTGGTCTGGCTCCCGCCCCGTTCCAGAATGCCGATGAACTGGAAATCTCACGCCGGGCGGAACGCGGCTCGGGCAGTGAATACCGCATCAACGGTCGCGTCATGCGGGCGCGGGATGTCCAGACCCTCTTTGCCGACCTGGCCTCCGGCGCCCGCAGTTCTGCCATTGTCAGTCAGAACCGCGTAGGGCAGCTCATTGCCGCCAAGCCGGAAGAGCGCCGTCTTCTGCTGGAAGAAGCCGCGGGCATCACCGGGCTCCATGCCCGCAGACATGATGCAGAACTCAAACTGCGCCAGACGGAGACCAACCTCTCCCGCGCAGAAGACCTGCGACTTCAGATCGAAGAACGCTTGGAAAGTCTGGAAGGCCAGACGGTTCAGGCCCGGAAATACCGAGAAATCTCCGAAAAGCTGCGTGATACGGAAACACAGCTTCATGCCCTGCTCCATGCGCGCGCCAATCTGGCTATCCAGCGCAGTCGCGATGATCTGGCCAAAGCACGCGAGGCCCTGAAAAAAGCCGAGTATGACGCGGAGCAGGCTACCATTGCCGAATTCGAGGTCCGCAAGACGGCCCCCTATGCCCGTGAGGAAACGGATCGCCTGCGTACGGTGCTGGAACGGCTGAAACTCCGCTCCGAGACAGCACGGGCGGAAATGGACCGTGCAGGACAGGCTGAACGCGAAGCGCTGGAGCGCCTGCAACAGGCTCAGGCTGATCTGGCACAGACCACGGAACAGTGCGAGGAAATCGCGGCAGCCATTGAAACCGGCCGCACAGACCTTGCTGCACTGGATGCCGAGAATGCCGCGCTACCGGCTCGCCGGCAGAACGCTGAAGCAGACGGCGCGCGCCTGAGCAAGCAGGAACACGACGAAGCAGCCGCACTGGAAACAGCCATCCGACTGCGGGATGCCGAAATCATCCGCCGTGACGGGCTGATGAGCGCACTTGATGCCCTGACCACCCGCCTGAGTACGGAAACCGGTGCATTGCAGGCCGTACAGGACGAACTGGCCACGCTGGAACGCGATCGGCCCGATGATGCCGCGCTGCAAACCCTGCGCGACCAGACTACCCTTGCGCTGGAGCAGGCCGAAGTGGCCCGGCAGAATGCCGCCGCCTCTGCAACGGCATTGCAGGAAGCGCGGCTGACCATGGAGCTGGAAGCCCGCGCCTTTACGGAAGGGCAGCAGAAAAGCGACAGCCTGACCAGGGCGGAAGCGGATCTGCGCGAGCGTCTTCAAGGCATTGAAGTCCGCCTCGGGGAAGACGGAAACGCGGCCCTTCAGGCACGCTCCGCCCTGCTGTCACCAGAACAGCGTCAGGCCTTTGAACAGGCCCGGGACGATACGAACGCACAGCTTGAACAGGCCCGCATAGCCGAGGACAATGCGCGCCGCATTCAGGATGAGGCCAATACGGCCTGGCTTGAAGCCCGGGCGAAAGCCGAGGAAGGTATCCAGCGCCACCGCGCCCTGACCCGCGCACAGGAGCAGGCCACGCAGGCTCTGGAACAGGCCCGGCGCAGGCTCGATACCCTGACGACGGAAGAGGATCGAACCCGGAAGGCGCTTCTTCCCGAAGAGCAACGGACAGAGGCGCATGGACAGGTCGCAGATCTTGAAGCCCGCCTGACAGCCCTGCAGGAGACCATCCGGCGTTCCGAGACAGCTGTGACTGTAGCCACGGAGCAGGATAACGCCGCCCGGCAGGCCCTGACGACACTTGAAACGGATATCCTCCGCGCCACGGGCGAAGCGGAGGGACTGGCCGAAACCCTTGCCGCCGTTGCGGCGCAGCCGGATCCGGTGGATGCGGCGCTGGAGATCCCGCCCGATCTGGTCCGGGCCGTTGCGACGGCTCTGGCAGATGGGCTGGATGCGTCCCTCGCGCCGGAGCGGATTGCAGCGGACAGGCGCTGGTACACCCTCCCGGCCATGGAAGGCTCTCCTTTTGCCGGATATCCCTCTCTTGCGTCCCTGCTGGACTATCCTGACGCACTGTCACGGTGCCTGAGTGCCGTTTTCCTTCTGGATGATCCGGCAAAAGGCCCCGCCCTTCAGAAAAATCTCTGCTCCGGGCAGGCGCTGGTCTGTCGGAACGGGGCGTTCTGGCGCTGGGACGGGTTTGTCCGCGCCGCCAACGCGCCCGATGCCGGAATAGCCAGGCTGGAGCAGCGCCAGCGCCTGAATGACATCCGGGCGCGTCTGGCCACTTTTGAGGCAAGGCGGCCGGAACTGGAACAGGCCAGCCAGACGGCAGACAGGGCCCGGAAGGTGGCAATTTGTGCTCTGGATGACTGCCGGAAGGAACGCTCCGCTCTGGAGCCTGCCCTTGCCGAGGCCCGGACCGTCGCCTCCCGACTGGCGCAGCAGGACAGCCTGACCCGGACACAGTGGGAACAGGCCAGGACACAGCTTGAGGAGGCCCGCGAAGGATATGCCTCCCAGACCCAAAACCAGCAGCAGGCACAGGCAGACCTTACCGCGCACCCTTCCCCTAATGTCTTGACGGAGACGGCGGAGCGCTGCGCAGCCGCGGCCGAAAAGGCGCGTCAGGATCTTGCCGGGGCAACCCGTACGGCCCAGACCGCACGCGACATGCAGGAACAGACCCTGCGGCAACTGGATCAGGCGGTTCTGCGCCATGACACTGCCCGGAACCGCCTGACGGATCTGGAAGCCGGGCTGAACCGTCTAACGCAGGAGAAAAATGCTCTCCACGCCCAGCTTGAGGACCTGTTGCAGACGACGGACCGCCCCGATCTGCCACATCTGACAGAACGCGCCCGGACAGCATGGGAGGCCTATGAGACGTGGCAACAGCAGGCACGGCATCATGCCACCGAAGCCACCAAAAGCCAGCAGATCGCCGAGCGCCATACGCAGGAGCTTCATGCGCTTGACCAGTCCGCCACGACACTTCTGGCCCACCAAAAGGCCCTGCTGCCGCGTGCGGCCGAACTGCAACAGCTGGTGGCGACGCTGGAGCGGCAGCGACACCAGCAGCAGCAGGACATTGCTTCCCGTCCGGACCCTGCCTTGCTGGAACGGAAGACCCTGTCCGCAAGCGGGAACCTTGCCCGGACACGCGAGGCCCTCAGAACCTCGCAGGAAGAGCGTTCCCGGATTTCACTCGAGGACGTCCGGATCACTGGCGCCCTCACCGCCCTGCGCAGCCGGCTGACCGATCTGGAAAGCCGGTTGCAGACCCTGAGCCAGACGCAGGCCGACCTGACGACGCGGGAAGCCCATCTGCGCGAAGCCCATGCCTCAGCCTCAGCCATTCCGCCGCAGCTCGAAGACGCATTCAGCCGTCAGGAACATGAACTGGCCGCGGCACAGACGTCCTATGACGCGGCACGGGCACGCGACGAGGCGACGGATCAGGCCGGACAGGACGCACAGGAGCGCCGCCGCACGGCCGAACAGGCGCTGTCATCTGCCCGTGAAGCCATTGCCCGTCTGACGGAGCGCGCGGAGCAGGCGCAGGCCTCACGGGAACGGCTACTGGCGGAAAGCGCACCACCCGTTGGGGGAGCATATCCGTCTGACCTGTCGGAACAGGCTGAAACATCCACGCGTCGGCGTCTTTCCCGCCTCACCCGCGAGCGTGAAGATCTGGGCGCCGTCAACCTGCGTGCGGAACTCGAATTCGAAGAAGCCCGGGAAACAGCCGAAACAATCGCGCGCGAACATGCCGAACTGACGGCGGCCATCAACCGCCTGCGCGGCGGGATCGGGACGATCAACAAGGAAGGGCGGGAACGGCTTCTCGCTGTCTTCACCGAGGTGGACCGGCATTTCCAGTCACTTTTCACTCGTATGTTTGGTGGTGGAAAGGCCCATCTGGGCATGGTCGGCAGTGATGACCCGCTGGAAGCCGGGCTGGAAATCTTCGCCCAGCCACCCGGAAAGAAGCTCTCGACGCTCTCCCTTCTCTCAGGTGGAGAACAGGCCCTGACCGCGCTATCCCTGATCTTCGCGACGTTCCGCTGCAATCCCGCACCGATCTGCGTTCTCGACGAAGTGGATGCGCCGCTGGATGACGCCAATGTGGAACGGTTCTGTTCCCTGCTGGCAGACATGACAAAGGAAGCCGGTACGCGTTTTCTGGTTGTCACCCATCATCAGCTCACCATGGCCCACATGGACCGGCTCTATGGCGTAACGATGCAGGAGCGCGGCGTCAGTCGTGTCCTGTCCGTCGATCTGGGCCATGCAGCAGCCCTGGTGGAGGGGTAAGGTCTTTTTTCTGCAATGGAAAATTGACCTTCCTTCGTTCTGGCCGTTTGATAGAAGGACAATCTGAGAGGACACACCATTTTCGCTGACCCGCCCCTTCCCGACACCATCATGACACGAATCCGTGAACACGGGATTCGTGTGGTCGGGGACGTTCATGGTGATCTCCACCCTTTCCGTCATGCCACCGCCACGGAACGGTTTGTCATCCAGCTTGGTGACCTGGTCGATCATGGTCCGGACAGCGCGGGAACGATGGAACTGATGATCGACCTGCTGGAATCACAGCGGGGCCTGTTCATTCTCGGCAATCATGACCGCAAGCTCGGCCGGGCGCTGGAAGGGCGGCGGCTGCGTCATGACCCTCCGCTGGAAGAAACCCTTCGCCAGATCTTTCTGCCCGAATACGGGGACCTGCCGCACAAGGCCTATGAAGCCATCCTGCGCGCGCCGACCTGGCTGCGGCTCGGGCGCTCCCTGTTCGTACATGGCGGCTTCCATACGGCCATGCTGTCCCAGTCCCCCCTGCCGGGTCTGGGCGAAATGTCAGCACCCCTCTCCCGTGCTCTCTTTGGAGAAACGACCGGCCGCATGCAGCCGGACGGATATCCCGAACGCCGCCTGACCTGGATCAACCGCATCCCTGAGGGGATGACGGTCTATGTCGGCCATGACCGCCGTTCCACGGACGGACGTCCCTGGCGCCGCACGGGGCGACTGGGAGGAACGGCCGTTTTCACCGACCTCGGCGCCGGAAAAGGCGGCCATCTTGCATGGATCGACATCAATGAACCCTGACCATTCCGCCCAGGCTGAACTGGAACACCTGCGCGCCAGTATCGACAATATCGACGCTGCTCTCATCTACATGCTGGCCGAACGTTTCCGCTGCACGCAGGATGTCGGCAGACTCAAGGCCCGTTCTCACCTGCCACCTGCCGACCCGGCACGCGAAAACCGCCAGATCGAACGCCTGAGACATCTGGCGAAAGAAGCCCATCTGGACCCTGATTTCGCGGAAAAGTTTCTTGCATTCATCATCCGGGAAGTGATCCGTCATCATGAGGCCATTGCGGCCAACAGCAGGAATAACGGAGGAACCTGACCATGACCCGCCAGCTTCTGATCCTGCGTCACGCCCAGGCTGTCCCCCATGTCCCGACGGAAGAAGGAGACCGGGCCCGGCCACTGACCGCCACAGGCTTGGAGCAGGCCCGCAGCATCGGCCGGAAGCTGGCGGCTCTCGCACCGGCACGCCCGATGAAAGTGTTGTGCAGCCCGGCCGTCCGGACCCGTCAGACCGCACAGGCGGCTCTGGAAGCGCTAGAGGCCGCGCCTGCCCCCGTTTTCGAGGACGGCATCTATCATACCGACCCCGACGGACTGTACCGCCTGATTCACGGTACGGAAGATGAAGTCCAGACGCTTCTTCTGGTCGGGCACAATCCGTCCATCGGGGCGCTTGCGATGGATCTTGTCGGGACTGCCGCGCTGCAGCATCCGTCATTTGCGGCGCTGCAAAGGGGGTACCCCCTTGCAGGCCTGACTATGCTTGGATTTGAAGGAGGCTGGCTGGATGTGCGCCCGTCCACCGTCAGGGCTGCCACGCTGCTGGTTCCGTGACTTTTCTCCTCAGGAAATGAGGTGAATAGCGCTCTGCTCTGGACAGAAAAAAACATTTTTCCCACACTTGGGGAAATATCCTTGCACGACAGGTAAATGACACGACATGACCGAATCTCGTTCCGTCAGACTTACATCAGAGTCCCACTGCGACGATTTCCCCGTTCTCAGCGGAACGATCGGTCCCGATGTCATTGATCTGCGAACCCTGCCGCAGAAAACCGGGCTGTTTTCCTTCGATCCCGGCTTGGGTGGGACAGCCACCTGCACAAGCAGCATCACCTATATCGATGGCGACAAAGGTATCCTGCTGCATCGCGGTTATCCCATTGAGGAACTGGCGCTCAACGCCAGCTTTACGGAAACGGCCTATCTCCTGCTGTACGGAGAACTGCCGACCACCGACGAGTATCAGGTGTTCCGCACCAACATGAACACCCATCGGCTTCTGAACGAACAGATCCGGAATTTCTTCAACGGCTTTCGTCGTGACGCCCATCCCATGGCCATCCTGTGCGGCACCGTTGGAGCGCTTTCGGCCTTTTATCATGATGGTTTGGACATCTCGCAGCCTGCCACGCGTGATCTGTCGGCCCGCCGCCTGATCGCCAAGGTCCCGACCATTGCCGCATGGGCCTATAAATACTCGATCGGGGAGCCGTTCATTTACCCGGATGAGGAAATGTCCTTTTCCGAGAACTTCCTGCACATGTTATTTGCCCGGCCGGGCAACCATTACCGCGTCAATCCGGTTCTGGCCCGCGCCATGGATCGTATCCTGCTGCTCCATGCAGATCACGAGCAGAACGCGTCCACCACGACCGTCCGCCTCGTCGGTTCGACCGGCGCCAATCCCTATGCCTGCATTTCCGCAGGTATCGCGGCCCTATGGGGACCGGCGCATGGTGGTGCCAATGAAGCCGCGCTCAACATGCTTCAGTCCATCGGTAGCCGGGAAGGCATTCCTGCTTTCCTTGAAAAGGTGAAAGACAGGAACTCCGGCGTGCGCCTCATGGGGTTCGGCCATCGCGTCTACAAGAATTTCGATCCCCGCGCCAAAATCCTTCAGGCGACCTGTCATGAAGTCATCGAGGAACTGGGGCTGGAGCGTGACCCCCTGCTCGATCTGGCCATGGAGCTGGAAAAAGTGGCGACCGAGGACGATTATTTCGTCAGTCGCAAACTCTACCCAAATGTCGATTTCTATTCAGGGCTGATCCTGAAGGCGCTGGGAATTCCCACAAGCATGTTCACTGTGCTGTTCGCAGTTGCGCGCACTGTGGGGTGGGTCAGTCAATGGAAAGAGATGATTGAGGATCCGTCTGCACGGATCAACCGGCCGCGCCAGCTTTATATCGGCCAGCCAGAGCGGAAATTTGTACCGATGAGCGAGCGGGGCTGAACGCCCCGCTTCCGGAAAATCAGCAGTCGCAGCCCCGCGTCTGCCCCTTGGCCTGACGGACGACATGATGATCGATCCATTCCGCCACCAGGCGGCGGGCTTCCGTCAGGGAGGATTCAGGATGATGGATGCGATACAGCGTGGTGCATGCTGCAAAGGCCTGCATGTCTGGCTGCCCGACGTCCTTCAGTTCCTGATAGGCCGTTACAACGGCGCGTTCGCATTTCCGGCCGATCCGGCTGGTCTCGATGCTCACTGATGGTCCTGCCGTAAATGAGAATGAAAATCGATATCTGTCATTAGAAGGAGCCGCTCCTTCATGCAAGCACAAGTTAGCATCTCTGGAGCCCTCGAACCACAACAACCGGGCCATGCAGCGAAATTGCCCCTACCCTTTGCCACAGCGGCCCGGTAAATCACGGAAAACGACGTCAGTGGAGAGTATCATGACACAGCTTGGCGAAAGCCCGATGGCAGGCCGGACCCAGTGGGACCGGGACGCAGCCCTGACCACCGCACGCATTCTGCTGGAAATCAAGGCCATCAATTTCCGGCCGGAAGACCCCTATACCCTGACGTCCGGATGGAAGTCCCCTGTCTATATCGACTGCCGCAAGATCATTTTCTTCCCGCGCGCACGGACGAAGATCATGGAACTGGCCGTCGAGAAGATTGGCCGTCATATCGGATACGAAAGCATCGACGCCGTTGTGGGTGGCGAGACGGCGGGCATTCCGTTCGCCGCCTGGATTGCGGACCGCATGATGACGCCAATGGCCTATGTCCGTAAAAAGCCCAAGGGTTTCGGTCGCAATGCCCAGATCGAAGGCGATGTCCCCGATGGCATGCGTACGCTTCTCGTTGAGGATCTGACGACGGATGGTGCCTCCAAGATCCGATTCGCCAAGGCCCTGCGTGAAGCCGGCGCCATCGTGAACCACACCTTTGTTGTTTTCTTTTACGGTGTCTTCCCCGGTGCGCACAAAACCCTGGCGGACATGGACATCAGCCTGCATTCCCTGTGCACCTGGTGGGATGTGCTGGAAGCCTGTGCGGACGGAAACTATTTCTCGGAAAAAGACAGCGCCGAAGTCCGGCGTTTCCTTGAAGATCCCTGCGGCTGGTCGCAGAAGCATGGCGGCGTAAGCAGCGCTGAAGAGGCCCTTGCCCTCAAGGCGAAAGCCGAGGGCTGATGGCGCAGGGCCCTTCCGCCCCCCGATGCCTGGTCTTTGACTCGGGCATCGGGGGAATGGGCGTCGTGCAGGCCCTGCGCGATCTCAGGCCTGACCTGCACATCGACTATCTGGCCGATACGGCGCTGTTTCCTTATGGAGAACAGCCTGATGGTCCCCTGACTGAACGGATCGTCACCCTGCTGGACGCTGCTACCCGGCGGCTTCAGCCGGATATCGTGGTCATTGCCTGCAATACAGCCAGTACAATCGCCCTGCCGCGCCTGCGGGAGCGTCTGACCGTGCCCGTCGTGGGATGCGTGCCACCCATCCGCTGGGCCGGGCGTGTTTCCACAAGTCGGGTTATCGGCCTGCTCTCCACCTCAGCCACGGCCCGGCGGCCCTATATCCAGGACCTTCATCGCAGTTTTGCACCGGATTGCCGCCTCATTACGCATGGAGCTCGGGGACTGGCGGACCTTGCGGAACGGGCCTTTCTGGAAGAACCGCTGGAAGAAGCGGACATCCTGCGGGAACTGGACTGCCTGTTCAGCCAGCCTGACGGCGGAAAGATCGACACCATCGGACTTGGCTGCACCCATTATACTTTCCTGATGCCCGATTTCTCCCGTCTTGCGCCCGCCGGACTGACATGGCTCGATCCGGCGCCTGCCGTCGCCCGGCAGGTAGACAGCGTCCTGCGGACATGCCCGACGCACAATCATCCCATCCGTCCTGTACGCCTTTTGATGACGCGCCTGCCGGATGGTCCTGCGCGACTGCAACGGGCAGTCCAGCGGCTTGGTTTCTCATTGATCGAAAGCTTCGATCTTCAACCAAGCCTCTGAAATGCAAAAAGCCTCCACATCTTCCGAAGATGTGGAGGCTTTCCGGTTCACTGACGTCCTGTCTGGCCTCAGCGAGCGCGATCAACCGTAAACTGGACCGTCTCGATCAGCAGACGACGAAGTTCACTGTCCGGGAAAATGGAAAGCGCCTTCACGGCCGCGTCCGCATAGGTCTGGGCACGGGTGATGGTGGTAGCGATGGCGCCCGTCTTTGCAATCAGGTTCAGCGCGTGCGGCAGGTCTTCATCCGTCTGCTCGCCTTTTTCGATCACGCGCTCCCAGAATGCCCGGTCTTCAGGGGAGCCGGCTTCATAGGCGGCGAGGACGGGAAGCGTGATCTTGCCTTCACGCATGTCATCCCCGACCGTCTTGCCCAGAATCTGCTGGTCGGCCGCGTAATCAAGGGCATCATCCACGAGCTGGAAAGCCATCCCGAGATTATTACCGAAACTGTCGAGCGCCTCTTCCACCTCTTCCGAGCGCCCGGCCACCACGGCCCCGACGCGGCAGGCCGCCGCGAACAAGGCCGCTGTCTTACCGTGAATAACTTCAAGATAACGGTCGATCGGAGTGGAGAGGTCATTCTGCACGACCATCTGCAGCACTTCGCCTTCGGCGATGGTCGCGGAGGCATCGGAGAGGATGGCCATGACCTTGAGCGAGCCATCCGCCGTCATCAGCTGGAACGACCGGGCGAAAAGGAAATCCCCCACTAATACGGACGCCTTGTTGCCAAAAACCGCGTTGGCAGATGCCAGACCACGACGCAGCGTACTTTCATCCACGACGTCATCATGCAGCAGCGTTGCCGTGTGGATGAACTCCACGCAGGCGGCGAGACCGACATGACGCTGATGATCAGGGCCCGGTTCGTAACCGCACAGACGGGCCGAAGCGAGCGTCAGGAGAGGACGCAGACGTTTGCCGCCGGCCGCTACGAGATGCGCACCAAGCTGGGGGATCAGAGGGACCGGGCTCTCCATCCGCGCAATGATGGCGCGGTTGCAGGCCTGCATGTCCTGTTCGAGATAAGCCGAGAGCGCGGACAAGGCACTTTCGCCTGCCGCACCCTTAACCACAGCTTTATCGACGGTTACGGCAGCGTCCGGGGCGGCAGAATCCAAGGGTCTTTACTCCTGTTCCCACATGTATCCCGGGACTGGCCCAGGAACAGGCAGGCACGATATGATGTGGCGTATCCCCCGTTCTTCTCCTGTTCGGAAAGACGAACGGGCCATGTAACGCCGGACGACAAATTGGAAAGACCATATGAGCGGCAGCAGGAAGGTGGTCAACCCATTGCAGCCCGGTAAGAAGCTTTCACCCCATTCCTCTTCTGCCGGTCCGTCCTCCTGTCAGGATGGCTTTCTCCTTGGCGGAGAGCTGCATTACCGACAGTTCACTGGCGGCTATCGCACGGGGCTGGAGCCCGTACTGATGGCTGCTGCCGTTCCGGCGCGGGCTGGCGAAAGCATTCTCGAAGGCGGGTGTGGCGCAGGCGCCGCACTCCTGTGCCTGGCACGACGTATTCCCGGCATTCATGGAGTCGGTCTCGAACAGGACACGGCCACGGTTGCGCTGGCAGAGCATAATTTTGAAAGCAACCGCATCTCCCTGCCCGCAACACGGCTTCAGGTCGTGCAGGCCCACCTGCCCGATCTTCCAAAAAGCCTGCGGGATCTGACACCTACGGTGAATGGCCGCTTCCATCACGTGATGGCCAACCCGCCATGGCACAGTCCGAAAGGCACCCCGTCCCCCGACAGACTCCGGCGTCTCGCCATGAATGCCGCAGAGACGAACCCAGAGGACTGGATCCGCACATTGACGAAATGGGTGCTACCGGGAGGAACGCTGACGTTCGTGCTGTCAGCCGGGGGCGCTGACAGGGCCTGCCATACATTGCTGGAGAATGGTTGCGGATCAATTCAGCTTTACCCGTTCTGGCCCAAACAGGGCCGCGAAGCGAAACTGGTACTGATCCGGGCCATCCATGGTGGCCGGGGCATTTTCCGCCTGCGATCCGGACTGGTCCTGCACAAAACGGATGGCGGTTTTACCGAAGCTGCCAATCGTGTCCTGCGTGACGGAGAGGCCCTGCCAGAGACCTGACCTCCCTGCCGTGTTACTCGAACACGCTGTCTTCAAAGGCTTCTTCCCACGTGCCGGACGTGGAGGCGCGGGAATATTCCGTCGAACGGTTCTCGAAGAAATTGGCGTGTTCCACGGCATTCAGCATGTGGTCGATCCACGGGAGCGGATTGTCCTCCTCCCCGTAAACCGGATCGAGGCCAAGCTGCGTCAGGCGCCGATCGGCAATGAAGCGGATGTAGTTCTTCACGTCCTGCGCCGTCAGGCCTTCAACCGGCCCCATTTCGAAGCACAGGTCGATGAACGCGTCCTCATGCTCGACCGTCGTGCGGCAGATCTGCGTCAGTTCCTCGCGGAACTCCGGCGTCCAGAGTTCAGGGTTTTCGCGAATGAACGTGCGGAACAGCCGGATCATGGACAGGCAGTGCAGCGTCTCGTCGCGCACTGACCAGGACACGATCTGTCCCATGCCCTTGAGCTTGTTGAATCGCGGGAAATTCAGAAGGATCGCGAAGGATGCGAAAAGCTGAAGCCCTTCCATGAAGGCCCCGAAAGCCGCCATCGTCTTGGCGATCTCACGCTTGTCGTTGATATTGAACGACTGCATGAAATCGTACTTGTCCTTCATCTCCTTGTACTTCAGGAACGCGGAATATTCGGTTTCCGGCATCCCGATCGTATCGAGAAGATGCGAATAGGCCGCGATGTGAATCGTCTCGATGTTCGAGAAACACGACAGCATCATCAGCACTTCGGTCGGTTTAAAGACCTGGCTGTAATATTTCATGTACGCGGAGTTCACCTCCACGTCCGACTGCGTGAAGAAACGGAAGATCTGCGTCACCAGATGACGCTCGGCTTCGGTCAGAGTCCGGTGCCAGTCCTTCACATCATCGGCCAGAGGCACTTCTTCCGGCAGCCAGTGCAGGCGCTGCTGCGTCAGCCATGCATCATAGGCCCATGGGTAACGGAAGGGTTTGTAGACCGGATTGGACGTCATTAGGTCATAGTGCGGCTCGGCGGCTGGAGTCTCACCAGCATTCGGGGTCGGATTGCTCATGACCTTGTTTCCTCTGGAACCCGACTCGCGGTGATCTGATCCTCCATTCCCGGAACATCCTGATCTGCCAGCAAGCCGCGTTTTTTTTGCATTTTCCGCCATGACGATTGCTCAGGAGAAGCTCTCCCGAACGTCGCCAGATTTGGGCGGGGATCATATCGCTGCAAATGCATCACGTCATCTGTCAGCTGGGTGTGGAAACCGTTTTTATTTTCATGCCATGCAAATACGCAGACAGCAGAAAACAGCCCTCCCCCATACAGGAGAAAGCTGTTTTCCGCACTGACCGAATAAAAGGTTACATCGCCTTACTGACAGGAAAGACACTCTTCATAATCGCCACCCGACACCGGAGCCCGCGGAGCGGCGGTGGGCGCTTCCGTCGTGTCATCATCTTCCATGATGTCTTTCTTGGAGGCCAGTGTAGAGACGGCGTCTGCCCGCTGGATGGAAAGCGAGCGACAGTAATAGAGGGATTTCAGTCCCTTCTTCCACGCTTGATAATGGATCTGGTGCAGATCACGCTTATGCACGTCTGCTGGCAGGAAGATGTTGACCGACTGCGCCTGACAGATGAACGGCGCGCGATCGGCCGCATGGTCCACCACCCACCGCTGATCGAGTTCAAAGGCCGTTTTGAAAACGTCCTTTTCATCCTGCGTCAGGAAATCCAGATTCTGCACGGACCCCTTGTTCAAGGTAATGGCCGACCAGACCTTTTCGGTGTTCTGTCCGCGCTTTTCCAGCAGTTTTGTCAGATGGCGGTTCCGGACGGAGAAAGACCCGGACAACGTCTTCTGCAGGAAGACATTGGCGCTGATCGGCTCGATGCCCGGGCTCGCATTACCCGTAATAATGGAAATGGAGGCCGTCGGCGCGATGGCCAGCTTGTGCGAGAAGCGCTCGTTGAAGCCATACTCCTTCGCATCAGGGCACGGCCCGCGCAGATCAGCCAGTTTTTTGGAAGCCGCATCGGCCTGGGTACGGATATGCTGGAAGATCTTCCGGTTCCAGACCTTCGCCATCACGCTCTCGAACGGGATCATGCGGGCCTGAAGGAAGGAATGAAACCCCATGACGCCCAGTCCGACCGAACGTTCACGCTCAGCTGCATACTTGGCACGCGCCATATCATCCGGCGCCCGGTCGATGAAATCCTGAAGCACGTTATCCAGGAACAGCATGACGTCCGTGATGAACTGCGGATCGTCCTTCCATTCGTCCCATGTCTCAAGATTGAGGGATGACAGGCAGCACACGGCCGTCCGGTTTTTACCGTGATGGTCAATCCCGGTCGGCAACGTGATCTCTGCACAGAGATTGGACGTCTTGACCTCAAGTCCGGCCAGCTTGTGATGCTCGGGACGCGCACGGTTCACATGATCGGAATAGATCACATACGGCTCGCCCTGCTCCATGCGGGCGGTAAGGATACGGATCCAGAGCGCACGGGCCGAAACCTTGCGGATGGTGCTGTGATCCTTGGGAGACAGAAGCGCCCAGTCCTCGTCATTCTCGACAGCCCGCATGAAGGCGTCGGTTACCAGCACGCCATGATGGAGGTTTAGCGCCTTGCGGTTTGGGTCGCCACCGGTCGGGCGGCGCATCTCCACAAATTCCTCGATCTCCGGATGCCAGACCGGCAGATAGACAGCCGCCGATCCGCGACGCAGGGAACCCTGCGAAATGGCGAGCGTCAGGCTGTCCATCACGCGGATGAACGGGATCACGCCTGACGTCTTGCCATTCTTGCCGATGTTTTCGCCGATGGACCGCAGATTGCCCCAGTAGGACCCGATTCCACCGCCTTTGGACGCCAGCCAGACATTCTCGTTCCAGAGACCAACGATTCCCTCAAGACTGTCCTCGGCTTCGTTCAGAAAGCAGGAAATCGGCAGTCCGCGGCTGGTGCCGCCGTTGGACAGGATCGGCGTAGCGGGCATGAACCAATGGCGGGAAATGTAATCATAGATGCGCTGCGCATGACCTGCGTCAGCGCCGTAATAGGATGCGACACGGCCGAACAGGTCCTGATAGGATTCGCCCGGCAGCAGATAACGGTTGTTGAGAGTCGCCTTGCCGAAATCCGTCAACAGCTCATCGCGGGACCGGTTCAGCCTAACAGCATAATGGCCCGGAAGCTGCACGACATCATCAAACAGTTCGGTCGTGTCATCACCCTTGGCAATAGGCGGCTCTTCCACAGGGTGATCCAGCGGAGGGCGCACGTCGTGGGGGCGATCAGCCTTCTGGGGCGCGTCCATCGTCACGTCGTGCAAGCTCATGGCTCTCTCCGCTTCATCAATCATTTTCCGTTTGGTGGTTCTTCATTTCCACCACTCCACTCCCGCCCGCAAGCAAAGAGTTTGCTTGCAAATCCGGACGAGCTGTGAATGTCGATTCACGCCATATGTAGCGATGAATTTCATCCACACCCCTAGATATAGTGCTGATCGCGGAAAACAGCCGCTGGTTTCCTTTTCATCCCCAGGCGTCGCTGCCGGTCCTGATGCCACCGTGCAGAAAGAACACAGCCAACCGGATTTCAAAGCATCCCGAGCCGGGCGGAACGATCAGCCACACATCACGTTGGAACGGACGACCCCACAGATGCGGAGAGTTTCCATGACCATCAACAAGACAGCTTCAGCCCACTGGCAAGGCGGCCTGAAGGACGGCGGCGGCTCAATCTCGACCCAGAGCGGCGCGCTTCAGGACCAGCCCTATGGCTTCAATACGCGCTTTGAAGACAAGCCGGGCACGAATCCCGAAGAGCTGATCGGCGCAGCCCATGCCGCATGCTTCACGATGGCGCTTTCACTTTTCCTAGGTGAAGCCGGCTTCACCGCGACGTCTCTCGACACGAAAGCCACTGTTTCCCTCGACAAGAAGGGAGATGGTTTCGCGGTCACGAGATCTCACTTGGAGCTGGCGGCCCAGATCCCGGACATTTCAGAAGCGCAGTTCAAGGAAATCGCAAACAAGACCAAGGTAGGTTGTCCGATTTCCCAGCTGCTCAACACGGAAATCACGCTGGACGCTCGTCTGGAAAGCTGAAACCCACTTTCGTGGATTGCCGGAAGGTTCTTACCCTTCCGGCACACTGAAAATTCAGCGCGGCCAGCCGCACTGCGCATGATGACGCAGCATGTGATCTGCCAGCACACAGGCCATCATGGCCTCAGCCACCGGGACGGCCCGGATTCCGATGCAGGGATCGTGCCGCCCCTTTGTCCTGACCTCCACGGCCTCCCCGTCGCGCGTGATACTAGGAACGGGCGTCAAAATCGAACTGGTTGGCTTGATGGCAAAGCGAGCTACGATCGGCTGGCCGATAGAAATACCTCCCAGAATCCCCCCGGCGTGGTTGGATTCGAAAGCCGGCCCCGGTGCGATCGGATCAGCATTCTGCTCCCCGCGCAGGGACGCAACACCGAAGCCATCACCAATCTCGACGCCCTTGACGCCATTGATCCCCATGAGCGCGCCAGCAATATCAGCATCCAGCTTGCCATAGACAGGCGCACCCAGGCCCGCCGGCAGCCCCTCCGCCACGACGGTAACCGTGGCTCCTATGGAGGAACCGGCCTTGCGGACGGCGTCGAGAAGCTCCTCCCACGACGTGACGGACCCGGCATCCGGGCACCAGAGGGGATTACGCTCCACCTCGTCCCAGTCCCAACGGGTCTCGTCAATCATATGGCCGCCAATTCCGGTCAGGGCAGCGCGGATCCTGACCCTTTCGCCAACCAGTGTTCGCAGTAGCACGCGCGCGACCGCACCCGCCGCAACGCGCATGGCCGTCTCGCGGGCAGAGGACCGACCACCACCGCGATAATCGCGGATGCCATATTTCATGTCATAGGCAATATCGGCATGACCAGGCCGGTATCGGCGTGCGATTTCGCCGTAATCCTTTGACCGCTGATCGGTGTTCTCGATCATCAGGGAAATCGGCGTTCCCGTCGTCCGGCCTTCAAACACTCCCGAGAGGATACGGACCTGATCCGCTTCCTGTCTCTGGGTAGTGAAGCGCGACTGCCCCGGCCGGCGACGGTCGAGCCAGGGCTGGATATCCGCTTCGGACAGCTTCAGGAGCGGCGGACATCCATCCACCACACAGCCGATGGCCGGACCATGACTCTCTCCCCACGTCGTGATACGGAAGAGTTTCCCGAAGCTGTTGTCGGACATATCAGTCTCCGGATGTGGCGACGGCGATATCCGGCGCATCCGGGTTCTTCATACCTACGATGTGATAACCGCAATCCACGTGATGGACTTCGCCCGTCACGCCGCTGGAAAGATCGGACAGGAGATACAGCCCGGACCCACCAACATCCTTGAGCGCAACGTTACGTTCCATCGGGGAGTTGAGCTGGTTCCAGCGCAGGATGTAACGGAAGTCACTGATCCCGTTGGCGGCAAGCGTCATGATCGGCCCGGCAGAGATGCCGTTGACGCGGATGTCGTCACGTCCCAGATCTGCGGCCATGTAACGCACGGACGCTTCAAGCGCCGCCTTGGCCACGCCCATGACGTTATAATGTGGCATGACACGCTCGGCGCCGAGATAGGTCAGCGTCAGGAGCGAGCCACCCGGATTCATCATGGCCGAGGCGCGCCTGGCGACCGCCGTGAAGGAAAAACAGGAAATGTCCATGGCCTTGAGGAAAGCATCTCGCGGCGTATCGAGATAACGTCCGCGCAGGAACTGCTTGTCCGCCCAGCCGATGGCGTGAACAAGAAAGTCGATCTTTCCCCATTTCCGCTCGATCTCGGCAAAAGTCTCGTCGATGGCCGCGTCATCGCTGACATCACAGGGCAGAACGAGATCGGACCCGACGCTCTCGGCCAGCGGGCGGACGCGCTTGCCAAGGGCCTCCCCCTGATAGGTGAAAGCGAGTTCCGCTCCCTGCGCGGCACAGGCGCTGGCAATGGCCCAGGCGATGGAATGCTTGTTGGCGACACCCATGACAACGCCGCGCTTGCCCTTCATGAGGGTACCGGTTGCAGGAGCCGGAAGAGTGCCTTCGGTTTCAGACATGTTGATTTCCTGAATCGCTTTTGCGTGATTAGGGTGGTGGTCGCACAGCCACACTCCGCAAACAAGACTCTCCTCTCCGACCTCTGCTCTTTTCCCGGTCGGCGTGTTTTTCCGGACATCGTCACAGTAAGGCAATCCAGATGGCTGAAACCTGTCCGCGCACGGGGCCTGCCTTCCATGAACACCATGTCATTGACATCGCGGCCACACCTGCAACGGTTCTGGAAGAATCCGGCCGATACCGCATCCAGCACGATCCTCTGGCCCGTCTGGCCATCCGTCTGCGGGAATGGCCAGCGCGACTGCTCCGACAGTCCACGTCTCCCCCACTGGACCTGACAGACTTCACACTTCTGGAACAGGACTGCGTCCGGCGGGTTTACGGGCTTCAGGGCGCCTTCTGGAAAGCGGGATACGGCCTGCGCCGCATCTCTTCACGAAGCGAATTCCTTGCATATCAAAGGGAGGATCTCTGCACCCTTTTCCTGAGCTTCACCGTCTCTCCTGGACAGGACGGGAAAACGCGTCTGGCAACCTCCACGACGGTGACCTGTCCGTCCTGGAAGATCTGGTGGCGTTTCCTGCCCTACTGGCTGCTCATCCGACCGGTCAGTGGCCTGTTGCGGCAGCGCATGCTGAGACAGATCAAGGCCCGATGCGAAATATTCCCGTAAGCGGGAAGATACTGCATGCTGCATATGACGCATCCGGAAGGGCACTTCTGCCGTTTGCAGTCCCTGTTTCCGGTGCAGTTCATTGTTCAGTCCAGCCTGCGGGCCGCCATTTTCCGCCACTCAAGGAGAGTTTCATGTCCGACATCCCCCTGATCGATCTTGCGGCCGATCCTTTCGCTCTGTTCGCGACATGGATGGCGGAAGCGGAGAAAACCGAACCGAACGACCCGAACGCCATGGCCGTCGCAACCGCAACGCCGGATGGGCGTCCTTCCGTGCGGATGCTGCTCCTGAAGGGCGCAGATGAGCGCGGATTCGTCTTCTATACGAACCTCGAAAGCCGGAAGGGCCGGGAGCTGCGGGAGAACCCTCACGCCGCCCTGCTTTTTCACTGGAAGTCCCTGCGGCGCCAGATCCGGATCGAAGGCCCGGTGGAGCCCGTCAGCGCGGCGGAAGCGGATGCTTATTTCACCAGTCGCTCGCGGACATCCCGTCTTGGGGCCATCGCCTCGGACCAGTCCCGTCCGCTGGATGACCGGAAGACATTCGAAGAGCGCCTGAAAACCGTGCAGGAAAAATATGGTGATGGCCCGATCCCGCGTCCCGCCAACTGGTCAGGTTTTCGTGTGGTGCCCGAAGCCATCGAGTTCTGGCAGGATCGGCCGTTCCGTCTGCATGACCGTGCCGTATGGACGCGCAGCAAAAGCGGGGATGACAAGGGATGGAACGTAACGCGCCTCTATCCGTAAAGACATCAGAAACACAATAAGACAGAACATACTCTGAACCCGGGGAGACCTCACCCATGCTTATCGAGATCAAGAATATTCTTCTCCCCCTGAATGGCTCCGGAGATCTGGAGTCGGTCATGTCGGTGGCGCTCGACTTCGCGAAACGCTTTGAAGCCCATCTGTCCGCCGTTGTGGTGGGTTCGGATCCGTCCGAAGTCGCGACACTGGCCGGCGAAGGCATTTCCGCCGGGATGGTCAATGAAATGATCGACACGGCCACCACGGAAGCCCAGCGCCGGGCCATCGAGATCCGCTCGTGCTTCGACACATTCGTCGGGCGGCACAGCATCCGCCGGATCGACCCCCGCCGGCTGGGCAGCGCACCGGGCGACGGTGTCAGCGCCAGCCTTGAGGTTCTGGACGGGACAGAGCATGACGCCCTGCCCTGGCGGTCCCGTCTGGCGGACATGACGCTGGTGCCCAACCTCTCGGCCGGTGCAGACCCGCGGGCTTCGGAAACGCTTCATTCCATCCTGTTCGACAGCGGGCGTCCCCTTGTCATCGCGCCCCCGAAGCCTCCCAAGACGGTTGGGCGGCGCATCGTTATCGCCTGGAACGGAACGCCCGAAGCATCCCTCGCCCTTCGCTGCATTCTGCCATGGGCCCATACTGCCGAGGCTGTTCAGGTCCTGAGCTGTCAGGATTACCAGCGCCGTGGCCCGGATGCCGAGGCTGTCGTGACCTATCTGCGGATGCATGGCATTTCCGCCACCGCCCGCGTTTTTGAGCCGGTGGACCGGAATATCGGCGCGGGTATTCTGAAAGCGGCCCGGGAATTCGAAGCCGACATGCTCGGCATGGGGGCCTATTCCCATTCACGTCTGCGCCAGATGATCCTGGGGGGTGTCACACGGCATATTCTTGAACGGGCGGAACTGACGGTTCTCATGAGTCGCTGAAGCGCAGATCCTGTCCACCCTTTCCCGAAGAGGGTGGACAGGCCATGATACGCCCCCGTTCCCGTCAGCCGGAAGACATACCATCATGCCTTTTCCTATCCGCTTCCTGTTTGCCGCTCTTCTGGCTCTGACCACTATTCTGCCCGCACAGGCGCTGGATCTGTCGCAGCGGCCGGAAACCGGAAACTTCACCCTCCAAGAACCTGCTGCCCGCCTGAAACTGAGACTGGTTCCCTCCACGACCCTGATCCAAGGCTATCACAGCAGTTTCTACCAGCAGAATCCCGGAACCGGAGCCATAACCCTCCAGACGGATGGGCTTCAGCCCGCCATTCGCGGGCAGATCGCTCCGGAGACGCTGCTGCGGGAAAACACGGCATGGTATTTTCAGGAAACACCGGGCGTCATGCAGGCTAGCCTACATATTGATCACTTCCCCCGGAACGGCCAGATCACGATCGGCCGCATCGCCAGCAAGACAGGCTCCGTCGCGGATCTGCGTGCCACGGCCAATCAGGTCGAAGCTGTGGTCCATACGGATACCGGCGTGAAGACGGCGGTGGTGGGAACGGTCTATCCTGAGGGCCGGGTCAGCTACCGCTTCGAGACCCGTCCGGACGGCCTGCTGCGTGTGACGGTCAACGGTACGAAAAGCACGTTTCTCCTACCCTCCGCCGCGACTGCACCACCTTTCTGGTTCGAAGCCGTTGCGGGAGAGACCGGCTGGCACATGCCATCCCACAATGATATGGGCCGCGTGACCTTCACCAGCCTTCAGGTCCAGCACTTTGTCCGGAAGTAATCCTGCCGCCTGATTGTTGCCATTTTTGCGGGCCGCCGCCCCACGTGCTACCGGACCGAACATGATTTCGCCCGCACGTCCGATCCGTCTCTGGCTGGGAATCTGCCTGCGTTCAACGCGCTGGCAGGTCAGGGGATCGGCACGGTCAAGGCGTCTCCTGACCACGGCACACCAGGGAACGGTGGTGGCATTCTGGCACCGCTCCCTGACGCTCAGCCCGGCCCTGTGGTTCTGGGCACGCCGCATTGAGCCGGCCCTGCGCCTGCGCGTGCTGATTTCCCGCAACCGTGACGGCCAGCTGATCTCACAGACTGTCCGTCCGTGGGACATTATCGGCATCCACGGCTCCTCCGGGCGGAAAGGAAAGGACAAAGGCGGCGCTTCCGTTCTACGCGTGGCCCTGAAAGAACTGAGGAACGGCGCGCTGGTCGCCATCACGCCCGACGGCCCGCGCGGACCGGCCGAGCAGGTCCAGCCCGGTACAGTAGCCCTTTCCCGTCTGGCGAAATGCGCCGTCGTTCCCATGGGGCTGTCCTGCAGCGGTCTGCGCCTGCCTTCCTGGGATGGACTGGCATTTCCCCTGCCATTCGGTCACGGTGCGATGGTCGCTGGGGCTCCGCTTTTTCAGCCCGACGCTGAAACCCTTCAGGATGCCCTGCGCGCGGTCTCGCAACAGGCCGACATCCTCGTTCAGCGCCAGAAACGCAGTCTGGCAGACCGTCTCTGGCATCTGACCGGAACACTGCTTGCCCCCGCGCTGACCATCATGCTGAGAATACGCCTGCACCGGGGCAAAGAAATCCGCACCCGCCTGCGGGAACGAATGGGTCTTGGCGCCCCATCACGGCCAGCCGGGCCACTCCTGTGGGTCCATGCCGCGAGTGTCGGTGAAACGCTGAGCGCACTCCCCCTGGTGGAAGCCCTCCTGCAGAAGCAGCCCGATCTCCATGTCCTGTTCACGACCGCAACGGTGACCGGCAGTGACATTGTCGCGCGCCATGCCTCTTCGGGTGATCGTCTGATCCATCAGTTCATTCCCCATGACGTGCCGCGCTGGGTCCGGCGTTTCCTGAAGCACTGGCGACCGGATGGCGTCGTTTTCGTGGAGAGCGAACTCTGGCCGGGCATGGTGTCCGCCTGTTATCGGCGCGGCATTCCGGTCATGCTGGTCAATGGCCGCCTGTCAGACTGCTCGGCCCGCCGCTGGGCGCGCGTCCCCAGACTGGCAAAACGGATGCTTTCCCGTCTTGCCTGGGTTGCGGCCCGCGGACCGGAAGATGCCCTACGGTTCAGGGCGCTCGGAGCCTCGCCCGTCTTCGAGGATGGCGATCTCAAGCAGGATGCCCCACCCCTTCCTTACGATGAAAAGGAACTGGCACGCCTGAAAGCCCTGATCGGCTCACGACCTGTCTTCGTGGCGGCGTCCACCCATCCGGGGGAGGAAACCCTCATTCTGGCCGCCGCTGCCCGGGCACGACGGACACAGCCGGACCTGCTGACCATCATCGTACCCCGCCATCCGGTCCGGGGCGCGGAACTGGCTGCCGAATTCGGCCTACCACGTCGCTCGACAGGCGCCACACCCGATGCTGCCACGCCAGTCTGGCTGGCGGACACACTGGGCGAGCTGGGCCTGTTCTACCGTCTGGCGGACAGATGCCTGATCGGAAATTCCCTGTGTGGCAACGGCGGCGGACACAATCCGTTCGAACCTCTGCGGCTCGGAACCTCCACAGCCACCGGTCCACTAATGCAGAACTGGCGGGACGCCATGAGCACGCTTTCCGGCGTGGTTCATTCCGTTCAGGATATGGAAAGTCTGGCGCAGTGGATCGTTACGTCCCTTCCTGCCGTCACGGAGGCACGCTGCAACCATCCGGTCGTAAACCGACTGCGGGACCGTATTCTGGGCATGATTGAGGAATGAGACTGAAACCACCCCGTTTCTGGTCCCGCCCCCGGTCGGGCCCGGCCGCATGGCTCCTCCGGCCGCTGGCCGCCCTCATGACATGGGGCGTGCGACACCGCCGTCAGCAGGAAGGGTATGCTGCACCCGTGCCTGTTCTCTGCTGCGGCAACGTCACGACCGGGGGAACCGGCAAGACCCCTCTCGCCCTTGATCTTGTGCAGCGCCTACGTGAACGGGGCCATCAACCTCACATCTTGAGCCGTGGTCACGGCGGGCGCGAACGCGGCCCGCTTCAGGTCCGTCCGGGGCACCATACCGCCCGGGACGTAGGAGACGAACCTCTGCTTCTGGCACGCGCCGCGCCGACTTGGGTCGGTCGGAACCGCGGAGAGACGGCCCGACTAGCCAGTGCCGCTGGCGCGGACTGCCTGATCATGGATGACGGGTTCCAGAATCCCTCCCTGCAAAAGACGCTCTCGATTCTCGTAATGGATGGCGGGGTCGGACTGGGCAATGGACACGTCATCCCTGCCGGCCCCCTGCGGGAACCACTGGCCGATGCACTGCGGCGGGCGCAGGCCATCGTGGTGATCGGGGAAGACAGGTTCCGGCTTCTCTCCACACTGAGCACACTCCTGCCGAAAGGGCAGGCTCGACTGCTCCCTGGTCCGGAGATCCGCAGCCTTCAGGGAAAACGTGTCGTGGCGTTCGCCGGAATCGGCCGCCCGGAAAAATTTTTCGACATGCTGAAGGAAGCAGGCGTGAACCCGATCCGATGCCTGCCTTTCCCGGATCATCACGTTTATTCCGCTACGGACATCCAGCGGCTCGAGGTCCTCAGCCGGGAAGCGGGAACCATTCTAGTCACCACAGCCAAGGATGCTGTCAAACTCCCGTCTGCTTTCGCCGCCACGGTCAGGGTCATCTCCGTCGAACTGCTCTGGGATGATCCCGCCTTTCCCGAACATCTTCTGGATCTTCTTTTCCACCGCCCATGAACAGCGTCCCATACCGGGCGGAAGCCCTTCTCGTCCGTGGTCTCCTCGCGCTCATCCGCATGCTGCCACCTGCCACAGCTTCCAGTCTGGGAGGCGCTGTGGCCCGCACAATTGGTCCCCGGCTTCCGGTCTCCCGCGTGGCGGACCGCAACCTCCAGCTTGCCATGCCCGCCCTGAAAGCTCCGCAGCGCCTCGCCATCGTCCGGGCCTGCTGGGACAATCTCGGGCGGACCGTTGCGGAATTTCCCCATGTCGGCCGCCTGATACAGAATACGCCCAAAGGGCCAGGGTGGCGGGTCGAAGGAGCGGAATATCTTGAGGAAGCGCACAGGTCCGGACGACCAGTCATTTTCTTTTCCGGGCATATCGGAAACTGGGAACTGATGCCCCCTGTCGTGGCACGATACGGCATGCCCTTTGCATCCTTCTATCGCGCCGCCAGCAACCCATGGGTGGACAGGCTGATCCATGAACTGCGCCGACAGGCCATGGGACAGGATGTTCCAATGTTCCCAAAAGGGGCCAGAGGTGCGCGTGACGCCCTGAAATATCTGTCCAGAGGAGGAAATCTTGGCATTTTGGGAGACCAGAAGATGAATGACGGAATCGAGGCCCGCCTCTTCGGACGCCCGGCCATGACAGCTTCTGCCGCCGCCGTCTTCGCCCTGCGCCACAAGGCCCTGATCGTTACGGGGCATGTCCGCCGTGACGGACCGGCCAGGCTCGTTCTGGTGGTCGATCCTCCCTTCCTGCCCCAACCCACAGAGAATCGGCAGGCCGATGTCCTGGCCCTCACGCAGCAGCTCAATGACCGGCTCCAGAGCTGGATCGAACAGGTTCCGGGATCTTGGCTCTGGCTGCATCGTCGCTGGAGCAAAGACCTGTACCGGAATGTGACAACATGATGTTGAGCCATGCATACGAAGCATGGCAGATTTGTCACAGTTGGTGGTCTTTGTTTTGGGAGAGGCCGTCAGGGTTTATTTAAATATTGTGAAACGCCGCCATCGCCTTTTAGCCTGAGGTTATCACCACGATCGGGCGGTTGCCCCCGCCCGGCTTTTGACGAGGACTTCCTGATGGTGCAGGCAACTCCCCTTCACGATCCCTCCCGGTCTCACACCGCCAGCAGCGTCGTGCCTTTGCGGCAGGGCTTTCTGCCCCGTCACCATGAATATCTTTTCCGGTGGCTTGACGCAGGGCAGCGCATGGGTCTGTTCGACGCCGAGATCGCAAAGGCCGGTCAGGACATCAGGAACGTGGACGGCACAGTCCCGGTCGAGCATGTTCTGATCTGGGTCCGGGAAAACCCCGATCCGGCCTATATGGTTCGACCGCAGGGCATGCGCTGGGTGCTAATCGACCAGCTCCGTCATCACGAACTTGGCAGTTTTTCCAGCTTCGAACTCGCGCTGAACACCATCCGCCCTGTTCTACCGCTGGAGGAGACCTGCGCAGCCTGAGCGCGTCTTCACCGAATCATTCAGTCCTCAACTGCCTGCGGAAACCCGGCCGGAATATTTTCTAGTCAGGTTTCCTTTTTCCATTCCGTCAGAAAATGACGCTCAACTCGGGCGGATCGCCACATCCCTTGAGGCAGGGACCACAATCCTCGATCCTCCACCGCGCTGGATCTGGAAAATCGCCAATGCACGGGTCACATGACCGTCCGGTCGCAGCCGGAAAAGACCGTCAACACCCATATACCCGTCCGGCCGCGTCAGACCCTGTACGGTAATACCGCCCTGCTTCATCAGGTTCCCTGCCAGAGCCGCCGCGTCATAAGCGAAATCCGTGACCGGCGAAGGCGTCTGATGATAAAGCGCCTTGTACTGGGCGACATATCCCAGACGGTCATGCGCATCCGGTGCAGCATACCAAGCGCCATGCAGGGCATTGAGCTTACCATCGAATGCCTTCCACAGCGCTGGCCCCATGATCTGGACCTGCCCTGTTTCGACATGATCCGCCTGAAGCGCCGTGATGACATGGGCCAGATCAAGCCCCGTATCAGCCAGAACAAGCGCATCGAATGGCGGAGGAGCTGTAACCTGCGGTTGCGGCGCGGGTGCAGAAGGTTTTTCTCCGTCTGCCGGCGTCGCGGATGACGCAGATTCAGACGGGGCGGCACTCTGCCCGTTCCCCGGTGCGGCCGATGTCTCGCCTGTGGGATCAATCGCGGACGGGCCGGACTGATCCGGCGCGGCGGGGGCCGGAGTCTGACGGGTTTCGATCGCCGACAGTGAGCGAAGACCATCATCAATGTTCTGGGGATCAGAGGTATGGAACACGATCTGCGGTTCTTTCAGCCCGGCATCCTGACAGGCCCGGCGCAGACCATCCCCCATGGCGTGACCCAGCGGATTTTCCGGCAGGAACGCCGCGAAAGTCTTGCGGCCGGTCGCCCGGGCGGCATCTACCATCCGCCGGACCTGCTGCTCGGGTGTCAGACCCATGATCCAGACGCCGGGACGAGCCTGTGTGGAATCGCTCGTGAACGCCATTTCCGGCGTCGCGGCATTCACGGCCAGCGGAGCCACGATCCCGGTATCGGTCGCCGTCAGCGGGCCGAGAATAACGGCATCCCCACGGGAAAGCGCATCCTGGGCGGCCTGCTCGGCGCCGCCGGGACCGGCACTGTCATGAACGTCGAGCGCCGGAGACCCTTTGGCGGCCAGGGCCAGCTTTGCCGCATCGCGCATCCGCCCGCCAATGGCGCCATACCGCCCTGTCAGGGGCAGGATCAGACCGACCTCGTGGGCACCAGGCTTGGCCGCCGGCACGCCGCCCACACCCGGCACCACGGAGGACGTTCCCGAGCAGGCCGTCAGCGTCAGAAAGGTCCCAGCGGCAAGAACGGCGCTTAAACCCTTGCGCAGATGGCCGAGGCGAGGAGAATGCCTCCCAGAGTTTGTCACCGAGGATGCAGATGTCTGAAAAATCATGGCCCGCTGAAACTCCCTTGAGCGATGCGGCTGAAACGTTACAGGCCGCTCCGCACGCGGAACAGCCCCCGACAGAAGAGGGTGGATGTCTGATATTGGTTGCAACGCCGATCGGCAACCTCGGTGACATCAGCGAACGCGCGATCGAAGCCCTGAACACGGTCGATGCGATCCTGTGTGAAGATACCCGCGTCACCGCGAAACTCCTTCTTTCGCGCAACATTGCCACCCCCACCAGAACATTGCACGACCATAACGAGCAGGACCGGACCCCGTTCCTGATCGGACAGCTTGCACAGGGGAAACGCTTCGCCGTCGTCTCGGATGCCGGAACGCCCCTCGTCTCCGATCCGGGATACCGCTTGGTCCGTGCGGCCATTGCCGAAGGCATCCCTGTCACGGCCATCCCCGGCCCGAACGCAGTCATTACGGCGCTCACGCTGTCCGGCTTGCCTCCCCTGCCTTTCCTGTTCCTCGGCTTTCCCGCGCCCCGGAGCGAGGCCCGCAAAAGCGGCTTCAGCACGTTACGGGCGGCAGAACAGGCCGGACTGCGTTCCACGCTGGTCTGGTATGAAGCCCCCCATCGACTGGTGGACGCCTTGCGCGACCTGATCGAAGTCTTCGGCCCAGAACGGGAAGCCGCGGTCGGTCGGGAACTGACAAAACGTTTCGAAGAAATGATACGCGGCACGCTGTCCGAAGTTCTGACTCACTTCGAACAGACCGCTCCACGGGGCGAGATCACCCTGCTGATCGGGCCGCCGGCGGAAGATGACAGCGGCGCGACCGATCTCGACAGTCATCTGCGGGAAGCTCTGGCAACGCACTCCGTCAAGGACGCCGCCGCCCTGGTGGCCGGTATCGTGAAACTGCCTAAACGCACGGTCTATGCCCGCGCGCTGGAACTCTCCCGCGAGATGAAGGACTGACCTTCAGTTCTCGGGTTTGGGCAGGATAAACAGGGACTGCGACACCTGCCCGCCCAAGTGGACACCGGACAGGGCGATCGTCGTGGTGCGGCCCTGCGCGTCCACCACGACCCAGCCCAGCAGGCTCAGGGGATTGTCCGAAAACACGAGCGTCAGCGCGCCCTCGCCCGGATTGTCCGTCCGGACGACACGCAGGTTGATCCGTCCGCCCGTATGCTCAAATCCCGTAACCGTCACATCGCCGGAAAGGCGCAGATCGGGCCGAAGAAGCAGCCCGAGCGGCGTGCGATCCAGCGGCATGACCGTCACCTGATCCACGCTTCGGTCCTGAAACACGACCTTGCCGTCATTCGCTACCAGAAGCAGCGGACTCGGCTTGTCATAATCGAAGCGCATCCGCCCCGGACGGTCGAGCGTCGCGGTACCCGTACTGGTCTTGCCGTCGGGGGCCGTCTGGAGGAAGCGGGCCTGAAGGGTCGTGACATGCCCCAAGGCATCCTGAATCCGGTCCACCCATCCCTGCTCCGTGGGGCGAAGCTGGATCGCCGCGGCAGAAGCGGAAGGCGCGAAAGGCAGGGCGGTCACGGAAAACAGGCTCGCCAGAATGGCAGCCCGGAAGAAAACGCGGTTCGTCATATGTCAGAAACTGCCGATCAGAACACCGGTTGCAAAAACGAGAGCGCCGCCGAGCAGGACCTGAGCCAGCGCCGCGCTGAAAGGCGTATCCTGATACCGCCACCGGATCCATGAGATCAGCAGCAGTTCGATCGTGACCGCAGCCAGCGCAACCACAAACGCCGCATGAAACTCCGGCACAAGAAACGGCAGGGTATGGCCGATTCCGCCGCCGAAGGTCATGGCACCACAGATCACACCCCGCGCAAGGGGAGCGCCCCGACCGGAGAGCTTGCCATCATCGGCCAGAGCCTCCGCCAGCCCCATGGAAATTGCCGCGCCGAGAGACGCCGCAAGCCCTACAAGAAAAGCCGCATGGGAACTGTGCGTCGCAAAAGCAGCCGCAAAAACGGGCGCGAGCGTGGATACGGAACCATCCATCAGCCCCACAAGACCTGGCTGCACGATACGCAGTACGAAAACGCGGCGGCTCTGCTCGTCTTCCCTGTCCCGATTGCTACCGTCGAGATGTTCGTCTTCCAGACGATGGGCTTCGCGGCGGTGGCGATCCTCTTCCGTCGCGAGATCCCCAAGCAGGCGGCGGATCTCCGCATCCACGGTCTGGGCGGCGGCCTGCCGGTAAAACCGGGCGGACTGGCGCTCCATCTCCGCAGCCTGTGTCCGGATGGACTCGATGCCACGGTTCTTCATCTGCCAGGCAGACCGCCGGACCGGAAAACCCTGTACGTCCTGCCGCCGCACAAGCGGAATATGATTTCCGAACCGGCGCACGAACAGGTCGATCAGCGCGCGGCGGTGCTGATCCTCTTCCGCCGCCATTTCCCGGAAAATGGCGGCACTGTCAGGGTAGTCATCGGCCAGCATCTGTCCGAAATCGGCATAGATGTGCCCGTCCTCTTCTTCACTGGCGATCGCAAGGGCGAGGATTTCCCGTTCGCCAAGATCCGAGAGTTTCGGCACGTCAGACGGCGGCTTCCGTAAAGAGCGGACGAACATCATGTCCCCACGCCCCGTTATAGAGATCCTGCCAGTACTCAGCCTGATTCGGGCCACCATCTGCGATCAGATGCAGCGGATCGAGGAATGCCGCCTCATCACGCACACGCGCCCGCAGCCCCTGCTCTGCAAGGGCCAGAACCCGTTGCGCAAACGGCTTCAGCCCACCGGGGAACGCCGCGTTCATGGCGATCTTCGGCACCTCCGCGCGAAGCTGGGCGTAAGTCTCCCATGGCTGCTCGCGCACAAGCTTCTCGGCCGCTTCCAGCGTAGTCGGATCGTAAAGCAGCCCTACCCAGAACGCAGACTGCGCCACCATCATTTCCAGACGTCCGGCATCCGCGCCCCGCATCTCGAGGAACTGCTTGAGACGCACATCGGGAAACGCCGTTGTCAGATGGTCTTCGAAATCGCCGATGGTCGGTGTCAGGCCCTCAAGGCCTGGCTGCGGCTCTCCTTCGATCCAGCGACGGAAGGACGCACCGGCAACGTCGATGTTCTTCCCGTCCCGGGCAACGAAATACATCGGAACATCCAGAAGCCAGTCCACGTAGCGTTCGAAGCCGAATCCGTCCTCGAAGAACAGCGGCGGCTGACCGGCCCGCTGGTTGTCCGTATCCGTCCAGATCCGGGCGCGGTTGGAGAGGTAACCGTTCGTCTTGCCTTCCACGAAGGGAGAATTCGCGAAAAGCGCCGTTGCCAGAGGCTGGAGCGCAAGCGAGACACGCATCTTGCGCGCCATGTCGGCTTCATCGCTGAAATCGAGATTGACCTGAACCGTGCAGGTTCGTGTCATCATGTCCAGCCCGAGCGATCCGACCTTCGGCATGTAATTGCGCATGATGGCGTAGCGCGTCTTCGGCATCCAAGGCATCGCGTCACGCGGCCATAGCGGCTGGAAGCCGAAGGGCAGAAAACCGAGTCCCAGATCCTGGGCCGGTCCGCGCACCATATCGAAATGCGCCTGCATTTCTGCCTGCGTGTCATGAAGGCTGACGAGCGGCGCGCCGGACAGCTCGAACTGTCCAGCGGGTTCGAGGGAAATGGCGCGGCCGTTCTGGGCATTCTGCCCCTGAAGACCGATCAGGTTTTCACCGTCATGTATCGGCGCCCAGTCAGGCCCCTGAAGCGCATGGAGAAGGGCGCCAATACCCTGCGGCTCATAGGGTGGCGGGAAAAGCGGCGGCCGACCATTGGCCCTGTCCGGCAGGACGAAACCGAATTTTTCATGCTCGGTCCCGATTTTCCATTCCGATTTCGGCTTGCAGCCCCGCACCAGAACCTCGACGAGCTGTGCCCGGCTTTCGATGGGCGCAGTATTGGGTGTACCGGAATTGGACATGGCGTTGGGCCTCGGTTTCAAAATCGTTGTTCGATATTCACTGAACTTGTAGCAGGTCCGACAATCCTGTCACCCTCAGGCACCCCGACGAACCGCCAGCCGGACCAGCCCGGCGCAGACAGCCGTCTCGGCCCGCAGGATCAGCGGCCCCAGACCCAACGCATGAACCGCGGGCGTCCGCTGGAGCAGCGCCACCTCAGCCTCCGTGAAGCCACCCTCCGGCCCGATCAGAAGTGCCGCGGCACGGACGGAACCGTCTTCCTCTCCGGGACGACGCTCCAGCGCCGCGAAAAGCGGTTTTCCATCCGGCCATTCTGCTAGGACCGCCTTCAGCGGTTCCAGCGGCGCAATGGAAGGGACATCGAGCCGCTCGCACTGCTCCGCCGCTTCTGTGGCGATCAGGAACAGCCGCTGGGGATTGAGACGGTGTGTGTTGGTCCGCTCGGTCACGACGGGAATGAAGCGCGTTACTCCCAGCTCGGTCCCCATGCGGATCAGCAGTTCCGTCGCATCACGCTTGAGAGGCGCAAACAGCAGTTCCACACCCTCCGTAGGCCGGGCCGGACGTTCCTGGACATAAAGGCGAATGCTCCCCCGGTCTTTCCTCAGAGTCTGGAGACATCCACTCCACTCCCCGTCCCGGGCGTTGAAAACACGAACGGCATCGCCCACCCTCTGTCGCAATACATTGCCCAGATAATGGGCCTGTCCCGGAGGAAGCGGAATTTCCAGCCCAGCTGCGAAGGGAAGGTCAGGGCTCTCAACATAAAGGCGGGGATCCGAACGGCTCATCTTTCCCCGATAGCGCGCGCCGCCCATTGACGGAAGCACTTCAGCGCCGCATCACATCCTTTCCATGAGCCAGACCCGCGCCCATACCGACATCCGCCTGACAGGCCGCATCGCGCGCCTGCCCGAACCCTGGCGTTCCTATGCCCTTCTGGCGCGGCTGGACCGGCCCGTCGGAACGTGGCTGCTGTTCCTGCCCGGCATCTGGGGCCTGTTTCTCGCACCTCATGCCACCATAAGCACGCGCCTTCTCGACACCGCTCTGTTCGGGTTCGGTTCGCTGGTCATGCGGTCTGCCGGCTGTGTCGTGAATGACATCTGGGACCGCGACATCGACGCGAAAGTCACCCGGACAGCCGGACGGCCTCTCGCCAGCGGCGCACTTTCCCTCAAACAGGGACTGCTTCTGCTGGCCGTGCTGCTGCTGATGGGTCTGGGGGTTCTGGTCTGCCTGCCATTTGCCTGCTGGGTACTTGCACCACTGGCCCTTCTGCTGGTCGCGCTCTATCCCGCGGCCAAGCGCGTCACCTGGTGGCCGCAGCTCGTCATGGGCTTCACCTTCGGATTCGGCGCACCAATGGGATATGCCGCCGCAGGGGGCTCCCTCGATGCCAACGGCCTCCTGCTCTATGCCGCCGTCATCGTCTGGCAACTCGGCTTCGACACGATCTATGGTTTCCAGGACATGGACGATGACGCCCGCATCGGCGTGCGGTCCACGTCACGCCTGATGGAAACGCGGGCACGCCCCTTCATCGGCACGTGTTATGGCGCAATGCTTGTCCTGCTCGCCATCGTGGCCATTCATGCCCGTCTGTCATGGGTCTTCTGGCCACCCTTCCTTCTGGCCGGGTATTTTCTCCTCCAGCAGGTCCGTCTGCTCGATCCGCACGATGCGCCTGCCTGTCTGCGGGATTTCCGCCGCAATGTCCCGATCGGTCTGATTCTGGCGCTCGCTTTCGTGGCTGGACGGCTTTTTGGATGAAAGACCCGGCCGCGTTCATCACAGCCAACACCATGATCGAACAGGCCCCGCTTGTTCCGGAAATCGCCCTGCATCTGGCAACGGACATCACCCCCATCTGGCAGGCCAGCGAAACCTATCTCGAACAGATGGGCATGGAGCCGCCTTTCTGGGCTTTCGCCTGGCCGGGCAGCCAGCTGATCGCACGCTTCATTCTCGACAATCCGGAGCGCGTGCGTGGCAGACGGGTGCTGGATGTCGCCTGCGGATGTGGCATGGCCGCCATCGCCGCAGCCATGGCCGGAGCAGCCAGCGTCACCGCCAACGACATCGACCCGCTGGCCCTATCGGCCACAGTGCTCAACGCGGAACTGAACGCCGTTTCCATCACACCCTGCCTGGGGGATCTCGTCGGCATCCGCCCGGACTGCGATCTGCTGGTGATCGGCGATGTCTGTTACAACGAACCCATGGCAGCAAGGATCGTTCCCTGGCTCCTGGAATGCGCAAAGGACCGCGAAGTCTGGCTTTGCGATCCCGGCCGTCATTATGCCCCGAAAATGGAACTCGACGTCCTGACGAAGCAGGACGTGCCCGTCACGCAGGCGCTGGAAAGCGCGGATATACGCACCACCACGCTCTTCAGTCTGCAACATACTTCCGGCAAAAGCTGAGCGCAGACCCCGTCAGGGCAACCAGCATGGCGCCGAACAGGCAGATAAAGGCCGGATGGGGAAAAGCCGTGAATAGCCCAGCCACCAGCAGCGCGCCAACCGTCTGCCCCCCCAGTCGCGCCACGGACAGCATGCCGCTGGCTCCACCTTCACGCCCCGGAGGCGCCGTGACCATAATGGCGCGATTGTTGGGCGGCTGAAACAGACCAAAGCCGCACCCTGCGAACAGCGTGCGCCACGCGATGGAAAAACTGCTCGCATCCGGTGACAGTGCCCACAGCAGGAAAAAACCGCTCCCCGTTATGAACAGTCCGAGCGAGGACAGCATGGAAGCCGGAAACCGGTCCGCCAGCCGACCGACCACGAACGACATGGTCGCGACCCCAACTGCCCAGGGTGTGATCAGCAGGCCGATCATGCCCGGTCCACAATGAAACGTCGTCGCCAGCGTAAACGGCATGGCGACGATATAGAGGTTTGAACTGACAAACCCGAAGAACCCGACCAGACAGGCCAAAAGAAACGGACGGCGGCGAAACAGATCAACAGGGACGATCGGCTCCAGCCGTTCCCGCTGATAGTGCAGCAGCATTCCCCAGCACAGCAGAGCCGCACCTGTCAGCAGGGCTCCGGGCAGGAACTCGGCATGCATCAGTTCATCCAGCCCGATTCCCGTCAGGGCAAAGGACGCAACGCACAGGGCGCCTCCAACCAGATCGACATGCACGCTGCTGCGGGGAGTCTCAGGCAAAGCAAAATGCGCCAGTGCCAGCGCCGCCAGTGCCAGTGGAAGATTGATCCAGAAAATCCAGGGCCAGGGCGCCAGAGACAGGATCAGCGACCCCAGCGGCGGCCCAAGCGCCACGCCAATCCCCACGAACAGCCCGTTCAGGGCAATGCCGCGCCCCAGTTCCGCATGGGGATAGATGAACCGGACGAGCGCGATGTTGACGCTCATGATGCACGCCCCGCCAATTCCCTGGAGCGCACGCGCAAGAGTGAGTTCCAGCAGATTCTGGGAAACGGCGCAGGCTACCGAAGAGACGAGGAAAATGACGATTCCCACCTGGCTCATCCGGCCAAATCCAACCCGTGCACCGATGGAGGCGAGAGGCAACAGGCATGAAAGACTGGCCATCTGGTAAGCGTTGACAACCCAAATGGCCCGGGAAGAGGACGCATGCAGGTCATGGGCAATGAAGGGAAGCGCCGTATTGGCGATAGCGTAATCAAGAATGGAAAGCATCAGTGCCAGAAGCACTGCCGACATCGCCTTGATGCGTCTGGCGCCGTGAAGTCCGGCGTGCCTTTTCGGATCATATTCCTCTGCGAAACCGGATGTCGTGGCTGCTTTCATGATGATCTACTGCCCCAGGTCACGCAGACGTCTCCCTGCGAAAAGATTGGTCTCCAGATTTTCGAGGGAGACACCTTTTGTCTCTGGCACCATAAACAGCGTCATCAGGATGAAAAGGCCGTTAAACACGGCAAACATCAGGAAGGTCAGGGATGCCCCGACAGCCGCCATGATGACTGGGAAAGTATAGGAAATCGCCCAGTTGGCCACCCAGTTTGTAACGGTGGAGCATCCAATCCCGAAATCCCGCCCCCGCGTGGGCTGGACTTCAGAGCACAGGGTCCAGACCAGGGGGCCTTCCCCAATGGCAAAACCGGCAACGAACAGGATCACGAAACCACACAAGGCAAGCTGGGATGCCAGACTGCTCGCTCCGATCCCCAGCAGAACGCCGACGCCAAGAAGGGAGAACGCCGCGAGCGCACAGCTCAGGATCAGAAGCGGGCGCCGTCCCCACCGGTCAACGGATGCAATGGCGACACCTGTGAAGGTCATGTTGACGAGACCGACCAGCGTTGTCGCCCAGATGGAAGCGTGCGCTCCGAAATGGGCAGCCTGAAACACACGGGGGGCATAATAAAGGAGCGCGTTGATCCCGGAGAGCTGCTGCATGATCTGAAGCAGCATCCCCAGAAAAACCGTTCTGCGGAAGTTGGGATTGGTCCTGAACAGTCCGAAACCGGCATTACTGCTTTTTCTGAGGCGGGACTGGATGTCCATCAGTTCCGCCTCCGCAACCTCCCGGTCCGAACGGAGCGTATGCAGAACGCGTCGTGCGCGCTCCGTATCGCCCTTCATCATCAGCCAGCGCGGGCTATGGGGAAGGATCAGCACGATTCCAAGAAAACCGCTCGCGGGAATGGCCATAACCCCAAGCATGACCCGCCAGTGCCCGCCAGACGCCAGCAGACTGTCTGACACGAATGCCAGGAATATCCCTAAAGAAACCATGAGCTGATAGAACGAGATCATGGCCCCGCGGGCGGACTCAATCGTGATTTCAGAAATATAAAGCGGAGCGGCAAATGCCGCGATTCCCACAGCCAGCCCGAGGAAGAGCCGGCCAATGATCAGGACAGTCGGTGCAGGAGCCAGCGCACAGAACGATGTCCCCGTCAGAAACAGGACAGCCGCGCCCAGCATGGCCCCTGTCCGCCCGAATCGGGCCGAGACCCGCCCCGCAAACAGCGATCCGACGGCAGCCCCCGCCATCATGGACGAAACGATCCATCCCTGAAGGGTGTCAGTGGCGTGAAAATCTGTAGCGATAAAGGGCAGCGCGCCGGCAACCACGCCTGTATCCAGACCAAACATCAGGCCTGCGAGAGCTGCAAGGATTGCCAGCGTTGTTGCCCGGGCGGTGCTTCGATGAGGACTGCCAGCGTCTTCGTCACTTCGGATCGAAGCGATTTCTGCCATACCTTCGGGTCCTCACCTGATTATCCATCGCGATCCGCAGACATAGCCTGTCTTCTCATTGAAAAAGATGCGTCATGTCTGGGGAAGAATGTCCCGCCCCGACACAGGAGGCAAGACACGGAAAGTTATTGTTCCGTTTTCCCGATGCGTTCAACGCGAACGGAAATAGATGATCATTTCTCCGCATAGGGGTTCTTCGTACCCCGTAGCTGAAGCCGGATGGGAACGCCCGGCATGTGAAATGTCTCCCGTAGTCCATTGACTAGATAGCGTTTATAGGAATCCGGCAACTGTTCCGCCCGCGTCCCGAACAGGATGAACGTCGGCGGACGGCTCTTGGCCTGCGTCATGTACCGCAGCTTGAGGCGGCGCCCATCTACCAGCGGCGGCTGGTGACGCTCCAGGGCATCCTCGAACCAGCGGTTGAGTTCACCGGTGGTCACGCGGGAATTCCAGATCTCGTAAACATTACGCACTGCAGGCAGCAGACGCTGAACCCCCGCTCCCGTCAGGGCCGAGAACGTCACCACCGGAATCCCGCGAACCTGCGCCAGGGATATTTCCAGCCGGTCCAGAATCGCCTTGCGTGTCGCGTTCCTGTCCTCGACCGCATCCCATTTGTTCAGGGCAATGACGCAGGCGCGCCCTTCCCGCTCGATCAGGCGGCCGATCTGAAGATCCTGCTCATGAACGCCCAGCGTGGCGTCAATGACCAGAACGACCACCTCCGCCATTTTCAGAGCCTCGATCGAAGCAGAAACGGACATCCGCTCCAGCGACTGCTCCACCCGGGCGCGCTTGCGCATCCCTGCCGTATCAACCAGCCGGATCGGACCGACATCATCATGCAGGTCAACCGAGACGGAATCACGGGTCAGCCCGGCTTCCGGCCCGGTAATCATGCGCTCCTCGCCCAGCAGACAGTTCAGCAGCGTGGACTTTCCAGCATTCGGACGGCCGATGATCGCCAGACGCAGCGGGCCGGCGGGTCGTTCCTCTTCCTGCTCCACGCCGCCTTCCCCTTCAACGGGAGGTGGCGGTTTCGGGCGTTTCCGGCGCTCTTCCGGCGGCAGGCGCTCGGCGATCGCGCCCATCAGATCCGCAATCCCCTCGCCATGCTCGGCGGACAGAGCCAGAGGTGTCCCCAGACCGAGCGAATAGGCTTCCAACGCCGCATTCGTCCCGGCCTGCCCTTCGGCCTTGTTCGCAATCAGCAGCACGGGGCGGTTCTGCCGCCGCAGCCACTGGGCGAAATGCGCGTCCGCCGGCGTGATGCCCGAGCGGGCATCAATGCAGAACAGCACCAGATCCGCCATACCAACAGCAGATTCCGAAGACGCACGCATGCGGCCGAACAGCGTGTCCGGCGCAGCTTCTTCCAGCCCGGCCGTATCGATCAGCCGGACCCTGCGCCCGCGCAGCAGGGCTTCCCCCTCCTTGCGGTCACGGGTAACACCCGGCATGTCAGACACGATGGCCTGACGCCGCCCGACAAGACGGTTGAAAAGAGTGGATTTCCCGACATTCGGGCGCCCGGCGATAACAACGACGGGCAGGTTCTCAGAGGTCATTCGTTCAGCCATAGGCCCGCAGGACAGCATCCTGCGAAAGCGTCAGTACATGTCCGTCACAGACAATGGGCTGCACTTCGCACGGCGCGGTTGTCTTGCGGCGCATTTCAAATTCGCCAGTCACGGCATTCACAACAGCCATGCCTTCCGGCGGCAGGTTCGAGAAACAGACCAGCTTGCCCTCGGCCAGCACCGGCCCCACCCAGTTCACCGCATCCTTCTGGACGGATTCCCGCCGGAAACGACGCAGCTGCGTGATCCAGCGCACATGTCCGGACAGACGGTCCAGACAGGCCAGCTGCTGGTCAGTAGAGAGGACATACAGCCAGTCTCCACAGATCACGAGCGGATTCTGCCCGCTGATCTCCCGCTCCCACAGACGACGTCCCGAGCGCATGTCGATCGACACAAGAACATTTGCAAGCGAAACGGCATAAGCCGTACCGTCAATGATGACGGGCGCTCCACGAATACACGAGAAATCGAGCATGGCGCCCATGCCGTTGGCGCCACCCAGACTGTCACTCCAGACCATCTCGCCAGACGTGGCACGCAAGGCCACGAGGTCACCACTGCCAAACCCGGCCAGGACAACACCATCCACGAGAGCCGGCGCGGCCTGTCCGAAGATGACCGTGTCGGCAGCCGTCGCTTGATAGGTCCAGATCTGACGGCCGGTCTTGGCGTCCAGCGCGAACAGCCGTTCATCAATGGTGCCGAAGACAACCAGACCTTCCGCCACCGTCGGAGCGGAACGGCCAGGCGTTCCCAGATTCACGACCCAGTGAGGTTTTCCGGTCTCCGCATCCACGGCCAGCGCCTGCGCCACACCATCCACGATGTAGAGCGTGTCCCCATCCAGCGCGAGACCACCGCCGATATTGGTGGACCGGGAATTTTTCGGTGCGGGCTGACGCGTCCACAGATGCCTGCGCCCCGGCCAGGTCCAGGCCTTGACCACACCCTGCGCGTCAGTCGTGAAGAGACGCCCGTTCCCGATAACAGGAGGCGACTGAATGGCGCCACGGTTGTTGGGCATGATCGCGATCATGGACAGCATGCTTGCGGGATCGGTGTTCGCGCCGACGGAATGGCTCCATGTCAGCTGGGGCCCCTTCCACTGCGCATTGACCGCAACATGGTCAGGGGTCCGTTCAGCCTGAAGCCATTCGCTCACGGCCTGAACAGGGGCTAGCCGGATCGGGGTATGGTCATCCTTGTCCACGGTCAGACCGGCACCGGTGGAAAGGATATTGACGCGATGACCGGCCAGGGTCGGCTTCTTGTCATCCTCGAACAGGCTGCACCCGCCAAGGGCCGCGACAGCCACCCCGGAACAGGCCGTCCGCAGAAGAGAGCGACGGTTCATGGAAGACAGGGACAAACAGTCAGGACGGCGCATCAACCAGCGTCTCCAAAGGTTTCGAGGAGGGCCTGCGCCCGTGCACGGGTTCCCTCTGTCGCGGTATTGCTGCTCACGATCTGGGTCAGGAGACGGTGCGCCTCTTTCTGCTGGTCAGGCGTCGCGCCGGGACGCAGGTCCAGCGCGACCAGCCCTTCCTGTGCGAGCGCGGACCAGCCGCCACCGTTCTGGACAAGCGCTTCATACCCCGCACGCAGAGTCTTCGGGTCAGCCGTGTCCGTCTGGGCATTCAACGCCATGTATCGTGCCATGCTGCGCAGGGCCGGCTCGGCCCTGTCATCCGCCGCAACGGCATTCCAGGACTTCAGGGCCGCCACCATGTCGTGGTCGTGCGCCTTCAGATCTGCCAGACGCAACCCCGCATAGGCGCGCACGCCCACCGGGCCATGATCGGTTAAATCTTGGAATTCCGTCTCGGCCTTCCGGGTTGCCGCCGCGTCATGCTTGGGATCGGACAGGCTCTGCACGGCCCCGAAATACTGGGCCGAAGCCAGCCGCTGGGCCTCATGGCGGGAATGGACATTCCATCCCCACAACCCGCCTCCAACGGCTCCGACAACGATCACGGCGGCCACGATGCCACCAACACGTCGCGCCATGGCACGCAGGCGCTGTGCCTGAATTTCGCTATTCACGTCTGCGATGAAATCGTCCGCCACCTGGTCCCCTGCTGGATCGGTCTTCAAACTGTTCGCGGAACCATACAGCCGCCGCCTGCCCGCGGCAAACTGTTCCCCACAGTTTCCCCCGGCGGTCGCATTCCGCTTCTCTCCGCCCGAGAGGATATGCATTGAGGGAAAATCATACCGCAACAGAAAAAACATCCGGTCTTCAGACTTCCTTAACCGGAACCGGCTCAGAACCTTCCTATGATGAAGCGCGCCCTGATCCTGCTGCTCCCCTTCGCCCTTCTGACCGCCTGCGCCCCGGATCGCCTGGCATCCGCCGTGACGGGAAAGGATTGCAGCACGGCCTATCTCTATGACGGAGACAGCTTCTGTGCCCGCCCAATCGGACCGCCGCCTCCACAGCCTTACTGCACGACCAGCTTCGAGGGTACGGAATGTTATGCCCGGCCGGACCTGATGCCGAATGTCGCCCGTCAGACCTATGAAGGACCCACATCCCTGACTCCATTACAGAATCAGGAACGCATGGGTCAGTAAGCAACACCCACAGGCAGAAGGATCAGTGATGACCCAGCTTGCGTCCGGCCGTCGTCAGTTCGGTGGAGAGTTTCTGGAAGCTGGCGGCGATATGACCCTGCACGGCCGCGCTTCCCGCATGAATATGCGAGATTTTCGCACTGGCTTCCTGGCTGATGGCCGTCTCTTCCCGGTTGGCCTGCCCCGAGACGCAGGCGTTGTAGGCCCGGGCAGCCTTTTCGTAAGCCGTTACGCGATCCACACTGTCATTGTACTGCGCCACGGTTCCGGCCTTGATGGCAGGAGCCTGTGGTTCGGCGCCGCATTTGGCGGCCGTCCAGGAGGATTCGGCCGCCTGAACGACGCTGGTGGACAGTACGGCCAGAAGAGACAGGCCGCACAGGGCGATGACGGAACGACTCATAAAGCTCCCTTTCATGATCGAAGCGGCGCGCCCCCTATCGCCTGATCAAGGCGCAAATTTGGCAGGACGTCCCGTCGCGCTTCCGGTCACGGCATCATTCTCCATGACAACCGTCCCCCGCACGATGGTCGCCATGGGCCAGCCCTTGACGGAGGTTCCGTCAAATGGCGTCCAGCCCACGGGAGACGCGATCCAGTCATTGGTAATCGTGCGCTGAGCCTGCATGTCCACGAGCGTGAAATCCGCATCGAACCCGACGGCCAAACGCCCTTTGGTCTGAAGACCGTAGATCCGGGCCGGACCCGCCGCCATCAGATCCACCAGCCGCGAAAGGGAAAGCCGTCCGGCATTGACGTGATCCAGCATAACCGGAACGATCGTCTGCACGCCGGTCAGGCCGGACGGACATTTTGGCCAGGGCAGACGCTTGGCATCCAGCGGATGCGGCGCATGATCGGAAGACACGACGTCCACACGCCCATCCCGCACGGCCTGCCAGCTTGCCTCATAGTGCCGCCGGTCCCGCAGGGGAGGGTTCATGACGGCCAGACCGCCCAGCTTCTCATAACAGTCCGGTGCAATCTGTGAGAGATGGTTCACCAGAACCTCTACCGAGCAGATGTCGCGGTGATCCGCGAGATATTCCAGTTCTTCCGCCGTGGATGTGTGCAGAATATGGGCCGGACGGTTGGTCTTGTGCGCAATGGACACGATGCGGCGCGTGCCGAGAAAGGCACATTCCACATCCCGCCACAGACTGTGCGTTTCGTAAGGCTGACCTTCATGGAACAGCGATTTGCGCGCCTGGAGACGGTACTCATCCTCGGAATGGAAACAGACCCGCCGATGCCCCGAACGCATGACGGCCTCGATCCCCGCATCATCCTCGATCATCAGGTTGCCGGTGGACGATCCGGCAAACACCTTGATCGCACAGACACCGGGCATCTGTTCCAGTTCGGCCAGATCCGGCGTGTTCTCGCGCGTTGCCCCCACATACATGCCGACATCCACATGTGCCGTCTTCGTGATATGGTCGTATTTCCACTCCAGCATCGTCCGGTCCGTAACGGCCGGAGACGTATTCGGCATGTCAAAAACCGTTGCCACCCCGCCAAGGGCCGCAGCCCGCGTCCCGGTTTCCAGCGTCTCTACTTCCGGTTTCCCCGGATCGCGCAGATGAACATGGGAATCAATCAGCCCGGGAAGAACATGCAGTCCCTTCGCATCAATCACACGTCCGGCCTCATCCTGCGCCGTCACGGAAAGAGAAACGATCTTCCCGTTCCGAACCCCCAGATCGGCATCGGCCTCCCCCCAGGGGAAAACGCAGCGCCCGCCACGGATGATGAGATCGTAATGCATGCTCGGTCCTTTGGTCTTTCAGGGAGATATGCGTCTATGCGGCGCGATCGAGGGTGTCGAAAACATCGCCATCAGCGGGAATGTTTTCGATATGATGCCGATGCCACAGGGCATAGAACAGAAGCGTCCAGGCCTGCCTGACATGCCCGCGTTGTGTGGCCGTTTCGAACAGGGACCGGACATCCAGCGGCAGATTCAACGCACGGATGCAGTCCTGTCGCGCCATGAGCGGACCGAGCCGTCTGGACCATCGCTCGATCCAGTGTCCGATCGGAACGGTAAAGCCCTGTTTGGGCGCGAAGGGACGCGACTCGGGCAGCGCCGTTTCAAGCCAGCGCCGCAGCAGCCATTTGCCATACCTGTCCCGGACCTTGAACCGGGCCGCCAGCGGCCAGACCGCCTTCGCCACGACCGGATCAAGCAACGGCGTGCGCCCTTCAGCCGAATGGGCCATCAGACAGCGATCCAGCTTGAGCAGAAGATCATTCGGCAGCCACTCCGCCACGTCCAGCGCCTGCGCTCCTTCCAGGCCGCCGAGACCGAGCGCCAGTTCCGTGGCGGACAAACCGGCCCGCCATTGCTGGCTGCGCCCCGGAAAGCGTTTCCCGAACGTCCCGGAGCGATAGGGCGACCGCCCCCCCTGCCACCAGGGCCTCAACACACGGCGATAGCGTCCGTACCCGGCAAAAAGTTCGTCGCCACCTTCTCCGCTCAGGATGACCGTCACGTCCCGCCGCGCCTCCCGGGCGAGAAACCATGTCGGGATGATGGCATAATCAGCTGCCGGATCATCCATGCAGCTCACGATCCGGGGCAGATCCCGCCACACCATCTCTTCCGTGACCGTCAGGACATGGTGCTGCGCCCCGACCGCGTGCGCCAGCCCGGCCGCGGCCTCCGCCTCATCTGCCGCGCCGCTGTCAAAACGCGCCGTCCATGTCAGAGGGTGAGGCAGCCCCAGACGATGGGCCGCAGCCAGAATGGTCGCGCTATCAATTCCACCGGACAGGAAAAGACCCAGCGGAACATCCGCCCGCAGATGTGCGTGCACACTGTCCATCAGGGCCGCATCAAGACGCCGGATGGCCTGTTCATCCGTCAGTTCGGCCGGCACGATGTCCTCCGCTTCCCGCAGGGGATAACGCCGCCGGGATTCCACGATGCGCCCGTCCAGAATACGCAGGGTCTCACCCGGCAGGAGACGACGGATCCCTGCGAGAACCGTGTCCTGTCCGGTTGTGAACTGAAGCTGGAGGAGTTCATCACGGCTGCTGGTCAGGACTTCGCGTCGGCCATATCCGCCTGCGAGCAGGGCCTGGGCCTCGGAAGCGAATGCGATGCCACCCGGATATTCCGCCACATACAGCGGCTTGATCCCGAAAGGATCGCGCGACAGCACCATTTCGTGCTGGCCATGCTCATCCTCTACAGCGGCAATCGCATACATGCCACGCAGTTCATGCGTATAACCCGCACCGTCCCTCAGCCAGAGATGGAGCGGCGGCTCACAGTCACTACCCGTCCGGAAGCAGTGCTCCGGAAAGCGGCTTCGGATCTGCGGATCGTTGTAGATCTCCCCATTCGCGACCAGAGCGGCATCCCCGAGGACAAAAGGCTGCTTTCCCCCGGCAATATCCACGATCGAAAGACGTCTGTGACGCAGGCCGGCCCCCGCGAGATCCAGTCGCCCCTCTCCGTCCGGCCCACGATGGAAAATGGCCTGTGACATCCGGTCCAGCGCCGCCTGATCCGGCCGGTGCCCGGGAAGGCAGGAAACACCCGCAATGCCACACATCAGCCCCGCCCCCCGTCAAGGAAGGCAGACCACCGGGCCATGACGATATCCTGTGCGAATTCCCGCTCGAACCGCATCCGGCCGTTACGACGCAGACGACGGTTCAGGGCCTTGTCCTCCAGAACACGCCCGATCTGCTCCGCCAGACGCACGTCATCCTCGACCGGCGCCAGAAGTCCGTCCTCCGTCCCTTCGAGGATTTCCCTTGGGCCCTGAATGGCACTTCCCACCACGGGCACGCCAGCCGAAAGCGCCTCGATCACAACATTCCCGAGCGGTTCGATCCTGGAGGGACACACCAGCACGTCACAGGCCCGCAGCCAGGGACCGGTCTCGGCCATCCAGCCCGGCAGATGAACACGCGCCGCCACGCCTTCCCCATGCGCCAGCTTTTCGAGTGCGCCCCGTTCCTGACCTTCTCCTGCGATAACAAGATGGACCTGCGGCAGATGCCTCATGGCGCGAATCAGGACATCGAACGCCTTGTTCTCATGCAGCCGCCCCAGCGCCAGCACGAACGGAACATTGTCCGGCAGAAAGTCAGGACGACCGGGTTTAACGGACGAGAAATCCGTTGCGAAATTCGGGAGGTAATGCACCCGCTGTTCCGGCCATCCCTGCTCCACCATCCAGCGGGCCAGCCCCCGGGTATTCCCGATCAGATGATCGCACCGCCGATAGTTGGACAGATCATAATACCCTCCCAGACGTCCGGCGAGGCGCCATGGCCCGGCGGGAACAAGCCGGGCGGCACGGCTCATCCACGCCACGACCATATCCGGCTGGAAGTCCCGCAGGCTCCGCCGCAATGCCGGAGTGGTGCCCAGATCTAGCAGCCCCCCGAACCGGTAGGTCCGCGTCTCCACGCCAGCCGCTTCGAGGCGGGCATGGCGGTCCCTGTCGTGACGGATCATGGCGCGGACAGATCGGCCATCCTGTGTCTGGGCAATGGAGAGGCGCTCGAAGAACAGTTCCGCCCCACCACGCGCCGCGCCGGCCATGACATGCGCCACCCGCCCGCGATGGCTGGAAGACAGGGTGTGACGTGGCAAAGCGGACGGCTGCGGGGCAATCATGCACCCTCTATCGGGCAAGAGGGGCAGCGCTTCAAGTCAGGGAATGCGGGCAGACGAAACGGAAGGGGCGTTTTCATGCAGCAGGGAGCGCGCGACACCCAGCACGGTTGCCTCGCCCAGACCGCAAATCGGCGCATGTCCTTCCGGTCCCGGCGCCTCGACAAAACGCGCAGAAGGCCCGGCTGGCGCATATTCCGTGGCACGGGAGGGACCGAACAGACCCAGCGTCGGCGTCCCGGCAGCGGCGGCCAGATGCATCAGACCGGAATCATTCCCGACGAACAGACGGCAACGCCGCAGAAGGGCCGCAACCTCTCCCAGCGGGCGGTCACCCCCGAGATCCAGCGCATCCGGCAAGCCATCAAGAACCGGCTGGGCACGCGCCTTTTCCTGCTGTCCCGGTCCGTAGAACACCACGGGCCATAATCCTTCGGCGCGAAGACTGTCCGCCAGCGCCACGAAACGCTCCGGCGGCCAGATCTTCCCATCCCAGTTGGCGGTTGGTCCCAGGGCAAGCCAGTTCCCGGGAGGCAGCAGACGCGCGGCAGACGCTTCCTGCTCTGCCGAGGTCCAGACGCGGGGCATGGGAATACGGCGATAGCCCAGCGCCCGTCCCAGATGTTCGATACGGCGCCCCGGCCTGCGCCCACCCCGCACGATGAGCCGGCGGCTGGCCCGGAGCGTCAGTCCAAGCAGCGACCCCCGCAGATCGACCACCATGAACCAGCGCGTCCACACACATTGCGTCCAGAGATCCAGCCAGTGCCGGTCATAACGCCGCTTTTCCATGGTAATGACCTGCTCACAGCGCGGATCGGGCGTGAACAGGCCTGCCGCCACCGGCCCGCATACGACGGTAAAGACGGCGGAAGGATAACGGCACTGCAACGCATCCAGAACGCCGGTGGAAATAACGGCATCTCCCAAGCGGTTCGACGTGATGAACAGGATCCGCATCAGGCGCGACGCCATACGGGGTCCTTGATCGTATCCACGAAAGCCGTATGGGCCGCCAGCTCCGCGTCGGACGGGGGAGCCATCGGCCGCGGCGCGCGCCCTTCCAACGGGTTGATGTTCCCGGCCAGCCCCCTGTTACGGGAGGGGCCCGCCAGACCCAGCCCGCGCTGACGCCCTCCCATGAGCTCAACATACACATCCGCCAGAAGCCGGCAGTCCAGAAGCGCGTTATGGGTGCCACGATCCGAGAGATCGATGCCAAAACGACGGCAGAGCGCATCAAGGCTGGCAGGCATCCCGGGATATTTCCTGCGCGCCATCTCCACCGTGTCGATGGCGCGACTGGCATAATCCAGAGGCCGGCGACCACACTGTTGCAGTTCGGCATTCACGAACTTGAAGTCGAACCGTGCATTATGAGCAATCAGCGGACTGTCCCCGACGAACGCCAGAAAATCCTCCGCGACCTCCGCGAATTTCGGCTTTCCTTCAAGATCCTCGATCCGGAAACCATGCACTTTCGTCGCCTCGGGCGGAATGTCCCGCTCCGGGTGGACCAGGACATGGTAATGCCGGCCGGTCGGCAGATCGTCGATCAGTTCAAGGGCCGCGATCTCGATGATCCGGTCTCCCTGGTCCGGATCAAAGCCGGTGGTTTCCGTATCGAACAGAATGGAGCGTTTCATGACCCCTCACGAAGGCGGTGCAACAGGGCGTGGACCTGCCTGACAGCCGCTCCACGGGACAGACCGGTTCGTATCACGATGTGCGCCCGGCGTCTGCGCTCATGATCGGACATCTGCCGCAACAGAAGCGCCCTGGCGTCCTCAACGCTCATGCGCGCTCCTCCCTTCCCCCGCTGGCGGATGCGGGAAAGGCGCGTTCCCATCGGCGCCTCGACCACCACCACGACATCACAGTTCCGATCCTCTCCGATTTCCATGAGAAGAGGAATATCCAGCACGCAGGCCCGGCATTTCCGCGCTCTGCACTGCCGGAGGAAACGTGCGCGCGCCTTTCGAACCAGCGGGTGCATGATATGTTCAAGGCGTTGCAGCGCATCCGGCTGCCCGACAACCACTGCACGCAGCGCCGCACGGTCAAGCCTGTCGTCCCGGACCGTCCCCGGAAACGCGGCCGCAATCGCCGGGAGTGCCTGTCCACCCGGCGCCTGAAGAGTGCGCACACAGGCATCGGCATCAAAAACCGGCACGCCGGCCCTGCGGAACAGGGCCGCCACCGTGCTTTTCCCTGCAGCCATGCCGCCTGTCAGACCAATGATCTTCATGAATCAGCGCAGGGATGCCGCCAGAAGCGCGAATGTCTCCTCATCCGCCACGGGATCAACGCCGAACCATGCCCTGAACCCGGCACGGGCCTGATGGATCAGCATTCCCAGCCCATCCACTGTTTTCAGGCCACGCGCCTGTGCGGCTTTCAGGAGCGGTGTCTCCCGCGGCGTATAGACAATATCCGTCACACACAGGGCGGGACTGGCCTGACGGAGCGCCGCTTCCCAGTCCATGTCCGTCCTGCCGTTCATGCCAAGGGATGTCGCATTCACCAGCAGGGAGCAGCCTGACAGCAGGGACGGCCATTCGAACCAGGGCAGAGCTTCGCCACCCTCCAGCGCTTCCACCAGATTTTCGGCCCGTTCCAGCGTGCGGTTAGCCACGACCACCTCGCATCCCCGGTCCAGCAGAGCCGCCGCTACCGCCCGCGCAGCGCCCCCGGCGCCCAGAACCAGGGCCCGCCCTTCGATCGCAACCCCATGCGCCGTCAGGTTGTCACAGAAACCGGTGCCGTCCGTACAGTCCCCGACGATCCGTCCGTCGGTGAAGCGGATGGTGTTCACGGTCCCGGCCCGCTTCGCCACATCCGTCAGTTCGTCACAGGCCCGCATGGCGGCTTCCTTGTGCGGAATGGTGACGTTCACGCCACGGAACCCGGCCGCCGCCAGTCCTTTCAGGGCCTCATCGAAAACCCCGGGGCGCGTGGGCAGCGGAACATAAGCCCCGTTGACGCCCGCCACCCGGCACCAGTGATTATGCAGGAGGGGCGAGCGGGAATGTTCCACCGGCCAGCCCATCACGCCTGCCAGGCTGGTATGTCCATCAATCATACTGCAAGTGTCTCCCAGACGCGGGGCAGAAGATGCGCCAGCAGATCAGCCCAGTCACGCTGCCCCTCCTCCCCGGCGATCAGATCCTGCCGGATTTCAATTTCAAGATAAGGCAGGCCAGCGGCCTCCGCATGGCGCGGCACCGTATAGTCCGATACATCCGTGAGAACATAGGGCTCGTTATCACCAACACACAGATCTTCCGCTTTCAGAAGGTCAAGCATCACACGCGCCATCCGGCTGTCCCGGTTATGCAGGATGCCGATCTGCCAGGGACGTTCAACGCCATTCATCTCCGGTGTGAAACTGTGCAGGGCGATCAGGGCAGTGGGCCGGTCACCACGTTCGGTCAGGACTTCCTGAATGGCGTCATGATAGGGATGCAGGATCTCCCGCTCCCGTCGCTCACGGCAGCTCTCCGGCGCTTCGCGGTTGCCGGGAATGGGCGTACGGTCACTGACATGGGGGATGGAGGTGGGATGTCCCGGAGCGCGGTTGCAGTCAATGACAAGACGGGAATAAACCTGCTCGATCAGGGTCGCCCCCAGCGCCTCGTGCAGTCTGCGCCCTACCCCGACGATCCCGATATCCCAGGCGATATGCCGCTCCCAGTCTTCCGCGTCCACACCCAGCATTCCCAGCACTTCGGGAACGGCCCGTCCGGCATGATCGCTGACCAGAACGAAGGGTGACGGAACTTTTTCCGGAAACACGAGAAATGGCGCAGGATCGCTGGCGCCAAGCAGGGAAACAGACATCGACTCTTTCGCTTTCAGGTTCGCCTTTATCTGGCTGGAACCTCTACCGTATGGCGGACAGCCTTTGCAGACCAGTCCATACAGCCCATGACGCGTATAGCGGCCCTGTCTCCCGATGGCCGAAATGGTCTGTGCAAGACTTCGCAAGAGAGCATGGCGACCTTTGCTTCCGTTTCGTCAGGAACACAGTGCGGACTGTTCAGCACCTTGATCATAGAAGACCGTATGTCTTCATGCAGTCCGGAACAGTGACAATAGCAGACCGTGACTGTTCCCAAACGACTGGTCCTCGGATACAGAGGGAACGGCCGCCCGACCCGAAACTGTCCGATCCCTTACGAGCGGGCTTCCATCAGGACGTGCCGCAAGGCGGGACCCGCACCAGTGTCATTCCAGGCCATGCTGCCTCCGGAAGCAGCCCGCCTGTATCCCTTGTCGTCGATAAGGATCGTTACCGGAACGCCCGCCGCGCTCCGCCCTATCCAGTTTCCAAACACCTCCGCCGAGATCGTCCAGGCCGGAACATGATCCAGTGCCCTGCGATGAAGAAATGTCTGGACCGCCTCCGGCGAGCCGCTCTGGAGTGCGATAGGAATAACCGGACAGTCTGCTCCCCAGCGCTGAAAAAAAGCCTCAAGCCGCGGCAGTTCCCGAAGGCAGGGCGCACACCATGTCGCCCAGACATGCAGCAGGAACGGTGCGCCCTGCTGACGGGTCAGCGACAGGGTCCGGCCTTCCGGCCCCGAAAGTGTCAGGCTGACCGGACGCCCCTGACGGGCACAGGGTTTCAGGTCTCCCAGCGATTCCCCCTGACGCCCGGCCCAACGCGCACCCACAACGGCTGAAACACCACCCAGCGCCAGAATCCCTGCAGCAAGGCTTCTGCGTCGCAGCGCTGTGTGATCGGGTGGCTTCACTTTTCCAGACTGGCAACAAGGTTATGAAACACGTCCACCGCATCGGCCGCGCCCCAGTTCACCGGCCCTTCCACAGAGGCGCGCAGTCGCCCCTGTGCATCCATAAAGCAGGTCATGGGCAGACTGGGCTGCGGCAGAGCAAGCCACTGCGTCAGGGCATGGAGGTCAACCGTCCAAGGCTGGATGCCCGGGAGATTCCCGGCTTGCAGATAGGCTTCAACCTTCGGGAGAGGGCTGGCGACCGCAACCGGCACGACGGTATGATCCTGACCGGCAACGCCCAGAAACCGGTTCAGGGCAGGAAGCTCTTCCTTGCACGGGCCGCACCAGGTCGCCCACAGATGTAGGAGGAACGGTCTTCCCCGCTCCTGCGTCAGCGAACGCGTGGCCCCGTTGAGCCCTGTCAGTGTCAGGGCGATCGGCTCATGCATCGGGCGACCCGGGCGCAGACGCGCCAGCGGATATGGCATATCTTGCGCGTGTGCGGAATTGCACAGGAACGCCCCCCCGGCTAGGCTGGTGGCTCCTCCGAGAAACATTCGCCGGTCGATCCGCTTTTCCATCATCCTGTTACGGTTAACATGAAAAACGCCCCTGTCGAGAACGAAACAGACGCCTCCAGCGCCTTTGAAGGTACCGCTGCCAATCCACAATGGGGCGGCCGCTTCGCCTCCGGGCCAGCCGCGATCATGGGTGAAATCAACGCCTCCATCGGTTTTGACAGGATCCTCTGGCGGCAGGACATCCGTGGCTCCCTCGCTCATGCCGCCATGCTTCAGAAGGTCGGCCTGTTGACGAAAACGGAACTGGCGGAAATCCGGCAGGGGCTGGGAGACATCGCCCAGGAGATCGGAGAAGGACGGTTCACGTTCTCCCCTGCCCTCGAAGACATCCACATGAACATCGAGGCCCGGCTGTCCGAGCGGATTGGAGAAGCCGGCAAACGTCTTCACACGGCCCGTTCCCGCAATGATCAGGTCGCGACGGATTTCCGCCTCTGGGTCCGCGATGCGATCGATGGGCTTCAGGAACAGACTGCCTCCCTGATGCGCTCCCTTGCGACGCGCGCCCTCGAATATCACGCCACGCCCATGCCGGGATTCACGCATCTTCAGGTCGCCCAGCCCGTCACGTTCGGCCACCACCTGCTGGCTTATGTGGAAATGCTCTCCCGCGACCGCGGACGTCTGCGGGACGCCCGGGCGCGGATGAATGAATGTCCGCTCGGTTCGGCCGCGCTGGCTGGAACGTCTTTCCCGATCGATCGTCGGATGACAGCAGAAGCGCTGGATTTCGCCCGTCCGACCGCTAATTCCCTTGATGCCGTTTCAGACCGTGATTTCGCGCTGGAATTCCTGTCCACGCTGTCTCTTCAGGCCATGCATCTGTCGCGTCTGGCGGAAGAAATCGTGAACTGGTGCTCTGCTCCCTTCGGTTTCATCAGACTGTCCGACGCCTTCACCACCGGCTCTTCCATCATGCCGCAGAAGCGCAATCCGGATGCAGCTGAACTGGTCCGCGCCAAGATCGGCCGCATCCTGGGGGATTTCGTGGGGCTTCTGACGGTCATGAAAGGTTTGCCCCTAGCCTATGCCAAGGACACGCAGGAAGACAAGGAACCGGTTTTCGACGCGACCGAAGCCATGACGCTCTCCCTCGCGGCCATGGACGGCATGATCCGTGATCTCAGGCCGAATGAAGCCCGGATGCGGGACGTTGCGGATATGGGCTTCTCCACCGCCACCGACCTGGCGGACTGGCTGGTCCGGGAACTGCGCGTCCCATTCCGCACGGCCCATCATGTCACGGGCCGTCTTGTCGGCCTGGCGGAACAGAAAGGCTGTGACCTCGCCGACCTTTCACTGGCCGAGATGCAGGCTGTCGAACCGGGCATCAACGCCGGTGTTTTCGATGTCCTGACGGTCGAGGCCTCCCTCGCCTCACGTACGAGCTATGGCGGCACGGCTCCGTCCAATGTGAGGCAGCAGGCTGAAGGCTGGCTGGCAAAACTGGGAGAGCACGCATGAAAACGCTGATTCTGGTCAGCATGGCCGTTCTGGCACTCGGACTGACAGCCTGCGGCAGAAAAGGCTCGCCGCACGCTCCGGGACCGGACTCCGATATCACCTATCCGCGGGCCTATCCGCCCGAATAAGACAAAAAACGCCGGGCTTCACGCCCGGCGTTTTCAGTCTGCCCCATATTGCCGATAATGAGGCGACAGACAGATCAGGGCTGCGAAGGCGTATTCATCCCTCCCATGCCCGGGCCTCCCGGCCCTGAACTGGGGCCACCTTCCGTCGGGCTGACTCGCTGGGACGCCGAACCCGCGCCCCCAGGACCGGCCGGAGATCCAGGCGGCGGGCCATCACAGGCCGCGAGCGGCAGGACAAGGCCGACTGCCAGCAGGCCAAATGCAATCTTTTTCATGGTTCGTCTCCATCAGGGTAAGAGAAATCCGTTCATGACGGAGAACCAGCACTACGCACTGTCCCCGGGACAGGTTCCTTCAATATCCTGAATGGAATGTTCAGAAGCCGGTCTGAAAGGCGGCAGATCGCTCTCTTCCAGAGCCTGAACCACACGTGGATGGGTCAGCACCGCCTCCGCAGTCCATCCTCTCTGCCGCAGAATACGCACGCCCTCCGCCCCGTCCCGTTTGGAGAGCTTGCGTCCATCCGTCTCCAGAATGAGAGCATGATGGGCATATTCGGGCTCAGGCCAGCCCATCAGGTCCTGAAGAACGCGATGGACCGAGGTTGCGTCATAGAGATCCCGCCCCCGGGTCACGCGCGTGATTCCCTGCAACGCATCGTCATGCGTCACACAGAGATGATAGGACACACCGTTATCGCGCCGCGCCAGCACGATGTTTCCGAACGCATCCGCCCGTCCGGAAATCCGCCCTTTCCCGACTTCATGCCAGGAAGGAACACCGTGCAGTTCATGCAGCGCGCGGTCCATGTCCAGCCGCCAGACGGGCGCACGTCTATCCGGCGCAAGCTCGCGATGACGACACCTTCCCGGATAGACAAGACTACCGTCCGGAGCGCGCTGTGTCGCACCTGCCGCGATTTCCGCCCGTGTGCAGAAACAGGGATAAATGAGCTTCCGATCCCGCAGCTTCTCCAGAACAGACACATAATCTGCAAAATGACGGGACTGCTGACGCATCGGTTCAGCGGACCGGAAACCCAGCCATGCCAGATCCTCGCTCAGAGCCCGTGTCAGGGCATCCGTACACCGTACGCGGTCAATATCCTCGATGCGGATCAGAAAACGCCCTTCAGCCCCGGCCATTCTGCGGGCATGAAGCGCCGAGACGACATGCCCGAGGTGCAGATGCCCGGTCGGACTGGGAGCAAAACGGGTGGAAACAGACGTCATCAGGGTTTCACAAGCAGGTGCTTGCAGCCGGGCCGGTTTGCTGAAATAGTCATGACAAAGAAGCCGACGACGCATGTTCTCCGGCGTTCATCCTGTTATTTTCGTTCGGCGCCGAAACCAACCCCATGTTGTCGTCCTTGCAGAAGGGATGCATGTGGTGTCCGTAAGCAGTCAGCATTTTCCGGCTCTCGTCCTGAATGCGGATTTCCGTCCGCTCTCTTACTTTCCCCTGTCTCTGTGGTCCTGGCAGGAAGCCGTCAAGGCCGTGTTCCTCGATCGTGTTTCCGTTCTCTCCGAATATGAAGACGCTGTCGTGCGCTCCCCGAGCCAGAGCATCCGGCTACCCAGCGTCATTGCGCTGAAAGATTACATTCCCGCCGCGCGCAAGCCGGCCTTTACCCGCTTCAACGTGTTCCTGCGCGATAACTTCTCCTGCCAGTACTGCCATGACCGATTGCCCACCCATGAACTGACCTTCGATCACGTCATCCCGCGTGCCCGTGGCGGCAGGACGACATGGGAGAACGTGGTAACCGCATGTAGTCCCTGCAACCTGCTCAAAGGTTCGCGATTACCAAGCGAAATCGGTATGCATCCCCACAAAAAACCGGCACAGCCCAGTAGCCGTCTTCTTCAGGAAAACGGGCGCACCTTTCCCCCCAATTATCTTCACGAAAGCTGGCGCGATTATCTCTACTGGAACACCGAACTCGAGACCTGAACCGGCGTTCTCTGTGCCCATCTTATCTGCAAGGACATGTCCCATGCGTAGTGGATTACTGCTTACCGCTCTTGCCGTCGGTTTCGCTACCACGGCTCTTCCCGCTTCCGCGGAAACGATCCACCTGTTCGGAGCTTTCAAGACCGAGCACGGCGCAACGTCCCCCATCAAGGGATCGGCCTCAGCCATGCTGGATACCACCAAGGACACCCTGTCCTACCGCTATGAAGACAACGGGCTCAGCGGCCCGGTAACGGCCGCCCACTTGCATGGACCTGCGGAAGGCGGACAGGACGCTGGCGTGATCGCTCCGATCCAGGGTCCATACACCACCCATCAGAAAGGGACGCTTCATCTGACGGCAGATCAGGTCAAGGATGTTCAGGCTGGCAAAACCTATATCAACCTGCATACGGAAAAGTATCCCGACGGCGAAGCCCGCGCCCAACTGACAACAGAACTGACCGGTCACAAACATCACGGGACCGACTGAACGGTTTCTTCAGACACTGGACCATGAAAAAAGGTCCGTCTCGCAAGAGACGGGCCTTTTCCCTGGCGTCAGACAATCATTCCCACTCAATCGTCCCGGGCGGTTTGGACGTAATGTCGTAGGTCACGCGGTTGATGCCGCGCACTTCGTTGACGATGCGCCCGGCCACGCGGTTCAGGAACGCGAAGTCGAACGGATAGACTTCCGCCGTCATGCCATCCGTGCTGGTCACGGCACGCAGGGCGCAGGCCTGATCATAGGTTCGGCCATCACCCATCACGCCAACCGTCCTGACCGGAAGCAGAACGGCGAAGGCCTGCCAGATCGCGTCATACAGTCCGGCATTGCGGATTTCCTCAAGATAGATGGCATCCACCTTCCGCAGCAGATCCAGCTTCTCTTTCGTGACATCGCCGGGGATACGGATTGCCAGACCCGGCCCGGGGAACGGATGCCGCCCCACGATGTTTTCAGGAATACCCAGTTCACGCCCCAGAGCGCGCACTTCATCCTTGAACAGCTCCCGAAGCGGCTCGACAAGCTGCATGTTCATGCGCTCGGGCAGACCGCCGACGTTATGATGGGACTTGATCGTCACGGACGGACCACCCGAGAAGCTGACGCTTTCGATCACGTCGGGATAAAGCGTTCCCTGCGCGAGGAACTGAGCACCACCCAGCTTGGCCGCTTCCTCTTCAAACACCTCGATGAACAGACGCCCAATCGTCTTGCGCTTGACCTCGGGGTCCGTCACGCCAGCCAGTTCTCGCAGGAACAGCTCGGACGCATCCCGGTGAACGAGCCGGATATTGAAGCGGCCACGGAATGTCTTGACGACCTCATCCGCCTCGCCACTCCGCAGGATACCCGGGTCAACGAAAATACAGGTCAACTGGTCTCCGATGGCGTCATGGATCAGCTTTGCAGCGACAGAACTGTCCACACCACCAGACAGTCCACAGATCACACGCCCCGACCCGACCTGCTTGCGTATCCGGGCGATTTCGAGGTCACGGAAACCGGCCATCGTCCATGTGCCACTGCAGCCGGCGACGTTATGGGTGAAATTCCGGATCAGCGCGGCGCCATGCGGGGTATGCACCACTTCAGGATGAAACTGCACGCCATACAGGCGACGCCCTTCATCCGCGATAATAGCAAACGGTGCACCTTCGGAATGAGCGACGGCACGGAAACCAGGCGGAAGCTGCGTGACGCGATCCCCATGGCTCATCCAGACCTGCTCACGCTTGCCCCGGGCCCAGACGCCACGGAACAGGGAGCAGTCCTCCGCAATATCAATGTAGGCCCGGCCGAATTCCCGGTGCTCATGCGTTTCGACCTTGCCCCCCAGCATCTGGCACATGGCCTGCTGGCCGTAGCAGATACCAAGGACAGGACGGTTCAGCGCAAAAACCACACCCGGAACCGGTGGAGCGTTTTCATCATGGACACTAGCCGGGCTACCGGAGAGGATGATGCCGCGCGGATTGAAGTCGCGGATCTTCTCTTCACTGGCTGTGAACGGCCAGATCTCGCAATACACGCCGCTCTCGCGGACGCGGCGGGCAATAAGCTGCGTCACCTGGCTTCCGAAATCCAGGATCAGGATGCGATCTTCATGAAGGGTTTCGTCGAGCTTCTCGACGGTGCTGACGTCCTGCTGGGTCAAAGTGATGGCCTCGCGTTCCGGTTCATGGTGCCTTTTGAGGCACTCCTATAAGGTGTTGTGTCGTCTGCGTCATCCATTCTGCACCATGGAACAGAAACAACATGCGTCCGATTGCATTTTTTGCCCTTTCCGCCACTGCATTCCTGGCGGCCTGCGCCGGAACACCTGATCCAGGCCACGATCCGGGCGGCCGGTGGGTAGGCGCGCTTGTCGCCGATCAGGGCGAATGTCCAACCGAGAGGACATCCACACTGGAGATTCGCGGCAAGGAAGTCCTGTTCACGCCGGCGGACGGAGCGCAGATCCTGCGTGGCACCTATCATTCCGGAGACCAGCGCTATCATGCCGAACTGATGACGCTGGACATGAACCGCCATCCCTCGCCGGTTGTTTTCAATGGTTATCCGGTCGGTCAGGCGATTGGCGGCACTTTCGGATCGGCTGCCTGCCGGGCGCATATCACCATGACACGAAAGTAGAATTTATTTTCGGAGGGGGGTTGTCAGCCCGAAAGACCGCCTGTAAAACCCCGCCTCACAGCGCACCCGTAGCTCAACTGGATAGAGCACCAGACTACGAATCTGGGGGTTAGAGGTTCGAGTCCTTTCGGGTGCACCACTGTTCTTCCGGCTGACCGGAAGAGAAAATCATGTGCACGCACCCGTAGCTCAACTGGATAGAGCACCAGACTACGAATCTGGGGGTTAGAGGTTCGAGTCCTTTCGGGTGCACCACATAACCCCTCCCTGAAAAACCGAGCTCCTAGTGCTGGACTTTCTCCAGACTACGATACACTTCATCCCACTCATAGGGCTTGGGCAAAAACACCGTGCCGTGCGGCAGAGCTGGCGCCCTGCCGAGATCCTCTCCTGACGTCAGGATGATTCCAACATTTGGCCAGCGGGCATCGACAGTCCGCGCCAGTTCCAACCCGTCAACGGAACCGGGCATGTTGATATCCGAAAAAATGAAGCCGATATCCGAAAAGTTTCCGAGCGCCTCAAGAGCCTCCTGAGCGTTTGCCGCTGCCACCGTGGGATACCCTTCCGTTTCCAGCATATCCACGGCCAGAAACCTCAGAAGCGCCTGATCTTCCACAATCAGCACACGCTCTGCATGGGCGCGGTGCTCTTTCTGTGCCTGCGCATTATGAACAGGCTCCCGATCGGATGCGTCTTTCATGGACATGATGTACATGGTGAAAATCCTCCCAGATCGGGAAAACCGGCAGTGCCGGAATGTTGTCTGCTTTTTGAAAACGTCTGGAACCGGGAAGGTTTTCAGTCACCCGAAAATACTGCCCTGCATTCAGTGCATGACCGGAGGCATCAGGGGAGCCGCGAAACCACCGGCCCCCTCCTGGGCCAGAACTGCAAGCCCCCCGATCTTCCAGCTTCCATCCGGCTGCCGGACCAGAAGAGGACTACCGCTGTCTCCGTGCGTCGCAGCGCAGTCATGATGGATCAGCCCGCCTATCGTCAGCCCGTTCAGATGGCAGTCCACGTCGCCGTAAGGAACTTCTGCCCGGTCCTGCGGATATCCGACCAGCATGACAGACTCATTCCCTTTGACGGCCACGGGAGAGAGAAGATCATCCGTCTTCACGACCGGACGGTCCAGAATGAGCGTGGCCCGGTCAACGGACGCCGTGGCACTCTCGTTGGCAGGATCATATCCGGGCGCGACGATGATGCGCCTGACCTGCGCATGGGTGCGGTAACTTCCCCGCACATACCCCATCAGGACATGAACATCGCGGGGCTGGATATAATGACCCGTGGCAGGAAGCCACAGACAGTGCGCTGCAGTCATGACAACAGTCGGCGCAACGGCAAACCCCGTGCATTTCGTGCCCAGCGCGGTCTGAACCCGCCCCAGAATACGCCATGGGTAACTGTTGACGTCCACCAGATCGCGGTATGCTCCTTCACGGCCCAGTCCAGGCAGGGCCGGCAAAGGCGCCGCATATGGCCTGGCTGCTCCTGCGATCAGCATCAGCGCCGACAGGATGGCAGCAGCCTTCCTCATCCAAGATGATCCGGACCGAACGCATCAGGCAGAAGCGCCGTGAGAGTCCGTGTCATGAGATGCCGCCCCTGCGGGTCCACCATATGGACTTTCAGGTCCGGCGCACCGAACTCCCGGATTTTCTGACGACAGCCGCCACAGGGCGTACAGGGCTCATCCCCGCCCACGACCACTATTTCCTCGATCCGCCGTCCGCCGGCACGGATCATTGCGGCAATGGCTCCGGCCTCTGCACAGGTGCCAAGAGGATAAGCTGCATTTTCCACGTTGCAGCCTGAATGCACCACGCCGTCACACCGCAGCGCCGCCCCCACCTGAAACCGGGAATAGGGCGCATAAGCCCGGGAGCGGGCTTCAAGCGCCTGTCTGATCAGTTCTTCCATCATGATTCCCGACCCTAACCGCTGCGGGTTCGGCTTGGAACATGTCTCAGACAGCGATACGGTAGCATCACCATGAGCGCACCCTTTCCTTCCGACCCTTCCACTGATCCATCCCTGCTCGATCTTCTGGCCAGCCGTCCTTCCCTCCGAATGGACGTACGCGACGGCCTGCTGTTCGAGGGCGTCCCTCTTCATGTCATTGCAGCCGCAGCCGGCACACCATGCTGGATTACCGGCGCAGGCACCCTGTGCCGGCGCGCGCAGGCGCTGAAATCCGCCTTTGAAGCACGGGGCCTGCCGGTCAGCTACCATTTCGCCATGAAATCGCAGGACCATCAGGCCACCCTGACCATCCTGCGTCAATGTGGTTTCGGTGTCGATATCGTCAGTGGTGGGGAAATGCAGCGCGCGCTCCATGCTGGCATTCCTTCATCAGGGATCGTCTTTTCAGGCGTTGGAAAATCCGATGCCGAACTACGGGCCGCGATTGAGCACGACATCGCACAGGTGAATGTCGAGAGCGTCGAGGAACTGTACCGTCTGGACGAAATGGCCCGGGCCTGCGGGAAGGTCGCCCGCGCTGCCCTGCGCGTCAATCCGGATGTGGACGCCCAGACCCACGACAAGATCAGTACCGGTCGTGCCGGAGACAAGTTCGGGATCGAACACCGCCGCGCTGTGACGCTGTACGGGGAAGCCACCGCCCTGAAGAACGTCCGGCTGGTGGGGCTTGCCGTCCATCTTGGCAGCCAGATGGTCACGGCCGAACCGTTTCGGGAGGGTTACACCCGTCTGGCGGAAATGGTCCGGGAACTCCGGGCTCTCGGTCATACGGTCGAAAGCGTGGACTGCGGCGGTGGCCTCGGTATCCGCTATCGCGACGAAATCGCTCCCGCACCCGACATGCTGGCCGGTGTCATCGCCGAGACACTGGGAAATCTGGATGTACGCCTGAGCATCGAACCCGGACGCTGGCTTTCCGGACCAACCGGCCTTCTGCTGACGCGCGTGATCGAAACCAAGGCCGGGAATCCTGATTTCGCCGTGATCGACGCGGCGATGAACGATCTGGCCCGTCCCGCGCTCTATGAATCATGGCACGGTATTCTTCCAGTTGCGCCAACGGCCCTGCAAGCCGACACAAAACCCTGGGACGTCGTAGGGCCCGTCTGTGAGAGCAGCGACATCTTCGCCCGCGACCGCGCCCTGCCGGCATCCCTCAACCGGGGAGATCTGGTCGTTCTTCTGGATACGGGAGCCTACGGATCAGTCATGAGCTCGACCTACAATACACGCCCGCTGGCAGCCCAGGTTCTCGTGGATAACGGGCGCTGGGACATCATCCGCCAACGCCAGACCGTCGCAGAACTGATCGCGGCCGAGACCGTTCCGGCCTGGCTGGAACAGGATAGCGCGAATCCTGCCCATGGCTGATCCCCGGAACGCCACAGCCCGCCTTGCCACCATCCGCCAGCGCGCCCGACGCGTCATCTGGTGGGAACGGGCATGGCAGCCATTTCGCTGGCCGCTTCTGATGGTGGCGTTCTATGTGCTGGCCTCTCTGGCCCGCCTGCCACAGTCCCTGCCCGACTGGCTGCACGCCCTTGCGGAAATCGCGGTTCTGGGGACGGCCCTGTGGCTTACCATCCGGGGCATACGCCAGATCACGCCGGCCACCACCGTGCAGGCCGATCGCAGGATCGAGCGGGATTCCCATCTCGCCTTCCAGCCCCTGCTCAGCCTGACGGACCGGCCGGCCTATGCCGGCATGGGTGAACAGTCTACCATCTGGACCCGCCATGTCGAACGTGTGGCTGCCGGCCTCGGCCCCCTGCGGGTCGGTTTCCCGCGCCCTGCGATGGGAACGCCGGAAAAAGCTGCGGTTGCCGCTGTGCCACTCGTCCTGATCACCGCCATCGTGCTGAGTGGCGTCCATACGCCGTCACGGCTGCATGCCGGTTTCCTGCCCGGCGTGGATGATGACAGCATTCCGCTCCCCACCCTTCAGGCCTGGATCGACCGTCCGGGCTATGCCCCGGGCGCGCCGGTCTTCCTGTCCGCGCATGGACAGAACGGGACTATCCGGGTTCCGCAGGGCGCAATCCTGAACGCCACCATCACCGGTGCGCGTGGACGTCCCGTCCTTCACGGCGTGTCATCCGCAAAGCGCAGTCGTCTGGATGCCCAGAGCTGGAACGAACATGCCCTGCTGGAGCAGAGCGGCCTCGTCAGCCTCATGGTCCGGGGACGGACGCTCGGTTCATGGACCATCACGGTAGAACCGGATCTGCCACCCACCGTGACATGGGACGGCAGACCGGGCCCTGAAAAAGACGACTGGCGGACAGGCCTGCCGTGGAAGGTGCATCAGACCTATGGCGTCTCTTCCCTGGAAGCGGAAATCACCCTCCCCGGCCTGTACCGCGGGCGCGTCCTGACGGTTCCCATCCCGCTGGATGGACAGCCGAAGGATGCACACGGACTGGCCCGCCCCGACCTCTCTTCCGATCCGTTCGCCGGCATGGAAGTCGAAGGGCGACTGCATGCAAAAAGTGTGTCGGGACATGAAAGCCGGAGTGCAGCCGTCAGGTTCCGGCTCGGAACCCGCAGATTTTCTGATCCGCTGGCCCGGGCGCTGGTCTCCCTGCGCCGTCGCCTGATGCTGGGGCAGGAACACACGTCGCAGGCAGCAGACGAACTGACTCTCCTCACGCAGACCACCAACGTCCCGGCCATTCTGGCTCCCATGGGACTGATGATCGCATCCCTTCAGAAAGATGCCCCTGAAGGAGCGGAAGTCGCTGTGCCAGGCCAGCTCTGGGCACTGGCCCTGTATCAGGACGACCTCAAACGGGACGGACCGGAAATCGCCGATGCCGCCGCCGAGGTCCGGGCCGCACAGCAAAGCGTCCAGCAGCAGCTCGATCACATGCGCGATCTGGGAGACAAAGGCCACAGCCTCCCTGAGCAGGAAGAACTCCAGCGGCGGACAAAAGCGCTGAAGGACGCGCTGAACCGCCGGATGCAGCTCCTGTTCCAGCGCGCAGCCGCCAGCGGGATCGTCATGCCCCAGTCCGGCAGCAGTTCCGCTGAACCATGGTCGGATGCGATGCGCCGCCTTCAGTCGGATGCCGAACAGGGCCATGGCGATGAGGCGCTCCGCCGTCTTCAGCAGATGGAAGACATGGCCGAACATATGCGTCAGGCCACGCCGGAGGACCTGAAGGCCCTTGCCGCCCAGATGAAGGCGCAGGCCGAAGCACAGGCCCAGCGTGCGGCTCTGCATGATCTCGTCCACCGTGAGACCATGCTGCTCGATCACACACAGGCCCGCCTTTCCGCCGCGCGCAAGGCAGCGATGCCTCCAGGCGAACAGATGGACAGCCATGGCGATGTCAGCCAGATGTCCACGGCCGATCTTCTGCGTCAGCTTGGAATGCAGCCGCCACCGGGTATGGACCAGCACGCAGCGGACGCGGCGCCACCTCCTCCCGTCGATCCGGCGACCGTCAATTCTCCGGCTCAGTCCGATCAGCGCCGTGCGGATCATGCGCTGCAACGCGCACTCCAGCGCGTAAACGACATCCTCTCCCGTCGCGTCAAGGATCTGACAGGTAAACCGGCAACAGCCTTCGACAAGGCCCGGGACGATATGAAAACCGCCCGTCAGACCCTTGCCGACCGGCAGGATGACAAGGCCCAGACCGCCGAGCAGAAAGTTCTGGCTGATCTGGCTGAGGCCGGGAAGCAGGCCCGCCAGAACCAGAAATCCGGCGGTGGATCAGGCAGCGGCCAGAGTGGCGGTCTGAGCTTCATTCCCTCCATGGGGTCAGGTGGTTCAGGCCACCAGCAGCATGGTGCCAAAGGTCAGGACGGCGATAATGGCGATCAGCCGGAAGCTGGCGATGAAGATGGTGACGACGATACCCAGAAGGATCAGGACCCGCTGGGCCGCAAGCTGGGTGAAGGCCAGAACGGCAAGGATTCGGACGCCCATATTCCGGACAAGAGCGCCCGCGACCGCGCCCGCGACATCGAGCGTGAACTGCGCCGCAGGGCCTCGGACCGGACCCGTCCGCAGGGCGAACTGGATTATCTTGAGCGACTGCTGAAGTCGTTCTGAACAACAAAGGGCGTCCCCAGCCTGCTGATGGGGACGCCCTTCACGTTACGGAATGGTCCTGTCGCTCGCCGTTACGGAACCCGGTAGAACGGATTGGGCAGAAGAAAGGCCTTTTCTGCATGGCCGCCTTCCAGATCGGACGGCTGGTCGCCCAGACTGGCGATGATCGTATAGCCTTTGGCCTCGATCGCAGCCCGGGTGGGTGTCTTGTAATGCGCAGCATAGCCGTGGGACGTCATGGGCCGCAGATCCAGCCCGTCCCAGTGCGTGATCCCTGCCAGACGCAGGTTCTTCGCCGTTGCCTCGCGCTCGTCCTCGTGGCGGCCCGTGATGAAGAACAGCGCGACATGATGCGCCTGTGCCTCGTCGATCAGCGCTTTCATTGAAGCAAAAGCCGGCGCACGACCGCTCTTCTCCCACGCGATGGCACCGCACGGTCCCTTGGGCAGGCTGTCACACGGACCAGCCGGAATATAACCGAACGCATCCGCCCGGATTTCATCCCAGTTGGACAGCGTGGTTTCGTCAATGTCGAGCACGATGGCCGGACGATGCACTTTCGGCGCTTCGAATGTGATCCATTGCCGCGCCTGCGCGGTAACAGCGTCAAAATCGCGCTGGTAATCGCCGCTGTCATGATAGGCGCTGGCGGCCATGATGGCATCACCGACATTGGCCGGCTGTTTCGCAAGACCCGTGCCCGGCATGAAGGTGACGCTGGCGAGCAGGCCAGCGGCGAGCAGAAAAGAGCGTGTCACGGCGGAGCGACCTTTCGCGATAGGAGAACGAGACCAGCCCCGAACAGGGCCAGAACCGTTCCGATAACGGAAATACCCGCATAACCCAAGCCCATGGACAGAGCGATCGCGCCAAATGCGGCGCCCAGCGCATTGCCGAGATTGAACGCGCCGATATTCATGGACGACGCAAGCGCCGGAGCACCATGGGCCGCCTGCATGACACGCATCTGAAGCGCAGGCATGAGAGCGAAAGTGGCAGTACCCCACGCTAGCGTACCCAGCAGCGCCCCAAGAACGGTTCGGGCCATCCAGGGGAAAGCCAGCATGACGCAGCCTAGCACCGGGAAAAAAACCAGTAGACTGCCGTCCAGCGAACGGTCCGCGCTGCGACCGCCAATGGCGTTTCCAATCGAGAACCCCACCCCTGTCAGCATGAGGGCAACCGTGATGACAATGGAAGAGGCATGGGTGATGTGCTGGAGGATCGGAGCGATATAAGTGTAGAGCACGAACATCGCCCCGGCCCCGATGGCCGTAGTCAGGAGCGCCAGCAGCACGTTTCCCCGGGTCAGAACGCGCAGTTCCGCAGCCACATCTGGCGGCGGACCGATCTCCCGTGCGGGGAGAGCCAGCTGGACCGCCACCATGGTCAGCACGCCCAGCAGGGCCGTGACACCAAAAGCCATATGCCAGCCATGATTCATGCCCAGCCAGGTTGCAGCCGGAACGCCAATGATATTGGCAACCGTCAACCCCATGAACATGGTCGCAACAGCGCTGGCCCGGCGGTCGGGCGCGACCAGAAGCGAAGCCTCCACGGCCCCGAGACCAAAAAAAGCCCCATGCGCCAGACTTGTCAGCACACGGGCCGCAAACAGTACGTTGTAATCCGCGGACACGGCCGAGAGCAGATTCCCCGCGACATAAATGCCCATCAGCAGCATCAGCGACAGCTTGCGGCGGAAACGCGTGAGAAGGAGCGTCATGACAGGCGCTCCGATCATGACGCCCATGGCATAGGCTGTCACCAGCCCACCCGCTCTGGGAACGCTGACCTGAAGGCCCTGCGCAATAACAGGCAGCAGACCCATTGGCGTGAACTCAGTCGTACCGATGGCGAACGCACCTACGGCAAGCGCAAGTAACGGCCAGTTCAATGACGGCTTCACTGGCAAAGCTCCGGAAAGGAAGGTTGTTCGATTTTTATCGAACAATTTCGCTTCCGGGGCAAATCCTTCTCACGGCACTTACATCATGCCGTTCTGATGCATCCCCATGTCCAGACCATCCATGACCATGTGTTTATGCTTCGGATCGTCGATATGGCATTTGTGATCCTGAAGCTCCTCACCCGAGGCGAAGTCCAGAGCATGGGCCTGATCGTCCAGCAGGATGAAACCACCGTGTTTGGCCGGCGTCACGACCAGCGTATGGATGGACATGTCATCAGCCGCCAGCACCCGGAACGGAGACGGTTCAAGGCTCTTCACCACTTTCGCACGATACGGATGACCATAGAGGGAGACCAAAGACCAGTCCTCCGTGATCATGTTCTTGTCGAGTTCCGTCCGGACGTAGGGAGACAGACAGTCCACATGGATATGCAGCTGATCCTGCGTGCGCCCGGAACGGGAATTGATGGCGAGGGACAGATGGGCATCCGGGATCGGAAAACCGTAGGACTGCGCCACGTGCCCACGTTCAGCCCATGCATCCGCAAAGTAGTTTGGTTCATCAGGTTTCAGCAGGTCCGGATCTTCCACGCCGGGAGTCCTGAGCGTCGGGATCAGAAGATACTGTCCCCTGCCGTTACGGTCCTTCAGGAGCGCGTACCCATCCTTCGCATCATAGACGGTACAGGGATTGTGACCGGCATCATTCGCGCACTGCGTTCCGACAATGCTCCACAGTCTGTTGCGGTCATGACCCTTGTGGCAGGCCGTCAGACCGCCAGCCATGGCCAGTGCCGATACCAGACCGAGTACGGCCTTCATTCCCCTGTTTTTACGAACCCTCATTCTTCCCTTACCTGACACTCAAGCTGCATGGCCGCAGCCAGTCTTTCAAAACGGCGACGGACTGCACTTCCCGCCGCCCGGACACTCCGCGCCCCGAGGATCAGGACCAGCCGGTCACCCTCGACGATCAGCCTGCATTCCTCCAGCAGGACAACCGTACCGCCACACAGCGTATAGGCCAGACGCAGCGCGAGGCCCAGACAGATGGCGCGTTCGATTTCCGAACGGGACAGCAGCTGGCGGGACGGTTCGATCAGCGGAGAATCCAGCGGAACCTCGTAACGGACCGCCAGCGTCAACCCGATGAACGCGCGTGCAGTATGCTCAAAGCCCACGCCATGCCCATGCATGATGCGGCGATAGGTCTGCTCCGCGCGGTATTCCGGATGGTCGTAGGAGCCGATGTCCGACAGCGTACAGGCCAGAACGCGCAGGCGCTTTTGATGTGGTGTTTCATGCGGGAAAAGAGGCGCCGTCCAGCCAACCAGCGGGTGGGACAGGCCCACGCTCCGCGCGAGGCGGTTCGCCATGTCCTGCGCCAGCGTTTTCATCGGATCCTCTGCGGCCACCGAGGATGCGATGTGCTTCATGTACCAGCCTTCACGCAGGCCATCGACGCTGAACACCACCTTGGACGGCCTGACCCGTTCCATCAGGCAGCGCAGGACCACAGCCGCGAAAGGTGCGTCCCCCAAGCGCTTCCGGGGCGCGCCGGGCAGTTTTTCCAGCGTGCGTCTTGGCGCGTTGATGACCCAGTCCGCCAGTTCCCGCGCACCGCCTTCCGAAAGGGTAAACAGATGCACGAGATTGAGGGGGTAGCGCGTTCTGGCGATCTGTAACCGTGCCAGCGCCCGGAATGCTCCGCCGACGAGATAGAGCGGACGTCCCGTCATGCCCGGCAGCCAGTTCACCTCGCCCAGCATCTGCCTTGCGATGTCGGCGGCAACCTCGATGTTCCCCTCGGCACGGTCCTGAAGGCGGATGACACCGAGTCTGGTGGTCAGGGCCTCGAAATACTGCCCGTCCGCAATGTGAATGAGTTCCATCGAGCCACCGCCGATATCGGCGACCAGTCCGTTGGCCTCAGGCAGACCACACAACACACCGCGCGCGGCATAATCCGCTTCCTCTTCTCCCTCCAGAACACGGATGGGAACGCCGGGCATCCGCGCCCGGATAGCCGCGACGAAATCCGGGCCATTGCTGGCATCACGCACGGCGGCGGTCGCAAGGACCTCGAACGGCTCCGCCCCCATGGCCCGCGCAACGGTATGAAATCGCCCGAGGACGTCCATCGCCAGGGTGACACCCTCTTCGTTGAGCCGCCCCGTGGCGTCCAGCCCCCGGCCCAGCTTGAGAGTGACCTTTTCATTGAAGATCGGAAGCGGATTACGGGTCACGCCTTCGAAAACAACGAGACGGACCGAATTGGACCCGAGATCGACAATGGCGGAGCGCAGGGCGGCGGGTGAGGACATACAGGGTTTTCAGTCTTCCAGGATCCGGTCAGGCCGTTCGCGGGGCCGCAGCCCCTCCGGCAGGATTTTCTCCCGCGCAGCCGACCCGCGGCCGGACAGGGACGGATTGTTCATGAAGTATTCATGGGCGGAGAATGGATGCGCGCCCGGCGAAACACGATGCCAGCGACTATCCTTCGAGAGCGTCCAGCTCTGAAGGTTGTCCTTGATGTTCATGGTCATGATCTGGCCGAGAATCTGTGCATGGACGGTCGGGTTGGTGATGGGCACCATGGCTTCTACCCTCCAGTCCATGTTCCGCACCATCCAGTCGGCGGAAGAAATGAAAACTTTTGCTTTCGTGGACGGCATCCGATGCCCGTTTCCGAAAGCAAAAACCCGGGCGTGCTCCAGGAAACGCCCCACGATCGACTTGATCTCGATATTCTCAGACAGACCCGGCACACCCGGCCGCAGACAGCAGATACCCCGGATGATGCCAATGATTTTCACGCCGGCCTGCGAGGCCTCGTAAAGCAAATCAATCAGTTCGGCATCAACGAGACTGTTCATCTTCAGCCAGATTCTCGCCGGCCTGCCCGCTTTCGCATACCCGATCTCGTCCCGGATCAGCTTCTCCAGTGTGGACCGGATGGTGATGGGAGAGAACGCCAGTGCCTCCATTTTCACAGGCGTGGCATAGCCGGTCATGTAATTGAACAGTCGGGCGGAATCGGAAGCCAGAGCCGGATTACAGGTGAAGAACGACAGGTCAGTATAGATCCGGGCCGTGATGGGATGATAATTCCCGGTCCCGAAATGGGCATAGGACCGCAGCGTATTGCCTTCCCGGCGCACCACGAGACTCAGCTTGGCATGGGTCTTGAGATGCGCGAATCCGAACACGACCTGCACGCCCGCCGCTTCCAGCGCCCGTGAGAGGCGGATATTCGCTTCCTCATCGAACCGCGCGCGCAGTTCGACCATGGCCGTAACGGACTTGCCTGCCTCGGCGGCCTCGATCAGCGCATGGACAATCGGACTGTCGCGGGAGGTACGATAAAGTGTCTGCTTGATGGCCAGCACGTTGGGATCAAGCGCAGCCTGCCGCAGGAACTGCACCACCACGTCAAAACTTTCGAACGGGTGATGGACGAGAATGTCCTTGGCCCGGATGGCGGCAAAGCAGTCTCCGTCATAATCCAAGACACGCTCGGGAAAGCGGGGGGTGTAAGGCGGGAAAACCAGCCCCGGCCGATCATCGACAATCAGCTGCTTGAGGTCCGTCAGCCCCACGAAATGTGGCGTGACGACAATATCCTCATCACTGACGCCGAGTTCCTCCCCCATTTCACGCCCGATGGTTTCTGGCAGCTTCCTGTCCACCGCCAGATGGATGCCAACCCCCCGCCGCCGCTGCTTGAGGGCTGTTTCATAGGATCGGACCAGATCTTCAGCTTCATCCTCGAATTCGACATCCGTATCACGGATGATCCGCAGCACACCGGCCGCATCAATGGTCAGCCCCGGAAAGAGACGGTCCGCAAAAAGAGTGATCAGATCTTCCAGCAGAACAAAACGGATGTCGTCCTGCGCCTTGCTTCCGGCCCTGACCCGCGAGGGGAGACGCAGAAAGCGGGGCACCTGCGTCGGCAGAAGAATCAGACCATCCATGACGTGAGCACTGCTGACCGGGTCCTTGAGCCGCAGCACGAGCGCCAGTCCCATGTTGGGAATGAAAGGCAGCGGATGGGATGGATCGACCGCAAGCGGTGTCAGGACCGGGAAAATCCGTTCATTAAAGAGGGTGGAAAGCTGGGCCTGGTCCTGCTCGTCCAGACGGTCGGGCGGCAGGACGAAAATACCGGCCTGTTTTAGCTCCTCTTCAAGGGCACACCAGACACGCTGCTGTTCGGCCAGAAGATACCGGACCTTTTCACGAACGACCGTCAACTGCTGGGCCGGCGTCAGGCCATCCGGACTGCGCACCACCATGCCTTCGCGAACCTGCCCCACCAGTCCGGCCACGCGGACGGAATAGAATTCGTCCAGGTTGCTGGCGCTGATGGAGAGGAAGCGGACACGTTCGAGCAGAGGATTGCGAGGGTTTTCCGCTTCCTCGATGACGCGCTGGTTGAAGTCCAGCCAGGAGAGTTCACGGTTGATGAACCGGGCGGGAGACGTCGGCATATCCGCGTAATCCTCAGCCGTCGGAACAACCATCCGACGTCTGCGCGCCCGGCTCACCGCGGGAGTAACATCTCCCTGACGGGATTTGCGGGGTGAACGACGGGGGCGGCGGCTGGAATTCTCACTCGTCACAATAGTCTCTTCCGGAAGGCGTAAGAACGAACATGAACAGAATCGACGACAGACACAGCCCCTGTCAAACGTCGTTTTCGTGTCAGTCTAGCTGTCCGGCCGCAGCAGGTCAGGCAACATTTCAAGCGCAAGGGCACGCGTGATCGACGTTCCCCGTGCCAGTGCGGCTTCATCCAGCCGCTCCACCGCGGACACAAGAGCGCTGCCCGTCCGGGGCAGATGCCGCCAGAGCCATTCCGTCACAGACTGGGAGACCACAAGCTGACGGTCTGCCAGCAGCGACAGAAGAAGCATCGCCCGCAGGGTATCCTCCGGCTCCCCGGTGGCGGTGGTAGCGGTGGCGCGCAGGCGGCTGGCGAGATCCGGAAGAGCAAAATGCGTACGGGACGGCGGCAGTCGCCCCACCAGCAGAACGCGGTCCCCCTGTGAGACGGCATCATTCAGGAGATGAAGCATCGTCGCCTCATCTCCGGGCGAATCGGCATTATCAAGCGCGAGATTACCAACGACGCGAATGCGCCCACCAGAGGAAGAGCGGGAAAACAGCCGTGCATCCAGCACCGTGGCATCATGCTCATGGGCCCAGATCGTCAGGAGATGGGTCTTGCCTGTCCCCGGAGGGCCCCAGAGCCACAGACGGCCGTCGGGCCATGTTTTCCGGGCCAGCCACGCCCTTGGCGCGGAATTCGACGGGCCCGCGATGAAACGCTCGGCAGTCATGGCCGTGGCCCGGCGCAACGGAAATGCCATCTGCGCGCCCACGGGGCCATTCTGGCCGGTTGTCCTGTCGCCCCGTTTTGTCATCGCCGCCCCTTTTCCATGCCGTTACGCCATCAAACAGGCGTTCCGCCTGCGCGCAGGATGCTTTAGAACGGCGTCACGTCAACCAGCGGGAACATTTTCATCATGACCGATCAGCCTGACACCCAGGGCGCCAGCTATGCACGAGCCGGTGTGGACATTGCCGCGGGCGATGCTCTGGTCGATGCGATCAAGCCAGCGGCAAAGGCCACCGACCGCCCGGGAACGATGGGAGGTCTCGGCGGATTTGGCGCCCTGTTCGACCTGAAAGCCGCCGGTTTCACTGACCCCGTGCTGGTCAGCTGCACGGATGGTGTCGGCACGAAACTGATGGTCGCCATCGAAACCGGCAAGCATGACGATGTCGGAATCGACCTCGTGGCAATGTGCGTGAATGACCTTGTGGTGCAGGGCGCAACCCCCCTGTTCTTTCTCGATTACCTCGCCACGGGAAAACTTTCCGTCCGGGATGCCGCGACCGTCGTCAAGGGAATCGCCCGGGGCTGCGCGGAATCAGGCTGTGCACTGGTCGGTGGCGAAACGGCGGAAATGCCGGGCATGTATGGCCCTGGCCATTACGACCTCGCCGGTTTCAGCGTCGGGGCCGCAGAACGTAACCGGCTTCTGCCCGCAGGCATCCGCGCAGGAGACACGCTGATCGGACTGCCCTCTTCCGGCGTCCATTCCAATGGCTTCTCACTGGTACGGGATGTGGTCCGGCGCTCCGGACTTGGCTGGAACGATCCCGCCCCCTTCGCCGAAGGACGGACACTGGCCGAAGCCCTTCTGACACCAACGAAGCTCTATGTCCGCACGGTCCTGAACCTGCATGCGAAAGGCCTCCTCCATGGCTGCGCGCATATTACCGGTGGCGGCCTGCCGGGGAACCTGCCCCGCGTCCTGCCGGAAGGTCTGGGCGTATGGATCGACGGTTCGGCATGGGTGATACCGTCCGTGTTCCGGTGGCTGGCACAGGCAGGCGGCGTCGCGGATGATGAAATGCTGAAAGTGTTCAACTGCGGCATCGGCATGGTTCTCGTCACGCCCGATCCGGAAGCAGTCCTCGCGGAACTGGACACACAGGGCGAGACCGGTTTCATCATGGGCAAGGTCGTGCAGTCGGAAGACCGCTATGCCCTGACGGCTCCGGTTTCCTTCGCATGACGCGAAAAATCCCCATCGCCATCCTCATCAGTGGCCGCGGCAGCAATATGCGGGCGCTGATCGAGGCCTGCCAGAAACCGGATTTCCCGACAAAAATCGTACTGGTACTCAGCAACCGGCCGAACGCTCCGGGTCTGGATGTCGCACGCGATGCCGGACTAAAAACGCTGGCAATCGATCATCGGCCGTTCGGGAAGGACCGTGAAGCCCACGAACGGAAGATCGACGAAGCCATCCGTGCCAGCGGCGCGGAACTGGTCGTGCTGGCGGGCTATATGCGGGTGCTGACCCCCTGGCTGGTTGGAGCATGGGCCGGACGGATGCTCAACATCCATCCAAGCCTCCTGCCCGCTTTCCCCGGATTACATACGCATGAGGCTGCCATCCGGGCCGGCGCCAAGGACCATGGCTGCACCGTCCACTTCGTGACGGATGGTGTGGATGAAGGGCCGATTCTCGGTCAGGCTAGGGTCCCGGTTCTTGAAGACGACACTCCCGATCTACTGGCGGCCCGCGTGCTGGAACAGGAACACATTCTCTACCCCGCCATGCTGGAAAAGGTCTGCCGCTCCCTACTTTAGAGAACAGTCCTTACGTGTCAGCATAGATATAGGGGCCACCCTTCTCGATGGCGCGCTGATAGGCTGGCCGGGCATGGATTCGTTGCAGGAAATTCCGGACATTGGGCCGGCCCGGCAGCGCATCGGCCCGAGAGGCGGCAGCTTCCATCGGAAAGCTCATCTGAATATCGGCACCGGTCAGACCGTCCCCCGCAAACCAGCCAGTCTGCGCCAGTTCGCTTTCCCAGAAATCCATCTGAAGCGTCAGCTGCGGGTTCACAAAAGCTTTCTGCGTTTCGCAGGAAATCTTCCGGACCAGCGGTCGTAACAGGAACGGCACCTTTTCCGGCAGCATCTGGAACACAAGCTTCAGCAGAAGCGGCGGCATGGCCGAACCTTCGGCATAATGCAGCCAGAAAATATAGCGCACCCATTCAGGCGTATTTTCGGCAGGCATCAGCCGTCCGTTTCCATAACGTTTGAGAATGTATTCGATGATTGCGCCGGATTCAGGGAGAACAATGTCTCCGTCCACCAGGACAGGCGCCTTGCCGAGTGGATGAACCTTCTTCAGCGCAGGCGGGGCGAGCATGGTTTTCGGATCCCGTTTGTAGTACCGGATCTCGTAAGGCAGTTCGAGTTCTTCCAGCAGCCAGAGAATACGCTGGGAACGGGAATTGTTCAGATGATGGACGACAAGCATGACGGTCTCCCTTGGTCAGGGAGATAACAGCGGCTGTCGCACAGAAGTTCCACCAGACAGAAACCATCAAAAAAAGCGCGGACTGTGGACTACGGCAAGATTTTTATCCTGCGCGGGTATTCAACCATCTCAAGCAGTTTCGACGTATCGCCATTCGATATGGTAGGATTGCTATCTCCTTCATACATTTCTCAGCCTCACAGCCGTGAAGTTCTGGAGCAGTTTTTTAATAACATGCCTTCCAGAGGCACATCTTGCTTATTTTGCCTCTCTGAGTTTCCATATCGACAACCCTTTAACTGATAGAGATCGATTTCATGATTGATTCAAATTTGCGATGTGCCTGTTTACTCATGCAACGCAATGAATCTGAATTACTTGAACCTTGGGTGCGGTATCATGCCGCATTATTTGGTTATGAGAATATTTTCATATTTGACAATGGATCTGGTAATCTCAAGACGAAACGGCTTCTTCGCGAATATGAGGACCTAGGCGTTCATGTCGATCGTCGATTTTCTACGTCAGAAGACTATCCTTCGAAAGGCGCCATTCTGACAGATTGTATCGTACAATTGAATGAAAGTGGAAATTATGATTTCTTTTTCCCATTGGACTGTGATGAGTTCTTAGCTATTCACAAAAATGGGAAGGTATTATGTGATTCCCTGAGTATAAAAAACTATCTAACATCAATTCCATTTTCGGAAACTACTTATCATGTTACGAAGAACTATCTTAATATAATTGGTCATCCAGAGTATTACCAAGAGCATCCGTACAGCAAAGTATTTTTTAGCAAAAAATTAATTGTTCCTCTTGATCATGGATCACATTTAACATCTGCTTCTGTTAAAGTAACCCCTAGCGATATTGTTTACATTCACTGTCATGCAAAACCTTTTGCAACACTATTAGCACATTCACGAGATAAATTACGTCCTTGGGTTGATATAGACGATCCCAAAGCACTTGCAGCTTTTGAAAACGATCAAGGAATTGGATGGCATCTGGTAAAATATCTTAGAATGTCGGAAACAGAATATTTGAACCTTTTTAACACGAAAGGCGCAACATATATTCCTGATTTTCCGAAAATCTTAAAAGAACTTGGATGCTCCATCGATTTTTTATCGGGAATAAAAATAGAACGCATGACAAAACCCGTTGATAAAATTCCTTCTCCAAGATCCTTAATTCTAAATGCAAAAGATCATTTAGACGATGATACTATTGTTCTCGCAATATCTTCTCTTTCCTCTGAAACAGACCTACTCGTAAGTGCTTTTTTACGAAATTTAGGGTTTAATTGTATTTCTATTAACGAGCCTATCGAAGAAAATCATACAGTTAAAAGTGCACTTCAAGCTGGCACATGGGATATTCTTAGAAAATTTTCGATTGCTCAAACCGAAAAAAATCATCGCCTTGCTATTACAGGTTTCTCCAGCACGGAACTAGACTTAGCTCAATATCTTCCCATCCAAGGATTACGTAGCGTAATCGTTTTAAAATCCCTGATGAGCTTTCTGACCGGCAATCCTCATGTCATGGCTTCCTCTGCTCGACACCTTGCAACCCAGCGTATCGATCAGGTGGCGACAAACTTAAAATCCGCGCTCTCCAGTTCTCTTGAAGCCTTAATTCTGGAAGAAGATTTTATTCAGACAGATATTCAATCTTTTGTTGAAGCTTTTTTAGTTTTTCTGGGACAAAGTTTTACAGAGGATACGGATACACTTGTCCGCCAACTCCAATATACCATCGCTCCGTCTATTAGGAAAGATGTCTCACTATACGAAGGTTGGATCGACACTATTTCTGGTCAATTAGTTTCGGGATGGTGCTGGAGAAAAAATAGTAATATTTCACAAATCGTTGGTCTTGTCGTTAATGACCACATTGTCGACGTCGGAATCGCCAATAATTTTCGAGAAGACCTCAAGAATGCAGGCATTGGCTCTGGCGCTTTCGGCTATCACCTCACACTACCAGAAAATATTTCACCTTCTTCAAATCGCATTCAGGTTCGCATTTTAAATGGCAATATTCCCCTCGATTCTTTCATAGAAAACTAAGACTGAAAACGGAGGGACTTTTTTTACTCACAAATCAATCCAAGACAAAAAAAGGCGCAGGCCATGAAGCCCGCGCCCTTTCTGGCAGAGACTGACTTTCCAGGCCGTGGATTACGGCAGGATTTCGGTCTCGGCGAAGAAGAAGGCGATCTCGTTCTTCGCGTTTTCCAGGCTGTCGGACCCATGAACGGAGTTCGCTTCGATGCTCTCGGCGAACAGCTTGCGGATCGTGCCTTCGGCAGCGTCAGCCGGGTTCGTCGCGCCCATGACTTCACGGTTCTTCGCAACAGCGTTCTCGCCCTGCAGGACCTGCACGACAACCGGTTCAGCCGTCATGGAGGAGACGAGGCTGCCGTAGAACGGGCGTTCCTTGTGAACGGCATAGAAAGCGCCAGCCTGCTTTTCGGTCAGCTGGATACGCTTCTGGGCAACAATGCGCAGACCAGCTCCCTCGAACACGGCATTGATCTTGCCGGTCAGGTTACGCTTCGTGGCGTCGGGCTTGATGATGGAAAGCGTGCGCTCGAGAGCCATCTTTCTTCTCCTGGTTGGACAAAAGGGGTAAATCCAGCCGTTCCCCTAGAGCAAAATCGTCGTTCCTGATAGGTCTGTCGCGGTTTTTTCACCTTCCCGACCGATCGAGGCGCCCGTGAGCCTGCTCACCATTACTGACCTGACCCTTCGCATCGCTGGCCGTACACTGCTGGATGGCGCATCCCTGAGTGTCGATCCGGGGCGCAAGATCGGCCTGATCGGAAAGAACGGCGCGGGAAAATCCACCCTGCTGACCGCCATTGCCGGCGACATCGCCCCTGATGGCGGCACGATCACACTGGCCAACCGCGCCACGATGGGCCGCGTGAAGCAGGAAACACCTTTCGGGGATACATCCCTGATCGACACGGTGCTCGAAGGTGACCTCGAACGCACACGTCTTCTGGCGGAAGCCGAAACCGCCACCGATCCGACGCGCATCGCGGACGTGCATGAACGGCTGATCGCCATTGACGCCTATACTGCCCCCGCACGCGCAGGTGCCATCCTGTCCGGTCTCGGCTTCAATCAGGACGCACAGCTCCGTCCGGTTTCAGACTTCTCCGGCGGCTGGCGGATGCGCGTTTCTCTGGCGACGGCACTGTTCCTGAACCCGGATCTGCTTCTGCTCGATGAGCCGACCAACCATCTGGATATCGAAGCCACGCTCTGGCTCGAATCCTGGCTGGCGAAGTTTTCAGGCGCGGCCATCATCGTCAGCCATGACCGCTCGCTGCTCGATAACACCGTGGACGCCATCGCCCATCTGGACCACCAGAAACTGAGCCTCACGCCAGGCGGCTATGACAATTTCGTCCGCATCCGCACGGAACAGGCCCTTCAGCAGAACCGGGCCGCCGAGCGCATCGCGGCCCAGCGCGCGCATATGCAGTCCTTCGTGGACCGTTTCCGCGCCAAGGCCACCAAGGCAAAACAGGCACAGGCCCGCCTAAAGGCGCTGGAACGCCTGCCCCAGATCGACAGCGTCGTGGAAGATACGCCGACGCGCTTTTCCTTCCCTGAACCACAGCCCCTCCCCCCGCCGATGATCACGCTCGACAATGTCAGCGTCGGTTATGACGGACGCGTGATACTGCAAGGACTGAACCAGCGTCTGGACATGGAAGACCGGATTGCGCTGCTGGGTCAGAACGGACGGGGCAAATCAACCTTCGCCAAGCTGCTGGCCGGGCGGCTGGAGCCCATGTCCGGCTCTTACAATCACTCCCCCAAGCTGAAGATCGGTTATTTCGCTCAGCATCAGGCTGATGAACTGGTCCTGACCGAAACGCCGATCAACCATATGGCCCGCGCCATGCCCGATGCGACGCCCGTTGCAGTCCGCGCGCAGCTTGCCCGTTTCGGACTGGACGAAAACCGGGCCGAGACCCAGGTGTCGGAACTTTCCGGCGGGGAAAAAGCACGCCTTCTTCTGGCGCTGTCCACGCGTGAAGCCCCGCACCTGCTCATTCTTGACGAGCCGACCAACCATCTGGACCTTGATGCGCGCGATGCCCTGATCCGCGCACTCTCGGAATTTGAAGGCGCGGTCATCCTGATCAGTCATGACAGCCATCTGGTGGAATCGGTGGCGGACCGGTTCTGGCTGGTGGAGGACGGGACGATCTCGCCTTTCGAGGGCGATATGGCCGAATACAAGGCCTGGCTGATCGAACGCGCGCGCAAGGCCCGGTCCGAAAATGCGGAGCGCACGAAAACTGCGCGCCGCCCGGCGGAAGACGTGCCCGCCGGGCGGCGCGCAGACCGCAAGGAACAGACACGGGCGCTGGCTCCCCTTCGCCGCAAAATCCGGGACGCCGAAGCCAAACTGGCCCAGATTGCGAAGGAAAAAGCGAAAATCGAGGCCCAGCTGGCTGATCCCGACCTGTACCAGTCCGGCAACCCAACAGAGATCGGCGCCCTCAACACCCATCTGGCCGCCTTGACCACGGTCGAGGGCAAAACGGAGGAAGCTTGGCTGGAGGCGCAGGCCGAGCTCGAGGAAGCTATGTCATAGTTTGCAAAAAATTATTTGTAACAAATGAGTTGAAAGAAATATTAGCTATTTGTTAACCATCACGCTTCGACATCGTTAAGATTAGGCTGACACCTGTTCCCGTAATTTCCGCCGAATACCGGGCGCAGGGTCGGCACATATCCTTAACACCTTGTTCCAGGCAGCGAGATTCAGGCCACAGGCCCTGGAAATCCGGGGGTGGCTGCCACGGACAGAAAGGAAAAAGCGTAATGATGAACAGATATCACCCGGCTCCGTCCGGTCCCCACGCCCCCTCCCAGCGTCCACATGCCGGTTACTCCCCGCAGGGATGCCTGGTCACGATCCACGGATGTCAGGTCGCTTCCGATCTGACCGTCAGTGGTTATGGCAAGGTTCTCTGGGCTGTTGATGGCGGAACCCTCAACCACACCACCATCACCAGTGGTGGCAGCGCTGTCGTCACCCAGGGCGGGACATCCCATGACGCCACCGTCGGCCATGACGGCTTCCTGGCCGTTGCTGACGGCGGAACGACCAGCAACACTACTGTCACCGCAGGCGGAGTGGAAGCCGTCTATTGCGGTGGACAGACAGTTCATACGGCCCTGAACGGCGGCGATCAGTACGTTTTTGGCGGTAACACTTCCGACACGACGGTTGGCCAGGGCAGCACGCAGTACGTCTTTTACGGCACGGCCAAGGGAACAGAGATCGGCAATGGCGGCACGGCCATCGTCTCCCCCTATGGCACCATGAAGGACACGTCCGTTTACAGCGGCGGCAAATTGGTCGTGAACTATGGCGCCTCCGTGGAAGGAACGACGCTCTACAACGGCGGCACGATCGATCTGAACTTCCTGCGCTTTACCGGCGACACCACAGCCTACATCACCAATGACTGGCTGGTCGTGACGGAAGATCACGCCCGCGTCTATTTCAAGCTGGCCGACAATTACAACGGCTACAGCAACGAGCGCGTCGTGGTTTCCCGCGATACGGATGGCAACACGCTGGTCCAGCTTCAGGAAGTCTGCTTCCTGCCAGGCAGCATGATCGCCACTCCCGAGGGAGAGCGTGCGGTCGAGACGCTCGAAATCGGCGATGTCCTCCTGACGGCGAATGGCGAAACACGCCCCGTCACATGGGTCGGTCGCCGCAGCACGCGCGTCCGCCCAGGCACCTTGGACGACTTGGCGGGCTATCCGGTCCGCATCCGCGCCGGTGCAATTGCCGATGGCGTCCCGCACAGTGACCTGCTTGTGACCGGTGAACATTGCCTGTTCCTCGAAGGTGGTTTCATTCCCGTCCGTATGCTGATCAACGGGACATCCATTTTCTGGGACCGTGGCATCACCGCCTATGATTACCTGCATGTCGAAACGGACGGACACGCCGTCATCCTTGCGAATGGTCTGGCCACGGAATCCTATCTCGACACAGGAAACCGCCGGAGCTTCGCCCAGACGGGTCGCATCGCTTCCCTAGGCGGCGCACCGAAAAGCTGGGAACAGGACGCAGCAGCGGAACTGGTGACGGACCGCGCCCGCGTCGAGCCAGTATGGACGACCATTGCCAGCCGCGCCGGAGCCGCTCCGGTGCCTGCTTCCACCACGGAGGATGCCGCCCTGCATCTGCGCCTCGCGGACGGTACGCTTCTCGCGCCGCGTCGCATAGCTGGAAACCGTGCGGTCTTCACGCTTCCAGGTGGCGTGGAAAATGTTCGGATCGTCTCCCGTACGAGCCGTCCCTGTGACGTAACCGGCCCGTTCCTCGATGACCGCCGCGATCTCGGTGTTCTGGTCGGCGAGGTCACACTCTATGACAGCGCCTGCACGCGTCAGATCCAGACGCACCTCAACACGGCGGATGCCGAAGGCTGGAACAATCCGGAACCCGGTGCACACCGCTGGACCGCCGGTGACGGCATCCTGTCCATTGGCACGATGACACCGGCTACGCTGGCCATTCAGGTCCTTGCGGCTGGTCCGTATCTGGAAGAAGAGGAGAGCCAGATCGCCCGCCGGGCATGATGGCCTTGCTTCTGCTGTCTTAAAACAGGGAGGGAACGGGGGATGGCATTGACCCCCGTTCCCTCTCCTCCTAAGCCAGTCCAAGCCTGACTGACAAAGGACTGCCCCCTTTCATGCCCATTTCCTTTTCGGACCCGATCGAGCGTAGCGAGACGGAACCCCGTGCGCGGGAACTGGCCAAGATCGCGGGGCTACTGCGCCTGACTCTGACGATCGCCATCACCATGCTGGCGATCTGGCTGGTCGGGGATGTGCTGACCATCATTTTCGCCGCCACGCTCATGGCGATCGTCCTCCATGGACTGGCGCGGATTCTGCGCCGGCGACTACCCTTCATTCCCTATCAGATTGCCGTGATGATGGTGGCCCTCGTCATCATAGCAGCCCTCGTCGGTCTTGGCTGGAGCACGGGGCCCGCCATCAGTGACCAGTTTATCCGTCTGCGCGAGGTCCTGACCTCCCAATCCGGTGACCTGCGTGCACATCTGGCCGGCTCCACTCTCGGCCGCCTGTTCCTGAACGAACTTCCCTCCGCGCTGGGTGGCAACAACCATGCGGGCAGCGGCATGGGATCATGGGGCACCGGCCTCGCAGGCTCCGTAACCGGCCTTGTCAGCAGCGTTTTCGGCGTCATGGGGACGCTTCTGGTCATCGTGATCGCGGGCCTCTATTTTGCCCTGTCCCCGGCGCTCTACATTGACGGTTTTCTGCGGCTCGTTCCGCCTCACCAGCGCGAAAGCGCACGCGAACTCCTGATGGCCGGGGGAACGGCTCTCTGGGCCTGGACCGCCGGACAGGCGCTTGACATGCTGGTCGTCGGAATGCTGTCCGGATTTGGCGTATCCATGATTGGCGTTCCGCTGGCCCTGGCCCTCGGCGTTGTCGCCGGGCTGTGCAATTTCATCCCCTATATCGGTGCTATTCTTGGGGCGGTTCCGGCAGTTCTGCTGGGTCTTTCCATAGGAACACACGAAGCGCTCTTCGTGACGATCCTCTACTGCACCATCCAGTTTTTCGAGGGCAATGTTCTTGCCCCGCTGATCCAGCGTCGCGCCGTTCACATGCCGCCTGCTCTTGCTGTCCTGTCCCAGACGATCTTCGGCTCGATCCTTGGCATCCCGGGACTGATCCTGGCCTCTCCACTGACGGCGGCCCTGCTGGCCATGGGCGACAAGGCCACGGCTCCCCTCGAAGACAACACACGCACGCAGCAGGTGGTCGGGGAAATTTCCAAGGAAGAAGCACAGCAGCGCAAGCTCCAGAAAAGCCAGAGCCCCTCCGACAATCAGAAGACGCCGTCCTGATTTTTCCGCATTGCTCCTTCCGACGCATTGTCACGCCGGAAGGAATACTCTGACGGCGCAAACACACCGGACAGATTTTCCAGCCCTGACGATCTGGCGGGAGCAGCTGGCCCAGCTCTTCGCACTTTCGGCTGTTATGTCCTCATCCAGGGCAGAAACACGCAATACGCTCATGTCGCCAATTCCTGACGCTATACGCCCACCTACCGATTGCTCAGGAACACGCCCGGCCCGACATACGTTCCGGCCGAACAAGATCGCCAGCACCCTGCAATCGAGAGCCTTGGATACATCCCAACCTGACAGAAATCTTCGCTGCGCAAGAGAACAGGATGGCACGGGAACGGCGTTCGCAAATGCGCTCGAGAAATCCTTGTAAAGGCCTGCGGCAAACCCGGAAGACCCTGATCTGGGAATAGCTGATGCTAAAGGAGCCACGGCCCGGGAAAGCGGATCCTCCAAAACACAACAGCCCATGCGCGGCTTTATCCGGGCACGGGTTGCTGATAGGCACCAAGGCTTATGGACATCCGGACTTCAGAAGCCTTTCTGGGTGCCGGAAGCCCGTGACATCACCCGTGTGGTGCCTGAATGACAGAAAGCTGGAGCGCCTGTGTTTCCGCGTCCGTGAAGGAATTCATGCGATATGGACCATTCTGTTGCGTCTGGATACCGACAATGCTGTTTTCGTGTTTATGCTTCCAGATAGAAATGATGACATGCTGGTTCTGGGGCCCGGCCATGTCCAGAATTATATTCCCCGGCGCGGGCGGCCGCTCCCCGGAAGGACCCCATGCCGTTTCATGGGACTGAAGCCACAGATTGATGTTCCGGGCCTCATCGCTCGTAATTTCCGCACTAACCGGCGCCACAACACGCCCGGTTGTCACCTCCGGGAAATGCCAGGCATGCAGCAATGGCCATGTCACGAACCAGATGATGCCCACCGGAATGAAGACAAGGGCACAGAAGGCCAGAAGGAGCTTGTGATTGCGTTCCACGCTTATTCTCCGGCCCAGCTGCGCAGGGCTGCTATGATGTACTGGACGTCCTCATCCGTCAGTTCCGGATGGATCGGCAGGGCAAGAACATGACTCCCAAGCCTCTCCGAGACCGGCAGGGACACACCATCATGGTGTTCACTGTAAGCCGGCTGACGATGCAGGGGTTTGGGATAGTAAATGGCCGTCGGGACACCTGCCGCTTTCAGATGCGCCTGAAGGGCATCCCGGCGTTCCGCATCCGGCAGCAGGACAGTATAAATGGCCCAGGCGCTCTGACTGTCCGCCACGCGGGCCGGTGGCTGAATGGTCTCCGGCATGGCCGCATCATAGGCTGAAGCGATGGCATCCCGGCGTTCCAGCTCTCCCTCGAAAGCGTCGAGCTTGGCCAGCAGGACGGCGGCCTGAAGCGTATCCAGCCGTCCATTGATACCGATCCGCTCGACTTCATAGCGCGTCCGGCCTTCACCATGCGTGCGCAGGGACCGGTAGAGAGCAGCGAGATCTTCATCATCCGTGAGGATCGCGCCACCATCGCCATATCCACCCAGCGGCTTTGACGGAAAGAAGGACAGCGTCGTGGCGCGTCCCTCATGTCCCAGCCGGCGCCCATGATAGGACGCACCGAAAGACTGGGCGCAGTCCGCGAAAAGCAGCAGTCCGGTTTCCGCTGCGAAAGCCTTCAGTTCGTCCCAGGGCGCAGGCTGGCCAAACAGGTCCACGGCAATGATGGCCCGGGGTTCCAGCTCCTCGTCCCGGCGCACATCCGCCAGCCGGGCGCGGAGGGAAGCGAGACTGATCTGGAACGTGTCGGGCTCCACATCCACGAAAACCGGCGTCGCCCCCAGCAGAAGCACCACCTCCGCCGTCGCGGTATAGGTAAAGGCCGGCAGGAAGACAGCGTCACCCGGACCGATTTCTTCCGCCATCAGCACCATCAGGAGTGCATCCGTGCCAGACGACACACCGATGGCATGTTTCGCCCCCCCGAATGCAGCGAGGCGCTGCTCAAGTTCCTCAACCTCCGGCCCCATCACGAAGCGGCAATGCTGAAGCACGGCATCCACCCGGCGCTGGATCGCACCTTTCAGGCGGGCCTGCTGTCGGGGAAGGTCCAGAAAGGCAATCTGTCTGGTCATGAGAGGGTCATCTCCGGATCGGGAGGGGAAGAAAGAACCGGGGACGGCACCAGACCATCCCGGTTGTGTATGAATTCCGGCACAAGGCGATACAGGATGCTCATGACGGTGGGGAGGTCATTCTGAAGACAGGCCTCTTCCAGCCCGTCCATCGCGGCGGTCGCCACGCTGAAATCCACGGTGCGGGGAGAAGCCATGCGCAGGCCGGGCGCGTCCGTCGGTACGGGTGCCTCACGGCCATGGAAGAGTTCCTCGAACAGTTTTTCACCGGGGCGCAGACCGGTAATCCGGATTTCCACGTCCGTCTCGGGTTTCAGTCCCGCCAGCCGGATCATCTGACAGGCAAGGTCCATGATCCGAACCGGATCTCCCATATCCAGAACGAAGATTCCACCCTGCCGAAGACGTTCATCCGTCGCATCTTCCCGCGGCCCGTCCTGCGTCCCGCGCACCGCGGCCTGAAGAACGAGACCCACGGCTTCGGGAACCGTCATGAAATAGCGGGTCATATCTGGATGTGTCACGGTGAGCGGACCACCATGTTCGAGCTGCCGGCGGAACAGGGGCACGACGGACCCCGTGGACCCCAGCACGTTGCCAAACCGCACGGTCACACAGCGCAGTCCGCCCCGCCCGGCCCGGGCGCGCATGTCGAGCGCCTGCCCGTACACTTCGGCGCAGCGCTTGCTGGCCCCCATCAGGCTGGACGGATTCACGGCCTTGTCGGTGGAGATCATGACCATGGCTTCCGCCCCGACGCGCTCTGCCGCGTCCGCGACGATGCGCGTCCCGATCACGTTCGTCAGGACACCTTCGATCGGATTGTCCTCGACAATGGGAACATGCTTGAGTGCCGCCGCATGAAAGACAAGCGCCGGACGGTAGGTCTCGAAAATTTCCCCGATCCGACGCCGGTCCCGCACATCGGCCACAAGCTGGTGCCGGACAATCCCCGGAAAACGTTCGGAAAGATCGAGGTTAATCTGCCATAGCGCATATTCGCTGTTCTCGATCAGCAGAAGCGTGGCAGGGCCGAAAGAGGCAATCTGCCTCACCAGTTCGGACCCGATGCTCCCTCCTGCGCCCGTTACGGCAACCGTGCGCCCCCCGATCAGCCGGGCCATGCCTTCCGAATTGAGAGCAACCGGCGGCCGGTTGAGAAGATCCTCGATGGCAACAGGACGCAGTTCCACGCTGTCAGCCGGTTTGAGCGCTGTCAGGGAAGGCGTGCGCTGAACATCGAGATTGTAATGCCGCGCCACCTCCAGAATACGGGACAGGGGCGCGCCCTTCAGATCCGGCGTCGTGATGACGAGCGCATCCGGCAGCCGATGCGCGGCCGAGAGCCGTTCCAGGATTTCGGGCGTTTCACTGATCGTGCCGAGGATGGGACAGCCATGGATGCGACGACCCGCCTGCTGTGATCCCCCCGTCAGGAGACCGACAACCCGGCGCCCTCCCTGACTGTCACGTTCCATGGCCCGCAGGAACAGGTCCGCCTCATGATCGGCACCCAGCAGAAGAATACGTTCACGCTCTACGACCAGCCCTTTCCGCCGCGCAGCCAGACGCCATCCCATCCGGATCGCTCCGAGGGAGGTTAGCAGGACGAGCGCATGGATGATGGGAAAAGTCGGTGTCGGGATCGGATATCCGCAGCCCCACAAAAGCAGCGAAAACAGTGTTGCGCTGACAACCGAGGCGCAGGCGATGCTGAACAGGTCCGCCACACCGGAGAATCGCCAGTACTGCTGGGGAATGCGAAAGGGTAGCCCACTGACCAGCAGGGTGATGCCCCCGCCCGCCACGAACCAGAGCGGGTGCAGCAGACCGCCCGCTGGGTCAGCCAGCCAGCGTGCGAAGGGTGCAGCCAGGGCGGATACGACTCCGTCCAGCATGACGTTCATCGCAATACGGCGCGCAGGGACGGATGCACGGCCGGCGCGGCTGACAGCGGAAGTCTGGGCCGATGGACGGAGGCCGGGAGAAGGAGCAGATGTCACGCGCTCCCTTATAGCGTCAAAAGCCCCGCTCCCATAAAGTCACGACATGTCCTTTTCTTTCCAGTCACTGCTCTCGGGCTTCACCCTGGCCTGCCTGCCGGCAATCCTGCTGTGCAACGTCCTGATCCTTGTCATGATCCGTGCCGGTGTGCTGGATCACCCGGGACACCGCAGTTCCCATACGCGCCCGACCCCGAAAGGCGGCGGCATCGGGATTATCGGAGCATTCGTTGTCTGCCTCCCCTTGGCGCGATGGATGGCGGGCCAGCCGGTCATGGACAGGGCAACTGTCTGTCTGCTGGCGGGAATGCTGCTGCTGGCCGTGGTGTCATGGCTGGACGACGTGCGTCCATTTCCGGCACGCTACAAACTCATGGCGCAGTTTGGAGCCGCTCTGCTGGCGGCGGCCGGAACGGGCGCACCGCTTCCTTGGATGGTCCTGTTCGTCCTCGGAGCGGTTTTCATAACGAACGCCCTGAATTTCATCGACGGACTGAATGGACTGGCCTCCGGCGTCATGGCCCTTACCGCCCTGGCTCTGGCCGCAGCCTGCATATCACCCGTGACATTCGTGCTGCTGGCCGTCTGCCTGCTGGCGTTTCTGCCCTACAACTTTCCCAAGGCCCGGATTTTCATGGGAGATGTCGGCAGTCAGGCGGGCGCGCTTGGCATCGCATGGGGGGGAATGCGACCGGACTGGAGCCATCCCCTTCTGGCGGCGGCCCTTCTTTCAGGGGTGATATGGGATGTCAGTTTTACCCTGCTAAGGCGGAGCCGGGCGGGAGACCGTCTGACGGAGGCCCATCGGGGCCATCTGTACCAGCTTGCCGTCCGCTCGGGACTGCCCATGCCGCTGGTCACGCTCATCTACTGGGGATTTGCCCTGTGGGGCGGTCTCGCTTTCGAGACGGGGAATGCAGGAGCTGCCTTGCTCCTGATTTTGCTGCCGCAGATCGTCTGGACAGGATATATTTGCACGCGGGCCGGAGCCCGCGTGCAGGAGCGCTGGTAATTCAACCAGCGCGACGGGCGCTGAGACGCTCGACTGAAGCCGAAGCACGGCCGGACGAGCGCGGACCAGATGCTTCCGTCATGACAGCACGCATTTCACGCAAGAACGTAGACCCCTTGAGGGTGCGCTGCACGAGCACCGAACGACGATCCAGCGGATCCACCTTGCGGCGGGCCAGATCCAGCTCGCCCAGACGGTCAAGGGCACGGGTAATGGCAGGCTTGGAAACCTTGAGCTCGGAAGCAAGCCCACGAACCGTATGTGCACCATCCTGCAGATAGCACGTCAGGAAGACGGCAAGCTGGCGCGCGGACAGGTCAGGTCCATCACGGCGCACCATGGAAACGATCGTATCGCAGAGCAGGTTGAGCATCTGATCATTATTTGCCTGAGGCATGATCTCTCTCCTTATTGCAATCAACCCTCCTGTTGCCTGATCGGACAACAGGGGGAAAACGGGCGATGCCCGGGTGTTAAGTTCGACGCCTTTCCCTCAACAGCGGGACAAGGCTTTTGGTGGCCTTCAATCTGGTGTTTTGGAACGCATACGCAAGTATGTGGGTTCCAAAACATTTTGGCCGGCTTGACGATGCCGGTTCAAAACGGTTCAGGCGGTATGCCGCATTGCGGAATGTTTTACACCCTAATCTTGGAAAGTGCTCTTATTCCGTTTTTAAAATAATCTATAACAGCCCTCTGAACTGCTCTCACGTATTCTTGTTCAGGGCCGTGAGCATTTCAAAAAGCCCCCGCAGGCCAAGTGTTTCCCCGCCTTCCGGACGTCCCGGAGACGTCGCATCATTCCATGCATAAGTGTCCAGATGCGCCCATTTCTGCCCTTCCGGAACGAAACGCTGGAGATACAGTGCCGCCGTGATCGCCCCTGCCATGGGACGGGACGTAATGTTTCCCAAGTCAGCGACCTTGCTGTCCAGCCATGCGTCATACCCATGCCAGAGCGGCATTCTCCACAATGCATCGGCTGTCTTTTTTCCCGATTCGAGAAAAACCGATCCCCATTGATCATCATTCGTGAAAAGTGCCGGAAGATCAGGACCAAGCGCCACGCGTGCCGCACCCGTCAGCGTCGCCGCATCAAGGATGTAATCCGGTTTCGTTTCGGCGGCTTCCGTGATGAGATCACACAGAACCAGCCGCCCTTCCGCATCGGTATTGCCAATCTCCACGGTCAGACCGCTGCGTGTCTGCAGGACATCGCCCGGACGCATGGCGTGCCCTGAAACGCTGTTCTCCACGCAGCCCAGACGCAGCTCCAGATCCACATCCAGTCTGGCGTCAATGGCCGCACACATCAGGGCCAGCATCAGGGCCGCGCCACCCATGTCCTTCTTCATGCGCAACATGCCCGCGGGGGGTTTGAGATCGTATCCCCCCGTATCGAAGCACACGCCTTTCCCGATCAGGGAAACGCGCGGCGCCCCCTCGCGGGCCTTCCATCGCGCCACGACAACCGCAGGCTTGCGCTCAGACCCTTCTCCGACCTGCGCCAGACAGGGATACGACGCCATGAGCTCGTCGCCCGAAATGACCGTTGTCGTAGCACCCCGGTGACTCAGGGCCTTGCTGGCAGCATTGGCCAGATCCTGCGGACCAAGCAGATTGGCGGGCATATTGATCAGATCACGCCCCAGCCAGTTGGCTTTCGCCAGCGCAACGAGCTTTGCCGCGTCATCAGGAACGACCATACGGGCCTTCCCGGCCTTACGCTCCCCGACCCGATAGCTGTAGGCCCCCATGCAGAACCCCAGAATGGCGCTCTCCCGCGCGGATTCTTCCAGACCGTGCAGAACCGGCACCCAGTCACCCGCCAGTAGTTTTGTTCCCAGCAGACCAAAAGCCATGGGATCATGGCTCCTGTCGCGACTGACACAGAGCAACGCCGCTCCCACGCTCTCTCCGGACGGAATCAGCGTGAACGCACCGTCTTCCGGTTTGAACCCCTGCCCGGTCAGGAAACCCGCATGATCTCCCAGCAGTGCGGACACCGTCGTGGCGTCATCAGCCGCCACAAGATGGACCTGCCGTGCCGCGGGGGCTTCGGCACTTGTGGCGAAAGGAAGCTGGATATGGGCACTCATGTCTTTCTTTCCTGAAAAGATGAAGCCAGACGGCTTCGAACGCTTGCTTTTGCTCCGCAGGCACCCGACCATTCAGGCATGAAGGGTGCATTTCGCGGAACCACTTCCGGCTACCATACCATGCCTGCCAGCATTCGTGCGGCACTGGGCCCGACCAACACCGGAAAGACACATTATGCCCTGACGCGCATGATGGCCCATGCCTCGGGTATCATCGGCTTTCCGCTGCGCCTGCTGGCCCGGGAGAACTACGAACGTCTGGTCCAGGCGAAAGGAGAACACGCGGTCGCGCTGATCACGGGGGAAGAAAAGATCGTCCCGCCCCGCGCGCGATGGTTCTCCTGCACGGTAGAGGCCATGCCGCTGGACCGGCAGGCCGAATTCGTGGCGGTAGACGAAATCCAGCTCGCCGCCGACCCGGACAGGGGCCATATCTTCACGGACCGCCTGCTTCACGCACGCGGTACGGTCGAAACGCTCTTTCTGGGAGCAGAAACCATCCGTCCCCTGCTCCAGAAGCTGGTTCCAGGCGTCGAAATCGATATCCGGACACGTCTCTCCAGCCTTGTCAGCACGGGATACACCAAACTTTCCCGCCTCCCGCCTCGCTCGGCCATCGTTGCGTTCTCGGTCGGGGAAGTCTATGCACTGGCCGAGGTCATCCGCCGTCGCCGCGGGGGATGTGCCGTCATCATGGGACAGCTCAGCCCCCGCACCCGGAACGCGCAGGTCGAACTCTATCAGAACCGCGAAGTGGACTATCTCGTCGCCACTGACGCCATCGGGATGGGGCTGAACATGGATGTGGACCACGTGGCCCTCGCCCAGCTCAGCAAGTTTGACGGAACCGCTCCACGCCCCCTGTATCCGCAGGAAATTGCACAGATTGCGGGACGGGCCGGTCGGGGCATGAAAGACGGAACTTTCGGAACAACAGCCGACTGCCAGCCCATGTCCGCCTCTCTGGTCGAAGCCGTCGAACAGCATCGCTTTGACCCCATCAAGCGCCTCTATTGGCGAAATCACGAACTGGACTTCACCAACCCGCATGCCCTGTTCGACAGCCTGATGCAGCCGCCACCCTCCCGGGCACTGACTGCGGGACGCGTGGCATCGGACGTCACAACCCTGGGCTCACTGATCCTCGACCCCGACATCCGGGAGGCTGCACGCGGCCGCAGAGCCACTGCCCTTCTGTGGGAAGTCTGCCAGATCCCGGATTTCCGCAAACTCGGCGATGACAGTCATACGCGCCTGTGTGGCAGGCTGTTCCTGCACATCCTCAAGGAAGGCGCCGTTCCCGACAGCTGGCTGGACGGGCATATCCGCGGGCTGGCCCGGACGGATGGAGACATTGATACGCTGATGCACCGCCTTTCAGGCGTGCGCGTCTGCTCCTATGTAGCGGCCCGGACAGAATGGAGCCGGCATTCCGCCAGATGGCAGGAACGCGCACGGGAGGTGGAAGACCTGCTGTCGGATGCCCTGCATGAACGCCTGACCTCCCGTTTTGTGGACCGCCGCGCCACAACGCTCCTCCGTCGGCTCAATCCGGACAATCCGGACCGCAAACTCCTGTCCGCGGTCACGGCGGAAGGCGCCGTGATTGTGGAAGGCCATAACATCGGGCGTATCCGTGGCTTCACTCTCGAGGCTGACCCCGCTACCAGCGGCCCGGATCAGCAGCTTGTGCTGAAAGCCGGACGCAGGGCGCTGCATCAGGAAATTCCCCGCCGCATCCGCCTGTTACAGGACGCGCCGGATACGGCTTTCTCTCTTGATGTGGAAACGGGAACGCTGCTTTGGGATGGATTTCCCATTGCCCGCCTGAAGCAAGGCGAAAGCTACCTGTCTCCCGCCATCCGTCTTCTGCCTGGCGAGTTTGCGGACACCCATCAGCGCGATGCTGTGGAGGGACGACTGCACCGTTACATGCAGGCCCTTCTCAACCGGGAACTGAAGCCCCTTTACCATGCAGACGCGAATGAGCAGGACAGTCCGGCCCTGCGTGGAATTCTGCACCGCCTGCGGGAAGACGGCGGAATCACAACCGCTCTCCCTACAGACCGTTCCCTGCCCCATCCCCTGCAACGCCGGCTTTGGCGAACAGGTATCGACGTGGGACGGTTTGCCATCTTCCATCGCGCCCTCATGCGCCCCCGGGCACTGGAATTCCTGACCCTTCTGACAAACCTTCAGACAGGCAATTCCCTCCTGCCTGCCCCACCAGGTCGCGTATCACTGCCCTGGACCTTGGTTCAGGGACTTCCAGGCTGGTTACAGGCCGGGCAAACAGGAGTGCGTCTCGATATCGCAGAACGCTGCATCGCGGATCTGGAACAATTGGTGGCCCGTCACGACTGTCAGGCCCCTCCGTCCCTTGCGTCCCGGCTCGGCGTCAAAAATGACAGGCTCCCCGCCATTCTCAAGGCACTGGGCATCGCGCACCGGCCGCCTGATGATGCAGATCGGCGGCGCTACGGTCCCCCTGCTCCGCTGATGCTGCTTTCAGACCGGCGCACGCGCGCCAGACCACGAAGACGGCCAGCACGTGACAGTAAAACCTCCGTGTTCATACGCCCGGACAGTCCTTTTGCCGGGCTTGCCGTCCTCAGAGAAAAAGCGCGTTCATGAGTGAAAACTACCAGCGTCTCGATCAATGGCTTTATTATGCCCGCGTTGCGAAAACACGCGCGCTCTGTGCGGCAATCATCGCCAAAGGGCGTATCCGCATCAACCGCCAGCCAACCAGCAAACCCCACGCCAAACTCCATATAAACGATGTATTGACTTTCCCTCCCGGTTCTGGCGGAGAAGTGCGCGTGTGGCGCGTTCTGGATCTTGGCGAGCGTCGTGGTCCGGCCAAAGAAGCCGCATTGCTGTACGAGATAATCAGGGAAGAAGGCTGAGAAGCGCTTGCTTCCTCAGCCAAACCCTCGCATATCATCCCGCACGGATGAAACCGGCCGGATGCCGGGTGAGCAAGACGATCGGAGACACCAATGACCTATGTGGTCACTGAAAACTGCATTCGCTGCAAATTTACGGACTGTGTGGAAGTCTGCCCCGTAGACTGCTTCTACGCAGGCGAAAACTTCCTTGTCATCAATCCTGACGAATGCATTGACTGCGGCGTGTGCGAGCCGGAATGCCCGGCTGAAGCCATTTTTCCTGACAGTGACAACCGCGCGGCTCCGTGGATTGAAATCAACGCGAAATTCTCCACCCAGTGGCCGAACCTGACCCGCAAGCTGGATGCACCTGCTGACGCCGAGGAATGGAAAGACAAGCCCGGCAAGGCCGCGATGCTGTCCGAGGAACCTCACAAAGGCTGATCCCGTCTGACAGATCCGGAACAGGCAAAAGCCCAGCTTCGCAGGAAGCCGGGCTTTTTCTTTGTCTTCTGTACACCCTGCCTCACTCCGTCGTGTGTTTCCGGCGGAACAGGGCAACCAAACATCTGTAACAGTCCGGCCATGAAGTCCAGACCACAGCACCCAGACACCCCTTCTCCCGAAGGAGAGCGGACATAAAAAAGGCTGGCAGGATTACTCCTGCCAGCCTTTGAACCAAGAACCTGCGAAGGATCTTAGCGGGACATCATGTTGATAGCCGTGTCATGCATGATGAACAGCGTACCACCGATAATGACCACCACCGATACAGCGGCAAAGATGAAACACATGAGGTTCCAGCTCTGCTCGGTGCTGGTGTTCAGGTGAAGGAAGAACACCAAGTGAACGACGATCTGGACAACAGCAAGAATGGCGAGTGCAGCCAGCGCCAGACCGGGTGACAGTGCGTGGGTCAGGACAGCCGCGAAAGACGCGATCGTCAGGATCACCGCGAGGACAAAACCGATCAGGTAAGACGGATAAGAACCATGGCTATGGTTATCAGCCGTCATGGTGGTTGTAGGAGCCTGGGTCATTACATCACACCTGCCAGATAGACGAAGGAGAAGACACAGATCCAGACAATGTCCAGGAAGTGCCAGAACAGGCTGAGGCAAGTCAGCTTGTTCATCATGCGCTCCGACAGGTCCTGCGGACCCATCATCTGTACCATCAGCACAGCCATCCAGATCAGACCGAACGTAACGTGCAGACCGTGCGTACCGACCAGCGTGAAGAAGGCGGACAAGAAGGCGGAACGGTCAGGACCGTTGCCTTCTGCGATCATGGAGCTGAACTCGGTCAGTTCCAGACCTACGAACGAAAGCCCCAGCACGAACGTGACGGCAAGCCAGAGCAGCACCATCTTCTTGTTCTTCGCCAGCGCGTTCAGCGAGGCAAAGCCGTAGGTGATCGAGGACAGCAGAAGGATTGCCGTCTCGATACCCACGTTCGTCAGATCGAACAGTTCCTTGCCCGACGGCCCCCCGGCAAACTGGTTCCGGAGGACAGCGAAGGCAGCGAAGATCGACCCGAAGAGGATGCAGTCCGTCATCAGGTAGAGCCAGAAACCGAACACGGCGGGGGACTCGTGATGTTCCCCCCCATGATCGTCGGCGTGTGCCAGAGGCGACATGGTTGCTTCGTGAGCCATAAGTCTAATGCGCCCCTCTTACTCTGCTGCCTGAGCGGCAGCGATACGACGGGAATAAACTTCTTCGTCGTGTTCGATTTCGCTCACCGGGACATAGTAGTCGATGTCACGGTCAGCACTGCGCAGGATCACCGTAGCGATAATGCCGATGGCACAGATCGCGGCAAGCCACCAGATGTACCAGACCGAAGCAAAACCAAGAGCCAGACTGAACACACCGATGAAGAAACCAGCGGAGGTGTTCTTCGGCATGTGGATCGGAGCCAGCTTCTTGCCGTGAGCCTGACGGCCCAGCTGCTTCTCGGTGTGGAACGTGTCCAGACCGTGAATGTCCGGGATAACTGCGAAGTTATAAGCCGGAGCCGGCGAAGAGATGGACCATTCCAGCGTACGGCCGTTCCAGGGATCGCCCGTAAGGTCGAGGTTTTCCGGCAGGTTACGGTCACGGATGGACACGTAAAGCTGCGTCAGCTGGCAGACGATACCCAGGGCAATCACGATTGCACCGGCTTCGGCTACGAGCATCCACGGATACCAGTCAGGGTTGTCGTAGTGGTTCATACGACGGGTCATGCCCTCGAGACCGAGGATATAGAGCGGGATGAAGGCCAGATAGAAGCCAACGAACCAGCACCAGAACGCCCGCTTGCCCCAGGTTTCGTTCAGCTTGAAGCCGAAAGCCTTCGGGAACCAGAAGTTCATGCCTGCGATGTAACCGAAGTACACACCACCGATAATCACGTTATGGAAGTGGGCAATCAGGAACAGGGAGTTGTGCAGGATCCAGTCAGCAGCCGGCATGGCCATCATGACACCGGTCATACCACCGATGGAGAAGGTGATCATGAAGCCGATCGTCCAGTACATCGGCGTCGTGAATTCAACACGACCCTTATACATGGTGAACAGCCAGTTGTAGATCTTCACACCGGTCGGGACAGCGATAACCATCGTCATGATACCGAAGAAGGTATTGACGTTGGCGCCTGCGCCCATGGTGAAGAAGTGATGAACCCACACGACGAAGGACAGCACCATGATGGAGCACGTTGCGTACACCATGGTCTTGTAACCGAAGAGAGGCTTCTGGGAGAACGTGGAGGTAACTTCGGAGAAAACACCGAACGCCGGGATGACGAGAATGTAAACTTCCGGGTGGCCCCAGGTCCAGATCATGCTCAGGTACAGCATGACGTTGCCGCCGGCATCGTTCGTGAAGAAGTGCATGCCAAGGTAACGGTCAAGGCTGAGCAGAGCCAGCGTCACGGTCAGAACCGGGAACGAGACCATGATCAGAACTGTCGTACAGAAAGCCGTCCAGGTGAAGACCGGCATCTGCATCCAGCCCATGCCAGGTGCACGCATTTTGACGATGGTTGCGAAGAAGTTCACACCCGTCAGCAGCGTACCGACACCGGAGATCTGAACCGCCCAGATGTAGTAGTCAACACCGACGCCGGGGCTGAACTGCATCTCGGAGAGCGGGGGATAGACCAGCCAGCCGCACTGGGCAAACTCACCGATGAACAGCGAGATGTTGATCAGAAGGCCGCCGACAAGCGTCATGTAGAAGCTCAGCGAGTTCAGGAACGGGAAAGCAACGTCGCGTGCACCGATCTGAAGCGGCACAACGAGGTTCATGAGACCCGTCATGAACGCCATGGCCATGAAGAAAATCATGATCGTGCCATGGGCGGAGAAGATCTGGTCATAGTGGTGCGGAGGCAGATAACCGGGGTTTCCGGCATAAGCCAGCGCAAGCTGGGTACGCATCATGATGGCATCCGCGAAGCCGCGGAACAGCATGACGATTGCCAGGATGATATACATGACGGCCAGACGCTTGTGGTCGACGGTCGTCAGCCAGTTGCGCCAGAGATAGCCCCATTTACCGTAATAGGTAACAAGACCCAGTACGGCGATGCCGATGACAGCGACGCCGATGAAGGTACCGACAAGGATCGGCACATCCAAAGGCAAGGCTGAAAATGATAATTTTCCGAGCATCTGTCGATTTTTCCTTACATGCCAGTGTCGGACGGTGCAGCGTTGGAAGCTGACTGCATATGCATGACCTTGCCCGTCGTCTTATCCACCATCATGCCGTTGTTGTACTTGGCTACGATGCCGTCAAAGAGATCCGGCTGGACATGCGCAAAATACTCGACCGGAGCCGCTTCCTGCGGGGCCGCGTATTTCGGATAGGTCGTGTCGTCGAGGTTCTCGCTACCGCTCTTCACCTTGTCGACCCAGGCACTGAACTGGTCAGGGTCCATGGCAAGAGTGCGGAACTTCATGTCAGAGAAGCCACGGCCACTGAACTGGGAAGCTTCACCCAGATAGTCACCGGACTCATTGGCCAGCAGATGCAGCTGCGTCTGCTCACCCGGCATGGCGTAGATCATCGAACCCAGACGCGGGATGAAGAACGACGTCATGACGGTATCGGAAGTGATCTGGAAATTCAGCGGCGTGTTCGTCGGGACATCCAGCTGGTTGATCGTTGCGATCCCCAGATCCGGATAGATGAACAGCCATTTCCAGTCGAGGGAAACCACCTGAACGTGCAGGGGCTTCACGTTGTCCGCCGTCTGAATAGGGCGGTACGGGTCATAAGCGTGCGTGCTCCACCAGCTGATCGCACCGAGAACGATGATGATCAGAGCGGGGACGCCCCAGATGACATATTCGATTTTCGTGGAGTGATCCCAGGTCGGAAGGTATTCCGCCTCGGTGTTGGAAGCACGATACTTCCAAGCAAAGTAAACTGTCGCGATGCAGGTCGGAACCACAACGGCCATCATGACGAGGAATTCCGTCACCATGACATCACGGTTCATTTCTGCGATCGGACCGCGCGGCTGAAGCAGATCAACCGTGCAACCCGATAGCATCAGCGCCGGCAACGCTGGAAGATATCGCCAGAGTTTTTTCATCGGTCCTGCTTTCATCATCCGTTCCGGCATGTGGTGGTCGCCGGGAAACGGTTTGACACGATAAGGTTCGCATCAGAGCTGCCGAACGCTGCCATAAGTCTGCTGCCTTTCTCGTTCGTATCCTGACGTCAGGAACCGGATCATAGATCCGACCCTGAAATTCATTCAGCATGGGACACGACTGTCCCGGTTCCTTGGGTTTTTTCTGCCTGATTCATCTCAAACACAAGGCTTATCACGTAGTTCGTGAGGGTCCAGGCGACTCCTGCACCCGAAAGGAATGGCCGTTTTTCGCCACATTTGATCGCATTCGAACTTAAATTAATTGCGAACATTACTTTTTTTAATGTAAACCATCTCCAATAAGCCGAAAAATAATCAGGGACATATTTGGTCCCAATACCAGAAAGGGAGCGACATTGACTGTCGCTCCCTTTCTTCGTCTTCTGGTCAGGATAAAGTAAAATCAGTCGTTGTTACCGGAACGCACCCCAGTAAACTGGATCAGGAACTGGAAGAGGTTCACGAAGTTCAGATACATGGTCAAAGCGTCGTAAATACTGAGACGCGCCACGTCGTCAGGACCAGCATATGTTGCATATTGCTGGTATGTAATCTTGATCCGCTGGGTGTCGTAGGCGGCCAACATTGTAAACAATGCGACACCAATAAGTGAAACGAGCGTGGTCAGCGGCGAACTCTGGACGAAGATGTTCACCACCATCGCGATCATGATTCCGATCAGCCCCATGAAAAGGAAGGAACCGAGTCGAAGAAGGTTCGCGCCGGTCGTGTAACCCCACAGGGACATTCCGGCGAATGTCGCCGCGGAAATGAAGAACGTCCGCGCGACAGACACGCCTGTATAGCTGAGCAGAAGACTGGCCATGCTGGCCCCCATCGTCGCGCTGAACAGCAGGAAGATGGCCTGCACGGCGGATCGGGACAGACGGTTGACCCCGAAAGACAGGATCATGACAAAAGCCAGCGGCGCAAAGATACTGACACCACCCAGGAACGTCGGTCGCAGGACGAGCGCGCCACTTGGCAGTTCCGCCACATGGAAGAACAGGGCGCGCAGCTCGGTCTCGGCTACTCCGTACGCCACCAGTCCGGTGATGACCAGACCGATCGCCATCCAGTTGAAGACGCGGCACATATAAGCCCGCAGACCGGCATCCAGACTACCGATCCCGGCCTGCGTCCCGGCCCGGCTGAAGTTGGAATTGAAAGCCATGACACCTTTTCCAATGTAAGCCCTCAGGAGAAGGGCGCTTGACGAACCCGTTAAGGCCGTTCGTACTTCCCTATGAATGTGGGAATTTTATCATTCCGGTCAAGAATATTACCCCTTTTTCACCCCTCTTTTCCCGGGAAACGCGCCTCTTGAGACTTTTTGTCGCACTTGACCTTCCTGACGCCCAGCGTGAAGCCCTTGCCCTCCTGCGCGGCTCCATGCCCGGTGTGCAGTGGATTCCGGCTGAAAATTATCATGTAACGCTGCGATTCATCGGTGAGGTGACAGACCGTCACATGATGGAAGAAATCGATCTGGCCCTGTCCCGTCTTTCATGGGAGCCCTTCGCGCTTTCGTTCCACGGCGCAGACCTGCGGGAAGGCATGACGGCAGATAGTCTGGTGATCAAACTGGATCGTTCCCCCGCTCTGAACGCCCTTCGCAGCCAGATCGAGACCGCGCTGCGGCGGGCCGGCTGCAGTATTGCCAAACGGCGGTTTCACCCTTTCGTTGCTCTGGGTCATACCGCCACAAGCCAGCGCCCCGAAGCGGCACGCTGGGTACAGACGCATAATCTTTTCCGCACAGAACCAATGCCCGTCGAGCATGTTACATTATTCGAGAGCCTTCGCGGATATGATCAGCATGTCTATATCCCCCGGGCGGAATATGCCTGGAACCCCGATATTTCCCTTCTTTTCGAGGACGAATGATTTCACCTGACGATTGCAGGAAACCTCTGGAAGCCCTTGTCCATGAAGTCAGGGCCTGCCGGGTCTGTGAGGCGCATCTTCCACTGGGTGCCCGCCCTCTTATTCACGTCTCGAGCACATCCCGATTGCTGATCGCAAGTCAGGCGCCGGGCACGAAAGCCCATATGAGCAACAGATCGTTCTATGACGCCTCGGGGGACCGCCTTCGCGAGTGGCTCGGGATATCGGCAGACGATTTCTATGACGTCCGCAAGGTCGCGATCCTGCCCATGGGACTGTGCTATCCCGGACGCCTCCCCAAGGGAGGAGACTGTCCGCCACGTCCTGAATGCGCTCCTCTGTGGCGGAACAGGGTTTTATCGCTCATGCCGGATATCCGCCTGACACTTCTGGTAGGCAGCTATTCCCAGTATCATGTTCTCGGACGCGGCTCCGTTACGGAACGGGTCAGGAATTTCCGGGATTATCTTCCGGACTATTTCCCCCTGCCCCATCCCTCCTGGCGGACCGGAGCCTGGGAACGGCGCTCTCCTTGGTTTCAGGAAGATGTCATCCCGGCCCTGCGCGAACGGGTCAGGACCCTGCTACAGGACTAAAGCTTCGCCTTGTGCAGGGTTTCGATCAGGAATCCTTCTACGCCGGAAGCGAGAATCTGGATGCCGATCGCAAGAAGAAGCAGGGCAGCAAGACGCCCGACAATCCGCGTTCCCGTCACACCAAGCATGGCGACGACCCGCTCGGCATAGGCATAAACAACAGCAATAATAACGGCCATCATTGTTGCCGCAGCGGAGAGACCAAGGAAATAATCCGAGAGCGGCACGCCAGGCAGGCTGGATGTACTAAGAGCGATGGCGACAGAAATACTGCCTGGCCCGACCGTAAATGGCAGGGCCACCGGGAAGAACGCCAGCTCCTTCAGATCAACGGTGGCAACCGTTCTCCCATCCTGAAAAGCCTGTTTTTCCTTCCGGGCCTCGGACGTTTCCGGCTGAAGGAGCATGACCCAGGCCCGTGAGGCCACGACAAGGCCTCCCGTAATGCGGAGGGCATTAATGGAAATTCCGAAGAAACCGAGGATCCAGCCGCCGAACCAGATGGAAACAAGCAGAATCCCCAGTGAATACAGCGCAACGAGACGCGCAAGCGTAAGCACCTCGTGACGGGCCCGTCCTTCTGTGATCTGCGCAAAGATCAGAGACGCGCCGAGCGGATTGATGATCGAGAACAGGGCCGGAAAGGCAATAAGCCAGCTGGTGGTGACATTCCCGAGCGCAGGAGGCAGACTCACGGTCTGTGCGGCTCCGTTAGATCGCGGCGTTTGCGAGCCTGACGTTCTTCATTCTTCAGGAATGCCCGAAGCATACGGTAATCCTCGGAAAAACAGCAGATTGTTCCAGCTGTCCTGTCGGGACAGACTGTCAATCCGAGATCGTTATAAACAGCCATCAGCGACTGGCCAACCCGGATAAATGCCAGTTTGCAGCCTTCCTGCAATGCCAGATCCCGAAGGCGCCAGACAGCGGCAACACAGTTGCGCTCCGCCCCCGCAGGGTCACCAAGACCGATGATGAATTCGCCAGTCCGGAGAAACGGGATGGCGGCACGACCGGTTTCGTCGTGCAAAAGGCCGGTAGGACGGCGGGGGCCAAGTTCGGACAGAGCATGAGCAAGCGTATGATAATGGCGCTCATTCTCCGCCGTCCAGGCATCGAAACGGATGCGCGCCCGTCCCATTCCGCGCCACAGCACGTAAAAGCCGCAAAGCGCGGACACCCCCAGAAACCACCTGCCGATTGCGGTATGGGCATCATAGATCATGGAGCGCCACCAGATCGGCCCCAGATGCCGCTGGACAGCGACCCATCCCACACCGATCAGCCCCAGCGCCCACAGGGAAAGCGGCGCCAGCATCGACGGTGTCAGCGGAGCGACCAGAAGATGGGCCCGCCTATAATAACAGCTCCGGAACGGGGCGATGAGAAGCATGACCAGAGCCACGATGACCGGCCCTTCCCACGCTGCATGACGCAGGACCAGCAAGACGACACAGCCTGCCAGAACGCCGAGCGAGGCGCGCCAGGCCAGCGCCACCCGCTGGGACAGACCCAGAGCCAGCCCCACCAGCGCAACGCCCGCCACAGTCAGGAGCAGATCCGCGATCTGCGAAACGGCCGCCCCAAGAGCGGTCTGCAAAGGCGGGATCGGCGCTACCAGCGCATAGAAAACCAGCAGAAGCCCCACAACGGCCTGCACGCTGGTCGCAACGGCAACCGAGAAATCCGCTTCCGATTCACGGATGACCTGGCTGGGACGCATCCGCTTGGGCGCCTGTCCCGCAGAAACGAGAACCTGCTCCCCCCGCAGAAAAATCTCATGCCCTGCGAACATCAACCCCGCCAGCAGCAGGGGAATGATATAATAGAACAGACGGAACACCAGAATGGCGCCCATGATCTGGGGCACAGGGAGATAAGGACGCAGGGCCAGCAGCATGGCGCTGTCAAAAACCCCTAAGCCCCCCGGCACACTGGCCACGAGCCCCGCCGTGTAGGACGCCAGATAGACCGCCAGAAACGTGCCGAACCCGAAATGCGCTTCAGGCGGCAGGGGCGGAAGAACGGAAAAGGCGATCAGTGCCGTGGCGGCCATGTCGGCGGCGCTGACCACAATCTGGCCGATGGCAATTCCGGTATTGGGAAGTTCGATCTCATACCGGCCGAGCCGGATATGACGACGGGTCCGCGACAGGGCGACATAAGCGACAAGAACCACCCAGCAGCCAACCCCTGCAAGCTGGAGCAGGATCGTCGGCAAACGGGAGAGAATCGGGATGGCGTGAGGCTGCGCAATCAGGACGTAGCCGATCAGCGCCAGTGTTCCGAGAAGATAGGTCGCGGAACAGAAGGCTATGATCTGTGCGATTGCCGCAGGAGCAACACCCCAGCTCCGGTACAGCCGGAACCGGACCGCCGCCCCCGAAATGGCCGCACAGCCGAGATTGTGCGAAAGGACATATGAGCAGAACGCCGCAAAAGCGGATCGCTTGTAGGATACCTTCGCCCTGACGTGCAGACAGGCCAGCCGGTCATAGAAAGACAGGATGAAATAGGACAGGACTGTCGCCCCTGCCCCGGCCAGCAGCGCCGTATCCGGAATGGCGCCAAGGCTCGTCATGATGTCGCGCAGGGAGAGATGACGCAGTTCGCGCCAGATGACGATGACAGCGCCAACAAGAAGGAAAAGCCCTACGACAGCCGGCGCCCGGGTCAGCAGGGACCGCCAGCGCTGCTTCGTCTCCCTGTCTTCCGCCCCCATCTCCGGTTCGGGAGCATGGTCTTTTATGGCCTGCCAGTCATCATCCCGCGGGCTGACCATGAATCAGGCCTGAACTGTTCCGTCAACCGGACGGGCCAGGGCTTCCCGGATGAGGGAAACCGTCTCCGGCAGCCCGAACAGGGACGCGAAAATGCCGAAACGCGGACCTTCCTTCTGTCCCAACAGCACCTCGTACAGGCAGCCGAACCATGACCGCAGTTCCGGCTTGGCAAAATACCGCTTGCCCACTTCGAACACCACATCCTGAACGTCAGACGGAGACGTGGCCGGATCCAGCTTTTCCAGTGCGTCCGCCAGATCCTCAAGCCCCCTGCGTTCCGTTTCCGTAGGGGAACGATAGGTCTTGTTGGGGTAAACCTGCTCCTTGAAATAGGTCAGCGCGCAGTGAACCAGCTTGTCCACATAGGGATGGGTTTCCGGCGAGAGGGTCGGATCGTAGCGACGCAAAAACTTCCAGAGCGTTTCAGGCCTGTCGGCATTGGCGACGTTCGCAAGGTTCAGAAGCGCCGTATAGGACACGGGGCTCGTATCTTCCGGGCGGATGTGGCCACCGTGAATGAACCAGACAGGATTGGCCATGAGATCAGCCGGTTCCTGCGTTTCCGCCTTCTGCACCAGCGTCAGATAGTCATCCGTCGCGCGGGGAATGACGTCAAAATACAGGCGCTTGGCGCGGGTCGGCTGCTGGAACATGTACTGCGCGAGGCTCTCCGGCGTGCCATAGCGCAGCCATTCCTCGACGGACAGGCCATTTCCCTTGGACTTGCTGATTTTCTGGCCATTCGCATCCAGGAACAGCTCATAGGTCAGCCCGGCAGGAGGCTTTTTGCCCAGAATCCGGCAGATCTTCGAAGACAATTTTACGCTGTCGATCAGATCCTTGCCCGACATCTCGTAATCCACGCCCAGCGCATACCAGCGCATGGCCCAGTCGGCCTTCCACTGCATCTTCGCCTGACCACCGAACACGGAAGTCTCGAAGGTCCGGCCGCTCTCGTCCTTCCACACGACTGTCCCGGCATTAGGATTCACCGCGATAAGAGGAACCTGCATGACCTGACCCGTTTCGGGGTGGATGGGCAGGACAGGAGAATATGTGGCGCGACGGTCAGGCCCGAGTGTCGGGATAATGGTCGCGACGACCTCATCATGAACTTCGAGCATCCGGCGCAGGGCCGCGTCGAAAACGCCGCTGGTGTAATACTGTGTGGAAGACGCAAATTCGTACTGGAAGCCAAAGCTGTCCAGAAACTGGCGCAGCCGCGCATTATTATGCGCCGCAAAGCTCTCATACTCCCCAAACGGATCGGGAATACGGGTGAGCGGCAGCCCGAGATGCTGTGCCAGCATCTCCTGCTGCGGCACATTGGTCGGAACCTTGCGCAGAGCGTCCATGTCATCGGAGAAGGCGAGCAGGCGCGTCGGGCGCCCGGTCAGGGTCTCGAACGCCTGACGGACCCAGGTCGTCCGGGCAACTTCTCCGAACGTGCCGATATGCGGCAGGCCGGACGGGCCATAGCCTGTTTCCAGAAGGGCCGGAACCGCCGGATCACGCCCCTCTACGTGAGAGGCAATTTTCCGGGCTTCCTCGAATGGCCATGCTTTAGGGAGCGGCGCATCCGATGCGAGGGAGAGGGCTGGAGATGTCTTGGAAGTCTGCATGATTACAGGGGAACCTAGGGAGACACTCCCTTCCGGTCAAGCGATACGCGACACGGCTTTTACGCAGGAAACGCCTCCTTTTTCATTATAAAACATATCTCTCCTCTCCACAGGCGCTTTCGCGTTCAACACGCCCTGAATTTTCACGATCCGTTCCCATATTCCCAAAACGGCCTCGCGCCTTCCGGGGCTTGCCGTTAGAGTGAAACGTGATGCCTCCGTCCCCTTCCTTCCTTTCCCCCTTCGATGCCCCTGCCCTCGTGGCGCGGCGTGGACAGTCCTCACTTCTGACCCCGGATGGAGAACTGCTGGACCTGTCAGCGGAGGAAACCCGCCAGCGGCTCGCCCAGTTTCCACCGCCCCTGCTGGTGCACGGTCCGGCCGCCCTGCGCGCGCTTGATCTTTCGCCCCTTTCCCAGCCCGTACCCTGGTTCGACCTGCTGGATCTTTTCCTCTTCACCTGCCCCGCCACCACGGTCGCGCCGACGCCGCGCGGACTGGCCCTGGCCCTGGGCCTGACACCCCCCGAAACCATCAGCGCCGATCTTCTGCCGATCCTGTGCGAAGCCATGCTCGATCGCCTGCGCGCCATGGCGGAAACGCGGGAAGGCGCCCGTCTTCGTGCCCTCCTTGCACCTTTGACGCGCGCCGGATGGGCATGGAGCGGTGAAGTGGCGCAGGCGATCGGTGCCCCACACGAAGCCGGCACAGGACATCCCTCCGAAGCCATCCGGATCTGGAAACGCCTTCCGAAATGGGAAGAAACAGCCCCCCGCCCCGCTCCGGGCAGCCAGCCCGTTTCCCAGAAAGCCGCGCGGCAGCGCCTTCAGGATATCCTGGGCAAGAACGCGGAAGTCCGTCCGGGACAGGCCGATTTCGCGTCTGTGGCAACGGCTGCCTTTGAACCGCGCGAGACCATCGGCTCCCCCAATGTGGTGCTGGCGGAAGCGGGGACCGGAACAGGAAAGACACTCGGCTATATCGCTCCCGCCAGCCTCTGGGCGGAACAGAATGACGGCGCGGTCTGGGTCAGCACCTATACACGCCACCTGCAACGGCAGATCGAACAGGAGCTGCGGCGGCTTTATCCCGATGACGCGGTCCTGCGGGATAAAGTCGTCGTCCGGAAAGGCCGGGAAAACTATCTGTGCCTTCTGAACATGGAAGACCTGCTCAACACGGCCACCTCGCGCGGCCCTGACGGGATGGCGGCCCTTCTGCCGCTTGCCCTGCTGGCACGCTGGGCGGAAGCCAGCCGCGACGGTGACCTGATGGGCGGTGACCTGCCCGGCTGGTTCGGAGAACTGTTCGGACATGGGACACTTTATGGCGCAGCAGACCGTCGTGGAGAGTGCATCCATTCCGCGTGCCCGCATTACCAGACCTGCTTTGTGGAACATGGGATCCGCCGCGCCCGCCAGGCCGACCTGGTGGTGGCGAACCATGCGCTCGTCATGTCACAGGCCGCCTGGGCTGCCCTGGCGCGCCCGGGCCTGCCAGACGAAGATGCAGCCCCGACGCGCTATGTCTTCGATGAAGGACACCATGTCCCCGATGCAGCTGACAGTGCCTTTGCAACCGTCCTGTCCGGCCTCGAAGCGGCGGAACTGCGCCGCTGGCTTCTGGGTGCGGAAGGAAGCCGTTCCCGCGCACGTGGCCTCCTGCGCCGGCTGGATGATCTGGTGGAACGTATCCCGGCCATCGATGCACCTTTGCACGCCGTTCTTCAGGCCGCCCGTTCCCTGCCCGCGCCAGGATGGAGTTCACGGCTGAACCCACCTTCGGACCATGACGCAACTGGCACCGGAAATGACAGTCCCGTTCCGGACGACATAACGGCTCTGCCGCTTCTCCTGCCGGAAGAGACAGGCCCGGAAAACCCCTCGGAGACGTTCCTGCGGGCACTGGATCATCAGCTGCGGGCCAGACAGAGCCGGGAAAAAGACCGGAGCGGCTACGCCTCTGCGGAATGCGATCTGCATCCGGCCAATGACGACGTAACGGAACGCGCCGAGACACTGGCGCGGGCGCTACGACGGCTCAAAGAGCCTATGGTTCTTCTGGCGAAACGTCTCGAAGCGCAGATCGAAGACGATCCTGAAATGGATGCCCCGACCCGTCAGCGGATCGAGGCCCTGATCCGCACCCTGCACCGTCGTGCCATCAGCCGGGTCGCCGGATGGGTTGCGATGCTTGATGCACTCCAGACCCCGCCGGAAGCCGGCGTGACACCCACCCATGTGGACTTCATCCGCACGGAACGTCTGCCCCGGACCCGGGCGGCGCAGGGTGATCATGACATCGGCCTCTACCGGCACTGGCTGGACCCGACCATTCCTTTCGCCTCAACAATCCAGACACCCGCCCATGGGCTGCTCCTGACCTCCGCGACACTGCGGGACCAGACGGGCCAGGGGGAGGATGAGGAAAGCTGGCACGCAGCCGAAATCCGTCTCGGCGCAACGCATTTCATGAAGCCGCCCCTGCGTGCGTCTCTCATGAGTCCGTTCGACTATGCCCGGCAGACGCGGGCGTATGTTATCACGGACGTTTCCGGAGAAATCTCGTCCCTCGCCCATGCCTTCCGCAGCCTGTTCGAAACGGCGGGCGGTGGTGCGCTCGGACTGTTCACAGCGATCCGCCGCCTGAGAGAGGTCCACAAACGCATCAGCGAACCCCTCGAAACGCAGGGCTATCCCGTTTACGCCCAGCATGTGGATGCGATGGACAATGCCACGCTTGTGGATGTCTTCCGGACCGAGACGCATAGCTGCCTTCTGGGAACGGATGCCATGCGCGACGGCGTGGATGTTCCGGGAGAAGCATTGCGCATGGTGGTTTTCGAGAAAACACCTTGGCCGCGACCGGATATTCTGCACCGCGAACGCCGCCGCCTGCTGTCGGAAGGACGACCCGGCGATTATGATGATCGCATCACGCGGATGAGACTGCGTCAGGCTTTCGGCCGTCTGATCCGGCAGGGCAGTGATCGTGGCGTTTTCGTCATGCTGGACCGGCGGATGCCCTCACGCCTGCTGAGTGCCTTTCCGGACGGTGTGGACGTCCGCCGGATGAGTCTGGCCGAAGCGCTGGACGACATCCGGGCTTTTCTTTCAGAACCGGTTGCGCCTCTTGCCAGCGATCCTTCCTGAAAAAACGCCGCAAGCAGACAACTGAACCGCAAGATCGAAAAGCAGGAACAGAACGCCCTTATCCGGAATAGCCGGTTCCTGCGCGGATCTTTTCCGCTCTGCTCTCATCGCCCGCAAACGGACCTCCGAAAAAACCGGAACAGCTTTCATTCCGGCAACGCACGCCTGAACGGCTGGGTAGCTCACCCCACCTGACATTCCACGCGGAGCCCATACGAAAAAACCGCCCTGCCCCAGAGGGCAGGACGGTTTTCCTGATGATCGTGCAGGGGTCTTCCGGCTCCGGGAAGCCGGAAGGACCAGACTTCTGAAAGATCAGAAGTCCATGTCACCCATGCCGCCCATGCCACCACCCGGAGCGGCCGGAGCCTTCTTTTCCGGACGCTCGGCAACCATGGCTTCCGTCGTGATCAGCAGACCACCGACCGAAGCGGCGTCCTGCAGGGCCGTACGGACAACCTTCGTCGGGTCGATGATACCGGCCGTGACAAGGTCCTTGTACTCACCCGTCTGGGCATCGAAGCCGAAGTTGTAGGTGTCGTTTTCCAGCACCTTGCCAGCAATGACGGCACCGTCTTCACCAGCATTCTCGGCGATCTGACGCAGCGGCGTCTGCAGAGCCTTGCGGACGATGTCACCACCGATGCGCTGATCGTCGTTGTGGTAGTGCAGTTCCTTGAGGGCGACGGATGCACGGGCCAGAGCCGTACCACCACCCGGAACAATGCCTTCTTCCACAGCGGCGCGCGTTGCGTGCAGCGCGTCATCCACGCGGTCCTTGCGCTCCTTCACTTCCACCTCGGTGCTGCCACCGACGCGGATGACGGCGACGCCACCAGCCAGCTTTGCCAGACGCTCCTGGAGCTTCTCGCGGTCATAGTCAGAGGTGGTTTCCTCAACCTGGGCACGGATCTGGTTGCAGCGACCCTTGATGTCTTCCGGGTTACCAGCACCCTCGACGATCGTGGTGTTCTCTTTCTCGATGTGGACCTTCTTGGCCTGACCCAGCATGTCGAGCGTAACGGACTCGAGCTTGATGCCAATGTCATCGGAGATCACCTGCCCACCCGTCAGGATGGCGATGTCTTCCAGCATGGCCTTGCGACGGTCACCGAAGCCCGGAGCCTTCACGGCAGCGATCTTCAGACCACCACGCAGCTTGTTCACAACCAGCGTGGCAAGTGCTTCGCCATCAACGTCTTCCGCGATGATCATCAGCGGACGACCGGACTGCACAACGCTCTCAAGCAGCGGGAGCATCGGCTGAAGCGAGGAGAGCTTCTTCTCGTGGATCAGGATGTACGGGCTGTCGAGGTCAGCCGTCATCTTCTCCGGGTTCGTCACGAAGTACGGGGAGATGTATCCGCGGTCGAACTGCATACCCTCGACAACGTCGAGTTCCGTGTGCAGACCCTTGGCTTCTTCAACCGTGATGACGCCCTCGGAGCCGACCTTCTGCATGGCAGAGGAGATCATCTCACCGATTTCACGCTCACCGTTGGAAGAAATCGTACCGACCTGAGCGATTTCCTCCGGGGAGGTCATCTTCTTGCTGTTCTTCTTCAGCTCTTCAACGACAACACCAACAGCCTTGTCGATGCCGCGCTTCAGGTCCATCGGGTTCATGCCAGCGGCAACAGCCTTGGCACCTTCACGAATGATAGCCTGTGCGAGAACCGTGGAGGTCGTCGTACCGTCACCGGCGAGGTCGTTCGTCTTGGATGCGACTTCGCGCACCATCTGGGCGCCCATGTTCTCGAACTTGTCAGCCAGTTCGATTTCCTTGGCGACGGAGACACCGTCCTTGGTGATGCGCGGTGCGCCGAAGCTCTTGTCGAGAACGACGTTACGTCCCTTCGGACCCAGCGTGACCTTGACGGCATTTGCGAGGATATCAACGCCGCGCAGCATGCGGTCGCGGGCGTCAGCGCCGAACTTTACGTCCTTGGCAGCCATGTTCTTAACTCCTGTTGAGGTCTTTTAACGAGAGGAAACGGGGACGGCTGATCAGCCGATCACACCCATGATGTCGCTCTCTTTCATGATCAGCAGCTCTTCGCCGTCGATCTTCACCTCGGTGCCGGACCATTTGCCAAACAGCACCTTGTCGCCGGCCTTGACGTCAAGCGCCACGATCTGGCCCTGTTCGTTGCGGGCGCCCGGACCAACGGAGACGATTTCGCCTTCGGTCGGCTTGTCCTTGGCGGTTTCCGGGATGATGATGCCGCCGACGGTCTTTTCTTCGGCGTTCAGGCGGCGGACCACAACACGGTCGTGAAGGGGACGAAACTTCGTCATGGATTGCTCCATTCTGGGCCCTGCCCTTGTTCTAAAGCAGCATGGCCGGGTTGATGCATTCAGGTTCTGCAATGCATTTTAGCACTCTCACACCGAGAGTGCCAAAGAGGTAGCGCCCTACCCCGCCAACGTCAAGAATTTCGCGAAGATTCGGAAGAAATTTTTCGCCCTTCAATGAAACTCTCGAAGCGCTGTTTTTCCTTCTTTTCAGCAGTTTTCTGACCTTTTGTGCGCCCATGCAGGCGCCGGTTGGCCTCCGCCAGCTTCGCATCCTCTACGGACTTGCGGCGTTTGCGTTCCCGACGGAGATTAATAACGTCGCTCATGGTCAGGGTCTCCGGGCTCTGGCCTTTTCGGGCGTTTCAGAAAAAAAATGGATTCAAGCAATGGCTCATAACTCCTCCCACGAAAAGCCGGCCGGCCATATGATCCGTCTCAAGGCGGCAGACGGTCATGAATTCGAGGCATGGGAAGCCGGCTCTCCCGATGCAGCGCGGTCCGTCGTGGTCGTACAGGAGATTTTCGGCCTGACAACTCACATCCGCACAGTGTGCGAGGAACTCGCGGCGCACGGTTTCCATGTTCTGGCTCCTGCCCTGTTCGACCGCGTCAAACCCCATACCGTCCTGACCTATTCCGAAGCAGGGATGAAGGAAGGCCTCGATTTCCGCAGCCGCATTCCGTCCGAAAAGATTCAGGAAGACATCACAGCCTGCGCCGACGCACTCCGGGGCCGGAACGCCGGTCAGCCAGTAGGGATCCTCGGCTTCTGCTGGGGCGGACTGATCGCATGGCTCGCCGCGACGCAGACGCACCATTTCAACGCCGCCGTCAGCTGGTACGGCGGCGGTATCGCCAACCATGTCGATACGCCGCCCCATTGCCCGGTCGAACTGCATTTCGGTGGTGAGGACGCCCATATTCCGCCTTCCGACCTCCAGAAGATCCGCGCGGCACGGCGGGAAGTCGAGGAATATGTCTATGACGACGCCGGGCATGGCTTCGGCTGTCCGGACCGTCCCAGCTTCAACCGGGACGCCCGGGATCTGGCCTGGAGCCGGAGCGTTGCGTTCTTCGAACGCCATCTTCACCCGAAAAAATGAGGCCCCATCATGAATAATATTCCTTCCATCGAAGGCAAAACCGTCCTCATCACGGGCGCAAGCAGCGGGCTGGGGGAAGCCACGGCCCGCTACCTGGCCGAGCGCGGCGCCAAGGTGGCGCTTGCCGCCCGGCGCCGTGACCGGCTGGATGCAATCGCTGCAGACCTGACCGGCAAAGGACAGACCGCACGGGCCTATACGCTCGACGTAACGGACCGCCAGCAGGTTGAGGAAACAGTGAAAGCTGTCCAGCGCGATTTCGGTCGGCTGGACGTTCTGGTGAACAATGCCGGCCTGATGGCCATCGCCCCGCTCAGCCAGCTCCGGGTGGATGAATGGGACCGGATGATCGACATCAACCTCAAGGGCGTCCTTTACGGAATCGCCGCAGCGTTGCCGATCTTCACGCAGCAGAAATCCGGCCATGTCATCAATCTGTCCTCCGTAGCCGGCCTGAAGGTATTCGCACCGGGAGGCACGGTCTATTCCGGCACCAAGTTCGCGGTCCGGGCCATCAGTGAGGGACTGAGACAGGAGTCGGCAGGAGCATTTCGCGTCACCAGCATTGAACCTGGTGCAGTGGAAAGCGAACTCCAATATGGCAGCGGAGACGCAAAAAGCCGCAAACACGTCGAGGCCTTCTACAAGATCGCCATCCCGGCGGACTCGGTGGCCAAAGCCATCGCCTTTGCCATTTCACAGCCGGATGACGTGGACATCAATGAGATCGTCCTGCGTCCAACCCGGCAGGAATTCTGAGGCCGGGGTGACGATCCGCTCAGACCGGATGCCCGTCATAAGGCGGCCATCCGGCCTGAGGCCAATTGGCTCCAAGAATTTTAGACGCCCCGGGATCAGCCCGGAAAACTATCGGAAAACCTGATTTCCATCTGGGAAGCACCAGAAGACACTTCTGACCGAGGCCACGCAGTTTCAGGAACCTCCCTAAAACTGTCCTCGCGGATCAGTACACCCGACATTATCCCCAGACCTCGGGCCGCACACAAAAATACGACCCGATGAACAATCCGGGCGAAGCTGCCTGCCGAGCCATGACTAAGCCGACGAGAACGTCATGGCAAAGTGCTGACTGCCCAAACAAGGCCGCCCATCTCCACAGACGGGCGGCCCCTTTCTAATTCAGCCAGCGTTGAGAATACGGCCCGCCACGGCGTCCAGCTTGGCCATAAGCGCCGGATCACGCTTTTCAGGCGCGGTGATCAACGCAAAATCCAGCGCACGTTCGGCGGACGGGTCAACCGGCCGCTTCTGCCCCAGCACCGGGATAATGGCTTTCACCAGACGGCGTGCATTCTCGGCATTGCCTTTCATGACCTTGACCACGGCTTCGACGGTCACGCTGTCATGATCGGGATGCCAGCAGTCGAAATCCGTGACCATCGCAACGGTGGCATAATTCATCTCGGCCTCGCGGGCGAGCTTGGCTTCGGGCATGTTCGTCATACCCACAACCGAGCAGCCCCAACTCCGGTACAGATGGCTTTCCGCCCGGGTGGAGAACTGCGGTCCTTCCATCACGAGATAGGTCCCGCCACGGATCAAAGAGATACCAAGCTTACGGCCTTCCCGCTCCACCACATCAAGAATGCGATGAGAGACCGGATCGGCCATGCTGACATGCGCCACACATCCCGTTCCGAAAAAGGTCTTGATCCGTGCAAAGCTACGATCAATGAACTGGTCCACCAGAACGAAATGTCCCGGCGGGAGTTCTTCCTTCAGCGAACCCACGGCGGAAAGGGACAGGATGTCCGTCACGCCGGCCCGCTTCAGTGCATCGATATTGGCACGGAAGTTGAGTTCTGACGGGGGAATAGGATGCCCCCGGCCATGACGCGGCAGAAACACGCATTTCACGCCCTCGAACGTCCCGAACAGCAGTTCATCCGATGGCTCGCCCCAGGGGGTTTCGACCCGGCGCCATTCCTTGTTTTCAAGCCCGTCTATATCGTACAGCCCCGAGCCACCGATCACGCCGATGACGGGCTGGATTTCCTGTTCAGAAGACATGTGCGTGCGTTCCGCCCCTTGGTTAAATGGTCCTGCAACTGTCCGTTTCTGGACCACGAGACGGCAGGCCGCGCAAGTCCCGGCAAGAAAAAGCGACGGACACACAGATTTTTTTACCGGTTGTCAGCTTTTCATCGCCATGATGCTGCCACGGATGGTCAGCAGACATGCAACGCCCCAACTGTTCGGAAAGGATACGATTTGCTAGGACAGCCTGCGTAACCAAAGATGTTGTCCTGTGAGGACGGGGAAAAGAAAATGGACCAGATCAGCCCCAGTTTTGCTGAAATCGTTCGTCCGGATGTGCCCCATGACGCGCTGAAGCGTCAGGCCAAAGTCTGGTTTGAGACCCTCCGGGACCGGATATGTGCGTCCTACGAAAAGCTTGAGGACGAGGCCGTCGAAGGCGGTTCGCAGGTTCTGCGCGACCGCACGGAGGCCGGCCGTTTCGAACGCACGGCATGGGACCGCCCTGAAGGCGGCGCGGGCGTCATGTCCGTCATGCGCGGTCGTGTGTTCGAGAAAGTCGGCGTCAATGTCTCGACGGTCTGGGGTGAGTTTTCACCCGAGTTCCGCAAGACGATCGACGGCGCGGAGGAAGACCCGCGGTTTTTCGCAACGGGCATCTCGCTGGTGGCGCATCCCTGCAATCCGCATGTCAGCGCAGCGCATTTCAATACACGCATGATCATCACCTCCCAGGGATGGTTCGGCGGTGGCGGCGACATCACGCCGATGTTCCCAGAAAGCGCCGAAGCACAGAGCGACGCGGAGTATTTCCACAGGATGTTCCAGGAAGCGTGCGACCGGCACGACCCGGAACACTATCCCCGCTTCAAGGAGTGGTGTGACCGCTACTTCCACCTCCATCACCGCAATGAGCCGCGCGGACTCGGAGGAATCTTCTACGACCGTTTCTACTCGGGAGATGCAGCTCTGGACTTCGCTTTCACGAAGGATGTCGGCATGGCGTTCCATGACGCCTATCCCGCCGCCGTGCGCCGCCGCATGTTCACGCCATGGACGGACGCAGACCGCGATGCACAGCTCGTGCGCCGTGGCCGCTATGTGGAGTTCAACCTGTTGCATGACCGCGGCACGCTGTTCGGTCTCAAGACCGGCGGCAATACCGAAGCCATTCTCATGAGCATGCCGCCGGAAGTCCGCTGGCCGTGACGTCTGGCTGCTTCACCCGCCGGTCTGCCCTGAAAGGACTGGCGCTGCTTTCCGGGTCTGCCGCCTTTTCCGGCCTTCCGGCTTTTGCCGATACTCTCCCCGAAGCCCATCTGCTGCTCGGGGGGACACTGGCCTCCCCTGCCGGCCAGTTCGGTGAACTGGCGGCTGGCGCTCTCTCGCGGTCGCTCGGACTGGAAACACCCATCCAGCTTGTGCCGGATCTGGGGCAGGACGGCGTCCGCGCTGCCAATCTGTTCGATGCCAATGGCGCACCGGATGGCAGCACGGCCATTGCGGCACAGGGCGCCACGCTTCTGGCTTCCCTGATCGGCGACAATCGCGTGCATTACGATTTCGGGCGCTGGATTCCGGTGCTCATCGCGCATACGACCACCATCGTCGTGGCGCGGGCGGAACTGCACCGCACGCTTCGCAGCCGCCTGACCGGCTTTTTCCACGATCACCCGGTCCGGCTTGCGGTGTCCCGGCCGGCCGGCAATGAACTGAATGCCCTTCTGGGCCTGTCCCTGCTGGGACTGCGTCCGGTTCCCGTCCCCGGCTATCTGACAGCAACGGAAGCACTGGCCGCCCTGCGGGAGGGGAAAGTCGATGCCGTACAGATTTCTCCCTATGCGCTTGATGTCCCGCTGGATGACGCGCTGGCGCATCTGCCGTCAGGAACAGCCGCGCTCTATCATACCGGCGATCTGACAGACACCCAAACAGACAGCATTCCGAACTTCCTGGAAGCGTATCAGGAAGTCCGGGGCCGTCCGCCGGAAGGACCGTTATTCAACGCCTGGCGCGCCATTGCGGCCAGTCTTGATACGGCACTGGTCATTGCCCTCCCCATGCTGACCCCGCCTGACATCGTGGCGCAGTGGAGCAAGGCATGCATCGCCGCAGCAACAGATAATGGCGTGCGGCACTGGGCCGCCAAACATCATTTCATGCTGGCATCCGGGGATAATGCTGCGCCGTTTCTGTCCCGCTCCGTGCCGGATCTGGGCGCGACGCTGGCGCTGCGCCGCTGGGTCACCGTCAATACCACACGCTGGCGCGCCGGACAGGAAACACGCCGTCTCTGAAACCCGTCTCCACGCGGCTTTCAGCGATGCCGTGTTCTTAGCAGGATGCGGACGGACCCATGATTGGCGGCATGTGGATGCACAACGGCCAGGACCATGGGCCGCAGGTCAGAGCGCTGAAGCCACAGGGGCAGTTCCCGGCGGATAAGTCCGCTTGTCTGGCCGCTTCCCAGTCCGGTTACGACTTCCACACAACGCCAGTTGCGCATCCGGGCCCGGTGCATGAAATCATGCAGCCGTTCAAACGCCTCCTGTACGACATAACCATGCAGATCCAGCCGGGCATCCACTTTCAGACGCCCCCTCGAGAGGCGCTTCCATGTCGTGTCGTCCAGTCCGGGTGCCCGAGCGCCCACAGCAAGATCCTGCGGCCTGTGACGCGCCCGGACAACAGGTTTCCTTAGCATAGCCGCAAAGGACGCACCGTCAGGCGGTGGCGGCGTAACAGGAGGCAGCCTGTTTGCGGGCGGGACAGCCCTGTCCTCTTTCTGCGGGGCGGGCTTTTCGGGCGGAGGAAGCTGGGGAAGGGCTGGATAAAGGGGAGCGATATCGCGGACAACCATCTGCCACAGAGCCGCCTCCTCTTCCCTCAGAACCCGCTTGGCCACAGAATCCGCTCCACCTGCCCAGATATTGCCCTGCCTCCGGAAACGAAGGACATGAACCGCATGTAAAGGCTTCTGCGGCATCTGAATACCGGGCGGGAGGGGCTTTTTCAGCCTGTGGTCCGTGATGTCCGGGGTTTTCCCTCACCGGCAGGAAAAATGTCTGCCTGTGACGGACCGTTTGGGAGCATAATGAAAGAACGGCTCACCAGGGAGCCGGACAGGTTTCAGTCGGAGGAACAGACCGATGACCAAACTTACAAAACAGGAAAGAGACAGCCTGCCGGATGATGAATTCGGGCTGCCGGAAGAACGCGGCTACCCTGTGGATACGAAAGGGCGCGCCCGCAACGCCAAGGCCCGCGCCACGCAGGAATATGAGCGTGGATACATCACCGAGGCGCAGCGGAAAGAAATCGACGAAGCCGCTGATCGCAGACTCGCCGAAGATGACTGACAGACCTGACACACACACAAAAATGGCCCCGGAAAAAACCGGGCCATTTTTGTATTAACCAGTCCCTGAAAATCAGTTGGCGGTATCCGGTGCATGAAGCGGTGCGTCTGCAGGGACGTCCTTCAGCGGAAGACCGTCATATTTACCCGTCAGCGTCTTCAGGAACGCGACGATATCACCGACATCCTGATCGGAAATATCATGGTCTGGGGTTTCGTAACGGGCCATTTCACGAACTGCCTGGTCCAGGCTTTTGACGGAACCATCATGGAACCACGGTCCGGTCAGCTCGACATTGCGCAGGTTCGGAACCTTGAAACGCTCCTTGTCCGCCTGATTGTGCGTGAAGGCATAACGTCCTTCATCCGCCGCAGTCAGCTGCGTGTGACGGGCCTCGAAATACGGACCTTCCAAACCAAGGATCTCATAAGCGTCACCACCAACGGCAACGCCGCTATGACAGCCTGAGCAGCCAATCTCCTTGAACCGTTCATAGCCGCGCTTTTCCTGAGCCGTAATCGCGCTGGCATCCCCCTTCAGATAAAGGTCGAAACGACTGTCCGGCGTGATCAGGGTCTTTTCATACTCGGCAATGGCATCCGTAATGGTGTGCTCGTCGATCTGGTCCGAGCCATAGACGGCCGTAAACTGATCCGTATAACCCGCTTCGCCACGCAGGTTTTCTGCAACAGTCGTCCAGCTGTGAGAGCCCATTTCCAGGGGGTTCATGACCGGACCAGCCGCCTGTTCCGCGAGGTTCTGCGCGCGACCGTTCCAGAACTGCCCGATGCTGAAGACGGAGTTATAAACGGTCGGCACGTTGATCGGACCTTTCTGGCCGCCTATGCCCGTCGCCGTCACCAGATGATCCACCCCAGCCGTGTTCAGGCCATGGCAGCTTGCGCAGTTCAGCGTCCCGTCGCCCGAGAGATGCTTGTCGAAGAAAAGCTCGCGGCCCAGCGCGGCCTTCTTCCAGTCCACCTGAACGGTTTCCGGAATAGGCTGGATCACTTCGCCGCGGAACATGGCCGCCACACCCGGCGTAGCATAGTAACGTTCGCGCTGGTTACGGACCCATTTCAGGATGTCCGCACGCTGCTGCTCATTCAGATGGGCATGGGGATGCATCAGAAGATAAGCCGCAGGAGGCATCCGGTTCTGGGAAATGACTTCCTCGATCCGGGACAGCTGCTCGACGGAAGGCGGCTTGCCCTGCTGGAAGGCCGCAAGAACAGGAGCAAATTCAAAGTGACGCTGCCCCTGCACCAGATCGCGCTTCATGATCTGGTTGGCGCCCGGGAGACTGAAATAGAAGGGCAGATTTACATCCTTGGTGTGACAGTAGTCGCAGCGCACTTCCTGAAAGGCCGCGAATGCCGTCATGGCAACAGGATCTTGGCGGGTGGGGCTGTCCGCCGGCAGCTGGGGCGCCCCTGCGTGGTCAAAATGTTCGAGATAGGTGACGGTCCCGCCCCATGCGACGGCACCCAGCACCGCCAAGCTGGCTATGCCCTTGAAAATCGTACTCCCACGCACCGCATGTTCTCCTCTGTTCTCACGTTACCGTGAAAATGGAGGGGGAGCCTTAAAAAGTCAAAATGATTGGGTTTATGAGTTGAACAGGCTGAACCTATCAGTTTTCAGACAGTTCCCTGGCCAGATCATCAACCATCTCTTCGGACGTCTTGGCCAGCACCGCACGCAGACGCTTGCGCGCCACATTGACATAGGCCGTGTCCGTATCAATGCCGATCCCGGCCATTCCTGTTCGGGCAGCCGCCACAAGGCTGGTGCCAGACCCCATGAACGGATCGAGCAGGACACCATTCTCCCGAACCCCATGCAGGCGAATACAGGCTTCCGGCAGGGCCACCGGGAATGTTCCGGGATGGCTGAACTTTTCCTTCCGGCTTCGGACGGTCTCATAAGGGATGAACCACGTATCCCCGCGGCACCGGCGATCGAACAGATGCCGCCTGCGCTCGATGTTGCTCTTGTCCGTAAACGGGACACCTGCGTCGAGACGCGAGACAGGCACAGTCCCGGTCTTGGTGAGATGAAAGACGTGTTCGTGGTTTCGGTTCACGAAGCGCGGAGAATTCAGCGGCTTGAAATGTCCGTAAGTAATGTCTCCGACCGAAATCGACTTGATCCACGTGATATGGTTCTGAAGCACGAACAGCTTGCGCAGCCGGACCATGAGCTCAAAAGGCAGCCAAGGCTGGGAGGACGATCCGGCAATATTGAGGAACAGCGATCCGTCATCCCGAAGGAGACGCTTGAGACTGGTGCAGATGTCTTCCATCCAGTCCAGATAGGCGTCCTCAGGCAGACGGTCCTGATAGCTCCGGTACTGGATACCCAGATTATAAGGAGGTGACGTGACGATGACATCCACGCTCCGAGAAGGCATCCGCCGCATGACCGTCGTGCAGTCTCCCCGTATCAGGGTATGGACACCGAGCGTTTCCCGGCGACTGCGAATCATTGCGTGTCCGCAGAGGCAGGTGGACGCGGCAGCAGCATCACCATGCGGCCTGCACTGTGCAGATTGCCCGCAACATACTGCGCGAACGCCCCCCAGCCGGTGAACAGGTCCGCCCGCCCGGCACCGTGGATGTCCGTCCCGATATCCTGTGCAAAAACGAGATGATCCCAGTTACTCGGACGCCCCTGCGCATCAGGTAGCTTCGTCTCAACCCAGAGCGGCAGGGCAAAAGGCACCAGACTGCGATCAATCGCCACGGACCGTCCGGCCGTCAGCGGGACACCGAAAGCGCCGGTCGCGCCCTGCCCCAGATTGCCATCATCCCGGCGAAAGAAGACATAATCCGGATTGCGCTCCATCATGGCCATCATCTGATCGGGATGGGCCTCCAGCCAGGCCCGGATCGTATCCATGCTAACGGCATTGGGCGCGAGCTGCCCCTCCTGCACCAGAACACGACCCAGCGGCACATAAGGCTGACCGTTCTTGCCGGAATAGCCGACACGGATCTGATTGCCATCCGGCAGGACCAGACGGCCCGAGCCCTGGATCTGAAGGAAGAACAGATCAACCGGGCTTTTCAGCCAAGCAATTTCCAGCCCCTTCCCGGCCAGCGCGCCGTGATCAATCGCGGCGCGGTCGTAATAGGGGGCAAACTGACCATTGACCCAGCGTCCGGTGACAGTCTGACCATTGGTAGCCTTTGTCCGCACCAGATCGGTAGGACGGCCGTAAAGCGGAGTCTGGTAAGCACCACCCTGTGTCAGGGAAGCCTGGATCTGGGGTTCGAAATAGCCGGTGAAGAACGCCGACGTCGCAACTTCATAGGGCTGGAACCATGTCTGGAGATAGGTTCGCGCATCCGTGGCGCTCTCGAGCTCGGCGCAAGCACCACTCCAGTCCGAGGCATGACGGCCGAACGGAAGAGTCTCCGCACCACCCAGCACAGTTTCGGGCGGAAGCTGGGACAGACGATGACATTCCTGCCGCAATGGCACCATCAGGGACGCAAAGTCTTCCTGATTCCAGCCCTGGAGGGCATCGAACCCGACAGGATTCACCGAAAGGCTGGTGGGGGACTCAGTTTGCGGAGTGCATCCTGAAAACAGGGCCAGCACTGGCAAAATCAGCAGTTTTTTCATAAACAGGCCGTATCAGGGCTTGGATTTTCAGGCAGGGCGGGACGCTGCCAGACGCCAGTTCGAAGGCGAAACACTCGTAGCGTACTCGAACAGCCAGAGATCATGGAACTCGGTCACGGCTTCCGTTCCCTGAATAGGATCGCCATTACGGTCGCTGAGCAGATTGATCTGACGGGAAACGATTCGGACTTCGATTCGGGCAATCCGCCCTTCCGCTTCCGAAGACGTCAGGAACGCATCCAGAATGGCCAGGCTGTCAATACCGCGCAGATCGCTCCTCTGGACCTCACCCGCTTCCGTCCGGGCATCAATGGCCTGGGAAAAGGCCTCTTCCGTTTCGAACGTCAGAAGCCCCGCCAGAGCCGGCTTGTCCCCGACGGCAAAGGCCGGGATGATGCGGCGGAAGGCGCTTTCGGCCTCTTTCAGGAAAGCGGAGGGCGTGAAACCCGGAGCAATCTGGGCAATTTCCCCCAGAATGGTCCCCACGCGCGTCGCCGGAGCAGGAATGTCATATTCGACCTGCGGCGCGGGTGGCGCACCCTCCCCGTTGGGCTGTGCCCCGGCAGGCAGCGGCGGCGGCGTCCGTGTCTCCCGGCTGTCCGGAGCAGACGCGCTGAATGGGCCCGGCCTCTCCTGACGCACACCCTGCATTCCGATCCGGCGGCCCAGAACCCGATACAGACGGATACCGAGCGCAACAGCCAGCACGGCCAGCACCACGATGTCCCACGGGAAATGTGCGCTGGCGGAGTCCATGAGGCCGGACGGAAGATGGATTTTGTCAGAAGACATGAAGGTCTGCGTTTCACTCATGCGTTGGAACGTATGTTGTACAGATAGGGTGCTCCGGGCCCGATCTCAACCATTCATGCTCAGGAAGCGTGTCTTGGCGCGCATGGAACATCATGCTACCGCCGGGAGATCGCAATTGTTTCACTGACGTCCGCATTGCGGATCCGGAGACTGTCATGTCCGAGAACACCACCGACAACCAGGCCCTCGGCCAAGAGAGCGTGCCGCCGATGCCGCTCGTCATCAACGTGCAGTATACGAAGGACCTGTCCTTCGAGGTTCCGTCCGGCGCCTCCATTTTCACCACGCTGCGCGCCCAGCCGCAGATTTCCGTCAATATCGACGTTCAGGCCAACCGCCTCGAAGAGCAGCAGCCGGTTTACGAAGTGGTCCTGTCCGTGCGCGCGGAAGCGGCCGAACCCCCGGCTGAAGAAGGTGGCAAGACCGGCCGCCCGGTGTTCATCACGGAACTGACCTATGCCGCGATCGTCACGCTGGCCAACGCACCGGAAGAACTGGTCGAGCCGCTGCTTCTGGTTGAGGTTCCGCGCCTGATCTTCCCGTATGTCCGCTCCATCGTCAGCGATGTCACGCGTGACGGCGGCTTCCCGCCGGTCGTGCTCCAGCCCATCGACTTCGTGTCGCTGTGGCAGGCCAAGCGCGCCCAGCAGTTCCCGGAACCCGCTGGCGAGGCCTAAGCCTCACACGGCCCGAGACGCTCCAGCGGGTCGGGCCACCTCACCGCGCGCCACTGTTCCGGCTCGAGGCGCGCGGCAATGGCTTCAGACAGGCACAGCGCCCTGATGCCTGACAGGCAGCTTTCCGGAACATCCCGCGCGGCTTCCATGAAAGCCTCGGCCGTTTTCCCCGAATAAAACAGAACAGCGTCGACCGCCCCCGCGTCCAGCGCCATCCGGGCTTCGGGCGTCAGGTGACGGATTTTCGTGACGGCATAGGCCTCGGCCCGGCTGACATCCAGCGCATCCACGAGATCCAGACCATAACCCTGCCCACTGGCCAGAAGAACATCACGTCCCGTCAGACCATTCCGATGACAGAAGGCCGCAAGAGCCTCCGCATCCCCCTCCGCGGCTTCCACATTCCGGAAACCGGCCTCGCGCGCTCTCGCGGCCGTCCTGTCCCCAACCGCAACAAGCAACCGGTCACGCGGCATGGCGCACAGGGCCGGCAGCGCATTGGCACTGGTCACAAGAATGGCACGAAACGTGCCACAGGGAATGGGCGCGCAGGGCGTGACGGCCAGCATGGGCGATGCAACAGCGTCCCAGCCCAGCCCCCGGACAGCAGCCATGGTTGCCGTCAGGCCGGGTTCCGGCCGCGTGACCAGAACACGGCGCCGCATCATGTCAGGCCCGCGTGATCTCGGCAAAGATATGAGGCGGCGTTTCGCGGCGCAGTTCGTCCGCCAGTTCAGTTCCCATGCGGGCGGCCTCCAGCGGCGGACCCTCGATCTCCCGCTTCAGCAGGAACGTACCGTCCTCGCTGGCGACCATGCCGGTCAGCTTGAGAATACCCTTCTCGATTCTGGCATAACCGCCGATCGGGGTGCGGCAGGAGCCATCCAGTTCCGCCAGAAGGGCGCGCTCCGCCGTAGAGACAGCCCGGGCTTCCGGATCCTCGATCGCGGAAAGGAGTTCGCGCAGTTCCGCGTCGCTCTCACGCACTGTCACACCGACGATCCCCTGCCCCGAAGCAGGCAGCATCTGATCCGGCTCCAGGACGACGTCCACCCTGTCTTCCATCCCCAGACGGCGCAGACCGGCAAGCGCCAGAAGCGTGGCGTCACAGGCACCGGCCCGCAGCTTGTCCAGACGTGTCTGGACGTTACCGCGCAGAAGACAGAACTTCAGGTCCGGACGGACATGCAGCATCTGCGCCTGACGGCGGACGGAGGCACAGCCGATCAGCGCACCTTCAGGAAGGCAGTCATACGGACGGGCGGGATCAACTTCGACCGTCCGGTCCCGGAGGAGAATGGTGTCGCGGGCGTCTTCGCGCTTGAGCGTGCAGGCCAGAACGAGGCCGGGGGGAAGATTGGTCTCGAGATCCTTGAGGCTGTGCACCGCAAAATCGATGCGACCGGCCAGAAGGGCCTCGTGAATTTCCTTGGCGAAAAGCCCCTTTCCGCCAATCTCCGCCAGACGCTGGACGAGGTTACGATCCCCTTCCGTGCTGATCTGGTGCTCCTGGAAAGCCCCCATATCACGCAGGATGGGACAGAACCGTGTCAGGCGCGTCAGGAAATTGCGCGTCTGAACGAGAGCCAGCGGCGAGGCACGGGTTCCGACACGCAGGGGAAGAGTGCGTCGGGACGGCGTCTCGACAGCATGGGAGCGACGGACGGCTTCCGCGGCGACCTTCTGGAGGGCGTCGGAAGCCAGGACGGGAGCATTCATGAACCGCACCTGTACTCCATTCCGGCAGGACTGTCATGATCTGACAGACTCGGTCATAATGCATGGCATGTCCTACTCCCCGTCATGCCGCCCCCTTCTAGCAATTGAAACGTCCTGCGATGACACCGGCTGCGCCATCCTCAGCCATGCGGGCGACATCCTGGCCGAAGGCGTCGTATCGCAGAAGGATCATGAAATTCTGGGGGGCGTCGTCCCGGAGATTGCAGCCCGCGCGCATCTGGACGCCCTGCCCGCCCTGGTGCGGACCGTGCTGGACAAAGCGGGTCTGGCCCTGCCGGACATCGACACCTTTGCCGCCACGACGGGGCCGGGGCTGATCGGGGGACTGATCGTGGGGAGTTCCTATGCCAAGGGGCTGGCCATGGCGCTGGGACGCCCTTTCATCGCGGTCAACCATATCGAGGCGCATATCCTGACGCCGCGCCTGCCATCCCTTGGCGCGGGACTCCGGTTCCCCTATCTGACGATGCTGGTCTCCGGCGGCCATTGCCAGTGCGTTTCCGTGGAAGGCACGGGGCATTATGTCCGGCTGGGCGGGACGATCGACGATGCGGCGGGCGAGGCTTTCGACAAGGTGGCGAAAATGCTTGGCCTTGGCTGGCCCGGTGGCCCGGCGCTGGAAAAACTTGCGCTGGAAGGACGGGATGATGCCTTCGACCTCCCCCGCCCTCTCAGAGGACGCGACGGATGCGATTTTTCGTTTTCCGGCCTGAAAACCGCCGTCAGCCGCCTGATCGAACCGCAGGGAAAAGGCGCCCTTTCCCGCCAGTTTGCCGCGGATGTGGCCGCATCCTTTCAGCGCGCCGTGGCAGACGTCATGGCGGACCGGGCCGAGCATGCACTGGCGCTCGCCCCGGCATCCACCGCGCTGGTGGTGGCCGGAGGGGTCGCGGCCAACCAGATGCTGCGCGCCCGCCTTGAAAAGGTGGCCGCCAGACACGGCATTCCGTTCATCGCTCCGCCCCTGCGGCTGTGCACGGACAATGCCGTCATGGTTGGCTGGGCCGCACTGGAACGCCTCCACGCCGGGGAAACCCCGGACGAAACCGACACCGCAGCCCGCCCACGCTGGCCCCTTTCGGAACGCCAGCCGGCCCACGCATGAGCCCGCGCCTGCCCATAACGGTCGATGGAAACCCGCTCAGTCCGAACAGACCTCTGTTCGAACCTCCCTTCCTGGCATTCCCGTCTCGTCGGACCTGCAGGGAACGGAAAACCCTGATGTCCGTGCCCCGTTCAACCCATGACATGCACCGCCCTGCGCGGACCGCGCCTTTTACCGGGTGGCTCCCCATGGAAAACGGTTTGGACCTCTCCCTGACAGACCGAGGGACCGACCCTGCACACCCTGAACCCAGCGTCCCCTCTCTCAGGACATCGTCACCTTGAACTATCGTCACGCCTATCACGCCGGGAATTTCGCGGATTGCGTCAAGCATGCACTCCTTCTGGCGCTTCTGAAGTTCCTTTCCCGCAAACCGGCGGGTTTCTTCGTTCTCGATACACATGCCGGATGCGGACATTACGATCTATCATCCGAAGAGGCAGAAAAGACCGGGGAATGGCGTGCAGGAATCGGACGCCTTCTTGAAGAGACCGAAGACACCTCCCCAGCCGCATTACAGGATTATCTCGGCGCAGTGCGGGCGCTGGGCCTTTATCCCGGCTCGCCCCAATTCACGCGATACGCCCTGCGCCCGCAGGACCGGCTAGCGGCCTGTGAACTTCACCCCGAAGACGTGCGGCCCCTGCGGCGGCTGTTTCGCAACGACCCACAAGTTTCCGTCCATCACCGGGATGGCTATGAGGCATTGCGGGCCCTGCTGCCGCCCAAAGACCTCAAGCGCGGACTGGTCCTGATCGATCCGCCTTTCGAGAAGCCGGATGATTTTGCGCAATGCGCCCGCGCAGTGTCCCTGATCCAGTCCCGGTTCCGGGCCGGAATCATCGCGATCTGGTACCCCGTCAAGCACCGCACGCCGGTCCGGGCCTTCCAGACAGCCCTGCTGGAAGCCGGCATCCGCGACATGATCGCCTGTGAATTCCTGCTGCGCCCGCCGCTGGACCCGTCGCGCCTGAACGGTTGCGGAGTGCTGGTGGTCAATCCGCCATATGGCTTCGAGCAGGACGCACAGGCCATTCTGGCAGCGTTACAGACAGCCCTCTCTCCGGAAGATGGCGACACCATCACGGTCAATATCGAACGTCTGGCCGACGAATGAAAACGGAGGACCCATCCATGACGAAGCCTCATATCGCGGTGATCGGTGCCGGAGCCTGGGGAACGGCGCTGGCCTGCGCCACCGCAGCCACCGGAGCGGACATCACGCTGTGGATGCGTTCTCCCGTGCCACCGGGGACCCGGGTCCTGCCTCGCCTGCCGACCGTGCGCCTGCCGGAGAACGTCACCATCACCGGCACCTTCCCGCAGTCAGCCGATGTGGTGCTTCTGGTCGTGCCGATGCAGACCCTGCGGGACGTTTCCACCCGGCTGGAAACGGTCCTGGCTCCGTCGATTCCCGTCATTACCTGCTGCAAGGGACTGGAAGAGGGCACATCCCGCCTGCCGCTGGAGGTTCTGGCCGAAACCATGCCGGGCCGACCCTGCGGGGTGCTCTCAGGCCCGAACTTCGCCATCGAGGTGGCGCGCGGACTCCCCGCCGCCGCAACGCTGGCCTGTGCGGAACTTGCCCTTGCCGTGCAACTGACCGAACTGCTGAACACATCGTCCTTCCGTCTCTACGCCAGCGACGACCCGAAAGGCGTCCAGCTTGCCGGGGCCGCGAAGAACGTGGTGGCCATCGGCGCAGGCATCACGATCGGGGCCGGACTGGGCGAGAACGCCCGGGCGGCCCTGATCACCCGCGCCGTTGCGGAAATCGGACGCCTGGCGGAAGCGACGGGAGGACGGGCATCAACCATCGCAGGGCTGGCTGGCATGGGCGATCTGATCCTGACCTGTACAGGCCGGGGATCACGAAACTACAGCCTCGGCCTTGAACTGGGGGAAGGCCGGCCACTCGCGGACATCCTTGCCGCCCGGACCACGGTGGCAGAAGGTGTTCACACCGCACCCGCAATGCAGGCCCTTGCACGGGCAACAGATGTCAGTGCACCCATCATGGAAACAGTGACACGCCTGCTGGCCGGGGAATTCACCCCGGACGACGCAAGACACCTCCTGCTGGACCGGCCGCCGACGCTGGAGTAATTGTGACAAAATGTGGATGAGAAACGAGAGGCTGCGCCGCTTTGTCGGACACAGCCGTATTGCCCGCAAACTGACCTTCGGGGTGCAGAACTTCCTGCAACTGACGCTACTGTCCGGACATAAAAATCCCGATACGGTCCGGCGTCTGCGGGCCTGCTCCCGCAACGCGCACTCGCTTCTCAGTGCCGATGAAGCCTTCATCCTGCATGAATTCGCCCATGCACAGGCCCGGATCGCGGGGGACTTCGCGGAATTCGGAGTCTATCGCGGGGCATCCGCAGCACTCCTGTGCGAGGTCAAGGACAGTCGCCAGCTTCACCTCTTCGATACATTCGAAGGGCTGCCCGAAGGGCACGGCAGGAGCGAACGTGCGGTATTCAGACAGGGCGAATTCGTTGGCACGCTACCCGTCGTCCAGCGCCTCCTCTCCCCATACCAGGGCGTCCATTTCCATCAGGGGATGTTTCCCGGCACGACGGAAGGTCTGGATCATCTCCGCTTTTCTTTCGTGCATCTGGACGTGGACCTGCACGACGCCACACTGGCCGGACTGGAGTTCTTCTATCCGCGCATGGTGCCCGGCGGCATCATCCTGACGCACGACTACTCCATCATTCCCGGCGTTTCCGACGCCTTCAAAACATTTTTCGCCAACCGCCCGGAACGGATCATCGAATTTCCCACCACGCAGGCCATGATCATCCGTCAGGCATACACAGACAATCTCGCGGCCTGACCGTCTCCGGCACGAGACCAGCGGTCAGACAAACAGCCCGGCAATCACTGCGCTCATAGCGTTGGACAGCGTTCCCGCAAGAACGGCCCGGACTGCCAGCCCCGCGACATCCGTGCGCCGCTCCGGTGCGGCACTTCCAAACGCGCCGATCAGAATACCGATGGTTGAGATATTGGCGAAACCGCACAAGGCAAAGGACAGGATCGTCAGGGTCCGTTCCGACAGGGCATGCGCATGAATAAGGGGCGAGAGGCTGAGATAGGCCACGAATTCATTGAATGCGATTTTCTGTCCGAGAAGACTGCCGGCAGTCGCGCATTCCCCCCAGGGAATACCCAGAAGCCAGGCAAAAGGCGCGAACATGACCCCGAAAACTCGCGCCAGTGACAACCCGACCGTAGAGAGCAGCCCGTCGGTCAGGGCAATCAGCCCCACAAACGCGATCAGAACCGAACCTACCGCCACCGCGATCTTTGCGCCGTTCATGGCCCCCTCGGCAATGGCTTCGAACATGCTGTGATGACCGTGATCCGCTCCGGCGATGTCCGATCCTTCCGGGCGCGGCCCGGGAAACAGGATACGGGCAAACAGCACGCCGCCCGGAATGGCCATGAAGGACGCCGCAAGCAGGTTCTCCATCGGCACACCCAGCGAGGCATATCCCGCAAGAACGGACCCCGCGATGGAAGCCGTCCCACTGCACAGGACAGTCGCCAGTTCGGGCTTCGACAGGGTCCGCAGACAGGACTGAAGCGCGATCGGCATTTCGCTCTGCCCCAGGAAAATGGTCAGAACAGCGGAAAAGGACTCCAGCCGCGTCGTGCCCAGAACCTTTGCCAGGAGACTGCCGATCAGCCGCGACAATGCGTGAAGAACGCCCCAGTGCTGGAGGAGGCTGAGAAGGGCCGCGACATAGACGATCTCCGGCAGAACCCGGAGGGCGAAGACAAAGCTCTCCTTCCCGAAAAGCTGATCCATCCTCGGACCGACGAGCCCCCCGAAGAGAAACGCGCTCCCGTTATCGCCATAGGACAGGATTTTCGTCACCCCTGCGGACAGGACATGCAGCGCATGGGCGCCGGCCGGATTCCACAGCACGATCCAGGCCAGCCCGAGCTGCAGCAGCAGTGCACGCCCGGCCAGTGTCCAGTCGATCTGCCGCCGGTCCGTGGAAAACAGCGCGCCCACAGCCAGAAGACCGATCATACCGGTCAGGACACGCAGCAGGACCATGCGCGATGACTCCTTTCAGAAACAGAATGGTCAGTGAAACTGTCGATCCTGCGGGAAACTGTCCACCCCTCCCTCGCGTGTCGCGTGCAGTAGAGGTAGGATGAGGCAAATCAACAGGGAGAAAACCCATGACCTGTGCCTATGATTTCAGCCTTCCGGGGCTTGATGGTCAGACGATCGACCTGTCTGCCTATCGTGACCGTCCGATCCTGATCGTCAATACGGCCTCACAATGCGGTTTCACGCCCCAGTACGAGGATCTCCAGCATCTCTGGTCCCAATATGGACGGGACACCGATGATGGACTGGTCGTTCTGGGCGTGCCCTCCAACGATTTCGGACAGCAGGAGCCGGGCACGGCCAAGGATATCAGCACCTTCTGCCACCGCAATTATGGCGTCAGCTTTCCCATGGCAGCGAAGGCACATGTACGGGGACCGGACGCCATTCCGCTCTTCCGGTGGCTGGACAGCCAGGGCGGCTTCCTGTCCCGCCCACGCTGGAACTTCTACAAGTATCTCATCGACCGGCACGGGCGGCTTGTGAAATGGTTCACTCCCCTGACCAAACCGGCGTCACACCGCGTCGAAGAAGCGGTCCGGCGGGTCCTTCTGGAAGACTGAGCCCCGTCCCTGTGCGACAAGGGCGCGTTCGATCAGGGCGATATTACGCAGATCGGCCTTGAAGACCGTATCGAACGCATCGCCCAGCAGGGGCACAATACCAACGGCCAGCTCAATGGCCACATTCATCACCATCTTCCGAACCGTGGCCCTGTCGACCCCCATGCGATAGCCTTCCCATACGATATAGAGAGACAGGAACGCGCCGATCAGATCGCCCCCGCCAGGCAGAAGACCCAGCAGGGTGTCCAGCCCGGCGCGCAGACGCAGACCGGGGATGCGGGCGGCTGAGTTGAGCAACCAGGCCAGACGGCGGATACGTTCGAGCCTCCGCCGGAGGTCCTGGATGTCCGCCGGGGCGGCAAAATGGCTGAAATCGCTCATGACATACATTATCACGCAGCGAGGGCGGTAGAAGTTCGCTTTTTCCTTGAAAATCCGGATCGATTCCCGCCACAGTCATGGCAGGAATATGACAGGAGGCCCCAGATGAAAGGTTCTTTGCTTCAGCCCATCCTGCCTTTGCTCGTTGTCGCCTCGCTTGGTGCGCTGACCCCTGCCGTCGCCCATCACGTGTCCTTTTTCCTCGGCCTGCCGGGGATTTTCTGGGCCAGCGCCATGCTGACACTCGAGATCATCATGCTCTGCATCGGCCTTGCAGCCGTGCGTCCGGCCATGAACCGGCAGATGGCCACCGACAAACAGCCCAGACGCCGCATTTCCGTTCTCCGCTGAAGCCGGCAAACCCGACCCCAGACCGGTCCCTGTCTGCCCGCGTACGTTTCCCGCATCGAGGGATATGTTACTGGCTGACGGGATCGGGTAGTGACAGGAGATGCTTCGCAATTTCCTGACCGTCGGCAGCTGGACCATGCTCTCGCGTGTTCTCGGCCTGATCCGTGACCAGCTTCTCGCCGCTTTCCTCGGGGCCGGCCCCGTACAGGACGCCTATCTGATCGCGTTCCGGCTGCCGAACATGTTCCGGCGGCTTTTCGGTGAAGGGGCATTCAACGCCGCTTTCGTGCCGATGTTCACCGCCAAATACGAAACGGAAGGACAGGCCGCAGCCCTGCGTTTCGCGGGGCAGGCGCTGTCGGGCCTCATGGCATGGCTCGTGATCCTGACAGTGCTGTGCGAGATCTTCATGCCGCTCGTCATCCATGCGATCGCCTGGGGCTATACGGGGTCGCGCTTCGAGATGGCGGTAACGCTGACGCGCATCACCTTCCCCTACATGGTCCTGATCTGCGGCGCGGCCCTTGTGTCGGGTGTCCTGAACGGGCGGGGGAAATTCGGAGCGGCCTCCGCTGCTTACGTCACCTTCAACGTCATCGGCATCATCGCCATCCTGCTGGGCGCGTATGTCTGGCATGAGACGGCTATAACCAGCGCATGGGGCGTCACGATTTCCGGCGTCGTGCAGCTCGGGGCCCTGTACTGGGCGGCGCATCGGGCCGGAATTGCTCCCCATCTTGTCCGTCCATCCTTCTCGGCGGATATCCGCGCGCTCATGCGCCGCATGGGGCCGGGGCTGGTCGGATCCGGCGTGACACAACTCAACCTGACGGTGGACACCATCATTTCCACCAAGCTGCCACCCGGCTCCCCGTCCCTGCTTTATTTCGCAGACCGCATCAACCAGCTTCCCCTCGGAGTGCTGGGTGCCGCGGCAGGCACGGCGCTTCTGCCCCTGCTGACGAAACACGTCGCCAACGGGGACCGGAATGCCGTACATGCCAGCCTCAACCGCGCCATCGACTATACGCTCCTTCTGACACTACCCGCGATGACGGGTCTGATCGCCCTTGCCCCTTCCATCATGGCTGGACTGTTCAGCTACGGACATTTCACGGTCCGGGACGCCATCCTGTCCGGACAGTCGCTGCGGGCCTATGCGCTGGGACTGCCGGCTTTCGTGCTGATCAAGGTTCTTTCGCCCGGATTCTTCGCCGAGGGAGACACATCCACCCCCGTCCGGATCGGGTTTTTCACGCTGGCCCTGAACCTTGGCCTCAACCTGATGCTGTACCGCCCCCTGGCGCATGTAGGGCCGCCCCTGGCCAGCACGATCGCAGCTTATGTCAACGTGGCGATTCTCGCCGTCATCCTGCATCGCCGCCAGGTGTTCGTTGCCAGCGCGCTCCTGAAATCACGCGGACTGCGGATCGCGGGATCGTCCGTTATGATGGCGCTGTGGGTCATGGCGGCCCAGAAGATTACGGCGCCCGACCTCCCCGCATGGCACAGTCCCGTCAGGCTGGCGATGCTGATGGCGCTGATCGTCTTCGGCGTCCTGGTCTATGCCGTTTCGCTCGACGTGCTGAAGGTGCTGCGCCTGCGCGATGCGGCCGGAGCGTTGCAGACGCGCATCGCTCGGCGGCGCGGACGCTGAAAAGCCTGTTCCCGCCGGTTCACAGGACGGTGGGGACAGGATAGTTTTTCTTTCCCTTTCGCAGATCTTTCTCACAGCCTGGAGACGGACCCATCGGCGCGTTCATGTCTTTGCCTTCTGCCGCGAATGCGACCCCTGCCATGGCCCAGTGGTTTGAACTCAAGCATCAGGAGCCCGAAGCCCTCCTGTTCTTCCGCATGGGTGATTTCTACGAACTGTTTTTCGGCGATGCACAGGCCGCGGCCATGGCGCTCGACATCGCCCTGACCGCCCGCGGCAACCATGACGGGGAACCCATCCCCATGTGCGGCGTGCCGGTCGCGGCGGCCCCGGCCTATCTGTCCCGGCTGATCCGGCGCGGCTTCCGGGTGGCCGTGGCAGAACAGACGCAGGCCCCGCAGAAGGGCCAGAAAGGCCCCCTGCCCCGCGCCATCGTACGCGTCGTCACACCGGGCACCCTGACGGAAGACGAACTGCTGGAAGCCGGGCGGGCCAATCTGCTGCTGGCCATTGCCCGCAGTCCGAACCGCCGCTCGTCCATGATCGGGGCAGCCTGGATCGACATCTCGACGGGCGCTTTCGAAACAGCATCCGTTCCGGAAACGGGGCTGACAGAACTTCTGGCCCGGCTGGACGCGGCGGAGATCCTAGCCGAGCCGGATCTCGTGCCGCCTGAGCAGTCTTCCCGCCTCGCCCCCGTCGCCGTTCCGCCTGGCCTCGACAGCGCGCGCACCCTCGTGGCCCGGGCCTATGGCGTGGCGCAGATGGACGCGCTGGGAGACTTCCTAGACGAACAGGCCATCGCCTGCGCCATGGCGCTGAACTACATCCAGCGCAGTCAGGCCGGCGCCCTGCCGCGTCTGTCACGTCCCTCCCCGCAGGGCGTCAGCGGCGCTCTCGGAATTGATCCGGCCACCCGCGCCAGCCTCGACATCCTGCGCACCCGCGATGGAGAGACAAAACACAGCCTGTTCGGCGCCGTGGCCCGGACCATTACGGCAGCAGGATCGCGCCTGCTCTCCCAGTGGCTGGCCTCCCCGCTGACGGACGCCGCCCGGATCACGGCGCGTCAGGACGGATGGCTGTGGCTCGGCTCCGTCCCAGGCCTGACGGGCGCGCTCGGAGACATCCTGAAGCGCACGCCCGACCCCGCACGGGCGCTCGGGCGGCTTTCCGCCGGACGGGGGCAGCCACGGGATCTCGCATCCATCCGCGATACACTGATCGCGGCGGACGAGGTGACGGCACTGCTCCAGCCTGTCTGCAATGCGGACACACCTGCCCTGATCCGCAGCCTGACAGCGGGGCTTTACGGGCGGGCAGACACGCTGCTGGAACAGTTGCAGGCCGCGCTGGCCACAGAGCTTCCGGCCCGGATCGAGGATGGAGGCTTCATTGCGCCCGGGTTCAGCGCCGAACTCGACCATTATCGCAATCTGCGCGATGAAAGCCGCCGGATCATCGCCGGAATGCAGGGCGAGCTTTCCGCCCGGTACGGCATCGGAAACCTGCGGATCAAGCACCACGCACAGCTCGGATACGTCATCGAGGTCCCGGCCGCGGCCGGCGCAAAGCTGAAGGATCGGCCGGAACTGTCCTTCCGTCAGGGCACAGCCAGTCTCGCCCGGTTCTCGACGGAGGAACTGGCCGCGCTGGACCGGGCCATTCTGGAAGCGGCCGATAAGGCAGCCAGTCTGGAACGCGCACTTTTCAACGATCTCTGCGCACGGATCCTGAAAACGCCGGCACTGGATGAGGTCGCCGGATTTCTCGCCCTGGCCGATGTCCTGCGATCCTGTGTCCTGCTGGCGGAAGGCGGAACATGGTGTCGCCCTGATGTGACGGACGGCACGGACTTTCATCTCGTGGCCTGCCGCCATCCGGTGGTCGAGGCAGCACTCACGGAATCGGGCAGCGCGGATGCGCGCTTCATTCCCAATGACTGTTCGCTACCGCCCCAACATCGCGCCATGCTGCTGACCGGCCCGAACATGGCCGGCAAATCCACCTTCCTGCGGCAGACAGCCCTGGCCGTCATTCTGGCGCAGGCCGGCCTGCCGGTTCCGGCGAAGGAAGCCCGGATCGGGGTGGTGGACCGGCTGTTCTCCCGCGTGGGCGGAGCGGACGACCTGGCGCGCGGCCGGTCGACCTTTATGGTCGAAATGACGGAAACCGCCGCAATTCTCAATCAGGCCGGTCCAAAATCGCTTGTGGTCGTGGACGAAATCGGGCGTGGCACCGCCACACTGGACGGCCTGGCCATTGCCTGGGCGACTCTGGAAGCACTGCATACGCAGCTCGGATCACGGACCATCTTTGCCACACATTTTCATGAACTAGGCGCCCTGACCGAATTCCTGCCTCGACTCGCACCCTACACGATGGCCGTGCGGGAATGGCGCGGAGAAGTCATTTTCCAGCATGAAGTCCGTCCCGGCGCAGCACGCAAAAGCTGGGGACTGCATGTTGCGAAGCTGGCGGGAATCCCGCCGTCCGTCGTCAGCCGCGCAGGACGTCTGCTGACCCAGTTCGAGCGTGAACAGGCCGAGGCACAGTCTTCCCTGCCCCTGTTTGAAGCCGCCCCCGAAGCTACGCCGCCCGAGGCGCAACCTGTGGCTTCTTCGCCACTTCTGGAGGCCGTGGATGCCCTCAGACCGGATGATCTCTCTCCCCGGGAGGCACTGGCAGCATTATATGAACTTAAACGCCTCGCGGCAGGAGACGGCACTTGAAAGACATCGGCTTCTGGGACGAAGATCATGCTTTCTCTTTCGCTGACAATACGGATAAGCCCCTGCCCGACCGAACCAGCCTGGCCCCGTCCCTGCAAAGCGCTCTTGAGACCGCTTCGATGCAGGGCCTGACCTCCCGCGAGGACGTTCTTTCCATCCTGCGCCGCCATCTGGGCGCAGGACATGCCGATATCCGCCGCCGTTTCGAGAGCCGCCAGCTCTCCGGCATCACGGCGGCACGCGCCTTGGCGGCGCAGGCCGATGGCATGATCTGCGCCCTGGCTGACCTCTCAGCCCGGCAGGAGGGAATTTCGGACGAGCCGCTCTGTCTGTGTGCAACGGGTGGATATGGCGCCGGTCTGCTGGCCCCGTTCAGCGACATCGACATTCTCTTCCTGATCCCGGGAGATGCCACCCCCTCCCTGACCACGCGGATCGAGTTCATTCTCTACGCCCTGTGGGATCTGGGGCTTCGGGTCGGCCATGCCACACGCTCCATTGCGGCCTGCCGGAAAGACGCCTTCACGGACCTGACCATCCGGACCGCCCTGCTCGATCTGCGCTTTCTTCACGGAGAACGTGCCCTTGCACGGGATCTGAGTTCCGCGCTGGGCAATGACCTCCAGAACGATACGCTGGGGGACTTCGTCCGTGGCAAGATCAGGGAACGCGAGCAGCGCCATCGCCGCTATGGCGACAACCCCTACATGGTGGAGCCGAACATCAAGGAAGGCCGCGGGGGCCTGCGCGATATCCAGACCCTGAACTGGATGGGACGCGCGGCCCTTGGCTGCGCGGTCAGCAGTCCCGATCATGGCAGCGCGCCGTCCGCAGCCCCGATGACGCCATCTTTCTCGTCTTTCGGGATGCTGACCTCCCGGGAAGCCCACCGTGCACGCCGCGCTTGGGACTTCCTGTGGACGGTCCGGCTGCATCTTCACTACATTACCGGACGCGCGGAAGAGCGCCTGACCTTCGACGTCCAGCCCGTCATCGGGGGCCGCATGGGCTATGCGACCCACGGCCGCCAGCGGGGTGTCGAGCGCTTCATGCGTCACTATTTCCTCACGGCACGGGATGTCATGCGTCTGACGCATGTGCTCCAGCCCGTGATCCTGATGCATCTTCAGGACCAGAGCACGCAGGAGCCACCACAGCCCGTGGCCGGGCCGGAAGAATTCCAGCGCATCGCAGGCCGGATCTGTCCGGTCGAGCCGGTTGATTTCGGGAAGCAGCCCCGGGAAATGTTCCGGATCCTGGATTGCGCCCGGCGGATGGACCTCCAGCTTCATCCCGTCGCCATCCAGCAGATTATCCGCAACGAACGCCATGCGGTTGCCCTGAGACATGACCCCGAGACAGCGCGGACTTTCCTCGATCTTCTCTGTGCGCCCAGTGCGGATGAGACGCGCGCCGTCCCTTTCTGGCTCCCGATCCTCAATGAAACCGGACTGCTGGGACGTCTGCTGCCGGACTGGTCTCGCGTTGTGGGGCAGATGCAGTTCGACAGCTACCATATCTACACGGTGGACGAGCATATCGTCGAAGCCGTACGGATGATGGGACAGATCGAAGCCGGGCACATGGCGGACGAAATCCCCCTCGCCTATGCGCTGGCCAGCGATCTGCGCTCCCGACGCGCACTTTATGTAGCCGTCCTGCTGCATGACATCGGCAAGGGACGCGGAGGCGATCATTCGGAAATCGGAGCGGATCTCGCCCTGAGCATCTGCCCGCAACTCGGCCTGGATTCCGAAGAAACCGACACGGTCTCATGGCTGGTCCTGCACCACCTTCTCCTCTCCCAAACCGCCTTCACACGCGACATCGACGACCCCCGCACGATCCTTGACCTTGCGGACACCATCCAGTCTCCCGAGCGCCTGCGCCTGCTGCTTCTGCTGACCATCGCGGATATGCGCGCCGTCAGCCCGAAGGTCTGGAACGCCTGGAAAGCCACGCTCCTGCGGGAACTGTTCTCGCGCGTTGCGGAAGTGCTGGAAGGCGGGCTGGCCGCCACTGAACGCGACAGCCGCGTCAACCACGCCCGCGAACTGGCGCGTGACGGGCTGGCCTCCTTGCTGCCCGAAAAGAGCATCGCGCGCTTCCTGGACCTCGGCTATCCCAGCTACTGGCTCGGTTTCGACACCGATACGCACATGCGCCATGCGCGCATGATCCATGATTCGGACCGCTACCGTTCGCCTGTTACGGTCGAGGCCTATCCCATCCCGGATCGTGGCGTCACGGAACTGACCGTCCTGTGCGCGGACCATCCCGGGCTGTTCTCACAGATTGCCGGCGCCTTGGCCGTAGCGGGCGCGTCTATCGTGGATGCGCGGATTCACACCCTCAGTGACGGCATGGCGCTCGATACGTTCTGGGTCCAGGACGCCGAAGGATGCTCCTTCGAGGAACCGCATCAGCTCGGCCGTCTGAACCATCTGGTGGAGCAGGCCCTGTCCGGACGGCTCGACATCCGGCAGGGCATTGCGGAAGCCAGTCATCACGGCTTGTCCCGCCGGATGCGCGCCATTCATGTTCCACCGCGCGTCGTCATCGACAACACGGCTTCGGACCGCCATACGGTGATCGAGGTCAACGGGCGGGACCGGCCTGGCCTACTGCACGACGTGACATCCGCTCTCAGCGGTCAGTCCCTCCAAATTTCCTCCGCCCATATCACCACCTACGGAATGCGGGCCGTGGACGTATTCTATGTCCGCGATCTGCTGGGAATGAAAATTGTCGATCCGGTGCGTCTGAACCGCATCCGTGAGGCCCTTCTCGCGTCCCTTACGCCCCCTCAACCCGCGACTGCACCCACTGCCTGAGTTCCGCAGCAACCCTGTCGAGGGTGACAGGCCATGTCTTTTCCGGTGGTCCGTCCCGTTCCGGGCGGAACTGCCGGACATTTTCGTACCATGGCACGTCTTTCCAGCGCCAGTCTCCGCCCGGGCGATTCAAGAGCCATAAAGGACGCCCGATCGCACCGGCCATGTGCGCTGCCAGCGTATCGACGCTCAGCACCAGCGAACAGCGGGCAACCGCGCGGGCCAGATCGTCGAGGGTATCGAGAGGGGCCTTTTCCATTCCGGTCAGAGCATGTTCTCTCTGAAGTGAGAGAAAGCGCACCCCCTTCGTCTCAAGCAGGGGCGCGAGCCATTCCGGACGGAGAGAACGCCGGCGGTCAAAGCGATAGGACGGATTTCCAGCCCAGGCGAGACCAACCAGATCCGGTTCCGGGCAAACCGGCACGGTCAGATAAGGCAGTGTGGATGGCGCTTCCGTCATGCCGAGCACGAAAGGCAGACTCAGTAAACTGATTTCCGCGTCCACAGGCCCTTTCGAAGGCAACAGACGGTCCTTTGTCAGTTCCGGCATGAAGGTCGTCAGACTGGCAGCGGCAAATCGCAGCCGCAACGGTCGCCTTCGCGCCGCTTCGGGCAGGAAGCGCAGGAACTGGAGCATGTCACCCAGCCCCTGTTCCGCCGTTACGGCGACAGGACCGCTCCCACACGATCCATCCCACAATGGAGCTACGTCCCTGTGCCCGAGCAGGACGCGCCGGCTCTCGAAATCCTTCCAGCCTTCGGCAAACCGGCCCTGCCCCAGCAGGACGGTCGCGCGATTGAAGCGCGCACGGATAGCTTCAATACCGTTTTCGCGGCTCATGATGGCCGCAAAGACCTGCTCGGCCCGGTCTTCTTCGCCCATGTCCATCAACAGCGTTCCAAGACTTCCGGCCAGACGGCCATCATCCGGCCGCCGAGCCAATGCCTGCTCCAGCGCGGACCGTGCCGCTCCCAGATGACCCATCGCCATGTCCACAAGCCCGAGACTGTTCAGCGTCTCGGGTGTCACGGCCCCTGAACGGCACGCTCTTTGCAGAATCAGACGCGCTTCCGTCAGTTCATTCAGTTCAAAAAGCACAGCCCCCAGATTGGCCAGGGCAGCCCCGTCATGGGGCCGCCGGGTTGCGACCGCTCGGAAATGCGATAGCGCAGCAGCTGACAGACCGTCTTCCAGATACAGCTCTCCGAGCCGGGTTTGCAGACTGACATCCGCAGGAGACAGGGCCACGGCTTTTTCGAGCGTCTGCCGGGCCTCTTCGCGTCTCCCGAGCAGCCAGAGCACTTCACCCAGAGCCGCCAGCGCCTGAGGACTGTCAGGCTGAAGCGCGACGGCAACGGACAGGGCAGCCCGCCCCGCTTCCACATGCTTCTCGGCCACGAGCGCCAGACCCAGCGTGACATGCATCGGCCCCGAACGGTCCGCTGAAAGAGTTCTGTCCTGAAGGGCACGTCCAGTCAGCGCGATAGCCGTGGCGTTCTGTCCCCTGGCCCGGGCCAGACAGGCCATGCCATGCATGGCATCCGGCTGCCCGGGATGATCCTTGAGAATCCCGCGGAAAAGCCCCTCGGCACGATCGGAAGCTCCTGCCGCGAAAAATGCGAAAGCCTGACGTATCAGGTCAGAGGGATCGGACGGTTTCATCAGCCTGCCGTTTTGTCGGGAACGTCTGACCAATTCCGGCGTTCATAAACTTCATAAATAATGTGGGATTTTCCAAGGATTTCCTCCTCATAAACAACTTTAACGTTAACAAAGTCTTCATTATTGAATGTATATGTTGCGCCCCTAGCAAGACCGAGCCAGAGGTTTCAGATCATGCATCTCGAACAACGGACAGGATCCGTGCCAGGACTGGTTTATGCCACCGTCCGTCAGGGCATGACGACCCGTACTTTCCCCATTGAAGTCCGCCGCACGGCGTCTGGCCATTATGTTGCCCTCATGCCCGACAACCGCTGGTCCATCGAATGCCTGACGGTCGAGGCTGCCCTTCTCATGTACGCTGCCATGGTTTTCCCTGTGGAACAGGAGCAGTCGCCCTGGCTGGCAAATCCGCGCCCTGCGCCTTTCCCGGCAGAGCGAATGGCGGCTGAAGACAGACGCGTCACCAGAACCCTTCTGCCCGGGGATGCAGGGCCGTCGAACAAAATGACTCCGGAACACTTCTGAACTTCAGGGGTTGCCAAAGCAGGCTGTCAGGTCAATGTCAGAAGCATGAAAAGCCGGTTTCTGTCTTCCATTGCCGTAACGACTGCCTTGGCAGTCTGCGCCCTATCCTCACCGGCCCGCGCCGACCATCCGTGGCAGGACGTTTCCAGCCCCGCGCATGTAGTGCAGGATTCTCCCGTTGCCAGTGTTGGTTCCACGGTCCTGCTCGCAATGGGAGACGGACGTTTTCTCGCGCTCGATCCACAGGGACACCCTGTCCAGATCGATTCGGAAAACGTGGCACATCCTTTCGGTTCGGATGCGCCCGGAAAACTGGTTGCCCTGACACGCGATGACGCGGACATCTGGGGCCTGACAGACAGCGACCAGTTATCCCTTGTCCATTTTTCTGCTCAGGGAAATGTTGTGGGCACCGTGCCCCTGAAAGACGCAACGATCGCGGGAAGCCATCTTGTGGCGTTGCAGGTCAGCCGAGGCCATGCCTATCTGGTTGACGAGGCCAAACCTGCGCTCGTCGTGGCCAATCTCTCTGATGGGAAGTCCAAACGCTTCTTGGGATATGATGCCTCCCTGACAGGACGGCGCCCTCTCCTGCGGGACGGAAAAATCAGCTACGGACCGGATGGCCGTCCTCAGGCGGGTGGAAATGTCCGCTTTCTGGCTCTGGACAACAAGGGACAGTGGCTGTTTTACCAGCCCGCCTGCGGTCCACTGTACCGGATTGACACAGCCCTGCTGACAGACCCGAACTTTACGCCCGTGGAGCAGCTGGACGGAATCGTCGAATGGCGTGACACGCCCGGTCTGGGTGGCCTGACGCTTTCCCCCGACAATGTCTTTTACATGTCAGACATCACAGAAGGGGCGCTGCTCAAATTCGGCGCTGACCGGATTCCACAACGTCTTATGCGGGACCGCCGCATGATCGATGCCGGTGCACTTGCCGTTGCCCCAAACCGGCAGATCGCCGTCCTGACAGACGAGAACGGAACAACCCATATTCTTCGCATCGCCTTGCCGTAAAAGGTCATGATATAAACCGCTCCATGCGCTACCGTTCCACTCGCGGCGACCTGACCGCCGACGCCCCGAATTTCTCTGACATTCTCCTTGCCGGCCTTGCCGGTGACGGAGGGCTCTACATGCCAGAAAGCTGGCCCCGGATCAGCGCTCAGACGTTCCGTGACTGGCGGGCCCTGTCCTATCCGGATCTGGCAGCGGAAGTCATTGCCCTGTTTTCCGAAGGCGCCATTGATTGCGATACCCTGCGGACCATGTGCCGTGACGCCTATGCAGGATTCGATCACGCCGCCATCGCGCCGCTCTGCGAGGTTGAGCAGGACCTGTTCTCACTGGAACTGTTCCACGGCCCCACGCTCGCCTTCAAGGACATGGCGATGCAGATGCTGGGCCGTCTGTTCGATCATGTCCTGACGCAGCGCAACCGCCATGTCACCATCGTTGGCGCAACCTCCGGAGATACCGGCTCCGCCGCCATCGAGGCCTGCCGCGGCCGCGAACGTCTGTCCGTCGTGATCCTGCACCCCAAAGGCCGGACATCGGAAGTGCAGCGGCGCCAGATGACGACCGTGCAGGACAGCAACATTTTGAACATCGCCGTCGACGGGGATTTCGACACCTGTCAGGATCTGATGAAGGCCATGTTCGCGGATCATACTTTCCGTGACGAAGTCTCTCTCTCGGCGGTCAATTCCATCAACTGGGCGCGCATTGCTGCACAGATTCCATATTATGTCCGCGCCGCGCTTGCGCTGGGCGCGCCGGACCGGGAAGTCTCCTTCGCAGTCCCGACAGGAAATTTCGGCAATGTCCTCGCCGCCTGGGCCGCACGGGAAATGGGACTACCGATCCGACATCTCTGCATCGGCTCCAACCGCAACGATATCCTGACGCGGTTCCTGCTCGATAATGACATGAGCGTCCGCCGCGTGGAGCCAAGCCTGTCTCCGTCCATGGATATTCAGGTTTCGTCCAATTTCGAGCGCCTGCTGTTCGAACTGCTCGACCGCAATGCAACCCGCTGCGCCGCCATCATGCGCGAATTCCGGGAAACGGGACGCATGGCCGTACCCCATGACGCATGGATGCGCATGAGGGACGTCTTCCAGGGCATGACGCTGACGGACGAACAGACTTCAGAGGCCATGCGGCTCTTCTATAACGAGAGCCTGTATCTCGCGGACCCCCATACGGCCATAGGACTGGCGGTCGGACGGCAGTTCAAGGAGCCGGGCATTCCAATGGTCGCCGCGGCCACCGCCCACCCCGCCAAGTTCCCGGATGCCGTTTTCGCCGCAACAGGGATCAAACCCGAACTCCCCCCCCATCTTGCCGATCTGTTCGAACGGCAGGAGCGTTACGATACAATGAGCAGCCAGCTTGCCACCATACAGGACGCCGTTCGCGCCCATATCCGTCACGGCTGACCAACTTGCAGCTTTCCCCAGGCTCCCCATCTCAGGGAGCCTGTTCTTTTTCTGACATTACGGATCCTCATGCCCGACACGATTGAAGTCACCACGCTCGAAAACGGCCTGACCATCGTCACTGAACGGATGGAACGCGTCGAGACCGTATCCTTCGGTGCCTATGTCTCCATCGGCACCCGCGATGAAACCGTGGAGAACAATGGCGTTTCCCACTTTCTCGAACACATGGCCTTCAAGGGAACCGAACGACGCTCCGCCATCCGGATCGCCGAGGAGATCGAGAATGTCGGCGGCTTCATCAACGCCTATACCGCGCGGGAAACAACGGCCTATTACGTCAAGCTCCTCAAGAACGACCTGGCGCTCGGCGTGGATATCATTGGCGACATCCTGACGCACAGCACCTTCCTGGACGCCGAAATCGAGCGTGAACGGGGCGTGATCCTGCAGGAAATCGGACAGGCCAACGACACACCCGATGACATCATCTTCGACCAGTTTCAGGAACGCGCCTTCCCAGAGCAGCCCATGGGACGTCCGACACTGGGAACGGAGAAGCTCGTCTCGGACATGACGCGCGAGACGCTCATGACCTACATGCGCGAGCATTACACCACCCACAACATCACGGTTGCGGCAGCCGGCAACCTGCATCACCAGCAGGTCGTGGACCTGGTAAAGGAGCATTTCCAGGATCTGCCAACCCACCGCACGCCCCAGCCGCGCAGCGCAGCCTATGCAGGCGGCGACCTGCGCACCACACGGGAACTGGACCAGGCCCATCTGGTCATGGGCTTCCCCTCCGTGGACTATCATCATCCCGACCATTACGCCGTGATGATCCTCTCCACGCTGCTGGGCGGCGGCATGTCATCGCGGCTGTTCCAGGAAATCCGGGAGCGGCGCGGACTTGTGTACAGTGTCTACGCCTTTGCCTCCCCCTTCAGCGACAGCGGGCTGTTCGGTCTCTATGCCGGAACGGGCGAGGAACAGACGGCTGAACTCATCCCTGTCATGATCGATGAACTCAAGCGCCTTCAGGATGGCCTTGGAACGGAAGAACTCGCGCGGGCGCGGGCGCAGCTCAAATCCTCCCTGCTGATGTCGCTTGAAAGCACGGGCAGCCGGTGCGAACAGCTGGCCCGGCAGATGCAGGTTCACGGACGCCCTGTCCCGACGGCGGAGACCGTAGGCCGTATCGACAGCGTGACGGAAGAGGACATCCTGCGCGTCGCCCGGACCATCTTCTCCGGCACCCCGACCTTTACAGCCATCGGCCCGGTTGGAAACATGCCATCCATTGAGGACATCACAGCAAGGCTGGCAGCATGACAATCACCACGCACGTTGAAGCCCTTCTGGCAGCGGCCAGACGCCACGGCGCGGATCAGGCGGACGCCATCCTGATCCGTAACGAGGCCGAAGCCGCCCTTGTCCGCAAGGGCGTCCCCGAAGACATCGAACGGTCGGAGGACGTGACGCTGGGCCTGCGGGTCTTCCGGGGCAAACGGGCAGCAGCCGTTTCAACGAGCGTTCTTGACGAGCGAGAATTCGACCGGCTGGCCGAACAGGCCTGCGCCATGGCGCTTGTGGTGCCGGAAGACCGCTTTGCAGGGCTCGCCCCCAATGCCCTGACCGGACATTTCGATGCCACGGGCCTTGATCTGGATGATCCCGCCCAGCTGGACATGGATGCGCTGCTGGCCCACGCCCGACTGGCGGAAGAGGTCGCACTGTCCCATACAGGCATCACCAACACCAACGGCGCTTCCGCAAGCCGGGGACGCGCCACGGTGGTTCTGGGAACATCAGCCGGCTTCATGGGCTGCTACAGCCGCACCTCCCATTCGATCAGCGCCAGCGTTCTTGCGGGTGAAGGGCCGTCCATGCAGCGGGATTACGCCTATCACAGCGCGGTCCACCTGTCCGATCTGGACGCGCCAGAGGTTATAGGCCAGGAGGCTGCAGAGCGCGTTCTGGCGCGCCTCAGTCCCGGACGCCCGAAAACGGGAACCTACAGCGTCATTTACGATCCAAGGGTCTCCAGCACGTTGCTGGGGCACCTGGTTGCGGGAATCAACGGAGCAGCCGTGGCGCGCGGAACCTCTTTCCTCAAGGACGCCATGAAGACCCGTGTCCTAGGGGCCGGACTGCGCGTTCACGATGACCCAAGGCGCCCGAGAGGACCTGCGTCCCGTCCATTCGACGGGGAAGGATGCTTTGCCGGACCGCTTGATCTGGTGGAGGATGGCATTCTCCAGACCTTGCTTCTGGATTCCCGGAGCGGACGGCAGCTTGACCTGCCGTCCAATGGCCGCGCCAGCCGTGGCGTCACCTCCCCTCCCAGCCCAAGCGTGACAAATCTTCATCTCGCGGCCGGAACCCTTTCACCAGAAGCCCTGCGTTCCGATATCAGGGAAGGAATACTGGTAACGGAGCTCATGGGCTCATCGGTCAACATGCTGACCGGCGATTACAGCCGGGGCGCATCCGGCTTCATGATCCGGAACGGGGAAATTGCCGAACCCGTGGCGGAACTGACGATCGCCGGAAATCTGCGTGACATGCTGGCCCGGATGGTGCCTGCCAGTGATCTTACATTCCGGAGAAGCGTTAACGCTCCAAGCCTTCGGATTGACGGCATGAACATTGCAGGACTTTGATGCGTAAGAACCGCCTTTTCCCCCTCGCCCTGGCGCTGCTCTGCGTTCTGGGAACCGCTGACGCCCGCCCCGGCGGCGGTGGTTCCATGGGAAGCCGTGGCTCCCATACGTGGAGCGCCCCGCCCCGGACCTCTCTCACACCCGGCTGGGCCCGCCCCATGGACCGGACAATGACACCGCGTCAGGAGTTCGCTCCCGCGGCGCCACGCCCCATGCCCGGCTATGGAGCACGACCGCCCTATGGGCCCGGTTACGCCAACCGGCATCCTTTCATGACCGGCTTTGCGGGCGGTCTTCTGGGTGCAGGACTGTTCGGCCTGTTGAGCGGACATGGCATGTTTGGCGGAATGACCGGCTTTACGTCCCTGTTCGGCTTCTTGCTTCAGGTTCTGATCATCGGCGCACTGATCGTGTTCCTGCTGCGGATGTTCGGCCAGCGCCGCATGTCCGGTGGTCTGGGCAGCGGCATGGCCATGCCCGGAACGGCCCGTCCGGCTGGAGGCAACAGCGTGCCGGTTACCCTGACAAACGAGGACTACCGGAGCTTCCAGAAGCTTCTGCTGGATATCCAGGCAGCCTGGAGCGCGCAGAACATGCGCGCCATCACCACGATGGTGACACCGGAAATGGCCAGCTATTTCAGTGAGCAGCTTTCGGACCTTGCCAGCCGTGGCGCACGCAACATCGTGTCCAATATCCAGTTCCTGCGCGGAGACCTGTCCGAGGCATGGCGCGAGGGCAACCTGACCTACGCCACGGTCGCAATGCGATACTCGATGACGGACGTAACGACCGATTCGTTCGGAAACGTGATTGACGGCAGTTCCACCCAGCCCGTCACCGTGACGGAGCTCTGGACGTTCGTCCGGGCCGATGGTCGCGGCAACTGGATCCTTTCAGCCATCCAGCAGGCTGGCTGAAAGGACAGATGCGCCCGTCAGAGTCTGACAAGCGCAACCATATAAAAGACGACTGCCAGAAGAATGACACCGCCGACAATGCCGACAATCCGGCTTTGCCGGCGGAAGGTTGCAGGATCGGTTTTCATGCCAGAAGCACCCGGTCAACGAGCAGTCCACAGAACAGCAGGAAAAGATAGGCCAGCGAGTAGCGGAAAGCGAAACGCGCCGGCTTGTCCTTCGTCAGGCTGACGCCATTGGCGTCCTGCTTGTCCATCAGGACGCGGACAGCACAGAGAATGAAGCCAAGATCCAGAAGACTGGTCACGACCGTATAGGTCATGCCGCATTCATGGACAAAGGACGGCACCAGCGAAACAGCCGTCAGGATGAAGGTGTAGATCAGGATCTGCCAGCGCGTATGCCGCGCACCACGAACAACCGGCAGCATGGGGATGCCCGCCTTGTCGTAATCCTTGCAGGCATACAGGGACAGGGACCAGAAATGCGGCGGCGTCCACAGGAAAACGATGGCAAACATCGCCACAGGCAGGATGGCCATGGAATCCATGGAGGCAGCCCAGCCGATCATGGGCGGAAAAGCCCCCGCCGCCCCGCCGATCACGATGTTCTGCGGCGTACTGCGCTTGAGCCACATCGTGTAGATGACGCTGTAAAAGAAAATCGAAAACGCCAGAATCCCGGCTGCCAGGGCGTTTGTGGCAACCCACAGGACCAGCACGGACATGACGGACAGCACCACGCCATAAACCAGCGCGCTCTGCTCCGGCATCCGCCCATCCGGAATGGGGCGAACATTGGTACGACGCATGACCGCATCAATGTCGCGGTCATACCACATATTGATGGCGCCAGCCGCCCCTGCCCCGATGCAGATGCACAGAATGGTCACCAGCCCCACCGGGATGGACGGCCAGCGGGGCGCGACGGCCATGCCAGCGGCTCCCGTGAAGACAACGAGGGAAATCACCCTCGGCTTCAGGAGCGCCAGCCACTCCCGCAGGGACGGATCACCATTATGACCCGGAACAGAAAAAATCCCCTGAGGGTTCAGGGGCGTTACAGCTTTGCTCATGCGGATACCCGGTTGCGACCGGTCTCCCTGATCAGGAAAAGCCCAAGAAGCCCGAATGTCATCAGACTAAGCCCCATCACGGCATCGCCCACCACCATGAACTGCGGCAGCACCGAGCAGATGGCGCCCACCACGGTCAGGAGAGCATGGCCACGGATAAGAGCCCCGGGAACGCGATTCGGCAACTGGGCCTGGAGCCAGGCATAAAAGCCTCCGCAGATCGCCATAACCCCGCCGAAAGCAGCAGCGGAATGATCAATGACATGTCCGGGCATGACGTCCGACAGCCAGCCTGCGGTGAACAGGACGAGACTGCCCAGCGCCCAGAACGCCGTTCCGTCCAGTTCGCGATGCTGTGTCCAGACATCACGGCACAGGGCACCAATCAGAAGAACGGATGGCACGATCTGGCTGAGCAGAAGAAGGTTATGGACAACCGGTGCCGGCACATTACCAAAAAAGCTGTTCACCCAGACCAGCGGCCCCAGCACCCCGGTGACTGCAAAGACATAGGGAGCGACTTTCCAGCAGGCGGACTGTCCTGCCTTCTGGGGCAGCAGATATGTGATCAGTCCGAGAGCCGGCGTCAGCATCAGGGCCGTCTCGGGCAGATGCAGCATCTGCACCAGGGTTTCCGGAGTAACGGTACGGGAACCGGTCCAGAACACGCGCGTTACGATAGCAGCCAGAACCGGCGCGATCACCACCACACCAGACGCCGTAGCGAGAAGAGACCAAGCCAGCGGGGACATCCCGCGGAAGCGGACTGTCCGCCCTTCCAGACAGGTGGTGATGACATCCGTTGCGACGGACAGGCTACCAAGAGCCCAGAGAAGCAGTGCAGCCAGCGGCATGACGGGAAGCAGAACAATCCCTGCGGAGAGGAACCCAAATCCTGCAAGGGTCGCGCCCGGCAGGACACTTCGGGAGGTTCCCAGTTCCTCTGGCAGAAGCCATTGCCCGAACCCGCCCAGTGCTGCGGGACAGACCACGAAGAACGTCATCAGGATCCCGTGACACAGCGTCTGACCAGCCGTTGGATGAACCTGAAGTACCGGAAGGGCCAGTGCTCCTCCCAGCAGTCCGGCGAAAAGTGCCAGAAGAATGAAGGACGTTCCCAAACGACGGCTGGAAAGAGAAGAACTGGAGTCGTAGGCCTGAGGTATCATGATCGCGTATTCGGTCCCTTGCCAAGGAATACCGCAGCGAGCGTCGGAATACTCGGCGCCGGCAGAACCGGAACCATACGCCGATCAGGCGACCAGGGCTGCTGCGTCGCTTTTACTCTCGCATTGCGGCAATGTCACGAGTGTAAACAGTCCGGCAGGTGGAACAGGGGTCAGGGTCGCCCGGCGCAGGTCTTCCGGCGGCAGCAGAGACTCGATGGCGAAGTCCGGATGCCAGCCCAGCGAGCGGGAAGCGCGCGCCATGCCCCGTTCGACCGTCAGACGCAGACCACCAGTGGCCAGGAAGTGGTTCACGAACAGGATATGACCACCCGGACGCACGACGCGCTTGAGTTCCGCCAGAAGACGGTCCGGATGCGGGACGACGGATGCAACGAACATCGCAACCGCGATATCGAAGCTGTCATCAGCGAACGTGGTCGCTTCAGCGTCCATTTCCAGCAGGTCATCGACATTCGTCAGATGATCCTGAAGAACACGCAGACGGGCGCGTTCGAGCATGTCCTCGGAAAGATCAATGCCCGTGATGCGTTTGTTTTTGGAATAGGCTGGCAGGGCAAGGCCCGTCCCGACGCCGACTTCCAGTACTTTCTCCCCGGGCAGGGCGTTGACGGCGGCGACGGCACGCTTGCGCCCGTAACCGGAAATTCCGCCGAAAACCGTATCATAAACACGCGCCCATCGGCGATAGGCCGTTTTGACGGCCTCCGCGTCCAGTGCAGAACGCGGGGAGAGAGTGGAGGACATAGAATATAGGACCTTCTGTGTCAGCTTTTCACCAAAAGTGAGAAAGCATGTCCGAAACCTGTTCAGCTGGGTCCTTCTTGCCCTTCCGGACAGGCATCTGGCAAGACACACCATGCAGATGAGCGGTTCACATCCTGATCCACACGCCGCTCAGGAAGGAGCTCTCATGCTGAATTATTTCCTGATCCTGCTCTGTATCATCGTCTGGCCAACCGTTTACTGCATCTTTTTCCGCGAGCAGATTTCGGACTGGTTTGCGAACCGCTTCGGTCGTGACAAACCCGTTGAAAACACAGAGGGAGAAATATTAGAGGTCTCTCTCCCCTTCAGTTACGAAAAGCCACAGGAAAACGGGCAGAAATAGCTTTCTCAGGAGGCCAGACGTGCCTCGATGGCATCCCAGATCAGCGCCGCGCTGTTGATTCCTTCAAAGCGATCCAGCTCCTGCAGGCCCGTCGGAGAAGTGACGTTGATCTCGGTCAGCCAGTCTCCGATAACGTCGATCCCGGTGAAAATCAGGCCATGTTCCCGCAGATAGGGGCCGATTGCCGCGCAGATCTCGAGATCCCTGTCCGTCAGGGCTGCGCGTTCGGCACGTCCTCCGACATGCATGTTGGACCGCGCCTCTCCCGTAGCGGGAACACGGTTGATCCCGCCAATGGGTTTTCCATCCACGAGAATGATCCGTTTGTCACCCTGCCGGACCGCCGGTTCATAGCGCTGGATCATCAGCGGCTCACGGGAACGTGCGAAATGCATCTCCAGCAGAGCCCCCAGATTTTCGTCTCCCGGCTTGATTCGGAAGATGCCCGCACCGCCATTGCCATAGAGCGGCTTGACGATGATATCCTCGTACTTTTCACGGAAAGCCGTGATTTCGCGCGGATCCCAGGTGATGAGAGTCGGTGGCATCAGATGCGGAAAATGCGTCACGAGCAGCTTTTCGGGCGCATTGCGAACTGCGACCGGATCATTCACCACAAGGGAAAGCCCCTCTCCCACGCCATGAATATGTTCGAGCATATGCGTGGCAGTGATGTACCCCATGTCAAAGGGAGGATCCTGACGCATCAGGATGACATCCGTTTCACCCAGATCCAGCATCTGCTCGTCTCCGAACAGGGCGTGATCGCCTTTCTGCCGCCGGACATCCACACGCCGTGCACGGGCCTGAACACGACCACCGCGTCCCTGCCCTTCCACCAGACTGAGGGACGTGACCGGATAGACCCAGAGTTCATATCCCCGGCTCTGGGCTTCGAGCATGAGGGCAAAAGTGGAGTCGGCGTCGATGTTGACCTGTTCGAGCGGGTCCATCTGTACGGCAACCCGGAGCAAGCGGGACATGAAGGAAAACTCCGTAAAAAAAGCGTTCGTAAGCTGTAGCGGGCAGAACTCTTTTTTCAAAGCCGGCGCCGTTCCGCTTCAGGTGGAAGCGGTCTTTCCCGAACCGCGCGCACGAAGCGCACTAATGGCCTGCACCGCAGCAGCGGTCAGGGGCCCAGGCAGGGCATCCAGCGCGAACCAGCCAAACGCGCCGTGCTTCTCCGGCTCCATCAGACGCGCCGTGCCCTCCGGACGCACCACGAGCCAGACAGGCGCGATCCAGTGGGTTCCGGCATCGCGGTCAATCTGATCAATCACACATAACAGGTCCGAGGCGCTGACCCGCAGACCCGTCTCTTCCATGACTTCCCGCTCTACGGCAGCCCGAACGGGTTCGAAAAGATCCACCTTCCCTCCCGGAAGCCCCCAGCATCCGGCCTCGGGATCCCGTTTCCGCCGGATCAGAAGCAGACGGCCATCCACCAGAATGGCCGCGCCACATCCAATGCGCGGTTCAGTCTGCATCGGAACCCCTGGCAGGATAGGATATTTTCAGGATTTCGATCTCGACCGGACCACGCGGGGTTTGAAGCATTGCAACATCTCCGACTCGCGTACGCATCAGCGCACGGGCGATGGGTGAGACAAGGCTGACCTCCCCACGCGCCAGATCGGATTCGTCCACCCCGAGGATTGTCACGGTGTGTTCGACGTCATCTTCATCGACATACGTGACAGTAGCGCCAAAAAAGACCCGGTCCCGCGTGGTCTGGTCGGCGGGATTGACGATCACCGCCTTTTCAAGCCGTTTGGACAGGAAACGCAGCCGCCTGTCGATTTCGCGCAGGCGCCGCTTGCCGTACTGGTAATCCGCGTTTTCAGACCGGTCACCGTTTCCCGCCGCCCATGAGACGATCTCGACGATACGGGGACGTTCCTTCTGGGCTAGTTCTTTCAGTTCGGCGCGCATAACCTCCGCACCACGTGGAGAGAGATAGTGGGAAAGCGGTGTCTTTTCAGACATCGTGGCTCCTGATCCTGAAACATGTCCCGTCCGCGGACGCAAAGATCGTCCTGCTACCATGAATGCCGCAGCCAGTCCTGCGGCGTGACACGGTCAGCGTCCCCGGCCGCGCTTTTTCTTCGCCGGATCATAACCGCCACCACCCGGACCAAGAGGCGTCGGGGTTTTGGACTTCCGGCCGGCTCCCGGCCTACCTGCGACCGAAGTGGCAACAGGAGGTGGCTCCAGCCCCATATCGATGGCTTCAAGGCGGCGAATTTCATCGCGCAGCCTGGCAGCCTGCTCGAAATCCAGATTGGCGGCAGCATCCCGCATCCGTTTTTCAAGTTCGCCAATCGTGACAGGCAGCGACTTGCCCACGAATTCTTCGGTGTCCCCAGCCGCGTCGGGCGTAACGGTGACGTAATCCTGCTCGAAGATGGAAGACAGCGCATCGCCGATCTTCGAGCGGACGGTCTGCGGCGTAATGCCGTGCTCCGTATTCCATTCCATCTGGCGGGCGCGGCGGCGGGCCGTTTCCTCGATGGCGAAGTTCAGACTGTCCGTCATCTTGTCGGCATACAACAGAACACGCCCTTCAATGTTACGGGCCGCACGACCAATTGTCTGGATCAGGGAAGTTCGGGAACGGAGAAAACCTTCCTTGTCCGCATCCAGAATGGCGACGAGCGCACATTCGGGAATGTCGAGCCCCTCGCGCAGCAGGTTGATACCCACCAGCACATCGAACGCGCCCAGACGCAGGTCACGGATGATCTCGATACGCTCCAGCGTATCCACGTCCGAATGCAGGTACCGGACCTTGATCCCGGCTTCCCCGAGATATTCCGTCAGATCTTCCGCCATACGCTTGGTCAGCGTCGTGACAAGGACGCGCCCGCCCTGGGCAATGGTTTCGCGTGCCTCATGCAATAGATCATCCACCTGCCCTTCCACAGGCTTGACGATGGTAACAGGGTCGATCAGTCCGGTCGGACGGATGATCTGTTCAGCAAAGACACCCCCTGTCTGCTCCATTTCCCACGGCCCCGGCGTCGCGGAGACGAAAATGGACTGCGGGCGAAAGGCATTCCACTCCCCGAAAGCCAGCGGACGGTTGTCAATGCAGGACGGAAGGCGGAAACCATAATCCGACAGCACGCTTTTCCGCGCCCTGTCCCCACGTTCCATGCCGCCGATCTGAGGCACTGTGACGTGACTTTCATCCACGATCAGCAGCGCATCTTCGGGAAGATATTCAAACAGGGTTGGCGGCGGATCACCGGGACCACGCCCGGAGAGATAGCGGGAATAGTTCTCAATCCCCTTGCACGCACCGGTCGTCTCGATCATCTCGAGATCGAAAGTTGTCCGCTGTGACAGACGCTCGGCCTCCAGTAGCTTCCCCTCTTCGGTAAACTCCGTCAACCGCCCGCGCAGCTCGTTCTTGATCCCGATCATCGCCTGATTGAGCGTCGGCCGCGGCGTGACGTAGTGGGAATTGGCGTAAACGCTGATTTCCGCCAGATCCGCCGTCTTGTTCCCCGTCAGGGGATCAAACTCGATGATCTGATCAATCTCATCCCCGAACAGGGACACACGCCAGGCACGGTCTTCATTCTGGACCGGAAAAATATCGATCTGCTCACCGCGGACACGAAACGTCCCGCGCTCGAAAGCGGCATCGTTGCGGCGGTACTGGAGTTCGACCAGCGCCTTGATCAGTTTTTCCCGGTCGATCGTACCGCCCACTTCGAGTCGCACGACCATTTTCGAATAGGTCTCGACCGAACCGATACCGTAGATGCAGGAGACGGATGCGACGATGATGACATCGTTACGCTCCAGCAGCGCCTGGGTGGCGGCATGGCGCATCCGGTCGATCTGCTCGTTGATCTGGCTGTCTTTCTCGATATACGTGTCCGAGCGCGGAACGTAGGCCTCCGGCTGGTAGTAATCATAGTACGAGACGAAATACTCGACCGCATTATCCGGAAAGAACTGCTTCATCTCCCCATAGAGCTGAGCGGCCAGCGTCTTGTTCGGCGCAAGGATCAGCGTCGGTTTCTGGGTCTTCTCGATGACCTTCGCCATACTGAAGGTCTTGCCCGACCCGGTCACACCCAGAAGAACCTGATTGCGCTCCCCGTTTTCCACGCCTTCCACCAGTTCGGCGATCGCCGTGGGCTGATCGCCAGCGGGTTCATAGTCGGATTTGACGACGAATTTCCGTGTCTTGGGTTTAGGAGGCTGCTTTTCGGGGATGAATGCCGTCAGAGGCATGGCATCGGCATTGCGGAGAGCGGAAGGTTTTCTGGCCATGGGTCCAAGGTGGGAAAGAGGAAACGATACGGCAAGTGGGCTCTACGGTCCGCGAGCGTTCCGGTTCAGTATCTTTGTGACAATCCATTGCCAAAAGGGTGGAGAGACTCGTCCACCAGCGCTATCACTTCTGACGCATCTTTGAAGGATCAGCCGTCATGGACGTTCAGACGATCGAGCAGACATACAACCAGCTTCAGCAGCAGGCCCAGCAATCCGCACAGGCTCTTCAGGCTCTGGGTACCAAAATGCAGGCCGCAGCGCAGGGCGGAGACATGCAGGCCCGTGAGTGGTCGCTGGATCTTCGCGAACTGGCCCTCTCCTTCCAGGCGGAACAGCAGGAAGTCACCAATCTCCTCCAGCAGCTTCACGCCGCGCTGGCCAACGCCCAGACCCCACAGCCCCAGAACTATACACCCGCCCCTTACGAGGCCCGCCCGCCCGTTCAGGCCGTCGAACCACAGCAGCAGTCCGACAATTTCGTCAACAACATCCTGAATTCCGGATTTGCACGCTCCGTTGAAGCCGGAGCGGGTTTCAGCATCGGAAACGATCTCATCAAGGAAATCTTCTGACCCTTCTGACGCCGGGTCCGGAGAGCATCATTTTCTTATTCAACATGTGATATTTCAATATATTATCTCATGGTAATGTTACATATAACATAGCTTAACTCATGTCATGCATCGCTCTGATCGATCCTGATCAAAGGATTTCAGCGCAATGTCCATCAGACCCTTATCTGTTTCAGACGCCGCTCCGGCCTCCCTCATGGGAGGACACGGCTGATGTCCAGCAGCCTGCGCATGCTTTCGACGGCAATCGGCATCCTGGGCGCCCTCATGGCCGCCTTTCTCATCGTCGAAGGCGGCCGCCTCATCCTCTGGGGTGGTTCATGGTTCTATGCGATCGCCGGGATCGCTCTCGCCACCAGCAGCTTCTACATGATCCGTCGAAACATTCTCTCGACCTGGATCGCCCTCGGGCTTCTGACTGCGACCATCCTGTGGTCGCTGTCTGAAGTCGGATTTGCCTTCTGGCCAAGTTTTTCCCGCCTGATCGTGTTCCTGTGCATCGCCCTGATCGCCACACTGATGGCGCCATGGCTCAATGGAGCGGGACGGCAGTTTTTTTCACGGACCGTCACGGGCGCAACGGCAGGCGTACTTGGCGTAGCACTTCTGGCTTTTCTGGGCGGAATGTTCCGCGTGCACCCTGCCATTGCGCCGGACGGTCAGTCCCATCCCCGGGAAACCGCCTCCGCCAGCAAACCCGGCCAAATGGAGCATGACTGGCCGGCCTACGGACGGACCGCATCAGGCACGCGCTATGCGGATCTCACGCAGATCAACCGCGACAATGTCCGCCATCTCCGGGTCGCCTGGACTTATCGCACCGGAGACATGGCGCTCAACGGCGCGGAATTTCAGGGCACACCCATCAAGATCGGCGACACGGTCTATATCTGTTCGCCCCATAACATCGTTTCAGCACTCGACCCGGACACGGGAACAGAAAAATGGAACTTCGACCCCCATGCCCACACGAAGGTATGGCAGCGCTGCCGCGGCGTCGGATATTGGCATGACAGCACGGCGACCGATGCAAACGCACCCTGCGCATCCCGCATCGTGCTCACAACCATCGACGCCCGCCTCTTCACCCTTGACGCACGCACAGGTCAGACCTGCCCGGGCTTTGGTGACAACGGGGCCGTCAATCTTCTGACCGGCCTGGGGCCGACCGCCCCCGGCTCCTATTATCCAACGGCCGCTCCCCTCATAGCAGGCGATATTGTCGTCATTGGCGGGCGCATTGCCGATAACGAACGCACCGGCGAACCTTCCGGTGTCGTCCGCGGCTATGACGTCCGCACCGGCGCGCAGGTCTGGGCGTGGGACGCCACCAACCCACACCGGGGCACCACACCGCTCGCACCGGGTGAGATCTACCCGCCCGAAACCCCCAACCTGTGGGGAACGGCCAGCTACGATCCGAAACTCAATCTCGTCTTTTTCCCCCTCGGCAACCAGACGCCTGATTTTTGGGGCGGCAACCGCAGCAAGGCTTCGGATGAATATAACGACGCCTTTGTAGCCGTGGACGCAAAAACCGGCGACGAACGCTGGCACTTCCGCACGACCAATCATGACCTCGTGGACTACGACGCAACGGCGCAACCCATTCTCTACGATATCCCGGATGGTCACGGTGGAACACGCCCCGCCATCATCGCCATGACCAAACGTGGCCAGATTTTCGTGCTGGACCGGCGTGACGGGACGCCCATCATTCCCGTCGAAATGCGCAAGGTTCCGCAGGATGGCGCGCCCGCTGGCCAGTATCTGGCGCCTGAACAGCCCTTTTCCGCCCTTTCCATCGGGACGGATCGGCTGAAAGCCAGTGACATGTGGGGCGGAACGATCTTTGACCAGCTCCTGTGCCGCATTCAGTTCGCCTCATATCGTTACGAAGGAGAATTCACACCCATCAACGAAAAGCAGGCCGCCATTATTTATCCAGGCTATTATGGCGGCATCAACTGGGGCGGCGGCGCGGTGGACGAAAGCACCGGAACGCTTCTCGTCAATGACATCCGCATGGCGCAGTGGGGCAAATTCATCAAGCAGGATGAGGCACGGCGCATCGGCTTCAAACCCACAGCAGAGGGAGAATACTCCGAACAGAAAGGGACACCCTGGGGTGTCGTGCGCTCCATGTTCTTCTCACCAGCGGGTCTCCCCTGCGTAAAGCCACCATACGGCACGATGAACGCGATTGATCTTCAGAGTGGCAGGATCAAATGGAGCATGCCCCTGGGCTCGATCCGTGACATGCCTATCCACGGCTTCGTGCCGGGACTGGAAATTCCACTCGGCATGCCAACCATGAGCGGCCCATTGGTTACGCACAGCGGCCTGGTCTTCTTTTCAGGCACGCTCGACAATTACGTCCGCGCACTCAACACCGACACAGGAGAAGTCATCTGGAAAGCCCGGCTTCCGGTTGCCTCGCAGGCAGCGCCCATGAGCTACCTGTCGGATCAGACAGGCAGACAGTATATCGTCGTTACGGCAGGCGGCCTGACCCGCTCCGGTGTTGACAAGAACCGCGGCGACTATGTCATCGCCTATAGCCTGCCTTCCGAATAAAACGCCAATTCTCCGAGGGGCGGATACCGCCCCCGGATTACAGAAACAAAAAAAAGGGCGCTCCCACTGCGGGAAGCGCCCCTTTTTTCAGACCTGATCCGGTTTATAGCGACGACAGGGCCGGTGGCACCTTGGCCTTGTCGAGAGCGGCTCTCTGACGCGCGGCCAGATCCTCGACATTGAAGCCTTCGATCAGTTCCTGGAACATCTGATGCCAGTTCAGACGCGCCCCCAGACGCAGGAAGGCGCTCCCCAGACCGATGGCAGATCGGTCCATCAGTACGAATTCCCGTGGAAGCTGAACGCCGCCTGTCCGTTTCAGTCCTTCGTAAACGCGCTCCAGAACCTGACGGGCTTCCGCCGGGTCGTTGCTCTCCTGCATCGCACAGACGCGGTCCGTCATGAGCGGGCGATAGAAGAACCGCGCCCATTCGTTCAGAACCTGCGCCGTTTCCCGCGAGAGGTTCTTGAACCCCCATTTGCTGTAGGCATGGAAAGCCTGCTCCTCGTTATTGTCCCGAAGAGCGGCGAACAGATCCACAACACCTTCCACGAAACGCGGCGAAAAGACCCGCACGGCGCCGAAATCGAACAGGTTCAGCCCGTAATCATCCCGCACGGTAAAGTTGCCCATATGCGGATCGCCGTGGATGACACCATAACGATAGACCGGGGTATACCAGGCCTTGAACAGGGCCATAGCCATGGCATTCCGCTCTTCCAGCGGCAGGTTCTCCTGCAGAACACTCTTCATTCCGCGACCAGTGACCCAGTCCATGGTCAACAAACGCCCGGTTGAAAGAGCTTCCACCGGCGCGGGGACCGTCACTTCAGGCGTTGCGGACAGCATGTCACGGTAAAGACGCAGATGGCTGGCCTCGCGGCGGTAATCCAGCTCTTCCCGCAAACGATCGGCCAGTTCCGTATAGACCTCTTCCTGACGGATGGTGGTCTCGAAGCGTTTGTAAACACCCAGCGCGGCCCGGAACTGCCGCAGGTCGGAATCCACGGCGGCCTGCATGTCCGGATACTGGAGCTTGCACGCCACTTCCCGGCCATCGATCAGACGCGCACGATGGACCTGCCCCAGCGATGCGGCGGCCACCGCCTCATGACTGAAAGACCGGAAATTCTTTTCCCAGCCGCCCCCGAGTTCCGCCGTCATGCGACGACGGACGAAGTTCCAGCCCATGGGCGGTGCGTTGGATTGAAGATGCGCCAATTCCTCGGCGTATTCGTCAGGAAGGGCGCCGGGAATGGTGGACAAGAGCTGCGCCGCTTTCATCAGCGGTCCCTTGAGGTTTCCCAGAGCCGATTTCAGATCCTCGGCGTGGACGTTCTTGTCCGTCTTGAAACCGAACCGGCTTCCCGCCATCCGCGCGGCAATGCCGCCGACCGCCCCGGACGTACGCGCCATGCGTCGGAGTTCACCCAGAAGACCGGTATTATCGAGATCCCGCGCCATGATGTTCTCAGTCCTCCTTCTCGAGCTGGTCGATCAGCCCCGAGATTACATCCAGTCCCTTACGCCAGAAATCCGGATCGGTCGCATCAAGACCGAACGGCGCCAGGAGTTCCTGATGGCGCAGGGTGCCTCCGGCTTCCAGCATTGCCCGGTATTTCTGCGCAAAGCCATCCGGTTTTTCCCGGTAAACGCCGTAAAGCGCATTCACCAGACAGTCTCCGAACGCATAGGCGTAAACATAGAACGGAGAGTGAATGAAATGCGGGATATAGGACCAGTAGAGGTCATAGTCCGGCGTGAAATGAAAAGCCGGCCCAAGACTGCGTTCCTGCACATCCCGCCAGATGGCGCCAATCCGCTCGGCAGAGAGTTCCCCCTTCGCCCGCTCATCATGAACACGCACCTCGAACTGGTAGAACGCAATCTGGCGCACCACCGTGTTCAGCATGTCCTCGACCTTGGCGGCCAGAAGATGCCGGCGGCGCTTCGGATCCTTTTCCGCATCCAGCAGGGACTGGAAGGTCAGCATTTCCCCGAAGACCGAAGCCGTTTCGGCCAACGTCAGCGGCGTACCTGAATTCAGGTAACCCTGCTTTTGCCCGGCAAGGACCTGATGGACACCGTGGCCCAGTTCATGCGCCAGCGTCATCACGTCGCGCGGACGACCATGATAGTTCATTAGGATATAGGGATGGACGGACGGCACGGTCGGATGGGCGAACGCCCCCGATGACTTGCCTGCCACCGGAGCGGCATCGATCCACGGATGCGTCAGGAAACGGTTGACCAGTTCACCGAGCGCCGGATCAAACCCCGTATAGGCGTTCAGGACAATGCTCTTGCCTTCCGGCCAGGACAAAGTGGTGTCCGGTACGCCCGGCAGAGGCGCATTCCGGTCCCAGTGCTCCAGCTTCTCTAGCCCGAGCCATTTCGCCTTCAGGGCATAATAACGGTGAGACAGCCGCGGATAGGACTCATCGACCGCGCTCACAAGCGCATCGACCACCTCATCCTCGACCATGTTCGCACGGTTGCGACTGCTGGACGGCCGGGGATAGCCGCGCAGCCTGTCACCAATCGCCTTGTCCTTGGCGAGCGTATTGGTGATCATGGTCAGCAGACGGGACTGATCGGCCAGAACGGCGCTGATCTGACCGGCCGCGGCTTCACGTTTCTCACGCTCGGCACTGGTGAGCGTGTTGAACGCATCACCCAACGGCTTCGTCTCACCGTCCAGATCGACACTCAGCGTCGCCATGGTCTCATCAAACAGGCGGTTCCAGGCGCTGCGCCCTGTCACGGACTTGTCCAGCAGGACCTGCTCCACCTCGTCAGAAAGCTGATAGGGACGAAAAACCCGCAGATCACGCAAATAAGGCTTCCACTTCGCCATTTCCGGCGCAGCCGAGATCCGGTCCAGAACCTCATCGGACAAACGGTTCAGTTCCAGCCCGAAGAACAGGAGATGGGCGGAAATATCCGTCAGTTTCTCCTGCACGCCCTGTGCGAAACGGCCCCTGACAGGATCGGTCGTGTGGGCCGCAAAGCCAAGCTGCGCGAAGGAGCCAATCCGGCCCAGCCCTTCCTCAATCTGCTCGTATTCCGCGAAGGCCTTCGCCAGTTCCGCTCCGGAAAGCGTTTCCAGCCTGCCTTTCCATGCCTCGGAAAACGCACGCGCCGCCTGCTCGAGCGCGGCAAAATCAGGCTGGATCTTCGGATCTTCGGAAGATGCGTAAAGATCCGACAGATCCCAGCGTGGCGGGGTCTCCCCCGGGGCTGTCTGTGAAGCGGGTTCGGAAGGAGCGAATGGAAGCTGACTATTCATGATGACAGCTTAGAACGACATGCCCTCGGGTCAAACGGGGTGTTGATGACAATTCTGTAGTGTAAAAGAACGTCCTCCCATCCCGAACGCCGAAGAACCGCCCATCCCATGACTGTCCCGCCGTCCCTGCCTTCTTTTGAAAACACCCGGCAGCGGCTGGCAGGGCCGGATCTCGTCCGCTCACTGGCCATCATCGACGTCCTAGTCTGCCATGACGGAACGGTGTTCCTCTCCTGGTGGCACCGGACGCTGGACTTCCATCTGGCCGTTCTGGGCTTCTTCGGCGTGATGATGTTCTTCGTCCTCAGCGGCTTCCTGATCGGGACGATCATGCTGGACCTGCTGGACAACGGCACGTCCCTGCGTGGCTGGGGCACGTTCCTGATCCGACGCTGGCTGAGAACGCTTCCGGCCTATTACGGCTGGCTTCTGCTGGTTCTGGTGCCACTGGCCTATTTCGGACCCTACGGCGTCACCTGGGACACCGCCCGCCATGCCCTGCCCCGTTTCCTGACGATGACGCAGAACCTCGCCTGGCCCATGGTGGCGGAATGGTTCGCCGTAACGTGGTCCCTGTCCGTGGAGGAATGGTTCTATCTGGGGTTCCCGGTCCTGCTGGTCGGGCTCCTGATGTGCCGTATTCCGCGCCGCGTGGCCTTCGGGGCCGTTCTGGGCGTCTTTTTTCTGCTGCCCCTCTGCTGGCGCCTGGCCCTGCCCCATTCCGTGGACTGGGTGGAAGTGACGAGCAAAATCGTGACCTGCCGGTTCGATTCGATCGCCTGGGGCGTAGCGGCGGCGTGGCTCTACCGGTGCAGCCCGACCTTCCGCCAGCGCTGGCTGCCGCCCCTCCTACTCGGCGCATCGATCGTCGGCATTATCTGGTGGTCGGACCTGCTGCCCTTTCCGCTCTGGGGCCCGCATCTGAAAGCCATGGCGATTTTTGATGTCGTCGGGGCCGGCTATGCGCTCTGCATGCCCGCCATGATGGCGCTCCGCAGGTTACCGCCCCTGCCCGGCGCGCTGGTCCGTTCAGTCAGCACACATAGCTACGGGCTGTATCTGTGTCACCTGCCGCTGGTGCTTGTGGCGGGAGACCTTCAGGTCCGGCACGGGTTCAGCCGATGGGAAGGCGTTGTGTTCACACTGATCACCACGCTCGGAGGCGCGGCGCTGTCATGGCGTCTGATTGAACGTCCCTGCCTGAAACTGCGCCCCAGACAGGCATAGAAAGCGGGACGGGCAAAACACCCATTCCCGCCCTGTCTGGTTCAGGCTGAAAGCTGAGACAGGTCTTCCTGAACGTAACCGATGATCCGGGCATAATCGCGCGGTACGACATGCCAGAACTGTTCCAGCGTCCGCTCCCAGTCATGCAGGAGTTCGCCCGCATAGGCGCTTCCCGTTTCCTGCACGTGCCGTTCGACCAACGCGCGCAGTTCAGCGTCCCAGCGGCTGCCGGGCTGGACGCGGTTCCAGATCACCGTATCGGGATTGATGCGGGCCTCGAACCGGCCATTGCGATCCAGCACATAGGCCATGCCCCCCGTGAAACCGGCGCCGAAATTGTCGCCCGTCTCACTAAGGATCACAACCGTGCCACCGGTCATGTACTCACAGCCATTGGAACCACAGCCTTCGACCACGGCCGTTGCGCCGGAGTTGCGGACGGCAAAGCGTTCACCGGCCTGACCGGCGGCGAAAAGACTCCCCGCCGTCGCACCGTACAGGACAGTATTGCCGATGATGGCATTTTCTTCCGACGCCCATTCCGCCTGCGGTGACTTGCGCACGACGATCGTCGCACCGGAGAGCCCCTTGCCGACATAGTCGTTGGCATCCCCCTCGACCTCGATCTTCACCCCCTGCACCGCAAACGCCCCGAGCGACTGCCCGGCAGAACCGCGCAGGGAAAGCGTAAGCTGTCCCTCCGGCAGCACATTCATGCCGAATTTCCGCGTAATCAGACCCGAAACGCGGGTACCAATAGCGCGATGCGTGTTCTGCACATTGTAATGCAGGTGCAGCTTCTCCCGCCGCTCGAACAGCGCCGTGGCATCCGGGATGATCTGCCCGTCCAGCGTTTCAGGCACCTCATTGCGGCCCTCACGCGTACAGTACCGGGCATGACCGCCGGGATCAGCCTGCACGAGCAGGGAGTTCAGGTCGAGATCGTCAAGATAATCCGCACCACGGGAGACCTGCCGGAGCATATCCGTCCGACCGATGACCTCTTCCAGCGACCGCACACCCAGATCTGCCAGGATATGGCGGATATCCTCGGCGATCAGTGTGAAAAGGTTGATGACCTTCTCGGGCGAGCCTTCGAACTTGGCCCGCAGTTTCTCGTCCTGGACGCATACACCGACCGGGCAGGTGTTGGAGTGGCACTGGCGCACCATGATGCAGCCCATGGCCACCAGCGCCGCCGTACCAATGCCGAATTCCTCGGCACCGAGCATGGCCGCCATGACGACATCACGTCCCGTCTTGATACCGCCATCCGTCCGCAGCGTCAGGCGATGGCGCAGGCGATTGAGCATCAGGACCTGATGCGCCTCCGACAGACCCATTTCCCACGGCAGACCGGCATAGTGGATGGAGGACTGCGGGCTGGCACCTGTTCCGCCGGAATGACCGGAAATCAGGATCGCATCCGCCTTCGCTTTCGCAACGCCGGCCGCAATCGTGCCGATTCCCGTCCGGGCCACCAGTTTCACGGTGACGGTCGCGGTCGGATTGATCTGTTTCAGGTCATAGATGAGCTGCGCCAGATCCTCGATCGAATAGATATCATGATGCGGCGGCGGCGAGATCAGCGTCACCCCCGGCGTCGCATGACGCAGGCGACCGATCAGTTCCGTGACCTTGAAGCCCGGAAGCTGCCCGCCCTCGCCCGGCTTCGCGCCCTGGGCCATCTTGATCTCGATCTCGCGGCAGTCATTCAGATACTGCGCCGTCACACCGAAACGACCGGACGCCACCTGTTTGATGGCGGAAGACGCATTGTCCCCGTTCGGACGCGGCTTCGAGCGCTCGGCATCCTCGCCACCCTCACCGGAATCGGACTTCGCGCCAATCCGATTCATGGCGATGGCCAGCGTCTCATGCGCCTCGGGGCTCAGGGCGCCCAGCGAAATACCGGGCGCGACCAGACGGCGGCGGATCTGCGTGATGCTCTCCACCTCATCAACCGGAATGGGGGCATGATGCGGCCTGAAATCCAGCAGGTCGCGCAGGGCGACCGGCGGCATCTGGCGCACGGCATCGGCATAGCGGCGATACAGGGTGAAGCTGTTGGCCGAAACCGCGCTCTGGAGCATGTGCACCAGATGACCCGAGAAGGCATGGGTCTCGCCCTTGCGGCGCAGCTTGTAACGCCCACCCACCGGGAGCGCCTCGACCTTGCGGTTCCAGGCAGCCGCATGAGCGCCAAGGATGTTCCGGGCAATGCCGGGCAGACCGATGCCGGAGATCCGCGACGGCATGCCGGGGAAGAACTCCGCCACCAGAGCGCGGGACAGACCGATCGCCTCGAAATTATAGCCACCCCGATAGGCGGAAATGATCGAGATGCCGAACTTGGACATGATCTTGAGCAGACCCTTGTCCACCGCCTTGCGATAGCGCTCCATGGCCTGACGCAGCGTCATCTCCCCGAACAGACCGCGACGCAGCCGATCGGCGATGCAGTATTGGGCCAGGGAAGGATTGACCGTCGTGGCGCCCACACCGATCGTCACCGCAATCGCATGGACGTCGATCGCATCCGACGTGCGGACATTCAGGGACGTGAACGTCCGCAGCGAATTGCGCACCAGATAGATGTGAACCGCCGCGGTGGCGAGAATCATCGGAATGGCGGCCCGCTCGGCATTCGTGTTCTCATCCGTCAGGAAGAGATGCGTGCAACCGCCCCGGACATGGTCTTCCGCCTGTGCACGGATGGAGGCAATGGCGGCCCGCAGCCCTTCCTCACCGTCCGCCGCCGGGAAGGTGCAGTCGATCAGGGCCGCATCCTCGCCGCAGACCTTGCGCAGTTCGTCGAATTCACCATTCGTCAGGATCGGGCTGGGCAACTGCAGCAGGTCGCACTGATGTGCTGACTGGTCGAGGATATTCCCGAGATTACCCAATCGCGTGACAAGACTCATCACCCGCGTTTCACGCAGAGAGTCGATGGGCGGGTTCGTCACCTGACTGAAACCCTGACGGAAATAATGCGCCAGACCGCGATAGATCGTGGAAAGAACCTGAAGCGGCGTGTCGTCCCCCATGGAGCCCAGCGCCTCGGCGGCGTTCTCCACCATCGGGTGAAGGATGGTCTCCAGTTCCTCATGCGTCAGACTGACCGAGACCTGAAGACGGCGCAGACGCTCGACGTCTAGTTTCCCGGGTTCCACCACATCGCGCACGATCGGCTCGATATTGCGGATATGACTGACCCAGCCCTGAAAATCCCGACGGGACGCCAGCATCTCCAGCAGATCATCCGGCTGGTACAGACGCCCTTCGCGCAGATCCAGCGCCAGTGTCTGCCCCGGACCAAGACGTCCACGACGCTCCACACGCGCATCCGGCACGCGGACCATCCCAGTCTCGGACCCGACGATCAGCAAACCATCCTTCGTGATGCTGTAGCGCAGGGGACGAAGGCCGGCGCGGTCCAGACCCGCCACCACCCAGCGCCCATCCGTGGCGCACAGGGCGGCCGGCCCATCCCAAGGCTCCATGACCGCATTGCAGTACCGGAACAGGGCGCGGGCAGCATCAGAGATGGCGGAATTCGCACCGCTGGACGCCGGGACAAGCAGCGTCTTCGCCATCGGCGCATCGCGTCCGGCAAAGGTCAGCAACTCGAACACATTATCAAGCGCCGCCGTATCGGACCCGGCCGCCTGCACGACCGGCTTGAGATCTTCCATGTATGGATCGAGATCCGGATCGGACAGGCGCGTCTCGTGCGAGCGCATCCAGTTCGTGTTGCCGGAGATCGTGTTGATCTCACCATTATGGGCGATCTTGCGGAAAGGCTGCGCCAGCTTCCATGTCGGGAAGGTATTGGTCGAGTAGCGCTGGTGATAGATCGCAAACCGGGAGACGAAACGGTCATCCAGCAGGTCGGGATAGAAATCCGTCAGGTTCTCCGCAAGGAACATGCCCTTGTAGATGAGCGACCGGCAGGAAAGCGAGCAGATGTAGACATCAACCTGCTGGAGCGTGGCTTGCTTTTCGATGCGGCGACGGATGACATACAGGTCCCGCTCGAACGCGTCCTCGGAGCGGCCGAGACGGTTGCGGATCATGATCTGCTCGATCTCGGGGCGGGTCTGGTTGGCCTTCTCGCCGATGCAGGCCGTATCGATCGGCACCTGACGCCAGCCGTAGATGCCGTAACCGAAATTCAGGATCTCGGTCTCGATGATCTGCCGCCCACGCTCCTGCGCGCCCAGATCGGTCTTGGGCAGAAAAACCATGCCCACGGCGATGCGGCCATCGATCGTATCGTCGCTGGAGCCGTTATGAATGGCCTCGGCAAAGAAATCCTGCGGGATTTCCACATGAATGCCCGCGCCGTCACCCGTCTTTCCGTCCGCATCCACGGCCCCACGGTGCCAGATGTTGCGCAGGGCTTCGATCCCGGCCTTCACCACATTGCGCGAGGGTTTGCCATCCAGTGAGGCGACCAGCCCCACGCCACAGGAGTCACGCTCCTGCGTCGGATCGTACAGTCCCTCGAGACGCTCGACGTTTTCGGCGTAATCGCGGATGAAATCTTTCGGCTGCATGGTCATTCCGCGGTCTCCAGTTCGTGAGGCGTAGTGGCAGGCTTTTCAGAGAGATGCTGATGAATGGCGGCGGCGGCATCACGTCCGTCCTTGATGGCCCAGACCACAAGGCTCGCGCCGCGCACGATGTCACCCCCGGCGAACACGCCGGGCAGGCTGGTCTGGCCCCCCCCGGGCGGAACCGTTAGCGTACCCCACCGCGTCACGGCGAGGTCCGGCTGCTCCCACTGCCCCGGCAGGTCTTCCGGATCGAAACCGAGCGCCTTGATGACAAGATTGCCTTCAATGACGGCATGCTGCCCCGTTCCTTCAATGGAGCGCCGCCCACCCGGATCAGGCGCACCAAGGCGCATCTTCATGACGCGCACACCCGTGACATGATCCTCCCCGAGAAACGCCTCGGGAGACGCGAGCCATTCGAACTGCGCGCCTTCCTCCTCGGCATTGTAAACTTCCTGACGGGACCCGGGCATGTTCTGCCGGTCACGGCGATAGGCGCAGGTGACGGAGGCCGCACCCTGCCGGATGGACGTCCGCACGCAGTCCATGGCGGTGTCGCCACCACCAATGACCACCACGCGCCGGCCTTTCGCATGCAGTCCCGCATCTTCCCCCGGGTCTTCATCATACCCGCGACGGTTCGAGGCCGTCAGGAAGTCAATGGCATCCACAACACCGGACAGCCCGGCGCCCGAAACGCCGACATCCCGGGAACGGTACACACCCGTCGCCAGAAAAACCGCATCATGGCGGTCCCGCAGGTCATCAAGCGGAATGGCACCCGCGCCCGTCCCCACGGGCGTGGACAGATGGAAGATGATTCCCTGCTCTTCCAGAAGGACATGACGCCGCGCGACCACATGCTTCTCCAGCTTGAAGCTGGGGATGCCATAGGTCAGAAGCCCACCGACGCGATCCTGCCGCTCATAGACATGAACCTCGTACCCATAGGCCCGCAGACGCTCGGCACAGGCAAGTCCCGCCGGACCAGACCCCACGATGCCCACGCTGCGCCCGATTTCCATCGCCGGAATGGCCGGCTGGACCCAGCCCTGTTCGAAGGCGTTTTCCGTGATGAAACGCTCAACGGCACCGATCGTGACACTCTCGAAGCCCTTGTTGATGACACAGTTGCCTTCGCACAGACGATCCTGCGGACAGATGCGCCCACAGATCTCTGGAAAGGTATTGGTCGCGCAGGACATCTCATAGGCTTCTTCAAGCCGGTTTTCCGCCGTCAACCTCAGCCAGTCGGGAATATTGTTCCCCAGGGGACAGTGAACCGAGCAGAAGGGAATCCCGCACTGGGAGCAGCGGGAAGCCTGCTCCTCCGCACGACTGACGGCGAAACCGCGATAGATTTCACCGAAATCATTCCGCCGCTCGTCCGCATCGCGCTTTTCGGGAAGTACCTGGGGGCGGGTGACGAACTGCAACATCCGGTCGGCCATGCGGCGTGTCTCCTTAACCATGCCCCTTCCATCAGAAAGGACGCATCAAACCTGTTGAAGAGCAGCTATTCCCTTGCCTTTCGCAATAACAGTCAGTGACACTGACCTTTCAAGGTAAAGATATCTCTTTTCAGGCTCAGACAGGAAAAATCAACGTCCCCAAAAGGTCCGTTATGGACCATTCAGGCCCGGAACCGCCGCCAGCTCTCAAAAATCCCTCCCGCCAGATAGCCGGGAGCGACCTTGCGAAGCGCTGCCGGAACGATGCCCAGATCCTGAAGGGTATCGGCGCCGGGCTGCACAACATTATCCTGACCCAGCAGCGTCACCTGATCCCGCGTCAGGAGATGGCCCGGCAGTTTTTCCAGAATCCGTGCCTCCAGACGCGCAACCGGCATCGGGACGGAAAGCAGCAGCCGATGGCGCCCCGTGACCTGAAGGATGAAGGTCATCAGTTCACGCATCGTCAGAACCTCCGGCCCACCGGCTTCAACGGTCCGTCCGGCGTTCTCTTCCGCCAGAAGGCGGATGGCGGCATCGGCAACGTCATTGACATAGACGGGCTGGAAATGCGTACGGGCCCCGAAAACCGGCAGGACCGGTGACACTTTGGCCATCAGGGCGAACATGTTCAGGAAGCTGTCTTCCGGCCCGAAGACAACCGACGGACGCAGCAGGCCGGCAGTGGGAAAGACATCGCGCACGACCTTCTCTGCCCATCCCTTGCTCCTGCCGTAACTGGCGGGAGACGTCCGGGAAGCCCCGATGGCCGACATGTGAACATAGTGCTTCACGCCAGCCTGTTGAGCCATCTGGGCAGTACACTGCGCACCATCGACATTGATCCGGTGAAGCTCCCTTGTATCGGGAGACATGATGGATACGAGATTCACCGCTGCCTCGGCCCCGATGAAAAGCTGACGCAGGCTTTCGCGGTCCGTGACGGAAGCCCGCACGAATTCCACACGCCCCTCACCGGGAAGATGGGCCAGATCCTGATCACGCTCGGGATGACGGCCGCCCACGCGCACGACATGCCCTCTGGCAACCAGACGGCTCACGAGCGTACGGCCGATAAATCCCCCTCCCCCAAGGACGGCAACCGTGCGACCGATGTTCCCCGAAAAAACTTTCTGCATTTCCACGTTTTCTTTCGTAATGCCTGTTGACGCCTCATACCGCCCGGGCTAAACGCCTCTTCACCGAGCCGGGATGCCTCACGGATGTGAAAAAACCCGGTAGCCTCTGAGCCCAGATGGCGGAATTGGTAGACGCGCAGGTTTCAGGTACCTGTGTCCGAAAGGACGTGGAAGTTCGAGTCTTCTTCTGGGCACCACAGGCGATCAGGCTTCATGGCCTCTTCACCTGATGATCAAGAAATTTGGTGACGACAACATGAGCCAGCAGAACGCCATCCATCTTCATGACGGCGATCTGCCGGATGATTTCGATCTTGGCCCTTCTGTTGCCGTCGATACCGAGACCATGGGTCTCAATCCCCATCGTGACCGTCTCTGCCTCGTTCAGCTTTCTGCTGGCGACGGGGAAGCGCATCTGGTGCAGATCAAACCGGTCTCCATGGGTGGGCGCGGATATGACTGCCCGAATCTCAAGGCCTTCATGGCGGATGATACTGTCACGAAGCTGATGCATTTCGGACGTTTCGACGTCGCCGTGCTCCAGCACACGCTGAACGTAACCGTTGCCCCCGTCATCTGCACAAAGATCGCCGCCCGCCTCGTCTATACATTCACGGACCGGCACGGGCTGGCCTATCTGTGTCGCGAGCTGTTGGGAGTCGAGATGTCCAAGCATCAGCAGAGTTCCGACTGGGGCGCCGAAACCCTGACGCAGGATCAGCTCCGCTATGCCGCGTCAGACGTCCTTCATCTTCCTGCCCTGTGGGAAAAGCTGGAAGCCATGCTCGTGCGCGAAGGACGCCGCGACCTGGCCCAGGCCTGCTTCGACTTCCTTCCGGCACGAGCGCGGCTCGATCTGCTCGGATACGAAGAGCCAGACATTTTCTCCCATCGCGCGTAAGAACCGGACCGGACGAAGTCCATGACGCTCCTAACGCGCCCACCGCTTGAATCCGCCATCCATACCCTCGCCGTCGAGCGCGAGGGGCTTCAGACACTTGAAGCCGGACTGCATGGTGCACTGGGAGAGGCGTTTGTCAGCGCCGTGGAAAAAATCGTTTCCACGAACGGGCGTCTGATCGTTACGGGAATCGGCAAATCCGGTCATATCGGCCGCAAGATCCAGGCAACGCTGGCCTCAACCGGCACGCCGTCCCTGTTCGTTCATCCGGCAGAAGCCGCTCATGGCGATCTGGGCATGGTTGCGCCGGGCGATATCATCCTCGCTCTTTCCAATTCCGGTGAAACCACCGAACTCGCAGCCATCCTGTCCTACGCGGCCCGGCAGTCGCTGTGCGTCATCGCGATTACGGCCGTGGCGACATCCGCGCTGGCCCGCGCGGCGGAAATCGCGCTGATCCTGCCCGCCGTGAGTGAAGCCTGCCCGATGGGGCTGGCCCCGACCACCAGCACCCTGCTGCAACTGGCGCTGGGCGATGCGCTCGCTCTGGCCCTGCTGGAAAAACGCGGTTTCACGGCCCGAGATTTTGGCGCTTTCCATCCGGGTGGACGGCTCGGCGCGCGCCTGCGGCCCATCCGCGAACTCATGCATGAAGGCGACGCCCTGCCTCTGGGACACATCAGCCTTCCACTCCGCTCGGTCATTATCGAGATGACACGCAAGGCATTCGGGTGCATGGGTGTGGTCGATGATGAAGGTGTATTGCAGGGCCTCATCACGGATGCTGACCTCCGACAGGCGCTCACCCGTGATCTGGACACGACAACGGCCGGTGAGATCATGAACCGCGGCCCGGTCACGACCGATCCCGCCACCATGGCGCAGGATGTACTGCGTCTGATGAACGATCGCTTCAAACCCATCACGAGCCTGTTCGTTCTGGATGAGGGACGCCACCCCATCGGCATCATCCATCTGCATGATCTCCTGCGCGCGGGGCTTACATGACCGAACGACAGCCGGATGACAGACGCCCGCAACGCGATGATTTTGCAACCGATCGCACGGAAAGTCTGGCACGGCTGGACGCCCTGCGGCGCGCGGCATTTCATCGCGTGCGCCTTCCTCCCAACGCCGAGCAGCTTGCCCGCCGCCGCTCGCTTCTCGGATTCGCCAAATGGGCGCTGCCGGGGCTCGCGCTCGTTCTGCTGAGTTCCATCGCGGCCTGGCCCGAGATCTCCCATCTCGTGAACCAGAACCGCGCCGCCCTGCGGGAAATGGCCCGGCTGCGGGTCGAGAGTGGCAACATGGAAGAAGCCGTCTATCGCGGGCTGGACGCACACAACCACCTTTATATGATCACCGCGCGCATCACCCATCAGGAAGGCCCGGACCGGGTGGACCTGACCGAGCCGGTCGCGGATATCCAGCTCTCCGGTGATTCCTGGGCCCATATCCGGGCGGATCGCGGTGTTTACATGCAGCACGAACAGACGCTCGACCTTGACGATCATGTCGTGCTGTATCGCGACGACGGCACCCTGATGAACGGCCCGTCAGCCGATCTGGATCTCAAGCAGGATGTGATCGCCTCCCGCGACTGGGTCCATGCGGAAGGCCCCTTCGGCACGCAGGATGCCCAGGGGTATTTTCTGGACCAGCACGCGGGTATCATGCAGTTTACGGGGCCGGGTCTGACGGTCCGCAATGACGATAACGGCCCCCCTTCCCAGGCGGCGCGCCTCCGTACGGAAGGGACCAGGACAGAGAAATGATGAGCCGCACCGCCCCTTTTCTTGTTGCTGCCGGTCTGGTTCTGGGCCTGCCCCATGAGCCTGCCGCACATGCCGAAGGACTGGACATGTCCCACGGTGAAGCTGTGCGCCTGTTCTGGAAAAACGAGGAAATCTACGACCGCAACGCCCAGACCGTTACCCTCACGGGCGGTGCGCGTGCCGTCAGGGGAGACGTGACCGTGGATGCGGACACGCTCATCGGATATCTCCGCAAGAAAACCCCGCCACCCGGACAGCCCGCGCCTCCCCCACCGGCGGATAACAGCCAGTCCGGCGGCGGCGCGGACCCGATGGGCGGTTCTCTCGAACTGTACCGGATCGAGGCACGCGGGCATGTCCATATCTACAACCAGACCGATCAGGGCTGGGGCGATCATGCCCTTTATGACATGGACCAGGCGGTCATGGTCATGACGGGCAAACACCTGAAGCTGACCACGCCACAGGATGTCCTGACCGCGCGGGACGTCATGGAATATCATTCCAGAACCCGCATGTCGGTCGGCCGTGGAGACGCAACCGTCACGACCAATGACGGCAAGCAGGTCAAGGCGGATGTCCTGGTCTCGTTCAGCAAGCCGGAAGCGCCCCCACCAGCCGGACAGCCCCAGCAGGCCAGCCAGAACGATGCCGCAGGCCCGCTCGGCGGCGGATCGTCCAAGCTGGACCGCGCCTATGGCTGGGGGCATGTTGTCCTCCGCACCCAGACGCAGACTGCAACGGGAGACCGCGGCGTTTACATGTTCGACACGCAGATTGCCCGCCTGGTCGGTCATGTGCATGTGACGCAGGGGCAGAACCAGAACAATGGCTCACAGGCCATCGTCAACATGAAGACCGGCATCGCCACCATGCTGCCGGGAACAGACTCGCCGATCCAGGGTCTGGTCGTACCGAATGAGGCTGCCCCCAAGTGACAGAACCCTACAGCCCCGAAACTGACGTGCCCGCGACCGGGCTGGTCGCCAGTGGTATCGGCAAGACATACAAGAAACGCGCCGTGGTGCGGAATGTCTCCCTCCAGGTCCAGCGCGGCGAAGCCGTCGGGCTCCTCGGACCGAATGGCGCAGGCAAGACGACCAGCTTCTACATGATCGTCGGTCTGGTGCAGCCGGATACGGGCTCCATCACGCTTGACGGGGCTGACATCACGCAGTTGCCGATGTACCGCCGCGCGCGTCTAGGCGTCGGATATCTACCGCAGGAAGCCAGCATTTTCCGCGGCCTGAACGTGGAACAGAACATCATGGCCGCGCTGGAAGTGGTCGAGCCCGACCCGGAAAAACGCGACCTCATGCTGAACGGGCTTCTGGCGGAGTTCGGCATCACGCATCTGCGGCGCTCACCGTCCCTCGCCCTGTCCGGTGGTGAGCGGCGACGTCTCGAAATTGCCCGTGCCCTGGCCAGTCAGCCGAATTACATCCTTCTGGATGAACCGCTCGCCGGTATTGACCCCATTGCGGTGGGAGAAATCCGTGATCTGGTTTCGCACCTGAAGGATCGTGGCATCGGCGTGCTGATCACGGACCATAACGTCCGTGAAACGCTCGAAGTCATTGACCGCGCCTATATCATGCATAGTGGCCAGGTCCTGATGGAAGGAACGCCGGAAGCCATCGTGGCCAACGAGGATGTCCGCCGCGTCTATCTGGGCGAAAACTTCTCCCTGTAATCACTGTAGCGTAACGAGATAGAATACCGGGATGCTTGCTCCCGGTCTGATCCAGCGCCAGTCACAATCTCCCGTCATGACGCCACAACTGCGTCAGGCGATCGCACTGCTGCAAATGACGCAGGTGGATCTGGCGCAGCATCTCCAGCAGATCGCGGAACAGAATCCCCTTCTGGTGCTGGAGCGTGCCGATACGGCGCCTGCTCCCGAGGCCATGGAGCCGACAGAATTCCATGACGATGATCCGGAGCGTTTCACCAGCGCGCAGGAGCGTCCCGAAACCGCGGCTCCCCCTCCCTCCCTGCGGGACGGCATCAGTCAGCAGATCCGGCTTTCCTTCCCTGACCCCACCGAACAGGCCGCAGCATTATATCTTCTGGATTGTCTGGATGATGCAGGACGGCTGCCCGTTTCCATAACGGACCTGTCAGGAATACTCGGCTTCCCGGCCGAACGGCTGGAAGCCATCCGTCAGACCCTTCTGTTTCTGGAGCCTGTCGGAATATTTGCCCGGTCGCTGGAAGAATGTCTGGCAGCGCAGCTTCGTGTCAGAAACCGCCTTGATCCCGCCATGGAGGCGCTGCTCGGGCATCTTGACCTTCTCGCCCGCCGGGACTGGCGAAAACTCCGCGAAAAATGCAGCGTGGAACAAAGCGATCTGCTGGACATGCTGGCGGAAATCCAGCGTCTTGATCCCCGCCCGAGCTTTGATCCGCAACACCCCGTGCAGCCTGTAGAGCCAGACCTGATCGTCCGTGCGCATGGGACAGGCTTCCGGCTGAGTTTCAATGCACGCCTGCTCCCGACCATCAGCGTGGACATGGACATGCAGGGCCGTCTCGACAGCCGGAGCGAAACCGGGCGCGCCCTGCTGGCTCTGGCGGGTGAGGCACAGGCGCTGGTCAGAGCGATGGAAAATCGCCGTCAATCCATCCTGAAAATCGGTGCGGAACTCGTGAAACAGCAGGCGGCATTCCTGCACGATGGCCTATCTGCCCTGCGTCCCCTGACCATGCAGGACGTCGCGAGCCGAACGGGGCTGCATGACAGCACGGTCAGTCGTATCGTGAACGGAAAGTACATGGACACGCCACGCGGGATTTTACCCCTGCGCATGTTCTTTTCGACCGCCCTGCCCGGCGCGGACGGAACAGCCCGGAGCGCAGGGACGATCCAGCACCGCATCCGCACCCTGATCGCAAATGAAGGCAAGGACATCATGTCGGATGACGCTCTGACCGCCTGCTTGCAGAAAGAAGGTTTTTCCATCCAGAGACGAACGGTCGCCAAGTATCGTGAAGGGCTGGGCCTTGCGAAATCCAGTCAGCGCCGACGGATGATCCGGGAAGACTGAAACAGAAAAGCACGCCTGACGCTGACGGGACGTGCTTTTTTCCTTTCGGGACGAAAAAGACCCGATGTCAGCGCAGGGCAGCAATCGCCGTGATTTCCACCCGCCAGTCAGGATCGGCAAGACGGGCTTCAACAGTCGCCCGGGCCGGTTTGTGATCCGGGTCAAGCCACGCATCCCATGCCCGGTTCATGGCGCCGATCTCGCTGATATCCGTCAGAAAGATCTGCACGGAAAGGAGCCTCGTCTTGTCCGTCCCCAGGGACGCCAGAAGAGAATCGATCTGGCGCAGGATATCGATCGTCTGACCTTCCGTATCCAGCGTGGCGTCATCCGCGACCTGCCCGGCGAGATAGGCGAGACCGTTATGGACAACGACACCGCAGAGACGGTCTTCCTCAAGGTGACGGGCAATGGTGGAAGTGGAGCTCACCCGGGTGGTCCTTTACTGCAGGAGGGTGGGGATCATCTCATGTTCGAGGATCGCGTCCAGCGCGCTTTCCTCATCATCCGCCACAGCCATCGGAGTTCCGTCCGCAGCATGGATCGCCACGACCAGTTCTCCGTCATGGATGACGGACTTCACATAAGCCAGCTGGGACAGGCCCAGTGTACGAAGCTGCTGTCCCGTGATCTGACGCAGATCGGCGGGAAGGACTTCTTCCGCCGGCTCGCCGTTTTGGAAGGTGTTGTTCAAGGCCGGTTCCTTCTGAAACCCGGCGACAGGGCCGGGCTGAAATAGGAGAAAAAAGGAGAAGAAATCCGCGGAAACGGACGTAAAAAGCTCAGTCGTCTTCCAGATCACGGGCCGCAGGACGCGGTCGCCGCGGCTTGATGACGGGAGAAACGACATCATGATCGACGGTCTGGGACGGAGAAGATGACCGCCGCCCCTGTGTGATGGCGATCCGCTTGACGCGGACTTCCGGCTCGGGACGGAGGAGATCGATGTGCAGCAGGCCATTGTCAAGCCACGCGCCGCCGATTTCGATTCCCTCAGCTAGCACAAAAGCCTTGTGGAACTGCCGCGCGGCGATCCCCCGGTGCAGGAAGACACGCCCCTGACTGTCATCGGTCTGACGGCCACGAATAACGAGCTGGTTGTCTTCCTGCGTGATCTGAAGGTCTTCCATCACGAACCCGGCAACCGCCAGCGTGATCCGCAGGGCCGTGGAACTGAGCTGTTCGATGTTATAGGGAGGATAACCGTCCGAAGTGGATTTCGCGGCACGCTCGAGCATCTGCTCGAGATGATCGAAACCGAGAAACATCGGAGATGTGAACAGGCGACCGGACATAAGGGCTGAGCCTCCTCCATGAGCGAGACAGTCGTGGCGTCGGACCCTCCTCGAGGCATCCGGGTGTCTGGAAGAATATGGGCGGGAGCGATCCGGATGCAAGCGTTCACGGCGCAAACCCTGCCTGAAAGAGCCTGCGGGACTGGCACAAGACGCTGCCTCCCGCTACATCGCAGGATATGAGCGAATTCGATTTCCTGTCCGGCATCGACGAAGTGCCGCCGACCCCGATTCTGATCGCCCCGCAGCCGGTCCTCCGGCAGGTCACGCGCGACGTCCGCCCCGAAGACATGGCTTTCATCCGCGAGCAGCTTCCGGGCATGTTTTCCGCCATGTACAAGGCGCCCGGCATTGGCCTGGCCGCCCCCCAGGTCGGACACAGCCTGCGTTTTGCCCTAGTGGATGTCGCCGAAGAGGATGCACCGCGCGAACCGATCGTCCTGATCAACCCGGAGATCGTATCGGATTCCGAGCAGATGGCCGTCCGCGAGGAAGGCTGCCTTTCCCTGCCGAACCAGTACGCGGAAGTGGTCCGTCCCGAATCCATTCGCGTGCGGTATCGCAACCTGGCCGGTGACATCATCGAAAAGGAAGCATCCGATCTTTTGGCCACCTGCATCCAGCATGAGATGGACCATCTGGAAGGCATCCTTTTCGTGGATCATCTTTCAACCATCAAGCGCAACATGATCATGCGCCGTCTCGCCAAAGAGCAGAAACTGAAAAGGCGCTGAGATCCCATGCGGCTGATCTTCATGGGAACACCGGACTTTGCGGTTCCGGCACTTCAGGCCCTGCTGAAGGCAGGTCACGACATTCTGGCCGTCTACACGCAGCCCCCGCGCCCGGCGGGCCGGGGCAAGGCGCTCAGGCGCTCACCCGTCCATGACGCCGCCGAGGCTGCGGGGATCGAAGTCCGCACACCTGCGCGCGTCCGTCGGGACCCGGCCGAACATGCGGCCTTCGCAGCCCTTGAAGCCGATGCCGCCGTCGTGGCGGCCTATGGCCTGATCCTGCCGCGCGAGATGCTGGACGCCCCCCGTCTCGGCTGCCTGAACATCCATGCCAGCCTTCTCCCCCGGTGGCGCGGCGCCTCCCCCATCCAGTCCGCTCTCGTCGCGGGAGACACCCGGACGGGAATTTCCATCATGCAGATGGACGAAGGACTGGACACCGGCGCCGTGCTTCTGGAAGAGGCAACACCGATTTCCGCCACGGATACCGCAACCACCCTCCATGACCGTCTGGCAACCATGAGTGGCCGCCTGATCGTGCGGGCACTGGCAGAACAGCCGCCCGCCGTTCCGCAGCCCAGCACCGGTGTCACCTATGCCGAACGCCTGACACGGGAAGACGGACGCATCGACTGGACACGCTCCTGCGCCGAGATCGACCGTCAGGTCCGGGGCTTCACGCCATGGCCCGGCGCTTTCACGACATGGGGCGACACAGTTCTCAAGATCGGCGCCGTCACACCACTCCCCGACCGGCAGGGCGCCGAAGCGGGCGTAACGCTGGATGACGACCTGACCATTGCCTGCGGAGACGGCGCCATCCGCCTCGAGCGGCTTCAGCTACCGGGACGCAGCATGATGAGCGTCCCGGACTTCCTGCGCGGACGTCCCGTGCCGAAAGGGACGCGTTTTGGCTGAAACGGACGCCGGAGCCGCCTTCGTCCGCTGGGCCATCCGGATCGAATATGACGGTACCGGCTATGTCGGCTGGCAGCGTCAGACCAATGGCGTGTCCATCCAGGGACTGATCGAAGCAGCCGCCACGAAACTGGTTCGCGGCCGCCCCGTTCCGAGCATTACGGCGGGCCGGACGGATGCCGGCGTCCATGCCACCGGGCTGGTCGTGCATCTCGATTTCCCGGCCGATGGAAAGATTGATGCCCGTCAGATCCGGGACGGCATGAACTATCACCTCAAGCCCCACCGCGTCGTCGTTCTGCAGGCCGCCTCCGTCCCCGCGGACTGGAGCGCCCGCTTCTCCGCTATCTGGCGCAGCTACCGCTTCACGATCCTGAACCGCGCCAGCCGTCCCGCCCTGATGGAAGGACAGGTCTGGCACGTCAGACGCCGGCTCGATGTGCAGGCCATGCAGGAGGGAGCAAACCATCTGCTGGGGCAGCATGATTTCACGTCTTTCCGGGCCGCGGCCTGTCAGGCGAACAGCCCGATCCGCACCCTTGACGTCCTGACGGTTCACCGGGAAGGCGAATGCGTCATCATCAACACGAAAGCCCGGTCATTCCTGCATCATCAGGTCAGGAACATGGTGGGCTCCCTGGCCCTCGTCGGCTCGGGACAATGGACACCCGACAGGATGGGCGAGGCCCTGGCCGCCAGAAACCGCTGCATGGCAGGCCCCACCTCTCCGCCAGAAGGCCTGTGCCTGACGGGCGTCGGTTACCCGGAAGACCCCTTCAGCCAACAGGCCCGTCAGTAGGCGGTGCCAAACATGTCAACGACTGCGTTGTAATGGGGCGGCAGCAGCCAGAGAACGGTCAGCAGAATCATGACAGCGACAGTCTGCAGGACGGTCATCAGAGCCGCCTGCCAGCCCGTGGTTAGCAGCCCCACTTTCGTCACGTACCAGGTGAGCCACAGGCTGTAGATCTGAACCCCGAGCCCCATGCCGGCAAGCGTCGAGGATGACGCGGCGGCATCCGGCAGCAGCAGCCGCAGAACGCCCTGCGCCACGATCAGCATGACCAGCGGAAGCCACCCACACCACAGCGACGCCGTGGCATACCGCGTCCAGAGGCCCTTGCGGCTCAGGGCACTGGCATAGAGTTCGGAAACCAGAAGCTGGACCAGCGTACAGACCAGCGGGACCAGCGCCCGCGTCAGTCCCATGCCACGCTGGTCGTGCGGTAGCAGGAACGACAGCCCGAGCCCGATCAGCGCCATTGCGATCGTCGGGGCCAGAGCGCCCAGCAGCGCCTGTGCCCCCGGGGCGAAACAGTTCATCCCCTCCGCCCGACCGCGGCCCAGCAGCCAGACCCCAAGCGGAATGCTCATGCCATTGACTGGCGGAAGCCCGTTTGGACGTTCTGGAGTCACAGGCCAAATCCTTCCATGAATGTCAGATAGATGCGTGTCAGGTCCTCAAGCGTCGAGACATCCACATGCTCGTCCCGCTTGTGCATCGTCGCACCCACAAGCCCGAATTCCGCCACGGGGCAGAACGGCGCGATGAACCGCGCATCCGACGTCCCTCCCCCCGTATCGAGCTTCGGTGTGCGGCCCGTAACCTGCCGGACGGCTTGCGAAAGTTCTTCCACAGCCTTGCCCGGCTGCGTCAGGAACGCCTCGCCGCTGATGGCGATATCCACCGTCGCATCCGGAGCATGTCGGGCCACTGTCGCCCTGATCCAGTCCGAAAGGGCCGCGCCCGTATGCCGGTCATTGAAACGGATATTCAGACGAGCGCGTGCGTCTGCAGGGATGACGTTGGTCGCCGCATTCCCGACATCCACGCTCGTGACCTGAAGGGAGGACGGTGCAAACCACTCCGTTCCATCATCAAGCGTCCGCCCGGTCAGATCCATCAGGACCGCCAGCAGACGGTGGACCGGATTATCGGCCAGATGGGGATAAGCCACATGACCCTGCACCCCATTGACGACGATCTCGGCATTCATGCTGCCACGCCGCCCGATCTTGATCGTATCCCCCAGGGCCGTCGGATTGGTCGGCTCACCCAGCAGGCAGAAATCCGGCAGCTCGTCCCGCACCGCCAGCCATGCGATGACAGGTTTCGTACCGAAACGGGCCGGCCCTTCCTCATCCCCCGTCAGCAGGAGAGAAATGGAGCCGTTCAGCGGATGCTTTTCCAGAAACCGCGCAATGGCGGCCACGGAACAGGCCACTCCGCCCTTCATGTCCGCAATGCCCCGCCCGTACAGCCGCCCGTCGCGCAGTTCGGCGGCAAACGGGTCATGCGTCCATCCCGCGCCCGGCGGAACAACATCCGTATGTCCGGCAAAGCAGAGGGAAGGACGGCCCTGCCCGATCCGGGCATACAGATTGGGCGTCGGAGCATCAGGCGGCCCGAAAGGCAGCGCAAAAACCTCGAACCCCATCTTTTCCAGTTCAGCCGCCAGAAGCGCCTGAGCCCCGTCATCAGCCGGCGTAACGGACCTGCATCGCAGCAGATCCCGCGCCAGCGGAACAGGATCGGTTGGAAAAGAGGAGTCTGGCATGGTTCAGTCCCGCAGGAGATCGTTGATGGAGGTCTTCGAGCGGGTCCGCTCATCCACCCGCTTTACGATCACCGCGCAGGCCAGCGCAGGCATGCCCGGCTCCTTTGGCGGCAGCGTCCCGGGGACCACCACGGAATAGGCCGGAACACGCCCCATGAATACCTCTCCGGTCGCCCGGTCCACGATCTTGGTGGACGCGCCGAGAAAAACACCCATCGACAGGACGGAGCCCTTCTCGACAACCACGCCCTCGGCCACTTCGGACCGCGCGCCGATGAAACAGTCATCCTCGATGATGACCGGCGCAGCCTGAAGCGGTTCAAGAACACCACCGATACCCGCACCGCCGCTGATATGGCAGTTCTTCCCGATCTGGGCGCAGGAACCGACCGTGGCCCAGGTATCGACCATCGTGCCGCTCGCCACATGAGCACCCACATTCACGAAGCTCGGCATCAGCACCACGTTCGGAGCGATATAGGCGGACCGGCGCACGATCGCCCCCGGAACAGCCCGGAAACCGGCTTCGGCGAAGCGGAACTGGTCCCAGCCGTCAAATTTCAGCGGCACCTTGTCAAAAGCCGGCTCGCCACCGCATCCGCGTTCCATGACGCGGCTGTCATTCAGACGGAAAGACAGCAGAACAGCCTTTTTCAGCCATTCATGCACCGTCCAGCCGCTTTCAGACGGTTCGGCAACGCGCAGCGTGCCGGAGTCCAGTGCGCTCAGAGCCTGCTCCACCACATCACGATCCGCCCCTTCGGTGCGGGCGTTCAGAGTGGCGCGGCGCTCCCAGAGGGCTTCGATGGCAGTGCGGAGAGTATCAGGCTGCATGAGGTCGGTCCGGAAAAAGAAGCAGAAAACCGCCGGACCATGCGGTTGAAGGCGGATTCTGTCAACGGCCCTTGCCGGATGGAAAGGCCTTGCGGAATGTTAAAGGATGCTTAACTCTTACTGTTTAGAGAAATAAACCAGACCCGAACCGCAGGCTTCTCTACAGTCCATTCCCACTGACACCAGATATGCGGCTTTTTTCCCGCGATTTATCTGAAACAGCTTTATCCTGCCGGAAGGAACCAAAGACCTGTCCCCGGACCTGCTTCCTCTACTGATGGCCGCCCTGAAAAGCCGTGAACGCTGGCGTCTTCTGCTTCATCAGTCTGTCGACCTGATTTTCGAAACCGATCGTGACGGCAACATCACCCTCGTCCTTCCGGACCAGCTGGATGGTCAGCCGACAGAGCCGCTTCTTGGCCAGAACGTCAGAACACTCTGGCCTGACACGGATTTCTCGCGGCCGCACAAAGGCACCCTGCTGAACCCCACCACCTTCAAAGGATTGCACTGCATGGCCGTTCTCTCCTCTTCCGAGCTTCTGGATACACAGGGCAACAGGACCGGCCTCCGGGGAACACTGCGCCGCCTTGCCGCCCGGATTGGTCCCGAGCAGCAGCTCCAGCCGCCCTCTCCCCCTGACAACAGCGGCATCGGCACCATCCAGCAGGTCATCCAGGCTCTGCGATGCACCATCGTCCCGCGTCTGGCCGTCGCTTCCGCCATGGACGTCCTTCTGGCTGCACTGAAAGCGGATGGCGCGCTGACGGACATGGCCGCACCAGAAAAACCGCTCCATGAATCCCGGCCAACCCCGGCCAACCTGCTGACACAGGCGCCCGCCCCCTCTTCCGTCCTGGGGGACCAGATCCGTTTTCTCCAGACCGGACATCTGCACGCCCTTCTGCTCACCGAAAACATCCGCAGCCAATCGCCGCTTTTCCTCGTCCTCTGGCGTGAAAAGCCCTTTTCATCCGCTGAGGCTGAACTGGTCCGGACCGTCTGCGGCCTGCTGGCAGGTTTCTGGGAACTCGACAGCGTTCATCGCAGGCTTCTGGCCGGAGCCTGTTATGACATTTCCTCCAATCTTCTGAACTGGAACGGACTGAAAGAAGAAATGGAGCGCCGCAGCCGCCGGCTTGACCAGGAACAGCTGGCCGCAACTCTCATGGTGGTGCATGTCCCCGGCCTGACCGAAATTGCCCTCACCCATGGCTTCATGGCCGGCGAGGAGGCGCTCAGACAGTGCATCGCCGTTCTGCGCAAGGCCATCCGCCCCACGGATGTCATTGCCCGGCTGGGGAACAACAGTTTCGGCTTGTGGCTCGATGGCGGTGACCGCTTCGCCATGGCGGAACGGGCCGAACGCATGACGGCCCACGGCGCCCCGATCATCATTGATCCTCCCGTGCATCTGCCGCTGTTCATCGGCCTTGTCTCGCGCGAGGCAGGGGCGACGGAAACACCGGATGATCTGCTGGAACGCGCAACGCAGGCCCTGCAGAAAGCACAGGCCGAAAACAGGACATGGTGCTTCTCACACGAAGCGCCATAAAGCCTGCCGGTCCGTCTCAGGTCTTGATGAGCGTTCCCGGGCCGGCCCGCGTAAAGAGCTCCAGCAGGCAGCTATGTGGTACCCGTCCGTCCAGAATGACGGCTGCCTTCGCACCGGCCTTGACGGCTTCCAGGCACGTCTCGACCTTCGGGATCATCCCGCCGGAAATCGAACCATTGGCAATGCGACGATAGGCTTCGTCAGCCGTCAGCTCCTCGATCAGACTGCCATTTTCATCCAGAACACCCGGCACATCCGTCAGCATCAGCAGACGGGATGCATTGACTGCCCCTGCGATGGCGCCCGCTGCCGTATCGGCATTGATGTTGTAGGTCTCCCCATCCTCACCAATCCCGACGGGCGCGACCACCGGGATCAGTCCCGACCCCAGAAGAGCGTAGAGCACACGCGGGTCAACCTTGTGGGGCTGTCCCACAAAACCGAGATCCAGAGCCTGCTCCGCGCCCGTCTTTGCGTCACGTTTCGTCCGGATCAGCTTGCGGGCCTGAAGCAGGCTGCCATCCTTGCCGGAAATACCGACGGCCATGGCACCGGCGCGGTTGATCAGCTCAGCCACCTGCTTGTTCACGCGCCCGGAGAGCACCATCTCGATGACTTCGACCATTTCCTGGTCCGTCACCCGCAAGCCATCCACAAATTCCGAACGCAGGTTCAGCCTGTCCAGCATCACGCTGATCTGGGGGCCACCACCATGCACCACGATCGGATTGATCCCGACGAGCTTGAGAAGCGCGATATCATATCCGAACGCACTGGCCAGCGTGCCGTCGCCCATGGCATGGCCGCCATATTTCACGACGATGGTATCGCCTGCATAACGGCGGAGATAGGGCAGTGCCCTGGCCAGGATCGCCGCCTGCTGCTGGGCATCCTGCATATCAACCACCGGCGGAACTTCCGGCAGTTTCTGGCTATGGGTCTTCTTGCTCATGGATGACGCTCTCCTTCCCCTGCCGCTGGAACCGGATCCGCAAAACGGGCAATTTCCGCCCTCAGGTCTTCAATGCCTTCGCCCGTTTCGCTGCTGGTGCAGACGATGCGGGGATAGGCCGCCGCATGTTTCAACGCGAGGGCTTCAACCTCCGCCGTCCTGGCTTCAAGTGCCTTGGGACGGACCTGATCGCACTTCGTGAGAACAATCTGGAAAACCACCGCAGCACGGTCCAGCAGTTCCATCACCTCACGGTCGGACTTCTTCAGTTCGATCCGGGCATCCAGCAGAAGAATGACCCGGCTCAATGTCGTCCGTCCGCGCAGATAGGCGAACATCATGCCCTGCCAGTCTTCCTTGACCGATTTGGAGGCCTTGGCGAAACCGTATCCCGGCATGTCCACCAGCGTCAGACGATCCGCCAGATTGAAGAAATTGAGCTGCTTCGTCCGCCCCGGCTCGGAGGATGCCCGCGCGAGAGCCCTGCGGTTCGTCAGGGCATTGATCAGGCTGGACTTGCCCACATTGGAGCGCCCGGCAAAAGCCACTTCCGGCCGCCCGACGGGCGGAAGCTGGTCAATGGTCTGCGAGCCAAAGAAAAACTGGCAGTCCCCCGCAAACAGGAGACGGCCAGCTTCGATCTGCTCTTCGGTCGGGGGACCGGCGATTTCTTTCATGCTTCCTCAGCGACGCGGCGAAACGGGAACCGGCAGCTTTGTACGCCGCTGGATGAAGGTCTGCTGGGCAAACGTCAGCAGGTTGTTCCACGTGTAGTACACCAGAAGACTGGCCGGGAAGCCGGACATGATGAACACGTACATCAACGGCGTGAACTGCATGACACGGGCCTGCGCGGGGTCGAGACTGACCGTCGTCTGGCGCTGGAGCAGCCAGAAGGTCAGACCAAGGGCCACGCCCCAGACGCTGACATGCAGGAACGAACCATAAGCCGTCGGGTCAAATGGCAGCAGACCGAACAGATTGAACACATTCGTCGGGTCCGGCACCGAAAGATCACGGATCCAGCCAAAGAAAGGCGCGTGGCGCTCGTCGATGCTGATGTTGAGCATCTTGTAAAGACAGAAGAAGATCGGCGCCTGGATCAGAACGGGCAGACAGCCACTGGCCGGATTGACGCCCTCTTCCCGATACAACCCCATGACCCGCTGGTTCATCGCCATGGGATCGTCCTTGAACTTCTCCCGGATCTCCTTGATCTTTGGCGCCAGCATCCGCATCCGTGCGGAAGAGACCGCCGCCTTGGACGCCAGCGGGAACAGCACGATCTTCACGATCAGCGTCAGAGCCATCAGCGCCAGACCGAAATTGCCCAGATGCACATACAGCCAGTGCAGAAGATACAGGATCGGCCGGGTCAGGAAGCTGAACCACCCGAAATCGATCGCCTTGTCGAAACCGGGGATTCGCAGGTCATGGCTGTAGGCCTGCAACATGCTGACCACCTTTGCACCGGCAAAGACATGCGTCTTCTGGCTGATGGAGGCGTTCGGCATGAGCTGGACGGCATTCTGGCTCGCAAAACCGATCTGGTATGAACCCGGCGCACCCGGAATATACCTGAAACCGGCCGTAACGGGCGCACCCGCTTCCGGCGCAATGGCCGTCAGCCAGTACTTGTCACTGATCCCGTCCCAGCCCTGCGTGCCACTCTGGGCCCAGTAGGTGTTGTCCGGATGATCAGCGGCCTTGCGGAGATTCTTGTAGCTTTCGTCTTCCAGACGGCCATCCATGACGGCAATGGGGCCTTCATGAGCAGTCCATGTCCCTTCATGCGCCAGATAATCCCGCTGCACACGCTGGAACGGCAGAAGCGACACCGGCTGACCCGAATGGTTCTCGACCGTCTGCTCGACGGAGAACATGTAATGCTGATCCAGGGAAATCCGGATGATGAATGTCAGACCGTGCCCGTTATCCCAGCGTAGCGTGACCGGACGCTCCGGCGAAAGCTGCGCATCCGAACTGTCCCACACCGTGTTCAGGTCAGGAACCACAGCGTTGGAACCCGGAGCATTGGTCCAGCCGATCACGACGAACGTCGGCGTCTTGCTGCCTGCATTGTCCAGCAGACGCACCAGCGGACTGTCCTTGGCCAGCGTCTCGCGATAATGCGTCAAGACCAGATCATCCAGCATGGCCCCCTTCAGATTCAGCGAACCCCTGACATCAGGACTGCTGACCGGAATCCGCCGCGCCACCACACTGGTTTCAGCAGCCGGGGCAGAAGCCGCCGGTGCAGACGGGCTGCTCTGGACCTGTGCCGCAGGCGTATGAGGGATCACGGGATGACTGTCCTGATGGGGTTTCGGCATGAAATAGTCGAAACCGATCAGGATGAGGGCCGAGAGAATGGTGGCCGCAAGAATACGCTTGATGTCCATCGGGCGGATGCCGGTCTTTCGTCTTACTGAGAAGTACTTGCGCCTCAAGTGGCCGAAAACCGCGCTCAAAACAATAGGCGCATCGCGTTTTTAATGGTGATGGGGGCCCGGAGGGAGGTCGATTCCACCCTTCGCCCACGGGTGGCAGCGCAGAATTCGCCGGCAGGCAAGCCACCCGCCGCGCAGAGGACCATGGCTCCTGATGACCTGCAGGGCATAGGTACTGCACCCCGGCTCAAACCGGCAGTTACGCCCCAGATACGGACTGATGAACAGCTTGTAGGAATCGATGAGGGACAGCATCAGGGCAGTCACGGCCCGACTGATGATCCCTCTCATTTTTCCAGACATTTGCGGAGCGCCCTTTTCAGGTCCTCCTTCAGTTCGGAAAAATCACGGAGTCGTGTCTTGTCACGGCCAATCAGTACGAAGTCTCCTGTCGGCAGACCTTCCTCCTTGGCCACCAGACGAAGCGCTTCCCGAAGGCGGCGCCGTGTCCGGTTACGGATAACAGAATTGCCTACTTTTTTCGTGACCGTAAAACCGACACGTGCTTCAGCAGAACTGTCATCCGGCAGTAACTGCACGACCATCCCGGGTACGGCAACTTTCCGCCCCCTGCTGGCGACGCGCAGGAACTGGGGCCGCTTTTTCAGGCGGCCGGGAGTGCGGGTAATACTCAGGCGGACAGCTTCTTACGACCCTTGGAGCGGCGGTTCGCGAGAATGCGGCGGCCGCCTACAGTCTCGGTGCGTGCACGGAAACCGTGACGACGCTTACGAACCAGCTTGGAGGGTTGATACGTGCGCTTCATGACGTCGATCCTTAAAATCCATAGCGGCGTCCCTGCGTTATGGACATCCGCACCGAACGGGCGCACGGAACGCCCGGTGAATGAGACCCGGGCTTTAAAACAGGCCGACCTTTTCTGTCAATGCCAGACCTACAGGAACTTCATGTCATGACTTTTCCCGCCAAGACATCCCCGCCCACATCCCGCTTCAGTTCGGGAACCTTCCGTCACGATCTCCGCAACGCGCTGGCCCCCGCTCTCCTCTGCGCAGATGCCCTGACCAGCCATTCAGACAAAAAGGTCCGTCAGAATGCCGAAATGATTGTCGAATCGCTGGAAAAGGCCATGGATCTGCTGAAGAAAACTACTTCTTCTCGATGAGTTCGGTCTTGTAACCGTCGGGGTCCTGCACGAAGGCAATAACCACCGTTCCAAACTTGAGTGGCCCGGCTTCCCGCGTTACGAGGCCACCACCGGTCCGGACCTTTTCAACGGTCGCCGCCACATCAGGAACGCCGATCGCGAAATGACCGAAACCGGTCCCGATCTTGTAGTCCTCTTCCTGATCCCAGTTATAGGTCAGCTCGATTTCGGCCTGCCCGGCAGCGTTATCCGCGAATCCGATGAAAACAAGGGTATAGCGGCCTTCACGGACTTCCTTGCGCCGCAGTTCCTTCATGCCCAGGAGGCTGTAAAACGCCAGGCTCCGGTCAATGTCCCGAACCCGGATCATGGTGTGGAGAAACGAACTCATGCTTTTTCCTTCAGGTCTTCTTCGGTCAGCCCATAGAGGAACAGGCCGTAACGATCTGCCAGTTCCACACAATGGACAGGGTCCGTCATGAGGGTGACACCGGGCTGAAACGCCACACCGCGCAGTCCGTTTCGTGCCGCATTTTCCAGCGTTGCCGGGCCGATGGTCGGCATGTCGGCGCGCAGATCCTGTCCTGTCTTGGGCATTTTGACCAGGACACCGCCGCTCCCTGCCTGCATGAGCTTGCCACAGCGGCTCAGCATGGCGTCAGTCCCCTCCAGCGCTTCAACCGCCAGAACAAGACCATTCTGCACCACACAGCCCTGCCCGATATCCAGCGCAGCCATTGCCTTCAGGACGGTCGTGCCCCGCGCAATATCCTGCCGCGCCTGCTCGTCCGGCCTGACCTTGCCCAGCGTTCCGCTATGACCCGTTGCATGTTCGAGAAATTCATGCGCGCCCCGGACATGAAAGCCCTCTTCTCCCAGCACACGAACGACAGCCCCCAGAAGGCCGTCATCACCGGAAAAAATGGCACGCCCCAGCCGGGCCAGAATCCGTGCACCGTCAGCATCCGGCCGCAGGTCACGCCAGGCCGGACGTCGCACCGGACCGATCAGCACAAGATCGGTACAGCCATGTCTTTTCAGGGCATTCAGGATTTCGCCGGCCGCGGCCAGCCGGATGACTTCATGAGGGTAAGGCGCCAGAAGAGCCAGATCCGCGAAGTCACGGAAGGCAACCACAAAGACCTTCCGTCCCTTGGCCTGCGCCACTGCCGCGACCTGTGCTGGCAGAGGGCCCGATCCAGCCAGAATACCAATGCAGCCCTCGCGTCCCACCCTCAGACTCCTTCGGTTTCGGACTGTCCTTCCTGTCGCGCCACCCGCGTCAGCCCGCGTCGGCTGGGCGCTTCCATAAAGTCCAGCATTTCGGCAATCCGCGGCAGATGCCCGTACTCACGACGCACCTCCGCAATGCGCGTTTCCAGAACCGTAGCCGAGCTGCCATGACGGGGATACAGCGTACGGAAGGCCCGGCGCATGGCCTGCATCTCTTCCGGCCCGACACCCGAACGCTTCAGGCCAATCCAGTTCAGACCGACAAGCCGCGCCCTATTGCCGAGAACACTGCCGTAAGGAATGACATCCATTTCCACACCGCAGACCCCGCCCACAACCGCACCCCGGCCGATACGGACAAACTGATGCAGCGCCGCGGATCCCATGATCTTGGCATCATCATCAATCTCGACATGGCCACCCATGACCACATTGTTGACGATGATGACCCGGTCTCCCAGCATGCAGTCATGCGCGACATGGGAATTGGCCATGATCAGGCAACGCGAGCCGATGCGGGTCAGGGCATGCCCCTGAGCCGTACCGCGATGAATGGTCACGTTTTCCCGCACAACCGTATGCGCACCGATTTCGCACAAGGTTGGTTCACCGGCATATTTGAGGTCCTGCGGCGCCATTCCGATCGTGACGAAGGGAAAGACCTCAACCTGCTCGTGCAGCGTGGTATATCCATCCACGATGACCGAGGCATGCAGATGAACGCCATCTGCGATGGTGACATGAGGGCCGACGCGGCACCAGGGGCCGATCCGCACATTCTCGCCAATCCGGGCCCGCTCATCCACGAGCGCCGTTGCGTGAATTTCTGCTGTTTCGGGTCGCTTGCCTGCCATCTGCATAGGATCAGCCCATAATCATGGCACTGAAGACTGCTTCGGCAACCGCCACGTCTCCAACCCGGGCAATGCCCTTGAATTTCCATACATTCGCCCGGGACCGCTCTTTCTCCACATGAATGCGGAGCTGATCGCCAGGACCGACGGGACGGCGGAACTTCGCGTTCTCGATCGTCATGAAATAGACCAGCTTCCCTTCGAAAGCCTTGCCAAGCGTCAGCACGACCAGCGTGGCAGCCGTCTGGGCCATGGCCTCGACAATCAGAACACCCGGCATCACGGGCCGCGCCGGGAAGTGCCCCTGGAAGAACGGTTCGTTGACCGTAACGTTCTTGACACCCACAGCGGCCTCACCGGCCTTGATCCCTTCCATCCGGTCAATCAGCAGGAAAGGATAGCGATGGGGGATCGCCTGCATGATCTGCATGATATCGATGCTCTCGGGAACCTGGGGAGATTCCACAGCCCCAGTCGCCACGGGGGTTGTCTGTTCAGCCGGAGCGTCCACTCGATCCATTTCTTCACCATGCCCTTGCATAGGGTTGCCTGTCATCTGCTGTCGCGACGACAGCACGGAGCGCTTCCTTAGCAAAGCTGCCTGCCGGAAGCCATCCATCACGCAGGCTCTTAATCGCTACTTTTTTTCGAGAGCTTCCGCAGCGTGGCAACATTCCGGAAAAATTCACGGAATGGCATGGCAGGACTGCCGATGACATCCGCGCCTGCGTCCACATCGGACATGACCCCGCACTGCGCGCCAATCCGGGCTTTCGAGCCAATCTTGATATGCCCGATCAACCCGGCCTGCGCGGCAATCGTGACAAAATCGCCCAGTTCCGTGGACCCCGAAATACCCGCCTGTGAGACAACGATACAGCAACGCCCAAGACGGGCATTATGGCCGATCTGGACCAGATTATCGATCCGCGTTCCGGCTCCGATGACAGTGTCACGCATGGACCCGCGGTCAATCGTCGAATTCGCCCCGATTTCCACATCATCCTCGATCACCACAAGACCGAGCTGAGGCACCGTCTCAAACCCGTTCGGACCAACCGCAAAACCGAATCCGTCCTGCCCGATACGGGCCCCGGCATACAGGATCACACGATGACCAATGCGGGCATGAGACACACTGGTATGGGACCCGATACGGCAACGCTCACCGATCTCGACACTGCGACCGATCGTGGCATGCGCGCCGATGATGGAACCCGCGCCTATGCGGACGCCATCCTCGATGACGGCAAAAGGCCCGATTTCAACATTGTCTCCGATCTCCGCATCCTTCCCCACGAAGGCTGAAGGATGCCGGAAGCCCGTCGAAGGCGAAGCCGGATGAAAAAGGGAAGCAACACGCGCCCAGGCCAGATAAGGCGTCTTGCAGACCAGCCCCGCCGTTGCTGGCGGGAGCTTGTCGGCAAAGGCCGGAGAGAGAATGACCGCGCCGGCTTTTGTTTCCGCCAGCAGAGGCAGGTAACGGCGGTTGTCCAGAAAGCTGACTTCATCGGGGCCGGCAACGTGAAGCGGCGCCACGCCCCGGAACAGCCTGCCCTGTTCTCCCTCGCGCGCGGGCTGGAGGTTACTTCCAGAGACTTCTGCCAGCCGGTCCAGTCCAAACGGACCGGCACGCAGAAAGAAACGTTCGTCGCCCGGACGGGCTTCGCTGGCAGAGATCTCGGTCACGAAACAGAAGCCTTAGTGATTCTGACGCAGGATGGACTGGGGAACAGGCGGCGGACCTACCCGTCCCGGCTCTTGCGGTCCTGAAGCCTGACGTTGCTCATCAGCCGTCGTGGGCATCTTGCCGGATTTCGCCAGCTGTTCAGGGTCCACACCATCAGCAGGAATGAAGACATGCGGCAGCGTCTTGTTCAGCTGCGAAGCCACTTCCTCGGTGATGTCCTGACCACCGACATGAAGAACAACCTGCTCGCTGTGCAGAACCAGGTTCATGTTGTGAGAACCGGCCACGGCCGCGATGATGCCGTTGGGCTGTTCGAGTTCACGCTCGATCTGATGGAACGCCACGGATGCGGCTTCCTGAATGACACGGGCCTGATTACCAAAATCCCGCTGGTCCTTTGCGCGACGCTCCTGCAGATGGCGCTCACGGATCTGGATCTGATCGGATGTCAGGGAGCGGGCCTGCGCCTGAAGCTTCTGCTGCTCCCCGCGCCAGGAGGCTTCCTCGCGCTGTACGGCCTGCGCAAGACGGTCACGCCGCGCACCCAGAACCTGCTGGATTTCCTGCACCGCGCTCGCCATCTGCATCACGGCCTGCACATTGACAACACCAATCACCGCAGTCGGCGGAGGCGCTGCCTTGGCAATGGTCGGAGGCGTCGGAATGGGCGGCAGCGGCAGGACGGGCGGCGTCTGCGGCTCAGCCTGTCCGCTGCTCTCCCCTTCTTCCTGCGGTTCGGCAGGAGCAGCAACGGGAACGCGACGAACCTGCCGAGGGGGAGCTTCCGGATGGGCGGTTTTCGGAACAAACCATCCGCCATTCCCGGCAGACTGGGCCTGCGCGCCTGGAGAAACGGCAAGAATGGTAACAGCCAGAAGCGCGCCGGCGGAAGCCGGGCGCATCATGGAAAACAGGGTCATGAACAACCTCTATGCAAGGGGTTGGAATAAGGAAGCAAAACTCAGAACTGCTGCCCGAAGCCGAAACGCAGCGGATACAGACGGTCACCCTTCTCGCGACGGATGGGAACCGCGCCGTCAATGTTCACGAGACCGAACGGACTTTTCCAGGAAATACCCAGGCCACCCGAAACACGCGGCGTCAGTGTATCACCATTGATCGGCGTATACGGGTATGTCGAGCTGTAACGCAGGGCGTAGTCCGTGTACTTATGTTTCACACGCAGGTCGGCAAGACTACCGGCATCAATGAAGCCACGCCCCGAAACGCCAAGGTCATCACCCATGGGCAGCGGGAAATTCAGCTGGGCGGAAGCCGTATACATGAAGCGGCCACCGAGAAGATCTTCCTGGCCCTGCTTCGGAATATAATCGTCATTCGGGCATTTGCCCGCCACCAGCGAAACGCCGCAGATATGGCCCGAACGAGGACCGACACCACCCTGAAGGAAGCCGCGCAGATTTTCACCACCAAGATAGAAGTTATCGATGATGTCCTTGTCGCTGCTGGAACTCCAGTCGCCCATGTAACCAACACCACCCTTGAACTGGAAAGTCCAGTCATGGCTGCCCGTCACGCTGTCGAGAGGCAGGTAATAGGCTCCGTCCGCCTTGAAACGATAGTATTTCGCACTGCCACCCAGACCGGCAAAGTCTCCACCGATCTTGCCCATATAACCTGAATGGGGGTTGGAACGACGGTCACGACGGTCATAGGTCAGCGAGGTGCTGATCTGGGACAGCAGGGACCAGCCAGCACTGTCCTGAACATACTGCGAAGGCACCCACTCGATCAGGGACGGATCCTGGGCTACCGCGGATTTGCTGTAGAAATTACCGACGTCACGATCGACAAGCGTGTAGCTGAAGCTCTGCGACAGGTAGCGGTTATAGGCATACCCAAGCCGCAGGCTCATGCCGTACTGCGCTTCCTTATAGCTCTGATACGTCTGGTAATCGTTCTCGATGAAGTAGAAATCCGCACCAGCCACGAGGTTCCGGTTCAGGAAGTACGGGTCGGTAACGGAAATATCCGCCTGCTTTTCATAATAGGCCACCGTACCGGAAACACCCGCGTCAATACCGGTTCCGAGCAGGTTATGCTGCTTGACGGCCGCATTACCCAGAACACCGACGTCAGTCGAGTAACCGCCACCCAGCGAGAATTCACCAGTCGGTTTTTCAAGAACATTGGCCGAGACGTTGACACGATCCGGAGCGGAGCCCTGTGTCTGCTCCACCGAAGAGCTCTTGAAATACCCCAGATCCTGAAGAGCCAGCTTGGAATACTTGCGATCGAACGGGGTGTACGGGTCGCCTTCCGCCATGGGCAGATTCCGGCGGATCACGTTATCACGGGTAATGGTATTACCGTTGATGTCGATGCGCTCGACATAGACATGTGGTCCCTCGGTAATATCAAAGAGCAGATCCACAACGCGCTTTTCAGGATTTCGCGCAATTTCCGAACGGACCATGGCGAAGGGATGCCCTTCTGCCTGCAGCCACTCCTGCATGTTGGTCGTGTTGTTCTGGATCGCCGTACCGTCATACCACTGATGCTTGAACAGCTCGATATGGCTGAGCATCATCTCGCGCGTCACATGGCGCACGCTGGAACGGACATCCATTTTCCCGATACGGTAACGGGGACCCTCATGAAGGGTAAACGTGATGTAAAAAGACTTGTGGTCCGGCGCCAGCTCACCTGTGGCGTCAATCATATGAAAATCAACAAAGCCGTTATGCAGGTAAAAACGACGCAAAAGTTCGGCGTCGTACTTTACGCGCTCGGGATTGTATTCATCCGAAGACGAGAAGAAGCGGTACCAGGCCGTTTCCTTGGAAGAAACAACCTGCGCCAGACGTGCTTCGCTGAAAGCATGGTTTCCGACGAAGACAATCTTCTTGATCAGGGTCTGCTGGGCTTCATTGATGTTGAAGACCACGTCCACACGGTTATGGGACAGCTTCACGATCTGCGGCGTGACGGTGGCGCCAAAGCGGGCTTTCGCCGCATACTGGTTCAGGATTTTCTGGCGGTCAGCGGCTGTTGTCTGTGACGAGAAAACCGCACGGGGACGCAGGCTGATTTCCTTGCGGAGATCCTCATCCTTCAGCGCGTGGTTTCCTTCGAACACGATGCGGTTCACGATCGGGTTCTCGACCAGGTCCACCTCAAGCGTGTTGCCATCACGATGAAGCGTCACGTCCTTGAACAGCCCTGTCGCGTACAGTGTTTTCAGGGAGCGGTCGAGGTCATCCTGATTGAACGTATCACCCGGCTGAGCCACCATGTAGGACAGCACGGTGCTCGTCTCGATGCGGGTATTTCCCTTCACCGAAATGGCCTGGATGATGTTGCTGCCAGGTGCTGCAGCGTGTGCTGCTGCCTGCTGATGACGAACAGAACGGGCCTGAGCCGTTCCGAGGGCGGTCGGCAACAGACACGCTGATGTCAGCAGCATCAGACGCATATGCGTGGACCGGGAACCTCTTGACCGTGATCCTGACAAACCGGCTTTCCTTGTAACAGATTTTTTAGCAGTCGCCTGACACGACGCGCTCTTGGGGAGGTATCCGATTATCCCCCCTCCACGCAAGACGTCCTGACGTATCGTAAAGTACCGGGGATAAGCCCCCCGGCACAATACTCATTTCACAGCGTCAGCTTCCGGCATGAAATATCCAGTGGAACAGGCCGAGATTGCTCAGATCATTGAAGGTGGAAAACAGAAAAAGCGCACCGATCAGAGCCATTCCCATCTGCATTCCGAGCTCCTGGACCCGGCGCGAGACAGGACGTCCCTGAATGGCTTCGACAATATAGAAAACCAGTCTTCCCCCATCGAGAACAGGAATGGGGAAAAGATTGATCAGTCCCAGATTGATGGACAGTAGCGCCATGAAAGAAATGATGCTGGCCATGCCGTAACTGGCCACCTGCCCCGAAAGCTGGGCGATTCGGATCGTTCCTCCGAGTTCCTTGGCGCTGCGCTGGCCACTGATGATCTGCCAGACACCCTGCAGGGTCTGGACCGATTTTGCCCAGGTTTCCTGCAATCCCATGACAAAGGCCTTCGGCACGGAAACCGGATGCCCCGGAGCGATCGCAAAACCGACCCCCAGCAGACCCACCTGATGGTTGCCGCTTTTCATCTGTCCCAGCGTGACCGGGAGAGACAGGTCCTGCGTACCGCGATGGACTTCGACGGTCGTCTTTTCGCCCGGTCGCGATGCAACCGTGGACATGACATCTTCGGCGCCATGAATGGTCAGGCTGCCAATTTTCGTGATGACGTCACCGGGCTGAATTCCAGCCTGTGCCGCAGCGCTTCCGGCGGAAATCTGGGTGATGTTGTCCCGAATAACCGGCTTGCCATAAACGGCGAACAGCAGCGTGAAGGCCAGAATTGCGAAAAGAAAATTGAACACCGGCCCCATGACGATGACGAGGGAACGTGATCCTACCGGCTTGTCATGAAACGTCCTGCCCGGGATCCAGGCGGCTTTCTGCTCGTCCGTGGCTTCCTCGGGCCCCTCGAATCCATGAGGCTTGACGAAGCCCCCCAGAGGGATGGCGCTGATCCGCCACTCGGTTCCCGCCTTGTCGTACCAGCGATGGATCGCCGGTCCGAAACCGATGGAAAATGTCTCGACCTTCACACCACGCCAGAGGGCCGCAAGATAGTGTCCCAGCTCGTGGATGAAGACCAGAATGCCCAGGATCAGTACGTAAGCCAGAATGGTGCGCAGAAGATCATGCATGCAGAATGGTCTCGCTCACATCGTTACGCAGACGCCCGCTGGTCCGCAGGATGTGCTCCTCCGCCAGCGCCCGCCCGCGGGCATCCCATGCCAGGACCTCATCCAGCGTCGTCAGTTCGGGATTTTCGGTCATGGCCTGAAGGGCGGCGTCAATCGTCTCCCCGATGCCGAGGAAACCAATCCGGCGGTTCAGGAAAGCCTCCACCGCCACTTCATTGGCCGCCGAGAACACCGCCGGCGCCGCCCCACCAGCCCGCAGGACCTGCCGGGCCAGACGCAGGGGCGCAAACCGTACCTCGTCAGGCGCTTCGAAGGTCAGTTGCCCGTAAGCGGCAAGGTTCAGCCGTTCGCATGGGGTCTCCATCCGCCGGGGCCAGGCCAGCGTATGGGCGATGGGAATGCGCATGTCGGCCGATCCCATCTGGGAGACGAGACTTCCATCGCGGAACTGCACCAGACCATGAACCACCGACTGCGGATGAACCAGAACATCAATCCGGTCCTCCGTGAGCCCGAACAGACGCGCAGCCTCGATGACTTCCAGCCCCTTGTTGGCCATGGACGCTGAATCGATCGTGATTTTCGCCCCCATCGACCATGTCGGATGACGGAGCGCCTTTTCAGGCGTAGCCGCCCGCATCTCTTCCAGCGTGGACTGCCGGAACGGGCCACCAGATGCCGTCAGAATGATCTTTTCGACCGCTTCCATGTCGTTGCCACCCAAGGACTGGGCAATGGCGTTATGTTCCGAATCGACAGGCAGGAGCTTGGCCCCGGCTTCCGCCACAACGCGCAGCATCACATCGCCCGCACAGACCAGCGCTTCCTTGTTGGCCAGCGCCACGGACCGGCCATTGCGCGCGGCTGCGAGTGTCGGCTCTAGCCCCGCCGCCCCCGTGATGGCGGCCATGGTCCAGTCTGCTTCCATCGCCCCGGCCTCAATGACGGCCTGACGCCCCGCGGCGGTTCGCACCCCGGAACCGGCAAGACGCGACTTCAGCTCGTCGTGCAGCTCCTCGTCATGAATGACGGCGAGTCCCGCCTTCAGTTCCCGGGCCTGCTCGGCCAGAAGGGCCACGTTCCGCCCTCCCACCAGAGCGCGGACCTCGATTTCATCCGGCATCCGCCTGAGCAAATCCACCGTGGATGTCCCGATGCTGCCCGTACTGCCCAGCACGGTTATGCGACGCCGTGTCCCGCTGACAGAACCGTCAGTCATGCGAAAGACTCCCCTGAGAAATGGTATGATGTGCAGACCCGCCAGCCAGATCCGCGGGTGTAACTGACCAGAAAACCTGGCCAGACGCGGCCAGGGACAGCAGGGCCGCCAGCGGGACCGCCGCGAGAAGACCGTCAAACCGGTCCAGCAGACCGCCATGCCCCGGAATGAGCCGCCCGGAATCCTTGACGCCAAGACGACGCTTCACGGCGCTCTCCAGCAGGTCCCCGCTCTGGGAAAACATACCCAGAACAGCGCCCCACGCAAAACCGCCCGCAACATGCCCCGATCCGGAAAGAAACGCGACAGCACCTCCGGCACAGGCCGCACCAACCAGGCCGCCAAGGGCACCGGACCGGGTCTTGCCCGGCGAAATGGTGGGAGCAAGCTTCGGTCCACCGAAAATCCGCCCCGTCACATAAGCCGCGCTGTCACTCGCGATGACGACGGACAGGACAAACAGGACGGAAGGGATCCCGGCCGGGAGATGGCGCAGCCAGAGCAGCGACAGCCCCCCGAAAATGGACACGATGACGGGCATCGCAGGGAAAGTACCGAGCATAAGCGCAGGCAAGGCCATCCACACCGCACTCCGCCAGTCTCCGTGCAGCGCCGCCGCCCCAGCGATGAGCGGCCACAGAAGGAGCAGCACGCCACGCCAGCTTTTCAGAGGCTGCCCCAGAAGCGTCTCGCCCTCCCAGACCAGCCCGAACATCGCCAGCAGGATCAGCGCGTCATAAACGGGACCGCCCTGCCAGATACAGAACCCGGCGACGGAAACGAGCACAACCGCCGACATCAGCCGCAGACGAAGATCGGACCAGCGGGAGGAACTCATGACGGCCGCCCTCCGAAACGCCGCTTCCGCCCGGCATAGCGGGACAGGGCCTCAAGAAATTCCGCTTCCCCGAAATCGGGCCACAGGACGTCCATGAACACCAGTTCGGCATAAGCGCTCTGCCAGAGCAGGAAATTGGAAAGCCGACACTCCCCGCTGGTCCGGATGACCAGATCCGGATCCGGCATGTCAGCCGTCTGGAGCGCAGCCGCCAGCAGCGTCTCATCGATGCTGGCAGGGTCCAGTTCCCCCCGGCTGACCCGTAGGGCCAGCGTGCGCGCGGCCTGCGCAATATCCGCCCGCCCACCATACGACAGGGCCAGCGTCAGGGTCAGAGTTTCATTATTGAGGGTCTTGGCCTCCGCCCGCTGCAACTCTTCCCGCAGTGCACCTTCAAACCGCTCAGGCTCCCCGATGATGCGCAGACGCACGCCCTGCTCGTGAAGTTCGTTCAGCTTGTGACGCAGGTAAAAGCGCAGAAGGGACGTCAGATCACCCACTTCCTGCGCGGAGCGACGCCAGTTTTCCGAGGAAAACGCGTAAAGCGTAAGATAACGGACACCCTGACGGATGGCCGAACGCACACAGTCCTGTACCGCCTCGGCCCCCTGCCGGTGCCCGGCAGCCACAGGCAGCTTGCGCGCATGCGCCCAGCGGCCGTTCCCATCCATGATCATGGCGACATGCACGGGAACGACCGGTCCTTCTCCATCCGGAGTGGACGGCAGGGCGGCAACGGGATGAGGAAGGGAACCAGCAGCCAAGAGAAGGGTCAGACCTGCTTGATCTCGCGTTCTTTGTCCGCAAGAACGTCGTCAACCTTCTTGACGTACTGATCCGTCAGCTTCTGGATCGCATCCGTCCAGCTCTTCATGTCGTCCTGGCTGATTTCGCTTTTCTTCTCCAGCGCCTTGGTCTGCTCCATGCCGTCACGACGCACACCACGCACGGCAATCTTGGCGTTCTCCGCATAGCGGCTGGCCGCACGGGCCAGTTCGTTGCGGCGTTCTTCCGTCAGGGCGGGAATGGGAACACGGATCGTCTGGCCGTCGGCAGCTGGGTTCAGACCCAGCCCGCTGTCACGGATGGCGCGCTCCACGGCTCCCACGACTGTCCGGTCCCAGACCGAAACCGTCAGCATCCGGGCTTCCGGAACGGCAATGGACCCGACCTGCGACAGCGGCACTTCCGACCCATAGGCCTCGACCCGTACCGGTTCCAGCAGGTTCGGACTGGCCCGACCGGAACGCAGGCCGGAAAGGTCACGGCGGAGACTTTCCATCGCGCCATCCATCCGGCGCGTCAGGTCAGCGATGAGGTCTTTCAGGTCAGCAGGCATTGAGCTGTTCCTCTCTGATTCAACAGGGGCCCGCAACACGGACCCCGAAAATTCGCTGGCTGTGAAGCCTTACTCTGCTTCGACAACCTTGGTGAAGCGGCCTTCGCTGCGGACAACGGCGCCAAAAGCCCCGGGAGCATGCATGTTGAAGACCACGATGGGCAATTTATTTTCACGGGCAAGACTGATCGCCGCCGCATCCATGACGTTGAGCTGACGGGCCAGCACGTCCATGTATGTCAGCCGGTCATAACGCTCGGCATCCGGATTGCGGCGCGGATCATCGGAATAGATTCCATCGACCTGCGTCCCCTTGAACAGGGCGTCGCACTCCATTTCATTGGCGCGCAGCGCCGCGGCGGTATCCGTCGTGAAGAACGGATTACCCGTGCCCGCGGCGAAAATCACCACACGCCCTTTTTCCATGTGGCGCACGGCCCGGCGCCGGATATACGGCTCGGCAATGGCCGACATGTGAATGGCGGTCATGACGCGCGTCTCAAGCCCCTGCCGTTCCAGACCGTTCTGGAGCATCAGGGCGTTGATGACGGTGGCGAGCATGCCGGCATAATCGCCCTGCGCCCGGTCCATGCCGCGCGCGGCGGCCGACAGACCACGGAAGATGTTGCCACCTCCCACCACCAGACAGACCTGAACGCCAGACTTCACCACTTCGGCGATGTCGGCGGCCACCATGTCCACCATTTCCGGATCGACACCGGACGACCCGTTGCCCATCAGCGCCTCACCGGACACTTTCAGCAGGACGCGTTTATAGGAGGGCGTTTCTTCTCGTTTTTCGGTCATCATGCGCGTCTCTGGCTGGGTTGTCTTGACGTGGGCCTGTCATACAGACGCAAGGGGCTGCGAACAAGCAAAGGGAGCAGGAAGAGATGAAACACCTCCCGCCCCGGGCAGCGGAACCCCGCTCAGTCCTCTAGGCCGATTGCCCTCAGACGGGCCTTTTCCTCGTCCCATCCGGCCCGTTCCTTGACATTGAGGAACAGATGACACGTCCGGCCCAGAAGGTCCTGAAGCTCGGCGCGGGCCCGGGCCCCGATCGACTTGATCTTGTGCCCCCCCTCCCCGATCAGGATCGCCTTGTGGCCGGGACGGGACACATAGATCGTCACCTCGATCCGCACCGAACCGTCAGGACGCTCCTTGAAACTTTCGGTCTCAACGGTCGCCTGATAGGGAATTTCCTCATGCGTCTGCATGAAGATCTGCTCCCGCACCAGTTCGGCGGCCAGCAGACGGTCAGGCAGATCGGTCAGGTCATCCTCGGGATAAAGATACGGCCCCTCCGGCAGTTCGGCGGCCAGACGGTCCATCAGATCCTTCACGCCATCCCCCGAACGGGCGCTGAGCATGAAGACATGCTCCACCGGAATGAGGTCACTGATCTCTCTGGTCAGGGGCAGCAACTCTGCACGGTCGACGAGATCCGTCTTGTTCAGCACCAGCCAGACGCGTTTCCCGCTTCCCGCCAGACGGCCGATGATTTCACGCACGTCATCCCGCAGACCGGCTTTCGCATCCACCAGCAACAGGGTCAGATCGGCATCCTGTGATCCCGTCCACGCAGCATTGACCATCGCACGGTCCAGCCTGCGCCGCGGCTTGAAGATGCCGGGCAGATCCACAAGAATGATCTGCGCGCCCTCATGCATGACGATGCCCAGCGTCCGGAAACGGGTCGTCTGGGCCTTGGGGCTGACGATGGACAGCTTGGCGCCGGCCAGTCGGTTCAGAAGAGTCGATTTACCGGCATTCGGTGCGCCGACAAGGGCCACGAAGCCGCAACGCGTGGTCATGTTCTGGTCCTTTTCCACTGGCGTCCCTCCACGAGTCGCTCAGGAAGCCACATGCTGGCCAAGTTTTCTGAGAAGATCGGTCGCCGCCGCACTTTCCGCCAGCCTTTTGCTACCGGCCGTTCCCTGCCCCGTCCTGTCCTGCGCGCTCACCCCCACCCGGAACACCGGCGCATGGGACGGCCCTTCCGACGACAGCAGCTCATACTGTGGCAGAGGCAGACCCTTGGACAGGAGATATTCCTGAAGCAGCGTCTTGGGCTCCTTGTGCGGACGGGCCTGACTGTCGATCCGGAAATCCCAGTACTGGCGGACGACACGCCGCGCCGGCTCCATGCCACCGTCCAGATAAAGCGCCCCAAGCAGGGCCTCCATCGCATCCGCACGGATGCTGGAAAGACGGCGGATGCCCGCGCTTTCCTCATGGGGAGAAATCTGGAGGGCCTCCTCCAGTTCCAGATCATCGGCAATATCAGCCAGAACGGTCCGGGACACGAGATGGGCATGCCTGGGGCCAAGTGCGCCTTCCTGCTCCTCGGGATAACGCTCCAGCAGCCATTCCGCCATCAGCAGCCCGAGCACACGATCCCCAATGAATTCAAGCCGCTCGTTCGAGCCCGTGCCCTTCGGAGGCTGCGCCTTCCGGGACCGGCGGGGATCACGACCGGATACGGCCGAACGGTGGGTCAGGGCTTCACGCAGGAGTTCAGGCCGGGAAAATGTATGCCCGAGAACCCGCTCCATCCTGTCCATGGCGTCTTTGAGAGTAAGCTTCATGTGACGAGATGCAGAAAACGGTTCCAGCGGATTTCGGCCGGCCAGTACCAGAACGCCCAGACAGGATGCCGCATATCGACGGAAAACAGGACAACAGGCGCCCGTCCCACCAGATTTTGCATCGGCACGAAACCAAGATCATCCGGACCATCACCTTGGAAACGGCTGTCCGCACTGTCATCCCGGTCATCACCCATGGCGAAGAAATACCCGTCCGGCACCACGTATTCCGGGGTGTCGTTGGCAAAGCCTTCATCCGTCAGCTTCAGGATGTCATGCACAACCGGCTGGCGCCCGTTGCTGCCCGGCAGATGCTCCCGGTACCGCTCCCCGCTCAGGAGACGGTTGTTTTCATCCAGCGTCTGATAGTGCCCGAGAGAATCACGCGGAACCTCAAGGCCATTGAGATAAAGCTTGCCACCGGTCATCTGGATATGATCGCCCGGCAGCCCGACAACCCGCTTGATGTAATCAATCGACGTATCATGCGTGTAACGGAAAACCGCCACATCCCCGCGATGCGGCTCGGAACCAAGGATACGCCCGCTGAACAGATTGGGAGAAAAGGGAAAGGAGAACCGCGAATAACCGTAACTGAACTTCGTGACCAGCACGAAATCCCCGATCTGCAGAGTGGGGATCATGGACCCGGATGGAATATTGAACGGCTCCACCACCATCGAGCGGACGGCAAAGACAGCCAGCAGCAATACGCCAAAATACCGCAGGCTTTCCCCGAACGTCTCTTCACGACGGGCGGGTTTCTCGCCTGAACTGTCAGAACCCTGCACGGGCTTGTTCTCCTGTGTCATGATCCCGCTCTTAACGCAGGTTGGCCTTAATGGCGAGCGCTTCACGTCCTGACGGACTGAATGAGAACCTGCGCCAGGGCAAAAGGCGGATCATCCGTCATGCTGAGAAGCACCTCCGCCCGGCTGCCTTCCGGCGCCAGCCCCTCCAGCACCTCCCGCGCGCGTCCCCGCAGAGCCAGACGGGGCGCTCCCTTCCCGTCATTGCAGACGCCGATGTCCTGAAGCTGCACACCCTGCGCAAAGCCGGTCCCCAGAGCCTTGGCGCAGGCTTCCTTTGCTGCCCAGCGCTTGGCATAGCTCCCCATCCGCGCTGCTCCCGCAAGTCTGTCCGCATGAGCGCGCTCGGCCTCCGTATAGACCCGCGCGAGAAACCGGTCCCCGAAGCGCGCGATGCTGCGTTCAATCCGGGAAATCATGCACAGATCCGTCCCCATCCCGAGGATCACGCCGTCATCCCTTCGCGCGCTCGACCTGCATGACGCCCACCGCCGTCCGGAAGGCCGCAATCAGCGTGGAAAGATGACGAAGATCCCGGACTTCCAGATCCACGAGGATCTCCATGAAATCCAGCTGCCGGTTCACGATCTTCAGGTTCACGACACTGCCATGATGCTTGGCGGCCGTGTTGGTCAGCGTCGCCAGCACTTCCGGCTCATTGGTCGCCACGACAGACAGTCGCGCCGTATAGGGCGCGGCATCCTTGCGGCGGCCCAGAGCCTCGTAATCCCAGTCGATTTCCAGAAAACGTTCCGGCGTCTCCGCGAAGACCGACAGGTTCTGGCACCCGCGCCGATGCACCGTGATGCCCTTGCCCTGCGCAATGATGCCCACAATCGGATCCCCGGGAAGCGGGCGGCAGCAACCGGCGAAGCTGGTGGCGATCCCGGCACCCACGCCCTTGAGGATCGTCCCGGAGGCAGGCGCGCTGGAACGGGACGTACTGCTCCCCGCCCCCAGCATCAGCGACTGACCGAAGCGCGGAGAAAGCCCGGGCACCATACGCGGCGCCCGCACGCTCTGCCGCAGCTCCGGATAGGCCGCGTTCACGACATCCCGCGGTCCCGTCTGTCCGTTGCCGACCGAAACATACAGGTCTTCCACGCTGGTCTGCCGGAGCTCCTTGAGAACACCCTCCAGAACCTTTTCGGAACCATCCACACCTTCCTGACGGAAAGCCTTGGCAATAGCAGCCCGTCCGTTGTCCAGATTCACCTGCCGCTGCTGCTGGGCAACAAACCGCCGAACGCGGGCCCGCGCCTTGCCGGTGACGACAAACCGTTCCCAGGACGGCGACGGCGTGCCACCCCGGGCCGTCATGATCTCGACCTGATCGCCATTCTGAAGCTCATGCCGCAAAGGCATGAGACGGCCATTTACCTTCGCTCCAACGCAGCTGTCACCGACCTGGCTATGCACGGCATAGGCAAAATCGACCGGCGTTGCGCCCCGCGGCAGAGAGATGAGCTGGCCCTTGGGCGTGAAGCAGAAAACCTGGTCCTGATAGAGCTCCAGCTTGGTGTTTTCGAGGAATTCGTCCGGCGCCTGACTGTCCTCCAGGATTTCCAGCAGATCCTGAACCCAGCGCAGCTTGCGGGTATGCGCCCCGAACGCTGACGAAAGAGCCGCGGCCTCCCGCTCGCTCGGCGTCGCGCTCTCCTTGTAAGACCAGTGCGACGCCACACCGTTCTCAGCCAGATCGTGCATTTCTTCCGTGCGTATCTGCACTTCGATCTTCTGGTTACGCGGATGCCGCAGGGTCACACCCGTATGAAGGCTCTGGTAACCATTGGCCTTGGGGGTGGAGATATAGTCCTTGAAACGCCCAGCAATCATCGGATAGGCGCCATGAATCGCGCCCAGCGCCGCATAACAGGCATCCCGCGTGGGAACGATCAGCCGGAACGCCATGATGTCCGAGAGCTGCTCAAACGCCACATTGCGTCGCTGCATCTTCTCCCAGATGGAAAAGGGCGATTTTTCCCGCCCCGTAACCTCGAACCTCTCAACACCCACCTCCGTGCAGAGCGCCGACAGTTCACGGCGGACCTGCTCGATGACATCCGCCCCCTGCCCGCGCAGAAAGTTCAGACGGGCACGGATGGACGCATCCGCCTCAGGCTCAAGCTGGGCGAAGGACAGGTTCTGGAGTTCCGTCTTGACGCGATCCATGCCGATACGCTCGGCCAGAGGCGCGTAAATATCCATCGTCTCGCGTGCGATACGCTGCCGGCGGTCCTGCCGCTGGACGTAATGCAGCGTGCGCATATTGTGCAGACGATCCGCCAGCTTGACGATCAGGACACGGATATCCCGCGACATGGCGAGCACAAGCTTGCGGAAATTCTCGGCCTGTTTTGTCCGGTCGGATTGCAGTTCAAGGCGCGTCAGCTTCGTCACGCCGTCTACAAGGGCAGCGACATCCTCGCCGAAACGGGCCTGAAGCGACACGCGCGAAATGCCCGTGTCCTCGACGGTATCATGCAGCAGCCCGACCATGATGGACGTCACATCCATCCGGAAACCGGCCAGGATATTCGCTACGGCAATGGGATGGGTGATGTAGGCGTCGCCATTGTCGCGACGCTGCCCGTCATGGGCATCGGCCGCCACATCATAGGCGGCCTCGACCAGAGAAAGATCGGCCTGTGGATCGTAACTTCTGATCCGCCGCAGAAGCCCGCTGATGGAGGGCTTGAAATCGCCGGTAGCGCCGGCAGTCTGCGGTTCGGGAGAGGATGTATCAGGCATGAGACACCCTCTCTTTCAGCAGGGTGAGTGAAAAATCAGCGGCGTCCCCGGCCACCCAGAGCGGTTTCAATCGCCGAAGCCTCGTCCGGAGACATGTTGTCCGCCATATGTGCGTGCTCTTCTTCGGCGGAGACATCCTGAAGACCAAAGATGTTCTGATCCGTCGGGATCAGATCCATCACTTCCTCATCAACAGGCTCAGGCTCGGGAGCGCGCGTCAGGGAGCGGATGATGCCTTCGCGCAGAACATCGAGACCGACCTTGTCTTCCGCAATCTCACGCAGCGCGACAACCGGGTTCTTGTCGTTATCGCGATCGACCCGCAGCTCCTCGCCCCGGGACAGGCCACGTGCGCGCTGGGCGGCCAGCAGGACCAGTTCGAAACGGTTAGGAACCTTCTCGATGCAATCTTCGACGGTTACACGCGCCATGCGGCTGGCCCCCTTCGGGTAAAACAACAGGATTTCAAACGAATGGTCCACCTATCATAAAGGTGGCCAAAATGCAATGCCTGCTTTCGCAATCCATAAAATGAACCCGGGCACTTGCAAGCTCGTTCGCAGCATGAGAGCAGCACTCCGCTCCAATCGCAGCAAAACATATTTTAAAAATTCAGGATTGCCACATGCTTCTACGCCAGAATGAACGTACTGCTCTTTTTATCGATGGCGCAAGTCTGCACCATGCCGCCCGGAATCTCGGTTTCGAGGTGGATTTCCGCAGCCTGAGGACCCTTTTTGAAAGCCAGTGCCTGTTCCAGCGTGCCTTCTATTACGCCGCCATGCCCGAAACGGACGACTACTCCCCCCTTCGTCCGCTGACCGACTGGTTGGCCTATAACGGTTATCACCTCGTTCTGAAAAATGCGCGGGAGTTTACGGATCATTCAGGAAGACGCCGTATCAAGGGAAACATGGATGTCGAACTGACCGTGGATCTTCTGGAGCAGGCCAACCGCCTCGATCACGCCGTGATCATCAGCGGGGATTCCGACCTGCGGCGCGCCGTCGAGGCCGCGCAGTCCCATGGCGTGCGCGTAACCGTCATCTCCTCGATGCGCTCCACCCCGCCCATGATCGGTGACGACCTGCGCCGTCAGGCGGACCGCTTCGTGGAACTGGGGGACATCGCATCTTCCTTCACGCGCCGCCAGGCCGAGCCCCGCGTCCGTCAGGCACCGGTCCGTCATCCAGCCGACATCAACAGCGACGAGACCAGCGATTCATGACCCTTCAGGCCCATTCCGGAACCGCATCCACCCTCCCTCCTCCAGCGGCCGGAACCGGGCCAGAGTCATCAGGAAGCGGACCAATTTCCGCAGAAATCCTGATCGTCTGCCTGGAGCCGGAACGGGCCTTTCCCATCCTCGCGGACTTCCTGCGCGACTGTAACATCGTTCTGGGCCTACCCGGCGCACAGCAGAACCAGATCACAGGACGCCTGACCTCCGTCATGGCCGACCTGCCGGCCGACGCCCTCCCCTTGCCGACGGACCTGCAGGAACGCAGCATGGCGCTGTGCGCGGAGCTACAGTCCATGCGTCAGCTCCGCATGGTGCTCACACTGGGCGTTACAGCCCATATTGCCGTGCTGGGCGCCTGCGGCATCCCCCTGTCGCGGCTGGATTTCCGTCCCGGGCACATCACCCGCCTTCCCGACGGCCTCCTCCTTGCGGATGGCTGCCATTTCCCGGATGCGACCACCCCGGCTGATCTTCTGACCCGGAGACACCAGACCCTGACGGACCTGATCCCGGAGATCAGACGGGCCCTGCGCCCGGACGCCTGACAGTCCGAAGGAAGTTTTTCACAAACGGAAGACGGCTCATCAGCACAGCAGCCATGATACTCAGGTAAAATCCTGTCGTGCTGTTCAGCGTCTTGAACGACAGGAAGAAATGCAGGCTGGCCAGACAGGCGCTCGGATAGATCAGCCAGTGCAACCGCTTCCAGCCCCGCTTCAGCCAGCGCATGGATGCAGCATTTGACGTCAGCGCCAGCGGAAACAGCAGAAGCAGCGCCATCATGCCAAAAATCAGAAACAGCCGGCTGGTGATGTCCTTCCACAGGACGTGCCAGTCAAAATGGATATCCAGCCCCACATAGGCGCAGAAATGCAGCAGGGCATAGAAAAAAGCCAGCAGCCCCGTCAGGCGGCGGTATCGCAGCAGGTTTATGCCCGTAATCGCCCGCAGAGGCGCCAGCATCAGGCACAGGGTCAGAAAACGGAAAGCCCATAATCCGAGCGAACGCTCAAAGACATTGACCGGGTCCGCGCCAAGCTGGCCATGCTGCCCCTGCCAGAGAAGCCATCCCGCAGGTACCAGTCCGATCGGATAAAGGACAATCCGCCAGTGCCGACGCAGCATCCGCATCCCTGCTGGCAGTCGCTCAGAAACTGGCATGCAGGTCCATACCGCGATACAGCCCCGCCACTTGCTCCCCATAGCCATTGAACATCAGCGTCGGCTGCCTTTTCTCGCCAAACAGGGTCGCAGAACCGATGACCCGCTCACTGGCCTGGCTCCAGCGCGGATGATCCACCTGCGGATTGACGTTGGCATAAAAGCCATATTCATCCGGAGCCAGACGGTTCCATGTCGTTGGCGGCTGATCCTCGACCAGCCGGATGCGGCGGATGGACTTGATACCCTTGAAACCGTATTTCCAAGGCACGACGAGCCTGATCGGCGCGCCGTTCTGGTTGGGCAGGCTCTCCCCGTAAATCCCGACCGCCAGCAGCGTCAGGGGATTCATGGCCTCGTCCAGCCGCAGCCCCTCCACATACGGCCACTCAATACCCGAAAGACCAGAATCCTGCCCGGGCATTTCCGCAGGCCGGAGCACACTGTCAAAAGCAACATAGCGGGCGCGGGAATCAGGCTCCGCAGCCTGAAGGATTTTCGCAAGCGGAATACCATCCCACGGAATGACCATCGACCACGCTTCCACACAGCGCATGCGATAGATCCGCTCTTCAATATCCGGAGAGCGAAGCAGCGCCCCAACGTCTATCTGCTGCGGCTTTTTCACGAGCCCCGCGATTTCGAGCGTCCATGGCAGGGGATGGAAACTGTCCGCATGAAGGGCAGGATCATCCTTCCCCATGCCGAATTCGTAGAAATTATTATAGCCCGTCACGTTCGGCTTCGGTGTCGGCTGAAGCGCGGCCGAATAGGGCCCGGGATGGGTCTGAAGCGTCTCGGCGGAGGCTGACTGGCTCATGGCCGCCAGCAGCGCAGCCGCTCCGCCCCCCAGCATGTGCCTGCGCGAGAGATAGACCGAACGCGGCGTAATTTCCGACGGGCGCGGCAATGTGTAACGGAAGGAACCCATGATCAATTTCCTGCCCGGGGGAACTCTGGCACCTGTAAGGCGTGACATTACTGAACGCATATGAAGGAGCCAGTTTCCATGAAGGATACGAAAATCGGTTTTATCGGATATGGTGCGATGGCCAGCCGGATGGGCGCAAATCTCAAGAAAGCAGGATATCCCGTCATCGCCTACACGCCTTCCGGCAAAAGCCCTGACGGAACGGACATGCTTCCCTCCCCCAAAGCCCTTGCCGAAGCCTCCGATGTCATCATTTTCTGTGTTCCCAATGATGCCGCGGAAAACCATTCCCTCAACGGCAGCGATGGCGCACTGGCCGGCCTGACGCCCGACAAGCTGGTCCTGGATACATCCACCGTTTCCCCCGAACAGGCAGACGCCTTCGCAAAGATTTCGAAGGATCACGGGTTCGCCCTTCTCGACTCCCCCATGTCCGGCAGCACCCCGGAAGCCGAGAAAGGAGAACTCGTCATGATGGTCGGCGGAGACGCACAGACCGTCGAACGTGCAAAACCGATTCTCGACGTCATCGGCAAACTGACCGTCCATGCCGGACCGCACGGCTCGGCCGCACGTCTGAAACTGGCGGTCAACGGTGTGATGGGCGCGACGCTGAACGTCATCGCCGAAGCGGTGACCTACGGTCTGGCCGCCGGCATTGACCGCGATGTGGTGTTTGATACCCTCCAGCAGGTCGGCGTCGTCAGCCCGCACCACAAGCGCAAGCTCGGCATGGCACAGAAGCGCACATTTTCGTCCCAGTTCCCGACACGCCTGATGTCCAAGGACATGGGACTCCTGATCGATGCGGGACGCAAGGTCGGCGCTTTCATGCCTGCCATGGCAGTATCGGACCAGGCACTGGCTCTCTCCAACCGCCAGCATGCCGATGACGATTATTCGGCGCTGATCGGGGCAATGGAACATAGCGTTGCCAACCTGCCCCATAAATGAGAACGATGGACGGAAGCACCCGTTAGAACGGACGGGTCTTTCGCCTTACCCTGCCAAGGAGTGACATCATGGCTTTTGAACTACCCCCCCTGCCCTACGCGGAAAATGCTCTCGCCGGTGCCGGCATGTGCCAGGAAACGCTGGAACTGCACCATGACAAACACCATCAGGCCTATGTCACGGCCCTGAACGGTTTCGTGGAAAGCAAGCCGGACCTGCTGGGCGGCAAGTCGCTCGAAGAGATCATCGCCCTGTCCTACGGCAAGCCGGACATCGCACCGGTCTTTAACAATGCCGGCCAGCACTGGAACCACATCCTGTTCTGGAAGAACCTTTCCCCGAAAGGCGGCAAGATCCCGGCATCTCTTGAAAAGAAGATCGTCGAGGATTTCGGCTCGGTCGAAGAGTTCAAGAAGCTCTTCAAGCAGGCCGCAGCCACGCAGTTCGGTTCGGGCTGGGCATGGCTCGTGCTCGACAAGTCCGGCAAGCTGGCCGTAACCAAGACGGCCAACGGCTCCAACCCGCTGGCCGAAGGCCAAGGCAAGGCCCTGCTGGGTCTGGACGTGTGGGAACACGCCTACTACCTCGACTTCCGTAACCGCCGCCCGGATTACATCACGAACTATCTGGACAAGCTGGCGAACTACGAGTTTGCAGAAGCCGAACTGAAGTCCGCCTGATCCTTCAGACGGCCTGAAACGGAAAACGCCCCGACCGGTCCTCCGGCGGGGCGTTTTTCATGAACATCGCGTCAACGACGGTCAGGAATCGTTGGCAGGCTTCTCGCGCGGCAGAATTGTCGTGATGGTGCTGCGGACAATCTTCACGCGGACACCCGGCGAGATTTCCACATCGATCTCATTGGCATCATCACGCGTGGCCTGCACGACGCCAACAATACCGCCTGCCGTCACGACCTTGTCGCCGCGACGCAGGGCATTCTGCTCTTCGCGGATCTTGCGCTGGCGCTGCTGCTGCGGACGGATCAGCAGGAAATAGAACACCACGAAGATGAAAATCATCGGGGCGAACTGCAACACCGTCGGGTTGCTCAGCAGACCACCGCCATCGGCGGCCTGCGCGGAAGAAATGAACAGACTGCTCATGAATACGGGTCCAGTCTTGAGTGAAGCTGGCGGGGACCATATCGTCCGGTGGCCTCCCGTCAAGGACGGTGACGTTTTCCTGTCTTTCCCCTTTCTCCCCGCAGGACCGATTCCCATGACCGATCACCCTCTGCTCAGCGTCCTCACACGCATCGCAGACAGCCTCGAGCGCATAAGCCCCAAGCCGCCCGGCGCCGATATTCTCAACCATCATGACGCCTTCATCTGGCAGGCCGCGCTGGGCACGCTGACGCCGGTCGAGAAAGTCTCGGGCGTCCCCCTGAGACTTCTGCGCGGCGTCCAGCGCCAGATGGAACAGGTCATGGCCAATACCCGCCATTTTGCGGAAGGCTACGCCGCCAACAACGTGATGCTGTGGGGCGCGCGCGGGATGGGGAAATCCTCCCTGGTCAAAGCATCGGTCGCCGCAGTGAATGCCGAGCAGCGCGCCCGGAAAGGCGCGACACTGGCTCTGATCGAGATCCAGCGCGACGAACTCTCCACGCTGCCAAAACTTCTGGCCGTCCTGCGCCAGACGAAACGCCGGTGCATCCTGTTCTGTGACGACCTGTCCTTCGAAAGTCAGGACGCCGACTATAAATCCCTCAAATCCGTTCTGGATGGCGGAATTGGCGGCCGGCCGGAAAATGTTCTGGTCTATGCCACCTCCAACCGCCGTCATCTCATGCCGCGCGAAATGATCGAGAACGAGTCCGGCAGCGCGATCAACCCCGCCGAGGCCATCGAGGAGAAAGTCTCCCTCTCCGACCGCTTCGGCCTCTGGATCGGCCTCTACAGCGCCACACAGGATGATTACCTGGCCATCGTGGATGCCTACGCCGACAACCTGAAACTTCCCGTCGACCGGGAAACGCTGCATCGCCGCGCCCTGCAATGGTCCATGAGCCGCGGCAGCCGCTCAGGGCGCGTCGCGTCCCAGTTCATCAACGAACTGAGCGCGGAACTCGGCGTCCATTCGCCCCAGCCCTGAAAAACCGACCAATCTGCGTGGAGCCTGCAAAAAAAAACTGCCAGCGCTCCACGCAGAAACCTCCCCTTACGACAGAGCGGCAATCGCCTCCCGCATGGCCCGCACGACATCCGCCGCACTGTAGTGATCCCGGATAAACGCAACACCTTCGCGCCCATACCCGCCGGCATCATCGGTTTCATGCAGGGCAATGACGGAATCGGCGATCTCATCCGCCGTCTGCCTGACCAGTTTTGCCAGACCGGGCGTCAAAGGGATCCCCTCCGCCGCAACCGGCGTCATGACAACCGGCAGACCATGCCCCAGCATATCCAGCACCTTCCCCTTGATGCCCGCGCCAAACCGCAGGGGCGCCAGACCGACCCGCACATTCGCCAGCGCATCAGCCAGAGCAGGAACATACCCAAGGATCGTGACATTCTCACGCCCGAGACTGCGAAGATGTTCCGGCATGTAAGAGCCTGCGAGATAGCAGGGAATATCCGGCCGCCTCTCATGAATACGCGGCACAATCTCCTGAATCAGCCATATCGCCGCATCATCGTTGGGCAGATGGCCGTAATGCCCCACAAAGATGCAGCCATGTCTGCCTTCAAGACGCGGAGAGACCGGAGGTGTCTGAACGGCCCATGGCACAACAAAAGCAGGCGTCCGGGGAGCCAGCGCCCCAAGCAGGCGCAGTTCTTCCGGAGAATGGGTAATCACTGCGTCCGCCTGGATCGCACATATTCTTTCAAGCGTCTTCATCCGTCTGGCATTGGCCTCGGCAAGAGGGTCATCCAGTTCTTCCGCCTGCCTTTGAAGCCTGACATGGGACAGATCCGCGACCGAAAAAAGAACGCGCGCCTGTTTCTGATACAGGCGAACCAGCCCGATATAGGCGAGAGCGACTTCCACACGATGAAGATAAATCAGACCAAAGCTGTTCGGCTGCCCACGAATGACGGTTTCCACCGTCTCGAACAGCGGAGCATGCAGCGGCTGAATTCCGTCCCGTATCAGCGCGTCAATCCGCGCCTGGTCAGGCCTGCCTTCTCCCATCGCCGTGAAGAAGACCTCATACCCCAGATCCACGAGCGCCCTCATATGCGACAGAATGGCGTTCGAGCCGGCGTCACGGTTCGGATCCGGGTAGCGGGCATCCACAACCAGAGCCCTCATGTTGCTCCGCGAATCAGGGACAGCAGAGCCCTCTTCACACAGGCGCAGCGCCAGTTCACGGTCCACGGCAAGGTCTGTATGGCGGGTCAGATCCCTGTTGGCACACTTCCGCAGCGTTGACGCTGTTTCCAGACAGAGTGCTGCAACGCGCTCCTGTTCCTCCCGTGACCCGACAGCCTGCGCTTCCGCCCGCAGGAAGCAGAGCAGTTCATCATTGAATACCGAAAGCGGCTCCAGAACATGAGGGGAGCCATCCAGTTCCACACCATCCTCACGGATCACCCGGATGACATGCCGCCTGGTCGGCGTCAGCCCCGTCGGCAGGACAATACTGAATCCGAAATGTCCACTCCCTACACCAGCCTTCTCCAGATCAGGACGAAAACGGTTCGCAACGGTTTCCGCCAGAACCTCACCATTATCTATGATCTGGACCAGAAAGGACTTCTCCGGCTGCTGACTGTCCCAGGTCCAGCCCTGGATGCGGCGACGCTCCACGATATCGAGGAAGCCGCTGCCTTCACTCTTTCGGCCGGGCGACACAGCGGCCGGCGCCGTTCCCAGGGTCGGAAACCCGACCCTGTAGGGTGAGCCGGGGAGCTCAGCCTCATCTTCCTCGCGACAGGCACGGATTTTCAGCCGCCTTCCGGCAGGCAATCCTCCCTCGACAATGAAAATGAAACCGTGATGACCAGAACCGCCACCACTTTCCTGAAGATCCGGTCTGTACTGATCAGCGGTTACACTACCCAGTACAATATCATTGCAGTAAAGCCGCAGCCGGACGGGCTGTTCCGACCCGTCACAGGCCCATCCTTTGATCGAGACCCTGTCGACCCGCTCGACGAGGCCTCGAACGGCGGGAAAATCTTTCCCGCCGTCCGTTTTTTCCGACATGCGTTATGCAGACCCTATCGATGTCAGGCGGAAAGCTTTTCCTGATCCGCATTGACCGCGCGCAGGCGACGGCGGATTTCTTCAAGTTCGCGCCCGTCTTCAAGACGCGGAGCACAATAACGAACAGAGGTCATGACCCGGTCGGGATAGAGCGCCTTGTATTCATCCACATTATGGAACATGTGGCGGCTGCCATCATCGACAAAGCTCTCGGTAGGAGCGCCCTCGGCATAGACAGCCTGATGCCCATCCAGTTCGATGTGGAAATACTCCACCACATCACTGTTCTGCCACGAACGGGCGATGGCCGTACCGCACAGAAGAGCTTCCGCAGGGATCAGGACGCCATCAAGAAGCATGGCGTGCTTGGGCGACACAGACAGATCCCGTGTCGGCAGACCGTTTCCAAGAGAACCCTGGCGGAATACGACCGGCATGACATCCGGATTGAGCGCGGCAAACCGCCGTGAATAGCTCCGACGACCGATCCAGCGGACAGGCTCCGCCTTCCCCGAAACCGTCAGGACCAGATCACCGATCTGAAGATCTTCGACAGACCGCTCACCTTCCGATGTGCCGATCATCGTACCACGGCAGAAACAGGCAACCACGAGTTCCGTACCGGCGCCGTTAGTAACGGCTTCCGTGGAAATATATGTCCCGTTTCCATCTTCGTGGTCTGTATATTCTCCGACCAGAGACAGCGTATCTCCATTGCTGAAAGTCAGCGTGGAGGTCCCCAGCAGGCTGCTATAGGAAACGTCCGTCACCGTAGCTGTCGCGCCATTGCTGCTGACAATAATCTTGTCGCCAGCGCCAAAGCCATTGATCGATGCCCCCGACAGAAGCGCAATACCCGCGGAAGATCCCGCCAGGTTCAGCGTACCGCCCCCATCGCCGAAATTGATCGTCAGGCCGCTGGCAACAGAAATGGCGCCGGCGCCACTGAAGGTTCCGCCATTGGTGATATTGACCGTTGTTCCGGTCAGCGCAGAGAGCAGCCCACCAGAAATAGCGATCGTTCCGCCGTCGGCATTAAGATCTGTAACCGTCGCTGCACCCACCGAACTGGCAGTGACTGCAACAACAGTATTGGCATCCGCAGTAACACTATAGGTTGATGCTGCTGTAACAGGCAGGTCCAGAAGCCCTACAAGAGTGATCGTCGCATCAACAGGACTGCCATCCTGCGATTCAACGGTCAGTCCTCCATTTCCGAGAATCCCAAGGACCGCTCCCGGATCAAGAGAATAACTTCCGCTGGATGTCAGAGTGTTTCCGCTTCCGTAAAAAATATTACCTATCTGACTCATGATTAGAGCTCCTGGCACTTCCGCGCCCTGAATGTGGTTATTAAATGTTAACACCCATGTGTTTATGAGAAACAAACAGTAGCTTGATCCTCATTGACTCCATCGTTATTTCTTCTCTTCTAGGCTCCGAATCGTTTTCTCTCACAGAATGGTATCATAGACTCTTTAATTACAGAAAGGATTCTTATGAAACTCCCATTTTGATTAGGGGTATACATAGTTATTTTTACGTTAATATCCGTTAACACTAATTTTGATTTGTCTCAAAAATGGCACTTTTCCGCCATCAGTTCTTCAAATTTGCCAATGTGAAAAAATAACGGAGTCCATAAAAAAAGCCCTTCCAGTAAGGAAGGGCCAAGCCAGAAACCGGTCGTGGAAGCTGTTTCAAACAGGCAGCTTTCCCCAGACTGTTTTTACGTATTGCTACATTCAGAAAGAGGCGCTTACCGTCCCGAAAAACTCCCTTACGGCGCCACGCTCCATGGACTGGTAATCGCCTGCCGCGGGATTATCATTCTCGCCCATCATGGAAATGTACTTGTTATTAAACAGGTTATAGACATTGAAGCTCGCCGTGACGTCCTTCAGCACGCTCAGCTTGCCAAACCGGTATTCAATGCCCGTATTGGCAAGCCAATATCCCGCCACGGATGTATCATTCATGAAGCTGTAATAGCGGCGGCCGAAATAGTTCGCATCGAAATGCGCCGTCATGCCTTTCCAGCTATAGGCAATGGATGTCTTGTACATCCAGGCGGGATAATTGACGATGTTCTTGCCCGCGAGCGCATAGTAACCACCAACCGTATCCACATTCCGGTCGTAGGTTCCCTTGTTGTAGCTCAGCGTATTGGTGAAGCTCACCCCCTGTACCGGCGTCAGGGTGATCGCACCGTTCGCACCCGTCATGGAAATATGTCCGAAATCGATCACCTGCGAGACCGGGTTCGTCAGGGACCCCACGGCCGCCGCAAGGATCGGATGGATCAGGCTGGCATGATAAACTGTCGCATTCGCCTGAAGCAGCTTCGAACTATAGCGGTATCCACCCAGATAGACCCAGGCCTTCGAAGGTTCGAGAGCCTTTTTCTGGGCCTGGAAGGTCGCCTGATCCTGCACGGAATAGATGGAGTTCGCCACACCATAGGCCGAGACCTCATAGGCGCGCATGTTTTCCGCCACATCCACATAGACTTCATGATGCGAATTGATGTGCCAGTCGAGATTGATATGCGGCAGGAAAGCCTGTGAAGCCGTCAGGGTACCATTCGGCAGGGCATCCGCCCCCGTCCAGTCGGAATTGTTGTAGTTCGCACCACCGGCCGTCGTGGCAACCATGGACTTGAAACCGGCATGAAGGGTCAGGTTCGGCAGAAGCCGGATGCTGTCCTGAAGGTGGAACTGCATGACATTGGTCGTCCACTGGAAGTTGTACCCTTCCAGAAAGGCAGGACCATACACATCATAAGGACCAACGGCCTTAAGCGGCGCACCATGCCCGAGCAGAGGCTCCTGATAGTTGAAAAGACCTGCCTGCTGGTTGTTGTTCTCGTACCAGACGCCCCCTTCGAAGGTATGACGCCCCCATTTGTACCGCAGACTGGTATCAATACCGTAACGCTCCTGCCGGTTCTGCCAGACTTCCTCGGAAAACGGCGCACCATTCGGAGACGGATCTTCTGAATCCGTATAGCTATAATATCCGGTCTGGCTGTGACCATAAATGGTGGTATTCCAGGTCAGATTGTCAGTCAGCGCCAGATCGAAGTGCAGACCGCCCATGTAATTGGTCTCGGCCTGCCCGCCATCATACATCGCGATATCGGAACCATCGATCCCCGGCACGCTGCCATAACCGGCAGGAACGGCCGCCGTACCATTCGCAATCCCGTAGGCCAGGGCATAATTCGGATAGAGATGGGGCGTGCGCCAGCCATCATGTTGCAGGATGCCAACAGACGTATCCGGATAATTCCACTGCGCAAGGCTGGACCAGTTGAAGAACGCGGACATGCGGCTGCGCTCATTGATGGGCTGCACGAGCTTGGCGTCCACCTGCTGCATGAACTGGTCGCCCCCACCCATCCACATGCCCTCATCGGTGCGGGCATAGGACGTATAGAACTTGGTGCCGGTGCTGTTCAGCTTGCCGGAATCCAGCCGGACATAGGTCCGGTAGGAACTGTAACTCCCGAAGGACTGGCTGACCTTGCCGCCACGCTGGTCATTCGGATCGGAAGAGCCGATCTGGATCGTCCCGCCCAGCGTGTTCGTCGAAGGCAGCTCGACAGACCCCGCGCCCTGCGACATGCGCACGGACTGGATGTCGTCCGGAATGATGGCGGACGCTAGGCTCATACCGCTGACGGACTGATAGGTCTGGTCGTTCAGGGGCACACCGTCCACCGTCACGCCAAGCTGATCCATGAAGAAGCCGCGGACATAGAGATTGGCGCCGAAACTGTCGATGCCGAACGGATCTGTGGAACTGAAACTGACGCCCGGCGTACGATCCAGCATCTTGTAGGCGCTGGTTCCCGGAACATACTGCCGCATCACGGCACGGGACACGGCCTGTTCCGCATCACGCCCCGTCAGTTGCCGCGCCGTAACAGAAAGTGTCTCTCCCGAACGCGCCTCGACAGTCTTCGTCGGATGAGGGCGCCGGGCTTTCGCCGCACCCGCCTGCGGATGTGCGGACGTGGAAACAGGCGCAGCCGGCCGGCCTGTATCGTCGGAAGGGGCAGCGGCGGCAAAAGCCACGTGACGAAAGGCAAACAGTGCGATGGAAGAGACAAGCAGGGATTTTGTTCGCACCGAAAGCGACACTCCAGAACAGGGATTCAGACTTGGATTTCCGTGGGGAAGCGGTGTCCTAGAACATGCCGCCCGTCAAAGAAAAGCGCCACCGTCGGAAGATGATGTTTTCATGACGTCCCACCGGAGTTTTTTTACCTTATGTTGCCGGAAAGACGCGCTTTTTCTGATCAACGGATAACGCTTTCTGTTCTATGTCATTGCCTGTTAGGGTTCGCTGCCTCAAACACGCTTGAACATGCGGTTTTATAGTCGGATCAGGATGCCAATGTCGCAGACCATCGTAACTTCTTCTGTCATCGCCCCCGACGCGGCTGATTCGGTTGATTCAGTCATGGAAGCGCCAGCGACCACTTCCAGCACAGATCTGCGGCGCGTCCGCTCCAACCCCGATTACTGGTATCCTGTCGCATGGTCGCGCGAACTCAAACGGGGCAAAACCATCGGGACACGCTATGCCGGTCAGCCCATCGCTCTCGTGCGCCCGATGGACGGGAAGGTTTTCGCGCTGGAAGACCGCTGCGCCCACCGGCAGGTCCCCCTCAGCCTCGGCAAGGTCAGCGGGGAGGCAGTCCAGTGCTGCTATCATGGCTGGGCCTACGGACGGTCAGGCCGCTGCATCGACGTGCCCTATCTCGGCAAGGGCAAACTTCCCAACGGCGTCCGGACCTATCCCTGCCGCGAACAGGACGGCCTGATCTTCATTTTCCCCGGCGACCCCGCGAAGGCTGACAGCGTTCCGTTCCCGAAACTCGGCTCTGTGGCCGACCCGGCCTACAAGACCCGCCGCTTCGGAGAGAAGGTCAACTGCCACTACAGCTTCATGCATGAGAACCTGATGGACATGAACCATCAGTTCATGCACTCCAAGCAGATGGGCCAGATGAAGCCCCGCTTCCTGGGCGGCCGCGACGAACCCCTTCTGGTGGAAGCCCGCTACAGCTTCGCCCGCACAGGCGGAAAACAGCCCTGGGGCGAAACGTTCATTTTCGGGGAACGTCGCGACGCCAGCGAAAAATACGCCCACAAGGACGTCATGACGATCCGTACGGAATATCCGTACCAGACCCTCAGGATCGCAACGGGGGACGAACCACCCGTCATGGATCTCTGGATCGTCTATGTCCCGCAGGATGCAGACGAAAAAACCTGCCGCGTCTTCGGCCTGCTCTCCATCCGCCGCCCGAAACTACGCGCGGTTCTGGATCTGGCATGGCCCTTCCTCGTCGCGTTTACGGAACGGATCTTCAGGGAAGACCGCGACATCGTGGAACTGGAACAGGCGGCTTGGCAGGAACTGGGCGGAGACCACAACCAGGAAGTCTTTCCCGTAATCAACATGCTGCGGCGTCTGCTGGTCCGCGGCGGCATCCCCATGGATCAGGGCAAACCAACCTGACATGACACCCGACCTGAAAGCAGGGGAGTTTCTGCTCCGCCCCCTGCATCCGGATGACGCGCCCGCCCTGCACCGCCTGGTCAATGACTGGAGCGTGGTCCGGATGCTCAGCCGGCTCCCCTTCCCCTACCCGCGCCCGCTGGCAGAGCAGTGGATCGCCTCCACGCGTGACAGCAGCCTGCATGGATCAGCCCATCATTTCGCGATCACGAAAGAGGGCAAACTGCTTGGCGCGGTCGGGGTCGTCCTGTCGGATGATCGCCGGTCAGGGTCGCTGGGGTACTGGCTGGCCTCCGCACACTGGGGTCAGGGCGTAACAACACAGGTCGCCGGGCGCGTCATGGACTGGGCGCTGACCGTCCTAAAACTGGAAAAGCTGACCGCGGACGTAGCCGAGGACAACCCGGCCTCCGCTTCGGTCCTCAGAAAGCTTGGCTTCCAGCAGACCGGATCGTCCCGCCGCCGCTTCGTCTCCCGGGGGCATGACTGTCCGGTCGTCCTCTACGAACTGACGCGCAAAGCCTTCATGGAACAGCCCGACACTGCCCCGCAGGACCTTCCCCTCCCGCCAACAGCAGACCCCTCACCATCACCGGCCCCAGTCCCACCCCCCCCGCCACAGCCCAGACCCCGTACCCTGCTGGTCGTGGCAGGCGCCCTGCTGGATGCGGAAGGCCGCATCCTTCTTGCCAAGCGCCCTGAAGGCAAGCGGCTGGCCGGCCTATGGGAATTTCCCGGCGGAAAGGTGGAACGCGACGAAACACCCGAACAGGCCCTCCTCCGCGAAATGAAGGAGGAACTCGGCGTGGACCTCACAGGCGCCTGCCTGGCCCCGTTCACATTCGTCAGCGAAAACGCGGGACCGTTTCACCTGCTGATGCCCCTGTACGTCATCCGCCGCTGGCGTGGTGCGCCCGTCCCGCGTGAGGGGCAGGAACTCGCCTGGGTTCCGGCGTCAGACCTCGGAACCTATCCCATGCCAGACCCCGACCTTCCCCTGATCCCGCTTCTGCAGGACCTTCTGGGCTAACCCTTCAGGAACAGGACCAGCCCGGGGAAGATCACATCCCGGATCTCAGTCCGTCATGCGGAACAGGCGCTGCGGAATGCCCGGAACATCCGTGCGGAACGCAAACAGGGAGCCAGCATGCGGTTCCTTTTTCAGCACATCTTCTGACAGCCCCTTGCGCGCCGTCGTCACGAAAACCGTTTTCCAGTCCTCCCCCCCGAACGCCACCTTCGTCACGTTCGAGACAGGCATCGGAATGGACGGCAGTTCGCTTCCATCCGGACGGAAGCGGCTGATGCGTCCGCCACCCCACGTGCCGGCCCAGATGTTCCCGTCCCGATCCGTCACCACACCGTCGGGATAACCGTTCTCAAGCCGCGCAAAGACACGCTCTCCGCTCAGCGTGCCGTCTTCCCCGACATCAAAGGCATAGATCGTCTGTTCCGGGCTGTCACAGACATACAGGACAGTCCCGTCCGGAGAGACGGCAGGACCGTTGGAAACGGTATAACCCTCATCATGCCGTGCAACGCGCAGACCGTCCTTCGTATGGATGACCCGATAGATCGAGCCACTCGGTTCCTTTTCGTTATCATCCATGGTGCCGAACCACGCATTGCCCTGCGGGTCCACACATCCGTCATTGAGCCGGTTATGTGGATAGTCAGGTTCGATCACCGCATCCTCGGAAAACGTTCCTGTCTGCGGGTCAAAACGATGCAGCCCTTTCGGCAGCCCCGCCAGGAACGTCCCTTTCGTCGTGGGCAGAAGGAAAGCCACGCGGTCCGGAGCGTCCCAGGTCTTCAGTGCACCGCTGGACGGCGTAAAGCGATGAACCTTCGCCGCCGCAATATCAACGAAATAAAGAGACTGCTCCGCCTCGGCCCAGACCGGCCCCTCTCCCAGCATTGCCCTGAGGTCAAGAATGCATTCCGGCTGGTTATGCTTGAAGCTCATAAGCGTTCCTGTTCCACAAAAGATCAAAAGGGTTTGCTCTCGACAACGTCCGGCAAGGCGTTACGTTCGGGGAGAAGACTATCAGGAGCGTGCCCATGCTTCAAAAAACCGCCTGCTTCCTGGTCATCGGCAACGAGATCCTCTCGGGCCGGACACAGGACGCCAATACACGGGTTCTGGCCCGTGCCCTCAATGCGCAGGGGATCAGACTGCTGGAAGTCAGGGTCATTCCCGACATCCCGGACCGCATCATCAATACGGTCAATGAGTGCCGCAAAGCGTTCGACATCGTGTTCACGTCCGGCGGCATCGGACCCACCCATGATGACATCACGGCCGACTGCATCGCCCGTGCCTTCGGTGTCCCGCTCGTCCGGCACGAGGAGAGCTATCAGGCCATGGAAGCCGTGATGGGCCGGGAAAAATTCAACGCCGCCCGCCAGCGCATGGCAGATCTCCCCGAAGGCGCCACACCGATCCTCAGCGCCCTGTCAGCCGCTCCGGGCTTCACGATCGGCAATGTGCATGTCATGGCGGGCGTGCCATCCATTTTCGCATCCATGGTGGAATGGCTTGTCCCGCAGTTTGAAAAAAGCGCCCCCCTGGCTTCCGCCAGCTGGCACGCCGCCGGACTGAAGGAAGGCGATTTCGCCGAGGACCTGCGCCTGCTCCAGACGCGCTTCCCGACGATTGACCTCGGCTCCTACCCCTATCAGCTTTCGGACGGAACAAAAGGCGTGGCCCTTGTCGCCAAGGGCTATGACGCTGAAACCGTCCGCACGGCCGATACGGCATTGCACGATCTCATCATGGCCCACGGCAAAGAGCCCATGAAAGGAGAAGCGGATCTGGACAGGGCTGTCTGATCATTGCTCCTGACCGAAACAGAAAAAGCCGCCCCGGTTGCCCGGAGCGGCTTTTTTTCGCGGAACAGGACCGAACCTGTCCCTCAGTCCAGGGCAGTCCGGGTCATGGCCAGGAATTTATCCCGACGCTTCTGCACCAGCGCCGCACCCGTCAGATCCTGAAGGGCCGCCAGTTCCTCGGCAATGACCTTCCCGACGCTGCGGATCGCATCTTCCGGCACGCGCTGCGCACCCCCGACCGGCTCAGGAATGATCTGATCGATCAGACCCAGCTTCTGAAGATCCTGCGCCGTCAGTTTGAGCGCTTCCGCCGCGGCCGGTGCCAGTTTCGGATCACGCCAGAGAATGGAGGCCGCCGCTTCCGGCGAAATGACGGAATAGATCGAGTTTTCCAGCATCAGCACACGGTCAGCGGCGCCAATGGCGATCGCACCGCCAGACCCGCCCTCTCCGATCACCGTGGCGATCACGGGCACAGGGGCCTGAAGGAAGACATCGATGGACCGGGCAATGGCCTGGGCCTGCCCGCGCGCTTCCGCATCAATTCCGGGCCAGGCGCCCGCCGTATCGATGAAGCTCAGAACCGGTAGGCCGAAACGACCCGCCATCTCCACGAGACGCTGCGCCTTCCGGTACCCTTCCGGACGCGCCATCCCGAAATTATGCTTCAGCCGGCTTTCCGTGTCGTGGCCACGCTCCGTCCCAATCACGACAACCGGCTCCCCGCGGAACCGTGCCAGACCACCGATCATCGCCTCGTCATCCCCGAACGCACGGTCACCCGCAAGCGGTGTGAACTCCGTCGTCAGGGCCTCAACGTAATCCACCGCCTTGGGACGCTGGGCATGACGCGCCACCTGCACTTTCTGCAGGGGCGTCAGCTTGGCGTAGGTGGTCCGAAGAAGCTTGTCTGCCTTCTCGGACAGACGGGCAATCTCGTCATCGATGTTGATGCCGCTGGTGCCGGAATCGTTTTCCTGGCTGCCCATCTGGCGGAGTTCGTCGATCTTGGTCTCGAGTTCGGCGACCGACTTCTCGAAATCTAGGAATTGGCGCATGGCTGCCCGATAGCACGACGTCGCATCAGGAAACAGCCCCCGCGACAACCGGACGTTCCCCCGGCCCGCTTTCCTGTGCCAGCGCCAGCGGATGATGCGCCGCCACGACTTGTCGCAGGCGCTCGGCCATGACCTGCGTGTATATCTGGGTCGTAGCGATATCGGCATGACCCAGCAGCATCTGCAAAGCCCGCAGATCAGCCCCGCGGGCCAGAAGATGGCTGGCGAAAGAATGACGCAGCACATGCGGACTGACCCGTTCCGGGTCAACGCCAGCCTTCAGCGCGCAGGCCAGCAGGATCTTGTCAAACCCCTGCCGCGTCAGGGGCTTCTGCGGATTGCGTCCCGGAAACAGATACGGACTTCCCAGCCCCCGGTCCCAGTGGACCAGATCCTCCGCCGCCTGCCGCGCGGCCTGCGACAGCGGCACAAGACGCTCCCGCCCGCCCTTTCCGCGCACCAGAAGCATCGGGCCCTTCACCTGCACGCACGTGGCCGGCAGAGAGAGCAGCTCGGAGATACGGAGTCCCGTCGTGTACAAAAGCTCCAGCGCCGCGCGCGACACCAGATCCCGGCGCTCATCCTCATGTCCCCGCGTCCCCTCCTCCAGCAGAAGGCGGATTTCCTGCTCATCCAGAGGCCGCGGCAGGGAAGACGGAATTTTGGGCGCCTCCTGACGGTCGGTCGGATCATCCGGGCGAATCGATTCCAGCATCAGGAACCGGTAGAACTGCTTCAGACAGGACAACCGTCTTGCCGATGTCCGCGCCGCCCGGCCCGCCTGGGACAGGGACGCCAGATAAGACCGGACATGCTCGCCCTGCGCCTCCTCCAGCGGAACAGGCGCACAGTGGCGCCCGAAATCCTCAAGATCGGACGCATAGGCCTGCCGCGTCCTGGCCGCCGCCCCGCGTTCCGCCGCAAGCATTTCAAGAAACGCCTCGACATGCCGGTTCATGACCGCGGCCATGGACGCCCTACCCCGTCAGATCAGCGCGCGGGAGCGGAAGCCGGCATGGACTGCATGGGCGCCGCTTTTGGTGCAGGCATGGTCGGCAGCGGCGTGGAGGCAGACGGCGACGACGCAGGCGCGGCGGACGCCGGGACCGGAGCAGAACCCGGCTTTGCCGCCGGAGCCGCGGGAAGAGCCGGAGCCGTCGCGGCCTGCGGCACGGGCGGCATGGAAGGCAGGGCCGCTTCCTGCGCGCTTCCACCAGAGGCGAACAGGGACGCCGGCAGATCCTTGTGGACCGTCGTCTGCGCAGGCGGGGTTCCCATAGCCCCAAGGCGAAGCAGTCCCACGCCCAGAACCAGAACGAGAGCAACGGCGATACCGCCTCCAACCACTGGAAGCCGGGACGAGGAAAGATCGAATCTGGGCATTGTTACGTAATCTCAAAGATGCGGAGAGGACGGATTTTGTCTCGTATGATAGGTAGCAGAGCATGTCACGCCTGCCACCCTCTCCCGACCCCTTTTCCGCTTTCCCTCTGATGGTTGACGGTGCGCCGTCCCGGACCATCGTACTGATTGGCATGATGGGCGTGGGAAAAACCACGATCGGCCGCCGCCTCGCGCAGTTCTACGGCCTCCCCTTCGTGGACGCCGACAGCGAGATCGAACGCGCGGCCGGCTGTTCGATTCCCGAAATTTTTGCCCGCCACGGTGAAGCCTCCTTCCGCGACGGCGAGCGCCGCGTCATCCAGCGCCTTCTGGACGGGCCACCTTGCCTTCTGGCCACCGGGGGCGGCGCGTGGATGGACGCCCAGACCCGGCATATCGTCCGGCAGCAGGCCGTATCCATCTGGCTGAAAGCGCCCGTGCACGTCCTGCTGAAACGCGTCAGCAGCCGGGGCGGACGTCCTCTCCTCGCACAGGGCGATCCGGAGCAGATCATGACAGGGCTGGTAGGCGCCCGGTACCCCCTCTATGCCGAAGCGGACATCATCATCGATTGCGGAGACGAAACCGTGGAACAGGGTGTGCGACGCGTTCATGAAGCACTGACCGAATACCATCAGCCGGAAAAGGTTCCGGTCATCCTGGCCAGTCACCAGTACGACGTGCTGATCGGCCCCGACCTCATTTCCCGTGCCGGCGCCTGGCTGGCACCCCATCTGGCCCAGAAGCGGGTTGTCGTCATCACGGATGATACGGTCGCCGCCCTGCACCTGCCACGGCTGCTCCAGTCCTTCAGCGAGACAGGCATACGGACGGACGTGATTTCGGTTTCCCCCGGAGAGGAAAGCAAGTCCCTCGCCACGTATGGCGACGTGATGAACCAGATCCTCTCTCTCGGCATCGAACGCAAAACCACGATCGTAGCCCTCGGCGGCGGCGTCGTCGGCGATCTCGCCGGTTTCATTGCCGCCACGGTGCTTCGGGGCGTTCCGTTCATCCAGCTTCCGACCACCCTGCTTTCGCAGGTGGACAGTTCCGTCGGCGGCAAGACCGGCATCAACGCCCCGGCCGGCAAGAACCTGATCGGTGCCTTCCATCAGCCCGTAGCCGTCCTCGCCGACAGTTCCGCGCTCGCCACCCTTCCGCGCCGCCAGCGCATGGCCGGCTATGCCGAGATCCTGAAAGCGGGCCTGATCGCGGACCGCACCCTGTTCGAATGGTGCGAAAAACACGGCGCGGACGTCCTAGACGGCGATCCGGCCGCCCTGACGGAAGCCGTCCGGCGCGCCTGCGCATTCAAGGCCGCCGTCGTGGCCGCAGACGAGCGTGAACAGGCCAGCCAGAACGGACGCGCCCTGCTGAATCTGGGACATACCTTCGGCCACGCCCTCGAGGCGGAACTGGGATATGACGGCCGCCTGCTGCATGGGGAAGCTGTGTCCATCGGGTTACATCTGGCGATGGCCCTGTCCGTCATGCTCAGTCACGCACCAAAAGAAGACCTCGAGCGTCTGGATTTGCATTTGCGAACACTTGGTATGCCCACCAGTTTTGACTGGTTCAGGGAATCGTTCTCTGCGCAAACACTTCTCGACCACATGACTCGAGACAAGAAAATGCAGAATGGAAGAGTTTCGTTTATTCTTCTGCACGGTATTGGTTCGGCCTTTACCACCCGTGATGTTTCCCCCGAAATCCTCCGCAAGCTGCTGATAAACGAGGGCTGCCGTCCGTGAAGAAAGTTAAACTTCGGTCACACCGCCGGTAAGATCCTGTTTTTCAATCCTTTTTGCATAGCAGAAATCCTCCGGGCGCTATGGCGCCGGAAGATACGTTAAGCTATGGCAACAGAGACGCGAGGCGTAGATCGTAAATCAGGCGGAATGGAATGTGTCTTTTATGTCACTCCCTCGCCTCGAGTAGGTCAGGATACCCTTCGATGGCTTTGTTCGAGGGAACTCCACGATCTATATGCGCTTATGCATCGCGCTGGGTCCGTTGGTGAGAGCACTCTCCGGCGGCCCGAACGTTAGTCACTAAGAGGACGAAAACATGCGTCTCCGCACGGCACTCCTTGCCATGACAGCGATGGTCGCCGCACCGTCGATCGCCATGGCCAGCACGATTACCGGCCCCTACGTCAACATTGGCGGCGGTTACAACCTGGTTCAGCAGCAGCACGCCCACTTCTCTCCGACCAGCCAGTCCGATGGTTCGACGGATAACGGCGGTGGCCGTTCCCGTTTCCGTCACAAGGACGGCTTCACGGGTTTCGGTGCGTTCGGCTGGGGCTTCGGCAACGGTCTGCGCGTTGAAGTTGAAGGGCTGTACAACTACTCCCAGATCAACCATCGCCGCCCGACCTCCGTCAACGGCATGACCCACGGCTCCGACCAGGCTTATGGCGGTCTCGTGAACGTGCTGTATGACATCGATCTGGCGAACTTCGGCCTGAACGTGCCGGTCACGCCGTTCGTCGGTGTCGGTGCAGGTTATCTGTGGCAGCACTACAACCCGACCACCACCAACTACGTGAACGGCGCAACGAGCCGCCTCGGTGGTACGCAGGGTTCCTTCGCCTACCAGGGCATCGTCGGTGCAGCCTATGACATCCCGAATGTCCCGGGCCTGGCCGTCACGACGGAATACCGCTTCATCGGTCAGCAGTTTGCTGATGGCCCGTACCAGTCCACCTCGTATAACCGTACGGGCGTACACAAGGGCAACGTGAACTTCGACCCGCGCTTCTCGCACCAGTTCATCCTGGGCCTGCGTTATGCGTTCGACACGGCTCCGCCGCCGCCGCCGCCGGCTCCGGTCGTTGTTCCGCCGGCTCCGACCCCGGCCCGTACGTACCTGGTGTTCTTCGATTGGGACAAGTCTGTCCTGACCGGCCGCGCCCGCGAGATCGTTGCACAGGCAGCCCAGGCTTCCACGCACGTTCAGACGACGCGCATCGAAGTCAACGGCTATACGGATAACTCCGCTGCCCACCCGGGCCCGCGTGGTGAGCGTTACAACATGGGTCTTTCCATCCGTCGCGCCCAGAGCGTGAAGGCTGAACTGATCCGTGACGGTGTCCCGGCTGCCGCCATCGACATCCACGGCTATGGCGAAAGCAAGCCGCTGGTTCCGACCGGCCCGAACACCCGCGAGCCGCAGAACCGTCGCGTCGAGATCATCCTGAAGTAATTCAGACCGATCCTGATGCCGGAGCCTCCCGGCTCCGGGTTCTGGAAAAGGCGTCCTTCGGGGCGCCTTTTCTTTTTTTCGGGTTCCCCATCTGAAAAACCGCCTTTCGCCACGATATTTTCGAGCTGGAGGTTCCCCTGCGCCGCAACCGTATTTTCTACCCGCGCTCCCGTCCCCAGATTCTGGGCCAGTTTCTCCGGTTCGGTACGGTGGGAGCACTCGGCATTCTCGTGGACTGGGGAACTGTCGATCTCCTGCGCCCCCTCACCGGCCTGGTGCCCGCCACGCTCTGCGCCTATTTCGTGGCCGCGACAGGAAACTGGACCCTCAACCGCCTCTGGACTTTCCGGCTGTCCGCCGCCGAAAATCAGCACCCGGTCCTGCAATGGCTGCGCTTCCTTCTCGCCAATGCCTTCGGGTTCCTGCTCAACCGCGGCACGGTCTTTCTGTGCTATGCCCTGCTCCCGTTCAGCGTGCGCCATCCGCTCGTCGCGCTTGCCGCAGGTGCGGTCTGTGGCATGCTGGCCAACTTCAACCTGTCCCGACGGCTCGTCTTCCGGGCCAGAACGCCGGAAACACCCATGGAACTCATGCAGATGGCCGTGGAAATCCCCGCCGCGGACGTGACAGCCCCTCCACCCAGACCAGAGTTTCCCGATCCGCATGACCGCAGGGACTGAGCTGCGCATTTTCAAGTCCGCCACAATAGTCTAGGACTGTCAGCCTCTTCTTTCCGCTTCCCTGGAACCTGACGCTCCAACATCATGACCAGCACAAACGACATCCGCTCAGCCTTCCTCGAATATTTCGGGTCGCAGGGCCATCGCATCGTTCCATCGGCCTCCCTTGTGCCGCAGAACGATCCCACCCTGCTGTTCACAAACGCTGGCATGGTCCCGTTCAAGAACGTCTTCACAGGGCAGGAAACGCGCTCCTATTCGCGCGCCACCACAGCCCAGAAGGTCGTGCGCGCCGGCGGCAAGCATAATGACCTTGATAATGTCGGCTACACGGCGCGCCATCACACCTTCTTCGAGATGATGGGCAATTTCAGCTTCGGGGATTACTTCAAACCGGAAGCCATCGAATTCGCCTGGACCCTGCTGACACGCGATTTCGCCCTCCCGAAGGAAAAACTCCTCGTAACGGTCTATGCCGAAGACGAAGACGCGGCAGGACTATGGAAGAAAATTGCCGGACTGGGCGATGACCGCATCATCCGCATCGGCACGTCGGACAATTTCTGGCGCATGGGCGATACCGGCCCCTGCGGTCCCTGCTCGGAAATCTTCTACGATCACGGAGACAGCGTTTTCGGCGGCCCGCCGGGAAGCGCCGATGAAGACGGTGACCGTTTCGTCGAGATCTGGAACCTCGTGTTCATGCAGTTCCTCGATCAGGCGGACGGCACACGCACCAACCTGCCCCGCCCCTCCATCGACACGGGCATGGGTCTGGAGCGCTTCGCCGCCATCATGCAGGGCAAGCGCGACAACTACGACATCGACACGATGCGCGCCCTGATCGAAGCCTCCGCCGACCTCATGCATCAGGATGCAGACGGAACCTTCCGGGCCAGCCACCGCGTGGTGGCCGATCATCTGCGCTCTACGGCTTTCCTGATCGCAGATGGCGTCCTCCCCTCCAAGGAAGGTCGCGGCTACGTGCTGCGCCGCATCATGCGCCGCGCCATGCGCCATCTGCACATGATGGGCGCCAAGGACCCCGTGTTCTATCGCCTGCTCCCGGCCCTGATCCAGCAGATGGGCGCAGCCTATCCGGAACTGGTGCAGCATCAGGCCCTGATCGCCGAGACCATGAAAGGCGAGGAACAGCGTTTCACCGCCCTTCTGGAACGCGGCCTGACCCTGCTCTCCGATGAAGTCAGCCATCTGGGCGACAAGGAAGCCCTTCCCGGTGACGTGGCGTTCAAACTCTATGACACCTTCGGATTCCCGCTGGACCTGACGCAGGACGCCCTGCGCGAACAGGGCCGCACAGTCGACGAGGCCGGTTTTGAAGCCGCCATGGCCGAACAGCGCAAACGCGCCCGGGCGGCGTGGGTCGGCTCCGGCGATACCGCCGCCGAGACCGTCTGGTTTGACGCGCGTGAAAAGCATGGCCCCAGCGAGTTCCTCGGCTACGTGTCGGAAAAATCCGATGCCGAGGTCCAGGGCATTTTTCGGGGCAATGACGAACTGGCCGAAGCTCCTGCCGGTGAAGAAACCATCGCCATCCTGCTGAACCAGACGCCGTTCTACGGCGAAAGCGGCGGTCAGGTCGGCGATCACGGCACACTGACCGCCCCGGGACTGCGCGTCGAAATCACGGATACGCAGAAGCGCAACGGCGATCTGATCGTGCATTACGGCAAGGTCGTGGAAGGCACGCTGAAGCCGGGCATGGCGGTCCATGCGGAAATTGACCACGAACGCCGCACGGCCGTTCGCGGCCATCACTCCGCCACCCACCTGCTGCACGAAGCCCTGCGCCGCCGGATCGGAACGCATGTCACACAGAAAGGCAGCCTGAACGCCCCGGAACGCCTGCGTTTCGACATCAGCCAGCCCCGTCCCCTCACGGATGAGGATCTTGCGGAGGTCGAGGCGGAAGTGAACACCCGCATCCGTGAGAACGCCCCGGTCGAAACGCGCCTGATGACACAGGACGAAGCCGTGGCGGAAGGCGCGATGGCCCTCTTCGGCGAGAAATACGGCGATGAGGTCCGGGTCGTCTCCATGGGCAAGGGAGAAGACGGACGCCCCGCCTATTCGATCGAACTTTGCGGCGGCACGCACGTCAACCGCGTCGGTGAGATCGGCCCGTTCCGGATCGTCTCCGAAAGCGGTGTCTCGGCAGGCGTACGCCGTATCGAAGCCGTCTGCGGCGCTGCTGCCGAAAAGCTGTCCCTTGAAACGGAAAACCGCCTCAAGGACATTGCCAGCCTGCTGAAAGTTTCCGTGGCAGACGCGGTTTCGCGTGTGACAGCCCTGCTGGAAGAACGCAAATCCCTCGCCAGCCAGGTGTCCGACCTTCAGCGCAGACTGGCCACCGGCGAAGGCACGAACGCGACTGAAACCATCAACGGCATCACGCTTTCCGCCCGCAATCTGGGCGACGTCAGCCCCAGGGAACTCAAAAGCCTTGCGGACAGCATCGGCCAGCAGATCGGCTCCGGCGTCGTCGCCCTGATTTCCGAAGCGGATGGCCGCGGCTCCATCGTCATCGCCGTCACGAAAGACCTGACCCCGCGTCTGGACGCCGTAAAGCTGGTGCGCGAGGCGTCCGCCCTCATGGACGGAAAAGGCGGTGGCGGCCGCCCGGACATGGCGCAGGCCGGGGGCCCCAACCCGAACGCGGACGCGGTTTTCGCAATGCTGCGCGAACAACTCGCCAGGGCCTAAAACTACGACAGGACATATCAGGACAGTGACAAAGAATTAGGACTTCCCAAATCCTTCTTTACCTGTCCTGATAAAGCCCTCTAACTGTCAGGTAGTTTGAATTTAAGGAGAACACCATGGCCTGTGGGCGCGATACTCTGGCGAAACTGCTGGGCGGAGTCCGCAAGTTCGAAACGGACGTCTATCCCGAGAACGCAGAACTGTTCGAGAGTCTGGCCAACAGCCAGTCCCCCTCCAGTCTGTTCATCACCTGCGCCGACAGCCGGATCAGCCCCAGTCTCATCACCCAGACGGAACCGGGCGAACTGTTCATCGTCCGCAATGTCGGCAACATCGTTCCGGCCTACGGCGAAATGCTGGGCGGCGTCTCTTCGGCCATCGAATATGCCGTCGCCGTTCTCAAGGTGAAGAACGTCATCATCTGCGGGCACTCCAACTGCGGCGCCATGAACGCCCTGATGGACCTGAACGCCCCCAAACTGGCCAGCCTGCCGACGGTCCGCAGCTGGCTGCGCCACGCCGAAGCCGCACGCGCAGCCCTCGGAAACCTCAAGGCCGAGGATGCCGGCCCGGAGGAAATCCGTTCCCTAGCGGAATACAACGTCCTGCTTCAGCTCGCCCATCTGCGCACCCATCCCGCCGTGGTACGGGCGCTGGCACAGAACGAACTGAAGCTTCAGGGCTGGTTCTATGACATTCCCAAGGGCGAAATCCTCGTTCTGGATGAACAGACCCGCAAGGCACGCCCGGTCGGGGACGTTCTGAAAGAACTGGAACAGCCGCAGGACGTCACAGCCTGAAATCCACGATTGCGAAAGGACTGGCCTGCCTCGTCATGGCAGGCCATGTCAGCATCGTTTCCGCGCATGACCTCAAGATCAGCACCTGGAACATGGACTGGCTGACCCTGAAGGCCACCGGCAATCCGGCCCTGCCCGATGACGTCCGAACACGTGCGCCGCAGGATTTCACCCGCCTGCGCACTTACGCGCATCACCTGAATGCCGATATCGTCGGCTTCGAGGAAGTCGACGGCTTCGAAGCAGCGGCCCGGATCTTCGACCCCGCGACATACCAGCTTGTCCTGACACCCGACCATGTTGTCCAGCGCGTCGGTGTAGCGGTTCGCCGCGGCCTGCACGTAACGGTCAATGACGAACTGTCAGACCTGAACGTGTCCGGCCCGCTGGTGCCCCACCCCCTGCGCGGCGGCCTCGATGTCACGGTCAGCGACGGGAAGGCCACGCTGCGCCTGCTCGTGGTCCATCTCAAGACCGGCTGCTGGGACCAGCCCCTGACACAGCACGGACATTCCTGCCCCATCCTGTATCAGCAGTTCCACATTCTGGAAGACTGGATCCAGGAACGGTAGGACGAAGGCGAAGCCTATGCCGTCCTGGGCGATTTCAACCGCCGCCTCACCCTGCACGATCCCCTGATGCAGCACATCGAAGCCGATGCCCCCGTCCTTCTGACAACAGCCGACAAAGCCAGCCCCTGCTGGGGCGGAGAATATTTCATCGACCATATCCTCCTGGGCAACGCCGTCCGGACATGGCTTCGTCCGGACAGCCTGCGTGTCATGACCTACCGGCAGGACACCGATCCCGCAGGCCTGTCCGACCACTGCCCCGTTTCCGTCCATCTCGACTGGCCCTGACACCGGCGGCCCCGCAGCCCGCCTGACAGGAGAAACAGTTTTGCAGCCGGCCTTCATTTGCGCCATGAAAGACCCCCTTCTTTCGCCGCCGGAGCCCCTGCCCCATGACCTGCCCCGCCCCTGACTGGCCCGTCACGCCGCTTGCTGCCTCAGTCAGCGTGGTCGCGGATAGACCCATGCCCGCGCTGTCACCCGCCCTTGCCAACCGCGTACAGGCGCACTGGGACAAGGCGCGTGAAACGCGGCCCTCGCTCTATAACGGGCGCGTTTTCTGCGCGGATCATATCGAGCCGGAGCGGATCTCGGGCCACTGGTCAGAATACCGGCGCGTTTTCGCCCAGATGCAGGAGCCTGACCTGTTCGGAAAAGCTCCCCTGCGCCCTCTGGCCGTCGTAGGCCTTCTGAAAACGCGCGACGGCATCATGATCGGTCAACGCGCGCAACAGGCGGTCTACCTTTCCGGCTGGTGGCAGGGCACGCCCGCAGGCAACGTGGAAAGCCGGACCGGAACAGAAGAGATCGATCTGCCCGCACAGCTTCTGGCGGAAGCCGCGGAGGAACTCGGGCTGAGCGCACAGGACTGCAGAACCGGCCCCTGCCTCCTGGCCTGCGAACACCCGCAGACCCATATCATGGATGTAGGCATCCGCCTGGATGTCTCCTTGGGGTTCAGTGAGGTTCTGGAACGCTGCCAGAGCCGGGGCAATGGTGAATACGCCGCGCTACGCCTCCTCACCGCCGGACAGCCCCTACCCCATCCGACCGTCCCGACCCTGTCTGCCATGCTGGAGCATGCCTGAATGACCTATCGTTCCCTTGACGCCACAGGCCTCCTAGACTGGCTGAGCACCCAGCCTCCTCTGGCGGCCCGACTGGGCGGCACGGCACAGGACTGGACTATCCGGGAAGTCAGCGACGGAAACCTGAACATCGTCCATCTGGTGGATGGCCCGGCGGGAAAGCTCTGCTGCAAGCAGGCGCTGCCCCATGTCCGGGTCGCACCTGACTGGCCCATGCCACTGGATCGCGCCCTGTTCGAAGCCCGGTACATGCGCGCCACGGCAGAAGCCGTCCGTGGCCTCGCGCCGAAATTCTACGTCTATGACGAAGCCCTTTACCTGCTGGTGATGGAAAGCCTCGCCGGCTACGAGGTCCTGCGTCCTGCCCTGATGGCCGGCAGAGCAGCGCCCGGTTTTTCCGCCGTGATCGGGCACTATGTCGCCCGCACGGTGCAGGCCACGGGATGGATCAGCCAGCCTTTTGAAACCGGCTCCCGCCTGCTGGAGGCCTTCTCAGGCAACACCGCCCTGACGCGCATCACCGTCGACCTGATCCTGACCGATCCCTACACGATCTCCTCCCGCAACCCGCCGGCGGAAGCAGGACTACGGGACGATATCCGCAAACTTCAGAATGACCCTGCGCTTCACCGCGCCGTCGGATATTTCCAGAGCCGTTTCCTGACCGCACGTCAGGCCCTCCTGCATGGAGACCTCCATACCGGCTCCATCATGCTGAAGGACGGCGATGTACGCGTCATTGATGGCGAATTCGCAACAATGGGGCCGATCGGCTTTGACTGCGGCCTGTATGTCGGCAACCTGGCCCTGCATCTCTGCGCCGCTCCCCAAAAGGCTGACAGCCTGCGACAGGAAATCGTGCTGTTCTGGGAGAGTTTCAGCAGCGAATTACGCTCTCTCCTGTCACGCGGCGGCGGAGACATGTGGTCCCTGTCCGACGCAACCCAGCGTCAGGACATGCTGGATGACCTGCTTCTGGACATCCTGAAAGACATGGCCGGGTTCTGCGGTCTTGAAATGATCCGCCGGACGGTCGGGTTCGCGCAGGTGGCAGATTACGACCTCTGCGAAACGGAACAGAACCGCCTTCTGGCACGGCAGAAAGCCCTTCAGATCGGCCGGACCCTTCTCCTGAAAGCCTCCGGCGTCCGGTCCCTCTCCAGCCTGCTGAGTCTGATGGGCCTGTAACTGCCCAGAGGCCTGCTCCCCTGAGAAGCGGAGCAGGCCTGCGGCCCGTTAGACGGCAGCCAGTCCGATCTGCTTAATGTCATGGAAGGACAGGTCCGGGTTCGTCTCGATCGTCCGGCGCATCATGAAGGATGACGTCGCCAGAAAAACCGGATCCCCATCCAGATCATCCGCCATGGCGGACCGGTTGACCATCTCGAAAGCTTCGATCTTGTCCCGCTCCCCCGTCACCCAGCGCGCGAGTGTGTAAGGCGTGCTCTCGAAACCGATCGCAACGCTGTATTCCCCCTTCAGCCGAGACTGAAGCACGTCAAGCTGAAGCGTGCCCACCACGCCGACAATCGGCGGCAGACCATCCTGTGGCCGGAAAAGCTGCACCACACCCTCTTCCGCCAGTTCGACGAGCGCCTGACGCAGCTTCTTGGCCTTCATCGCATCGTCCAGACGCACACGACGCAGGATTTCCGGTGCGAAGTGTGGAACCCCGGTAAAACGCAGCTCCTCGCTCTCACTCAGCGTATCCCCGATGCGCAGTGTCCCGTGATTGGGAATCCCGACCACATCCCCGCCAAACGCCTCTTCGGCAAGCTGCCTGTCACGGGCGAAGAAAAACTGCGGGGTATGGAGCGCAAACTGCTTGCCTGTCCGGACATGCTTCAGGCGCATCCCGCGCGTCAGACGCCCGGAGCAGACACGCGCGAACGCCATGCGGTCCCGATGGTTGGGGTCCATGTTCGCCTGGATCTTGAAGACCAGCGCCGTAACCTGCTCCTCATTCGCCCGGACCTCACGGGTCTCCGTCGGCTGGGCACGGGGCGCCGGCCCATAGGCCACAAGGGCGTCCAGAAGATCGGTCACGCCGATTTCCTTCATGGCCGACCCGAAAAACACAGGCGACAGATGCCCGGCATCAAAAGATTCCCGGTCGAACTCAGGAAGCGCCGCTTCAGCCAGTTCAACTTCCTCACGCATCTGCTCCATGCGCGGATCATCCTCGCTGACCGGCTCCTTGGTGTGGGCTTCCTGTGTCCGCAGATCATAGATGCCAACAAATTTGGCTGCCCGCCCAATCGGCCAGGTCGCAGGAGACACATCCAGCGCCAGGGAACTGGAAATCTCGTCCAGCAGCGCGAAACAGTCCTGGGCCTCACGGTCCATCTTGTTGATGAAGGTAACGATCGGAATATCGCGCAGACGGCAGATCTCGAACAGTTTGCGGGTCCGGTCCTCAATGCCTTTCGCAGCGTCGATGACCATGACCGCACAGTCAACAGCCGTCAGGGTCCGGTAAGTATCTTCCGAAAAGTCCTCATGGCCCGGCGTATCAAGCAGATTGAAGATACAGTCGCGATACTCGAACGTCATGACAGACGTCACGACGGAAATGCCACGGTCCCGCTCAATCCCCATCCAGTCGGATTTGGTCCGGCGGCGTTCACCCTTCGCACGGACATTGCCCGCCATCTGAATGGCGCCACCAGCCCGCAGGATGCGCTCGGTCAGCGTCGTCTTACCGGCATCCGGATGGGAAATGATGGCAAAGGTGCGCCGACGCGCGATCTCGCGATTGATTTCAGCGCTCAACGCCTCTGACATGATGCCTCCGATGACAGCAGAACTTCGGGACCGGCTCCTTCACAGGGCCCGGAGTCAGACAGGACAGGCCTGACAGCAGCAGAGGACGCCCGGAAAGATACTTCTTCCGTTGGGAGGCGCAATCTGGAGAAACGGGCTTTTTCCGTCAAGGGACTAAAGCCCCCCTTTATACATACAGACGTCCTGCCACCCGAATCCCAGCCAATGTCCCGCCAGACCACGCACCACATCCTTCAGCCCGTCCACGGCCTGCGCTCCATGAGAGACGACACCACCGAAGCCGAAGCCGCAATAGCGTCCAAACACAAAAAACGCCGGATGGAGAAATCCATCCGGCGTTTTCCGGTCGTCTGCCAATCCCGAGCCACAGGGACCCGGAAACAGATCAGCGGGAGTAGAACTCGACCACGAGGTTCGGTTCCATCTGCACCGGATACGGCACATCGGAAAGCTGCGGCGTACGCAGGAACGTGCCCTTCATCTGGCGATGATCGACCTCGACGTATTCCGGCGTGTCGCGCTCACCCGTCTGGACAGCGTCGAGAACGATGGCGAGATGCTTGGACTTCTCGCGAACCTCAATCACATCCCCTTCCTTCACGAGGTAGGACGGAATGTTAACGCGCTTGCCGTTGACCGTGACATGGCCGTGGCTGATGAACTGACGCGCAGCGAACGGCGTGATCGCGAACTTGAGGCGGTAGATGACCGCATCCAGACGGCGCTCCAGCAGACCGATCAGGTTCTCGGAGGTGTCACCCTTGCGGCGGACGGCCTCGTCATAATACTTGCGGAACTGCTTCTCGCTGATGTTGCCGTAGTAGCCCTTGAGCTTCTGCTTGGCCATCAGCTGGATGGAGAAGTCAGACGGCTTCTGCTTGCGGCGCTGACCATGCTGGCCCGGGCCATATTCGCGGCGGTTGACCGGGGACTTGGCACGGCCCCACAGGTTGACGCCGAGACGGCGGTTGATCTTGTACTTGCTCTCAAGACGCTTTGACATGGGTTGACCCCTGTTCACACATCAGAACCGCCCGTTGCTGCCCGGCGATCCGTTTTGTTGCACCGGTAGGCCTCTCCCCGGATTGGAAAAGGCGGGCGCGCACCCAGAAACCGGCACCAGCGGGAAGCAGGATCCCGCAACGACAGGGGCCGGCCGGTACGTCCACGTTTCCGGCAGTAGTGGGGCGCCTACAGGACTCTCCGATGCCTGTCAATCACAACAGAACAGACAGCCCTGCCAATTTCTCAGGGGTGAAACGCAGAAAACGCGCAACCACCTGGCGGGTCATCGCGCTAACGGTCCGACACTCCCTCTGTTGAAGGGAGCCATTCGATTTCCGAGTTACGCGCATGAAAATCTATCGCTTCAATCCCAAAGCCGGCCACATCACGGAAGGCGCCCTCGAAGGACTGATCCAGTCTCTTGATTCGCCCATCCCGCCAAAGCCGGGCGAGAGTGCCATCAAGCGCGCTTTCAAGAAATTCGGACTGGCCCAGATGCACATGTCCCACCTCGTCATCGACGACCGGACGATCTATCTGCGCGGCAAGGCCAAATCCGCCAAGGAACGTGACCAGATGATCCTGACGGCAGGCAATGTCGCCGGCGTCTCCACGGTCGAAGCGGAAATCGCCGTCCCGCTAGGAACCCCGGATCCCCACTTCGTCGAAATCAAGACAAGCAAGACGCTCGACGAGGTGGCCGACAAGCTGCCGGAGGACGTCACGGGCGATGAACTCCTCAAGGCCAATGAACCGCTTGTCACATCAAAGGATGACATTTATCCGGGACAGACCATCCGCCTGCCGACGGAGAACTGATTCCCCTGGGGCTCCCGGTTCCTGAAACCGGGTTTACCCTGTCAGGGTCCGTAACGGCAGGGCGGTTTTTGCCTCTCCGTCCCGGACCCTGTTTTATTCATGGACACCATCGAACCAGTCGACGTCGAGCGGGTGCGCCCGCCCCACGGCGTCGAACCCGCCATGTTTTCCCTCATGCTGGCCACGTTCACCATCGGAACCGGCGAATTCGCCATGATGGGACTGCTGCCGGAATTCTCACACTCGCTCGGCATCTCCGTTTCCCAGGCCAGCAACGTCATCTCCGCCTACGCGCTGGGCGTGGTGGTCGGCGCCCCCCTCCTCGCCATCATCGGCGCGAAGCTGCCGCGGCGCACGCTGCTCCTAGCCATGCTGTGCCTGTTCATCCTCGGCAATATCGGCAGCATCCTCGCCCCGACCCTTGCCGGGATCGAAGTCATGCGCTTCGTCACCGGCCTGCCTCACGGCGCGTTTTTCGGCGTTTCGGCCCTGATCGGCGCCTCGATGGTGGAACGCGCCCGCCGTGGCCGCGCCATAGGCCGCGTCCTCTCCGGCGTCATGTTCTCAACGGTCATCGGCTCCCCGCTCTCCACCTATGCGGCCAACCATCTCGGCTGGCGCGTGGCTTACGGAAGCATCGCGGCGCTGGCCGTGCTCTGCTTCATCGGGATCTGGCACTTCGCCCCGCGTGACCGCCCCCATCCCGGCACATCCGCCCTGTCGGAACTAACCGCCTTCAAACGCCCCCAGGTGCTGCTGACCCTCCTGACCAGCGCCATCGGATTCGGCGGCCTCTTCGGGATCTATACCTTCCTGACAACGGCCCTCTCTGACGTCACCCATCTGCCGGACTGGCTGGTGGCGATCTACCAGATCGTCTGGGGCTTCGGCATGGTCGCCGGAAACGCCGCCGGAGGCGCCATGGCGGACCGGAACATCGACCGGACCGTCATCGTGTCCCTGACGGCAAGCGCTCTCATCATGCTCGGCTTCTGGCTGCTTCTGCCGTCCGCCCTGCTCATGCTGCCCGTCACGTTCCTGCTGCCCGCCGCGATCATCATGCTCAGCCCCGCCCTTCAGACACGCCTGATGGAAGTGGCGGGAGACGCACAGACCCTCGCCGCCTCCCTCAATCATTCAGCCTTCAACACGGCCAACGCCCTAGGCGCATGGCTCGGAGCGTTCCTCGTCAGTTCCGGATTCGGACTCGGCTCCGTCGGCTGGGGTGGCGCAATCTGCTCGGCAGCCGGCCTCGTCATCTATGTCATCACGATGTGGCAGGCACGCGTGAGCGCATCACGCTCAGCAGCCTGAACCCGAAGGCGACGGACGTCGTCGTCAGGGCAAGCGCCATGCCGATCCAGAGGCCTTCCACGCCGAAATGGCGATGGAAGGCCAGCCAGCTTCCGAAAACCAGACCAATCAGCCCGTAGCTGAACACGGCGATGATCATGGGACCGACCGTATCCCCACAACCGCGCAGCGCCCCGTTGAAAACGGCCTGAAGACCATCAACGATCTGATAAAGCCCCGCGATCTTCAGAAGCGTGATGACCAGCGTCGTCGTCTCGGGGTCAGGGACACGGTTGGAGAAATAAAGCGGCAGGATCTTTTCGGGAAACAGCAGCAGCAGGGAAGACGTGCTGACGCTCCAGATAAGAACGATCCCCATGGCCCACAGGGCGGCTTTCCGGCTCTGATCCAGCCGCCCCGCACCCCGCCAGTAAGCCACCCGCACATTCGTCGCCTGCCCGATCGCCAGACACACCATGAACAGAAGCGAACTCACATTCACCGCAACCTGATGGGCGGCCAGACTGTGCGTTCCCAGTTCCCCCGCCCTCAGACTGGTGATCTGGAACATCAGGATTTCCGCCGCGGCACCCAGCATCATCGGCGCGCCCAGCCGCACCAACTCCTTCATGACGGACCAGTCCACACGCCCCGGCTTCATGACGGCACGCACGCGCGGATGGGTCAGACACAGCCCGAACAGCGCAAAACTCACGACCCATCCCGTCAGCGTCGTGGCCGTGGCCGACCCGAACAGCCCCATGGCTGGCAGACCGAACCAGCCATGGATCAGCGCCGCGTTCGTCAGACCGTTACAGACCGCCATGGCCGGCATGATCCACAGCAGGAGCGTTTCCGCCCCCAGCGCCGGAAGCGCAACGCGCAGGACCCCGATCACCGCCAGATCCGGCAGAAGGGACAGCAGAAGGATGTTGATGAACCGGCTGCCATGAATCACGACACCGGCCGGCTCCCCCAGAAAGGCGAACAGCGACTTCGAGAAGGACAGCAGGATGGCGCAGGGAATAAAGACCGCCAGCGCCAGAAGCACGGTCGCGCTCATCACGTTGCGCCCGTCATGGCCCTTCAGCCCATGGGCTTCCGCGCCCCGTCCATGGGCGAGCAGGATGCCCGCGCCCCCCAGAATGGCCTGACAGGTCACCATCGTCGTAAAGAAAAACGTACTCGACAGCCCCCCGATCGCCACCTCCGCGACGCCCAGGCCTCCCAGCAGGACAGTGTCCGTCACCCCCATCGCCATTTCGGAAAGCTGGGACAGGGCCAGGGGAAGTGCCACGCGCAACAGGGCCACGATATGATTGCGGGGCGTCGTCGGATCAGAAGAAACGGAAATCATGGCCCCTCATCGCAGGGCGCAAAGATGCAGACAAGAGTTACAAATCCTGTTGCACAGGAACGATGGCTGGCGCATTGATCCCTGATGGCCGATCCAGTTTCCCCCGTGCTCCGCCTGCACGACACGCATTCCCGCGAAAAGCGACCGTTTACACCCCTCGATTCCGAGAACGTACGCCTCTATTTCTGTGGACCGACGGTCTATGACCGCGCGCATCTGGGCAATCTGCGCGCCATGATATGCGCGGATATTCTCGTCCGGCTTCTGCGTGTGCTGTATCCGCGTGTCACCTATGTCCGCAACGTTACGGACGTTGACGACAAGATCAACGCGCGCGCCCTGGAAAACGGGGAAGACATCGCCGCCCTCACCGCCCGCACGACCGAATCCTTTCACGAAGACCTCGCCGCGCTCAACATCCTTCCACCGGATATCGAACCGCGCGCCACCCATCATATCGAGGAGATGCTCGACATGATCGGGCGCCTCGTCGAAAACGGCCATGCCTATGTCGCTGAAGGACATGTCCTGTTCGCGGTCCGTCATTTTGCGTCCTACGGCGAACTGTCAGGCCGCTCGCTGGATGACATGATCGCCGGCGCCCGTGTCGAGGTCGCCCCTTACAAGCGCGACCCGGGTGACTTCGTCCTCTGGAAGCCCTCCCCGCCGGATCTCCCGGGCTGGGACAGCCCCTACGGACGTGGCCGCCCCGGCTGGCACATCGAATGCTCCGCCATGTCGCACCGCTATCTGGGTGAGAGCTTCGACATTCACGGCGGCGGCGATGACCTGCTCTTCCCCCACCACGAAAACGAACGCGCCCAGTCCCTGTGCTGCTATCCCGGCAGCCGCTTTGCAACGCACTGGGTCCATAACGGCATGCTTCTCTCCAACGGGGAGAAAATGTCCAAGTCGCTGGGGAATTTCTTCACCATCCGCCAGGTCCTAGAACAGGCCCCCGCAGAAGCCCTGCGCCTGCTCTATCTCGGCGCCCAGTACCGTTCGACGCTCGATTTCACATGGGAGAAGCTGGACGAGACACGCCGGGTCCTCGACCGCTTCTACCGGGCGCTGGAACGCGGGAACGCACAGGAAAACGTTCCCATCCCGGCCGAGGTCCTGGACGCCCTGTGCGATGACCTGAACACGCCCGTCGCCATTGCCGCACTGCACCAGCTGGCTGATTCCGCAATGCAGGGCGATCAGGACGCGGCATCGGCCCTTCTCGCTGGCGGACGCCAGATGGGACTGTTCACCATGACCCCCGCGGAATGGTTTCGCTCCGGTGTGGACGAGGCCGCCATTGAAAAACTGATCTCGGAAAGACTCGCGGCCCGCAAGGCACGGGATTTCGCACGGGCCGATGCGATCCGCGACCAGCTCGCAGCAGACGGCATCAGTCTGGAGGACGGCCCGAACGGCACGATCTGGCGGAAGGCCACGCCATGACCGGACGTGAAGGCGGCGCCGATCTTTCCCCCATCGGCGAATTCGATCCGGTCGTGATCCTCGTCCGGCCACAACTGGCCGAAAACATCGGCACGACAGCACGCGCCATGGCCAATGGCGGCCTGTTCCACCTCCGGATCGTGGCCCCACGGGACGGCTGGCCGCAGGAACGGGCCTGGCACGCCTCGTCAGGCGCATACCGCATCCTGGACGAAGCCCGGGTCTATGACACAGTCGACGAGGCAACGGCGGACCTGCATCGCGTCTTCGCCACCTGCCCGCGCCCGCGACACGTGATCAAGCCGGTCATGACCGCGCGCGGCGCGGCGGCGGAACTGCGCGTCACGGCCAACCGGGGACTGCGCACCGGCATTCTCTTCGGGCCGGAACGCGCAGGCCTCGACAACGAGGATATGGCCCGCGCCGATACACTGGTGCGCTACCCCCTCAATCCGCAGTTCATGTCCCTCAACCTCGCGCAGGCCGTTCTGGTCATGGCGTATGAATGGTACCTGACCGAGGACATTACCCCCCCGCGCGACCTCATGACGAATGAGACCCATATCGCGACCAAGGGGGAACTGAACAATTTCATGACGCATCTCATCCGCGATCTGGATGACTGCGGTTTTCTGAAAAATGAGCAGAAACGCCCCGGCATGGTCCGGAATCTGCGACATTTTTTCAATCGCGGCGAAGTGACGGAACAGGAACTTCGCACCCTTCACGGCGTGGTCAGCGAACTTTCCAGCGCACGCAAGGTCCGGAGTTAGACCCATGGTTCACTGGCGGCACAAACAGAAACTTCAGCCCCGCTCCACCGAGCCGCCACAACCAGCCTCGCCAGCCGCCGCAGCGACAGCCAACCAGATCCGCGCGCATGTCCTGGAAGAAAACGGACGCAGCGACATCATCCGCACCGGCCTGGACGCCGGAACACTGGGCGATCTTTACCACACCCTGATGACCATGAGCTGGATCAGCTTCTTCTGGGCATCCATCGGGCTGTATCTCGCGATCAACCTCGTTTTCGCGCTGCTGTATTACATCATCCCCGGAAGCGTCAGCGGCGTCCCGCACGGCGATTTCCTCGATGACGTGTTTTTCAGTGTGCAGACAATCTCCACCGTCGGTTACGGCACCATGTCGCCGGTCGGGAGGGTAACGAACACCATCGTCTCCTTCGAAGTGCTGGCCGGCATGATGCTGAACGCCGTGGCGACAGGACTGGTCTTCGCCCGGTTCTCCCGCCCCCGTGCGCGCGTCCTCTTCAGTCACACCGCCGTCGTCTCCTATGACGACGTGATCCCGACCCTCACGATCCGGCTGGCCAACCAACGCCGCACGCTGATCCTCTCGGCCAATATCGAGATGACCCTGACCCGCCTGATGCCGGACGAGCATGGCCGCCTCGTGCGGCGTTTTGACCGCCTGTCGCTCATCCAGTCCCACATGCCCATCTTCCGCATCAGCCTGAACGCGACCCATCTGATTGACGAAAGCAGCCCCCTGTACGGCCTGTCCGCCAATACGCTGATCGCCCAGAACGCTGAAATCATCATCACAATGGACGGAACGGACGAGATCTCGTCCCAGACGGTCTTTGCCCGGCATGCGTATGAAATCGGCCACGTAAAACACGGCTACCGCTTCTCCGACATCATCCACAACCGGCCTGACGGTCGCGTGGAAGTGGACTTCCGGCGCTTTCACTCCACGGAACCCGGGGATATCGTGGCGCCTGTTCCGCAAGGTCAGGAGTTACCCGCGCATGACGACCACCCCAAACCCACAACATGATTTTGGAACCGGCGCCCTCAGGGCCAGCGTCAGGGCACAGGGCGCGGAACTCGTCGCCCTGAAACATGACGGACGGGACCTGCTCTGGAATGCCGGTCCCGCATGGCCCCGTCATTCCCCGGTCCTGTTCCCCATCATCGGCAAGCTGCCCGGCAACCGCTCGACCCTCAACGGGCAGCCCGTCCATCTGACCCAGCATGGCTTTGCCCGGGACCGCCTGTTCCGCTGGCTGGAACAGACGCCCGATGGCTGCACGCTTGAACTGGTGGACGACCCCGAAAGCCGCCATCTCTTTCCCGCAGCCTTCCGCCTCCGCCTGCATTACCGCATCGAAGGCAACCGCCTCATCGTCTCCTATGAGCTGCACAACCCGGCGGACAACGCCACGCTCCACGCCTCCCTTGGCGCTCACCCGGCCTTTGTCTGGCCGCTGGAAGCCGGCGTCGCACGAGACGAACACCGTCTGGTCTTCGACGAAGCCGAGCCCGAACCGATCCGCCGCCTTGGCCCTGACGGCCTGCTGAAACAGGATTTCCCCACACCCGTTCAGGGACGCACCCTCCCCCTGAGCGACCCCCTCTTCGAGAATGACGCCATCATCATGGACCATCCGCACAGCCAGGGCGTCTCGTTCCTGACGCCGGACGAGACCGGCCTGCACGTCACATGGCAGGGCTTCCGCGAACTCGGGATCTGGACCAAACCGGGCGCGGAATTCCTGTGCATCGAACCCTGGTACGGCTTTGCAACACCCGAAGGGTTCGTAGGTGATTTTTCGGAAAAGCCCGGCCTCCTGCATCTGGGACCAGGCAAGAGCTGGTCAGCGGAATGGACGGTCGAACCCGTCTGACCCCTCAGCCTGACGCTCCGCGCCTGATGGCCGGAGCGTCAGGGAACACAGTCAGGCGTGGATGGCATCTTTCAGGCGCGTCACGGTCCGCGCATGTCCCATCAGGCCCAGCAGCGTATGCAGGTCAGGGCCACTGTCTTCCCCGGTCAGGGCGAGACGCAGCGGCATGAAAAGGGCCTTCCCCTTGCGCCCGGAAGCAGCCTTGAGCGCATTGACCCAGTCCGTCCAGGTCGTCTCGCCCCAGGGCTCACTGGGAAGCGTGTCCAGTGCCTGCTGAAGGAAAACCCGGTCATCCGGCTGTGACGGCGGGATGATGGTCCCCTGCGTGACATCCCACCAGTGCGGGATTTCCGCCGTGAGATCCACATTGCCCCGCACGGCATTCCAGAAGTCTTCCGTCGCTTCCGGCGGCAGATGCTCTCTCGCCACTTCGAACGGAAGATTATGAAGCGCACGGCGGTTCAGCGCCAGAAGCTGGCGCATGTCGAACCGCGCCGCAGACTTCGAGACATGCGAAAGATCGTAGGAGGCAATGGCCTCTTCCATCGTCATGACTTCCGGATCGTCGGACGTTCCAACCCGCGCCAGATAGGAGACGATGGTCATCGGTTCGATGCCATCCGCCCGCAGTGATTTCAGCCCCAGCGAATCGAAACGCTTGGACAATTTTCCCCCATCACTGTCCAACAGAAGAGGCAGATGGGCGAAGGTAAAGCGGTCAGGCTTCGCACCAAGCGCATCGGCGATATCAATCTGGACGCCCGTGTTCGTCACATGATCCTCACCACGGACGACATGGGTGATTCCCATGTCCAGATCATCAATCACGGACGCCAGCGTATAGAGAATGGTTCCATCAACGCGGATCAGCACCGGATCGGAAATGGCCGTCAGCTTGACTGAGCAGTCTCCCATGACCAGATCACGCCATTTCCGGCTACCATCCGTCAGCCGGAAGCGCCAGTACGGCACCTTGCCATTCGCTTCCGCCCGCGCCCGCTGGTCGGGCGTGAGTTTCAGCATGGCACGGTCATAAAGCGGTGGCTTACCGGCCTTGATGCGCATTTCCCGCTTGGCGTTGAGCTCCTGCTCACTCTCGAAGCATGGATAAAGACGGCCCGACGCCTTGAGCTTTTCGATGACTTCAGCGTAACGGCCCATCCGTTCCGACTGGCGGGCTTCCTCATCCCAGTCCAGCCCGAGCCATTTCAGATCCCGGCGGATGGCATCCTCGTATTCAGGCTTGCTGCGTGCGGTATCGGTATCGTCGATCCGCAGCAGAAACCTGCCGCCATGACGTCGGGCATAGAGAAAATTGGCGACGGCCTGACGTGCGTTGCCAACATGAAGATAACCGGTCGGGGAAGGAGCAAAGCGCAGTTTCATGCCGTCTTAATGCCGCATGATCGGGCTTCGCGCCAGAGTGGGTATGCATGGAGCACGTCATCCATGCCGCATAAGAAACCGCACCGGTTTTCCGTATCAGGGAAAATTTCCATTGCGATCGGGAAAGGGATTGACCAGCTTTCAACCTCTTCCGAACAGTTTCCGGCCATCAGGGACTTCATGCAGCTATTTCATCCGTCTCAACACACTGTCATGCTCATGAAATATGGTCTGGCCTGGGTTCTCACCACGACGTATCTGTTTCCCCTGTACTGGTGCATGAAGCAGCTCGCGAAGTACCGCCCCGCAGATCTGCAACGACTGACCTATGTCTATTTCCTTTCCGTCTGCGCCACTCTTCTCTTCACCTTGATTGCCGTTCACGAGCAATGGATCTCGGATGCCGGCTATCCGATTACCAGACAGGGCGAACTCCTTTTGCGGATGCTCCGGTTTTTCATGCCGATCGATGAGGAATTCGGGGAGATCCTGAGCGTTTTCATTCTGATCGCCCTGCCCTTCCTGTTATCTTACCTCGTCTGTGGCGTCCTGTTCGGCGTTGGGCGCCTGCCACGGCCGATCGGATCGTTCACGCGGGGATGCATCGTATTCTATGCCAAGAGCGTCCTTGTCTTCAGCGCCATTGCCCTGCCCCTCATGACCTATAGCCAGTACGCCCGATGGGACGGCACATCCGGACAGCTGCTCGTCGTTGATGTCAGCATGTGCACGGTACTGACACTGGTTTCAGTCGGGTTCATCACACTGGTCCTATGCTGGATGGATATCCTGCAGGGCATGCAGAAGGAAAACCCGGCGCTGGCAGCGAAAATCCTTCGCGGACTGGAAAGAATGTCCCGCAACGATCCTGAGAACACGCCATAAACCCTCTTGGGCTTTTCTGACGAAATATAACCTTCTTTCGTCGGAAGCATCGTGCTTCACCGGATGCAGAAGATGACGGCCATTGCGCCTATCTGTCACCCCTGCCATGCAGGCGGCATGACAACAGACGCGTCCTTTGAAATCTTCCTGGCAACGGCCCCAGGCCTTGAACCGACCTTGTGTGACGAAGTCCGTCTCAAAGGCTTCAGGACACCGCGTGTCACGGCCGGCGGTGTGACCATCCGGGGCGGCTGGCCGGAAGTCTGGCGCGCCAATCTCTGGATCCGGGGAGCCAGCCGGATTCTGGCACGCATCGACCGTTTCCGCGCGGTTCATCTCGCGCAGCTTGACGCCCGAGCCCGGAAAGTACCATGGGGCACGGTGCTGCGCGCCGATGTTCCTTTCCGGGTCGAAGCCTCATGCTCGGGATCGAAAATCTACCATTCGGGCGCAGCTGCACAACGAATCGAAAAAGCTGTCTCCGAAACGATCGGTGCCCTCCCGTCCGAAGATGCAGAGGTAACGGTCCGCCTGAGGATCGAGCAGGACCTCTGTACCGTCAGCATCGATACCTCCGGCGCGCTTCTCCACCGGCGAGGCCATAAGGAAGCCGTAAACCGTGCGCCGATGCGCGAAAGCATGGCGTCCCTCCTGCTGCGCCAGTGCGGATTTGATGGTGTTGAACCGGTTCTGGATCCGATGTGCGGATCAGGAACGTTTGTCATTGAAGCCGCGGAAATCGCAGCACGGCTCAATCCCGGCCGTTCACGACACTTCGCATTCGAAAAGCTGGCAACTTTCGACGCCGATGCATGGGAGAAAATGCGCGCCGTCAGGAGCACCCGTGTTCCGGAAAACCACTTTTACGGGAGTGACCGGGACGCAGGAGCCATCCGCATGAGCCAGGCCAATGCCGAACGCGCGGGGCTGGCCGACTACACCCGCTTCCAACAGGGCACGGTCAGCGACATGACACCGCCGCCCGGTCCTCCGGGGCTCGTCATCGTCAACCCTCCCTATGGCAACCGCATTGGCGAGCGGCACAGGCTCATCCCCCTTTATCGCGCCCTCGGCCAGACATTACTGGCGCGTTTCTCCGGCTGGAGAGTCGGAATCATCACTACGGAGTCCGGGCTTGCGCAGGCAACGGGATTGCCCTTCCTGCCCCCTTCCGCGCCCGTCCCGCATGGCGGGCTGAGAATTACACTGTACCGGACGGCACCCCTGCCTGCTCCGGAGAGGTGAACACTTTTTACGATACGGAACAGAAAGCGTTTCTGTCCGTTCGGAACACCATGCTGCCCCGTCATCGGGCCAGATCAGTCGAAATGAACATTCGGAAAGAGCAGCATCGTGAAAATCGCGTTTATCGGACTGGGTGCCATGGGAAACGCCATGGCGGGACGGCTACTGGAGAACGGTTTCGATCTGACCGTCTATAATCGTACCCGACAGAAGGCCGCAGCCCTGACAGCACGGGGGGCCAAGGTTGTGGAGACACCGGCAGATGCCGCGCGGAACGCGGACATCGTGTTCTCCATGCTGCTGGATGATACCGCCGTCGAGGAGATGACTTTCAGGAAAAACGGTCTGGCCGACACACTTGCACCAGGGGCGATCCATGCCTGTTGCAGTACACTGTCTCTGGAACAGGCACGCCGGTTGCAGGACGGTCATGCAGAGCGCAGGCAGACTTATGTCAGCACCACCGTGCTGGGACGCCCGCCTGCAGCGGAGGCGGGGAAACTCTTTGTTATAGCGGCCGGAGAGGACGATGCGCTTGAGCGGCTTACTCCAGCGCTGAACTGCTTCGGTCAGACCATTTTCCGCGTTGGTCAGAATCCCGTACAGGCCAATCTCGCCAAATTCTCGCTCAACTTCATGATCTTCTCGACCATCGAACAGATGGGAGAAGTTTTCGCCATCAATGAAAAAGCCGGCACCGATCCGAAGACGATTTTCGAAATCATGACGGGCAGTTTCTACAACGCCCCGGTCCACAAAAATTATGGATCGCTCATGGTGGACCATGCCTACGACAAATCAAGCGGCGCACCCGTAACGCTCGGGTACAAGGATATCAGCCTGTTTCTGAAGGCAGGTGAAGATTACGACACGCCCCTTCCCTATGCCTCCATCGCGCGGGACCGTCTGCTTGCAACGATGAGCGCGGGATACAGGGACGAAGACTTTGTCGTCATGCTTGAAGCCATCCGGCGGGATGCCGGTCTGAGCAAAAAATCCTGACAGGGACCGCCGGAGGTCAGCCTCCGGCGATATGCAGGATCTCAGTGACGGATGACTTCATGACGATTGGCGTCGTCTTCGTCATCATCCGGCGGGCCGTTGATTTCATCTTCATCCACCAGGCGGCGCGGATCAAGGGCGCGCCAGTCACGCTCCATCGGCGTAGCTGGATTGGCGGCGAAATCCTCCAGTTCGGTGGATGACTTCCAGCCGTCGTCGCCAGCGTCAACCACTTCGGCGTTTTCACCAAATGCCCACCAAGCCTCCAGCACTTCCTTGTCAGTCGCACCGGCGCGACGGCAACGCTCGATACTGTCGCGCACGTAAGCGCGGGCATAGGCGTTGGCATGCATCAGATCCATGAAATCCTTGACGACTTCCACCGTGTCGTCTCCGCTGTCGGACGCTCCTGAAAGGTCGATGATCCGCACGCTCCAGCTTTCGGGAGCCGCAGTGTTTCCGGATGGGTCTGAACTGTCAGTCATGAACTCTCCTGTCGATCCCGGATTTTCTGGAGCAGGAACTCCCGGCCTATCTTGACACGGGGTTGCCCGTCATAAGCCACGATATCTGCCGTACCGTAAGTTTCCGCCCAGCGGTCCGGGATGAATGAACCACTGCCGATGACGTCGATCGGCGCATGGGCTTCGCACATGGTGGAGCATTTCGATACATTGAACCCGGACGAGACAATGATCTTCACATGCGGGAAACCGTTATGGTTCAGTGCTTCCCGCATCCTCCAGATGGCAGCAGCCGAAACCCCCGTCCCGACCAGATCGCGCAGTTCCTGATCCGAACGATACCGACGGATCGTGCCCGGCGTGTGACGCTCCAGAACGGCATATGAGGATTGAGGGTCCAGTGTTTCAAGGAAACGGCCACCATGTGTGTCCAGCCGCACGCTGAGCTTACCTGCGGCGGCCTTTTCCGGGAAATGACGACAGACTTCCAGCGCGTCCGTGATCTCCTGCCCGAAATAGTCCACCAGAACAGTCAGCGGCCCATCAGGGTAAACCGCGTCATACATTTCCGCCGCACGCAGGGTGGAACCGGCATAACCGATCAGGGCATGCGGCATGGTACCCAGCCCGGCATCCAGTTCGAAGAAACCGGCCGTAGAGTCATTGGCGTTGCCAATGAATCCCCGCGCGCCCTCTTTGCGTGCCGCACGCGACCCAACGGCTGCGGCATAGGCCATCTGCTCCTGCATTTCGTATCCAGCGCAGTGCCGCGCATCCATGGCCAAGAACGGAACGGTCGGAAGCGCCATGGACATTTGATAGGCGTTATGGGCTGCCACGCATGTGGCGCCAACGCGCTGGAGAAGAAGCGTCTCCAGCGGTGCCAGTTTCGAGAAACGCCCCGTTAGGTACAGGAGGGGTTCACCCGCTCCGACCCACTGGCCTTCCTCGTAGACTTCCTGGCAGTGGATGTCGAAACCCTGTGCCTTCGCCACATTCTTCAGCCACCCCACCGCCAGACCGCAGGCTGCGATGACAGGGCGGCGAATGAACACCGCATAGGTGACCTCGCAGTCCCCGAAATGTTCGACGATTTTGCGCGTCCGGCCGAAATAGGCGTCCGTCCGGCTTTCGATGGTGTCCCTATCCACCGGACCGAGGACACCGGATGCATGGTCAAGAGAATGCTGGAAGACGGAAGTACTCATTCATGCTTTCTTTCCTGCTCGTCCCGTCAATTCCTGAGCGAGAAGAAAAGCCATTTCAAGAGACTGTTCAGCATTCAGACGCGGATCACAGAATGTTTCATAGCGATTTCCAAGATCGGACTCCGTCAGACACTGGGCACCGCCAATACATTCCGTGACGTCCTGACCTGTCATTTCCAGGTGAATTCCGCCCGGACGCAGACCGGCACTTTCGAATACATCAAAGAACCCGAGCACCTCTCCAAGGATATTGTCAAAAGAGCGTGTCTTGATCTTGTTGACCGTCGTCGTCGTGTTGCCGTGCATCGGATCACACAGCCATGTCACCGTCCGGCCCGTTTTCGTCACGGCATCCAGAAGTGGTGGCAGGTGATCGCGCACCTTATCCCTGCCCATGCGGGAAATCAGTGTGATGCGCCCGGCCTCATTCTGCGGATTGAGAATTTCCAGCAGTTTTTCGAGATCGGACACAGTAGTGGTCGGACCGACCTTGATGCCGATGGGGTTCTGAACGCCGCGCAGGAACTGCACATGTGCCCCGCCTGGCTGGCGCGTCCGGTCCCCAATCCACAGGAAATGGGCCGAGCAGTCATAATAATCGCCACTTGTGCTGTCGATCCGGGTCAGGGCCTGTTCATAGGGCAGCAGCAGAGCCTCGTGAGAGGTGTAGAATTCCGTCTCATCAATCTGTGCGGCGGAACCGTCAAAGCCACAGGCCCGCAGGAAGGACAGCGTCTCGTCAATCCGGTGCGCCAGATCCTTGTAGCGTGCGGCAAGCGGTGAACGTTCCACGAAACCAAGATTCCAGCGATGGACCTGATGCAGGTTGGCATAGCCCCCATGTGCGAAAGCTCGCAGGAGGTTCATGACGCCTGCGGACTGGAAATAGGCCGTTTCCATCCGGGCCGGATCCGCCCTACGGGCCTCCGGTGTGAAGACGGGGCTGTTGATGATGTCACCGCGGTAGCACGGCAGAGTCACGCCATCCTGCGTTTCCGTGTCGGATGAACGGGGCTTGGCATACTGCCCCGCCATACGCCCGATCTTTACGACTGGAACCTTTGCCGCGAAAGTCAGCACCACCGCCATCTGAAGCAGAACACGGAACGTGTCGCGCACGATATCTGCCGTGAATTCATCAAAACTTTCGGCACAGGCTCCGCCTTGAAGAACGAAGGCCTCTCCGCGCGACGCTGCGGCGAGACGCGCCTTGAGACGACGGGCTTCCCCCGCAAAGACGAGTGGGGGATATCGATGCAGACGAGCTTCCACAGCAGCAAGCGCGGCCTCGTCCGTATAGGACGGAGCCTGGACGATGGGACGAGAACGCCAGCTTGCAGGAGACCATGACATCGTGTCGGAAGATGTCTGGGTCTGGCTCGACGGGTGCATCAGATGCCCTCCGGATCGGTAGATTGAGAAAACAGGATTGCGGGGCGCTGGTTATGGCTGAAAACACGCCGGGTTGATAGCGCGAAACGTCAGATTATATCGCATGGCTTCTGTCTGCGGATGGAATGTTTCACGCACCGGACTGACGCCATGCCACGCAAACCGGGACGCACCACCCCACACCACAACATCTCCGTGCAGCAGATCCACCTGCCGGACGGGATCATTCCTTTTCAGCCCTCCGAACGCGAAACGGGCCGGAACACCGAGCGAAACGGACACGATCGGCGCCTGCGGGCAATCTTCATCCTGGTCCTGATGCAATCCCATCTTCGCTCCTGGCCCATAACGGTTGATCAGGCAGGATGTCGGATCGAAACCCTTGAACCCGGCCCTTCCAGCCGCATCTTGCGCCAGTTGACAGAATAATGGCGGCATATCCGGCCATGGTCGTCCTGTCTGAGGATCGGTCCGGACATAACGGTATCCCCTCCGATCGGAATACCAGCCACAGGCACCGCAACTGGTCATTTCCACGGACATCGAGCGGCCACCAGGGGTCAGAAACCGGCGAAACGGCGCCCTCGCCGCAATGTGCAAAATATTTTCGAGAAGGGCTGTCGCGCTCTTTTCGGCAAGGCCGGGAAGCCAGACAGCACCCTCTCCTAGCTGCGTCGGCGACCGGAAGGCCGCGAACAGATCATCCATGAACCGGAACCTTCCCTGAAAAAGACCTCTTGAACCTGCGCGTGAGCAGGCCGATTATGAAAATGTCCACACGGTTTCCGCCGGCCATAACGTGCCAGGGAGCCAGCCCTGTTTCCTGATCGGCCAAGGACCGGATTTTCAATGTTGTCCACATCCCGTTTTTTCTGTCACGCCCTGCTGGCGAGTGCATTGCTGACTGGGGCCGCCCTTGCCCAGAGCACGACCTTCGGCCAGCCGTATGAATCGTCACCTCAGTTCGGCACCAACGGCCAGTCCAACTCGGCTTCCCGCTCCAGTGGTGGTGAACATTTCCGGGCGCGCGGCCACCGTTCCCTGCCTCCCGGCTATCAGGATGCGCCATCCACCGAACTGGAACACGGTCCGGACCCGGATCATGAAGCCTCCATTGAGCGGGACCGCAATACCGGTGCCAACCTCTCCAAGTTCGGGTCTTCCTACCAGAACAGCAATAACACCCAGTCGGGCGAACTGGGCGATGCCACCGGCAATGGCTGGGTGGCACCTCGCGGAAACGGCTGGTAAGCAGGCAACCAAACGCCCCTAAGGGGGTTTGTGCTCCCGACAGACAGGGGAAAAGACGGTCTCAGGACAGCTTTCCCCGCGTGAAGGAGCCTGCATCATGCCACACATTACCGCAACCGACGGAACCGCCCTGCATGTCAAGGACATGGGTCAGGGGCGGCCCGTCGTCCTGATCCACGGCTGGCCACTGACCGGGGATATGTGGGAAAAACAGACACTTGCCCTCGCCGAAGCTGGATATCGGGTTGTGACGTATGATCGCCGTGGCTTCGGGCTCTCCGGCCATCCGATCAACTGTTATGATTATGACACACTTGCGGATGACCTTGCCGTCATTCTCGAACAGCTTGACCTGTGGGATGCAACGCTTGTCGGCTTTTCAATGGGTGGCGGTGAAGTCGCCCGTTATCTGAGCCGCCATGGACGGTCCCGCGTTTCCAGAACGGTGCTTGTCTCTTCCGTTCTCCCCTTTCTGTTGCGAACCGCCGACAACCCGGATGGGCTGGACATTTCCATTTTTGATGGGATGAAACAGGAAATCCGTCAGGACCGTTTCGGCTTTCTGAAAAACTTCATCCCTCATCTCTACGGTATGGGTGTGCTGCGCCATCCGGTCAGTCAGGGTGTACTGGACTGGTCGTTCATGCTGGCCTGCATGGCCAGCCCGATGGCGACGCTGGACTGCGTGGATGCATGGGGCACGACGGATTTCCGGGCAGACCTTCAGGCCTTTACCGTTCCCACGCTCGTCATCCATGGCACCGGAGATAGCAACGTGCCTTCCGACCTGTCAGGACGCAGGACGGCGGATGCCATTCCGGGAGCCACCTATATCGAATATGACGGCGCACCCCATGGACTGTTCATAACCCATGCCGAAAAACTGAACGCGGACCTGCTAAAGTTTCTGGCATCCTGATCTCTCTGAAACCTCTTTCCCTATCCTGGGAAGAGGTTTCTAGGCCTCGGCGTTCCGTAGAAATGCCCTGCTGGCCGGCAGTTCGGACTGCACGATAAGCAGGGAACCGATGGCCAGAACGAGGTCATGCCGGACGGACGGGTCCTGTGACTGCCGTTCAAGATCGTAAAGTTCCTGAAGGGTCGGATCGACCGTCGCCGCCGTATGGGTAAGCGGTAGGGTCCGACGCAGAAGATTGCGGACCATTCCATCCACTGCCGCCACGGCTGATTCAGGCAGACTGCCATGCTGGGCGAGTTTGCGAAGCATCAGCACATTTCGCCCAACCGTCAGGACGGACAGCGTACCGCGAAGCATGGCTTCCGCCCTCTCGCTCGAAAGAGACCCAGCGAAGCGGACCGCGCGTTCCATGCTTTGCGTGCCCTCATTGATCCAGACATATTCGTCCATGGAAACGCCCGGCAGAGCCAGACGACGCAGGCTGCGCTTGAGCTGGTACCGCAGGACGGCGCCTGCCCGGGCCGGCGTGAAGGGCAGGACGGCACGGAAGATGATGACACCGGCTCCCAGTCCCGCCAGAAGAGCCATAGTTGTGTTAAACCAGCCCAGTTCGTTAATACGCGACGCATTTCCCAGTCCCAGCAGGAAGGGAAAGAACGTTCCATAAGATGCTGCAAGAACGGCTGTGGATGGATTGCGTGAAGCAAGTCCCCCCAGCATCATGAAGAACCCAACGACCAGGCAGAAGAACGTATAACTGGACGTCACGGGCAGGACGATGAAAACAGGAATGACGCTTGCCAGCGCGGCCCAGACGGCGCCGTAAAAGAAATTGGCGCTCAGCAGGACCGTGTTCTCGAATGTTGCAAAACGCGCGCAGACCACGGCGATAAAAGTCAGGAAGACGCTACCTTGCGGCCATGCCGTGACTTCCCAGACATAGGCTCCGAACAGAAGCGACGCCATTGTGCGAATACCATTCCGGGTCGAAGCGCGCCAGTCCGCATTGCGGGTCAGATGGCGTCGTTCCGAGATGGGGGCGCCATCTACGCTGGCCCGGTAAGAACGCAGCGTTTCGCACAGGTCGGACAGCATAACTTCCACACCCGTGAGGATAATGCCCTCATTGAGGGAATCCTCGTCATTTCTCGGAAGAATGGCCTGCATCCGTCCGCGACATTCCGCAAGAAGCGCCTCGACCTGAACGAGCGCTGCAATACCGCGCCGGTCTGTCTGCAACCGTTCCGGAAGACCATCCAGCGCCTTGGCCATATCTTCCATCAGCGGATGCAAGGCGTCCGGGAAATGGGTCACGGACGTGATGCGGGTCCGCAGCCCCAGCCCACGGGACAGAACACGTGCCACAAGGCCGAGTGTCACATAGGCGTGCTCGACCTCGTTGCCTGCACTCCGGATTTCGATCCGGCTGAACTCGATCTGGTCGCTGGAAGCTTGAAGGGAGCCCAGCAGGGTTGAAAGCCGATCAATCGCACCCGGTTTCTGCCGCAGAACGTCTGTCAGACCTCCAACAGCATTGGACAGAACCGTCTGAAGCCGTTTGCGCAGCTCTTCCCGCGCCCGCTGAGCCACGTTTGGCAGGAAGATCATTCCAGCCGCGGTTTCGCAGATCACACCCAGAAAGATATAGGTGCCGCGCGCCATTGCGATGTTGAACACATGATCCGGGTCATTGACCGCGCCAAGGGCGATGATCGTACAGGTGTATCCTGCCAGAACAAGCGCATAACCCCGGAAATTGTGCGTCAGGGTCGCCAGCCCCGCACAGAGCCCCACCCAGATGGCCAGCGCAGGCAGGAACAGCCATGGATACTGGGGGAAGAGCGCCATGAGCGTGATGGCTGCCACCATGCCGACCACGGTTCCGACCAGTCGCCACCGGCCCTTGGAAATACTTTCCCCGCGGGAATTCTGGGCCACGATCCAGACGGTCATGGCGGCCCATTGAGGCTCTCCCAGTTCCATCCAGAAAGCGATGCCCAGTGCCAGAAGAGCAGCGGCCGTCGTTCGCAGGGCGAACATGAATGACGTAATGGACGGAGCCAAGAGCCAACCCAACTTCACGCCTTTACCTGCCTCTCAAGATTTCCCGGCCTGGTCTCCTATCTTCCATTTCCGGGAAGAGGCGACTCCAGCCTGCCGTTCTATTACCGTTTGCTATCGGAATGTCGGGGTATATGCCTCGTCCGGGTTCGCATTGTCACGAATTCTTCTGCACTGGTGGGATGCAGGCCAATCGTCCGGTCGAAATCACGCTTGGTCAGACGGGTCGTCACGGCGATGGCGAGGCCCTGTATGATTTCCGGCGCGTCCGGACCGATCATGTGAGCACCCAGCACGATCTGACTGTCCGCATCCACCACCAGTTTGAGGAATGCTTTTCCCTTGCGGCCCGAGAGGGTCTGGCGCATGGGCGTGAAGCTGGATGTATAAATATCAAGAGCGTGCTGTTCTGCCGCCTCTTCTTCCGTCAGCCCGACCGTGGCAACAGGCGATGAGAAGAACACGGCTTTCGGGGTTGTCCCGAAGGACCAGTCCCGCCCCTGCGGCGCATAGAGGCGCTCGGCCAGAAGGTGTCCTTCCGCGATGGCCGTCGGGGTCAGGTTGTAGGTATCGGTCACATCGCCGATGGCGTAAATGTTCGGGACATTGGTAGCCGGTTCTTCCGCACTGACAGGAATACGGCCATCCTTCGTCCGCACACCGGCGCGGTCCAGCCCCAGACCGTCAATATTGGGGCGACGGCCGGTCGCCATGAAAACGCAGTCCGTTTCAATGACATCACCGCCTTCCAGATGCAGGCGGTAACCGTCAGTCTCCTTTTCAATCCGCTCGGGTGTCCGGGAGGGATGAACCGCAATGCCATGCAGGGGCAGCAGTTCGGCCAGATGGGAACGGACTTCCTGATCGAAACCCCGCAGGGGCAGATCCGAGCGGTAAACGAGATCAACCTTCGAGCCCAGCCCGGCAAAGATTCCTGCAAATTCAACGCCGATATATCCGCTGCCAATAATGGCCACCCGCTCCGGGCGCGCGGCAAGATGAAAAGCGTCATCAGAGACGATCGCATGTTCCGCCCCAGGAATATCGAGCCTGACCGGCGTGGAACCGGGTGCCACGACAATCCGCTTTGCCTTCACACGTATGACCGGTTCATCCGGCGCCAGTAGCGACGGGCCAATCTCGATCGTATTCGCATCGACAAACCGGGCATTCCCGGTGAAGAGCGAAATACCGGCTTTTCGGAGCATCGAGACGTAGATGCCGTTCAGGCGCGTGATTTCACGGTCCTTGGCCTCGATCAGCGTGCGCCAGTCATGGGCAACCGGCTTCACGTCCCAGCCATATGCCGGGGCGTCAGCGATCTCGCGGCCATAATCCGCTGCGTAAACCATCAGCTTCTTAGGCACACAGCCGAGATTGACGCAGGTTCCACCCCAGTGGCGACGCTCGGCAATAGCCACGCGCGCTCCGTTCTGGGCGGCAATACGCGCGCAGCGTACGCCACCCGATCCGGCGCCAATGACGAAAAGATCGAATTCCTGCATGTCCCGGCCTTTCGTGCCTGTCTGTCCTCAGCGCTCCGCGAAAGCCTTCTCGACCACGTAAGAACCCTGGGTGCTCATGTTGCCTTCCGTGAAACCACGGCTGACAAGCAGCTTCTCGGTATCGGCCAGCATCTCCGGCGAACCGCAGATCATGACGCGGTCATGCTCGGGATCCAGTTCATCGATGTTCAGATCACGGAAGATCTTGCCATTCTCGAGCAGCGTCGTAATACGATCCGTGACCTGATAGTCCTCACGGGTCACGGCCGGATAGTAACGCAGCTTGTCCTTCGTATACTCACCCAGGAACTCATGCTCCGGCAGTTCATGACGGATATGGTTCTCATAAGCGAGTTCGCCGGAAATACGGACCGTATGGCTGAGGATCACGTTCTGGTAGCGCTCGTAGGCCTCTGGATCCTTGATGAGGCTCATGAACGGCGCCAGACCCGTTCCGGTGGACAGGAAATACAGGTTCCGGCCCGGCTTCAGGTTGTCGAGCAGCAGCGTCCCGACGGGCTTGCGACCGATCAGCACCGTATCCCCGACCTTCACATGCCGCAGACGGGAGGTCAGCGGACCATCCGGAACGGCGATGGACAGGAATTCCATGTGATCTTCATAATTGGCGGAAGCGATCGAATACGCCCGCAGCAGCGGCTTGCCCTCGACCTCGATGCCGATCATCGTGAACTGGCCGTTCTCGAAACGCAGGCCCGGATCACGGGTCGTCGTGAAGCTGAACAGACGGTCCGTCCAGTGATGGACCGTCAGGACCTTGGCTGGATACAGATGGCCATATTCCTTGCTGGGTTGTGCCAGCCGGTATTCTTTTGGATGACCTTCGAACGGAACGAGACCGGTCAGGGGCTCATCGAGTGTTGGAGTCGGGGCAGCATAGGTAGGGGTGGACATTTTTGTCTTCTGTCTCCGGTTGCGCACGGATAACAGGTCTTGGACCTGTATAATGGTCGGCCCTTTTAGACCAATCCCGTGCTCGCGGGAAACCCATGTCTCTTTCCGGCTCCGTTGAAGCGCAAACCGGAATGACGCACAACACTTCCATGACTGACGACTCCATGCCCGACGCCCCTCTTTCGCCCGCCGAACGCGCCCTTTCCCGCGCTGAAGCAGAATTTGGCGTCCCGCTCGACATCACCACCCGCGAACGCCCTGCCCTGCTTCGGCAGGTAACACGACGTCTGGAAGGTCCGGATGCGACCCTCTCGCATGACAGCCTTCTGGACGCGCTCTGCGTTGTCCGGCGCAAAGGCTGGGCCTCACAGCTCATGAATATCGCCCGTCGTGCGGGGGAAGTCTGGGTGACGAAAGCGGACACGCAGGATGCAGCGGCCCGGACCCATGATCCCCGTGCCGACATGGATACGCTCCGTGCCACGCTGGAAGAGGTGCTGACCGAACGCTGGCAGGACATGGGCGATTCGCCCCGAGCTGTGCTGGAGGATGTCCGGGCCGACCTGACGGATACGGGCGTCATCCTGTCCAGTAGGCAGATCGAGCGTCTGTCCCGCAGCATCGCCGCTGCTTTCGGGAGCGTTGATCTCGGCTTCGAGGACGACCTGCGCCTCGCCGAGGAACGACGCGCCCGCGAACAGGCGGATATCCAGTCTCGCGCGGAAGCGCGCCGCGCCCGTGAACTGAGACGGCTACAGGACTGGGAAGCCACGCTGGTTGGCTTCGAGGATATTCCCGCCATCCTGCACTGTTCCCGCCGTGAAGTCCTGCGGTGGATCGCGGAAAACCGGCTGCCCGTCGCCCGGCGCGAAACGCAGGCGGACGGGATCGAGCTGTTCTTCTTCGATCCCGTTGAACTGAAGAAGCTCCGCCCGCTCCTTCCCCAGTGGCGCTCGGGCAGGCAGGACAGACCGGAGGTCCTCGATCCCGGCACCAGAGCCGGGAACGCGGCCATTGCGCGCGTGGCCGCACTGGACCGGTTCGCCGCCCATTTCCGTACCGCACGCGCACTGAAGCGTCGCATCACGCTTGTCACCGGTCCGACCAATTCCGGCAAATCCCATACGGCTCTGAATGCGCTGGCCAACGCCGAGAGCGGTCTGGCCCTCGCCCCGCTGCGCCTTCTGGCGCATGAATTCCGCGAGTCTCTTCTTACGCGGGGCGTTCCTGCCTCCCTTTCAACGGGTGAAGAACGCATCGAGATGCCCGGTGCCCGGCATTTGGCCGCGACTGTAGAGATGTGCCCGTTCCATAACCCTGTGGATGTAGCCATCATCGACGAAGCTCAGATGCTAGCTGATCCGGACCGTGGAGCCGCCTGGACAGCCGCCATCATGGGTGTCCCCGCCCGACACGTCTTCGTTCTTGGTGCACCGGACTGCATTCCACTGGTCCGACAGATCGCCGAGCTCTGTGATGATCCTGTGGATGAGATCCATCTGGAACGTAAAAGCCCGTTAAAGGCCGATGGTGTTCTGCATCTGAGTGAACTGCAGCCGAGCGACGCAGTCATTGCCTTCTCCCGCCGGGAAGTGCTGGACCTGCGCGCCGAACTCATGGCGCGCGGCCGGCGCGTCGCGGTTGTATACGGGGCGCTCAGTCCGGAGGTCCGCCGCGCCGAGGCGGCCCGTTTCAACGCGGGTGAAGCTGATATCCTTGTCGCCACTGATGCCATCGGCATGGGGCTCAACCTTTCCATCCGGCGGATCGTATTCAGTTCCCTGCGTAAGTTCGACGGCCGTCAGACCCGCGACCTCACCTCCCAGGAGGTCAAGCAGATCGGCGGTCGTGCCGGACGGTATGGCAAGCATGAACAGGGCCTTGTCTGCGTTCTGGCGGAAGGTGGCAGCCCGGCTTTCGTCCGCCGGATGCTGAGCGCGCCTCCCGAGCCGGTCACGGAACTGCGCCCGCTGGTCCAGCCGGACTCGGACATCGTACGGGCCGTCGCGGAGGAGATCGGCAGTGACAGTCTTTACGGTGTACTGACCCGGATCAAACGGGCCGTGCTGCGTCCGGATGATCCGAATTACCGTCTGGCCGACATGGAACAGGCGCTCGAAATTGCCGCAGCTCTGGAGGGTGTGGAAGATCTCGATCTGTCCACGCGCTGGACCTACGCCATGTGCCCCATTGATGAGCGGGACAACGGCATCCAGAGGCTGGTGCAGTGGGCTGCGGACCACGCGGCCGGTCGACGCGTCCCGCCTCCGGGCACTGGCCGCCTGCCCCATCCCGAGCAAGCCGGACGGGAAGAACTGGAACGGGCGGAAAAACGGCACAAACGGCTTGTGGCCTGGCGTTGGCTGGCGCTGCGTTTCCCGGAGGCCTATCCGGCGCGGGATGATGCGGAAATCAACACATCCATCCTGAATGACTGGATCGAACAGGTCCTGCGGACGCAAAGCCGGATGCGTGAAAGCCAGAAGCAGCAACGCGGCGGATTTCGTCAGAAAGACAGAAGCACATCACCGCGGCATGCTACTGGCAAACGCCCCTACCCCGGAAAAGGAAAGCGACCTCCCGGACGGAAAGGTCGCTCCTGAAGCCGGTTCAGCCGGCTTTTTCCTTGGGAGATTTCGGCGCAATGGATGCCATCGCTTCGTCTTTCTGGCGAACCCGGCGTTCAATCCATTTCTGGGCCTGAAGTTTGATTAAAGGATCGAGCTGACGGTAAAGATTCAGGAAAGTATGCTCATCAGGCGTCAGGGTCGCCTGGATTGCCTTGTAAGCCATGCCCGTCAGCAGGACCTCCGGCTCCACGCCGAGCACCTTTGCCAGCGTTCCCAGATGCTTGCCGACATGCCCTGAACGACCGGTTTCCCAGAACGCAACAGCGGAACGGGAAATGCCAACCTTGTCCGCGAGCTGCTGCTGGCTGAATCCGACCATTTCCCGCAGGAGACGAATGCGCCGGCCAAGTTCAAGACCAGGTGAAAGAGTCGCGGGAGGAGCTGCTTCTTTTTTCAAAACTGCATTCGTCTGTCTGATCCAGGCTCCGAAAGTAACTTCCGTCGCCGTCATGATTTCCTGATGGTTTCCTACCCTGAAGTGTAGCACTTCGGCCTGTATCGTCACAATCTCGCGGAATGTTTCAGCCGCGTCTACAGGGGACCATATCTGTCCAACTCCGAAGCGGAATGTTTCTGTCATTAAATACCCTCCTGACTACAAGAAACCGGTCGGAAGGCTGCCCGGTCATCTTTGCCATGAATATGGCTTTTCCCGCAGAATATTCCTTCTTTTTCGCAAAAACAAAAGTCTATTGCAAAGAATTTCAGAAATTGTGAACAACACCTTTCCTGTCATGTATCAGACAGGTAAACCCTGTTCACTCAGGGAAAATTTCAGTTCGGGTCCTGCTGAATCAAAACAATACCAAATGTATCTCCTTTCGAACGAAGAACAAGTTCCCGGTTCTTTTCAAGAGACCACTGGTTTACTTTTGACAGGACCGTGTTGATTTCCTGCTCCTGCTTCATGAGAGCCGGACTACAGGCCTTACGGGTCATGGCGAAGGGCAGGAATGTGAGTTGTTTGCCCTGAAGACGGAAACGCCCCATCAGACGGTTACAGCCGTCCGTGCCATAGACGGTTCCGTCTTTTTGCAGGGTAAGACCCGGTCCATCCGCCAGCGTCTGGAAGCTGTGGCCGCCCAGGGACTGGATACGCCATGCCCCGTAAGGAGCTTCAGGCACAGTACTGGAGACGCGATGTACGAGAATATCGGGCTGACTCAGTGGATGACGGTCGGTGTTCTGAAACAGGATTTTCCCGTCCACCACGATCTGCGCCTGGAGATTGTAAGCTCCGGCAGCAGGAGGAGCATGATAGGTCAGGGTGTAGGGAATCGGAATGGCACGGGCAATGGGTGCACTGCTTTCGGCCAGCACACTTTCCGTCTCTCCGTTGGGCCTAACCTCTTCCAGCCGTACGGACAGGACAGCCCCAGGCGGGAGCGCCATGCGCTCCCGATAGGAAACGGATCCATGCAGGATTTTCACAGTGTCGGCCCATGCGCCCGGAGCGGCGATCAGCCCTCCGGCCAGCAGGACAAGTGCGAGACGATGATGCATCATCATGACGAAAGCTCCTCAGCCGATGCGGGTCAGACCGCCCATGTAGCCACGCAGAACCTCAGGGACGGTGATACTGCCATCCTCGTTCTGATACGTTTCCATCAGGGCGATCAGCGTACGTCCGACAGCCAGACCTGAGCCGTTGAGCGTATTCACGAATGCAGGTCCGTTTTCGGCGCGGTACCGGGCATTCATGCGCCGCGCCTGGAAATCGCGTGTGTTGGAACATGAGGAAATCTCGCGCCATGCCCCCTGTCCCGGTAGCCAGGCTTCAAGATCAAACGTCTTGGCGGCACCGAAGCCCGTATCACCTGCACAGAGAAGGATGCGGCGAAAAGCTATGCCGAGACGTTCGAGCACCGTCTCGGCAGCTTGGGTCATGCGCTCATGCTCGGTTTCGCTGTCTTCTGGCTTCACGATGGAAACAAGTTCGCATTTCGTGAACTGGTGCTGACGCAGCATACCCCGCACATCCCTCCCCGCCGATCCGGCCTCGGAACGGAAACACTGCGACAGGGCCGTCAGGCGGATTGGCAGGGCATCCACCGGAAGGATCTCTCCCATGACAGAGGCCGTCAGCGGAACTTCGGCCGTTGGTATCAGCCAGCGACCATCTTCGGTTCGAAAGGAATCCTCGGCGAATTTCGGCAGTTTGTCCGTGCCAAACATCGCCTCGTCATTGACCAGAAGCGGCACGCTCGTCTCACTGTAGCCAAACTCGCCCGTATGCGTGTCGAGCATGAACTGGCCGAGAGCCCGTTCCAGTCGAGCCAATGCGCCCCGCAGGACAACGAAACGCGTCCCGGACAGCTTGGCAGCCGTCGGGAAATCCATCAGCCCGAGAGCTTCACCCAGTTCAAAATGCTGCTTCGGCGTGAAAGGGAAATCTTTCTTTTCCCCACGATAATGAATGATGACATTGTCATCCTCGCTCTTTCCATCCGGCACGGACGGGTCGAGCCGGTTCGGAAGGGAGACGAGCACATCATTGATCCGCGCCTGGATCTTGTTGGCGCGTTCTTCCAGTTCACTGATCTGGTCCCGAAGTTGGACAGCCCTGGCCTCGATATCGGCCGTGTCCAGCTTCTGGCGCTTGAGCTGACCGATCTCCTTGGCCAGCGCCTTGCGTACGCCCTGTGCCTCTTGAAGGGCGGCAAGGGCGGCGCGGCGCTCTTCATCATCCGTGATGAGCATCTGGCCCACGGGTGACAGGCCCCGACGCGCAAGAGCTGCGTCAAAAGCGGCCGCATCGGCGCGCAGGGCTTTCAGGTCATGCATGGTTCAGGGCTCCGTCAGTCTTCTTCAGTCAACGGCTTCGGCTCAACCAGCCGCGCCATCAGGATGGACACCTCGTACAGCGCGACGAGTGGAATGGCGAGGCTCAGCATCGTGATGGCGTCTGGTGGCGCAATTACGGCCGCCACGGCGAAAGACGCCACAATGGCATACCGCCGGAATTTCCTGAGCTGGGCTACGCCGACCAGCCCGACACGCACCAGCAGCGTCAGGACGACAGGCAGTTCAAAGCAGATGCCGAATGCGAGGATCATCCGCGTCACGAGCGTCAGATACTCCGAGACCTTGGCCTGGAGTTCGATCTGCATGCCGCCCGTTCCCTGCCCGCTGTTCTGGAAGGACAGGAAGAACTGCCATGCGAAAGGAAAGACCACGTAATAAGCTAAGGCGGCGCCAATCAGGAACATGATCGGCGTGGCGATCAGAAATGGCGCAAAAGCCTTTTTCTCGCTCCGGTACAGGCCGGGGGCAATGAAGATCCAGGCCTGTATGGCAATCATCGGAAAAGAAAGGCAGATTGCCCCGAAAACCGCGACACGGATATAGGTGAAGAACGCCTCGTACAGCGCGGTGTAGATCAGGTGGGGCTGCTCACCCTGCTGACGCATGATGCGTCCGAGCGGAGCGGCGAGAAAGCGATAGATGTCTCCGGAAAAATGATAGCAGATGGCGAAGGCAATCACGAAAGACACGATCGACCAGATCAGCCTCCGCCGCAGCTCGACCAGATGTTCGAGCAGGGGCATAGGGGTATCCTGAATGCTGTCGGACTCCGTCATTCCTTTTCCTTCCTGCTCGCAATGGCGACGCGGTGTCCATGGTGCAGGGCGCGGACAGGCGGCAGGATGTCCGGCGCGCGCCAGCGGAAGCGCTCCCGCAGAAGGCGTCTTGCCGTGGTGGGTGGCAAGACGCAGGGCACCTCCTTCACGTCATCATTGGGACATTCATCCGCCCTCATCCGGGGGCGGGCATTGTAGGGCACCGTTTCCAGATCCATCAGGGATGATGGCGGGGGTGGAGGCGGCGGGGGTGGAGGCACTTTCGGCAGGCCAGCCGGGCTGGAAAGCGGCTGCGCAGAAGACGGATCCAGTTCAAGGCTGCGGCGGATCGTATTGTCACCGTCGATGGCTTTCGTGACCCTGTCACGCAGGTTGAAGGTTTTCAGATCCCGAAGCTGGTTCCGGGTTTCAGAAAGGTCCGCTTCCCGGACCATGTCATCGACATGGGACTGGAATTCCGCCGCCATGCGCCGCATGGATTTGACGGCATTGGACAGCGTACGGATCGCGACCGGCAGATCCTGCGGGCGTATGAACACCATCGCCACGATGCCCAGCAGCGCAATTTCCGAGAAACTGAAATCAAACATGCCGCGATCCTAGCCTTTCTCCACGCCCCCGCCTACGGCGGAAGAAGCGTCCGGCGCAGCTTCCGTGGGCGCGCGATCAAGCAGGAAGTCCTCTCTCCGGGGCAATGCACCCAGATCGGGCAGGCCAAAACTTTCCAGAAAAGTCGACGTCGTGCTCCAGAGGACCGGACGACCGGGCACTTCCCTGCGGCCTTTCGGAGCAATCAGGCCATCTTCGAGAAGAGCGTCCAGAATGGCCTGCCCCAGCGAAACACCACGGATGGCCTCGATTTCCGCTCGGGTACAGGGCTGGTGATAGGCGATGATGGCCAGTGTTTCCATGGCACCACGGCTCAGCCGGCGGGGTTTCTCGATCACCCTGACGAGCGCCTGGGCATAATCCGGACGGGTCCGGAACTGCCAGCCTCCCGCCACATCCACCAGTTCGATCGCATGACTGGCGTAGCGGATCTGAACCGCAGCCAGAACATCAGGAACCGGAAGCTCGAAACCCTGCACTTTCAGAAGCTCGGCAATGGCCGAGACCTTTACAGGTTCCGGACTGGCGAAAACAAGGGCTTCCACCAGCAGGGAAGCCCGGTTCAGACCACTGTCATTCATGAAAGGACACGCCATTCGATTTCGGCAAAGGCCTCGGGCTGCCGCAGTTCGAGAGCACCACCCTTGGCCATTTCCAGTCCCGCCAGAAGGGTTCCCGCCAGCGCGGCATTACGTCCGTAAGGACCATCCGCACCCCCCTCCAGCGTTTCCGGCAGCAGGGAAGTCAGGGTCTGCCAGTTCCGGACGGCGTTACTGCCGAGCATGTGCCGAAGACGCCCCAGCGCATCCTGTACGCTCCAGTATCGCCGGACACGGGGAGCATAAACACGCTTGCGCGCCGTACGACGACGGGCGGCCAGATAAGCGGTAATCAGGGCGGACATATCCACTTTCAGACCGGATCGATCAATTTCGGTGTGATCTTCCTCCTGCCCGCGACGAAAGACATCCACACCAAGCCGCGGCTGATCGCCGAGCCACCGGGCGGCCTCTCGCATCTGTTCCAGTTCGATCAGGCGGTCCTGTAGCAGACCGGCGGCTTCTTCCGCATCTTCAGGGTGATTTTCGGCCGGGAGAAGCAGGCGGGATTTGAGCCACGCCAGCCATGCCGCCATCACCAGCCAGTCCGCCGCAAGTTCGAGCCTCAGGCTCCGGGCTTCTGCCCGGGCCTTTTCCACCACGGCCAGATACTGCTCGACAAGCTGGAGGATGGAAATCTTCGCTAGGTCCACTTTCTGAGCGCGGGCAAGTTCGAGAAGCAGGTCAAGCGGCCCTTCATACCCGTCCAGCGTCAGATGCAGAACCTCGCTCAAACCCTCAGCCCCTAGAACTGTGCCGGTGTGCAGGCGATGGACTGGGCATGCAGCTTCACGCAATACGCTCGCGCCGTCTTCAGGTCCGCGAAACCGCCGATCCGCAGACGCACGAACGTGTGGTCGGCATGGGTCGTCTTCTCGAAAAGCGGCGTATGCCCGGCGAAGAGCGCCGGAGCCTGATGGCGCAGGCTGTCCCACTCCTTGCGGGCGGCCGCTTCGCTGTCGAGCGCACCAAGCTGCACCTCACGACTTCCACCCGTGGCCGGCTTCTCAGCTGGTCCACCATTTTCAGGCGCGGGAACAGGCGGCGGCAAAGGCCGCTCCACAGCATGATGCGGCGGTCTGGCGGGCGCCGCGTCTTTCGGCTTTTCCTTCGCGGGCGCTGGCGTCTCGACGGGCTTTGGCGCCTCCGGCACCGGCTGGGCAGCCTCCGGAGCCGCCTTGTCTTCAGAAGACGGCACGGCGGGCGCCACAGGTGTCTGCGACGGTGTTCCGGATGGAGGCGGAACAGGCTGGCCGTTTTCCGGAGCCGGGGAAGCTGGCGACCTGCCTGCATCCGGCGCGGGCGTACCCGGCGGCACGCCATACTGCTGGGCCAGTCCCTTCGTATCAGGCTGCTCGGGGCCGGGAGCCAGATGGGCGTCTCCGTTGCCGGTCATGTCCGTTTCAGCGCCATCGCCACCCATGATTTCCATGCCACCCGGATCGGCCGGACGGTCCTTCACCGGGCCGGGCGGCGGCCCGATGATGGGAATGCCGCCCTGATGCCCACCCATGAGCGACCATCCACCGACAGCCAGCAGCAGGACAGCGCCAATCCCGATCGCCCCCCCCACCAGCTTGCGCGTGGCAGGATCATTGCCCAGCATGGAAGACATGCTGTTTTTCAGGCCACCGCCCATGGCTCCACCCGCCGCCGCAGGACGACGGCGCGGGATCGGTTCTTCCTCGTAATCGTTGGTCAGGCGTTCGCGGTCAAAACGACCGCCACCCGCCGCCGGGCGGGAAGGCATGTCCGCATAGTCGCCCGGATCTCTGGGCGCCTGGTCCCTGGAAGGCTGGTCGCGAGGGGCCTGGTCCTTGACGTTGCGCTCCCTGACGTCCCGGTCCCTGTCATTTTCCGGTGTCATCGCATCTCCTCTACCGGCACAACGCCGAGAATGGTAAGCGCACAGCGCAGCGTTTCCGCAATGGCCGAAACGAGCGCCAGCTTGGCAAGACTGGTTTCACGGTCGTTCTCATGCAGGAATCGCAGGGTCGTGTCCTCACGTCCACGGTTCCACAAAGCGTGGAAATCGGACGCCAGATCAATGCAATAGGTCGCGATGCGATGCGGCTCACGCGCCACGGCCGCTGCTTCCACCGTGCGGGGGAAAGAGGCCAGTCGACGCAGGACCGCCAGTTCCACATCCGAGGACAGACCGGACAGATCGACTTTCGTCAGAGCTTCCGGCGTCACGGCATCCGCGCCGAACATCGTCTCGGCAGAGCGCAGGACGGACCGACAGCGGGCATGGGCATACTGGACATAGAAGACCGGATTATCGCGCGTCTGGGCCACGACGGCGTCCAGATCGAACTCCATCTGTGCATCGGCCTTGCGGGTCAGCATCGTGAAGCGCACGGCATCGGGGCCGACTTCATCCAGCAGATCACGCAACGTGACGAAAGTTCCCGCGCGCTTGGACATGCGGACAGGTTCGCCATTCCGTATCACGCGCACGATCTGGCATATGACGACTTCAAAATCGGTTTTGCCGTCTGTCAGAGCCGCAATGGCGGCGCGCATGCGGGAGACATACCCACCATGATCCGCACCAAGTACATCGATCAGGACATCTGCCGTCGCGGCTTTCTGGGCGTGATAGCCAATGTCATTCGCGAAATAGGTGTTGGAACCGTCGGACTTGCGGAGCGCACGGTCGGTATCGTCCCCGAAATCCGTAGAGCGGAACAGTGTCTGCGGACGAGCTTCCCAGTCATCCGGCAACTTGCCTTTCGGCGGCTCCAGAACACCTTCGTACAGCAATCCCTTGGCGTCCAGTGCCGCAATGGCGGCATCTACACGGCCGCTGGCCAGCGTTTCCGCTTCGCTGGCAAAGACTTCATGGGTAATGCCCAGTGCCGCAAGATCCTCACGGATGGCGGCCATCATCTTCACCAGTGTTTCGCGGCGCACCGTCTCGAACCAGACGGAAGGATCGGCCGGACTGCCATCTTCATTTGCCAGTGAACGGCCATGTTCCGCGGCGATGGCCTGTGCAACGGGGACGAGATAATCTCCCTGATACTGCAGACCCGCAGGAGTCAGCTTCCCGAAGGTTTCGGCATCGATGTCCGTGCCTATGACCTGGAGGTAGCGCCAGTAGGTTGCCCATGTCAGAGCCGTGACCTGGGTTCCGGCATCGTTGATGTAGTATTCGCGCGTGACACCATAACCCGCCGCCTCCAGCAGGTTGGCCAGCGCATCCCCCACAACCGCGCCGCGGCAATGGCCGACATGCATCGGGCCGGTCGGGTTGGCGGAGACGTATTCCACATTGACGCGCGTCCCCTGCCCCAGTCTGGAACGGCCATAGGCCGGACCAGCCGTCAGGACGGATATCGCCACATCCTGAAGCACAGATGGCTTCAGGGTCAGGTTCACAAAGCCCGGACCGGCGGCTTCGGCCTTCTCCACCTCCGGCAGTTCCACCAACTTCCGTACCAGTTCGGCGGCAATCTCGGCAGGTCTGCGACGTGCGGGTTTGGCGGCCAGCAGAGCGGCGTTCGTCGCCATGTCACCATGAGCGGCGTCACGCGGGGGCGTGACCTCGACACGCTGCGCAACCTCCTCCGGAATTCCGGGGACAACAGACCGCAATGCCTCGCACACCTGCTCCCGTGTGCGGGCAAAGAGGCAGTCAGTCGTGGGGGCAGTGGGTGCAGCGGCCATTTCAGCTCGATTCCTGTAACGCATCAGAGAGGCTCTATCAGCCCAGCACGGAGAGGTCCGTCAACCGTCGATGTTCTTCCATCGCCAAACGATCGGTCATTCCAGCGATATAATCCGCTACCAGCCGCCGCCGCGCCGTCTCGTCAAGGAGTTTTGCACGCTGCTGCCAGGGATCGGGAAGAAGACCCGGCTCCTCCGACAGGATATCGAATATTTCCGCCACCGCGATCCTGGCCTTGCGTGTCATGCGCCTGACGCGCCAGTGGCGGTACATCCGGGCATACAGGAATTTACGGATGGCCTTGTTGGCCTCGCGCATCTGCGGCGTAAAAGCCACCACCGGATGATCTGCATGACGGATGTCATCGGCTGACTGCGGGTTCAGAGCCTCAAGATTGCGCCATGTCTGGTCCGTCAGGTCCGTGGCCAGCGCATTGATGACGATACGAATGGTCTCATGGCGCACACGCTGCGCCTGATCGAAGGCCTCGCGTCCGGTTCGCCGCTCCAGCTCGCGGGAATGAATGAGGGCTTCGCCTACGATGGGCAGATCCTCGATGTCTTCGAAGGAGAGCAGTCCGGCCCGCAGGCCGTCATCGAGATCATGGCCGTGATAGGCGATGTCATCTGCCATGGCGGCGACCTGCGCCTCGGCAGAGGCATAACTTGCAAGATCCAGATGATGCCTTGCATCGTAATCCACGAGATAGGGGGTAGGCCGTTTGACCGGGCCGTTATGCTTGGCCAGCCCTTCCAGGGCCTCCCATGTCAGGTTCAGCCCGTCAAAAGCATGATACCGGGCCTCCAGAGACGTCACGAGGCGCAGGGACTGGGTATTATGATCGAAGCCGCCCCAGTCCTGCATGGCCAGGGAGAGCGCATCCTCACCCGCATGCCCGAAGGGTGTGTGCCCAAGATCATGAGCCAGCGCCACCGCTTCCGTCAGATCCTCGTTCAGGCCAAGATTACGAGCAATCGAGCGGGCGATCTGCGCCACTTCAAGGGAATGGGTCAGGCGCGTGCGGAAAAAGTCACCCTCATGGTTGATGAAGACCTGCGTCTTGTACTGAAGGGTGCGGAAACCGGCGGAATGAAGGACACGGTCACGATCCCGCTGCCAGGGTGAGCGAACAGGACTTTCCGGCTCCGGATAGAGACGCCCGCGCGCTCCGGCTTCCTGTACCGCATAGACTGCCACCATGGATGCACTCCCTGACTGTGAGCCGTCGGGCCAAAGAGCGCCGTTTCCAGCCGGATCACGACGTCATTCTACGGCAGCGCAGTCAGGGCGCAACCGCCCCTTTCCCCGACGGCTTCCTTTATCCCCCTTTGCGCTCCCGCATCCTCTCGCCATATAATCAGGACCATTCCCGTCCTGCCTTGACGGACTGTTCCGGAACATCTTTCGCCTTCCTCCGGCGCATCGGAACAGCCCTTGGGCCGCGCAGGGCAGGCATCACAGTCCGGAGCCGACCGATGACCGACACACCAGCCTTTTCCCTCTCCCCAAGTGCGGCGGCGCGCATTGTAGAGATCGTTTCCGCACAACCGGATCCCGCGGAACTGGCGCTGCGCGTCTCCGTCCTTGCTGGTGGCTGCAATGGTTTCCAGTACCAGTTCAAGCTGGATCGCGACACTGGCCCGGAGGATGTTGTCATCGAACGTGACGGGGCGAAAGTTCTTGTTGATGCAACCAGTCTGGAACTGCTGGAAGGGGCGCAGCTGGAATTCGTGGACAAACTGATGGGCGCGCATTTCACGATCACGAACCCCAATGCCGCCTCTTCCTGCGGTTGCGGCACCAGTTTCTCGCTGGCGTGATCCGATGTCACTGACGATTGCAAGCTGGAACATCAATTCCATTCGCGCCCGTGCCCATCTGGTTCATGACTGGCTGGACCGTCATCCTGAATGCGACCTGCTCTGCCTTCAGGAAATCAAATGCGAGGACGGCCAGTTTCCAGCCTCCTTCGCAGAAGCTGGTTTTCACATCGCAACAGCGGGACAGAAAGCCTATAACGGTGTGGCTCTGATTGGGCGCGACCCGTTCACTGTCACGACACGCCATCTGCCCGGCGTTGAAGATCCGGCCGCGCGCTATATCGAGGCGGAGCTTGATGGCGTGACCGTGGGCAATCTTTACCTGCCGAACGGAAATTCCGGCAGCGAAGAAGGCTATGGCCGGAAAATGGCTTTCTTCGATGCCCTCACCCTCCGCGCCAGACTTTTCTTGGCCGAAGAACGCCCGTTCCTGTTCCTGGGCGATTATAATGTCTGCCCCACGGACGAGGATTTCGCTCCCGGCGCACTCTCTCCCACAGATGCCCTGACGCGTCCCGAGAGCCGGGCTGCCTTCAATCGTCTCCGCTGGACAGGCCTCACGGATGCCCTACGGGCACTTGAACCGACCGGGCGTCATTACACATTCTGGGATTATCAGGCTGCGGCGTTCCAGCGTAATTCAGGCCTGCGAATTGACCATGCCCTGCTTTCGCCCCGCGTGGCGGACCGGCTGGAAGCCTTCACCATCGACCGCGATGAACGCGCCCGGGAAAAGTCTTCCGATCATGTTCCGGTTCTCGTGACGCTGCGGAAATAGGCAGCCCTTACGGGCGCGGCTGAAATTGCCCCGGCGGTGGCGGTGGAGGCGGCGGCGGAAGCCGGTTGACCTGCATCCTTTCCATGCGACCCGGTCGCCACCGGTAACCCCGGCCGGTCCATTCCCAGTGTCCGCCACGCCACCGCATCCCCCGGGCATGAGGGGGAACGGATTCAACGAGATCACGTGGTGGCGGAGGTCTCTGTCCGTACGGACCGCTATAGGGGACGAACTGGGCGTGGGCGGTCCCGCTCCCCATGGGAGCAAGCGCCATGGCAGATGCGAAGAGAGCGGATACGGCAAAAATACCGGATAAATGCTTGAGCACAGATACCTCCTCTCAGGGCAGGGGAACATGACAGAGAGAAGTTCTAAAGGTGGGTTTCGGCTGCCATAAGGCGTTGTTATGGCAAAAAAAAGAACGGGAAGCTGTTTCACACAGACCTCCCCGCTCCATTGACCTCACATCCCTGAAGAATTTCAGGACAGGAACGGCTTGCCTTCGTGAGCGACCAGCAGATCATGCAGATCGGTGGCGTGATCCTCTTCATCCGCGAGGAAGCCTTCGAGCAGGATACGGGTCGTTGGATCCTTGTCCCCGAAGTAACGGATCAGTTCCTGATAGTGCTCGATCACGATCCGCTCGGCGACCAGATCCTGCTTGACCATTTCCACGAGGTTGCCGCCATTGCCGTATTCCGTGGCAGAGCGGGTGGCGAGGCCTTCCGGGTTGAAATTCGGCACACCGCCCAGCTGGTCAATCCGATTTGCGGCACCCAGCATGTGTTTGCGCTCGGAGGCGGCGTGTTCCTGGAATTCCTTGCCGACGCTCTCGCTGGTGAGGCCCTCAACCGCGATGGAATGCATCGTATAGCGCAGGACGCAAACGATTTCCGTCGCCAGCACGGCCTGAAGCAGATCGATCGCGGTCTGGACATCACCCTGATAGGTCGGGACAACCGCACCATTGTCGAGGGACTGACGGGCCTTTTCACGAAGGATCTTCACGTCCGTCAGGAAAGCATTCTTTGTATCGGTAGCCATGGTCATTCATCCATCATTGTAAGGATATGCCCTATCAACGACGTCGATAACGAAATGTTGCACCCTGCCCGTGGGAAAATGCTTCCCGCTCTCTTCCCTTACCATTGAATACGAATTTCGCCCGTTATCGCGGTCGAACCGCCTGCGGCGCCCGGAATCGTATCACGATAACCACCGAAGAAATTCGCTGTCAGATCCAGCACCGGAACATCGCGCACCGGATAAACAAAAATCGTGGTGATACCCTGCTCATCCCGCAGAGGCGACTGGCGAGCACGTTCCACATTTACAGGCACAATATGGGACAGTGATGGCGCGGCGACGACCGGAACCGATGCGCTTCCAGATCGCGGTCGGACCGAAGCCGGAATCCGCGACAGGGACGACGGCATCAAGTAAGACGGCACGGCAGAGACCGCTTCCCTGTCATCCCAGCACACACAAAGCGCCATTCCCGTACGCAGCCAGATCGCGTCTGCGCAGATGGAAAAGGAAGCGGCCGAATATCGTCATGTCATGAGACCTACCTTGAAATTCAGAAGCGTGACCAACTGTTCGACACAACAGAACGTTTGCAATCTGTAAGACAAAGGATCCGGCATGTTGTTTTTATGCCGCGCCCCATCTCAGTGCTTCTGAACGGCGATTTTGTTTCCCGCCTGCGCACAAAGACCACCCTCATTCGTGCCATTCTCAAATTTTATGTTTTTTGCTTCGAAGACTTGTGAGGATTGTCCACCCGCAACTGTGACACTCCCATCTTTAGACCTTCCGAACCTGTCCGACGATCATCACGAAAGACATGGCCCATAAAAAAACCGGTGCCTCTAAAAGGCACCGGTTCATCCATATCAGGACTTTGAAACGCTGGGTTTCGGCTTGGGAAGATCCAGAGCCAGATGAAGTTCCTTCAGCCTGGCCGGTTCGACGGGGGCCGGAGCTTCCATCATCAGGTCCTCACCGCTCTGGTTCAGCGGGAAGAGAATGACCTCACGGATGTTCGGCTCATCAGCCAGCAGCATCACGATACGGTCCACGCCCGGCGCCGCACCACCATGGGGAGGCGCGCCGTAACGGAACGCGTTCAGCATGCCGCCAAAACGCTCCTCGACCACTTCCGGTCCATAGCCGGCAATCTCGAACGCCCGCAGCATCACCTCCGGCAGATGGTTCCGGATTGCGCCCGAAGACAGTTCAACACCGTTGCAGACGATATCATACTGGTAGGCGTTGATGGTCAGCGGGTCCTGCGTGTTCAGTGCTTCGAGACCGCCCTGCGGCATGGAGAACGGATTGTGGGAGAAGTCTACTTTCCCCGTCTCCTCGTTCAGCTCGTACATCGGGAAGTCCACGACCCAGCAGAAGCGGAAGGCGTTCTTCTCGATCAGGTCCAGTTCTGTCGCGATCTTCGTGCGGACGACACCGGAGAACTTGGCCACCTCATCACCCTTGTCGGCAGCAAAGAACACGGCGTCACCGGCCTTGAGACCACAGGCTTTACGGATGCTCTCAACGCGCTCCGGCTCAAGGTTCTTGGCAATCGGCCCCTTGCCGCCGTTTTCCTCGAAGATGATGTACCCGAGGCCGCCGGCACCGCTCTCACGCGCCCAGGAATTCAGCTTGTCAAAGAAGCCGCGCGGACGATCTCCCGCGCCCGGCGCCGGGATGGCACGGACCTGCCCCCCAGAGGCCGCGATCTTGGCGAAAAGACCGAAGCCGGAATCACGGAACGCTTCCGTTACATCCCGGATGATCAGCGGGTTCCGCAGGTCCGGCTTGTCGGAACCATAATCCCGCATGGCATCGGCATAGGGAATGCGCGGGAAGGCACCGTCCGTGATCTTCCAGCCATCAGGCGTGAACTCGTTGAACACACCGGCCAGAACCGGCTCCAGAATGGTGAAGACGTCTTCCTGCGTGACGAAGGACATTTCGAAGTCAAGCTGGTAGAACTCACCGGGGCTGCGGTCCGCGCGGGAGGCTTCGTCACGGAAGCACGGCGCGATCTGGAAGTAACGATCGAAACCCGCGACCATCGCAAGCTGCTTGAACTGCTGCGGAGCCTGCGGCAGAGCATAGAACTTCCCCGGATGCAGACGGGCCGGCACAAGGAAGTCACGCGCACCTTCCGGCGAGGAGGCCGTCAGGATCGGTGTTTGGAATTCGGTGAAGCCCTGCTCGATCATCCGCCGGCGCAGGCTGGCGATGACCTTGCTGCGCAGCATGATGTTCTGGTGCATCTTCTCGCGACGGAGATCGATGTACCGGTATTTCAGGCGCAGTTCCTCGGGGTAGTGCTCGTGGCCATTGACCTGGAACGGCAGGACAGCGGCGTTGGACCGGACATCCAGTTCCTCGGCGCGGACCTCGATGTCACCGGTCGGCAGGTTCGGATTGCGCTGGCCATCCTCGCGCACCACAACCTTGCCCGTGATGGTGATGACGCTCTCGACACGCAGCGCATCGGCGCGCTCCAGCAGATCCGTCCCCGCCGGGATGACGATCTGGGTGATGCCGTAATGGTCGCGCAGGTCAATGAACAGCAGGCCGCCATGATCGCGCTTGCTGTGCACCCAGCCGGAAAGGCGGACGGTCTGTCCGGCGTCCTGCTCACGCAGGGCGCTACAGTCATGGGTGCGGTATGGATGCATGTCGGGCCTCGTCAACTACCTGTGCGGATAAGTCGGCGCAGGAAGCCGGGCGAGGCCGCTTCTGTCAAGCTTCCTGCACAAGCGCAGGCTTCTCCCTGAGAAATCCGTCAAAGTCCACGGCGGCGCGCGCCATGTCATAAGCATGTCCCGCCCCGGCGAGCGCCACGGGCTTTCCGCCCTTCAGATAAGTGGCAAGGAAGCTGAAACCGCGGATATCCCCTTCCAGAATAATGTTATCGAAAGTGTCCCCCCAGCCCAGAAGCTCGATCTTCTTGCCGAATTGCTGGGTCCAGAACCACGGCATCGGTATGACGTCCGTCTCGTGGCCCATCATGGCATGGGCTGCGATCCGCCCCTGGATTTCCGCATGGCGCCAGTGTTCGATTCGCCGTGTTCCACCCTCATGACGGGTGGCTGAACAGTCCCCGGCCGCATACACGCCAGGTGCAGCCCGCATCTGCCCGTCCACCACGATGGCACCGCTCCTGTCACGCTCCAGCCCGTTCACATAATCCGTGGCTGGCGTCACGCCGACACCCAACAGCACAAACGCGGAGGACAGACGGGTACCATCTTCGAGTTCCACGCCCTCGGCCACCTTGTCCCCGTAAATCGCCGTGACGGGAGAATCCGCCACGAACGCCACGCCGTTTTCCTCATGCAACTGGCGCAGGCGCAGACCGATTTCCCGGCCGAACTGCTTTTCCATCGGGATGGGAGTATTGGAAATGACCGTAACACCTACCCCCCTCTGGCGCAGGGAGGACGCAACCTCCAGCGCAATGAACCCGGCCCCGACAATCGTCACGGCCTGATCCGGATCGAGGATACGGGCGATCTCCTCGGCGTCCTTCTCCCGGTGAAGGATCAGTACGCGCTCCTTGTCCACACCAGGAATATCCAGCGTTTTCGTAATGGAGCCGGTGGCGATCAGGATGTGATCGCCCGTCAGTTCGAAACCGTCATCCAGCGTCGCGGTCCGGCTGTCGGGGCTGAACGCCGTGATACTGGCCTTGCGCCGGGTGATCCGGTGGTGCTCATAAAATTCTTCGGAGCGCAGAAGTGGCGCATGAGCCTTGTCCGGCTCGCTGACAAGTACGGTCTTGCTCAGGGCCGTGCGGTCGTACGGGAGATACTTCTCCTCGCTGACCATCGTGATCTCACCATCGAAACCTTCCTGTCGCAGGGTCACCGCCGCACTGACGGCTGCCGCACCAGCCCCGAGAATCAGGACGCTTTCATTGCCCCGGCGCGGCTGCAGTTCCGGGCGGGACAGCGGCTTCAGACCCACAAGCACACGGTCGTCCACAATTTCCACCGGGTAGCGCGGCAGCGGGTCCAGCGCGAGAGGCTCGACAAGGCTTCCATCCGCGGCATCGAACACTGCCTTATGCCAAGGGCACACCAGAACCGCGCCTTTTTCCGTCCGGCAATAGGCTCCCTGCTCCAGCGGGGCTTCCTTGTGCGGGCATTTGCCCCCGAAGGCCTGAACCCGGTCTCCATCCTTCACAAGAACGATCGGTTTGCCATCAAGCGAGAAGGACGTAATCTGGCCATCCTGAAGGTCACTCAATCCGACGAGATCACGGAAGTCGCTGGCAGACATGGAAAAGCCTCCGGTACTGGGCAGGAAAACAATGACGTACCGTTACACAACGCAGCGTGGGCCGATGAGTTGGGACAGCGCAAAAAACCCGTCCGGACCCTGAATAAGGTCTGGACGGGCCAATCGGTCAGTCAGTAGCCGGGCGATCAGAACATGTCGTCGAAGCCGCCGCCATCTCCACCACCGTCTCCGCCGCCGCCAAAATCACCGCCGCTGTCGCCACCGCCGCCGAAATCGGAATCCGAGAAGCCGCTGCCAGCGTCGGTGCCCGAACCGGAGAACGGATCGGCGCCATAATTGTTGTTGATAACCGTCGTATCGCCACCGGCACCGAACCCGCCAGCCGCATCACCACCAGCCGCGCCATGATGGTCGGAGAAAAGCCCCTCAAGGGCGTTGGCCGTCATCATTCCGCCAGCCACACCAGCCGCCGTGGTGAGTGCGGAACCAAGGAAACCGGTTCCTCCACGCTGGAACATGCCCGGCTGGTATCCCGGCGGATAGCCATAATTCTGCGGGCCACCAGCGGCGTAATTCGGAGGCGGAGCAGACTGGTTCGCACCCCAACCCGGCGGGGGGGCGGCATTCGCCTGCTTGTTGCCACCGAACAGACCACCAAACAGTCCGCCGGATGATTTGTTTCCGCCCTGCTGCTGAAGCTGGGCGATCTGCTGCTGGGCCTGCTGGAGCTGGAATTCAAGCTGCCGGATGCGGTTCTGCGCCTGCGCAAGAGCGGCTTCCTGCACCACGGCCATCTGGGTGATGCGATACCGTGCTTCCGGATATTTCTGGAAGTTGTCGGCAATGAAACGGTCCGCCTCAGGGTCGATGGGCGGAAGCGCCGGTGTCTGCTGCTGGCCGAAGCTGCTTCCCTGCTGCGCACCGCCAACACGAGCGATGAAACGGGAAATAAGGTCGCGTTCTTCGTTGTTCATCGTCTCTATCCTTCCAGACGAGGCAATTGGATCACCCTCTACATATGAGCTACCCAACCCTTTCCGACAAGATGAGGAAGCCGCCGTCACTTCCGGTAACAGGCACCTACCTGTAAGGTGGCTTACAATTTTGCCAAACCGGAGCCTATCGAATTGCCTGCGACCCGGCCGCCCAGCTTTCAGGAACTGATCCTGCGCCTTCATCAATTCTGGTCCGACAAGGGCTGCGCCATCCTGCAGCCCTATGACACGGAAGTCGGGGCCGGAACGCTCTCCCCCCATACGACCCTGCGGGCACTTGGTTCCCGCCCCTGGGCCGCAGCCTATGTGCAGCCCTGCCGCCGCCCGTCCGACGGACGCTATGGCGAGAATCCAAATCGCCTCCAGCATTATTACCAGTATCAGGTCCTGCTGAAGCCCACGCCGGAAGAGAGCCAGAACCTGCTTCTGGAAAGCTATCGCGCCATCGGCATCGACCCGGAAAAGCATGACATCCGATTCGTCGAGGATGACTGGGAAAACCCGACGATCGGCGCCTGGGGGCTAGGCTGGGAAGTCTGGTGCGACGGGATGGAGGTCACGCAGTTCACCTATTTCCAGCAGGTCGGTGGCATCCCGACGGTTATGCCTTCGACAGAGCTGACCTACGGTCTTGAGCGCCTCGCAATGTATGTGCAGGGCGTCGAAAACGTCTATGACCTCGATTTCAACGGCAAAGGCCTGAAATACGGCGACGTGTTCCTGCGCGCGGAACGGGATTACTCCCGGCATAATTTCGAGCTGGCCGACACACAGATGCTTCTCGCGCATTTCAACGATGCGGAACGGGAATCCCTGCGCCTGTCGGAAGCCGGAGTGGCACAGCCAGCCTTCGACCAGTGTCTGAAAGCCTCTCACCTGTTCAACCTGCTGGACGCACGGGGTGTGATTTCCGTCTCCGAGCGGGCGTCCTATATCGGACGCGTGCGAACGCTGGCGAAAGCCGCGTGTGAAGCCTGGCTGGCAGGTGAGGAGGAGACGACCCATGGCTAAACTGCTGCTCGAACTCTTCAGCGAAGAAATCCCGGCCGGTATGCAGCCCCGCGCGGCAGCGGACCTCGGTACACTGCTGACAAAGGCCCTCGATGGCCTGCATCCGAGCGATATGCGGACATGGTTCGGGACGCGACGCATTGCCGTCGCCCTGAACGTGGATGCCGAAATCCCGGCACGCACCGTCTCGGAGCGCGGCCCACGTGAAGGCGCGCCGGAAAAAGCGCTTCAGGGCTTCACCCGCAAACATGGCGTCACGCCGGACGAACTTACACTGGAGAACGGATTCTGGGTTCTGAACCGGTCTCTCGATCCGGTCAGCGCCGAAAGCCGCGTCGCCGAAGCCGTGCCGGAACTGCTCTGGAAATTCCCCTGGCCGAAATCCATGCGCTGGGGTGTGAATTCCGGTTTCACCTGGGTGCGCCCGCTTCGCCGCATCCTGTGTCTGCTGGACGGGCGTGTCGTGCCGTTTGCCTTGGCCCGTGAGGGAGACGAGGCACACGGCCTGAAATCCTCCAACCTTACCGAAGGACACCGTTTCCTTGCCCCGGGCGCGTTCGAGGTCTTGTCCGCTGACCAGTGGGAACAGGAACTCGAAACACGCTTCGTCATCATCAATGATGACCGCCGCCGTGACATGATCGGCACCGGCATTGCGCGGCTGGCCGCCGAACATGATGTGACAGTGGTACAGGATGATGGCCTGCTGCACGAAGTGGCCGGACTGGTGGAATATCCGGTCCCGCTGATGGGACAGATTGACGCCGCGTTCATGGATCTGCCCGCCGAGGTGATGCAGGTCTCCATGCGGATCAACCAGCGATATTTCGCTCTCCGGGACAAGGACGGTAAAGCCGCACCCTTTTTCGTGTTCGTCGCCAACCTGCCGTTCAGGGATGGTGGCAAACTGACAATTGCCGGAAACGAACGTGTCCTGCGCGCGCGCTTCGCCGATGCCCGCCATTTCTGGGATCTGGACCGCAAGACGAAGCTGATCGACCGCGTTCCGGCACTGGACGCCGTGACGTTCCACGCCAAACTCGGCACGCAGGGTGAGCGCGCCAGAAGGATTTCCGCGCTGGCCGGGACCATCGCGAAAGCCATGGGGCTGGATGCTTCGCAGGTCCCACAGGCCGAACGCGCCGGGCTGCTCGCCAAGGCCGATCTCACGACCGGCATGGTTGGCGAATTTCCGGAGATTCAGGGCGTCATGGGCGGTTATTACGCAGCCCATGATGGCGAAAACGCGGCCGTCTCCCAGGCCGTGGCCGAACATTACATGCCGCGCGGGCAATCCGATGAGACGGCAAAGGCTCCGGTGTCCGTCGCCGTAGCACTGGCGGATCGGCTGGACCTGCTGACCGGCTTCTTCGCCATCGGGGAAACACCCAGTGGGTCAGGCGATCCTTATGGCCTGCGCCGGGCAGCCCTGGGCATCATCCGCACGATCCGCGATAATGGCCTGCGCCTCGATCTGACGGACCTGTTCGCAAAAGCCGCAGCCGGGCGCAGCGGTGGAGACCTGTCCAGACTGCCAGACTTCATCACGGAACGCCTGCGCGTTCAGCTTCGCAGCGAAGGCGAGCGGCATGATGTACTGGCTGCCACCCTTGCCGGTGGTCTGGACGGTGATCTCGTGCGTCTTCTTGCCCGGACGTCTGCCCTGTCGGATATGATCCAGACGGAAAACGGCAAAAACCTGCTCGCCGCTGCCAAGCGCGCCGCCAATATCCTGCGCATTGAGGACAAAAAGGACGGCCCGCATATTGGTGCACCTGATCCCTCCCTTTATGCACAGGATGAGGAACGCGCCCTTGCCGCCGGGCTGGATCAGGCCATCCCGACGATCGAGGCAGCCCTGAAGGACGAACGCTTTACGGATGCCATGCAGGCCATCGCGGCCCTGCGCCCGACGCTGGATGTGTTCTTTGACAAAGTGACGGTCAACGCACCGGAGCCAGCCCTCCGCATCAACCGCCTGAAACTGCTGAACCGGTTCCGGGAGACGACGGCCCTGATTGCGGATTTCGGACAGATCGAGGGCTGATCCGGTGGGAGCGTGGTGGTCCGGTTCCATCACCACGTTCCTGCGAACCGATCCGGGACAGATCTGCGAGCGTCTGGCTCATCAGGCCGCAAAGAGACGTTTTCAAAACGAACCCGCTCAACTCCGTGCATGGGCCACACAGGTTGATCTCCTGCGTGAAACACTGACCGCCATGCCGGAAGCCTCCGGCTGGCAGATCATCTTTGAGTATCCCATTCCCCGTCTTGGTGGGCGGATCGACACAGTACTGGTTTCGCCGGATGCTGTCTTTGTTCTGGAATTCAAAGTTGGCGCTCGCAGCTTCGATGCCGCCTCAACCGCCCAGACAGAAGGTTATGCGCTGGATCTTCAGGATTTTCATGCCGGTAGCCGCCGTCACCCTATCATTCCCATCCTAATCGCCACGCAGGGACCTGCCGTTTCCCAAACGGAGCCGTTACTTCTGGGATCTGGTGTAACGGTGGTCCAGTACTGCAATGCGGCTGATTTTCCTGACGTGCTTGCCCGTCTGTGCGCCAGGGCAGCATCTTCCATCGGGCCCATGATCCCGGCGGACCGGGAAGACGCTCCTTATGATCCTGTTCCCAGCATCATTGAAGCTGCACGTCTGATTTACGCCACACACAGCGTGGCGGACATCCATACAGCCCGGGCAGACGCCACGAACCTGACCCGGACTTCCAACTGTATCGCGACATGTTTGAATGAGGCACGCCAGCAGAACCGGAAAACCATCATTTTCGTCTCCGGCATTCCCGGTGCGGGAAAGACGCTCTGTGGTCTCAAAGCCGCTTTTGCGACTGGTCATCCCGGCACGGAGGCCACATTCCTGACTGCAAATCCGACACTGGTTGCCGTTCTGCGCGAAGCCCTGATCCGTGATGCCGTGGCACAGGGACAAAAACGAAAAGTCGTCGAACACCGGATGGAATCCACCATCCAGTCCCTGACAAAATTCCGGGACCATTACGTCTCGCGATTATTGGAATGTCCGCCCGAACGGATCATGGTCATTGACGAGGCGCAACGCACCTGGACAGCAGAACAGGCCATCCGCAAAAGCCGGCAACGCCCGGTGACCCTAACCCAGTCTGAACCCGCCCACCTGCTGGATATCATGGCACGGCACGACGGTTTTGCAGCGATTGTCTGTCTGATCGGACAGGGACAGGAAATCCATGACGGTGAAGGTGGGCTCGCCTGTTGGGGAGAAGCCTTACTGGAACGTCCGGTCTGGTGCGTGCAGGCCGCACCGGATGTCATCGGCTCCGACACCCTGACGCATCTGCCTTCCACCCTCTCCGTCACGACCCAGCGCGCCCTCCACCTGACCGTCGCTATCCGCTCTCTGCGTGAAGAGAACACACCGCGCTGGGTAGAGGCCATGCTACAGGGTGACATCCAGAGCGCGGCACGGATCGCACAGGACAGTCACCTTCCCTTTCGCCTGACGCGGAACCTGAAAGATCTCCGGGCCGGTTTGCGAAAAAGAACGCGCCTGACATATCGGTGCGGACTTGTTTCCAGTGCCACGGCAAAGCGTTTGCGCCCAGAAGGTCTGGGATGTGAAGTCCCGCATATGGATTCGGCCGCCGTGGCACAGTAGTTCCTGAACCGCTGGATTCCGGAGAAAGATGTCCGCGCATCCGATGCTCTGGAAACAGTGGCAACGCAGTTCGCTATTCAGGGGCTGGAACTGGACTTCGTCGGGCTCTGCTGGGATGGAGACCTGATCCGCCTGCCACACCAGAGGGCATGGCAGGCCCGGACTTTTTCCGGTACAAAATGGCAGACCGTCCGGACAGCGGAGAAAGCCCTGTGGCGGCTCAACACTTATCGCGTTCTGCTGACACGGGCACGGTATGAAACGCTGATCTGGGTTCCACAGGGCGATCCGGATGATCCATCCCGTCAACCGGAAATTCTTGACGGGATTGCGGATTTTCTTCTCGCCTGTGGCGTACCGCCTTTACAGGATGACAGCCATATCCGGGAAAGCCATATGAGCAGATCCCTGACGTCAGCGTGACAACACTGAAACGTCATCCCGCCCGCCAGAGCTTCGGTTTAACGTGCAAGCCTGTATTTTCCCTTTATCTACAGGCGCATGGTCATGTCATCATTCGATGGGTCAAGGACCACCGAGGCCCTTGTCATTCACGAAAAAAACGATCTCCGGCTTGATACGGTCCCGTTGCAGGAGCCTGGGCCCGGCGAAGTTCTGGTCAGCCCTGCATGGGGCGGTATCTGTGGCTCGGACATGCATTACCTTCTGCATGGTGGGGCCGGCGCATCCGTTCTGCGTGAACCCATGATCCTGGGGCATGAAGTCTCCGGAATCGTTGATGCCATCGGCCCTGGCGCGACGCGCTTTCAGGTTGGGCAGCCTGTCGCGATCCATCCGGCCCGAGCCTGTGGCCAGTGTCCGGAATGTCAGCGCGGTGTCCGGCATCTGTGCCGGAACATGCGCTTCTTTGGAAGCGCAGCCTTCCTGCCGCACACACAGGGCGGCTTCCGGCGGCAGATGGTCGTCGGGGAAGACCAGCTTTACCCCCTGCCCCCCGGTCTCGATGTCCGGCGCGCCAGTCTTGCGGAACCGTTTTCCGTGGCCCTTCATGCCATTGCGCGTGCGGGTGACGTCAGTGGACGCAGGGTCATGGTGCAGGGTGCGGGGCCAATCGGCTCCCTGATCGTGGCCGGGCTGAAAATCGCCGGAGCGCGCGAAATCATAGCGACGGATCTACACGATTTCCCGCTGGAAATTGCAACACGGCTTGGCGCCACCGGCGCGCGTAACACCAGCCGGGAGACAAACGAGGAGGAATATCCGATCGTCTTTGAAGCGACCGGCGTTTCCGCGGCTCTTCCGACTGCCATCCGCCGTACGGAAAAAGGTGGCATTCTGGTGCAGGTCGGAATTTTCCCACCCGGCGATATTCCTGCGCCCCTAGGCCAGATCATCGCCCGTGAACTGGACTATCGCGGCACGTTCCGGTTCGATACGGAGTTCGGAGACGCCCTGAAAATGCTGGCGGACAATCCTTGGATCGCCGATGGACTCATCACGCACAGCTTCCAGCTTGAAGACTATGCGGATGCCTTCGCCGCCTCGCTGGACCGGAAGACCTCTTCCAAGGTTCTGCTGGCCCTGTGAAAGCTCAGGCTTCGGCGTCTTCTTCCATACCCGGATCGCGCTCGTTCCGATGAACCCATGCTGACATGAGCAGGCCAAAACCGAACATCATCGTCAGCATGGCTGATCCACCATAGGAAATCAGGGGAAGCGGCACACCACCGACAGGAATTGCGCCCATGACCATGGACAGGTTCACCGCGCAGTAAAGAAAGAAATCCATGGCGATCCCCAGACCGAGCAGGCGCCCGAACTGGTTGCGACTGCGCATGGCGATCAGCATCCCTCCCAGCGTCAGGGTCGCCAGCAGGCCGATGACGGCAATCCCGCCAACAAATCCCCATTCCTCCCCGATCATGGTAAAAATGAAATCCGTCTGTTTTTCAGGCAGGAAGTTGAGCTGTCCCTGACTGCCGCGCAGGTATCCTTCACCCCACATACCGCCTGAACCAAGCGCGATCTTGGACTGGATGATGTTGTATCCGGCTCCGAGCGGATCATGCTCCGGATGCAGGAACGTATCGATCCGGGCTTTCTGGTAATCGTGCAGGTGACTGTACGCAAATTTCCCGAGAAACGGGATGGGGGCCACAAGGATGATGATCTGCCATAACCGCATCCCGGCGGCGAAGAACATGGTCGCGCCGATCACACCGATGATCGTCGCCGTCCCAAGGTTCGGCTCCTTGAGCACCAGCAGAACAGGCAGAAGCGTCAACAGGGCGGGTGGCACCAGACGCAACGGATTGCCCATCCGGTCCGGACCGATACGATAGAACCATGTCGCGAGCATCAGAACGAGCGCGATCTTTGCAAATTCGGAAGGCTGGAACTGCATCCCCGCGAGGTTGATCCAGCGCTCCGCTCCCTTGCCCACATGCCCCATGCGCAGCACGAGCGTTAGCAGGGCAATGGAAAAAAGGTAGAGCGGCACGGACAGCAACCGCAGGATGCGCGGGCTGACCAGCGAGACAGCAACCATCATGACAAGCCCGAAACCGAACCGCATCATCTGCGGCCCCGCGAACGGTCTGGCCGATCCTCCGCCTGCGGAGTAAAGCGCGACGTAACCCACACCAGCCAGCAGACAGACCAGCAGGACATAAAGCCAGTTGACCTGCAGCAGCTGGGCCAGCGGCCGGAAATCCGGCTCCGCCCGCAGGAGACGCTTTTCCGGCTTCAGGAAACCAAAGGCGTTCATTCCGTACTGCCTCTCAATGGCGGAGCGCTGGCTTGGGCGACGTTCTGTCCCGGAGGACGGGACTGGTTCGCCGGATCACGAAGCAGCGTATCGGTCATGATAAGCTTAGCCAACGGTGCGGCCTCGTCAGCTCCTGCATTTCCGTGCTCCACGACAACCGAGACGGCATAGCGCGGCTCGTCATAAGGCGCGAAGCAGATGAACAGGGCATGCGGCCGGTACTCCCACGGCAGGTTCATGGAATTGAAGTGCCCGGATTCACGCAGGGCCCGCGAGACACGACGCACCTGTGCGGAGCCGGTCTTCCCCGCCATCTGGATGCCTGGAAGATCAAGCCGCGCCTTTGGCGCCGTACCATGCGCCTCGTTCACGACGGCGAACATGCCACCACGCACGACGTCAAGATACGCAGGTGGAAGGTCAAGCGGCGCAGCAGTATCCAGCGCGGCAAGCGGTGAGAGCGTATCATCAGTGGCACGCAGGAGATGCGGCTGCACGTTTCGCCCAGACGCCAGCCGGGACACATAGGTGGCCAGCGCCAGTGGTGTCACCTGAACGAAACCTTGTCCGATCCCGGCATTGATGGTGTCACCGCCATTCCAGTGGAAACCGTGCTGCTGCCTCCATTCCGGTGTCGGTATGACACCGGGGTGTGAATGAGGCAGTTCGATCCCGAGCTTCACGCCCAGTCCCATGTCATTCCCCACCAGCTTGATGGGGTCCATGCCACAGCGCCGGGCAACCTCATAGAAATAGACGTCGCAGGAATATTTGAGGCCTTCGCGCATGTTGATCATGCCATGACCCCAGCGGTTCCAGCAATGGAAGCGCACCCCACCCACGTCCAGATAGCCCGGGCAGTTGAAACGATCTGTCGCCGAGACGGCACCACATTTCAGGGCGGCAAGTGCCACAGCTGGCTTGAAGGTGGAACCCGGCGGGTAGAGGCCAGAAACCGCCTTGTCCACCAGCGGGGTCCGGGGGTCGCTGTTCCAGGCGTTCCACTGCGCATGACTGACACCGGAATCGAACAGGGAAGGATCGAAAGATGGTGTGCTGACCATCGCCATGACTTCACCGTTGCGACAGTCCATGATGACAGAACTGGACACCCGATCCCCAAGCCGGTCGCGCAGTTGCTGCTGCAGCACCGTATCAATCGTCAGGTGGATATCCTGCCCCTGCTGGCCCTCCACACGGTCGATCTCCCCAATCACGCGGCCAACAGCATTGACTTCCATCTCCACGGAACCTGGATCGCCACGCAGGAGCTGTTCCTGCGTCTGTTCGATCCCAGCCCTGCCAACTCTCATACCCGGCAGGGACAGGGTCGTATCCTTCGAAACATCCTCTTCATTGGGTGGCGCGACATAACCGACGATATGAGCTGTCAGGTCATGGAACGGGTAGAGCCGTGTCGATCCCACATCCACCAGCACGCCGGGCAGCGATGGCGCATTCAGTTCGATCCGCGCCATGTCATCCCAAGACAGGAACTCATGCAGCGTGACCGGAACATATTTGCGGACATGACGGAGATCACGCTCGATCCGGGCCCGGTCATGCTCATCGAGCGGGACGATCTGGGAGAAACGCTCGATAACGGCCGGGATGTCGGTCGTTTCCTCTGGCATGAGCAAGGCGCGCCAGCTCACCTTGTTATCTGCCAGCGCCACACCGAAACGGTCATGGATCGGGCCACGCGCCGGGGCGAGCAGCCGCTTGCTTGTGCGGTTGCGCTCGGCAAGCTGGCGCAGATGATCACCGTCCACCGTCTGGATGTTGTAAAGCCGCCGTCCCAGTGTTCCCAGAACGCCAGCCTGCACGGCCATGACCAGAAGCGCGCGCCGCGTGAAGATCCCACGCCCGGAGCGCACAGGTTCACCCTGCCGTCTGTCGCGCATCATGAACCGGAAAGAGCGTTTTCTGAAAACCATCAACGGGAAGCGTTCAACATCCGAAAAAGGAAACCACGGCGCTACGGAACGCCGGGAGCACTGTCAGGCCTGATCGGGATTTGCGAACGTGCGACGTCCCCAGACGAACAATGCGGTCAGGGTGGGATAGATACCGATTGTCAGCGCAGCCTGAAAGAGGCCTGGCGCAGGAGAGAGTAGCGCAAAGGCATGGATACAAACGAGTGCCCACTGGAAAAACGAGGCCAGCGCCGCAAAAAGACTGAAAATCAGCCATCCCACTACGAAATTCAGACGGGAGAGACCGTAACGCCAGTGATGGGCCACACCATAAATCACAAGAAGCGACAGCAGAACGGTTCCCGGCGGCCCGAAGCTGAAGACCTCGATGACGAGTCCGCACAGGAAGACGGCAATGGCCGGCATGGATTTCGGACGGCTGTAGGCCCAGAACCAGACCGTACACATCGCAATCCCGAACTGGAGTTCGGCCTGTCCAGGAACGCCAAACGGTGCGGACAGGAGGATGGCGGACAGCACGATGAAAACGGACGGCATGGCCGCACGGGCCAGGGCGTCCAGTGTCCGCCCAACTGAGGGTTTCGGCTCGACGGCGGAATGCAGATGGGGGGTCGAGTTCTCGGCAACCATATCCGTCAGCCTTTCTGACGGCCCGGACCGTCCGGCAGGGTGGGGAACCACGAAAACGGCAGGGCATCCTGAAGCGGTGATGCTCCGGATGGCTTCTGGACTTTCACGCGCCCCGGGGCCTGTGGCGCATCCACACCATGTTCCCCGTAATCGAACACCCGGACAATATCGAGCCGATCCAGATCCGCATCCGGCACCACAACGGGACGGTTCGGCGCGGTGTAATGTACGGACCCAATAGGCAGACCCGGCGGCATGGCGCTCTGACCGCGCGTCTCGACACGCTCGCCCTCGATCGGATGGCGGTCTTGGGGATAATAGATCAATCTTGGAAATCCCGTGTCGTCCCCGGCCATGATGGCGTCGGCATGGGACGCCGCCAGCGTGACGGGGATCCGGCTGGCGTCATCATTGATCAGCAGGACACGTACCGTATGCGATCCCACCTCCGTCACCCGCCCAAGAAGGCCGGAAGCATCCAGCGCCACATCCCCCACCTCGACCTGATGGCCCGCGCCCACGTTCAGCAGAACGGCGCGTGAATAGGGCCCACCGTCATCGCGGGTGACGCGCCCCGTGACGAACTGGGGCACGGCTTCGGGAATCCAGTGCAGGCTGGCCTTGAGGCGTGCATTTTCCGAAGCGAGCGCCACAGCCACGTCATACCAGTGCCGCAGGCCACGGTTCTCATCCCGCAGACGGGCATTTTCCCGGGCGAGATCAGTGGCGCCCCGCAGATCCACCAGCCACGCCGAAACCCGTTCCTGCGGCCAGACCAGCGCATGATAAGCCGGAGCCAGCAGATCCGCCGCCACAAGACGCACCCCGTCCACAACGGGCCGCCGGACCAGCCCCAGCAGGACAAGCCCGACCGCCAGCAAAATCAGGACAGGCAGAATGGTCTTTGCAAGAACCTGCCGTGCGTGGATGGAGAGCATCCCGGCTCCACCCCGCCGTCAGTACATGCTGCTGAGGACGCTGCGCAGCCGGCGTGTTTCCTCAAGCGCGCGCCCGGTCCCCAGCGCAACACAGGACAGGGCGTTCTCCGCCACCGTCACGGGCAGTCCGGTATAAAGACGCAGGACTTCATCGAGACGGTACAGCAGCGCTCCGCCCCCGGAGAGCACGATCCCCTTGTCCACGATGTCAGCGGCCAGTTCCGGCGGCGTGTTTTCCAGCGCGGTCGTCACGGCGTCAACGATCTGCATGACCGGCTCGGCCAGACTTTCGGCGATCTGCGCCTGACTGACCATCACTTCGCGCGGGACGCCGTTGATGAGGTCACGGCCCTTGATTTCCGTCACCGGCCCGTCGGGATTGTCCGGATCGTCTGGCAGCATGGCTGAACCGAGTTCGATCTTGATCCGCTCGGCGGAGCTCTCCCCCACCAGAAGATTATAGGTCTTGCGGATATAGGAAATGATGGCTTCGTCCATCTTGTCCCCACCCACCCGGGCGGAGCGGGCATAGACGATACCCCCGAGCGAAATGACGGCCACTTCCGTCGTACCGCCGCCGATATCGACGATCATGCTGCCTGAAGGCTCCGTCACCGGAAGACCGGCTCCGATCGCAGCAGCCATCGGCTCCTCGATCAGCAGAACCTTGCGCGCGCCTGCACTTTCAGCGCTCTCCTGGATGGCACGGCGCTCGACGGCTGTTGCTCCGGAAGGGACGCAGATGATGATCTGCGGGCTCGCAAAAGCCCGGCGATTATGCACCTTGCGGATGAAATGCTTGATCATTTCCTCCGCAACTTCGAAATCCGCGATCACGCCGTCCCGCAGGGGGCGGATGGCTGTGATGTTGCCGGGTGTCCGGCCGACCATCTGTTTGGCCTCGTTCCCGACTGCCAGAACCTGTTTCTTGCCCCGCACCTCTGCAATGGCCACAACAGATGGCTCATCAAGCACGACGCCCCGACCCTTGACATAAACAAGCGTGTTGGCAGTGCCGAGGTCGATCGCCATGTCAGCCGACATGAGACCCAGCAGACGAGAAAACATCCAAAACTCCCGGAGTGTCGCCCTGCGGCAGACAGTTGGCGAAAGTGCGTGCTGAAAATGGCACGTTCCTGAGCGTGGACTTAAAGGGGCGGAACGGGTTCAGCAAGGGTTCCCGCTGCAAATCACGACGTTGGGACGTGATCGTCTCCTGCAACGTGCTGACGGGCCGATACAAAAAATATTTCCGGAGCCGCAATCCCGCCACCCTTCAGTCACGTTCTTCCTGTTCAAGGCATCTTTCTTTCCCGGCTGCGCCGTGGAAGGAAGCACAGGAACACGAAACGGTTTCAGACAGGACCAAAGATCATGATTCGCATCGCTTCTCCTCGCATTTTCGCGGCTCTGACCCTTTGTGGTGTTGCGCTGGCCGGTTGTGGCAGCCCTTATGACAGTGGTGCGCGGGCTGGATCAGGTGCCCTGATTGGCGCCGGTGGCGGAGCGGCCATTGGCGCGCTGGCTGGCGGTGGCCGGGGCGCGGCCATTGGTGCCCTGGCCGGTGGTGGCACCGGCGCAGCAGTTGGCGCGGCTACGACACCCAACAGACCAACCCGTAACGGATATTGAGGTATAAGGGCCCGGACTTTTTCAGAACTTCAAGGATTCGGCTCATGAACGCCTCTCTTTCCAACCGTTTCAGACGGACTTTTGCGTTGTCCGGTGCTTTTGCCATCGCCCTGACACTCTGTGCATGTGAAGGCAATTACGATCCCGGTTCACGCGCCCTGGGCGGCGGCCTGCTGGGAGGAGGAACCGGCGCAGCCATTGGTGCGCTGGCTGGCGGCGGTCGAGGCGCAGCTATCGGGGCCCTCGCAGGCGGAGCGCTCGGAGCGGCGACAGGTGCCGCGACCACGCCCAACCGTCCTTCCGGATACCAGAATGGCGGATACCCGCAGGGTTATTACAATCAGGGTTCCTATAACAACGGCGGCTACGCCCAGCAGGGCGGCCAGTACCAGTATCCCCAGTATCCGCAGCAGTCCAACCCGTATCCCACCACCGCCTATCCAACGTCCCAGGGAGGCTATCAGGGCGGTTATTATCCCCCGCAGGGCGGGTACGGGTACTGATCGTCAGATCATCCGCAATCCGATGATGGCCAGAAGAATGCTCAGAAACCATCTCTGGACATCGTCGGGCAGCTTCCCGGCATAGAATATCCCCAGAAGAATGCCGGGGATGGAACCTGCCAGCAGTTCCATCAGCATGACAGGGTCTACCGCCCCCTCCAGCCAGTGCCCCGTTCCGGCCAACAGCGCCAAGGGTACAGCATGGGCAATATCCGTTGCCACCAGTGTTCTGGTATTAAGGCGGGGATAAAGAATAGTCAGTGCGGCCATACCAACAGCTCCCGCGCCAACGGAAGACAGGGTTACCAGCGCTCCGAGCAGCACACCCAGCCCGACCGTCAGGAACCTGACTGTATCAGGCGTCAGGAACGCAGCATTCTCCGACCATGTCCTGAGTTTCGGCTTGAACAGGATGGCGGGTACCGTCAGCAGAAGCGCCACACCCAGCACTTCGCGAATCAGGGTAGAAACAGCGGGAGAAGCTCCTGCCTGATGCAGAAAGATCAGGCAGAGCAGCCCTGCAGGCAGACTTCCCGCAACCTGCCAAAGCACGATATTCCACTGTACAACACCGTGATGGCGGTTCAGGGCAGTACCCACGATCTTGGTGATGGCGGCGTAAAGCAGGTCAGTGCCTACGGCAGACTGCGGTTTGACGCCAAAAAGCAGGATCAGGAGCGGCGTCATCAGAGACCCGCCTCCAACACCCGTCATGCCGACGAGAAAGCCGACAACCAGCCCTGACACCGTATAAAGCCAAGAATGTGGCATACCCGTTCCCTAACCGTCTCCGGAACCACACCATAACGGTCGTTATATATTTGTCTATAGCATATTTAACTATTATAATTGGTTGTTTATGCTTATAATCCTATGAAAAAAGCGGCGCTCCAAGGCACCGCTTTCCATCTTTATCCTGAAACCGGGAAGATCAGACCAGTTCTTCCGGCTCTGTCCGTTCACGCTTGGTCAGCAGCTTGTTGAGGGCATGCAGATAGGCGCGGACAGCCGAAACGACCGTATCGGCATCCGCCCCCTGCCCGTCCACGAGCTTTCCATTTTCCTGAAGACGCACCGTGGTGCGCGCCTGTGCGTCCGTGCCTTCCGTCACATTGGCAACAGAGAACAGCGCCAGTTCCGCGGTATGAGGAAAAGCTTCCCCAATGGCCCGGAATGCCGCATCTACGGGGCCATTCCCGCTGATGGCTGCATACTGGGTTGCACCATCCACACTGATTTCCAGCTTGGCGTGCGCTTTCTGCTTCGTGCCGGACGCCAGTTCCAGCGAGACCAGCTGAATCCGCTCGTGATCCCGGCTCTCGTCATCGACCAGCGCACGGATGTCGTCGTCGAACACAACCTTCTTGCTATCCGCCAGATCCTTGAAACGGGCGAAAGCCGCATTGAGGGCTTCGTCCGGCAGGGCCGCATAACCAAGCTGCGCCAGCTTGTCGCGGAAAGCCGCCCGCCCGGAATGCTTGCCCATGACGAGCGAGCTTTTGTTCCAGCCCACGCTTTCGGGCGTCATGATCTCATAGGTTGCCGCGTTCTTCAGGACACCATCCTGATGAATACCGCTTTCATGGGCAAACGCATTGCGCCCCACGATGGCCTTGTTCGGCTGGACGTCGAAACCTGTAATGGTGGCCAGCATCCGTGACACACCCAGCAGCCTGGGGGTATCGATACCTGTTACCTTGCCATACTGGTCATGACGCGTCCGCAGCGCCATCACGATTTCCTCAAGCGCGGCATTACCGGCACGCTCGCCGATACCGTTGATCGTGCATTCGATCTGGCGCGCACCACCCTCGACGGCCGCCAGCGTGTTCGCCACGCCCAGACCCAGATCATTGTGGTTGTGCGTCGAGAAGATCACCTGATCCGCACCCGGCACACGCTCGCGCAGCATGGCGAAGATCCGGCGCATTTCCTCCGGCGTGGCAAAACCGACCGTATCGGGAATATTGATGGTGGTCGCACCGTTCCTGATGGCGACCTCGACACAGCGGCACAGGAAATCCGGCTCGGTGCGGGAGCCGTCCTCGGCGGACCATTCCACGTCATCCGTGAACTGCCGGGCTTTCTGGTTCCCCGATGCAATGATGTCCAGAACGGTTTCCGGCTCCATCCGCAGCTTGTATTTCATGTGCAGCGGAGACGTGGAAATGAAGTTGTGAATACGCGGACGCTCTGCCCCTTTCAGGGCATCTCCGCAAGCCTCGATGTCACGCTTGCCACCGCTGCGGGCCAGCCCGCAGACGACTGAACCCCGGACCTCGTCAGCAATGCGGCGCACACTTTCAAAGTCATCCTTCGACGCCACGGGAAAACCCGCCTCCATGACATCCACCCCCAAAGCGCTGAGGGCATGGGCCATACGCACCTTTTCCTCGAGGTTCATGGAGAACCCGGGGGACTGTTCACCATCACGCAGTGTGGTGTCGAAAATGATGATGCGGTCATCGGCGATCTGGCCGAAGGACGGATGCTGGAATGTCATGAAAGGATCGTCTCGCTGTTCAGGGTGGTCGGTCTGTCTGTCATCCCCTGAACGCAACGGAAGCGCTGCCCGCCTGGAAGGGCGTTCAGGGGCCGGTAAGTCGAAGCGAGAGGATCGAAAGAAACGTCATGGGGCGGGAAAATGACCGATTCTTTCGTCATGCGCAACCCGCATGCAGCGATTGATATGATTGCACACGACGCAGATCAGCCCGTCATGAGCATAGGACGGGACGCGAAATAACGGTCCACGGCGGTTTTCATGGCACTGGCAATCTGCGTCCGGTGCACGGCCTGCCGCAGCGCGGCCTCATCCAGATGATTCGACATGAACCCCATTTCCACCAGAACAGAAGGAATCTCTGCCGATTTCAGCACCACGAAAGCAGCATGACGGGAGGGATGACCCAGCAGTCCGATCCTGTTTCGGAACGAACTGACCACGCTTGCCGCCATATGGGCGGAACCGCGCCGCGTCTCTTCCGAGACCAGACTGGCCAGGATCTGCTGAACCTCGGGGGACATGCCGTGAAATGCCGGCCCTGCAAAGCGGTCCGCACTGTTTTCCGTCCGCGCCAGGGCCGCCGTCTGTGCATCCGAGGCACCATTGGACATCGTATAGACGCTCGCTCCGCGCACGCTTCGGTCATGCAGGGCGTCGGCATGCATGGAAATGAAGAGATGGGCAGCGTGTTTCCGGGCCAGATCCACCCGCCCTTCCAGCGGGATGAAGCGGTCCTCTGACCGGGTCAAAGCCACGCGATACTGTCCGGATGCCAGAAGCTGCCGGTGCAGTTCGGACGCGGCGGCCTCTGCAATATGCTTTTCGTATGTCCCTGAAATACCGATGGCTCCGGGATCCTTGCCACCATGTCCCGGGTCGAGCATGACCAGCGGCTTCGGTGGCGGGACATTGCGATGCACGGCCGGAGCGTGGAGGGTGTGGCTGCTCTGGTGACGGGCCACGAGGTGACGGGCCAGCCCTTCAGCAGGCGCAAGCAGGGAAAGACTGCCCAGACTCCCGACCAGCGTGCGTCGCGTCACCATGTTCCGAACCCTTCTGCCGCCATCCTGCCACTGAGGTCGATATTACAGCGAAAACTGCGGCTGGAACATGGCTTTCCCGTCATGCGAGTCAGAGAAAACGCATGGTGAATACCAGTGCTTGCCAGAGTGGCGCGTTTACGCCATCCTGTGCAGAGGACCTGAAGAGTGCGGTCCGATCGTCTGCGGGCTTCTCTGTTTTCCCCGTACCGCTCCCGCCTCCATTGTCCGAGCCGTGACGCCCCGTCGTTCGACATGAGCCTGATTTGCCATCTGTGCCATGTCCTGACCGGGCTGCTCCGGCGGGATAGTTCACATCCGGTACGGTTTTCCAAAATCCGCCCGGAATACGTCTTCATCCTGTTTCCCACGAAAGAGACAGGACGTCTGATCAGGGACCGAATGACACGTTACGTGCGCGCAGTCTGGAACATTGTCTTACCGGGACCTACAGTGTCCCGCGGTAAGACAATCCTGATGCGCTGGTCCCTCCACCCCGTAAAATTCTGGTGTTCCGTCCGGCCAAGGCTGCCCCGCGCGAACACCGTGGAGTTCAGTTTTTCATGACCAAGCGTATGCTCATCGACACCACGCACGCAGAAGAAACGCGTGTCGTGGTCATGGATGGTGACCGCGTCGAAGATTATGACGTTGAGACATCGACCAAGAAGCAGCTCAAGGGCAATATCTATCTTGCCAAGGTCGTCCGCGTGGAGCCGAGCCTACAGGCCGCTTTCGTGGAATATGGCGGCAACCGTCATGGTTTCCTTGCCTTCAGCGAAATTCATCCGGATTATTTCCAGATCCCTGTCGCAGACCGCGAAAAACTGATCGCGCTCCAGGAAGAGGAAATGGCCGCCGAACAGCAGGCCGACGCCTCCGAAAACGAGGATGTGGACGCCGAACCCGTTTCCGAAGACCCGGATAATGGTGACGTGCAGGACCGCAGCACGCCGGAGACAGTCGGTGGCGAGCATGATACGGGCGAAGAGACTGCATCTTCACGTCGCACGGCCCGCTTCCTGCGCAGCTACAAGATCCAGGAAGTCATCCGCCGCCGTCAGGTTCTGCTGGTGCAGGTTGTCAAGGAAGAGCGTGGCAACAAGGGCGCGGCCCTGACCACCTATATCTCGCTGGCCGGCCGCTACTGCGTGCTGATGCCCAACGCCCTGAGGGGCGGCGGTGTCTCGCGCAAGATCACGTCTGAAACCGACCGCCGCCGCCTGCGGGACATCATCGCGGAACTCAACCTGCCGAAATCCATGGCCATGATCGTCCGCACCGCAGGTGCCGGCCGGCCGGGCCCGGAAATCGTCCGAGACTGCGAATACCTGCTCCAGCTGTGGGACGATATCCGCTCCCACGCGCTCTCCTCCGTCGCGCCCACGCTGGTGTACGAGGAAGCAAGCCTCATCAAGCGTGCCATCCGGGATCTTTATTCCAAGGACATCGACGATATCATCGTGGATGGCGAAACCGCCTGGAAGAGTGCGCGCGAATTCATGCGCCTGCTGATGCCGCACAACGCTAACAAGGTGAAGCTGTGGCAGAATCACGGTCAGAGCCTCTTCGCGCATTACAATGTCGAAGGCCATCTGGATGCGATGTTTTCCCCGACGGCACGTCTGCGCTCCGGTGGCTATCTGGTCATCAACCAGACGGAAGCCCTCGTCGCCATCGACGTGAACTCCGGCAAGTCCACCTCCCAGCGCAACATCGAGGAAACGGCTGTCCGCACCAACCTCGAAGCCGCCGAGGAAGTCGCCCGGCAGCTGCGTCTGCGTGACCTTGCCGGTCTTGTCGTGATCGACTTCATCGACATGGAAAGTCGCCGTCACAACGCACAGGTGGAAAAGCGCCTCAAGGAAGCTCTCCGCTCCGACCGTGCGCGCATCCAGGTAGGCCATATCTCGCATTTCGGCCTTCTGGAAATGTCCCGCCAGCGCCTCCGCCCGTCCATTGCGGAATCGCTCCTGTCACCCTGCCCGCACTGTCAGGGCACGGGCTTCATCCGCGGCACCGAAAGTTCGGCCCTGCATGTCATGCGCGCCATTGACGAGGAAGGCGCCAGGCAGCGCGCCGCCGAGGTGGAAGTGCACGTCGGCTCCGAGATCGCGCTCTACATCCTCAACAACAAGCGTTCCTGGCTGAGCGAAATCGAACAGCGTCACCGCATGCGGGTCATCTTCCGCACGGAAGAGAACCTCCCGGCCGCCGACATGCATATCGAGCGGCTGCGTCCGCAGACATCTGCCCCGGCAATGGTGCGGGCTCCTGAAAAGGTCCGGACCATCGAGATCGTCGAAGAAGCGGCACCGGCAGCACCGCAGCGTGCGGTTGCCGTGGCGTCGCCCGTCACGGCGGAAGTCATCAGCGATGTCCAGTCTGGCGATAATGGTGAAGAAAACGGCAACGGCCGCCGCCGCCGCCGCCGCCGCCGCGGCAATCGCCGCGACCAGACGGCCGAGCAGACTTCGCAGGACGCACGGACGGAGGTGATCGAGGAAGCTGTTATCGTGGACGGAGAGCCGGATCCTGTGGAAGCGCAGGAACACGCCTCCCCCCCCGTAACGGAGGAAGGGCTGATCCCGGGACGCCGCAGGACACGGTTCAAGCGGGTTCAGAAGGACGAGGAAGAGCAGCCTTCCGTCAATACGTCCAGCGCACTTGCCGAACCGGAACAGCCGCGTTCGCAGCCCCGTCAGAACCGGTATGAGCGCACCCCGCGCAACAACAGCAACCGCGGCAACGGGACCGAGAACCGTCAGCGTGAGGAACGGCCGGTCCAGGCCCCTTATGCCGGCCCCACACCTGCCGATCCGTTTGGTGGCAGCTTCGACATCTTCGATGTGATCGAACAGGCCGAACTGGAACAGAGCAGCCAGACGCATCGCTCTGTGGCGCCGGAGCCGGAAACGACCGTGATCGAGATCGGAACCACGCCGATTGAAAGCCCGACACCTGTCGAGGAACCAGCCATTTCCGAACCGGAAGCCGCGCCAAAGCCGAAACGGACGCGCGCGCGTCGCACCTCCAGAAAGGAAACTCCGGCCGAGCCAGCGGCAAACACGTCCGAGGCCTCGGTCCCCGTAACGGAGGAACCGTCTCCGACGGCTGCGGAAGACGCGCCGAAGCCCAAGCGCGGACGCCGGTCCACGAAGGCCAAGGCTGCTGAACCTGTCATAACCGAGGAAAGCACCACACCGGTCGAGGAAGCTCCGGCCAAGCCGAAGCGGACCCGCACACGCCGCACTACCAAAAAGGCTGAAGCTTCAGCTTCAGAAACGTCAGAAGACGGGAACGTCCTCCAGCCTGTCAACGTGGATGACATTGCGCCGTCAAAGCGTCGCGTGGGCTGGTGGAAACGCTGATCCGTCAGCGTTTCCCTTCCCGGGTCTGACAGTAAAAAAGGCCGACCGGAATGTTCCGGTCGGCCTTTTTTCGTACCATCTGCTTTCAGAGCAGTTTTTAGCGACAGACGCTCCGGTTGCCAGTCGCCGCAATATAGGTACCCGTCAGTGGTTCAAAACAGGCATTGCGCGGACAGTTGCTCGGCGTAGCAAGCCCCTGAGGATAGATTGCCGCTCCGGCCTGGGCTGCCTCCTGAAGAGCCGAACCACAAAGCGGCGTGTTCAACGGCGCGGAAGGATCGTTGAAAAGCTGTTTTTTGCCATTGCCTTCCACGGGCGTCTCATCCGCAAGGCCGGGGGCAAAGTCCTGCGGTGGAATTTTGGGGCGTGCCTGCTGCTGGACAGCAGCAGGCCGCACAGACGCGGCAGGTTGCTGCGCACAGGCGGCAAGAAGTGGCACGATGACAAGACTTGGCCAATACGAACGCATGCAGACTCCGAAAAAAACAGCACGGGCACCCGGGAATTTCAGAGTCCGAGATCGCCCTGTGACGAAAGGGTATCCAGTTTTGCCCCACGTTCGCCATCTGCGAAAGACAGAACGACACGACCGTTTGCCGGTTGGGCCTGCGCGCTGGTTACGGGACGACCTCTGCTGTCCTGAACCAGGGCATATCCCCGGCTGAGAATGGCCAGTGGAGAAACGGCTTCAAGATGGCTGCCCAGACCATCAAGCCGCGCTCTCTGAAGGCGGATGGTGCTTTTCAGGACCTCCGGAGACAGCCGCTGGCGTTCGATGCGGAGCTGAAAGTTCTGGATTCCCCGCTGCCACGCCATATCCAGTGCGGCCGATGCCGCGTTCATGTCCCGCCGTGCCCGCTCCAGCATCAGGTCCGGAGGCGGAAGATGGGCAGCAGGAGAGGTCAGCCGCGCCCTGGCGCGCGCCATGAGCACATCTGGAGCCGGAAGCGGCAGCGCTTGCAGACGTGCACGGCTCCGGCCGATCAGCAGCTCCGGTGAGGGCAGCTGCCGCCCCGGCGCATCCAGACGGCTCCGCGCACGCATGACAAAAGACGGCAGGGCCAGATCGAGCCTCTGGCTACGGTCTTCCAGCCGCATCCGCGCAGAATCCAGCAGGGCGGGCAGATCCGGCAGACGCGCCGCTGCCTGCTCCAGGCGGGCACGGTCTGTCTGCATGATGCGTATCAGCGCTCCGGTCAGACGCGCATTGCGATGCGCCAGATCCGCTACGAGTTCGGAACGCAGCGGCACGGCCATTTCCGCGGCGGCCGTTGGCGTCGGAGCGCGACGGTCAGATACCAGATCGATCAGGGTCGTGTCCGTTTCGTGCCCGACAGCGGAAATGACGGGAATCGGACAGGTCGCCACCGCATGCAGGACCCGTTCGTCATTGAAGGCCATCAGGTCTTCGAGCGAACCGCCTCCCCGCGCCACGATCAGGACATCCGGTCTGCGCGGCTGCCGGACGGACATCCCTTCAATTGCGGCGGCAATCCGAGCGGCAGCGCCTTCGCCCTGCACCGGGACTGGCCAAAGCAGCACATCGCGTGGAAAACGTCGGGCAATAGTGGTCCGGATATCGTGCAGAACCGCGCCGGACCGCGACGTGATGACGCCAACAAGCATGGGCAGAAACGGGATAGGCTTCTTGCGCTCCGGCGCGAATAATCCTTCGTCCAGCAACCTGCGGCGCAGACGCTCGATATTCGCCAGCAAGGCCCCCTCGCCCGCGAACTCCATGCGATCAATGATGAGCTGATAGCTGGAGCGCTCACCATAGGCCGAGACGCGGCCGGTCGCGATGACTTCGTTGCCATTCTCCGGCGCCATGCCAAGGCGCGAGACACTGCCGCGCCAGATGACCCCGGCGATCTTGCCTCCTTCATCCTTCAGCGACAGATAGACATGCCCCGAGGCATAGCGCTTGAGTTCCGTCACCTCCCCGCGCACGCGCACGCGGCCAAACCCGCTTTCGAGCGTGCGTTTGATCGCCCCCGAAATCTCGGAAACGGAATATTGCGGTACATTCCCGTGCGCGGACGGTTCATCGCTCTCCATCATATGGGCAGTCTATGCTACGCACGGCGACAAACGAAGCCCACAGATGAACAAAGGATAAAGCGGAATGCGCGTTTTGCTGGTCGGTTCCGGAGGGCGGGAACATGCGCTCGCCACATGCCTGGCGCGTTCGCCCGGCCTTTCCGCGCTTTTCGCCGCGCCGGGCAATCCGGGCATGGCGGAAATCGCCACGCTCGTCCCCCTGAAGGCGAATGATGTTCCCGGTCTGATCCGCTTCGCACAGGAACAGTCCATCGATCTTTTGGTCCCCGGCCCCGAGGCCCCGCTGGTTGCGGGACTGGCCGATGCCTGCGCCGAGGCCGGTATTCGCTGCGCCGGCCCGACCCGGGCCGCTGCCCTGCTGGAAGGCAGCAAGGCTTTCACCAAGGAGGTAGCTGACGCTGCCGGTATTCCCACCGCGAAATGGGAGCGCTTCGATAACGAAGCAGACGCGCTGGACTTCGTGCGGCGTCGTGGCGCGCCAATCGTTGTGAAGGCGGACGGACTGGCGGCAGGCAAAGGCGTCGTGGTCGCACAGAGTGTGGCGGAGGCGGAGGACGCTGTTCGCAGGCTTGGCATGCCGCTGGTCATCGAGGAATGTCTGGTCGGGCGCGAAGTCTCCCTCTTTGCATTCTGCGCGGACGACAAAGCCGTGCTGATCGGTGCGGCGCGGGATCACAAACGCCTTGGCGAAGGCGATACCGGACCGAACACCGGTGGCATGGGGGCCATCTCTCCCCCTCCCGGCTTTGACCGTGCTGCACAGGAACAGGCGCTCGACCTGACAGTCCGCCCCATGCTGGCGGAGATGGTCCGCAGGGGAACACCGTTCCGGGGCGTGATCTTCGCAGGACTGATGCTGACGGAAGACGGTCCCAGACTGATCGAATACAACGTCCGCTTCGGAGACCCGGAAGCGCAGGCGCTGCTCATCCGTCTGGAATCCGACCTCCTGCCGGTTCTCGCGGCTCTCGCGGACGGGAACCTCGACAATGCCGCCGTCACTTTTTCCGACAAAGCCTCCATTTCCGTTGTCTTGGCGGCAAAAGGCTATCCGGACGCTCCGAAAAAAGGCGGACGCATCACGGGCATTGAACGGGCGGAAGCCGTGCCGGGTGTCTCCGTGTTCCATGCGGGCACAAAACTGGCTGATGGCGTTCTGGTCGCAGATGGTGGTCGCGTCCTGACCGTCTGCGCCACGGCACCGACCATGGAGGACGCACGGCACCGCGCCTATGAAGGCGTGCAGGCCATTCAGTGGGATAACGGTATTTTCCGCCGGGACATCGGGGTCTGAAGCCGGACGTTACGGTTTCTCCGGCCCCAAGGCTGGCCTGGGGTCAGGACGACAAAACCCTGTCGGCCTGACCTTCCCCGGAACAGACGATCACCCCTCGCCCCGGACAGGGGTGATGCAGCGTCTGTCAGGACCTGCCGCGATGCAGCAGCTTTCCGAACGCAGTATCCATCGCCGGCCCGATGAAATATCCGATCGCGATGACGATCGGAATGGAGGGCCATGCCATGAAGGCATAGGGCTGGAAGAAGTCCTGATGCTGCAGGATGGTCATGGCCGCAATGTCGATCAGGACAAGCGCCCACAGGGAGCTGGAAATAAGGGGCGAAAGCCACTTTTCCGATTTCAGATCTACCATGCCACGGCTCCTTGGTGATCAGGCCACGCGATATCGATACTCATCAGGATATTCCAATATGGAACAGGAATATCATGGACGACACGAAAGCACCGAACAGAGCCAGCCAGCTCGTATGGAAGTGGTTGGCGGAGTCGATATAGGTATAATAAAGCGCCAGAGCGACATAGACATGGGCCAGAAACAGTCCCAGCACCATGCCGATAAAGCGCTTCTTCAGAACCCGCTCGGACTGGACCCGTTCCTGCTCCTTCGCAATCTTTGCCTGGTCTGGCGCTCCCGGGCCCGATACGACAACCGACATTTCATACTCCCTACAGGATGCCTCACCTCTTCCCACGGACCGCCACCCGAGACGGAATATTGCAGGAATGATCAGGACTTTTCATTCGTCCCTCTCTTCCTGTGCCATATCTGGAACAAGGTCCAGTGTGCGACACAACGTCCCGCCAGCCCCACGGATACGAATGACGGCGCGAAATCCACCCTCAGCCGTCTCAAGTCACTGTTTTCCGTAAGAAATATCCTCTCTTTTCATGCGCGGAACGTCGCTCTTCCCAACACATCATTCTGGCCGGGGTTTTTTCCGGGGGGCCCTTTATTGCACCCAGACATGGGAAAACAGCATATGGCTCAGCATGGTCGAGAAGTAATTGCCGAGCCGCCCGGACACGAAATCGATCGTCCGCATCTGGATCATCGGCGCGCCCGGCATCTGCCGCATTACCTGACGTCCGGCTTCCTGCCAGAGGGGGGCAGCCTTGGCCGGATCGGTCTGCGCCTTGGCCTGTTCGAAGAGCGACTGGACATGCGCATCGCAGAATCCCGTGAAATTGGGAGAGACCGCCGCATCGGGATGGTAATTGTCACAACCGAACAGGTCATCAAGGAAGGTCGAGGCTGACGGATAATCCGCAAACCAGTAGGAAAGCGCAATCTGGACGTGGTTGGCAGTATTCTGTTCGTAGGAATCCGCCAGCCCCGCCGTGATAGGTCGAAGCTGCGCGTTCAGGCCGATCGTCTGCAACGCATTGCGCAGATAGGTGCCCATCCCCAGTTCCACGGCCCGGTTGGGCACCACCAGCGTCACGGAGGTACCCTCCGCACCGGCCTCGTGGATCAGCCTGCGCGCCGCCGCCACATCCTGCGGACAGGACAGCCCCAGATCCGCCCCCGGAATGCCATGAGGTACCATCTGGCAGAGCGGTTCGGAAATCGCGCTGCCGCCGAAAAGGATCGTCATGGCATGACGGTTCACCGCGAGACTGACAGCCTGACGCACGCGCTGGTCCGTAAACGGCTTCTCGTGCGTGTTCATCCCCAGATAATAGAGGCCGAGCAGCGGTTCGATATGCACCTGGGCTGTGTACTTCCCGCCGATTTCCCCGAGACGGTCTGCCGGTTTGGCATCCAGCATCCAGTCGTACTGTCCCTGCTCGACCGCCGTGACCTGCGCTTCATCGGAAAGACCGAAACTGTATTCGATACGGTCCACGAAGCCATCGGTCTGGGCCTGCGGATTCCAGACATGGAAATGGGGATTGCGCTCCAGCACCATGTCCTGTCCCGGATCATAATGCGTGATCCGGTAAGGGCCGGTTCCAGGGACCGTACGGTTGCCAGTATCGTGCGGCGATGTCTCCGCGGGCAGGATGACAGCATGGGGAAAGGCCAGCTTGTAAAGAAACTCCCCATCCGGGTGGGTCAGACGAAAGGTGATCTCACCCGTCTCCGGGTCTCCTGTGACACCCGGCAGCGTGCAGCGTGCCGGATGATCGAGGCAGTCTTTCGCACCCACGATGCCGCCATAGAACGACCCCGCCGTCGGGCTGCCTGCCTCATAGATACGCCGGAAAGACGCGACCACATCCTGCACACGCACAGGCGCGCCGCTGGAAAACCGGAGTCCCGTTCTCAGATGCAGGCGCCATGTCAGCCCGTCCGGGCTAACCTGCGGCAGGGCGTCGGCCAGATCGGGGACAACCTCAAGCCCGGCCGTACCCCGTGCCAGGCGGAAAGTCAGCAGGGGATCGTACATATTGACGAACACCTGCATGTACTGCGTGCCGTAATTGATCTGCGGATCGAGAGTGCCCCCCGGGCCATCCGCCGTCAGGTGCAGCGTTCCTCCCCGGTGCGGACTGCCAAGGGTCTCCCCGTTCCAGTCCGGCGGCGTAGTCTCCGCGCATCGGGCTGAACCGGCCAGAGCCAGCGCCACCGCCAGAACAGACCATCCTCTCCCCGGCGCGAAACGCGTCTGCACTCAGTGCTTCGAAAGCTGACGCAGACGCGCGATCAGGGCTTCCGAATCGCCATTCGCCGGCACGGTCCCGGCATACCGGGCATTCGGGTCCATGATGACGATCTGCGGAGCGGGAACATACGCGTCGCCATCCTTGCGGTAAGGCGCATGGTATTCAGCCGTCATAGCTTTGAGCATGTTCGGTGTTGCCGTAAACGGCATGACATGGGGTGCGACGGGAATGACGTAGTTCTTGATCGCGTCGTTATCCTCGAAAGGATTGAGCGTCACGGCCAGCGGCGCCACTGTGACACCTTGGGCATGAAGCGCCTGATAGGCCGCTTCCATGCTTTTCAGAACAGGCTGGCAGCGGTCCTCGGGGCACTGGATGTCGAAAAACCAGACCAGCATCCAGTCACCGTGGAAATCACCTTCCGTAACGGTGCTTTCCCCCAGCGAGTCCAGACGGAAACTGCCTCCGACTTCGTTGCCGTTGGACTGAACCAGCAGCCCCGGGCCGCCATGGGAGGCAAGCTGGAAGCCAACCCCCGCCAGCACGACCGCCACGGCGAGTACGGCCCAGATGATACGGTTGCCGACCCGTTTGCGGCGCTCGTGATGGGTCTCCATGATGTTCCTGTCTCTGTTCAGTGGGCGTCGGCCCAGTTGGACCCGACCCCGGTTTCGACCTCAAGAGCCACATCCAGCGTCGCGGCTCCTTCCATTTCCCTGCGGACAAACGCCGCCAGCCCTGCCGCATCCTGCTCCGTGACTTCAAAAAGTAGTTCGTCATGTACCTGAAGCAGCATCCGCGCATTGAGCCCCGTCTCCGGCAGGCGACGCGCCAGATGCACCATGGCCCGCTTGATGATGTCCGCAGCCCCACCCTGTAGCGGGGCGTTGATCGCCTGCCGCTCGGCATAGGCCCGGCGCACACCGCTTTTCTCACGGATGCCCGGCACATAGCAGCGCCGTCCGAACGGCGTCATGACGTAGCCATGCTTCTTCGCCTCTTCCTTCGTCCGCTCCATGTAATCGCGGATACCGGGATAGCGGGCGAAATAGGCGTCGATGTAAGACCGTGCCTCTCCGGCCGAAATCTGCAGCTGCCGCGCCAGACCGAAAGCCGAAATACCGTAGATGATACCGAAATTGATGGCCTTGGCGCGCCGCCGTGTCAGCGGATCCATGCCTTCCAGCGGGATACCGAACACTTCGGACGCCGTGCGGGCATGAATGTCCTGCCCCAGCCGGAACGCTTCCAGCAACGGCTCGATCTTCGCCACATGGGCCAGAAGCCGCAGTTCGATCTGGCTGTAATCGGCGGAGAGCAGAACGTAACCCGGTGCAGCCACGAAAGCCTTGCGGATGCGGCCGCCCTCTTCCGTGCGGATGGGAATGTTCTGAAGGTTCGGTTCGTTGGAAGACAGACGTCCCGTCGTCGTGACGGCCATCTGATAGGAGGTATGCACGCGCTGCGTCCCGGCATCCATCTGCTGGACCAGCGCATCAGCATAGGTGGATTTAAGCTTTGCAAGCTGCCGCCAGGACAGGATTTTCTGTGGCAGTTCATGCCCCTGCTCGGCCAGGGATTCCAGAACGGAGGAATCCGTCCCCCATGTACCGCTCTTTGTCCGCTTGCCGCCCGGAAGCCCCATTTCATCGAACAGGATTTCTCCAAGCTGCTTCGGCGAACCTACATTGAAACTGCGCCCGATCTGCTGGTGAATGTCCTGTTCGATAGCGGCCATGCGCTCGGCAAAATCGGCGGACATGCGGCGCAGTTCATCCGCATCGACCTTGATGCCAAGCTCTTCCATGTCCGTCAGAACCTGAATGAGCGGTCGCTCCAGTTCTTCATAGACCGTCGTGGATTCCCTCACCCGGAGCTGCGGCCGGAGCACCTGCCACAGACGCAGCGTCACATCCGCATCCTCAGCGGCGTAGGCGGTGGCGCTGTCCAGCGCCACCTGCGCGAAAGGAATGCGCTTGCGCCCGGTTCCGGTCACGGAATCATAGGTGATAGGCGTATGGCCCAGATGAAGCTGCGCCAGTTCATCCATGCCCTGACCATGCTCACCTGCGGACTGGGCGTAGGAGATCAGCATCGTATCGTCGATGGGCGTGATCTCCCGCAGGCCCGCTCCCCGGAAAACCGTCAGATCATATTTCGCGTTCTGGAAAACCTTCAGAACACTCTGGTCACGCATCAGGGGCGCAAGACGCTCTAGCACCGTCGTCCGGTCAAGCTGATGTCCTGTCGGCTGGTCCAGCGTGCCCTGATGCAGGAACGGCACATAACAGGCTTTCCCAGACGTTGCAGACAGGGACAGCCCCACCATGTTCGCCTGACGCGCGTTCAGGCTGTCCGTCTCGGTATCCACCGCCACGACGCCGGCTGCCTTCGCCTCTGCAATCCAGCGGTCCAGTGCCTCCATATCCGTAACGGTCTCGTACGGCCCATAAGGCGCATCGGGGATCGTAACGGTTTTTTCTTCCGCCGAGGCGGTGGAGGCGGCGCCCGTCACCGGCGCATGGATCGGACGCGGTTTCGCAGCAAGGCCAAGCCCCATGCGCTGGATGATGGAATGGAACCCCATCTCTTCCAGCCAGTCCCGCAGCGTTTCCGTAACCGGCTCGCGGCATCCCAGTTCCGCGATCGGCTGAGGCAGCGGCACGTCATCAGCCAGCAGAACCAGACGGCGGGACATCCGTGCGGCATAAGCATGTTCGATCAGGTTCTGCCGTCGTTTGGAGGGCTTCATACCCTCCGCCGCATCGAGAACCCTGTCGAGCGTGCCATATTCGTTGATGAGCTGGCTGGCCCCTTTCGGCCCAATCCCGGGCACGCCCGGCACGTTGTCAGTGGAGTCACCCATCAGGGCCTGCACATCCACGACCTGCTCGGGCTTCACACCGAACTTGGCCTCGACCTCAGCCTCCCGAATCGGCTTCTGCTTCATCGGGTCCATCAGTTCCACGCCGGGACGGACAAGCTGCATCAGATCCTTGTCCGAGGAAATGACGGTACAGCATCCCCCCTCTTCCACGACCGCTCTGGCGTAAGAGGCGATCAGGTCATCCGCTTCCCATCCCGCCAGTTCGATGGCCGGAACATTGAACGCCGCCGTCGCATCGCGGATCAGCCCGAACTGCGGGCGCAGATCTTCCGGCGGTTCGGGACGATGGGCCTTGTACTGGGGATAGATCTCATTACGGAATGTCTGCCGCCCGGCATCGAAAATAACAGCCAGATGCGTGCCCACATGGTCGCGAAGGAGGCGCGTGAGCATGTTGGTGAAACCGTAAACGGCATTGACCGGTACGCCTTCCGGACTGGTCATCGGGGGCAGTGCGTGGAACGCACGGAAAATGAAGCCGGACCCGTCGATCAGTACCAGATGAGGCGTTTCAGACGGCACGTATGTCTCCCTTCTCGCCCGGAAGGGGCGGACGTTCTAAAATCATGGTGATGATAGGCCCATTCCTCTGCATTTCAAACCGCCTTGGTCGTCTTCGCGGCGTTCTTTTGTGCCTGCTGGCGCTTTCAGCCTGCACCGCACGCCACCCGCCTGATTTGCATCCGACAGCGCAGGAAACGGCCCTGATCCCTCCTGACACTATCCTGACCCTGTCGGATGGCTTTCGCATTCCCGTCCGCCTGTATCGCAGCAGCGATACACCTCTGAAAGCCGTCATTCTCGCCCTGCACGGTTATGGGGACAGCCGGGACGCATGGGAATTCGACGCCCAACGGTTCACTGTGAAGAGGCTGGAACTCGTTGCCCCGGATCTGCGCGGCTTCGGTCAGACCGCCGACCGGGGCGGATGGAGCAGCACAGCGCGCATGGTGCAGGACGCCCGGGAAGAGGTCGCCTGGATTCACCGGCATTATCCGGGTGTTCCGGTCTATGTCATGGGCGAAAGCATGGGCGGAGCGGTCGCTCTGCTGCTAGATGCCTCCCCTGCACCGGACATCGCCGGGACGATCCTGTTGGCCCCCGCGGCCCTGAAAATCGGCGAACCCTGGGAAACCCTGATGGGTGGAATCGATCTGGTCGCCCCTGACTGGCGACTGGACGGGTCTGCCGTGCCGGGCCATCGCGTCGCCAGTGACAATATCCGCGCCCTGCGCCGGATGTATTTCGACCCCCTCACCCAGCACAGCTCGACCATCCATCCGCTCTACGGCCTGACCCGGCTGATGCATGCCGCCTATGACGCCGCTCCGAAAGCCCGGCTTCCCCTTCTCATCGTCTTCGGTAGCCGTGATCAGTTCGTCCTGCCGCCTTTCACGGCCCGGCTTCTGAAGCGCCTTCCACCGGGCACGCGGGAGGACGATCTCCCCGCCGCACACCATCTCCTCAGCCGCGACAGACGCGGCGCAGCCGAAGACGCCGTGTCATGGATTCTGGCCCCCGGCAGCTTCCTGCCGTCCGGCGGAGACATCGCCGCAGCCGCATGGAAAGCCACGGCGCAGCCCTGATTGACGGGCCTTGCGGAAAAAGCGGAGAAAGGGGCTGGCAATCCATCCGTGAAGCGGTTATTGGGAAGCCCATGGACCTGTAGCTCAGCTGGATAGAGCGTTGCCCTCCGAAGGCAAAGGTCACGCGTTCGAATCGCGTCAGGTCCACCAAATCTCCCTGTATAATATGTTCAAATAGACTGGCTCTTCTCGCTGGTCAGTTCGGTTTTTTATTTCCGGACAGGGATAAATCCGAAAATCACCAGGAATGAGAGATCGCTACGAAGCTGAAAAGCTTGCACAGCGATTCTATTATAAAGCTTTCCTGAAGGCTGAAAGCGGATTGAACATCCGTACAAAGCCTACCTCAAAAATCATTTTGGAATCGAGTTATTTTACGCGCGCTTAACAGACTTAGACTCTTCTATATAAATAGATTAAGAATATTGTTGATATGTATACCTTAACGAGGAAAACATAAACGAGTATGAAAATACTATAAGCGCACTACGTTCACAATAAAAATTAGAAATACAAGAATTAATATGACCAGAACTAAAGTGAAAGAATATAATCTATCACGCCAATGTCTCTAGCACCCTTCTCAAAAGAAGTGTATAAACCAAGATATATAATTTCAGATAATTATTCTTTATATAGTTTATAATAAATATTTTTTGCTTTAAAATTTATAGGGCTTTGAGCCATAAAATTTTGTGTAAAAGACATAAACATGATTTCTGTTATTATTTTTCCATCCAATAATTCAAAAAATCTTTTCCGCAGTCTCAATTTTGATGATTCCGATAATTTAGAATGATTTATTGTATTTCTTGTTTCAGTAAATATAGAACGCATTTTTGCGGATTTTTCTAAAATAGAACTCCATGTAGTCAGAAAAAACCCATCTTTCTCTCTAGGATCTATAGCCCCTGCTGTAATTGCTGATAATTTACCTTGAAAACTAATAATATCTTGCTCAATTCCCTCATAGTATGAAACAAATTCTTTTGAACGACCTTCGACTAAGACAGTTAAAGAAATAAATGTATTATTTTCATTTGCTTCTTGAGAAGTTCTTTTACTTATATAAGCAGCATAAATCGCTATGATTAAAGCCAATAGCGCATCACAGGAACCTACCCAAGTAGCCTTATCCCAGAAGGAAGAGACGACCATCCCAAATCTTTTAACAAGTAAATAATAAATAATAATAAAAATATAAATGCTGCGAGACATATAGTATAAACTGCTCTCGATTCTTAATCATCTAAGTCTCTATAAAATAAAATGCGGGGAATATTCCGATTCTTAGCTACATTAGCAACAGAAACACCATCAGATTTCATCTTTTGAATGTCCTGTGCTTGAGGCATATCTATTAGCTTTCTTCCACGATATTCCCCTTCTTCCTTTGCTTTTGCAATTCCTTCTCGCTGTCTTTCTTTAATTAATCCCCGTTCAAACTCACCTATTGCGCCAAGCATGGTCAGCATGAGTTTTGCTGTTACGTTGCGCGTGTCCGAATGGATGCCTCCCATTGAGAGAATCACCAGCGCACATTTCTTCTGTTCAAGCTGTTCTATCAGTTCGAGTAGGTACTCTGCATCCCGGGATGCCCTGTGGTTCCGAGGCAATCCGGAAACCGGATCGGCATGTCCTGTCAGAAAAAAACGCAACCAATCTGTTTTCCAGACAGTTAGGAGCGCACACAATCGACAGCGAAAACAGGATTTTCCATGACAAAGACATCCGCTTCCACCATACGCCGCCTGTTACTGGTTACAGGCCTCCTGACGGCCGCGGCCACCTCCCTGTCCGCCTGCAACGCAACGCGCGGCGCCGGCGAGGACGTCAGCGCCATCGGCCACACAACCTCAGACGCTGCCTCAGCGACCCAGCAGGGCGTTGCCAACGCAACAGGCGCCCCGACCCGCTAAGAGCAGGCCGACAACAAGCACGTTTCGGAAGGCGGCCAGTGAATTCACCGGCCGCCTTTTTCATGATCAGACGAATTCCATCGTCCGGACATCAATCATCCCCAGATCCGTGATTTTGAGATGAGGGATTACGGGCAGCGGCAAAAATGCCAGTTGCAGGAACGGCTCCTCTAGGCTGACCCCCATGTCCTTCGCGGCCCTGCGCAGAACGATCAGATCATCCCTTACCTTCTCGTAAGGTGCGTCGCTCATCAGCCCCGCAACCGGCAGACGCAGTTCCGCAAGAACCGTTCCGTCCCGCACCACCACAAACCCGCCACCAATCTCTTCAAGATGGTTCACGGCCAGCGCCATGTCGGCGTCACTGGTACCGACGACGCAGATATTATGGCTGTCATGCCCGACGGAAGACGCCAGCGCTGCGTTCCTCAGACCAAAACCCTTCACGAAGCCACGTCCGATATTGTCGTTATGGCCATGCCGCGCCACGACGCAGACCTTCGCCACGTCCTGCGCTTCATCCGGCAGCACCAGACCATCCTTCTCCGGCAGGTCCAGTTGCAGGTACTCCGTGATGATCTGGCCGGGAATGAGCCCCATGACCGGGCGCCCGATCCCGCTTCCGGCAATCCGCAGGTCATCCGCCGTCACCGGACGCGGGAGCTTCACACTCTCCAGCCCGACGGGCGCGATGATCTCCCGTCCGGCGAACAAAGCGTCATCCACCAGACGCCCGGCGGAAATCACGTCCGAGACCTGGCATTTTTCCAGATCATCCAGCAGGACGATATCCGCCCGCTTTCCCGGAACGATCTGCCCGCGATCCCGTAATCCGAATGCATTCGCCGCGGTAAGGGACGCGGCCCGATAGGCAGCAAGAGGTTCCACGCCCAGTTCGATGGCCCTGCGGATCAGGAAGTCCAGATGCCCCTCATGCGCGATTTCCAGCGGATTACGGTCATCCGTGCAAAACGCGAAGAACGGAGACGTCGCAACCGTCAGCAATGGCACCAGTGCGGCAAGATCCTTGCAGACCGATCCTTCACGGATCAGCACCGTCATGCCCTTGCGGATTTTTTCCAGCGCCTCTTCCGCGGTCGTGGCCTCGTGATCCGTGGAAATGCCAGCCGCCAGATAGCCATTCAGCTTCCGCCCCCGCATCAGCGGTGCATGACCATCGATATGACCGTCCGCAAAAGCTGCCAGCTTGTCCAGACAGCCGTCATTCCCGTTCAGCACACCTGGAATGTTCATGAATTCCGCCAGCCCGATTACCTTGGGATGATCCCGATAGGCCACCAGATCCGCCGCATCGAGCGTGGCGCCGGACGTCTCCATCGGCGTTGCGGGAACACAGCTCGACAGGTTCACACGCAGGTCCATGACCGTACGCTCCGCCGCCGCGAGAAAATAATCGAAGGCCGGACGACCAAGGACATTGGCCATTTCGTGCGGATCACAGATCGCTGTGGTCACACCATGCGGCAGCACGCAGCGGTCAAATTCGAACGGCGTGACAAGCGAGGATTCCACATGCAGATGCGTGTCGATAAAACCGGGAACGGCGATACGCCCGCGCCCGTCAATGACCGTTTTTCCCTCATAACTGTCATAGGTGCCAACAATCCGGTCCCCGCAGATGGCGATATCCGTCGGGACAAGTTCTCCCGTCACCAGATCGAACAGGCGGACATTCCGGATCACCAGATCCGCCGGATCATCTCCCTGCCCCTGAGCGACACGTCGCCGGATCGTGTTCTGCATTTTTATATCTCCGAACGTCAGCAGTTCGCATTTATAGCGCAGCTCCGCTCCGCGACCCAGAATTTGATACCCAATTCCGGCCGGACGGAAACCATTCCCTTGCCATCTGTTTCAGGAGACGGGGGCAATTGCGGCCGCCCGACAAGGGCTGTTCTTCCCCCGCTGAGAGGCACCGGAGAAGTTCCCACGACCGAGACATATTCTCCGCAGCGGCCCGACAACGCCTGACTGGAGAAAAAAGTCTCGGCCTTAACGACCACTGCCCGGCAGCAGCCCCCGCGTTCAATGCAGATTACGCCACGTCAGGCAACAGGAGCCACCCGACCGTCCAGAGGCTGGTTGTCGATCAGCCTGACCGCTCCGACCTGTACGGCCAGAAGCGCCAGCGCTTCTTCCCCCAGTCTTTCCGGGCGCCGGAATGTCGCCGGATCGACAACGGTCGCGTAATCGATTTCCGTCAATCCAGCGTCTGTCAGTACGGCCTGCATCGCCTCTTCCAGACGGTCGGCCCGACGTTCGCCCGTAGCGAACAGACGCTCCGCCGCCTGCAACGCACGGAACAGACCGGGCGCGCGCTGACGGCCTTCCGGCGTCAGACGGACATTCCGGCTCGACCGCGCCAGCCCGTCATCCTCCCGTGCGATTTCACAGACGACAATGTCCACCGGAATGTTCAGATCCGCCACGAAACGCTTCACGACAGCGCATTGCTGGGCGTCCTTCTGGCCGAAATAGGCCCGCTGCGGCTGGACGATATTGAACAGCTTCGTCACCACTGTCGCCACGCCGGAAAAGTGGCCCGGACGGGAACGGCCCTCCATCTCGTCCGCCACGCCTCCGACCTCGATCCGCGTCACGAAGCCGGGGGGATAAAGAACGTCCGGCGTAGGCAGAAAGACCAGATCGGCACCCGCTTCCTTCAGTAGTGCAAGATCATGCTCCGGGTTACGGGGATAGGACGCATAATCCTCATTCGGGCCAAACTGCGTCGGATTGACAAAAATACTGACGGCGACGGCCCCGTTTTCCGCCTTTGCCCGCCGCACGAGACCCAGATGCCCTTCATGCAGAAACCCCATGGTCGGCACAAAGCCCAGTGCACCTAGACCGGCCCGCGCCGCCCGGAAATCCCCGACTGTTGAAAAAACCTGCATGTCCTGCCTCTATCCCGCTCTCAGATGGTGTTCCGGAACCTGACAAAAGCCGCGCCTCATGGCAATCAGGGCCGCATGAACACTTCTCGCTCCATCGCCATCATCGGCGCCGGCCCGGCAGGCCTTTTTGCGGCTGACATCCTGTCCCGGCACGGCTGCGCTGTGCAGGTCTTCGACCGGATGCCCAGCGTTAGCCGCAAGCTGCTGATGGCAGGACGGAGCGGCCTGAACCTCACCCATGCCGAACCTCTTGACCGCTTCCTCTCCAGATATGGAACGGCGCAGGACTGGCTCGAACCCGCCATCCGCGCGTTCCCGCCCGAAGCCCTACGCCACTGGGCCGAAGAGCTTGGCCAGCCGTGCTTTACGGGCAGTTCCGGGCGCATCTTTCCGAAAAGCATGAAAGCATCTCCCCTTCTCCGTGCCTGGCTCGCCCGGCTGACGGCACGTGGCGTCCAGTTCCACACCCGTCATAACTTCGCAGGATGGGAAGGAAACACCCTGCGCTTCGAAACACCGGATGGACCACGATCCGTTCAGGCCGATGCCACGCTTCTGGCCATGGGCGGGGCAAGCTGGTCCCGCCTGGGCTCCAATGGTGCATGGGCCACGCTGTTCCCGGACGAAACCGCATCCTTCGCTCCCGCCAACTGCGGTTTCCGACCGGACTGGACACCCGACTTCCTCGATCAGCATGACGGCAGCGTCCTGCACTCCGTCATGCTCTCTTTCGAAGGCCGGAAAACGCGGGGCGATCTAACCGTCACCACGCGCGGTCTTGAAGGCTCGGCACTCTATGCCCTGTCCGCTCCGCTCCGGGAGGCCATCGCGCGGACGGGACAGGCCACCCTTACCCTCGACCTGCGCCCTGCGCTGGATCAGAACGCGATCCTGCAACGTCTTCTGGCCCAGCGCCCGCGGGAGAGCCAGTCCAACCGCCTGCGCAAGGCGCTGGCGCTGGACGGTCTGTCCCGCGCCCTCCTGCGCAACGGCACACCCAAACATGCCACACCACAGCAGCTTGCCGCCGCGCTCAAGGCCCTGCCCCTCACCCTGACCGGCACGGACACGCTCGACCGCGCGATTTCCACTTCCGGCGGTCTGCGACAAGACGCACTGGACGCGCGATTCATGCTCCGCAATTACCCCGGTGTCTTTGCGGCAGGAGAGATTCTGGACTGGGAGGCACCGACAGGAGGCTATCTGCTTCAGGGATGTTTTTCCACCGCTCATGCTGCTGCAAACGGGATCCTTGGGTGGCTAGAATCGTCATATTCCGCTATCCGCTGACGCCATGACATCCATCGTTCTCGGAAAGGGCCGCAACGGCTCGGACACCTGCATCGACCTGCCGGAACTGCTGGCCACGCGCCTGCTCGTCCAGGGGAATTCCGGCTCCGGAAAATCGCATCTCCTGCGTCGCCTGCTAGAACAGACGGCAACCCTCGTCCAGCAGGTGATGATCGACCCCGAAGGCGATTTTGTCACCCTGGCGGAAAAATACGGCCATCTGGTCATCAATGTGGAAGACCAGTCCGAAGCCAGCCTCCGCGCCGCTGGAGAACGTGTCCGCGCCCACCGCGCCTCCGTGGTGCTGAACCTCGAGCAGGTCGAAGCAGAGATGCAGCTCCGCGCCGCCGGAGCGTTCCTCAACGGTCTGTTCGAAGCGCCCCGCGCGCATTGGTATCCGGTCCTTGTCGTGGTGGATGAAGCCCAGCTTTTCGCGCCGGTCGCAGGCGGCGACACATCCGACGAGGCACGCCGCCTCTCGCTGGGGGCCATGACGAACCTCATGTGCCGCGGGCGCAAACGTGGTCTGGCTGGGGTCATCGCCACCCAGCGCCTGGCCAAGCTGGCCAAGAACGTCGCCGCCGAGGCATCCAACTTCCTCATGGGTCGCACCTTCCTCGATATCGACATGGCCCGCGCCGCCGATCTTCTGGGCATGGAACGCAGGGCCGCGGAATCCTTCCGCGATCTTGCACGCGGACAGTTCATGGCGCTCGGACCGGCCCTGTCCCGCCGTCCGAAACTCGTCTCCATCGGCCCGGTCGAAACGGCCAGCCACAATACCGGTCCGGTTCTCGTGCCACTGGAGCCTGTCGCGGCCGAAGACCTGCGGGACATCATCCTTGAACCCGTCACGGAATTCACTCCCCGCCCCCGCCGTGAACCACGCCCGCCACCGCCAGACCTTCTGGCGCAACTTGACGCCTACGGCGCAGAACGTGCGACGGAAGAACCGGCGGCTGCCACCGCTTCCACCGAACTGGACCCCGAACAGGTCTGGAGCATGATCGCCGAAGTCGCGGAAGGGGACGGCGCGGACTACAAACCACTGGCCACGCTGTATCAGGACTTCCAGCTCCGGGCGCGTATCCAGGGTCTGTCCCGCAATGCGCTCGATCTGGGCCGCTTCCAGCGTATTCTTGCCACCATTCGCGCTGGTCTGGACCGGATGCGGGCGGAAAGCGAGGACTGGAAGAAGGCCGAGGCGATTGCCATCACTCTCCCCGAAGACGTGCAGGGCGTGTTTCTCCTGCTGGCCCGCACGGCACTGGACAGTGAAACATGTCCAGGTGACGAAGCGCTCGCCCGCGCCTACGGAACGCATTCCCTCGGACGGGCGCGACGGCAGCTCGCCTATCTGGAAGAACGGGAGGTGATTGTCCTTCAGGAAACAACGGCCGGCCGCCGCGTGGCCATTGTCGGGCTGGGCTGGCAGACAGCCTGACCCGGGGCGACGCTGTCATCATTCTGTCACCCCAGCTTCACAGGACCTTCACACTCATTCTCCAGCCTTAAGGTTAGGTTCCGCCCGTTTCGACAGCGCCTCGTTTCGGGAAAACCTTCATGCCACATCTTTCGCAGCGTTCTCGTCTGCTGCTAACCGCTTTCTGTTCCCCTCTTGCAGTTGCGACCCTGCTTCAGTCCGCATCCGCGGCCTCCACACCCGCCCCGAAAAAGCATGGTACCCACCAGCACCAGCATGACCCCCGCAAGGCCGCAGCCATTCAGGGCGGCAGCGAACAGCTTGTCATCACGGCAAAACGGACCCGCTCCGAACAGGCCCTGAGCCACGTCCAGATCCAGCGCATCCTGCCTGGTGTGAACCCCATCAAGGCGCTGGAGATCCTGCCGGGCGTCGTGTTCAATAACGCCGATCCATGGGGCAACAACGAACAGAATTCCTCCCTGTACGTTCACGGCTTCAGCAAGAACCAGCTCGGTTACACACTGGACGGCATTCCGCTGGGCGATCAGGACTACGGCAATTACAACGGCCTTTCGCCCCAGCGTGCTGCCATCAGCGAAAACATCGGTATGGCCTCCATCTCGACGGGCGCCGGTGGTCTCGGTACGGCCTCGACATCCAATCTGGGTGGCACGCTCCAGTTCACAACACAGGATCCGCTGCACAAGCGGGGCGCACAGATCGAACAGGTTTTCGGGAGCTGGTCCACATTCCGGACCTTCGCCCGTGTCGATACGGGTGATTTCGGAAACGGCAACTCGGCCTATGCATCCTTTTCCCGGCAGGACGCCCGCGCCTGGGACTTCGCAGGCCATCAGGGCGGCTATCAGGTCAATGCCAAGTTCGTCCATAATGACGAGCATGACCATTTCTCCGCCTTCTTCGACTGGAGTCAGAAGGCCGAACCCAATGAAGACAGCATCACCCTGCCGCAGGGCTATGGTCTTTATGTCCGCCCGTTCACCTATCCGAATTTCAATTACGCAAAATCATACATCAATTCTGCAGCCTACACGAACGCAGGCCTCAACTATCGTAACTATTACTCCGCAGCCCAACGCGAGGACTTTCTCGCCTATGCAAAGTGGACGCATGACTTCAACAGCAACCTCCACTGGGACAATTCGATCTATTATCACCATGACCTCGGCGAAGGTGTGGTGGCCGGACCCATCACTGCCGCTGGTCTGCCGACCCTGTTTGCCGCGTATTATCCGGGTCAGGATCTGAACAGCGTCTTCGGCGGTTCGGGCTATGCCACCCGCACGACGGAATACTGGGACAACCGCGGCGGCATCATGTCCACGCTGCGCTACCATCTCGGCAATCATCATATCGAGGTTGGTGGCTGGTATGAGCGCAACAACAATACGCAGGCCCGCCGCTGGTACCCGCTGGACGCCAGCAACCCCACCACACCCTATGATCGGCAGCAGAACGCGCTGATCGATCAGTACACCAACAATTTCTATACCAACACCTTCGTGACCCATCTTCAGGACACGTGGCAGGTCTCCAAACACTTCTCCCTGATGGGCGGCTTCAAATCCGAACTGGTCTATACAAACGGCACCCTGCCTGTGGCTGCGAAAGCCGGTTCCCTCTCCCCGTCCTATGCCGTAACGGCCCCGGGTGGCGAAATCGACGCAACCAACCCGTTCCTACCGGCTTTCGGCGCGGTCTGGGACATCTCGAAACACGAGCAGTGGTTCGCCAACATCCAAGAAAACATGCGGTCCTATGAAGACGCTGGCTACGGCAATGCCACCCCCTGGGGCGCCACCAGCCAGCAGGCTTTCGAGGACTTCAAGAAGAACGGCCGCCCCGAAACATCATGGACCTACGAGACGGGTCTGCGCGAACACCGGCAGGTCAATCTCGGCCCGCTGACCGCCATCGAGGGACAGGTAGAGTACTACCACGTCCACTTCTCCAACCGCCTGCTGGCTGTCGCCACGACGCAGACACTGTCTTCCATCATCGGGTCCGCCACGACACTGGCCAATGTGGGATCGGTCACGACGGATGGCATGGACTTTTCCTTCACCACCCATTTCGGCCCGCATTTTTCGCTCTACAACGCCCTGTCCTATAACAAGTCCGTCTATAACGATAATTACAGCACCGGATCATCCGTCATCCATACGGCTGGAAAAGACGTCGTGGGCATGCCGGACTGGTCGGAGAAATTCGTCTTCACCACCAACTGGGGCCATGCCTACGGGCAGTTCACCGGCGACGTGATCGGCAAGCGTTACGCCACCTATACCAACGACATGTGGGCTGCTCCTTACGCACAGTTCAACCTAAATGCGGGTTATACGTTTCACGAAATTCCCCACCTGGCCTCCCTCAAGGTTCAGGGCAACATCACCAACCTCACCAACACCAAAGGCTGGTCCACCATCAACGCCACGCAGACCTCGGGGCAGTTCTCGGCTTATCCCATCGCCCCGCGCATGTTCTTCCTGAGCATCAGCGCTGCCCTGTAAGCAAAATCCGGCAACCGAAAGGAGAACCATGCTGTCCCGTCGCCATCTTCTGGGCCTTTTTCCGCTCGCCCTGCCTGCACTGCGCCTTTCGGCAGTGCAGGCAGCCCCGTCCCTCGCCCCGAAGCCAATGGTCTTCGCCCATCGCGGGGCTTCGGCCCTGCGCCCGGAGCACACGCTGGCGTCCTATGCGAAAGCCATGCAGGATGGCGCGGACTTCATCGAACCCGACTTGTGCATGACAAAGGACGGTCATCTGATCGTCCGTCATGAAAGCAACATCGTGGAAACAACGGATGTGGCGGACCATCCGGAATTCGCGTCCCGCCGCCGCACCATCACCATCGACGGCAGGCAGCAGACCGGCTGGTTCACTACCGACTTCACGCTGGACGAAATCAAAACTCTCCGCGCCCGTGAACGCCTGTCGCAGATCCGTGCTCACAACACCCGCTACAACGATCATTTCACGATTCCGACCTTTGAAGAGGTCATCGAACAGGTCGCCGCCCAGTCCGCCGCGACGGGAAAAGTCTTTGGTCTCGTCCCCGAGATCAAGCATTCCACCCATTTCCACAGTCTCGGCCTAGATCCGGAAGCGGCGTTCCTCCGGACCATCGCCGCTCATGACTACACCTGTCAGGCCCCGCTGGAAGTCCAGTCTTTCGAAACGAACAATCTCGGACGCATCCGTCAGCAGATCCTGTCCATCAATCCGCAGACCCGCCTGATGCTGCTCATGGGCGAACGGACAGACATCCCGGCCGATATTCTGGCGGCCGGAAAGAAAACCACGTTCGGCGACCTGATGACGCCTGACGGGCTGCGGGATATCCGGCGCTATGCGGATGTGATCGGCCCATCCAACACTGACCTGATCCCCCGGGACAGCAGGGGCGCCTGGCTGAAGCCGACCACCCTGATTGAAGACGCACATCGCGCCGGCCTTCTGGTCCACTCCTATACCGCCCGTCCGGAAAACCATTTCCTTCCCGCCCAGCTCCGGAATACGGCGGGAGATGACGCCCGCAACCCGGATGGCATGATCGCGGAAATCCGCCGCTATCTGGATATGGGACTGGATGGCTTCTTCACCGATGATCCGGCCCTCGGCCGCATCGCAGTGGACGGCATCAACTAAAACAGGCCGGCTACGGTTCTCTCTTTCCAGGCGATTAAAGAGAGAACCACCCAGCTCAGGACAATGCTCCATACCGGGGATGACATCATGTCGTCCTACGTGAAAATGCCGCTCTGTGTTTCAGCCCCCGTTCCGGCGGCTTCTGGTCTCACCCAGCTAAAAGCACATCAAACCATGAGAGTGATCTGACACCGGCATGATCCATGATCGCTGACAATTGGGCGTACATTCTCACGATCCAGCCCGAGCTGAAATCGACACTCAGCCCGAACCTACTATCCTAGGTTCATGCCAGGCCCTCGCGCCCCGTTCATCGCCCCAATGCGCAAAAACCATAATAGCCGCTGGGAACATTCGGAGCGCCATTTCTTTTCGTTGATCCCATCATAAAGCCGGTCCAATGCCCCGAAGAGCACGACATCCGATCTCCGTGCTCGGCTCAACGGGACATGTTCCCCATCCTCAAGACAGGTGGACCAAAACAGACCGTGACGTTTGACAGCAGCGTTTCATCTTCAATACCGGCGGCGGCCAGGATTCATGATTATCTGCATAATGTGCAAAACCACCCCATCCGGAATATCGTGGCAATGACCACTACAAGTGACGGGCCGCATAGCCCGTCCGGAACGGCCACGACAGACGCTTTCCGTTATGGCAGGCTGAACTTCGATCTACCGGAGTACAATCCGGGCAGATCATCTGAAACCGGACACGCATCACCAGCAGTTCCGGCGATACAGAAGACAGAAAGGAAGCCCATGTCCGTCCGCTATGCTTTTCTTGCCGGGTTTGCCCTGCTGGCCTGTGGGCAGGCCTCCGCCGCCTGCATGCCAGGTCCTTTCCCCATGACCATTCCACCGCAGCGGCTGGATGAACGCCTTCAGGACCTGTCACATAAAACAGGCTGCTTCATGGAAATGAGCCCTGAGGCGGCACAGCTCCAGAATCGCCAGACTCCCGGCATTTCCGGCTCGTTCACCACAGAACAGGCCCTCCGCTGGTCCCTGTCGGGCAGCAGACTGCACGCAGTCCACATGACGTCCCCGGAAGATCACTGGAAAATCCAGCCTCTCGCCCCGTCAGACACACCGCAGGCAAAAGAAAAGGCCGGGAAGTAACTCCCGGCCTTTTTGCTCCATCGGCCCTGACAGATGGCGTTCAGCCAATCTTGAAGTGCTTGATGATCGCCTTGTTGAAGGCCGGGAGATCATCCGGGCAGCGGGAGAACACATACGGCCCATCCGTGACCACGGTCTGATCAACCCAGGATGCCCCGGCGTTTTCCAGATCGGTCCGGATCGCCGGCCAGGACGTCACGGTCCGGCCCTTCAGCTCATTTACCTCAATCAGGGTCTGCGCGCCGTGACAGATTGCAGCGATCGGCTTGTTGGCCTTCACGAATGCCTTGGCGAACGCCACGACATCCTTGTTGGAACGCAGCGCATCCGGAGAAGCCAGTCCGCCCGGCAGCAGCAGCGCATCATAATCTTCAGCGTTCGCATCCGCGATAGCCAGATCGGCTCTGATCTTGCTGGACGGGTAAATGTCCTTGTTCACGGCCTGAAATTCACCGGCTTTCAGGGAGATGACCGTCACGGTCGCCCCCGCTTTTTCCAGCGCTTCCTTGGGTGAGGTCAGTTCGATTTCTTCAAGGCCATCGGTGGCCAGTGCAGCGACTTTTACCATGATGCTTGTCCTTTTGTGAAAACGGTAGGAACAGCAGACCCGGCTACTGCCCCCGACGAATAACTGTTCAGAAAATCAGGCGTTGAGATAGACCGTCTTGGTTTCGACGTAGGCTTCCAGACCGTGCTGTCCGTCCTCGCCGCCAAGGCCACTTTCCTTGTAGCCATGATGGAAGCCCTGCGGCGCTTCACCACCCGGACGGTTCACGTAGACCTCGCCGAATTCCAGCTCACGGGTCATCCGCAGGATACGACCCAGTTCCTTCGTGAAGAGATAGGCGGACAGACCGTACCGGCAGTCATTGGCCCAAGAGAGCGCCTGATCGAAGTCCTTGACCTTGATCAGCGACATGACGGGACCGAACACCTCATTATGAACGATGTCCATGTCCTGTGTGACACCCGTCAGCAGGGTCGGGGCATAGAAATAGCCCTTGTCATAGACACCGCCCGTCAGGCGCTTGCCACCCAGTTCCACCTTCGCACCCTGTTTGACAGCGCGCTCGACCATCTCATGAACCTTCTCAAGCTCGGCTTCGCTGACCTTCGGCCCCATGTCGGTCTGCGGGTCTGTTGGCAGGCCGACCTTCAGGGCCTCGATCTTCTGGCGAACCTTCTGCACGAACTGGTCATAAACCGCTTCGTGGATATAGGTGCGCTCGTTACAGGTGCAGACCTGGCCGGCATTGTTGAACCGGGCCATCACGGCAGCGTCCGCCGCCTTTTCCAGATCGGCATCTTCCATCACGAGGAACGGTGCCTTTCCGCCCAGCTCCAGCCGGACTTCCTTCAGCGTTTCCGCCGCAGCCGCCATGATCTTTTTGCCGGCCGGTGTGGAACCCGTCATGGTAATCAGCCGGATGTCCGGGTCCGCCACGAGCGGTACGCCTACTTCCTTGCCATCACCGGTGACGATGTTGATGACCCCATTGGGGAATTTCGCTTCCTCGACCAGCTTTGCAAGCTGAAGCGCCACAAGCGGCGTCATTTCATGGGGCTTCACGACGATGGTATTCCCCGCCGCCACTGCCGGCCCAATTTTGCGGGTACAGAGCGCGAGCGGGAAATTCCAGGCCGTGATCGCACCAATCACACCCATCGGCACGCGATCGATCAGGATCTTCTCATCCGGCGTACTCCCCGGGATGATTTCGCCCTGGATACGCAGAGTATTTTCTGCAGCGAACCGCAGAAGCCCGATTGCGAAATCGACTTCGATTGCTGCTTCCTTCAACGGCTTGCCCATTTCAGCCGTGATCGTCGCAGCCAGCTTGTCCTTGTCCCGCTGGAGGAGGTCCCGCAGCGCATACAGGTAATCTGAACGCTCTGTCGCCGTCTTGCGGCTCCAGGACTGGAAAGCAGCCTTCGCGGCGCTTACGGCATTATCGACATCAGCCTTCGTTCCACGAGCCACCTGACCGATGACCTGTTTCGTAGCCGGGTTTTCAACATCAATCCATTCCCCGCTCTTTGGGGCGACCCAGCGTCCATTGATGAAGAGATCATGTTTTGCAGTCATGCTGCCTCCGTTCGTCTTCAAAGCCCGGCGCTCGTCCCTTCTCCTGCATCCAAGAGCGTGGGGTCGCCGGCGGTTCATTCAACGAACGCAGTCTCACTCCATTTGGTTCACTTTGGAAAAGTGATGATAAATCATCATATCATTCATTTTTTGTGAATGAATGCAGCTTTTCGGCAAAATCGACGAATTGCCGCGCCAGATCTGTCACTCCCGGCTCGCGCCATACGAAATAGACTTCACTACCCTGAAGGTCGGCCGGATAAAGAATCTCCATCCCCTGACGCCGTTCTCCGGCCACTCCGGCAAGAATGCTTTGCGGAAAACACGATATTCCCAGCCCCGCCCGTACACAGGCCAGAATGACATCATAGGACTCGACGGTGTGAATAATGCTGGACGTCACACCCTGCTTCCGCAGCCAGATCTCGAAATAACGCCGGTAGAAACAGTCCGTATTGAACAGGAAGACATGCTGGCCTTCCTGTGGCACCTCCTGCCCCTGCGGCAGAACAAGTGCCAGATCCTCCCGGAAGGCAAACCGGCTGTCCATCATCGGATGAACGATCGGACCGTCCGTCAGAGCGAGGTCAATTTCCCCGTCCATCAGCATCCGCTCGATCGTATAGGTAGGACGCATAAGCATCCGCAGTTCCACGCCCGGGCAGTTCTCCAGAAACTGCGGCACGACAGAGGGCAGATAACCCTGCAAGGCCACATCCAGTGCTCCAACCGTCAGAATGCCACGCGGCGTTTTATCCGCGAAGAGACCGGCCAGATCCTGCGCGCCCCGGATAAGAGGAACAGCCTGCCGGTAGAACAGCCGCCCTTCCGGCGTAAGGTTCAGACGCCCCTTCGTCCGAACGAACAGATCCCGTTCCAGCAGCAGCTCCAGTTCCCGCAGTCGGGCGGTGACGTTGGACGCCACGCAGTTGAGCCGGCGTGACGCCCCGACAACCGTTCCCTCCTCCACCACCGCACAGAACATTTCGAGCTGGGCAAGACGGAGCGGGTTCATGACGTGGCCCTCAGGCGGAAGAGGTTATCCCCAGATCCATGGAACATCTTCGGGGAAGGCCCTGTGGATGATTTCTGAAGAACGGGGGAGGTTATCGCTCTGACATGGCAGATAACGCAGCTTTCCTGCGGATTCGCACGATAAGCGTATCCAGCGTGGACAGAAAGCGGCTGCGGTCGGCTTTTCCGAAAGACGGATTATGGGTCGTGATGCCGCCCGTTTCGCGCAGGTCATGCATCAGATCCCGCATGGCCGAGACCATTCCCACGGACCGCTCGTCGATTTCCTCCCCGTTCGGGCGCAGGACCGATGTCCCATGCTCCAGACAGCGGACAGCCAGCGGCACATCATTCGTGACAACGATGTCAGACGCCGTACTGTTATCGGCGATCCAGTGATCCGCCTCGTCCATGCCATCCGGCACGACAACCCGATCGATCAGCGGGGACTGAGGCACATTCAGCCAGCGGTTCGCCACCACCAGGGTGCGCAGGCCATACCGGCCTGCGACACGATAGACTTCATCCTTGACCGGACAGGCATCCGCATCGACCAGAACCCGGACCTCAGCGGTCACGCCTTGCCCCGGAAGCACTTCACCAGTTCGTCCAGCACGATATCCGGGTGTTTTTCTCCACTGACACGGATCACCGGCTCATCGTCTGTCGGCTCCTCCAGCGTCGCAAGCTGGCTGGGCAGCAGGCTGGCCGGCATGAAATGCCCCGCCCGGTGTTCCAGCCGCTCGGTCAGCGCCGTGGGAGACGTCCGGATATGAACGAATTCGACCGGCAGGTTGTCCGACAGGAGCTGACGGTAGGACTTCTTGAGTGCCGAACAGGTTAGAATGGCGCCCTGTCCGGCTTTCACCTGTGCCTCAAGCCAGTCATGACACAGCTTGAGCCATGGCGCGCGATCCTCATCGGTCAGAGGATGACCTGCGCTCATCTTGGCGACATTGGCTGGCGGATGCAGCGCGTCCCCTTCCTGAAAATGCCATCCCAGACGCGTTGCCAGACCGGTTGCGATCGTGGTCTTTCCAGTGCCCGAAACACCCATGACCACCAGATAACGCGGCTGAAGGCCAATCTGACCCTCGGGTACGCAGCTTACGGTTCCCATCGCTCAATTCCCTGTTCCGTCGCCACAAGCACTTCGGAGGCCATGTTCAGGAACATGCCGTGCTCGACCACTCCGACGATCGCATCGATTTTCCGGGCCAGTGCTTCCGGGTCCTCGATGGGACCAAAATGACAGTCCAGAACCATATTCCCGTTGTCACTGACAAACAGGCCTCCATTCCGGTCCTGACGGGGCTTCACGCCGCGTGCCCCGCAGGATGCGAGATACTCTGCCGTGCATTCCCAACCGAACGGAATCACTTCCACGGGAACTGGTGCCCGCTCACCGAGCAGGTCAACCGGCTTGCGTCCGTCCACAATCACCACGAATTTCCGCGCTGCCGTCGCCACGATCTTCTCGCGCAGCAGGGCACCGCCCAGCCCCTTCACAAGATGAAGTGAACCACGCTGCACTTCATCCGCACCATCAATCGCCAGATCGATCCGGCGATGCGCCGCGAAATCCGTCAGCGGAATCCCGGCATGAACGGCCTTGTCCTCACTGTCATCGGAAGTCGGAATTCCGACGATCTCCAGCCCTTCTTCACGGATACGCTCCCCGAGACGTTCGATCATGAAGGCGGCAGTGCTGCCCGTACCAATTCCCACGACCATCCCGCTCTTCACCATATCCGCCGCGCGGCGGGCAGCGGTCTTCTTGTGAACGTCCATCGGGTCGGTCATGCGTTTTCTCCCATAGCGGCACGATCCGCGAGAATGATGATCCGGCCGTCACTTTCCACATGCGCTGACGGCAGGGCCGGATCACCCTTCCGCAGTCGGTGCAGCATTTCCACCTTGGACGCCCCGGTCACGAGAAACACCACCAGCGCGCTTGACCGGATGGCCGGATAGGTCAGGGTGACGCGCTCATGCGGCGCGGTCTGCGGCGCGGCCGTCCCCACCCAGGCTTTCGTTTCCTTCAGGACTGGCTGGCCAGGAAACAGGGAGGCCGTATGGCCATCCGTGCCGAGGCCTAGCATGACCAGATCGAACAGAGGACGCTTCGGGTCCAGTGTCGTGGCGCCATACGCCACCTGAAGTATCTTTTCGTAGGCCTGCGCGTCTTCGGCGACTGTTCCCCCAGTCGGAATGGGATGCACATTGGCCGCCGGAACCGGCACACGGGAGATCAGCGTGGCGTGACCGACCGTATGGTTGCTGTCTGCATGGCCTTCCGGCACATGGCGTTCATCACCATAAAAGATCTCGATCCGGTCCCAGGGCAGCTTCGCGGCCAGTGCCGGCGCAGCCAGCAGCTCGAACAGGCGTTTGGGCGTCGATCCACCCGACAGCGCCACACGGAATTTTCCTTCCGTCTTGGCCAGAACCCCGTCAACCAGAAGATCGGCCATCCGCAGGGCGACGGCTTCAGAATCAGGAAGCGTTTCCAGCGTGGCGTGTCGGATATCTGTGGTCATGGCTTTTCAACCCTCGGAAGAATGTAACGTTCGACAGCTCTGGCCCAGCCATCGCGCTCATTGGTGTCAGTGGTCACCTGTGCGGCGGCCTTCACATCGTCCTCGGCCTGCCCCATGGCGATGGTTAACCCTGCCACGCGGAACATTGGCAGATCGTTATGGGCATCGCCAAGACAAGCAACCTCATGCGGCTGGACGCCATGCGCTGCCGCCAGTTCACGCACGGCCTCGCCCTTGTTGGCCAGCGCCGGCGTGATGTCGAGCAGCATTTCCGAAGACCGGCGCACGCTGGCTTCTCCGCCGAGCATAGAGGACAGTTCGGTCTCGACATCCTGTAGCAGGTCATAGTTGTTGCTCACGCCCATGACCTTGCCAATGCCATCGAAATGCTGCCTGAGATCCGCGACCTGATGGGGTTGCAGCCCCGTGATGCGGCGCTCGTTTTCGACGAAGGGTGACGCGGCATCCAGCACCAGCCACTCGGACTGCCGCAGGAACCAGGTCTCGATCCCATGAACATGCAGCATGTCGCACACGACCGAAAGCACGTCGGGAGAAAGGATGCGACTGACGGTCGCAGTGCCGTCTGGCGAGAAAATGATGCCTCCGTTGAATCCGGCATTCTGTCCGGTCAGACCAAGCTGGTCGATATAGCGGATCATGGCGGCGGGAGGACGGGCGCTGGCGAGGCAGAGCGGAATTCCCCGCTCCTGCAAGGCTTTCGCCATGGCCAGCGTGGCGGGCGTCATTGTCTTGTCAGGCGTCAGGAGAGTGCCGTCCATATCGGACACAACCATCCGGATCTGATCCGGTAAAGATGGAAGAGCCGCGTGGATTGTATCGAGATCAACGGACATGAAAGCCCCTGTCATTCGGCTGCGGGTGAGAAGGGGAGCGGAGCATAACGCGTCCCTCTCCCCTTGCCCATTGGCAGCCGCGGCTTATTTCTTCTCGACGTGTCCGCCGAAACCGAAACGCTGGGCCGAAAGGACTTTCTCGGCAAAATTGTTACCCGAACGGGAACGGAAGCGCGTGAACAGGGCAGCCGTCATGACAGGCGCCGGCACGTCTTCCTCGATGGCGGCTTCAATGGTCCAGCGTCCTTCGCCGGAATCCGCCACTTCACCCGAAAACTCGTTCAGTTCGCCAGACCGGGCCAGAGCTTCCGCCGTCAGGTCAAGCAGCCAGGATGACACCACGCTGCCACGACGCCAGACTTCGGCGATGTCGGCCATGTTCAGGTTGAAACGGTCTCCCTCGGCCAGAACCGGGGAGTTCTTGCTTTTCATGATGTCGAAGCCTTCCGCGAAGGCCTGCATCATGCCGTATTCGATACCGTTATGGATCATCTTTACGAAATGGCCTGATCCCGCCGGCCCACAATGCAGATAGCCCTGCTCGGCGCGCAGATCGAGGCCCGGCTTGTCACGGTTCGGCGTGACCGGCACATCTCCCTTGCCCGGCGCCAGCGCCCCAAGGATCGGATCAATGTAATCCGCGGCGGCCTTCGTGCCGCCATACATCATGCAATAGCCGCGATCGAGGCCCCACACGCCACCGGAGGTTCCGACATCCACATAGTCGATGCCCTTCTCCGCCAGTGTCTTGGCGCGACGCATATCGTCCTTGTAATAGCTGTTGCCACCATCGATGATGATGTCACCCTTGCCCAGAAGGCCGCCCAGTTCCTTGACGCAGGCTTCGGTAATGGCGCCCGCCGGAAGCATGACCCACACCACGCGGTGCTCGTCCCCTTCAAGCTTCTGCACCAGTTCGCTCACGCTGGCAGCGCCGGTGGCACGTCCACCTTCCGCGCGTTTTACGATGGAAGCCGTCACTTCCGCCGTGCGGTCGTGTACGACGACATCATGGCCGTGGCGTGTCAGACGGACGGCAATATTGCCGCCCATCCGTCCCAGTCCGATAATACCGATGCGCATGGATTATTCTCCTGCAACCGCTTTATGGATTGCCGTTGCGAGAGATTTCAGCCCCTCGGCCAGCGGCCCATCAATATGAACCCGCAGCGCACGACGCCCGCGGGCAGCCAGAACCTCGAAATCGCCCCGTGCCTGTGCCGCTTTCACGACACTGAAGCTGTAGCCATGCCCCGGAACCGGAACATCAGCCGCATCCGTCGCGGTGACCTGGAGGAAAACACCGCTGTCAGGTCCACCCTTGTAAGCCTGCCCAGTGGAGTGCAGGAACCGCGGGCCGAATTCTGCCGCCGTGGCGACCTTCAGCGCATCCCGAAGTTCCATGCGAACGGCCTGCGCCCAGTCGCGGGTCTTGCTGTCACGCTCGATATACGCCAGCAGACCGACATAATCGCCCGGCTTCACCTGACCGAACAGCTTCTTCAGGATGGCAACAGCATCACCACCTTCCAGAGCCTTCGCGTTCTTCTCATCCGCGTAGAACGACAGGCTGCCATCCTTCGCGAAAGGCGTTTCCGCCGGCAGTGATCCCTTCTCCGCGTAAGCCGAGGTCAGCTTGCGGGTCTCGACCTTGCTGAACTCCACATCCGGCTGGTCGAACGGATCGATCCCCAGAACCGCTCCGGCAACCGCCGTGGCGAATTCGAAGAGGAAGAACGCCTGTCCAAGCTGTGCCGGCTCCGCAAGACGCACGGTGATGACAGGTGCTCCGGCTTCACGCAGCGCACCCAACCGGCTGTCCGGCATGTCGTCACCCAGCAGAAGATCCACGAAGACGCGGTCCTTGCCGTAAACGGAGGGAGCGCCCAGTTCCTCTTCATCGATCGGCACAAGGCCGATGCCCTTCTTGCCGGTACTTTCGGCAATGAGCTGCTCAAGCCAGGCTCCGAAAGAGGCGATCCCCTCGGATGCCACGATCGTCACCTTGTCACGCCCGAAGCACTTCGCCGCATGTCCCAAGATCAGCCCGATCGTCGCACCCGGATTGGCGGCTGGCGGTACGCTGCCGTCACAGGATTCCACAAGCAGCTGCGTTACTTTCAGGAACTTGCGGACATCCAGTCCAGCCGCAGCTGCCGGAACAAGCCCGAAATTGGACAGGACCGAGAAACGGCCACCAATCTTCGGATCACCGAAGAATGTCCGCCAGAACTTGTTCTCCTCGGCAACCTTCTGCATGTGCGAGCCGGGATCAGTAATGGCGATGAAGTTTTCGCCCGGATGCTTGCCAAGAGCCTGGCCTGCCACGTCCCAGAAATGGGCGAAGAGGATGTTCGGCTCCAGCGTCCCGCCGGATTTGCTGGCGACAATGAACAGCGTTTTCTTGAGGTCAACGGCATTCTTGAACGTCGTCACCTGCTGCGGATCGGTGCTGTCCAGCACATGCAGCTTCGGCCAGCCCTTCTGCTGCCCGAACGTCTCGGCCAGAACCTCCGGACCAAGGCTCGATCCACCCATACCGAGCAGCAGGATGTCCGTGAAACCGCGGGTACGGACATCACGGGCCAGAACCTCCAGCTCGTCGATATGCCACAGGCGGTCCTGAACAATGTTCAGCCAGTTCAGCCATCCGGCTTCCGGGCCATTTGTCCAGACGGACGGATCTTTCTTCCAGATCCGGCGCAGAATACCACTGACACTCCATTCCTTCTCGGCCGCCGCCACGTCATCGCGGATTTCAGCGGGAAGATCTGCACTGAAACGCAGCAGACGGTCTCCAAGAACGGCTTCACGCTTCGTGGCAACAGCTGTCAGCAGTTCATCGAAGGCCACGCAGAACGACGCGCAGCCCTCCTTGACCAGCTTCGCCGTCACGCCATCCAGATCCAGCGAAAGACGCTCGACCTCAGCCATGACATGCCGGGCTTCGTCCACGTTCTCCGTCAGACTCTCGCGGAGCTTGCCGTGATCGCGGAAGGCATCAAACGTTGCCGGCGGGATTGTGTTGACCGTTTCAGGGCCAATCAGTTCCTCGACATACAGGACGTCGGAATAGGCCTTGTCCTTCGTTCCCGTACTGGCCCACAGCAGACGCTGCGGGTTGGCGCCCTTGGCGGCCAGCGCTTTCCAGCGCGGCGTGTTTTTAACTTCCAGATAGTACTGGTAGGCCATCTTGGCGTTGGCGATGGCCACCTTGCCGCGCAGTGCCTTCAGCGCCGCGGATTCCGGGTCTCCCGCCTTCACGCGGCGGTCGATCTCGGCATCGACCTTGCCGTCGATCCGGCTGACGAAGAAGGATGCAACACTGGCCAGGCGGGAAATGTCCTCACCACGGCCCACGCGGGCTTCCAGACCGGAAATATAGGCTTCCAGAACCGCCTTGTACGCATCCAGCGAGAACAGGAGCGTGACGTTGATGTTGATTCCATCCGCAATGGCTTCACGGATGGCGCTGCATCCTTCCGTCGTCCCCGGGATCTTCACCATCAGGTTCTCGCGGCTGACCGTCTTCCACAGACGGCGCGCCTCGGTGATGGTGCCATGCGGGTCGAACGCCAGGTAAGGCGAGACCTCAAGGCTCACATATCCGTCCAGACCTTTCGTCTTCTGAAAGACCGGATGCAGGACGCCGCAGGCAGCGCGGATGTCATCAACTGCGAGATGTTCGTACAGATCTCCGGGGGAAAGTCCTTCCCCCTCTAGGAGCTTGCGGATCTGCGGATCGTATTCCGTTCCGTGACCGATGGCCTTCTCGAAGATGGCCGGGTTGGAGGTGACGCCCCGCAGGCCATCCTCCTCCACCAGCTTCTTCAGACTGCCATCTTCCGTGAAGCTGCGCTGGATAAAATCCAGCCAGGGAGACTGGCCGAATTTCTCAAGATCCCTGAGAACGCTGCCAACCTCATCAAGGCTGGTGTTGGAAATGGTATCCGCCATTATCGTTCTCCCATTATTTTCCGCGGGCGGACTGGCGCTTGGCCGCGTCGTAAACCGCCTCAGGTGTGAAGCCGAATTTCGTCAGCAGGGCAGAAGCCGGAGCCGACGCACCGAAAGAGTTCATGGCGATGATCGAGCCGCCAAGGCCGACATACCGGTCCCAGCCAAAGGCCGCGGCCTGCTCAACCGCTACACGGCCGATCACATCCGGCGGCAGAACGGAATCCCGGTATTCCTGGCTCTGCTCTTCAAAGAGGTCGAAGCTCGGCATTGAGACCACGCGGGCCTTGATGCCTTCCTCCGTCAGCTTCTCGTATGCCGCCACGATGAGAGACACTTCCGAACCCGTCGCCATCAGGATCACGTCCGGCTTGCCCTCACAGCTCGCCAGCACGTAGGCACCCTTTGCCAGACCGGAGGCCGCCGCATATTTCGTACGGTCGATCGTCGGGAGATTCTGGCGGCTGAGCACGAGCACGGCCGGCTTGTGCGTCATGGGAATGAGCGTACGCCACGCCTCGGCCACCTCATTGGCGTCGGACGGGCGGATCGTCATGAGGCCTGGGGTCGCGCGGAGCTGTGCCAGCTGCTCGATCGGCTGATGTGTCGGTCCGTCTTCGCCCACGCCGATGGAATCATGCGTGAAGATATACAGGACAGGCAGTTCCATGATGGCCGACAGACGGATCGGCGCCTTCATGTAATCCGAGAAGATCAGGAAGCCCGAACCGTAGGCCCGGATACCGGACAGCGCGATACCGTTGCAGATCGAACCCATGGCATGTTCACGAACGCCGAAATGCAGGTTGCGACCACCATAGGTGCCGCTCCATTTCTCGGGCTGGAACGAACCGCCACCCTTGATATCCGTCTTCGTGGACGGCGTCAGGTCAGCGGAGCCACCGATCATCCACGGCAGGTTCTTGGCAACGGCATTCAGCACCTGACCCGAACTGGCGCGGGACGCGATGCCCTTGGCATCAGCTTCGAAGATCGGAATGTCCTTGTCCCAGCCCTCCGGCAGACGGTGCTCCAGAATGGCGTCGATTTCGGCTGCAAGATCAGGATGCGCCGCCCGATAGGCAGAGAACAGCTCACGCCATTCCGCATGCGCTTCCGCGCCGCGCTTGCCCAGACCTTCGGCAAAGTGCTCTTTCACGCCATCCGGAACGTAGAAATCCGGTGCGTCTTCAGGCCAGCCATAAGCCTTCTTCGCACCCTTGATCTCCTCAGCACCCAAAGGCTCACCATGAGCGGAAGCCGTTCCGGCCTTCTTGGGCGCGCCATAACCGATGACCGTTTTGAGGACGATCATGCTCGGACGGTCCGTAACGGAATGGGCGACTTCCAGTGCCTTTATGATGGCCTGGACGTCATTGGCATCATCCAGAACCTGGACATGCCAGTTATAGGCCTCGAAGCGCCCGGCCACGTTCTCGGTGAAGGCGAGGTCGGTGGAGCCTTCGATCGAAATCTGGTTGGAATCATAGATCCAGGTCAGGTTCCCCAGCCCCAGATGGCCAGCCGTGGACGCCGCTTCGGACGACACGCCTTCCATCATGTCGCCATCCCCACAGAACACCGTCACATGGTAATCAAACAGCTTGAAGCCCGGGCGGTCGTAATGTGTGGACAGCCATTTCTGTGCGATGGCCATACCCACGGAGTTGCCGCAACCCTGCCCCAGCGGCCCCGTCGTCGTTTCGATACCCGAGGTAAAACGGTATTCCGGATGACCCGGCGTGCGGGAGTCCAGCTGACGGAATTTCTGAAGATCCTCGACCGTCAGGGCGGGCCGGTCCACGGCGCTGCCGTTTTCCACATCCTTCACACCCGTTAGGAACAGGGTGGAATAGAGCAGCATGGACGCATGACCGACGGAGAGGACGAAACGGTCCCGGGCTGGCCAGAGAGGATCGGCCGGATCATACTTCAGATCATGCTGCCAGACGGCATACATTGCGGGCGCAAGGGCCATGGCCGTTCCCGGATGACCGGAATTGGCACGTTCAACGCCTTCCATCGAAAGGGTACGGATCGTATTGATGGCAAGTTCGGGAAGCGTACTCATCGGAATGGGGTCTCCGGCTTGTGACGAACGGGGGAGCAGACTTGTGATTTCCCCCGTACCTTCTGCAGCCCCGGCATGACGCGAAGTCACGCCGGAAGCAATGGCTTATCGGTAAACCATATTGTGAAACACGCGCTTGTGCTTGATGACAACCCGCCGCACCACGACGGCCGTCGCTACTTCAACCCGCCCGCCTGGCGACCGGATGCCAGTCTTCCCGGCCGCACACCGGCCCAGCGCCGCGCGAACCTCCTGCGCTGGATGCTCGGCCTGCGCTGGCCGGACGCGCTGCCGCCCCAGCCGGTCTTCAGCCTCCCGGAACCGAAGCCGGAAGAATGCATTGCAACGTTCATCGGTCATGCGACCGTCCTGCTCCAGTTTGGTCGTGCGGGGCGTGCACCGCTCCGTATCATAACGGACCCGGTGTTTTCGGAACGCTGCTCCCCCTTCCGCAGTTTCGGCCCCCGTCGTGTGCGGCCGCCTGGCATCCTGCTCCAGACCCTCCCCCGCATCGACATCGTACTCGTCTCGCACTGCCATTACGGCCACATGGATTTCCCGTCCCTGCGCGCCCTCGCCAGACGGGACGATCCCCTTTGCATCACCCTCTCCGGCAACCGGCGCCATCTTGAAAAAACCAGCCTGGCCCGCATCATTGAACTGGACTGGTGGGACAGAACGGAAACGGACAGTGCCCGCATCACGGCGACACCCGCCCTGCACGGAAGCGCACGCACCCCCTTCGACACCAACCGCGCCCTGTGGGGTGGCTTCGTAGTCGAGACAGAAGGCCAGACAGTCTTCTTCGCGGGCGACACCGCCTGGGGCAGACATTTTGATGCCATTCACCGCCGCTGGCCCGTCATGGACCTCGCCATTCTCCCGATCGGCGCCTATGCCCCCCGCGAGATCATGCGCCGCGTTCACATGTGCCCTGAAGAAGCCCTGATGGCATTCGACACCCTTCAGGCATCCACGGGCCTGCCCATCCATTTCGGGACGTTCCAGCTAACCGACGAAGCCATCCTCGAGCCTCCGTCCCGGCTGAAGATCGCCATGCACGGCCATGCCCGGACTTTCGCTCCCCTGCGGAACGGCGAAAGCATCACCCTTCCGCCCGCACCAGCAAGAAGCTAGTCTTCCGTCATTGCTATTTTTCTCTCCCCTTTCGCGGAAAGCATCATGAGCGCCCAAACCGTCAATTTTACATCCGATCAGATTACTGCCCTTTTCATCGATGCCGCCCGCGAAGGTGACACGGACCTCCTGACCCAGTTCCTCGACGCCGGCATGGCGATCGACACCCCAGACAGCCGGGGCTACACCGCTCTGATCGTCGCGACCTATAACGGACACATCGAGGCCACGCGTCTTCTCCTCGAACGGGGCGCGAATACGGAAGCCACGGATCTCAAGGGCGCGACCGCCCTCTCCGGCGTGGCGTTCAAGGGCCTGACTGACATCGCGACCCTCCTGATCGCCCATGGCGCACAGGTCGATCATGCCAACCATGCCGGGCGCACACCGCTGATGTTTGCCATCATGTTCAACCGCGAAGATATGGCGAAGCAGCTTCTCGCCGCCGGTGCCAATCCTGACATGAAGGACGCGGACAGCGTCTCGGCGCGCGATCTCGCCACCCGTCAGCACATGCCAGGGCTCTTTTCTGCATGAGCCGCTTCTGGAACCGTCGTGTTCAGGATCTTCACCCCTACATCCCGGGCGAACAGCCTCGGATTGCGAATCTCCTGAAGCTCAATACGAACGAATCTCCCTACGCTCCCAGCCCTAACGTTCTTCAGGCCATCCGCGACAGCGCGAATGATGATCTGCGGCTCTATCCGGACCCGACAGCCATGGACCTGCGCACCGCCATCGCGGAGCGCTTCGGGACGTCTGCTGCGCATGTTTTCGTCGGAAACGGCTCGGATGAAGTGCTGGCCCATGCTTTCCGTGCCCTGTTCCATGATGACGAACCGGTCCTGTATTCAGACGTCACTTATGGGTTCTATCCCGTTTACTGTAGCCTCTTCGATCAGCCTTTCCGCTTCATTCCGCTGAATGACCGCTTTGAGATCGAAATCGACGATTATGACGGTCCCTGCGGCGGCATTGTCATCGCCAATCCGAACGCCAATACCGGCATCGCTCTTCCTCTCGCGAAGATCGAAACGCTGCTTAAGCGTCACCCGGACCGCACTGTCATCATCGACGAGGCCTATGTGGATTTTGGTGCCGAGTCGGCCATCGCTCTCACACACCGTCATGACAATCTCCTGGTCGTCCAGACGCTCTCGAAATCCTATGCGCTGGCAGGGCTGCGCGTGGGTTTCGCCATCGGTTCTCTGGAACTGATAGAAGGGCTTGTCCGGGTGAAGGACAGTTTCAATTCTTATCCCCTGTCCCGCCCCGCACAGGCTGGCGCCATCGCCGCCATTCAGGATACGGGCTGGCTGTCAGAAATAACGTCCCGCGTGATCACCAGTCGCGAACGGCTTGTACCTGCTCTGGAAAATCTCGGCTTCCAAGTCCTGCCATCCTGTGCCAATTTCATTCTCATGCGTCATTCGACGCAACCGGCCGGACCTCTTGCCGCCGCCCTGCGCGACCGCTCGATCCTGGTCCGGCATCTTTCCACCCCGCGCATCCAGAACTGGCTGCGCGTGACGATCGGAACCGACGAGGCCTGCACACGCCTGACAGACGCCCTGCAAGATATCCTCGTACCCCGATCCTGAAATCAACCGGGCGGCCCTGAGACCGCCCCATAGTCATGAACCCTTCGGAGGCCAGACGGGTGCAGTCATGCGCCCCATCCCCCCATGCCCGGACCGCCGGTCAGCCTGTGCGGGAGGTTTCCGAAGTGCCATGAAGGATAACCGTAGACCATGCGCGCATTCCACGGACAGATGTCCGACAATCAGCCTATCCGCCGCAACCATTCGGAAAAGGAGAAGCAGCTCCGTGATCTGAAGGAAACCATCGCGACGATGAAGGCACACACCTCTCCGGCCCTGAAGGAGAGCATCCAGAAGCGTATCCGCGAGCTTGAGACCGAACTGCGGGAAGCCGCGCGAGAGAAGGCTGCACGCGCCACCAGCCGCACACCTCGGCAGGAAACCGAGCGTCAGCGGCGCCCGCGCCGCAACACCATCCGGTCCATGTAACCGGAGAACGGGAACCAACGGACGTGACAGGGCACCCGGGAAAATGGTCCGTCAGTAACGTCAGTCGCCCTGACCGGCCTTTTCCCATGCCTCCCCCATGGCGCGCAGGCGGAACGGATGCATTCCATCCGTCTCGCGCACCACATACCAGGCTGAATACTGACCGGTCGGACGCCCTGGTCGTCCCTTCAGCAGATTGAAGACGGACCGGTCAGCGCTCATCTGGCTTTCATCCCCCGGCAGGGGACGGTTCCACAGATCCAGCACCTCCGGAATACGCACGCGGTCGATCATAAGGCAGTTCGGGTCCACGAAACCTCCGAACCGCTCCCGGAAGACACCGCCTCCGATCCCGACGGACTCCCACAGATCCTCACAGATCGGCTTCATCGTCTGCGGATGTATGAACCATCGCCCCGACCAAGCCCAGTCCTCCCCGTCGATGGCCTGCAACAGCGATGAAAGGTGATCGGAAGACCACCAGTTGTCATCATCCAGATAGGCCACGCGCGGCGCATTCGAAAGCTGGCTCAGCACACTGCGCAGTACTCCGCCATCCATGGCACGGCCAAAGCCGCCATGCCGCTGGGAGGTCGAGTATCCCGGCCAGAGAACCTCTACCACCCATCCCGGCGGCCGACTGGCACAGGCCTCCACGATCAGCGCATCCACATCCTCTGGCGCCCCATCTCCGGATGGCAGGCAGTCCACACCGATCATGACCTGCACTCGCAGGTCACCCGTCTGGGCAAAAACGGATCGCAGAGCCCGAACAAGAGTGGGACGGAGAAGGCTGGGCATGACCACGGCGACATCGAACGGGCGCTGGTCAGGCTGCCCTTCATCGGCGAAAACATGAAGTCCGGGTTGCATGGGGCGCAGCGTACCCCCCCTGAACGTTCAAGTCACGCCATGCGTCCGGACATGGAAATCATCCGGCTTGTCGCGAACCCATTCAATGAATGCCGCCAGAACCGGCTCGCGCCGCAATGCTTCGGGTTCGGTCAGCCTGCGTGCCAGCTCAGTCTCGCTGAAATGGGCGTGAATGGTGGCATGGCAGACCTGGTGCAACAGCACCGTCTCACCCTGGCCGCCGCCTTTCAGCTTCGGCTTCAGATGGTGACGGGAAGAACGCGCATGAGACGGGATCGACCGACCGCACAGAACACAGCGCGGCGCCGCTTCCGGCTGCGTTTCTGTCTCCTGCCATTTCCCGGAAGCCCGTCCTCGTCCCATCCCACAGACATGAGAACCGGCGTGCAGCTGCACAAAAGCGGGCTGTACTTGCACTTCCGGACGGCAGCGACCACCATATCCCTCATATTTCCACTGCGAGAGAGACAGACGTGTCCGCTTCATCCTCTTTTACGCATGAACAGCTTCTGGACCGACTGGGTGAAGTCGCCGTCCGCACCGGCCTGAACCTGGCTCACGGGCAGCAGCTCCTAATTACCGCTCCGCTCGAAGCCGCTCCGCTCGTCCGGCGCGTGACCGAACATGCCTACCGCGCCGGCGCCTCCCTCGTGACAACTCTGTACGCCGACGGGGAGGCAACCCTCGCCCGCTATATCCATGCTCCGGATGACGCCTTCGATACGGCGCCCACCTGGCTTGCCGACGGCATGGCCCGGGCCTTCCGCGAAGGCGCGGCCCGCATGGCCATTACGGGCTCCGACCCGACTCTTCTCAAGGGACAGGACCCCGCCCGTATCGCCCGCGCCAACCGCGCCAGCTCGGCGGCAAACCGCCCGGCCATGGAACTCATCACGCAGTTTGCCGTGAACTGGAACATCATCGCCTGCGCCACACCGGCCTGGGCCAGACAGGTCTTTCCAGACCTGTCCGAAGCAGAGGCCCTCGAAGCCCTGTGGAACGGCATTTTCAAATCCTCACGCGTTGATGTGGCTGATCCCGTTGGCGAGTGGAAAGCGCATAACGCACGCCTGCATGCCCGTGCGAAATACATGAATGAAAGCCGCTTTGACGCCCTGCATTTCACTGGCCCCGGCACGGATCTGACGGTCGGGCTCGCGGATGGCCATGCCTGGGCGGGCGGTTCGGAAGAGGCCGGCAACGGAATCGTCTGCAATCCAAACATTCCGACGGAAGAGATCTTCACCACCCCGCATCGCGCCCGCGTTGATGGCCATGTATGCAGCACCAAGCCACTGTTCCATCAGGGCACCCTGATCGACGAGATTTCCGTCCGTTTTGAAGCCGGTCGCATCGTGGAAGCCCATGCCTCGCAAGGCGAGGACGTCCTCAATCGCATCCTCGATACTGACGAAGGTGCGCGCCGCATCGGCGAGGTTGCTCTTGTACCGCACTCTTCTCCGATCTCAGCCAGCGGCATCCTTTATCGCAACACCCTCTTCGATGAGAACGCGTCCAGCCACATCGCCCTCGGACAGGCCTATACGAAATGCCTGTTTGACATCGAGGGCCTGACGCCGGAGCAGCTTCTGGAGCGTGGCGCCAATACATCGCTTATCCACATCGACTGGATGATCGGTTCAGACAGGATCGACCTTGATGGCATCAAGGATGGTCAGAAAACACCGCTGATGCGGGCTGGTGAATGGGTGAAAGCATGATGCAACGTTATGGAAAATCCGGGCTGTACGCCCTCCTGCTCGCCGCAGCTCTCGCGCCGCTCGCAGCGCAGGCCCAAGGATATCAGGGCTATCCCAGCCAGACGCAGGTTGACGGTCAGCCCGGCACGCAGTCATACCCGGCACAGCAGCCCCAGCAACAGCAGCAGCTTTCGCCGCAGGCCCGCGCAGATATCGAACGGGCCATGCATTACACGCTGCCACCGGATTTCATGCCCCGCGCCGCTGCCACGCTGTCCGCGCTTCAGGCCAGCAATATCCAGCCCCCCAATTCGCAGGGCGCAACACTGGAACAGACGATCGCCCGCGTCGGGCAGGTTCCAGGCCTCACCCCGATCCTTCAGCAGCATGGCTTCACACCTGCGACTTTCGTCATGGGTGTGACGGCCTTCGGCATGACACTGGCCGCCAGCAATGGCCAGCAGCTCCCGCAGGGCATGCCCAGCCCCAATCCTGCCAATGTGGCGCTTTTCAAAGCCCATCCCGATCAGGTCAGCGCCCTGATGCAGGCCATGGGCAGCCCGCCACACTGATTCTTTCCCTTTCTGGCACACACGTGCCGGAAAGGGTTTTCCTCCCATCCGTCCCAATCCGCGAAAGCCCGAATGTCAGTCACACTCGAACCGGCCTCCCTTCCTTCCGTCGATATCGTTGGTCTCGCCCAGTCCGGACAGATCCTCCGCGCCGAACGTGACACGCCGCCTGACGGCGTCCCGGTTTTCATCACGCGCGAAGGCTGGAATGACCTCCTCGCCACCCATGCGACTGACAGCGCATCTTCACCTGCGGCGGTTCTGCCCGCCCTTGAGAAAGCCGTGACCCGCATCATGGCTCATGCAGCCGAAGCTGCGGGAAAAGAGGGCATGACCACGCCGGTCATCAGCATGAAAAGCGACCTGTTCTCCAGCGATGGGACCCTGATCCTCGCTTTCGTGCGGGACAGCACCCACCCCGTGGCCTGCGCTCTCATCGGAACTGCCACGCAGATTGCCGACACCCTGCGGGCAGGCCCTTCAGGGCAGGTCCGCCCGACGTAACGCCAGATCGTCCAGAGCCGCCTGTTCTTTCCGGAGACCGGACTGGCGGGCTTCCTCCCTGCGCTCATCCCGAAGGGTCTGAACCGTCTCAAGCGCCGCCCGCGCCTCCAGAAGCGCACCACGAACCGTTTCCCGGTCCAGCGCCGCCTGATGGCATCGTTCCTGCGCCTCGGCAACAGCCTTCCGACCCAGCGGCAGCCAGCGGCTGAAAGCTTCCACAGCCTCATCATCTGCCTGGGCATCCGACGCACAGGCCTGCTCCGAGAGAATCTTCCACTGCGCCTGCGCCAGTGCTTTTTCAGCCTCGGCCTCACGCGCCACCGCTTTTCCGAAGGTTGCCTCCACAGAGTCCAGTTCATGCTGGCGCAGGGTCATCAACGTCTCCAGTGGGGACTGTTCCATCATTTGGTCTCTCCCTGAGGGTTCACTGCGCCGTCTTCATGATATCGGTCAGGCGGGCGAAGGCTTCCGCACAGGTTGTGCGCTCGTTTCGGCCCTGGGTCAGAAAGGCATCCAGCAACGGCATGAGACGAATCGCCTCATCCACCTCATGATCTGTCCCCGCCTTGTATGCCCCGAGCCGGATCATGTCCGCCATACGCTGATAGATGGCCATCACGGCGCGGGCCCGGCGCGTAACGTCATTTTCCTCGGGTGAATTGCATCCCGGCACCGCCCGCGAGAGGGAGCGCAACACATCAATCGCCGGATAACGTCCCTGCTCGCCGATCCTGCGGTCCAGAACGACATGACCGTCCAGAATCCCACGGACCGCATCCGCAACCGGTTCGTTCTGATCATCACCTTCCACCAGCACCGTGAACAGGGCGGTGATCATGCCCTGCCCGACCTCGCCTGGGCCTGCCCGTTCCAGAAGTCTGGGCAGTTCGGCAAAAACGGACGGCGGATATCCGCGCGTTGCCGGCGGCTCGCCGGCTGACAGTCCGATCTCGCGCTGCGCCATGCAGAAACGGGTCACGCTATCCATCAGCAGAAGAACGGACTTTCCCTGATCCCGAAAATATTCGGCAATCGTCATGGCCGCCAATGCCGCTTCCCGCCGCATCAGCGGTGGCGAATCGGATGTCGCGATGACCAGGACACTCCGGGCCAGACCATCAGCGCCTAGATCATCCTCGATAAACTCCCGGACTTCGCGCCCACGTTCACCTACCAGCCCGATCACGGCAACATCGCATCCCGCTCCCCGGGCGAGCATGGACAGGAGCGTTGACTTGCCCACACCTGACCCAGCGAACAGGCCAAGCCGCTGTCCCCGGCGGCAGGTCGTGAACGCATCCAGCGCCCTGACGCCAAGATCAATCCGTTCGCCCAGACGGGCACGCTCCCCAGCATTGGGAGGGGCGTTGCGTACCGATTGCCTGCGATATCCGGGCACCAAATGCCCTTTTCCATCAATCGGCTTGCCCAAAGGGTCCACCACACGTCCCAGCCAGTTGTCGGTTACGCTCAGCCCCCCTCCCGGATCACGCAGGGAAATCCGTCCCCTGCACCCCGGGCCAATGCCTTCCAGCGAACCGAATGCCATGACACGCGCCTGGGACTGATAAAATCCCACAACCTCGGATTGTATGGAACGGCCGTCCCGCGCTTCAAGTCTGATTCGATCTCCCATAGAAACAAGCCCGTTCAGCCCCGCCACAGTCACACACAGACCGGTCACATCCTTGACCGTGCCGCAGGCACCAATGAGCTCTACCGTCTCAAGCCATTCATAAATAGCCGAAAACTCGGGAAAAATAGGCTTTCCAGAAGGAATTTCCGCAGAATCGTTCATACCTCCAAGGCTATCCCCAAAGGAATAAGGAATCCTTAAGATGCTACTCAAGGTAGAAAAATAATGAGAAATTTACGTTTTTTGATTTACATCCGTCGACAATAACAACCTTGGGTAGTAACCATCTCTTCACCAATCCGGGAGTTGAAGAATGCGTATCCTTCTTGTCGACAGTGATCTGAATGCCTCTGCCGCCCTCGCCCAGACGCTGCGCAATGTGGCATTCACGGTGGATCACACACCTTCCGGTGAGGAAGCCATCGAAATGCTCCGTCATTACGACTACGACGTCGTGGTTCTGGAACTGATGCTGAACGATGTTGAAGGGTATGACGTCATCCGCCGCATTCGGGGCGCCCGGATCATGACACCGGTTCTGGTGCTCTCGGCCCTGCTGCGCCCGCAGGCCAAGATTCGCGCTTTTGCAACCGGCGCCGATGACTATCTGACCAAACCCTATGACACAGGGGAGCTGATCGCACGGCTTCAGGCCGTCATGCGCCGCTCCCGCGGCTTCGCTGAACCGCGCCTGCGCGTCGGCGGTCTGGAACTGGACCTGAATGGAAAGAACGTCACCGTCGATGGCAAACCCCTGCATCTGACAGGGAAGGAATATGCCATTCTTGAACTGCTGGTGATCCGGAAAGGCTCTGTCCTGACAAAGGACGCTTTCCTCAACCACCTTTACGGCGGCATCGATGAGCCGGAAATGAAGATCATCGATGTTTTCATCTGCAAACTGCGCCGCAAACTTCAGCAGGTCGGTGCAGGTAATCTGATCGCAACCGTCTGGGGCCGTGGTTATATCCTGCGCGACGAGACCCTTCCGGATCTGGCCGCCATCGTTGCCACGAAACAGGACCACACAGCCCAACAGGTCGTGAGCGCCATGTAAAAGGCAGAAGCTCTTCTGCCCTTACTGCGCCGCGATCTTGCGGATCTCTTCACAGACATGGTCCACGATTTCATGGACCACTGCTTCATCCTCTGCCTCAACCATGACGCGAATCAGGGGTTCGGTGCCGCTGGCCCGGAGCAGCAGACGACCACGTCCGGCCAGACGTTCCTCGGCCCAGGAGCGCACAGCAGGAAGCGCGGGGCTGTTCATCGGGTTGATCCCGGAATACCGGACATTCTTGAGGAGTTGCGGATAGGATTTGAAAACCTTGCAGATCTCGCTGGCCGGCCTCTTTGTTTCCACTGAAACAGCCAGTACCTGCAACGCAGCCAGAAGCCCATCCCCAGTCGTGGCATAGTCGGAAAGCACCATGTGCCCCGACTGTTCACCCCCAAGGTTGGCACCAATCTCGCGCATACGTTCCACTACGTAGCGATCCCCGACCCCTGTCCGCTGGAGCTCAAGCCCCTCTTCCGCCAGAGCCTTTTCCAGCCCCATGTTGGACATGACCGTCGCTACGACAGTCTTTCCGCGCAGACGGCCATGCTGTTTCCAGAATTTGGCGATCAGTCCAATCAGCTGATCTCCATCGACCAGTTCACCGTTCTCATCCGAAATCAGAACGCGATCCGCATCCCCGTCCAGTGCAATCCCGAAATCGGCTCCATGTTCCCGTACTGCCGCGCATAGCGTTTCAGGATGCATCGATCCGACACCGTCGTTGATGTTCAATCCATCTGGCGAACAGCCAATTTTGATGACTTCGGCACCCAGTTCCCACAAGGCGGTCGGCGCAACGCGATAGGCTGAACCATTCGCGCAGTCGATCACGATCTTCAGTCCGTCCAGACGCAGTCCGCGCGGAAAGGACGCCTTGGCATTTTCAATATACCGCCCTGCGGCATCCGTCAGACGTGAGGCACGGCCAATTTCGGCAGGTGAGGCCAGACGGGCTGACAGATCCTGTCCCATCAGCGCCTCGATTTCCCCTTCCACACTATCAGAAAGCTTGAACCCATCAGGCCCGAACAGTTTGATCCCGTTATCGGTAAAAGGATTATGCGACGCAGACACCATAACGCCCAGATCGGCCCGCAGGGAATGGGTCAGCATGGCAATAGCCGGTGTCGGTAGTGGTCCGACAAGAATGACATCCATCCCGGCCGACAGGAACCCAGCCACCAGCGCACATTCGATCATGTAACCGGACAGACGGGTGTCCTTGCCCAGCACAACACTGTGCCGCCGGTTCGGGCTCCGCATGAAATACAGTCCGGCAGCCTGTCCCAGCCGCTGGGCAACCTCCACTGTCATGGGGGCGGTATTGGCCTGGCCCCTGATCCCATCGGTTCCGAACAGAGCCCTTTTGCTGGCCATCGTCGTGAAATCCTGCCTGTCTCAATAGCGAATAAAAAAGGCGCGGCACAGAGGAGAAAATACCCCTCAATGACGCGCCCCACGGTGCGATTGGATGCCTGATTAACCCGCCTGCGGAGCCGGATCAAATGCTCCGGGACGCGTGGTAGGAACGGAAGCCCGACGGTTGTCTGGCATCTGTTCATCATCCGAAGCGCGCTCGATGGCCTCGCCCCGAATGACCTTGCCGACTTCTTCACCCGTCAGAGTCTCATATTCGAGCATGGCGGCGGTCAGACGGTGCAGATCGTCAAGATGCTCGGTCAGGAGATCATGAGCCTGCTTGTAGGCCGTATCGATCAGTTCCTTCACTTCCTTGTCGATCTCGCGGGCCGTATCTTCGGAAATGTTCTTGTTCTGGGTCACGGAATGACCAAGGAACACTTCCTGACCGTTATCCCCGTAAGCAATCATGCCAAGCTTGTTGCTCATGCCCCATTCGGTAATCATCCGGCGCGCCAGATCGGTCGCGCTCTTGATGTCACCGGAAGCACCGGCGCTGACTTCATCCGGCCCGAAAACGATTTCTTCCGCCACACGGCCACCCATAGCGATGACCAGACGGGCCAGACACCATTTCCGGCTGTAGGAGATATTATCCTTCTCCGGCAGCGTCATCACTAGACCCAGTGCCCGGCCACGCGGCACGATCGTTGCCTTGTGGATCGGATCACTGCCCGGCGTGAACAGGGCGCAGATGGCATGACCGGATTCATGATAAGCGGTCGAGCGCTTTTCGTCTTCGGTCATGACCATGGAGCGACGCTCCGCCCCCATCATGACCTTGTCCTTTGCCTCCTCGAACTGTGCCATGCCCACTGTCCGCCGCCCCTGACGCGCGGCCATCAGAGCGGCCTCGTTCACGAGGTTGGAAAGATCGGCACCCGAGAACCCGGGCGTACCACGGGCAATTACCTTCGGATCCACGTCGGAAGACAACGGAACCTTGCGCATATGCACACGCAGGATCTTTTCACGACCGGACACATCCGGATTCGGCACCACGACCTGACGATCGAAACGACCGGGACGCAAAAGGGCCGGATCCAGAACATCGGGACGGTTGGTCGCCGCAATCAGGATCACGCCCTCATTGCTTTCAAAGCCATCCATCTCGACCAGCATCTGGTTCAGGGTCTGCTCGCGCTCATCGTTTCCGCCTCCCAGACCGGCACCACGATGGCGGCCCACGGCGTCGATTTCGTCGATGAAAATGATGCAGGGCGCGGATTTCTTGCCCTGCTCAAACATGTCACGCACGCGGGACGCGCCGACACCGACGAACATTTCCACAAAGTCCGAACCGGAGATCGTGAAGAACGGAACATTGGCCTCACCCGCAATGGCGCGGGCCAGCAGCGTCTTACCCGTACCCGGAGGACCAACCAGAAGCGCACCCTTGGGAATCTTTCCGCCGAGACGGGTGAATTTCTGCGGATCACGCAGGAACTCCACAATCTCCTGAAGTTCGGATTTCGCCTCATCGATACCCGCCACATCTTCGAACGTGACGCGCCCGGTCTTTTCCGTCAGCAGACGCGCGCGCGACTTGCCGAAGCCCATGGCCCGGCCACCACCTGCCTGCATCTGGCGGAAGACCATGAAGCACAGTCCGACCAGCAACAGAACCGGAAGATAGGCACCCACATACCGCAGGATCGGGCTTTCACCACTGTCCTGCGGCTTGGCCGTCACTTCCACTCCAGCCGAAGTCAGGCGCGACGGCAGCGTCGGATCGAGCGGAGAATAGGTCTCGAAGGACGTGCCATTGGTCAGTGTCCCGGAAACGTTCTGCTCCTGAATCGTCACAGAGCGGACCTGATGCTGATCCACATCATGGATGAAATCGGAGTAGGCGATCTGCTGGGCTGCATGTTGACCGCCACCGGGCTGGAAGGCGGTCAACACTGCCATTCCGACCATGATGATGACCACCCAGATCGCAACATTACGGCCTAAATTGTTCATCTCGTTCTCTGTCGTCCTTCAGACTGTCCGTCAGATGCAGCGCGGGCTTTCCCCTCACGACAGGCCGACCGGTCACATTCTGTGTTGACTTCTAACATAGGCGGTCCCGCCCACGTTCCTACCCCATTCATGCCATGAAAACGCATTTCCATGCGTTTTTTACAATCCATCGCCCGTTTCACCAGTCACAGGTACGCCACCTGCCCAGCAGAAAAGGGTTTCTTCACCCTGCCCCGCCAGAGCGGGCCAACCCACGACCTCAGTTCCAAGCCACAGCGCCGGCAGAACCCGCAACGCCGCCATCGGCAGTCCAAGCCCGCGCGCATCCAAACCAGAAGCTCCGTCTCCCAGTGCAGAAACCCTGCTTCCGGTCGGGACAGATTTGCCAATAAACCGCCACCGCCTGTCCCACAGGACATCAACTGCCGCCGGAATGCTGCCCTGCACGGCCTGCTCTTCACGTACCAGACAGACCCCTCGGCCAAACCGCCCTCCGGCCCGCACCGTCACGCCCCCCAGTGTCCCGACGCCACGGCGGCAGAGCGCCTCCACCTGCTGTCGCCCCGGGCGATAAACCGCGCCTCCGACAAGCCGGATCAGCGGTGCCAGAGCCTTTGGCACCATCCCTTCCTCGCTCAGAAAAATCCACCCCGCCGGATGCCAGCGCGCATGATTCGCCAGCAGTTTCGCCAGCACAACATCATGCTCCCGCCGAAACCGTACCGCTTCTTCCCGAAGGGAGCGCCCATCGATGCGCTGCCGCTCCGTCAGGTCCTGACGCCAGCGGACGCGCTCGAAACGCCGGTTCAGATTGGACGGGTCCTCGATCCAGGAAACATCATGGGCCCGCAGCGTTGCACGCAGACGCTCAGGCGCAAGAGAAAGAAGCGGCCGCACCAGCCGAAGGCGCCCCCGGATTGCCGCTGATGCCATGCCGATCAGGCCCAGAGGCGTACTTCCCCCTTCGCAACGCATCCACACCGTTTCATCCTGATCATGTGCATGATGGGCAACCAGCAGATCCAGACATCCCTCCTGGACACAGGCCTGTTCCAGAGCCGCGAACCGAGCCTCCCGGGCCCGCTCCTGCATCCGCCCGGCAGGAAAGGCATCCAGCGTCAGAAGCCGCGCCCTGATCCCCAGCGCCTCCAGACGCGCGACCGTCAGACGCGCTTCCTCCGCCGAACTGGCCCGCAGCGCATGATCCACGACAAACGCCACCACATGCCGCCGCCAGCGCCGCGCCAGCCAGGCCAGCGCCATGGAGTCCCCGCCTCCCGAAACGGCGAGCCCCACTGGCGCTTCAGCCACATCCGGCAACCACGGTCCCAGCGGCGCCATCAGACTCGCAAACTCTGCCTCTCCAACCGGTTCAGCCATGCCGGACGGTGCGATCAGTGACAGGCAGCGCGTGTCCGGAACGTTGCGGATGCCGTTTTCACGCGGGCAGCCGGCGTCGGAAACTCACTCTTGAGCTTGTCCAGCGCCTGACAGGCGGCATCCTTGTCTCCGAGCGCCAGCATGGAGGCCGCCACACCCAGCAGGGAGTCCTGCGCTTTCAGAGATTTCGGAGATTTCGAATAGGCATCATAATATGCAACGGCTGACTGGCGATACTGCTTCTGCCCTGCCAGGGACTGCGCCAGAAGAAACTGGGCGTCCATCCGGCCAGGAACGCTTTTGGCTGTCTTGACCGCAATCCGTGCGTCTCCCTCGGCATCTTCATAATGCCCGCTCCGAAGCGCCGCGTTCCCGAGTTTAATAGCCTCAAGAGCGGACTTCGGCTGAGAAGATGCCGCATTCTCCGCAGGCTTCTCTGCTGCTGCGGCAGGCCGGGCGGTAGAAGCCGCCGCTGCACCGGCAGACGCCCCGGCGCCACCTGCTCCAACCGCGAACTGCATGTCCGAAATCTGTTTGGAGACGTTTTCCTGATTGGCCTTGACCTGATTGTTCAACTGGTCAAGCTCCCCCCGCATCTGACGATTCTGCTCTTCCAGTGCGGAGACGCGTTCCAGAAGCTGCGCCGTCAGATTCCCATCAGAACCCTGAGATGATGATCCGCCACCTTTCGCACTGGGAGCCGCCAGTGGCGCATTGTTCTGCACGGTGTTCAGTTGCTGGCGAAGTGCCGCAATCTGATCCTGAAGCTCAATGGCTTCACGCGAAGAAATCTGCCCATCTCCCGCGTCCTGCGCCAGAACCGGCATGACAGGAAGAAACGCAGACAGCGCAGTTCCAAGCAGAACGACGCGGACAGAGCGGAACGGCACCATAGGGACATCTCCTGATACAGCGTCGCAGTCACCGGCGAGCACGGCCTCGTACGCAGTCATAAAACAGAAAACGGCCGGAGGATAAACTCCCCCGACCGTTCACACTGTCAGTCCGTCGGACGACAAAGACCCGGGTTCAGCGAACCGAGGTGATCGCGTTACGGTTCTGCGCCCAGGAGGACTCATCGTCGCCATCAGCGGTCGGACGGTCCTTGCCGTAGGAAATGGTGGTGATGCGCGAAGCACTCACGCCCTTGGCGACCAGATAGTCGCGGGCCGCATTCGCACGACGCTGGCCAAGAGCAATATTGTACTCTTCCGTGCCACGGTCATCGCAGTTGCCAGCCAGCTGGATGCTGACCTGCGGATACTTGGCAAGCCATGCGGCCTGCTTGTCCAGCGTTGCGCGTGCTTCTTCAGAAAGCTGAGACTGGTTCAGCTCGTAAAATACACGATCGCCAACATTTGCGACCAGATCTGCTTCGCTTCCCGGCGTCGGACCGGCTTCCTGCGTTGCAGCACCCGTACCCGAGCTGTCGCCCTTGTTGGTGTTGCCATTGGAGCAGGCTGCAAGAACGAGTGCCAGACCGAGCGCACCAAATACCTTGAACTTCATCTGTCTCAATCCTGAGAACGGTCCCGTGTCGGAACCGGAATGCGGAAAATGCCGCGTTATCCCGGACCATGTCCTTTCATTCCGGCCGCAGCAGAGAATCGTTGCCGATCCGTTGCGCCCTGTCTGAAAAAACGTGGCCACAAGCGCCCATACTCATGACTCAAATCCGGGGTCAAGCATCCTGTTAACGTCTGAGAGGGCCTGTCGGTTCGATTCTGATTCGAAACCAGAATACGCAACATAAATGTCACACTTTTGGACGACACTATGGCAGAATTCAGCCATTCCTGTTTCAGAACACTCACCAGTCGCATGAGGCCCATGCAATCCCTGCGTAGCAGCCAAGCGTGACACGCTCGCCCCTGTTTCCCGGCCAGCAACTCGCCCTGACAGCAGACAGGCCAGCCGGATCAACTCCGACTGGCCTGTCCGGAACGATAGAAAGAAAAAACGATCAACCGTTACGCGGGGACCATGCAGGGTCCGATGCCCCGGTGGATGTCCGGATCGGGCGCTCGTTGAAGCCCGTGATGTCGATTGTCCCGATCCCGGAAGCAAATCCCGCTCCCCCTGCACCCGAAGCGCTCTGGCGGCAGAACGCCAGCACACGTCCGTTCGGACAGAAGCTGGCGCCCTCCACCGTGAAGCCCTGCGTCAGGATCCGCTCACCCGTACCATCCGGGTTCATCACACCCAGCGAGAACCCACCGCTTCCGATCCGGGTGAAAGCGATCAGATCACCGCGCGGCGACCAGACCGGCGAACCATACTGACCGGAACCATAGGAAATCCGCTTTGCCCCGCCACCGGACGCACTCATGATATAAAGCTGGGGGCTGCCGCCACGGTCCGAGTTGAACACGATCTGGCTGCCATCCGGGCTGAAACACGGGCTGGTATCAATTGCGCCCCCGGAACTGGTAATCTGCCGCTTGGAACCCGAGGCCAGATCCACGACGTAGATATCTGAACCACTCCCCCGTGTCGCGGACAGAACAACACGGCTGCCATCCGGAGAGAAACGCGGCGCAAACGAAATGCCGTTGAATTCCCCCAGAACCTGCTGCCGACCGGATGCCAGATCGAACAGATAGACCCGCGGTCGGTTGTTGGCATAGGACAGGAATGCCACCTGATCGCGTACCGGATTGAAACGCGGCGTCAGCGTCAGCCACTGCCCACCCGTCAGCATCCGCTCATTCGCGCCATCCTGGTCCATCAGCGCCAGACGGGTAATCTGGTGATGGCGAGGACCCGTCCGGGCGATATAGGCAATGCGGGTATCGAAATATCCCTTCTCGCCCAGCATCCGCTCATAGATGACATCCGCAATGATATGCGCGATCCGCCGCCAGTTGCTGCTGGAGGCTGTATAGGCCGTCCCCTGAAGCTGCTGACCGGCCACCACATCCCAAAGCCGCATCTCGACACGGACACTGCCTGAACCCAGCGCCCGGCCCGCAACGGCCGCGCGCGCTCCACGGGCCTTCAGACCGGCAAAATCGGGCGTGCCATCGGGAGCCACATCCCCGCTCATGACCTTGAACAGACCCGTCCCATCCAGATCGGAGGTGATCACACCCGAAATTTGGTCACCGAGCCCGGCACCAAAATTCGGGATAACGATGGGGATCGGCGCCTGACGGGCCTGATCGACCGTGATTTCCGCCTCACCGGGACCAGAAGCTGCGGTGCCCTGTGCAAAAGCGGCAAGCGGCGTGGCCAGAAGCCCACTGGCAGCCGTAGCCCCCAGAACGGCGCGGCGCGACAGAAATGCGCCCAAGGCCTCGGCTTCGGTATCGGAAATAAAGGACATGAGGTTCCTCACAGGGTTACGGCCTGAAGACAAAACGCAGCTCATGCGTTTTACCCAGCAGGTTTGAAGGAATGGGGAGATGGGCGCAGGTCGGACTCAGCACAGCATCCCGCGCGCGTTCCGCTAGAACGCGATAGGACGGATCAGACGCCATTTTCGCGGCTGTCTCCGGTGCAAACTTCACGATCCTCGCCTCTCCGGTCGCATCGACGGTCACGACCAGATGCGCCACGAAGCTCGCATAGTTCCGCGCTTCCGTATCCTCGGTATAGCAGCGGCGCACGGAACCCCCGATGGCTTTCTGATCTCCCACCGTCAACGCACGGGTGATGTCCCCGTTCGGTACGCCACCACCATTGGGCGCGCCACCCTGCTGCGGGTTGGCGCGGGCCTTGGGCGCATGCGTCTGCTTCTGGTCCGCACGGAAACTGTCAAGCGTTGCCAGCAGCGAATGACTGTCCGCCGTGGTCTTCTTGGCCGCATTGGGCTGCGTGATATGCGAGAACTTCGGCGTATCGGGCAGCTTGTCAGCCTTCTGCGTCTGTGGACTCGGCGGCGCAACCATCGTGGATTTCGACGGCGGCGACGGCTTCGGCGGCGAGGCTGGCACAGGCTCGGGTGTCGGCTCCGTCATTTTGGGCGGCAGCTTCATCGGGGGCAGTTTCTGCGGCGGCGTCTCAGGCGCGGGGGGAATGGGCTGCGGCGGTGGAGGCGGTGGCGGAGGTTCCTCCGTCGGGGCCTTCACGGGAGGCGTCGGCGCGGGCGGCGCATCGGTCTTGACCCGGGCCGGAGCTGGCGCAGGCGTCGGGGCAGGCTTGTCCGCCTTGACCGGATGGGTCGGCGGACCGGCCTGTTCGAACTCCATCTGAACCGTGGGCGGCTCAGGGGGTTCGGGCGGCTTCTCAGCCGGAATCTGCACGATCAGATAAGCGATCAGGGCAAGATGAACGGCAACCGACCCATAGAGCGCATGGCGAAAGCGCCGGTTTTCCGAACGACGGGGACGCAACACTCCAGCGTCCCTTTCTTACTGGCCGCTCTGCGGCTGCTGCGCCAGAAGCGCAACATGCGTAAAGCCACCAGACGTAATCTGGCCCATGACCTGCATGACCTGACCATAATCGATATGCGCGTCAGCGCGCACGAAGATCCGATGCGTCGGATCGTTCTGGGACTGCTCCTTGAGGCGGTTCACCAGTTCATCGGACGAGACCTGCTCATCCCCCAGATAAAGTGACCCGTCACTCCGCACGGAAACGGTGATCGGCTTGGTATCGGCATTGACCGGGCTGGCATCCGTCTTCGGCAGATCGACATTGACGCCACTTGTCATCATCGGCGCCGTCACCATGAAGATGATGAGCAGCACCAGCATGACGTCCACCAGCGGCGTAACGTTGATTTCCGACGCAGGCCGACGCCGCCGTCCCCTTCCACGTCCTCCCGCAGACATCGCCATGGCTCAGGCCTTCCCGCTGGAGATCTCGTCCGCCCGTTCCTCGGACTGCCGCGACAGGATCGCAGCGAACTCGGTGCCAAATCCTTCCATGCGGTCAGAGAATTTCTCGAGCGAATTACCGATGACGTTATAGGCGACATAGGCCGGAATCGCAGTCACGAGACCAATGGCCGTCGCAAACAGCGCTTCGGAAATGCCAGGCGCCACAACGGACAGGTTCGTATTGTGCATCGCCGCAATCGATGCGAACGAATGCATGATGCCCCAGACCGTACCGAAAAGCCCCACGAACGGCGCCACAGGCCCGATCGTCGCCAAGAAGATCAGGCGGCGACTCAGCCGGTCATTTTCGCGCTGCACCGTGATGTCGATAGCCCGTTCGATCCGCTCGCGTGCACCGCCGCGCGCCAGGTCAATGCCCGGAATGCGGGCCGATCGCCGCCACTCTCCCATGGCAGCGCCGAAAACGGCCGCCATCGGATGCGTCGGACGCGCACCATCCGAATCATACAGGTCATCTAGCGACCCGCCGGACCAGAACCGGTCCTCGAATTCCGTCGCCTCGCGGTTGACGCGACGGATCAGAATGATCTTTTCCGCAATAATTGCCCACACACCGGCACTGCTCAGCAGCAGGCCGAGCATCACCAGCTTTACGACGATGGACGCGTGCAGGAACAGGTCCAGAGGCGAAAGACCGGCCGCACCGACCGCCCCAAGCGCACTCGAACTTACCTCATGATCCACTGTTTTCTCCTGTCCAGAACCTGTCCCATCGGGGTCAGGACTCTCCATCGCACTTCATGAGGAAACAGGAAAGTGGGTCAGACCTCTCCAGCCTCGAGTTTTCGCACTGCATCACGCCAGCGCGGCGGAATTTTGGCAGGACGCATCTCCGGAACGCTCAGACAGGCCAGTTCCACGTCAATAACCGTATTGATCTCATTATTTTTTGCCGGATTACGAACCGTCTGGCAGAGTTTGAGTCGTGTCGGCGTCATATCGACCAGCGCCGTCTCGATTTCCATCTCGTCATCGAGTCGCAGCGGCGACCGATACCGCAGGGCCGCCTGACGGACGACAAAAGCCAGACCGAAATCCTCCATCAGCTCCGTCACGGACGCCTCGACAGCTCGCATCGCCTCACTTCGGGCCCGCTCCGCAAAACCGAGATAACGGGCGTGATAGACGATCCCCCCGGCATCAGTGTCTTCATAATAAACACGGAACCTGATCTTGTGCGTCGCCATGCAACTCCTCCGGCCTGTAAAGCGCCCGAAATCAGGGCGCAGTATCGTCCTGATCCAGCGCGGACAGCAGATCCACCTGGCTGGCAGGCGGATTCAGGCCAAGATGACGCCACCCGGCCTCTCCCAGCATACGTCCGCGCGCTGTCCGCAGGACGAGCCCCTCCTGGATCAGATAAGGCTCGATGACGTCCTCCAGCGTGTCGCGCGCCTCGGCCAGACCGGCCGCCAGCGTCTCCACACCAACTGGACCACCATGATGATGTTCCGCAATCCGTTTCAGATAGCGCCGGTCCATCGCGTCCAGCCCCATCTCGTCCACTTCCAGCCGTGACAGTGCCGCATCCGCCAGCGCCCGGTCCACGACAGGCTTTTTCGAAACAAGCGCGAAATCCCGAACCCGCCGCAGCAGACGCCCGGCAATGCGCGGTGTCCCGCGGGAGCGGGTCGCTATTTCCTGCGCCCCTTCATCCGTCAGGGACATCCCGAGCTTCATCGCCCCGCGCGAGACAATCGACCGCAATTCCTCCGGCGTATAGAACACCAGCCGCAGCGGGATACCGAAACGGTCCCGCAGCGGCGTCGCCAGAAGCCCCGCCCGCGTGGTCGCGGCCACCAGCGTAAAGGGGACAAGGTCGATCCGCACGGAGCGCGCCGCCGGCCCCTCGCCGATGATCAGGTCAAGCTGGAAGTCCTCCATCGCCGGATAGAGCACTTCCTCGATGGCTGGCTGCAGGCGGTGAATTTCATCAATGAACAGCACGTCACGCGGCTGAAGATTCGTCAGGATCGCCGCCAGATCGCCGGCACGCTGGATCACCGGCCCGGACGTCGCCCGGAAACCCACACCCAGTTCCCGCGCCACGATCTGCGCGAGCGTCGTCTTGCCCAGCCCCGGCGGACCATGCAGCAGCACATGGTCCAGCGCCTCGCCGCGGACCTTCGCCGCTTCAATGAAAATGGCCAGATTTTCCCGGCTGGCCTTCTGCCCCGTAAAATCCGCAAGGGTCTCCGGCCGCAGACTGCCCTCACCCAGATCCTCGGGCTGACGGGCAGGGTCCGTTTCGCGATACTTGCTCATCGGGCCAGTTCCTTCAGACTCAGCCGGATCGCCAGATCAAGACTTGCATTCCCGTTCTCGGCCAGTATCCGGCTCAGAACAGGCCAGGCCTCAGCCCGACGGAACCCCAATCCCGCCAGAGCCAGAAGCGCATCATTCTCGACACTCGGCCCCGTTACGATACCCGGAGCGGGCGCAGCGCCCCCACCCGGCATTTTGGCCACCTTGTTGCGCAGTTCGCTCAGGATACGGTCCGCCAGACGCGGGCCCACACCGGCCGCCCGCGTCAGGGACGCCCGGTCGCCGGCATTGATCGCAAGAATGAGTTCACTGGCCGTATTGACGGACAGGATAGCCAGCGCCACCTTCGCACCCACACCCTGCACCGTGGTCAGCAGCCGGAACCACTCCCGCTCCTCCGCCGTCGCGAAACCGAAAAGCTGGATCGCATCCTCGCGCACGATCGTCTCGATCAGTACCTTCGCAACCGCAGGCGGCATAGGCAGCGTGCCCAGCGTCCGCGTGGACGCAGAGACCACATATCCCACGCCATTGACATCCACGATGCAGCGGTCACCATCAACCTGCCCGACAAGCCCCGTCAGCTGCCCGATCACGCCATGCGTCTCCCGCTCGCAACATGCAGCGCACTGGCGCGATGATGTGCATGACAGATCGCGACAGCCAGCGCATCGGAGGCATCCGCCTTCTTGATGACGGCGCCCGGCAGCAGCCGCTTGACCATCATCGTGACCTGTTCCTTCGTGGCCGAACCGGTCCCCACGACGGATTTCTTCACCTGCATCGCCCCGTATTCCGCGACAGGCAGTCCCTCATAAGCCGGGGTCAGCAGCGCTACGCCGCGCGCATAACCCAGCTTGAGCGTCGAAGAGCCATTCCGGTTGACGTAGGTCTCCTCCACGGCTGCTTCCGCAGGCGCATACTCCCGGATCAGCTTCTGCAACGCACCATGGAGTTCACACAGTCGCAGCGGTACGGATTCAGCACCATCCGTGCCAATCACGCCGGACGCCACATGCTTCAGGTGGTTGCCCTCCACATCGATCATCCCCCAGCCCATGAACCGCAGGCCGGGATCTATGCCCATCAGGCGGATCAAGCAGCCAGCGCCTCTGCCACGTCTTCGGGAATATCGAAGTTGGCATACACGGCCTGAACGTCGTCATTATCGTCCAGAACATCGATCAGCTTCAGTACCGACCGCGCCTTGTCCTCGTCCAGCGTCACGCTGTTTTCCGGACGCCAGTCCAGCTTGGCCGACTGCGGCTCTCCGAAACGGCTTTCCAGCGCATCACGCACCGCGAAGAAATTCTCCATCGCGCAGGTGATCTCATGCCCGTCATCCGTGACCTCGGCATTATCCGCTCCGGCTTCGATCGCCGCTTCCAGCATGTCATCCTCGGATGCGACATCCTTCGGATAGGTGATGACACCCAGACGCTGGAACATGAAGGACACGGAATTCGTCTCCCCCAGCGATCCGCCATGCTTGGAAAACGCCGCCCGGACTTCACCCGCCGTCCGGTTGCGGTTGTCCGTCAGACCTTCGACGATAATCGCCACGCCCGCCGGGCCATACCCCTCGTAGCGGACTTCGACGTAATCATCGCCACCCGCGGCGCCGGAGGCCTTCTTGATGGCCCGCTCGACGTTATCCTTGGGCATGTTGACTTCACGCGCCATGGAAATTGCAGCCCGCAGACGCGGGTTGGACGCCGGGTCCGGCAGACCGGAGCGCGTTGCCACCGTGATTTCACGCAGGACCTTGGCGAACTGCTTGGCCCGCTTGGCATCCTGCGCACCCTTGCGGTGCATGATATTCTTGAACTGCGAATGACCGGCCATCGGTCGCCCCCTCTATCTTTTTCGCCAGAGGCTCAGTCGAGCCTGCCATGACAGTGTTTGAACTTCCTGCCCGAACCGCACGGGCATGGCGCATTCCGCGGCGTCGTCTCGAACCAGCGGGCCAGTGTTTCCGTATCCGGCTCGCCACCCGCCGGCGCCATCTCCCCAGCCGCCGGGACGGGTGACGGCGCGAACCCGAAAGCCGGCTGCGGCGGAGCCTGCAACTCATGCGGCACCGGCTCTTCAGCCGGACCGGATGTCTGCGTCTGGGACGTATCCACGACCGGGAACGGCGGCGGCTCGGACACGGCCTGAATCCGGCACATCGTCTCCGTCACGCGCAGACGCATGTCATCCAGCATCGCCGTGAACATCTGGAAGGCTTCCTGCTTGTATTCGTTCAGCGGATCACGCTGCCCATAAGCCCGCAGGCCAATCCCCTGACGCAGCTGGTCCAGCGCATGGAGATGCTCTTTCCACACGGCATCGAAAGACGTCAGAACAACCTGCTTTTCGATTAGACGCATCAGTTCGGGGCCCATATTGGCCGTCCGTGCCGCCTGCGCCTTCTGTGCCTCGGCCTCAATGCGGTCAATGATGCCTTCCGCATCCATCCCGTCTTCCTTCGCCCAGTCTGCAAACGGCAGATCAAGGTTCAGGATACGATGAACCTCCTTTGTCAGGCCTTCCGTGTCCCAGGCCTCGGCAAAGGATTTCTCCGGGATATGCGCATGCACCAGATCCTCGATCGTATGCACCCGCAGTTCCGCCACAACGCCGGAAAGATCATCGGACGCCATGTATTCCCGGCGCTGGGCATAGACCTCCTTGCGCTGGTCATTCATGACGTCGTCATATTTGAGCGTGTTCTTGCGCATGTCGAAGTTGCGCGCCTCGACCCGCTTCTGCGCCTTTTCCAGAGCCTTGTTCAGCCAGGGATGAACAATGGCCTCCCCTTCCTTCAGGCCCATCTTCTGCATCATCGCGCCCATGCGGTCATTCGCAAAAATGCGGATCAGGTCATCCTCAAGGGACAGGAAAAAGCGCGAATTGCCCGGATCGCCCTGACGGCCCGATCGCCCGCGCAGCTGGTTGTCCACGCGCCGGCTCTCATGCCGCTCCGTCCCGATCACATACAGGCCACCGGCCTTCTGGACTTCTTCGTGATGCGTTCCGACGATCTGGCGGATCTCTTCCTCAACGGCATTGCGCTGCGTTTCGTCCTCAACGCCTTCCGTATTGGCTTTCACCAGCATCTCGACATTGCCGCCAAGCTTGATGTCCGTCCCGCGGCCCGCCATGTTGGTGGCGATCGTGATGGCCCCCGGCGCACCGGCCTGCGCAACGATGATGGCCTCGCGTTCATGGTGGCGCGCATTCAGGACATTGTGCGGAATGCCACGCTGCGTCAGCAGATGCGAAAGATATTCGCTCTTCTCGATGGACGTCGTCCCGACAAGGATCGGCTGCTTCGTCTTGTGGATGTCCTGGATCAGGTCTGCCACGGCGTTGTATTTCTCCGCCGCCGTCAGATAAACCTCGTCATCCGTATCGATCCGCCGGACCGGCAGGTTCGTCGGAATTTCCACAACCTCGAGGTTATAGATCTCCGCGAACTCGTCCGCCTCCGTCATGGCCGTGCCGGTCATGCCGGCCAGCTTGGGATAGAGACGGAAATAATTCTGGAAGGTGATGGATGCGAGCGTCTGGTTTTCCTGTTGGATCTCCACATGCTCCTTGGCTTCCAGCGCCTGATGCAGACCATCAGAATAGCGCCGGCCATCCATCATGCGTCCGGTGAACTCGTCGATGATGACGACCTTCCCGTCCCGCACGATGTAATCCACGTCCCGTGTGAACAGTGTATGCGCCCGCAGGGACTGCTGGACGTGATGCACCACCGCCACATTGTGGATGTCGTACAGGCCACCTTCCTGAAGGACGCCCGCCTCGTGCAGAAGCTGCTCCACCCGATCGGAACCATGCTCCGTCAGCGTGACGGTCCGCAGCTTCTCGTCCTTGTCGAAGACATCCGGCTCCTGCACCAGCTTCGCCACGACTGCGTCAACGGAACGATAGAGATCCGAACTGTCATCAGCGGGACCGGAAATGATGAGCGGCGTCCGCGCCTCGTCGATCAGGATGCTGTCCACCTCATCGACGATCGCGAAGCTGAACGGCCGCTGGACCATTTCGGCCAGCGAATACTTCATATTGTCGCGCAGGTAATCGAAGCCGAATTCGTTGTTCGTGCCGTAGGTGATGTCGGAGGCATAGGCCTCACGGCGCTCGTCATCCGACAGATTCGGCACGATCACACCCGTGGTCAGTCCCAGGAAACTGTAAAGCTGGGCCATTTCCTCGGCGTCACGACGGGCCAGGTAGTCGTTCACCGTCACGACATGAACACCCTTGCCGGCCAGGGCATTCAGATAGACCGGCAGTGTTCCGACCAGCGTCTTGCCCTCACCGGTCCGCATTTCGGCAATGCGTCCCGCATGCAAGACCATGCCGCCGATCAGCTGGACATCAAAATGCCGTTTCCCCAGCACACGCCGGGAGGCCTCCCGGCAGACGGCAAAGGCTTCCGGCAACAGCGCATCCAGGGTTTCCCCTTTCGCGACCCGCTCCCTGAATTCATCAGTCTTGTGCCGGAGCTGATCGTCACTGAGGGCCTGAACCGCGGGCTCCAGGGCGTTGATCTCGGGCACACGGCGCTGATACGCCTTGAGCGTACGATCGTTGGCGGAACCGAAAAGGGCGCGGGCGAGGCGTGCGAACATGCTGAACCTTGAGATGCCGAACACCCGGCGCAGGGATATCCTTCCACCACCGGAAAGACCTCCACGGACCGGGCAATCACTTTTTTCACGTCAGGTGGAGATAGGCCCCGTGTCGCCAAGGGTCAATGGAAAGCCCTCACAGAAGCACACACTCCGTTCTCTTTCGACTGCGTGACGGAATGGTAACGGGCCGCACTCTTGCAGGGGGCGGTCGCCTTTGTCATGGTGCAGTCCAACCGAATTTCCAGGTTTGTATCCAGAGGTAGCTTCCCTATGCGGCTTTCCCGCTCCACATTCGCCTTTGCCATCCTGCTGGCCGGCACGTCCTTCGCTGCGTCCCACGCCGTCGCCGCCCCTGCCACCACGGCAACCCCGGCCGCGACGCCTGCCCAGGCCGCGCCGAAGCCGGACATGGTGATCGCCACCGTCAATGGTGAGAAAATCACCCTGGCCGACGTCCAGCGCGCCGCAGGCAACCTCCCGCCGCAGGCCCGCCAGATCCAGCCGTCCGTCCTGGTCCCCCTCCTCGTCAACCAGCTCGTTGACCAGAAGGCCATCCAGATCGTCGCGACAAAGGAAGGCTATCCGGCCAAGCCGGACGTGAAGGCCCAGATGCAGGCCGCAGCCAACAGCGCCCTGCAGAACGCCTACCTCGAAGAAAAAGTGGCACCCCTCGTCAGCGACGCCGCGCTGCACGACTATTACCAGTCGCATTACGCCAACAAGAAGCCTGAAGAAGAAATCCACGCCCGCCACATCCTGGTGGACAGCGAGGCCCAGGCCAAGGACATCATCAACCAGCTGAACCACGGCGCCGACTTCGCGAAACTGGCCTCCCAGCTCTCCAAGGACAAGGGTTCTGCCGGCGCGAATGGCGGCGATCTGGGCTGGTTCAAGAAAGGCGACATGCTTCCGGCCTTCTCCGATGCAGCCTTCGCCATGAAGCCGAACACCATCTCCCAGACCCCGGTTCACACCCAGTACGGCTATCACGTGATCCAGGTCCTCGGCACGCGCACTGCTCCGATCCCGAGCTTCGACCAGATCCACGATCAGGTCCGTCAGGAACTGATCCGCGAGAAGGTTCGCGCTATCGTCCAGCAGGCTGAATCCCAGGTGAAGGTCGTCCACTACGACGCACAGGGCAAGCCGCTGCCGGCAACGCCGGCTCCGGCCGCCGCTCCCGCGAAGAAGTAAGACCATGGGAAAGCCGCTCCCCGTCTCTCCGCTGTCCCGTCCGCTACCGGACCTTGCAACGGTTGCCGGTGTGCGGCTTTCCGCCGTCGCGGCCGGCATCCGCTATCAGGGCCGTACGGACCTGATGCTGGCGGAATTTACCCCGGGCACCATAGCCACCGGCGTCTATACGAAAAACGCCTGCCCCGGCGCGCCGGTCCAGTGGTGCCGTCGCGCCCTGACCACGCCCTATGCCCGCGCATTGCTGGTCAATGCCGGCAACGCCAACGTCTTTACCGGCCGCGCCGGCGATGAAGCCTGCGAGGACTGCGCAAGCGCCGTCAGCGAACTGTTCGACTGCCCGCCGCAGGACGTCTTTCTGGCCTCCACAGGTGTCATCGGCGAAAAACTCCCACAGGATCGCATCATCGCGGCCCTTCCCGCTGCCCGCGCCGCCCTGGCGGAAGACAACTGGGAACAGGCCGCCCGCGCCATCATGACGACGGACACCTTCCCCAAGGCCGCCCGACGGGACGTGAAGATCGGTGATACACCTGTCCGCCTTCAGGGAATCGCCAAGGGATCAGGAATGATCGCTCCGGACATGGCGACGATGCTGGCCTATGTCGCAACGGACGCGAAACTGCCGCAGGACGTTCTCCAGTCCCTTCTCGCCTCGGGCTGTGCCCAGAGCTTCAATGCCATCACCGTCGATTCGGACACCTCGACCTCGGACATGCTGATGCTGTTCGCCACGGGACAGGCCGATAATGTCACGATCGACGACGTCAATGATCCAGCTCTCGCCGAGTTTACCCTCGCGCTCAATGACCTGCTGCTGGAACTGGCCCTGCTCGTCGTCCGCGACGGTGAAGGCGCTACCAAACTCATCCGCGTCGCCGTGACTGGAGCGGAGTCCAATTTCTCCGCCCATCGCATCGCCCTTGCCGTCGCCAATTCTCCCTTGGTGAAAACCGCCGTCGCAGGCGAAGACGCGAACTGGGGACGCGTCGTCATGGCCGTGGGCAAAAGCGGGGAGCCCGCTGACCGCGACCGCCTGTCCGTCGCAATCGGCGGCACCTGGATCGCCCGGAACGGCACAGTGGTGGAAGGGTACGACGAAACCCCCGTCGTCGCGCACATGAAGGGGCAGGACATCGAAATCGCCGTGGACCTCGGGCTCGATGACGGGCATGCCCGCGTCTGGACCTGCGATCTGACCCACGGTTACATCGACATCAACGGCTCCTATCGCAGTTGACGTCCACTAACACGTCACCGAGAGCGGGGCTTGTGCAGTATTCCCGCTCCCGTTAGCAAAAATCAGCGCTCCGATAACCGGACGCCTGATATTGAGGAAAACAGTTCATGTCTGCTGCAACTCGTGTGCTTGTTCTCGGCGGCGGTGTTGGCGGCCTGGAAGCCGCCATGGCACTGGGCCGGAAGAGCAACATTTCCCTCACACTCATTGATCGCAGCCCCGTCCATTACTGGAAACCGGCACTCCATGAGTTCGCATCGGGCACCATGGAGCATACCGGTAACTGCATTCCTTTTGCTGAAACCGCTTCCCGTTTCGGATTCCGTTTCGTCCAGAGTGCGCCCGTTGCCGTCAACCGCGACAACAAAACCGTCTCTCTGGAAAACGGGGAAACCCTTCCCTACGATTATCTGGTCGTGGCCCTCGGTGCCCGCGCCAATGATTTTGGCATCCCCGGCATCATCGATCACTGCCTGTTCATCGACAGCCTGAATGACGCCAGCATCATTTTCGAGCGTTTTCGGACTGCTCTCATTGCCGCCCGCACCGCCGGTACGAAACTTTCGGTCGGCATTGTCGGCGGCGGCGCAACTGGCGTTCAGCTCGTGGCCGAAATGTGCAAGGCCATCGACGGCGCACGCGGCCTTGGCCCCGCCATCCGCAAGAGCCTGCTTCAGGCCGTCCTGATCGAAACGGGCCCGCGCATTCTCCCCGCTTTCCCGGAAGCCGTCTCCACGGCTGCCACACAGGAACTCGAAAAACTCGGCATCACCGTCATGACCGGCGCGATGGTCGTTGGCGCCGACGATACCGGCTTCAACCTCAAATCGGGTGAACATATCCCGGCCACACTCCGGATCTGGGCCGCAGGTGTCCGCGCCTCCGACGCCACTGGCCTGTTCGAAGGGCTGGAACGCGGCCGCGCCGGTCAGCTCGCCGTCACCCAGACACTCCAGACCACAGCCGATCCGCATATCTTCGCCATCGGCGACTGCTCACGCATCGACACGGCCCCCGTCGCGCCGACTGCACAGGCAGCGCGGCAGGAAGGCCAGTATGTCGGGGCCGTCCTGCCCGAAATCATCGCGGGCCGCGTACCAGCCAACTTCAACTACAATGATCGCGGCGCCGTCGTAGCACTGGGTGATTACAACGGCTGGGGCATGCTGGACGCCAACCGCAGCTTCGGCGGGGGCGCGCTGTCCGGACTGTTCGCACGCCTGATCCATGAAGGCCTCTACCGGCAGCATCAGGCTGGCGTGGTCGGCCTCGGCAAGACGGCCTACACGACAGCACGGGAGCATATTTCCCCGGCCCGTCCTGATCTCGGAGCCTGACAGACCGGGGCGGATGTGTCAGTCTGGCCATCTCATCATTCTGTGAGCCAGCCATGAGCGACACACATCCGCCCCTCCCGTTCGACCAGCCCCTTGTTCAGGTAGAAGACAGCCTCCGTGACGGAGGGTTCGCCTTCCTTCAGGCGGCAACCAGCCGCCTCATTCTGGAACATGAAGGCCTGAGCGACTGGGACAGCTTCGCAGCAAGCTGGAATGATCTCGGTCTTGACCGCTACATGGCCGATGGAGGGCGGTATCGCCGCCGACGCTATGCCACTTTTGCCGTCACGTCAGACACCATCACGCGCAAACAGCATCAGCCCCATTACCAGAGCCGCGATCACAACCTGCTCAATGGGGGCGTAGAGCGCTGGTTCCACCCCATCCGTGAGGATATTGGCAGTCATCCGGTCATGATCGCCGCCATCCGCACGCTCCGCACCATCGCCGACGCCCTGACACCCCAGACAGAGAAACCGCCCGTCTGGCATGCCGAGGTCCATCAGTTCCGCATTGAAGCCAGTCAGGCCAATGGCGAGGGCCGACCGACCCCCGAAGGCATGCACCGTGACGGCGTGGACTGGGTACTGGTCCTGATGATCACCCGCCATAACGTCGCCCAGGGCGTCACCACCATTCACGACATGCAGCGCCGGCTTCTGGGATCTTTCACCCTGGAACGGCCTTTTGACGCAGCCATTGTGGATGATCACCGTGTCTATCACGGCGTCACGGTCGTTCAGCCCCTCGATCCGGCTAGGCCGGCCTATCGGGACGTTCTGGTCATTACGCTCCGTCATGAATGATGCGATCGCACGCCATGGATCGCTCCGCGCAATTTCGTGTTAAGACAGGCATTATGTCGATCCAGCAGATTCTTTCCCGCCCGATGGCGGTTCTGGCCCTGGCCCTCCTCGTTCCGGCCGTGATGTCCGGCACGTTGACTGCAGCCACGACGGGACACACCCGTCATTCCACCCGCCATGGTCGTGCCACTGCGGCAGCCCCCGGACCTGCTCCCGTCATCCTGACGGCGAATCCGGGTACAAAACTGGATGCAGACGCCCGCAAACTGAATGCCGATGACCTTCAGGACGCCGCGAAGCATCACGATCAGCCCGTGGTCCTGACCGGATCGGCTCCCCTGTCGTCGGGCAAGAATGACGAGGCCCTGTTCGTTCAGCTTCAGTCTGCCCGCCTGTGCGGTTCAGCCGGATGCACGACCTCCGTTTATCTCAAGCATAACAACAGCTGGACGACGGTTCTGGATTCGATCAACGGCGATATTTCCGTGCTGCCAACGCGCCACAAGGGCATGCACGATCTTCTTGTCGGGAAGAATGACCGCTGGATCTGGGATGGAAACCAGTACCAGGACACGATGAGCGCACCGCCCATGCCGAAGCTGAACAGCAACTGATCGTTTCACGTTTTCAGGATAATTCTGGAGCGGGCGAGGGGAATCGAACCCCCGTATGCAGCTTGGGAAGCTGCCGTTCTACCATTGAACTACGCCCGCAGCTCTAATCCCTATATCCCCCTCTTCCCCGTTCCGCAATCCACCTGTCGCGGGGAGTTGACGCAAAAGACATCTTCAGCCCATAGTCTTGCCCGTCAGCCATCTCCCGGTGTCCTGACCCTCGTGATTTGAGCGGCCGGCTTGCGGCGAGGCTAAAGAACTGCGCTAAAGAGGCCCTGTGGCATTTTTTCAACAATTCCCAGGACTTCCACGGCCCGCCACATGCTTTCCGCTCCAAAACGGGCGGAAACCTTATGGAGGGACTGCCAATGTCTTCAGAAAACTGGCGCACAGCCACCCATCTCCTGCACGACGCACCGAACCGCACCGAATTCGGAGAAACGTCCGAAGCCCTCTTCCTGACCTCGGGCTTCGTTTACGACAGTGCGGAACAGGCCGCTGCCACCTTCACGGGCGATGTCGAACATTTCCAGTATTCCCGTTTCGGCAATCCCACCGTCGACACCCTCCAGGAACGTCTTGCCCTGCTTGAAGGCGCCGAAGCCTGCGTCGCCACGGCCACCGGCATGGGAGCGGTCTCTTCGGCCCTGCTCGCCCACGTCAGCGCCGGCGAGCGCGTCGTCGCGTCGCGTGCCCTCTTCGGCTCCTGTTACTGGATCGTCACCGCCCTACTGCCGCGCTACGGCATCGAGACGGAACTGGTGGACGGTGATGATTACGAAGGCTGGAAAAAGGCACTCTCCCGCCCCGCCGCGGCCGTTCTGATCGAGAGCCCGTCCAATCCCATGCTGGACGTGCTCGACATCGCACGCATCGCGGACCTGGCCCACAAGGCAGGCGCCCTTCTGATGGTGGACAACGTGTTCGCTTCTCCCATCGGACAGTCCCCCCTCAAGCTGGGTGCGGATGTCGTCCTGTATTCCTGCACGAAGCACATCGACGGACAGGGCCGCGTGCTGGGTGGCGCGGTTCTGGGCCGCAAAAAGTGGATCACGGAAACGCTCCAGCCCTTTACCCGTAACACGGGGAACGCACTCTCTCCTTTCAATGCCTGGGTTCTGCTGAAAGGGCTCGAAACCCTTCAACTCCGTGTGGAAGCCATGGCCCGCAACGCGGCAGCCGTCGCCGACGCACTGGCCGAACTGCCGGGCGTCCTGAAGGTCCGTTATCCGGGTCGGGCGGATCACCCCCAGCATGAACTGGCCAAAAAGCAGATGAGCAACGGCGGCTCCCTGATCGCTTTTGAAGTGGTCAACGGCCGGGCAGGCGCTTTCGCCTGTCTGAACGCTTTCAGCCTCATCGCCATTTCCAATAATCTCGGCGATGCCCGCAGCCTTGCCACCCATCCCGCTACGACCACCCATATGCGCGTCAGTGAAGAGGAGCGGGCGCGCCTGGGCATCACGGACGGCGTCATCCGCTTCTCCGTCGGTCTGGAAGACCCCGCCGACCTGATCGAAGACGTCACACGCGGGGCCAAAGCCGCACAGGCTGCAGCAGCATAAGTTTTTCTGACAAACGGACCGGATGGCTCTAGAATGGCGTCATGCCTGACAAGTCATCCACCCCCCATCTCCTCAGCGATCCCGAGACGGCACTGGCCGAAGCCATGGAAAATGCTCCCCGCTTCAGCCAGTGTACGGACGGCGTGACAGTCACGGTACGAACCTTCTGGCTGGACGACCAGTCGCAACCCGAAGACCACCGCTTCGCCTGGGCGTACCACATCAGCATCGAGAACGAACGCAGGGACACCTGCCAGCTCCTCTCCCGCAGCTGGGAAATCATTGACGGTTTCGGTCGCACGGAACACGTCCATGGCGATGGTGTCGTGGGCGAACAGCCCATTATCGCCTCGCAGGAACAGTTCGACTACACGTCCGGCGCCATGCTTTCCACGCCCAGTGGCTTCATGCGTGGCACCTATCATATGGTGGAGCCGGCATCCGGACACCGTTTCGATGTTCTTATTCCGGCATTCAGCCTAGATAGCCCCCATGCAGGCCTTCTCCTGCACTGAGCGCCGTCCACCACCGCCCCGCTCCAGACACACATCCTCTTGACGTCAGGGACGCCCCGGACCATTCCTGCGTCCATGCGTATCGCAGCCCTTCTTCTCGCCGCCGGTCGTGGCCGGCGTTTCGCCGCCTCGCCCACGGGTGATGGTTCCAGCAAGCAGTTCCGGATGCTGCGGGGCAAACCCGTCATTCGCCGTGCCGCGGAGGCGCTGCTGCCGCATGTGGATGTCCTTCTCCCGGTCGGGGATGACCCGCTCCTGATGGACAGTCTGGAAGGGCTGGACGTCCTGCCCCCCGTTCCCGGAGGCGCGGAACGCCATGACAGCGTCCGGAACGGCTTGGAAGCCCTCGCGGCCCTGCCCGAACCGCCCGATCTCGTTCTGGTCCATGATGGTGCACGGCCCTGCGTCCCGGCAGAGGTGGTACAGAACGTCATCGGCGCACTGGACACCCATGAAGGCGTCATTCCCGCCATTGCCGTGATCGACACGATCAAGAAAGCGAAAGATGGCATCATCACCGGCACCGTCCCGCGTGATGGCCTGTGGCGCGCCCAGACCCCGCAGGGCTTCCGTTTCGGAACCCTGCTCGAACTTCACCGCACCCATCGCGATGCCCGCACCGACGACGCCGCCCTGCTGGAACAGGGCGGACATCCGGTCGCCATCGTCGAAGGATCGGAAGACAATATCAAGCTGACTGTTGCGGAGGACCTGATGCGTCTCGAAGGTGTACTTGACCGGAACCTGCTGCCCCGCGTCGGGCTGGGCTATGACGTCCATGCCTTCGAGGAAGGCCGCAAGCTGATCCTCTGCGGTATCGAGGTTCCCCATACGAAAGGCCTCGCCGGCCATTCGGACGCCGATGTCGGCATCCATACGCTCTGTGATGCCATTTACGGCGCGCTGGCGGAAGGCGACATCGGCCGTCACTTCCCGCCTTCTGACAATGAGTGGAAGGACATGGATTCGGCCCGTTTCCTCATACATGCCGGTGAACGCATCCGTGAACGCGGCGGCTTTCTGGTCAATGCGGATGTCACGCTGATCTGTGAACGCCCGAAAATCGGCCCCCATTCTAAGGCCATGCGCAACCGTCTGGCCGAACTGCTGAAGGTCAGTGTCAGCCGGATCTCGGTCAAGGCCACGACGTCCGAGCGGCTTGGCTTCACGGGGCGGGAGGAAGGCATTGCCGCGACCGCCACCGTCAGCATCATGGTGCCTGACACCGGCGAAGCCTGATCGGCCACCCTCCCGTCAAAAAGCCCGGCTTTCCCTCAGGGAGCCGGGCTTTTTTCATGTCAGAAAGAGAAAACCGTTTTCATCAGCCGTGAATGGCACAGAACACCACGATCAGTGGCGTTGCAGCGAGCAGGAACCAAGCTCCCATGGAGCAGGTTTCGACAAGACGCGTCCCCATGTGACGCAGAGGCCGGTAAGCGGATACGGACATATGGATCCTCGAATCTGACGTTTCAGACAGGACGAGAGATGTACCGGTTCCGTGGCTCTGGGCGAGTCACCAATCGTCTCGTTCTGTCACATCCGAGCCGATCTGATGAGCCTCGAATATGGCAACATCATGCCTCTTTCGGGACTTTATTTCTGCTGTCCGAACGCCAGAAACTGCAATCCTTCCCGGACATCGGTCACACGGTTCGTCATCGTCCGGATCAGTTCATCATCCCGTCCCCAGACAGTCAGCTGTTTTTCCTCGTCCGCATTGGCCAGACTCACGGCATCCCCCTCGCTGACCACACCCGCCACAAGGGCGAGAGCCAGAAGAAGGCTTCCCAATGCAGGCGCCAGAACACCCAGCGCGGCCAGCCCCACATCGTCCTGCCGGGCCAGCAGTTGCCTCAATCCCGCCATATAGAACCCGGATTGCGCAACAGGCATGAGACCATCCGTTACATTCGGAAAAATTTCTTTTCCCTTCAGCCAGTCAAACACCCTGTCCGTCACCGGCGATGACGCCGTGCGGTAACACAGGCCATCATCCACACCCAGCTCCAGCAGGGCCTGACGCGCGGCGGCGGGATCGGGACTGATCCGCTCCACCATTGTCCCGGCAATGCGGGTCAGAGGCAGGGAATCCGGCGTGAAGGACGCGCCTTCGGCAATGCGCCCCCATTCGGCGGCGATGCCCTGCGCCAGCGCGCGCGTCGGCACCGACAGGACATGTCCCTGAGGCAGACGGATTGGCCGACCATCCAGAACAGGCTGGAACCGGCCATCCGCCTCTTCGACGGAGACCGTTTTCCAGAAGCGCTTGTGCACGCTCAATGCAGGACCCCCAGCGCCCGGAGAATATCGCCCGCCCGTGAGCGATGCTCGGTCAGGGCAGCCGGCGCCGGGCCGTCCTGGCCTTCACGCGCGGCCGCCAGAGCCATCGGGCATGGATCAGCGGCGTTCTGACCGCCGATCGTCAGCTGGAAATGCCCGTCGGCTGTACGGTCCTGCTGGGCCTCCGGAGCGGAAATCGTTCCGCGGAGCAGCATGGGCGTCGAAGCATCGGCCCCGGCGAAATCGATCGCCGGAAGCATGTGCAGGTTCAGCTGCTGTGTGCCCAGATTGACGGAGCCGCGCCCGGTCGTGCTGAAGCGGCCGGACTGAAGCCCCAGCGTATCGATCAGCGCCGTGTCATCAGCAAACGTCATGTGAACACCGATGCAGCGCAGCTTGCGCACGCCATCCCCGAACAGAGATCCTGCCTTCGGTCCGGCAATCCGTCCCAGAAGGCGGCTGTCCACATCGCCATCAACCATCGACAGTCCCAGATGACCCGACAGGGACCTGCGCAGGTCTTCGGGCGTCTCCCCCGAGCCGGAAAGCTGACCCACGACTTCCACCGGACCACGCAGGGCAACGGGGAAGCCAAGCTGGCTGGCCAGAAGCCCTGCCGGCACCACGACCGGCTGGAACGTCAGCGATGCCGTCACGGGAAGCTGGCTGGCATTCAGATCCACCTGTCCGGACAGCGGCGAGACCAGTCCCTGCCCCGCAATCGGGTCAATACGCAGATGACCGCCCGAGAGCGTCAGATGCGCATTCAGATTGCTGTAGTTCCGTCCGGCAAGAATGACCTGATCCGCCTCGAGACGGACGTTCATATCCTGCCGCCGCAGACGCCGCACCCAGCCCGGAAGGGCCGGAGCGGCAGCGGCCTGCGTGTCCGGAGCAGAGGCGACAGGCGCATCATTCGTGACAGGAGCAGGCGTGGAAACCGCTTTCTGCACCTCACCCGCCGCACCCGGCAACGCAACAGGCGAAGACGGGGCGGATGCCGCAGACGTATCCGGCCGGGTCCAGAGGTTTTGCAACGCGTCCAGATCCAGCTTACCGAAATGGAAATGCCCGGTCGCCAATGGCGGGACATTCTCACCCATGACGAGAGTCATGCCGCCATCCAGGCTGGCTTCTTGACTGCTGAACGCCAGACCGTCCAGCGACAGGTTTTCAAGCCGCGTGCTGTCCAGCGTGCCACCCAGCCCGACATCATGCAGCACGACCTTCGGCAGATGAAGCAGCGGAGCGCTGCCCTTCACGTCAAGATGACTGTTCTGCGCGCCCACACTGCCCGTCAGGGTCAGATGGGCATCATCCTCGCCATTGATCGGCGGATGCGCACCGGCCGGGCTGAAAGCGGAGGAGAAGGAGAGCGACTGGTTCCGCAGTTCGACCTGCACGGGAACCGCTGTCTGAAGATGATCCTGCCAGGCCGAGACCGCCTGCACCAGCGTTCCGAAACGGCCCTGCATCTGCCATGCGGTGTTCTTCCATTCCACATCCGCGCTGGCCGTCAGAGGCGCCGTTGGCGCATCCGCATCCACATGGACATTTTCAAGCACTGTATGACGCAGCGGTACGCCACCGGCATGGACATGAATGCGCGTCGGGGAAAGGCCGGCCTGCGCCTGCTTCAGAAGCTGCGGCAGGGCCCGGACGGAGAACGGAACCGCCCCGACATCCCCTTCGACATCCACCTGACCGCCGAGACCCGGCATGTCGGGCAGGCCGGCGTGCGGAAAGAGACGATGCATGTCCTGAAGGTTCGACCATTCACCTTGAACCGTCACATACACGCCCTGAAGGTCTTTCGGATTGCGGATATGACCTTCGATATTCATCCAGTCACGCTTGGGCGCGTCGCCAAAGGTCGTACCAAGGCTGAAGGCCCAGGGCTGATCCGCGCTGTGAAGTTGTGCCAGTCCGCCGAAATGTCCCTGCACGGAGAAAGGTGTGCCCGCATGGTTGCCCAGCAGGTTGATCCACGGGCTGGGGCTGCGCAGACCAGCCAGATCCAGCGAGGAAATGCGGAAGGCCCCATGGGCGTCCCCGGGAACGTCATCCCAGTGCAGGGTCGTGTTGGTCACATGCAGCGCATCGAGCGAAAGGTCCCAGTGCGCATGAACGCGGTCCCCGTGCGCAGGGGCCGCATAACCGCTCTCGTCAGCCCTGTCAGGCGTGATGGACCAGCTCGCGCGTCCCTGCGCGTCCCGGTCAAGCGAGACCGCGGCATCATCGATCGTGAAATCCTGGAAGCGGACCTCGCGATGCAGGAGTGGCAGGAGGGAAACTCCGGCATGGATCGCGCCCGCCTTGAGAAGCGCCGGCTCTCCGGACCGTCCCAGCACCACGCCCGTCGCCTCGAAAGACGGCCAGGGCAGGAGCTGGATGGAGGATTGCCGCGCCTGCATCGACAGGCCGGTCTGATGTCTCAGGGCCTCGCTGATACGCGCGCGCATGGCGTCCTGATCAATAAGGACATGCGTTGCCACAGTCGCGCCCACAACAGCCACGATAACGACAATCAGTGCACCGGCCAGCTTCTTCATTTTACGCTACCTTTGCCTTTTACCCGTTTGGGCGCCGCCGTGTCCCCCGCCACGAAGCCGAGCGTCCGGAACGTCTCGCGCATGTGGGGCGGGGGCGGCGCCGTGACGATCAGACGTCCACCGGCGGGATGGGGTATATCAAGCTGGCGGGCATGGAGGTGCAGCCGGTCGATGAAACCGTCCGGATGCGCCGCCTTCCCGCCATAGCGCGGATCGCCAAGGATGGGTGTGCCGATGGACTCGCAATGAACCCTGAGCTGATGCGTGCGCCCTGTCAGGGGGGACAGCTTCAGCCATGAAAACTTCTTTCCGGCCGCATCGAGCGTCTCGTATTCGCTCTTGGCCGAGGCGGCGTCCTCTTCATCGCGGGACGCCGCGATCACGAGGGATGCACCGCCCGCGCCGATCTTGGCCAGCGGCTGGTCGATGATGCCGGAGGCCGGTGAAGGCCGCCCGACCACGACCGCCCAGTACGTCTTCTGGACATCACGCCCGCGAAAAGCGGCCGCCAGCTTCGCCGCCACACCGGGAGTGCGTGCGATCAGCAGGATGCCGGACGTATCACGGTCGATGCGATGCACCAACCGCGGACGGTCACCGCCTTCGACGCGCAGCCCGTCAAGCATCATGTCCACATGCTTGGTGATGCCGGGGCCGCCCTGCGTCGCAAGACCGGAGGGCTTGTCCAGAACCAGCAGATGCTCGTCCTGATAAATCACCATCTTCTCGATCTCACGCACCAGCGCGGGATCGGGCGGCGGAGGCGGCGCAGGGCGGCTGACATCGGGCAGCGGCGGCACGCGCACGGTCTGGCCCGGCGCGAGACGGGCACTGGTCTGCACCCGCCCCCCGTCCACGCGGACCTGCCCCGTGCGGCAGAGTTTCTGCAGCGCGCCCTGGGTGAGATTGGGATAATGACGTCTGAACCAGCGGTCGAGGCGCAGATCGGCCTCATCCTCGGTCACGATGCGGTTGGTGACTTTCATGGCTCGCGGGATGCCCTCTTGGCGGCCCGCATGTCCAGCAGTTTTCTGATCCGCCCCTCATGCCCGCGGTCCGTGGGCTGATAGAGTGTGGCGCGCGGCATCCCGTCGGGGAAATAGTTCTGACCCGAAAATCCCTCTTCCGTGTCGTGGTCGTATTCGTACCCCTTGCCGTAACCGATGTCCTTCATCAGGTTCGTCGGCGCGTTCAGGATATGGGATGGTGGCATGAGGCTGCCGGTATCACGCGCCAGCCGCCGCGCCGCCTTGTACGCGACATAGACAGCATTCGATTTCGGGGCCGTCGCCAGATGGACGACAAGCTGGGCCAAGGCCAGTTCCCCTTCCGGAGAACCCAGACGCTCATAGGTCTCCCACGCCGCAACCGCCAGCGGCAGAGCCGTCGGATCAGCCTGACCGACATCCTCCGCCGCAAAACGCGTCAGACGCCGGGCGATATAGCGCGGGTCTTCTCCACCCTCCAGCATCCGCGCAAACCAGTACAACCCTGCATCCGGGTCACTGCCGCGCAAGGATTTGTGCAGGGCGGAAATGAGATTGTAATGCTCCTCCCGGTCCCGGTCATACAGGATCGCCCGGCGCGAGAGGATCGCCGCCAGATCCTTTGACGTCAGAATCCTGCCCGGCTCCAGCACCACGAGCTGCTCGACCATGTTCAGCAGATACCGCCCGTCGCCATCCGCCATGGCGCGCAGACTCGCCCGTGCCTCCGGATCAAGCGGCAGCCTGTGTCCGATCAGCTGCTCCGCCCGCTCCAGCAGTTTTTCCAGACTGGCATCGTCCAGCCGGTTCAGCACCAGGACCTGACAGCGTGACAGAAGGGCCGCATTCAGCGCAAAGGATGGATTTTCCGTCGTCGCACCGACCAGAACGACCGTCCCCCGCTCCACATAAGGCAGGAAACTGTCCTGCTGGGCGCGGTTGAAACGGTGGATCTCATCCACGAAAAGCAGCGTGCCCTTCCCCGTCGCATCCTGACGGCGATCCGCTTCGTCAAACGCTTTCCGCAGATCGGACACACCGGAAAAAACAGCCGAGATCTGGGCAAAGTACAGATTGGCCCGCCCTGCGAGCAATCGCGCGATCGTCGTCTTGCCGCAGCCCGGCCCACCCCAGAGAATCAGACTCGACAGCGTCCCGCGTGCCAGCATCCGTGTGAGGGTGCCTTCCGGCCCCAGCAGATGATCCTGCCCCACAACCTCTTCCAGCGCCCGGGGACGCAGGCGGTCCGCCAGAGGCTGCGTGCGCGGCGGAGACCGGCGCGGCACATGCGGCGTCTCAATCTGACGGGACGAAGACGACGCGCGGCCATGACCGTTTCCGTCCCCCTGTCCATGCCGGGAGGCGGAGGACCGGTTTCCCGGCTCCGGCGTACTCCCGAACAGATCCGTCATGTCCGTCATTGCGGTCTCCTGATCCCGGCAGCAATCATATGACGCATCAGGCCGGTTTCCAAACCCGGGCCGTGACATCCGCTCCGTTACTGGAAAATTCGGCGCAGGACTCCCGGCAGCAGCATGGACAGCGGATTGATCTGGAGCTTCGGATTTTCCACCGTTCCATGCAGCCCGAACGTCACGGCCAGCAACCCGCCGCCCTTCTCGGGAGTGAGAAGTTTTCCCAGTCCGGGAAGTTGCCCCGGCAGGACATTAAGCCCGAAAAGCGGGATGATGGTTCCCCGCAGACGCAGGGCGGACGTATCGAGGTTGATCGGCCCCTCGACCGTGGCTCCAAGTGCCTGATTGCCGATCACCCCATCATGAAGAGTTAACAGGCGCCCCACCAGCGTCAGGCGCGTCGAAAGCCGGTCGATCTGAAAACGGTCCATATGGCTGTTGAGCCAGTGCAACGGCGAGAGATCGGATACCGCTGTCAGCCCCAGGGGCGGGCGGAGGAACTCGGACGGCCCCATCTCCACATGCCCTTCGAAGGGAGGCAGCCCTCCCCCAAGCCCCGAGAGCTTCGCATCCCGTCCCTGGGCTGTATGCGTTGCGTGAAGATCCGGCGTGAAGCGTCCATCCAGATGGGTCTGTCCCCCGCGGATGCGGTCATACAGTCCAAGCCCCAGAAGAAGTTGGCCCAGATTGTCGATATCCAGCACGAAAGGATGATCCCGCCCGGCATCCGCCAGAACGGCCCGGACCCGCGCCGGCCTGTCCAGCGAGAACCGCCCCGAACGCAGGATTCCCTTGCGGAGCTCCAGATGCGACACGACGTCCCCGACCTGTCCCTTCGGTCCGTAAAACACATGCGGGGCACGAAGATCGATGGTCCAGGAGTCTCCCATGGAAGACCGCTGGGAGGAGGAACGTTCCGGTGCGGGTGGCGGCTTCCGGATCGCGGGATGCGGCATGAACAGGGGTGCCAGATCGAGCGGGTTGGCATTGACGGACACCCCGATCGGGTCCGCCTCCCCTTTCGGCAATGTGATCTCCGCATCGCCCTGCGTCCGCCCGACACGGAAACCCTCCAGCACGATTCCCGCCAGCCCCCCGTGAAGGGTGACGCCGCGTCCCATGATCGAAAGATCCCGTCCCTGTGCCCGCAGACCGTCAATGGCCGTCATGACACCGTGGCGGAAGGCAATATGCGCCATGGCCTGCGCCGATTCGCCTGGAGCTTTTGTCCAGATAGGGACCGTGATCCCGGCCTTCGCCAGATCCAGCCCAAGACCGAGATCTGCCTGCGCATTGGCCTTCTGGAGGTAATGCGCATCCAGCACGGCATGTCCGGCAAACAGACCCGCCGGGCCGATCCGGGCCTGTGCCGCGGATTGCGGGTCCAGAAACGCCCGGACGTCGATCTTCTGGAGAACCCGGTCCTGCGCCCCACCGCTGAAATTCTCGTTCAGCCCGACATGTACCGGAATCCCGGCAAGCCTTCCGTCACCGGTCAGGTCAAGACCGTTCTCCGTCGCCGCCAGCGTCCCCTTCGCACCGTCCACCGGCCGTCCCATCAGAACATGCCCCAGATGGACACGGGCAAATCCGGCCTGTGCATGCACATGGATCTGTCCATCCGGAATATGCGCCGTCAGCGGCAGCGTCAGACGGACATGCGAGTCCACGTCACCGGCCGGATCGGTAAATGGCAGCGGATGCTTCGAGAGGAGATGCAGCCGTGGATGCGCCAGAACCGACATGAACGACGGCAGCGAGCCCTGAAGATGGGTGCGGATGTCCCCCGTCTGGTCCTTGGCGTAGAGCTGCCCGATACGGACTTCCCCATCGGGAATCCGGATCATCCCGCCCTTGCCGTCCGGCTGGCGGCCATGACCGAGGGCGATGACCAGCGTTTCAGGGCCATCAAAACGCAGATCCGCCTCCAGACCGGTCGCAGGCGCAATCGGCCGCAGCCAGTGAACGGTCATGTCATGACCGCTGACATGCCCCACCACCGAGACGGGTTTCAGATCATCGAGGCCGCTCCCGGTATGAAGATGGGCTTTCACCTCCATATCCCGCGCCGTTCCGGACGTGATATTCTTGGAAATCCAGCGCCGCCCGCCACGGATCAGGCTTTCCGGCCAGACACTCCCCAGCGTGGCGAAATCGAGACCATCCAGCCCTGCCTCGGCTTCCCCATCCAGCATCACGGGATGACGCAAATCATCCACCTTCGCCCAGGCCGAGGCATGCACCTGCGTCGCTGCGCCCCGGCTGTCCATAACCGTGAGCCGGGCAGATGGAACCTGCACGAGCGCCGGCCCCGACAGTCCCGCCCGCGCCATATTGACCTGCAACCGCACGGACCCGGCCTGAACATGCACCGGATCAGCCTTCTTCTGGGAGACCATCCCGTCGCCCAGCGCCATCTGGAGCGTGAGCATCTGCGGCAGTTCGTTCAGGCGGTGCGGCACCACGGTTGCCGTGGCAGACAGCGAAACGGGAACATTCCAGTCCCCCGCAAGCGGGTTAAACAGCCCCAGGTCGGACGGCCGGAACGGCGTACCCGTCACCTGCCACTGACCAACCTTTCCTACCTGCTCCCCCTTCAGGGAGAGAACAGTCTGAAAAGCATCGAGCGCGAGCGGAATCCGGCCTTCCCCGGTCCACATGTAGTCCCGCGAGAGAAGACCCTGACGCCTTCGCCGGGCATGAATTTCAACGGGGCCGATCCGTGCTGTTCGGTCGTGAGGCAGGCCCGACAGCGTGACCGTGACGTTATGGATGTCCAGTTCCGTCAGCCGGTCCAGCCAGACGGGCGTACCATTCTGGCCGCCGGTTTTCTGTTCGGGAAGATCGAACTCCACGTCGCCGTTCGGCATCCGCCGCAGAGAGAAATTCGCGTTCCGCAAACGCAGGCGGCGGGGCGCAATCGCCCCGCGCAGGAGCGCACCCAGCCAGAGAACCGTGTCCGCTTCTTCCGCGTAGGAAGCGACCGTATCATCATAACGCAGGGTGCGCAGGCCGTGCGCTTCCAGCATCAGCCCGGCCGATACGCCGTGGCTGCCTGGCCGCCACTGGATCTGCAACTGCTTCCACGTCACACGCCCTGCCGGATGACCGCGCCGCTGTCCTGCCGCGATGACCACGGGCTCAAAGAAACTCGACACACGGGTGACGTCCACGGGCCCCTGTGTCAGTTTCCACAGAAAAATGCTCCCCGCGCCCAGCATCAGGGCAACGGGCGCAGCCAGGGCGATCGCAACCCACCGGGCGATATGGAGATGTCGGGGGAAATGTGGTCCGGGTCTGTAGGTCTCAGGCACGCCCATAAACGTCAGCCGGCACGCAGCCGGCTTTTCTCCCTCTGGATGGGATCGGAAGGAAACCGATCAGGTACCCGTCGTCATGTCCTGAAAGGTGTTTGCGACCAGCTCGGCATGATCGGCCGGTTTCACCTTCCGCCAGACATGGCGGATGATACCATCTGCATCCACAAGGAACGAACTGCGCTCCATACCCATGGACGTGCGTCCGTACATGGTCTTCTCCACCCACGTTCCGTAAGCCTGCGCAACCGCATGGTCCTCATCGGAAGCCAGTGGGAATGTGAGATCATATTTGGAGGCAAAGCGCTCGATCTTCGCAACCGGATCAGGGCTGACACCGATGATGGTCAACCCCTCCGTGCTGAACGTCGGCAGCCTTTCCTGAAGGCCACAGGCCTGCGTGGTACAACCGGGCGTATCCGCGCGCGGATAGAAATACAGGAGGTAGGGCCTGCCGCTCAGCCCGGCACTGCTGACCGTTCCTCCCCCGGCAATGGGGAGGATGAACGCAGGGGCGCGGTCGCCCGGCTGAAGAGAAGAGGCTGTCATGAGATCCTGTCTGCCCGACCCGTCCTGCCCGATCAAGACAAACAGGACGGAAACCGTTCAGTATCCCGGATAGACGGCAACAGGCGGGGGCGGCGGAGGCCCATACGCCACACGCGGCTGTACATATGTGACAGGCGGCGGCGGTGCATAGACGACCTGCGGAGGCGGCGGCGGACCGTAAGGCTGCGCCAGCATGGCCCCACCGACTGCACCAACAGCAAGCCCGCCAAGGATGCCGCCAACAATGGCGCCGGTATGGTCATGATGGCCACCATGCCACCGATCACCATAGCCATAGGGACCCGGACGCGGACCACCCCGCCAATGGGCCTGCGCCTGCGGAACAACTGCCGTGCCAATCAGCAGAGGTACAGCCATCAGAACTGCACGGGTAATGTGATGCATGGCATTCTCCTGACTTTCACGGGCGGAAAAGAACCGGGTCTTCCCCGCCCTGTCTTCAGGATACTGCTCCGCGAAAATGGCTGAAAAAGGCAGCAATCATGGCACCTCCCGGACGAATTGTAACAGGAACGCCCCTGCCGGTTTCAGGCCTTTTCAGTGCGCCGCGTCGTTGCGCCGGTACCCCGGCGGCGGATCGAAAAGCGCGGCAGGCTGCTGGGCATGACTGACAGACAGAGCCTGAACGATCAGCCGCCCGCCATGGCTCGCCCGCAGCATCAACCCGTCATCCGTGTAACAGAAATCCGTCGGCTGCTTTTCCGTATCCGCACTTTCCCAGACCGTGCAGGGCAATCCGGCGACGGTGGACCCGCCCAGCTTCTTCCAGCTTCCAAGCGCCGGCGTCCCGGGCGCTGCAAAAGACGCCCCCGGCGCGGACATCACCGTTGCGGTATGCGCTGTACTGTCCAGAACCATCAGCTTGTGATTGCGATAATCGGTCAGCATGAACGTGGCCGAACCCTGCGGATCGATCCTCTGACGCCACAGGGCGGACGACCACCGCATCCGCTGGTGCATCTGCTGCCCGTTGGGGTCCGTCATGGCGTAATCGATGTCGGTATCATGCAGCGGTGTCACCAGCGGCGCCTGACCGGCCATGCTGGCCGGAGCATCCGCATGGGCGCTTCCTGAGGCAGCAGCCCCAAGGACTGCCAGAACAGCAAAAAGAACCGGCTTCATCATGGGCGTCTGTTTCCATTGCTCGGACCGCTGGGCGGCTGATCAGGCGTCGTCACGCTTCCATCCCCGGCAGAATCGTTGGGAACGGACGGCTCGGTCGTGTCCGGCTGAACCGGCATGGCGGCCTGCGCGCCGCTCCCCGTGTCCTCGCCTCCAGCGGGCGTGCTGGCTTCCGGGACAGGGCTGGGAGTCGCGCTTTCGGTTGGCTTCTTTTCATTGCCCGTCACATGCGAGGACGCATTCCGGGGTTTCAGTTCCTCGAAATCCGACGGCGGCTGAAACGTGTCGCTCGCCAGATCGTCATAATTGACAGAGACCGCCCGCAGAGACCCTTCGACCCCGTCGGCATCCACCCCGTTTTCCGCCAGGATAACACCATCATCCGTAACGCAGGCGGCGGCCTTGCCGTGGGATGTCTGAATATCCCAGCGCTGGCACGCCACACCGGCAACACGCTCCTGCCCCACTTTTTTATACTGCATCTCCAGATCCAGCATGAACGGCGAGTGCAGCCCGTGCTCGGGGCGCAGACGGGTGTAGATCTTCCGCGGCACCATCACGAGGGTCACGAGCTGGCCCGGACGGTCGAGAATGGTGATGCCATTGCCATCAGCCGAATCGATCCGCAACTGATCTCCCGATCCTGAAAAATAGACCTTCACATCGTTATGTCCAGGAGCCAGATGGCTGGACGGTGCAGTAAGCTGATAGACGACCGTGACATCCCGCTCCGGTGTCAGCCGGGGATGATCCGCCGCCACGGCCTGCGCGGCCACGCCGGCGGACAGCGCCGCCACCAGTAAGCTCAGCCGTTTCCGGCGGGAAGAGAAGGTCATGAGGGATCTCCCGGATGTGACCGCAAGGCCGAGATGACGTCGCGCAGACTGCCAAGACTGAAATCATCCGGCCATGTGGCCCGGACAGTCAGCGCCTGACTGAGCAGGGCACGATAGGTTTCAGCCGGAATGCCGATACCGCCCAGCCGGGTCAGATGTGGAGTCGTGTACTGCGTATCGAGAAGGCGATAACCGCCCCTGCGCAGACCCGCGACAAGATGAACCAGCGCCACCTTAGACACATCACGTTCCCGCGAAAACATGCTTTCCCCGAAAAATGCCGCCCCCAGCGACACACCATACAACCCGCCGACCAGCCGCTCCCCGTCCCAGACTTCCACAGAATGAGCATGGCCCTGGCGGTACAGTTCGCCATAGAGACGCCGGATCTCCTGACTGATCCACGTGCTTTCCCGCCCGGGAGCAGGTTCGGCGCAGGCCACCATCACCGCATCGAACGCCGTATCCGTCGTCACACTTACGCGCCCCGACAGCACGAACCGCATCAGCTTGCGCGGAACATGCATGCCGTCGAGCGGCAGGATTCCCCGTTCCTCAGGGTGATACCAGCGCAGTTCCGAGCTTTCCGCATCCGGCGCCATGGGGAAGATTCCCGCCGCATAGGCTTGGAGAAGAAGCTCGGGCGTTACTTCGGACATAAAACAGGACGTCTCACTTGCAGGAACTGGGGAGAAGGCGACGGAACGTCCCGACCGGCAGACATCTCCGGACATTTCCCGGCGGTACGGGTTCCGCGCCCCGGAAAATCATCATGCGCCCTCATGGGCAGTGTCGGAGGCGGTTCCAGCGAGCCGATTCCGACAGATTCGCGAAAAAATCAGGAAAACGATTCAGATGATGCCGAAGCCCCGCTGCGCAGATCCTCCGCCGCTTCCTTGACCGCCCTGCCATGGGTCCGTTCCAGACGCCGGATAGTGAAATGGGCCCGCGCCACGGCCCGGTAATGCGCCAGGAAGGCCGCATTCAGCGACGCACCGCACAGCGCACCCGCCACAGGGACCATCTGGAGCGCGAACTTGCGCGACAGGCCGATCCCGTAATGCGAGGCCACTTCCGCCACCAGCATCACGATCGGCCGCCCCCGGAGCAATGCGCGGGCCGAGAAAAACCCGAGCTCGCCTTCCTCCTCGTTCTGCCGGGCGGGAAAACCACGCAGCGCAAAGACTTCCAGACAGGCGCGGCGCGTATCCTCGTCCCGCAGATCCTCGCCCTCTTCACGGGCAATCTGCGCAATTTCGCGCATGATGGTCAGGGTCGTAAACCCGACATCCGGCGCAAGACCGAACACCCCGCCGAAACCGCCCAGCGCGCCCGAAATCGCCACGGCCGCCTGTCCAGCATTCTCACGCCAGACTTCACGGACGGCAGGTGTGTCGTTGTCGATTCCGAGAATGGCGACATTGAAGGCCCGCTCGATCGCCACTTCTGCCGCTCTCTGTAGCTTTTCCTGAACGACGGGAGCCATTCCCAGCCCCTGCATGCCGAGTCGTGCGGCCTGCCCGACAGCCCCGCCCATCAGATCCGCAAGACGGACAATCACGCCCCGCCCCTGCTCCACCCGTTCCAGAACGGACTGAAGCTGCGCAAGGGAATCGCTGTCCAGCGCCTTGAACGCGAATTCGCTGGTCGGAAGCTGCGGATCATTCGCTGCGGTCATGACGATCAAAACTCCTGTTCGTGAGACCCGAAACCGTTTACCGGATAGCAGGTTTCATAGATTAACATGAGGACGACGGCTTTCTGAGGCCACCGGTCTGGTGAGGAGAAAACGACCATGCCTTTATTATCCCGCTGGATCTTGATCGTCCCGATGGCCGTCAGCGTCCTCCTGCCTGCCCTGACACCCGCCAGCGCCGCCTCCCGGCATGCGCGCCATACCCATGGCACCGCGGGTCTGCCTGCGGTTCCGCCGTCTGCGGCCCAGACTTTTGGCAAACCGGACGAAAAACCCCTCACGCCGGCCCAGCAGGTCGCCCTGCCCGATGGCGGCGCGCCTGCTCCTCCGCATGGCTATACCGTGACGGAAGACAGTGACGCCACCCTTGCGAGCTTCAGTGACACGGTCCACACCCACCTGCCACTGGGCATGCCCGGCACCAACGCCCAGCAGAAAACCAACGGCACCAACAACCTGCCATCCCATTTCAGCATTCTGGGGATGCCCGTGAAATTCAATGCTCCGGTCCGGCCACCTTATGAGAGCGAGGACACACCGGCAAATTATGCCGGGCATCCGTCCAACGGCCAGACCGACATTCTCGTCAACGGCGATTCCTCACCCATTCACTGAAAAACCCGGGGAAGCCAGTCCCTTCAGGGCTTCTCCCATTTTCCTTCTCGGGTCAGGTGGCGGAATTCCCCTTCCGTCACCGGCGCCACGGACAGACGTGACTGTTTCAGCAGCGCCATCTCCGCCAATGCCGGATCGGCCTTGATGTCCGCCAGCGTGACCGGCCGCGCAAAAGCCCCCCGCGCCCGCACATCCACACAGACCCAGCGTGGGTCCTCCGCCGTCGGATCCGGATAGGCTTCCCTCACGACTTCCACGACGCCAACAATCCGCTTTTCACTGACAGAATGGTAGAAAAACGCCAGATCTCCCACCTTCATGGCGGAGAGATTGTTCCGCGCCTGATAGTTGCGCACCCCCGTCCAGGGCTCCACGTCATGCCGGACCTGTTCTTCCCAGGAGAAGGCCTCAGGTTCCGATTTTACCAGCCAGTACGCCAAGGTTTTCTCCTCTTCCGGAAGCCGGTTGTGCGCTCATTTCCGTGAAACGTGATAACAGTGATCGAAAGAATGGGACAATGCGCCCCTTTCGAATGTGATTGCTTCGGACTATTTCAAAGGGAACTTTCCGCTGAGTTGAGTGTATCCGTGCGCCCTACGCCAAACCTGCTCCATCGTTACGCCAATCCGGGGCAGTTCCTGCGTCTGGCCCATGCGCTCCTGCCGTGGCTGTCCAGCGGAGCCATCCTCTTCCTGACGGTGGGCGTGGTCTGGGGACTGTTCTTCGCACCCGCCGACTGGCAGCAGGGCGATACCGTCCGTATCATGTATGTCCATGTCCCGATGGCCTGGCTGGCGTCGTCCTGCTACCTCGGACTGGCCATCTGCGGCGTGCTGTCACTTGTCTGGCGCCATCCGCTGGCGGATCTCGCAGCCATTGAAATCGGACCGGTCGGCGCCTGCGCGGCCGCCCTGTGCCTGATCACCGGATCGCTGTGGGGCGAGCCGATGTGGGGAACATGGTGGGTCTGGGATGCGCGCCTGACATCCATGCTGGTGCTGTTCTTCCTCTATCTGGGCCACATCGCCCTGATCCGCGCCTTCGACGAGCCCGCCCGCGGCCAGCGCGCCGCCGCCATCCTCGCCATCGCCGGAGTGATCGATCTGCCGATCATCAAGTTCAGCGTGCAGTGGTGGAACACCCTCCATCAGCCTGACAGCATCACCCTGACCGGCGCGCCCACCATGTCCATGACCATGCTGTGGCCGCTGCTCCTCACCACGCTCGGCTTCACGCTCGGTGTTGCCGCCGTCATATTTACGCGCGTCAGCGCCGCCATCCATGAGAGCCGTGCCCGCCAGATCATGGCCCGCTCACGTCTCAACCGTTCGGACAGGGACGCCACCGCATGATGCATCTTCCCAATCACTGGCAGTATATCGCAGCCTCCTATGTCCTGACGCTGGGCTGCTCCCTTGTTCTCGGTGTGGGCGCAGCCCTTCGCCTGCGGCGCTCCAAAGCGCGGCTTGCGGCCATTGAAAGCCAGATCAGCCGCCGCGAAAGGACTGCCTCATGACCCGCAAGACACGCCGCCTCTGGATCGTCGTCGCCTGCCTGGCCTGCATCAGTTCGGCCGCAGCCCTGACGCTCCGGGCCTTTTCATCCAATATCGTGTTCTTCATGGCGCCTTCGCAGGTCAAGGCACATCCTCCTTCCCCGGATCGCACCATCCGGCTGGGTGGCATGGTGATGGCCGGCAGCCTGCACCGCATCAACGAGAACGGCACCCCCGTGAACTCCTTCGAAGTTACGGACGGACAAGCCGCCGTCGAGGTCCATTACACCGGAATCCTGCCCGACCTGTTCCGCGAAGGGCAGAGCGTCGTGGCTCTCGGCACCGTCCAGAAGGGCGGCGGCTTCACGGCCAGCGAAGTCCTCGCCAAGCATGACGAAACCTACATGCCCAAGGAAGTGGCAGACGAACTCAAGCGCACCGGCAAATGGGACCCCCGTTTCGGCAAGGCGCCCGACGCCAGCACCTGGGACACCATGACCGCGAAGAAAGCAGGAGGCTGAGCCGCCCATGTTCGGACCTGAACAGGGCCATTTCGCCCTTGCCCTCGCTTGTATCCTGGCCATCGTGCAGTTCATCGTCCCGCTCTGGGGCGCTCATAAACGCGATGCCCGGCTTGTGGGGCTTGCGCCCTATCTGGCCCTGTCGCAGTTCGTGGCGCTGGCGATCTCATTCCTCAGCCTGATCATGTGCGCCGTCCATGATGACTTTTCGGTCCAGAACGTCGCCGCGAACTCCGCCGTCACGAAACCGCTGCTTTACAAGATCACCGGCGTCTGGGGGAATCACGAAGGGTCCGTCCTGCTCTGGACCCTGATCCTGGGCGTTTGTGGCGGAGCGGTCTCCATCTTCGGGCGCAACCTCCCGGATGTGCTGCGCGGCCGCGTTCTGGCGATTCTGGGCGGCGTTTCAGCCGGGTTTCAGGCCTTCTGTCTCCTGACCTCCGATCCGTTCGACCGGGTTTTCCCGGCTCCCATGGACGGTCAGGGCATGAATCCTCTCCTCCAGGACCCTGGCCTCGCCTTCCACCCGCCCATTCTCTACACCGGCTATGTCGGTTTCGCCGTTCCCTTCGCCTTTGCCGTCGCTGCCCTGATCGAGGGGCGTGTTGACGCCGCATGGGGCCGCTGGGTGCGCCCCTGGGCCGTCGCGGCCTGGTGCTTCCTGACCTGCGGCATCGCACTTGGATCATGGTGGTCCTATTACGTGCTGGGCTGGGGCGGATACTGGTTCTGGGACCCGGTGGAAAACGCTTCCCTGATCCCCTGGCTGACGGGCACGGCCCTCGTTCATTCCGCCATCGTCGTGGAAAAGCGGGAAGGACTGAAAATCTGGACGGTGCTGCTGGCCATCGCCACGTTCTCGTTTTCCCTGTCAGGCACATTCCTTGTCCGCTCCGGAATCCTGAACTCCGTCCATGCCTTCGCCAATGATCCGGCCCGCGGCGTCTTCATTCTCGCCTTGCTGGCCATCGTGATCGGCGGATCGCTGGTGCTGTTCGCATGGCGCGCGCCCTCCCTCACCTCCACAGGCCTGTTCGCCCCCATCTCCCGCGAGGGATCGCTGGTGCTGAACAACATCCTGCTGTGCTCGATCTGCGCCGTGGTCGTGACGGGTACGATGTATCCGCCTTTCATGCAGCTTCTCGCCGGCCGCACCATCTCCGTCGGCAAGCCGTTCTTCGATGCCGCGACGATTCCCCTGATGCTGCCCCTGATGCTGGCGATGGGTATCGGAACGGCCCTGCCGTGGAAGCGCGCGCAGCTTGCCCGCACATTCTCGCATCTTTACGCCGCGGCGGGTGTGGCCTTCGTCGGGCTTGTACTCTGTTTCTGGAAACTGTCGGGCATCCTGCCCATCGCCTGCGGAACACTGGCCATCTGGGTCATTGCCGCATCCGTCTCCGACATCGTGCGCCGGATCGGGCTGGGGCAAGTGTCTCTGGCGGAAGTAAAATCCCGCATCCTGTTCCTGCCGCGTTCGAGCTGGGGGGCCGCGCTGGCCCATATCGGCGTGGGCATCACGGTCCTTGGACTGTGCGGTATGTCACAGGCGCAGCATGCCATCGTGGAAGTGCATGTCGGCGAAACGCGCAGCCTTGCAGGCGATGACTGGACGCTGATGGACGTGCATGACCATGTCGGCCCGAACTACAAGGCGATGCAGGCGGATATCGCCATTCGCCGTCATGGCCATCTGGTGACGGTCCTGCATCCCGAAAAGCGCGATTTCGTCACCCAGAACCAGACCACGACCGAAGTCGCCATCCACACCAATTTCATTACGGATCTTTACGGCGTGATCGGAGACCGGCATGGAACAGGCAGGAATACCACCTATGTCCTGCGCCTGCATGAAAATCCGCTGGCGCCATGGATGTGGCTTGGCGGACTGGTCATGGCCATCGGCGGCGCGTTCTCGCTGTCTGACCGGCGCATGCGTGTAGGCGCTCCGAAGCGGGCCGTGCCGCGCAACATGGCCCGAGCCTGAGGAGACGCAGACATGAACGCCACCAAACGCGGTCTCATCACCGCCCTTCCCATTCTGGGCGCCGGCGTGCTCGGCGTCGGATTCTGGAAGATCCTGAGTGAAATGCGGACCGGCCAGTTCGATCCACGCGCCGTCAACAACCCCCATGTCGGCCGTCCGATCCCCAACTTCGCCATGCCGGGCCTGCCAGATCTCGGCGATGGCTTCACCGATGCGGAACTCCGGTCCCAGCACCGCCCCATTCTCGTGAATTTCTTCGCGTCGTGGTGCATTCCCTGCGTGCAGGAAATGCCCGGACTGCGCGCCATTGCACGCAACATGCCCATCTGGGGCGTGGCCTATGAGGACAAGCCCGAAAACGCGAGCGCCTTCGTGCAGCGCGATGGCAATCCCTATGCCCGCGTCGCATCCGACCGTCATGGCCGCGTCGCGATCGACTGGGGCGTGACCGGCGTGCCGGAGAGCTTTCTCGTCGCGCCGGGCGGACGCATCATCTGGCATGGCAGCGCAGCCCTGGACCCGCAGATCTACGAAGCGGAAATCACGCCGCGACTGGCGACCCTGCGATGAAGCGGTTTCCTGCCCTTCTGCTGGTCATCGGTCTTCTCGGCAGCAGCGTCGCCCTCGCCGTGGACGATCCGTCCGAAATGCTGCCAAACCCCGCGCAGGAAAAACGGGCCGAAGCCCTCGGCGCGCATCTGCGCTGCCTCGTCTGCCAGAACGAAAGCATTGAGGACAGCAGCGCTCCGCTGGCGCGGGATCTGCGCAAAATGGTGCGTGAACAGGTCGCAGCCGGCAAATCGGACCAGCAGATCATGGACTGGATGACGGACCGCTACGGCGAGTTCATCCGTCTGGCCCCGCAGTTTTCCATTTCCACCGCCCTGCTCTGGCTGATGCCGCTTCTGGCACTTGTGGCAGGCCTTGTCATTGCGTGGCGTATGGCGACAAAACGTCGCGTCGCCACGCCTGTCCCGCTCTCGGATGAAGAGCGGGCACGTCTGGATGCCCTGTCGGGTCGGGAGTAGCTTTTGTTCTGGTTGGGAACCCTGATTGTTACGGCGGTGGTGCTGCTTCCCGCCCTTCTTGGCCTGCGCCACCTGCGCCGCCGCGTGGATGCGCGGGATTCCGCGCTGGCGCTCTATCGCGGTCAGCTTGGCGAACTGGAACGGGACCACGCGCTGGCCCTGATCTCGGATGAAGAATACGGCGCAGCGAAACTGGAAATCCAGCGCCGTCTTCTGGCAACGGACAGCGAAGCCTCCATCCCGGACCTTCAGGAACGGCCCCGGCGCACGAAAGGCGTTCTGGCGGCTCTCGGCATCGGACTCGGCGTCCCGGTGCTGGCCTTCGCGCTCTATATCGTCAACGGGCATCCTTCCCTGCCGCCCCAGCCCCTGAGCGAACGTCATGTCGCCCCGGACGCCAAATCCCTGGACATGATCCACAAGCTTCAGGCGCAGGTAGCCACCATTCCGGCAGGCTCCACAACCTACGCGACGGGACATTTCCTCCTCGGGCAGGTTGAGGCGCGCGAGGGCATGACGGCTGACGCCATCCGGGACTGGCGCGCCGCGCTCGAGACCCGTTTCGAACCTGAACTGGCAATCCGCCTTGCGGAACTTGAAAGTCAGCAGGGCGGACGTATCTCTCCCGAAGCCCTTGACCTTTACAGACGTGCCCTTGCCGCAGCCCCCAAGGACGCCCCCTGGCGCATGGCTGTCGAAGCCCGCATTGCCGTCGGCGAACATCAGGAGAATAACGGCCAATGATGGAACCCCAGACGAATTCCGTCGCCATCTGCCCGGTCTGCCGCAAGAAAATCCGCCCGACGGCGGAGAAATGCCCCCATTGCGGCGCGGAACGTCATTTCGGTCCGCGGCTTATCGAATCCAGTATCTGTGCTTTCGCGGGGATGGTGCTGCTTTCGGCCATTTCCACACTCCTTCTGCCCATCTCGCTCTGGACAGTCGTTTTCGCAGCAGCGGGACTGGGTGCCGGTTTCCTCTTTTCCCATAACCGCTTTGGCGGAGACCGCTGGCTCCCCTGACATCACTCATCCAGCCAGCGTCTCCCCGGTCTTCCCCCGGGTCGGAAGGCCGGTTGCAGCCCCTGCCCGCTGCCTCTCCTGTGCGCAAAGGCGGTTTTCCATGCAGTTGTTCCGGAATATCCTTCCGGACCAGAATCGTTCTTCTATTCTCCGCATGAAAGCCGCCACATCAATGAGCCGTACTGAAACCGATGGCATGGGCCAGATCGAAGTCGCCGATGACGTCCTGTGGGGCGCGCAGACACAGCGCTCCCTGAAATATTTCAGCATCGGCCGTGAACTGATGCCGCGCGAAATGATCGAGGCCTACGCCATCGTCAAGCGTGCCTGCGCCACGGCCAATGCCGCCAGCAGGCGGCTGTCCCAGGAGCGTGCGGACCTGATCCATACGGTCTGCGATGAAATCGTGTCTGGCCAGCATGACCGGATGTTCCCGCTCCACGTCTGGATGACGGGCTCGGGCACGCAGTTCAACATGAACGTCAATGAGGTCATCGCAAACCGCGCTTCGCAGCTGACTGGCCATCCGCTCGGCAGCAAGACACCCCTGCATCCGAACGACCATGTGAACATGTCGCAGTCCACGAACTGCAATTTCCCGACTGCCATGCATGTCGCGGCGGCTCTGGGTACACATCGACGCCTGATCCCGGCCCTCACCCGCCTGCGGGACGCCATCGCACGAAAGGCCGAAGAGTGGAAAGATCTGGTCAAGGTCGGACGGACCCATCTCCAGGACGCCGTGCCCATCACGCTCGGTCAGGAATGGCACGGCTATGCCGGAATGCTCACGGAGAACATTGCCCGCCTGGAGGCCGCGCGGGACGGTCTTTTCCCGTTGGCCCTCGGCGGAACGGCTCTGGGCACCGGCGTCAACACGGATGACGGTTTCGACGCCCGGGCCTGCGCGGAGATCGCCCGTCTGACCGGTCTGGATTTCACGCATGGCCTGAACAAGTTTGCCCTTCAGGGCGCCCATGACGCGCTGGTCCATCTGTCGGGCTGCCTGCGCACCACGGCGGGAAGCCTGTTCAAGATCGCCAATGACGTCCGCCTTCTGGCCTGCGGTCCCCGTGCCGGTCTGAGAGAACTGCACCTGCCCGAGAACGAACCCGGCTCCTCCATCATGCCGGGCAAGATCAACCCCACCCAGGCCGAGGCGCTGGCCATGCTGGCCCTCCAGGTCATGAGTAATGATGTAGCGGTTGGTCTGGGAGGCGCCTCCGGCCTGATCGACATGAATGTCTACAAGCCGCTGATGATCCACAACATCATGCAGGGCATTACCCTGCTGCACGATGGCTCGGAAAACTTCCGGATGTTCCTTGTGGAGGGTGTGCGCGCCAACGAAGACCGGCTGAAGCAGTCGCTGGATCATTCACTAGTGCTGGTCACGGCTCTCTCGCCCGCCATCGGCTACGACCGGGCCTCGCAGGTAGCCCATTACGCCATGGAAAAGAACATCGGCCCGCGGGACGCCGCTCTCCAGCTCGGTTTCATGACGGCGGAAGACTATGACCGCGTGGCCGATCCACGCCTGATGCTAGTCCCGAACATCAGGCCGCACGCCTCCTGAAAAGCCTGCTGTCGCCCTGCATGACGAAAACTTCATGCGGGGCCTGTAGCCGTTTCGCTACAGGACTGATAGGGCGACTCATCCGAAGTCCTGCCATGGAGATGACCGTTCAATGATGTCCCGCCGCGCGCTTCTGCTCACCCTCTCTCTTCTCTCACCTGTCACCACCCTTCCCGCCATGGCGGCCGACACCCCCAAAACGGATACGGCCAAGGATTCGGACAGCTTCAAGGGAGAGGCCGCCCTTCTGCCGACGGATGCCGTCACGAAGCATCATCTGGGCGGCATCGCCTACACCGCGCATGCCGGAACGCTGATCCTGCGTGGCCCCGACGGCAAGCCAACGGCACGGATGTTCTACGTCTCCTACACCAAGGATGGTGCCGCGGATGAAAAGCGGCCCGTGTCCTACTTCTTCAACGGTGGCCCCGGGGCGGCGACGGCCTATCTGAACCTCGGCGCGGCGGGACCAAAAGTCCTGAACATGCCGGCGAAAGATCCCACCGATGGCACCCATGCCTCCCTGGCCGACAACCCGGACAGCTGGCTGCCTTTCACGGACATGGTATTCATTGATGCAGTGGGAACGGGTTATTCCCGCCCGGCCGACACCGCCAAGGCGGCCGACCAGTTCTATGGCGTCAAGAAGGACGCCAGCGCCTTCGCCAAGGCCATCCAGCTCTGGACCGCCAGCAACAACCGCCAGTCCGCCCCCCATTACCTCGTGGGCGAAAGCTATGGCGGCATCCGCTCCATTCAGGTGGCCAACGCGCTCCAGATGGAACAGGGAATCCTGCTGAACGGCATTGTCATGATTTCTCCGGCGCTGGAAATGCCGCTGCTCGATACGGATGACAATCCGCTTTCCGCAGCGCTTGCCATGCCCAGCCTGATTTCGGCGCATGAAAGTCCGAACGTCACGGAAAAAACCGCAGACGATGCCTATGAATGGGCCATGGGGTCCTATCTGGGTACGGTCGCCCGGAAACTGCCTTCCGGCCCGGACGGCAAGGCGTTCTATGCCGAGATCGCACGCCGGACAGGCCTGCCCGAAGACGTGGTCGCCAAACAGCATGGTGTCCTGGCCATCGGCTCGCATGATGTCATGTCACGGAATGGTCGCCTGTACGGTCTTTACGATTTCACGCAGTCCATCGCCGATCCGTCATCAGATGGCCTCGATGAAAGCCCCGATCCGACCCTGTTCGGTTTCGGCCGCGCCTACGGCAATGCGTTCTCGGGCTATGCGTCTAACGAACTGGATTTCCGCACACCCCTGACCTACGACCTCCTGTCCATGAAAGTGAACAGCAGCTGGAAGTGGAGCGATGGCGGTCCGGCTCCCGTGCACCAGATCCCGGTCCTGAACCGGCTTCTGGCTCTTGATCCGGGGCTGCGCGTCTTCGTCGCCAATGGCTATTACGACCTGGCCTGCCCGTTCGGAACCACGCGCTGGATGAAGGATCATCTGACGGTCGGAGCGGACCGCGTCTCCCTGCATCTCTATCAGGGCGGGCATATGCTCTATACGCGCCCGGCCAGCCGTCATGCCCTCTCACTGGACGTGGCATCCTGGGTTCAGGAAGAAAGCCATCATCCCTGACATAAATTGACAAGAGCAAAAGGGGAACGGTAGAGTTGAAGTTACCACATTTGCCGGCACTGGCCGGCAAAACAACAGGGCGCCTTCATGACTGCCGCTTCCTTTCCTGTCTTTCCCCCTGAGAGCGCGGCCTGGGTGCCACGGGTCCCACCCGGAACTGTAACGGGGTCTCGCTGGGTTTGACAGCATCCGGAAACAATCTCCCTCAAAGGTGGGAAACCGCTGGCTGATGCATTCCTGACAGCCTGCGACCGTGAACCCATTCATCGCCCCGACGCCATCCAGCCATACGGCCTGTTTCTCGTCGCGGAGGCTACGACCCTGAAGGTCGTGGCCGGTGCGGGCGATCTAGAAACGCGGCTAGCCCCTGACTGGCTAGGCCAGAACCTGGCTGACCTCCTGAATCTTCCCGCAGAACGCCTGTCCCGTTCCCAGCCGAAATCCCTTTCGGATCTGCGCATTCATGGTCTTCAGGGAGAAGTCTTTTCTCTTCTCCGCCATGACCAGAAAGGCCTGCTGCTGCTCGAACTGGAGCCCATGCGGGAAGACAAGCTCCTGACATGGGACATTTTCGGTCAGATCGACGCCACCGCCGACCGTTTCGAGCGCTGTCCTGACACACGGTCAGTCTGCCACCATGGCGCACAGGTCTTCCGGGACCTGACGGGATTTGACCGTGTCCTGGTCTATCGTTTCCTGGACGATGGCAGTGGCTGCGTGGTTGGGGAGAGCCGCAATGACGCGTTTCCCACGCTCATGCATCATCACTTTCCCGCCAGTGATATCCCTCGGCAGGCCCGCGCACTCTATCTGCGAAACCGTATCCGCGTCATTCCGGACATCAGCTACGAAGCCGCCCCTCTGCGCCCGGTGGAGGCCGGACTGAGCGGGCTGGACATGAGCGACGTCCAGATCCGCAGCGTTTCGCCCATCCATCTGCAGTACATGGCCAATATGGGCGTTGCGGCCTCTGCCTCCATCTCGATCGTGGTGGACGGCGTGCTGTGGGGCCTGATTGCCTGCCATAACGCGACCCCGCGCATGATGGCGGAAGACATCCGCGCCGCCTGCCGGACTCTCGCAGGCATCATGTCCCGCCAGCTCCGGAACAAGGAAGAGCTGGTCACATACCAGGAGCGCCTGAAGCTGCGGAACGCGATGGAATTCGTCACGTCGCATTTCGGCACGCATCACTCACTGGAGGAGAACCTTCGCCTCGGCCGCGGAGAGCTGCAGAACCTTTTCCCCTGTGACGGCTTTGCCATCGTGGGAGATGGCAACGTCATCACCAGCGGCCATGTTCCGGACCGCGATGACCTGCTGCGCCTTCAGGAATGGCTCCGGCTGGGCAGCAATGGGGGCGTTTTCTGCAGTGCGCATCTCGCCAAGGATTATCCGGAGGCCGCCGCCTGGCCGAACCGCGCGGCCGGCATCCTGAGCATCACGCTGCCGCTGCGCCGCCCGCTCTCCCTGATCTGGAGCCGTGTCGAGGTGATCCAGACTATCGAATGGGCCGGCAATCCACACAAGCCGGAAGAAAGCGAGAATGGGCTGCTGCACCCTCGCACATCCTTCCAGACCTGGCGTGAGACCGTTCACGGACAGAGCCGCCGCTGGACGGGAGAGCAGAAGCAGTCCGCCCATCGCCTGAGACGGATCCTGATCACCGACTACCAGACACAGCAGCTCCGGGATCTGAACGTTACGCTGGCTTCCACGCTGGAGGAGCGGGAAAACCTTCTGCAGCAGAAGGATTTCCTGCTGCGGGAAGTCAATCACCGCGTCCAGAATTCGCTCCAGATGGTCGCATCCTTTCTCAAACTTCAGGCACGGACCTCCACCAACGAGGAAACCACCATCGCGCTGACGGAAGCCCAGCACCGTGTGGCGGCCATTGGTCTGGTGCATCGCCGCCTTTACCGGGATGAGCATTTCGGCATCGTGGATCTCAGCCGCTATCTGGAAGAACTGGTGGAGGAACTCTGCACATCGCTGGGTGGCGAATGGCAGAGCCAGCTCTATCTCGCCCTGGTCCCGGTCATGATTTCTGCTGATCGCGCCATCAATATCGGCCTGATCCTGACGGAACTTGTCATCAACGCCAGCAAATACGCCTATGACGGCGAAGCCGGACCTCTGCATATTTCCCTAGCCCAGAGTGGCGAACGTCTGGTCCTGACCGTGTCCGACCAGGGCGTCAATGCGCTTCAGGATATGCAGGGCAATGGCTTTGGAACACGGATGATGAAAGCTGTAGTCAGCAGCCTGACCGGAACCCTGACCTACACGCCCCTCTCCCCCGGACTGGAAGCCGTCATGACCGTCCCGCTCGACAGCGCCGGCGGAGAAGAAAAGGATTCATACCTCCCCGCCAACTGACATCCCCGTTCGGCGGGCATGAAAAAAGGCGCCTGCTCCATGCGGAACAGGCGCCTTTTTTCTGTCTGAACGGTCTCCCGTCAGGACACGAGATTGCCTTCCTTGTCCACAAGGGAAATCGGGTAGTCGCCGGTAAAGCATGCATCGCAGTAACGGCCGGCCCCTTCGGCGCGGTTGAGATGTCCCAGCGCGCGGTAAAGACCGTCGAACGTCACGAATGCCAGACTGTCCACGTTGATGGCCTTCGTCATTTCCTCAAGGGTATGCGTGGCGGCCAGGAGCTTGCTCTCTTCAGGCGTATCGATCCCGTAAAAGCAGGAATGTCTGGTCGGCGGAGACGTGATGCGCATATGCACCTCTTTCGCGCCTGCCGCACGAACCATGTCCACGATCTTGCGCGACGTTGTGCCACGCACGATGGAATCATCCACCAGAATAACCCGCTTACCCGCCAGAACAGGCCGGTTGGCGGAATGCTTCATCTTCACCCCGAGATGACGGATCTGGTCCGTCGGCTCGATGAAAGTCCGCCCGACATAATGGTTGCGGATGATGCCCAGCTCGAACGGAATGCCACTCTCGGCCGCATATCCCAGCGCGGAAGGAACCCCGGAATCCGGAACCGGCACCACGACATCCGCTTCCACGGCGCTCTCACGGGCCAGCTCCGCACCAATGCGCTTGCGGGCTTCATAAACCGGCTGACCTTCCAGAACGGAGTCCGGACGGGCGAAATAAATATATTCGAAAACGCAGAACCGGCTGCCCTGATCCCCGAAAGGACGCAGCGAGCGAATGCCGTCGGCGTTGATGACAACGATCTCGCCCGGTTCGATGTCCCGGACGTAGTCCGCACTGATAATGTCCAGGGCACAGGTCTCGCTGGCCAGGACCCAGCCGCCATTGTCCTTCTCGTGGCCTGACATGCGCCCCAGAACCAGCGGACGCACACCGAGCGGATCCCGCATTCCAATCAGCCCATCATCCGGCGTCAGTGTCACGAGGGAATATGCCCCCTTGACCTGCTTAACCGCATCAATGAAACGATCGAGCACGGTTGAATAAAGGGATATGGCGATCAGATGAATGAAGACTTCCGTATCCGTAGAGGAATGGAAGATGCACCCGCGTTTGACCAGCGCCTGTTTCAGCGTCGCTGAATTGGTCAGGTTGCCGTTATGGGCAACAGCCAGACCGCCGAATTCATAATCGGCATAAAGCGGCTGGACGTTACGGACATGCGTTCCGCCCGTCGTGGCGTAACGGTTATGGCCGATGGCGACGCTACCCGGAAGCGTCGCCATGACCTGACTGTCTCCAAAAACATCACCGACCAGTCCCAGCCCCTTGTGCTGATGGAACCTGTCGCCATCGAAGCTGACGATGCCGGCCGCTTCCTGTCCCCGGTGCTGTAGCGCATGCAGGCCAAGGGCAGTCAGTGCTGCGGCATCGGGGACGCCCCATACACCAAAGACGCCACATTCCTCGTAAGGACGATTGAGAGTGTCGGACCGGGTCATGCAGCGTGGCCTTTCCAGACGGGATTCACAAAGTCGCCTCATGACCGCCTGAAGGCGGCGGCGCAAGATGCGGTTGCAGAAAATGAGGCAGATAACCTGTCAGCCGGGCAGCTCCCAGGGCGATATAGGGGCCGATGAGGCTTCCATGCATCACATAGGACATCCCCGACCCGAAAAAAGATCCACAGATTAAATAAAGCGCAATCAGTCCCACATACCCCCGCGCAAGTCCGAAAGCGGCCCCCAGAAGACGGTCCACCCCACCAAACAGCACACCTCTGGCCGCAGTCCCGATCCGGCTGGCCACCATGGTGAAAAACAGCAGGACAACGATGAACAGAATGGCCGTACTGGCACTGCCCAGAAGCCAGTCCTCGTGAATATACGGCGCAAGATACGGCACGAGCAGGGCATGAAACCGGTAGGTCACGACAATCGCACCCACCCAGGCCAGCAGACCGGACAGTTCCGTCGCAAAGCCGCGGGTCAGCCCCCACAGGGCCGAAAGACCCATGATAGCAAGAGCCGCGACATCCAGACGGGTCAGCGCATCAAAGGAAAAATGGGAGAGATCAAAGGGGGCTGGCATGATCAGGGCAGTTTGGTGGAACGGTAACGCCCTCCCTTCATGGGGCGGATGCGGTTTGCGCGCAATTCTTCGGCCAGTTCGATCCGCGCTTCAAGTTCTTTCCACACCTGAACGGATTCCAGATTCCGTTCTTTCCAGATCTTTTCCAAGAGCGTGATGAAAACCGCACTGTCCCGGATAAGGGTCGACCGGTCATTGATCATGACATCAAGAATACAGACAGACGCCGCATGACCCAGCCGCGTCGCCAGACTGGTGGCCTTTCGGCTTTTTGGGAACGATGCGGACTTTCTGGTGGCTGCCATTATCTCATGATGAAGAGGATAAGTTTCATAAGCAAGCGACGGCGTTTCTCCAGCATACGGGAAAACGCTCCGTCGTCCCGGCAGCGCCGCCTCCAGTTCGTTAAAAAATCGTTTCCCGGAGTCGTTATCGATTCGAAAATATTACAGAAAATTTCCAGCTTCCGATCTGTATTCCACCGCAGTTTCACGGCGTTTTTTGGCTGCATGTCACGCCAATATCTTTTACAAGAAATTAATTTCTTTTTGCATCATTTTTCGTTAACTTAAAGTTAAGCATCCACACTCCGCCATCGCAGTCCGGGTCACCCCCTGCGGCAGGCGACAGGGACACTTCAGAAATAATGACGAACTCCTGGCTCAATCCCTCATCAGGCAACTGGTTCTCCGCAGCGAACTGGAGTGACGGCCTCACACCGCAGGACAGGGCATGGGACAGCGTTTTTGTCGGGAATTCCGCGGGAATGACGCTAACCGTTTCCTATGAGAGCGCCAGCAGCACGCAGCTGAACGTTCTGACGGTCGGTACCGGTGCCACACTGGCTGTCAGCGTCACAGACGGCAGCAACACGGTTTTCTGCGTCAACAGTCTGACCATCAACAGCGGTGGCGCGCTTTCCATCGACACGTCCAGCCCCGTTACACTGGGAAGCAATCCGACGGTCGATGGCACACTGACCATCAGCGGCAATCCGGCCATCTCCATCAACAGTCGTAGCGTCCAGGGCAGCGGAACGCTGATCCTGGATGGCACAACGCTCGGTGACACGAACACACCGTTCCAGATGGGATCCTCCCTGACGACGGTCCTGGAAAATGGCGCCGCGGTTTACATAAACAACGCCACCAACGGCGCAGCAGGCAAGCAGATCGTCTTCGGAGACGATTCCGCCGAAGGCACGCCGAGCCAGATTGTCTTCTCGGACTATAACCAGACCGTCAGCACACCCATCACGGGATTTGACGCTTCGTCCGTCATCACAATCGCCAAGGGAAGTGCGGCTCCGATCAGCGCAACGTTTGTGTCAAACGGGAACGGAACCTACAGCCTCAAGATCGCCTTCGACCAGTGGGGGAATGGCATCACCCTGACGGATGTGGCGTTCGGTCCCAATTCCGCAGTGGGAACACCGACAATCGTCACCAATGCCGATGGCAGCTGGAGCGTCGTGAACGGTGCGACAGGCTATAACCGGCAACTCTGCTTCCTGGCTGGTACGAAGATCCTTACGCCCAAAGGCGAAAAGATCATCGAAGACCTGCGAATCGGCGATGAGATCACGACTTACGTTCATGGTCGTCCGGTAACGCAGCCTGTTGTCTGGATCGGCACCCAGCACATGACGGCCAACCCGTCCCTTCCGCTGGATCAGGCCGGCTATCCGGTCCGCGTTGTCCGCAATGCGCTCGGTGACGGCATCCCGGCCCAGGATCTGCTGATCACGCCGGAACACTGCCTGTTCCTGAACGACAGCTTCGTGCCGGTCCGGATGCTGGTGAACGGTCGCAGCATTTTCTATGACCGCGGCTTTCCAGACTACGACTATTATCACGTGGAAACCCGGGACCATTCCATCATTTCCGCCAATGGTGCCCTGACGGAATCCTATCTGGCGACAGGCAACCGTCACACCTTTCATCAGCATGGCACTGTTGCGCAGTTGGGCGGTCCCGTCAGAAGCTGGTCGGAAGACGCGGCGGCTTCACTTGTCGTTTCCCGTGATTTCGTGGAGCCGATTTTCAATCAGCTTGAAAAGCGTGCAGACGCGCTGGGACTTTCCCAGACCGTGCAATCCGTTCAGCTGACAGATGACCCGGACCTGCACCTGCTCACGCCAAATGGATATGTCATTCGCAAAATCCGTGAGGCCGGAGGGGCTGCAATCTTCATGATCCCGCCCGGCGTCACGGAAGTCAGTATCGTCTCCCGTACCAGCCGCCCCAGCGACACGATCGGGCCATTTGTGGATGATCGCCGCCACCTGGGCGTTCTGGTAGGCGCTATCCGCTTTTTCGATGCGGACGTGACCCATACCCTCAAACGTTATTTGACGGACGAAACCCTGCGCGGCTGGAACAACGTGGAAGACGGCACCTGCCGCTGGACGGATGGATATGGTCGCCTTCCGCTGCCACCTCGCCGTCCGGACGCTATCGGTATGCTCAGCATACAGATCCGCGCAGGTGGCCCTTATCGGATGGACGACGAAACGGCATCCGCGCTGATCGTGCAGCAGCACGGCTAAGTCGCCCGCTCCCTGTGTCAGGGTCCGATCCATTCCAGGATCGCTGCCCTGACAAAAAAAGCCTGCCAGATCCCTCGATCTGGCAGGCTTTTTCATGTTCGGGCCTCAGAGAGGTCCGTTCAGGCAGCCTCGGAACGCTTGAGCTGACGTTCACGCCACAGGGTCGACAGGGCTTCGACCAGCTCATCAATCATTTCATTGGTGTGCAGGGGCGTCGGGGTGATCCGCAGACGCTCCGTCCCTCGTGGGACCGTCGGATAGTTGATCGGCTGGATGTAGTTGCCGAAACGATTCAGCAGTTCATCGGAAAGATCACGGCACAGTTCCGCCTCTCCGACCATGACCGGTACGATATGGCTGGGATTACGGATATGCGGCACGCCTGCCCGATCCAGCGCTTCGCGCAGATGAGCCACGGCACGACGCTGTCCCGCCCGCTCCTCACCGCTCCGCTTGAGATACCGGACGCTGGCCAGCGCGCCGGCCGCGATCATGGGCGGCAGAGCCGTGGAGAAAATGAAGCCCGAACCAAAAGAGCGCACAAAATCACACAGCGGCACGGAAGCCGCGATGTACCCTCCAACCACGCCGAAGCCCTTGCCGAGCGTTCCCTCGATCACCGTCAGACGGTGGGACAGGCCCATCTCTTCCGCAACGCCCGCGCCATGATCCCCGTACATGCCAACGGCATGAACCTCGTCGAGGTAGGTCATCGCGCCATATTTGTCAGCCAGGTCACAGAACGCTTCGATCGGCGCAATGTCGCCATCCATCGAATAGACCGACTCGAAAGCGATGATCTTGGGAACATCGGCCGGCAGAGCCTTCAGGCGGCGTTCCAGATCTTCCACGTCATTGTGGCGGAAGATCTGCTTCTCAGCGCGGGAATGACGGATGCCTTCAATCATAGACGCATGGTTGAGCTCGTCGGACAGGACCACGCAGTTGCGCAGACGACCGGCAATGGTGCCCAGCGTCACCCAGTTGGACAGGTAACCGGAGTTGAAGAGAAGAGCGCCTTCCTTGCCATGCAGGGCGGCAAGTTCTTTCTCCAGTTCCACGTGATAGTGGTTCGTGCCGGAAATATTGCGGGTTCCACCAGCACCTGCGCCCGTTTCATCCAGTGCGGCATGCATGGCGCCAAGGACTTCCGGATGCTGGCCCATGCCCAGATAGTCGTTGGAGCACCAGACGGTGACTTCACGACCAAGCCCATGGTGAAAAGCTTTCGGAAAACTACCGGCCCGCCGCTCAAGTTCCGCAAAATAACGGTAGCTGCCATCAGCATGGAGCCCGTCCAGAGCAGACTGGAACATCGCATCATAATTCATCGCGTTTTCTCCTGACGGCAATGTAAGCCCGCAACTTTCTGGAACCAAGCACTCTATCACGGGAAACGTGAAGTTCCGCCGGACCACAGAAAACACCCAGGAACCAAAACACGCAATACTAAGACAGAAACCTAACACAAAGGTGTGGGGCTTTCCTTGCGTCTTGCGCCCTCATCCAGCGTTGAGGTGGCAGGAGCACAGCTCTGGATCGCAGCGTGCTCTGCTCTCCTGCTTTGAGGAGTCATGAAGATGACCATCCAGACCGGTACCCCATCCGAGACCCAGGCCCAGAAAGCCACCTCCGCATTTGTCCGCTTTGGCGACTGGCTGAGCGGTGCCAGCACCGATCGTTCGGGCCTGACCGAAGTCACCATCCGCATGATGAAGGATGACTGCCGCTTCGCAGAGACCGTCGGTGAGCTAGGCACATCGGGCAAGAAGAAGCTGTCCCCGCAGGAAGTGCAGGACATCATGGGTGAAGGAAGGCTTGATCACCTTTCTCACCAGACCGGACAGTCCCCCGAAGCGCTGGAAACAGCCCTTCAGGATGTTCTGCCGATGCTGGGAACCCTGCTCCATGAAGATCCGGACAGGCTTTTCAAATACATGTGCCAGATCAATCCGGCCGAGCCTCACTGAACAGCCGTTCCTCTCTCTCCAGCCTCGCCATTCCCGGTCTCTTCCGGGAATGGCGTTCAGAGACCCTCTGCCGTCCGTGCAAACCGCCTGCGACGGGGGCGTCCTGCTGATGTTTCAAATCGTTCGGTAACCTGCGCCGTTGTTTCAGCCGGCGCGAGGACAGTACCGGAGGCTTCCGTGCAGCCAGCACGCTGTATGAAACCAAGCAGTTCGTCATTATCCACGCTGATAGCCCGGATCCGAAGACCAAGCGCCTTCACGGCATCCAGCGCGGCACGATAAAACGTGCCGCTTTCGTCATTCAGGGGGCTTTCATCCTCTGTCCGCCACGGCAGGAGCGGTGCGGAGAGGATGGAAGCATCAAACTGCACGGCATCCAGCAGTCCCCCCATGGCACGATCCCGAAGAAGGCTCAGGCTCGATGGTGCCGTGCCGAAACCGCCCAGAAAGATCTGGCATCCTTGGTCCCGCAGGGCCGAGAGTGTGTAACAGGTCTCCCTGCTATCCTGCCCCAGGCCATTTTCCTGAAAAACGAGATCCAGCCGGCTGACCGGAAAACCGCTGTCTTCCAGAACGGTATTGAGACGGCTGTTGAAATCTCCGTCCGGCGCCTGGTCGTCTTCCAGAGAAACCATCAGCCGCATGTCCTCCGGCCATGTCGCGGCCTGTGTGCAGGCTGCGGCCAGAAGAGCCGTATCGAACTCACGCTGCTGCTGACCCAGCGACTTGCGTCGGCTGCGGCGGAGCGTACGCCTGGGGACGGTCAGCCATAACTGGCTCATATCCACCTGCGCTCCGATCGTCCGGTCCGTGCTGCTGCGACCGATCGCAAGACGTGGCAACCATCGCAGTGGCGGCAAGGCACTTTTCTGGCGTGCACGACGGCTGCGAAGCGTGGTGGCGAACATGCCCGCGCTGGATGCCGAAACGCCTGCGGCATAGTCCGCATGCCCTTCCGGAACAGGGAAAAATCCTCCCGGAACGGGTGACTGGGCAGCAGGCAGGGCCTGAGGAGCCGCCAGCCTCGAACCGGCTTCCTCTCCTAGATCATCCAACTCCGCGACCTCCTGTTCTGTCTGACGGAAGAATGCCTCCCAAAACTCTAATTTTTCCTTAATGCGCTGCATTTTCCTGCCGCTCCGGGAACAGGCGGCAGGACCCGTAACCAAACCTTCCGTTCGCCCAATCAGGACAAAGCTGTTACGGTTTATCTCCATGGCCTTCCGGCCATATTCTGAACACACCCTTTTCGTGTGGTTCTTCCCGGGAATCACCGCACAGGACCCTTCCCCGATGACGGATGCCGCAAGCAGCACCGCCCAGTCCCCTTCCCAAAGCTCCTTTCGTACGCTTCTGCCCTACTGGCAGGTCACATTTGCCTCGTTCCTGGGCTGGTTTCTGGATGCTTTCGACCAGACCTCCCTGATGTTCACACTGCCAGACATCGCCCATGACCTGGGCTGCACGCTGGCAGATCTGGGCGCCGTTCTGCTGGGCCAGTCCTTCGGGCGCGCGGTGGGTAACACAGGCTGGGGCTGGCTGTCGGACCAGTATGGCCGCAAACCGGCTTTCATGCTGGGCGTCGTATGGTTTGGCGTCTTTTCTGCCCTGACCGGGCTATCCCATCACTTTTATGTGTTGATGATCGTCCAGTTCCTCTTCGGTATCGGATTTGGCGGGGAGTGGACGGCCTCGGCCGCGCTCCTGATGGAAAGCGTACCGGCCTCGACGCGCCCCATGGCTTCGGCGCTTATGATGTCGGGCTATGAAGTCGGGTATTTCGCCGCAGCCGGCGCGCAGGCCCTGATCCTGCCGCATTACGGCTGGCGGGTTCTGTTCTTTATCGGGCTGGCCCCGGCCCTGCTGGCCCTTTTCGTGCGGGTCGGCGTGCACGAAAGTCCGGTATGGCTCCGGATGCGGGAAGAACAGCGCGCGCAGGCGAGCAGACCGAAGGCCAGTCCGGCGCGCCCGCGTTTCCAGCTTTCCGCCGCAGCGCTCCAGGCCATCGTGTTCATGAGTTTCCTGGAGTTCCAGAAAGCGGCGATCTACACGTTCTATCCCACCATCCTGCGGGGCGCGCATCATCTCACGCCGCAGGCCGTCTTCTGGCCGATCACGCTCTACTGCGTCGGATCTTTCAGCGGCAAGATCTTCTGTGGCTGGCTGGCTGAGCGATACGGGGAACTGCGGGTAATGCTTGGCGCGCTGGTCATCGTCATGCTGAGCATCTGGCCTTTCCTGAGCGCCCCGACATGGTCTCTCCTGCTGACGGCAGCTTTCGTAATGGGGGCTGCGGCCTCGGGTATTTTCGCCCTCGTGCCCCATTATCTGGCGCAGCGCTTTCCATCCGACACACGCAGCTTCGGCATGGGACTGGGTTATGCCCTCGGCTCAATCGGTCAGGGCCTCGCCGCCAAACTGGTGCCGGTTTTCGGCCCCACGGCCATGACGCTTCCCCTATCAGCCGAAGCCTTCGTGCTGGGCTCCAGCCTCCTGACAGGGGCCGTCGCCCTCATCAGGCCAAAAACACTACCGGGCGAACACATGGAAGGCGATGAGACGACGTCCTAAAGGGACGCCGCCAGCCATTCCGCAGCGCGGATGCCGTCAATGCCGGCCGAAAGAATACCGCCCGCATATCCCGCACCTTCCCCGGCAGGAAAAAGCCCTTTCAGCGTCGGGCTCTGTCCATCCCGATCACGGCGCAGGCGGATGGGAGAGGACGTCCGGGTTTCCACGCCTGTCATGACGGCATCCTCCATGGAGAACCCCCGCAGTTTGCGCTCGAAACGCGGCAGGGCCTCGCGGATGGCGTTCGTCACGAAATCAGGCAGGCAGACGGTCAGATCCGTCGGGGTGACGCCGGGCGTGTAGGACGGGACAACAGAACCAAGCGACGTCGACGGACGACCGGCCAGAAAATCCCCGACCCTCTGCGCGGGTGCGCGGTAATTGCCGCCACCGGCCTCGAAAGCGGCCTTTTCCCATCTGCGCTGATAGGACACGCCGGCGAGAACATCGCCCGGAAAATCCTCTTCCGGCTTCACTTCCACCACGATGCCGCTATTGGCGTTACGCTCGGCCCGGGAATACTGGCTCATGCCATTGGTCACGACCTGCCCCGGCTCGGACGTTGCCGCCACGACCTGGCCACCCGGACACATGCAGAAGGAATAGACCGACCGGCCGTTCGAAGCATGATGCACCAGCTTGTAATCCGCCGCTCCCAGCAGGTCGTTACCGGCGTTCGTTCCGAAACGGGCGACATCGATGACGGACTGGGGATGCTCGATCCGCACCCCTATGGAAAACGGCTTGGCATCCATGGCGACGCCACTGTCGCGAAGCATGACGAACGTATCACGCGCGGAATGCCCCACGGCGAGAATGACCCGCTCGGCCGCCAGCGTCTCCCCTGTGGACAGGCGCAGCCCACGCAGGCGCCGGTCTTCGCCCTCGCCTTCCGTCTCCAGCCCGTCCACCCGCGTTTCGAAGCGGTACTCACCGCCCAGACGCTCGATCTCGGCCCGGATGAACATGACCATCGAAACGAGGCGGAACGTGCCGATATGGGGCTTGGACAGATACAGGATCTCTTCGGGCGCACCGGCCCGCACGAACTCCTCCAGCACACGCCGCCCCAGATGGCGTGGATCGGACACACCGGAATAGAGCTTGCCGTCCGAGAACGTCCCTGCCCCGCCTTCCCCGAACTGCACATTGCTCTCAGGCGTAAGAACGGCTTTCCGCCACAGGGCAAAGGTGTCCACCGTGCGGGCACGCACGTCCTTGCCGCGCTCGATGATGATGGGCTTCAGTCCGGCCTGCGCAAGCGTCAGGGCCGCCATGAAACCGCACGGCCCCGCGCCGACCACGACCGGTCGTGGTGCGCCTTCCCGCAGATGCGCAACCGGCAGCCGGTACCGGGTATCCGGTGTCGGGCGGATATGCTGATCCCCCTCGTGGGCGGCAAGAACGGCGGCTTCGTCCCGAACGGTACAGTCGATGCTGTAAACCAGAACGATATGCCCCCTTTTGCGGGCGTCATATCCCCGGCGGGCCACCGTAAAGGTCTCAAGATCACTCCCGGGAATACCCAGCCGCGTCAGAATCGCCGCGTGCAGGGCCTCTGGTGTGTGATCCAGCGGCAGGCGCAGTTCTGTCAGGCGGATCATACGTCGTGACTGTCAGAAGAAGCCGGGTCAGCATGGTGCGTATCCGGAGATCCCTCCATGATCCGGTCCATGATGGCCATGAGCACACCCGAGACGACAAAGGCGAGATGAATCCCCACACTCCATTCCAGCGAACGGGTGGAGGTTTCATCCACGCGGATGAAATCGGCCAGGACATGGATCGCGGACATGGCGACGATGGACGCCATGAGCTTGATCTTGATGTCTCCGAACGTCACATGCCCGATCCAGCTCGGATAGTCTTCATGCTGACGGATATCGAGGCGGGACACGAAGTTCTCGTAACCGGAGAACATGACGATCAGCAGCAGATTCGCCAGCAGGACCAGGTCAATCAGGTCCAGCACGCCCACGAACACATCGTCGAAATCCAGCCCTGTGGCTTTCAGGAGGAGATGGAACAGCTGCTGGAAGAACTTGAAGGCTACCAGCAGCAATCCGGCCGTCAGACCGAAATAGAGCGGAGCCGCAATCCAGCGTGTGGCAAAGAATGCCCGTTCCATGAGCTTTTCAGCCCGGCCGAAACTGCCGGAATGGCCAGCCGGTCGCGGGCCCTGCGGAGAATGAGAGGTCGTCATGTCCTTTTTCTACGATCTTGAGAGCTTTTCCGCCAATGCCCTTTGCACCGGATTACAACGGACGCCCCTAAAAACATGGCATGTCTCTCAATCCCAGCCGGGAAAAACCGGGAACGCTGACAGGCCCGGACCGTCATCAAGGCTTCACACCGCCCTTTATTCCGCAGGAGCAGCCCCATAAACGGCCGGGGCCTGAGACTGCCTGTGCCCCCCACGACAGACATGGCCGGGCCAACCATGCATTACACCGTGATCTGCGTTCCCAGAACCTTCAGGAACTGACCGATCCAGGCCGGATGCGCGGGCCAGGCAGGCGCCGTCACGAACTGGCCGTCTGTCACGGCACCATCCATCGGCAGGGCCTGATAATCCGCCCCCGCAAGCGTCACTTCCGCACGGCAGGCAGGATAGGCGGAGATCTTCCGGCCCCGGATAACATCCGCCGCCGCCAGGATCTGCGCCCCGTGACAGACCGCCGCAACAGGCTTGCCGCTTTCGACGAAGGCCCGCACAAGCGTCAGGACGGTTTCATCCGTGCTCAGCTGTTCCGGCATCCGCCCACCGGGAATGACAAGCGCATCATAGCCATCCGCCGTCACGCCTTCATATGTGGCGTTCAGAGTGAAGTTATGTCCGCGCTTTTCCGTGTAGGTCTGATGGCCCTCAAAGTCATGGATCGCGGTGACCACCTGCTGTCCCGCCTTTTTGCCCGGCGAAACCACATCCACCCGATGCCCCACCATGACAAGCATCTGGAACGGCACCATGATCTCGTAATCCTCCACGAAATCACCTGCCAGCATGAGGATACGTTTTTCAGCCATTCTCGGCCTCCCTGTTTCCGTTCGTGAGGACCGCCCCGCTCCCGCCACGCGGACGGGGCCGGGCCGCAGAAAGACAGCAGACCACAATTTCAGCCATGACGGGAGGGGACATCAAGGAACAGGTGGGAGAGCAGATGCATTTGCAGTATGCTCCAGCCCTGCCTTCCACAGCCTCACCCGGACATGACGACAGATTCTCATTCAGCCTGCGCGCACGACCATGCAGCGCATGACCATTCCCATGATCACGGACATGATCATTCCCACGACCATCACGCCGGTGGCGGGAACGATCACGCGCACGATCATATTGACCACGGGCATGGCGACCATGGGCATGACCACGATCACGGGCATTTCGGATTCGGCCATCACCACACCCATGCTCCGGCGAATTTCGGCATGGCGTTCGCCATCGGCATAGCCCTGAATACCGTTTACGTGGTCGGTGAAACGCTCTGGGGCCTGTGGGCGCATTCGCTGTCCCTGCTCGCCGATGCCGGACACAACCTGTCGGACGTGATGGGCCTCGGCGCGGCCTGGCTGGCGGAAGTGCTCGCACGGCGCGCGCCCACACCGCGCTTCACTTATGGTCTGCGCCGTACAACCATCCTGTCCGCACTGTTCAACGCCGTGGTCCTTCTGCTCGTAACGGGTGGGATCATCTGGGAATCCATCCTGCGCCTTTTCACCGACCAGCCGGTGCAGGGCGCCGTCGTCAGCTGGGTCGCGCTCGCCGGGATCGCCGTCAATGGCGTGACGGCGCTGCTTTTCATGAAAGGCGCATCGAAAGATCTGAACATCCGTGGCGCCTTCCTGCACATGGCTTCGGACGCCATGATGGCATTCGCCGTCGTGATCGCAGGACTGCTGATCCTGTGGACGGGCTACACCATCATCGACCCGATCATGAGCCTGTTTGTCTCGATATCGGTCGTGATCGGAACATGGTCCCTGCTGCGCGGGTCCGTGGAACTGTCCCTGGACGCCGTGCCGACAGGCCTGAGCGCCCCCGAGGTGGAAACGGCCCTGCTCGCTCTCCCGGGTGTCAGCGGATTGCACCACCTCCATATCTGGCCCATGAGCACAACTGAAACGGCGCTGACCGTCCATCTGGTACAGGACGAAACGGTTCGCATGACATCCGACGATCTCATCGGCGAAGCGGCCCGCATGGTCAGCGAGCGGTTCGGAATCCTGCATCCGACGTTCCAGATCGAACGGATCGCAGCATCCTGCGACAGCCATCAGACCTGCTGCTGAGGACATGTCATGACTGCGACACGAATCAGGGTGGCTTTTGCTTCCCTTGGGGTCAGCCTGGTCGTGCTGGCCATCAAATACGCCGCCTATGCCGCTTCCGGCTCCGATGCGCTCCTCTCGGACGCCATCGAGACGATCCTGAACGTCATCGCGGCAGCGGGCACGCTCTGGGCCGTCTCCGTCGCGGCCCTCCCCGCGGATGAAAACCACCCTTACGGTCACGGCAAGGCGGAATATCTTTCCGCCGTGATCGAGGGTGTCCTGGTTGTCCTGACCGCCATCGGCATTCTTTTCATCGCCATTTACGACTGGTGGCACCCGGTTCCCGTCTATGCGCCTTTCCGGGGCATCGCGCTCAATGCACTGGGCGGACTGGTCAACCTCATCTGGGCTCGGGTGCTGATCGGCGTTGGCAAACGCCAGTCCTCACAGGCCCTCCAGGCTGCAGGTGATCATGTCCAGTCGGATGTCTGGGCGACGGTCGCCCTCGTCTTCGGCGTGTCCCTTATCCCCCTGCTGGGCTGGAACTGGCTGGATTCCGTCCTGTCCGGACTGGTGGCGCTCAATGTCCTGCGAACAGGCTTCTCCATGATGCGCCGCTCCCTATCCGGCCTGATGGATGAAGCCCCCGCGCCGGAGTGCATGGATGAGGTCCGGTCCGTCATTTCCAGCAGCGCCGGCGGTGCGCTCGAAGCGCATGACCTGCGCATCCGCCGCGTCGGGGCGCTCTTCTTCGTGGAGTTCCATCTGGTCGTTCCCAGCGAGATGAGCGTCCATGACGCCCATGAAATCTGCGACAACGTGGAGTCCGCGATCCGAAAGGTCCTGGGCCGCGCTTCAATTCATATTCACGTCGAACCGGCAGACAAGGCCAAGCATTCCGGCGCGCTCGTCCTGTCCTGACCCGGGAAAACGGGCCGTCTGCCTTTCAGATCCTGTGTGTTTTTTGTCACAATCCGTCATTCCTTGGCCACGCCCGGGGAATACCATGAAGAACCCTTGACCCTCTTCATGTGTTACTGGCAGGAGCGGAACATCAACGCGCGGATCTGACCCGGGCGTATCTTCCGTTGCCCGACCATCCTTCCCGGACGTCTCCCATTGGCCGATACACCGCCTTCTGCTGATTCTTCCCGTCCTCTTGGACATGTTTCCTCGGCCCATGCCCTGCGCCGGAAGGACAGGGTGCTGTACCTGCGACGCTCGGCCCGCATAACGACGTCGCAGTGGAAGCGGGCCGCTGTCTACTGGTTCGGCGCCATTCTGGTGGGAGTCGTCGCCGTCCTGTTCGCAAGACTGGGCGACTGGGCAGCAGGCATCCGCGAACGCATCGTGCTCTGGCATCCGTGGGCCATGCTGATCGTGGCCCCAGCCGGTCTCGCCTTCATCACGTTCCTGACCCGGACCCTGTTCAAGGGCGCACAGGGATCGGGAATTCCGCAGACCATCGCCACGATGCACATCGAGAATTTCGCGGTTGTGGACAGGGTCCTTTCCCTGCGGATCTCGATCGGCAAGATCCTCCTGACCTGCTGCGGCCTGATCTGTGGCGCGTCCATTGGCCGTGAAGGCCCCAGCGTGCAGGTTGGCGCCTCCATCATGCATGCCTTCTCGCGGCTGCTCGGACAGTCGAACGTCGCGGCCCGGCGCAGCATGATCCTCGCCGGGGGCGCAGCCGGCATGGCTGCCGCCTTCAACACGCCGCTGGCCGGAATCCTGTTCGCCATCGAGGAACTGTCCCACTCTTTCGAGCAGAAAGCCTCGGGCCGCACCCTGACCGTGGTTGTCCTCTCCGGCGTGACAGCCATCGCCCTGATCGGCAATTACACCTATTTCGGTCACGCGGATGTGGACGTTCCGGTTGGAACCGCCTGGATCGCCGTGCTGACCTGCGGGATCCTGGGCGGACTTGCGGGAGGCAGCTTCTCGGCCATCGTCATCAAGGCATCCCGCGGTCTGCCGGGGCCGGTCGGACGCTTCGCCGGCACATGGCCGATCCTGTTCGCGGCGATCTGCGGCTTCCTGATCGCCCTGATCGGACTCGCCTCCAAGGGTGCGACCTATGGCACCGGCTATGCACAGGCCCGCGCCATCTTCAGCGGAACGGAACACTATCCGGCGTCATTTTTCCTGCTGAAATATTTGGCGATGATCGTCTCCTACTGCTCCGGCATTCCGGGAGGAATGTTCGCGCCGTCCCTCGCCATCGGCGCCGGTATCGGCGGCTGGGTGGAACAGTTCCTGCCGCACACCACCCCAGGCGCGGTCGTCCTGCTCGGCACGGTGGCCTATTTCTGCGGCATGGCCCAGTCTCCGCTGACGGCAACAGTCATCGTCATGGAAATGTGCGACAACCAGCAGGTGACGCTGGCCCTTCTGGCGACATCCTTCCTTGCCTTCGGCGTCTCGCGCATGATCTGCCCGCACTCACTCTACACAGCGCTCGCGGACCGCTTCATGGAAGCTACGGACCGGGCACGACATCACTCCAAACCCGCGGCGCAACAGCCACCGACACTCCCCGCCTCCACCACGTCTGTCACCTCGAACTGAAGAGACAGACCGCTGGCGGGACAGAAAGCGCGTCGGCTGTATCATTCGGACAGGATGGAATGAGCGGCAGCATCCTCTTCGACCGCGCATGTCGCCGCATCGGGTGCGGAGGGCGAGGACGCCTGTGCCAGCAGTTCCCGACGGGCCGCTGTCAGATCATCCTGAAGGGCCGGATCTGACAGCAGGGTATCCATCAGCGATGATGCATTCAGGAAACCGGCCTGTACGTCAGATTTCCAGTGCGCCCCGCAGACGATCCGGCTTTCCCCAAAAACACGCCCCCGCTGCAGGAAAGCAGTCGCATGCTCGGGCAGGAGACGCGCCAGCAGAAGCGCCATGCCATAACCCGCCGTCGTATGACCGGACGGATAGGAGGCATGCGGGCCAAGTCCATCCGGGGACGTACAGATCGGCAAATTGATTGCAACAAAAGGCCGGGTCCGGTGCCAGTAGTGCTTGGCTTCGGAAGTACGGCGCCCTATCGCGGGCCGCAGACGATCCAGAACTGTCTTCAGATGAGGCGCCCGGGCAAGTTCTATCGTAAAGCCGGCCGCACAGGAAAAATCTCCCACCAGCCGGGCCTGATCAAGCTCGGCATCGCGCTGTGCAAGCTGCCAGCGCGGTGTATCACGCAGGGCCCGGGTCTGCCGGAAGATCCGTTCGTCATCCGCCTGCGCAGCGCTGCCCATGGCAGGAGGCGGCGGCAGAACCTGACGTTCATCAGGAGCTGCGATGGTGAGAGGTGCAACCGAACGGGCCGGCTGCATATCGTGACGCGGCTGGACGGAGCAGCCTGCGAGAACCGTTACACAGAAGAGCAGAGCCGTTGACAGGGTTATGGAAGATTTCATGTGCGCGCAGACCTCACGGAACAGGATGACAGGTCGCCGTCATAACAATTCCGATCCCAAACCAGAACGGTTTTTGCCATGGCCATTTTATGACATCTGCTCCGGCTGCCTTTCCGCCCGGAAAGGGTTTATGACTGTGCCGACAGGCCTGTTCCCCATTATTGGCAGGACAGGAATTCAAGGAGGCTCTTCCATGACTGGCACGGCTCCGCGGGTTTCAATCCGCTACTGCACACAGTGCAACTGGCTCCTGCGGTCCGGCTGGATGGCCCAGGAACTCCTCTCCACCTTCGGACAGTCTCTCGGAGAAGTCGCCCTGCTCCCGGATACGGGAGGAGTATTCGAAATCCGCGTCAATGACGAACTCGTCTGGGAGCGCAAACGCGATGGCGGCTTTCCCGGCCCGAAAGAACTGAAACAGCGGGTGCGTGACGTCATCGCGCCCGAGCGTGACCTCGGTCATACGGACCGTTGAAACAGTCCCGTGTTCCACACCATTCATCTGCGCCGCGTCTATGATCCCCAAACCCCACAGGACGGCTATCGCCTGCTGGTTGACCGTCTCTGGCCGCGTGGTGTCCGAAAAGACGCCCTGGAAATGGATGAATGGGACAGGGAGATCGCCCCGACCACTGACCTGCGGAAATGGTTCCATGCCAATCCCGGCTCATTCCCGGAATTTTCCATCCGTTACCGGGGAACTACGGCACAATCCGGACGGCGTACAGAAAATCCTTGCCCGGCTCCGGCAGGAGGATGTCACGCTGCTCTATGCCTCACATGATCTTCAGCATAATCGTGCACGGGTCCTGAAGGATTTTCTTGAAGCCGTGATTACGGAGCAGAACAGGGAACCGTGAAGCATTCATGGTAAAAGATATTACCCGGGAACTGAACGATATCTGGAATTTGAAAATTCCGGAACGCGATACCATCGTCAAGGCACTGTCCCACCCACTCATACAGGACGATACACGCTCGCAACTGCTTTCGGATATCGCCTCCCGAATATGCAGCATCTTCATGGAATCGCGCCTTCTGTATCTGGATTCCCTGCATATGTACCGGAGAAGGCACAGATTTGCCCTCAAATCCCGCCTTTTCAGCAAATGGGGAGAAGGAGTGCGCTTCTGGTTCGGGCGGGGCCATGAACACGACTCTTACATCATATGCCTCGTATGGAATGACAGGAACGACCCCCTCTCGATCCATGCGGCGTTCCTGACGTCTCCGTCCGAAGTGCTAGCCCTCTGCCCGGAGAAAAACCGCAAATATTCTTTCAGAATCACTCTGAAGGCCTTGCGGGACGCATCAGCCAGAAGCCGTCCCCGTGTTTCAGGGATGGTTTTGCCAGAATGACAGGGGAGAAATCTTTCCGGAGAACCATCCCTCAGGGTGTGGCGTCAGGCAGACTCTGAAAGATCCACCACGCCAAGGACGCCATCTTCCGTCCCGAAAATGATACCACCGCCCTGCGGTGTGAAGGCCAGGGCGGTTACGGGGCCGCGCCTTCTGTCCTGACCGGAGCAGAGCGGCAGGACACGCTCGCCATTTCCTCCCGTCTCCGCGAGAACCACGGTTCCATCCTCGAAACCGCCCGCCACGATATCCTCCGCAGGATTGGCACAGACAGCCGTCACGAACATGTTGGGCAGGCGCGCCAGTTCCCTCGGGGCCTTGCCCATTGGACCGCCACCGAAGAAAGGCCACATCACGATGGAATCCGCCCCCGATGTCGCCAGCCACTTACCATTGCGCGTAAAACTCATGGAGCGGACCTGTTTCGGATATCCGCTCATGCGCATGTTGTGCCCATCGGACAAACGCCAGCCATGCAGATCGTTTTCCTGCATGGACGTCACCAGCGCCTCGCCGCCCGGATGAATGGTGATTCCGATATGGCTGCCTTTCCATTCGAAAGGCCGCACGGAATCCACCTTTGCCTGCACGAACCACATGGAAGCCCCGTTGTAATGCGAGGCGGCTACGCGCTTGCCCTTGGCGTCAAAGGCGATCCCCGTCACCGTAGAGGGATGTTCGAGCGTCTTGAGTGTTTCGCGTCCGGAAGCCGGACGAATCTCCAGGGTCTTCCCTGTCGAAAACGCCAGATGCTGCGGGGTTGTCGCCACACAGTCGATCCACTTTTTCCCTTCATGAAGGGTTTCGATCCGTCCGTCAGCGAATGTCCGGATAAGCTTTCCGTCCTCACCACCGCTCAGAAATGAATCCGGGCCGCAGTCCTGCGTAAAGGACAATGCGCCCTCATGAGCCAGAACCACGGTCCAGGCATGCTGGTTTCGCAGTTCGTCACGGGGAATCAGGATGATTTCGCCATCCGCAGTGGCTGCGGCCAGCGTCCGGCCGTCACGGGAAGACGCAGCCCCGATGATGGGGCTGTCAAATACCTTTTCCGAGCCCCGGTCCTCGATCAGTTCCCGTGTCATTCCGCAATGCAACTTTCAAAGCCACGACGCAGGCGCGGCCGGTTGAGGTTGTGACCGATGAAGACCAGACGTGATTCTTGGCTCTCCCCTTCACGGAACGGGCCGATGAAATCACCGTCCGCCATCATGTGAACGGCCTGAAATGCGAAGCGCTGGTTTTCCCCCTTGAAATGCAGGATGCCCTTGGAGCGCAGGATATCCCCGCCCTGCTCCTGAAGAAGCGCGCTGATCCATGCCTGAAAGCGCCGCTGGTCAATCGGCTCTTTCACCGACAGGGAAATACTGGTGATCCCTTCCTCATGGGAATGATGATCGCTTTCAAGGAAATCCGGCATCGTCGCCAGGGCACGCTGGAGATCGAAACCACCACGGTCGAGGATATCCGTCAGCTTCACACCGCCATGCTGCGCTTCATGGATCGGGGCAACGGCGTTGATCTGCCGCAGACGGGCAATGATCTCCTGCCGCCGCGGTTCATCAGCAAGATCCACCTTGTTGAGGATAATGACATCCGCAAAAGCCACCTGATTGACCGCCTCGGGGCTTTCATCAAGCGTCTGCATGACGTTGAACGCATCCACAACCGTCACGACCGCATCCAGGCGGGCCTTTTCGCGGATGCTCTCGTCCACGAAGAACGTCTGGGCCACCGGAGCCGGATCCGCCAGACCGGTGGTTTCGACGATGATGCCGTCAAAACGGCCGCGACGGCGCAGCAGCTTGCCGAGAATGCGGATCAGGTCCCCGCGCACGGTGCAGCAGATGCAGCCATTGTTCATTTCGAAGACTTCCTCGTCGGCATCCACCACGAGGTCATTATCCACGCCGAGTTCCCCGAACTCATTGACGACAACGGCATATTTCTGGCCGTGTTCCGCCGTCAGGATATGGTTCAGAAGCGTGGTCTTGCCGGCGCCAAGAAAGCCGGTCAGGACGGTAACGGGAATGGTTCCGGCATGTGCCGGGTCACTGTTGCTGGACATGGAAACCTCCGTAATCTGGCCTTACGATATAGGCCGCCGGTCCCGTGCTTGGAACCCGCCCTCTCCTTTTCCTTCCCGATAGGCCAGCCCCAGGCCCAGCAGAAGAAAACCCCATCCGCTCAAGGGCAGGTTCAGGAAGTCGGACGAAGACGCGATGGGCCATTCCTGAATAAAGACGGCGGCAAACAGCCCGATCAGGATGGCAGGACCATTTCGTCCGGGCCAGAGCGCCTTCAGCCAGCAGGCCACCATCAGGACGAACAGGATCAGGCCCGGAATGCCCGCATTCACCAGGGCCTGAAGATAATGGTTGTGCGGATGCTGCACACAGAGCGACAGCCAGCCCTGCTCCGGCACCATCGTGGACAGCCCCCGTACGCCATGGAACGTGGACGGCTCCGCACAGTGATGGCGGTAACCGTCATAGCCCCAGCCAAGCAAGGGATGACGTTCGGCCAGAACCACGGAATGCGTGTAGATCTCGCCATAGGCGGACTGGCTGAAATGGGTGAGCTGCTGCCGGGCCAGCAGAACAAGATGGGCGAAGCTCCGGGGGGAGAAAATACTGGCGGCCAGCATCATGACTGGCACCAGCCCTGCCGCGAGCATGGCCGCCGGGCGCATGGGCCGATAGAGAAACGCACAGACCCCGATCCCCAAAAGGGAAAGCGCAAACGGCATTCTCTGCCCTGCCAGAACCATGGTCCCGACTGCCAGCACGGTCGCCGCGCAGAGACCTGCCGTCCGGGCCATGCGACTTTTCCATCCCTCGATCAGCGTGCATCCCAGCATGAGCATCGGCAGGACAAGCCGGGAAAGGGGAGCAGCCGCCCGGGGATGGGTATAAGGCCCCGTCAGCGTTCCATCCCCGAACCGGGGCACGCCGAACAGGTTTCGCCCAAAGACGGCCTGTACCAGCATCTGGAAGGCGATATAGGCCCCGCACGCACAGGTCACCCACAACACGCGCCGCCGCCAGACGGCATCACGCAGCACCCAGCAGCCGAGGGACGCCGCCGCCAGCGGAAAACGGATCGCCGCCAGCGCCTGCCCCAGCGCCCCATGCCCCGGCGAGACCCAGAGCGTGCACAGCACCTGCCACCCCCACCAGCAGAATGTCGCCGCCACCCATGGCTCACGCGCCCAGGCCCAGCCACCTTCCCGACGCCCCGTCAGGAGGGAATTCAGCAGAAGAAGGACCGCGAGCATATCGAGGTCCGCCTCCCCCAGACCGCGCAGATGCGTCAGGGTCAGAGGCAGAATCACCGCGGCCCATTGGGCGATGCGCAGAAGGCGTGAAGGGTTGCTCATGATGTTTGTGGATGAAAGGTTTCACCTTCGTATGCAACCACCCGGAGAGGCATGCGCTTTTTTGACACCGACCATTTCTGTTGGAGAGATCCATGAGCAGCAGCGATACCAACACCATCCGTATTCCCGGCATCGACACGCCCGTCTCCCGCGTGGCGCTTGGCACCTGGGCCATCGGCGGATGGATGTGGGGTGGACCGGATGACGACAATGGCGTTCGCACCATTCACCGCGCCATCGACGAGGGCATCAACCTGATCGACACGGCTCCGGTCTATGGTTTCGGACACTCCGAGGAAGTGGTCGGGCGCGCACTGGCCGAAAAACCCGGCAAGGCGATGATCGCCACGAAACTGGGACTGAACTGGAGCGGCGACGGCGACAACAAGAAAGTTTTCCGGGATTCCCGTCCGGAGCGCATCCGTCAGGAAGTCGAGGATTCCCTTCGTCGCCTCCGCGTCGAGACGATCGATCTGGAACAGATCCACTGGCCGGACGAAAAGACCCCCATCGAGGACTCCGCCCGGGAGCTCCAGAAGCTCCACAAGGAAGGCAAGATCCGCGCGCTCGGCGTCAGCAACTTCTCGCCGGAGCAGATGGATATTTTCCGTGAGGTTGCCCCGCTGGCCACGATCCAGCCGCCGCTGAACCTGTTCGAGCGCACGATCGAGAAGAGCATCCTGCCTTATGCCGAGAAGCATCATGCGGTCATCCTGGCCTATGGCGCGCTCTGTCGCGGGCTGCTGACCGGCAAGATGAACAAGGACACCACCTTCCCGAAAACCGACCTGCGTTCCGGCGATCCGAAATTCCAGAAGCCGAATTTCGAGCATTATCTCGCCGCGGTCGCCGATTTCGAAAAACTGGCCGAAAAGCGCGGCAAGTCCGTCATGACCTTCGCGGTCCGCTGGGTACTGGATCAGGGACCGGTCATCGCACTGTGGGGTGCCCGCAAGCCGGAGCAGGTCTCGGGCGTGGGTGACGTCTTCGGATGGCATCTGACTGCGGAAGAGAAAAAGGCCGTGGATGAAATCCTCGCACGCCATGTTCCGAAAGCCATTGATCCGACCTTCATGGCGCCTCCCCTCCGCGACTGATCCTATCGGCCGCGGGCATCCACGGCAGCCCGGCGCAGGTCCAGCAACCGCGCCCGGGCTGCCTCCATGCCGAACTGCGCCGCTCGCCGGCGGGCTTTCTGTCCCAGCCCAACCCGCAGTTCGGCATCCGCCATCAGGCATGACAGGGCATCTTCGAGTGCCCCCGGTTCATCCGGCACCGCCAGAACGGCGGCATCTCCCACAACATCGGGAAGCGCACCAACCGGCGAGGCAATAACGGCCGCGCCACATCCCATGGCTTCCAGCGCCGTCATGCCAAAAGGCTCCGGCCAGCGGCTCGGCACCACCACGATGGAAGACGACGTCATGGCGTCCAGTACGGCTTCATGAGGTTGGTATCCCGTCATGCGCACGCCCTGAGCCGCTGCCTGAGGCCGCAGTTCCGACAGGAAAGGGGTCTCCGGTGAATCCGCCCCAAAACGGTCCGCTCCCATGATAACGGCGTCCCAGCCCGGAAAATGCCCCCGGACCGCCCCCCACGCCCGCACAAAAGCATCCGCACCCTTGTCCGATACGACCCTCCCGGCAAACAGAACAGATGGTCGACGTTCCCGGGGCGCAGGAAGCTGCATCAGGTCCAGACAGTTCGGCTGGATTTCAACGCGGATATCCTGGCTCCCCTCCGTGAAACGCTCCGCCAACCAACGCGATACGGCACAGACCAGCACGCGGCGGGCGAGATCCGCTCGCCGGGCGGGCGTCCGGGCACCTTTCATTCCGCGGGGATCATTGTGAAAGATCAGACGGACAGGCGCGAAACGTGACAGGAACTGCGCCAGATCGGGACGGTTGTGAACCTCCACCAGTGATGGCTGGTACTGTCGGATGGCCTCAAGGCAGGCAAGGCCGTACCGGAACATGCGCGGAAAAGGCCACCGGGTCAGCCGCAGCCGATGGAACACCCCGCCCGGCAGTGACGCTCCCTGTGTCCCGGCGTCCCGGGTTCCGGTGCCACAGATGATGTCTCCCGGCTGCGCAAGGCGGCTGACCAGCAGGGAAATCGCCCCGGCATGTGTGTCTGTGTACTGTTCGCGCGGTGGCAGAACTGTCAGGACCGTCGACAAGGATTTTTCCCAATCAAAACGATTTGAAACATTTTGTTTCCAAGATCATTCCTCGCAGCTGCATATATTTCCACTTTTTTAATAATGCCTCCGTCATTCTCGCGCATACCAGCGGGACCAGACATGCGATTTTCACGTATCCAAGACATGCCAGCATCAAAGAGTACAGATCCTGTGGCCAGTTCCAGACCATCTGATCAGGAGAGAGCCCCCGCCGTGGCCCGTCTCTCCATTACCAGCCTTCATGACATTGCCTGCGAAGGACTGGCCATCCTGCGTCAGGGACGGGTCGTTGAAGCCAACCTGCCTTTTCTTTCCCTTTTTGACTGCCCCCTGAAAGATCTTCCGCCCCTCACGGACTTTCTTCCCGCCGCCCTGACCGCTCCACCTGACGGACAGAACCGCGCTGCCCTGCTCTACCGTGTTCACAACGGAATCATGGCAATCCATTTCCGGCTTTACGCCATCTGCTGGCAGCAGGATCTCTGCATGGCCCTGGCGATTACCCTTTCCTCCCCGGATAAAAAACCATCCCTGACCGACCCTGCCCGGCATGATCCGGTCACGCATCTTCTGGTCCGGGAAGATTTCAACGAGCAGGTCAGGACCTTCTTCCGCAACAGGCTTGACCGCAATCCCGCTGGTGCGCTGTTTTTTCTTGATATCCAGCGCTTCCACACCATCAACGATTTTTATGGCCAGTCCGCTGGAAATCGTGTCCTTCAGACTCTGGCCAACCGCCTGCAGGATGCCCTGCCCGATACATGCCGGATGGGACGCATCGGGGATGACGAATTCGGCGTTTTCTGCCCGCTCCCCTATGACAACCCCGCACAAGCCCGGCATATCGCCCAGACCATCCGGGATGTCTGTCACAGCCCTCTCGATCAGGGAAACGAACGCCTCCATCTGACGGTCAGGATCGGATACTGTCTCCTGCCCCACGATACCGCCAGTTTCGACATGGCCTGCCATTATGCGGATCTGGCCCTTCAGGCAGCCAAGAAAAACCCCACCCGGGACTGGATACATTTTGAACCCGGCATGGCCAGACGGGCGAGCGCACGCTCGGAGATGGAGCATGATCTGCGCACGGCCCTGACGAAACAGCAGTTCTTTCTCGATTTCCAGCCCATCCTTGACCTGCGGACCAGCAGGCTCAAAGGGGTGGAAGCCCTGCTCCGCTGGCATCACCCCGTCCACGGCATCATTTCGCCGCTGGATTTCATTCCCGTCGCAGAAGACAGCGGTCTGATCGTGGCCATCGGCCGATGGGTGCTGCTGGACGCCTGCCGTCAGGGGCTGCTGCTTCCCCCCGATACGGGCATGGCCATCAACATTTCTCCCATCCAGTTCCAGAACGACGATTTGTACGCAGTCGTCCTGCAAAGCCTTCAGCAGACCGGCTTTCCAGCCAGCAGGCTGGAACTGGAACTGACGGAGAGAATTTTTCTGGAGGCGGACCAGAAGAATCTGCGGACGCTGGAAAAAATCCGCGCCCTTGGCGTCCATATTGTCATGGATGATTTCGGCATCGGCTATTCGAGCCTGAACTATCTGCGGCGCTTCCCGTTCGACTGCCTCAAGATTGACCGGTCCTTCATTCAGGACATGATTCAGGATGACCGGATCCGCTCCATCGTCGACGCCATCCTGCATCTCGCGCAGGCACTCGGCATTGATGTGGTAGCCGAAGGCATCGAGGCGCCTGAACAGCTCCACGCCCTGCAAACGACGAAATGTCAGACCGGACAGGGCTTTCTTCTGGGATGCCCCGGCCCTCTCACGAACCTGATCTGCCTCTTCCCGAACAACCCCACGAAAAGCGGTCCCAGCTCTTAGTAAGAAGGCGACTTGCGCTCTGCTTCAAGGCGCCGACGACGGGCCTGCTTCCGGTTTTCCCGAAGACGGCGGTACTTTTCGACCGCACTCATCGCAGGACGTTTCCCAAAAGACGCTTCACGGGACCCTTCTTTCGGCTTTTCGTCCTGAAGGTCGGCAGGGTCATTACCTTCTTCCCTGTAAACTGCCACCGTGCTTTTACCTCCAGAACAAACAGGAATGGGTTCTTGCAACATATCCCCGAGAGAACCGGGGCGCATACAGGAAACATGAAAAGAAGTCCTTGAGTTGGATCAAGGGATCACTCACATGCAGGCCCTGCAGCAGGATCATTCTCCGCTTCCGTCCGCCCGCATCCCTTCAGGAGTTTGCACGCTTTGAAAATCAACGGTGTTTCCTATCGCAGCATCTGGCGTCCCGCGGATGACGCCCAGAGCATCCGCATCTTCGACCAGACACGTTTTCCCTGGAACGTGGAGATCCTTGCCCTGAGGGACGCCGGGGCAGTCGCACATGCCATCCGGACAATGCAGGTGCGTGGCGCGCCCCTCATCGGGGCGGTCGCGGCCTACGGGCTGGTGTTTGCTCTTCAGGAAGACGCATCCGACGCCACGCTCGCAAAAGCGGCGGAGGATCTTGTCGCCACACGTCCGACAGCCATCAACCTGCGCTGGGCCATCGAACGCATGGTCCGCCATCTTTCTCCCTTCTCCCCCGCCGAACGCGTGGCCGCCGGATATGCCGAAGCCGACGCTCTGTGCGACGAGGACCTTCAGGTCAACGAAGCGATCGGCCGTCACGGGCTGGAACTGATCCGCGAGATCTGGGACCGCAAGGGCCGACAGGGACGCGTCAACCTCCTGACACACTGCAATGCAGGCTGGATCGCCACGGTGGACTGGGGAACGGCACTGGCCCCCATTTACATGGCGCATGATGAAGGCATCCCCGTCCATGTCTGGGTGGACGAGACGCGGCCGCGCAATCAGGGCAGCCTCCTGACGGCCTGGGAACTCGGCAGCCATGGCGTTCCCCATACCGTCATCGTGGATAATGCCGGCGGTCATTACATGCAGGCTGGCGAAGTGGACATGGTGATTGTCGGCACGGATCGCGTGACCGCGCAGGGCGATGTGGCCAACAAGATCGGCACCTATCTCAAGGCCCTGGCCGCGCATGACAACGACGTGCCGTTCTGGGTGGCCCTGCCGTCCTCCACCATCGACTGGCGGGTCCGTGACGGCGTGAAGGACATCCCGATCGAGGAGCGAAACCAGAACGAGGTCCTGTTCATGACAGGGCGAACGGACGATGGACGCCCTGGTCACGTCCGCATTACGCCAGAGAACAGTCCAGCCGCCAATCCGGCCTTCGATGTCACCCCGGCCCGCCTCGTAACCGGCCTCATCACAGAGCGCGGACGCTGCGATGCTTCGGAAGCGGGCCTGAAGGCGCTGTTCCCCGACGGCCAGTAAGTCTTCCGCAACGTTACATTTTGCAATAAAAGGCATTCTTTCTTTTGCCGGAGTGCCTTTTTATTGCAACCGCCTTCCACTCCTGCGTTCCGTTCTGACCAGCTGCCCCGCCGATTTCGGATCCTGCGTGTTCTTCTGGCGGCCTATGCCATCGCGGGACTGTATGTGTGCCGCTTCATTCCGGCTGCCAGCCTCGGGATCGGCATGGCGATGTCTGACAGACCGGACAGGTCGCTCTTCTGCAGGATTAGCCTGGGCTATCTATGGGCGCTTCCCGTCATCTGCGTGGCCGCGCTCGTCCTGTCAGGTCTGACGTTCAGGATTTCAGTGCGGCGCGCACGGATCTTCATCCTGATCCAGACTCTCCTGCTCGGGATATGGAGCCCGCCGATCCTGCTTGTCCTGCTTCTGAAAGTCTGGAGCCAGGTTCTGCTCGCTCACCTGACCCAGCACCCCCTTCCCCACTCCCATCCTTGACGCCCCGCTCTTCTTGCCGTTCAAGATGCGGGTACTACAGACACCCCCAAGAGGATGATCGTGTCAGACTCGCATCTTTTCTGGCGAACAGCTGCAACGGCTGCCCTGTTCGCACTGACCGGCTGTGCCAGTCAGAACAGTGTACGCCAAACGCCAGCCCGTACGCCCAACGCCCAGTATGCGAACGGCACGACCGGCCCCGTAGGCTATGACAGCCATGTTCCGGATTTCGCGACGCGGAATTTCACGCCTTTCAACCGGCAGGATGTCACCGCGATCGCATTGCGGGAATGGCGGATGTTCGGTTCACCCGTTTCAGACGACGACCCCGAGAACCGGCCCGAGCCAAGCGATCCGGCCCTGAAACCGGAACGTCTGCCCGGTCTGTGGCAGCGGGTCGGAGAATACTGGTGGATCGGCCAAGACCCGTATGAAACGGAAGTCGGCTGGACGGGCAAGACCAACGCGGACGGAACGCGCTTCGACATGAACAATGACGGGCATTACGCCTGGTCGGCAGCGTTCATTTCCTATGTCATGCGGGTGGCAGGCGCGAATGAGCGCTTCCCGTATTCTCCCAATCATTCGACCTACATCAACGCAGCCGCCAGCGGTCAGAGCCCCGGCCTGACGGCGCATGATCCGGGCAGTTACGCTCCGAAGACCGGCGATCTGATCTGTGTCGGCCGGGGACGCAGCAAAAGCATCACCTTCGCCATGCTGCCAACCTCCTACGGCTTCCCGTCTCATTGCGGCATTGTCACGGCCACCGGTCAGAACGCGCCGCCTTTCGGGCGCGAACTGAGCATCGTGGGCGGCAACGTCGATGACGCCGTTGCCCTGACGCATGTCCCGACCGATGCCAACGGAATGATCGCCGACGGCTCAGGCCACAGCTACGACAGCCGTTACCCGTGGCTCACCATTCTGGAAACCCATTACGACGCGGATCAGGAGCCCGACAGCGGCATGTAAGTGGAGGGCAGACCACCGGCACGCCAGCCCGTGCCGGGACCATGCCTGTTTTCAAAACCGTCCACGATATTCGTCACATCGCCATACCCGGCATCCTGCGCCAGCAGTGCCGCGTGATGGGAACGCATGCCGGAGCGGCAGAGAAACAGAAGCCTCGTGTTCTCATCCGGCACCTGCTCACGTAGCGCCGCCACGAACTCCGCCTGCCGGTCCGGCAGCCAGGTCAGACAGATCAGCGGACTGGACATTTTCTCAGCGTCCGGAAGCCCCACATCCCGCCATTCCTCCGGGGTGCGGACATCAACCAGAACACATTCCGGCGCGTTCTCAAGCACATCCCACGCCTGTTTTGCCGTCAGAACCTTCATGACACCCTTCCTCATCCACGCAAAACGCGTTCTATAATTCTCTCAGCACAGGAGTGAACGTATGACCGACATCCCCCATTCACGCCAGCCTGTCCTCAACGGATGGCAGACCCTTTCTTCCGACATGACAGCAGCCATCGGCGGCACGCCGCTGATCCGCCTGCGCCGCGCTTCGGAAGAAACGGGATGTGACATCTATGGCAAGGCCGAGTTCATGAACCCCGGAGGATCGGTCAAGGACCGGGCGGCTCTGGCCATCATCCAGGACGCCTTTGCACGCGGCGCCCTCAAAAAGGGCGGCACCGTCGTGGAAGGTACGGCAGGCAATACCGGAATCGGCCTGACCCTCGTGGCGCAGGCCATGGGCTGCAAGGCGGTTATTGTCGTCCCGGAGACACAGAGCCGCGAAAAGCTCGATTTCCTGCGCATGATTGGTGCGGACCTGCGCCTTGTTCCAGCGAAACCGTATCGTGATCCGGGCAATTACGTACATGTCTCGCGCCGACTGGCGGAAGAAACCGGGGCGTTCTGGGCCAACCAGTTCGACAACACCGCCAATCGCGAAGGGCACCGCACCACGACCGCACCGGAAATCTGGCACCAGACACAGGGCAAGGTGGATGCCTTTACCTGCGCCTGCGGAACGGGCGGCACGCTGGCGGGGATCGCAATGGGCCTGCGCGAACAGGCAAAGGCCGCCGGAAAGACCGCGCCCCGCATTGTCCTCGCTGACCCGGAAGGCTCCGGCCTGTATGGCTGGGTGAAGTCCGATGACCTGAGCATCACCGGCAGTTCGATCACGGAAGGCATTGGCCAGTCCCGGGTGACGGCCAACCTTGACGGCTCCCACCCCGACGATGCCGAGCGTATTCCAGACCCCGAAGCGCTGAAGCAGATTTTCGAATTGACGGCGGAGGAAGGTCTCTCCGTTGGCGGGTCATCCGGCATCAATGTTGCAGCAGCCATCCGGACCGCAAAAAAACTTGGCCCGGGACATACAATTGTTACAATCCTGTGCGATGGGGGGGCACGCTACCAGTCCAAGCTGTTCAACCCGGATTTCCTGCGGAGCAGGAACCTCCCGGTCCCACCTTGGCTGGATCAGGAACATACCACCAGTGCAACGGCATGACATGTAATGCCATTGCACGACACAAATGGTTTTGAAGGTGTCTAGATCATGGCCACGGACTCGCTGCCACATCTTCTGATCGTGGACGACGACCGCGAAATACGGGAACTGCTGAGCCAGTTCCTCGAACGCAACCATTTCCGCATCACGGCGGCCAGGGACGGGCGAGAAGCCCGCAAGGCCTGGGCCAACGGTCATTACCAGCTTGTCGTTCTGGACCTAATGCTGCCGGGCGAGAGCGGGCTTGAACTCGCCCGCTGGCTCCGCACGCAGGACAACGTTCCCATCATCATGCTGACCGCCATGAGTGACGAGACGGACCGCATCATCGGGCTCGAGTTCGGGGCCGATGACTACGTGGCCAAGCCCTTCAACCCGCGTGAGCTTCTGGCCCGCATCCGCGCCGTTCTGCGGCGCACGGTGGATGCCACGGAAAAGCACCAGAGCGCCGACACACGGAAAATCCATTTCGCCGGTTGGTGCCTCGACCCGGTGCGCCGCCGCCTGCTCAACCCCGAGGAAGCCGAGGTATCCCTGACGGGCGGGGAATATGACCTGCTCATGGCCCTGCTGGAGAGAGCGAACCGCGTCCTGACGCGGGACATGCTTCTGGAACTGCTGCGTGGCCGTCAGGCCGGACCGTTTGACCGCGCCATCGACGTTGCGGTCAGCCGCCTGCGCCGCAAGCTGGAGGATGACGGCCGCAACGCGCAGGTCATCAAAACCGTCCGGGGCGGAGGTTATGTTCTGGCTGCTGAAGTGGAACGTATCTGATCCCCCTTCACCTCCTGCCCCGCTCCCTTGTCGCGCGGACCAGCCTCGTTCTGATCGTGGGGCTGGCCGTGGTCGAACTGGCAGGTCTTCTCATTCATACCGCGGACCGGTTCGATCTGGCCGAACGCAGCCAGATCCATGAGGATCAGGTCCAGGTCTTCTCGATCTACCGCACCGTGGCGGAAGCCCATGCGGAAGACCGTCAGGCCGCCATCGAGGATCTGCATCTTCCACCCAACTTCACCGCCCTGCTGCTGAAGCAGCCCGACCCCCTGTTTCCCACCCATCCGGTCCCCTTGCCGGCTTTTCCGCCGGGAACGTTCGCTCATGGCCGGAACCCGGCCCCAGCCACATCTCCCCCTTTTTCCGGCCCACCGCCCATGAACGGTGGGCCTTTTGCGCCCCGGATGGGGGAACCACCAGGCGACTTCATGATGCCACCTTCCCCCGACATGCAGGGACCGGGTCATCTGTTTTCGTTTTTCGGCGGCCATGCGGGGCCCCCTCACGGCATGCCGCCCTTCATGCGATGGGCGATGCTGCCCTCTTCCCTCTACCCGCGTGCAATGCGCATGGGGCAGAAGGCCCGTACCCATTCCACATCGCTTCTTTTGCCGGACTGTGACTGCTGGGTCGTCGTGCGGTCCGTCGCGCCGCTGCCCAATCCCCTGGGATCGCCGACCTTCCTGTCCGCCTTCATGCTCATGTCTCTTGCAGGGAGCGCCCTGATCGTCTGGGCCACGCGCCGGATGATCGCCCCGGTCACGACCCTGGCCAATGCGGCCGAAGCGCTGGGCCGGGACGTCAACACCGCAGCCCTGCCTGAAACCGGACCGTCCGAAATCCGCCGCGCAGCCATCGCCTTCAACACCATGGCCACTCATATCCGCCGTTTCGTCACGGACCGGACCCTGATGCTGACCGCCATCGGTCATGACCTGCGCACGCCCATCACGCGCCTGAAACTGCGCGCGGAATTCATTGACGATGACAATCTGCGCGACAAGATCCTGGCCGATCTGGATGAAATGGAAGCCATGGTCGCTGCAACCCTGGCTTTCGGACGGGACAGCGCCTCGAACGAACCGGTCGTCTCGCTGGACCTGCGCGCCCTGCTCCAGACCATCGTCGATGAAGCCGCCGAAAGCCGCCCGGACATGGCCGAGAACCTGTTTTACGAATCTCCCGCCGTGCCCGTCCGCATCCGTGCCCGCTCCGTCGCCCTGAAGCGGGCCCTCAACAACCTGATTCTCAATGCCCTGAAATATGGCGGCAGCGCACAGGTGACCCTGCTGCCCGCGCCAGCAGCGTCAGCCCGGAACAAAAACACCCCTTACGTCCGGATCATCATTGAAGATAACGGCCCCGGCCTGCCTCCGGATGAACTGGAGCGTGTGTTCGAGCCTTTTGTGCGCGTCGAGACCAGCCGTAACCGGGAAACGGGGGGAACGGGCCTCGGCCTCTCGATCGCCCGGACCATCCTGCGGGGACAGGGGGGCGACGTCCGGCTTGAAAACAGACCGGAGGGCGGCTTGCGGGTCCTTGTGACACTCGCCGCCTGACGCGTCCTCCGGTCAGGAAAAAGACCTGACAGAAAGCAGGCCTACACCTTCAGACGCGCTGCAGCCGTGCCGCGAAAAAGCCGTCCATGCCTCCACGATCCACCCACAGTCCCGGATGGGTCCGGAAAAATCCTTCCGGTGTCCGGGCCGCTGCCATGTCCGCCAGCTCTTCTTCCGAAAAAGGCACCAGTTTCCACCCGCCCCGCTCCAGCGCGGCGCGGACACGGTCCGGTCCTTCCTCATCCTGGAGGGAGCAGACAGCGTACATCAGCATCCCACCCGGTTTCAGCATCCTGTGGGCGGCGTCGATAAAGGCGTCCTGCCCTTCCACCAAAGCCGTCACATCCCGGGGCCGCTTGATCCACAGCACATCGGGATGCCGGCGAAGGGTACCCGTTGCCGAACAGGGCGCATCCAGCAGAACGGCATCGACCGGCGTTTCCGGCTGCCACTCCAGCGCATCCGCGACGACTGTTTCCGCCGTGAGTTTCAGACGGGCGATATTATCCTTCAGCCGTGCGGCGCGCGCTTCCTCGCGTTCGACAGCCATGACATGCGCGCCACCTGTTGCGAGCTGCGCCGTCTTGCCACCGGGTGCGGCACAGAGGTCGATCACGGTTTTCCCCGCGACATCCCCCATGAGCTTCACGGGCATGGCCGCCGCCACGTCCTGCGCCCAGAAATGCCCCTCCTCGAAACCCGGGAGCGCTGTGATGCGTGTGCCTGCCGGGTAACGCACCGTGCCAGTCGGAAGGGTCTCGCCGCCTTCGGGAGCCTCCACACCGGGACGAAGCGTCAGGTCCAGCGGAGCTTCGCGGTGCAGACCACGCGAAATGGCACGGGCGCGGGCACCCCATGCACTCCACAGCCAGGGCGGAACATCCAGCCGGGCTTCATCCAGCCCCTCAAGCAGGGACCGCCCTTCCCGCGCCACACGCCGCAGGACGGCATTGGCCAGCCCGGCGAACGGCGCCAGCCGGCGACGGCGCAACAGATCAACGATCGTGCCCACCGCCGCATGAGGCGGCGTTTCAAGATGCAGAAGCTGCGCCACTCCCATCAGAAGCGCACAGCGCACCGGCTCCGGCGGTTCCCGGCGGAGCATGGGCTGGAGAACTTCCGTCATGCTGCCCAGATGCCGCAGGGTCGTGGCGGCCAGACGATGCGCGGAAGCCCGGTCCCGCGGGTCCATGGGGCCGGAGCGGTCCAGCGTGGTTTCCAGCATCCGGCGATGTTCCACCACGCCGCAGACGATATCGAACGCCAGATCCCGCGTCGGATCGGGAGACGGACGGCGGTTCTGCTCCGGGCGGGACGAACGTGCGCCTTTGCGTCTGGCGAAGGATGGGCCGGACGGACGGTTCAGGCGGGCGGAGCCGCGGGGGGATCTGTTCTGGGTCATGGGGTGTCGATCTCGCGCATAATGCGGGAAATCGCATCTTGCGACCGTTGACGCAATGGAGTCTTCTTCCGGAATGCCTAATCAGATCGCCGAAAACCTCTGCGCCATCCGCGCCCGCATCGCCCGGGCCTGCGAAAAAGCCGACCGTCCGGTGGACGCCGTGTCCCTCGTCGCCGTCAGCAAATTCCATCCCGCCGAAGCCGTTGAAAGTGCCCTCCGTGCCGGACAGCGGATTTTCGGAGAGAACCGCGTTCAGGAAGCCGCGTCCAAATTCCCGGCCCTGCGCGCGGATTATCCCGACCTGCGACTGCACATCATCGGCAACCTCCAGACCAACAAGGCCGCAGAGGCCTGCGCCATCGCCGACATGATCGAAAGTCTGGACCGGGAAGCCCTGTCCGACGCCATCGAGAAAGGCGCCGCCAAAACAGGCCGCCTTCCCGACCTCCTCGTTCAGGTCAATACCGGAAACGAACCCCAGAAAGCCGGCGTTTCCCCCGATAAGGCCGATACGTTCATCGAGAACAGCCTCCAGCGCTTCGGGGAGAAGGTCCGGGGCCTGATGTGCATCCCCCCTGAAGACGAAGACCCTGCCCCGCATTTCCGCTTTCTCGCTACGCTTGCGAAACGCCATGGATTGCCGGTTCTGTCGATGGGGATGTCAGCGGATTTCGAAACGGCCATTGCCGAAAATGCGACTCTGGTCCGGGTCGGAAGCGCCATTTTCGGCCCGCGCCCCATGACGCATTTCTGACAGACGGGTTGCATCCGCGTAAGAAATCTTGTCATGAGGGAACCATGCCGGGATGCGGCACCGCTCCTGTAACAGGCGCTGTGACAGTAAACAACGGCACTCTGTCGATGCCCGTAAATGGAAGATCCCATGCCCGAAACAGACGGTCCCCATACTTCTGAACCTCCCCACGGCGTTTCCACGGAGAAGGGCGAAGTCCTCCAGACCGTGGAAGAGGCCCGCAAGGACGGACATGCTTCCGAATTTGGCGGTGACGAAGACGGATCTTCTGGACACGCCAGACCCGCCGGCATCGGTGCCATCCTCGCCGTCCTCGGCGTGGTGTACGGCGATATCGGCACCAGCCCGCTTTACGCCCTCCAGTCTTCCGTCAGCATCGTCAGCGGTCCGGGCCATCCGGCACAGCCCTGGGAAGTCATGGGGCTGGCCAGCCTGACTTTCTGGGCGCTGATGCTGATCGTCACCATCAAATACGTCATCCTCATCATGCGGGCGGACCATGATGGCGAAGGCGGAATCATCGCCCTGATGTCCCTGGCCCAGCGCGTATGCCAGTCCCAGCATTTCCGATGGCTCTTCGGACTGGTGGGTATTGCGGGAACCTGCCTCTTCTTTGGCGACAGCATCATCACACCCGCCATTTCCGTTCTTTCAGCGGTGGAAGGGATCGAGACGTCGGTTCCAGCCGCAGGTCACTTCGTTATCCCCATCGCCATGGTCGTTCTGGTGGGGCTTTTCTCTGCGCAGGTCATGGGAACGGGCACGATCGGCAAGGCGTTCGGCCCGGTCATGGTGCTCTGGTTCACCACCCTGGCCATCCTCGGCGTCAAGGGTATCCTCCTCTACCCGCACATTTTCCTCGCCCTGTCCCCGACCTTCGCGCTCGAATTCATCATCATGCACGGCTACCTGTCGTTCATCGCGCTCGGATCGGTCGTCCTCTCCGTCACCGGCGCGGAGGCACTTTACGCCGACATGGGACATTTCGGCCGCGCGCCCATCCGCAAGGCATGGATTTTCTTCGTGCTGCCGGCCCTGACGCTCAACTATTTCGGACAGGCAGCCCTGCTGATCCGTGATCCGCATGCCCTCGTCAATCCGTTCTACCTGCTTGGCCCGCACTGGGCGCAGATCCCACTGCTGATCCTTGCCACCTTCGCAACGGTCATCGCCTCGCAGGCCGGCATCTCGGGCAGCTTCTCCCTGTGCCGCCAGCTGATCCAGCTGGGCTATCTGCCCCGTACCCGCATCGTCCACACGAACGCTTCCGAAGAAGCCCAGATCTACCTTCCGTCCCTGAACTGGATCCTGGCCTTCGGCGCGCTCGTCCTAGTCGTGGCGTTCCGGTCCTCCTCCGCCCTGGCGGCAGCCTATGGCATCGCCGTAACCGGCACCTTCATCTGCACCTGCGTGCTGGCGATGGTGGTGTTCCGGCGCGTCTTCAAATGGAAGGCCGTGACCGTCGGGCTCGTCTTCGGCTTCTTCTTCATCGTAGACAGCATCTTCTTCTCGGCCAACGTTCTGAAGATCCCCGATGGTGGATGGGTTCCGCTGGCGATCGGCATCATCAGCACCATCATCATGACGACCTGGAAGCGCGGACGCAGCCTGATCGCCGCACGCCAGCAGGCGGATTCCATGCCCATGGGCTCCTTCCTCGCGCGGCTGCCACAGTCCCGGACCATCCGCGTACCGGGACTGGCGGTCTTCCTGACGGCAAACCCGGACATCGTGCCCAATTCGCTGCTGCATAACCTCAAGCACAACAAGGTCCTGCACGATCACATCCTGTTCGCGACCGTCCAGAACCTCGATCAGCCGGAAGCGGACCGCGGCCATCGCGCCATCGTGCAGGAACTGGCCCCCAACATCCATCGCGTCATCGTCCGTTACGGCTTCATGGAGATGCCGAACCTGCCCCGCGCCCTCCAGGAACTGAACTCCATGGGCGTGCCGTTCGATCCCATCCAGGCCTCCTATTTCACATCCCATGAGATCGTCGTCCGCTCCCGCGTGCCGAAGATGCAGCTCTGGCGTATGGTGCTCTTCCTTCTCCTCCTGCGTAACGCTGCCTCCACCACGGAATTCCTGCGCATTCCGCCGGATCGCGTGGTGGAATTCGGCGTCCGGATCGCCATTTGACCGAACCGCTTTCGCTCTACATCCACTGGCCATTCTGTCTGGCGAAGTGCCCTTACTGCGATTTCAATTCCCACGTCCGGGACGAAATCCCCCAGAGGCGCTTCGCCGAGGCCCTGCGCCGCGAACTGGCACATGACGCGTCCCGCCTGACCGCCGATGGCGGACGCCGCCCCCTGCGTTCCATCTTTTTCGGCGGCGGCACACCGTCCTTGATGGCGCCCGAAACCGTGGCAGCCCTGATCGAAGACGCCCGACGGCTCTTTGACGCAGAAGACGATCTCGAGATCACGCTTGAAGCCAACCCGACCAGTGTGGAAGCCGACAAATTCGCCGCGTTCCGTCAGGCAGGTGTCAACCGCGTGTCACTCGGCGTCCAGAGCCTGCGGGACGATGCCCTTGAGAAACTCGGCCGCCAGCATTCCGCCGGGCAGGCCATCCGCGCGCTCGAAACCGCACGCCGTCTCTTCCCGCGCATCTCCTTCGACTTGATCTATGCCCGCCCCGGCCAGAGCACCACGGACTGGCAGAACGAACTGTCCACGGCGCTCGATCTCGTGGCCGATCACCTTTCGCTCTACCAGCTCACCATAGAACCCGGCACGAAATACGAATCCCTTCACCGGCGGGGCGAACTCGTCCTTCCGGATGAAGACACGGCCGCCGCCCTCTATGACCTGACCGGCGAAACAGCCGCCCGCCATGACCTCCACCCCTACGAAGTCTCGAACTACGCAAAACCCGCCGCAGAAAGCCGCCACAATCTGACCTACTGGCGCTACGGAGACTATCTCGGCATCGGACCGGGAGCACATGGACGACTGACGCTCAACGGACATCTTCATGCCACCCGCCGCCACCGCGCGCCCGAACCCTGGGCCGAAAAAGTGGAGAAAACCGGCTCCGGCAGTACGGATGAAAGCCCCCTGAGCGTGGAAGAACGAGGACGCGAAGCCCTGCTCATGGGACTGCGTCTGATGGAAGGCATCTCCGAAGCACGCTTTACCGAGCGGACAGGACGGGCACTGGCCGACTGCGTGGATCCCATGATGCTCAGGGCCTGTCTGGAAGAAGGCTACCTTGAGCAGGAAAACGGCCTCCTTCGCGCGACGCCGGAAGGCAGACTTCGCCTTGAAGCAATACTGGCGCGCCTCCTCACTTGAAGGCATGATCGGCGTTTGTTTCTCCTCTGGAAGAGTCCATGCGCCATTTCATTCTCTCTGCCCTGTCTGCCGTCTGCGCCCTGACCGGCCTTGCAGCCGCCGCCTCTGCCGCACCGGCCTATTTCATTCAGGACAATGACTATCTCGGACCGGGAGGATCAGACATCCAGTCCATCATCCCCCTGCTCAACCGTCCCGGTGTTGAACTGCTCGGCGCAACCGTAACGATGGGGGATGACTGGGAGAACGCCGAATCAGCCCATATCCGCCGTTTTCTCGAAATCGCACACCAGACACAGGTTCCGGTCGCTGATGGCGCGACGCTCCCCCTCGTGAACTCCGTAGCCGCCACGCGCCTGCGGGAACAGCAGTTCGGCATCGTCCCGTGGAAAGGCGCCTGGGGCGGCACCGGCTCCATCGCACATGTCCCAGCGACCCAGCCCCCTCTGGGCGACATGCCGGATGGCCGTCCGCATCTGGCCGCCGACCCGCTTCCTGCCGCCCTTTTCCTCATCCGCGCCGTCCATGCGCATCCGCATCAGGTCACCATCGTCGCCACCGGGCCACTGACCAACCTGGCGCTTGCCATCCGTCTGGACCCCACCTTCGCGGAGACGGCCAGACAGCTTGTCTTCATGGGCGGCCTGCTGGATTCCAGCATGATGTCCGTCACCGGAAATGCGAATTACGCATCCGACTTCAACATGATCACGGACCCGGAAGCCGCACATATCACCCTGACAGCACCCTGGCCCTCCATCACCTGCGTCGGCAATGTCTCCAACGACATCATGATGACGCATGACCTGATGGACCGGATTGACAGCCACCACACACCTGTCACGGATTATCTGAAGCGGTTCTATGCCGCGCTGCCACTATGGGATGAACTGACATCCGCCATTGCCGTTGATCCGACACTGGTGACGAAGTCCGTGACGGCATACATGGACATCGACACGCGCGACGGCATGGATTACGGGCACGCGCATGTCTGGCCGGACTCCACGGCGCCGAAGGGCATGGGCCTGCGGAAAGTGAAGATCGTCCAGTCCGTGGACACGACCCGCTTTCTGAATGCGTTCGTCACCCAGGCGCAGAACGTCATGGGCACACACTGAAACACAGGAGGACATCCGACAGACATGCTGCACATCATCAAGCTGGCCGTCGGCTGTCCATCCCTTGAGGCCCTGCGGGAGCGGATGAGACATCAGCGCCTCAACGGACATGCCGCCGTCCCGACACGCACCATGCCGCGTCGGGCGGACGAGGTTCTGGACGGCGGGTCGCTCTATCGCGTCATGGACGGCATGGTCCTGTGCCGTCAGCCCATCATCGGGCTTGAAGCCTGCACGCGGGCTGACGGGACGACCGGCACACTGATCGTGGTGTCGGACGAGATCATCCCCGTCCAGCCGCGCCCGATGAAGGCCTTTCAGGGCTGGCGCTATCTCGAAGCCAAAGATGCTCCGCCCGATCTGGGAAGCGGCCTGACAGCGGATGGCATCGCCGATCTCCCTGCGCATCTGCGGCGCGAGCTTGCGGAGCTGGCCCTGATCTGACCGCCCATGCGCAGAGCCGGATATCCGGGCGCAGGGAACAAAACCTTTCCTGAAGCGTCATGAGTGTGCTCCGGCCATGGCCGCCCCTCTCCGGGGAAACTATGCTGGGCTTCTGGATTGTCAAACAGGAGAGTCGCGTGTGTCGTCCTTTCCAGCCCTGAACCGGCCCCCTATTTTCAAGCCTGGACTGCGCTGCGCTCTCGCAGCCCTCTCCTTCGGTTTATGTCTGGCCGCCGGGCCAGCACCCGTGCAGGCTGCCACGCTGCCGCCGCTGGTGACCCCGCCGACACATCAGACCCTGCCCGGCAAGATGGTCTATGCCCAGCTGACCACCCCGGACCTCAACGCCACAAAGGCGTTCTATGGCCAGCTTCTGGGCTGGACCTTCGAGGATGTCCCGGTTTCCCACGGCCACTTCGTGCAGGCCATGGTCAACGGCCACGCCGTGGCTGGTCTGGTCGAGCATCCGCTCCCCGCGGGAAAGAGCGGCGCCCATCCTTTCTGGCTTCCCGTCATTTCCACGCCTGACGCCGCGGCCCTTGCCCGTTCGGCCCGCAGCTGGGGCGGCCAGATCCTGCTGAAACCGAAATCCCTGTCAGGGCGCGGCGAGGAAACCATCGTCTCCGATCCGCAGGGAGCCATTTTTGCCGCCCTGCATTCCGAAAGCGGGGACCCGGTCGACAGCGACGCCCAGACCGTGCAGGGCCAGTGGATCTGGAACGCCTTGCTGACCTCATCTCCCTCTCCCGCCGCCGGTTTCTATCAGAAACTGTTCGGCTATCAGGTCCAGACGGCGCAGGAACAGCCGGAAGCCCTCCGCTATATCCTGTCCTCCCAGTCCTGGGCACGGGCCACGGTCAATCCCCTCCCCGCCCGCCTCCCTCCCACGGCCAGGGCCCGCTGGATGAGCTTCGTTCAGGTCGATAGCGTGGGCGCCACGGCGGAAAAAGCCGCACAACTGGGCGGCAAGGTTCTGGTCGAACCTCATCTGGATCATCAGAACAGCATGATCGCCATTATCGCCGATCCCTCCGGCGCGGCTTTCGGCATCATGGAATGGCACGATCCCGATACGGCAGGAGAGGCGAAATGACCGTGAAACGCTCGAAAAAAGCCGCGCTGTTCGGAGCGATCGGACTTCTGTCCCTGCTCTCCGGCTGTGTGGGATATGACGGTTACGACGGTTATGGCGGCGGCTATTACGGTGCTGATGGTGGCTGGGGTGGCGGCTGGGGTGGCGGCTGGGGCCCGGGCTACGGTGTTGGTCCCTATTATGGCGGTGGCGGCCCGCGCTGGCACGGAGGCCGGGGCCCCGGCGGTCCAGGGCCGGGCGGGTTCCATGGAGGTGGCCCGGGAGGCGGCGGTTTCCATGGTGGTGGCCCCGGTGGGTTCCACGGAGGCGGTCCGGGCCATGGTGGGCCGGGTGGCGGTGGCGGTTTCCACGGAGGTGGAGGAGGACCGGGCGGCGGCGGCCGGGGCGGTGGCGGTCATCACTGACCGTCACCCCTCCAGTCACGGCTTCAACCGCATGAAAGGACCGGGTTCAGGAGCGGGGTGACGCTTCCATCCGGTCAAGCGCCATGATTTCCGCCATGATGCTGCCCTCTTCCAGCTGTCTGGCGATCTCATCAAGCGGAGCGCCCTTTTCCAGAGCCTCCGCTTCCTCCGCCCACCGGCGCGCGCTGTCGTCATCGCCTTTGCAGAGGCCCGCGGCAATATCAAAACGCAGCAGCGTGGCCTCACCGCTCAGCCGCCGCAGGGACCGCAGGAGAACATGCGCTTTCCGGGCATTCTCTCCAACAGAAGACACACCGCCAAGCACGGGCAGTGACCCGCGGGAGAATTCAGCCCGCGTCGTATCAATTCCCGCCTGACGCTGGATACGATCCGTGGCCAGCATGTCCCGGCGTCCCAGCACGGCGGCCAGATACCGCAGATTCCCGACAATGGCGGCGCGCAAAAGCCCATCCATGTCCTGCCCCCGCCGTTCAGGGCACACACTGAACGCACACAAAAGTCCGATCACGGCCCCGAGCGTATTATCCGCAACACGCAGCCAGGCCGTTCCGGCCGCCGGCATGGTCATGTCCGCCACAATGATGAACTGCGCACTCACGAACAGCATCAGCAGCGTATAGTTCACGGCCCGCATGGAAATGGCGGCAATCACAAACACCGCCACGGCAGCAAGTTTTTCCGCAGGCCCTGGCAGAAAGGGTGACGCCAGCATGGCCAGAAGACTGCCAGCCAGCGTGCCCAGAACACGCTCCAGCGCGCGCACCAGCGTCGTTTCGCCAGATGGCTGGATAACAAGCAGGACCGAAACCAGAGCCCAGAACCCGAATTCCAGATGAAGCCAGCGCGTCGCCGCATAGGTTCCCACCAGCCCGACCACCAGCCGCAGCGTATGGCGCCAGATGGCAGGTGTCAGCCGGGCGGCATGACGGGGAGCTTCCGCATCGAACGGAAGTTCCCCCTCACGCGCCAGACCATCCGCCAGCGATGCCAGCATCCGCGCACTGGATGCCACCACTTCCCCGATCGATCCGGGACGCACCGGAATATCACGCGCCAGACCCGAGGCTTCCTCCGACAGACGCTCAAGATCGGGCAACGGGGAAAAAGAAATCTCACTGGCGTTCTGACAAAGTGCGGACAGCGCAGCCAGCGTTCCCCGCGCTTCGAAATCCAGCCCTCGTGTTTCGACCAGATGCTCAACCGCAAGCATCGCCGTGAACAGACGTTCCGCTCCCGCCAGCGCTGCGACCAGCCGGACACGCATGGCAAAACTGGCATGACCGGCATCAATCTGAAGAGTAATGCCGCGCGCGCGTTCGATTGCACTGCGCACCGCCTGACGATGGACTGTCTCCCGCAGGCGCCCGGCAGCCAGTTCACCAGCCATGCGCGCCAGAAGACGGTAACAGGCGGCCACGGCCCGACGGGCTGCGGCATAGGGGTGCTGGGGCCAGACCACCAGACACAGGAACATCGCCCAGACACCGCCGCCACACACAGAAAGGCCGATCAGCAGAGCATTCCAGGGATCGGTCACCGGAAAGGCGATCCCGGCCAGCATGACACAGGCCAGCAACGTCATCAGAAGTGACATGGAAGGGCGGAGTGCGCGTGCCAGCCCCGTGCCAAGCCCGGCCAGGACAAGCCAGAGTATCACACCAGCTACTGGCAGAGCCGCGACCAGAGACGTCACCGCCCCGAGAACCGACCCACCCAATGTGAAGAGACCAAGGATTTTCAGCTGTTCGCGCGGTGTGCCGCCCGGCTCGATCAGGCAGCTCCAGAACGCAGCAAACGCTGCCCAGGCAAAAATGACCTGATGGAAATAAAGCGCGGGAAGAAGGGCGGTAACCGTCGCCAGCGCCGCCCGGCTTCCCTCCGCCGGAGCAAGCTGCTCCGGACTGAGGGGGACCGAATGACGGGCAAGAAACCGGGACAGGAAGGTGAAATATGGAGAATGACCCAGACCTCCCCGCGGGAAAAGCGGATCACGCGCCATGGTTTCAGCGACCGGTCAGGATACGCTCCACCAGCTGGCGGACCGTAGGGACAAAACCATTTGCGTAGAAAGGATCGGTTCCGAAACGCCAGGCGTTCGTTCCACCGAACATGAGATTATGATCCACGATCTCGTCTGCCCGGGCATCATCCGGCGCATGGGCGATGGTCTGAAGCGTTTTCTGGATACAGAAAGACCGTGGATCAGCTTTCTGACCCGTCGTGTAAGGCTCTTTCTGCATCCAGTTGGAGAAGAGACACTGCGACAGACAGCCCATGCAGTTCGTCTGATCCGCAAGGATCTCGCGCGCACTCTCCGGCGTCACAAAAACGAGCGTATCGTCAGGCGTACGCAGAGCTTCCGTAAAACCGGCCGCTTCCCATTCCGCGATACGGGAACGGTCTTCCTGCGCCACGAAAACTTCCCGCTTGCGGGCTCCGACGCCGTAGGACGCCTCATAACCGCTCCCCGCCTCGGCACTGTAAGCCACCTGCCGCTCGGAACGCCCCCGCAGATCCCGCAGGAAGCTGTTATTGACGGCTGAGGAATAGAAACCCGTTGGGGAGAAGCGGTTAAGATACACGTCCCCCTTCTTCAGGGTCCGCAGACGCCGCTTCCAGGCTTCGGGGATCGGACTTTCCTGCGTTAGAAGCGGACGCGTACCGAACTGGAAGGCGATCGGTCCCAGATCAGGATTACCGATCCAGTCTTCCCACTCGTCCAGGCACCACACACCGCCCGCCATGATGATCGGCGTCTCATCCAGCCCATACTTGCGCATGACCTGACGCAGTTCCAGCACGCGCGGAAACGGATCCTCCGGCTTCAGCGGGTTCTCGGTATTAGACAACCCGTTATGGCCGCCTGCCCGCCAGGGATCCTCATACACGACGCCCCCCAGAAGGTCAGGCAGCTTGCTATATGACCGCCGCCACAAGGCATTGAACGCACGGCCGGAGGAAACAATCGGGTAATAGGGAAGATTGAAACGGGCCGCGAGTTCGGACAGCCGGTACGGCATGCCCGCACCACAGGTCAGCCCGTTGATCAGGCCCGGAGCCCCTTCGAGAATTCCGGTAATAACCTCTTCGGCCGCGCCCATTTCCCACAGGATATTGGCATGGATACGGCCCTTGCCACCTGAGATGTCACGGGCGATTTTTGCCTGCGCGATACCGCCATCAATGGCATACCGCACCAGTTCACGCTGACGTTCACGGCGCGTCCGGCCATGATAAACCTGCGGAACGGAATACCCGTTAGCATCGTAGCTTTCGGCATTGACTGCGGAAATGGTTCCAATCCCGCCAGCGGCAGCCCAGTGACCTGCTGAAATACCGGTGGAGACGGACACACCTTTGCCTCCCTCGATCAGAGGCAGAACGTCCTGACCACCAAAACGGAGGGTGTCGATAGGCTTCATGGGGACTGGCTGTCTCCGTTACTCAGATAAAAAAGGCGGGGCCACGACAGGCCCCGCCAGACACATTATTCGGCGTCGCGACGGGGCGCACGGCCAGGCTTGGCTCCAACGCTCTCCGTTATGTCGGCGCCCGTTGCCTGATCGACAACCCGCATCGACAATTTCACCTTGCCGCGGTCATCGAAACCGATGACCTTGACCTTCACGGCATCGCCCTGCTTCACGACATCCGTGGTCTTGGCGACGCGGCCCTGCCCCAGTTCGGAGATGTGAACCAGACCGTCCTTCGGGCCCAGGAAGTTCACGAATGCGCCGAAATCCGCTGTCTTGACGACCTTGCCGTCATAAATACGACCGACTTCCGGCTCCGCGACAATCCCCTCGATGCGGGCAATGGCCTTCTGGGCCTGCTCGTCATTGGCCGCCGCGATGGTCACAGTTCCGTCATCGCCAATATCGACCTTGGCACCGGAGTACTCGACGATCTCACGAATAACCTTGCCGCCGGACCCGATCACGTCGCGGATCTTTTCCTTCGGCACGGAAATCGTGGTGATCTTCGGCGCATTGCCGGACACCACGCCACGACCCTCGGTCAGGGCATTCGCCATTTCGCCGAGGATATAGATACGGCCGCCACGGGCCTGTTCCAGGGCGATCTGCATGATTTCCGGCGTGATGGACGTGATCTTGATGTCCATCTGAAGGGCGGTGATGCCCTTGTCCGTACCGGCCACCTTGAAGTCCATGTCACCCAGGTGATCCTCGTCACCCAGAATGTCGGACAGCACGGCGAAGCCACGGTCTTCCTTGATCAGGCCCATGGCAATGCCCGCCACCGGACGCGGCAGCGGAACACCGGCATCCATCAGCGCCAGGGACGAACCACAGACGGTCGCCATGGAGGAGGAACCGTTGCTCTCGGTGATCTCGGACACGACGCGCATCGTGTACGGGAACTGCTCCTTGGTGGGCAGCAGCGGATGGATGGCGCGCCATGCCAGCTTGCCATGACCGATCTCACGACGTCCCGGGGACCCCATGCGCCCGCACTCACCAACCGAGTACGGCGGGAAGTTGTAGTGCAGCATGAAGTTGGAGCGGTACTCGCCCTCAAGCGCGTCGATAATCTGCTCGTCCTGACCGGTTCCCAGCGTCGCGACCACAAGAGCCTGCGTCTCACCACGGGTGAAGAGCGCGGAGCCATGCGTGCGCGGCAGAACGCCGACCTCGGCGAGGATCGGACGAACCGTCGTCAGGTCGCGACCGTCAATACGGATGCCCGTCTTGAGGATGGAACCGCGAACAACCTGCGCCTCAAGCTCCTTGAGCATCGGCTTGGCCAGTTCGACGTCAAAGCCTTCTTCCGCCAGGATCTCGTTGATGCGTTCCTTGGCTTCCGCAACCTTCTTGTAGCGGGCCTGCTTGACGCGCTCCTTGTAGGCATCGGCCATCAGCTTGTTGCCGACCTTCTCGACGCGCTTGCGAAGGGCGATTTCCTCCTTCGTCCGGGACGGCAGATCCCACGGCGCCTTCGCGGCATGTTCGGCCAGGGCGATGATCGCGTCGATCACGGGCTGGAATGTGGTGTGACCCAGCGTCACGGCTTCCAGCATGGTTTCTTCCGAAAGCTCGCTGGCTTCGGATTCCACCATCAGGACGCCTTCGGACGTTCCGGCAACCACGAGATCCAGTGTGCTGTCCTTGATTTCGGACAGGGTCGGGTTCACGACCAGCTTGCCGTCAATCCGGCCAATACGGGCGGCAGCCACCGGTCCGAAGAACGGAATACCGGACAGCGTCAGCGCGGCGGAACAGCCAATCAGGGCCACGATCGCCGGATCGTTTTCCATGTCCACGCTCAGGACAGTCGCCGTGATCTGGACTTCGTTCAGGAAGTTTTCCGGGAACAGCGGACGGATCGGACGATCGATCAGACGGGCGTTCAGGACTTCAGCTTCGGACGGACGGCCCTCACGCTTGAAGAAGCCACCCGGAATCTTGCCGGCCGCGTAAGCCTTTTCCTGATAGTTGACCGTCAGCGGAAAGAAATCCTGCCCGGCCTTGACGGTCTTGGCACCAACAGCCGTACACAGCACGACCGTCTCGCCATAGGTAATGACAACAGCGCCGTCAGCCTGACGGGCAACCTTGCCTGTTTCCAGAATAAGCGGGCGTCCGGCCCACTCGATTTCCTTGCGGAAATAATCGAACATGAATGTTCTCCTCAAAGAGATAAAACCCTCCCGGGAGCCCGACAGGTGGCGGAGCAGCGTTTCGGACGGCATGGCGGGGGTGACGAGACCCTTGCCCCGACACGACACCATGTGGCCTGAAACGCCGGTCGCATACCCGCACCATCGGACAGTCAGGATGGTGGAATGTCCGGGAGCGTGATCACTCCCGGACAGAGCACATCAGCGACGCAGGCCGAGGCGCTCGATCAGGCTCTTGTAGCGGGCCTGGTCCTTGCGCTTGACATAGTCAAGCATGCTGCGGCGCTGGCCGACCAGCATCAGAAGACCACGACGGGAGTGGAAGTCCTTCTTGTGGGTCTTCAGGTGTTCCGTCAGGTTCGTGATCCGCTCGGTCAGAAGCGCAACCTGCACTTCCGGCGAACCCGTGTCGGTTTCGCTCTGACGGTACTCAGCGATCAGCGCCGTGCGGCGTTCCGGTGTAATCGACATCTTGTTCTCCAAAAAACTCGTGGTTTTCAAGCATTCGCGCTGCCCTGAGCCGTCCATTACGGACATGGCAAAGGCCAATCACGTGCTCTCCGATCATCGCGCGCCACAGGAGACCTTCCTCCTGAAGCAGGACCGGCATGGGATATGTCAGGGCCGCGGGGTCCAAAGACTGCCCCCAGACCAGTATCCTTCCCTCCGCCTCGGTGACGGCCAGCGCCGGGATGTCGACCAGCGCGGTCGCCGCATCCAGCAGAGGAGCCGGAAGAGCATCGGCGTTGTCCACAGTTTGGGCCGGTTTGTCCAGCAATATCTGATCGATAGTCATAGCATGTCGCAGATCGAAAGGACCGCATTTCGTCCGGCGCAGAACTGAAATATGCCCCACGGTCCCGCAGGCCAGAGCAATGTCCCGTGCCAGGGACCGCATATAGACCCCCTTGCCGGACTGAACCTCGAACACAGCCGTATCCGCGTCCGGCCGCTCCACAAGTTCTATCGAATCGATCCGCGCCGGACGGGGCGGCAGATCCGGTGGCCGCCCGGCCCTCGCAAGCTCATAGGCCCGCTGCCCCCCCACCCGCAGCGCTGAAAACACGGGAGGCACCTGAAGAACATCGCCCGTCAGCGCGGGCAGGCAGGCCCGGAGATCGTCATCGGTCGGGCGATGGTCGGACAGCGCCAGCACCTCCCCTTCCCGGTCGTCTGTCGTCCGGCTTTCTCCCAGCGTGAGCGTGAAGCGGTACCGCTTGGTCGCATCCATGATGTAAGGGATCGTGCGCGTGGCCTTCCCGAATGCAATGGGCAGCACCCCGGACGCCAGCGGATCAAGCGTTCCCCCGTGACCGGCTTTTCTGGCGTCAAACCCCCAGCGCAGTTTGTTCACCATATCCGTGGAGGTCGGCCCCAGAGGCTTGTCCAGGATCAGCCACCCGTCAATGTCGCGACCGCGCTTTCTGCCCATTCTGCATTTTTCTCCCATTGGTCGGGCGCTGATAGACCATGGAACAGACCAAATGCAAAAACGCCCTTCTGCCAGAGGCGAGAAGGGCGTTTTCCGTTCAGTCTTCGAGATCCCGCTGAACCGCTGGAGACCGAAGGATTTCATCCAGCTCCATGGCGTTATCAAGGGCGGTATCAGGCTGGAAATGGATTTCCGGCACCGTCCGTAGCCTGAGCTTCTTGGACAGGCTGGTCCGCAGAAAAGGCGCCACCCGCTTGAGAGCCGGAAGCAGCGCATCCACATCGCTTCGCCCCAGCCGCGTGACGAAAGCCGTAGCGTGACGGAAATCCGGAGAAATCCTGACTTCCGTCACGGTAATATGCGCATCCAGAAGCTCGGGGTCACGGAATTCTGTGCGGGCAAAGAGATCCGCCAGCGCACGACGGACTTCTTCCGCCACCCGAAGCTGGCGGGTGCTCGGCCCGTGGGCGGAAACACCCGCCGGGCCTTTCAGGTCATGTTTCGAACGCGAACTCAAGCCGGAATCTCTTCCATCTCGTAGCACTCGACGACATCCCCTTCACGCAGGTCGTTATACCCCGCGAAGGACAGACCGCACTCATAACCGCGCGCCACTTCCTTCACGTCATCCTTGAAGCGCTTGAGCTGGCTCAGTTCACCTTCATGGATCACTACGTTGTCACGCAGCAGACGCACGCCACAGCCACGCTTGACCACGCCTTCCGTCACATAGCAACCAGCGACCTTGCCGACCTTGGTGATGTTGAAGACCTGACGGATCTCCGCATAACCCAGGAACTTCTCGCGGTGCTTCGGCGCGACCTTGCCCTTGACCAGTTGCTCCACATCATCCGCCACCTGATAGATGATGGAGTAGTAGCGGATGTCCACACCCTCGCGCTGCGCCAGTTCCCGGGCCTGCGTGGTGGCACGGACGTTGAACGCCACGATGATGGCACTGGACGCCTTGGCGAGCTGGATGTCGCTTTCCGTGATCTGACCAACGCTGGCGTTCAGGACCCGGATAGCCACTTCCTCATGGGCCAGCTTCTGGACCGTGGTAGCGATGGCTTCCGCGGAACCCTGCACGTCCGCCTTGATCAGAAGGGCAACTTCCTTCTGGTCACCGGCCTGGATACGGGCCAGCATCTGATCCAGCGTGCCACGGGCGGCAACCTGGGATGCAGCTTCCTTCTCCTTGATCTTCCGCTGACGGAACTCGCTGATTTCACGGGCGCGGTTGTCATTCTCGACCACCACGAACGGCTCACCGGCACCCGGCACACCCGTCAGACCGAGAATTTCGACCGGCATGGACGGACCGGCGTCCTTGATCTGACGACCGCGATCGTCAACCAGGGCGCGGACACGACCCCATTCCGCTCCGGCGACCACGATGTCACCGCGATGCAGCGTTCCCTTCTGGACGAGAACGGCAGCCACCGGACCACGTCCGCGGTCAAGACGGCTTTCGATGACCGAGCCTTCGGCGACACGGTTCGGATTGGCCTGGAGATCGAGGATCTCGGCCTGCAGGAGAATGGCTTCCTCCAGCTTGTCCAGCCCGATGCGCTTGAGAGCGGAAACCTCGATATCCTGCGTGTCACCACCCATGGATTCGACGACGATCTCGTGGTTCAGCAGCTCCTGACGCACACGGTCCGGATTGGCGCCGGGTTTGTCGATCTTGTTGATCGCCACGATGATCGGCGCATCGGCCGCCTTGGCGTGCTTGATGGCCTCGATCGTCTGCGGCATCACACCGTCATCAGCCGCCACGACCAGCACCACGACATCGGTCACGGACGCGCCACGGGCCCGCATGGACGTGAAGGCCTCATGACCCGGCGTATCGATGAACGTGATCTTCTTACCGGACGGAACCGTGACCTGATAGGCGCCGATATGCTGGGTGATGCCACCGGCTTCCCCACCCGCCACATCCGTGGTGCGCAGGGCATCGAGCAGGGAGGTCTTGCCGTGATCGACATGGCCCATCACGGTCACGACCGGAGCACGGGGCTGCAGGTCTTCCGGACGGTCCTCGACACCTTCGATGCCGATTTCCACATCACTTTCGGAAACACGTTTCACGCGGTGACCAAATTCCTGAACAACGAGTTCCGCCGTATCGGCATCAATCGTCTGGGTTGCGGTCGCCATGACGCCCATCTTCATGAGAGCCTTGATGACTTCGCCCTGACGGGCCGCCATACGGTTAGCCAGTTCAGCCACCGTAATGGTCTCAGGAACCGTCACATCACGCACCACGCGGACCTGATCGGACCGCAGGCGTTCCAGCTCGGCCTGACGGCGTTCACGGTCACGCTGGCGACGGACGGACGCGAGCGAACGCGTCTTGTCGTCATCACCCTCGATCGCGGCACGGACGTCGATCCGACCCGCACGGCGATCGCTGCTGCTTCCCTTGCGGGAAGACGGCGCGCCACGGCGCGGCGGTGGTGCGCTGCCCCCCCCGCCACGACGGACGGGCGGACGACGCTCTTCCTCACCCGCCGCACTTCCGCCGGAACGGAGATGCAGGGTTTCGGTGCGCGGCGCGCTGGCAGGAGCCGAACGGGTCGTCTGAACGGGACGGGCCGGCATGATGGCACGCTCGGCCAGCGGACGCAGCCGCTGAACCGGCGCCGCAAGCTGTACGCCGCCCGTGGAATGTGTCTGCGGATTCAGGGGAGCCGCACGCCGGGCTTCCTCATCTGCCGCTTCCGCCCGACGGGCCTCTTCGGCTGCTTCCGCTGCGGCCCGGGCCTTGGCTTCAGCTTCGTTCGCAGCATCCTGCTGCGCGCGTTCCTGATTGGCCGCCGCTTCCGCTGCCTGCTGCTCGGCAGCAAGACGTGCCTCTTCTTCGGCACGGCGGGCCGCTTCAGCCGCCGACATGATCTGGATCTTTTCCGCTTCGCGGCGGGCTTCTTCCTCAGCCGCTGCCTTGCGCTGCCCTTCAAGGGCACGCTGCCGGGCTGCCAGCTCGGCAGCCGTCAGCGCGCGGCCCCCGGCACCCGCACCGCGTCCACCACGGGCTCCGCCACCGGAACCACCGGGGCCGGATGCATTGCGCTTCGGTTTGCGAACCTCGACCTGCACGACCTTTGACCGGCCGTGGCTGAAGCTCTGCCGCACGGAGCCGGCATCAACAGTGCGGCCAACTTCCTTGCGACCGGCAGGGCGAAGGGACAGGCGACCGCTCTTGGTCTGTTCGCCGCCCTGTGATGGGGTGTTCTTTCCGTCCTGGTTGCGCTCGTTGCCGTCGCTCATAGTTCCGCCTGTTCCTTGTTGCCCCCCTCAGGGGCTGGGAGCGGACGTCCTGCCACTCCCGAAAATCTCTCATATTCGGCGATCAAACGCTGTGTCAGCGCGCCTGGCGCCATCACAGCATAGACCGCTCGGTCCCGACCGAACGCCGAAGCCAGGACCCGATCGGGAACTGTCACCACCGGCAGAGACCGCCGGCCCGACACCAGTCTGGAGAACTCGTCCGGACTAGCACTTTCCGAACGGATCACCACCCCTGCCCTGCCGGAAGTCAACCACTCCCGGCATTTCTGAAACCCACAGACAGTCTGCCCCGCTCGCCGGGCCAGACTGACGGCGTCCAACATCCGCTGCACCAGACCGGCCCTGACGAGATCCGCCAGTCCGTCCGGTACGATCACCTGGGCTTTGGCCGCGCGGGCAAAAGCCTGTCGTGTGCGGGCGCTATCTAACACATCCCGGCTGGCACTCAACCACATTCCCCGTCCCGGCAGCTTTGCGGCCAGATCGGGGACGACCCTGTTATCCGGGCCGACCACGAAACGGATCATGCATTCAGGCGGCTTCTGCTCTCGTGTAACGATGCAGCGCCGCTCTGAAACACGACGCCCGAGAGCGCCGCGAACGGGACCATTATCGGTATCAGAAATTTCAGACGTCGGTCGACTCCCCGTCTTTCTTGTCTTCGACCGCCGAGTCGTCATCTTCGAACCAGTGGGCACGGGCCGCCATGATGATCTCATTGGCCGTGTCCTCATCCATGACGTCCTCGCCAAAGATGTCCACCAGTTCGTCACCTGCCAGATCAGCAAGGTCATCAAGGGTCTTGACGCCCTTTTCGCCCAGCGTCACCAGCATCTGGTTCGTGAATGTCCCCAGCGCAGCCACATCATCCGTCACGCCAAGCGCCTTGCGCTTGTCGTCCAGCTCATGCTCCTTGCCCGCCAGATAGTCATTGGCACGCAGCATCAGCTCCTCAGCCACACTCTCATCGAAACCTTCGATGTCGTGCAGCTCGTTGGCATCCGCATAGGCCAGTTCCTCGATGGTGTGGAAGCCTTCCGTCACCAGCAGACTGGCAATCACGTCATCCACGTCCAGCGCGTCCACGAACAGTGAACTACGCTTGCGGAACTCTTCCTGACGACGCTCCGATTCCTCGGCTTCGGTCAGGATATCAATGTCCCACCGCGTCAGCTGGCTGGCCAGACGCACGTTTTGTCCACGACGGCCGATGGCCAGCGAAAGCTGCTCGTCCGGCACCACGACTTCGACGCGCCCGGCCTCCTCGTCCATCACGACCTTGCTGACTTCCGCCGGAGCAAGGGCGTTCACTACGAAGGTCGCAGCCTGTGCACTCCAAGGGATGATGTCGATCTTTTCGCCCTGGAGTTCCGCCACGACAGCCTGCACACGCGAACCACGCATACCGACACACGCCCCGACAGGGTCAATGGACGCATCACGCGACACGACCGCCATCTTGGCACGGGATCCCGGATCACGGGCCACAGCCTTGATCTCGATGATGCCGTCATAGATTTCCGGCACTTCCTGCGCAAACAGCTTCGCCAGGAAAGCCGGATGTGTCCGGGACAGGAAAATCTGCGGACCACGCGGCTCGTCACGCACGTCATAGATATAGGCGCGGACACGGTCGGAATTCCGGAAGGATTCACGCGGGATCAGTTCATCCCGGCGCAGAAGCCCCTCGGCATTGCCGATCTCGACCATGAGGTTGCCGTACTCGGTCCGCTTGACGGTCCCGTTGACGATCTCACCCACCCGGTCCTTGAACTCGTTATACTGGCGCTTGCGCTCATATTCCCGGACACGCTGCACGATGACCTGCTTGGCCGTCTGCGCGGCAATCCGTCCGAAATCGATCGGCGGCAGAGGGTCGACCAGATGGCCGCCAAGCTCGATATCCGGCTGGAACTTGCGGGCGATGGCGAGCGGGATCTGGGTGTCCTCGTTCTCGACATGCTCGACAGCTTCGGTCCAGCGACTCAGACGCACTTCACCGGTCTTGCGGTCGATGGTGGCACGGATGTCCTTCTCGTGCCCGTATTTTGCGCGCCCGGCCTTCTGGATGGCCTGCTCCATCGCTTCCAGGACTTCCTCGCGGTCGATGTTTTTCTCGCGCGAAACCGCATCTGCCACAAGCAGCAGTTCAGGACGGGTAACAGACGTGTCCATCAGATCGGACCTCCAGCCAGCATGAGACGGGTCATCACTTCTTCCCCGGCTTCTTGGGATTCAGTTTGGGAACACGGCGCTCTTCCTCGCCGTCTTCATCCTGCGTGGTGACACCCGCAAGGGTGGCACTTGCCTCGATCAGCGCATCGGTCAGGACCAGACGGGCCTTGCGGATATCCACCAGAGGCAGTTCCGCTTCGCTTCCGTCGTCCAGACGAATCAGCGCCTTGCCATCGCGCGCGCCCAGCACGGTACCGGAAAAGCGGCGGCGGCCGTTCAGGGGAACATCCAGCTCCGCCTTGGCAAGGTGCCCGGCGAATCGCTCCCAGTCCTTGGCGCGTGTCAGCGGACGGTCGATTCCAGCGGAAGAGACCTCCAGCATCCATGCCCCCGGAATGGGATCATCCACATCGAGAATGGCGCCAGCGGCATGACTGATCTGCTCGCAGTCTTCTACCGAAATCAGGGAGCCATCGGCCTTGTCCGCCATGATCTGGATGGTCGGCGTATCGCGCCCCAGAACCGACAGGCGCACGAGTTCGTACCCCAGATCCAGCAGAGTCGGCGCAATGCGCTCCGCGATACGGGCTTCCAGTCCCGTCAGGTGGGGAAGGTCGATGTCGGAAGTGGGATGCTGTTGAGCCAAGACAAAAAAGGCGGCCCGTCAGGGCCACCCCCCGATAAGAGCGGAAGATGAATGGAATGCGTCTTATGTAGGTCACCTGCGATACCGACGCAAGAGGAGCCTGACGTCTTTGGAAATGTTCCCCTTCTCAGAGCCGGTGTGAAAAATACCTGTGCCCAAAACCACCGAGTCGAAAGATTTGTTTACACTTCTGTAAGGGTAAGCCTCTTGCCTTGATGCAGCCCAGAGAGTGAGATGAGAGCATAATGACTTCTCAGCCCGAGCCCCGCCCCCAACCGCTTCCTGACGAGTCTGCCAGCCACAGCAAGGCAGCATGGGCAGGCGGTGGCCTGCTGGCCGCCCTGACGGTCGGTGCCGGCGCCTTTTTTTATTCGCATGGCGCACCTTCTCCCGCGCCCGCCCCGGCGCCACCGGGACATAATGCCCCCGCCAGCAACACACCGACCCTGACTGCGGCGGCCCAGCTCTCCATGCTTCCTCCCGCCAAAGCCCGTACCGCGCTGGCCCGCACGGGCTTCAGCGCGGATGAACAGGCCCGTATCCTGGCGGCCGTAAAGCGGGGGGAGATGCGGCTGGTGGAAATGCCGGTCCTCGATGCGGCGGGACAGGTTGGACAGACCATCGACGTCACGGTCTCGGGCCTGACACAGCGGGTGGTGCTGACCGGCAAGTTCCAGCATCTGGTCCTGCCTATTGCAGAGGCTGGCCAGATCACCATCGCACCTGTAACAATGCCCCACGCCCCGGCCCTGACCATTGGCGCCCTGACCGCGCTTGGACCGGAAGTGCTGCCCAGTCTGACGGCGCTTGACCAGCGCATCCTGCTCAATGTGATCGTGCAGTAAGGAACCCGCCCGGTGTTCAAGTCCATCGTTCCCATGCTCAACCGGGCCATGCCCCTGATGATGGCGGCGTTCCTGATCCTTGCAGTCATTCAGGTCGCGGTCATGCTGCACCTGTCTCTCGACGGGTTCTGGGCTGCCCTTGAATGGGGCCGGCGGTTCTATCTTCCGCTTGCGGGCATTGGAGCGTTGCTGACCGTTTCCGGTCTGGCATATGAAGTTTCAGCGGAAAAACTGGCGCGTCGCGGACTGCGCCGCAGGAAAGGTCTCATCATGGACGTTCTCAGCCGCCTGACAAACCGCGGAGCCCTTGAGGAACTCATGGCCCGCGAACAGCGTGACGCCGTCATCGACGCCGAGGAACTGGCGGCTTCACTGCGCGCCCGTGTCATCGGGCAGGACAGCGTCTGCGAGGACATTGCCCAGCAGTTGCGCCGCCGCCTCGCGCTTCAGGTCCGCGGCAAACCGGTCGGCATCTTTCTGCTCGCCGGCCCTCCGGGAACCGGCAAGACCTATCTGGCCAAACAGATCTCCAAACAGATGGACCGGCCCCTGCTGCATTTCGACATGACGCAGATGTCGAGCCCCCATGCCGCGACACAGCTTTTCGGCTCTCCGAAAGGGTATGTCGGCTCGGATACCTTCGGCAAACTGACCGGAGGCCTCAAGGAACATCCGGACGCCGTGGTCCTCCTCGACGAAATCGAGAAAGCCCATCCGGACGTTTTCAAGAAATTCCTGACCGCCTGGAACGACGGCCACGTCACAGAAGCCTCCACCGGCGAGCAGGTTTCCACGACGCGCGCCATTTTCATGCTGACCTCCAACGTCGCGACCGAAGCCCTGACCGAGATTGCGGACCGGCTGGAGAACGAGCCCGAGAAAATGCGCGCCGAGTCGGTCGAAGCCCTGCGCAAGTCCGGCTTCGCACCGGAAGTGCTGAACCGTCTGGACCGGATCTTCGTGTTCCGGGCCCTGCGTGGACTGGATCTGGCGCGGGTGGCCGCACTGGAAATCGAGGCCATGATCGAAGGATATGGCCTGCATGTGGAAACCGGCGGCATCGATCCTGTCGTGCTGTTCCAGGTCATGCAGAGACAGAAGAACCTCGGCACCGGCGCCAGCGCGCGCGACCTTGTGCGCTCCATCGAGGATATGGTCAGCGAAAGCCTTATCATTGCCCGGCAGCAGGGCGCCAAGCGCGTGCGTCTCGTTGTGGGGGACGACGGCGTGGTGGCGGAGATCGCCAGCGATACCGAGGCGCAGCTCGGACGGATGAGCCACTAGTTCATGACGGCATTTGGACGACTCTGGCGGCGCGCGCCCCTCTGGCGCACCAGCCTCTGCATGACGGTGGGTGCGCTGGGACTGGCGGCGTTCTACCCCACGCCTGCCCTGAAAAAGGCCATGCCGTGGCTCCCCGGTCATCTTCCGGGCCAGCATCCGTCCGCTTCCGGACCGCAGGGCCCAGGCGGTCCCGGACCGAACGGTCCGGGTGGCAATGCCCCCGACAGCCCCGCAGATCAGGTCGGCATCCCCGATCCGGGCATTACGGAGCGTGGCAGCCTGACCATTGCGGGTCGCATCCTACCGCTTCCGGCCGGTGACTGGCACCCGATCCTGACAGCCCGGAGCGGGCCGAAGGGCGAACTGTCACAACAGGTCCTGGCCCGGACGGACCGGGGCGTCGTCTCTGGCGTGATCGTCGCGCGTGCGACGCAGCAGCCTCTGTCCGCCGACTTTGCGGAGCAACTCGAAACGCCGTGCCATGATGACCGGGACTATGCTTCCCATATCGTCGAAAAGCCCGGCGTATCGCAGGAATGCAGCTATACCAGCAATGCCGTGCTGGCGAACAAGACGGTCAGCACCGATCCGTTCATTACCGCCGCCTTCAACCGGATGCGGACCCTCGGCTTCCCCATCCCGACGCTGATGATCAATGTCGGCTGGTATCATGCTGCGTTCCAAAGCAAGGACAGCGTGAATATCGAGACCGTGGAAACACTGGTCGCCCCCATCGAGGAAGGCTCGCGCCAGCTTCTGGCTCCGCCCCAGTACTGGAACAAGACCGCCATCCACAGCAATCCCGATGCTGCCCGCTTCATCGGGGATCTGGATCGCTGGATGGTGCGCTGGAGTACGGTCCTGCGTCGGGGTTTTGACGGGACGCTCGATCCGCAAACCCTGTCCCCCTCCCTCACCATGGACCCTTCGGCCCCGCGCCCAAGCTGACCAAACCGGGCCGGAGCAGAGCGGCGCACCAGACCTGGACAGCAACCTAGGAAGTACTCCCTCCCGGGAGGCGCCCAGGTCAGTGATGACCGATATGGCCACCCATTCCGCGCCCGAGGCGCCGTTCCGCCATGCGGGCAAGGCGCACGAAAGGCAGGCCCAGCAGCAGATAGGCCGCACCAACCATCAGGCCCGTCCCGAAATAGTCGTAATAGGTGGATGACAGGCGCACATAAGTCTGGCTGAGTTCCGTCAGGGTAATGACGGACACGAGCGAACTGTCCTTCAAAAGCGAAATGAAGTCGTTCGTCATGACGGGAACGACCGTCCGGAAGGCCTGCGGCACGATGACCAGCCGCAGCGCCTGAAAATGCGTCATGTTCAGGGCGATGGCTGCTTCCATCTGTCCGCGCGGCACGGAAAGAAGCCCGGCGCGGTAGTTCTCGGCTTCATAGGCGGCATAGTTCAGGCCGAGCGAAAGAACACCCGCCATGAAAGGCGACAGCCGGATGCCGAACGCCGGCAGACCATAGAAAATGAACAGCACCTGAATCAGCAGCGGTGTTCCGCGCACCACTTCGACATAAATCCCCGCCAGAATCCGCAGCGGAGCCGCACCGTAATGGCGGGATAGCGCCAGCAGCAGACCCAGCGCCACGGCCAGAACCATGGCCAGAGCCGAGACGGCCAGCGTCATCAGCGCGGCCCGGCCAATCAGTGGCAGGAAACTGACATAACGATGCAGGAGCGGCCGCCAGCCATTGCCGGTCGTATCCGCCATGGCGTCCCGATACCGGTTCCATTCCGTCGGCACGATATCCGGCTGACTGGTATCGCCAGTATAGTTCGCCATCAGGGGCGTCCACAGATTCCATCGCGCCAGAATGCGATGAAGCGTCCCGTCATGGATCAGATCACCCAGCACGCCATCCACCTGATCGCGCAGGGCACGGCTGTCCGGCGAAAACGCAATGCCGTATTCCATGCTCCCGATCGGCGCGCCGACCAGTTTCATGTCACTGGAGATGCTGCCGTAATAAAGGGCGATCGGCGCATCAAGCAGGATGGCGTCAAGGCGGCCGTTCCGCAGATCCGAGAACGCATTCGTCTCTTCCTCATAGGACCGGATGGTGGAATCACCCTGCCGGCGCAGCATCCGCTCGGCCATCGTATCCTTGATCGTTCCGACAATATGCCCGCGCAGGGCCTCCAGCGTGTCGAGGCCGTTTTCATCCTTGCGCAGGATGATCCGTTCGCTCGTCACGTAATACGGACGGGAGAACAGGACGGCAGCCTTGTGCTCCGGCGTCATCTCGATGCCATCCAGAACCATGCTGTACATGCCGCGGGAAAGGCCGGGGATCAGTCCGTCCCAGTCATTCTGGATGAAGCGCGCCTTGCGGTGCAGGCGTTCGGCAATGGCATTGACCAGCTCATACTCGAAACCGGTCAGACGCGATTCATGCGCCGGATCATGGAAAACATAAGGAACATTGGCCTCACCGTCCGAGGCCCAGGGCAGATCCGTTGCATTCTGCGCGCCGGGAACAACGACTGTGGAGGCGGAAACAGCCGGAGACTGCGCGTGCAGGGGTGTTACCAGCACAGCAGCCAGCAGGACGAAAAGCACGGGAAGATATTTCATCACAGCAGCGTCCGCAGGAAGCGCCGCGTGCGCCCCTCCTTCGGGTTGGCGAACATGAGGTCAGGATCCCCACTCTCCACGACTTCCCCGCCCTCCACATACAGCACCCGGTCGGAAGCCGCCCGGGCGAAGCGCATGTCATGCGTCACAACGATCTGGGTCATGCCTTCGATGTCGAGTGCACGCATCACGGACAGCACCTCCTCCGAAAGTTCCGGGTCAAGCGCCGAGGTCGGTTCGTCATACAGCATGACGGATGGCTTCATGGCGAGCGCCCGGGCAATGGCCGCGCGCTGCTTCTGCCCCCCCGACAGACTGTCGGGATACCGCTCCTTGGTGCCGCCAAGCCCGACTTTCGTCAGCAGCTCACAGGCGACGGCCTGTGCCTCCTCCCGCGAGACGCCCTTGACGTGCATGGGCGCCATCGTGACGTTGTCGAGAACCGTGCGATGGGGAAAGAGGTTAAAGGCCTGGAACACCATCCCCACATGCGCGCGCAGATGATGGGCCTGTGTCTCGTTCGCCCGGGTCCAGTGCCCGCCGGTACAGGAAACGGTCACATCCTCGATCCGCACGGTCCCGGCATCAGGATGCTCCAGAAAATTGAGACAGCGCAGAAAGGTGGACTTGCCGCAGCCGGACGGACCGATAATCGAAATCAGTTCCCCGCGCTCCACATCGAGCGACAGACCGCGCAGGACTTCGTTCCCTCCAAAGGATTTGACGATTCCACTTGCCTGAAGCACCAGATCAGCCAGTTCCGGACACCCCTTCATAAAGTATGGAGACATTTGGCGAACACACCGCCGGGCCCTCATAACGAACGTCGCGTCCGGTATCGAGACCCTAAATGCGGTCAGGACACATGATTATGCGCTGCTGCGTCTCTTCTGCATCTCGGACAGGACAGCGGCAGGATGCAAGTGAAGATTATCCTTCCGGCCACGCATGACAGGAAACAGGCGGACACACCATCACCACCCATGCTACCCTTCGCGCGGCTTCCAGCTCCTTCGCACTTGCAGAGGCGGCGCGCAGGGTCTCTATACAGGGGTGACCTGAACGGGACAGAGCCGGAACCCAGATGAACAGCCCGCCTGACACACCTCCCACGCCCACGCCGCTTCTCGACGTCCGGGACGTAACCGTTTTCCGTGGAGACAGGCTGGTTCTCGATGATGTGTCCCTCTCCCTTTACGCCGGGGACGCCATGATCCTGACGGGACCGAACGGCGCAGGCAAATCCACCCTGCTGCGCACAATCGCCGGATTGCGCCAGCCAGACGGAGGACAGGTCATCCGCGACGTGGACCTGGCCTGGCTGGGCCATCAGGACGCCCTCAAACCGGGGCTGACCCTGGCGCAGAATCTCGCCATGGCCGAACGGCTGGGCACAGGCAGGATGACGGACACGCTGGAAGCGCTGGACCTCGATACCCTGGCCGATCTCCCGGCCCGCCTCCTGTCGTCCGGGCAGAAGCGCCGCGCCGCTTTCGCCCGGGTCGTGCTGTCCGGTGCCCCTCTGTGGCTGCTAGATGAGCCGACCGTCGGGCTGGACACCGCAAGCATCGAACGGCTCGGCACGATCATGGCCGCGCACCGCGCAAAAGGTGGCGCGATGATCGTGACGACCCACGTGCCCCTGCCGCTGGACAATGTCCGCTCCCACGAACTCCAAACGCTCGCAGATGCCGAGCCGCTCTGGCTGTCATGACCGCCTTTCTGACCCTGATCGACCGTGATCTCCGGCTGGCCCTGCGCTTTGGCGCGGATACGCTGGCGTCCCTGCTGTTCTTCATCCTGTGTGGCAGCCTCTTTCCGCTGGCGCTCGGCCCCTCGCCTGATCTCCTGCGCCATATGGGACCAGGCATCGTCTGGGTCTGTGCGCTGCTGGCCTGCCTCCTGCCACTGGACAGGCTTTTCGGCTCGGAACTGGAGGACGGATCGCTCGACCTGCTGATGCTGACGGGCCTGCCGCCCGCCGCCGTGGCGCTGGCCAAGATGGTGGCGCACTGGCTGACGACGGGCCTACCGCTGCTGATCGCTAGCATTCCGCTCGGGATCATGCTGGGGGTCAAGGGAACGGAACTTCCCCTGCTTCTGCTGGGCCTGACGCTCGGGACGATGTGCCTGTCGCTGCTGGGCGGCATGGCGGCGTCCATCGTGCTGGGCGCCCGCCGGGGCGGCGTCCTGCTGCCGCTGCTGGTCCTGCCGCTGGCAACACCGGTGCTGATCTTCGGCGCGGCATCCGCCTATGCCGGTCAACTGGGCACCTCTCCCGCCGCCAGTCTTGACCTGCTTGGGGCGTGCCTGATGGCGTGTCTGCCCCTCTGCCCTCTGGCAGCCGGACAGGGACTGAAAGCCGCTGTCGGATAAACCATCCGAAGCACTCTGACGGAACGGACGTAACGCGACAGAGGACCACGGTCATTTCACACTCAGGCCCCTTCCTGCCGCACCGTCCGTTCTTCCCGTCGCTTAAATCCTGCCTGAGCACCGCAGCCGCCAGACAGGACGGAAACTGACAGTCCATGCACCCCCGTTCAGCACCCGCCAGTCGGTATAAAGCCTGCCACTGGCTGATGGCGGAGACCGAAGCCCTGCCCGCCACGCCAATCCCGGAAGCCCACGCGACCAAGATAGGCTCCCGAAAGAATCCCACAGGATGAACATGGACCGCATCAGAACAGCGGAAAACCGGCGGGTCGGGAACCGGAACATTTCCCCGGAAACCACAGCGGAAAACATGCCGGTCGCGCCCCTCAACGGCCCGAAGCTGGAAACCGCCATCTCTCGCTTCCGCAGACAGAGAACCGAACATCCGCGGCATGAACTGACGCCCGGCGTCCCGTCCTCCAGCCCCGGCTGACAGACCAGACCGGTCTCTCCGTCCGTAGCGGGCGGCGAGGTTGCACCCTGTCCCAAAAGCCGTCATTTTTATTCCCCTGCTAAAACGCCGGGAAAAAAGAACATGCTACAGACCTATCTGCTGATTGCGCTTGGGGGCGCCATCGGAAGCGTCGGGCGCGCATGGGTCGGCGCCGTTCTGGCCCCGGTGACGGGATCAGCCCTTCCCTGGCCAACAGTCTTCATCAACATCGTCGGTTCGTTCATCATTGCCTATGTCGGAATGCTGACGGCGGCGGACAGCCGCTTCGCAGGTTCACCGGAACTGCGGGCCTTCCTGATGGTCGGAATCTGCGGTGGTTTCACGACCTTCTCCTCCTTCACACAGCAGACCCTCGATCTCCTGCGGGATGGACGCCCGGCCGCCGCGTTCGGGAATATCGTCCTCTCCGTCATGGCCTGCCTTCTCGCCGCCATGGCAGGATACGCCCTCGCGACCCAGACCCGTGTTTCCGGCCTGGCATCGCCCACCCGCACCGCTTCCCTCACGTCTCCGGTCCCCACGGTACTGGCGCTTCGCGATCCCCGGACGGCAGAAGGTACCCTGCGCTCCGTGCGGACCCTTGTAGGACCACAAAGCCCGATCGGTCTGTTGGCTTTCGACACGCCACTGGAAGACAACCCTCTTCTGGACAACACGGAATCCTTCAGTTCCATTCTCTCCCCGGCCCGGCTGCGAACCATGAAGCAGCAGAACAGTCTGTGGAGCGAAAGCCTGAAAGAGCGGCTGCGCCCGGCAGGACAGCCCGTTTCATGGACGGAGGTCCGGGGCGACGGATCCACCGTCGTGCAGGAACAGGCCCGTACGGCCGGCCTGGTCGTGCTGGAACATGACCCCGTTCACACCCACTATGCCCGGCGTCGTCTGGCCGCTTCCCTTCTGCGGGCCAGCCGCCCGACTCTCCTGCTCCCCGCGGGGCGTCAGAGCGATATTGGCCGCTCCATCGCCCTGATAACGCACCCCGAAGACCGGGCATCCATGGAAACCGTGTTGGCCCCCTGGCTGAAGCGGGCCACCTGTACCGGCTGGCATGACCTGCCATCAGACCCGCAGGCCATGACCCGCCTGGTTCAGGATTTTGTCAGCCGCGGCACCGATCTGCTGGCCATCAGCCCGGCCGCAGACTTCCCCCTCCGCTCCGAACTCGTGGATCAGACGCTCGATGGCAGCGGCATGGCACTTCTCTTCATTGCGCGGGATATGCTTCCGCGCGTCTGACAGGCCTGCGGGGGATGCTGTTCCATGAGGGACAGAAAAGGACCGTCCCTTTCGCCCCCCGATACCCACATTGCCGGAAAGCTGCCTCCACCGTCGGACAAAAACACCGATGGATTTGCATCCCGTCGCGGAAACGGTAGGCAGGGGTGCCTACTCCCCGCAGGAAACCCATCGTGTCCGATACCCTTTACCGCCGCTTATCCGAACTTTCCGCCTCTCCCCGCGCGGTCTGGTGGCTGATCGGGATTGCGGTCGCCGAAGCCTCCGTGTTTCCCCTGCCGGTCGATCTCCTGCTGGTTCCCGTCATTCTCAACCAGCGCGAACGGGCCTTTTTCCTCGCCCTGATCTGCACCGTCGCAAGCGTCACGGGCGGTGTTCTGGGATGGGTCCTGGGCGCATTCCTGATGCAGCATATCGGCATGCCGATCGCCCGGTTCTATCACGCTGACCACCGCATTCTGGCGCTTGAAGGCCTGTTCCGGCAATACGGCGTGTGGATCATCCTGGGCAAGGGACTCACACCGCTGCCCTACAAGTTCGTCACACTGGCAGCCGGCGCAGCGCATTATCCGCTTCTGCCTTTCATCGGCGCCAGCATCCTCACGCGCGGAGCGCGTTTCTTTCTGGAAGCCACGCTGCTGAAAGCTTTTGGCGAACCCGTGAAAGTCTTTATCGAAAAACGCCTGACGGTTGTCCTGCTGGTGTCCCTGCTGGCCATTCTGGCAGGCGTGGCACTGGCTGAACTGCTCTGATCCCGCCGGACACCAGTTCCGCGTATTAAAAAACCCGGCTCAGGGCCGGGTTTTTTCAGTTCGTCAGTTCAAAGCCAGAGAGCTAGTCGCGAGCGCCTGCTCCTCCCCGAAGGACGGCCATTCAAACCGGCTCAGGGCTTTCAGGGACGGTGAGGCCAGCCCCATCCGGTGCGCATACAGCCAGGTATAGGCCAGCGCATGATGGACATAGTCGCGCGTTTCCCCATTGGGGAGCGTCTCCATGAAGAAGAGAGGATCATGCATGTCCTGGCCCTGCACACTTTCCCACCGCGCCAGAGCACCGGGCCCCGCATTATAGGAAGCCAGAACACGCACCAGATCTCCGCCTTCGGGATGCGCCGGATCAGTGGCGGAAACGCGGGCGGACTGGTTCGCCAGATACAGGACGTAAAGCTGCCCGATCTCCAGATTGGAAGAGGGATTGTGCAGGCGGCTCACCATGTCTGTCGGGATGTTGATGATCGTCATGCCATGGGCGTCATAGCTTATATGACTGGCCGTCACGAAGCTGGCCGTCACGGGACGAATCTGCATGAGGCCATGCGCCCCCGCTCCGGATGTCGCCGCCGGGTCGAAATTCGATTCCACCCGTGTCAGCGCGTAAACCAGCGCAGGATCCATGCGGAAACCATGACTGGGCCGCAGACGCGGCATGGGCAGGGACATCGCGGACGGAGGCTGCATTGCCCCACCCATGATCAGAGACGCAAGCTGCTCGGACAGATCCTCGAACCCCGCGGCCTGAGCCACGAGCTGGAGAGAACGTGCCCGCGCACTGTCCGCCGCGACATCCACCCACATGCGCCGGATCAGGGCCTCGCCACGGGCGCGCTCACCAATCTGGAGCAGCGCGAAAAGCTGCCGTCCCTGTGGCAGAGCATTGATGGCCTCGACATCGATTTCCGCCAGAACCGGGGTCGGCTCGTGAAGCGTGACCTCAATCTTGGTGCCCGGCAGACGCGCATGACCGTGCCGTCCCTGTTCGAGGGTCTGGGCAGCCAGCAGGCCATAGAACGTTTCATGATGGATGGCCGCGCGATGCAGCCAGGCGACATATCCTGCCATGGCGTGGCGCCGCCCCTCTGCCCGCGCCGCCCAGAACGCGGCGGCGGCTTTCAGATCAGGCGGGGTGAGAGGCGCATTCGCCGCGGACTGGAACAGATCATAGGCCGCATCGACATGTCCGGCACGCCAGGCCGCCAGCGCAGCGACATAGGCCGGAAGCCCGACCTGATGCGCTCCACGTTCAAACCCGGCGCATCCCTGCCGCAGCGCAGTCTCCGCCTCGCCCTGGGACAACATCCCGAGCGCGACTTCGCCATAAAGCTGGGCAGTATAATCCGGGGTCATCCCCGGCGTGACATCCACAAGATGCAGGGCGCTGGCCGCCCCCTTGAGCCCCCACGAAATCCGTTCCTGAACTGTGCGGTCCAGCAGCGGGTTGCGGGTGAACGCATGGGCCAGCGGGTCCGGAGCAGGAGACGTGACATGCACGTTTTCCGGCCGGGCATCAGGTGCCAGAGGCTGAATGTAGGACTGGAGCGTCACGGAACCGGCAGGAGCCGTTTTCACGAGCAGCGCCTGAACGGCGTTGGCGTCCGGATTGCTGGAATAGTTTTTCAGCCAGTCGCGGAGCTGGTCCGCGGCAGGGTGGGCGCCGGGCGCCAGATAGCGCTCGGCCAGAACATCCCCGAACAGGACGTGATCACTCACCAGGCGCATCTGCTCCTGCGCGGTTCGAAGATCACCGTCACGCTGGGACCGGAAGATCAGGCGGTACCGGCTGGCCACGGCGGCGCTCAGGGGATGCGGCAGGGACACGGCCCCGTCGCCACCCAGCGCCGGACGGACCTCGGCAAAAGCCGTCTCGTCGCTCGTCCCACCCGGCTGGGGCGGAAAATTCCGAGCGCCTTCGGCTCTTGCCGGGGAAAATGTTCCGCCGGCCAGAATCAGCACGCTCACTAGCATGGCACGAGCGGTACTTCCTGAAATGAAAGGGGTTATCCTTCGCATAGCAGGCGGGTGCTACCTGCTTTCGAGTGGCTTGGCAAGATTTTGTTAATCAGCCCACAACCTCGGACTGGGCCATGATAACGAGCCGAACCGAAACAATCCAGTGGCAAACAGCGGTTTCAAGAGACTTTTTTGCGTTTTCGGACAGTTTTTTTATGGAGTTTATCCGGACACAGGAAGTCCCGTTTCTGAAGGGCGGACTCTGTCCATCAGAAGCAGCAGATCCTGCCATGCATTCCGCCGCGCAGCGGGGCTGGCGGAAAGCTGAAGCGGGTGCCGCATGGGCAACAGGGGCAGCAGCTCCGGACATCCGGGAATCGACACCTCCGCCCACCGCCCCCGCATGCGGTTGAGCATGGCCTGCTCCCCCAGAAGCATCTTCAGGGGCGTTGCCCCCATCGTCACGAGAACAGGCGGCCGACACAATGCAATCGTCCGCAGCAGCAGAGGGCGACAGGCCCGCATTTCCTGTTCCGTGGCGCTGCGCCCTCCGGGAGGGCGCCAGGGGATGGCGGGCGCCATGGACAGCATGTCCCGCGTCAGCCCGACCGAGGACAGCATGGCATCCAGCAGCACACCCGCCCGCCCGGCGAACAGCGTTCCCGAACGGTCCTCAGCCGCATCCGGCGTTTCACCGACCAGCATGAACGGCGCATCCGCAACAGAAAGCGGTTCCAGCCGATGGGTCGCCGTCCGCGCCAGGAACAGGTCATCAAGCGCCTCGCTGAGCCGAATCAGGGTGGGCAGGTCAGGAGCCTGCTCCAGCGCAACATCCTTTTCCGCAGGACGGGCTGTCCGGACCGGACCTGCCCCGGCTGATGGCCCGCCCGCGGGAACCGGACGCGGCGGCAGGCTACGGGGGGCTTCGGCAAGGCGGTCGATCGGCGTTTCCGAAAGAACTTCATCCACACCCCACTCGTATTGCAGTTGCAGCGCGGCAAGGAGTTCGGCCCGGCTCGGAACAGGCTGGGGCGTCATGAAGAATCCGTTCTGTTGGCGTATGACCCCAAGAGGTCTAGAGTCCCTTCATTATGCAGATCACGCGCCGCTGGCCCAGATCATTTCAGGTTTTTTCACCCTCTCTGCGCGGAGGGCTGGCTGCACTCGCCCTCTCCGGCATGGCAGTCCCGGCTTTCGGCGGGAGCGCTCTGGCCGCGCTCCCGCCCGCGACGCTGCCGCTCATTGATCCGGCGCACTCCCTGACGGGCTGGACGCTCGCGGCGACGGTCATGATGCAGCGCGGGGAGATCGACGCAGCCGATCAGGCGCTCTCTCACGCCCTTGAACTGTCCCCCCGCAGCCTCCCCCTGCGGGAAGACGCCATGCGCTACGCCGCCATGGCGGGCAAGCAGAAGGAAGCCGTCTCGTTGGCGGAAAGCCTGCCCGGCGGGGATCTCGCCACGCTGATTCTGGCGCAGAACGCCTTCGCCAGCCAGGACTGGACAAAACTGCGCTCCATCCTCAGCCATGACAGCCATCACGGCCCCCTCATGGCTGTCGCCGCACCGGCTCTCCTGGCCTGGATGACAGTAGCGGAAGGTGACCCCGCAAAGGCCATCGCGCAGATGGTGGAAGCCTCCGCCCTGCCCTCCACGCGCCGGCTGTATCTCCTGCACGCCGCCATGATGGCCGAGCATCTTCATAACGGCCCACAGGCCGGAATACTCTACCGCAAGACCGGCAGCATACCGGATGATCCCCTGACGCTTCAGGTCCTGTACGCCCAGCTTTACGGCGGCTGGCTGGAACGCAACGGACATCATGACGAAGCCATGGACACGGTCACGGCGCTGGGCGTGACCTCGCCGCTTGCCTCTTTGATGATCACGCCGCTCCAGCACAGTCTGAAGGGACGCCCACCCCCCTCGCCCCGGCAGGGCGCGGCGGTGCTGAACCTCCAGCTGGCCCTGATGCTGACGGATGTCATCCAGGAAAACGGCATGCCGCGCGATCCTGCCATCATCACGCTGCAGCAGGCGCTCTTTCTGGACCCTTCCCTGACGGTCGCACGCATTTTCCTCGCCGACACATTCCGTGACGGCAACCAGATCTCCAAGGGGCTGGCGGAACTTGACCAGATTCCCACCGACAACCCGCTGGCAGGTCTCGCCGCGCAGGAACGCATCAATCTCGCCATCCGCTCCAACGACCCCAACCTCCAGCAGGAAGCGCTTCACCGCGCGCTCGCCCTGTTGCCGGGCAATCCGGATTTCCTGGTCCAGCTTGCGGAAGTCGAAGATCAGATGGGCCATCATGCGGAAGCGATCACACTCTATACGCAGGCCCTCAAGGCCTCCCCGCCCCGGAAGGATATCCTGTGGCCACTGCTGATCGGACGGGCCATGGCGGCAGAGGAAAGCGGCAACTGGGCCATGACGCAGGATGACATGAAGCATGCCCTTGAAATGGCGCCGGATCAGCCGGAAGTCCTGAATTTCGTGGGATATGCCAATATCGAGCACAACGTGGACGGCGACCATGCCCTCTCGCTCCTCAAGCGCGCCGTCGAACTGCAGCCCAATGACGCCTCCATACAGGACAGCTACGCCTGGGCCCTCCTGAAATACAGGGCGGACCTGAAAACCGCCCTGCCCCTCATCATCCAGGCCGCCGAACACGCCCCTAACGATCCGGAAATCGGCTATCATCTTGGCGTGGCATACTGGTATCTGGGCCGGCAGATGGAAGCCGAAGACCAGTGGAACCAGTCCCTCAACGATAATCCCCAGCCGCAGGACCGCACCCTCATCCTGAATGCCCTGCAGCATGGCGGCCCTCACCTTGCAGCCTTCGAGCGGAGCAGATGACCCTTACCCACGACACCGCCCACGCCAAGATCAACCTTTTCCTTCATGTGACGGGCCGCCGGGCGGATGGCTACCACCTTCTGGACAGTCTGGCAGTCTTCGCCGGCGCGGCGGATGAGGTCCGCATCGGGAATACGGCGGAGCGCATGTCCCTCTCGCTCGGCGGTCCGTTCGGGGCCGGTCTTGAAGCGGATGACAATAACCTCGTCCTGCGTGCGGCCCGCGCCCTTCAGGAGAAGACAGGCCAAACGGAATCCTTTCACCTGTCGCTGGAAAAGGCCCTGCCCGTTTCATCGGGAATCGGCGGAGGATCGGCGGATGCAGCCGCCACGCTCCGCCTTCTGGCGGCGCGCTGGGGTGTGCGTCGCAATGCGCTCTTCCCCCTTGCTGAAACACTGGGAGCGGATGTGCCCGTCTGCGTGTCCCAGACCGCAACACGGATGCAGGGTATCGGGGAAATCCTGAAACCCGCCCCCGTTCTTCCGTCCGCAGGCCTTCTGCTGGTCAATCCGGGCGTGGGAATCTCCACGCCGGATGTCTTCCGCGCCTTCGCGGCGGGTGGCGGCATCGTGACACGCCCCTATCCCGTTCTCCCGGACCGGTGGGACACGGCCACCGCCATGGTCGCGGATCTGAAGCGGACAACCAACGACCTTCAGGCCCTGGCCGTCAGCCACTGCCCGGTCATCGGGACGGTTCTGGACGCGATCGCACACCAGGACACCTGCCTCTTGGCCCGGATGAGTGGCTCGGGCGCAACATGCTTCGGGGTTTTCGCCACACCGGACGATGCGAAAGCAGCTGAAAAATCCATCAAATTATCGGATACGGCATCAGCGTGGTGGACATGGGCCGGCGCTTTCCACCAGAATGACTCCACCGCCGAAAAAGCGTGAAGGACAAAGAGCATGTCAGGACCGCGTATGCAGGTCACCCGCTCGGAAGACGGACAGAAAATCCTTCTTTCCTTTCTGGAAAACAGCGGATTGACCGGCAGCATTGAACTTGATGAAAACCAGCTGGGCCAGTTGATCACCAGCCTCGGCGCAGCCCATGCCAGCCTGATGGAAGGCAAAACACTCCCCCCCATTACAGGCGCACGCTTCAATCCCGTCTACAAAACGAACTGGGCCCTTCAGATCGACACACTGACGGAAGGCTCGCTGCTGGCATTCCAGCATCCGGCCTATGGTCCCGTCGGCGTGGTCTTCGGTCCGAAGGACACCGACCAGCTCATCAGCGGGCTCCAGAAGCACAAGACCATCATCCGCAGCACGCCGGCCACACCCAGCTGACCTTCAGGCCGACTTTCAGGGCCGGGGGCGTAACGCCCCCGGCCTGATCCGTCCCGTCAGCCGGGATGTCCTTGTCATGCTGGAAATAAACCCTGTTCCCGAACCGGGGAATCCAGAGGCGGTAATGCCGCATCAGATCCGCGCCCAGAAGGGCCTCCGCGCCAGGAATGTCCCCTCCCACACTCAGAACGACATCATGAAAGGTCATGTCCCCGATCTGAAGGGTCTGGAAACGGTGGCGATAGATCTTCATCGGATCCCGCGTCATGCCATATCCCGTTGAATACGGGTCCTGTTCCAGCATGGCGTTCGTCACTCCCGCACGATGGGCCGCGGCTCTGGTGACGAGGGTCCGGCTGGCCCCCGTATCCAGCGTGGTCTCGACGCTGCGTCCATTCAGCTTCATGTCCAGCTGAACGGACTGGGGCGGATTTTCCCCCGCAGCCTCATATACCGGCACGGCATGGACAGGCCCGCTCCAGGCCGGCGTGGCGGAGTGACAGCCCCGGGCCGTGACCAGCTCGACCCGGTGACTGGGCATGTCCACGATCGTGTCGTAATTTCTGAGGAAATCGCGTCCGAAGAGCCCCACAATGGGCAGGTCCCCGATATGACCGGGAAATTTCCCGCCGGCGATCATCATGATATTGCTGGCGGAAGACGTGCCCATGTCGAGTTTGTCGACAACCACGACCTGAGCGAATGTATCCCCTCCGACACCATGCACCAGCACGCTGTTTGCGGTGCCCTCGGTGCCCAGTGGTATGGCGTACTGCTCACCGATGATGCTGTTGAACGCCCCCGTATCCACTCCAAGCGCCACGGGATGACCATTGATCGCCGCGCGCACGATCGGCGATCCAACCGTATTCAGCACCGGCATGGTGCCGCTGACGTAAAGCGTGCATTTCTTCGGCTCTTCCGCACAGGCCGCCAGCCCGGCCAGCATAAGCAGAAAAACAGCCGGGTTTCTGAAATGGCGCATGAAGAGTCTGGCTCCTGAACGGGACAATGCTTCGTATCTTTATGTTACAGATATGTTCCATTCCGGGAACTGGCCCGGCAGGAATTTTAGCCAGAAGAGACTTTTTTTGAAAAAGCCTATTGCCACTCCGGCAGTGCCTTGATACATCACCGCCACCGACCGAGAGGACGCCAGACATGGCCCCGAACGGACGGTTACCAGAGATCGCTTCAAGCGATTGCGGGTGTAGCTCAGTTGGTTAGAGCGCCGGCCTGTCACGCCGGAGGTCGCGGGTTCGAGCCCCGTCACTCGCGCCACTCTTCATATTTCCCTGATAGAGTGCGCGTTTTTCTCCCCGAAAAAATCAGTGGTTTCCAGCCCGATGCGCTTTCCCTTACACAAGGGATGCCATGTTTTTCGTCTTCAAATGTATCCTGTCCGGGCTGCTGATCGGCTGTGCGTCCACGCTGGCGCGGCGTTATCCCGGTTTCGGAGCGCTTGTGGCGTCCCTGCCGCTTGTCTCGGTCATGGGAATGGCATGGCTCTGGCTGGAAAAACCCGATTCTGCCCTGATGGCGGATCATTCCGCCGCCACCTTCTGGTACGTTCTGCCATCCCTGCCGATGTTCCTGCTGATTCCAGCCCTCCTGCGGGCTGGTGTTCCATTCTGGCTCTGCCTCGGGCTAGGCTGCGCACTGACAGCGGGGCTCTACACCCTCATGACGGTTCTGGCGCCGCGCTTCGGACTGCGGCTGTGACTGATCAGGCTTCCGCCAGATAGGTGGCCAGAACTTCGTCCGGTGTCCCGTCCATCCGGATGCTGCCGTTTTCAAGCCACAGAACCCGCGTGCACCACTTGCGCATCACGTCCGGCTGATGGGTGGACAGCACCAGGATTTCAGCCTGCTGGACCAGTGTCTCCAGCCGAACCTGCGCCTTGTTCATGAACGTCCCGTCCCCGGCAAGGAACCATTCGTCCATCAGGAGGATCTGCGGCGCCGTCGCCGTCGCAAGCCCGAAAGCCAGACGAACTGTCATGCCGGAACTGTAGGCCTTCACGGGAAGATCCATATACGGCCCCAGTTCCGCAAAGGCCTGGACATCCTCATCCACGGCGGCGATCTGCTCGCGGGTTAGCCCTGCATGAAGGCCATGCAGGCGAATGTTCTCACGGCCTGTCAGGTCCATGTTCATGCCCATACTGCCATCCAGCAGCGTGCCGATCGTCCCTTCCAGCCGCACATGGCCGTCCACCGGCTCGTAAATTCCGGCCAGCGCCCGCAGAAGGGTCGTCTTGCCTGCACCGTTGCTGCCGATCAGGCCCAGACGCTCCCCCGGAGAAAGCATAAAGCTGATGTCACGCAGCACGCTCACCACGGTCCTGTCCCGCATGTCCTGCATGAGATGCGCAGCCGGAGAACCGGGACGCAGCTTCGCGATCTTCTGCCCCAGATGTTTTTTCAGGGAGCGGCTCTGCCCATGATAGAGCGGAAAATCGATCCGCAGACGATCGACACTGATCTTGGGCATGATTCAGATCCAGTATGGAATGCGGGCCCGCAGGCGACAGAACAGAACCGTCATCAGCCCCCACAGGCAGATGCTCTGCCCGATGGCCGCCAGCCAGATCGAGGTACGGACATCATGCCCCAGCAGCGGCCCGCGCAGGATTTCCAGAATGGGATAGAACGGGTCCAGCAGAAGGTACTGCCGGCCGGCATAGATCAGGTCCGGCTGCCAGATGACGGGCGTCACGAAAAAGAAGATCTGCATGATGGACGCCATGATCGGCGAAATGTCGCGAAAGCGCGCCCCCAGCATCCCGATCATCATAATGAGGGCAAAGCTGTCCAGCAGCCAGAGGGGCAGACTGACCAGCAGGCTCCAACTTTCCCGCGGCCAGACATGGAAAATGGCGAAGACAACGGCAATCACGACGACATTGTGCAGCAGCGTCAGGATATTGCGCACGATGACCCGGATCACGGGAAGCGTGGCGGGAATCCGCATGGAATGGAACAGGGACGTGCTCTGCGTGAAAACCGTCGTCCCGTCATTCACCACAGCCCCGATATACCCCCACAGCACCAGCGAAAGGGACAGAAACGGCAGATAGTGCTTCAGGTCCATGTGGAACAGGTAGCCGTAGATCAGCCCCATCGCCCCGATCATCACCGCCGTGGAGATCGTCAGCCAGAACGGACCAAGCACCGACCCCCGGTAACGCAGCTTGATGTCCAGCCAGCCCAGCGTCAGGGCGAGCGGCAGCAGCCGGTATCCGGCTTTCAGATCGTCCAGCGCGGCACGGACAAGATCCCAGCCCTTCCGGGGCGCCAGATCAAGCACGGGAGCATGGGATTTGCGGTCTTCCATGCGCTCTCCCTACCATGAAAGACGCCGCTGCCCACCCCCGTCCCCGAATGAAACCTGTGGACTGGAAAAAACACGACGATTTCCCTTGCATCGAACGCCATCCTCGCCGACATCCTGCCCTCATGTCATATGCTGTGAAGGAAATGTTCGCGACCCTCCAGGGCGAGGGCGCGCAGACAGGACGCGCGTCCGTCTTCTGCCGGTTCGCGGGCTGCAACCTGTGGTCCGGGCGCGAGCAGGACCGCGCCACCGCCGCCTGCCGCTTCTGCGATACGGATTTCATCGGAACGGATGGCGAAGGCGGCGCCCGCTTCGGAACGGCCGAAGCCCTCGCCGACGCCATCGAAACCTGCTGGACGGATGCCGCCGATGAATCGGGCCGCCGCTATGTGGTCTTCACCGGCGGCGAGCCCCTGCTCCAGCTTGATGCCCCACTGATCGCCGCCGTCAGGGCACGGAGGTTCGAAATCGCGGTGGAGACGAATGGCACCATTGCCGCGCCGGATGGAATCGACTGGATCTGCGTCAGCCCGAAACCGGGCGGCCCCCTGGTCCAGACAAGCGGCTCGGAACTCAAGCTCGTCCATCCCCAGACAGAGCTTCCGCCCGAGATGTTCACAGCGCTGGACTTCCGTCATTTCTGGCTTCAGCCAATGGATGGACCGGCCAGGGCGGACAATACACAGGCCGCCGTGGCCTATTGCCTGAAACATCCGCAATGGCGCCTCTCGCTCCAAACGCACAAGATGATTGGTATTCCATGAGCAACACCGCACTCGTCCTGTTTTCCGGCGGTCAGGATTCTGCGACCTGCCTGGCCTGGGCCCTCTCCCGTTTCGACCGGGTGGAGACCGTGGGTTATGCATACGGGCAGCGCCATGCGGTGGAACTGGACTGCCGGGAAACCCTGCGCCACGAGATGGCGGCGTTCTCTCCCGAGTGGAAAGCACGTCTGGGCGAGGACCATACAATCGACCTCGCCTCCCTGGGTGCCCTGTCCGACACGGCCCTGACACGGGAAGCGGAGATCGGCTTCAGCGAAAGCGGTCTGCCCAATACCTTTGTCCCCGGACGGAACCTGATCTTTCTGACCTTCGCCGCGGCCCTCGCCTATCGCCGAGGAGCGAAGCACATCGTCACCGGCGTCTGCGAGACGGATTATTCCGGCTATCCCGACTGCCGGGACGATACGATCAAGGCGCTTCAGGTTGCCCTGAACCTCGGCATGGACAGCCGTTTCGTCCTGCATACGCCCCTGATGTGGATTGACAAGGCTCAGACCTGGGATCTGACGGAAGCACTGGGCGGCGCGCCACTGGTCGATCTGATCAACCGGGACAGCCATTCCTGTTACATGGGAGACCGGACGCACCGCCATGACTGGGGCTATGGCTGCGGCGCGTGCCCGGCCTGCAACCTCAGGGCGGAGGGCTGGCGCCGGTATCGTGAAGGCTCCGCACGGAAGGACCCGGCATGACCGCGGAACTCATTTTCACCCGCCGCTTCTGCATGGGGCACCGGCTGATTACCGGCAGCAGCGAGCGCTGCGCCATTCCGCACGGACATAACGAATATGTCCGTGTCACGCTGCGCCCGGCGAAACAGGCGCGGCTGGACGGACATGTGAACATGATCCTGCCCTTCGCCGAGGCCAAGGCCCGCTGGCACGGCTTTGTGGACGAGGCACTGGATCATTCACTCCAGCTTTCGGAGACGGACCCGCTGCTGGCGTGGTTCCGGCAGAACGAGCCACAGCGGGCAGAACGCATCGTCGTAACCCCCGGTGATCCAACAACGGAACTGATGGCCGCGCTCATGCTCGCCAAGCTGACAGCTTTTCTGGCGGATCAGGGCGACATCCTCCGCGTTCATGAGATCGAACTGGAAGAAACGCCCACCAACACCGTCCGGCTGGGCGGCAACCCGCAGCATTACCTGCCGGTGGTGAACCGCCCGGCAAAGGACTGCTGGTGGAACCGGCCGGACCAGAGCATTTCCGACCTTCCCTGACAACGGCCAGCCGGACGCCGCAACAGTTCGCGGCGCCTGGCTCTCAGCCCCGCAGGAGCGACATGATCTCCATGCGCGCGGCATGATCGCGCAGCCACGCGCCCCGCGCGATGGTCGTGACCGTCGTGGAACCGGGGGAGCGGACACCGCGCATGCTCATGCACATATGTTCGGCTTCCACCACCACCAGTACGGCCTCCGGCGCCAGAATATCTTCCATGCCCTGCGCGATCTGGTCCGTCAGACGTTCCTGAAGCTGCGGACGGCGGGCAAAGCCTTCCACCAGCCGGGCAATCTTGCTCAGCCCCGTCAGACGTCCGCCAGCAGGCAGATAGGCGACATGTGCCTTGCCCCGCACCGGCAGGAGATGATGCTCGCACATCGAATGGAACTGGATATCCTTGACGATGATGGCGCCATGGTGCCGGTCCGCCGAGAACTGCGTCCTGAGATGATCCCGTGGGTCCTGATGCAGGCCGCCGAACACCTCAAGATACATCCGGGCAACACGCTGGGGCGTGTCGAGCAGCCCTTCCCGGTCCGGATTTTCTCCGACAGCCGCGAGAATTTCACGGACCGCCTTCGCGATCCGTTCCTCCGCGTCCGCCGGTAGCGGCAGAGCGCCGAGCGGACGCAGGTCTTCCGTGCCCTGTGGCATGGTCGTCACGGTCGCGGCGTTCAGCTTGGTCATTCAGATCTAGGCTCCTCTGGTGCATCCGGCCGCCCGTCGGCAGCACGCCGGATCACATCTCCCCTGCTTCGAGGCAGGACTGCTAGCGCTTCCGAGACGCGACGTCCACCAATGACATGCCCGGGTGCGATTTCCGCCAGCGGTTCAAGCACGAAAGCCCGTTCGAAAAGATGCGCATGCGGCAGCGTCAGCACCCGGTCCGAAATGGTCTTCGTCCCGTAGGACAGGAGATCGATATCCACAGCCCGCGCGCCCCAGCGCAGACCAGGCTGCCGCCCGAGGTCGCTCTCGATCGTCTTGCAGGCCCGCAGCAGCGCATGGGGGGAAAGCGTTGCCCGGCCTGTGGCACAGATATTGACGAAAGGCGGCTGTTCAACCCCGCCCCATGGTGCACTGTCATAAAAAGAGGACACGGCGTCGATTTCCACGCCATCCAGCAGGGAAAGACGATCCACCGCCGCGGACAGAACAGCTTCCCGCTCGCCCAGATTGGCGCCCAGCGAAAAGGCAACCTCATGGGCACGCACCTGCTCGACCGTCACCGCCGTCTCCGACACCGGATAAGGCACGGGCGCGGATGGCTTGCGCACATGCACCCGGACCGTTTCCACACGATCAAGACGGGACAGGACAGTCTCTGCGATACGTCCAGCCACCGTCTCGATCAGGGCCAGCGGCGATCCCGTCACGATTTTGGACGCAATATCGCACAGCGTTCCATAACAGACGGCCTGCTGGTAATCGTCTCCGGCGATCGCGCCCGACAGATCGGCCCGGATCTCCAGATCCACGATAAACCGCTGCCCGATGCGGTTTTCCTCCGGCAGAACGCCATGATACCCGAACAGGCACAGATCCCTTACGAACACACGGGTCAGCGACGGTACGATCATGCGTTTGCCTCCAGAATGGCACTGATTTTCAGGGCATCGACATGCTCCCGGACATCATGAACACGAATGATGTCGGCTCCCGCCCGGATGCCCCACAGATTGGCCGCCAGCGTCCCGGCCAGCCGCTCATCCGTCCCCCGCCCCAGAAGAGTGCCGAACAGGGACTTGCGGGAGAGACCAAGCAGGACCGGCAGCCCGTAAGCGCGTTTCAGCTCCCCCAGCCGGGCCACGGCCTGGACATTCTGCGCCGGTGTCTTGCCGAAACCCACGCCCGGATCAAGGATCAGACGGTCCTCACTGATCCCGGCCCGGCGGGCGATGGCAAGGGAGCGGTCAAAAAAGCGCATCCAGTCCGCCACGAGGTCAAGGCCCTCATCCCGCTCATGGCGATTATGCATCAGCACGGCCAGCGCATCGGACTCCCCGACAACGGATGCCATCTCCGCATCAGCCTGAAAACCCCAGACGTCATTGATGACCATCGTACCCTGAGCCAGTGCTTCCCGCGCGACAAAAGCCTTCGTCGTGTCGATGGAGAGCGTCGCCCCGTCCGCCACAAGCGACCGGACCGCCGGGGCCAGCCGCTTCCATTCCTCATCCGCCGGGACGGGCGTAAAGCCCGGACGCGTGGATTCCGCCCCCAGATCGACGAGCGCCGCGCCTTCCTCCAGCATCCGCCGGGCCTGGCCATGGGCGGCTTCCGGATCCTGAAACAGCCCCCCATCCGAGAAGGAATCCGGCGTCAGGTTCACGATCCCCATGACAAGCGGCCCGGATGCGAGACGCTGACGCAGCCAGTCCACAGGACGTAAAGGCGGAACAGATGAAATGTGCATGACGGTTCAGACCCGCATCAGGAAGAAAATCCCGCCAGCATGGCCAGCAGGACGTGACGTGACGAAAGGGCAGATCCCTGTCCTAGCAGGACAGGGTGGCCGCTGCATGGACCGTGCGTGAACCGGTTGCAAGCACTTCGCTTCGGGAGACGGGATGCCCGAGGAAATAGCCCTGCAGTTCCGTACAGCCCTGCTGACGGAGCGCGCGGTAATGCTCGGGAGAACAGACGCCTTCCGCCGTAATGCCAATCCCCAGATCGACGGCAATTTCCACCGCGCCCCGGACCGCAGCCGCGCTCCGGGCGTCCTGAAACATGTCCTGCACGAAAACGGCGTCGAGTTTCACCTTGGAGAACGGAAACAGGCGCAGATAGCTGAGCGCGGAATAGCCTTTCCCGAAATCGTCCAGCGCAATGCAGACACCCCGGCTTCCAAGCGCCTCGAAGACATCATAGACATGCGGCGCGATATCCAGTGCCTGCGTTTCCGTCACTTCGATCTGAAGACGCCGTGGAGACAGACCCGTCCTTTCCAGAATGTCCAGAACGGTCGGGATTATCCCGGGCGCGGAAAAGCGCTTGGCGGGAATATTGACAGACACCCAGAGGGAATCGTCCCACTGCGCCGCGTCCCGACAGGCCGTTTCCAGAACCCAGGCATCGAACTCCGCCGCCTGATCCGTCCTGTCGATGATCGCAATGACCCGTTCGGGGGAAAGATGCCCATACACGGACCCGTTCCATCGGCAGAGCGCCTCATACCCGCTGATGCGCCCTGTCCGTGCATTGATGATCGGCTGATACATGAGCCGGAACGCCCGTTCCTCACAGGCCCGACGCACATGACGGAACAGTTTGGCCTGCCGTCGGGTCTGTTCTTCCGTCAACTGATCGAACACCGAATACCGCACGGACCTTTCCTGCCGCGCATCATGAAGGGCCAGATCCGCCGCTTCGAGAAGATGATCCGCACGAAAAGCTGTCTCCTGCGCGATCGCAACGCCAATGGCGGCATGCCCGATCAGCAGCGTCCCGTCCGGACGCACCACTTCTTCCTTCAGAACATGCAGAAGCTGCTCGACCAGCCGGATCACCCCCTCCTGCCCCGGTATCCGGTCAGTGTCCTCCGTGAGCATGACGGTAAACTCATACCGCTTCTGACAGCCGGCAAATCCGGTCTCTTTTACAAAGGCCCTGATGCGACACGCCGTCTCCTGAAGGAAGATATCCTCCTCCGCCGCCATGACCGGCTCGCCTCCGATACGCCGGATGGGAGAGACACTGATGCGGAAAAGTGTCAGAGCCTTCCCCGAGCGGGTCTTTTCCAGAAGATGCCGCTGCAGATATTCGGCACAGGCCAGCCGGTTGGGAAGCCCCGTCAGCGCGTCCCGCCGGACACGTTCGAAATGGACCTGACGCTGTTCCTGCCGCTCCGTCACATCCGCGCCGACCCCGCGATACCCCAGAAAAACCCCTGCCCTGAAAACAGGATGCCCCGTCATCAGCCACCATCTTTCCTGCGTTCCCGCCTGGACGGGAACCGCCAGTTCCCGGAAAGGAAGCTGATTGGCCAGACAATACGCCAGCTGCGTCGGCGCGGACATGGCCCGTCCCCTCACCGCCGGCAGGGACCAGCCCGGCGCAATGACGGGAAGAGACAGGACAGATGCCAGCGTGAAGGTTGCCACGTCCCCGGCCGGGCGGCCGAGCATCTGGCAGAACCGCGCGGACGGATCGCACAGAACACCCTTCGCATCCGTCTCCCAGAGCCAGTCCCCCACATGGCTGTCGGAACGCCGGGTCAGCAGGCTCACGATTTCCGCATGTTCCCGCTGTTCGATGCGGTCCAGCAGCACTCTCGTAAGAAGAACGTTCAGAACCCGGGTGATGGCCAGAAGAAAGAATCCCCAGGCCGTCGCCGCCAGAAAAAAGGACAGGCTGACCGCCAGGGATCGCAGGGGAAACCCCTGGATCAGGATGCCATAAACGGCCAGAATGATCGGCACCCCCATGGCACTGACAGCCCCCGGGACGAGCGCACACAGCAGGAGCGGCGCCAGAAGCCCGATGACGACAGCCATGACCAGCAGGTGAATGCTCTCGCACGGCATGCGGAATGCAATGATCAGACCACCGAACCAGATCAGACCCATCCCCGCATTCAGAAAACGGATCCAGTTCCAGACAGAGCGGAAATCCGGGGCTTTTTCCCGGGTGCAGCCGACCTGATCAGGACAGTCGGGGCACTGCGTCCCCGCACGCGGAAGAGACGGGAATCCCGGCTTCCGTTTCGTCCCGTCCAGAAGACGCCGTATCCGGGACCGCGCCACCAGCACCCACAGCAGCAGCCCGGCTTCGCTTCCTCCGAAAGATACCGCGGCCAGACAGTGGCTGAACGGCCACAGGGCCAGCCCCAGAACCAGGACACCTACCGCCTGCGCCAGAAGATGCATGGGCAGCAGGATCTGAAGGACCTCCAGACGCGACAGATCAAAAGCACAGCGAAGATGATGAGGAATGGCTGCATCACGCAGCCGGGGCGTTGCGGTTAAGAAACGATCCAGCCGTCCCTGCCGCAGGATGCGACGCATTTTCGCAATAAACCCCGTTTTCCCGGGTTCAGGAACTGACCGCCGCCCGGCATGACCCGCCGGGCTGTTTTCCCCGAAGCTGCCCCCTGCTTCAGGATCTTTTCTGTCCATTATAGATCCGCACCACTGTAGAGCATGTCCACCAGATTGGGAGCCCCTGCGGCCAGGTCAGACGCCCCATGTTCCGGCCGGAAATTCATTAAGAGAAAATACCAGCTTTTTCAAAAACCTTCCTGCGCGAAAATCCGCTTCCACATGGGAACCGGTCCGGTCGTCCCACTGTTGAAAGGGTCACGACATCCCGATTTTTCAAAGGAGAACTTTCATGTCCCGGATCGACGACGACCCGTTTGAAGGGGAAGATCGCAAACACGCCACAGCCACACAACTGGCGGAAGCCGCCCTTCGGGCCCGGAAGAGTGGCGACATGACCAAAGCCGAACAGCTCATGGACGAAGCGGAAAGAACGGACCCGGAAGCCGCCGCCAACGTCCTCGCCCAGTCGGACGCCGTCCTTGATTCCGCTACGCCCGCCAGCGACGAAGAAGTCGCCGCCATGACACGGACCGTCGAGCCACACTCGGATGCCCCGTCCCGCGCAGGCATTTTCGAAAACGAGGACGGTTCCGGAGCGGATTCCGAAAAACGCTGACATCCTTGCGGTTTCAGCCCTTGCGTGCGCGCTCCAGAAGAGTGTCCATCTGATCTTCATTCAGCGCACCGGGGGCGACGGCAGCCGTGCCGAAAATGAAGGTCGGCGTCCCATCCAGACCAATCGTCCGCCCCTGATCCAGATTCGTTGTAATGAGCGCCACGGTCTGGGGCGAACTCATATCCGCCGTAAACTTGGCTACATCCAGCCCGTTCGCCTTGGCGATCTGGGTCACGCGTTCCGTCGTGGGCTTGGTGCTGTCCTGCATGAGAGCCTGACGCATAACGCCATATTTCCCCTGCGCACTGGCCGCAAAAATGGCCCGTGTGTCCAGAACGCTTCCACTTCCGAGCACCGGAACCAGCTTTTCCACGAGACGCACCTCAGGATGACGGCTCAGGAAACGATCCACCAGCGGTATCATGGCCCGGCAGTACGAACACCGCGGGTCAAGAAATTCCACAATCGTCACAGAGCCATGGGCATTCCCCCGGATGGCGAAATCCGGCGCTGTCTGGAGTTCGGCCTTGTGCTGCCGCACCATCGCCAGAACCGAATCCTGTTTCTGCGTCTCCGCCTTCTCCCGCAGTGAATGGATGGCATCGGTCAGGATCGTAGGATCATCCAGCAGCGCCTGCCGCACGATATTCACGATTTCCGTCCGCTGGGCCGGCGTGAAGGAAGAGGATGGGGCCGCTCCGGCACTCCCTCCCCAGAGCAGACAGGAACTGGCAACCGCGGCGCAGACCGTGGAAAGCAGGGAATATTTCACAAACAACTCCGGAATATCTGGGCAGGAAGCCTCGGTCGGCGCTCCAACGCATCGCATAAAGATAACTTCTGTTAAAGAGAAGCCACCTCTAACCTCTCCCACAAGTCACGGATTACCGTTATGAGTGAAACGGACTGAGTGCAGAAGACGGAAAAAGGTTGAACCCTGCGGCCTGTCTGCTGCCTGCCGGACCCGAGACCAGAGAGTGGAGAAACGCCAGGTGGCGCACCTTCGAGACCAGATTACCACCAGCGCCCGTCCCCGTAGAGGGCGTATGCCTTTCGGCCTTCTGGCCTCCGCCGCTTCCGGCCTTCTGCTGACCGCGTGCTCCAGCGTGCCCGGAGTCAGCTCTCTCAGCCACAGCCTGTTCGGAGCGGGCGCGCCTGCCCCCATGACCGGCAGCATCGGCACGGTCGTCGCGGACGAGCCACAGGCCGCCCTGGTTGGCCATGACGTCCTGGCCCGTGGCGGCAACGCTGTCGATGCCGCAACCGCCACGGCCATCGCCCTCGGCGTGACACTGCCCTCACGCGCCTCGATGGGCGGCGGCGGAGCCTGCCTGATCAGTCAGCCGGGCAAACCGGCAGAATCCATCGCCTTCCTGCCGGCAGCCGGAACCAGTGCCGGAGGCGATCGCCCGGCCTCCACGCCATCCATGTTCCGTGGCCTGTATCTGATGCAGCTGCATTACGGGACGGTGGATTTCAACGATCTCATCACGCCATCCCTTGATCTGGCGAGCGATGGCGTCACCGTCAGCCGGGCGCTGGCTGCGGACCTGAAGGCCGTCCGCATGGCGCTTCTGGCGGATGAAACGGCACGCGCGACATTCGGCCGGGGCGAAACCGGGACGCTCGCAGCCGGTGACACGCTGGTCCAGCCCCAGCTCGCAGGTTTCCTAGAGCGTATCCGCACGGCCGGCGTCGGCGATCTCTACAATGGCGCGCTGGCGGACGTATACACCACGGCGGCCCAGAAGGCCGGCGGTGGCCTGAACGACGAGGACCTCCGCAAGACCCTCCCTGTCCAGAGCCTGGCCCTGACCACCCGGGAGGGCGGACTTGAAGCCGACTTCCTGGCTCCCCCCGCCGATGGCGGTCTGGGCGCGGCAATCCGCTACACAACCGGCGCTGCGGCGCAGGGCGCCGTCGCGGCATGGCGCTCTTCCGGTCAGACCAGCATTGGCGCCGCACAGGAGGCTCTCTCCCACGGGCGCGCCAGTGGCGGCAGCCTGCCGGCACTTCCGGCTTCCACGTCCTTTGTCGTGACCGATCGCGCCAGTCTCTCCGTGGCCTGCGCACTGAGTGAAAACAATCTCTTCGGCACGGGCCGCGTCGCGGGCAGCACCGGCGTGGTTCTGGGCGCGTCTCCGAAGAACGCTCCCCGTCCCCTGCTCTCGGCCGCCATCCTGCGCGACCGTCAGGCCCTGCGCGCCGTGATCGCAGCATCCGGCCAGAATGAAGCCGCCGATGCCGTTGGAGATGCCGCCCGCGCCGCCGCCCATGGCAGCGAAGCCTCCCACAGCGGAGCCGGTCGCGTGAACGAGATCCTCTGCCACGCCGGCGATGCCTGCCGCGGCATCACCGATCCCCGCGGCGGTGGCCTCTCCGCCGGAACCACGAACGAGACTAACCGGTAAAACTCCGGACCAGACTCCCCGACACCAGCGCCCATCCGTCCACGATCACGAAAAAGATCAGCTTGAACGGAAGGGAAACGGTGTTGGGGGGCAGCATCATCATGCCAAGGCTCATCAGGACGCTGGACACCACCAGGTCGATGACCAGAAACGGCAGATAAAGCAGAAATCCCATTTCAAAACCGCGCCGCAACTCCCCGATCATGAAGGCCGGCACCAGCACGCGCCAGGACGTTTCCTTCACACTCGCCGGCGGTTTTTCATGCGCGATATTCAGAAACGTCGCCACATCCACCGGCCGTGCCGTCGCTGCCATGAAGTCATGGAACGGCCGGGCCGCTGCGTTCAGCCCCTCCATTTCCCCGATGCGCCCGGCCACCATCGGCTCGATCCCCGCATCCCAGGATTTCTGAAGCGTCGGCTGCATGACAAATAATGTCAGGAACAGCGAGAGGCCGATAATCACCGTATTGGGTGGCGTCCCCTGAGCACCCAGCGCACTCCGGAGCAGGGACAGAACAATCACGATCCGCGTAAAGGCCGTCACCATCACCAGCAGGCTGGGCGCCAGGGAAAGAACCGTAATGAGAGCCGTCAGCTGCACCAGACGGCTCGTGGTCCCCACGCCTCCGCCCGTCCCCAGATCGACACTGACGGACTGGGCAAGCGCTAGATGCGGCAACATCAGGACCATGATTGCAACAAGGACCGGAAACCAGCGCGTCATGACGCATCCTCCAGCGAGGACGCAAAGCTCTCCCGGGGTGTCCAGTCCATCAGGACATCCTGCGTTCCACCCGTCAGAACAAGCACTTCACGCGCGCCATACCGCACGACGGACAGCCGCCGCGACCGATCCAGCGCCATCTGTCCCACCAGCGCCAGCGGCTCTTCACCGTTCAGCCTCCCGGCCCGGATCCGCTCCAGACGGTTCAGCAGTGGACGCAGGCAGACCACAAGCACCACGATAAAAAAAAGCGCCGCAATGGCGGTCAGGCTGTCGTGCAGGGTCATCCATCCATATCCTTGGCTTTCGGATGGATCGTGACCCGGAACAGGTTAATACGTGCTTAATTCAAGGGAATATTTTCTCCAGCAGACGATAATTCCCGATGCGCCCGCACCGAATCCCCGGCCTCTAAACCATTTCTTAAATATTACGCTTCCATCATGGCCCCGCCGGTCATGTTCCGGCCCCTGTATGACGGAGGCTCACCGTATCAATGCGCAGTATCGACCAGAACGGCACCAGCGGAACGGACCTGTTCGCCCTTAGCCGTGACCGCATGAACTGGCTTCAGGGCCGCCAGCAGGTTCTAGCCGGCAACATCGCCAATGCCGATACGCCGGGCTACGCCCCGCAGGACGTGACCCCCTTCGAAACCGCCCTCAATGACTTCGACATCACACCCGCCACGACCGATCCGGGCCATATCGGTCAGAGCACATCCGGTGTTCCAACGGTGGAAACCGAAAGCGAACAGTCCATCGATGGCAACCAGATCTCGCTGGACCAGCAGATGGAACAGGTTGCGGACGTCAATGATCAGCAGCATCTGGCCGTCAATGTCTACTCAAAATATCTCAGCATGTTCCAGACGGTCCTGGGCAAATAAGAAGACGGCGCCATGAACCTCTCCACAACGATCGGCGTGTCCGCCAGCGGCATGGACGCACAGGCCCAGCGCCTGCGCATCGTCGCGGAAAACCTTGCCAACCAGGATACGACCGGCTCGACCCCGGGCGCAGACCCTTACCGTCGGAAGATCATCACATTCGCAGAACACATGGACGGAGACACAGGCGCCTCCGGTGTCAGCGTAGATGAAATCGGGCAGGACCAGTCCGCCTTCAGGACGCGCTATGACCCGTCGCACCCGGCTGCGGACCCGCAGGGTTACGTGAAGGTCTCGAATGTCGATTCAATGGTCGAGATCATGGATATGCGCGAAGCCGAACGCTCCTATGAAGCCAACCTCAACACCATGCAGAGTACCCGCACCATGCTGTCGCGCACGCTCGACCTGCTGAAATAACCGTCCATGCTGACATCCCTCTCACAGGCCCACAGCGCCTATGCCCAGAGTCTCCAGAGCCGCCTTCAGAGCAGCCCTGAAAGCGAAACGTCCGATGCCATTCCATCATCATCCACGGCCGGATCCGACTTCAGGTCCGTCCTGTCGCATTCCCTTCAGAATGTCGTCGATACGGGCCACAATGCGGAAAATCTTTCCGCCGAAGGGCTGAAAGGCAGCGGCGACATGACCCAGATCGTCACGGCCGTCTCGAACGCCCAGCTTGCCCTCCAGACCACAACCGTGATCCGCGACCGCATGGTTCAGGCGTATCAGGACGTCATGAAAATGTCGATCTGACCATGAACGCCATTGATCTGGGTGCCATCCTCGAGCAGACCTTTCTCGTCACCCTCAAACTCAGCGCACCCGCCCTGCTGACGGCACTGGGTGTTGGCCTCCTGATCTCACTGGTGCAGGCCGTCACCCAGATCAATGAAAGCACCCTCTCTTTCGTTCCCAAGGTGCTGGCCATCGGCGCCGTCATGGTCATGGCGGGTTCCTTCATGACGGCAACGCTGCTGACCTTCTCACGCCACCTTTTCGACCAGCTGATTCTCGTCGGCACGACATGACATCCCTGCCCTTCGCCCTGACAGACCCGATGCTGACGACGTGGACACTGGCCTTCGTGCTGGTCATGTCCCGGACCAGCGCGCTGGTGATGGTCATGCCAGGACTGGGCGAACAATCCCTTCCCATGATGGTCCGCGCTGGCATTACCCTGACCTTGACGGCGCTGCTCCTGCCACTGGTGGCGCCGCTGTCTGACGCCGGAGCGCTGGGGCGGCTGTCTCCTGCGGGGCTTCTCGTCATGATCGCCGTTGAACTGTTCGCAGGTGTGCTGATCGGCTGGATGGCAAAGCTCATTACCCTAGCGCTTCCCATTGCCGGACAGATGATCGCGATGTTTATCGGCATTTCGAGCGTCCTTCAGCCCGATCCCGATCTGGGTTCCGGCAGCTCCGCGCCTGCCCGCTTCATGAATCTGCTTGCACCGCTCGTCCTGCTGATGACGGGAGCCTATGTCTTTCCCATTCATGCCGTTCTGGGCAGTTACAGCCTGATCCCGCCGGGGGGCGGCCTGATGATGCATCCTGTGGCATGGCCCATGCTGGGTGATGCGACCCACGGCGTGATCCAGCTGACGGAGCGGAGCTTCACGCTGGGACTGGAACTGAGCGCGCCATTCCTGATCCTCTCGCTGGTCTGGCAGCTCATGCTCGGAATCATGACCCGCCTTCTGCCAACGCTTCAGATCTACAATGCCGCCACGCCCCTGCAGATGCTGGGTGGCATTGCCCTTCTCGGCTTCACGATCCGGGTTCTGATCGCGGTCTGGCAGGAACAGGCTTCTGACGTTTTCCAAACGCTGCCGGGGCTGTAAGCGTGGCGGAATCGGAAGACCGGACAGAAGCCCCATCGGCGCATCGCCTCCAGAAGGCGCGGGATGACGGTAAGGTGGCCCTCTCGCGGGAAGCCATGAATTTCGCGGTCCTTCTGGGTGGTCTGGTCGGAATTTTCGGCGTTCTGCCTTCCCTTGTCACAACCTTTGTCCAGACCATGCGCAGCCTGATGGCCAATGCCGGAACGGTGTCAATGGTGCAGGAAGGTCTGCTTCATGCCACCGATCACGCCATCAACGCCGGGATCGGCATGGCCATGCCTGTCTGCGGGACGGTCATGGTTCTGGCTTTTGCCACCGGTTTCCTGCAAAGCGGCTTTCTGATCCATCCGGGCTCTCTCCTCCCCAAACCGGAGCGGATTTCACCCCTGAGCGGCCTGAAACGCCTTCTGGGCGGAGGCACCCTGCCTGACACGTTCAAGGTCGTGGTGAAATGCGGAATCTTCACCGCCGTTCTCTGGCATCTGTCCAGCACGGTCATTCCGACACTCCGCGGAATGATAGGACTGGAACCCGGCGCCCTGCTGGCAGCCATAACCCGCCTGGGATTCAGCGCCGCCGTGGCCATGGTGCTGGCACAGCTTGTCATCGCGGGATTCGATGTCTTCTGGACCCGCTTCCGTCATCTCTCGAAACTGAAAATGAGCCGGGAAGACCTTAAGGACGAATACCGCAGCACGGAGGGTGATCCGCATGTCAAAGGGCGGCAAAAAGCCATGCGCGCCAAGATCGCCCGTCAGCGCATGATGGAAGCCGTCAAGACGGCAACGGTCGTCGTCACCAACCCCACCCATTATTCCGTGGCGCTCGTCTATGAAAAAGGCAGCGGCGGCGCACCACGGATCGTCGCCAAGGGCATGGATGACGTTGCCGCGCGCATCCGGGAAGTCGCAACGGACAACCGCATCCCGGTGGTCCCCAACCCACCCCTGGCCCGCGCGCTCTTCACCCTGCCTCTTGATACCGAAGTCCCTGCCGAACATTTCAGGATGGTGGCCGCAATCATCGCGTATGTCTGGAAGCTGAAACAACCAGCCGTTCCGCCATCCGGGCCGGGCACTCCGCCCTGACCCGGCCCTGACGAAAAAATCGTCTTCCCCTCTATTTTACCCCTTGGCGAATCTCAGCCGCGCCATAATATCAGCCTCACAGGAACATTTTGCGAACATACGCCGCGCTCCCAAGGCAGAACGCCTCCTCTTTGCGGGAATGAAGACGCGGTCTATCGTATGTTCCCAACCCGTCAGCCATGAGCGATTACGAGGATTGAATGGACAAGACCAAGGCGCTTGAGGGCGCACTCAGCCAGATTGAGCGTGCGTTCGGCAAAGGGTCGATCATGCGCATGGGACAACGCCCGAAAGAACAGGCCGATGTCATTTCGACCGGCTCCCTGGGGCTGGACATTGCCTTGGGCATTGGCGGCATGCCTCGCGGTCGAATCGTTGAGATCTATGGCCCGGAGAGCTCAGGCAAAACAACGCTAGCGCTGCATGTGCTGGCCGAAGCCCAGAAGAAGGGCGGAACGGTCGCCTTCATCGACGCCGAGCACGCCCTGGATCCGGGCTATGCCCGCAAGCTGGGCGTCAACATCGACGATCTGCTGCTCAGCCAGCCGGATGCGGGCGAGCAGGCGCTGGAAATCGCCGATACACTGGTGCGCTCCGGCGCCGTAGACGTGCTGGTGGTGGATTCCGTGGCGGCTCTCGTTCCCCGCGCGGAACTCGAAGGCGACATGGGCGACAGTCACGTCGGCCTGCATGCCCGTCTGATGAGCCAGGCGCTGCGCAAGCTGACGGGCACGGTCGCCCGCTCCAACACGCTGGTCATCTTCCTGAACCAGATCCGCATGAAGATCGGCGTGATGTTCGGCAACCCGGAGACCACGACGGGCGGCAATGCACTGAAGTTCTATTCCTCCATCCGGCTGGATATCCGCCGGATCGGGTCCATCAAGGACAAGGATGAGGTCGTCGGCAACCAGACGCGCGTGAAAGTCGTCAAGAACAAGATGGCGCCGCCGTTCCGTCAGGTGGAATTCGACATCATGTATGGCGAAGGCATCAGCAAGATGGGCGAGCTGCTGGATCTGGGTGTCAAAGGCAACATCGTTGAGAAATCCGGCGCATGGTTCTCTTTCGACAGCCAGCGCATCGGACAGGGCCGCGAAAACGCCAAGCAGTTCCTGCGTGAACATCCGGAAATGGCGAACGAGATCGAACGCCGCATCCGTTCAGACGCCGGCGTTCTGGCCGACGCCCTGATGACCGGGCCGGAAGCGGAAGACGACACGTCCGACGCTGACTGATCCCCGCACACTGTTCAGTCCTGCATGAAAAGAGGCTCCCCGGAGCCTCTTTTCATGCCCAGCCCCCGTGAACGCACAGTTCCGTGTTCCCCTTCCTCAGGCATTGTGCAGACGGAAGCACTCCCGTCAGAGTAGCGCAGGGAGGAATACTGAACATGCGGTTTCATCTATGCCGGAAAACCGGCACGGGTCTGCTCCTGCTTCTCGGCATGACGGATGTTCATGCCAGAGCGCAAAACCACATCATCATGACGCCCAAGCTGGACTGGCAGACGGCGGCCCATCTGGCGGAAGACGCCGTGCAGAGCTGTGCCGCACAGGGATATTCCGTCACAGCCACCGTAGTGGATACGACCGGACACCAGCAGGCCGTGATAAAGGGCGACACGGTGCCTCTCCAGTCGCTTTCGGTGTCCTACCGCAAAGCCTATACGGCTTATTCCTATGGTCTGGCGTTCAATCTCGACACGACCAGCGCCCTTATTGCGGCCAAAGTATCCGGTCCGCCCAACGGAGCCCTGAATACCATCCCGGAAGTGCTTTTCGTTCCCGGCGGCGTCACCCTGCGCAGGGCATCGGACCGGATGGTGCTGGGAGGATTAGGCGTTTCCGGCGCGCCGGGCGGTGACAAGGACGAAGCCTGTGCCCTGGCCGCCGTCCGGAAATATCAGGCCGATTTTCATTAGAACACGGGCAGACGACAAAAAGGCCGGGCCTTCTCCCCGGAAGGAAGAAAACCCGGCCTCTGAGCCAAACCGTCCGGAGCTGTCTCAGGCCGCCGCAGGCTGCGCCTTGCCGCGGATACGGTCCCAGAGCTTCGCCCCCTTGATGATGGCGCGCGCAATCATCGGCGTAGTCGTCGGACGGAGCAGACGTGGATCGTAACCGGAGAAACGGCGGGCGTCTTCATCAAGGCAGAGCTGCATCAGCTCCGGAACCTTGATCTCGACATTGGTCATTTCCTTGGCGCCGTTGACCGTGAAGTTATTATCCTGCGTATGCTCTTCACCGTTCTCGTCAATCGAACGTGCCAGCCCCATGCGCTCATAGGCCAGGAACAGCCACACACCGATCACCCGCAGCTCGAACCACGGCCGCTTCCAGAACGGCATGGTCGCGCGGTGCCAGGCCAACCAGTTCGCGAACAGCAGGATATGACGGCACTCCTCCTGCATGACGGGCTCGAAAGTCTCGATCAGTTCAGGCGGGAATAGCCCGGCCCGCTGGGCCAGGGCAAACAGCCCGAACGCAAAGAAACTGTCCACACATTCAGAGAAGCCCGTGACGAGATAGGCCCATTCCGTGTCTTTCGGCTCGATATAGGGCGGCTCGGGCGCCATCGGGATCTTGTAGAACTCGACCATCTTGGACAGGACTTCCTTGTGCCTGTTCTCTTCCCACGCATTGCGGGAGAGGGCGTCCTTCATGTCCGGATCGGTAATCATGTCCGCATAGGCCGCCATGCGCAGGCGGGCCTTGCCTTCGGTCTGCACCGCGATATCCCAGATGGGCAAGGAAGTAATGCGGTGAAGTGTCTCCGGGTCCAGTTTGGGCCAGTCGATGACGGAGGGCTTGTAGGGATTGAAGGTGTCACGGAACATCTGGGCGACGGCACGCTTGTGCTCTTCCGTGCCGGGCTTGAGCGGCCCCTGAATCGGGCTGCTCCAGTGACGCGCCTCGTAATCAACGCGTTCAAGCGTCTTTTCCGACGGAGCGTCGGGAAGATGGGAATAAATATCTGCCAGGCTTTTCATGACCTCTTCGCGGCGTGCCATGCTGGCACGCCGCTCCCTCGCTGCTTATTCTTTGTTTTTTTATTCTGATTTCAGCTCGGTTGCCGAGTTGATGATCCGCTTCACGAGCCCGTATTCAATGGCTTCGCGCGCGGACATCCAGTAGTTGCGATCCGTGTCCTTGGCGACCTTTTCGTAAGACTGTCCGGTTTCCTTGGCGAAGATCCGGTTCAGACGCTCGCGCATCTTGATGATCTCACGGGCCTCGATGTCGATATCCGTTGCCGGACCGCGCACACCGCCCATCGGCTGATGGAGAAGAAAGCGCGTGTTAGGCAGGCAGACGCGGCGTTCGGGGCGTCCCGCGGCATAGATCAGCGCACCGGCAGAGGCGACCCACCCGGTTCCGATCATGTTGATCGGGGCAACCGAATCCACGAACCGGATCATGTCATGGATGGTGTCGCCACTCTCCACATGCCCGCCCGGCGAATTCACATAAACATCGATCGGCTTGTCGGACGCGCCGGCCAGCGCCAGCAGACGCCCCGTGACATCACGGGCAATCTTGTCATTGATGCCGCCAAAGATCAGCACCTTGCGCTGATCGAACAGGCGACCTTCCAGCTCGCTGATCGGGCTGTTCAGGGTCTTGTTGTCATCGTCGTCCCGGGTTTCCGGCTCTTCGTCCAGATAGGTACGGGTCATTCCGGTGATATCCATATCGTTTCCAGATCCAGCGTGCATCTTCATGCCCCTATCCTGCTCCTCGTTTGCTCCGGTGCCAAGTGCGGAACGAGGAACTCTCGCCATCGCCGTCACGAACCGCTAGGCTCCGGACCGTTTCGACACTTCAGTATCATGCAGGACCAGCACAGTGGCGCTACGGCACGGACACGGGAACAGGAAGCAGCGCATCGCGCCACCAACGCACAGGATCGCCGGAAAGATCCCGCTTGCCCTGCTGATGGCGTTTCCGTTCCTGAGCGGCTGCCAGCATCAGGACCCCGTCGACACCGTCTCCGGCTGGTGGCACGATTATGAAGGCGGCGAGATCGCCCGCCTGAGACCGCCCCCGCCGGGTCAGAACGATCCCTACCCCCATCTCGGCCGCACGCCGACGCAGGCCCCCGACCTCCCGTCACCGGAAGCACGCCTCTCCCTGACGATGCAGCTCGAGAACCAGCGCAATCTGGCGCAGCGGCAAAGCGCGTCCAATGGCGCCCTGCCGACCATTCCCCCGCCACCGCCGAAATCCACGCCCGCCCCTCCGGGAGGCAGCGTGAGCAGCGATCAGGCCAGCATGACCATGACGAGCGCCGGACAGACCGATGCCTCATCCACTTCGGCGCAGGATGCGATCTTCCCGACGGGCGCGCCGCAGTCCGGCCCATCCGCACCATCGGCCTCCGCACCGCCCGCTTCCGCACATCCTGCCCACCCTGCATCCACCCCCGCCGCCAGCAAGTCCCCCGGTGCCCGGAAGCAGAACCAGACCAAAGAAACATCTGACACGACCACCTCCGGGCAGGACGCGGCACTCCCTCCCGTGGTCCGACAGTCCATTCCCGAGACCCCGCCGGGCCAGTTCCCCCAGATCGGGAACATGCCCCCGCCGGCACCGTCTTTCCCCGGTTTCGACATCCCGCAGGACGCCAATCTGGCTGGCCCGATCCAGCCGGACATTGACACCGCAACCCCGGATGGAACGCTGATCCGCTTCCAGCCCTCAACGGATCAGATCGCCGGGAACCCGCAGGCCTCCTACCAGCATATCATCGCCATGCGCGGCAAACAGAAGCTGGTGGTCCGCGCCTTCGGTGCGGCCATGAGCGCGGAAGCGGGCCTCACACCCCAGGACCAGACGCGCGAAATCGCCCTCGCCCTTCTGCGGGCCCGGGCCGTGGCGCATGGCCTGATGCTGCGGGGCGTCCCCGCTTCTGACATCATCCTCAGGGCCGAGGCCATCGGTGACGGCGTGCGTGTGACGCTCGGCGGCTGACACACGCGTCCGGAGCACCGGAAGAACGTCACAAGACATTTCCTCTCCGGACAAAACCTGTCTATCGTCTCGCCTCCCTTTCATCTTCCGTATCCGAGCTGGACATGACCGAAGAGTTCCACCGTATCCGTCGCCTGCCGCCCTATGTGTTCGCCGAAGTGAACAAGGCCAAGGCCGCCGCGCGCGCGGTCGGTGAGGACATCATCGATCTCGGCATGGGCAATCCGGACAGCGCGCCCCCTGCCCACGTGGTGCAGAAACTGATCGAGACGATCAACAATCCCCGCGCGCACGGCTATTCCGTCAGCCGGGGCATCCCCGGCCTGCGCAAGGCGATGGCGGGCTATTACGAACGCCGCTTCGGGGTCTCCCTCGATCCGGAGACGGAAGTCATCGCCACACTGGGGTCAAAGGAAGGACTGGCCAATCTGGCCTCCGCCATCACCAGCCCCGGCGATACGATTCTCGTGCCGAACCCGTCCTATCCCATCCACCAGTTCGGCTTCATCATCGCCGGCGCCTCGGTACGCTCCATTCCGGCCACGCCGGACGAAGACATGCTGCGCGCACTGGACCGGGCCGTCCGTCACTCCGTGCCCAAGCCGACGGCACTGATCGTCAATTTCCCGTCCAATCCGACAGCCTTCGTGGCCAACCTCGATTTCTATCGTGAATTGGTCGCCTTCGCCCGGCGCGAGAGCATCTGGATCCTGTCCGATCTCGCCTATGCGGAAATCTATTTCAACGAGAACGAACCGCCGCCATCCATCCTCGCCGTTCCGGGCGCAAAGGATGTCGCGGTGGAGTTCACGTCCATGTCCAAGACGTATTCGATGGCCGGATGGCGCATGGGATTTGCCGTAGGCAACCCGCAGCTGATCCAGGCCCTGACACGCATCAAGTCCTACCTGGATTACGGCGCCTTCACGCCCATCCAGGTCGCGTCCGTCGCGGCCCTGAACGGCCCGCAGGATTACGTGTCCGACATCCGGGCCATGTACAAGGAGCGCCGGGACGTCCTCCTGCGCGGCCTGCAGGGCGCCGGATGGGACGTACCGGCCCCGGCGGGCTCGATGTTCGCCTGGGCGCCCATTCCCCCGGCCTTCGCCAGGATGGGAAGTGTCGCCTTCTCCAAGCTCCTGCTGAAGGAAGCAGGCGTGGCCGTCGCGCCCGGTCTGGGCTTCGGCGAATATGGCGAAGGCTTCGTCCGGATCGGACTTGTCGAAAATACCCAGCGGCTGCGTCAGGCGACGCGGGCCATCAAGGGCTTCATGAACCGGCACGGGGCCGGAGCGGGAACCGCTGAACTTCTGGGAGCTGCCTCATCGTGAAACCACTGCGGATCGGACTGGCCGGACTTGGGACTGTCGGAATCGGTGTCATTCGTCTCCTGCGGGAGAATGCCGAAACGATTACCGCCCGTGCCGGCCGGCCGATCGAAGTCGTGGCCGTCACGGCGCGCAACCGCACGAAAGACCGTGGCGTCGACCTGTCCGGCCTGCGCTGGCATGACGATGCCGTGTCCGTCGCGCAGGATACCGGAATCGATGTCGCAGTCGAACTCATCGGCGGCGCGGAAGGCCCGGCACAGGACATGGTGGTGACCGCGCTTGAACGCGGCCTGCCGGTCGTGACCGCCAACAAGGCGCTCGTGGCGCTCCATGGCGGCAGACTGAGCCGACTTTCCGCCGACAGGAATGCGCCGCTCCTGTTCGAAGCCGCCGTTGCGGGAGGAATTCCCGCCATCAAACTCGTCCGGGAAGGTCTGGCCGCGGACAGGCTGGAAAGTGTCGGCGGAATCCTGAACGGCACCTGCAACTATATCCTGACGGAAATGCGTACTTCCGGCCGCGACTTCGAAGAGGTGCTGGCCGAAGCGCAGGCCAGGGGATACGCGGAAGCCGAACCCTCCACGGATGTGGACGGATGGGATACGGCCCACAAGCTGGCGATCCTCGCCGGACTGGCCTTCCGCCCCCTCCACTTCGACAGCCTGCCGGTCCACGGCATCCGCGACATCACGGCCCAGGACCTGAAATTCGCGAAGGAACTGGGATACAGCATCAAGCTGCTGGGCCTGAGCCGCCAGAACCCGGACGGCGCACCCGATGGCACCATCGAGGCCTGGGTGCGTCCCTGCATGGTCCCGGCCAAAGCGCCCATCGCCGCGGTGGAGGGCGTGTTCAATGCCGTTTCCACACTGGGGCGCTTCAGCGGGCCGATGACCATTTCCGGCCGTGGCGCGGGAGAAGGCCCGACGGCCTCCGCCGTTGTCGCGGACCTCATTGATCTGGCGCGGGGAAACGCCATTCCGGTCTGGGGCCGGCAGGACGTTCCCGCCCCTGTCGCCTGTGCCGATCTCGCGGAATTGAAAAGTGCTTTCTATCTGCGACTGGACGTCCAGGACCGTCCGGGTGTTATGGCTGACTTGACGTCTGTTCTCCGGGACAACGACGTCTCTGTCCATTTTGTTTCACAGCATGACGCTGCAACGGGGGGAGCCCATCTGGCCATCGTGACCCATCAGGTGCCCGAAAAGGCCATCCATGCAGCAGCTACAGCCCTGGCCGCTCTTCCCGTCGTGACGGGAAAGCCGCTCGTGCTCAAGATCGAGGATCTCGTCCCGTGATCGACCCCCAGCATACCCTTCCCTACCGCGTCACTGACCGCAACCTGGCCCTGGAGCTTGTCCGCGTCACCGAAGCCGCCGCCATCGCCTCGTCCCGCTGGACGGGACGTGGCCTCAAGAACGAGGCGGACGGCGCAGCCGTACAGGCCATGCGCGCCGCTTTCGATACGGTCGCCATTGATGGAACCGTCGTTATCGGCGAAGGCGAAATGGACGAAGCGCCGATGCTCTATATCGGCGAGAAAGTCGGCTCCGGCGGTCCGGCAATGGACATCGCCGTCGACCCGCTTGAAGGGACGAACCTCTGCGCCAAGAGCCTGCCCAACGCCCTGACCGTCGTGGCGCTGGCCGAGCGCGGCAAGTTCCTGCACGCACCGGACATCTACATGGAAAAGATCGTGGTCGGTCCGGACCTGCCGGAAGGCGTGGTGGATCTGGACAACACGATCGCCACCAATCTGCGCCAGCTCGCAAAGGCGAAGAACAAGGACATTTCCGAACTGGTGCTCTGCGCGCTGGACCGTGAACGCCATGAGGAAATGATCGCCCAGGCCCGCGAAGCCGGTGCGCGCGTCCAGCTCCTGAGCGACGGTGACGTGGCCGCTGCCATCGCCGCCTGTATTGATGACAGTGACGTGGACATCTACGCCGGCAGCGGCGGCGCGCCCGAAGGCGTGCTGGCCGCCGCCGCCGTGCGCTGCGTCAAGGGCCAGATGCAGGGCCGCCTGCTCTTCGAGGACGACGGACAGCGCGAGCGCGCCCGCTCCATGGCGGAGGGTCTCGATCCGTCCCGCAAGCTCGGCCTGTATGACCTGGCATCCGGGCATGTGCTGTTCTCGGCCACAGGCGTTACGGCCGGCAGCCTGCTCGATGGCGTCCGGCGCCTCGGCCCCAACCGCGCCATCACAAACTCCATCGTCATGCGTTCCAAATCGGGTACGGTACGCTATATCGAAAGCCACCACGACTTCACGACACGCACACAGGAGCCGACCTGACAGGCTCCTCCCTGAACGGAGACGCATGTTAGACGACGATACGGCCCCTGTTCTCGGCGTCAGCCGGAGCGCAGGAAACAGACGCTGGGAATGGCGCGATCCCCGACTGGCTGAAGCCGATAACCGCCTCGTGCTGAAACTGGCGCAACAGGCGGCAATTCCGGAACTTCTGGCCCGTATCCTCGCCGCACGGGGCGTCGTCCTCCCTCAGGAGGCCGCCTCCTTTCTTGACCCCCGCCTCCGTGACGCCATGCCCGATCCGTCCTGCCTGCAGGACATGGACCGCGCCGCGGAACGTCTGGCACAGGCCGTTCGCAACCAGGAGCATGTCGGCCTGTTCGGGGATTATGACGTGGACGGCGCCTGCGGGACCGCCCTCGTCTGCCATACGCTCCGGGAATTCGGCTGCACGGTCAAAACACATATCCCCGACCGCATTACCGAAGGATATGGCCCCAACACCGCAGCTCTCGAAAAACTGGTCTCCGAAGGCGCAACGCTACTGGTCTGCATCGACTGCGGCACGGCAGCCATCGACATCCTGAACGGCGCGGCCGACCAAACGGACATCATTGTCCTTGACCATCACAAACCGGATGGCGCAGCCCTCCCCAACACCATCACCGTCAACCCGAACCGTCTGGACTGCACCTCCGGTCTGGGCGACCTCTGCGCAACCGCAGTGGCGTTCCTGACTATGGTGGCCACCCTGCGAGTCCTGCGTCGGGAAGGCTGGTTCACGGACGGCCGCACCCCGCCAGACCTCCTCAAGCGCCTGGACCTGACAGCCCTCGCCACGATCTGCGATGTCATGCCCCTCACCGGCCTGAACCGCGCGCTGGTCATGCAGGGCCTCCGCGTCATGAGCCGGGGCGAGCGTCTCGGTCTGGCCACGCTGTCATCCGTTGCCGGCGTCAAAGACGACGCCAGCGCCATGTCCTGCGGGTTCGCACTAGGCCCACGCATCAATGCGGGAGGCCGGATCGCAAAAGCGGATCTGGGACTGCGCCTTCTGCTGTCGGATGATGTCGTGGAAGCCCGCGCACTGGCCGAGGAGCTGGACCGCGTCAACCGTCAACGTCAGACGGTCGAAAGCACAATCCTCGACGTCGCCATGCAGCAGGCGGAACAGCAGCTCGAAGCCAGCCATGGAGTCATTTTCCTCCATGGAGAATCCTGGCATCCCGGCGTCGTCGGCATCGTGGCAGGACGGCTGAAGGAACGCTTCAACCGCCCCGCCCTTGTCGGCGCCCTGACAGACGGCATCATCAAGGGCTCCGGGCGTTCCGTCCCGGGGATCGATCTCGGAACAGCCATCATCGCGGCCCGACAGGCCGGCCTCCTCCTCACGGGCGGTGGTCACGCCATGGCGGCCGGTTTCTCCCTGGCCGCCGAAAGGGCAGACGATTTCCATGCCTGGCTGGACGAACGCCTCGCGGATGCCCGGGCCCTGCCGCCACAGGAAGCCCTCCGTCTGGATGGCATCATGACGCTCCGGGGCGCATCGGTCGAAGTGGCCGAACAGCTCTCCCGTCTGGAGCCATTCGGCCCCGGAAATCCGGAACCCGTTCTGGCCGTCAGCAATGTCCGCTGCGTAAAAAGCGACAGGATCGGCAAGGATGGCAACACGCTCCGCGTGCTGCTGCAGGGCGAGGATGGCGGAACCCGCCTGAAAGGTCTGATCTTCCGCGCAGCGGACAAACCCTTCGCCGCCCTGCTGGAAGACCGGACCATGCCGTTGCTGCATGTTGCCGGAACCCTGCGCGCGGAAACATGGCAGGAAAGAAAAAGTCTGACTTTTTTCATTTCTGACGCCGCAAGCGCTTGACGCTAACAGCACGGCCACCTATACACCCGCTCACGCCTCCAGTCCCGTTCGTCTAGAGGCCTAGGACACCGCCCTTTCACGGCGGCAACACGGGTTCGAATCCCGTACGGGACGCCACTGGCTTTAAGAAATCGCAGAAAACCGTCGTTTATTTAGACGGTTTGACAGTCCCCCGGTTTCATTTGACATTTTCCGCATCACCTCACGCGCAAGCCGCTTTTGCCCGACGGCGCGGGTATATCTCTCCACCTCCGCAAGCACGGTATGGCTCGTTATCGACGCGATTTCGTGAGTCGAGCAGCCAGCTTCCGCCAGTCGCTGCGCTGCGGTCTTTTGCAAGTCGTACGGGCTCAAAGGATAGCATCCTATGGAGCGCATCCTTCCTGCATCCTTGGTGGTGTCTGGAACGTGGCGAAGTACGCCCTCAGGCGTTCGCGATCTTCCCGGCTTATCCGAGAACCGCTGAGATGAACGGTTCCTATCGCCATACATCCCCAAAGGGCCCCTTTACGCGCAAGCACCCGGCCTTTTTCTCCATAGAGAGATGGTTCGCCCTATGTCAGCCAGTCGAATGTTCTCAGACCGATGACAATTAGACATTCCGGCCGAAGGGCACGCACAATGCGCTCCGCATTATGGCGACTGAAAATCTCAAGGTTTTCTCTGAGTGGCTTTGCAATCCGACGCCATGCAGCAATACTTGGTGCCCGGAAGAAGATGGCATTGAGCCCCGTACAGCGGGCCACGACATCCGCTCCCCATATTGTCCTCACCTGCTTGGCAAGCGGCCAGTTCTGGGTCGCATAATCACAAGTCTCCGGCCATGTTTCGTGATGCTCGGCGCAGTCAATGGCTCGACCTCCCGGCTGATACCCAAGAAACAGAAACGGCGCATTGACTAAAGGAGGGCCATACAGGATGCGAAAACCAAGGGCATCTTTGCCAAGGCTTTCTTCGCACTGACGATAGTAATTTCTAGTGTCGATATAGACACCCCGGCATATATCCTCAGCTTCTTGGTCATGCATCATTTTGCCTTTCTATCGGCAAAGGCGAGCATCTTCCGGTGTCGGGGTCAAGGCAGTCGCTGCAAACCCCACAGCAGACCGCTGGATCTGTTGTGGGCAGGGAAAAACCTCTCTGGGACGCAATGGCTCCTCGGAAAAAAGAGTACAGACGATCCATCTCGTCGCCCGTCAGCCCGTCAGCCCGTACAGGTCGCTTATCTTCAGCGTCCTCAAAGAGCCTGAATCAGATTTCCTTAAAACAATGAATCCGGAACCGGGCGCGAGCCATTAAGGGAAACCTGAGAAGAACCGCGCGTTTTAATTATCAACAGCCTCTCTGCAAAAAACGCGGGCGGCCTGAACAAACGCATTTCCGGGCAAGTATCCATTATGCTGTCACGTCTTCTGAAGATTACGCTTTACGGCACCATCACCTCCACCGGAGCAGCATATCTGCTGAGCCGGCGCCGTAGTCAGCAGGGCGCGCCGGGGATCAACTGCACAGCGCACTGGCTCTACGGAGACGATGCAGCCAAAGTTCAGGCCCTTGATCTGAAACATTCTGCCGTTGGTGCAGCAACCAACGCAGGCGCAGTCTATTTCTGGGCCTGGTTTTACAACAGAGCACTGGGCGGCAAGTTCTGGTCAGTCCGAGGCCTTCTGGCGACGCTCGCTCTTGGGCCCGTATCGGCTCTGGTCGATTACAAGGCAACACCCAAACGCTTTACCCCTGGCTGGGAACTGGTGTTTTCAAAGCCGGAAATGTGCCTGATTTATCTCGCAATGGTTTTGGGTATGTCCGCAGGAGCCCTGTCCGGCTCCCCGGAAAGCACCGAGCAATGACCGTACGGTTATATGACGGACCAGAAGCCGAAGCCCCCCGAACGCCCCTTGAAGGTGGCTTACTCGGCTGGGCCGCAGTGGCAATGCTGGCAGTCTGCTGGATCGTTCTTAAAATTGCCCCCGTTTCGACGCGTCCCTTGATCCGGCGCTTCATACGCGTCTGGACAGGTGCCCTGTTCTGCTTCTTCGGCGGCGTGCATCGTGGCGCCTCCTTCTACAATCCCCGAAGCCCCCAGCTTTCTGATCCAGTCATCTTTCTCTGTCTGCACTTCTTCGGATTAAGCATGATCATGGCCCCAGATCATGTTTTCAAACGTTATGCGCCGGCAGGAATGCTGGCGACTTTGGCAGGAGAACTCTATCTTGCAAAGCAAAGACGCCTCCCACCCTTTTTCCTGCGACTGCGTCCACTTCAGTTACTGGCAGCATATGGTCTTTTGATCCTCGCAACAAAAGACAGCCTCAAGGACCAGACACGTTAAGGATTGAATTACTGAATGCCGTAACAACCCGATGGGAGGAAAAGATGGCCAACTTCAAAAAAGGCGACGATGTAAGCTGGAAGAGCCATGGCGGCGAAGCACACGGACATGTTGTCGAGAAGATTACACGTCCAACAGTCATTAAAGGCCATCGCGTCGCCGCCTCCAAAACCAATCCGGAATATCTCGTAGAAACGGAAAGCGGGAAAAAAGCCGCGCACAAACCAGCCGCTTTGAAGAAAAACTGAAATTAAGAACTTCCCGCTTTACAGACAGTCCGCCTTTCCCAGCGCTTCAGCTAAGGGCGTCACTACCGACGCGGGCAAGGCACTAGCGGGGGACAGCCGCTGAACATGCAGCAGCTGCGATCACACAGACATGAGCGCAGGACGTCCATACGGCTGAAACCAAGCGCCCCGATGCCGCACTCGATTGCGCCTCTAATCCCGAAGTAAAAACCTGCTCCCCGCCCCCACGGGAGCAAACAAAAACAAACTGCCGCGCGCCAACCCCGAGCACTCCCCCAAAAAAGCAAGAACACAATCATGATCTACGCAAAACATAGCCATCCGTGACCCTGCGGCATAAAATATCTTATCCAAGCAGAACATCGCCATACGACGCCTAAAAAAAGCCGCCGCGCGCAACGCCATTTCAGGCGCAGCGCATCACCATTCGAAATATTTCCCCGGCGTATCAGGCTGCCGACAACACCATCACCCCCCAGCAAACTCCACATCGACGCAATACCCGAGCCAAACGCACGTCGTCAGCGCAGGATCAGATCAGTAATGACGTCTGTGAGCTTGCCAAATGGCGGCTGAAGCAGCGTCGCCGCATTGAAACGACCCTGCCGGTACACACCACGGGCATGCGTGAGCGCCATAAAGCCCTCTTTCCCATGATACGCCCCGATTCCGCTGTCTCCCACACCACCAAACGGCAGATCATCCTGCGCAATGTGCAGCAGGGTGCCATTGATGGTGACGTTTCCTGAAACCGTGCGCGTCAGAACCCGGGCGCGTTCAGAACAGTGATCGCCAAAATAATACAGAGCCAGAGGACGCGGACGTCCGTTGATGAAGGCAATCGCTTCATCCAGTGTCCGATAGGTCAGCACAGGCAGGACAGGCCCGAAAATTTCCTCCTGCATCACCGTCATCTGCGACGTCACATCCAGCAGCAGCACGGGAGCCAGAACATGCTCCTCGCGTGAATCATTCCCCAGCCGGATAACCTGCGCCCCCTGTGCTTCGGCATTGTCGATCAGACCGCTCAGCCGCTCGTAATGATGCGTATTAAGAATGGCCGTATAATCAGAAGATCCCACATAACCACCAGGATGCTGCGCTTTGACAGCCTCCTGATAGGCAGCGGCAAAAGCCTCCCTGTCGTCTTCATGAACCAGCACATAATCGGGCGCGATGCAGGTCTGCCCGGCATTGGTCAGCTTGCCGAACACCACGCGATCCGCCACCCGCTGCATGGAAAAGCCGGGCTCGATCACCACAGGCGATTTCCCGCCCAGTTCAAGCGTAACCGGCGTCAGATTACGCGCCGCCGCCTCAGCAACCTTCTTTCCAACCGCCGTGCTGCCAGTGAACAGGATATGATCGAAAGGCAGAGCCGAGAACGCGGAGCCCACTTCGCCATCTCCCGTGACGACGGAAACCTGCTCCGCCGGAAAGACGGCCTGAACGATCTCGCCGATCACCGCCGATGTGGCCGGTGTGAATTCTGACGGTTTGAGCATGGCCCGGTTGCCGGCGGCAATCGCCGTCGCCAGCGGGACAAGAGCAAGAGAAACCGGATAATTCCAAGGCGCAATAATCCCCACAACGCCCACCGGCTGCCGGAGCACCCAGGCGCGCCCGAACTGGAAATAAGCCGAGACGTGCCGACGTTCCGGCTTCATCCAGTGTCCCACATGCCGAATCATGTAATTGATCGACTGCACCAGCGGGATCAGTTCCACAATGGCACTTTCCCGTTCCGACCGCTGGCCGAAATCCGTTTTCAGCGCGCGCACGATGTCAGTCCGCCGCCTCAGGATTTCAGCTTTCAGACGCCGCAGATCGCCGCGCCGCTGCTTCAGATCGGGTGGACCAACATGCAGGAACGCATCGCGCTGGCGATCGAGAATACGGTGCAGATCAGCAGAAGTAACATCGGACATCGCGTCCTCCATGTTTACAGGAGAAACTTGTACAGGCAGGATATGGAGCATGACGATCCGGTGTCAATGAAAGTTTCTTCTGTAAACATAGGCCTCACGAATGAGTGAAACCAAGGACCGCCCCTATCATCACGGAGATCTCCGCCGCGCCCTGATCGACACGGCGCTTGCCATGCTGGCCGCAGACCAGAACTGGACCTTCACGCTACGGGAAGTGGCACGGCGAACAGGTGTCAGTCACGCAGCCCCCTACAAGCACTTCCGTGATCGCGAGATGCTGCTGCGGGAACTGGCCCGGACCGGTTTCGTCAGGCTCGGAGACACCATGACAGAGGCCATGTCCCTGAAGCTGTCTTCCACGCGAGAGCAATTCATGGTCACAGCGCAGGCCTGTATTGAGTTTGCACTCCGCAATCCCGGTCTTTACCGTCTGATGTTCAGTTCCGACGCAGACAAGACGATAGATCCGCAGTTGCATGACGCAGCCATGAACACATTCGGAATTCTTCTGCACCTTCTGGAAACCGGGCAGCAGGACGGCAGCTTTCGGAAAGTCGCTATCAACGCGCAGGCAGCAGCAAGCTGGGCGCAGGTGCATGGTCTGGCCATGCTGGCAATCAGCGGCCAGCTTCTCGAGGAAAAGGTCGGACCGGAGCCTGTCCGGGCCGCGCTGGATGTGCTGCTGGACGGGCTGTGCCGCAGCGATTGATCGCGCTACGGCAAAATACCCGCTTTTCGAAGCGGATGGTCTGACGGAAAATAATACCCGTCAGATGACAGGCAGTTCGAACGCCCACCGACCACACAGGAACTGTTAGCCGGCCCGTTCGTCGGCAGACCGCAATTCCGGCAGATGCCCGACATCATCATGAACGTCGCCCGGGCCATAGAAGCGACGTTCAGAACAGCCTCCCTGAGGAGGCGCCGTCTGTCGATCAGAAATCAATCGAGGTTTTTACGTAATACATCCCGCCATTGAAACCATAGGGCGAATAGGACGCATACTTGGACAGACCCTGCTGGGTATGCGCAATCGCCGGCGAGATCCGCGTCGGATACTTGTTCCCGAGATTATTCGCACCAACCCCGACGGTCCAGCGCGGAAGGATCTTGTAATCCACCTCAAGATTGGTAATGAGCGCCGGATTCTGCATGAACGGAACACTGCCCGCTCCCGTCGGAGCCGCCATGTACACGATCGATCCGTAACGCATCTCCTGCACGAACACAGACCATTTGCCGTAATTCCAGTTCACGCTGATCTGTTCACGGTTCTTGGGCGCAGAATGCAGCACCATTTCCTTGGTGTACTCGTTGACGAAACCGTCCCTGGCCGAACGGATTTCCGTATCCGAGAAGTTGATCCCCATCGCAAATCTGAACTGACCCAGTTTCCGGGTCTTCAGAGTGTAATCCGCACTGAAATCCCCGCCAAATGTCTGCGTGTTATAGAGATTGGCGTAATAGGACAGTGACGTCGCGCTTTCGAGATTGTTTTGCGCAAGCAGATTCATAAGAAAAGCGTCGCTGGTGTTAACGCTGTAAGTCTTCGTGCTGCCAAGACGGGAATTGATGGCGATGTAATACAGGTTTCCCGTCATGTGGAAGTTGTTAACCGGCGTCGCATCAAGGCCAATGCTGTAGCTGCGCGAATATTCACCCTTCATGCTGCCAGAGCCCAGATATTTGGCAATGGTGCTGTTGGCCGGAACCTGGTCAACCGTATAGCCGGGATAAGGCGCCGAATAGAAATAGGACATTTCACCCAGCGTCGGCGGACGATAACCACTGTTGATATTGGCCCGGATAGCCCAGCGCTTGGTGAAGTTATACCGCGTTCCAACCGAACCGGTCTCGACAGTCGCCAGATTGTTGTAACTCGCGACACGCCCGCCAAGCGTCCATTCCCATTTCTTCGTGACATAGAAGTCGAGATTGGCAAAACCTTCATAGACATCACGGTTCTGGTTGGTCACAGCCATGGGCACGTTACCCGGATGGTCCGTGGCCCCCATCCCTTCCCAGGAAGCCGTCTCACCTTCCGTCATCTGGAACGTGTCATGCCGGTATTCGGCGCCGAATTTCAGATCGATCGGGCGCGGCAGGAGCCCGGTGTGAAAGGAACGGGAACCACGGATACCGCTTGTCAGTTCCGATGCAATGGAAGAACCGTCATAAAACGATGTCTGCGTGCTTCCCGGCAGAGAAACGTTCTCGGAATCCTTCGTGCCATATTTCTGGGCATCCCGCCCGTATGTGACGTAAGCATCCCAGGCGAACCCGAATTTGTGAGTCCGGATACCGTTATCCGTCTCGAAGTCATACTGGTCCATGGTGATGTAAGGCTGGTTGCCGTTCGGATACAGATCGGTGTTGATCCAGGTATCGCTGTCAGCCGCGCTACGATACGTTTCCGCCACATTGGCCCGACGATGGGAGAACGTGGACGTACTGTAAACGCTGAAACCATTTCCCAGCGGAACGGAAAGGTTCTCGCTCAGGGTTTCAAGGGTCGATTTGGGCAGACCAAGTCCCCGCTGGACGTCGCGATTGGCCGTCTCGTTACGCGAATCACTGAAAAGCGTTCCGTAGAAATCGCCGCCGCGCGTCGTGGGAAGCTGATGTGTCACCTGCGCCGCAAGATCAAGGTAACCGCCCCGGTTTCCGATCGCCATGCCATAGTTCGCAGACCCGTCAAGTCCCTGCCCGTCGCCTGCGTAATAGCCACTGTTCTTGAAGTTGATGCTGCCACCATGCGTATCGCGCTTGAGAACGATATTGACCGCACCCGCAATGGCATCCTGCCCGTACAGGGCGGACGCCCCTTCCGTAATGACCTCGATATGGTCGATGGCTGAAACAGGAATCAGGGAAATATCACTGGGTTCACTGCCCCAGTTCGTGCCGGCATTCGAGTTGAAATTCGCACCGATATGACGGCGGTGCCCATTGACCAGGATCAGCGTATCATCCGGGGACTGGCCACGCAGCTGCATGGTCTGGACGAAGGAAATTGCACCGCCGCCGGGAAGAGCGGCCGTCGTAATAGCCGGGTTTGCCTGGGCCAGCGCAGACAGGACGTTGGTCTGACCGGTTTTCAGAAGCTCCGCTCCCGTAACCACCGTAACCTGCGTCGTACTGTGCCGGGCCGTAACGGGAGAAAAGACAGAATTCGTCTGTCGCCCACCGACATGGATGCTTTCCATCTCATGAGCATTCAGGGACGTCGGCGCATGATGTGCTGGCGCAGCACGCGCCGGAACCGCATTGCCCTTCTTGGCGGTCACCTTGTGATGTCTGACAGACGTAGATGTCGCCGTAGCAGTTGACGCCGCCAGGGCCAGATCGGGCACGAGCGCACTCAGTGCAGCACCTGCGACCAGACAGAGTTTCCAATTTGACCCATTCAACATTGCATCCCCCTCAAGCCGCCGGAATCCCGTTACAGGAACATGAAGGTATGGTACGTATTCGTTATGTTTTGGCGTCATATAGATTATTTATATTCCCAGACCGAAACAACGATTTTCCCCTGCTGCCCGCTCTTCTTCTGAGGAAATGCGCCCCCGGAAATATCCGGATATCCTGCCCGCCCGTCACCCTTAAAAAATCATCCATCCCTTTGCGATTTTATTGACGTTCTGTTGCGGGAGGCAGATCATGGCGAATTAGGCTCTGGAAAAATAAGGGAACCGGCCAGTTGGACATCAGACGCTTGCAGGCATTCGTGAAGATAATCGACCTCGGCAGCATTTCCCGTGCCGCCGATCTGTTGAATATCGCCCAGCCCGCACTGAGCCAGCAGCTGGCCGCGCTTGAAACTGCCTTCCGCCAGAAACTGGTCATCCGCAGCAAAAGCGGCGTCACCCCGACAATCGCAGGATCCGTTCTCTACCGTCACGTACAGATCCTCAGCAAACAGTTCGACCGCGCCATGGTCGAGATCATCCAGGGCACCGGTCCCCTTGTCGGAAAGGTCTCCGTCGGACTTTCGCCCTACAGCGCCGGCTCCACCCTGTCGGTGGAACTTCTGCGCCGCGTCCGGGAAGAACTTCCCGGTATCGTCCTGCATCTCACCGAAAGCTTTGACGACATCTACAGCGAACTGGTCATGACAGGGCGTCTGGACATGGCAGTCATCCATGGCTCCGGCCCCATGAAAGGGGTCAGCTTCACGCCCCTGATGAAGGAAGAATTCTTTCTTCTCGCCCCCTCCTCCCTCGAAATACCGCATGACGGGCAGAACACCGTACAGCTGGCGGATATCACGGATATTCCCCTTCTGGTTCCGCCCACGCACAACTTTGTCCGCAAGGCCATAGACATGGCCTTCCTCCGCAAAAGTCTGGAACCCACGATCGTCGCGGAAATCGAGGCCCTGACGACCCTCCAGGGCGCGATCCTGGAAGGCATTGGCAGCACGATCCTGCCCTGGTCCGTTGCCAGCCGGATCGCGGTCGAAGGCAAATCCCGCATCTATTCGCTCCGCAATCCTGTCATCAGCGAGAATGTCTCGCTATGCGTTCCGGACCTGGTTCCGGAAACCGAGGCCTCCGTCGCTGTCCGCGAACGCCTGATCGATCTGGCACAGACCATGGCCGCCTCCCAAAACTGGCCCGGAACACATCCCTCTACGGAATAACAGCGCCGGCCCTTCCGACATTCGGCCGCGTCAGCAGCTCCGGCTGCAGGAGCACGGCCAGCTCCTCCCTGGACAACAGCTTTTCCTGAAGAACCAGTTCCGTCACCGTCCGGTTCTCAGCCAAGGCCCGGCGGGCAATTCCGGCACAGAAATCATATCCCAGAACCGGCACAAGAGCCGTGACAATCGCAATATTGCGGCTGAACAGATACGCACAGCGCTCCGCATCCGCCACAATGCCCGAGATGCATTTCGTCGTCAGAAGTTCGACGGCGGACGTCAACGTCTTCAGAGACGAAAAGAGACAGTAACCGATCATGGGTTCGAACGGGTTCAGCTGAAACTGCCCGCCCTCCGCGCACATGGTCAGCGTCACGTCATATCCCGCCACCAGATAGGCAACCTGGTTGACCGCTTCCGGGATCACCGGATTGACCTTCCCCGGCATGATCGACGACCCGGCCTGAACGGCCGGCAGAATGATCTCTCCCAGACCGGCCCGCGGCCCGCTCGAAAGCAGACGCAGATCACTGGAAATCTTGGATAGCTTGAGAGCCAGCCTCTTGAGCACACCCGAGAAGAGTACGAAAACGCCCACGTCTGACGTCGCTTCGATCCTGTCGGCGGCAGCTCTGATCGGCAGACCAGTCAGGTCCCGGAGTTCCTCAAGAACCATATCGGCATAACGCGGGTCTGTGTTCAGACCCGTCCCGATGGCCGTTCCCCCGAGATTGACGTCCAGAAAAGCTGCGGACTGCTCCCGGATCTGCCGGATTTCCGTCTCGATCGCGCTCTGGAACGCCCTGAATTCCTGACCCAGCGTCATCGGAACCGCGTCCCGGAGCTGGGTCCGCCCGACTTTCAGGATCGGGGAAAATGTCAGGGCCTTTTCTCCAAGACTCTGTGCAAGCCCATCCAGCGCGGCAAGCAGCGGCTGCGTTGCGTCCAGCACGCCAAGCCTCAACGCGGTGGGATAAACATCATTGGTGGACTGCGCCATGTTGACATGGTCGTTCGGGTGCAGAACCCCATAGTCACCGGGCTCCCGCCCCGCCAGTTTGAGAGCGACATTGGCGATGACTTCATTGACATTCATGTTGGTGGACGTGCCTGCCCCCCCCTGCATGGCATCGACAATGAAATCCCGGCTGTAATCGGTCCGTTCCAGCAGCAGGCTGCAGGCCGTTTCAATCAGATCGGCCCGTTCCGGATCCAGATATCCCAGCGCCCTGTTCGCCCGTGCCGCAGCGCGCTTGATGGTGATGAAGCTGCGGATGAAGTCCGGAAATGCGCCCACCGGCTCGCCACTGATCGGGAAATTCTCAACGGCACGGCGCGTATGCACGCCCCAGAGCGCATTGGCCGGTATCGGCATTTCACCAAGCAGATCCCGCTCGATACGAACGTCTGGCTGGACGGCAGATGTCATCATTTTGGATATCCAGATCTGTGATTGAACCCGAGCACGCCCTTTCATGACAAGGGCCATCAGGAGACTGTCACCCCTGACCCTTCCAGACCTTATTATTACGTATTCGATTCAACCCCATAGGATTGTCATATGGGGCCAGACAATTTTCGGCGCTATCTTGGCAGATGCGAAACGATTTACGATAGCCGCGACACGCATATGCGCAATGATCCACGCGGCAACGGAGAGACATCAATGCCTGGCTTTGCTGATCGACTGAACGGAATCGGGGTTTCGGCATCTGCCGCCATGACCGACAAGGCACGCGAACTCAAGGCGGAAGGCCTCAAGATCGTCAGCCTGTCATCCGGCGAGCCGGATTTCCCCACCCCGCCGCACGTCATCGAAGCCGCAGTGAACGCCGCGCGCGGAGGCGACACCAAATATCCCCCGCAGGACGGCAAACCGGCCCTGAAAAAAGCCATACAGGCCAAATTCCTCCGCGAAAATCATCTGGATTATGCCCTGGATGAAATCCTCGTCGGCAATGGCGCCAAGCAGATCATCTTCGATGCGATGATGGCCACCTGCAACACCGGCGACGAAGTCGTTCTGCCAACACCATACTGGATCAGCTATTCGGACATCGCCCGCCTCTGCGGAGCGAAAATCGTACAGGTTCCCTGCCCCGCCTCCGACAATTTCAGACTGTCCGCGAAAGCCCTGGATGCCGCCATCACCCCGAAGACCAAATGGCTCGTCCTGAACTTCCCCAACAATCCGACCGGCGCCTGCTGCCCCCGTGAAGCGATGGAAGACATCGCCGCCGTCCTGCTGAAGCATCCCCATGTGTGGATCATGACGGACGATATTTACGAACACCTCGTCTATGACGACTTCGAGTTCTGCACGCTCGCAGAAGTCGAACCCCGCCTGAAAGACCGCGTGCTGACCGTAAACGGCGTCTCCAAAAGCTACGCCATGACGGGCTGGCGCGTCGGTTACTGCGGCGGCCCGCGCAACCTGATCGCTGCCATGAACAACATGCAGGGCCAGTCCACCAGCGGCATCAACACCATGGCACAGGCCGCAGCCATCGCGGCGCTCGAAGGGCCACAGGATTTCCTGAAAGACCGCGCCGCGGAATATCAGGCACGACGCGACCTTGTGGTCGGACTGCTCAACGCCATCCCCGGCGTGACCTGCCATACCCCGCAGGGCGCGTTCTATGTCTATCCGGAAATCGCACCCTGTCTCGGCAAGACAACCCCCAAAGGACGCCACCTCAAGACGGATGCAGATTTCGTCATGGCCCTTCTGGAGGAAAAACAGGTCGCCTCCGTTCAGGGCGGTGCCTACGGCATGAGCCCGTTCTTCCGCATTTCCTACGCCACCGACCCGGAAACGCTGAAAGAAGGCTGCCGCCGCATTGCCGAGTTCGTAACCTCCCTCAGCTGAGCGTGCCATGAGGAAGCCCCGAAAGGCTTCCTCACCCCAAAAGAACAGATCAAAAAAAACCCTCCCTGTCCGGGAGGGGCCGGCAAGCCTGCGTCAGGCTATGCCGGTTCCAGATGCAGGATGACGGCCCCATAACCGGCCAGTTCACCATCCTGTCCGAGAACATCCACAACAGTTCCATCCATGGGCGCCTGTACGGGAATCTGAAGATTTCCCAGCGTCAGAAACGCCAGAACATCATCCCGTTTTACAATTTTCCCCGGCTTTGCCAGCCCGGTCAGGCCGAGATGCCCGAAATAGGGCGCCTTGACCGCAATGCCACGTGCTGAAGGCTCGGCTGGCGCCGTTTCTTCATGCGGGATCGGCCTGCTGACCGACCCACCTGCCACCCGAAGAAACAGCCGCGCCCCTTTACCGTCAGACAGCTCCAGCGTCTCAAGCCCTGCCTGCTGCATCCAGACCGCGATCTGGCTGATGTCCTCTGGCGAAGGCAGCACGTCGAAAGCAGGACCACGCTTTTCCGAAGTTTTCATGAATCCGCCCTTTCTGCCAGCCAGCGCTCCAGATAGTGGATATTCACGCCACCCTTCCGGAACTGCGGATCATCCAGCAGCGCCTGGTGCAGGCCAATATTCGTCGAAATTCCCTCGACGCACATTTCCGCCAATGCAATCCGCATCCGGGCAATGGCTTCATCCCGGCTCGCGCCATAGCTGATGATCTTCCCGATCAGGGAATCATAATAAGGCTGAACCGTATAACCGTTGACCACATGCGTATCGATCCGGACGCCCGGCCCACCCGGAAGGTCCCACCGCGTCACGGTTCCGGGGGACGGCAGGAAGGTTTTCGCATCCTCGGCATTAAGACGGCACTCGATCGCATGGCCATGCATCCGGACATCCTCCTGCCGGAAGGCCAGCGCCTCACCCTGTGCAATGCGCAGCTGCTGCGCAACAATATCGATGCCGGTGATTTCCTCGGTCACGGGATGCTCGACCTGCACACGGGTATTCATCTCGATGAATGCAAAAATCCCGTCTTCATACAGGAACTCGAACGTCCCCGCCCCGCGATAGCCGATCTGACGACAGGCCCGGGCACAGCGCTCCCCGATCTCCGCAATGGTCTCCGGCGGAATACCGGGCGCAGGCGCTTCTTCCAGAACCTTCTGATGCCGCCGCTGCAAAGAGCAGTCCCGCGCTCCGAGCCACAAGGCCGTACCATGCGTATCGCACAGAACCTGGATTTCAACATGACGGGGCTTCTGCATGTACCGTTCGAGATACAGCGTCGGATTTCCGAATGCCTGCTGCGCCTCTTTCGCGGTGAGGGAAACAGCCTCTTCCAGTTCATCCAGACCATGCACCACCCGCATCCCGCGACCGCCGCCACCGCCTGACGCCTTGACGATCACAGGAAAACCAACCGCCTGCGCAATGGCCCGCACCTCTGCCGCCGCCGCAGGCAACGGTCCGTCAGAACCAGGAACACAGGGCACGCCGGCCTCCTGCATGGCACGCTTTGCGGTGATCTTGTCACCCATCATGCGAATGGACGCGCCCGTCGGGCCAATGAACGTCAGACCCGCCGCTTCCACGGCATCAGCAAAGTCCGCATTTTCCGACAGGAACCCATACCCCGGATGTATCGCATCCGCCCGGGTCACTTTCGCGGCAAGAAGCAACCCGTCCGCATCGAGATAGCTCTTCGAAGCCGCAGCCGGACCAATACAGAGGGCAATATCCGCCTCGCGCACATGACGGCTGTCGGCATCAGCTTCCGAATGGACAGCCACCGTCTCCAGACCAAGCTGACGGCAGGCGCGCTGGATGCGCAAAGCTATTTCGCCGCGATTGGCAATCAGGACTCTTCTGAAACGCTGCATATCACTCATGCCAACCGGAACAGGGGCGTCCCCTCCTCCACTTCCGTACCCGCATCCACCAGAACCTCGGCGATTCTTCCCGGCGCTGTCGCACGCACGGGGTTGAAAACCTTCATGGCCTCCAGCAGCCCGACCTGCTGCCCGGCCTCGATCTCCTGACCGACGGTCACATAGGGCGAAGCATCCGGAGCAGGTGCCAGATGAAAGACACCATAGGACGGCGCAGTAATGATCACGTCCGCCCCGGAAGACGCCACCGGCGCAGCCTTGGCGGGAACCACCTGTTCCAGCACGGATGCAGGCACAGAAGCCACGGAAGGCGTTACCGCCCCCGCATCCCCCGCTCCACGTGCCAGACGGATTTTCCATCCGTTTTCCTCAATCTCAAGCTCCGCAACCGGAGCCCGGGACATAAGGTCGATCAGGCGTTTGATCTGCGCAATATCCACGGCCGTCATGCCGGGGTAGAGGTTTTCTTCGCAAAATTCAGGCCGCCGACCACCTGCATCGTGGGCAGCACTTCCATGAAACTGACATTCATGCGCTGGGGCGCCAGAACGGCAAAGGCAACGGAATTTGCAATGTCTTCCGGCAGCAGGGACTCGTACTCGTCAAAGAAACGCTTCTTCGCCTCGGCCATGTCACCGATCAGACGGCCAAAAACCTCGGTCTCCACACGGGCCGGAGAAACTTCCGTCACGCGGATGTGGCGCCCGAACAGATCACAGCGCAGCTGCTGGGACAGCGAATGCACCCCTGCCTTGGTCGCATGATAAACGGTGTTGCCACCCGCAAAGGCATAATGCCCGGCAATCGAGCTGATATTGACGATATGCCCACGATCACGCTCGATCATGCCCGCCACGACCAGACGCGTAAGCTGCAGAACCGCACGCAGGTTCACATCAACCAGGGCATCGATGTCTTCCGGCGTGGTCTTGGTGATGTTGCCCGTGCGGGACTGACCGGCATTGTTGACCAGCACATCGATTTCCAGACCGCTGAGCAGAGCCTCCAGACCGGCCTGATCCGACACGCTGACGGCGTGAGGAACGCAGCCCGTCTCCTTGGCCAGATCTTCAAGACGCTTTGCATCCCGCGCCAGAGCATGAACCTTGATGCCGCTTTCGCTCAGCCGGCGCACGATGGCAGCGCCAATCCCGGAAGAAGCGCCAGTAACGAGAGCGGTGCGATAAGGAGTATTGCTCATGCGAATGGGACCCATTTCTGGAATAAAGGGAAATCACCGACCGGACCGCATGGAATACGGCCCCTCCGGTATAATATTCTGTCGAGGCTAATGGAGTTGTTTTACAAACACCAAGAGCAGTTCGTTCTTGCCCCATAACATAATCCGATGGAAGCCGAACCACCTCGACATGACCCATAAGATAATCCGATGACATTAAACCTCAAATGCCTCTGGTCACCACGGTGCCCGTCAGACATATCGTTACGATACCGCCTCGATGATGGAATCATTGACGGCGACAGAACCTGTCATAGCCCCGGGAACTGAATGCCTTGAGCTCCGATACGCGACACCTGCTGGACCAGCATCAGGACTCCAGCGCCCCCGTCATCAGCATGATGGGCACGCGCGCCATGCTGTTCGAGGCGCCCGGCGCATTCACCATGACCCAGCAGCAGCGTATCTGGGCCCTCATCGCCCATGCTGAAAAACGCCCCGACATTCAGGAACTCGTCCCGGGCGTGACCAATCTCCTGCTGATTTTCTCCCAGCCCCCCGAACAGCCGGAACGGATCGTACACTGGCTGCGCGAAGCCTGGGAGACATTACCCCCCCTGCAGATCGAAGGCCGCGTCTTCGACATCGGCGTCCAGTACGGGGGCGAGCGCGGAGACGATCTGGCAGCCGTCGCAGCCCATACCGGCCTGTCCCCCGAGGAGGTCATCGCCCTCCATCACGCCGGGGAATATACGGTCTGCGCCGTCGGCAGCGCACCCGGCTTCGGCTATCTGCACGGGCTGGACCCACGCATCGCCACCCCGCGCAAATCCGTCCCCTCCCTGAACATGCCAGCCGGCACCGTGACAATCGGCGGCATGCAGGCCGGGATCTCCGCCCTGACCGGACCGAATGGCTGGAATTCGATCGGTTACACCGAAATCTGCCTTTTCGATCCTCACCGGAAGCCTCCCTCCCTCTTCGCCATCGGGGACCGCATCCGCTTTTATCCGGAAAGCATCGACCTGTGATCACGATCCTCGAGACCGCACCGCTCAACACCGTGCAGGATCCGGGACGTCCGGGATACCGCAATCTCGGCGTCGGCAGCTCCGGTGTCATGGACCCGCTGGCCCTCCAGATCGGCAATACGCTTCTCGGCAACGAACCGGACGCCGCCTGCATCGAACTGCAGACCTACCCCTTCGTCATCAGGTTCGAAACGCCAACCAACTTCGCCGTCACCGGGATCACTGCTCCGCTCGAACTGGACGGTGAGCCGGTCCTGTCTTGGTCCGTGGCCACCGCTCAGGCCGGACAGGTCCTGCGCATCGGTATCCCGTCAGCAGGCGCCCGTGGATATGTCTGCCTCGGCGGCGGCATCCAGGTACCGGTCGTTCTCGGCTCGCGCAGCACACAGCTCCGTGGCGGCTTCGGCGGCCTTGACGGACGCTTTCTCGAAACCGGCGACACACTGGAAACACATCCCGCAACGACCATTCTGTCAGGATACGGCGCCGTTTCACCTTCCGCCGTTCTGGGAAGCGCATCAGCAGGCGAAAAAACCATCACCCTGCGCGCCATCCCGGGCACGGATTATCTGCGCTTCGATGAAGAGTCCCGGAAGCGTTTCTGGGAGGAAGCCTGGCGCATCACCCCGCAGAGCAACCGCGTGGGCTACCGTCTCAGCGGTGCGCCCCTGAGCCTGCAGAAACGGGTGGAACTGCGGTCCTACGGCATCATCCCCGGCATCGTGCAGGTTCCACCCGCCGGTGAACCCATCGTGCAGCTTGCCGACGCTAATACGGCCGGCGGTTATCCCCGTATCGCCACCGTGATCGAAGCCGATCTCTGGCGCCTCGCCCAGGCACGCATCGGAACCCGGATCCGCTTTCAGGACGTCGACCACCAGACAGGCATCGCCGCCATGCAGCCCATCAGGGCCTATCTTGATGATCTGCGCATGATGGCGACCCTCTACCGTCAGTCCGCCCAGTCCCGCAACGGCAGCAGAATCGGAAGCAAAGCATGAAAATCGACCTCAATTCCGACATGGGTGAAGGTTTCGGCCGCTGGAAAATTGCCGATGATGACGGACTGATGGACGTTGTCTCTTCCGCGAACATCGCCTGCGGCTTTCATGCCGGTGATTACGCGATCATGAACGAGACAGTCCGCAAGGCGAAAGAAAAGGGCGTCGGAATCGGCGCTCATCCGGGCCTGCCGGATCTGATGGGCTTCGGACGGCGCGCCATGACGGTCTCCGACGCCGATATGGAATCCATGATGGTTTACCAGATCGGCGCTCTCCAGAGCCTAGCCGCCCTTCACGGCCACCGAGTGACGCATGTCAGCTACCATGCCGCCTTCGGCAACATGGCCAACGCCGATGAAGCCCTGGCCCTGCGCCTGACACGCGCCATCGCCGCCCTGGACCGTGAACTGACCGTCTTCTGCATGTCAGGCCAGCTGACTGAACGTGCAGCGGAAAAAGCGGGACTGCGGACCCGGACCCTCTTCCTCGCCGACCGCGCCTATACCGATCAGGGCACACTCGTCCCCCGCGGTCAGCCCGGCGCCGTCATCCACGACCTGTCCGCCATCCGCGCCCGCGTCTGGCAGTTCCTTGAAGACGGCTCGGTCACAACGGCCACCGGCTCCCGCCTGCCCGTGAAGGCGAAGTCCATTCTCGTCCACAGCGACACACCCGGTTCCCTGGAACTCGCCAGAGCCATCCGGGCGGAAATCGAGGCCACCGGCGCCATTCTCACCCCCGCCTGCCGCCTGGATGACTGACATCCATAAGAATTTCATATCACGTCGCAGCGAACTGCTATGCCTCAGGCTGCGGAATCTGCATTACGTTTTCAAAACATAGTCATTCCGGCAGGTCACCAGATTGTCCCAGTTCGCTGCAAAGCACCGCTGCATCAGTATCGTGCATCGAGGTTGATTTCATGATGAAGCATGATCTGAAACGCGGCGCACTGCTGCTCGCATCGGCAACCTTCTTCACGGCAGCCCTCAACGCCCTGCAGAAACTGACGGGATCACGGCTTCCGGCCCTGGAAATCATTTTCTTCCGTAACCTGTTTTCTCTCCCGTTCGTCCTCATCATCGCCTCACGCACGAAGATCGTTCTCAGAACGCATCATTTCCAAGGCCATCTTCTCCGCTCGGTCATCGGTCTGATCAGCATGATCATGGTCGTCGTGACCGTCACGCGCCTCCCCCTGGCGGAACAGCAGGTCCTCTCCTACACGCAGCCGCTCTTCCTCGTCCTGCTGTCCATTCCCCTTCTGCATGAACGCCCCGGCCTGCAGCGCTGGATCGCAGTCCTCATCGGGTTTTCCGGCGTGGTTGTTGTCGCGCTCGGCAAGGGCCTCCTCAACACAGGCGCAGCCGGGTCCGTCTCGACCATCATCTACCTCATCGCACTCGCGCAGGGCGCCGTCGGCGCTCTGACCACGATGCAGATCCGCCAGCTTTCCGCCACCGAGGCCAGCACGACGATCGCCCTGTGGCAGGCCATCCTCATGACGGTCATGACAGCCGCCCCCCTCCCTTTCATCGGGATCATGCCCGGCCTGAAAGACGCGCTCTGCCTTGTCGTGGTCGGCGCCTTCGCCGGTATCGCACAGGTCCTCCAGACAGAAGCCTTCGCCTCCGCACAGGTCTCCGCCATTGGCCCGTTCGCCTATACGGGCCTGCTCTGGGCGGCGCTGATCGGCTGGCTCGGCTTCGGCGAAATCCCCGGTATCGCAATGCTGGCCGGCGCCCTGCTGATCATCGGATCGGGCATCTGGATGCTGCGTCATGATCGTCCGGCAGCGGTCCGCACGGCCGTCCTCGGCACCGTGGACGCGGCAGAGGGCTCCTGACCTTGCCCCGTCCCGGCTTCATCCCACCCCTTTTCCCATACTGACTGTTCCTTTCAGGGACAGTCCCGCAACACCCGAAACAGCAGGAGGTCGGCAGCATGATGACAGGCAAGACCATGACCGTGACATCCCGGTTCCGGAACGTTCCTTCCCGCTACATATTCTTCTTCCTGGTCTTCCTGATGTACGTCATCAGCTACGGTGACAGGGCCGCACTTTCCATCGCCCTTCCCTCGCTCGGCAAGGAATTCAGCCTCTCTCCGGTCCAGATGGGCTGGGTCTCGTCAAGCTTCCTGTGGTCATATTTCCTGCTCAACCTTCCTTCGACCATCCTGCTGGACCGCGTGGGCGCACGCCGGATCGGCAGCCTGGCCGTCACGGTCTGGTCCTTCGCCATGATGCTGGGCGGCATGACGCACAATATCGTCCAGTTCCTGATGATGCGCGTCCTGCTGGGCGTGGGTGAAGCCCCGACCTTCGGCGTCGGCGCAACAGTGGTCCGCAACTGGGCTCTCCCCCGGGAGCGCGGCTCGGTCATGACAATCCTGCTGACCGGAATGCAGCTCGGCCTCGCAGGCGGCACGATCGCAGGCGCCTACCTGATCGACCTGTTCGGCTGGCGCTTCGAATTCGTGGCCCTTGGCATCATCGGACTGGTCTGGGCAGCGGTCTGGTGGCAGGTCTATCGCGCACCGCCGGAAAAAGAAGCCACGTCCTCACGCACGGCCTTCTCTTTCGCCTCTGTCAAAAACCTGTTCCGCTCCGCCTCCTTCATCGGCGTCCTTGTCGTCCAGTGTACCCAGAACTACCTGACGTTCCTCGTGATGTCCTGGATGCCGCTCTACCTGATCCACGAACTTCACATCGACATCACCGGAACAGGCAACCGGACGGCCCTGTGTTACCTTGCCGCGTCCGCCGGCGCAGTCGTCATCGGACGCGCGCTCGAATATCTTGTCTTCCGCAAAGGCATTCACCCGCCCCGCCGGCGCTTCATCGTAGCCATCTGCCTGATGGGCGCCTCAACGATCGGGCTTCTGCCGTCATGCCACACCATGACCCCCATCCTGCTGGTCCTGGCGGGCTCACTCGCCTGCCTGATCGCCGCAAATGGCGCTAACACGGCCCTCCTGACCGACCTTGTCGAAGAAGGCGACAGGATCGGCACCGTCACAGGCGTCACCCTGACCTGCAGCAACTCTCTGGGTCTGCTTGCCCCGATCGTGACAGGCTATATCGTCTCTTACACCGGCCGTTTCGACATGGCGTGGTACACATGCTCCGCCGCCCTTGTCGTCGCAGGCATACTGTCGCTTCTCCTGGTGCGAAATTCCATCAGCATGCGCTCATAACCGCCATCACACACCGATCATCAGTCCAGACACCCGTAGCCGCACGTCCTTGTGGAACTCCGGCCCCTCACCGACCCGGAAGCTCTCGTCCGTACCGCAGGGCTTCGAAGCCCGCCAACCGCGCCGCCCGGCTGCCGGAAACACCAGCACACCGCACGGCTGGCGCTCTCAAGCCGCCAGAACCAGCGTCCTGACATCCCCGCCCCAGAGCATCGCCTGCGGTGCAACATTTTTGGTGTGGTTCTCGGCGGGCGTCACCGGAGCCGGACTTCTCATCCACAGCATAAGCCCCACCAGCAGCGCGGCCAGAATAACGATACCCATTACAGCCCAACGGTTTCTCATGGCGTTTCCTCTCGCGACATGAAGGCTTATAGGCGCGAGACAGCACGGAGTTTCATCAGGACACGGCAATATGGATCAGGAAGGATTATGTAAAAAACCTGATCTCGCCACGGTCCCTCAACAGACCTCCGCAAACGGCATCCAGAGACCGTCACGTCCCGCATTCACAACCCCGGCACCTGCCGGAAGCCCCGGCACCGATGATCCTCCCGGTACTCTCGCCATCCGTCCCGGAAAACTGGGACATTGCACCATGCTTCCGGCCCTTTCGCATGACAGGCGCCCAAAATAACAGCCCTAGTCATAAAATATCATATAGATGTGAGATTCTTCACAGACTGCAGAAAACAGGCCCTCTGCAAGGAAGTATTATTCTGCGGAAAATCCGAGGCTAGATCTTTTTCATCTGTAGCGCTCAAGATAGCCATTCCAACGATCAGACAGGCCGCTTCCAAGCGCGCAAAGGTCCAATATGGCTCAAGCTCTCGTCCTGGAACGCAAAGGCGTTCTCTCCCTTCGCGATATCACTGTTCCTGATACTCTGGGCCCGAATGATGTGAGAATCTCCATCCATACGGTCGGAATATGCGGCAGTGACGTTCACTATTACACCCACGGCCGCATCGGGCATTTCGTGGTGAATGAACCCATGGTGCTGGGCCATGAGGCCGCTGGCGTCATCGTGGAGACCGGCGCCAGTGTCACCAGCCTGAAGGTCGGGGACCGCGTCTGCATGGAGCCCGGCATCCCCGACCCCATCTCCCGCGCGTCCAAGATGGGGATCTACAACGTGGACCCCGCCGTGACATTCTGGGCCACACCTCCGGTCCATGGCTGCCTGACCCCGACTGTCGTTCACCCGGCAGCGTTCACATACCGCCTGCCGGATCATGTGTCCTTCGCAGAAGGCGCAATGGTCGAGCCTTTCGCCATCGGCGTGCAGGCCGCCGTCAAGGCGGCGATCAAACCGGGTGACACCTGCCTCGTAACCGGCTGCGGCCCCATCGGGCTCATGACCGCCCTGGCCGCCCTCGCCTCCGGCGCAGGCACCGTCTTCATTTCCGACATCGCCGCCCCGAAACTCGAAATCGCCGCGCAGTACAAAGGCCTCGTGCCCCTCAATGTCCGGGAGGGTCGCCCCCGTGACGCCATCTCCCGGCAGTGCGGCGCAGACTGGGGCGCAGACGTCGTTTTCGAGGCCAGCGGTTTCCCCGGCGCCTATGACGATGTCTTTTCCTGCGTCCGCCCTGGCGGAACCGTCGTATTCGTCGGCATGCCCGTGGAGAAGATCCCGTTCGACCTCGTCGCGGCCCAGGCCAAGGAAATCCGCATGGAAACGGTTTTCCGCTACGCGAATGTCTATGAGCGCGCCATCGCCCTCATCGCGTCCGGCAAGGTCGATCTCAAACCCCTGATCTCGGACACGTTCGCATTCGATGACAGCATCGCAGCCTTCGAACGCGCGGCCTCTGCCCGCCCGACCGATGTGAAACTCCAGATCACGCTCCCCCAGTAACGCAACCGCCCTTTCCGCGCGGATAGTATCGGAGGCATGACGAACATGAGTGCCACTCCTCTCACGCACCACGAAGACAGCACCAAATCCCATATCGTCTGGGGAATGCCTGTCATCCTGCTCTGGGGCTACATCGCCGTAGCCCTTTACATGACAGGTGACGGAATCGAGGTCGCCTTCCTCGCAAAATACGTGACCAGCATCGGCTTTTCCCCCTCCCAGGCCGGTCTGCTCTTCACCGTCTATGGCGCCACCGCCGCCATCGCGAGCTGGCTCTCCGGTGTCCTCGCCGAAGTGTACGGCCCAAGACGCATCATGGCGATCGGCACCGTCTGGTGGGTGGTCTGTCACATCGCCTTCCTCACATTCGGAATCCAGCATCACAGCTTCCCGCTGATGCTGTTCTTCTACGGCCTGCGGGGCTTTGCGTATCCCCTGTTTTTCTATGCCTTCTTCTTCTGGATCGTACAGCGCACCCCTGAACACAGGCTGGCCTCCGCCATCGGCTGGGTCTGGTCCATGTTCACGATCGGCTACGGCATCATCGCCGCGTTCCTCCCCAGCTTCACGATCCCGGCCATCGGCTTCGTCCCGACCCTGTGGCTTTCCCTCGTCTGGGTCCTGGCAGGCGGCCTCCTCGCTCTTGTCGCCATCCGCGACATCCCGGGCAACGCAGCCGCGAAGATCGAAACCTCGGCCCACAGCCTGAGCGCCCAGCTCAAGGAAATCAGCCGCGGCCTGACCCTGATCGTCGAAAACCGGGACATCGCCCTGGCGCTCGTCACCCGCGTCATCTGCAACCTGTCGCTATTCGGCTTCCCGGCCATCATGCCCCTGTTCTACACCTCGGCCGAAGGCGGCTTCACCATGTCGCAATGGCTGCGCATCTACGGCGTGGTCTTCCTCGTGCAGCCTTTCACCAACGTGATGTGGGGCATCATCGGTGACCGCATCGGCTGGATGCGGCAGATGCGGTGGGCCGGGTTCGTCGGATGCGGCTGCGCAACGCTGCTCTTCTACTACCTGCCACACTCCGCACCCGGCAACATGACCATCGCCATCATCGGTGCGCTGTTCTTCGCCCTGACCATCACATCCTTCGTCCCGATGGGCGCCATCTTCCCGATCCTCGCCCCGCAGAACCAGGGTGCGGCTGTCTCGGTCCAGAACCTCGGCGGCGGTCTGAGCAATTTCATCGGCCCCGCTCTGGCCACGGTCTTCGTGGAAGAATACGGCACGCAGGGCGTCGTCATCGTCTATGCAGCGCTGTATTTCTTCGCCGCCATCCTGACCTGCTTCATCCGCCTGGAACAGCCCAGAGGCTTCCACGCCGCGGATGTCATTTCACACGCCAAGATCGCCGAAGCGAACAATCCTGAAGGCACGGAAAGCAGCCTTGCCTGAAAAACAGCCCCCGGGTCTGGTCAGCAATCCGGCCAGACCCGAGGGAAACCGTCCCACTTTTCTAAAGCGTCTTCAGCATTCCACCATCAACGAAATAGGCCGAACCCACACTGTAGGACGCCTTGTCCGAACACAGGAACACGAAGAAATTCGCCAGTTCCTCCGGAGAAGCAAACCGCTTGATGGGCGCATGTTCATCCGCAACCGACTGAAGATACCCTTCCCAGTCTCCACCCTTGTCACGCGTCAGCTCCTTCGCCGTCTTGATCCAGTCCGGTGTCAGGATGAGTCCGGGATTGACGCAGTTCACACGGATATTGTCCTTGATGACCTCCGTCGCCAGCGTCTTGGAAAACATCATCAGCGCCGCCTTGGTGACATTGTAGATCGGCTCGTACCACAGGGGCTGCACGGCACAGATCGACGCATTGTGGATGATCGCGCCCCCACCCCGCTTCCGCATTCCCGGAACCAGCCCGCGCGCCAGCCGCACCGCCGCCATCACATGCAGATCCCAGTAGAACTGCCACTTCTCGTCCGGCGCCTCCATGATGGTCTCATTGGACCCCGTTCCGGCATTGTTAATGAGAATATCCGCACCACCGAACGTGTCCTCAACAGCGCTGACGACCTTCTGGATACCCTCCGGCGTCGCCACATCCGCCGCTACCGTCAGAATCCGCACATCATGCTTGCCCTGTATGGCCCGCTCGGCCTCGTCCAGCTTCTCCTGCTGACGGGCCACGAGAACGACACTGGCGCCCTCCTGCGCGAACCCTTCCGCAATGGCCAGCCCGATACCTGCGCTCGATCCCGTAATAACGGCAACTTTTCCCTTGAGCCCCATATCCATGAGACATCTCCTTTCGGTTAAACAGAAACCATATTGCAGTAATAAGTGCTGAAATACCTTAATAACCACACCATATATAACAGACAAAAAGAAATAACATTGTTTTTACGGATGCATTTATTTCTTATTTAATGAATAATGACATCAGCACTCCCGCTGATTCTTCTTTTCCCTTATTTGAAAACTGGGATTTTCCCGCCATAGCCTGAAGGGCATCGCGTCGATACTGCTTCGGCGTCACCCGCTTTTCCTTCAGGAAATAGCGATTGAAGTTCGACAGGTTACTGAACCCCGCTTCCGCCCCCACAACCGCAATGGAATGCCGGGTCGTCACCAGCAGTTCGCAGGCCCGGCTGATCCGGAGCCTCCGGACGAAAGCTGTGAACGTATTGCCCGTCGCCTGCTGGAAAAGCCGGGAAAATCCGGAAGGACTCATCCGCGCCCGCCGGGCCACATCCGCCTGGCTCACCTCCCGCAGATCGCTGGAGAGCAGATGGCGGATGGTCATGTCCATCGTCCCCATTTCATCAAGACCGGACACCCCCATGCTCCGCCCAAGGCACAGAACCCGCCTCGGCGTGGCGGCCAGTTCCACCAGCAGGGCAATCACCATCGCAACCCGCCGGCCCTCATCAGCCTGCTCCAGCGCAACCATCCGACGCCTCAGCGCCTCAAGCCGCGGCCCGAAAAACTCCACACCGTTCGCAGCGTCCTGCAACAGCCGGGATACCCCCCCGAATTCAGGGCAGAGCGCGACAAGCCCCTGCAACCACTCCGACTGGATCTGCAACACCAGGTCGCGCCCGGACACCACCTCATGCGGCGGAATGTCGCTCAGCCAGTTATGCGGAAGATCCGGCCCCACCAGTACCAGATTCCCCGGCCCGAAAGACCCGACGAAATCCCCCACCACATACCGCCCGTGACTGGCGGTAATCAGATGAAGCTCGTATTCAGGATGATAATTCCACCGCGCGCAGTCAGCCGGATAATCATGCCGGTGCAGCACGAAACTCTTTGCAGGCGCCGGCCTGATCATCTCATAGACCGGACAGGACGGAAGCCGCGTCGGATTCCTCATCTCGGACATGACATTCTCCGCAAAAGCCGGATGGCTTTCCACCTTATCTTTAGCGCTCATGTTGCAGGAAGATTCAAGATCATTTCTTCCCCTATTCTGATACTCTCTTGCCCATCACCCACCGGGACACAGCTCCACGCGGCGCTTCCCGCCCTCCCCGCCAAAACACGGCAAAGGCACGCCTGCACACCCCGTGCCCATGCCCCTCGCGACATTCATTTCAGGAAACAACCACACCCTGCTCCGACCCAGCGCGCCACCAATTAACACACGACCCGGACAACCCACGGTTTTCCCTGCACCGCGGAAACGACACCAGCACCACCGCTCCTGAACCCCGCAAAGGGGATGCAAAAGCACACCCTGCACAGCCCCCCGAAAGCCAGACATTCCGACACGGACCATCCCGCCTCCCAGATCATGCGGCAGAAGGAAACAGCGCGCCTCCTGCCCCCGGAACACACAACCCCATTCTCCAACACCGACAGTTTTTCAGAGAACGCCGCATCATCCACGACGGACACCGGACATCGGCTATCAGGTCCAGTCTCTGAGCACTCGCACACCGATAAACGTTCTTCCGGCCCTACCCACCCTACTCACGGCACCCCAAAAACACCCCACCCGCGACGCTGCAACACATCTCCACCCCTTTTGAACGAATGTACGGCCCCGCCCACCAGGCCTCCGTCGCTCCTAAACTGACAGCGCCTTCCCGCACACCCCGACCGCGCCAGCGCCACTCCGGAAATCCGGCCCCTACAGGATACTGAAGCCATGACGCATTGACCGCTCTCGCCGGGACCGGCTAACCGATGCAGACCAGCGCGACCGGATGAGCGTCGCGGATCATCACTGAAGCCGGGATCAGAAAAAACATGCCCACAGCCCTCATTACGGGAATCACCGGACAGGACGGTGCCTATCTCAGCCAGCTCCTGCTTGGAAAAGGCTATCGCGTGGTCGGGCTCCTGCGGCGTTCGGCTTCAGCGGATGTCGTGGGGGAACGCCTGCGCTGGCTCGGCATCATCGATGACGTGGAACTGATGGACGGCAACCTGACGGACCTGTCCTCCCTCATCCGCATCATGGAAACGGTCAAGCCGGACGAGATTTACAACCTCGCCGCCCAGAGCTTCGTCGCCGCCTCCTGGCAGCAGCCGCTCCTGACCGGCAACGTCACCGGCATCGGCGCGGTCAACGTTCTGGAAGCCGCGCGCATCGTCCGCAGCAATGCCCGCTTCTATCAGGCATCCTCGTCCGAGATGTATGGCCTGATCCAGGAACCCGTCCAGAACGAGAAAACCCCGTTCTACCCACGCTCGCCCTACGCCGTGGCCAAGCTCTACGCGCACTGGATGACCGTGAACTACCGTGAGAGCTTCGGGATGCATGCCTCTTCCGGCATTCTGTTCAACCATGAAAGCCCGCTGCGCGGGATCGAGTTCGTAACCCGCAAGGTCACGGACGGCGTCGCCCGCATCAAGCTCGGCCTGGCGAACGAACTGGCTCTGGGCAACCTTGACGCCACCCGTGACTGGGGCCATGCCCGCGATTACGTCCGCGCCATGTATCTCATGCTCCAGCAGGACAAGCCGGACGATTACGTCGTGGCCACAGGCCGCACGACCAGCATCCGTGACCTGTGCCGCATCGCCTTCTCCCATGTCGGTCTCAACTATGAAGACCATGTCGTGACGAACCCGGCCTTCCTCCGCCCCGCGGAAGTGGAAGTCCTGCTCGGAGACGCCGGCAAGGCAAAAGCGGCCCTCGGCTGGACCCCTGAAATCACGCTGGAGGAAATGGTCGCGGAAATGGTCGAGGCTGACCTTGCCCGTCACCGTGCCCGGATCATCCGCTAAAACGGATCACGTCATGCGCATTCTCATCACAGGTCTTCGCGGCTTCGTCGGCCAGCATCTTGCGCGCCGCCTGAAGGCGCGCTGCCCCGGGATCGAGATCCTGCCTGTCATCCCGGACATCACCGACGTCACGGCGGTGGAAAGCATCGTTTCGGCCGGCCGGCCGGATCACTGCATCCACCTCGCCGCCATTTCCACCATCGGCGCAGCGCGCCACAATCCGGATCATGCCTGGACCGTGAACCTGCACGGCACGCTGAACGTCGCGCGCGCCATGCTGCGCCACGCCCCGGACGGCATTTTCCTGTTCGCCTCCACGGCCGAGACCTATGGCCTGACATTCCAGCAGGGACACCCGCTGGACGAACGGGCTGCCCTGGCGCCCGCCAACCCCTACGCCGCAACCAAGGCCGCCGCCGACCTCGCGCTGGGCGCCATGGCGCAGGAAGGACTGCGGGCCGTGCGGATGCGCCCCTTCAATCATACCGGCCCCGGCCAGTCGCCGAATTTCGTGGCCCCCGCCTTCGCCTCCCAGATCGCCCGCATCGCCAAAGGATTTCAGCCACCGGAAATCCGCGTCGGCAATCTGGACGCCAAAAGGGACTTCCTGGACGTCCGGGACGTCTGTGACGCCTATGTGGACGCGCTGATAGCTGACAGGATGGTACCACCCGGCAGCATTCTCAATCTCTGCTCCGGCCAGTCCCGCTCGATCCGCTCCATCCTCGATGATCTTCTGGCCCTCAGCGGCATCAGCGCTTCCATCACAACGGACCCTGAACGCCTGCGCCCCTCAGACATTCCCGTCGCGGCCGGCAATGCCGCCCATGCCCGCGAAATGCTGGGCTGGGTGCCAAAAATCCCATGGGAACAGACCCTGAAAGACATCTACGAAGACTGCCTGAACCGCGTCACACCCGTCTCGCCCTGACACGCCCCTGAGCAAGTCCTCATGAAAAAAGCCGCTCTCTCCGGTGTCGAAAACCGAAGAGAGCGGCTTTTTTTACAGCCTGCGGAGGAGAAAAAATCTCAGCTCCGTATGGCTTCAATGATCCGCAGGGACGGCCCCTCCCGGTCGGGCATGTCAATGTCATGCACCGTGGCCTGAAAGCCCGCATCCCGCAGGGACTGCGCCGTTTCGTCCACCTGATCCATGACCGCGCAGATATATCGCCCGCCCGGCTTCAGGACACGATGCAGCGTCGGCAAATCCTGCACCTGCCCATCAGGACTGAGGAACAGATCAATCACGCCGTCTTCGTAAAACAGTCCGCTGATGACCTTTTCGGAACAGGTATATCCCGCCAGCCCCGACAGGGTGGCGCGGAACGCATCGTCTTTGCCAAATTCATGGATCCGCAGATCCCGCAGATACGGCAGCGCCTCACGCACGGTGTTGACCCGCTGCCGGTGCCACGGCACCACCAGAACCTGCGCCACACCGGCGCCACGGTTATCCACTCCGCAATTCGTGCAGTGCAGCCCCAGGCGCCAGTCCCCATCCGCGTGACGCTCCTGCCGCGGACGGCTGCCACAGACCGGGCAGAGCGCATCCCCCAGAACATTCCGCAGGATCTCCCGCGCCCGGCTGGCGGAAAAGCGCATCCGCACCACCTCCGCCCCGGACCGGATCAGCGTCCGGCACAGCGCCTCGTCATCCAGAAGCCGGATGACCGCCTGCGCAATATCCTCGGACGTATCGGCAATCAGCGCCTCTTCCCCGTCCGCAAGCTGGATGCCCTCATTGCCGCAGGTGGTGGTGACAACCGGAATACCCGCCTGCAATGACGTGACGATCTTGCCCTTGACGCCCGCCCCGTAACGCAGCGGATTGACCGAAACGCGCGCCTTTTCAAAATAGGGCTCCAGTTCCGGCACAAATCCCGTCACCTTCACCCGCTCCGACGCCAGCGCCTGCACATTCGGCGGCGGCACGTTCCCCACGATCCACAGCGTGCTGTCCGGATGCTTCTCCCAGACCAGCGGCATGATCTCCTGACCCAGCCAGACCGCAGCGTCCACATTGGGCGTGTGGTCGAAGCCCCCCACGAAGATCAGATCCCTGCGGCTCGCGAAATCGGCCGGCGCGTCCGTCAGGTCCGTGTCACCGAACAGATAGGGCGGCACAACCGTGACATTCGCATGCGGCACTTCGGCGAAAATATCGCGCTTTTCCTCCCGGCTCGGCGTCAGGACATGATCGACGACATCGAAGATCTTCAGTTCCATCGGCTTGAGCCGCTGGGATTCCTGAAGCGCCCAGATGCTGCCTTCCAGTTCGTAACGGCGCATCTCCCGCAGGTAATGCAGGTCATGGGTGTAATACAGGATCGGCGCGCCGGTATGGCGGCGAAGCTGCGACAGGATCGGGAACGTCACATCCGGCCGGGCCGTCCAGATGAAATCCACATAAAGCCCATAGGCCCGCAGCCACCGGTCCAGCCGGTCCGGCGCGTGAAGGACTTCAATGCCAAGCTGCTGGAGAGCAGTCGTGTAAGGCTCCAGCGGCTTGCCATCCTGCGGGGCATAGATCACCCGCAGACCCAGCTCCCGCATGAGACGCAGGTACTGGAACAGCGTGACCGCACCGGCATGCTTGTCATATTCCGGCACCTTGTCATCAATGACAAGGATGATGCCCCGCGGAGACGGCCGCTCCCGGCTCAGGAAGCCGGACGTATCCGGCGCAGGCTGCGTCGCCAAGAGCGTCTGCCACTTGCGGCAGAAGGTCGCATGGTTCTTCAGCGTCTGCCTGTCGCGCATCTCCGTGCCATAGGACGCGCTGCCATGATGGCGGACACGGCTCGCAGGCTGGTACACCACCCGGTATCCCGCATCCCGGATGCTGGTGGCGAGGTCGAACTCCTCATAGAAAGCCGGAGCATAACGGCCATCAAACCCGCCCATTTCCTCGAACAGATGACGGCGGACAAGGAAACACGCCCCCGTCACCACATCCACGTCACGGACATAATTATAACAGCCCCGGTCCGCCCGGTCATTCTTGCCGAACGGATCGCCCCAGCCGGTTCCGTAAATGATGCCACCCGCCTCCTGCACGGTGCCATCACCGTTCAGCAGCTTGCAGCCCACAACGCCCACCCGCGGGTCCGCCTTCATGACCGACAGCATCGGAGCCAGCCAGTTTTCCCCGACGGTCGTGTCATTGTTCAGGAACATCAGCTCCCGGCCCCGCGCCCGCCGCGCAGCCGCGTTGCTGTTACCCAGAAAGCCGAGATTTTCGGTGTTGATGACCAGCACCACACCCTGCGCACCCAGAAGGGACGCAATCGGTCGCGACGGACGGTCATCGGCAACGATGACCTCATACGTCACCTTGCGCGTCAGCAGCATCACGGACGCAAGGCAACGCCAGGTATCGTAATAATGGCCATAGACCGGAATGATGATCGAGACTTCCGGATCACTTTCCTCCGGGAATGACAGCGAGAACGGCAGGGACAGCGTCTTGTCCCCCAGCTGCTCCATATGCTCGGAACAGGCCACACCCTTCGCGCATTTCTCTTCCCGCAGGTAATGCGCCAGCGCCCCGAACTCCACGGCCGCCGGATGGCGCGCCGTATACCACGCCGGATCAAACAGCGGATGCGGCCAGAACCCGCCGGCTTCCCCTTCCGCGGCATAATGCAGCAGCGGATTGATCCCGCCTTTCAGCTTGGACGCATATTCCTCAGCATACGCCACCGGATCGAAAACAGGGTTCGGCCTGACCGCATCCCCGGCCGGCCGGGCAAGGAAATCCTCCAGCGGCGTACGGTCAGCCGGAATTTTCCCCGCTTGCTTCAGGTAGAACCCCGTATCAAACAGCGGATGCGGGTCCGGCGTGCTGCGTCCCTGATGGGTGATGTAATGGACAAGCGGATTGATCGCCGCCTCAACCGGCAGGGCAGAAGTGTACCAGCTGCTGCTGAACAGCGGATGCGGGTCCAGCCCCTGCGCCGCCCCTATCCAGTAATAATGAACCACCGGATCAGTCCCGGGCGGCAGGAGTGCCGCATACCGTCTGCAATACCACTCCGCATCGAACAGCAGCGACTGCGCCAGAAGCGCGATCCCCTTCTTCGCGCCCTGCCGCACCCGGATCCGGGACCACAGACGCAGCGTCAGCGTCCAGTACGCCAGCTTGACAGCCCGGCGCGCATGACGGGCAAAGGCCGGATACCGCTGGGCCAGATCCCGCACCCGCCGCCCCACGCGCCATGCCGTGGACTGAAGCAGAAGCCGATGCTCGGACTGGAGCTGCTGAAGCTGGTTGCGCAGCTCTGCATTGCTGTGCGTCAGGGACTGGATGTCATGCTCCGAAACCGGCTCCCGCGCGACCAGACGCTCCAGATGACGGCTCCGTTCCTCCACCTGAAAAACACGCCCCATGGCCTGCGCCAGCTGATCCTCGATCAGCGCACGGACATGCTTCTCGACAGCCGGCTCCCCGATGGGCAGACGCTCATCCCCAACGCGCCGTTCCCCGTCGTTCCACATGATCCTGTCCGTGGACGGCCTGTCATCCGTCGCCGGCTTCAGCTCAGCCATGTCTCGGCTCCTTCCGTCACGAGATGCACGCCACCCGCCTGCGCGCCGGCACCATTCAGACCACGGATCACCTGCACCCGGCGATCCGGCGGCACGATGAACATCATGAAACCACCGCCACCGGCACCCGAGACCTTCCCGCCAATCGCACCATCCGCCATCGCCTGCCCATAGAGCGTCTCGATCAGCGGATTGGAGATACCGCGCGCCGTGTTCTTCTTCGCTTCCCACGACCGGTTCAGGATCTCGGCCATATGGGCCACCTCCCCGCGCAGGAGGGCGTTCTTCATGTCATGCGCATCCTGCTTGAGGCGGTGCATGTTGCGCATGGTCTCTTCCGTCACCTTCAGCAGGCCACTGCGTTGCTCGGCAATGATGTCAGCCGACGCCCGCGATACGCCCGTAAAGGCAATGACCAGAGACGTCTCGACCTCATTGCGGATCCGGCTGGACAGCCGCAGCGGGTTAACAACCACCCGGTCCTGCGCCAGGAACTCGATGAAGTTCATCCCGCCAAACGTCCCCGCATACTGGTCCTGCTTGCCGCCCTGAAGCCCCAGATCGATCCGCTCGATCTCATAGGCCAGATGCGCCACATCATACGGACCAAGCGGAAGCTGGAGCAGACTGACAAACGCCTCCACCAGCGCCACGACCAGCGCAGAGGACGATCCCAGCCCCGATCCCGGCGGCGCATCCACGAAAGACGTGATGCGCCACGGCTCCACCGACACCGAAAAACGACGGCTGATCCCCACCAGAACCCCGGCATGAAGCCTGAGCTTTGCCTGGTCCAGAACGGTTTCATTGATGTCCTGCGGGTCAAACGCTTCATCCATCCCCACATCCGGAGCCACGAAATGGACGTTTCCATCCGTCGACCGCTCAATGAAGGCATAGGCATAGCGGTCGATGGTCGTGTTCAGGACCGCCCCGCCGAAATCGTCACAATAAGGACTGAGATCCGTCCCGCCACCGGCCAGCCCCAGACGGAGCGGCACGCGCGCGCGAACAGCATTCCGCGTCCCGGCAATCGGACGTGTATGGGACGAGCGTGTATGAGGATCGCTGTTCACAGGAACGCCTCTCTTTCGGAAATCAGATCAGCCAGACTGGACGGACCAACGCGGACACCTTCAATACCGGCGGCACTGGCGGCCTGCATGTCGGAGGGCTGGTCCCCGAACATCACGCAGCGCGCCGGGTCCAGCTCCCACCGCCGCAACAGGTCAAGGATCATGCCCGGTTCAGGCTTGCGGTCAGGACTGTTCCCCCGGTACCGCTCCACCACAGCCTCGGAATGGATCGGGCAGTACCGCCAGTCGTCGATCGTACCGCCATGCGCACGCACCACCCCGATCACCCACCCCATCAGGGCCTGAAGATCCTCTTCGGAATACAGCCCGCGCGCCACACCGGACTGGTTGGTGACGATGAAGACATGATGCCCGCTCTCCGTCATCCGCGCGATGGCATCCAGAACACCCGGCTCCCAATCGAAACGCTCCCGCGTGCCGACCCAGCCATGGTCCCGGTTGATGACGCCGTCCCGATCGAGGAACACGGCCGGACGCCGCAGAACCTCGGGCAGTTCCCGTCCCGCCGCCTTAAGATCGCCCGGCAGACCAATATCCCGGAAATATCCGGTCAGCTCCATGCCGCGCAGGGACCCTTCCGCCGCCAGTGCCGGCAGCACGTCCTGCTCCAGCGAACAGTCCGGCGTCAGATGACTGAAGACGGTATGATCGAACAGATAGATCCCGCTATTGATCAGCCCCGCCCGCCCCGGCTGCTCGGCCTTGGGATGAAAAGACGCCACATGTTCCCCGTCCTGCGCCAGACGGACTTCCCCGTACCGGTCCAGATCCTCGACCGCACGCAGCAGCATCCAGTTTCCCTGGCGCGCACGCGACAGGAACCGCGACAGGTTGCAGGAAAACAGGGAATCCCCGTTACAGAGCAGGAAACGCTCCTGAAGATGCGCGCGGGCATGATACAGCGCCCCCCCCGTCCCGGCCCGGAACGGCTCCACGCTGATCGTGATCTTCGCCGGCTTCGGCAGGAAAGCCCGGATCTGGTCCACCGCCCGCTCGATCTCCGTCGAGAGATGCCCCGCCAGCAGGACGAAGTCCTCCACGCCAAAACGCTGCATTTCCCGCATCAGCCACGCCAGAAAGGGCCGGTCGCCACAGGACATGAGCGGCTTGGGCAGCGTCCGGGTCAGCGCCCCCAGACGTGTGCCAAGACCCCCCACCAGAATGGCGCACTGACGCACGGTCACATCACTCACGAGACAGAATACTCCGCGACGGAACGGAAAAGCGGAACAGCAGGACAGGACATCTTTATTTCTTCAGGTCTCTTCAGGTCAGAACGAAAAGCCGGAGGGAAGACGGAAAAACCCCGTCAGGAGGTCAGCGCGACACGGGCCGGCACCTCGCGGCGGAGGCCCCGCCGGCGCCAGGGCTTCGGCGCGCGGGGAGGCGTCGCCAGCCGCAGCGCATAATCCGTGGCCTCGAGATTGGCATTGAGGAAAGGATCGTTGAGCATGACCTTCTCCCACCGCTCCAGCAGTCGCCCGACATCCACGCAGGCATTGAACAGGTTCCGCGCCGTCCCGTCCCGCCCGCGCGTTCCCCCATCCACGTGCATCAGCGTGGCATGGGGCGTCCAGACAACACGCAGCCCTTCCTTCCTCACGCGCAGACAGAAATCCACGTCGTTGCAGGTCAGGGGGAATGTCTCGTCAAAGCCGCCCGCCTGGTCGAAAACCGGACGCGGCACAAGCATGCAGGCCCCCGTCACAGCCATCAGATCCCGCGTCAGGACAAGCTGCCCCAGATAACCGGGATCATCCTCCGCCGCGCTGCGCAGGATATGCTTGGGTCCGCGCTCCGTCAGAACCATGCCGCCATGCTGCAACGTCCCGTCCGGATAGGACAGCCGCGCTCCCACCACGCCGACACCGGACTGCTGCGCCAGTGACACCATCTCCGTCAGCCACCCCTCCTCAAGGATCTCGGTATCGTCATTGAGGAAGAGCAGCATGTCTCCCTTCGCCTGACGGACCATCCTGTTGTTGAGGGCCGACCAGTTGAAAGGCGTGGCAAGACGCTGCACCGTCAGCCGCGGATCACGCCCCAGACGCCGCAGAAGATCAAGCATCTCCGGGTTAGTGCTGCCATTATCGGCAATCAGCACCTCGAAATTCTGATACCCGGTCAGCGTCAGAAGACTGGAAACGCAACGCTCGAGCAGCCTGAACTTGTCCCGGGTCGGAATGATGATCGAGACCAGCGGCGTTTTGTCCATCGGATAGACGATCCGCGGCCAGACATTCCCGCCGATATAGACATCCTCGAAGACAAAATCCGGATGGCTTTCCCGCAGATGCCGCAGAACCACACGCCGCATTTCAGGATGCTGCCGCGTCGCCCGCACAAGCGGGAACATCAGTGGCAGACCCGGCGTCCGTCCCCGATGGAACAGAAGACGCGGCAGATGATGGATACAGGCCGCCGGCACATCTTCCGTCACCCGCAGCAGCAGGTCATACCGCGCAAAGCTACCCGCATCCTCACGGATACCACCAACAGCCACGATCCGCTCGCGCCTGAACATCGCAAGCTGCCCGATCACATCGCCCGCATAGGCAAGATCCCGGTTCCATCCCGTCTTGAAAGACGGATGACAGCGCTGCCCGTCACTGCCCAGACGGTCCTCGTCACAATAAAGAAGGACAAGATCGGGCTGCCTGACGATGGCCACCGCAAATTCATAAAGCGCCGTCCGTGAAAGCTGGTCGCCCGGCTCCAGGAACGCGCAGAAATCACCCGTCGCCGCGTCCAGCGCGCGCCGCCAGCGGTCTTCAACACCCTGATGGGACGGAACTTCCACGCCCACCAGTCCGGGCACGCGCTTCACGATCTCCCGCAGATGCGTGCGCACACCCGGTCGCAGGTTCTCGGGATAAACCACGATCAGCGTCCAGTTGGGATAGATCTGCGCCTCCAGGGACGCGACCGTTTCCTCCAGAAGGTCCAGCCGGTGATCGCGGACCTGCACCATCAGGGAAAATGTCGGCCGCGTGGACATCTCCCGGTCGATATGCCGTCCGATGGCCAGCTGATCGGTCGGGGACAGCCGGTCATAACGCAGCAGCCACGCCTTGTAGGCCATGTCATCCTGCGGTGGCGCACCTTCGGGATAAAGCAGCGCATACAGATCGGTCCGCGCACGCGCCTCGTCCGATCCGGCAACAATCACCAGCGCATCGCCCCGGTTCGGGGCCGCCATGAGGTTGGCCTCTCCCTGCGGATCAGGCGTCCGGTCCAGACCGTTCTGGTAAAGGAACGACACGTATCGCGCATCGCAGACATCCTCGCCACCATGAAGCTGACGGAATTCCGGCGACCCCGCGATGATATGCGCCATGTCGTGAAACGTTGCCCCGTCTTCCATCAGGGCCGCAAAATGAGCGAGAGCCGCGGGCTCCGGCCTTCTTCCAAGGCCTGTACGGAACAGCCGGACGATGTCAGCAGCACTCTCGGTCGAAAACGGCATGGCAGAACGGTTTCTCAGAAATTGGGCACAGGAGCGAAGATAAAGATCAGGGTTTGTGCGGGATTAACACTTTCAGGCCATCGCGTGCAGTCACGTTTGCAGGTTTTTTGTCACATAAGATTTTAAATGCCGGATGATCTGTCCGAAACAGCAAATAATCGCCACAAATTCAGATTCAACAAACGGAAATTTCCAGAAACAAACATAACATCCACCGATCCGAACGCCCCAGTGTTCCAGTCAATGCCCGGGATTGCTTGCTCCGGAAGCGGCCTTTATTCTACAGAACGCCCTACCACCGTTTGACAGACCGGCGCTCCCGCCGGCCAGCCCGAGGCTACTCCGGACGCATGAGCGAAGATTATACAATCTGGATCGACGTCGAAGACATCTTCCAGTACTTCGAGAAAAACGCCCGCCCCAGCGGAATCCAGCGCCTCGTTTTTGAAATCCTTCGCGTCATCCGCCAGCAGGCCGCCTCCATGCCGGGGATCGGCCGCATCGTCCTAGCCCGTCGCGGACAGGTGGACGGCGACCTGCTCACACCCGTCTCCTTCGAGGATCTGGACGCCCTGTTCGCCGTCCGGACGGATGAAAAAGTCATCCCCGACACCACAGCCGCGTCTTCCCCCATGCGGTCGCCCGGCGCCCTCATCCGGCGCCTGCGCCATGGTGTGATCCGGCGGCTGGAGAGCCTCCCCCCCGAGCTGGCCCGCCCCCTGCTGAACATTGCCGTCAACCAGCTCCGCGCGCTTCAGCTCCTGCGCCGCTATGTCCGCTCGCGCCTGCGCCGTTCCCCGGCCGCCGCCTCTCCCGCACCGGCACCACAGCCCGCTTCCGTCACCCCCGATCCGGCCCCGGTCTCCGCCAGCGCACCGCAGCGCGGGGACATTTTCCTGATTCTGGGAGCCGCCTGGTCCGAGCCGGATTTCGGGGAACGTCTGGCCCGGATGCGACAGGTCTATGGCATCCAGCCCGTCCTGCTGCTTTACGATCTCATCCCGGCGGTGCGTCCCGAATGGTGCGCCCTGTCCCTGATCCGGGATTTCCGCCACTGGCTCGACACCACGCTGCCCCAGTGCGGCCGCCTGCTGGCCATCAGCAACGCCACCGCCCGCAGCGTGGAAGACTACGCCCGCCAGCATCGCCTGAAGCTGCTCGCCCCGGTTCAGACCATTCCCATCGGCAGCGGTTTCGGCCCGCCGCGCCGCGTTCAGGACGATCGTCCCAGGGGCCTGCCCGCTCCGGGAAGCTACGTCCTGTTCGTCTCCACCATCGAGGCGCGGAAAAACCATCTGCTGGCTTTCCGCATCTGGCGCCGTCTGGTGACCGACCTGCCGCGCGAGGAAGTCCCGACGCTGGTTTTTGCCGGCCGTGTCGGCTGGCTGGTCTCCGACCTCATGCAGCAGCTTGAAAACACCGAGTGGCTGCGCGGCAAGATCCGTCTCCTGAACAATCCGACCGATGAGGAACTGTCCCACCTCTACGAGGGCTGCCTCTTCACGCTGTTCCCCTCCCTGTATGAAGGCTGGGGCCTGCCCGTTACGGAAAGCCTCGTGAACGGCAAACCCTGCATCGCCTCGAACTCCACCTCCATCCCCGAAGCAGGTGGCCCCCTGACGCGCTACTTCGACCCGGAAGACATCGACGACGCCTATCGCGTTGTCCGCGACACCATCACGGACCGCGAGGGGCTGGCCCGTTGGCAGGAAGAGGTCCGCACACAGTTCCAGCCTGTCCCGTGGGAACGCACGACCGATGCCGTCCTGGACGCCTGCCACACGGCTTACCTGAGTGAAAGAACATCATGATCCTGTGGATCGACATTGACGATCTGCTGTTCCATCTCCTGCACCACGGGAGGCCGAGCGGCATCCAGCGCGTCGTGTTCGAGATCAGCGCAGCCCTGCGCACCCTCCGCAGTGAAAATGTCCAGTTCGTCCGGCGCGGCCCGGACGCCACTCACCCCCACGACTTCCGGACCGTGAACTGGGCCGTTGTGGAAACCCTGTTCCGCCAGATCATGGCAGGCGATGGAAAGGGAAAAGGCGGTTCAGCCGCAGCCCTCCCTCCCGTCACACCATCCATCGACAGGGTGCCGTCCGAAAAGGTCCTGTCCACCTTCCTTCAGGCGGAAGGCCGGGCGTTCGCCGGCCTGCGCACCCTCCCCGCCACGCTGGGGCGGCTGGCCCTGCGCGCCGGACAGCGGAAGCTGAGCCAGCGTCGTAACGCTGGCCGGTCCGGACAGTACATGGAGGGCACGAAACTGGCGGACGCCGCCCGCCCCGGTGACGTGTTCCTGACCCTCGGCGCCCCGTGGCACCACCGGAACTACATCCACACCATCCGCTGGATGCGCGATGACCTGCGCATGTCCTATGGCCTGCTGATGCATGATCTCGTGCCGGTCCGCTGCCCCGAATGGTGCGACCGCGGCATCATCACAACATCTCCGCGCCTGGCACCGCGCCGTCCTGCCCCTGGCCGACGTCATTTTCGCCAACAGCAAGGCCACGGCCGCGGACGTACAGTCCTATCTGACAGAACAGGACATCGGCACTTCCATCACCGTCCAGTCCATTCCGCTGGGCACAGGCTTCGGCCTCGCCGACATGCCCGTCGCCACCGAACCCCTCGTGACCGGACCCTACGTCCTGTTCGTCTCCACCATCGAGGCCCGCAAGAACCACGCCCTGCTCTTCCGTGTCTGGCGCAGGCTTCTCGAAGACCTGCCCGAAGACCAGGTCCCCACCCTCGTCTTCGCCGGCCGGGAGGGATGGCTCGTTTCCGATCTCATGCAGCAGCTCGAAAACGCCCGCTGGCTCAACGGCAAGATCCGCTTCATCCAGAACCCGACCGACGCCGAACTGCGCCGTCTCTACGCCGATTGCAGCTTCACCGTCTTTCCCTCCTTCTTCGAAGGCTGGGGCCTGCCCGTGACGGAAAGCCTGAGCATGGGACGCCCCTGCGTGGCCTCCGGCACGACCTCCATCCCCGAAGCCGGCGGCAGCCTCACGCACTATTTCAATCCCCGCGACACCAACGACGCCTACCGCCTCATCCACGACACCATCACAAACCAGACCGCTCTCGGCGAATGGACAGAACAGGTCCGTTCCCGCTTCAAACCCGTCCCATGGACAGACAGCGCCAGGATCATTTTGGAGAGCATTTCCTGACGCCAGGAAATACTCTCCAAGCCCCGTTTCCGCATACTGTCATCCCGCCGAAATGCCGGCCTTTTCTTAAAGAAGAATATCAAATTCCGAGACAGTCAAACAAAAAGCACTTAAATGAAAAGTAAATAAATTCTATAAAATTTAAACGAAATAAAAATGTTAAAAATATCCTATTCTTGAGTATTGTAACAAATATCACAAATGTTATCATAAATCCTTCAGGAATCCTTTGCCGATATCCGAAGTGATGCCTTTAATCCCGCTGTAAAAATAAGTTTATACCTCTCTTTTTATTGAACGCTTATTTTTTAAGTCCGGGAGATTTTTCAATGTCGTTATGGACACAGGTTTACGATCCCATCGGAAACATATGGATTTCCGGTCTTGTCGCCCTGATTCCAATCCTGTTTTTCTTTTTTGCATTGCTGTATCTGCGCCTGAAAGGTCATATCGCCTGTACGATTACTGTCAGTCTGACGCTGGCACTGGCCATTGCGTGCTATGGCATGCCCGTTCTGATGGCGCTTTCTGCCTGTCTCTACGGTTTCGCTTATGGATTATGGCCCATTTCATGGATCATCATCGGCGCCGTTTTTCTCTACAAGGTTTCCGTACGCACGGGTCAGTTTGACATCATCCGTCACTCCATCGCGTCCGTTTCGGAAGACCAACGGATCCAGATCCTGCTCGTGGCCTATGCTTTTGGCGCATTCCTGGAAGGCGCCGCCGGTTTCGGCGCGCCCGTGGCCATCACGACGGCCCTGCTGGTAGGCTTGGGTGTGCCAGCTCTCTACGCGGCAGGTCTGTGTTTGATCGCCAATGCTGCGCCGGGCGCTTTCGGAGCCATGGGCATTCCGGTCATCGTGGGGGCACAGGTCATCGGGGCTGATCCCGCCGAAGTCGGCCGGACTGTAGTGGAACAGCTCTTCCTCATCGCATTTCTCATTCCCTTCTGGCTCGTCGCCGTAGCGGACGGCGTCCGGGGCATCCGGGAAACATGGCCCGCCATTGTGGTGGCCGGCGACAGTTTCGCCCTGATCCAGACAGGTACGGCAGTTTTCCTTGGCCCGGAGCTTCCAGACATCATCGCGCCACTCATGACGCTCGTCATTCTTCCGGTTTTTCTGAAATTCTGGCAGCCCAAAAACATCTTCAAGTTTCAGTCCCCGGAAAAACCCCTTACGGCTTCCCCGAAAGATACTTTCACCCCACGCCAGATCTTTCGTGCCTGATCACCCTTCATCATCCTGACATTCTTCGTCGCCCTGTGGAGCATTCGCCCCTTCAAGGCCCTGTTCACGGCAGATGGCCCACTCAGCTGGACAACCCTGATCTTTGCCTTTCCCGGTCTGCATGACCGCGTCGTAAAGATGCCGCCGGTCATAGAGATGGCAACGCCCTACCATGCCGTCTTCAAGTTGGATCTGTTGGCCTCCGTAGGAACAGCCATCCTGCTTGCCGGGATTGTTTCGGTTCTTGCTTTGAAGATGAAACCGACAGCAGCTTTCCAGACCTTTGGTGACACGCTCCGGGAGCTCGCCATTCCCATCTACGCCATCGGAATGGTGCTGGCCTTCGCCTTTCTGGCAAATTATTCCGGCCTATCCACCACGCTGGCCCTCGTTCTTGCCCGGACAGGCAGCGCCTTTACGTTCTTCGCCTCCCTTCTGGGCTGGCTCGGCGTCTTCCTGACCGGATCGGACACATCCTCGGATGCCCTATTCGGAGGTCTACAGGCCGCCACGGGCCGGCAGATCGGCGTCAGCAGCGAAGTTCTGGTGGGTGCGAACACAGTTGGGGGCGCCATCGGCAAGATGATCTCCCCGCAATCAATTGCCGTGGCCTCCGCAGCCGTCGGGCCTGTGGGCAAGGAAGGCGAACTGCTGCATTTTACCCTGAAATGCAGCATTATTCTTGCCATTCTGATCGGTGTCATCACGACAATAGAAGTCTATCTTCTCTGACTTCTCTGAGCATCTCTCTGGTCTCGTACCCTGAAACGCAGTGAAAACGATCGGCCGCGTTCTCCTGAAAGAAGGCGCGCCCGATTCTGGAGTGACGCAATCGTGCGTCTCTCCGACAGGGAAAGCGCACTGAAAATCTTTTTTAGCAGAACGATTCACAAATTCGTGCAACTACTCCTGTCATCTTTTGACATGGAGTGCGTAGTTGTCCCTCTCCCCTTCTCCTGCTCTGCGGTGCTCCCATCGGACCGCCCGTGGATTACTGCTTCTGGGCACGGCCCTCGGGGTCTTTGTATGGCTCCCGGAAGCCCATGCCGACGATGATATCGTCAGCCGCATGGAACAGGAAATGAACCGCCTCCAGGCGGCTCAGGCCCATGTCCAGGAGGAACAGCGCCAGATCAATCATGACATGATGCTTCTGCGCACGGAAATGGCCAGGCACCGGAGCCTGCAAGGTCCGACCCGTGCCAGCGTGACGAATCATGCCACGAATACCGTTACGGCCAGTCACTCCCTGAAAACGCCCACACGCCTTGCGACAGAGTCACATACGCCTGTCCGCCAGTCTACCCGCACCGCAGCCAACAACGGACCGGCCGCCACGGAAACAACCGGCGCCACTGCTTTCACGGCTGCTCCTTCCAGCCCGAATGCCTCCCCTGCCCCGGACGCTGGAACGGTAGCTACCAATACCAATGCCCCTACCGCGCAGCGGGACCGGGTCACCCTCGACCCGACAGGCAGAGGGCTCATCGACCACGGAACCTCTACGCAGGTGGCCGTCCGAGGACGACGCTCCGAAGATGTCATGGTCCATTTCGCGGAAAACGGCGTCGGCCCGCATCCACGCGAAACCATTGGCGCCCAGTCCGCAGGCGCCGTGGGTGACCATGGCGTTTTCCATCTGGGTCCGGTTTCGCTCATGCTCGGCGGCTTTGTCGATACGGCGTCCGTGCTGGAAAACAGGCATGTCGCCTCCGACACGTTCAATTACTGGCAGGATATGCCGTATCCGAACGATCCGCGTTATCATACCAACAACTTCACGGGGGGCGCGCGCTACAGCCGTCTTTCCCTTCTGGCGCGCGGCAACATCAACTCTGAGTCCACGATCTCCGGTTTCTTCGAATCCGACTTCGGCGCGGGCGCGGATACGACCGATCCGTATGAAAGTAACAGCTACTCCTTCCGCCTCAGGCAGGCCTACATCGCCTTTGATGACAACAAGGCAGGATGGCATCTGCTGGGCGGTCAGGCCTGGAGCCTGCTGACACCGGGACGAGCCGGCATCGTCGCCCGTCAGGAAAGCCTTCCGGAAACGATCGAATCTTCCATGCTGGCAGGCCAGACCTGGGCGCGGCAATGGCAGGTCCGTGTCGTGAAGGATTTCTTTGACCATCGACTCTGGGCTGGTTTCTCCATCGAAAATCCGGCCACGCTGTATGACACGACAGGCTTCAGCGCCAGCAATGGCACCGTCTCCATGCCCAATGGCGCCATCGTGACACTGGGAGAAAACGGCGTCGGTCTGACGAATGACACCGCCAATTTCTCCAACGAAATCGCGCCCGACGTCATCGGCAAGGTCGCCTACGACCCGACATGGGGGCATTACGAAGTGGAAGGCATTCTCCATTTCCCTCATGACCGCGTCAGCATGGGCCACAGTGGTCATAACGAGACTGCCATCGGTGGTGGTGCGGGAGGCTCCATGATTCTCCCGGTCATTCCCGGCAAGCTGGAAATTCGCATGGCCGGTCTCGCCGGGTGGGGAATCAACCGCTACGGCTCGGTCCTGCTGCCGGATGCCACCCTGAAGGCCAATGGCGCACCGGACCCGCTCTTCGGCGTCCAGGCACAGGCGGGCGTCATCGCCCACCCCAACCAGCGGATCGACGTATATGGCTATGCAGGGACACAGCGCGTCGGCCATTCCTGGTTCGATTCAAACGGAAGCCCCTACGGCTACGGAAACCCGGGATATTCGAACGCCGGGTGCCTTCAGGAACTGTCAGCCCTGAGTTGCACGGCCAATACGCGCGCAGTCTCGGAAATCACCATCGGCGCCTGGTGGCGCTTCTTCAAGGGACGTTTCGGGACAGTCGAAGGCGGTACGCAGCTGGCCTATTCCCGGCGGGAAATTTGGAAAGGAATTGGTGGCGACCCGCATACCAGCATGAGCCAGATCTTCTTCGACTTCCGTTACCTACCCTTCCAGTAAGCACTCCGGCGCGTCAGTCCTGCCTGCCGAAGAACCGGGCATAGAGGGTGGGCAGGACGAACAGCGTCAGGAGCGTCGAGGACACAAGCCCGCCGATCACCACCGTCGCCAGCGGACGCTCGACTTCGGCGCCCGATCCATTCGAAAAGGCCATCGGAAAGAAACCCAGACTGGCGACGGAGGCCGTGGCTATGACGGGACGGAAACGCGCTCGCGCCCCCTGGAACGCTGCCTCTGCCGCGCGCATTCCCTCACGACGGAAAATCCTGATCTGACTCGCCAGCACGACCCCGTTGAGGATCGCTACGCCGAACAGAGCGATGAACCCGATCCCCGCCGCGATACTAAAGGGCAGCCCGCGCAGGGTCAGAGCGATGATCCCCCCCGTCGCAGCAACGGGCAGGTTGACGAAAACCAGCGCAGCGGCCTGCATCGAGCCCAAAGCTGCCAGCAGCAGCAGAAAAATCAGCCCCAGGGAGAGCGGCACCACGATGGCAAGCCGCCGCAGGGCAGATTGCATGTTCCGGAACTGCCCGCTCCAGACCACCCGGTAACCGGGGGGCATTTTTACCTGCTGCTCCACAGCCTTCTGCGCCGCAGCCACGAACGAACTGACATCCCGCCCGCGGACATTGGCCTGCACGACGAGACGGCGGCGGATATTGTCCCGCGTGATGCTGGGGGGACCATCCACAAGCGCGACATGCGCCACTTCAGACAACAGGACCCAGCCCAGCCCGTCCGACCGCCGGATCTGAAGCCGCCCGATCTTTTCCGGGGAAGACACCGCATCGGGGCGCATCGTGATTTCCGTGGGGATGATTGCATTGCTGACGGTCACCGGATGACCGATATGCCCCCCAATCACTTCCACAGCGGTCAGGATGTCCTGCACCGTTACGCCCAGCCGCGCCGCCGCATCGCGATTGATATCCACGTTCAGGAACGGCACCTGTCCCGAGACCTGTGACGCCACATCCGCCGCCCCCGGCACACCACGGATTGCTGCAGCCACCTGATCCGCCAGCCGGCTCAGGACCGACAGATCCTCCCCGTAAATCGAAACGGCGAGCTGCGTTCGCACTCCTGACAGCAGATCGTCCATCCGCATCTGAATCGGTTGGGACCAGGAATAGGCCGCCGAAGGCAGACGATGATGCAGGGCGTCATCCATCGCTTCCACCAGCGCGGTCTGCGAGGAGGCCGTCTTCCATTCCGATCTCGGCTTCAGGAACACGAATGTATCCGTCTCGTTCGTGCCCATCGGGTCGGTCGGAATAGCGGCCGTTCCCGTATTGCTGACGACGGTGCTGACTTCCGGAAAGGAGCGCAGGATCTTTTCCTGCTCCGTTACGCCCTGCAGAACAGTGGCAAGCGAGGCGCTGGGCAGCCGGGTGGACGTCAGGACAAGCGATCCCTCTTCAAGCTGGGGAACGAATTCGCCCCCCAGCCGGGACGCCAGAAACACGCCGAGCAGGAATGCACATGCGGTGAAGAGGATCAGCTTGCCGCCATGTTCTTCCGTCCAGCGCAGCCCTGGTTCGTAATACCGCCGCAGGAGCCGGACGAAACCCGTTTCCCGGTGGGGACGACTGTGACCCATGATCAGTGCCGCCAGCACGGGGACACAGACAAAGCAATATGCCAGCGAGGCTAGGAGCGCCATGATGACAGTCTCGGCCATGGGGCGAAACATTTTCCCTTCCACGCCCTGGAGGGTCAGGATCGGCAGATAGACCATGATGATGACAAAGATGGCGAAACTGACCGGACGGGCCACGGCCCGTGCGGCATCCGCTACTAGCAGCGACAGGGAACGGTCCTGCTGCCGTTCACGCTCCACCATCAGATACTCGATCACGACCAGCGAGCTGTCCACGATCATGCCAAAATCGATCGCACCAAGGCTTAGCAGGTTTGCCGAAACACCGAAAAACCTCATGCCGGCCATCGCCATCAGCAGCGCCGCCGGGATGACGGAGGCAATCACCGCCGCCGCACGCCAGTCCCCCAGCACCACGAACAGGACGCCCAAAACTAGAACCGCTCCGAGCAGAAGATTTTCCTTCACGGTCCGGATCGTCTGTCCGGTCAGGGTTGCCCGGCTGTAGAATGGCTCAAGCGTGACCCCGGGCGGCAGAGACTGGCGGATGGCAGGAAGCGCCTGCCGGATAGCGGCCAGAACGGCGTTCGAGCTCGCTCCCTGCTGCATCATGACGACGCCGACCACGGCCTCGCCCTTTCCATCCCGCGTGACCGCCCCAAGCCGTGTTCTGGCACCCAGCCTTACAGTACCAACATCTCGCAGGCGGATGGCCTGCCCGTCCTGTCCCAGCTTGACCGGGATGGCAGCAAAATCATCCAGACTGCCGACCAGCGCACGCCCGACAACGACTTCCTGCTCGGCATGATGAACGATCCATCCGCCGCCTGCAGTGGCATTGTTGTCATCCACGGCGCGGCAGACATCCCCCACTGTCACCCCGAGCGCCAGCAGACGCGCCGGGTCCAGCGCCACCTGGAACGTCTCCGCCGCGCCACCATTGACGTTGACATCCACCACCCCCGGCACCAGCCGGAGCTGCGGCGCCACTGTCCAGGTCATCATGCGGTTCAGATCCGTGAGGGAAGAACCCGCTCCGCCAATCTGAAGCTGCATGATCTCGCCCATACCGGTCGCGAGTGGTCCCATCGCGACGCTGACACCCGGTATGGTCATGTTTTCCCGGACGCTTTGAAGTCGTTCGGATACGCGGGCACGGTCCAGATCGATATCCGTTCCATCATCGAACTCGAGATAGACGACCGACACGCCCGACCGCGACACTGAGCGCAGATCCCTCGTCCCGGGAATTCCGGTCAGGCCCGCCTCCATGGGAAAGGTGATCAGCCGCTCAACCTGTTCAGTCGCCAGCCCCGGAGCTGTAACAGACACCAGAACCTGCCGCGGAGAAATATCCGGCACGGGCTCGACCGGAAGACCCGGCACCGTCATCAGGCATCCGGCCAGCACCGCGGCCAGCAACCCCAGAACGACAAGACGGTTGGTCTGGAACAGTTCAAACATCCGGTTGCGTCAGTCCGTATCCAGCCCGCTGACGAGCGCCATGGATTTCAGGGCAAAGCTGCCATCCGTCACCACGAGGTCACCGGCTTTCAGATCTCCCTCCACCACAACCGAACCAGCCGCCTCCAGACGGACGCGGACCTCATTGGGCTGGAATTCCCCGGTTCGGGTCTGGACATAAACCAGATCATGTCCCTGTACCGTCTGGATGGCGGCCGCCGGAACGATCACCCCGCTGGCAGTGTGAGTAGTTTCCAGCGTGGCATCCATCATGGTCCCGGGCCTGAGAGAAGGATCGGGATTGTGTACCACACAGACAACCCGCAGAAGGCCCGTCATGGGGTCTGCCACACCGTCGACCGTGCTGACTGTTGCATGCAAGGCCGGAGCGTTTTCATCCCCGGCGGGCCGGAGCAGAACTCCGCTTCCGACACCCAGCCGCGAGACGTCACCCACCTGAAGGCGGACAATGATCCAGACAGTCGAGAGATCCACCACAGTCGCCACAGGCTGGCCCGGCATCACATCCGCCGCAACGGCCGTCTGAAGAGACTGCACGACCCCATTGACGGGAGAAATCAGGCTCGAATCTTCATCCTTCACGACTCTTTCCGTCACGGAATTGAACTCTTCATGCAGACGATGCTCAATGAGGCCGATATCGGCCTCACGGGCCGCTACGATACTCCGCGCTTCCTGCACCGCGGCCTGCCGCCGCTTGACTTCCCCTCGTGACACCGTACTGCCCGACAGGCTTTCCCCACGCTGATAAGCGACCTGCGCCTCGGACAGCGCTGCCTGTGCGGAGAGCAGTGCTGCGTGCATCTGCCGGGACTGCAGCGCCAGAACATGTAGGGAATGATCGGTGTAGTTGATGAGAGGCTGCCCGACATGCACGCTCTGCCCCGGCGTCACCAGAACATCCGTCACCTTTCCATCTCCCGTCGGGCGGATCAGGACCGTCCGGGACAGGTCGGCGCTGACAGTCGCCATGGCGGACACCGTTTCATGCAGCGTGCCCGTCCGGGCGGGCTGCGTCACCAGATGCTCGCTTTGCCTGGCTTCGAAAGACAGGGTCTGCGGCTGAAGCCAGGGCGGAGAGGCCGCCCGTGATGACGGGGGCAGCAGCAAGACGGAGATTCCAGCCAGAAAAAGAAAAACCTTCACGGAATGGTTCCCGTCGCAATACCCATCCGGATGATGGCTCCGTGCCATGCAATTTCCGCCCGGTTAAGGTCAAGCAACGCCCGGTAGGCATCCATTCTCGCCCTCAATGCCTCGATGAGGGGCGTTTCGCCCACATGCCAGGAACGCTCCATCTCATCCGCCCGGCGCAACATGCTGCTGGCTTCGATGCGGCTGTTCGTCAGCGCACCCGTCGCCGCAACCAGCCGCGCCCGAACCTGCGCCATTTCGTTCCTGACGGCGCGCCGGGCCTCGATTTCCTGTCGAGTTGCAGCTGCCATACGATCTTTCGCCGCTGAAACGATGGGGGTGTTCGTCACTTCACTGGGCAGCGGAATCCGGACATTCACCCCGACCTGTGTATCCCATGGGCTCTGGTACTGCCCCTGATCGATCGCCTCGATCCCAACTTCCGGATTGGGCATGTAGCTTTTGCGCGCCAGCTTCATCTGGTCTTGCGCGGCCAGAGAGGCCTGATGCGTGGCCCGCACGCGAGGATCGATGTCTTCCACCCAGCGCGCATCACTGGCGCGCGTCCGGATCAGCCAGCGATTATCTGCCTGCGTGATGTCAGGAATACCGGGCAGGCCCGTCAGGATGCGCAGGGCACTTTTCGTAGTCTCGATTTCCTCCCTCGCCATATCGCGCTCCGTCTGCGCCTGTGCGAGCTGCGCTTCCACGGCCTGGCGGTCTGCCGCGGCCACTTCTCCAGCACGTTCAGCCCGCCCTACATCCGAGCGAATACGCGTCAGGGCCGCGACGGTCGCTGCGGCCGCCGTTTCCCGCCGGAGAGCCATGATGGCGGCACCCGACGCATCCACGACGCGCACGGCAACTGCCATGCGCTCCACATCCAGCTTCATCACCGCTGTCTGCGCTTCAGCCCGGGCGACGTTTTCAGTCGCCGTACCCTGCCCCGGCAGCCAGAGCGGCACAGATACCCCTCCCTGCCATGTCACGTAACCATGCGGTTCGCCGCTGATCCGGTCATCATAATACTGGGCTTCGAGGGTCGGGCCGCCAGCGAACCAGGATTGCGCGGCTTTCGAACGGGCCTCGGCGGAATCGCGGTTGGTTTTCAGTTCGGTGCGAACCGGATCATTTTCCCAGGCGGCGGCGATGGCATCATGAACCGTCAGCGGCGCCGTCAGCTCGCCGCCCGCCGCAGCATGTGCGTCCACAGCCTGGCAGAACATGGCCAAACCGGTCAGCACCCGCAAAACCGTCCATCTGGATGTTTTCTTCTGAAAGAAAAACCGGCTCTCCATCCCGCGCCCGCTAGAGATATTTGACCAGCGAGGCGATTTTCTCCCGCGCTTCTTCGCTATCCATGTCTCCATGCGACAGGCTCTCGAGGATGCAATGCCCGACATGCTCCTCGATCAGGAGGCGCTTGGCCTTGTGGATGGATCCTTCGACGGCCTGAAGCTGCTGGACAAGCTGCTGGCAATCCTGCCGGTCCTCCATCATGGCCAGGATGCCAGCCAGATGACCACATGCCTGCCGCAGACGTTTCTCGATTTCGGGATAATGATGCGCCACATTCCCCTATCCCCCCGGGGGGAGGGTCATGTCAAGATCCAATCACTCCGGCTTTTCCCGTCAGCGGAGGGATTCACAGGCCATTCCCGACTTTCCGTTTTCTTCGTTATCCGGTTTGCACCTGATCCTGAACACTTCTAGATATTTCTTTATGAGAGTTATTCTCAATATCAGTATCGTTTGCCAGAAACAGCTTTCTACCGCCCGGAGGATCATACCAATGCTGCTTCATATTCCAGACGTTCTGTCCGCCGAGGAGGTCCGGTACTGCCGCCAGCGTCTGGAAGCCGCGACATGGACGGACGGACGCGTCACGGCAGGAGAGCAATCTGCCAAAGCGAAGCTCAATCTCCAGATCCCGCAGGACTCTGCCGAATGCCGGGAACTGGGAGAAATCATCCTCCGTGCGCTGGGACGGAACTCGACGTTCAATAGTGCGGCCTTCCCCCTGAGGGTTTTTCCGCCCCTGTTCAACCGCTACGATACGGGAATGCATTTCAACGCGCATGTGGATAACGCCATCCGGCCCATTCCTGGCGCGGGATTCCGCATCCGGACGGATGTTTCCTCCACCCTGTTCCTGACGGAGCCGGACGAATATGACGGCGGCGAACTGGTCATCCAGGATACGTATGGCCATCAGAGCGTGAAGCTACCGGCGGGACATATGGTTCTCTATCCGTCCACGAGCCTGCACAGCGTCAGCAGGGTCACACGCGGCAGCCGCTGGGCGTCTTTCTTCTGGTCCCAGTCCATGGTCCGGGACGACACGAAGCGGGCCCTGCTTTACGAATTCGACTGTTCGATCATTGAAACGCGCAAAGCCCTGCCTGACGACCATCCCGCCGTTCTGGGCCTGACCTCCACCTACCACAACCTGTTGCGCCAGTGGGCCGAACTCTGACGCCCACGTGACACTCCCTCTGGATGCGGTCAGAACGCGCCTTCGATCACTGCCAATGCCTGTGCGATGCTGTCATCCCAGCTCACGGGCTTCCACCCATCAAGGCGGCGGATCTGTTCCTGCCGACGCGGACCATTTTCCGCAAACTCCAGAATAACCTTCTGCCAGGCGGGACCATCCAGTGGATCAAGATATTCGGCCACATTCCCGCTGATCTCCCGCAGGACGGAAATATCGGACGCGATAGCCGGCACCCCGAGCGACAGGGCTTCCACCAACGGCAGCCCGAACCCCTCCGTAAAGGATGGAAACAACAGTCCCTGGCTGTATCTGAGCAGTTTGATCACATCCTGATCAGACAGGACATTGTACTCAATGACATTTCCCTTGAGCGCCGGACAGCGCTCCAGCATGTCCACGACGTTCTCGTTCTCCCAGCCCCGCTTACCGATCACGATCAGCATGGGCGCCCTGTTGCCCATCTGCTCTACCATCCGACGCCAGACATTCAGCAGCAGCAGATGGTTCTTGCGCGGCTCGATGGTGCTGAGACACACGAAATAGGGCCGGACAGGAACAGGCACGGTTGCAGACGTGATATCCGTCCCCGACACATCTGCGACGCCCAGCGGCACGTGCCAGACCGGAAGCGTCCGGTCTTCCTTTTCCTTCAGCCAGCGCTCAAGCGACTGACGAACCGCCGTGGACGTCACGATTACCGCATCCGCGAACCGCGCCACCGTCTTCATGCGCTCGGCATGACGCGCGGGCTCCTTCGGCCGGGCGTATTCCGGAAACTCCAGCGGAATAAGGTCCTGGATCATCGGCACGAAACGCGCACCGGTCCGCTTCAGAAGCGACTGGATGGCACGGGGGCGGGTCAGATGGTGATGGGACACCAGCAGATGAACCAGACCCGGTCTTTTCGGCAGGCGCTGCAACAGAAGCGTCCGGCGGATCTTCTGCTTCAGCTTCGAGACAGAAATGTCCTGCGCCTGCTCGTCCCATTTCGCCGCAAGCGCTGAAACCAACTCTGCCGCCAGTTCCGTCGTAATTCCCCCCATTACGCCGATCGGGTGCAGGGCACAGAACAGGACACGGTCCGGACGATGTGCCAGAAGGTAACGCGCATAAGTCAGTTCCACGCGGTCGATCCCCGTCGGAACCGCCTCTTCGGCGCGGGCCAGGATACGGGAGATATCGAGCAGATAGACCGTGGACGGCGTCGTCATTCCGAAGAGGCCCCCACGATATCGGCCAGCCGACTGGAAAAACCGAGGATCGGATCGCGCAGGCAGTCCCAGGCGGCGACGTTCTCGCCCTTCTCTTCCATCGCCATGGCGAAGCGGATGGGACAATGGCGTTCAAGCCGCTTTATGACCGCCTCGATCAGCGTGTTCAGACCCGTTTCCGAAAAGAAGCCGCCGGGAACAAGACAGTATTCGATCAAGACACGCCGGAAAGCCGCGAAAACCTCGGGATCAGGAGCCTGGGGGCTAGTCCAGAACCCGTCAAGGCTGCCCTGATGGGTAATACCCGGAATATTGTAGATCGCCTGCCCCATGGTGATGACGGGCACACCTGACGCAATAGCCAGGGTTCCCGTCGTGCTGTTGATAGTCACAACGCCTTTCGCCTCGCGGACCATCAAAGCGATATCGCCTTTCTCTACATAGCCGATACGCCCAAGAACCCCATGACGCCGCGCGATTTTCGCGATGATCCGCCGCCAGTCATGCATCCCGTTATCAAGGGGATGTTCTTTAATGATCAGTCGCATTTCCTGCGGGGCAGCGGCGGCGAAGGAGGTAATGACACGCTCGATCGCTTCCTGCACTCCGCTGAAACCGGAATGCAGCCTGATCTGGGCATCGGCATTCAACTGAAGGGGAAAAAGCATGTAGGGTGCGCCGCTTGCCTTCAGCCGACGCATCGTTTCCTCACTGCGCTGCGCGGCTTCCCGACGGCCCGACAGACGACGAAGCCAGCCGAACCCTTCGACAATGGGGTGCCACGGGCGGTGGTTGGTCCAGTACGGATAATACCAGCGCGTCAGGATATCGGCCGTATTATAGGCAATACCTTCAGCCGCCCGGCGACGGAAGGAAGAAGGAACCGGCTTATGCACGGGCGCGGGCGGAAGATGGGATGCTTCCTCCAGATAATATTCCGGATCGCGGGGGAGCTTGGAATGACCGTTCACTCCACCAAGTTCCAGTGTCACCCAGTCCGGGCGGAGATATCCTTCCTCGAAGACATGCACCGGCACATGCAGATCCCGACAGACCTCCAGCGCAGCAGCGTGATGAACCCGGCAGTCTCCGAACAGCAGAACATCGGTGATGCCCTCCTGCTGAATGAACCGCTTCAGATAATCCGGCCAGGCCTGCAGCGTTCCGCGATAGTCCACCCCGTCCGGCAGACGCCAGAACAGCCGGTCTCCACCATTGAAGTTGATCTTGGTAACGCCATACCCTTCATCCAGCAGACGTCGTCCCACCCGCTCGAAAAACGGTCCCATCAGCCCCTGAAGCAACAGGAACCGGCGTGTTGCCAGCTCCGGCTCGGGACGCGGAGGCAGACTGGTTTCCGGAGGAACCGTCATCATGGCATGTCTCTTTTCAGTAACATCAGCAGTCGCGACAGGCGACGGCGCAGGCGCCCCTGCAACCGACGCAGGCGGATTACCAGACCCGGTTGCCACAGTTCAGACTGCGACAGGCGCTGGATCAGGATTTCGGGTCCACAGGGCAACCGGGTCACGGGGTCCAGATAACAAGGGTAAAGAATGAGCGTCGCCGCCACGAGGTCTTCCAGAAGCAGCATACGTCCACGCCGTGACACAGGAGGCGCCATGTCCCGCGTCAGGCTCCACCCGGCATAGAACGGCTGTCCGTAGGTCACGGTTTTCTTTCCGCGCAGCAGAGCCTCGAAGCCCGCCAGCGAGGTCATGGTGTGAACTTCATCCACCTGCCGGATCAGGGCCGTCATGGCGCCGCCGCGCAGTACCTTGTCTGCATGAAGCAACGCCTGTCGGTCGGGAATGGCTCCGGCGCGGTGCCCCGCATCCACATCCGGATGCGGGCGGAAAATTACGTAAGCCTGCGGATTCCGCGCCCGAACCGTCTGAAGCAGAGAAAGATTGTCCCTGACGTCACAGCATCCCAGACGGATAGACAGATCATCTCCAACCTGCCCGGGCACGAGAATAACCGTCTGTCCTGGCGCTGCCTGAAATGCCGGACCAGCCGCTGCATCTGCGCCGTATTTGGAGATGTTGCGCTCAACCAGCGTTTTTGTCAGCCGTCGCGCCCTGTCCCGAAGGGAAGGCGTGAATTCCGTGGTCGCCAAGAGGTGCTCAAGATCACTGGGGCGGGACGGATCGAAATAGATCCCCCTCCCGTCAATCACGATCGAGGAGGGTGGCAGAAGATCGCTCCCCAAGCCGACCGAGCGCAGAAAGCCATCCTCGACCTGCCGCACACCATTCCCGGCGCGATGCGCCTGTCTGCGCAGACCGGGCGGCACGCGACTGGTCCAGACCGCGATCTCCCCGTTTCGAGCGCAGGCTGCGCGCACCGCCGCTTTCGCTGTCCTGCGGAAGACAGGCGGTGGAAAAGGACCGTCCAGAAACTGCGCCATCCGCGCCCGTTTCCACCAGGCCATACCGACACAGACCCCAATCCCCCGTGTCTGCTCCCAGAACCGCCGGGCATCGGACAACACCTCGATGGCGTCCTCGAGGTCCAGCCTATCCTGTGTGAAAGGACTGCGCCAGACGATCCCGTTCCTTAGCCAGTGCTCCAGATCAGACGGGTGAAGACGTGTTTCCACGGCACCGTTCAGGACAGTGACGGTACAGCCATGAACCAGCCCGAGCATGGCCCAGTCGTCGACATCCAGAGCCCAGACATGACCCGTCCGGCACAGAAGGCTATGCGGCTCCACATTGCGCAGGATATGGACGCCTGCCTCCACCGGCAGAACGGACGTGACAGCCTCTCCAGCAATCACCAGGACAGACTGCGCGCCAAAGCGCTCCGTCAGACGACGAATTAGTTCCAGACCTGACGGATTATCGGACAACAGGGACACGAGATGGGGCACTGGGCCGTGTCCGGCCGCCTGCGGCCTCCAGAACGTCCCCCCAAGCCGCTCTGTCCGCAGGCGCTCAAGGGTGTTCGTTCCCTTACCGACAGCAGAAGGCACTTCGGGCCATGGCGCCACAATCCGCCCCAGCGAAGGGACGTCATGAAACCGGGCGGGAGGAAGTCTTAACGGGTTCAGCATGGCATGGGGTCTGGCATTCCGTTTGATGCCCTGCATTCTGAAGACCCGATAATCAAAATTGCCCCGCCAACTTCAAAGTGCCATAGAGAGCCGGTTCTATCCAAAACCTTCTCTTATAAAAAGATGGCTTCCGGGCAATTCTGGGGCAGATTGAATGAAAATATTAGGAAATGTCTGATTTTGTTTCTGCCGCTATAGTGGCACTTCTGGGCGTTATCCTAGTTGACAGCCGGGCTTCCGGACGTTTCCCGTCTTTTATCGACGGTTTTCCACGTGATTTTCTTGCTGCGGGGCTGTACGGCCTGCTGGTTGCCGCAACCGGAAATCCCTGGCTGGCAGCCGGGGGAACAATCCTGCTGGTTGCCCTGCTGACGGTTTCTTCCATTCTGAAGAAGCGGGTTCTGGGAGAGTCACTGATCTTCAGTGATGTCGCCGTCGCATCCTCCTTCCTCCGGTATCCGCGTTTTTATCTGGATGCGGTTCCCCGACCACTGGCGATCACTCTTCTGATGCTTCCACTGGCTCTGGGCGTCCTTCTTTTTGAAACCGTCCATTTCAGTCCATTCCAGAGAATGGCAGGGCTCTGTTTTGTCTTGATCTCGGGAGGTACCTTTTACATCCTGTGGAACACACGGTGGCGGCGCACCTTCATGCTCCGCCCCGACCTCCCCGCAGACCTGCCCCGCTTCGGCCTTCTGGCAACACTTGTAATCTATGGTCTACGCTGGCACGGGGAGCACAATCCTCTTCCCTGTTCTCCATTCCCCGCGGACGATGCGCCCAATGTGGATCTCGTCATCATCGTGCAGTGTGAATCCTTTGCGGATCCGCAGACGCTCGTTCTTGGAACAGCGTTGCCGCCTCTTTCCACACTATCGCGCCTGACAGCGGAAACACAGGATACGGTTTCCGGCAATCTGGAGGTGAGCGGGTTCGGCGCCTATACCATGCGGACGGAATATGCCGTCCTTTTCGGACGGACCGAACAGGAACTGGGTTTCCGGTCCTATGATCCATTCCTGAGTGCCCGTGGCGAACTATCCCTCGCCCTTCCCAACCGCCTGTCCCGCCTGTTTGGAAAACGTGTCTTTCTTCACCCTCATGACATGCGCTTCTACGACCGGCAGACCCTCATGCCACAGATGGGTTTCAACCGGGTAATCTCGACAGAGACCTTCACCGCTTCTGACTACCACGGCCCGTATGTCAGCGATGCAGCCATCGGACGTGAACTGACCACAATGATTCACGACCCTTCTCCCGAACGCAGACTGATCTACACAGTCACGATGGAGAACCATGGACCTTGGCACAAAGGCCGGGCGAATAGCGACAGTCCGCTGGACGCCTATCTTGCCCATCTGCGCCATGGTGACGCCCTTCTGGACAAGCTGGACCAGGAACTGACCGCATGTGGGAAAAAAGCCGTACTGGTCTTTTTCGGAGACCATCGTCCGTCCATCCCGGGCGTCAATATGCCCGTCGCCGCGCGCCAGACCCCGTATTTGCTCCGGCGTTATGGACAGCCCCGGTCACGTTCCTCCATCCATAGGGATCTTTCCCCGGCCGCCCTTCATCATCTTTTGCTTGAAGAGCTGGGACTGGAAACAGGCAATTGTCGTGGCAGATAGGTTACATTGTGACACATAATTTTCTTTGCTTTTCAGTGCTTCGATAGACACACCCACAAAAATGTCTAGATTTCGTGCCAGATGGCATTGGGTCATGCTCAGAGCAGGGCCGGGTGGTGCCTGAAATTTCGGAAAAGAACCCCTTTTTCCCCCATTCGTTGCGGACACTGGGAACGATTGACAGAGTTGAAACGAGAGACCCGAAACATGTCCGTCAGGTTATTCAGGAACAATTGGCTTGAATGCCTGACCTTCATGCCCATGAAGGTATTTTTGCCTGTCTGGGCCCTGGTTTTCCTACTGGCATGCCACCTGTCATTTCCCATGCCAGTCCTGCGCTTTACCGGTCTTTTCCTGGCAGGGCTGACGATCTGGAGTATCACGGAGTATCTGGCGCACCGGTTCCTGTTTCACCTCAACCTCCAGTCTTCTGCGGGCCGGAAGCTGATCTTCATCATCCATGGCAATCACCATGATGACCCGGCGGATGCCCAACGGAACATGATGCCGCTCAGCGTGACCATTCCCATTGCCGCCCTTCTTTGGCTGATCGCCTCGTTTCTGGATGGTCATGACGGACGGGCTGTTTTCACCGGTTTTCTGGCAGGCTACATCCTGTACGACCTGATCCATTATGCCTGTCATCAGTATCCCATGCGCCAGTGGCCGCTGAATCTTCTGCGGCGGCACCATCTCGTGCATCACTTCGCGGCTCCTGAAACCAATTTCGGCGTCAGTTCTTCCGTCTGGGACCATATCGTCGGAACGAAACTGCGCAAACGGCGCTGAAACCCGGTGCGGATCGGTCTTGATACACGTACCGTCAGTCGTACCGACGGAACTGGCGTAGCGACGTACGCTTCCGTGCTGGCGGAAAGCTGCCAGATGGCAGGTGACACGCCTGTCTGGCTGCAAGACGACGCCCTTCCCGGTACGCATGCTCATCGCCCGCTGGAAAAAGCCGCACGCTTCCTTCGTTCCATCGCTCCGGCGCGGACAGTGCGCCTAAGAGACGGTCACTATCTTGTGAAAGACGTGTACCGGACAGCCACGGTCCGCAGCCGTACCTTCCATAGATTCACACGCCTCCGGAGTGCCTCCTCACCTGATCTGATGCACTGGACCTATCCTTTACCCCTGACTTGGGAAGGCATACCGAATGTCGTCACCATCCATGACCTGATTCCCCTTCTCCATCCGGAATTCGGGGCCTTCTCCACAACCGAGATGCGGCGCCTCCTGCAGGAATGCTGTTCCCGGGCCACAGCCATCGTGACGGTTTCCAATGCTGTCCGGAAAGATCTGGTCGCCACTCTGCAGATCCCGCCCGAGCGCATCACTGTGCTGTCACAGGCGGTCTCCTTTCCTCCGACACTCCTGCAGAGGGCCCGCTCTGCTCCGGCTCCCTGCCCCGCTGATGGTTATCTGTATTTCGGCTCCCTTGAGCGCCGCAAGAACATCGGACGGATCATCGAAGCACATGGCCGTTCGCGTTCCCTGCGCCCCCTGACGCTGATCGGAACACCCGGTTTCGGAGCAGCCGAGGAAATGTCAGCCCTGCACACTCACCCGGCTCCCGAGCGTGTCAGGATCGTCTCTTGGTGCCCTCGTCCGGCCCTGATCCGCACCATCATGGAAGCGCATGCTATCGTCTTTCCCTCCCTGGCAGAAGGTTTTGGACTGCCGATCATCGAAGCCATGACACTCGGCACGCCGGTCATCACAAGCCAGGGACATGCCACAGAGGAAATTGCCGGAGATGCGGCACTTCTCGTCCCCCCCATGGACACAGATGCATTGACGAACGCATTTTCACGCCTTGACGGGGATAAGGCTCTCAGGATGAAGCTGATCAAGGCCGGACTCAGGCGCGCCGACAAATTCACGCAATCCGATTACGCCAGACGCCTGAAGAGTTTTTACAGAACGGTTCTGGAAACATGTTAATGACGACACCTGCCCTAAGGGACTTACCTCTTCCCCCTCTTTTCCGCTAATCCCTCTCCTGCTTTGCAGCCATGTCCGGCGCATGAGCGCTGACTTATCTACTCTGGAAGGCCAAACGCCGCATGCCCGCTTCGTCCACTTTGCGCCTCACTTCCATGCAACGCTTCATGAGCGGTCTTTCACTGCTGGCCCTTCTGACGGCGGGAGGATGCAACACCATTCCCGAAAGCGCGCCAACGGAAAGCGGCGTCCTGAATGCGGCCAGAAACCAGAATTCGAATACACTGGGTTTCGAAATCCTGCCTGTCACCCCGCAGCTGACTACCATTCTTGCGTCAGAGGTGCCGCCACTGATTTCGAGCATGGACAGCGCCAACAACCCCGTGGCGCACAATGACAGGATTGGCCCCGGTGATGTCCTAACGATTACCATTTTCGAACTAGGCAGCGGGCTGTTTTCTTCAGGCGGAGATAGTGCGGCTTCTCTTCCCAGCAGCGGTGGAGGGGCCATGGAAGGCGGAGGAATATCTGGGGGGGGATCGGGGGGAGCAGGCGTAACCCATCAGAATCTTCCTCCGACCGAGGTGGAAGCCGATGGAACGATTGCCATTCCTTATGTAGGTCAGATGCATGTCGCAGGCCTGACACCGCAGATCGTTGCAGAACAGATCCGCCGTAATCTGGCTGGAAAATCCCAGAACCCGCAGGTCATGGTCAGGATCGCCAGCGATATTGCCAACACGGTTATCGTATCTGGCGAAGTGCATCGGCCTGGTCGCGTCGTCCTGAGTACAGCACAGGAGCGGCTGTCGGATGTCGTCGCTATCGCCGGCGGGTCGGAATACCCGCCGGAAGATACGCATGTCGAACTGGTCCGGGGCAACCAGATTGGCGCTACGGATCTCGGAACACTTGAATCCCATCCGTATGAAGACATCCGCGCCCGCCCCGGAGACAGGATTCATGTCGTCTACCAGCCCCGTACGTACACCGTCTTCGGAGCGGCAGGCAAAGGCGTCACGGAAACGCCATTCAGGTCCCCGCAACTGTCACTGGCCGAAGCCATGGCACGGATTGGCGGTCCCAAAGACTCCAGCGCTGATCCCAACGCCGTCTTCCTGTTCCGGTTTGAAGACTCCGTTGCCGCGAAACAGCTGGGGCTGACGACACCTGCGACACCGCTGGGCGTTCCGGTAGTCTACAAGCTCGACATGATGAATCCGGCCAATTATTTCTTGGCCCAGCGTATCCCCATGAAAAGCAAGGACGTCCTGCTGATCGCCAATGCCAAGACAAACCGATTCTACAAGTTCAACCAGCTGATCAGCACCCTAATCAGCCCGGCCATCACTGCTGCATGGATCGCTCGCTAAGACAGAATTTTCTCCGGATATTCATTGATACAAAAACATAAAAAACATGTTTTTGAAGTATCCGGATTTTTTGTTGGGGAATACAACAACAGGCCACGAGTATATTCCCGTGTCCTGTTCAGAGTTATTTCTCCAGCCTGAAAATTATCTCTTTTGAGTAAATATAGTTTTAAACATTCCTTAACCTTTCCCTTCTAAGGTATGGTAGCGCAACCGGAAAGCCTGACAGTGTGAAGGAAGACCCCGACCAGTTCTACGAAAACTCCCTGATCCCACTCCGATCTTGGGCAGGAGGTGCGCATGATTCCTTTGTTCTGCATGCCCTGAACTGCTCCGCAATCGTCGCGGTTACGGACACCAAGGGTATCATTCAGTCCGTAAACGAGAAATTCGTCCAGATAAGCGGGTATGTCCGTGAGGAACTGATCGGAAATGATCACCGGATGCTTCGTTCCGGACGGCATGATCGTAATTTCTTTCGCACGATCTATCGGACGATTGCACAAGGAAAAGTCTGGCACGGCGAAATCTGTAACCGCCGCAAGGATGGTTCTTTCTACTGGGTGGACACAACTATTGTTCCTCGTCGTTCAGGTTCAGGAAAAATCACGAATTACGTCGCCATCCGCTTTGACATCACGTCTCGTAAGACAGCCGAAGAGAAGCTTCGGAAAAGCCGGAAAGACCTTCTCAAAGCGGCCAATACCGACTCCCTGACACAGATTCCCAACCGGCATCATTTCACTCACAAGCTACGGAAATTTATCCGGGCTGATGGGCACCGCTTTGTCTGTCTGGCATTGCTGGATATCGATTTCTTCAAGACCGTGAACGATACATCCGGCCATGCTTCCGGTGATCGTCTTCTTCAGAAATTTTCCCGCCAGTTGCAGAAATTCCAGAATGATGACTGCTTCATCGGCCGCATTGGGGGGGACGAATTTGCTCTTCTCATGAAGAGCAATGACGTAACCGAATTCCAGCCGTTTCTGGAGAAAGTACTGTCCGCCGTGCGGTTTCGCTTCCGGACACGGGACATGACCCATTACTGTAGCGCAAGCATCGGATACGCCTATGCCGAGCATACAGCTGCCAAAGAGAAAGAGCTTCTGAAATGTGCTGACCTAGCCCTGTATGTGGCCAAGAGAGCGGGGAAAAACCGGGTACAGCATTACAAGCCGGACATGAAGTCCGAAGTGGAAAGAGAAACGACAGTCAAGAAAGCCGTCGCGGATACCCTACGCCCGGGCGGTATTCATTTCCTCTACTATCCTGTATTTTCTCCGGCAACACGAAGCATCTCTTTTGAGATCAGAGCATACTGGCCTCATATTCCGCTTCTGCCAGGACAGGGAGATATTTCTTCCCTCGTTTCGGAAGATCTTCACCTGTCACCCCTGTTTCATATTCTGGCATTTCAGAGGATCGTGCAGGATATCCAGTACCTAGCCGAGCAGAACGTTGATTTTTCGATGCTCATCCTGGAGGTTGATGTTTCAGTTTTCCAGAACCAGGATTTCATAAGGAATGTTTGCACCCTTCTGGAAAATAATACGGCCTGCGCGGCAAAAGTCCTCCTGTCCATCAAAGGAAAATCCCTTCCCGAGCGGATCAACAGAAGCATGGAAGACTGTTTCAGACGGCTCCGGGCAAGCGGTGTTCACCTGATGCTCGACGCAGATGATTTCAGCATGAAAAGCCTGTTCCGCCTGAGAGCCCTGTCTTTTGAATGGCTCAAACTACCATCCTTCATCTTCCAGGAAAACTCCGAGGACCTCTCAGTTCTTGGGAATATTATCGATATCATCCATAAGGTTGGTATGAAATCGGCCATCGGAGGGATCGAAACGCAATCCGATTACCGTAAAATAGTTGCTCTGGGATGCGATTATATTCAGGGAAGCTTTTTATATCCCCCGCTCTCACGGGAGGACATCAAATTCCATACCGGGAATATCTTATCCAAAGACGACATGAAGTCCGTCCTCCTGTGCTCCTGATTCTCCCGTTACATGCCTCCTGCTCTCTTACGTTGCCTTGGGCAGAAAAATTCCGGGATACCTGCCCGTCAATCCAGAACAATCGCTGCTCTGAAATTTTTTGTTAAATACAATTCCGCATTCTACAGTATTTAACACATAAATTCTTTATATCCTGTCGGAGACTTTTTACCCTCATGCCGTTCCGCAAGGCGCTTCTTCTGGGCGCAGGTCTCCTCAGCACATCAACGGCACTGGCAGCTTCCCGCGTCGCAAAACCCCATCACGGCCTGTCACACCCGGCCCCTCCGAAAAATGTTCGAGCCCGGCAGGCAGAAACCATTTCCGTCACGGCGCGCCGAACCGATTTTGCCTTTCAGGCCGCACAGCACAAGGCTGATGCCGATACAAGACTGACAGCCGAAAGACTGATCGAGCGTGGGGTTGTTACCCTTCGGGACATGGAACGTGTCGCTCCCAACCTCACCATCCAGTCCATCAATGGAACGGCCTCGACCAATTTCTACCTCCGCGGGGCAGGTTTCAATGACTTCACCCAGAACAACCTGCCGACCGTCCTGACGTATTTCGACGACGTTCCTTTTGCCTTTTCGACCATGTCCAGTGGACTGATGTTCGATCTTGCCGATGCCACTGTCACCCCCGGTCCTGTCGGCACAACGCATGGTCAGTCCGATACGGGTGGCGAGGTCCGTTTCCACACCGCCGATCCGACAGATACATGGCATTATGGCGCCAGTCAGGACATTGCATCCTATGCCCGCAGCCGGAGCGAAGCTTACGTTTCCGGCCCTCTCGCAAAAGGACTGGATTTCCGGCTGGCCGGACAGACAAGACAGGGAGGAGGATGGCAGCAGGATCCGGTGACGGGAGCGCATCTAGGCGATGCGGATTCCTGGGCCCTCCGTGGCAAGCTGCGCTGGCGACCGGACAGCCGAACGACCATTCTTCTGTCGGGGCATTTCGTGCAGGATAACAGTCAGGTCGTTACCGGCGTTCCTATCCACCGGCTGATCGGGGCCACCACTCTTCCGACACTTTCGGGCGGCCAGGCCGAATGGTCGATCCGCCCTCAGTTCGCAGACCTGGTCGGCCGTCCCCGGACACTCAAGCCCAGCGAACACAACCAGTTCTGGGGCTGGGACCTGCATGTGGATCATGATTTCGGCTTTGCGAAACTCACCTCTGTCAGCGCTTTCGAGACTGAACGCGAAGGTGAATATACCGATCAGGACGCCACGGCTCTTTCAGAAGCCGACACCTATCGGACGATCAGCGCCAATACCTTCACGCAGGAACTTCGTCTGGGGTCGAGCAATTCCGAAAATCCGTTTCAATGGGTCGTCGGCGCCTTTTACCAGCGCAGCCGTATGAAGCAGAGGTTCTTCTTTGATTATACGGATTATGCCGCACGCGGTTACATGATGGCCACGTCTTTTGGCATGAATCAGGAAAGCACGTCCGAGTTCGGGCATGTCAGCTATCGCCTGCCCCACCGGATCACTCTGTTCGCCGGGCTTCTTCATGAAATCGATGACCGCGCCCTGACGTCTTTCCAATCCCAGATTTTCGGTGGCACCACCCAGACTTTTCTGCCTGAAAGCACGGCATCCGCCCAGTTTGCCGGGCAGGTCGGAATTTCCTGGCAGGCAACCCAGAACACGCTCGTTTATTACAAGATGAGCAAGGGCTTCAAACCCGGTGGCTTTTCCGCCAACAACACGCAGATCCAGGCCCAGCTCAATTCTTTTCGCCCTGAAAGTGTCCTGACCTATGAAGTGGGCTTCAAGAGTGATCCCCTGCCCGGCCGGCTCCGGTTAAACGGCGCGGCTTTCTATAATGATTTTCACAACCAGCAGGTCGTCGGCACGGTTCTGATCCCGAATTATGGTCCTTTAAGTGAAATCACGAGCGTCCCCAAATCCGAGAGCTGGGGTTTCGAAGGCACGATCGAATTCCATCCGGTCCGCCATATTTTCGTGACGCAGAATATCGGCTGGCAGCGTGGCAATTATCAGGACTTCCTGAACGTCAACCGCGCTGAAACAAATGCCTATTACGCCAAGACAGGCGTCTGGAAAAACATCAGCACCAACTTTGCCGGGGTGGATAACGGCCAGCCCAAGCTGACCCTCAACGGTCAGGCGGAATGGCGCCAGTCCCTGACACGGACGCTCGGAATCGATTTCGGTCCGGACTGGTCCTACCGTGACAGTCAGGCCATTGCCGTGGGTGGCACGGGGTTCTACCGGCTGCCCCCCTATTTCCTGCTGGGAGCCCATGCCAGCATCCATCCCGCTTCCGGCAAGTGGGAAGCCACGATCTACGCCACTAACATACTGAACCGCAGCTATTTCGAAAGCGGCGGTATGGCGACCACAAACTACTTCTATATTCCTGGGACACCCCGCTTTATCGGCGGGCGCATTTCCTGCAGTTTCTGACGCGGAGCAGCATCTTTCCGATTGCCGATCCGTTCAATGCGTCATCAGGCTCCGAGCAAGCGCCCTGACATCACGGATATTCTGCTCGGTCTCCACCGTTTCCGAACAAAGTAGGGCCATAGCTCGGAAGTGGATCGTACTCAGCAGGATGTCCAGCGCCGTATCCGGATGGCAGGCGAAGACAGGCTCCCCACGCAGCCTTGCCCGCTCAAGGAAACATTGCATCTGCTGCCATGCCGGCTCGATACTGACTTCCCGCAGGACGCGCCCGAACTCCGGATCATGCACGGCTTCTCCCAGAAGCGTCCCGTAAGTCTGAGGTGGTCCCGTCCGTTCGGACAGTTTTGCGGGCTTGATAAGCTATACCCGGTTGTTGTTATGCCGCCCTTCTGACGGCGTTGCTGTTGGCCATCTGGTCCGGGGTTAACCCCGGACCAGATGGCGTCGGCACGTCATGATACGCCTCATCGGGCGTTCGTCCAGCCAGCGCCGTATGCGGACGCCTTTCGTTATAATGGGCGATCCATCTGCCAAGCCCGGCCCTCAGCTCTGATCCGGTCTCGAACGCGTACAGGTAGACGCATTCGTATTTCAGCGACCGCCACAGGCGCTCGATGAACACGTTGTCCAGCCAGCGACCGCGCCCATCCATGCTGATGCGGATCTGACGCTCTTCCAGTATCCCGCTGAAACGGGGTGTCGTAAATTGCGACCCCTGGTCAGTATTGAAAATGTCCGGGGCGCCATAGCGCATGAGGGCATCCTGTAGCGCCTCGATACAGAACTCCACGTCCATCGTGTTCGACAGACGCCAGGACAGGACCTTGCGCGTGAACCAGTCCATGATCGCCACGAGATAAAGAAATCCCCGTTTCATGGGAATATATGTGATATCGGAACACCAGACCTGGTCAGGCCGATTGATGACCAGATCCCGTAGCAGATATGGATATTTCCGATGCTCCGGATGGGGCACGGTCGTGCGCGGCTTCTGGTAGATCGCCCGCAGGCCCATGATCGCCATGAGCCGCCGGACCCGCTTGCGGCCCACTTCATGTCCCAGGCGGCGCAGATGCCATGTCATCTGCCGTGAGCCATAATAGGGCGTTTCCAAGAACTGGGCGTCGATCAGCCGCATCAGCTCCAGATTGGCCTCGCTCTGTGGCACAGGCCGATAGTAGACGCCCGACCGGTTGAGTTGCAGCAGCGTGCATTGCCGGATTATCGGCAGACGCGCTCGCTTCGGGTCAATCATCTGCCGCCTCTGATCACGCCCAACCGAGCAGAGGCATCCCGCAAAAAATCCCGTTCCACGAGAAGTTCGCCTATCTTCGCGTGCAGTTTCTCCACGTCAGCTGGGCTGACCGGGGGCTCAGCCACCGTCTTCCCGGAAAAGGTCGCCGCCATCCCCTCGATCGCCTGCCGTTTCCACTGGGCGATCATCGTCTGATGTACCCCATGTTTCGAAGCCAGTTCCGCCAGCGTCAGTTCCCCACGGATCGCCTCCAGCGCAACCCGTGACTTGAACTCTGCCGCATACCGTTTCCGCGTAACCTTGCCCATAAAACCCGTCCTCGTTCAGGCCAGATGATAGCTTATCGCCCTGTCCGAAAAATGGGGACCACCTCTGTCCGTCCCAGAGGGGTGGCCAGAAAGCGGATCCGCGCTTCAATCAGAGTATCCACATCTCCGAGGAAACTTCCTGTGTCGGCCTGTGGCGTCAGTTCATCACGCCACTGACGGATGGCATCGAAGAACATGGCCTGCTTCGTTGGCCAGCGCCGGTAAACGGTTGCCGTGGAGACGCCTCCCGCCTTCGCAACCCGACTGATTGTCAGACCCTGATACCCATTTTCCGTCAGGACTTTGGCGATAGCGGAGAGGATAGTCTCCTTCAGCATCTGATTAACCGGCCGCCCGGGGGCACGCGTGGCCAGGGGCGAGGACAGCGGAACAGACAGACGCGAGCTGTTTAGCGGTAAAGTTTCCAGATAAGCCACGATTTCCCCCTCCAGACAGTGATTTCACATTGCGATTTTCATTTACCCTACGCACGCTCCGGGCTGCCCTACAAGACGAAATCCCGTTTGAAACCTTTCAAAAAGTGTCATTTTCCGCTCAGGGAAGAGGATGTTCAGCTTCCAGCGCCTGCCGCTGCGACAGGATCTCCTTGGCCTTTTTCGGGGTTGCTCGCGCTGCCTTGACGTCATCCACCGAAATGGCAGGCGCATCTTTCCTTGAGCCCAGAGACGCTACATAGGTCAGCACAGCGGCAATGTCTTCATCCGAGACTGATCCGAAGGACGGCATGAAGCCTGCATAATGGCTGCCGGCTGCCGTAAGCGGCCCATGAAGGCCATTGACCAGAACAGTCGCGAGATAGGCCCGCCCTTCAGGAGAGGCCGCAATTTTCCCGACGCGTTCCCGGAGTGGCGGAAACTGGCCCGGAGACCCCATGCCTCCAGCCTGATGGCAGACGGCACATTTGCCCGTATAAAGAGCTTTCCCGTCCGACGCCGCCAGAGCAGATGTGGCAGACAGACAGAAAATCGTCAGAAACAGCGCGGACTTCATCATCAGGACTTTCAGGACATCGCGTCAATTGACGGCAGAATACGGTTTTCTTTCTCCATATTCCATGAAAACAATTTTCTTTTCCGTCACGGGACTTACTCCACCCACTCATGACCGCCCCCGCACAGGGATCATTATTCCATGACGACCGGGAACATCTTTGTGCCTCCCTTTCCCCTTTTCCTGAAAACGGCCTATCCTGCCCGCCACCTCGCCTCACCATATACGCCGATCCTTCTCAAGGGTGTCTGACATGACAGACCGCGAACCCGCCAGTTCCACGACCTCTTCCCCATCAGCCTGCCCGGCCAGACGGCGGGATCTGCTCGCGGCGGGAACGGTTGCACTCGGCTGCGCTGGCGCGTGCGCACTGGCCGTCCCGTTCCTCAACAGCCTGAACGGCACCGAGAACGCCGCGTTCAGCGACGATACGATCGAGGTTGACCTCACGCCTCTTGCTCCCGGACAGGGCATGATGGTGCAGTGGCGGAACTGGCCCGTCCTGATCCAGCACCGCACACCGGATATGCTGAACGCGTTGCGCAGGCCGGAGCATCTTGCCGCCCTGCGGGACGCGGACTCGAAAATCCTTCAGCAGCCGCGCGATGCAACCAACTGGCACCGGTCCGTCCGGCCGGAATATGGCGTCCTCATCGGAATCTGCACCCATCTGGGCTGCGTTCCTTCCTTTGAAAAACCGGGTGCAACGCCCCAGGCGGAAGGCGGATATTTCTGTCCGTGCCACGGATCCCATTTCGATGCAGCCGGGCGGGTCCTGCGGCATGCACCCGCGCCCTATAACCTTCCCGTTCCTCCGGTCACGGTCCTTACTCCTACGAAACTCGGCATCGGTCACAGTGCGGGCGATCCGCGCTTCAGCATGTCGGACATCCAGCAGATCTGAAGGCCTCCCATGACCAACGGTCCCTCCAGAGACCCCGCATCCGGCGGAACACAGGACACGGCTACCGGGTGGCTGAACCGCAGACTGCCGGTCATTCCGCTTTTCCGCCGGGAATACATCACGTTTCCCATGCCCCGGAATCTGAATGCGCTCTGGAGCTTCGGGGCATTCCTGATCGTCACCATGGCGCTGATGCTCTGCAGCGGGCTGTTCCTTGCCATCAATTATACCCCGGACATCACACAGGCCTTTGCCAGCGTCGAAACCATTGACCGTCAGGTTGCTTCGGGCTGGTTCATCCGCGCCCTGCACATGGGAGGCGTGACCATGCTGTTTGCAGCGCTCTACATCCATATCGGCCGCGGGCTCTGGTACGGGTCTTACAAGGCCCCGCGCGAACTGCTGTGGCTGACGGGCCTCGGTCTGATGCTGATGATCATGGTCACGGCTTTTGCGGGCTACGTTCTGCCTTGGGGCCAGATGTCCTACTGGGGAGCGACGGTGATCGTGAACGCCATCAACGCCGTTCCCCTTGTCGGCCACACCCTATCGGTCTGGCTTTTCGGCGGGGACAGTCTGGGAAATGTCGCCCTGCATCGCCTTTTCGTCCTGCATTTCACCATGGCCTTTGCCATCCTGGGCGTGATCGGCCTCCATGTGGCGGCGCTTCACGTCGCGAAATCCAACAATCCGAGCGGAACCGACCCTGTCCACCCGGAACAGACTCTCCCCTTCCATCCTTATTATACAAGCAAGGATGGCTTCGCGCTGTGCCTGTTCCTAATGGTCTATGCTGGGTTGATCTTCTTCTGTCCCGACCTGCTCACACTCGCAGACAATTACATCCAGGCCAATCCACTGATCACGCCGAAAGACATCACGCCCGAATGGTATTTCGCGCCCTTTTACGCCATTCTTCGCGCTGTACCTTCCAAGCTGGGCGGACTGGGACTGGCAGCCGGCAGCCTCGCGGTCCTGTTGGCGCTTCCCTGGCTGGACCGCTCCCCCATCCGCCCTGCCACACGTCGTCCGATGGCGCGTCTGTCCCTGCCACTGGCTTTCCTGTCCTTCGCGATTCTGGGTTTTGCCGGCATGCATCGTCCGACCGAAACCTGGCTCTGGCTCAGCCGAATCGCCGCCGCTTACTGGTTCTTTCATTTTCTGGTGGTCATGCCGCTCTGCGCCCAGCGGGAAATTCCGGACTCCGCTTTCGAAGCACCGGAGGACCACCCATGACGCGGTTCCCGTTCTCTCTGCTTCTGCTGCTGCTCCTGTCCGGCTTCTCCTCCGCCACAGCCGCCCCCCGAAACACGCCGGAACAGCGCGGCCTCATGGTGTACCAGCAGGTCTGCAGCGCCTGTCATGGCATGGCTTCGGTTACATACGAAGACATGACAGCGTTCGACCTACCACCGACCGACATCAAAGGCTGGGCCGGACAGCATCAGATGCCGGATGGTCTGGATGATGACGGGGATCCGAAAACACGTCCCGCCAGACCGGCAGACCATATCCTCTCACCCTATCCGTCCGAAGCCATGGCCCGGATGGCCAATCACGGGATCATCCCCCCGGATTTTTCCCGGCTGGCCCTGACGTTGCCCGGTGGCGCGGCGCAGATCCGCCGAATTCTGACTTCGTATTCTGAGCCACCGTCAGGCGTTCATCTCCAGCCAGGCCGATATTACAATACCGCCCTCCGCTGGAAGCATATCGACATGCCTCCGCCCCTCCATGATGGAATGCTGACCTATCCTGATGGCACGTCCGCCACCGCGAAACAGATGGCCGCGGATGTTGCCACGTTTCTGGACAGCGTGGCTCATCCCCATTGGAAAGAACGCCGGAAAACCGGCTGGCTCGTTCTGGCCTATCTGGCTCTCATGGCGGTGCTGACGTTCCTGCTCAAACGCCGGATATGGCGCTCACTTCCATAAGTATGATTCATGGAACTGTTTCGGCATTGGTTCAGGAGAAGAGCCATCTGCCCAGCATCCCGGTCTGAGCCCCCTTCATCACCAGTGGCCCCACCTTTCCACGCGCACCCGACCAGCGTCCGTCTGAACACGAAAATTCTCCTTTCTGTCCTGTTCGGATGTGCCATAGGAACTCGGCCTGCAAGCAAAAGGGCGGTCATCAACCAGCGACGGAACAGACATTCAAAGACCTGATCCATTCCGGCTTTCCTCGCCCCATGTGAAAAATCCGGCCTCACCACCGAACCTCAGCCCATACACATACAGCCAGGATGTCGGCAGGTGCGCCCATCTATTCCCACAACAGCACGTTCAGACGCAATCATCCCGCGAGACGGAACATCTGACGCTTTCTGATCCTGCTGTCAGGAAAACCATTCCCGCATGCTGCACATGACTCTCAACATCATCAGCAGTATGCGCTATCATCAACGTCCCTCTACAATGCTTACGGAGCCCCCGGACCATCATGCCAACCCTGCGTGCAGACTGCTGACCTTGCCGACGTCTTCCAACCGTCGCTCCAAGGCCGCAATCCCTGCCCTGCGTTGGACAGGACAGGCGCTGCTGGCGTTTGTACTGGCGTGGATGACAGCTCATTTCATCACGCTGGGGTTTTCATCATGGGGACCGGGAAGCCAGGGTGAGGCGACCGCGCTGGGCCAGGTGATCGCCCTGCTAGCACTGCCGGTCCTCATGCTGCTGATCTTCGGACTGCGGAACCGTCTGCAGGGGCTTGCGCTGGGCATCAGTGTCTGTGTCCTCGCCGGCCTGGCCACACTGATCCATCACTGATGCATGAGACCCTTCGTACACGCATGGGATGGCTCCATGCCTGGATCGGCTTCGCATTCGGGCTGCTGCTTGTCTGCGTGTTCATCTCCGGCACCGTCTCCGTCTTTGATACCGAACTGACCCGCTGGCTTCAGCCCGAAGCGCCACCGGAAGCAGTTTCTCCCACCGCTGACGCGCTGGATCGGTCATTACCCACCGTTCACAGCCTCATGGTGGAAGGAAAATGGCCGTTCATCACCTTCCCTTCCCCGCGTGATCCCTATCTGCGTATCCAGCATTATGACGGCGCGGAATTCCTGAGCGTTCCGCTTGATCCGGGAACGGGAACACCCCTGCCCGTCCGGCAGACGGCAGGCGGCACATTCTTCTACAATCTCCACGCTTCCCTGCGCAGCGGCGAGACCGGCATGATGTTCGTCACCTTCTCCGGGGCGGCCCTGCTGGTCATGCTCGGCTCCGGGCTCATCATCCACCTTCGGGGCCTCGTATCCGACCTGACCCTGCTGCGCCCCCATGCTCAGCGCCTGCGCGCCTGGCTGGACGTGCATGTCCTGTCCAGCGTGCCCTTCATCCCCTTCGCCATCGTGATGGCCTATACCGGCGCCTTCATCCACGTCCGGACCATTCTGCCGCCGGTTTCCTATGTCACGTTTCTCAGGACAGCCCTTACCTCCGCACCCGCCAACACCGCACAGCCGCCACCTCCCGTCACGACGAAGGATATTCCCCCCATTTCCGGTATGGTGACGCATGCAGAGGCTGCTCTGGGGCCTGCCGGTTTCGCCCTGTTCTCGGGTGATACGCTCCTGGTCAGCCGCACGGATGCCTCCGGTCCTGAACTCACGCGCGACCATATCGATTTTTCCCTGAAAACCGGAAAGCAGACCGGCTCTGCATTCCTGACCACGCCCATCGCGCGCACGCAGGCCGTTCTTACCGGTCTTCACTATGGCCGCTGGGCGGGGCCAAGCATGCGCTGGCTGTATTTCCTGTCGGGACTGGCAGGGACGGTCATGATCTCCAGCGGCCTGATCTTCTTCCTCATGAAACGGCGCCGACAATCCGGTCATCTGCCCGTCTTCCGGCTGGCCGAAGGATTGGCCATCTCCGTTATCCTGGGTTTTCCCTTTGCAATACTCGGCGTTCTCTGGGCCAACCGCCTTATTCCCGTAGGAATTCCCGACCGCCCCATAGCGGAAGTGCGCAGTTTCTTCATCCTATGGGCCTTCAGCGCTCTTGTGGGGCTGATCACGAGCTGTTCCGGTTATCCGCTCGCAGGCTGGAAGACCCTTCTATGGGGGCTGGTTCTTGCCGGCACACTCCTGACGCCGCTGGATTTCCTGACACGCCCGGGCGCCACGCCGTTTCATGCGCCAACCGTCTTCGCCGCTACGGATCTGGTCGCCCTGCTGGCCGCGCTCTGCTCGTTTCAGGTGGCGCGACGACTGTGATCCCCGCGCTCTCCACGCTGCTCTGGACCATCACCCTGTTTCTTCAGGCTCTCTCAGAACCCAAGATGCAGCGCTACGCCCATATCGTGTTCACTCCGTCATCAATGCGATCAAAAGCCATCAGATGGATCTGTCCTCTGCTGGCACTGGGTCTGTGCGTCTACAGCCGTCCATCCACGGCCCTCCCCGTCTGGTGTGGTACATTTTCTGCCGCGGCCCTGATTGTAGCGGTTGGCTGGGCCCTCCATGCCCGTCGCAATGACGGCACGCGCTCCTGAACCGACCCTCAGGCAGGAGAAACCTGCGGGTGACTGGCCCTGTAGGTCAGGGGAGAGACCACCAGGCCATCCACCGTTTCAATCACTTCGAAATCCGGGTTGTTCATCAGCTGCTCAAGGGCATCCCGTGGCAGGTATTTCCCGTTTACATTCGCGCTGACGGCTTTCAGGAAAAGACTGCGGTCAATCATGACCGGGCATCGGGTCTGGCGGCTCAGGCTGTCTACAGCCTTCAGCAGAGGCTGACTGTCAATCCGCAGCAGACTGATGACATGTGGGCAGATATCCGCGACGCGGGTAATGGTTTCCGCATGGCCATACCGCACTGGATCACCGGCCAGCAACATGAAGCCCATCATCAGAAGAGGCCAGATCCTGACCCGGTCCCGTCTGTTTTCTGACATATGCAGCCTCCCATCCCTTCACGCCGGATACGGCCAACGCGCCGGACAGGAAGACGACCAGCCTTCAGTTTTTTTTGATCACCATGGGCGCTGGCTGCGCCGACATGATCCATGTCATATCTGAAAATGCAGCCTCCGCACCACAATTCCGCGAGAAGCCTGCCATGGGGGAAATATCCGACTTCCGCGACGCTGGAAGCGACTTTGCCACCAAGGACAGCTCCGCGCTGCCATTCTTTCCACCCAATTCGTCCCATGCCGAAACCGCAGCCACCCGGAATTCCACGGATACCCGCAGCCCATCAGAAAGTCGGGGGTGTACAGGCGCTGATCAGTTCGCATGCCTCTTCACTGACACACCGGAAGCGGTGTGGCTTACGGCTGTCAAAATAATAGGCGTCTCCAGGTTTAAGCACCTGTTTCTGTTCACCGACCGTGATTTCCATGGCTCCCCGCAGGATGATCCCGCTTTCCTCCCCCTCATGAGCGTAAAGCGTGCGGCCGGTCGCCGCTCCAGGATCATAACGCTCATGCAGGACCTGAAGAGTCCGCCCGATCTGCGTTTGCCCGATCTGGCGGAGAGAAACGCCGTTCTGACCCAACTCCATCAGTTCGGACGCCTTGTAGAAATACTTTTCTTCCTGTTCGAGCTCGATGCTGAAAAATTCACCCATTGAAATGGCGATTCCGTCCAGCACGCGCTTGAGCGTGCCAACCGAAGGATTCATGTCTCCGGATTCAATCAGCGAAATCGTGGAATTGGTGACACCCGTGCGCTTGGCCAGTTCACGCTGGGAGAGGTTGCGGGCCGTCCGGACAAACCGCAGTCTCGCACCAAGATCCATCACCATATCACACCCGCCTTCCTGCTCCCGTCACACCGCGTCATATCGATACAGAAAGAAATTACGAATGAAAGCCCTTCTGTAATCATATTCCATTCTGAAGCGGCTGTTTGCCGATAATATCTTTCCTGCACCGGATTCGGCGTACTCAAACAACCGCCAGACAGCGCCAGAGCATGTAAGCCGCCACCACGAAGATCACAGTGGCAAACAGAACCGTCAGCGTCTCTCCCGCACCGGACAACCTGCGCGCAGCCCGCATTCCAAGAAAGCTCCCCACGACACCCCCCGCGATGAACAGCCCGCCCATCGTCCAGTCCACGAATCCTGACAGCATGTAACTCAGTGCCGTACTGGCTCCGAACGCTGCCACGGCAACAAGGGACGTTCCGATCGCATACAGGATCGGCATATCGGTACAGGCCACCAGCGTCGGGACAATCAGAAAACCACCCCCGATCCCGAAGAAACCGGACAGGAAGCCGGTCCCCAGCGCTCCTCCCATGACTTTGGGGGCGTTCTGCCGGTTACAGGCGGCGCCCTCGATCCCCCTGTTGCGCCGTCCGCGCAGCATCAGCACGCCAACGACCACCATCAGCAGCGCAAAACAGACCAGAAGATGCTGGCCGTCCACCCGTTTGCCCAGAGCCGCCCCTCCAAGCGCCCCAATCACGCCGCATGGCTCGAAAATGGCCGCGCATCGCCACTTCACGGTGCCGGCCCGTGCATGACTGATCACACCCGCCAGCGCATTCACCGCAACCGCCATTGCGCTTGTACCGATGGCCACATGCGGGTTCTTCACCCCCACGACATAGACCATCAGCGGTACGGCGAGGATGGAGCCTCCCCCACCGATCAGCCCCAGCGTAAACCCGATGATGAGTCCGCAGAGAAGCTCAAGCACAATGTGCAGCATGGCCGGGTTAATTCTTGCCTTCCGGCTTCAGCGGCCTGGGCGCCACCATCAGTTCGTGTCCCTTCAGCATCCCGTCCCAGTACAGCACAGGCATGACGTATTTCTTGAGCCACCAGGCAAGACGGGTTGGCCTGCGCCCGTTCAGAAGCCAGGTCGGAAGCGTCGGAGCCAGTTTGCCATCATAGGAGAACTCCGCCAGCACGATGCGTCCGTTTTCCACTGTCAGCGGACAGGCGCCATATCCGTCATACGACGAGACCAGCCCCTGATGCCGCAGAACCGCCAGAACATTCGTCGCCACGACAGGAGCCTGCACACGGACCGCCGCAGCCGTCTTGGCGCTGGATGTCGCAATCACATCGCCCAGCGCAAAAACTTCAGGGAAACGGACATGCTGTAGCGTGGACGGATTAACCTCCACGAAGCCACTGGCACCAGCCAGCGCACTTTCGCGAACGGCCTTGGGCGCAACCTGCGGCGGCACAACATGCAGCATGTCAAACTGCCGTTCTACCTGGATGGGTCCGTTATCGCCCTTGCGCTCGAAAACGGCTGTGCGGTTCGGGCCATCCACGGAAACCAGTTTTGAATTTAGCTGGAGATCCACAGCATAGCGGTGAACATACTCCATCAGTGCCGGGACAAATTCCTTCACGCCGAACAGCCCCGGTGTCGCCGTATCGAACTCGACGGAAATATTCTTCAGCATTCCGCGCCGCCGCCATTCGTCACAGGACAGATAGACGGCTTTCTGTGGCGCGCCCGCACATTTGATCGGCATGGGTGGCTGCGTGAAGATCGCGGTTCCACCCTGAAGCTGCTGGACAAGCTGCCAGGTATAGGGCGCGAGATCGAAACGGTAATTGGACGTGACGCCATTCTTGCCCAGCGTTTCCTTCAGACCGGGGATGGCATCCCAGTCCAGTGCGATACCCGTCGCCACAATCAGGACGTCGTAGGAAACGACCGTCCCATCCGCCAGGAGGACCTCGCGCGCTTCCGGCCTGAAAGTCCGGACCGCACTTCTCAGCCAGACGGCCTGCTTCGGCATCAGGTCAACCTCCTGACGCCGCATCCGGGCCGCCTGAAAAACGCCCGCCCCCACCAGCGTCCATCCAGGCTGATAGAAATGTTCCGTTGAGGGCTCAATGATCCCGAGCGACAGGTTGCCGTTGCGTTTCAGAAGGCTGGACGCCACGGAAATCCCCCCGGCTCCGCCGCCGACGACCAGAACCTGGAAATGAGATGCATCGCTCCGGGGAGACACAGCAGGCGCGGACGTCGCATCCAGACGGCGCCTGAGGCCACCCAGGTCAATCCCGGCCCGGGAACCAGCTTCAATGATGTCTCCCGTCCCTCGTGTGCCCGCCTGCGCCAGCGCCCAGAGCTGGGCCGCCCGCGTACCGGACCGGCAGTATCCGAGGACAGGCCCGGTCAGTGTTCCCAGCGCCTTCCTCATTGCCTGCACCGTTTCCGCATCCGGCAACGTGCCGGCCACGACCGGAATGGAGGCAAAACCCAGTCCTTCCGCACGCGCGGCATCCGCGATGTCCTGTGCTGTCGGCTGACCGGGAGATTCACCATCAGGTCGGACGCAGAGAATGCTGTGGAAACCGTCTTTCTTCAGCTGCGGTATCTCTTCAGGCGTAATCTGAGGAGAAACGGCATAGGTTTCGGACAGGCGACGAACAGGCATTAAACAACTCCGTTTGACGGGCACTCTTAAACCGGGAAAAAGGACAACCGGTTACAGACGTTTGACAGGAATCTTGATATAGCTGACGCCGTTTTCCTCCGCTTCCGGCAGGTTACCGCCGCGCATGTTGATCTGCACGGAAGGCATCAGCAGCTTCGGCATGGAGAGCGTGGCGTCACGGGCAGTCCTCATCTTCACGAAGTCTTCTTCGCTCACGCCATCATGAACATGGACGTTATGCGCACGCTCGTGCCCCACGGTGGTCAGCCAGACATAATCATCGCGCTCCGGCGCTTTGTAGTCATGGCAGAGGAACAGGCGCGTCCCGGACGGCAGTGACAGCAGCCGGCGGATCGAACGGTAGAGCTGCCGGGCATCGCCCCCGGGGAAGTCAGCCCGGGCCGTCCCGAAATCTGGCATAAAGATCGTGTCCCCGACAAACGCGGCATCTCCGATGACAAACGCCATGTCAGCGGGTGTATGACCCGGCACATGCAATACGGTCACGGGCAGTTCCCCGATGGAAAAATGCTCGCCGTCCCTGAACAGGTGATCGAACTGCGATCCATCACGGGCAAAACGGGTTCCGGCGTTGAAAATCTTTCCGAAGACCTCCTGCACCCGTTTGATGTCTGCGCCGATCCCCAGCCGCCCGCCGAGTTGCTCCTGCAACCACGGCGCGGCAGAGAGATGATCCGCATGAGCATGGGTCTCCAGCTGCCATTCGACCGTAAGCCCCTCGCGACGGACATAATCCACGATGGCCCGTGCGGAACCGTAAGAAATATGTCCGGAGGCCGCTTCATAATCCAGCACACTGTCAATGATGGCGGCACGGCGGGTAACGGGACAATGCACGACATGCGTGGCAGTGTTCGTTGCCTCGTCGAAAAACGTGCACACTGAAGGAGACGGCGCCTTACCGGCCTCGACACTCAGGATCTGGGCGGTGGCGGCCTGAACTGCTGCATCACACACGGGACTGACCTCGGGCTCTGTAAAGTTTCGTGAAGAACTTATTATTGATTTAATAAATACATAAACTATAAGTTGTCAAGGTTTCTCGTATTGTGGAAAACAGGATCATGAACGGCCCTCTCCCTGAAGACGTTGCCTTCCCGCCCCTGCGCCTCGGTGACGAAGCGCCGGACTTCACCGCCCGCACCACGCACGGCGAGTTTGTCATGAGTGCCCTGCGGGGACACTGGGTCCTGCTGTTCGCGCATCCTGCGGATTTCACGCCTGTCTGCACCAGCGAATTCATCGCCTTTGCCCGGAAAGAGAACGAGTTCCGCAGAAATGACTGTATCCTGCTGGGCCTCTCTGTCGACAGTCTTCCGTCCCATCTGGCATGGGTGGAAGCCATAGAAACCCGCTTCGGCACACATATTCCTTTCCCGATCATCGAAGACCCGACCATGGCCGTTGCGAAAGCTTACGGAATGCTGGACCCTGCAGCGCAGGACAGCGCGACCGTCCGGTCCGTCCATATCATTGACCCGGGCGGCATCATCCGGGCGACCCTGACCTATCCCGCCGCGGTCGGACGCTCCGTTTCAGAACTCCTGCGCCTTCTGATCGCCCTTCAGGAAGTGGATCGCGGACATGGCCTGACGCCGGAAAACTGGCAGCCGGGCCACCCTACCCTCGCCCTCCCCCTCCAGACACAGGATGCCGTTCTGCAGGCCGGGTCCCAGTGGTTCCTGCGTTCCGGGACGAAGGATCGCTCATGACACTTCTCTCACTCGACGAAAGCCGCATTCTCACGGACTGGCTGCGTCTTCTGGCCCAACCCCAGCGCCTCATGATCCTGTCTGCCCTGATGGATGGCACCCATGCGGTCAGTGAACTGGAAACCCTGACCGGTATCGGACAACCCACCCTGAGCCAGCATCTTGGGGCCCTGCGCCGGGCAGGTTTCATCGAATCACGACGGGAATCACGCACCATTTTCTACTGCATGGCCTCAACCCTGGACGCCGCGCGCGCCAGAACGCTGCTCCTGACGCTACGCCCCGGCGCGCCTGTTCCTGACACCATCGGGGTCCAGCCGTCACAGCCGCTCCTGCCCACACCACCCACCTCGGATGCACGTTTTGCACGTATTCTTCGAAATAATGGACGGTAAGAATAAAATGGATTGCAGAAGTCTTAATTAAGAAAGACTGATAAGTTGTTTTTTATTAAAGTGTGTATTGCCTGAAACCGGCAAAAGGGTCAGACGATTACAAACGCAAGGAGACAGTTTATGAAACATTCACTTATCGCCCTGACCTGCCTGTCCTTCGTTCTGGCGTCCGGCGCTTCGGCGGCAACCCGCGAAGAACAGAAAGACGCCTGTCAGGGAGATGCACTCCGGCTCTGCACGCTGGCCATCCCCAATGAAGCCAAGATCACAGCCTGCATGAAAAAGAAGATCGACAAGCTTTCTCCGCGCTGCCGGGCCATGTTCAAGCCCCTGCCGCAGCCCAAGAAGACCGAAGACAAGAAAAGCTGATCCCTTTGCCCCCGATCCGTCCGTTCCTGCGGAGATCAGGTCCCTGTCGCGCTCCTGCCGTCAGGGATTTTTTTTGCCCGCGGCACTGAAAAACAGCTGATACCCGCCTTTGACGACATTACGAACTTTTGCAATACCGGAATCGTGACTTCCCGGTGAGCAACGACAAGATACTCTTCCTCATGGACAGACTTCCCCGACCGCACAGCAGGAACCGCTGCGGAGTTTGCGCGACAGGACGACCGTCATTATTGGACAGACGATGAAAACCAGCCGACAGCACGGACGCCGCAAGGTAACCCTCAAGGACGTGGCAGCGCAGGTCGGCGTTTCCCACACGACCGTCTCCAACGCCTATATTCGCCCGGGCCAGCTTTCCGCATCTCTCCGGGAGAAGATTTTCGCCGCCGCCCGCGAACTCGGATATACCGGTCCTGATCCTGCTGCCAAACAGCTCGCCACCGGCCGCGCCGGCGCGCTGGGCTTCCTGTTCAGCGAGGATCTGCCATACGCATTCTCTGATCCGGCAGTTCTGGGCGTGCTGAACGGCGTGGCGGAAAGCTGCAATGAACTGGAGACGGATCTGGCCCTTATTTCCGCGGGAAGCAGTCTGCGCGACAAGAATGTCCCCGTCTCGCTCGGCAATGCTGCGGTGGACGGTTACATCCTTTATTCCGTAGCGCCCGACAGCCGGTGCGTCCTGATGGCGCAGCAGCGGAACGTTCCGCTCGTCGTGGTGGATCAGCCCCGGCTGGATGATGTGCCCTATGTCGGCATTGATGACCGTCAGTCGGCCTACCGGGCGGCGAAGACTCTTCTGGAACTTGGACACCGAGAGTTCGGCATCCTGTCCCTCAAGACCGCCCATGACGACTATTTCGGCATCCTGACCGCAAGACGACGCGCCAATATCGCCCACAGCACCATTGCCATGCGGCTGGAAGGATACCTGACGGCTCTGCGGGAAGCCGGCATCGCCCCCGAGACGGTCCCGACATGGGAAATTCCCGTCAATTCTGAAGCCTCAGGTGCGGAAGGTGCACGATACCTGCTGAACCGTCCCCATCGTCCCACGGCCATCCTCGCCATGAGCGACCGCGTGGCCATCGGCGCGATGCAGACCATCCGCGTCGCCGGGCTGAGCGTCCCGGATGACATTTCCATCTTCGGTTTCGATGATATTCCTGCGGCGGCAGGGGCGGATCTCAGCACCATCCGCCAGCCCCATGAGCGCAAGGGAGCCGAAGCGGTCCGGCTGCTGGGCGGAGACGGGCGGCAGAATGTCATCCTGCCCACGGAAATCGTCATCCGTGGAAGCATCGCCCCACCACCCAACAAGACCTAGCCGAACACGACGCCCGGCAGTTCCTCCAGCGTCCCGATCTGGTAATCCGGCCGGAGCGCCAGGCACTGATCCGGAGCGCCGTGACCATAGCTGACCCAGCAGGACGCAATCCCGGCATTACGTGCAAACTGGAGATCGGCAGACGTATCGCCGACCATCAGGAACTCCGACAGGGCGGCCTCAGGAAAAAGTGGCTGCACGCGTCCGGTCATGACATGCGGGTCCGGCTTGTGCGGCCTGTCCGGTTCGGATGCGATGATGCCGCTCAGCAGATTCCCCAATCCGAACCGCTTGATGCTGGCCTCCACGGTCGGACCATGCTTGTTGCTGAGAATGACCAGTCTGGCCCCGCCGCTGCGCAGGCGTTCCAGAACGGCGTGGACATCTGCAAACAGGACTGTCTCTTCCGCATCTGCCAGCGGATAACGCGCACGATAATACCGCACGAAACGGCTGGCATCATCCTCATCCCCCTCCGGGACGAGCGCCTGGAACAGTGTCTGAAGCGTGCCGCCCCGCGCAAGCTGACGCTTCAGGATATCCGGCGATGGCGGCGTGATGCCGCTCGCCTCGAAGGCTTCCTTCAGGCTGCGCAGGATGGCCGGCCGCGTTTCCGCCAGCGTGCCATCGTAATCCAGAAGGATGATCGGAAAACGTGTCATGGCCCCGTTCTCGCCTTCCCCGCGCCGGAAATCCAGTCCCTTCTTTTCAGCGGGAAGCCTCCACCAGCGTCTTCACACCGGGAAGAATCGCCACCAGCAGACCACCTGGCGGCTGGGGACGGTGACGGCTCAGGAGGAAGTCTGACGAATTGTGAAACGCTTCATCCTGTACGGCGATCAAACGCGTGGCATCCACACGCCAGCCCGGCTGTCCGTGCCCTGTCAGGGCGGCCAGCCCTGCCCAGGACAGCCGCGCGAGCGTATGGGAAACGGGAATGATTTCTTCCATCGCGGGAATGCCTCTGGCGCTGGCCACGAACGCCGCGTCATTCGCGACCCACTGCTCCAGCATGGCCCGCAACGGCGCGGCAAGCGCCGTTTCTCCGCCAACATAACGCTGCGCCATATCATTGAAGCGCGCGGCCGCAAAAGCGTCAGGATCGGCGATGGCCACGGGCGCGGAAAGGAAAGCACCTTCCCGGCCAGCTGCGATATGATTCAGGGCATAATTGCGGACCGGGACAGTTACATCCGTCAGAACCTTCAGCGGCTCTGCACGTCCAGGGGCGAGCGCTTCACGTAACGCCACCTGATGCTGACAAGCCTGAAGGCCGGTGGCCTCCAGCTCATCCATGATGACCGGCAGCCGCTGCTCCATATCTCGCGTGTCCCGGATGCTTTCAGGGGACCAGAACCGTTCCGCCAGTGCAGCGGCGCGCGGCCACAGACGCGCATCGAGCATCTCCTCCGAAACCATCTCCGTCCAGAGTGTCACCTCTGCGCCAAGCACATGTGCACGTTGTTCCGCGTTCAGCGGCGCAGCGTCCGGATCCTGCATGAAAGCCTGAAGCAGTGGAGTGATCTTCGGATGAGCTTCCTGAACCTGATCCGGCGTCAGGCCTTCCGCCTTCGTATCCAGAGGGTCCATGGCATAATGCTGTGCGGAAGGGCGCAGCAGATCTAGATAATAGCCGGAGGAAACAATCACCGGATGGCCGGCCTGCGTCGCTGATGCGGTCCATTTCGATCCCCGCCACCCTTCGACGACCACGCTCTTCGGGACAGGCGCTTCCGTCACCTCGTCCCAGCCAATCATAATCCGGCCCTGAGCAGAAAGAATTTTCTCCACCTCTGCCGTGAACGCCGACTGAAGCGCGGCCGTATCAGCATAACCATGCGCCTGCATGTAAGCAGTAATTCGGGGATTACCTGTCCACTGCGAAGGCGCGACCTCATCCCCTCCCGTATGGATATAGCGGTCCGGAAACAGGCTCTCCATTTCCCCCAGCAGGGCACGAACGAATTTCAGGGTCCGGGGATTGGACGGATCAAGCGCCGGATTGTTGAGATTTTCGCCCGTCTCCTTCGGATCAGGCAAAGGCTGGGCCGCCAGTTCCGGATAGGCCTGAAGCATGGCCAACGCATGACCCGGCACATCAAATTCCGGAACAACTCTGATGCCGCGATCCGCCGCGTAAGCTACGATCTGCCGCACCTGATCCTGCGTATAATACTGTCCGTAAGATCCCACATCCTGAAGTCTGGGGAACAGGCGGCTCTCCACCCGGAAGCCGGTTCCATCGCTCAAATGCCAGTGCAGGACGTTGAACTTGAGCAGTTCCATGGCATCCAGTTGCCGCTCGACCGTTTCAACAGATGCAAAATGACGCGAAACATCCATCAGAAGTCCGCGCCATGCGAAACGCGGCGCATCGTCAATATGGACCCGCTCGATCACCGCTCCGTCCGGCGTCCGGCGCACAAGCTGAAGAAAGGTGGCGAAACCATGAATCACGCCAGCCGGGCCGTCCGCTTCCAGCCTGCCTTCCGTCGCACCGGTGGTCAGGGCATAATGTTCCTGTTCCCGCACAGTCAGATATGCCCGGTCTCCTCCCACCCGAACCCGCAGCACATAGGGCGCCGCCGAACCGGCCGTACCCGCAACAGCCCCCAGCCGGGCTGAAAACCGGGATGCCGCGCGTTCCAGCAGCGACGAGGGCCGCCCCTCCCACACGATCCGCACTCCACCGCCGATGGTGGCCACGCCATTGGAAACCGAGACTTCCCGCGGAACAGGCATAAGAGCTGGCGCACCCTGCGCCAGAGCGCCCCAGCCCATGCCGGCCAGCAGCACGAACGTCACGCCGGTGCGACACCAGCACCGAAGACTACGAAAACGGGGGGCGTGCATCATCCGGAAATCCCTGATCTGTCCTGATGCATGATCTCTACCGGCTCTTGTCCGTTCGACAAGAGCGGGAATGGGATATCCTGTGTCGTTTCCCGTCGTTACTGCGGCGGCTGACCATGCAGCATCAGCAGCGCATCACTGGCTGAAAGGGAAATATCGTAAAAATCATGGTAGAATTTCCGGATCTGCACCGTCATGGCGGCTTCATCCACACTGCCCTGCTGAAGGATCTGCCGCGCCCAGCTGACTTCCAACAGCAGTTCCGGTCCATAGCGGTCCCAGGGAAACAGGCCCGTCGGATTGCGATAGACCCGCCCGTTCTTGACCGCTGCAACCTGGGCCAGAACCTTGTCCTGCTTCAGGGCTTCCGGATCACCGCCATTCGCGGCGAGAATGATGATGTCCGGGTTCCAGGAAAGGATCTGTTCCGCCGTGACGGTCTGTTTGTTCCCGTGCACACCATCCGCGGCATTCCGTCCTCCTGCTGAACGGATCCACTGATCAATGATGGTCTGGTCCCCATCGACCTGAAGCGGCTTCAGAGACAGCACATGCAGGACCCGGGGGCCCTGCGGGCTGGTCTGCGCCTGCGCGATGAACTGGAGGAAGGCCAGACGATAGGCCTGCGCCCGCTTCGCCGCCAGAGGCGTTTGAAGCTGTGTGGCTGTGCTGTCCACGCAGTCCAGCATGCTGTCGAAGCGGGTGAACCCTTCCTCCACCACATGCAGCCCGGCCTGCGTCAGAGACTGCGTGTCATGACTGCCGGCAGGGACGAACACCACGTCCGGGTCCAGCTTCAGGAGTTCTTCCGAGTTCAGACCGTTCGCATTCAGGGACTGCGCCCTGGAAAGCTGTGGTACGAGGCGGAACATCCAAGGCAATATGGACGGCTTGGCGACAGTCGCAACGATATGATCCTGCGCGCCCAGCATGATGAGCATGGCGTTATGGGCGTACCACCCTTCCACGATGCGCGTCGGTGCGGCATCCGCACGGGCCTGAGGCACAGTTGACGAAGCAGCAAGCGAGAGAGCGACAATACTCCCAAGAAGTCGCAGCAGTTTCATGTCCTGTCTTCCCCGTGACGAAAAAATCGGTGCCTGCCACAATCAACCTGGGACAGGGATACATCATATAATGCCGACATCCCTGCCGCCGTGACAACATCTGCCGGTGCGCCATCAGCAGAGATACGGCCATCATCCAGAATCAGGATCCTGCTGGCCTGCGCATAGAGTTCTTCAGGCCGGTGGGATGTCAGCAGGATCAGCCGTCCTTCTACCGCCAGTTCGCCAAGAAGTTCCATGAGACGCAGCTGATGTCCGTAATCGAGGCCCGTCATCGGCTCATCAAGCAGCAATGCCCGTGTCTCCTGTGCCAGCGCACGCGCAAGGACAACGCGCTGCCGCTCCCCTCCCGAAAGCTCCATGACGGACCGGTCCGCGAGATCGTGCAGGCCAAGCCGGTCCAGTGCCCGATCAACGGCCATGTGATCCGCCTCCGCCAGACGGCTGTACAACCCGGAGTAAGGCAGCCGCCCGAGTTCGACCATCCGGCGAACACTGAACGGAAACATCGCTGCGTGGCTCTGAGGAACATAAGCCAGCCGCCGGGCCACGGCCGTCCGGGAAATCCGGCGCATGTCCTTCCCTTCAAGCCACACTTCGCCGGTTGTTGGACGCATCAGCCCCGCCAGCAGACGCATCAGCGTGCTTTTCCCGGCTCCGTTCAGTCCGAGAAGCCCCACCAGTTCACCGCAGTCCAGCGTCAGACCGATGCCGGACAGGACGGCAGGCCGCCCAGGCCGGACCAGCCCCAGAGACTGGCAGCCCAGAAAAGGCGCCGTCACGTCATGTCTCCCCGCAGCCGCCGCAGGACGAGGATGAAGGCCAGCGCCCCGAACAGTTCCGTCACGATCCCGAGCGGCACTTCTCCCGGTGTCAGGCTCCGGGCGCAGGTATCGGCCAGGACCAGACCAGCAGCACCGGTCAGCGCGCAAATAGGCATCATGACCCGATGCTCCGCGCCGACCAGCCGTCGCGCCACATGCGGGACCAGAAGTCCCACCCAGCCGATAATCCCGGCCATGGAAATCGTCATGGCGCTAACCAGCGTCGCCAGCACGATCATGCCCGGCCTCAGCACATGCACCGGCACACCCAGGCTCCGCGCCTCGTCGTCATCAAGCGACAGCACATCCAGCAAAGGCGCACACAGGATCAGGACAAGCGTCAGCACCACAAGAGGACCAGACAGCCAGCCCAGCTCCTGCCAGTTGCTCTGAGCCAGACTGCCCAGAAGCCAGTTCACGATGGCAGGGAGCTGATCCATCGGATCGGCAAGATATTTCACGAGGGAAAGCAGAGCTGTGAAGATCGCATTGCCAATCAGTCCTCCCAGAACCAGAACCAGCAACCCACCCTGCGGCAGCATCCGTGCCACGGCCATACCGCATCCGACAGCCATCAGCCCCCCGGCAAAGGCTCCGAGCTGCACCAGCAGCGGGGGAGCCCCCATCACGATGCTCAACGCCGCACCGAACGCTGCACCACTGAGAACACCCAGCAATCCGGGCGACACCAGCGGATTACGCAGGACAGCCTGATAGGTCGCCCCACCACACGAAAGCGCCCCTCCCACCAGAAGACCCGCGAGGATCCGGGGCAGACGGGCTTGAAACACCACCGCCTGCGCCACACCATCCCGGGCCGGGCCGGGATGCGCCATATCCACGAGAGCCGTCAGGACACGTAGGGGCGAGAGAGGATAACGCCCCACACAAAGCGCAAGACCGACCACAAGCATCACCCCGCAGCAGGCAAGGAGACGGATCATGATATCACGTGAGGGAATGGCCGTTTCCTTCCTGTGGGCGCATTGTGTCCTGCCGTCAGAAACAGACATACCGCCCTAGCAGGCAGGCGGAAACATCGGCTTTTCTTCACGACCTTCTCTAAACTAAAAAAGATTCTGACATCGAGTGCCAAAATATTCAAGAGGCACCTGCGAGCCTCTCGCAAGAAACCGGGAAGGGAAATTTTGATACCGGACCAGTATAATCCCCGTTTCGAAGCGTGAATATTGCCCACGTTTCCGTGATCCCGCCGAGTCTCATTTGCGCTCTTTTACGTCAGCCTGTTGCAGTAAAGTCGCCAACCAGCCCAAAACTGTCCCCGATCTCCACGGAATTGCCCTTTTGAGTTAACTCAATCTTTTATTTTGAGGCCGACTGCCATAGTTTGTAGTGATCGTCCCGTCCTCTGTGGACGGCAGCTTCAAACAATGCCGGGACAGTCTCATAATGCTCAAACGGATAGCCGCCATCGTCGTTGGCCTCGGCGCAGTGGGCGGCCTCGGTTTCCTTGCCTATGCGTGGTACCCAGCCATCGCACCTGTGGCACGGCCCGATCCTTCTTCTTTCTCACCGGCCGCCGTCAACCGTGGCGCTATCGTCGCGTCTGGTGGATACTGCGCAGAATGTCACACCCGTACGGATGGTACGCCAGGCCCTGAACTGGCTGGCGATTTCAAGATGGCCACCCCGTTCGGTGACATTTTCTCCTCCAACATCACGCCTGATCCGGAAACCGGTATCGGCACCTGGTCGCTGGAAGCCTTCCGTCGCGCCATGTGGAAAGGCGTGGACCGTAACGGAACGCAGCTTTATCCTGCCTTCCCGTTCGATCATTTCACGAAGATGACCGATCAGGACGTCACGGATCTGTACGCCTACCTCATGACGCGTCCGGCCATTCATCTCAAGCCGCGCGACAACACGGTTCCCTTCCCGATCAACATCCGTCTGACCGGTCAGGGCGTCTGGAAACTGCTGTTCTTCACACCGGGCCGCTACAAGAATGACCCGAAGCATGATGCGCAGTGGAACCGCGGCGCCTATCTCGCGCAGGGTGATGAACACTGCGGTGCCTGCCACACCCCACGTAACCTGATGGGGGCGGAAAAGCTCAGCCAGGAATATGACGGTGCCGTCATTGACGGCTGGATCGCACCACCGCTGAATGAACACAACCCGACCCCGGTTGCCTGGACGGAAAACGAACTGTTCCAGTACCTGCGTTACGGTGTCGCTCCGCTGCATGGCTCTGCCGCCGGCCCGATGTCTCCCGTTCCGCATCGCTTCCTGTCCAAGATTCCGGAATCCGATGTCCGCGCCATCGCGCATTACTATGCTGAGGTGGACAAATCCGAACACCGCAGCGGACAGGATGACGCAGCAATCAGTCGGGCCATGGAAATGTCAGGCCGCGACCTGACCGGTCCCCAGACGCTGGATGCCGATGCCCGCCTGTATCAGGGCGCCTGTGGCGCTTGCCATTACAACTCCGGGCCGCAACCCGTTCTCGGCCGCCCGGAACTGGCGCTGAACAACGCATTGTGGCTGGATGAGCCGAACAACCTCTATCAGGTCATGCTGCATGGCATCACCGCAGGGGAAGGTCAGGACAACATCTCCATGCCGAGTTTCTACTCGGGTCTCTCGGACCACGACATGGCCCGCATCGCCGCGTATCTGCGCCGCACCCGCACCACTCTGCCCCCCTGGACGGATCTGGAGAAGAAGGCCGCGAAAGCCCGCGCCACGCTGTCCGCACCGCCCGTCAACGCATCTCACTGATCCGGGCAGGACAGGGAAACAGGACATGACCACGAAATTTGAACTCAATGGACAGCCCGTCTCGGTCGAAGCACCGGATGACACTCCTCTGCTCTGGGCGCTCCGTGACGAACTGAACCTGACCGGTACCAAGTTCGGCTGCGGCATCGGCGAGTGCGGTGCCTGCACCGTGCATGTCGGCGGCCGGGCCACGCGCTCCTGCATCACGCCGCTTTCCGCTGTCGAAGGTGCTTCGGTCACGACGATCGAAGGCCTCGATCCGGCCGGAAATCACGTCGTGCAGGTTGCCTGGCGCGACCAGCAGGTCCCGCAGTGCGGGTACTGCCAGTCCGGACAGATCATGCAGGCGGCCAGCCTGCTCAAGGACTATCCGAACCCCACCGATGAGCAGATCGACGGTGTCATGGGTGGCAGCCTCTGCCGCTGCATGACCTATATCCGCATCCGCAAGGCCATCAAGGACGCTGCGGCCGCCGCGCAGCAGGGAGGCTCCAGCAATGGCTAAAATTGAACAGATCGCCCGAAAGTCGGACACTGCACGCCTGTCGCGACGCAGCTTCCTGATGACGGCAGTCGGCTCCGGGCTGATGTTCGGCTTTGCACGCAACAGCCGCGCCGAGCAGACGCTGCCCTCCGCCATGCCGACGGAAGCCGCCTTTGAGCCCAACATCTGGTGCGCCATCGCGCCGGACGGGTCCATCGGCGTCAATATCGTCCGCGCCGAAATGGGACAGCATGTCGGCACCGCGCTCGCCCGCATCATCGCGGACGAAATGGAAGCCGACTGGAACCACATCAAGATCGTCCAGGTGGACACCGCCCCGAAATGGGCTGGCAAATACGTCACCGGCGGATCCTGGTCCGTCTGGGACACATGGGACACCTTCCGGCAGGCCGGCGCCGCTGCCAAGACGGTCATGCTCGAGGAAGGCGCGAAGCTCCTCGGCACCACGCCGGACCGCTGTACGGTCGCCAACAGCGTAGTTTCGGCTGGCGGGAAGAGCATTTCCTTCGGCGATATCGTCACGAAGGCAAAGCCCACCCGGACGTTTACGCCTGACGAAATGGCCAAGCTGCCGCTCAAGCCGGCCAGCGAGCGCCGTCTGGTAGCCAAGCCTGTCGCCGCCCTGGATATCCCGGACAAGACGAACGGCAAGGCCATCTACGGCATCGACGTCAAGCTCGACGGCATGGTCTATGGTCGTCCGAAGATGCCTCCGACCCGCTATGCGGCGAAGGTGCAGACGGTCGATGATAGCGAGGCCAAGAAGATCCCGGGTTATATCCGGTATGTCGTGCTGGACGATCCGTCCGGGATCGTCCCGGGTTGGGTCGTGGCGCTGGCCAAGACCTATCCGGCTGCCATCCGTGCGGCAGATGCACTGAAAGTCACCTGGAATCCGGGCCCGACGATCAATGTTTCCGAACAGGAGATCATCGAACACGGTCGCAAGCTGGCTGCCGATCCGAAGAACGGGACCCGCGTCTTCAATGACAAGGGTGTGGATGAAGCCCTCGTGGCGCATCCGTCCCAAGTCTTCGAGCGCAGTTACACCTGCGCGTCGGTTGCGCATTACCAGCTTGAGCCGGTCAATGCCGTGGCACGTCATATTGACGGCATGTGGGAAATCCATACTGGCAACCAGTGGCAGTCCCTCGTTCTGCCGCAGCTTTCCAAGGCCCTTCAGGTTCCTGAAGAGCAGATCGTCATGCGCACCTATCTGCTGGGTGGTGGCTTCGGACGCCGTCTGAACGGTGACTATTCCATTCCGGCTGTTCTGACCTCCAAGGCCATCGGTGGCGCGCCGGTCAAGCTGATCCTGACGCGCTCGGATGACATGGCGTTCGATTCCATCCGTTCGCCTTCCATCCAGACGATCAAGGTCTCCCTCGACGAAGGGCGCAAGAAGATCACCTCCATGGACTATGCGGCGGCAGCCGGCTGGCCGACGCAGGTGATGGCACCAGCCTTCCTTGCGAAAGGTGAGGACGGCAGGAAATACGATCCGTTCGCCATCGCCGGAGCCGATCACTGGTATGAAACGGGGCCGACGCGTGTCCGCGCCATCAGCAATGACCTCGCCAACGCCACGTTCCGTCCGGGCTGGCTGCGGTCGGTCAGTGCGGGCTGGACACCCTGGGCGCTGGAATCCTTCATGGATGAACTGGCTCACGCCACCAAGCAGGACCCGCTGGAATTCCGCCTGTCCATGTTCACGGCCACGGGCCGCAACGCAGGCTCGGCACCGAACTCCAACGGAGGCGCCAAGCGTCAGGCTGCCGTTCTCCAGCGGCTGGCTGACAAGATTGGTTATGGCAAGACGCAGCTTCCCGAAGACACCGCCATCGGCATTGCCACCGGTGCGGGTCAGGAACGCGGCATGCCGACCTGGACGGCCGGTGCGGCACAGGTTCATGTCGATCGCAAGACCGGCGTCATTACCTGCCAGAAGCTCTGGCTCGTTCTGGATGCCGGCACGATCGTTGATCCGGGTGGCGCCCTGGCCCAGACCGAAGGCGCTGCGCTGTGGGGCCTGAGCATGGCGCTGTTCGAGGGCACCGAGATCGTCAACGGGACGATCAAGGACCGCAACCTCAACACCTACACCCCGTTGCGCATCCCCGATGTGCCGGACATGGACATTGAGTTCGTGCAGAACACCGAGAAGCCGACGGGTCTGGGTGAACCGGGGGTTACGGTCATCGCTCCTGCGATTGCCAACGCCGTCTTTAATGCTACGGGTGTGCGCCTGCGTCACATACCGATGCGCCCGGCGGATGTTCTGCGGGAACTGGGTCAGCACAGGGCCTGATCCGTACCGCTCGCTCCGGCTTTCTGAGAACTGCCGCTTTCCTGTCGGGAAGGCGGCGGTTTTTTTTGGTGCTTCGTGAAAAAGGCATCCGGATAACCGACGAAAAGCCTGACTTGCAGACTCCGATCAGACAGGCTTTTTCTGTCCGCTGTCAGTTTGAGATCTCCGTTATACCCCCGGCCTCTGGCCGCGTTTTTTTGTTCCCTCATCAGGCCGGAACCGCAAGACCATACTGATGGGCAAAGCGGTCCAGGGCTGCGAGATATCCTGCCCGTTCCCTGTCCCCGATCCAGGCGGCACTGAAGGCATTGCGGCTAATGGTCACGAGTTCATCCGCCGTCAGATCCGCCCCAATACGGGCCATTTCCAGCGCCTGTGTCATGTAAACCCCTTTCATGTAGCCCGGATCGTCCGAATTGATGGTCACGGTCAGACCCGCATCCAGAAGGGCGCGAATATCCTTCGCATTACTGCCCGGACGGATCACATCGTTCGGGAACGGACAGACCGTGAAGGGGATATTCCGCGCCCGGGCCTGCCGGACCAAGTCCGGCGCCTCCAGAATGTTCAGTCCATGATCCAGCCGTTCACTGCCCAGATCTTCCAGTGCCTGCCGGATATGTTCATGGGTGTTTTCCTGATCGAGATCGCAGTGCATCGTCAGATGCAGCCCGGCGTCCCGTGCCCGTTGGAAAACATGGGCAAACTTGGCGGGCGGATTGCCCTTCTCGTCGGAATCCAGCCCAACGCCAATGATGTCAGAGAGATATGGCACAGCCTGCGTGAAGGTTTCATCAGCCGATTCCGTGCTCATTTCACGGATGAAGCACATGATAAGCTGTGAATGGATGCCGAAGGCCTGCTCCGCCTCTTTTCGCGCCCTGGTGATCCCACTGATGACTGTCTTGAAAGCAATGCCCCGGCGCGTATGGAGCTGCGGATCAAAGAACATCTCCGTGTACAGGACATTCTGGGAAGCCGCTTTTTTCAGATAGGCGAAACAGAGATCATAGAAGTCCTGTTCCGTCTGAAGCAGTTCCACCCCTTCATAGTAAAGCGCCAGAAAAGAAGGCAGGTCGTGGAAAAGATACCCGGCGCTGATGTCTTCCGACGTCATGGACTGGAGAGGATGACCGTTCCGTCGGGCCAGTTCGATCTTGAGGGAAGGCTCCAGCGTGCCTTCAAGATGGACATGCAGTTCGGCCTTGGGCAGGGCTTCGAGAAAATCGGCTGGCAGAGACGACATGATGAAAGGCCCCTTCAGGTGGCAGTGAGAAGTCCATCATGCATACCGCTACTCCAAATGAAACGGCGCAGTAATTATTTCGACACCTGATGACAGATGATACGCACGTCACCGCTCATGGCGTCGAAAAACGTGGCTTCCATGCCCTTGTTCCACCAGACATAGGGACCAGCCACATACTTGGCGCCATCGGCGGCAATGACATTGGCAAAGACCTGCGTCGTCCCCTTCACCGGCAGAGTGGCAAGACTGACATCTCCAGCGTTGATGTATCGTGCGTTCAGCTTTTCTTTCGGCAGTTCACGCCGCAGAGCCTCTCCCGCAGCGGCTTTCGGCTGGCCGTCGTCGCAGCGATAGGTCACTGTCTGGTTACTGACGGTCTGCGCGGGGGAAAGGGGAATGGTCAGCGCAGCTGAAGGAGTGGATGGTGCGGCCAGAGCTGCGGAAGCCACGACGGCCCATGCAAAGAGAAGGACACCCAGAAGTTTCGCCATCACATCCTCCAAGAAGTTCGGGCAAAGCCTCTTGCGAAGTCTTGCCCCATTGCCTGATACTCCCGCTTCCGCCAGAAGTTGCACGACATGATGTCAGCACGATGACGCCCCTCCCGATAAGGACAGACTGTGAGCTGGTTTTACGAACAGCATGGCGCCCGTAAGGGACCGGTCTCGGAAGAAGACATGCGCACCCTGGTGACGGACGGGGCCATCGTACATTCCACCCTCTGCTGGACGGAGGCTTTCGGGGCCGAATGGCAACCTGCGGGAAGCTGCGCTTTCTGGCCGCCGCAACCGGAAGGCGTCCCTCCCGCCCTGCCCGCCAGCAGCGTAACGAGTCGCTGGGCCTGGCTCAGTATCCTTGGGCCTTTCGTGGGCAATATGGTGGTGGATGTCCTGGCATGGTTTGGTGGCATCCCGAGTCATCAGAGCAGCATGATTGCGATCCTGCTGAACTTCGTCATCATCTTCAGCGCCATGCTGATGGACAGGCGCGCCCTGATCGTCGCCGGTTTCCGGCCCGGTTCGGTTCTGTGGATCCTAATTCCGCCCTTCTATTTCTGGCGGCGGCTCCAGATGGTGGGAAATGGTCTGCTGATCTTCTTCCTGTCCGTTCTGGTGTTCCTGTTCCAGTTCGTCCCGTCCTTTTCCGACAGCTGGACCGCAATGCAGAACGGGGAAGGTTTTTCCAGCTATATGTCCCGCCGGTATTACGAACTCTAGGGTCTGTTCAGTCTTGAATGACAGACTGGACTGCATGGGTGTTTGTAATGAGCATGGTGCAGTCTGAAGGGCAAAACCCCGCTGCAGAACCCTCGACGGACGATACCCTCGACGGACGATACCCTCGATTTTCTGGCACCATCAAAGCGACGCGAAAATGAAATGGTGTGCCCTGCCATCTGAGTTTGTTCCTCGGTAGATTACAACCCGGTTGTTCATTCAATGATCGAAGCCTGGTGTGGACAGAAGCTCTTTGAAAGAACCAGAGGCCTACCCTTAACAGCAGAGGCTGTGTTAGCCGTAGATGGGCATGACAGGGCGCCGTCCTTCACGTTGGCACCCAGACAGGCACATGAACTGCCTTCCGCTTATATTTTGCGCGACGATCGGCTGGGTTCATCGACCCATGTCGTCTGTGATTATAGGTATGCTCGCATAAATTCTATGAGTACTTCTGGAAGCTAGACCTCATCCCGTCATCTCCCCACCGAGACAAAATGATTCTGAGATCGCCTGTCCCAAATGGGCTTACAGCCACGGCATCTTGTCGAAAACCTGCAGGTAAGGCGCAGGGAATGGCAACCTGTCGCAAAACGATACGAAAAGACAACCACACCCTTTCTCTCGATTATCCTCACCGCAGCTACAGCAGACTATATAGAAAAAATGCTTAATAAATTTACAAAAGATCGCCTCTTATATTTATAAGTGGAATCCATAAATTTCAATTTGATCCAAGTGAATACAACCATATCCAACAGAAACCAATTTAATATGTTTTGATATTATATCTTCAGAAAAACATACTCTGATAGGATTATTGATTGCAGATCCACTATATTCATAATTATTGTTCCCTGAATATATCTCTCTATAATTATAACCATCATCAGATGATAATATCAGAAACCTACCAAATCTAAAAAATAGATCGTAGCTATCATTCCTATTAAAAATTCTAATTTCATTTACCATAGATAAATTACTTAAGTTTATCTCAATCCACGGATTGTCTTCAAAATTTGTATGGCATTGATAACTTCCTGTTAAATGTCCACTTAAAATTCCCTGTGCTTCTCGCGGCTTTCCTTCGTCTACGTCATAAGTAGAACTTTGAGTAGCAACAGCAGAATGTGAGATTTTTTCACCAATACTATCATTACAAATCAAAAAAGGGCTTGCAGATTTATATTTCCTATCAATCCTAGTTGGCAGCAATGATCCATCTATTGATGATTTTATGGCATCAATGAAATTTTCTGCTAATTCTTCTACATCAGTTATTCTACAATATAGATTAAAATCTTTATTTTCTTTGCTCTCAATCAAATCAGAAAACAGATGAAAACACCTGTTATTACTGAATATATCAAGAATGTAATGATTACTAGACAAACTTTTATCTCGATTGATGATGATAAAATTCTTATCGTTTAACAAACTCCCCAAATGAAATGCCGAACTAGAAAATCCTATAAAGTTTTTATATTTACCCCATGTTTCCAATTGCTCAACTATACTTAAATTTTCAAAACATATTACTTTTAACCCCTTTTTAACTAGAGCATTCTCAAGATCTTTTTCATTTTCTATTCCAAATACACCACTACTTTGATTACTTTTCGATACGTATACAAATTCCTCCGAAATAAATTCGGAGTTATATTTTGAAAACTTTTCAAAGAAATTATTAATAGCTTTATTTGAACTATAATTCTCTATAATTGCCTGATTCGGAATATATACTGAAGACAATATATCACCATCATTCACCCTTAATAACCTATCAATACTTACCCCAATTAATTCAAACAAATCAACAACATAACTTAATTTGGAGATGTATTCTATAGACTCTCCACAATAAGCTATTGTCATATTATTCGGAAATGAATCTACACACCAAAGTCTAGATACAAGACTGAGAACAAAATGTCCAAAATGGTTGGGTATATGCCCTATCCAGATACAATCATTTTCTATAATTTTTCCTTTTTCGAAATCTAAATTTGTTGTGATATTTGAATGAATAATATCGTATTTATCTGCCCCCCTGAATGAGGCAGATTCTATTATTATTTGCCCATTTTCCTTATATAAAGAACCCCCATCAGATATTACATATCTATATGATGAAATTCCTAAAATTTCATTGTTCTTAATACAATACCCATAAATAGATTTAACTTTTTTAAGTAACTCATAAAATATATTTTCCTGTCTTGTAGTAATTATGTTAAAAATAATTGATAGGTAACCTAAAGTCCATACTCTTATGGATAATTTAATGGCATACCCCTGATTAAGAAGCTTATGATTGACAGACATTCGCCTTTGCTATCACTTCGAACAGTTCTGAGCTTTGTCCAGTTCAGAACGAAACAATGAAAAATGTTTCCGTTTTTAAGATTTTTTTGTAACCTCCGGTACGTAAGCCCTTTCTGTCCGTTGCGCTCTAGAGGATTTTTACTTTAACCTACTTTACATTTGACTATTGTGAAGAAACTGACTCATTCGCTGGCCGTAGACACTTACATGAAGGCTTTGGCACCAAGACCTGCGAGCCATAGATGGTCATGGCAGGGTGTTGTCCTCTACATTTTCGCCCGCCAATAGGCGCACGCACTGCTATGTGCTTATGCTCTACCTGATGATTTGTCCTTTTCGCCGATCTATGTCGTCTGCGATCACGGATATGTCTCGCACACATTCCATGAACATCTCAGGAACCGAAGACCGCGTCCTGTCATCCTCATTGCTGCCACAGCAGACTATATCAAGATCTAACAGACGCTAGGACCGGCTCCGGAGACACTGGCGGTAAAAGGCCTCGACCTTGGGCAGCATCGCTGACAGCGAGAACGCCGTCAGATCCCAGACGCATCGGGACTGTTCATGGAGATGACGCAGTCCTTCCGTCAGCGAAGGGAGGCAGTCCGGCCGGACCATGGAGGACGGACTGTTTTTCAGGATATCCGGCACGCCCCCGGCATCCGTCGCACAGACGGGCAGCCCTGCATCCATGGCTTCCAGCAGGACAAGCCCGAATGGTTCGTGACGGGAAGGCAACACAAAGCCATCCAGCGCGCTCAGAACGGCAGGCATGTCTGTCCGGAAGCCCGGGAAAAAGATTCTGCTGTCTCCGGCCGCCAACCGTTCGAGCCCGGCCCGCTCCGTTCCATCACCAACCATCGCGAGAGCCACATCAGAGCCGAAACCGGCCTTTTGCCACGCATCCAGCAGCAGATCGAAACGCTTTTCCGGCACCATCCGCCCGGCGCTTCCGAACAGGAACGTTCCGGGGGCAACCCCCCATTCTTCCCGCACCTTCCGGCGCTGGACAGCACGTTCATCCGGGGAGAGGCCAGACGGCACCGTCCAGTTTGCAATCAGTGCGGACCGGTCCCGCCTGTCAGACGGGAGAGTCTTCTGCTGCCAGCCAGCAATGCAGATCAGCCCGTCATGACCGCCATAACACTGGTTGCGATAGGATGTGTGCAGTGTGGCGACCAGCGCGACGTTCCCGGCCAGTCCCGCCTTGCGCAGCCATGTCGCCCGCGCGGAAGCACGCCCCAGATGGGTGTGGATGACGTCGAACGCCCCCGAGTGCGCCAGCTGTGCCAGGCGGAACAGAAACCCTTTCCGTCCGGCCCGGACAACTTTCACCTTTGGTGACAGGAGCGTAATGATATCGCTGCCCGTACAGGGATCGGTCGTATTGTTGTCCAGAAGCAGCGTGACATCGTGCCGGTCGGTCTGGGCCGCAGAAAGCTCCGCGACGTGCCGTTCGGTTCCGGCGAGTTCATGGGTGGAAAGACAGTGCAGTATCCGCAGACTGTCTGTCATTAACCGATCCGCCCGCCTTCCCAGGCGCCTTCGATGATCTGGCCGCACCGCTCCGACATCCGCTGGAACGGAGGGCGGGGCTGGCATGCCACTAGATACATTCCAACCACGAACAGAAGGTCTGAGAGGGTTGTCAGCTGCATTGGCATCCAGAAGACACTGGGAACGCCGATTCCGCGCCACGCCTGATAGACCAGGAACGCCAGCGAGATCAGGCGCATGGCCCGCAGCATCGGGCGCAGCGGATTGGCCTGTCCCGGCCGGACGAGCGGTGCGCTCCTTTTCATGCCCAGGAAGAACGCGAAGTTGATGCCCCAGATCAGCACGCTGTCGATCATGTCTCCAAAGCTTGCACCGAAAGCCAGCATGGGCAGGAGCATGGACAGACCAAACAGCATCAGCGATCCGAGCTGGCAGCTTAGCCCGAGATGAACAGCCGTCAGGGAAGGCGGCAGCCGGTTGGCCAGTGGCTGGAAAATCTGGTCCAGCAACCAGCTGTCAATACGTTCAGGTAAAGTCATTTGTCGTGAGTTTAGCCTTCCGTTTCCGCACATGCATATAATTTTTTCTTCATGCCGGGGACAGGTCCGGCCTGTGGACAGAGTGGGGCGCAACCGGTTTACTGATGGAACAGAGCCTCCGTTCCCAAGGAATTCTCGAACTGATGTCAGCCCTTTCCCGCCTGTCCCGTGTCACGCTTCTTGCGGCCTCGATGCTGGTCTCCCCGACCCTGATGACAGCCCATGCGGCCCCGGCCGTTCCGCAGTCGACCACAGCCTCCGCCGCGACCGTGACCCGCGCGACACTGCCGAACGGGCTGCGGGTCGTCATCGTGCGTGACACGCTGGCGCCCGTGGTTCAGACGATGCTGAATTACGAGACGGGCTCCGTCAACGCACCGCCCGGTTTTCCGGGAACGGCACATGCCCTTGAACACATGATGTTCAATGGCTCGCATACTTTGACCCGTGACCAGCTCTCCACGATCAGTGCCCAGCTCGGCAATAACGACAATGCTGACACGACGTCCGACGTCACGCAGTATTACTTCAAGGCGCCAGCGGCGGATCTGGATGTCCTGCTGCATATCGAAGCCGGCCGCATGCGCGGACTGAACATCACAGAACAGGAATGGGCGCACGAAAAGGGCGCCATCGAACAGGAAGTCTCCCGCGATCTTTCCAGCCCGATCTACCGCTATCTCTCACAGGTCCGCTCCGTACTCTATGCCGGGACGCCCTATGAGCATGACGCGCTGGGTACGCGACCGTCCTTCGATGCGACGACCGCCCCGCTCCTGAAAAAATTCTATGACACGTGGTACGCGCCCAACAATGCGGTCCTCGTCATCACAGGTGACGTCGACCCGCAGGTCACGCTCTCAAAGGTTCAGGCTGCCTTCGGGGATATTCCGGCCGGAAAGGTTCCCGCTTCCGCCACGGTCTCCCCCCGCCCCGCGAAAGCGCAGAGTCTGGCCCTCGACACGGATCTGCCTATCGGGCTGGTGACGATGGCCTGGCGGATGCCGGGGCAGCGCGATCCCGACTACGCCGCCGCCACCCTGCTGGCGGATGCTATCGGCAGCCAGCGCGCGGCCCTGTTCGACCTCGTGCCCGCAGGTAAGGCGCTTGATACGGGTTTCATGTATGACCCCGATGCACAGGCCGGTCTGGCTGTGGCCTATGCCGGTTTCCCCAAGGGCGCCAACCCTGACGGGCTGCGCCATGAACTGGCGACCATTCTGGAAGATTTTCGCACGAAAGGTATTCCCGAAGACCTGATCGAAGCCGCGCGCCGCAAGGAGATCGCCTCCCTGGAGTTTGATGCCAACAGCATCTCCGGCCTTGCGGAGAACTGGTCGCAGGCCGTGGCCATCCAGCATCTGGACAGCCCGCAGGACATGATCGCCGCCTTCCGCCACGTCACGAAGGCGCAGATAGACGCGCTGGCGAAAGCGCTGCTCGATCCCTCTCATGCCGTCAGCGCCACGCTAACCCCGAGCGCATCCGGCAAGCCCGTTGGCGAAAAGGGATTCGGCGGCGCGGAATCGTTCAATACCCCGCCTTCGGGCAAGGTAGCGCTGCCGGACTGGGCCCAGCAGGCCCTCGCCCGCCTGACCATCCCCGCCGCCGCACCGCTGCCAGCTGCCTATACGCTGCCCAACGGACTGCACCTGCTCGTCCAGCCGGAGCATGTCAGCCATACCATCGAACTGGTCGGCTCCATTCGCCAGAACCCCAATCTGGAACAGCCCGCAGGCAAGGAAGGCGTTGCCAGCATCACTGAGCAGATGTTCCTCTACGGCAGCAAAACACATGACCGTCTGGCGCTGGCCAGTGCACTGGACGATCTGGCGGCGGATGAATCCGCAGGGCCGTCTTTTTCCCTGAGCGCCCTGACCCCGGCCTTCGAAAAGGGGCTGGCCCTTCTTGCAGATCATGAACTGCATCCGGCCTTTCCGGAAAAGGCATTCCGCATCACGCAGCTTCAGAGCGCGCAGGCACAGGCAGGCGAGTTGCAGTCTCCCGCTTACCGCTTTGGCCGCGCCACGCGCCGCGCCCTCGTGCCAGCCACCGACCCGACCCTGCGGGAAGCCACGCCAGCAACCATCAGCCGCCTGACCCTTGCGGACGTACAGTCTTATTATGCCGCAACTTACCGCCCGGATCTGACCACCATCGTCATCGTCGGCGATATCACGCCCGAAGCAGCGAAGGCGGATGTGGAAAAAGCTTTTGGAAACTGGAAGGCCACTGGTCCCACCCCGGATGTTGACCTGTCGGACGTTCCGCTCAGCCGCGCCTCACAGGCCGTCGTGACCGATCCTGGGCGATCGCAGGATGATGTCAAACTGGCGGAAACCATCGGCCTGAAAGTCGCGGATGAAGACCGGCACGCCCTGGCGGTCGGCAATGAGATCCTTGGTGATGGTTTCTCTTCACGCCTGATGCAGGATCTCCGCGTCCGGACCGGCTATGTATACGGCGTCGGCAGCGGCTTCAGCTACTCCCGAACCCGGAGCGGCTTTGGCATTTCCTTCGGAGCAGACCCGGACAAGATCAGCAAGGCACGCGCATTCGCCATCAAGGATGTGGAAGACATGCGCTCCCGCCCCGTCCCGCAAGACGCACTGGATCTGGCGAAGGCGTCTCTCCTGCGCAGCCAGCCCATGTCCCGTGCAAGCTTCGGGGCACTGGCCGGGAGCTATCTGTCCCTTATCAATCTTGGCCTGCCACTGGATACGCCCGCCCGTGCCGCGCAGGCCATCTATGACATGAAAGCGGAGCAGGTGCAGGCCGCCTTCCGCAAATGGATCCGCCCGCAGGATCTCTCACAGATCGTCCTTGGCCCGGAACCGCGCTGATCCCGTCTGGCAGACCGCCCTTTTCCGAAGGACGGTCTGCCAGACACAGTCATGACTTTGCCGTAATCCCCTGCTGTTCTGTTCGATTCCGGAAAGACATGAACAGCAACGGGGCAGGATGAAACGACCAGCAGAGCGGAACGCCGGAATCGACTGCCTGCGCGGCCTGTCCATCCTCCTTGTCCTGACTCATCACATCAGCATTCGCATCCCCTTGCGTCACACATTGGCGGCCGCCATCCTTCCCGCCCCCATCCTCGGTGTTTTCGCCTATGACGGCGGCGATGCGGTGGTCCTGTTTTTCGTGATCTCAGGCTTCCTGATTACCAGACGCTGCATGGACCGTTTCGGCAGCATGGAAGCCATCAGTTCCCCTGCTTTCTATGCGCATCGCGCCGCGCGGATACTGCCGTGCCTGTTTCTGCTCATGTCTGTTCTGGCGTGCCTCGACCAGATGGGTCTGAAGGATTTCAGTTTTAACCGCCCGACCCAGACGCTCGGCGGCGCGGTGCTGGCTGTCCTGACCTGCACGTTCAACTGGTATGAGGGGTGGACCAATCACTGGGCGCCTGCCAGTTGGGACGTTCTGTGGTCCCTGTCGATCGAGGAAGCCTTCTATATCGGCTTTCCCTTGCTTTGCCTGCTGCCCCTCCGACCCAGGATCGCGCTCCTTCTGGTCCTCATCGTTCTCGGGCCGATTGATCACGGCCATATTCCGTCAGCTTATGAAATCTGGCGTGAAAAAGCCTATCTTCCGGGTTTCGGGGCGCTGGCAACCGGCATTCTGGCCGCCATGCTGTCACAACGCATCCATATCGGACGCAGCCTGGCCTACAGTTTGATCGTGCTGGGCTTCGCTGGCTGCTGCATGGAACTGATTGGTGACATGACGGTCTGGCGTGTCCTGGGGGAATGGACGATCTGGTTCCTGAGCTTCGGAGGCGCGGCCATGCTGCTCGCTTTCGATGCACTGGAGAAAATGGCCCTTTCCACTGCTCCGTCCCGCGGTCTCGGCTGGCTACAGCGAATGGGCAGGCTGAGCTATGAAATCTATCTCTCGCACATGTTTCTGGTCCTTCCTGCGGTCGTCCTGTTCGCAGAGAGGGGCGGCAGGAGGGAAAGGTCCGGTCTGATGGTTTATGTCCTGACGGTACCGGCCTGTGTTCTGCTCGGGCGTCTTATCGCCGCTCTGTGGTCACGCCCCGCAGCACGGTTTCTGGACAGGCTGACCGAAGAACGTCTGCCTATCGCCAGACCGTCATCAGCAGTCCCCCGCTGACAATCAGCACACCACCCAAGCAGACTGGCAGGGAAGGCACCTCTCCAAATCCGAAATACGCCACGATCTGGGCAGCCACGAAAAACAGCGCGACATAAACGCCAAGAAGCCGTCCGAAATCCCAGTCCGGCAGGTTCACCGTCACGCCATAGATCCACAACACAAGACCGCCTGCGACGAGATAGAGAACCCGCGCGCCACCTGTTGCATGCAGCCCGGAGCGGACAAGCGCATCACCGCCCACCTCCAGGAACGCTGCAAGCAGGAGAAGTGCGGCCAGTCCCGCAACTGTCATCGGAGAGTTCTTTTCCGGATGCGGGAAACCGGTTCCTGTAACCCCGCATCCTGCCGGCAACAGGTCAACAGGCGCAGTTCCGTCAACCGAGCAGCCCTTCCGCCTTCAGTACACGCAGCGCCTGCTGGATGCGATGCCTGTAAAGATGCTCGGTTTCCGTCCGGGCCTGCGCCTTGCGGGCCATGGCCAGACGGGCCTCATGATCGTCCAGGTACTTCGTAACCAGACGTTCGAAATCAACGCGATTGGTGAAGACCGGGATTTCGTCCGCACTGTAATACCGGCGGATCTCGTGTGTATCTTCCTGAAATACCTGAAACGCCCCGGCCAGAGCCGCTTCGAACGTCCGTGGTCCCGGCGTGGACGGCGAAATCATGAAGCGGTTATTCTCGAAATGGAGCGACCGCCCGAGATTCAGCACCAGTTTGGAGCGGCGATAAAGCTCCACAAGCTGCGTTTTCTCGATACGTGCATCCGAGAACCCGATGCCGAACTCGCCCCAGCCCGGCCCGATGATCTTGACATTGAGCGTCCGCAGGACTGGCAGAAGATTGCGGACAATGTCCTTGCGGCTGGTGAACGCCACACCGCAGAACAGGACGTCGATCATCTTGTCCGCATGCTCGTCGATCGGAGCGTAGTGCAGCTTCGGGCTGGCGGCCAGCGGTAGGTGGAAAACGCGATCCCGCTGATAGAAATTATGCCCCCAGCGATCACAGGAAAAGATCACGTCGAAATCATCGGCAATGCGATAGTTCGCATCCTGCTCGTAGGGGTCTTCCGTCGCCCAGAAGACCGTCACGGCGCCGATTTTCTTCGCTTCGCGGCAGACTTCCCCGAAATACGTGCTTTCCGGCAGATAGGATCCGATGGCGAAGACGATCGTCGGCTGAAGGACCCGGATGGAGGCCGCGGCTGCGGAAATGTGAACGGCTGTCACATTGTCCGCTCCGAAACAGTCCGCCCAGCCATCCATGATGGATTCACGGATCTGGGCGTTGGCCTGACTTTCGTAACGGCCACCACTGCACACGAGAACCCGTCCGGTCAGGCCGGCGATTCCGCCATCAGACCTGATAGCCTGTTCTGTCACTTCTGCTTCCATAACCTCACCTGCTGTCCTGGAGTCCTGACCGGAAATGGTTTCCGTCATGCGACGCAGTTTTCAAGAATGTCTTTTAACGCCTTCTGGAACAGTTCCGGAGAACAGTCTTTTTTCACGGCGCTCAGTGCCCCAGCGCGCAGACGTATCCACAGATCCTGATAGAGCTGTCCGATCGCGGTGGCGAACCCTGTCGGGTCCTGTGCGGACGCGGACAGCAGTTCCTGTCCTGACGTCCACCCCACTTCTTCCTGAAGCAGTGTCGTCACGACCATCGGCAGCCCGTAAGCCGCGGCTTCCTGCACCTTGAACGGCAGACCGCCTGCAAAGCGGGTTGGCGCCACGAAGACCCGGTGCCGGTCGAACAGCGGCCGTGGATCCCCGACCGCCCCGACAATATCCACACGCGGATGCCGGGCGAAAACACTCATATCCACGGACGGCGACACGAAACCCGCAATGGTGAACCGTACCTCCGGGGCCAACTCTCCGTCGAGAAGGGGAAGCACTTCGTTCACGAACCAGACCAGACTGTCGTGATTGGGAGCGCCCTCGTCGTGTAGTGCGCCAAAAAACAGGATGTTATGCCGGTCGGCGAAGAGAGCCGGCGTTGGCTCGGGCCGCATTTCGTGTCCGAGAACCGAAACATTCTCATAGCCGGCCTGCCGGACCAGATCAGCGTCGTGCCGGGTCACGGCAACGATCCGCTGGCAGAAATGCGCGCAGGACAGTTCGTCACGCAGCATATCATCAAAGCTCATGTCCGGTTCCGGAAGCCCCAGAACCTTCACGCGCTCCAGCGTCCGGGGCGTCGCGATCACTTCCGTGTCCAGAACCGCGCCGGCCGCCGGCAGATATCGGCTGCCCTCGTTCAGCATCGGAAGCAGCCGCATCATGTTATGCGTCCGGCCGACCCAGAGAAGATTATAGTAGCCCGCGCGTTCCTGGATGAAGTCGGCAAAATCCGGGAAGGTTCTGTCGGCGATCAATTCCACCGTCTCCGGAAAGTCGCCGAAGATATCGAGAGCTGTCTGGTCCCGGGGCAGCATCGGGAAGACCGTCACCTCATAACCCAGTTCCGCCATCACCCGGAGAATGTCATTGGACCGCACATAGCCCGATCCAAGCCGACGGAGCGGCAGGCGATCCTCGATGAACAGGATGCGCTTGCGCTCGCTGCGGCGTTCGCGGGCCATAACGGCATTTCGGATATGCGCGGGCTGCTGATGCCGGAGGAAATCCTGCTGCGTCCGGGCGAAGATCCGCAGATTACCCTGAATAAGGGCATGGGAGCCGGAGTCCCCGGAACTGCCGAACTCCAGATGCTCGATGACGACGGAAGGGTCATAGATAATCCGCATGCCCGCCTTGATGATCCGGACGCACAGATCCGTGTCTTCGAAATAGGCCGGACGGTAGCGCAGGTCATAGCCTCCCAGACGGCGCAGGAGACTGGTCCGGACCATGAGGAACGCAGCGGAACAGTAATCGACGTCCCGAACGAAATTGGCTTCCGTCGTATTGGGATTATCCTCACGGCGATAGCCATAGGTCGCGCCATCGCGCCAGATGATCGATCCGGCTTCCTGAAGCCGCATGTTGGTCCGGACCAGCTTGCCACCCACCGCACCGATGTCGGGCGCGCTCCGCAACCGCTGCATGGCCAGGAACAGCGCACCGGGATAGAGGCGCAGGTCATTGTTAAGGTACAGGGTGATGGGAGCCTCGACCTTCGAAAGCGCGATGTTACACCCTTCGAGATAGCCGATGTTGTACCGGTACCGCAGGATGACAGCGCCATGCACCAGTTCATCCATCCGATATGTCATGTCGGATGATCCGGAATCTACCACGATGAGCTGAATCGCTCCCGGGTAATTGGCCCGCAGAGAGGCGAGTGCCTGCATGGTCAGGGCCAGATGGTCATAGACGACCATGATGACGCTCAGTTCAGGCACGCCCTGGACGACGAAATCCAGCGGATGACGGGCGAGCGCCGGCAGGAGGGCCTCGGCCTCGCTTTCAAACAGGGCCCGGGAATTTTCTTCCCCGATCTCGGGCACTTCGGCCAGCGCCGCTTCCTGTGGGTCACTGTCGCGGTTGCGGGCCGCGACAAGATGCGCGAACGGACCATCATACAAATGGTTGCGAACGTCATTGCGCACCTGCGACTTCGCAAGATACGCCGCGAGATCGATGTTCTCCTGTGGCGCACGCCCTTCCTGCGACCCGAAACGCAGGAAATGCTCATAGCCGTTGCGGAAATACCCCTCATCCAGTGATGGCAGGATATCCGGATGGGTCTGTGCGTAATAGGCTTCGGAAAACAGGGGCTGCGGATCAAACAGCCGTGGCGTGTCGTTAGTCAGATAGTGATGCAAAGCGCTGCTGTAGTGTCCGGCCTCAATTTCCCGGGACACCTGCGGGTACCGTTTCAGATACCAGATGGGATCAAAATACCACGATACCCGTCCCGCATCGGCAATTCCGGTCGGTAGTGCGAGCCAGGATGCAAACAGACCGATCCGGCTGTCGAAATAGGCCGGAAAACGCAACGCCAGAGTCCGACAGATCTCATCATCGAAAAACAGGTGACCGCGATAATATCGCAGCTCACCGCCGGACAGATAATGATCGTAGCCGTTCAGCAGACCATGTTCGTCCAGATAACGCTGCGTCAGCTCCGGATAGCGGCGGCGATAGCCGGGTTCATCGAACAGCCAGTGCGGGGAATGCGTCCTGTAGCCTTTTTCACAGTAATGCTCGAAACCCGAGCGATACTTTTCCTGGATCAGTTCACGACGCACATCGGCATGCGTCTCACGATACCAGACCTCGTCAAAATACCGGTTCGGTGAGTGCCCGTACTGTTGCCCGGTCTCCTGATAGAAACGGAAAGGGTCATCTTCCCCCTGTTCACGCATCCAGTTCCGGACTTCCGGATATCGCAGCAGATACCACTGCCCGTCGAAGCGGCGCCAGCGTGGCTCGTGATGCTCCGCTCCCGGAGCCGGTGCGTGTTCAGACATTCAGCCCTCCGGTCGCCGTCAGGATACAATCTTTTCAGACAGTATCCGTCCTGCCCGGTCCGCCTGTTCTGCCGTCGGGGGAATACGATCCGTCGAAATGGTCTGTCCGTTGCTGAAAACCGCCACAAGGTCCGTCAGCTGCCATCCGTACAGATCCCCCGCCACATTCACCAGCATCACCCGGTACGTACCATCCAGCGGACGGGCATAGCCCAGTTGGGGCGTCAGTTCACCGCTGAACCCGACACAGAGCGGTGCATCGCGGTGGACCTCCCCGACATCGGACCGGGGAAGGCGATCTGTTGCGCAGAACACGATTTCATCACGCTCGTCAGACAGCAACCCCATATAGACCTGTCCGGCCCGGGACAGGTTACGGAAGAACATCCAGCCACGGATGTGCAGCGCACCATCCGCTTCCACCGGAGGTGGCGGATTGCCGATCACCCCCGAGAACTCATCGATGTAATAATCCAGAGAGCCGGCAGTATAGGGATGCAGCGCCTCGCCTCCGAGAACAGCCAGCTTGATCCCGCGGAGAACCCCGTCATTATGGGCCACACGATGGAAGTCGGAAAGAATGAGGTCGTTGGACGGGACCGAGCGATGAATCTTCCGGATCTGACCGCCCTCAACTTCGATCTGAAGGCTGGTCAGCTGGAACGCTCCCTGTCCATTGATGACGTTGACCAGTCCGATCCGGAAGCGTCCCTCACACCACTTGCCGCGCAACGCCGTCTTGCCGGAGAAACCCGAACGACGGGGCGCGCCCGGGAACAGGTCAGCAATATCTCCCCGGATTTCACGCTCGCATTCAATGAAGATCATCGGGCTGTCAGCATCTTCGCCGATCAGCGTGACAAACATCCGCCCTGCTGTGCTGACACCGGGGATCAGGTACCAGCCCCGGATATGAAACTCGGGCGCGCCCTTGAAATTGCTGAGCTTTCCCTCACCCAGAACATAACGACAGACATCATCGACATAGCATTCTCCACCCTGAATGGAGAACCAGTCCGCAACCGGAACCGGAAGCTCGATGGAGACGTCGCGCGTGGTTGGAGGGTCAAAGATGTGACGCGGGGGTGCCTGATGCCGCCAGGTGGGATGAGGCAGAAGATGCACCTGCCCTGCGTCCAGCCGAAGATCCGCAATTCCCAGTTCACGCCGTGGCATGACGTCCCTGTATAGTTTCAGCAGACTGTCCGCATAGCTCCGGGCATGGGTCCACAGGGCAGGACTGATGTTCTCCATGATTCGCCGACGCAGGGGTTCGGACGAACGCAGGAATTCGAGACGTTCTAGGACCATGCTGGGACGACTGATCGGAACCTTGAACCCATTGACACCGTCTTCAACGCGATCGCCCAAGGCGCCCACGTCCGTCACAATGGGAATCAGTCCGTTCTGCCAGGCTTCTGACAGGGAAATGCAGTAGGTTTCTGGCCAGATGGACAGGTTGAGAGCAGTATCCGCGACCTTCAGGGCTTCCGTATTGCCCGCCTCGTAGCGTCCGTAAACCTTGACATTGGGGCGGCTGTTCGCATTCAAGACGGCTTCGTATTCCGGATGCACATATCCGAAGATATGAAATACAAAATGGTCGGGATGGGCGATATCGATCAGATTGAGGATCGTATCCGCCCCCTTGGTCCGCAGGAAGTTCCCCACGATGGCCACACCCAGAGGCCGGTCACCGAGCGGCTCATAACGCTTGGCCGTAACGGGGACCGTGCTTTCCGGACTCGGGATCCCCAGCACCAGGCTGATCTTCTGGTCCAGGATCGGATAGATTTCATGCGTCAGGTTTCTGGAATGCTCCGTTCCGAAGAGAATGGCATCTACAGAATGGAGCATCTTGGCCACGAAGGCGCGGCGGGTCTGTTCGCCACCATGTGCCACGTTCTCTGACGCCTTGAGCGAGATATCGGCAGCGAGAACGGAGCTGACCTCACCCTCAACATAGCGAAGCTCATGATTAAGGAGATTGTAACGGGCCGAAATCAGCCAGAAATCATGGGCAGAGAAAATGACGCCCACCCCATTGGCCTTGGCGATGATGGGCAGGGAGAGTGCGTGATGACCAAGATGCTGAAAATGGACGATGTCCATGTTGTACTGGCTGATAACACTGGAAAACGCCGTTTCCTCAGGCGCATCGCACATCGCGTCCTGCCAGCCGGTTTCAGGAATATCGAAACGCTCCAGCTCCTGTCCGTTCGCTGTGACCAGCCGTCCGAAATTTCCCCTGCGCAGCCAGTAGAAAAATTCGACATCCCGTCCGAGCAGTGAGCACAGGATCTGCTGATAGACCTCGACCCCGCCCCAAGCCTGCTCATGAATAGTGGAATGGGTACACATCAGCACACGCAAGCGGCGACGGCGCGCAAATGGTGCCACAGGTTCCTGACGCCGCCCAAAATCGGCGCCCGTAATCGCCTTCATTTTCTCAAGACGATGCTGATACAGATGATGGGCCTGAACGGATTTCTGGGCACTCTGAGCAGCCTTGCGGCGACCATTCCGGTTATTGAGCAGAAGCGCCACAGCCTCAACAACCGCATCGGGATCGCGGGCGAGACTGATCCCTTCCACGGTTTCGAAATACTTGGCCGCCATGGTTTCTGGCGCTTCGACCACCTGTGCCGCACCGCCTAATGCCAGCTCGAAAAAGCGCGGTCCCGGCGCCGTCGCCTGACTGACGTCACCGTGGCTGGCATAATCCCGGAACATTGTCAGCGTGACGGCACTGACGTTCTCGAAGTCGATGAACGCTTCGTGGCTGATCGGCCGCTGATGCGCCAGGGCAGCAAGGTCCGCCGGAAGAGGCGGAAGGAATTCGTTTGTCGGACAGACGAGTTTAAAGCGGGCGTCCGGGAAAGCTGCAATAACCCGCCGCAGGGTATGAACCCGGTTGGGCCACATCGTCCCCGCAAAGAAGATGTCATATTCCAGATCATCCGATTTGCAGAGCGGGCGCTCGTGAATGGATGTACTGGCTGCAAGCGGCAGGTAATGCCCCTTGCCATGATAGTATTCAGCGCAGGAGGGATCGTTCGTGAAGACGAAATCGAAAAGATCCGCATTCTCGACATTGAAATCCCGCATGAAGGGATCTTCAAATGTCCACAGGATCATCGTTCTGAACGCAGGGCGGATACGCCGCATCAGGGGCAGGTTGATCCGCTGGGCATCCAAACAGATGAGCACATCATGCGCGCCGCTGGCCGCGATCCACGCCAGCGTCATGTTATCCGCCACGACAATCTGGTCTTTCCCGAAAAGATCCTTGGCGGCCCTTTCCACAGCCAGTGTCAGATAGGAATTGGGATTGTGCGTATAATTCGTGTTGTAAATAACCGCCATCAATCTCCCGAGCGTTACCGCTCCCCTCCCCTGAACTATGTCTGTATCAGCAATTCATCTCATGAAATATCCCAAAGCCTAATTTCGCAGCCTGGTTCCAGATGAACTTAAACAGAGTCATTTCATTTTTCTTAACGGAATCTTTCCTCATGTGAAAGAGGCTTAAAAATAACAATAAGTCCAATAAAAAAGGGCCGCCGAAGCGACCCTTTTCTGAAACCAGCTGATTATTACCAACACTGGTGTCCCAGTTACATTCAGGCGTCTGTATTACGGCGACGGATCGCCGCACCCAGAATGTCGCCCAGGGAAGCACCCGAGTCAGAAGAACCGTATTCGCTGATGGCAGCCTTGTCTTCCTCGACCTCACGGCCGCGGATGGTCAGGGCCAGCTTGCGAGATGCACGATCCACGGAAACCACCTTGGCATCGACCTTCTCGCCAACGGCGAAACGCTCCGGACGCTGCTCAGCCTTGTCACGGGCCAGTTCGGCACGACGGATGAAGCCGGTCAGGACGTCGTCCACCTTCACTTCAATGCCGTTGCTCTGGACTGCCGTCACCACGCAGGTCACGACCGCACCCTTCTGGACGCGGGACAGGATATCCGCTGCCGGATCTTCCTGGAGCTGCTTGATACCGAGGGAGATGCGCTCCTTCTCCGGATCGACGTCGAGCACCTTGGCCTTGACGACCTGACCCTTCTCGTAGTGCGACATCGCGACTTCACCCGGCTCGTCCCAGGACAGGTCGGACATGTGAACCATGCCGTCGATGTCCGCGGAAAGTCCGATGAACAGACCGAACTCGGTGATGTTGCGGATTTCGCCTTCGATGACGGAGCCAACCTTGTGCTCTTCCTCGAACTGCTCCCACGGGTTGCGCTGAACCTGCTTGAGGCCGAGGGAGATACGGCGCTTGGCGCTGTCCACATCCAGAACCATGACGTCGACTTCCTGGGAAGTGGCGACGATCTTGCCCGGATGGACGTTCTTCTTCGTCCAGGACATCTCGGAAACGTGCACCAGACCTTCGACGCCCGGCTCCAGTTCCACGAATGCACCGTAATCGGTGATGTTCGTGACGCGACCCGTGAAGCGTGCACCCGGCGGGTACTTGATCGCCACGTTCTCCCAAGGATCAGCTTCAAGCTGCTTCATGCCCAGCGAGATGCGCTGGGTATCCGGGTTGAAGCGGATGACCTGCACGCGGACCGGCTGACCGATCTGCAGGGCTTCGGACGGATGGTTGATGCGCTTCCAGGCAATGTCCGTGACATGCAGGAGGCCGTCAACGCCGCCGAGATCAACGAATGCACCGTAATCGGTGATGTTCTTGACCACGCCGTCGAGGATCATGCCTTCCTTCAGGCCTTGGATCAGCTCGGAGCGCTGTTCCGCACGGGTCTCTTCAAGAACGGCACGACGGGATACGACGATGTTGCCACGCGCACGGTCCATCTTCAGGATCTGGAACGGCTGCGGCTGGCCCATCAGCGGACCGACGTCACGGACCGGACGGATGTCAACCTGGCTGCCCGGCAGGAAGGCCATGGCGCCACCGAGATCAACGGTGAAACCGCCCTTGACGCGACCGTAGATCGTGCCGTTGACGCGCTGGTTGTTGGCGAATGCACGCTCCAGGGCGGACCATGCCTCTTCGCGGCGAGCCTTCTCGCGGGACAGGACGATGGAGCCGTCACGATCTTCGTAGCGCTCGACATACAGCTCGATCACGTCACCCGGCTTCACGTCCGGAGCAACGCCGGCGGGACCGAATTCCTTGAGGGCAACGCGGCCTTCGCTCTTGAGTCCGACATCAACGATCGCGAACTCGTCCGTCAGGCGGACAACGCGGCCGGTGACGACGGAACCGTCAAAACCCGTGTCGCGGCCGAGGGTCTCTTCGAGAAGGGCAGCAAAATCCTCGTTACCGTGCGTGGCCGAGGACGTCTGAGTGGCTGAAGCCATGTAGATACTATATTCCCGAACTTCCGGTCTGAACCGGACGTCCACGTCTGCGCCGGGCTCCAGTGGAATACCCGACGGCTCCCCGCTGCCCCATCAGGGCCGGAGCGGGTTCGTTTGCAAAACCGATCCGCACGCCCACGCGTGTCAGACCACATCCCTTTTCCTTACGAAAAGAGCTGTCAGGGTGCAGCAACACCTTCGAAGGGTCTGCTGTCAATAAAAAAACCGTATTTTACCCTGCCTGCCAGGCAGGTCAGCTTTCCCGGGAGAGCCGCCCAACGATTTCGCAGGCTTTTTCAAGCACCTGCGCGGCCGTCAGGTCATCGGTCTCGATCCTCACGGCATCAGGAGCCTGCACGAGAGGAGCCGTTTCACGCGAAGAGTCGCGGGCATCGCGGGCTTCGATCTCGGTAATGGCCGCTCTGAGAGCCTCACCTTCCAGCGCGGCATCACCCCGCACCTGACGGTGACGCCGCAATGCCCGGGCCTGCGGCGAGGCCGTGATAAAGAATTTTACGTCCGCGTCCGGGAACACCACCGTTCCGATGTCACGCCCGTCAACCACGGCCCCTGTACGGGCAGCAAAAACGCGCTGCCGCTCCAGCAGCGCGGCACGGACAGCCGGCTGGACCGCCACGAGCGAGGCACCGCGATCAATTTCAGGAACACGCAGGTCAGACCGCGCCAGATCTTCCGGCTCAAGAACCCGCGCCTGGTGGGCAGCATCGTCAGCCGGATCGAAACCTGCATCAATCATGCGGCGCGCCACGGCCCGGTAAAGCAGGCCCGTGTCCAGATATGGCAGCCCCAGCCTCGCGGCCAGGGCCTTGGCCAGCGTTCCCTTCCCGGCAGCGGCCGGCCCATCCACGGCAATAATCAGCGGCTGGTCAGTCATGTGCTGGTTCCGGTGCCAAGACCAGCGCCAAGCGCATTCATCAGATCCACGAAACCGGGAAAGCTGGTTTCGATGAAGGCGGTATCGTCCACCTGAACCGGCCTGTCCGCCGCAAGTCCGAAGATGATCGCACTCATGGCCAGCCGGTGATCCATGTGGGTCTGGACCCTGCCGCCGCCCAGTGCCCCCTGCCGTCCGTGCACGATCATGTCGTCACCTTTCACCTCGACCTTCACGCCATTGGCTTCCAGAAGGGCGACCGTGGCGGCCAGACGATCACTTTCCTTGACCCGGAGTTCATGCAGCCCACGCAGGCGGGACGTCCCTTCCGCAAAGGCACAGGCCACGGCAAGGACCGGATATTCGTCAATCATGGAAGGCGCACGGCTGGCAGGAACATCGACGCCCCGCAGCCGGCTCGACCGGACCCGCAGATCACCAACAGGCTCTCCGCCTTCGGTACGTTCGTTCTCGATGGTCAGATCAGCACCCATTTCACGCAGGGACGTGAACAGGCCGGTCCGCAGAGGGTTGAGGCCCACATTCTCGATCAGCAGGTCGGAGTCCGGCACCAGCAGCGCCGCCACAAGCGGGAAAGCGGACGAGGACGGGTCCCCCGGTACGGTCACATCCCGTGCCGTCAGACTGACAGGTCCCGTCAGCTCGATTCGGCATCCCCCTTCATCCATGGCGAAGACATCCACCGTTATCCCGAAATGACGGAGCATGTTTTCCGTATGGTCGCGGGTGGCGACGGGTTCTTCTACGACTGTCCGTCCATGGGCGTTCAGCCCGGCCAGCAGGATGGCGGATTTCACCTGTGCAGACGCTACGGGAAGACGGTACGTGATGGGCCTGGCCTTCTCCGTTCCGTGAACAGCCATAGGCAGACGGCCACCTGCGCGGGTCAGAAACGAAGCGCCGTTTTCCGAAAGGGGATCGGTAACCCGGCGCATCGGGCGGGAGCGCAAGGAGGCATCACCCGTCATGAAGGTGTTCATGCCATGGGAAGAAAGAATTCCCGACAGCAGGCGTGCCGCCGTGCCGGAATTGCCCATGTCCACCACGTCCGACGGTTCGGTCAGTTCACCCACGCCGCGACCGTCAATCGTCCAGACCGTCCCCTCGCGGGTGATGGTCGCACCGAGGGCCCGCATGGCCTCAGCAGTGCGCAGGACGTCTTCCCCTTCAAGCAGCCCGTAAACCCGGGTGCGTCCCTGTGCGAGCGCAGCCAGCATCAGCGAGCGATGACTGATGGACTTGTCACCGGGAACACGGATGCAGCCGGAAAATCCCTTGCGGGACGCGGAAACGGTCAGGGGGCGCGAAGCTTGCATGAGCCCTTTCATGCGAGGGCCATTCCCGCCTGTCAATCACCCTGCGCAACGGACAGATCGACCCTTCCAGAAGCACTCGGTGTTTGACAGATCGGAAACAAGATGGCATGGCCCCCTTCCTTATTCGTGGCATTGGCAGGCTTCCGCAACATGGCAAAACCCGAACTCGGTCTGAAACGGACGTGCGTTGAATGCAGCGCACACTTCTATGATCTGAACCGCGTCCCCGCGGTGTGTCCGAAATGCGGCACAACGCAGCCCTCCGACATCAGTCGTCTCAAGCGCAGCGAAGGTCCGCTGCCGGAACAGAAAGATCCGAACGCCCAGAAGGATGAGCGTGAGGAAGACGAAGTCGATCTGGTGGATACCGACGATGATACCGATGATGTCATCGCTCCGGATGACGATCTCGACGATGATGATGACGATCTCAGCAATGATATCGAAGTCAACACCGACAAGGACGATCGCGACGACAACTGATGTCGTTCGTGCTGTCTTCCTGATGGCGTGTCTGGGCGGCTGTGCCGGTCCGGGAGAGGATGTCTCCCTGGATGGCGCAGCTGTTCGCGCATTAAAGGCCCGACTCGATAGCCAACCCAGCGCAACGGCCGCGCTTCAGGAAGGATGCCCGATTCCGATCCGGGTCATGCACCTGCCCGCGCTGATCCAGCCCTCCCTGGAAATCCTGACCCTGCTGGACGTTCAGGATACCGCGCGGATACGCACGCGGCATGTCCGGCTCCTCTGCGGGACAACACCGCTTTCGGATGCCTGGAACTGGTATGTTCCCGAGCGCCTGACAGCGGAGATGAACCGGCTCCTCGATACAACAGACACACCGTTCGGCCGGGCGGTGCGGGAAACACGTTTCCGTCGTCAGCGACTCGATACTCGCTTGCCGGGAAACGGTCCTGGAATCATTCTGGAAAATCGCGCCCTGCTCCGTCGCGCCTCTGACGACGCGCCGATCGCCCTTGTCCGGGAAGATTATCTGCCTGCGGCCCTGAAGCCGTGTCAGGACGCCGGTGACCAGTTCAGATGCTGACCGGCATCAAGGGCTAACATTTGCCCTGTCACGGACGGGAGGCTGAAGAGCGCCAGAGCCGCACAGGCAATTTCGTCCGGAGACGACCCATGACCCAGCGGTGTGCGCGCGCACATGAGATCGAAATGAGCCTGCGCCTGTCGGGGCGCCGGAAGAACAGGCCCGGGCCCGATGGCATTCACACGGATACGTGGCGCCAGTGCGAGGGCCAATGTCTGTGTCAGGGTCCAGAGTGCACTCTTGGAAATGGTATAGCTGACGAAATGGGGCGTCAGGTTCCAGACACGCTGGTCCAGCATATTAAGGATCAGCCCCTGCGCATTTTCCGGAAGCTCCCGGGCCAGTGTCTGCGATAGCACAAAAGGAGCACGCAGGTTTGGTTCCAGATGCCGGTCCCAGCTTTCCCGGGTCGCATCCCCGATTTCATCCCGCTCGAAAGCCGAAGCGTTATTGATGAGGACTCCGACCGGTCCCAGCGCCGCCATGGCTCTGGACAGCAGCGTCTCCACAGCAGCTTCGCACGCCAGGTCCGCCTGCAGGATACACCCCCGGCCTCCGATCTCCGTCAGAAGCGCTTCGGCCTCGGCTTCACTGCCATGGTAATGGATCGCAACAGCGAATCCCTGCTGCGCCAGCATCCTGACCAGAGCAGCCCCCAGACGCCGGCCGCCGCCCGTGACAAGGGCGACACGGGGTACGGCCGACGAAATGCCGAAAGAGAGGTCGGGCGCAGGCATTACAGAACACGCCGTGCCGTCAGAGCCGCCGCCAGCGTTCCATCATCCAGAACATCGAGCGCGCCGCCCATTGGCACCCCATGCCCCACACGCGATACCGGGACGCCGGTCGATGCAAGACGTTCCTGAAGCCAGTGCGCCGTTGTGGCGCCTTCGACGGTGGCGCCTAGGGCAAGAATGACTTCCCGCACGCCACCATTTTCGATCCGCCCCATCAGGGGCGCAATATTGAGATCGTCTGGCCCTAGACCCGCCAGCGCAGAGAGCGTCCCACCCAGAACCTGATAGACCCCGCGATGCACCCCGGCACGCTCCAGCGCCCAGAGATCACCCACATTTTCCACCACGCAGACCAGCCCCTGATCACGCATCGGGTCGGTACAGATATGGCATGGATCGGCCGTGTCGAGGTTTCCGCAGAGCGAACAGGTCCGCACGGTAGAAGCTGCCCGCTCCATCAGATGCGCCAGCGGCAGCATCCGGCTCTCCGGCTGACGGAGGAGGCTGAGCGCTGCCCGGCGCGCCGAACGTGGCCCCAGCCCCGGCAGTCGCGCCAGAAGCCCGATCAGTTGTTCGATCTCGTTACTGCTTTTCATAGCCGCGGTTCCGCGACGGAAATCGTCAGAACGGCAGTTTCAGACCGGTCGGCAGATCCAGCCCACCCGTCACGTCGCGCATCGCTTCGGAACTGGCGGCTTCCGCCTTGGCCTTGGCATCTGTATAGGCCGCTACGATCAGGTCCTGAAGCATTTCCATTTCGTTGGGATTCGCCAGTTTCGGATCGATCTTCAGATCCCGCATCTCGCCCTTTCCGCTCAGCTTGAGCGTCACGAGACCTGCACCAGCGGTGCCATCCACAACGAGACTGGCCAGGTTTCTCTGGGCCTCTTCCATCTTGGACTGCATCTGACTGGCCTGCTTCATCAGTCCGGCAAGATTCTTCATGTCTATTCCTATCCGTTCAGGTAATGATCGTCTTCATCGGGGAAATCGGCATCCAGCGGTGCAAATTCCAGATCTGGAGGTGCATTCTCTACCAATGGCGTGGTGATTTCCGGCGGCAGGCCATATTCGTCAAGCGAATGATCCTGCACTTCTCCGATCCTGGCGCCCGGAAAAGCCTCCAGAATAGCCTGCACGAGAGGATGCGCCTCCACGCTCGCCCGGTTCAGGGCCACGACCTCCGCGCCCTGTTCATCGAGCGTCGGCTCTCCCTCCGCCGTGGACAGGCTGATGCGCCATACGCCCGGAAAGAGTTCATCCAGAAAAGCCTGGAGACGCCGGTCCGCCTTCGTCTGGGAATCTTCCAGCCTGATCTGCACATCCGGCGGCGAAAAGCGAACCAGATGGACCGCGTTGCGCAGCGTCCCGTGCAGAAGCGGCTGCTTTTCGCGTGTCAGGGCTACCATCTCCCGCCATGTGCGCGGCGCAGGCGGAAGTTCCGGCTCCGGAGGCAGATCCGGCTGAGCCGGGGACGCATCATGTACGATAATCCGGCCGCCATTCGCTACCAGTCGCACACGCGCCTGAGGGCCATGATTGCCGGATGTCTCCGTCATGCGCCGGGAGGAAGCAGACAAAGAGGAAGCCTGCGACGTGGATGGTCCGGATGATCCCGCAGAAACCGGCAGCGTCAGATCCGCGCCGCCTTCCGTCAACTGGCGGATCAGGCGGTCCGGCGTAGGGAGCTGGCTGGCGTGGCACAGGCGGATCAGCACCATTTCGGCCGCCTGACGGCGATCCGGTGCGGACTCCACTTCCTGCACACCTTTCAGCAGGATCTGCCAAGCGCGCCCCAGAGCGGTGTTGGACAAACGGTCCGCCAGTGCGCCGCCGCGGAGGCGCTCGGCCTCCGGCAGGTCACGTCCGTCCCGCAGGGTCGGAACAGCCTTCAGACGCGAAACAAGATGCAGGAGATCGAGCAGATCGGTCAGCAGAACGCCCAGATCGGCACCATGCGCATAAGCCTGGTCGCTGATTTCCAGCGCCTCGGCAATCCGCCCGGCCATCAGGGCTTCGAGCAGGTCAAAGACCAGACCACGATCCGCCAGTCCCAGCATGTCCGAGACGGCCGCTGCGTCGCTGGCGCCCTGGGCGATAGCCTGATCCAGAAGGGACAGGCCGTCACGGACAGACCCGTCCGCTGCGCGGGCAATCAGGGAGAACGCATCATCCGAGAGTGTCGCCCCTTCCTGCTGGGCTATCGTCCTGAAATGCCCTGCCAGAAGGGACTGCGGAACACGTCGCAGATCGAATCGCTGACAACGGGACAGGACTGTTACCGGTACTTTTCGCAGTTCGGTCGTCGCGAAAATGAACGTCACCTGCGGCGGCGGCTCTTCCAACGTCTTGAGCAGGGCGTTGAAGGCATTCCGTGACAGCATATGGACTTCATCAATGATGAAGACCTTCATGCGCGCCTGCATGGGCCGGAACCGTGTCGCCTCGATGATTTCGCGCACGTCATCCACGCCCGTCCGCGAGGCAGCGTCCATTTCCAGCACATCAGGATGGCGATCCGCCAGAATGGCCTTGCAGTTCACACAGACGCCACAGGGATCAGCCGTCGGGCCACCCTTGCCGTCAGGACCGATGCAGTTGAGAGCGCGGGCGATGATCCGGGCCGTCGTAGTCTTGCCCACGCCGCGTACGCCGGTCAGCATGAAAGCATGAGCCACGCGGTTCAGTTCGAACGCCCGCCGCAGGATACGGACCAGCGAATCCTGTCCGATCAGATTGTCGAATGTCTGCGGGCGATACTTGCGCGCCAGAACGCGATACGGCGCAGCCTCGGCAGGTTCAGGGTGTGCCTCGACGGGCGCAGACGCTGGAACATTCCCGAAAAACCCACCCCCGTTTTCGGGGGGCAGCGGGAGAGCGTCGTTTTCATCTGTCATGACAGGAAAAAACCATCAGAGAGCGGGAAGAAAAACCAGAGCGGGCTGGCTCTGACCGGGGCGGCGAAGGAATGAACCATCGTGCCCGCGGGGCTGTCTGAGGTGGAAGGCCGGACATTTGACCCGGATAGAACTCACTGCGGCTGCTTCCTTCCGGACCTGACCGGGTTGGCAAGGTATCCGTCCAAAGCCGACCTCCCGGCGCTCTCCTAACACGAAGACAGGGGTGTCTGACAACCCCCTATCATTCACCGACCGCTGAACCTCCCGCATGGCGCGGATCAGCCGCACCATAGAGCAGTCCGGTTTCCCGGACGGAAAGGTTCGGGCGACCGGCGAGAATGCCTTCCGCCACACCCCAGGGCTTGTGCAGGGAAAAAGCATATCCCTCAGACTGAAGAATTCTCAGGGTATCATCCGTCAGGGCGCCCGGCTCGATCTCGACAGCCGAAGGTTCCCACTGCTCATGGATTCGCGGCAGGTCGATGGCCTGACGGATATCAAGTCCGTAATCGATCACCCCCAGAATGGCAGACAGGGTAATGGTCGGAATGCGGGACCCGCCGGGGCTGCCGATCACCATGACGGTCCTGCCATTCCTTGAAACAATGGTCGGTGACATGGAGGACAGGGGAGTCTTGCCGGGCGCAATGGCGTTGGCTTTCGACCCTACGATACCGAACATGTTGGGCTCACCCGGCTTTGACGAGAAATCATCCATCTCGTCATTCAGCCAGACCCCGGTATGCCCCCCCATCACGCCCGATCCGAACCAGCCATTGAGTGTATAGGTCGCGGAAACAGCCATGCCACTTCGGTCCATGACGGAGAACTGGGTGGTCTCGTGCTTTTCCTGCGTGTCAGGCGTTGCCTGCGCGGTCTGAGCCGGAAGTGGCTCGCCGGAACGAAGCGTACCGGACGAAAGAGCGTGATCCAGCGGAATGCCCCGCCGGATCTGATACGCATAGACCGGGTCCGTCAGATGCTGGATCGGATTCTGGACGAAAGCCGGATCGCCAAGGTCACGCCGGTCCGAATAGGCATGGCGCATGGCCTCGATTTCACGCTGAGTCGCAGACGCGCTGTGGAGACCGAGCGCCTTCATGTCATAACCCGAAAGGATGTTCAGGATTTCACAGACAGCGACACCACCGCCACTCGGTGGAGGCGCCGTATCCACAGTATAACCCCGATAGACACAGCGGATCGGATCCAGATACCGGATATGGTAGTTCGTGAAGTCAGGAGTCTTCAGAAGACCACCGCCCTCCTGACTGGCCCGTATGATTTCAGCCGCGACCGGCCCTTCATAGAACGCTTTCGCTCCCTTCCGGGCGATCAGGTCGAGGGTCCGCGCCAGATCCTTCTGCACCAAGCGGTCACCGGCCTGAAGCGGCGTTCCATCCGCGTGCAGATAGAATGACCGGGCGTAAGGATCTTTCTGGAAATAACGGGTGGACGTATGCAGAAGCTGGGCATCGCCATCGTTCAGCACGAAACCGTCCCGCGCCAGCGTGATGGCCGGCCCCATGACCTTTGTGCGCGGCAGGCTGCCCCATTTCGTCAAAATGGTGTCCAGTCCAGCTACGGTTCCGGGAACGGCGACCGCTTTCCATCCCTCGGTCGAAAGACCAGGAACGACGTGCCCGGATGCATCCTGATACATGGTTTCGGTTGCCGCGCCCGGGGCATGCTCGCGAAAATCAACGAAGACGGTCTGGCCGGTTTTCAGGCGGATCGTCATGAAACCGCCACCACCGATATTTCCAGCCGCCGGGTAAACCACTGCCAGCGCGTATCCAACCGCCACAGCGGCATCAATCGCATTTCCACCCTGCGCCAGGATTTTTGCGCCGGTATCCGAAGCCAGATGCTGCGCGGACACCACCATACCATGACGCGCAGGCACCAGAACGCCGGGAGACACCCTGTCCGGCCCAAAGGCCAGAGGGTCATGCGCCGTACTCAGTGCGGGAGCCGCCAGCGCAGGCCCTGCCGCCAGTGCGACCGCAAGAAAAGTCAGGGCTGCTTTCATGCGGCTGTTCCATAAGGTGGCTGCGTGTACCCTTTTGGCGAGAGCGTGAAAATTTCACACCCCTCCTGCGTCACACCGACCATGTGTTCGAACTGGGCGGAAAGTGTCCGGTCCCGCGTCACAGCCGTCCAGCCATCGTCCAGAATCTTCACATCCGGACGTCCGATATTCAGCATCGGCTCGATGGTGAACACCATGCCCGGCACCAGCTTCACACCCTGACCGGGCTTGCCATAGTGAAGGACATTGGGAGCAGAGTGAAATTCCCGACCGATGCCATGACCACAGAAATCACGCACAACGGAAAAACGCTGGCTTTCAGCATATGTCTGGATGGCATGACCGACATCTCCCAGCGTATGCCCCGGACGGACCTGCTCGATCCCCAGCATCATGGAGCGATAGGTCACCTCGATCAGCTTCTCGGCCTTGCGCGGAACCTTGCCCACGACATACATCCGCGAGCTATCACCGTACCAGCCATTCAGGATGGAAGTGACGTCAATATTGACGATATCGCCTTCGGAGAGCTTTTTCGAGCTGGGAATACCGTGACAGACAACGTGGTTGATCGAAATGCAGCAGGATTTCGGATAGCCACGATAATTCAGGGGCGCAGGCGTAGCTCCACGGGCCAGCGTGAATTCATGAATGAGATGGTTCAGTTCATCCGTAGTCACGCCGGGCTGGACATGGTCCGTGATCATGTCCAGCGTTTCTGCGGCAAGCTGCCCTGCTGCATGCAGCTGTCTGAAATCGTTCTCATCATAAAGAACAATGCCGCGTGCATTTTCACCCATATCGGCGCCCGATCCTCAATCTTTCAAGACGCTGGTAAAATGCGTCCCTCCTGACCGGATCGCAAGCGGCGGAGCGGATTTTTTACCCGCGGCTGTGATGGCCCGCGCGGCGGCGTGTAGCGACATGACGGACACTAACCATCCGGACGGACGCCGTGTGATGGACGAGATGACCATAACGCCGCGGCGCCGTGGGGGCATCCGCCACTTCCATGGGACGAGCCGCCGCTAGAAGCATCTGATGCTGTCCACGCCTGCTCCGTCGTGCCGACGCCATCAGGACGGTACGCGGCGCCACTGGATGCAGCAGGGGCTGCGGAGCCACACCTTCTGAAGCAAATCCCTTGTCCAGAATGCTCGCCATCTGGAGGGAACGCTGCCCGTTGCTGCTGGACCCCAGGACGACACCAACCAGCCGGACATTCCCGCGCTGGGCCGAAGTAACGAGGTTGCGTCCCGCAACGACCGTATAGCCTGTCTTGAGACCATCCGCGCCAGCATAAAGCTTCAGCATCGGGTCATGGTTGGGAACCAAACGACGGTGGAAATAGAAGGAGGGCACATTGAAATAATGGTAATACTGCGGAAAATCCGTGATCAGATGCTGCGCCAGAACTCCAAGGTCACGCGCGGTCGTGACCTGATCGGGGTCCGGCAGCCCGGAAGCATTCCGGAAGGTCGTATTGCTCATGCCAAGCGCGCGGGCCTGCTGGGTCATGAGCTGGGCAAAACGGACTTCATCCCCGCCGCCAAGAAATTCCCCGAGGGCACAGGCTGCGTCATTGGCCGATTTCGTGACCAGACCGAGAATGCCCTGCTCGACCGTCAGGCGCGTTCCCGGAACCAGACCGAGCTTGGAGGGCTCCTGCAGGGATGCGTGAATGGAAACCGGAACCTGCTGGTCGAGGCTGATCTGCTGGGCCGACAGGGCACGGAAGGTAAGATAGAGCGTCATGAGCTTGGTCAGGGACGCCGGATAGCGCTGAAGATCCGCATCTGTCTGAGACAGGACCTGCCCTGTCTTTGCATCCATCACGAAGCTGGACACATGCCCGACATACTGGGCTTTTGCAGTCCCTGTCCCCACGGCCGCGATGGTGCACAGGAGAAGAGCCTTGCGGAACGGGAAACGCATTATCTGGCAGCCTTCGATCAGGACGTTGTCACCGGAAACAGTTCAGGTTGAAAGATCACCTGTAGGTCCCGGTACTGTAGGCGCATGGAAAAGCCTGCGTCCACAAGGTTTGCCAGTCTTCCCTTAATTTTTCGTAACCGTGGCGAAATCCTGTCCATTTCATGTCAGCGTACAGGCAAAATCATCCTATTTCCCGTTGTCTTGCCTCTTCTCAATAGACCTTCCCACACCATATCATACTGGTCATGTCTTCTTATGATCGTCTTTCCCGCCATGGCGGGTGTTTCATCCCGGCCCCATCAGGCTCCCGAATCCTGATGGGGCCAGATTCGCCCGATTCGAACACCCCGCAGCATCCCGATGACGAAGAGGAACTCGAGATCAGCGTGGTGGCCAGGCCCCGACCGCGGACCCGCAAGCCGTCCATGTACAAGGTCCTGATGCTGAATGACGACTACACCCCGATGGAGTTCGTGGTGCATGTCCTGGAACGGTTCTTTTCCAAAAGCCGGGACGAGGCCACGGCCATCATGCTCCAGGTACATCAGAAAGGTGTAGGGGTCTGTGGCGTGTTCACCTACGAAGTTGCAGAAAGCAAGGTAACGCAGGTCATGGATCTGGCCCGGCAGAACCAGCATCCGCTTCAATGCACGATCGAGAAAGACTGACCCCTCCATCCGCACAGAAAGTTGTCGCAGGATAAATTCTTGTCTGCCACCTGCGTTTCTGACTGGCGTTACACGTTCTACCGCGACAAGATACCTTTCCAACGAGAGGTCGAGAGGAGCGCCATCCCATGCTGTCCCGTACGCTCGAACAGACGCTCCACCGCGCCCTGACATTCGCGGGGGATCGGCGTCATGAATACGCAACCCTCGAACATCTTCTGCTGGCCCTGACCGAGGACGTCGATGCACTGACGGTCTTCCGGGCCTGTGGTATCGATCTGGACAAGCTCCGCTCCGACCTGACGGACTTCCTTGACAAGGATCTTGCCGGGCTGGCTTCGGAAGGTCCGACCGAACCCAAACCGACTGCCGCCTTTCAGCGCGTGATCCAGCGGGCGGCTATTCACGTCCAGAGCACTGGACGCGATGAAGTGACGGGCGCGAACGTCCTCGTGGCCCTGTTTGCCGAACGTGAAAGCCATGCCGTCTATTTCCTACAACTGCAGGACATGACGCGTCTGGATGCCGTCAACTTCATTTCCCATGGAATCGCCAAGGCTCCGGACCGGAGCAGCAGCCGGCGCACGGCCGCTTCCTCCAAGGATGGTTCGGAGCGGGAGGAACGCAAGGAAACCGCCAAGGAAGGCGCCCTTGCATCCTATTGCGTCGATCTGAATGAACGCGCGCGGCAGGGCCGGATCGATCCCCTGATCGGTCGCGACCAGGAAATCGAGCGCACCATCCAGATCCTGTGCCGTCGCACGAAAAACAACCCGCTCTATGTCGGTGATCCGGGCGTCGGCAAGACCGCCATTGCGGAAGGTCTGGCCAAGCGCATCGTCGAGAATGACGTGCCTGACGTTCTGCTGGACGCCACAATCTACTCTCTGGACATGGGCTCGCTTCTGGCTGGCACACGCTACCGGGGTGACTTTGAGGAACGCCTCAAGGCCGTCGTGACGGAACTCGATCAGACGCCCGGTGCGATCCTGTTCATTGACGAAATCCACACCGTCATCGGCGCAGGCGCAACATCGGGAGGCGCCATGGATGCCTCCAACCTGCTCAAGCCCGCCCTTGCGGCCGGAACGCTCCGCTGCATCGGATCCACGACATACAAGGAATTCCGTCAGCATTTCGAGAAGGACCGTGCGCTCGTACGCCGGTTCCAGAAAATCGACGTGCCGGAACCTTCGATCGAGGATGCGATCAAGATCCTGCGCGGCCTGAAAGGAAGCTACGAAAAGCACCACAAGGTCCGCTACACGGATGAAGCCCTGCGTGGCGCCGTCGAACTGGCAGCCAAGTACGTCCATGACCGCAAGCTGCCGGACAAGGCGATCGACGTAATCGACGAAGTCGGCGCGGCACGGATGCTCGTTCCCGAAAACAAGCGCCGCAAGACGGTGACGTTAAAGGACGTGGAAGACGCCATCGCCAAGATCGCCCGGATTCCGCCCAAGAGCGTTTCCGCCGATGACCGTGAAACCCTGCGCCATCTGGAGCGGGACCTGCGGAACATGGTGTTCGGTCAGGACAAGGCGATCGACGCTCTTGCGGCGGCGATAAAGCTGTCCCGGGCGGGCCTGCGCGATGCGGAAAAACCGATCGGTAACTATCTGTTCTCCGGTCCGACCGGCGTGGGCAAGACAGAGGTGGCCCGCCAGCTCGCCTCGTCGCTTGGCATCGAGCTGATCCGGTTCGACATGTCCGAATACATGGAGCGTCATTCGATCTCCCGCCTGATCGGGGCACCCCCGGGTTATGTCGGATTCGATCAGGGCGGCCTGCTGACGGACGCCATTGACCAGCATCCGCATGCAGTCCTGCTACTGGATGAAATCGAAAAGGCCCATCCGGACCTCTTCAATGTCCTGCTTCAGGTCATGGATCATGGTCGTCTGACGGACCATAACGGCAAGACGGTCGATTTCCGCAACGTCATCCTGATCATGACCACGAATGCGGGAGCGGCTGACTTGTCCAAGGAGGCGATCGGATTTGCCCGGACCGTTCGCAGCGGCGAGGACGAGGAAGCCGTCAAACGCCTCTTCACACCGGAGTTCCGTAACCGTCTGGACGCCATCATTCCGTTCGCCAACCTGACGCCGGAAACCGTGGGACGGGTGGTCGAGAAGTTCGTTCTTCAGCTGGAGGCCCAGCTGGCAGATCGTCACGTCACGATCGAGATCTCCTCCGCGGCCAAGGAATGGCTGGCGGAACGGGGTTACGATCGCCTCTATGGTGCCCGTCCCCTGGGGCGCGTCATTCAGGAGAACATCAAGAAGCCACTGGCGGAGGAACTTCTGTTCGGCCGTCTGGCCAATGGGGGCGCTGTCAGAATCGGTCTCAGGAACGATGCCCTGGACTTCGACATCATCGAGGGCAATTCTTCTTCAAAAGGCGAAGACGGAGCAGAGAAAAAGGACGAAGCCACAAGCTGAAAAAGACTCAGGTTTCGTCTGACAGTAAAGGCCCGGAGAGTCTCTCTCCGGGCCTTTTTTCATTTTGTCACTCGTACCGGGCGCCATTGACGATAACATAACCCGGCCAGGCCCATTTGCGGCCCGTACCATGATGGGTCCAGTCAACACCCTGACGGCGCAGGCTGTCGTAATAATAACGTCCCTGAACTTCCGCCTGATCGCCCTTACGCACCCACGGCCACTGCGGCGCATTCATTTCATCCAGATCGGAAACGATGCGAATGGAGACACCCCGGCCGACCGACAGATAGAAATAGCCATGCCAGCCGCTGCGTGTCCTGCGCGCCCGGGACGCCACGGCAATCACCTGACCACAGATATGCTCCGGCAGATCCAGATGCGACGGGCCACCCTGTTCCAGCCCCTGCTGATCCGCGAAAAATTTTGCATTGTCACAGGCTTCCGGCATCCCGTCCCGCGCCATGGCGGACAGGGGCGACAATAGAAAAGCAGCCATGGCTGGCAGGAAAATGCGACGGAACCTCATGAAAAATCCTTTCCAGTCCGGGAAGGATGGTTATGGGCTCTCTACAGAACCAGGACAATCCTTCGGGCACGAGCCCGCAGGCTCCCGGAAGAGAAAATCCTTCCGGTCTATCCGATCAGATGGAATTCAATTGGGGCAACCCATTCGATCCGTGGATCAAAAATGGGCGGTACCAGCGGATTGACAGAAGCCAGCACGAAGGAATGACTGTCTTTGCCGGGCATGACGGTCTTCAGAACCATCTGTCCGTCCGCCAGCTTCGCCACCACGTCCTTGCCGATCATCTTGAGCGAAAAATGGTTTTTTCCCGGCAGATGAATCCCCACCACTTCTCCTGGCTTGTAACGCGGGACCATGGATTCTCCATTCACCCGCAGAACCAGACCGTCATATCCTCCAAACGGAAGTTCGACGTCGCCGTCCTGGAGAATGTCACCATCGGCATAAATCACGACACGGTCTGCACCCGAGACAAAGCCAGAAACCGGGATGCGACGGTGGCGTCGCTCTGGCGTTTTCGCCGCCTGCAATGCCTCCACGGGAGAGCCCAGATCAGGACCACACAACTCTTCCAGACTGACATCATAAAGCGTTGCAATGGCAGGCAGTCGATCCAGAGAGGGCTTTGAACGCCCGATCTCCCACTGCGCTACGGAGGCAGGAGCAATCCCGAGTGCCCGCGCCACTTTGGCCTGAGAAAGGCGCGTCGCCGTTCGAAAGCGCTTCAGTCTTGTCGCCCAATCATCCATGACGGTCATCATAAAATAGGCATCGCCTACTGTCCACTAGGTTTTGCCTATTGATTTTTCCAGTAGGCATAGCCTATCATCCAGCCTGTCACCTCGAAGAGAACAAGGGGACAACTCCAGACATAAGGATATGAAAAATGACAATGGCAGAAGAAAAGTCCGTTACATCCCACCAGAATAAGCACCCTGGTACCAATGAAAGGCATTTCCTAGCAGAGTGTCATCTCCCGCAATCGTATATCACCATGGGAGCCTTCCCTCAGTACCGAAGCAGGGACCTGTTTTCCTGGAAATGCACAGCAGGAAAGCGACTGCCCGATATCACGTTTGTCAGATCCGAGCGGTCCGGGCCGTCTTTCAGAGACCCCATGTTCATTCCACCAACAGTTTATCCAACAGCCAGACACTGACCTGCGGCAGGAGTATAGACACATGTCCAGCGCCGAGATGAACGGAATGGGGAAAAGCAGGCCGCTTGCCTCTTTAGCCACCCTGAAAACACATCTTTCCATTCCTCTTTCAGACACATCGCATGACCGGGATCTGGAAGACTGTCTGTTTCAGGTGTCAGCGGCCGTTGAAAATTACATGGAGCGTCCAGTTCTGCTGAATGAGTGGGAAGAACAGATCCGCGTTCGTCATGATGACTCTCCCCTCGCCCTGAAACTGGGAGTCTGGCCCATCCTGTCTGTGGGGGCCGTCATATGGGAAGGACAACTGCTGCCAGAGCCAATGAATGGATGGAGCTTCAATGCCCTCTGCGCCATCCTGTATCCACCAGGACAGTGCGGATGGCAGCCGGGGCTGTATGTCGTGCAGTACCGGGCGGGCTGGATCGTTGCCGGCATGAAAAATACCGAAGGTGATCCGCTGGAAGCCACGCTCCCTACGGATATTCAACTGGCGGTTCTGATCGCGGCACAGTCATTTTCTCATGCACGCCGCATCCCGCCTTCATCACGGACGCAAGACAGATCACACCCTTCGACGGATTTCTTCAGCCTGCCTCCGGAAGCAACAAGCCTGCTCAACCGCTACCTTCCGGCAACCATGGCGTGAAATGACAGATTCCCCCGATTTGCTTCGGAATGAGAGCGGTACGCCTGTCCGAACCGCACGAAAAGGCAAGCAGCATCTGCTTCCTGTGCCATCCGGTCCGGAAAGCTGAACGGGTTATTTTTCAGTTTTGAGAGAGCGGCTGGTGCTGCTGGACAGGATTGAACTGTCGACCTCTCCCTTACCAAGGGAGTGCTCTACCACTGAGCTACAGCAGCATCTGTTGCCTTGGCGCGCTTCCTATCCGTTCAGCACGCCAAGCGCAACCCCTTAATCGTCCCGATGGACCTTTTCCATGCGTTCGTGCCGTTCCTGAGCATCGATGGAAAGCGTTGCGATCGGGCGCGCTTCCAGACGTTTCAGGCCGATCGGCTCCCCCGTTTCCTCGCAGAAGCCGTAGCTGCCATCCTCGATCCGGTCGAGCGCCATGTTGATCTTGGCGATCAGCTTACGGGCGCGGTCCCGCGTCCGGAGTTCAAAGGCCCGATCCGTCTCGACACTGGCCCTGTCGGTAATATCCGCTTCATGGATTCCCCCCTCGGAGAGACTCGCCAGTGTTCCATCTGCTTCTTTCAGCAGATCCGCACGCCAGCGCAAAAGCTTCTGCCGAAAATACTCGACCTGAAGAGGATTCATGAATTCCTCTTTGTCGGAGGGCTTATAATCCGGCGGCAGCGTAATCATCATGCGCATCCAATCCCTGACACTTCCGCCGACGTCCGACCCTGCCAGCCGTGGGCGCTTGACGGGCGGCTTATACCCACCACGAACCCATACGCCAAGTCCGAACATCATATTCAGAGCATCAGAAAGGGCAGAAATCTGCCTCTCCGTTAGGGGTTTTTTTACTCTGTTTCCTCATTCTGCCGGATCAGGAGCCCAGAACCTCCGGCCAGATGTCAGGACAGTGTCAGACACCCATGCGATTTTCTTCCTTCCATCCTGTCATATATTGCCGATTTCTAGCGTTTTTCTGCGGTTTTTTATTACTGTTCCCAATATTTTCCAGCGCCGCCACCGTCCGTATCAAGGACATCACGGACATGGAAGGCGTACGTAGCAACCAGTTGATCGGATATGGGCTTGTCGTGGGGCTGAACGGAACGGGAGACCGTCTGACCAATACGATTTTCACCCGGGAAACCCTGATTTCCATGCTCAACCGTCTGGGTGTGAACATTCGCGATCAGGAAACACAGCTCCAGACGCATGACGTTGCCGCCGTCATGGTAACAGCGGACCTCCCGCCTTTCGCCCATGGGGGCAACCGTATTGACGTAACGGTTTCCGCTGCCGGCGATGCCTCTTCCCTGACAGGGGGGACGCTTCTGGTAACACCTCTGATGGCGGCCGATGGCGAAGTCTATGCTGTCGCACAAGGCTCACTGGCAACCAACGCCTTCACGGCCCGCGGCGCAGCGGCCTCGATCACGCGCAATACTCCGACAAGCGGTCATATCGCCAATGGCGGCATTGTCGAACGGGAAGTCCCCTTCGACCTGACACACAGAGCCAATCTGCATCTGAGCCTGCGTAACCCCGACTTCACGACGGCAAGTCGCATGACTGCCATTATCAACCGCACTTTTGGCCCCATTGCGACCGTTCAGGACCCGAGAACCGTTCTTCTAAACCTTACCAGCCACGACCCGGTACCCACGCTCTCCCGCATTGGTGACCTGATGGTCACGCCGGACACGCCTGCGAAAGTGATTGTGGATGAAGCCAGCGGCACCATCATCATGGGAGCGGATGTCCGCATCAGCACGGTAGCCGTCGCGCAGGGCAATCTGACCGTTCAGGTCACGGAAACACCCGAAGTATCACAGCCTGGCCCATTTTCGGGCGGGCAGACGGCGGTCGTTCCCCGCACGAATGTCAAGGTAGATACAGGCAAGGATCATCATCTCGCCATGCTGCCTGGCGGCACGACCCTGCGGGGTCTGGTGTCCGGTCTCAACGCACTGGGGGTTGGCCCCCGGGACATGATCAGCATCCTGCAGGCCATCAAGGCGGATGGCGCCCTGCAGGCAGAACTGGAAATGCGCTAATGAAAATTTCGTCTTCTCCTGCTTCCGTACCCTCACCTGCATCCCAGGGCTTCTCGCTTGGAACTCAGACCATTGATCCGGCCAAGACCCTGAAATCCGCCCAGGATTTCGAGGCCATGGCCATCAATCAGATGCTCCAGCCCATGTTTGAAACCGATGATGGCAGCCAGAACATGTTCAGCGGCGGCGCTGGCGAAAAACAGTTCCGCCCCATGATGGTGGAACAGATCGCTAGGGAAATGGAAAAGAACGGTGGCCTAGGTCTTACAGATGCCATCGACCGGCAGATGCTGGCCATGCAGGAGCAGAAAAAATGAGCCTCTCCCTTGTCTCGGCCATCAAACGGCTGATCGCGGTTCTAAAGGCGGAGAACGATGCTCTGACTGCCGCGCAGGTTCCTCAGGCTCTTGCGCTTCTGCCAGAAAAACAGGCCGCAGCTACGGCTCTGGAGAAGGAAGTGGCAGATGCAACGGCCCGTCAGAGCGTCTGCGGCACACGCAGTGCTGACGTCCAGCTTCCTGACAAGCCCGCAGCACCTTTCCTGCCGTATCATCACCTGCTCGAACAGGTGACCGAACTGGGAAACCGCAACGGAGAACTTCTGCAACGCGCCATCACAGCCCAGAAAAGGGTCATTGATCTCCTGACCGAGACCCCGCCAACGTCCCTGACGCAGGGATACGGACAGCAGGGCAGCTATGCATCACCGGCCGACCGGCAGGTGCTGTTCATCAGCAAAGCCTGAATCTGTCAGGGCTCAATCATCCGCAAGAACCTGCCGGCTGACTTTCACTTTCGCCACGCGCCGGCGATCCATCTCGAGAACTTCAAACAGCCATCCTTCGAACGCGACCTTGTCGCCCTTCGCAGGAACTCTCCGTAAAAGAGCCAGCAACACGCCACCCAGCGTATGGTAACTGCCACTGCCTGGCAGGGTATCCAGATCGAGGCGGGAGCGCAGTTCATCCGCCGGCATGAAGCCATCGAACACATACTCATCGCCATTTTCATCAGCCCTCAGCTCATCGGGAGAGGTTTCCGTCTTTTCCTCACCGACGATCGCCTCGAAGACATCAGATGGAGTGACGATGCCTTCAAAAGAGCCGTATTCATCCAGCACGAATGTAATGCCCAGATTTACTCCGCGCAGGCGTTCGATCATGTCCTGAGCACTCAGACTGTCCGGTATGACGGGTGGCTCCCGCAGCACTGCGTCAATCGAAACCGGCAATCCCAGCAGCAGACGATCCATGATGTCTTTCGCCAGGATAACACCGACTGGATGATCGACATCACCTTCACAGACCACGATGCGCGCAAAGGACGACTGACGCAGCTTGCGCCGGAGCGTCTCCTGATCGGCATGGCGATCTATCCAGAACAGTTCGTTACGCGGCGTCATGATTGCCCGGACGGGACGGTCCGCCAGACGCAGCAGACGTTCGATCATGGCCTGTTCGTCGGTCTCCAGAACGCCTGCCCGTGCACCTTCCGCTAGAACAGCTCGCAGTTCCTCTTCCGTCACCGCAGATCTAGTCAGCGGGCCGACACGAAGCAGCCTCAGAACCAGAGAAGACATTCCACTCAGCAGCCAGACCACGGGCTGGGAAATACGGGCGACCGCCACCAGCAGCCAGGACAGACGCGCTGCAATTTTCTCAGGCTGTTGCAGGGCAATCTGCTTGGGAACAAGCTCGCCGAAAACCAGCATGGCAAAGGTGATGAGCGCGACGACCAGAACAATCGACAGTTCCCCCGCGAACGGTTGCAGAAGAGGGATAGTGGCGATCCCGTCCTTGACCGTGCTCTCGATCTGGCTCCCGCCAAATGTTCCTTCCAGAATGGAGACCAGGGTCATACCGATCTGAACTGTTGGCAGAAAACTGTGCGGGTCTTCAGCCAGTCGAAGCGCAGCCTGCGCGCCGCGGACATTCTGTTTGGCCAGAACTTCCAGACGGGGCCGCTTGGCCGAAATCAGCGCCAGCTCCCCCATGGCAAAAATGGCATTGAGAAGAATAAGCAGGCAGATAACGAAAATCGGGGTCAACATGGTCCGGCCAGAGTAATGAAGCAGCAATGATAGCAGGCCCAGCGCTCGTTACCATGACATTCCTGAAATCCTGCGCCATTACCCTTTCCTCAATAAAAAAGCCGCCCCTTTAGTAGGAGCGGCTTTTTTCACATAGACTGTTCCCTTGTAGGGAAGTGGTTCAATCCGCAGCATCCGCGGCTTCCGTCACCGTATTGGCCGGACGACCATTAACACGGACACGCGGGCCACGACTCGGCTTGCCGCCGGTGGTCAGTTTTTCCATCTGCTGCGCAACCTGCGCCTCGTAATCATATTCGGCCGGCCGCTGGTTCGCCAGAGAGATCTCCGGAACCATGGGCTTTTCGGTTTCAGGGCCAAACAGGGCAACCTTGGCGATATGCCAGGGACGCTGAACCGCATCCATGACCGCCGTCGATTCGTAACCAGAATGCACCATGCAGTCAGCGCATTTCTCATATGCACCCGTGCCGTACTGCTCCCAGGCCGTATCGTCCATCAGTTCACGGAAGGTCTTCGCATACCCTTCGCCGAGCAGATAGCACGGACGCTGCCACCCAAAGACGGTACGCAGTGGCTTGCCCCATGGGGTGCAATGATAGTTTTCATTGCCCGCCAGGAAGTTCAGGAACAACGGAGACTGCGTGAAGCGCCACTTGCGGCCCTTGCCCAGCCGGAAGATGTCACGGAAAAGCTGCTTCGTCTTCTGGCGGTTCAGGAAGTGCTCCTGGTCCGGTGCACGCTCATAGGCGTAACCCGGCGCCGTCATGACACCATCGACCCCCATGGCCATCACTTCGTCAAAGAATGCCGCCACGCGCTCTGGCACCGCACCATCGAAAAGGGTGCAGTTGATGGAAACACGGAAACCGCGGGACTTCGCCAGACGAATCGCGGCAGTAGCCTTCTCGAACACACCTTCCTGACACACGGAAGAATCGTGCATCACCTTGTCTCCGTCGAGATGAATATCCCAAGAGAAGAAAGGCGAAGGCTCGTAATCGTCGAGCTTCTTTTCAAGAAGCAGCGCGTTCGTGCACAGGTAAACGTATTTTTTCCGATCGATCAAACCTTTGACGATCTGCGGCATTTCCTTGTGAAGGAGGGGTTCGCCACCCGCGATGGCAATAACTGGAGCGCCTGCTTCCGTATCGGCATCCAGACACTCCTGCAGGCTGAGGCGCTGGTTCAGGATCTGTGCTGGATAATCGATCTTGCCGCAGCCTGCACAGGCCAGATTGCAGCGGAACAGCGGTTCGAGCATCAGGACCAGCGGATATCGCTTGCGGCCCGTGAGGTGCTGCTTGACAACGTACCGTCCGACTCGGACAGCCTGCATCAAAGGAACGGCCATTATAATCCTCTGGTTCTGGCGTCCGGTTGGGATGCGCGTCATGGCGCCCGGAGCCGTTCACAATCGTGGAATGTCCCGCGGCTGGCTCCCTCTTTCCGTTGGCCGTAGCCGGAAATGACGAAGAACCGTCGGGCAGTCGATTGACTGGCTATAAACCCATTGCAGGGTTCGCCTCAATGTCGTCACCTGCAATTCCTTTGATAGATGTGGCTATTAGAACACAGATGGTTTTATGCGTAACCACGCTTGATAGTTTCCATCAGACACATGACCTCTTGCACAAAACGTCTCAGAGGACGAAAGCATGACAATGATTTGCCGATTTGCACAGAAAGCGACTCTGTCCATTCTTTCAGCCTGCCTTCTCGCGGGCCCGGTCACAGGGATAGCCGTCGCACAGTCCGCCGATGCCGCGCAACAGAACGCGTCATCCGTCTCCGCTCCCATCCGTGGTCTGTACGATGCGCTCAAAACGGCGCAGGACAGTGGCAAGACCGCCCAGCAGCGCGCAGCCATCATTGCCCCGGCCGTGGACCGGGCCTTCGATCTGGAAGCCATCCTGCGTCGCTCTGTAGGTATCCGCTATAACAGCCTGAGCGCCGCGGACCGCACGCATCTTCTCGGCTCGTTCCGCCAGTTCACGGTGGCGCGTTATGCATCCTCCTTCAAGCCGGGCACGAATGCGGTTTTCACCATTCTGCCCCAGGTCCGCAGCAACCCCACGGGCGGTGAAATCGTCGATACGACGATCGGCGGTCAGGGTGGGGATGCAACCCCACTCAACTATATCATGGTCAACGGCCCCTCCGGCTGGCGCATCACCGACGTGCTCCTGAACGCCCATATCAGTCAGGTTGCTGCACAGCGGGCCGATTTCGGCGGTGCCCTGAGCCAGGGCGGAGCCAACGGACTGGCCGAACTCCTCGACCGCAAGACCGCGCATTTCCTTCATGACTGAAACAGGGCATTTCAGGCAGGTCTCTTCACTTCCGCCTGAAGGAGGGTTAAAAGACCAACGTGCCTTTACCTCTCACGATCGCAGCCGGTTTCTGTACACTCGTTTCTTTGGCCGGTAACCTTCAGACCCTTGCCGGCGCAACGCTGCTGGCCCGCTTCCGCAGGACGGAGCGGAAGGCGGACGCGGCTGTCCGGCTGGACGACCGGCAGTGGCCTGCCGTTACAGTTCTCAAGCCCCTGCACGGAAACGAGCCCCTGCTGGAAGAAGCCCTTGAAAGCATCTTTCAGCAGACTTATCCTGAATTCCAGATCATCTTCGGCGTTCAGGACGAAAGCGATACGGCTCTTGCTGTCGTCGAGCGTCTGAGGCAGCGGTATCCCGCCGTTCCCGTGGATGTGGTCATCAATCCGGCGGAACATGGCCCCAACCGGAAAATCGGTAACCTGATCAACATGTATGATCAGGTCCGTCATGACATGATCGTGATTTCGGATTCCGACATCCATGTCAGTCCCAGCTATCTGCGTCATGTGATTTCCACCCTGCGGGAGCCGGGGGTCGGACTGGTTACGACCTTGTATGCAGGTCGGGCGGCGGCCGGCACGCTTGTGCAGCAGCTTGGTGCCTGCCAGATCAATCACAACTTCCTCCCTGGCGTCATGATGTCGCGTTTTCTGGGCCGTCAGGACTGCCTTGGCGCAACCATGGCCCTGCGTAGGGAGGAACTGGAGGCTATTGGCGGTCTGGAAGCTTTGGTGGATCATGTAGCTGACGATGCCGAACTGGGCCAGCTTATCCGTGCACGGGGCGGAAAGATCGCGATTGCGCCCTCCCTGACCCACACGACGGTTGGCGAACATACGCTGAGCGAACTTCTGGCTCACGAACTGCGTTGGGGGCGGACAGTCAAGAACGTGGCGCCCGTTGGCTATGGCCTGTCCGCAATCCAGCTTCCGCTTTTCTGGTCCATCGTCGCTGTGCTGTTCCGGCCCACGGCCTGGTGGAGCTGGCTCTTTTTCGCGCTGACATGGTTCATACGCGCGGCTGGAAGCACAATTATAGATCGTGCTACGGAGTGCCCATTACCTGTGGCCCTGCCGCTGCTGATCGTTCGGGACTGGCTTTCGGCAGCCATCATGGTCGGCAGTGTCCGTGGATCACGCGTTGCATGGCGCGGCAGAACGGTCCATATCGCCCGAAGAAAACGAAAATCCACGGTTCGCGCTACCCCGCTTGAACCGGGCGCCACCCAATAGGAGTGTTCACCATGATGAGAACCCTTTTTCTCCAGCCTCCTTCCTTCGACGGCTTCGACGGTGGTGCTGGTTCCCGTTATCAGGCCAAGCGTGAAATCAAGTCCTTCTGGTACCCGACATGGCTCGCCCAGCCGGCCGCTCTGGTTCCCGGGTCGCGCCTGATTGATGCGCCGCCGGCCAAGATGGGCATGGATCCCATCCTGGAAGACGTGAAGAACCGTGATCTCGTGGTCATGCACACCTCCACGCCGTCCTTCGCCTCGGATGTGCGCGTGGCCCAGATGCTCAAGGACGCTAACCCCAAGCTCCTGATCGGCATGGTCGGCGCTAAGGTTGCCGTGCAGCCTGACGAAAGCATGAAACAGGGCAGCCCGATCGATTTCGTGGCCCGCAACGAATTCGACTTCACGATCAAGGAAATCGCTGAGGGGAAGCCCCTCGCCGAAGTAGACGGTATCACCTGGCGGAACGAAAAGGGCGAGATCATCGCGAACAAGGACCGCGCGATGATCGAGGACATGGACAGCCTTCCGTTTGTAACCGAGGTTTACAAGCGCGATCTCAACATCAACGACTACTTCATCGGCTATCTGAAGCACCCGTATATTTCCATTTATACGGGTCGCGGCTGCAAGTCGCGCTGCACGTTCTGCCTGTGGCCGCAGACGGTCGGTGGACACCGCTACCGCACCCGTAGCCCGGAGCATGTTGCGGCGGAAGTCCGGCTGGCCAAGCAGTACTTCCCCGAAGTGCAGGAATTCATGTTCGATGATGACACCTTCACGGACGACCTCCCACGTGCCGAGGCCATTGCCCGTGAAATGGGCAAGCTGGGTGTCACGTGGTCCTGCAATGCCAAGGCGAACGTTCCTTACGAGACCCTGAAGGTCATGAAGGAAAACGGCCTGCGCCTGCTGCTCGTCGGCTATGAAAGCGGCAATCAGCAGATCCTTCACAACATCAAGAAGGGCATGCGCGTTGAAGTCGCCAAGGAATTTACGCGCAACTGTCACAAGCTGGGCATCAAGATCCACGGTACCTTCATAGTCGGTCTGCCGGGCGAGACGAAGGAGACGATCCAAGAAACGATCGAGTTCGCCAAGGAAATCAATCCTCACACGCTTCAGGTCTCCCTCGCCGCGCCCTATCCCGGAACGGCGCTGCACAAGCAGGCCACGGAAAATGGCTGGCTGAACGAGGCTGAAGCCGAACTGATTGACGAAAACGGTGTGCAGATCGCTCCGCTGCACTACCCGCATCTCTCACATACGGAAATCTTCGAAAGCGTCGAGGAATTCTACCGGAAGTTCTATTTCCGCAGCTCCAAGATCACCTCCATCCTGAACGAGATGATCCGCAGCCCGCAGATGATGAAGCGCCGTCTGCGTGAAGGCGTGGAATTCTTCCAGTTCCTGAAGGACCGTCACGCGGCGTAACGTCCGCCATGATGCGATGATTATCTTGAACAGGGCATGGCTGTCATACGGCCATGCCCTGTTCTGTTTCCCAGACCTCCCAGCGGAGAAACGGTATGACGCGCCGCGCCATTGTCTCGGCCGATGATTTCGGCATGAGCCTTGAAGTCAATGATGCGATCGAAGAGGCTCATCGCAGGGGCATCCTCTCCACCACCAGCCTGATGGTGACCGGAAATGCGGCGGCGGATGCCGTGCGCCGGGCCAGAACCATGCCGGACCTGAAGGTCGGGCTGCATGTCGTAGCCATTGAAGGCAAATCGGTCCTTGATCTGCCAGCCATCACGGATTCAGAAGGCTGGTTCGGACGGGATCAGTTCAGGCTTGGGGTGGATTATTTCTTCAATCCGGCGGCCCGTAGCGCCATCTGCCGCGAAATCGAGGCCCAGTTCCGGGCTTTCGCCCTGACCGGGCTGCCGCTCGATCATGCCAATGCCCACAAGCATATGCACCTCCATCCGACGGTGGGACGGTTTCTGATCGAATCCGGTGTCAGACATGGCCTCAAAGCCGTACGCTCGCCGCTGGAGCCTCCTGCCCCACTCGAAGAAAGCGATACCATCGGCGACTGGGCCCTCCGTCACTGGATCGGCGTTCTGCGTCACCAGATCCGCCGTGCCGGACTTAAAACCAATGACTGGTGCTTCGGATTGCGGTGGTCAGGGCATATGACGCCCGACCATATAAGGGGCCTGATCCCGCGCCTGCCATCAGGCATCAGCGAGATCTATTTTCACCCGGCTACGGCCCAGAACGCCATGATGCACCGCTTCATGCCGGACTATGACCAGACTGGCGAACTGGCAGCACTGCTGAACCCGACCGTCCGGGAAGCGTTCGAGCGGGCACATGTGGCCCGGATCGGCTGGGCCGATCTCTGAGCGGACGCCAGAAGGAGCACGACGTGAACAGTCGGCGCTCCTTCCTGCTTTTCAGAACGCCTCTCAGGCACGAAGGGAAAAATCGTCTTCCGGGCGGGCACCGAAACGGGTGATGATTTCTCCTGCTGCCTGATTTCCCAGCTTTGCGCAGGTCACAAGATCATGCCTGCGGCTCAGCCCGGCCAGGAATCCCGCAGCAAAAGCATCTCCAGCGCCAGTCGTATCCACGACACTGACGGGAGAAGTCGGAACATCATGGCGTTCCCCGCTACTGATGACAACAGCCCCCTTCTCACCGCGCGTGATGGCCGCAAGCTGCGTCTCCGTCCCGACCTGACGCAGGGCATCTTCGAAGTCGGACACTTCATAAAGTGCCAGCAGTTCAGCTTCGTTCGCGAAAAGAATATCCACATGTCCCGCCACCAGCGCCCGGAACGCGGCACGATGCCGCTCGACACAGAACGTGTCGGACAGCGTCAGGGCCACCTGACGACCCGCCTTGCGCGCCAGCTTCGCCGCATGCTCGAAAGCGGCCTGGGCGTGCGGCTTGTCGTACAGGTACCCCTCCAGATAGGTGATGGCGGCATCAGCCACGACGCTTTCATGCACATCTTCAGGTGTGAATTCCGTGCAGGCCCCGAGATAGGTGAACATGGTGCGCTGCCCGTCCGGAGTGACCAGAACGATACAGCGGGCCGTCGGGATATCGTCCGCGAGCGGCAGGGGCTGGGAGGGAAAGGTCAGGCCCTGCTCCTGCATGTCACGCGCAAAATGGGTCCCGGCCTCATCCGCCGCCACCTTGCCCAGATACGCAACCTTCGCACCCATGCGAGCCGCCACAACCGCGGTATTGGCGCCTGAGCCACCACCGGCAATCCGTTCCACGGTCACATGCTGTTCGATGGCATGGGCGGTCGGCGCGTCGATCAGGGTCATGCTTCCGGCAGCGGCCCCCAGTTTCTCGGCCACGGACTGGTCAACGGATGCAAGAACGTCAACGATCGCGTTGCCGATACACAGAAGGTCGTGCTGGGGTGTGGACATGAAAGCTCCAGTAAGGCTGTAGTCTGTTGGAAAAAAGGCTTTAACGGGTAAAACACGTGACATGCGCCATTAAATCAACACGATCATATGGCTCCTGTGGGGATACGCCAACTCCCGCCGCCCGACGACCGGATGAAAGAGATGTCCTGATTGTGACATTTAGGAAAATGTACGTCTTGTCCGGGCGGGCAGTCAGCGTGTAGCCTTGTCGAAGACCGCTCTCCAGCATCGGGTCATCCGGTGTCCGGGGTCAATGTCCAAGACTGATTATCGTTTTTTCAGATCCGCAGCGGGGTTTCCTTGTTCAGAAGACGCAAACCGGAAGAAGACGCCAAACCTGACGAGAACAAGCTCGCAGGCCAGCCCATCTTTCCCAACCGGCCGGACGCTTCCAGCCAGACCGCTTCCGCGTCAGGATCCGGAACACCCTCCAACCAGCAGAAGGATCCCGCTTCCATGGGTCGCTCCCCCTTCCCGACGCCGCCGTCCCCCCCTACTCCGCCGGGCGCCACGCCAGCCGGCGTTCCACGTCCTGGCACCGCGACGGTGCCGGGTGCGCCGCGCCAGGCCGGTCCGGAACGCCGCACGCTCGTTGTCGGACGCGGCATCAGCGTTCAGGGAACGGTGCAGGACGCCGAGCGTCTGGTGGTTGAAGGGACCGTCGAGTCCAGCATGATCCAGGCGACGGAACTGTCCGTCACGCAGGGTGGTGTATTCCGGGGCGGCATCGAAGTGGAAGACGCCGAAGTCGGCGGTACGATCGACGGTACCCTGACCGTCAACGGCAGCCTGACGATCCGTGCAACGGGTCGCCTGATCGGCAAGGCCAAATGCCGTCGCCTGAAGGTTGAAGATGGCGGCCAGATCACTGGCCAGCTGGAAATGATTACGGATGGTGCGGCCCGCCCGGGACTTTCCGAGGGTGCAAAAGCTTCTGAAAAGAAAGAAGCCGCCGCCTCCTGATATCCGGCATCACAAAAAAGGCCGCCCTCCGCAAGGAGTGGCGGCTTTTTTGTGTCATCTCCATACAGATGAGAGGCTACCGTGCAGGCCTGTATCCTGTCCGAAAAACCGCTATCCCCCGGATCGGAAAACAGCGGATTCAGAAAAACCCTGATGACGGGAAAAGCCTTGCTCAGTCGCGCCGGTCGCGGATCTTGACGTAGGCAATGGCGGCATGTTCGGCACAGTAAGGCTTGCCCGGTAGGGGAGTGGCACCACAGAAATGAAAGCCCGGCGTCCCCGGGTCACCAATCGGCCAGCAGCAGGACGGTCCACGCCGCGCAGGACGGTCGATCCCGGCCGTAAACCGCTGAGCCGTTGTAGAGGGCGAACGGGGCGCAGGCGTTGCGCGCGGCGCAGATCTTGATACCGTATCAGGAATGTCTCGAAGCGGGGGCGCAACAACAGGATCGGCCCGCTTTTCCGCCACAACTTTCACTGCCGGGGCGGGCGCAGGCCGCACGGGAGGCGCACTGGCCTTGGCAGGAGCAGCCTTCACAGCCACAGCAGCCTTCCTAGGGGCGGCAGGCGCAGCATCCGCCGCAACAGCGCTGACCCCAGATGTCGCAGCCGGTTTATCCGCCAGCAGATCCGGCGTTGTGTGTTCAGAAGCCGGAGCGGTCTTGGCGCGGGAAGGGCTTTTGCGGCGCGGCGCGGCCTCGGTCGCCGCCTCTCCATCCTTGACCTTGCGGTTGCGGATCGGCGAAGGACGCGGCGGCAGACCCAGACGATGCGCCTTGCCCACAACAGCGTTCTTGGTAATGGAGAGCTGGCGGCCGATCTCGGCGGTCGAAAGTCCCTGACTCCACAACTCGCGAAGCCTGGCGATCGTCTCGTCCGTCCAGTCCATATATCGGTTCCTCTGTCCCGCATCCGGATCGGCAACGATCCGTTCTCGTGTTGGTATTCCGTCCCGGTTCACTGGAACCGGATCTTGCTTGGAGAATGGTCTTACCAGAAACTCCCGGCAACGTCGAAGGCGCTTCTATTCGGCGGGCGCCCTCACGCGCTGGAGCTCCACACTGCCATCGACGACGGCCAGTGCAATTTCTCCCCGGACCAGAGCCTGCGCATCCAGCCCGAAAAGCTCCCGGCGCCATCCCTTGAGGGCACCGACATCCGTTTCCCCGAGGGCAATCCGGTCCAGATCGTCGGAAGACGCTACCAGACGGGGCGCCACCTTATGCTGTTCGCATTTGGCAGCCTGAAGAACCCGCAGCAGCGCCACAAGCGCAGTAGAAGGTCGCGTCCGGTCCCCTTTGGAAGGCGGCCTAGGCAGATCGGCTTCTGGCAGATCTTCCCCGATGCGCACCGCATCGAGCAATCCTGTGCCCATCCGGCCCTCCGCAAATCCCCGCGTCACGCCACGGACACGTGCCAGAGCATCCACGTCCTGCGGGCGGATCGCCGCGACTTCCAGAAGGCTCTCGTCACGGATCAGGCGCTGGCGGGGCAGATTGGCGTTCTGGGCCTCCTGCTCGCGCCATGCAACGATTTCGCGCAGCACACCCAGCATCCGGCGGTTACTCGTCCGGGCCTTGAGCTTTTCCCACAGACGGCGCGGATCGGGACGGAACGTGCTCTCTTCGGTCAGAACACCCTGTTCCGCATCCGCCCAGTGCAGGCGTCCCTGCTCCTCAAGCTGCTTGCGAAGCGCCAGGTAAACCGTCCGCAGATGCGTGACATCCGCCGCCGCGTAGGCAATCTGCGCCTTGGTCAGCGGGCGGGCCGCCCAGTCACTAAAGCGGTGCGCCTTGTCGATGGAGCGCCCCGTAATGGCTCCGACGAGACTGTCGTAACCGACCTGATCCCCGAAACCGGCAACCATGGCCGCAACCTGTGTATCAAAGACCGAAACGGGAAGACGGTCGAAAATATGCAGGAAGATTTCAAGATCCTGCCGCGCGGCATGGAATACCTTGATGCAGTCGGGTTCCGCCAGAAGCTGCCCCAGAGCCGTCAGGTCAATTCCGGGCGCCAGCGTATCAATAAGGACGACATCTTCCCTGCCGGCCAGCTGGACAAGACAGAGCTCCGGCCAGTACGTCCGTTCCCTTACGAATTCCGTATCAATGGTGACGAATGGCTCCTGCTGGAGCTTTTCACAGACGCGCACCACATCTTCAGTGGTTGTCAGCAGGACGGGGGACGGAAAATCCGGTGTTTTAGAACGCATGGCCACGATCCTACACAAAGGAAAGGATCGTGGCCACGCCTCTTAAGGAAGCGTAACGGACCAGAACCGTCACGTTTCGCACCAGTCTCAGATGGACTGTTCAACCCAGGCCTTGAGCTGGCTCTTGGGCATGGCGCCAAGTTGCTGGGCCACCGGCTTGCCGTCCTTGAAGACAATCAGCGTCGGAATGCTGCGGACACCATATTTCGTTGGGGCCTCCGGATTGGAGTCGATGTTGACTTTCGCAACCTTCAGACGACCCTGATACTCGGCGCCGATTTCCTCCAGAGCGGGTGCGATCATCTTGCACGGACCGCACCATTCGGCCCAGAAATCAACCAGCACAGGCCCTTCGGCCTTGAGAACGTCCGTCTCGAAGCTGCTGTCGGATACGGCAACGGTGTTTGCGCTCATGGGTATGTTCCTTAGTCGCATGGAGTTCTGAAAACCGATATCGGCCTCTGCCTACCGGACTGCAAGAGACGGGACGCGAAATCAAGACCCGGGCAGTACGTCATCCAGAAGGCGGTCTGGCAGGGTCTGTACGGCCGGCCCTTCCGTCCAGACCAGTGAACAGTGAATGCGGTATCCGGGATGAAGTTGCTCCAGCACCGACCGATAGGCCGCCATCTGCCGCAGATAGGCCACCGGGACCCGTTCTGTGCGACTCGGCGGTTTCCGGTTGGTTTTGTAGTCGCAGACCCAGATATCGCCTCCCCCGTCCGCCCGGGGCCGGATCCGCAGACGATCCACTTGCCCCAGAACGACGCGCCCCTGACTGACTCCGGACACCGGCTGCTCCGCCCTGCTGCCCGGCTCGAACAGAGGCGCGAGATCCGGATGATGCAGAACCCCCATGACCTGCTCCGCCAGGCGGTCCTGTTCCTCCACCGTCAAGCCCAACGCGGGACGGGCCAGCCAGCGCAGCGCCAGTGCCGCACGTTCTGGTGCTGGCGTTTCGGGTAGAAGCTGAAGCAGGCGGTGGATCATGACGCCACGCCGCATCGCCTGTTCACGCACGGGCAACGGACGATTTTCCAGCAACTCAAGGGGAGAACGGGCCGCGGGAGCCTCTCCGAACTCCGCGCCTTCAGGCCGGCTCGGCGCGAGAGGCCGGGTCAGGATATCTTCACGCGGGGCAATAACCGGCTTCCAGTCCGGGGCGCGTCCAGCCCATCCGGGCAGTTTTGCGGGGCGCGTCTCCGGCTGGCAGATTTCCCCGGTCTCCTGCCGGACCGTCCGTTTCTCTTCCAGAATCTGCCGGTCTCCGTCCCATCCAAGACCAAGCGGCTCCGATCGCACACCGGACAGTTTTGAAAACCCGGCTTCACACTGGCGGTACCAGCTTTTTTCATCCAGTTCCCGCCGGCCATCCGCTCCGCAGACAACCAGCCAGTCACTGGCACGCGTGAGCGCGACATAAAGCAGACGGTTATTTTCCCCCCGGGCCTTTTCGGCTTCCCGGTCGGACAGGACGGACGTGACCGCCGTGCCCATGTCCTTCTTCGGCACCCAGAGTGGCAGATCGAGACCATCCTCGGCTTCCCACAGGAAATCCCCGCTCGATGGCGCCCTGGATGTCGTATCTGGCAGAACAACCAGACGGGCCTGCAATCCCTTGGACCCGTGTACCGTCATGACGCGCACGGCCCCGGATTCACTCTCCGCCTCGCGTTTGCTGGTGATCTCACTCGCCTCCAACCAGTGCAGGAACCCCTGAAGCGATGGCGGGTGCAGCCCCTCATACCGCAGCGCCGCCGTCAACAGTTCATCCACCGGCTCGGCGGCTTCGGGCCCCAGACGCCGCAGCAGCCTCGTTCGGCCGCCATGCTGCCCCAAAGCCTCTGCAAGCAGACGATAGGGCGTGGCATAATCCACGCGGGCATAGAGCGTGGACAGCATCTCCCAGGCGTCCCGCCAGTCCGGACGCTCCCTGTACCGACTCCGCAGCACCGTCCAGAGCGGCTGCCCCTGTGGCCCAAGCGCATGGGTCGTGCCGTCCTGCGTGGCGAGCGCCATCAGGGACTCATCCGTCAATCCTCCGAGGGGAGACGTCAGGACGGATGCCAGCGTCAGGTCATCCTGAGGCAGGAGCAGCGTGGCGCAGAGCGTCATTAGGTCCCGGACGGCCACCTGCTGTGTCAGCCCGACCCGAACCAGCGTCGCCACCGGCACATCGCGCGTCTTCAGCGCCCGGATTAGGGAGCGCAGAAACGGAGACCGCCGGGGCACGAGGATCAGGATTTCTCCGGCCCGAAGCGGAGCCTGTCCGGGTTGTGGAGCCCGTCCGATCTGCTCTCCGATCCACTGTGCAAGCGCCTCGGCCAGTCTCTGGGGCGCACTGCGCTGGCCGGTATTGGCCCGGGGCGCATCCCAGGGGGAAAGGCCTTCGTCATCGTACTCGCCTTCCACCGCGGGCACGAGCGGCCAGAGCTCCACACGCCCGCCCTGCCCCGGCCGGGCCGAGACATGCGGCAGGAGCCGACGCCCCTCTCCGTCTTCCGAAAGACCATGCGCTGCCAGCGGCTGTGAAAAGACGGCATCCACGAAAGACAGGACAGGCGCCACTGACCGAAACGACACGTTCAGGTCAGGGTCGCGCCACAGCAGCCCGGCAGATCGCACGCGCGAAGCGAAAATCTGCCGCCAGCGGTGAAACTGTTCCGGGTCCGCGCCCTGAAAGCCGTAAATGGACTGCTTGAAATCGCCGACCGCAAAGATCGTGCGTGGCCGGGCGCCCGTTTCCCACGCGCCTTCGCCGGCAAAGAACTCCGAGGTCAGAGCGCTGGCGATTTCCCATTGCAGGGCTGAATTGTCCTGCACCTCATCCAGCAGAAGATGATCAATGCCGCCATCGAGTTTGTAGAGCACCCATGCCGCACCCGGATCTTCCAGCAGATTGCGCGTTTCCTGAATGAGATCATTGTAATCCACCAGACCACGCGCTGCCTTGCCACTCTGGAACGCAGACAGCATCGGCGCGACAAGGCCGACAAATGCCCGGTTCAGGGCCACGAGCACTGCCCGCCGGATACTTTCGTTGAGTTCGAGGAGCCGCTCCCCTTCCGCCATCAGAACCTTTTCCAGATCGGGCAGCGCCTTCCGGGCGGCAGTATTGGCAAAGCCGCCGATCTTCCGGACCGTTCCGCCTTTCACGATGAAACTGGACAGCCAGAGCGCCGGATCACGCTCCCCGGCAGGGAGCGACAGCCAGACCAGCATCGGATCAACCAGTTTACGTGCAGCATCGGTCGCCAGAGGCTGAAGAGCCTGAAGCTCTTCACGCAGACGCTCTTCCACCGGAGGCTGGCAGATCAGTTCCCGCAGATCTCCCGCGTCTTCCTGTCCGGCCTTCAGCGCCCGGCGATAGGCGTTCACGACCGCATCCGGCATCATGGCCCAGCGCTCCAGCAATGGGCGCGCCCGGCCTTCCTCCATGCTCAGGCCCCGAATGCGCTGGAAAAAGCGATCAATCCCCACAGTGCCCGCCAGTTCTGCCGCGAGAGCCGGGGACCGGGCAAGTTCGCTTTCCATCGCCTCGCGCAGGGCCAGCGTGGTGTCCGTGTCTTCCATCAGGGTGAAATGCGGATCTACGGCGGCTTCAAGCGGGAAGCGCCTCAGGAGAGACTGACAGAAAGCATGGATCGTCTCGATCCGCAGGCCTCCGGGCAGATCCAGAACACAAAGGAACAGGGACCGCGCCCGGCGACGTGTTTCCTCCGTATTCGGAACATCGAGCTTTTCCAGCTCCTGCCCCAGAGCCTCATCGGGCAGGGACACCCAGCTTCCCAGCCGGGCCTGGAGCCGGTTGGCCATTTCCGCAGCAGCCGCCTTGGTATAGGTCAGGCACAGGATCCGGGCGGGATGCGCTCCTTCGGCCAGAACGGTCCCGCCATCATCCGTCTGGACATATAACGGCAGCATCAGCCGCAACAGACGGTCAATGAGCAGTTTCGTCTTGCCCGAGCCCGCGGAGGCGGACACGAACACCGAGGCCCTCGGATCAGAGGCCTGACGCTGCGTGGCGTCAGCATTGCGGATGACACTGGCGCGGTCGGGCGCTGTGTTCATTCTCCCTCTCCTTCCGCATGGGCCGCGCGCCATTCCTCCACGCGCGCAAGCTGGGCATAATCGGTATAACGCGGGACATGTCCCGCCCAGGGCTGGGACCGGTAGGGCTGTGCCGGATCGTCATAGGCATTGACCAGCCCACGCAGCTTCTCCATCGCCTCCCCGATCAGCGTTGCCGCGTCTGTCTTCGCCCGGCTGCCCGGAACGTCGCTTTCCCGGCCCGGCTCGTCGCCGCCTGTCAGATGCCAGTACAGAAGGCGTTTCGTCTCCACGGCCGGAACGTTCTGGAATGCTCCCTGCGCCAGCAAAGCCCCTTCCAACACAAGCTGGACGGACCAGCCCGTCGCCACGCTTGTCCCGCTCGGAGGCTGACCCGTCTTGTAATCGAAGATCGTGGCCTTTCCGTCTTCATCAATGTCGATCCGGTCTGCACGGCCCCGCAGTTCGAACGGTGCCCGGTCAGCCTGAAGGGTGAAGGAGGCGCGGATTTCCATATGACGGGCCTGCGCGTCCTCCGTGGCCCGGTATCCGGTCTCCCGCTCCGACACCCAGTCCGCGATGCGGGCCAGACGTGGGCCCCACCAGTTCACGAGGGCAGGACGCATATTCGCGCGGGCCAGTTCCTCGCCAAAAGCCCGGCGCAGGATGGACGGCGCATTGGCGGGCCAGCGGTCCGGATACTGCCGGTACACCCGCTCCATCGCATCATGCACGATCGTGCCGAAATCCGCGTATTCCGCCCCTTCTTCAAGCGGCCTGAGTGCGTTCAGCTTCAGGACATGTTTCGCATAGATCGCATACGGGTCCTGCATCCATGTCTCGATTTCCGTAATGCTCAGGCGGCGCGGACGCAGGGCGACGGGCGGTCTTGGCTCGGGCGGGTCCACAGTTTCCGCGCCGTCCAACGGCTGATCAAGCGCTTTCTGCCAGTCCAGCGCGGGATGAACCGGCAGGGACTGTCCGCGCCCTCCCAGAAAGGCCTCCATCCGCACCAGCCATCGGGCCGGAACCCCGGGCGCACCTTCCCGCCGGGCCGAATTGGCAAATACGACCTGTCCCGCTGCCAGGGCAGTGGACATGAAATCATGCGCGCTGATGCCGGTCTGCCGCTCCGGGGACGGCAGTCCAACGCGCTCCCGCATCGGGCGGCTCAGCCATGGACCGGGATCGGTCGCAGGCGGCCAGACCGTCTCGTTCAGTCCCCCCAGCACGACAACATCGAACGCCAGAAGCCGCGCTTCCAGCACACCAAGGATAGATACCCGGGGATGCGCCAGTTCAACGCCACCACGATGCGCCCGCAATCCCGTCAGCATCTGTCCGGCCATGGCGGTGTTCAGGAACGAATCCAGATGACCCAGCGTCTGGGGAGGAAGGATACCGGTATGCTGCATCAGGGATGCAAGGATACGGGACAGGGCCTCGCCATCCTCCCCCAGCCACAACCGGCCACCGGGACGCATGTCCTCTTCCGGCGGGGCAGCATGTTCCTCTTCCGTCGCCGCCAGCGCCTCGGCAGTATGGATCAGCCGCTCCAGAAGGTCCGGCAGGGGAATGGCGCCTTCAATGGACAACAGGGGGTCAAACGCCTGTCCAATGCGCGCGATGAACGGCGTCAGGCTTTCAGGTTCGTCTGGCGCATCGGCGCTGGCGCCGTGATCCGGTTCGCGCCGGTCTGCGACATAGGCTTCCAGCGCGGCCTGAAGTCCTGCAGGCCCCGGCGCGGGTGCAGGTCCCCGCAACAGGAGACGCTCCAGCCGTCGGGCCGAGGCGTGACAGTCTCCCGGCGTACGCCCCAGCGCCGCAAGAGGATGTTTCAGCACGGACAGGAGCGCCACGGGCGACAGTCTGGCTTCCGCCGCCACCGCAACCAGCCGCAGGAATACCGCCGCCGGCGTCTGGGACAGGGATTCGCCCGCGCTGTCATCCGCATGGATCCCAAACCGCAGGAGTTCTGTTCCCACGCGCTGTGCCAGTCCCCGGTCCGGCGAAACCAGCGCACAGGTCCGGCCTTCCCGCGAGACGACATCGCGCAGGATCATGGCGATGGCCTGTGCTTCCTGCTGCTGGTCCAGTGCCGGCAGGAGGGAGAGTTCGTCCGTGTCCCACTGTCCGGAATGCTGCCCCCAGCGCGCGATGCCGTGCTCCGGAAGCATGATTTCCCGCAGGAGCTTTTCCCGTGCCCGATCCCGCGCGCAGTCCCAGTCCGTCACTTCCGCGCGGTCCACGCCCAGATCCCCCAGGATTTCCTTAAGACCGAACTGCGGATGCGAAGGGGGAATATCCACCCAGATCTCCTCCGGCAGGGCGAGATCCACGCCTGGAAGGACCACCAGCCCGGATTCAAGCTGCGCCACGGCAGCCAGCACATCCAAGACGGCGGCCGATCCATCGGCGAATCCAACGGCCCAGACCGGCGTTTCCGGCGGCTTTTCCAGCCAGACCAGCGCCTGTGCCTTCAACCGGGCGATCTGGCGTGCAACGGGGTTGGACAGTCCTTCTTCCTCAAGCCATTTCGGCCAGATAGCCGTGACAATTTCGAGGAATTTCAGGGTCTGCTGCCAGTGTTCGGAGAAACGCTCCTCCACGGCGTCCGGCAGACGCTCCGCAAGATCGACACCACTGCGCTCAGCCTCGTCCATCAGGTCCGCCAGCGCCTTGGCCAGAGGCCAGGCACGGTCGATCCCTTTTGTGCTGTCCATGCCCAGCGTAACAATAGGCGTCCGGAGAATCAGCATGGCCAGCACCGCAAGACGGCGCTGCGGCTCGACGGCGGGCGGAAGCATGACATCGATCCCGATGGACGCCAGCGCGTCTTCGTCCACGTCATTGATCGCCACGATCCGGGGCAGGAGCGCGGCCTGCGCATCCAGAACGCGCAGGAAGGCCTCCATCAGCGCACGCCCCGCGCGTCGGCTCGGCACCAGGATCAGTCCGGGGCCGTCCGTCCCCGCCGTTGGGTCGCGCTCCAGCCACTCATGAGCCACCCGGTCCAGAAATGCTTCCGTGCCCGGAATCGTAACGATACGGCTCATGCGGGCAGTCCTTCCAGCCTTTCCTGCGGCCAGCCGGACAGATCAACGATCCGCGCGTCCTCATTTTCCCCAGGCAGGAGATGGATGTGCAGGGCATCGGCTGGCAGCAGATCCTCCGCCCGCTCAGGCCATTCCACGAGCATCAGCCCCTCGCAGGCCTCGTCCCAAGCTAGTTCATACAGGGCGTCCGGTCCATCCAGTCGCCATAGATCATAGTGATACGCCATGCCGCCAGGAATTTCGTAGGGCTGGACCAGCGCGAAACTCGGGCTGGGAACCTCCATGGTCGGATTATATGCCAGATGCCGCAGGAAAGCCCGGCCGAACGTGCTTTTCCCCGCACCCAGGCCACCAGACAGCGCAATGCAGTCTCCCGCATGGCACCGATCGGCGATCAACTGGGCGAGGCGTTCCGTGGCGGACTGGTCTTCAAGGCGTATTTGCATCTCCGCAATCTGGCCTTCTCCATCTCATCCAGCAAGCACGAATGCAGAACGTCAACCGTCCAGAAGATGCATCCAGCGCGCCATGACCGGGTCGGCCTGGAACGCCTGCGCCCGTATGCGCGCCTCGGCAGACATGGCTTTGCGCCCTGCCGGATCGGCCATCAGGCGCAGCAGCCCTTCCGCCAGAGCCGGAACATCCAGCGACGGCACCAGCAGACCGGAGGCGCCGTCCCGCACGATTTCCGCAGGGCCTGTCTCACAATCGAAGGATACGACCGGCAGACCTGCCGCAGCCGCCTCCAGCAGAACCATCGGCAGGCCTTCATAACGCGATGAGCAGACATACAGCCCGGCCCGGGCGTAATCCGCCGCAATGCCATCCGTTGCCGGTGCGATCACGACACGGGCAAGATCTTCGGCCTGCTCCGACAGTGTTTCCCGGTCCGGTCCATCTCCACGGATCACGAGCGACCATTCCCGACCTCGCGGATCCCGCTCCACGATCGCCCAGGCCCTGAGCAGCAGGTCATATCCCTTTTGCCCGATCAGACGGCCCGCCGTCAGAACGGTTCTGGCTTCGCTGATATACGGCATGGCGGTGACAGGTGGCGCGATGTTGGGAATGGCGGTCAGGCGCGTCCGGATTGACGTCCCCGCCTGCCACAGGGCCACATCCCGCTGCGTGAGGACGACCACATCATCCGCCCAGCGGGCCGCAATCTGCCGTCCCCAGACCCGCTTGCGCCGGTTCAGGGTCACGTTGAAGTTGAAATGTTCCCAGACGATGCAGCGCACGCCGGCCAGACGGGCGGCGGCCACGCCATAAAGCGCATGTGTCGCCTCCACGACCACCAGCGCCTCGATCCGCTGCCGCTTCAGGAGTCGCGCCAGCCGCCAGACAATCCGGAACCACGAATTGAAGATCCTGACATGCCGGTCGAACAGAGTCGTCACGTCGATGCGCTGGTCGAGGGGAAACAGGCAGGGCCCGATGGAATGAAGCTCGATCAGGTGAACCGACGCTCCCCGTTCCACCAGTCCGTTCATGACGGCGCAGGCTGAACGTTCCGTCCCGCCCAGTGCTCCGATATGCTGGATAACAAACGCGCATCTCATCAGGATGCTCTACCCCATCACGTACAAAACACCTATGACACGAGCCATGACGACTGCAGCTCAGACCCTCACCACCGATGTCGCCATTGTCGGCGCCGGACCTACCGCTCTCTTCGCCGCTTTCGAATGCGGGATGCTCAAGCTGAACAGCATCCTGATCGATGCGCTCGACAGCGTGGGCGGCCAGTGCGCGGCCCTGTACCCGGAAAAGCCGATCTACGACATTCCGGCTCATCCCTCCATCGAGGGAGGTGCGCTGATTGAGGCGCTGGAGCAGCAGATTGCGCCGTTTGACGTCCCGCGTCTCCTTGGCTCACGGGTGGAAAGCCTGACCGGCCACCGCGGGGATTTCACCCTGACGACAGGGCGTGGCGACACCGTGAAAGCCAAAGCCGTCATCATTGCGGCCGGTGCCGGGGCTTTCGGGCCGAATCGGCCGCCACTGGACGGATTGGACGCCTATGAGCGTACGGGATCGGTGCAGTATTACGTCAGGAAACGTGCTGATTTTGCTGGCAAACGCATTGTGATCGCCGGTGGGGGCGATTCTGCCCTGGACTGGGCGCTGTCGCTGTCCGAGGTCGCTGCGCAGGTTTATCTCCTGCACCGGCGGGATCGTTTCCGTGGTGCACCGGAAACCCTTTCCCGCATCGAGGACCAGGTTGCCGCGGGGCGGATCGAGAAAGTGGTTCCCTATCAGCTGCACACCCTGCACGGCACGGACGGTGTCCTGTCCACGGTCGAGGTCACGACGCTGGATGGAGAATCCCGCCATCTGGAGGCGGACGCGCTTCTGCCGTTCTATGGCCTGTCGACCGATCTGGGGCCGATTGCGCTCTGGGGTCTGGATACGCACCGCAATACCATTCCCGTTACGCCTGCCACGCTGGAAAGCAGCACGCCCGGCATTTTCGCGATCGGGGACATTGCGACCTATCCCGGCAAGCTGAAGCTGATTCTCCAGGGCTTTTCCGAAGGTGCCATGGCGGCTCATGCCATTCATGCCATCGTCTATCCCGATACGGCGTTACATTTCGAATATTCGACAAGTAAAGGGGTCCCGGGCTGATGCGGCTGGACATCTTTTCACGCCGGTGCTGATCTGGGGCAGGCATCGCTGCATCAAACGATCTGTATTCGCACTATAAGCAGGACAATCATGAAAGTCATTATTCTCGGCGCTGGCGTCATTGGCGTCACCACGGCTTGGTATCTCGCGCAGGAAGGGCATGAGGTCGAAGTCATCGACCGCCAGCCGGGGGTAGGGCTGGAAACGTCCTTTGCGAATGCGGGGCAGGTCTCGCCGGGTTATTCTACGCCGTGGGCCATGCCCGGGCTACCGCTGAAGGTGGCCAAGTGGATGATGGAAAAGCACAGTCCGCTGGTTGTGCGGCCCCGGCTGGATGCCGCCATGTTCCGCTTCATGGGCGAGCTGCTGCTGAACTGCACGGAAAAGTCCTATGACATCAACAAGAGCCGGATGCTGCGGATTGCTGAATATGCCCGTGAGTGTCTGGACAAGCTGCGCGCGGATACGGGCATCGTCTATGATGGCAACCAGAAAGGCCTGATCCAGCTGTTCCGCACCGACGCACAGGTGGAACATGCCTCCGAGGACATGCGGCTGCTGGCTGAAAGCGGGATCGACCACAAACTGCTGACGGTGGACGAGATCATCGGTTACGAACCGGGTCTGGCCCATGCGCGGCACCTGCTGCGGGCCGGACTGCGCCTGCCGGGCGACCAGACGGGGGACGCACACCTTTTCACCCGTCATCTCGCCACGATGGCGGAGAAGGCCGGCGTCACGTTCCATCTCGGCACGAAGATCGAGGCCCTTGAAGCGGCAAGCGATTCCATCCTCAGCATCCGCACCAGCGCCGGGCGCATGAAGGCCGATGCATATGTGCTGGCGATGGGCAGCTACTCACCGCGCATCCTCAAGCCGCTGGAACTCCGTCTGCCGATCTATCCGGTCAAGGGTTACTCCCTGACCATGCCGGTCACGGATGAAAGCCGCGCGCCGGTCTCCACGGTCAATGACGAGACCTACAAGGTCGCGATAACGCGCCTCGGGGACCGCATCCGCATCGGTGGCACGGCTGAACTGACGGGCTACAACCTGCGTCTCAGCCCGGACCGGCGCGAGACGCTGGAACTGTCCTTCAACGAAATGTATGGCGGGGGCGATCTGGCTGTCGCCAGCTACTGGACAGGCCTGCGCCCCTGCACGCCGGACGGAACGCCGATCGTCGGTCCGTCCCCGCGCTATGGCAATCTGTGGCTCAACACCGGGCACGGTACGCTGGGGTGGACGATGGCCGCCGGTTCAGGCCAGCTTCTGGCGGACCAGATCTCCGGCCGTCCAACGGCCATCCCTGCCCTCGATCTTTCCCTCGACCGCTATCCTCACTGGATCAGCAACGCCTGAGACACGGCCCTTTCCAGGGCACAGGCCCTGCCCGTTCGGGCGGGGCCGCAGTTTCTCGAAGGCGTTTTCTCCGCCCCTGACGGCGGATCAGGACTCCACGGACTGAACCACGGGTACACGGCGGCCATACAGGTTGGCGAGCATGACCCCCGCCATGACGACAGCGCCGCCCAGCAGGGTGCGCAGGGACGGCACCTCCCCAGTCAGAACGTAGGCCAGCGCCATCGCGGCCGGAGGCAGGAGGTACAACAGGGCAGCGCCCCGGGCGGCTCCCATATGACCGATCACGAAAGCCCATGCCGCATAGCCGAAAGCCGCTGGGAAAATTCCCAGTTCCAGCACGCAGGCCCGCCCCTGCCATGAGCCACCGGCAAATTCCTTCATTCCCTGCAGGAGCCAGGGACTCAGGAACAGGGCGCCGGTCATCAGCACATAGGCAATTGTAGCCAAAGCGCCATACCGATGAATCAGGCCTTTCTGGAGAATGGTATAGACGGCCCCGCAGACTGCCGCGCAGAACACAAAAGTTGCCCCTGAGCCAAAGGACAGGCCGCCGTGCTGGCCCTGTGCAATGAGCAGGACGCCGGCAAAACTGAGGATTGAACCTCCCCAGCCCCAGACGGACATGCGTTCTCCGAGACACAGGGTGGCCAGAATGGCAGCCATCAGGGGCGCGGCACTGATGAGAAGGCTGGCGGCTCCGGAGGAGACCGTGACCTCTCCGAGGTTGAAGAAAATGTTGTAGAAGGAAATGCCGATCAGACCGCATGCCAGAAGCTGGAGGATGTCTTTCCCCCGCGGCACGGGCGGCTTCTTCCACAGCAACCATCCGGCCGCCAGCACTGCGGCAATGGCGTAGCGCAGGGCTGCCAGTGGTACGGGCGTGAAGTCATGAAGGGCTATCCGCACCACGGGATAGGCGCTCGCCCATGAACAGATGGCAATCACGATAAAAAACGGCAGGGCCCGGGCTGTGGACTGTGTCATGAGACGACCGTAGCAGTTTTTTCCCATACGGAACCTCATGACGTTCCCCCAGGGACGTGTGGGCTCCATAAAAAAACGGGACCAGCCTGAGCCGGTCCCGTTTTTCAGCGTCACCCGAAGATGAAGCGCGCTGTCCTCAGTTGGACGGCGAAGCGTCAGAAGAGGAGCTGTCCGTCGGAGCGGAGGCGTCCGAAGACGTGCTCTTCTTGTGATGATGCTTTTTGTGATTCTTCTTCTTGTGGTGATGCTTCTTCGTGGTGCCCGTTTCGGCCGACTGCGTGGAGTCAGTCGGAGCGGAAGCAGAATCCGTCGGAGCGTTGGGAGCCTGCGCATCCGGAGAAGTGGTCGTCTGCGGGGCGGCGGCGGGGTCAGCGAAAGCCGGGGCAGCAGCAAGAGCCAGAGCAGCCGTGGCGGCAAGCAGGGTACGATTGAAAAGACGCATCTGGAAACAGAGCTCCAAAACAGAAAAACCGGGACCAGATCGTGCCCTGAGGCCAGTCTGGTTCACTGCGGATACTAGCAGTCCTTCCTGTCCCGGTCGCGCATTAACTTTAAGAAATTTGTAGCAATAACGTCATCTTCACAAAATCACGCCCTAATTCCGCCAGATTCGAACACGGTTTCGGTTTGTTTCTTGTCAAAGACATAAAAAAACGCGTCCTAACTGAAATCAGGACGCGTTTTCATCAGAAGAATTCTTTCCCGGAAGGCCGGATCAGTTTTCCTTGGTCTTCGCCGCACGCTTGCGCTCATGCGGGTCCAGATAGCGCTTGCGGATCCGGATGGCCGACGGCGTGACTTCCACCAGTTCATCGTCCTCGATGTAGGCAATGGCCTGCTCGAGGCTCATGCGGCGCGGCGGCGTCAGAAGCAGGGCTTCGTCCTTGCCGGATGCGCGCATGTTGGTCAGCTTCTTTTCACGGACGGCGTTCACGTCGAGATCGTTCTCGCGGGAATGCTCACCGAGGATCATGCCCTGATAGATCTTCTCGCCGGCGTCCACGAACATCGTGCCGCGGTCCTGAAGGGAGAACAGCGCGTACTGCGTGGTCGTTCCGTCTTCCGCCGAGATCAGGGAGCCGTTCCGGCGGCCTTCGATCGGGCCGACATAGGGCTGGTAACCGGCAAACAGACGGTTCATCAGGCCCGTGCCGCGCGTGTCGGTCAGGAATTCGCCGTGATAGCCGATCAGGCCACGGGCGGGGATCAGGAACGTCAGACGGACCTTCCCGCCACCGGACGGACGCATGTCCTGCATCACGCCTTTACGCAGGGACATCTTCTCGACGACGACGCCGGAATACGGCTCGTCCACGTCCACCAGGACTTCCTCGAACGGCTCTTCACGTTCGCCCGTCTCCGGGTTTTCACGGAACAGCACGCGCGGACGGCCGATGGTCAGTTCGAACCCTTCGCGACGCATCGTCTCGATCAGGACGCCGAGCTGAAGCTCACCACGACCGGCGACTTCGAAGGCTTCGCTTTCCGGGCTGTCCGTAACCTTGATAGCCACGTTGCCTTCCGTTTCCTTGAACAGACGGTCGCGGATCTGGCGGGACGTCACCTTTTTACCTTCACGACCACCCAGAGGGCCGTCATTGATGCGGAAGGTCATGGACAGGGTCGGCGGATCGACCGGACGGGACGGCAGCGGCTCGTTGATGGACGGATCGGCGATCGTGTCGGGAATCGTCGCTTCGGACAGACCGGCGACGGCCACGATGTCACCGGCTTCGGCCTCTTCCACCGGCACGCGATCCAGACCGCGGAAGGACAGCAGCTTCGTCAGGCGGCCGCTTTCCACAACCGTGCCGTCCGGACGCAGGACGCGCACCGGCATGTTCACCGTGGCGCGGCCCTGATCGATACGGCCCGTCAGGATGCGGCCCAGGAAGTTGTCGCTCTCCAGAATGGTCGTGACCATTGCGAAGGGCTTGTCCTTGGGCAGGTTCGGGGCCGGGACATGCTTCAGGATCAGGTCGAACAGCGGAGAGAGATCCTTGCGGGGACCGTCAATCTCCGTATCGGCCCAGCCCTGACGGCCGGAGGCGTAGAGCATCGGGAAATCGAGCTGGTTCTCGTCGGCGCCGAGGGCAGCGAAGAGATCGAAGATTTCCTCATGCACTTCGTCGGGGCGGGCGTCGCCACGGTCGATCTTGTTCACGACCACGATTGGGCGCAGGCCACGGGCCAGGGCCTTGCCAAGCACGAACTTCGTCTGCGGCAGGGCGCCTTCGGCGGCGTCCACGAGGATGACGGCGCCATCCACCATGCTCAGGATACGCTCGACCTCACCACCGAAATCGGCGTGACCCGGCGTGTCGATGATGTTGATGCGCGTGTCTTTCCAGACAACGGACGTGCACTTGGCGAGAATGGTGATCCCACGCTCGCGCTCGAGATCATTGCTGTCCATTGCGCGTTCAGCGACGTGCTGATTTTCGCGGAAAGAACCGGATTGCTTGAGGAGCTGGTCGACCAGCGTGGTCTTACCATGATCGACGTGCGCGATGATGGCGATATTACGGAGTTCCATGAGGTCTTCCAGACGGATGCATCGAAGGATGAGATTTGCGCCGTCTTCTGCACCGAATCCCGCCAATTTGCAAACGCTGTCATGATATGCCCGCGTGAACCCTCCCTTGAGTGACGGACAAAGCTGCGCCACATCTCACCAAAACGCCCTCTTTTTTCAGGAACCTTTCCATGTCCGACCATCATCCGACCGGCCCTTCTGCGCCCGGTACAGACGCCCTGAGCCAGCTCGGCCGCCAGACCGCCCAGCCCCAAAGTCCCGATGAAGCCATTCTGGAGCGCGTGCCTGCCCCCCATCAGGGACGGCAGTATGTCGTGCGGTTCACGGCGCCGGAATTCACGTCTCTGTGCCCCGTCACCGGGCAGCCGGATTTCGCGCATATCGTCATCGACTACATTCCCAGCGAATGGATCGTGGAGAGCAAGTCCCTCAAGCTGTTCCTGACCAGCTTCCGCAATCACGGTGCGTTTCACGAGGACTGCTCCGTGACCATCGCCGAACGGCTGGTGGAGCGGCTCGACCCGCAATGGCTCCGGATCGGTGCGTACTGGTATCCGCGTGGGGGTATCCCGATCGATGTGTTCTGGCAGACGGGCGAACCGCCGAAGGGCGTATGGATTCCCGCGCAGGACGTTCCGGGTTATCGCGGGCGGGGCTGATTCATGACGGAGGCCGCAGCCATCGCGCGTTCGGGAGGACCGGTCACGCTGGGCCGCCTGACGGTCGACCTGCGCCGTCTGGGCGTGGAAGAGGGCATGACACTTCTGGTTCATGTCTCGCTCAGCAGTATCGGCTGGATCAGTGGCGGGGCACGGACTTTCATCGAGGCCCTGCTCCAGGTCGTGGGTCCGCAGGGTACGATCGTCATGCCCGCCCAGTCTTCCGAACTCAGCGACCCGGCGGGGTGGTGCGAGCCGCCCGTGCCGGAAAGCTGGTGGGAGACCATCCGCGTCACGATGCCCGCCTATGACGTGCATCTGACGCCGACGCGCAATGTGGGGATCGTTGCCGAAACCTTCCGTCACTGGCCGGGCGTGCGCCGCAGCCTGCACCCGCAGGTCTCCTTCACGGCGCTTGGTCCGGACAGCTTCGACATTCTCAGCACCCAGCCGCTGGAAGATCCGTTCGGCGCGTCTTCACCGCTGGCCGTCATGAACCGGCTGGGCGCACATGTGCTGATGGTGGGAACGGGGTGGGACACCTGCACGGCGCTGCATCTGGCGGAGCGGCTGGCCGATCCAGGCGGGCCGACCTTCGAGGATGGCGCGCCGCTCCAGATCGAGGGGGAACGACGCTGGGTCCGGTTCCGGCTTCCGGTGGTGGACTGCAGCCGCTTTCCCGCTGTGGGTGCCGGGATGGATGGCTCTCCGGACCTGCATCACGGGCATGTGGGGGCCGCGACGGCACGGCTGTTCTCCATGCCGGTCGCCATCGACCGGGCGCGGGCTGCGTGGAGCAGCCCGGACGTTCAGGCCTCCATGCCGAGCTGACCCTGGAAATACAGGAGGGGGGCCTGTTCGCTGTCAACGGTGATAGAGGTCGGACGTGCCATGAAGAGCGCGTGCGTTCCACCCTGGAACGTTTCGACCAGTTCACAGTGCATCTTCACCAGCGCGTCGCGGACGAAAACCGTTCCGTCTTCGGCCCGTTCGATCACCTCGGACGCGAACTTGTCTCCCGTGCGGCTGGCGAAGAGCATCGCCACGTCCTTGTGGCTGTTGTTCAGGATGCTCAGTCCGAACGTCCCTGCTTCCGCGATGGCCCGGTAGGTCGAGCTTCCCCGGTGCAGGCAGATCAGCAGCAGCAGCGGGTCAAGTGAAACGGAGGTCAGCGCGCTGATCGTGGCGCCCTGTTCTCCCTCGCTTCCCTTTGCGGTCACCACGGCAACGCCCGTGGCAAAATGGGACATGGCCCGGCGGAAATCCTGTTCGTGCGGAGTCGTCATTTCACACTCCTTGCCATACTCCACATCGGAATGCACCTCTCCCGCCGGGCGGGGTAAATCAGAAGCCCAGCGTCATGTCGGCGCCGAAGAGGATGCGTCCCATGTGATGCTGGTCATCGAAGGGGCGCGTTCCGCTCAGGGCGCGGTCAAAGCGCAGTTCCGGCCTGAACTGGAGCAGCTCGATATGATGACCGACATCCGGCCGCCAGATGGTGTTGAGCGTCAGGGCGCCGTATGTCGTGGGCGGGGCTGTTTCCTCACGCACCGAATGCCCGAGCATGCCCTGCACGTATCCTTCGTTATCCATGAAGCTGGCGACGAACTGACCGGTGTTGTCCCGGTACACCTCTCCCCGCGCATTGACCGAGAGCGTGGGCAGGACCTGCCATTTACCCCAGACAACGCCGCTGATCGTATCGGCGCGCAGCCCGTCGTCATGAAGCTGGTTGAATTCGGCGCTGAGGCTCCATTTCTTTGAAAAGGTCCAAGTGCCGTTGATGTCATTCCAGTACCGCATGGCGCCATCCGCCCGGGAACCAAGGGAGCAGACGGCGTTTTCCGGCCCGAGCCGCAGCAGATAGGTGAAGGACAGGTGGCCGTCGGCGAGGTTATTGGCCGTCAGGCCGATATAGCCGGCGGGTTTATGGTTGTTGTCCCCCCGTCCGAAAGAGGTCTGGTTACCGGTGTCTGCCCCGAACTGGATGTCGTAGTGATCGTCCAGGTGCCACTGGAACATCGCACCGACATGTTCGAACGGCGTGGAATATTCGGTCGTATAGGCCAGCGTATAGAAAGCACGGGTCGAGGGGTCGAGCGTCTCCACGCCCATCGGGGAGGTCAGGATACCAACCTGCCCGTCCAGTCCGTTCTTTGTCAGCCAAGGCATGTGCAGGGCCAGATTGGCGAAGACCGGCATGGCCTGGTAACGCCCGTTGATCCAGCGGTCCGATACTCCGGCGATATTGTAGGAGCGCGCGTCCGAGCCGTAGAGCATCCGCAGGTTGAACCCCAGACCGTAGCCTCCCCCGATGGCGTCCACGGGTTTGGTGAAGGTCAGGGCGATCTGGTTCAGCGTTGCCTGATCGGCGTAGGGGGACAGGAGCTGCCCGAAATTGAGATTGCTGGCCGGGTGGCTGGAGCTGCCCATCACACCGCCTTCGATCTGCGCGCCGAATGCCGTGTCCGAAAACCAGTTTTCAGTCCAGTCTTTCGCCTGGGCCGAAGAGGCGAGTCCCATGGCCAGTATGGCCACCCCCGCCAGGAAACTCTTCCTCATGCCATCCCGCTTTCCGGTTGCACCGGAGCGGGCTTAGCATAGACGGGATATTTTTCAGAATTTTGCTGTCCGCGGATCGGCGCCCATCCGTCCGTCCGCACGGTCCATGCCATCAATGACCTGAAGATCATCCGCATCCAGTGCGAAATCGAAAACGTCCAGATTTTCCGCCAGGCGTTTCGGGTTGGCGGATTTCGGAATGACGATCAGTCCTTCCTGCAGATGCCAGCGGATCACGACCTGCGCCGGGGTCTTGTCGTGTTTCTGCGCAATCCTGACGATCCGTTCATCCGTGAGAACACGTCCTTTCCCCAACGGCCGCCAGGCTTCCGTGCGGATATTGTGTTTCTCGTGAAAGTCCTGAAGCTTCCGTTGCTGGAAGTCGGGGTGAAGTTCGATCTGGTTTACGACCGGTATCTCGCCCGTCGCGTCCATGATGCGTTCCAGATGTTCCGGTTCGAAGTTCGAAACGCCGATTGATTTTACACGCCCGCTCTTCTTCAGTTCGACCAGTGCCTTCCATGTCTCCACGTACTGTCCCTGTTCCGGCATGGGCCAGTGGATGAGGAAGAGGTCCAGGACCGGGCGTTTCAGAAGCCGGGTGCTTTTTTCATACGCCCGCAATGCGCGGTCATAGCCCTGTTCGTCATTCCACAGCTTTGTGGTCACGAAAATGTCAGGATGTTTTTCAATCGCTTCTCCGACGCCCTCTTCATTGCGGTAGAGCCGGGCCGTGTCCACGGAACGATAGCCGAGGCGGATGGCTTCGCGCACGACGTCCGCTGTCTGGTCCGGTGGTGTCTGCCAGACACCCAGCCCGAGCTGGGGGATGGCGCGGCCATCATGGAAAGGAATGACTGTCTGGATATCCAGAATGGATTTCGGTGCAGACATGGATGGATCTCCGACCAGGAAACGGATGTGGGACCCCTGCAACGCAGGAAAGGAAGCGGCGGTTCAGGCGTGCCGGAAAGTCAGTTCTGTCCCACAAGCTGCACCAGCTTGGCGATCAGGGTCTCCACGCTGAATGGCTTGACCAGAAGCGCACATCCCGGCTGCAACAGGCGTTCTCCCAGAACACTCTGCTCGGCGTAGCCAGTGATGAACAGGACCTTCATGGACGGGAAGCGCAGCAGCAGCCGTTCGGCAACCTGACGGCCATTCATGCCGCCCGGCATTCCGATGTCGCTGATCAGGACCGAGGGTGACAGGTCAGGCTGCTGTTCGATGATCTGAAAGACGGAAGGGCCATCCGCCGCGCACAGGACGTGGCCGCCCAGATCTTCCACCACGTCCCGGACGACCAGACGCACTGTATCCTCATCATCCACGACCAGAACCGTCCGCCCTTCCAGAATGGCGCGCAGCGTTCCTGTCCGGTCGGGCCGGGGGAAGTCTTTCTGTTCCGGCAGGGAGGCGCTGTCCCCGTGATAGCGCGGCAGCCAGATGGACACGGACGTTCCTTCACCCGGCACGGAGTAGATGCGGGCCTGCCCGCCGGACTGCCGGGCGAAGCCGTAGATCATGCTCAGGCCAAGCCCCGTGCCCTGCCCCTGCGGCTTGGTCGTGAAGAACGGATCGAACGCGCGTTTGACCGTCTCTGCCGCCATGCCGCAGCCATTGTCCTGAACCGTCAGGACCACGTATTCCCCACCCGGAACACCCAGATCCCGGGCGTCATCCTCTTCCAGAATGCGGTTGCGCGTCATGATCGCGAGGGTCTGGCCGTTCTGCTCCATGGCGTCACGCGCATTGATGCAGAGGTTGAGAACGGCGTTCTCGAACTGGTTCACGTCCACGCGCACCAGCCACAGGCTGTCCTGAAGATCCAGCGAGAGACTTACGCCCGGCCCGACCGTTCCGCGAATCAGCGCCACGAGACTGTTGATGAGGCCGTTCATGTCTGTTGGGGTCGGATCCAGTGTCTGGCGGCGGGAGAAGGCCAGCAGGCGGTGCGTCAGGGAAGATGCGCGCTTCACGGCCTCCTGCGATGCCTCGATATAGCGCGTCAGCCCCTCCGTCCGGCCCTGCGTCAGGCGCAGGCCCAGCAGTTCGAGACTGCCGCCGATGCCTGCCAGCAGATTATTAAAATCATGGGCCAGACCACCGGTCAGCTGACCGACGGCCTCCATTTTCTGGGACTGCCGGAGCTGCTCTTCCAGTTCGTTGCGTTCCGTCAGGTCGCGGCCCACGCCATAGACCGCATCCCCTTCGTCATTGAAGCTCCAGTTGTAACTGCGCCATGTTCCGTTACGCCGGAGCATCCGCACATCCAGCCCGGCCGAAGGCCAAGGCATTCCTGCCTGCAGTTCCTGAAAAGCTTTCAGGACGGCGGCCTGATCGTCCGGGTGGCAGAGCGCCTCGATGCGGACGCCCGTCAGGGATTCGGAAGAATAGCCCATGACGTTCTGCCAGCTCGGACTGACCGACTGGTACTGTCCCGTCCGGCTGACGATGAGGAAAAGATCCTTGCCGATGCTCCACAGCCGGTCGCGTTCCCGGGTGCGCTGGCGGACGCGTTCCTCCAGCATTCCGTTCACGTCCCGGAGCTGCTGCTGTATCCCGGCCTGCCGCATGGCGGCATGGGTACGGTCCGCGACCGCCCGCGTGAAAACGATTTCCTCTTCCGTCCATTCATGCGGTGCTGGCCTGTAAACGAACATCACGCCCACCAGGCGTCCGGACTTAAACAGCGGCACATTCAGCATCGACACGATGCCCAGACTGGCGAAGCGTTCGGTATATTCCATCGTCCGCGGGTCCGAGCGCACATCCGTCAGGGCGATGGTCTTGCCTTGGGCCAGCAGGCCGCCGTAACTCCCATAATCCCGGAATGCGTGAAAACCGCGCACGGAACGGGGCCGCGGCATGCCCGGCGGAGGAGAAGCCATATGGGGCGCGCCCACCACCAGGCCCGTACCGGTTTCGTCCATCACGCCATAGCCTGCCCCGCTCGCCTCCAGCTCCCGGCAGACGATCCGGGCCGCGGTTTCCTCCATTTCCGCAGCATTTTCGAGCGCGCGCAGAGCGTCCCCCAGTTCCACGAGGGCGCTCTGCCGCATGGACTGACGCTTGCTACGGTCGATATCGAATACGATGCCCGGGAAACGGGAGATCAGGCCGTCCTCGTTCAGGTCACAACGCCCGTTGCCCTCGAACCAGCGCAGGCCGTCCGGCGTCATGATCCGGAACTGGAACCTGCATTTTCCACCCGAGCGGCGGGCGGCCGTGATGGCGTCCCTCACCGCCGCACGGTCGCGCTCATCAATCGCATCGTAGATGACGGAAGCGGGAATACCCTGCTGCAATGAGAGCGGGTCCAGACGGAGCGTCGCGGCGAGGCGTGTATCGCCGGTCACGTATGCCCCGCCCTCATCCCACATCCATGTTCCCGCGATCGCCCCCGCATCCAGCGCAAGCTGGAGACGCTCCATGGACTGGTTGACCTCCGTCAGGTCACGTCCGATCGCCAGAAGTCTCTGGACGTCCCCTTCTTCCCCGAAGACCGGCGGGACGGCCACGTCCCAGAAGCGTCGTGTTCCCTTCAGCGTCAGGGCATATCCCTGAAAACGCCCGATTTCCCCCGCCAGCGCGTTCTGGACGGCCTGCACGGCGAGGCGGCGCGTCTGCCCGCGCCAGAGATCCACCCAGGACATGCCATGCAGCATGATCGGGCTGTCCATTTCCATGGAACGGATGCCGCCTTCGTTCACAAAGCGGACGACCCCATCCACATCGAGGATATGGATACAGTCAGGAGAGCTAGAGAGCAGAAGCCGCGTGAAAGCCTCGCTGGACCGGAGGGCTTCCGCCGTCATGGACGCCGCGGAGACGTTCATCACCAGTCCGACGCTGCGCAGTTCCCCTTCCGGGGCCTCTTCGTCGCACCAGCCCCGAACCAGAAGATGCCGGATAAACGGTTTGCCGTAGGCACTTTTCAGGACGACCCGGAACTGGACTTCGTAATAGCCCGAACGGCTCAGGTCCTCTTCCGTCCCGCCTTCATAGACCACCCGGTCTTCGGGATGAACGCAGTCATAGATTTCCTGAATGGGGATTCCGAGAGCGAGACGGGCGGGAGAAAGGCCCCAGATCTGCGCGAAACGTTCATCCGCCGTCAGGACGTCATGTGTGAAATCGCACTGGAAGAAGCCAACATCCGCGGCTTCCGACATCCGCCGGACCCGTTGCTTCAGCCGTTGCAGGAGAGCTGGCCCTTCCGTTGATGGCAGAGTGCCTGCGGCATGGACCAGATTTTCGATTTCGGTCATCCAGAGCGCCCGGACGTGTTCCAGCGCCGGCGCATCATGGCGCACGCAGAGCCAGGCCTCGGTTACCGTCCCGGGCAGGGGAAAGAGGACCGTTTCCGCGCCATTATCCCGGCCTTCCAGCCGGGCAATGCCGTCCTGGCCGATCCCGTTACCTTCCTCCATCAGGATCCGGAAACCACGTACCTCCCGGACGATCAGGGCGGCCTCACTGCCTCCCAGCGATGCGGAGAGTGCCAGCAGGTGTGTCAGGGAGGCATTGTGGAAAGATGCACGGCCCCCAGACATGACAGCAGGCGGGAAGGTGATCCCGCCCTTCTGCTCCAGTCCATCTGTCCGCGTCATATCATTTCCCCGGGTCAAGATTGTTCATAGAAGATGGCGTGTATCGTCATCTCTTTACAAGCCATCCGCCCCATTCTCTCCCTCTCCGCAATCAGTTCTGGCAATTTTGCGGAGAACGGGCGTTAATCACCTGACGAATTGCATTATAAGGAGTTTCCCTGATGGTGGGCATTGATCTGAGTGGGCGCACGGCCCTGGTAACGGGTTCCACGGGTGGCATCGGTCTGGCGATCGCCAAGGGACTGGCCAGTGCCGGCGCGACCGTCATCATCAATGGCCGCAGCCAAGATACCGTGGAAAAGGCGCTTGCCACGCTGGGCAAGACGGTCCCGGGCGGGAGTTTCCGCAGCATCGTGGCGGATGTCGGTACGGCCGAAGGGTGCAAGACCGTCATCGAAACCGAAAATTCCGTCGATATCCTCATCAACAACGCCGGCATTTTCAAGCCGAACAACTTTTTCCAGACTTCCGACGCGGACTGGCAGTCCCTCTTCGACGTTAATCTGTTCTCGGGCGTACGTCTCTCACGCGCCTATCTCCCCGGCATGAAAGACCGCAACTGGGGACGGGTCGTGTTCATCTCTTCTGAATCTGCTCTCAACATTCCGGTGGAGATGGTGGATTACGGTGTCAGCAAGACGGCAATGCTCGGTCTTTCGCGCGGTCTGGCCAAGCTGATGGCGCATACCAACGTCACCGTTAACGCCATCCTGCCCGGTTTCACGCTTTCCGAAGGCGTGGAGGATATGCTGAAGGCGCAGAATCCGGGTGACAGCCGCTCTGTCGAAGACCTGGCGACAGAGTTCGTCCGCAAGCATCGGCCCAGCGATATTCTGGGTCGTGCAGCAACAGTCGATGAAGTGGCCAATCTGGTTGTTTACACCGCTTCTCCCCTTGCTTCCGCCACCACGGGCGCGGCGCTGCGGGTCGATGGCGGCACGGTGGACACCATCGCCTGATCCAGCCCCTCCTTTCGCGCATATCGGCCAGTTTTGCGGCCCGCACACCCCGTGTGCGGGCCGTTTTTCGTATGGGGACACGACGTTCCGGGGTGATCAGAAAAGGATGTCCTGTTGCGTCACGGATTCACCAAACACGACGAGAATGTAACAACATATTACGAAAGAAGTTCAAATCAGTGTAAATAGGGATCTGTATTGAGATTCTAATAAATTAACTCTTTAATTAATGAGCGACACGAAATAAAAAGATCATTTCTCATTCGGATTCATTGACGAACTCTCGTTCTGTCATGATCACCAGGCACTGGCTTATTTCGAGAAACATGGTGCGTCCACGGTGGAACATGCTTTCGCAATCGCCAATATTCTTCACCTGCACAGCAAGGTTCTTGAGGCTTCTTTCTTTTACCGGATCGCCTTTGACCTTCATGGCAAGCAGCAGACTGAGTTCCCGCTGCCGCAGTCGTTGTTGCAGGTACGTCTGCTCTGCCTACTGAAAGCCTCCCAGCCCCTGCCTGAAGAGGAAATGGCGGAACTGCAACAGTATTCCCCGGCTTTCGCGCGCTACATCGAAGGCATAAGGCAGGCCTGGAGAAACGGGAGGCCACAGGCTGGTCTTCAGTTAATCGGCAATGCTTTCGAGGATTTTCACTCCGGGGAAGAAATTGACCGCCTTTATCTTGAGATTGCCCTGAACCATGAACCCTGTGGGCTGAAGGCGCCTGATGCCGCGTCAGGCCATGCCATCCCACATCACCTCTATATGTACTGGGATGCCAATCCGCCGGATGAGATACGGGAGAATTTCCAGTATCACGCGGACCTTCTGGGGTGCAGTTTTACGGCTTTCGACCGCGAATCCGGTGCGCAATGGCTGTATGACCATCACGGGCGCGAGGTTTCGGAGCAATTCCTGAAAGCCCGCCATCCCGCGGAGGGGGCGGACCTCCTGCGCCTGTATGTCATTCTTTCAAATGGCGGATGGTGGCTCGATGCCGATCTGCGCCTGCGTTCGAAAGAAGCCTGGGAGCAACTGGACCAGTCCTCCCGCACGGGCTGCCGCCTGTTCAGCACGCATAATTTCGTCCTTCACAACGACTTCTTCGGGGCGGCGCTCCAGCAGGGTTCTCCCGTCACGGATGTGCAGATCGAAACGCAGCAGGATTTCGATACATTCGTGGAAGAATATGACGTCCAGTACAAAGCCAGTGGCCCCACCTGGCATCATCACTGACCGGCTTTCCGGCAGGTCCGTTATGCTTTGGGATGCATAGTACCGCGTGTTTTTCCGCTCCGGCGCGCCGCCTGCATTTTCAGGGTGTCAGAGCAGTTTGACGCATGGTCTAAAAAAAATTCCTGAAAATCACATAAATGTATGATGGAATAACGAAATCCATGTGATACTTTAGCGCTCAGGAGACGTTCTTCTCTGGTCCGTTGCGCTGAACCCTGCATTCAGAACCACTCCGCCGACGGCTTTCTGTCTGACCCACCCGCTTGTTTCCCCTGCATACAGGGATGGCCGGAGTTTCTCATGATGAGCGATACAGTGCTCGATACCCCGACCAAGGTCGTCCGCCCGCCTCTGGTGGGCCGGATGATGCTGGCCGTTGCGCTTGCCGCCATTGCCGGACTGATGTTCGGTCTGGATATCGGTGTGATTTCCGGGGCGCTCGGTTTCATCAAGGATGAATTTCACGCTACCGAATTCGAACAGTCATGGATCGTGTCTTCCATGATGGTCGGTGCGACGATCGGGGCGCTGGCCGCAGGGCGCATGTCCTATGCGTTCGGCCGTCGCCGCTCCCTGACCTACAGCGCCGTGATGTTCGTCATCGGGGCCCTGCTGTGCACGATCGCCCATTCGGTCAGCATTCTCATCATCGGACGCGCCATTCTAGGGCTGGCCATCGGCATCGCCAGTTTCGTGGCGCCGCTCTACATCTCCGAGATCGCAGACGAGACACGCCGGGGCAGCATGATCTCCATGTATCAGCTGATGATCACCTCAGGGATCTTGCTGGCTTTCGTGTCGGATGCCATCCTGTCCTATAGTGGGTCATGGCGGTGGATGCTCGGGATCGTGGCCATTCCGGGCGCGCTGTTCTTGGTCGGGTCGCTCTTCCTGCCGGACAGCCCGCGCTGGCTGATGCTGCGTGGCCGTGAAGACGAGGCGCTGAGCACGCTGCGGAACCTGCGGCATACCCCTCAGGCCGCCGAGACGGAAATCCAGGACATCCGCACCCAGCTTCAGAGCCAGGTCAGGCAGCGCGGGCTCGCCATGTTCCTGGAAGACCCGAACTTCCGCCGTTCCGTCATGCTGGGCATCGGTCTTCAGATCGTCCAGCAGTTCACCGGCATCAACGTCGTGATGTACTACGCCCCGCGCATTTTCGCGGAGGTGGGCTTCGGACAGGACGGGCAGATGTGGGGGACAGCGACGGTCGGGCTCGTGAACTGTCTTGCGACCTTCATCGCCATTGCGTTCGCGGATCGCTGGGGACGTCGTCCCATGCTGATTACCGGATTTGCCATCATGGCGGCCGGGCTAGGCATTCTCGCCACGCTGATGGGTATGGGCGATCATGGCAGCTCCCTGACGCATTACCTCGCCATTTCGGTCTTGCTGTGCTTCATCGCCGGTTTTGCCTTCTCGGCAGGGCCGCTGATCTGGATCCTGTGTGCGGAAATCCAGCCGCTTCAGGGGCGTGACTTCGGCATCACCTGCTCCACCGTAACGAACTGGGCGACGAACATCGTCGTCGGTGCCACGTTCCTGGGGATGCTCAGCACGCTGGGAGGGGCCAACACGTTCTGGCTGTATGCGGGTCTGAATGCCCTCTTCATCTTCGTGACGCTCCTGTTCGTGCCGGAAACGAAGGGCGTTTCGCTCGAATCCATCGAGTCGAAACTGAGCCATGGTGTGCGCCTGCGCGATATCGGGCGCTGAGCCGTTTTTCCGTCCTGTCACGAAAAAAGCCCCGTTCCGGCTGGAACGGGGCTTTTTCTATTCGCAGTCACTGCAGAACAGGGATCAGCCCCGTGCGGCAGCGATCTTGCGGTCGGTTTTGTACTGGCTGAGGGCATAGACGGACCAGATCGCCGCCGGAATCCAGCCGATGATCGTGATCTGGAGGATGAGGCAGATGATCCCGGCGAAGGGGCGCCGGATGGTGAAGAACTGGAGCCAAGGCAGCAGCAAGGCAAGAATGAGACGCATGAGGTGCTCCTTTCATCAGCAAATGATCATTCTTCTTCCGCCATGCGCTCTTTCGACGCAATGTCTTCTTACGAAGATCTGGGTGCGGGATCGCGGCCAACCAGTTCGAGCGCCAGAACGGAACGTCCCGTGACCAGATAGACATGTTTCTGGCTGAAGACCTGTTTCTCGATGTCAGCCCCCGCTTCCGGCTGGTTGGTATCAAGGAGCATTTTCCATTGTCCTTCTCCCGTTTCGGGAAGGGTGAACTTGACCACATCCTCCCAGGCATTGAACACCAGCAGGACCGTGGCGTCCGCGCCACGGCGGCGGATACCGCTGGGCTGGCTGCGTCCGTCGATCATGAGGCCGAAACACTGCGCCGTTTTCCATTCATCCGGCAGCATCGTGCCGCCATTGGCGTTCACCCAGGTCAGTTCCTGGATATCCAGATCCCGGTTGTAGGCTTCCATCAGGAAGCGGCTCCGGTGCAGAATCGGATAACGGCTGCGCAGATGCGTCAGGCGCTGGACGAACGCACGGAGATCTTCCCCTTCCGGCGGGACTGCCCAGTCAATCCATGAGATCGGATTGTCCTGACAGTATGCATTGTTGTTGCCCTGCTGGGTCCGGCCGATCTCGTCTCCCGCCAGCAGCATGGGCGTTCCCTGTGACAGGAACAGTGTGGCGAGCATGTTACGGCATTGCCGCCAGCGTATCGCCTGAATTTTGGGATCGTCCGTCGGTCCTTCGGCGCCATAGTTGCAGGAACGGTTATCGGACGAGCCGTCCTTGTTGTCCTCGCCGTTCGCTTCGTTGTGCCGGTCATTGTAGGACACGCAGTCCATGAGAGTGAAACCGTCATGGGCGGTAACGAAATTGATGGGGGCCCATGTCCGGCGGCCGCTGTGATTGAAGCAGTCCGGGCTTGCGAGCAGCCGCGGCGCCAGAACGTCTGCATGGGCATCTCCGCGCCAGAAATCCCGTACGGTATCGCGGAACTTGTCGTTCCACTCTGCCCACCCCGGGGGGAAATTGCCGACCTGATAGCCGCCCGGTCCGACATCCCATGGCTCGGCGATCAGCTTCACCTGTGACAGGACCGGGTCCTGCCGGCAGACGCGGAGGAAGGTGGCGTCATTGTGGAATCCGTCCGCCTCCCGGGCCAGAATTGTCCCGAGATCGAAGCGGAAACCGTCCACGCCCATCTCGTTGACCCAGTATCGCAGGCTGTCGGCGACAAAGCGGATGCAGTTCAGCCGTGTCAGGTTGAAGGTGTTTCCGGTACCGGTCTCGTTGATGTAATAGCGCGGTTCGTCCGGCATGAGACGGTAATAGGAAGCGTTGTCGATGCCCTTGAACGACAGCGTCGGACCGAGTTCGTTTCCTTCGGCCGTGTGATTGTAAACCACGTCCATGATGACTTCGAGCCCGGCGTCATGACAGGCACGGACAAGCTGCCGGAATTCCTGGATGGCCTGATCCGGTTCATGGGCGTAACGGTCGTCGGGGGAGAAGAAGCCGATGGTGTTGTAGCCCCAGTAATTCGTCAGTCCCTTGTCCGACAGGTATTTGTCCGTCACGAAGCTCTGCACGGGCAGGAGCTCGACGGCCGTCACACCCAGGTCGCGTATCCGCTTGAGGAGGACGGGATCCGCCAGTCCGGCATAGGTCCCGCGCAGGCGTTCCGGGACGTCGGGATGTTCCTTCGTGTATCCCTTGACGTGCATTTCATACAGCACGCTGTCGCGCCATGGCCTGTGGGGGCGGCTGAAATCCTGTCTGGTTGGGTCGGTGATGATGGCTTTGGGGACGAATGGCGCACTGTCCCCCGTGCTGAAGCTCAGGTCCTTGTCCGGATGATCGAGAATATATCCGAACAGTGAGGGGTCCCACTGGAGGTTCCCGTGATAGGCGCGGGCATAGGGGTCGAGCAGCAGCTTGTTGGCGTTGAAACGGTGGCCCGCGTCAGGCGCATACGGCCCCTGCACGCGCAGGCCATAAAGCTGGCCCGCCTGAATGTCCGGAATCCAGCCGTGGAAGACCTGATCCGTATATTCCGGCAGGGGAATACGGTCCGTCTCCGTTTTTCCGTCCGGACCGAAAAGACAGATTTCGACAGCTGAGGCATGAGCGGAAAAAATGGCAAAATTGACGCCGCCCTTTTCCAGCGTCGCGCCCAGGGTGCTGGGGCGGCCCTCGCGCAGTCCTTTCTGTCTTGAATTACTCATATGTTTCATTCCGGAACGGGAGCGATACCGGTTCTCCGCCCCCGTGGCGGCCCGGCACTCCGTATGAAACGCTAACGTCCGGGGCCGGTCAGACAGGAAGATAACTTGTTCGTGAAGCCGCTTCGGAGGTGCTTTCTGCGGCGTTGTAACTTCGAAACACGCTGACAAGCGCCCCGCCTCCGGTCATCGAAAAACAGAGATGCATGCCATGAACCAGCCTGCCGAGATGCCGTCCCCAATGTTTCAGCTTCTTTCGGTTGCTGGCGAAATGTATCCGTTTGTAAAGACCGGCGGGCTGGGAGATGTGGTAGGGTCGCTGCCTCCTGCTCTTGTATCACAGGGTGTGGAGACGCGGACGGTTCTGCCGGGATATCCGGCCGTCCTGCGCGCACTCTCCAGCAGGATCGGCGCGGTCAAGATCGGGAACATCATGGGGCATGAGGTCACGGTTCTCGAAGGCCATGCGCATGGGGCGCATCTGTATGTCGTTGACGTTCCTGCGCTCTATCAGCGTCCGGGCAATCCCTATCTGGGCCCTGACGGGCAACCGTGGGGGGATAACGGCATCCGTTATGCGCTGTTCTGCCGGGTGGCGGCGCTGATTGCGGCGGGTCTGTTCCCGGACTGGAAGCCGGAAGCCGTCATGACCCATGACTGGCATGCGGGGCTTGTCGCCACCTATCTGCGCTACATGGAAGAACAGACGCCTCAGGTGGCGCACGTCATCCATAACCTTGCGTTCCAAGGACTTTTCCCCCGCGACATGATGGGTGTGTTCGAGCTGCCGGAACACGCTTTCCAGTGCGGGGACATCGAATATTACGGCCAGATCGGCTTCATGAAAGCCGCTCTTCAGACGGCTGACCGGCTTATCAGCGTCTCTCCCACTTATGCCGAAGAAATCCAGACACCCGAGGAGGGCATGGGGCTGGATGGCGTCTTGCGTTCACGGTCCAATGTCCTGACCGGCATCCTCAACGGTGTTGATCTTCAGGACTGGAATCCCCTGACGGACCCGTCGGTCTTTTTTCCCTATGCCGTGGGAGACATCGTGGGGCGGCGCGCCAACAAGCGCGTTTTTCAGGCGGAATTCGGCCTGCCCCAGGATCCGGATGCCTTTCTTCTCGGTATGGTCAGCCGCCTGACGACGCAGAAAGGCGCGGACCTGCTTGCCACCCTTGCGCCACGCCTATTCGACCAGAACATCCAGCTTGCCGTGGTGGGAACGGGGGATGAAGGCATCATGCAGGCTTTCGCCGCCCTTCAGAGCCGTTATCCCAAGAACGTCATCTGCCATCTGCGCTACAGCGAGACGCTGGGCCACAGGCTGCATTCCGCCGTGGATGCGTCTCTCATTCCGTCCCGGTTCGAGCCCTGTGGCCTGACGCAGTTCCATGCCCTGCGTTACGGCTCCATCCCGATTGCGGCCCGTGTGGGCGGTCTGAGCGACACCATCGTGGACGCCAATTCCGCCGCTGTTTCCGAAGGGGTGGCCAACGGCATCCTATTCTCACCCACCACGGAGGACATGCTGATGCTGGCGATCCGCCGCGGCCTGAACCTGTTCCGGCAGAAAGCTGTCTGGGCCCGGATGCAGCGTAATGGCGCGCTGCATGACGTCTCCTGGGATGGCAAGGCAGCGCAATATGCCCGGCTGCTGCTGGAGATGACCGGTCGGCCGCCCATGGCTCTCGAACTGGAAAATTCCATCGCACCCCGCCGTGGCGATCCGGTTTCAGCCCAGCCACGGTCGGGGCGGCAGGTTGCCCGGATGCCGCGCGGCCGCAATGGCGAGCAGGCTTCCACAATGATTCATGCTTTTCCCCGTACTGGCACCCATGCCTGAAGGCTTTTCTCCATGACGCTGGTTTCCACGTCCCTTCCATCGCTCCAGACCATGATCGACGCTCTCATGACCGGGCACTGTCATGATCCTTTCAGCCTGCTGGGACGGCATCGGGAAGGGCGGCTGGACATCGTGCGCGTTTTCTATCCCGATGCGCTGGAAGTCCGGCTGATCGGGACCAACGCCCGGGGCGGCGCCGTTGACCGTCCCATGAAGCAGATCGATCCGCGCGGGCTTTATGCCGCTCCGATCGCCCGCTCCAGCCGCTACAGGCTGCGGGTCCGCTGGGCGGATGGATGGCAGGAGACCTATGACCCATACAGCTTCGGTCTGCTTCTGGAGGGGATGGACCTCTACCTGTTTTCGGAAGGACGACACCAGCAGCTTGATCGCATGATGGGTGCCATCCCGATGGAAATAAATGGCATTGCTGGCGTGCGTTTTGCTGTCTGGGCGCCCAATGCCCTGCGTGTCTCGGTCATCGGTGATTTCAATATCTGGGACGGCCGCCGTCATCCGATGCGCCTGCGTCACGATGCCGGTGTCTGGGAGCTGTTCGTTCCCGGCCTGAAGGCGGGTGAACGCTACAAATATGAAATCATGGCGCAGGACGGTTCCGTTTTGCCCGCCAAGGCCGATCCCTATGCCCGCGCCACGGAGCTGCCTCCCGCCACGGCGTCCGTCGTGGCACCGCTGGAGGATTTCGCATGGCATGACGACGAATGGATGACGACGCGACGGGCCCGGCAGGCCAGCGATGCGCCGATTTCAATTTATGAAGCCCATGCTCCGTCATGGCGCCATCCGGTCACTGGCCGGGGCGTCATGGACTGGGATGAGCTCGGCGATACGATGATCCCGTATATGACGGATCTGGGCTTCACCCATCTCGAACTTCTGCCGATTACGGAATATCCGTTTTTCGGCTCATGGGGATACCAGCCCCTGAGCCTTTATGCCCCGACCGCCCGTCATGGCGGGCCGGAGCAGTTCGCCCGCTTCGTGGACCGCTGCCATCAGTCTGGCATCGGCGTCATCATGGACTGGGTTCCGGCCCATTTCCCGGCCGATCTGCATGGTCTGGCCTTGTTTGACGGCACCCATCTTTACGAACATGCCGACCCGCGCGAGGGATACCATCAGGACTGGCACACCCTGATCTACAATTACGGCCGCAACGAAGTCCGTGGTTTCCTGACGGGAAGCGCGCTGCACTGGATCAAGCGGTTTCACATCGACGGGCTTCGCGTTGATGCCGTGGCGTCCATGCTCTACCGCGATTACAGCCGCCGCGATGGGGAATGGTATCCCAACATCCATGGTGGCCGCGAAAACCTCGAAGCCATCAGTTTTCTGCGCCATCTCTGCACGGTCATTCAGAACCTTCATCCCGACACCATGCTGATCGCCGAGGAATCCACCGCCTGGCCGGGCGTCACGGCTCCTGCGCGGGACGGGGGTCTGGGGTTCCAGTACAAATGGAACATGGGCTGGATGCATGACACGCTGCGCTACATGCAGCGCGATCCGCTCTGGCGCGGATACCATGGCGAGGACATCACCTTTGGCATGGTGTATGCCTATTCGGAGCATTTCATCCTGCCGCTGTCCCATGATGAAGTGGTGCATGGCAAAGGCTCGCTTCTGGACCGGATGCCGGGCGATGACTGGCAGAAACATGCCGGGCTGCGCACCTGCTATGCCCTGATGTGGGCCTATCCGGGGCGCAAGCTCCTGTTCATGGGGTGTGAACTGGCCCAGCCGACGGAGTGGGATTTCGAAGGCGAACTCAGCTGGTATCGCCTGCTGGATGAGTACGGCCGGGGTGTTCAGGCTACGGTCCGCGCCCTCAATGGCCTTTACCGGTCCCATCCGGCCCTGCACCGTCAGGATGACCAGCCCGCAGGCTTTCGCTGGATCATCGCCGATGATACGCAGAACGCCGTTTTCGTCTGGCTGCGCCAGGCAACGGACAGCGCGCCCGTGCTGGTTGTCTGTAACATGACGCCGGTGGTGCGGACGGATTACCGCATCGGCGTTCCCGACAACGGCGCCTGGCATGAACTCCTCAATACGGATGCTGCATGTTTCGGTGGCTCGAACGTGGGGAATGGCGGCGTCCTCCAGACCCATGACATTCCGGCCCACGGCATGGACCAGTCCCTGCTTCTGACGCTCCCTCCCCTTGGTGTTCTCTATCTTTCACCGAAACCCTGACAGGACGTTCTCATGGCTTCATTCAGATTCGAAAACCGCTCCGGTGCGGAACTGCTCGCACCGGACAGGACGCGCTTCAGTTTCTGGGCGCCGGCCTGCGAGACTGTCCTGCTGGAAGTGGAGGGTTTGCCGCCCGTTACCATGGAGCAGCAGGATGACGGGTTCTTCACTGCCGAAGCCACCTGTGGTGCCGGCACGCGGTACCGGTACCGGATCCGCGAGGGGTTTTCCGTTCCCGACCCGGCCAGCCGCTACCAGCCGGAAGGCGTCCATGGCCCCAGCGAGATCATTGATCCGGAATTCTACCAGTGGAAGCAGCCGGACTGGAAAGGCCGCCCATGGGAGGACACCGTCGTCTACGAAGTCCATCTGGGACTGGAAGGCGGGTTCGAAGGGATGGTGGAGCGTCTCGGGGAACTGGTGGACCTCGGGATCACGGCGATCGAGATCATGCCGGTCAACACCTTCGGGGGGAACTGGAACTGGGGATATGATGGCGTTCTGATCTATGCTCCCACCACACCCTACGGGCGCCCGTCCCTGCTCAAGGCCTTCATCGACCATGCCCATTCCCTGGGGCTGATGGTTTTTCTCGATGTGGTCTATAATCACTTCGGACCGGACGGGAATTATCTTCCCGAATATGCCGAGGCGATGTTCGATCCGGACAGCAGGACGGTCTGGGGAGAAGGGATTGATTTTAAGAATCCCATCGTTGCGGATTTCTTCCTCGATAACGCCCTGTACTGGCTCATGGAATACCGTTTTGACGGTCTGCGCATCGATGCCGCATGGGCCATCACGGACCGCAACTGGTTTGCCAAGCTGCTTCAGCGCATCGACCATCACAAGGAGCCGGGGCGGCATATCCACCTGATCCTCGAGAACGAGAATAATGATTCCGGCCTGCTTGCGGACGGATATGACGGCCAGTGGGACGAGGACTGGCACCATGCCGTCACCGTTCTGCTCAGTGGCGAAACGAACGGTTATTTCGCGGCGTTCCAGCACAATACCATCGGCCTGTTGCGCCGCGTCCTGGCGGAGGGATTCGCCTGGCAGGGCGAATACTTCGCGCCGGCGGAAAAGATGCGCGGCAGCCCGAGCGGCGCCCTGCCGCCCACGAAATTCGTCACGTTCCTCCAGAATCATGACCAGATCGGCAACCGCCCGGACGGCGCGCGCATGATCACCTTCACGGACCCGGACTGTTTTCACGCCGCCTTCGCCCTGCTTCTGCTCTCCCCCATGACGCCGATGCTTTTCATGGGAGAGGAATGGGGCAGTACGACCCCGTTCTATTTCTTCTGCAATTTCCACGGCGAACTGGCCCAGACCGTCCGCGAGGGCCGGGAAGAGCAGTTCCGCAAGTACTCCAATATCACGGACCCGGCAGCCCTCGCAGCGCTGCCCGATCCGAACGATCCGAAAACCTATGCGGCGTCCCGCCCCGACCGGGCCGAACGCGACACACCCCGCGGGCGGAAGTGGCTGGGCCGCACGAAGGAATTGCTTTCGATCCGACATGACCGGATCACACCGCATCTGAAAGGCGCAAAAAGCGCAGGGGCGGAAGTTCTGTCCGAACGGGCAGTGCTGGCCCAATGGACGCTGGCGAACGGGACGCTTCTCAGCGTTGCGATCAATTTCGGTGACGAGACACTCCCCATCGCCGAACCGACATCCATCCTTTACGAGACGGTTCCGGACCGCGTGACCGGCACACTCCCGCCCCGCAGCTTCATGGCGGGACTGGACAGACCGATCTGATGGTTCAGAGCGCCTTGTTGGCCTGCGCCGAGGCGGTCGTGGTCTTGAGCCATCCGCCTTGGAAGCCGGCTTTCTCCAGACCGGCGCGCAGATAGGGGTTCTTTTTCATGACGTTCCAGACGAAGCCGCTCCGCCAGTTTTCCGTCATCAGCAGGATTGGTCCCTGATCGATGGAGAGCTGCTGGCCATCAACCCAGTAGCTGTCCCTGTCCTTGAAGGACGGATTAAAGGAATCCACGAAGCCATACTGGTTGTAGATGCGCTCACCGTAGCGCGCGCGCATTTCCTTCAGGGCCGGCAGGGCGATTTCCGGAGCAAAGGCGATGGACCCGCCAGCGGCCGTGGGGGCGATGGTGCCGTCATCCAGAACGTAATCGCGCCCGGCGCCGCGTGCGCTATAGGCAAGGTAATGGCGCTTGCGTCCGTCATAGACCTGCTGCGCGTCTCCGGGTCCGTCACAGGCTGTCAGGCCCCAGATCGTAGCGCTGTAATCCTTCCAGTCGCCAGGATTGGCTCGGGCATAGGCCTGCTGTGCGTAGGCGGCTTCGCGGCCGTTCATAAAGTAATCGACGTTATGCTGACGGCTCCAGCCATCCTGGATTCCACGGAAATCCACCCAGGATTCACTATACTGGTGCCCAAAGAGCGGCGCGAAGTTCAGGAGCTTGTGTCCTTGGAAATCACCCCACTGCCCGTCATAGGTCGCTGTCCATGTCTTCCACGTTTCGGCGGGAAGGGAATGCGTGGGGGATGCAAGGGCCTGGAGATAGATAATGAGCCCTTCGTTATATCCCTTCCAGTCACTCTGAAGGAACTGGTTGGGCGGCATCCATCCCATGCTGAGCCAGGGACCATGTGCCTTCATCCATGTCCAGTTGACGCGGCGGTAAAGCCTGTCCGCCGTATCGCGGATTTCCTGCTCCTGCGGGGTGTCCTGATCGTAATAGGACTGTGCGAACAGCACGCCCGCCATCAGCAGCGCCGTATCGACGCTGGACAGTTCGGACCAGTCCGCCACGCGCAGGCCGGTATTGGAATCGAGGAAGTGATAGAAGAAGCCGTGATAGCCGGCGGCGCCCATCTTCTGGTCGTTCTGCGGCAGACCGGCCAGAAAACGCAGCGTGGTCAGCGTCCGGTCCACGGCCTGCTGGCGGGTGATATAGTTGCGCTCCACGCCGATACCGTAAGCGGTCAGGCCGAAACCGACACCGGCGATGCTGGCCGCACCATTCGGCAGCGGCGCGCGGTCCGGGACGAGGCCGTTCTTCGGGTTTGCGGTGTCCCAGAACCAGTTGAAGGTCCGGTGTTCCAGATCATCCACAAACGCCATGTCTGTGGCCTTGAGGGTCGAAGGCGTCAGGGGAGAAGTCAGGCTTGCCCGCTCACTGGTGGCTGCTGCGGCCTGCGCGACGGGTGCCAGTCCCACATGAACCGCCATCGCCGCAAACCCTGCTTTCAGGAGGCGGCGCCTCGACCGCAAGACTGCTGAAAAAATACGCCCCCGGAAGGACACCTGCTGAGGTTCGACCATGCTCATGCGCTCAGCATAAGCAGAGGTAACGCGCGGCGCGCATCACCTGTTACATCACAAAATCGTTACATCTATTTTATGAAATAAAATCAGGGAGTTCCTGAAAAACACGTTCGCCTGATCGCTCTTGAATTGGTTACGAAAGCGCTCATGAATCGCTTTATCATAGCGAAATCAGCTGTTTTCGCAAAGCATTTCCGACGCCACTTCCGCCGTGACCAGTGCGGCGATGATGTCCGGCCGCTTGTCGCGCACGCCGAAATCCCCGATCGGACAGACCAGGGCGTCAATCCTGTCCTGCGGGATGCCGATCTCGCGAAAGGCGCTCTCGAAGCGCTTCCGCTTTGTTCGCGACCCGATCATGCCGACATACCGCAGGTCGCCCCGCGCCAGTGCGGCGCCCGTAATCAGGGCATCGAGCGTATGGCTCTGCGTCAGGACCAGCACACCCGATCCAGCGGGCGCGGCGTCCAGCGCCTGCTCCCAGTCCGTGGTCACATGTGCTTCCACATAGGGCGGGACCGGACCGAATTCGTCCTGTCGCGGGTCAAGCCAGAGCAGCCGCAACGGCAGGAGCGCCAGCGATTTCGCCAGCGCACGGCCCACATGCCCGGCCCCGAACAGCAGAAGCTGCGGCAGTTTCTCACGCTCCAGAAGAGCATTGCGCTCCAGCGCCTCCAGATCCTGCACCTGCTCGATCCGGATGGTCACCGCCCCGCCGCAGCACTGGTTAATGGCTGGCCCGAGCGGAACATGCCGGTCCACGGATGGGCCGCCCGTGGCCAGAAGGGCGCGTCCTTCCGCCATGCAATCCCATTCCAGACGGCCGCCACCGATCGTCCCGACCTGCTCCGTCGCAGTCAGGAGCATGTACGCTCCCGCCTCGCGCGGGGTGGAACCCCTAGCTTCAATGACGGTCAGACAGACAACCGGCTCATCCGTCGCCCGCCAGCGCCGGATGCTGTCCAGCATGTCAGGGCCCTTCTGGCGGCAGCTCGCCCCGGAGCCGCATGGCGGTTTTCAGCACCGTCTCCGGCGTAGCGGGCGCATCCAGACGCGGGCAGGTCCGGTAGTCGTCCAGACTTGCAAGAGCGTCTGAAATGGCCTGCAGGACCGCAACACCATGCACGAACGGTGGCTCTCCCACGGCTTTGGACCGGAAGATCGTAGCCTCCTGATTGGGTGCGTTTTCCAGAAGCTGCACGTTGAAAATCCGTGGCCGGTCGGAACAGGCCGGGATCTTGTAGGTGCTGGGTGCATGGGTCCGCAGGCGCCCAGCCTGATCCCAGACCAGTTCCTCCGTCGTCAGCCAGCCGGCTCCCTGCACGAAACCGCCTTCGATCTGGCCAATATCAATGGCCGGATTGAGAGATTGCCCGGCGTCATGGAGGATGTCGACGCGATCAATCGTATTTTCCCCGGTCAGAAGATCGACCGAAACTTCCGCGCAGGCGGCGCCATAGGCGAAGTAATAGAACGGCCGGCCCCGGCCCGTTTTCGCATCCCACGAGATCTTCGGCGTCTTGTAAAACCCGTTCGCGGAGAGGGAAACGCGGGCGAAATAGGCCTGCCAGGCGAGCTGCTGGAAGGTCATGAGGTCCGCGCCCACCCGAACGCCATCGGGCAGGAAGTGTATCTCGTTTTCAGGTACGTTCCATTTCTCCGCCGCGAACGCGGTCATGCGCGTCTTGATGCGCCGGATGGCGTCCAGCACGGCCATGCCGTTCAGATCCGCTCCGGAAGACGCCGCCGTGGCGGACGTGTTGGGGACTTTCCCGGTTGTCGTAGCCGTGATGCGGACACGATCTTCCGTCAGGCTGAACTCCCGCATGGCGATCTGCACCATCTTGGTATGGAGCCCCTGCCCCATTTCCGTGCCGCCGTGGTTCACCTGCACGGAACCGTCCGTATAGACATGCACGAGCGCGCCGGCCTGATTGTAATGCGTAGCGGTGAACGAAATTCCGAACTTCACCGGCGTCATGGCGATGCCACGCCGGATATGCCGGCTTGTTGAGTTGAACACCCGGATCTCCGCCTTACGGGCCCTGTAGTCACAGCGGTCCGTCAGTTTTGTCAGGATGTCCGCCGTGATCGAGTCCTCGACCGTCATGTGATATGGCGTGATGTTGCGCGTTCCCGTGCCATACACGTTGCGCAGGCGCACCTGTACCGGGTCCAGCCCGGTCGCGAACGCGATCTCCTCGATCACGCGCTCCGCCGCCACGATCCCCTGCGGGCCGCCAAAGCCGCGATACGCCGTGTTCGACTGTGTGTTGGTCCGCAGTGCTTCGGAGCGGAAGCGGACATCGGGGTAGAAATAGGCGTTGTCGGCATGGAAGAGCGCACGATCCACGACCGGACCGGAGAGGTCAGCCGCCCAGCCACAGCGCGCGGCCAGCACCATGTCCACGGCACGGATGTCGCCGTCATCCGTGAAGCCGACATCATAGTCAATGACGAAGTCATGCCGCTTGCCGGTCGCCATCATGTCGTCATCGCGGTCGAGGCGGACCTTCGCCGCCTGCCCCGTCAGCTCCGCCGCTACGGCCGCCAGACAGGCCCAGGCATTGGCCTGTGTCTCCTTGCCCCCGAAAGCCCCGCCCATACGGCGCACTTCAGTCGTCACCAGATGATGCGGCCGGCCCAGGACATTCGCCACGAGATGCTGCGTCTCGGAGGGATGCTGCGTGGAGGACCAGATCCGCATTTCCCCGGCTTCCCCCGGCTGGGCCAGGGCCGACTGGCTCTCCAGATAGAAATGCTCCTGACCACCGATCGTGATGCGGCCGGACAGGCGGCGCGGTGAGGTCTCCAGTCCCTTCTCCGCTTCGCCACGCTGCATGACCAGCGGACGCCAGACCAGGTCACTGCCGTTCGCCCGTGCTTCGGCCACGTTCAGAACGGCCGGTTTTTCCTCGTATTCGACCTTCGCCAAACGTACGGCCCGGCGCGCGGCCTGACGCGACGTTGCCACGACTGCAAACAGGATCTGCCCCCAGAACCACACATGATCCGTCGCCAGAAGGGGCTCGTCATCCGCATGAACCGGGCTGATCTGGTTGTCTCCGGGAATATCCGCAGCCGTCAGCACTCGCACGACGCCCGGTGCGGCCCGGACGGCTTCCAGATCCATCGAGACGATCCGTGCATGGGCCTTCGTGCTCAGACCGGGCACGACATGCAGCATGCCCTTCGGCTCGGGCAGGTCGTCAATATAGTTCGCACGTCCCGTTACATGCAGCATGGCGCTCTCATGCTTCATGCTGGTCGAGGCCGCCCCACGCACGAGCGTCTCTTTCACCGGAGGCACGGGTTTCGCGATCGGCGGGGCCGTCATTTCATCAGACATGCGCCAGCCCTCCCGTCCGGGCGAGACGCGCCTGCGCCTGGCCGGTCGTTTCCTCGAAGAAACGTGTCAGCAGGTTCGCTGCCACTGTGGACCGGTACCAGGCACTGGCCCGCATGTCGGTCAGGGGAGAAAAATCAGTGGCGATGGCGGCCCGTGCCGCGTCCAGCGCCGCTTCATCCCACCTCCGTCCGAGGAGCGCCGCTTCCGCCGCGCCGGCCCGCTTCGGGGTCACCGCCATTCCGCCAAAAGCCAGCCGGGCCGTGGTGATGATCCCGTTCCCGTCCGTCTCCAGCAGGAATGCCCCTAGGACGGCGGAAATATCCTGATCGAACCGCTTGGACACCTTGTAGGCCCGGAACTGCGCCCGGGGCGACGGCGCGGGGATCGTCACGGCTTCCACGAATTCGCCTGGCCGGCGATCCTGCCTGCCATAGGCGATGAAATAGTCTTCCAGCGGCAGGGACCGTCGCTCCGCACCCAGCCGCAGATGCAGCGTCACGCCGGCGGCAATGAACATCGGTGGCCCATCCCCGATCGGCGAGCCATTGGCGATGTTTCCGCAGACCGTGGCACTGTTGCGCACCTGCGTGGAGCCGAGGCGCCGGATCATTTCGCCCGCATCCGGCAGCAGGTCCGCAATGGCAGGCTGTGCTTCCTGATAGGTAACAGCCGCGCCGATCCGCAGCCCTTCCACCGTGCGGTCCATCACGCGCAGTTCCGGCACCCGTCCGATCGCCACGACATGCTTCAGCTGCCGCATGCCTTTCGTCACCCAGAGCCCCACATCCGTGGCGCCTGCGACGATCGTTGCGTCCGGGTCCACCACCAGCGTCTCGGCCAGTGCTTCCACCGAACCGGGGACCGTCAATGTCGCATCCGCGCTTTCGAGCCGGACTGTCGCGCCATCCTGAAGGGCTTCGAGCCGTCGGGTGATGGCGTCCGCCTCCTCGTCAAAGCGGTCCGGTCCGGCTTCCATGGCCTGACGCATCGCTCGAACGATGGGGGCATATCCTGTGCAGCGGCAGAGATTGCCTGCCAGCGCGTCATTGATGGCGTCGTCTTCCGTCGTGGCGCCCGGCGCCTTGCGGTAAGCGGCCATGGACATGACGAATCCCGGCGTACAGAAGCCGCACTGGGAGCCATGCTGCTCGACCATGGCGGTCTGAACCGGGTGTGGCTGCTGCGGCGTGCCGAGATCCTCGATGGTGAAGACCTGCGCGCCATCCAGCATCGAGACGAACTGGATGCAGGCATTCACCGCGCGCCAGACCAGCCGCCCCTTGTCCAGACGCATGACCAGTACGGTACAGGCTCCGCAATCGCCTTCGTTACATCCTTCTTTCGTGCCGGTCCGGCCACGGTCACGCAGCCAGTCCAGCAGGGTCAGGGTCGGAGAGACATCCGCAAGCGTGCAGAGCGCATCCCCCAGATAAAAACGGATCGACTGACGCATTAGAAACGCCCTCCGGGCCAGAAAGAGGAAGCGGTATGACAGTGGACAGACTGTAGGAAATTCAACGGCTGACCTTGCAGGGATGAAGCAGCCCCATCTGATAACCGGAGCAGGGGCGTGATATTGCCCCGGCATGGGCGTTGCCGTCTATATCCAAGTTCAGCACAAACCGTTGCCTTTTTGAGGTCGGGGTAGAGCGCGTTTTCGAGGACACAACAAAAAAAGCGCCCCCCGAAGGGAGCGCCTTTTTCCTGCACCGAAAAAACCGGAGAATGGTCCGTCAGTTGCCGCCGTTCGAATCACCGTCACGGTTTTCGTGATGACCGTAGCCTCCGCGTCCACCGCGATCATCGCGGCGGTTGCTGTCGTCGTTACTATTGTTCTCATCGCCATGACGGCCATGATGATGACCTCGGCCGCCACGGCTGTTGTCGTTGCTGTTCCCGTTGTCGTCACGATCACCGCGTTCATGATCGCGGTGACCGCCGTGGCCTCGGTCGTCGTTGCTGTAGCTGCCGTTCTGGTCATCGGAAGGGCCATGACGCTCTGCATGGGCCAGAACCGGAGAAACGGCGCTCAGGGCGGCAAGAAGAAGAAATGCTTTTTTCATGTGTTCACACCTTGCATGTCATTACCAACTGGTTCTGCAAGAATGCGCCCGTGCTGCTTGAATGTCCAAGAGCGGGAAGCCTCTTTCCGTTCCGGAACCATTATAAACGAGGGTTTTTCCGTCTGTTCCATTTCACAGTGTTTCACTTCGCGGACAGAAAAACAGGGCTAAACTGCAACTGTCTGTTTTCCATACCTTCGTATTGTAAGGAAATGTATCTTATCTTTGATAATGATTGCATTCGCTTCTGACAGGTCATTCTCCGTCCGGCGCGGAAGGCGTCCACACGGGATAATGACAGGCTACCCTGCGCCGTTCTGTCAGGAGACGCAGCTCCGGTTTTTCCCGTGTGCATCGTGGCTGCGCAAGGGGACAGCGTGTGTGAAAGTGGCAGCCGGACGGAGGATTGACCGGGCTGGGAACATCTCCCGCCAGAGGGAGGGGAAGTGGACGGTCCGGGCGGGGAACGGCCTCAAGCAGGGCACGGGTATAGGGATGGGCGGGTGCGGCCAGCACCGCCATGGTGTCTCCCTCCTCCACGATCCCGCCCAGATACATGACGGCGATCCGGTCCGCCATCTGCCGCACCACGGCCAGGTCATGGGAGATGAACACGCAGGACACCCCGAGCGATGCCCTGAGTTCAGCGAACAGATTGACGATCTGCGCCTGAACGGAGACGTCCAGCGCGGATGTCGGTTCATCCGCGACAATCAGTTCCGGGCCCAGCGCCAGCGCACGGGCAATGTTCAGACGCTGCCGCTGGCCGCCGGAAAATTCCCGCGGATAGCGGCTTGTCACAGTGCGGGAGAGGCCGACCTGACCCAGCAGTTCCCCCACCCGCGTAGCAATGTTGCTCCGGCCGTGAATCCGCAGCGGTTCAGCCAGTGCATCCCCTACGGTCCGGCGCGGGTTGAAAGAGGATGATGAATCCTGAAACACCATCTGCATCCGGGGACGCAGGGGCCGCAGCGCCCGGTCGGACAGGCCGGCTATCTGTTGCCCGTCGAACAGGATGTCTCCACCCGTCGGCCGGGTCAGACCGACCAGCATGCGGCCCAGTGTGGATTTTCCGCAGCCTGACTCGCCCACCAGCGCCAGCGCCTCGCCCCGTTTCACGGTCAGCGACACATTGGACACGGCTTTCAGTGTGCGCTTTCCAGCCAGCCGGTAATGCTTTTCCAGGCCGCGCGCTTCCAGCAGAACGCTCATCCGCCCTCCGCATTCCTGTGAACGGTCACGCCCGTCGCGTTCCGGAGACCGGTCATGTCTGCGGGACGGGTGGCGCGCATGGCCGGTTTCTTTCCTATTGGCATACCCTGTCCACCGCATTGACCTGAAGGCCGTACCGGCCATTGCCAGACGCCAGGCGAGGGTGCGGAATGTGTTCCCGCTGTCTTGGGCTGTCCCATCATGGCCACAGCACGCATGCCACTTTCCGGCCTCCTGCCCGCTCCCGCAGGGCGGGGCGCACCCTGCAGTCTTCCCGCACAAAGGAACAGCGCGGCGCGAAGACGCAGCCATCAGGGCGGTTCTCCGGCGTGGGGGGCTGGCCGGGAATGGTTGGCAGGACCGACGGCCGGGGGCCGTCCAGCGGCGGAATGGCGGCCAGCAGAACCTGTGTATAGGGGTGGAGGGGATCACGCAGCACATCAGCCACGGCACCGGCCTCCACCACAACACCGGAATAAAGGACGGCCACATGCGTGCAGGCCTGCGCCACGACGCCCATGTCATGTGTAATCAGCACGACGCCGGCGCCCTCCCCACGAATGCTCCGGAGCAGCGTCAGGATCTGGGCCTGTACCGTCACGTCCAGCGCCGTTGTCGGCTCATCGGCGATCAGAAGCACGGGGGAGCAGGACAGCGCCATGGCGATCATCGCCCGCTGCCGCAGGCCACCGGATAACTGATGCGGATAGCGCCGCGCCGCCAGATGCGGATCCGGCACTCCCATGCGCCCGAGCAGTTCCACGCTCCGCGCGCGCGCCTGCCGGCGGCTGACGCGGCGATGCAGGCGGATCTGTTCGTCGATCTGTGCCCCTATGGTCCGGACAGGGAGAAACGCGGTCATTGGATCCTGAAAGATCATGGCCATCTCCGCCCCCCGCAGGCGACGCCATACTTTCTCCGGCAGGCCCAGAAGCTCCTGCCCCCTGAAGCGGATGGCGCCGGACGGCTTCAGTCCCGGCAGAAGCCCCATGATGCTCAGCGCCGTCAGACTTTTGCCCGATCCGGACTCTCCGACGACACCGAGCGCCTGCCCCGCCTCCACCGACAGGGTGATCTCCTCCAGAAGCCGCCGCCCATCCGGCAGATCCAGCTTCAGCGCATGGAGATGAAGCAGCGGTTCAGCGCCCATGCGATCCCTCCGCGATCCGCGGGTCCAGCAGGGCATAAAGGCCGTCCACCAGCGCGTTGGCAATCACGACGAAAATGGCCGCATACATGACCGTTGCCATAATGAGCGGCAGATCGAGCGTCGCCAGAGCCTGATAGGTCAGCCGCCCGACACCCGGCAGGGCGAACACGACCTCCGTCAGCAGCGCGCCACCTCCCAGAAGCTGCGCGAAATCCAGTCCGAACAGCGAAACGTAACTCAGCCATGACAGGCGCAGACCGTGCCACAGCCAGACGCGCACAGGGCCGGCTCCCTTGGCCCGCGCCGTGCGGATGGCGTCTTCCCCCATCGCCGTCAGGAGTTCGGAGCGCAGGACGCGCGCATACAGGCCGATGAATGAGACTGCGAGGGTCAGGGACGGCAGGAACAGCGCCTTCGCCCAGCCTGCCGGATCGCGGGAAAAGGGTATGTAGCCTAGAGGAGGAACCCAGCGGAACAGCCATGTGTCGTGCCAGCGGCTCTGGCTGAACAGGTTGACGACTTCGCCCAGCCAGAACACGGGCATGGACAGCCCGATCAGACCCAGCACCATCAGGATCCGGTCTACCCATGTTCCTCGCGTAACGGCCGCGACGATGCCGAACAGCAGCGATCCGCTCACCCAGAAGGCAGCCGACCACACCACCAGCGATAGCGTGACGGGCGCGGCCGCAAGGACTTCCGGCACGACAGGCTGACCATGATTGACGAAGGACGTGAGGTCCCGGCTGACAAACAGCTTTTCCATCATCCTGACGTACTGGACAGGCAGCGGACGATCGAAACCGTAATCCGCCCGTATGCGCGCCACCACCTGCGGGCTTGCACCCCGCCCCGCGATCCGGGCGGTCGGGTCTGCGCCCGGGGTGGCGAAAAAGATGCTGAACACCAGAACCGAAATCCCGAAAATGACCAGCAGCATCTGTCCGATACGGGAGAGGAACGCGCCCATCATCCCGCCTGTCCCCGTCCGTCAAGGTGGTCTCGCAGGGCGTTGCCAAGCACGTTCAGGCACAGCACCGTCACGACAATGGCGAGGCCGGGCGCAATCGCCACGGCCGGACGCGTATAAAGCAGGCCTTCTCCATCCTGGATGATCGTGCCCCAGGAGGCGGCTGGGGCCTGCACACCAAGCGACAGGAAAGACAGGGACGATTCCGCCAGCAGGCAGAGCGCCATGACAAGCGGAGCCAGCACCACCATGGACGGCAGCAGGTTTGGCAGGATCTCCCGCATCACGATCCGCAGGTCGGATGCGCCCATCCCCCGCGCTGCCGTCACGAATTCCGCCCGCGACAGGCTAAGGACCCGCGCCCGCAGCGGACGCGCGGCATAGGGAACGTAAACGAGGGCGATGATGCCGATGGGAATGAGGAAATTGTCCGCTCCGATCGTCACCGGGCCCAGATGCAGGCCATGCCCCACCGTGACGACCGACAGGGAGATGGCGAAAAGATAGACCGGGATGGCCCACAGCATGTCGAGCAGCCGGGAGAGGAGCAGATCCACCCATCCGCCGAAATATCCGGCGCAGATTCCCAGCGTCCCAGCCAGACACAGGCACAGCAGCGCGGCGCAGGAGGAGATCAGCAGTGAACTGCGCCCGCCGTACAGGACACGGGCCGCCACGTCCCGCCCCTGTGAATCCGCACCCAGCATGTAGGGACCAAAGCGCCAGTCAGGCCCGATCGGCGTCAGGCCAAGATGGAGCGGATTGTCATCCGGCTGCATGAGGTCAACGCTCTGCTCGTTGCGCTGCGTCATTCCGGCGATATTGGAAGAAAACGGGTCCACCCCGACGGCTGAAGCATAAAGCGGAGCCCCCAGACAGGCCAGCAGGACAACCGCCAGAACCAGGGCCGCCAGCAACGCGCCTCCGCGCGCGTTCATGCCATGGATGATCCGCAGAACCCTGTCTTGCCGCACACACGCTCCCATTCCGCCACACCGGCTTCATGCCATTCTACAGCAGGAAGACGCCCGGACAGAAGGGGGAGGATATGTTTGCGGAATGATCGCGGGGGATCAGACCCGTCTCAGGGCCTGGCGGGCCACCTGATGACGCAGGACGGCCAGATCAGGCAGAATTTCGTTATGAAGCGCCCTGACACTCTCATGTGCCGCATAGAAACGCCGCACGCCGGAGGCACTTACGAGAATGGCCACTCCGAGGAAGACGCCATTGATTTCGATGACTGTTGAACCAAGCATGATATCGAGCCTTTCTGAAAACCCGACATCCAGTCGGGGATTAACGCGACGGGAAGAAAACTTCCCCGGAAATCCGGACGGGGCAGCGCTGGGGCTGCCTGCTACACATTCGACACATCACTTCAGGACAATCCTGTTTCGGTGGGTTTGAACATCTTCCTGATAGGCACGGGAAAAGGCCTCGTCAACATACAACTCCATGACATAGTTTTTATCATCATCATATTATTAATTACTATATATTATAGTTGTAATATTCCATACAGAATCCCCTCCCCTTTGTTTCCTCCTGTGATACAGGATCGCCATGAAAAAAACGGTTTCGCCCCCCCCTGCCCCGTTTGAAGGTTACGCTCCGCCGCGTGGCCGCATTTACAGTTCAATTCTGGAAACCGTGGGAGGGACTCCTCTCGTGGCTCTCCCGCGCCTGAGCGAACTTGAAAAGCTGCACGGGCGTCTTCTGCTGAAACTCGAATTTTTCAACCCGCTGGGCTCCGTCAAGGACAGGATCGGTGTTGCCATGCTGCGCCAGGCGGAAGCGGATGGTGTCATCCGCGCGGGCCAGACCACCCTGATCGAGCCGACATCGGGCAATACCGGGATTTCTCTCGCTTTTGCCGCCGTCGCGCTGGGATATCGTCTTGTGGTAACGATGCCAGAAAATGCGTCCAGTGAGCGGCGCAAGATGATGCGCATCATGGGGGCGGAAACGGAACTCACACCGGCGGGCGAAGGCATGGCCGGAGCCATTCGCCGCGCGGAGGAACTGCTGGAGACCCTGCCTCACGCATGGATGCCCAGCCAGTTCGAGAATGATGCCAATCCGCTCGTTCATGAAGAGACGACGGCTCGCGAAATCTGGGAGGACACCAAGGGCGAGGTCAATATGGTTGTCGCCGGTCTCGGAACCGGAGGAACGGCCTCGGGAATTGCGCATGGCCTAAAGAAACTTCGCAAGAACATCCAGGTCTATGGGGTAGAGCCGCGGGAAAGCGCGGTCCTGCATGGCGATGAACCCGGGCCGCACGGCATTCAGGGAATCGGCCCCGGTTTCGAGCCCGATACGCTCGATCTGAGGGCGCTGGAAGGCGTGATGGAAGTTTCGGAACAGGAAGCCATCGCCACGGCCCGTCTCTGCGCGGCGGAAGAAGGCATCCCCATCGGCATTTCTTCCGGTGCGGCTCTGCACGCTGGCATGACCCTGGCGCGGAAACCCTCCAGCAAGGGCAAGACCATCGTGGTCATCGCGCCCTCCTTCGCCGAGCGTTACCTGTCCACGCCTCTTTTCGACGGGCTGACATGATTTCTGGTAAACACTAAAAAACATAGTTATTTTAATAAATAGTGATCTGTGTTCGTTATTAATCCGACACGCCTTGCGTTCAGGGGCATCCGCCCCGCTACAGAGGCATTTCTGTGTGGGATAGCGACATGCTCCTGTTTCCAGACCGTGCCATTTTTCCGGCCATGAAAGATCTGTCCTTCTCTACTGCCCGTAACAGCAGGCAGCAGGACTGTCTCCGGACGCGCCTCGACACACTGCATGCACAGGTGGAGCCGCTTCTTGTCCCGGGGCTGTTCGGCTCGGGGCCCGGGCACTGGCAGTCCCGCTGGGAAGCGACGTACGGTTTCAGGCGCGTTACCCAGAAAAGCTGGGAGCATCCTGTCCCGGAAGACTGGGAGGCGGCCCTGACAGAGGCCATCACCCGCGCAGCTACGGAATCAGGGCGTCGTGTGCTTCTGGTCGCCCATAGTCTGGGCGCTGTCCTTACGGTCCGCTGGCTGAACCGGCACAATGCTGACAGGATTGCCGGGGCGTTTCTCGTCGCTCCCGCCGATATCGAACACGCCGCCAACCCCGCTGCTGCCCGGCTTGCAGCCTTTGCGCCCCTGCCAGAAAATCCGCTGCCGGTTCCCTCCGCTCTCGTGTTCAGCCGGAATGACGAATGGTTGTCCGTTCCCCGTGCGCGCCATCTTGCCCGGAAGTGGCGGAGCGATCTGCGGGATGCCGGTCAGGTCGGTCATATCGGCAGCAGCGACCCGCTGGAAGACTGGACACCCGGCCTGAAGGCCCTGCTCTCCTTCCACAGTCGGCATATCGGCCGCCCGTCCGCTCATCTGCCCCCTTCAGCGTGAACGGGCAGCGGCTTCCAGCGGTTGAGCAGCAGCGAATTGCTGACGACGGACACGGAACTCATTGCCATGGCCGCACCGGCGACAACGGGATTCAGCAGCCCGAACGCCGCCAGCGGCAGCCCCAGAACATTGTAGATGAAGGCGAAAAACAGATTCTGGCGGATCTTGGATAGGGTCGCATGCGACAGGGAAATCGCATCCAGGACGCTCTGAAGTTCGCTTTTCATCAGCACAATGTCGGCCGTATCCAGCGCAACCGCTGAACCAGCGCCAATCGCAAAGCCGACATCCGCCGCCGCCAGGGCGGGGGCATCATTGATTCCGTCGCCCACCATGCCGACAGTCCGGTTTTCGGCGCGATAGCGTGTGACGGCGTCTGCCTTGTCAGCGGGAAGCACCCCGGCCAGATAATCCTGTATTCCAAGACGCCGCGCGATCAGAGCCGCCACGCGCTCGTTGTCTCCTGTCAGCATGATCATACGCACACCCCGCTTCCGGAGCGCCGAAACGGTCGTCAGGGCATCGGGGCGCAGTTCATCGGACAGGGCGATCATCCCCAGAAGGGTCTTGCCCTGCGTTACGGCAATTACCGTATTGCCTTCATGCTCCAGAGCCAGAACCGGCAGTTCGTCCAGTCCGAACCCGGCGTCCTGAATGAATTTCGGAGAACCGAGCCGCACTTCCTCCCCGTCCAGACGGGCCGTCACCCCCTGGCCGGGAAGGGCGGTGAACGCCTGGACCGCCCGGGCGGGGATGCCATGTTCCTGTGCATAGCTCACTACGGCCCGCGCCAGCGGATGTTCGGAGTCCTGCTCGAGCGCGGACGCCACTTCCAGCAGACGGGCCGACGGGACGTTCCGTGCGGGATAGACGGCCGAGACGGAAGGCCGCCCTTCCGTCAGCGTGCCCGTCTTGTCCACGATCAGGGTCGTGATCTTTTCCGCCCGCTCCAATGCGTCGGCGTTGCGAAAGAGAATGCCCGCCTGCGCGCCGCGACCGGTCCCGACCATGATGGCCGTTGGCGTGGCAAGACCAAGTGAGCAGGGACAGGCGATGACCAGAACGGACACGGCGGAGACAAGGCTCCACGTCGCCGATCCCGTGATCGCCCATCCCAGCACGAAGGTCAGCGCCGCAATCCCCACCACCACAGGCACGAACACGCCGGACACCTTGTCCGCCAGACGCTGGACATTCGCCTTGGAGCCTTGCGCCTGCTCCACCATGCGTACGATATGCGCCAGTGCCGTATCCGCGCCGACCCCGGTGACCTGTATCCGCAGGACGCCATTGGCATTGACCGTGCCGCCGAAGACATCTGCCCCCACGCCTTTGAGAACCGGAACGCTTTCGCCCGTCAGCATGGCTTCGCTGATTTCGGATTCACCGTCCACGATCCGGCCATCCACCGGCACGCTTTCACCCGGGCGGACGACAAGGATGTCCCCGACCAGAACATCCGCCACGGGCAGATCCCTAGCCGTTCCGTTGCGCTCCACATGCGCCATCTGCGGCTGAAGCGCCAGCAGTCGTTCCAGTCCTGCGCCGGTGCGGTTTTTTGCCCGGGCCTCCATCAGCCTGCCCAGACCGATCAGGGTGATAATTGCGGCGCTGGCTTCAAAATAGAGAGGCTGATTCAGGTCGAAGAGCAGCACAACCGTACTGAACAGCCACGCAATAGAGGTCCCCAGTACGACCAGGACGTCCATGTTCGCGCCCCCGCCACGGAGGGCGTTCCAGGCGCCCCGGTACAGATGTGCCCCACCCACCACCTGCACCAGCGTCGCGGAGACGAACTGCAGCCAGCGGGGGATGATGTCCATCTGCCCGAAAGCCATTCCGAACATTTCCACGAAGAGAGGGGCGGCGAGCACGGCAGTCAGGATGAAACGGTTGCGCTCATGCTGCCAGAGCGCGTCTCGGCGCGCCTGTGGGTTGTCCTGCGCGTCCTCGTCCAGCCGGGTCGCGCCGTACCCTGCTTTTCCGATCTTCGCGATCAGGTCACTGACACTGACGACACCGGACGTGTAGCGCACCTGCGCCTGTTCCGTCGCGAGATTGACGCTTGCTTCCACCGAGGGCAGACGGTTCAACACCTTCTCGATCCGTGCCGCACAGGCCGCGCAGCTCATGCCAGTCAGGGACAGCCGGACCGTCTGTTCCTCCACGGAAAAGCCCGCTTTCCGGATCGCGCCGATGACATCGCTGAGAGAGGTTTTCTTCCCGTCCAGCGAGACCTGCGCACGTTCGGTAGCGAAATTGACATTTGCCTGTACGCCCGGCTTCCGGTTCAGAACCTTTTCGATCCGCGCCGCACAGGCCGCGCAGCTCATGCCTTCGATGGGAAGGCTGACTGTTTCTGTCATTCCAGACATCCTTTGCGACGGGGATTGGGGGGAAAAGATAACGGGAACACCATACCCCTGTTTTCAGAGCCGTCTGTGACCCCCAGCTTCCTCTCCACCGGTTCCATCTGATGGCGCTGTCCGGCGTCATGATAACGGATTTAGTAAATCTGCATCCGGACAGGTGGCTTGTCCGTTTTTGGCCCGATACCCGGCGCATTTTCCTGCAAACCGGATGTCATATGTCTATCCTGCCTGCAAACGGAGCGGACGGCGACGCCTGGAGGGGATCGAATTCCGTTTCCTCCACAATCTTCCTCAGTGTGCTCCGGGTCGCAGAGGGCTGTGATCTGCCCGCTTTGCAGAACACCCGTTACGTCAGAAAGCTGCTGGACTCTTCCAGTGTCTCCCGCAAGTGATCTGTTGCCTTCGCGGGGTATTTCCCCGACAGTCAGGTGGGGCAGCGCCCGGTCCATGGTCTCCTGTGCCTTCATGAATATCCTGAGCGGGCATTTCTCAGGTCATGATATGATCTGACATCTCATCATTTTCATAAGCGTCCTGATTCCGTATATTCCCGGCTTTTCCGAAGCATTAAAAATGATGACATATCACGGGATAATGACCTTGCGTCCCGCTCCGGAACAGAACCCTGACATAAGATTTCACCTTCCTTTATACACCCCCCCCGGGTATAAAATCGTCTTGTAAAACAGAAAGAGGCATGAACAACATGCCCGACCGCAACAACCGGGAAGCCAAGATGCGCAGGATGCATGTCCGGATATGGATCGGCCTCGTGGCCTGCCTGCTGATGCAGGTGGGGCTGCTTGCAACCGCTCTTCCGGTTCAGGCAGCCTCGATGCAATCTTCCGCCATGCGGCACATGACGCACTGCTCGTCCCGGCCTGTCGCCATGCCATCCTGTTCTTCCCATGCGATGGTCATGACACCGCGGCATGCCTCTTCCCATGGTGGGAGCTGCTGCCACGTCCGTGTCTCCTGCGGAGAGCCGCTCCTGACACTGACCGAGACAGAAGCCGTTCCGGACCCGCTCTGGAGAGCGCATATTCTCGTGCAGGTCATACCGCCGCCTTTGCACGGAACCGACCGGATTCCGGCCTCCCCGCCGCCAAAACCGCTGACCGTCTGAGATCCTTTCAGGGTCGCAGTCTGACCGCGCCTGCATTCCCTCTGCCGGGAATGCGGATTTCACGGCCTGCTTTACGGTTTTTCAGCATATGTCGATCTTTCCTTCCCTGAAGGGTGGCCTGACACGCCGTCGCTTCGTCACGGGGCTTGGGGCTGGCGTCGGCGCAGGGTTCCTGCCCCGGTCCGGTCATGCCATCACGCACGCCTCCACCGGCGTTCCACCCGCCGGGCCATCCGCGCGGTGGGACCTGCGCGTTGGAGCGCGCCACATCACGCTGGATGGCAAATCCATGCATGCGCCCTGTATTGGCGGCACGGTGCCGGGTCCCATCCTGAGATGGCGGCAGGGAGACACCGTCACACTCAATGTCACCAATGCGCTGGATGAGGACACATCCATCCATTGGCATGGCATCCGCGTCCCGGCCGATATGGATGGCGTGCCGGGCCTCAGTTTCCGGGGCATCAGGCCCGGCGAAACCTTTCCCTACCGATTCCGGATCCATCAGAGCGGCACCTACTGGTATCACAGCCATTCCGGAATGCAGGAAGCGACGGGCCTTTATGGCGCTATCATTATCGACCCGCGCCGCCCAGACCCGAATGCCTGTGACCGGGATTACGTCATCTTCCTGGGGGAATGGACCGATGTCATGCCTCATGACATCGCCAGCAACCTCAAGATGCAGGATGACTATTATACATTCCGCCAGCGCACGGCGGCCTCCTTCCCGAAAGAGGCGCATGCGGCCGGGAGCGCCATAGCGGCCCTGAAAGACCGTCTGGCCTGGTCGCGCATGAACATGGCCGCCACGGACATTTCGGACGTCTCGGGCGTGATCTACACCTATACCCTGAACGGCCATGCCCCGGACATGGACTGGAGCGGCCTTTTCCATCCCGGCGAGCGGGTACGCCTGCGCTTCATCAACGGCGCCACCATGACGTTCTTCGATATCCGCATTCCCGGCCTTGAAATGCTGGTGGTGCAGGCCGACGGCAATGACGTGGAGCCCGTTCCGGTTGATGAATTCCGCATTGGCGTAGCGGAAACCTATGACGTCATCGTGCAGCCGAAGGAAGACCGCGCCTATGCGATCTTCGCCCAGAGCGAGGATCGGACCGGTTATGCACGTGGCACCCTTACCGCCCGCCCCGGCCTGAGCGCGCCTGTCCCGCCGATGGACCCGCGCCCCATGCGCAGCATGGTCGACATGGGAATGGGCAATATGAAGCCCGGCGAAAGCATGAAGGGCATGGATATGTCCGACATGCACGCAACAGACCACGGAATGGACGACATGCCGGGCATGGACATGTCACGGATGGACCACATGAAAGGCATGGACATGCACCACATGGGTTCCATGCCCATGCCGGCACTGGAAGTGGATGATCCGGGCCCTCCTCCTCTGAATGTGGAAAACCAGAACATTGCCACGATGCCGGTCGACCGCACGGGCAGCCCCGGTGATGGCCTTGAGCGCAACGGACGGTGCGTTCTGAACTACCGGCAGTTGCGTGCCACACGACCCGGCGCAGACCGCCGACCGCCGACGCGCGAGATCATCCTGCATCTGACAGGGAACATGGAGCGCTATATCTGGGGCTTCAATGGACGGAAATTCTCGGAATCCGGACCGATCCGCCTGAAACTGGGAGAGCGTGTCCGCTTCACCCTCATCAATGACACCATGATGGAACATCCGATCCATCTCCATGGCCTGTGGAGCGAACTGGAAAACGGACAGGACGATTACCGCCCTTACAAACACACCATCATTTCCCAGCCCGGCTCGAAGCTGCATTACCTCGTGACGGCCGATACGCCCGGAATGTGGGCGTTTCACTGCCACCTTCTCTATCACATGGACACGGGCATGTTCCGGACTGTGGTAGTGGCATGAGACAGCGCCTGTCCCTGTCCATCGCAGCCGCCGGGACGCTGCTGGCTCTGCTTTCCGGACCGGCTTTTGCCACCGATGGTACGGTCTATCATGCTGCGGATGCCGCCGTGCCGGGGGCGGTGACGCATCTCAACGGCATGTCTCCCATCATGATGGATCAGGCCACGTGGTTTCATGGCATTCTTGACGAGTTCGAAGGCCGCTATGCCCCCGGCAATTCGGATTTCCGCTGGGACGGGGAAGCCTGGTTTGGCGGAGATTACAACAGGGTTTGGCTCAAGACCGAAGGCACTCTGGAAAAAAGCCGTCTGCATGATGGCGACCATGAACTGCTCTATGACCGGGCCATTTCACGCTACTGGAACCTTCAGGGCGGTGTCAGGCTGGATCTCGATGATGGGCCGACACGCACCTGGGGGGCTTTTGGCGTGCAGGGGCTGGCGCTGTACCAGTTCGAGTTCCAGGCGACCGGCTATGTCAGTGACCGCGGGCGTTTCGCCGCACGTGTTGAAGGGTCCTACGATTTCCTTCTGACGAACCGCCTGATCCTTCAGCCGCAGGCCGAGTTCAATCTTTACACCAAATCCGATGCCGGACGGCAGGTCGGCGCCGGGCTGTCGGATGTCGATGCCGGATTAAGGCTGCGTTACGAGCTTTGGCGCAAGTTCGCGCCTTACGTGGCCGTCACCTATTCCGGCTATCTCACACAGGCGCGCCGCATCATCCATGACCAGCACGATGACACCGGCTCTGTCCGCTTCAGCTTCGGCATCAGGAGCTGGTTCTGATGTCACTGCCCCGCGGCTTTAATACCCTCATTCCCATTATTTCCAGAAGAACGGGATCACCTATGAGCGGACTCCTTTTGGCCCTTGTTGCGGCCGCGACATTCAGCGCTGCACAGGCGGCCCCGTCAAAAACCGCGCCGCCCCCTGCTCAGGGCAACAGTCCGCTGGCAGGGCTGAGCATGGATCAGCAGATGGAGCTCTGTGACAGGCTTCAGACGATGCAAAAACAGATGCATTCCCTGACACCGCAGATGAAGCAGCAGCTTCAGGCCTGCCGGGTCATGACAATGGGCGACACCCGCTCCGACATGGCGCCGGACGCCACGCTCGACCGTTAAAGCCAGCGGGAAGCGGTCAGCGCATCATCCGGCGCACGACCTGCATCAGTTCATCGATCGCTTCCCCGCCACCATCATCCTGCACGGCCTTGCGGACGCATCCGTTGGCATGAGTGGTCAGGATCTGGATCGCTACCCCGTCCAGTGCGGATTTTATGGCGGAAATCTGGGTCAGGATATCCACGCAGTATCGGTCATCCTCAATCATGTTGAGGACACCCCCCATCTGTCCCTCAATGCGTCGCATACGGTTCATGAGCGCTTTTTTCCGGGGTTGCTCGACGCGTCTTGTGTCCAGAACCAATCCGGTTTCGGTCTCATCCTTACAGGATTCACAGGATTCCCTGCGGTCACCGGATGGTCGGGATGCCAAAGTCATGCGCGTGATCCCTTCATTGCTGGAGTGCTCTTACTATCATTCTCATCTTCGTTTAACCATTCACGTCACGCCCCGGCATCGGTTCCAGACTAAGGGAACCGTTTCTTCCACAGTTCCGGAAAAGGCCCCGAATGGCATGGAACGGGGGTTCGGCCCAACATGTCCTGCAATTAATTCTCAGTTCCCCTTTCCCGTGGAAACGGATGGGCCTATCTAGGAAAAAGCCGGAAGACAGGACTCTTCCCCGCAGAAATCTGAGGTACGGAACTGATGTTGTATCTGGATACCCTTCCCAAGGGAGGGCACGCCGTCATCGAGCGGATCGAACAGCGCGCCACGCTTGATCCGATCGCTACCCGACTGGGGGAGCTGGGATTTGTGCCCGGGGAGGAAGTACAGGTCGTCGCCACGGGTCCGATGGGCGGAGATCCCATCGCGGTCCGGCTCGGGACATCACGCTTCGCACTGCGCAAGGGGGAAGCGGCCCGCATCGGTCTGCGCACCAGCTTCTGACGCATGGCTTCACTATCGTCCGGGGGAGAAACAGCGGCCCTCGCCCTGCGCATCGCGCTTGTCGGCAATCCGAACTGTGGCAAGACCTCCCTCTTCAACCAGCTCACCGGCAGCCGCCAGAAGGTCGCCAACTACGCGGGCGTGACGGTTGAGCGCAAGGAAGGCTTCTTCAACACTCCCTCCGGCCGCGCGGTCCGTGTCCTCGATCTGCCGGGCGCCTACAGTCTGGCCGCGACCAGCCCGGATGAAGACGTTACACGCGACGTCTGCCTTGGACGGCACCCGACGGAGCCCCGGCCCGAACTGCTGATCGCGGTCATCGCCGCCACGAATCTGCGTTTGCATCTGCGTTTCCTGCTGGAACTGAAACAGCTTGGCGTTCCGGTCATCGTGGCCCTGAACATGATGGACGAAGCCCGACGGGAAGGCCTGCAGATCGACATTCCCGGTCTTCAGGCTGCTGTCGGCATGCCCATCGTCCCGATCGTCAGCCTGCACCGGCAGGGTGTTACGGGGCTGCTGGATGCTCTCGACCGCCCTATCCCGTCCGTTCCCCATCCTCTGCCTGAGGGTACGGACCTGCATGCCGAAGTCCGGCGCACCCTTGCCGCCAACGTCACGGAACGCGCCCAGGGCGGCGACCGGCTGACGGACCGGCTGGACCGCGTCTTCCTGCATCCCGTCTGGGGACCAGCCATCCTGCTGGTCGTTCTGTTCGTCATGTTCCAGACGGTCTTCGCCTGGGCGCAGCCGATCATGGACGCGCTGGACAGCGGCATCTCCACCTTCGGGCAGGTCGTTCTCAAGCCGCTCCCTGACGGGGTGCTGCACAGCCTGCTGGCGGATGGCGTTATCGCCGGCGCGGGAACGGTCATCGTCTTCCTGCCCCAGATCCTGATCCTGTTCCTCTGGATTCTTGCGCTGGAGGAATCCGGTTACCTGCCCCGCGCAGCCTTCCTGCTGGACAGGCTGATGGCGCTGGCGGGACTGAGCGGGCGTTCCTTCATTCCGCTTCTCTCCAGCTTCGCCTGCGCCATCCCGGGCATTATGGCCGCCCGCACCATCCAGAACCCCCGCGACCGGCTGGTGACGATCCTGATCGCCCCGCTCATGACCTGCTCGGCCCGGCTGCCGGTCTATACGCTGCTGATCGGAGCCTTTGTTCCGCATCGCAGGGTTTTCGGCTTTCTGGGGCTTCAGGGGCTGGTGCTGTTCGGGCTTTACGCCGTGGCCATCATCAGTGGCGTCATCGCGGCACGGATCATGACGCGGGGCGTCAAGTCCGAGGAACACCCGCTCCTGCTGGAACTGCCGCCCTATCGGCGGCCCAACCTGCGCAGTCTTGCGCTTGGCCTGTGGCAGCGGGCGACGATGTTCCTCTCCCGCGTGGGGACAATCATCGTTTCACTGAACGTCCTGCTCTGGGCGTTGTCCAGCTTTCCCCTGCCCCCTGCGGGCGCGAAAGGGGCGGCCATCGATTACAGTCTGGCGGGACGTATCGGCCATCTGATGGAGCCGGTCTTCGCACCGATCGGCTTCAACTGGCAGATCTGCGTCTCCCTCATCCCCGGTCTGGCCGCGCGCGAGGTGGCCGTCAGCGCGCTGGCGACCGTCTATGCCATCGGCGCCACGGACGATGGCGCAGCAGAAAAGCTCCTGCCCCTGCTGTCCACGCAGTGGAGCATGGCGACGGCCTTTTCCCTGCTGGCCTGGTATGTCTACGCGCCCCAGTGCATTTCCACGCTGGCTGTCATGCGGCGCGAGACCCGGTCGATGAAAGTCGTTCTGGGCGCGGCGGCCTATCTGTTCGGGCTGGCCTATATCGCAGCCTTCATCACCTATCATGTCACACGTGCCCTGACGGGAGGTTCATGATGATCGAATTTGCAGTTGTTGCCCTGATTGTATGTCTTGCCGGTCTTTACTGGTACGCACGCCTGTTCCCTTCCGGCTGGAGAAAGCTGCGCGCGAGCGTCGGGCTTCCAGCCGTCTCCACCGTGCCTGCGAAAGGAAAAGGATGCGGCGGGTGCAGCGGCTGTGGCAGCAGCAATAAAAGCTGCCACTGAGAGCCATGCGGCCTCATATTACACCATCAGGACAGAATTATTCGGGAAATAAAGGGCTTCTTTCTTCTGAAAGACGGAAGGATGTTTTCCTGAAAGCCCTTTGTCCTGCGGGACAGGGAACAGAAGGTCTGCTTTCCGCAACACCCGATATGGCTCCTGCAAGCGAGTCGGAATACCGGCAGGGTTCATCCCGGAACTTGGGAAAATACGAATAATCACGATATTGTGACTGAAGATGTCAAATTTCCTGATATTCCTGTCCGTCGCCTTCATGCGCGGTCTGCCCGGGTCTGTAGCGGTCAGCCTTCCGCCTAGGTCACGTCATGTTTCCTCCCGGACGCGACCCGGCTATTGACCTCGCAAAGCCCCGGCATGACATCTCCGTGCAACATTACGAGACTATTGTCCCGGCCGGTCGCTGTCGTCGTTCATGGTAACGATGGTCACAGGCCGGTCGTGACCCAGAGATACAGGGAATGACTTCATGAAAGTTCTGGCCGTCCACCCCAGCGCCCTGATGTACACGAAAGTCTTCCTGCGGCTCGAGCCGCTCGGGCTTGAACTGGTTGCCGGGGCTGCGCGCAATGACGGGCATGAGGTCCAGATCATCGACCTCCAGGTCGAGACCCACAAGGATTACTGGGAACGGCTGGCAGCGTTCAAACCGCAAGCCGTCTGCTTTTCGGGCAGCTATCTTGCGAACATCCCGGAGATCATCGATCTCTGCAAGGAAACCAAGCAGCGTCTGCCCGGGACCTATATCTTTGTTGGTGGTCACTCCGTCTCGTTCATTGCTCGGGACGTACTGCAACTGGCGGATGGCGCCATCGACTGCATTCTGAAAGGTGAGGGAGATGCTACGGTTGGTCTCCTTCTCGATGCGGTCGAGAACGGCAAGGACATTCTGAAAGTCCCGGGCGTCGTGACGCTGGACGGCGAAGGTGCTCCGCCGATCTTCGTCAAGAGCCTCAACACGATCCGCCCTGCCCGCGACCTCCTGCGCCATCGCAACAAGTACTTCATTGGCACGCTCGATCCCGCCGCCTCGATCGAATTTGCACGCGGCTGCCCTTGGGACTGTACCTTCTGCAGCGCCTGGACGTTCTATGGCCGGTCCTATCGCACGGCTGATCCCAAGGTGATCGCCGACGAGCTGGAGGAGATCAAGGAGCCCGGTATCTTCATCGTCGATGACGTCGCTTTCGTGCATCAGGAGCACGGAATGGCCATCGCCGATGAAATCAAGAAGCGCGGCATCAAGAAGGAATACTATCTTGAGACGCGGGCGGACGTTCTGCTGCGCAACAAGGAAGTCTTCAAGGTCTGGAGCGAAATCGGGCTGAGCTATATCTTCATCGGACTGGAAGCGGTCGATGAAGAAGGCCTCAAGCAGTTCCGCAAACGCGTCTCGCTCGATGCCAATTTCGAGGCGCTGGAATACGCGCGCTCCCTTGGACTGATCGTGGCCATCAACATCATCGCTGATCCTGACTGGACTCGTGAGCGTTTCGAGGCTGTTCGCCAGTGGTGCCTCGAGATCCCGGAAATCGTGAACATCTCGGTCACGACGCCCTATCCCGGAACGGAAATCTGGCATCGTGAGGCGCGGCGCCTGACCACGCGGGACTATCGCCTGTTCGACATCCAGCACGCTGTTCTTCCCACACGCCTGCCCCTGCCGGAATTCTACAAGGAGCTGGTCAAGACGCAGCAGGTCCTGAACACCAAGCACATGGGCTGGGAAGCGCTGAAAGACACGGCTGGCATCGCCGCCAACCTGCTCTCCAAGGGGCAGACGAATTTCGTGAAAATGCTCTGGAAGTTCAATTCTGTCTTCAATCCAGCACTGCAGCTTGCGGATCACATGCGCAAGCCGCGTTATGAAATGCCCATCCAGCCGGAGGTCGTGGACAAGATCGACCGCAAGGCCCTGTATGTCCACGGTCCGGGCGGACGCAAGACCCGCGCCCTTGATGACGCCACGGAAGGCTTCGTGGACAAGACCCGCATGGGTGCCGAAACCGCCGTCTGACCGGCAGGCGTATCGTCCGTCCGGACGCCCGTACCGGAAGCATGGCTTTCTGGTGCGGGCGTCCTGTCTGCTCCGGAAAGTGTTCCATACGGGAAAATACGCAATGGTACTTCCCGGAAAAAGACGTCAGAAGTAAGGGAACCATCCAGCTCCTTTACCGCTCAGGCCCAGTATGTTCTTCCGAACCCTTCCTTCTTCTACCGTTATTGGGCTCTGCGCCCTTTTCGCCTGTACATTCACTGCCCTGACCAGTGAAGTTGCACCGGTTGGACTTCTGATCGACATGGCACAGACCTTCCATATTCCGGAAGGAGAAGCCGGGCTGTCAGTCAGCGCCTTTGCGTTGATGGTTGCTCTGGGGGCCGTCCCCCTCACGATCTTGACCAGTCCGATCGACCGCAAACGCCTGATGCTGGTTTCCTTGGGCGGTTATGTCCTGTCCAATCTTGTTGTCGGGCTGGCTCCCAGCTTTTTTATCCTGTGCTGCGGACGGGCCATCGGTGGGATCGCGCATGCCCTGCTGATGTCCATTGTCTCCGCTTACAGTGCACGTCTCGTCCCGCCCCGCATGACGGGCCGCGCCATTTCCTTCGTCTATGGTGGTACGTCCCTAGGGGCCGTTCTGGGCGTGCCCGGCGCGGCAGCGGTGGGACATTTCGCGAGCTGGAGGGTCGCGATGCTCGTCATCACGGGCCTCAGCGTCATTCTGACATTATGTATCGCCTTCTTTCTGCCCCCGGTCTCCACGGCCAATGACGCGGCTGTCAGACTCCCATCCGTCGGGTCTGGCAGGGCGATGCGGGCTTTCCTTGCTGTCGTTCTAGTCAATGTGCTGTTTTTCATCGCGCATAACCTGGCCTACACCTTTGTTGCGCCACTCCTGCTGAAACACGGGATCCACGAAAACCAGCTGAGCCTTGCACTTCTCGTGACCGGCGCGGTCAGCATTATGGGTCTGTGGGGGGCTGCCCAGTTCGTGGACCGCTCCCCGGCAGCAGGCATATTCGCGGGCGGCATGCTCATGCTGATCGGGCTGAGCATGATGCTCGGCCATCTGGTGTCCGGCTGGATCACGGTCGCCTTCGTATCGCTCTGGAGCATCGGCTATTCCGCCATTATTCCGTTCCTCATGTCCGGTGCCATCCGTGCCCGCGCCACACGGTCCGATGTCGCGGGCGCGGCCATCAACGGCGCCAGCAATGTCGGCATTCTGCTGGGTTCCGCAGTTGGTGGAGTGCTGCTGACGCATTTCGGCTTCAACGTGCTTATCCCCGTTGCCGTCATCGTCGCCATCATTGCCATTGTGGTCAGCGTGACGAACCCGGATGCTTTCCCGCGCCACCTTTCAGAGTCAGACGAGGCATCCTGACTCTCCTGCGCTCTGCAGGCTGAATGAAAAACGGATGTGACGGGTCCGTGCGTTTCCGTTTTTTCAGGGTTTCCGGGTCAGGAAAAGCTGGTGCCCACGTTCGCGAAGAGACCGGCCGACGTCCTCTTCCAGTTCGTGATCGGTGAAAATCCGTGAGATCTGATCAAGCCGACCGACACGGAACGTCGAATGCCGTCCGAATTTCGAACTGTCGGCCAGCAGCAGACAGTCGTCCGTGCGGCGCATCATCACGGCATTGAGGCTGGCTTCTCCGCTGTCCGGGGTGGAAATCGTGTCATCTGGCTGTACGGCGCTCGCCCCCAGGAATACCTGATCGAACCACAGCCCCTCGATGGCCTGTTCCGCCAGCAATCCGACAAGACAGCGGTTGAAGTGGCGGACCCGGCCACCCAGCAGGTTGACGTCCACACCGTCAGTACCACTCAGCGTATCTGCCACGGTCATGTTATTGGTGAAAACGGTTAGCGGCATCGGATCCAGTCTCAACCGACGGGCGAGTTGCAGAACGGTCGTCCCGGCATCGAGAAAAACCGCTGAACCACGGCGGATATGCGGGAAAACCAGATCCGCGATGGCGCGCTTGTTGTCCAGTTGCTGGTGTTCCCGCGCTTCGAAGGCGACTTCCCGTTCCACGGCGTCCGCGAGGGCCGCTCCGCCATGGGTCCGGACGATCACCCCTTGCTCTTCCAGCCGCTGAAGGTCACGACGGACCGTCGCAAGGGACGCCTCCATCTGCTCCGCCAGTTCATGCACGCCCGTCATGCCGTTGAAATAAAGATAGCGACGGATCCGCGTCAGACGATCCCCTGCCACGACATTTCCCCTATGGCTGCATTCCAGGACAGAAAAATCTGTACCGCTTTCGCAGTTCGCGCGTAAAGCGCTCATTGCACGCGGTCATGGGACGCATATCCAATCACTATAATGACTTGACATGAGTGCATTCCAACAGATCATATCGTTTCAGGATCAATTTTCAGGGCAGCCCGGACCCGTGACGGAATCCAGCATTGCAGCCATCGACGGCGGAGGCACCAAAACGCTTCTTGTCGTGCTTCATCGGGACGGGACGGTTGGCAGGATCGTCCGTGCGCCGGGCTGCAACCCGTTTGACAGGCCAGACTGGAAAGCCATCCTGCAATCCCTGCTGACGCAGATTCCCCGGACAACCGAAGCCCTGGCCCTCGGTCTGGCTGGTTATGGGGAAACCCGTCTTTTCGGACAGCGCCAGAGAGACGCCGTCCATGACATCATGTCCTGCCCTGTTCACATAACCGGCGACGTGGAAATGGCCTGTACGGGCGCTTTTGGCGGACAAGCCGGGGTGCTGCTGCTTTCGGGGACAGGTTCGATGGCATGGGCGACGGATGGTCGCGGTCATCATGACCGGGTCGGTGGCTGGGGCAGTCTGTTTGGTGATGAGGGCAGCGCGTTCTGGATCGGACGGCAGGCCCTGTCACTTCTGACCATGCTTCTGGATGGTCGCAATCAGGACGATCAGGCTTTTTTCGAACCGTTCGCAACCGCCATGGGACTTCCGCCTGATCCCCTGACCTGTGGAGCGGCACTAATGGAATGGTATGGCTCGCTTGAGCATGAACGGTCTTCCGTTGCTGCTCTGGCTCGGGTGATCTCCGACCTGGCCGGGCAGGGCGTTGTCCCCGCCCGGCGCCTCATGACACAGGCGGCCGATCATCTCGGTCTGCATATTGACGCTGCGAGGCGTAAATTTCCGGATGCCCATCTGCCCTGGAGTTACGCGGGGGGCACCCTTCAGAGTCCGATCCTGCGTCATGCCATTGCCGAACGCTGTGGCGCGCCTGTTCCCCCGCGTCTTACGCCCATCGGTGGCGGACTGCTCAGCGCCGCGCGTCTGGCCGGATGGGCGCCGGATGACCGATGGATAGCCCGAACCGCCCAGACCCTGCACTCCGCTGAAACGGCCCTCACGATGGAGACGTCCGCGTCATGAACGCAACAGAACGCAGCATCCGGCAACAGTTCCCGCTCTGGGACAGGGTGACGATCCATGACCTGCATCCCGATCCGGACACGGTCAGTGTCGTCGTCGGGTGTGGAACATCCGTGCATATCGCTGACTCCATCGCTGCCAGCCTGAACATGCAGGGCATTTTCGCCCGGGCTGTTCCAGGCAACGAATGGACGCGCCGCCCGCAGGATTATGTTCCCAGCCGGATCCGTCCGGCTATCCTCGCCCTGTCGCGGAGTGGAGAGTCGACCGAAACCGTTGCCGCTGCCCGGGAAAGCCGCAGACGGAATCTGCATGTCACCGCCTTTACCTGTGCACCGGGGACGTCTCTTGAACATTGCGCTGACGAGACGGTCGTGGCCGGGACGCATCCCGAAGAAGGCATCGTCATGACGGCATCCGCCAGTCTCATGCTTCTCATGGGACTGCGTTACGCCGGAATTTCCGTAACACCCGCAACAACGGATGCGGCACTGGCGCTCCTTGATGCCGCGGATCCTTTGTTGCCTCCCCTGATCGCGGACCGGTCGCATTTCGTATTTCTGGGAGGTGGCGCGCTGTATGGCATCGCACGGGAAGGCGCGCTCAAACTTCAGGAAATGAGCCTGAGCCAGACGGAGGCCCATCATCCGCTCGAATACAGGCACGGCCCCATCAGCCTGATCGATGATCGCTCGCTGGTTGTCATGCTGTATCATCCGGAGACCCTGAAGGAAGAAAGCCTTCTGGCTCATGACCTGATGGCAAAAGGCGCGCGGGTACTGGGGCTGGGCGGCCCCGGCACGGTATCGCTTCCTGTGGCACAGGACGCTTCGGTCCGGCCGCTTGTCGTGCTGCCCGTTCTTCAGCTTCTCGGCGAATACGTAGCCCGCGCGCATGGTCTCGACACGCTTGCTCCCCGCCATCTGACCAAAGTCGTCACCGTCGCATGATCTGACGGGTCCATGGAGTTCAGCCTGACATGACACAGACATCCGGCACCAGCCTGACCGGACGCTATGGCCTAGCCCCTCTCGGCGTCGCAGCGGCCATCTTCTTCATCATGGGCTTCGTCACCTGGATGAACGGCCCGCTGATTTCCTTCGTCCGCGTTGCCTTTGATCTCAGCGACACCAGTGCGTTCCTCGTGCCGATGGTGTTCTATCTGTCGTATTTCCTGTTTTCACTGCCGGCGTCGGTCCTCGCCCGGAAAACAGGTCTGCGCCGTGGGCTGTCAGGCGCACTGGTGCTCTGTGCCATTGGGGTGGCTCTGTTCGGGCAGTTCATTTCCATGCGCATCTACGGTGGTGCCCTGACAGGGCTTCTCGTCATGGGAGCAGGCCTGTCTCTGATGCAGGTGGTGATCAATCCGCTCGTCAGCCTGCTTGGACCGTCAGAACGCGCGGCCCAGCGCATTGCCATCATGGGCGTCAGCAACAAGGTCGCAGGCATTCTCGCTCCGATCGTTCTGGCCACGATTGTGATGGGCGATATCGGCAGCGTCGCCCAGAAGACGCAGAACACCACGGACCCCGTGGCGCGCGATGCCATCCTGTCCGGATTTGTGCATGCCATTTATGCCCCTTACATGACGATGGCCATCGTTCTGCTTGTCGCGGCTATCGGGGTGGCGATGTTTCCCCTGCCTGAACTCCAGGCCGAGCCTCTTCCCGGCCCGGCCGGGAATGGCGCGCGCATTTTCCGCCCCCATCTGGTCTTCGGCATCGTGGCGATGTTCCTGTATGTCGGGATCGAAGTCATGGCAGGGGATGCCATCGGCACTTATGGTCAGGGTTTTGGCCTGCCGCTGAGCCAGACGAAATTCTTTACGTCCCTGACGCTTGCCGCAATGCTCAGCGGTTATGTCGCGGGGTTTCTGGTCATACCGCGCCTCATCACACAGGAACGGTTCATGGAACTCTCCTGCATCGCCGGCTGCATTCTGACCATTGCCGCTTTCCTGACCCACGGCTATGCCTCCGTGCTGTGTGTGGCCCTGCTGGGTGCGACCAATGCCATGCTGATGCCCACGATCTTCCCCATCGCCATTCGTGGCGCAGGTCCGTGGACGCCCCTGGCCTCCGCCTTGATCGTCATGGCGTATAGCGGCGGAGCCATCACGCCGCAGATCTATGCCGCCCTGAAACCTTATGTCGGTTTCCAGGCCATGTTCGCGATTCTCGTGCTGCCGTCCTATCTTGCCGTTCTCTTTTATACCCGGCGCTATGGGCAGACCGGCATTCTTCCACTGGATCAGGAGTCATGATGTCCTATCTCGACGGCCAGATCGTCCTGCGTGACCGCATTGTCGCCGGACGGGTTCACTTTGACAGCCATATCCGCCAGATCGACCCTGCCTCCACGGCCTCCGACCGCTATATCCTGCCCGGTTTCATTGACGGTCATGTTCATGGCGGCGGCGGAGCCGACACGATGGACGGTGTGGACGCCATTGAGACCCTGTCCCGCTTTCACCTCGATCATGGCACCACGACCATTCTGCCGACCACCATCACCGCGCCCTGGTCGGACGTCATGGACACCCTGCGCGCCGTGAAGGAAGTCTGTGACAGGGGGATCAGGAACGGACCACGCGTTCATGGCGCCCATCTGGAAGGGCCATTCGTCAGTCCGCACAAGCTCGGTGCACAGCCGCCTTTCAATATCGAACCGACCCCGGACCGTGTAGTGGACGCCGTCGGGACAGGTTGCGTCCGCATCGTGACGATTGCTCCAGAACTGGAACATTCCGAAAACGCAATGAAATCTTTTGCCCGTGCGGGCGTACGCGTCAGCCTTGGGCACACCACCACGGATTATGACGGCGCCGAACGTGCCATCTGCATGGTCTGCGCCGCGGGCGGTACTGTAGGTGGTACGCATCTGTTCAATGCGATGTCTCCCATTGAAGGCCGTCGCCCCGGGCCGGTCGCAGCCCTGATGTGCAGCGACGTGGCCTATGGTGAAATGATCTTCGACACGCACCACGTTCATCCGGCGAGTTTCCGGCTGGTGGAGCGAATGATGGGAGATCGTCTGCTGTTTGTCACGGACGCCATGCGCGGCACCGGCGAACCGGACGGACCGAGCGACCTCGGGGGTCAGGCCGTCGTGATCCGGGACGGCGTGGTGCGCCTGCCTAGCGGCAGCCTTGCCGGGAGTGTGCTGACGCTGGATCAGGGACTGCGCAACGCCATCCAGTCCGGCATGTCCCTACCCCGGGCCGCACGCCTCGTCAGTACGAACGCTGCCGCCTATCTCGGGCTGCATGACCGGGGCGCCATTGCACCCGATCTGCTGGCCGATTTCACGGTTCTCGACAGCAATCTTCAGGTCAGCGAAGTCTGGGTCAATGGCCAGCGCGTCTCCTGACTGCCTCCTCTTTACCCCATGCCATCAGACAGGATTCCTGCCCTCATGAACGTCATCGTCACTGACAGCTCGGAGCAGGCTTTCAGCCGTGCAGCCTGGATGATCGCCCATGAAGTCCGCAGTCATGCCAGTCCTGTCCTCGGACTGGCCACAGGGCGCACGATGGAAAGCATCTATGAGCTTCTCGTTCAGCAGCATGAAACCGCCGCGCTCGATTTTTCAGGCGTCACGTCCTTCAATCTGGACGAATATGTCGGTCTCCCGGCGACGGACCCAAACTCATACCGCTATTACATGCAGAAACATCTGTTTGCGCATGTGAACGTACCGCCCGCGCAGATCCACGTTCCGAACGGCGTTGCTCCTGACCTGGATGCGGAATGTGCGCAGTATGAAGCGGCCATCCGCGCTTCGGGCGGGATTGGCCTGCAACTTCTGGGCATTGGTGAAACCGGACATATCGGCTTCAATGAACCGCCTTCAGCCTTCGACAGCCGCACCCGCGTTGTTCATCTTGATGACGTCACGCGGCGGCAGAACTCAGGCATGTTCGGCAATGATCCGTCCCGCGTGCCGGAACGTGCCCTGACCATGGGCGTAGGAACCATTCTCGAAGCGCGGAAACTCCTGCTTGTGGCTGTTGGTGAAGGCAAGGCGTCCATCATCAATACAGCCCTGAACGGACCGATCAGCGAAGATGTCAGTGCTACCGCCATCCGCCTGCACGGTGACTGCACGGTTATTCTGGATGAAGCCGCCGCCGCCCTCTGGAAACGGACGGCGCAGTGACCGTCCGGTGATCTTTCTGTCTTAAGGCAGAAAGATCACCGGTCATCCAGAGAGTTACTCGCCGCAGAGCGCATGAATGCCCGGAACGATCGCGATCATCAGTCCGGCCGGGCTTTCAAGCTTGCCGGATGCCGCCTTGACGAGATTATCGGAGTCCGAAAGGACCGTCGTCCAGTTCTTCAGGACAGCCAGGGAGGCCTCCGGCATTTTCCTGTGCGGGTGCGCCAGGGCATCCAGTCCCATCTGGGCCAGAACCGCCACGTCATGAGCAACTGGAACAGCGGGTGCCAGCCCTGCCGCTACCGCGACCTGGCTAAACGCCGCATCATTGTTCACCCAGCCCTGAAGCATGGCCCGAAGCTGCCCGGCAAGGGCGTGGTCACCCTGCGCATAACGTGCGGCCAGTTCATTGAACCGGATCGCGGCCGCAGGGTCGGGAGACACGATTTCCCCGATCGCGTCCAGCGTCTTGTCATGATGTTCGACATACCGGTTCATGGCGTAATTCCGCAGAGGCACGGTCGCTTCCGCGAGCGTTTCCACCGGGGATGGATCGGCCGGTGACAGACGCTCGGCCATGCGCGCCGCGTTGCTGCGGGCCTTCAGGCCGGTCTGCTCCAGTTCGGACCCCACGACATTGAGACGACGGTACATGTCCGGTACATCCCGCACGTCCGCCGCTGACCAGAAACGCTCGGCGATTGCAGCCGCCCGGGGCCAGAACCGGCCATCGAGCATTTCATCCGTCACGACCTCGCTCCACAACGGTGCTTCACCACCCAGCACAAGCTGCTTCTGAGCATCATTGAGAGGCGGCGGTGGCGGATCGATCAGGAACGCATTGACCAGAACAGGGTCCATACCCTTGGAAATCATGCGCTTCGCATCAGCTCGGTTCACGCCGACCGCAGCAGGATCGTAAGGATCGACCAGATAATGCTGCGCGGCAGGTTGCAACAGATCCAGATAATATCCGACGGACACGATGACCGGATGCCCGGCGGCTGTGGCGGACGCTGTGAATTTCGAGCTGCGCCAGGGCTCGACGACGACAGTTTTGGGGATGGGCGCTTCACTCACCTCGTCCCAGCCGACCATCACCTTGCCCTGGGTAGAAAGGATTTTCTCGACCTGTGCCGTAAAAGCGGCCTGCAGAGCCTGTGGCGTGTCGAAATGATGGGCCTTCATGTAGGCAACGATTTTCAGATTGGTCACCCACTCCTTGGGGTTCACCTCATCCCCACCGGAATGAAAATAATGATCCGGGAACAGCTTCCCCATCTCACCGTAAAGCTCACGGATGACATGCAGCGTTTCGGGGAGCGTCGGATCGAATGCAGCGGTATTCAGGTTTTTCGCCACAGGGTTGACCGGGCTCTGGGCTGCCAGTTCCGGCCGCGCCAGCAGAAGCGCCAGCGCATGTCCGGGAACATCAAACTCAGGAACGATGCGGATGCCACGGTCCCGGGCGTAAGCCACCAGATCGCGCATCTGTGCCTGCGTGTAGTATTGGCCGTGCGATCCCTTGGCCGTCAGTTCCGGCAGAACATGGCTCTCGACGCGGAAACCGGTGCCATCGCTCAGATGCAGATGCAGCACGTTGAGCTTCAGCAGTTCCATCGCATCGAGCTGGCGACGGAGCGTCTCGATCGTCATGAAATGGCGTGACGTATCGATCATGATGCCCCGCCAGGGAAAGCGCGGGCTGTCCGTGATCTGCGCGAAATCGAGCTGGGCCCCGTTCCTGCCGTTCTGGACGAGCTGGAGGATCGTACTCATTCCGCGAAGAACGCCTTCCGGGCCATCCGCCACAAGCGAAACCTGACCGGCATCCACACTCAGTGTATAGCCTTCTTTCGCTTTCACGCTCAGGAAATCCGCATCCGGGCTGAACCGCACATGCAGCGTCGCAGGCGTTCCGCCCGGCCATGTGCTGGAGACCGGAACAGGTTGAATACGGCCAGCCAGCCTGTCGAGACGGTCCACGAAGCGGGATGCGGCGCGCTTGAGAAGCGCTGAGGGTTCAGTGTCCCATACAACGGTCAGGCCATCCTGCAGGGGAATGGCGCCATCGGACAGATGAACCGATTTTGGAACCGGCATCAAAGCAGGCGCGGAAAGATCCCCGGCATGAACAGGCGCTGCAAAACCTGACAGGGCCGTCAGGGCTGTAACGCTCAGGGCCAGGACCCGGGGAAGGACATTCCGCAGGCAGACGCCTTTGTCACTCTTCATGAAAGGACTTCCTTTTATCTGAATCAGGCTGAATTTCTAAAAAGACGTCAGGGCCTGATCCTGCTTTCCGGAAAGCAGGATCAGGCCACATCAGGGGGACGGATCAGAAGCCGGTCGACAGGGAGACCATGGCAGCGAAGTTGCCGCCAACCATGTAGGTCGGAGCACTGCCGGCGTTTGTGGCGCCATTCTTCATTGTCGTCGCCTTGGCGTTGGACGTGTAGCTGGCGGCGGCCGAACGGTAATGGTTGTCACCAATGTTCATGATGTTCAGCTGGATCTGCGGATGCTTGATCCGGCCGTACGACTTCATCCGGTAACCCAGCGCAACATCGGACGTGATGTAGGACGGGATTTTTTCATCATTCATGAACGTCGTGTACTGACTGTCGACATACCGGAGCTGGAAATTGCCGAAGAAACGGCCATCATCATAGTTCAGGCCTATGGCACCCGTGAATTTCGGAGCGCCCACGGCAATTTTGCCCGCTGTCGGCAACAGGCCCGATCCCGTGTTGAAATCATTGTCAAAAGTCGAATGCAGGTATTGCCCGGACAGATAGGGCGAGAAATGGTGCCAGCGTTTCAGGCCGATTTCCGCCTGGATACCGCGTGAGGTCTGACCACCGATATTGACCGGCGAGGACACCAGCGTATTCGTGCCGGGAATATAACCCGTTGACGTGATCTGATGGTTCGTCATGTTCAGGTTGAACAGAGACATCGAAAAATTATAGAAGCTGCCTTCCCGGCGGTAACCCAGTTCCTCACCGATCGAGTATTCCGGCTTCAGGCTCTGGGGCTGCATGACGGCATGCGCGGTATTGGGGTCGAAGATCTGGGAATAGGCCTCGACGGATTCAGGCGCGCGGAAAGAGGTTGTGCCGTTTATGTAAATCTGGTCGTGCGGCGTAATCTGGTAGCTGGCAGAGAACTGCGGAAGCGGCTCGAAGTAATTTCCCTGCATCTTGTACGGATCCGCACCCGGGACAAGGTTGGTGCCCTGACGGGACACCATGGCCACACGGAAACCCGCACTGACCGTCAGCTTGTCATTCAGGAGTTTCTGCGTATCGGCGATGAAGAGTGTATTGACCTGCTGCATGAAGTTCAGGTTGTAGCCGGACAGGATCTGACCATTGACCTTGATGTTCGTACCCGACCATCCCTGACCATTCGCATAGACCGGAGAGAAATCCGACAGTTCCTCATGCGTCGTGTAGGCGTACCACCAGCCGAAGGAAAACGTGTTGGAACTGGTGATGTTCCAGTCCGCGGAGATGTTCAGGCCGCCGGTCTTCTGGTTCCACGGATCGCGGCTGGATGTCAGGATGCTGCCATTCACATCCGTGCCGCGGTTAAGGTCACCATATTGCTGGGTCCCGAAATATCCGCCTGATGCCGGAATGTTCTCGCCACTCAGCGATGGTCCGAACTGATGGACGTAATAGGGCGTGACGTGCAGCTTGAGATTGTCGGCCAGCGTGAAGTGCATGGGCAGAACAATGAGCTGACTGTTCAGATTGGAACGCGCGAGCTTGTAATAGGTGGAATTGCCCGGCGACCAGACCCCGTTATAGGAAAAACCCCAGCCATACTGTTTCCACTGGGAGGCAGTCGGATTACGCCAGGGTGTGGATTCCTGCCGGTTATAGGAGAAAATGGCCGAGATGCTGTTGCCATCTCCCCATTCCTTCACGAATTTTGAATCGAGATGATACCGGAACAAACCACCGGGGCCACGGAAGTTGTTGTAGCCCGAATGAGAGAAGGACACGAAACCACGGATACCGGAATGACCGATATCACCGGTGTCCAGACGCAGGAACTCCTTGTTGGCGCTATGCGTGCCACCCGAGAGGTCCACATACCCGCCCTTCCTGTGGGCAGGATTGAGTTCCGTCGCCGTGATCTGTCCGCCGACCGCGTTGTAAAACGGCGCATTGAGATCCGGAGAGCCTTGGGAAACCGTCACTGACCCAAGGTTTTCGGAATCGACAAGCATGGTCGTGTAAGGCTGGTAATTGATCGGATCGGCCAGCGGAGCGCCTTCGAACAGATACCCGATCTGCGACTGATCGAGGCCACGCATCGTGATGTGATCGCCCGTCATGCCAAGCGGGTCCTGACTGGAAACGGTCACACCGGGAAGATCGCCAAGCATGGAGGTGATGTTGGAGGTTGGCGCCTGCTTGGCGATGAAGTCACGTGTGATGCCACTCTGGGACCGCGGAGCCGTCTGCTTCGGCATCAGGCCGCCACCTGGAGTCCTGTTCGTCACGCCATTCGAAGACACCGAATGACTTGTCACGGTAATTTCTTCCGGCTGGGGCGTAAACTGCCCCAGCACTGAAGACGACAGGCCGTTGGCGTGCCGGGACGTTCTTTTTTTACCAGACGCGCTGGCCGTTCCGTGTCCCTTGCCATGCGTTGTTTTCGTTACTCCATCTGCTGCCCGGACTTCACCCGCAGCGGCTGACAATCCGACAAACACCGTACAGGACAGACAAATCTGACGAAGTGGCAGCCGCATGTTTCATTCCTCCGTAGCAACAACCGCCGGACATCTGAGCGGTCACTTTTAATTATTGCCATCTAGAAACAACAATGAACGGGCCGCATCTTAATGCGCAATAGTTATCAAATAGGAATGATTTAATTTAATTGATGAACAAAGTATTTCGTTCACGATCGGGATCCGTGTTGCACAAAAAACACGATTATTGAAATAATATTACAAGAATACCGGCCTGGCGCATGGATTGAAGCGACCAATCAGGGAATCCCGACATCACGGAAAGAAAAATGCCCTCCCTGTGAGACCGGCCCACCAACTCCGCCCGGCACACAGCAGGGATTTTTCCTTTCAGAGAAAAGCGGCGCCCAGCAGACCGGCATTCGGGCCAAGACTGGAAGACACAAGCAGCGGCGTCTCCATGGGACGGAGAATCTTTTGCCGCGTCGCCAGATCAAGCGCCTCCAGCAAATCCGCCGCGTTCGACAAGCCGCCACCGGCTGGCACAATGGTTGCACCCGTGACATTGACCGCTACGGCAAGCGATGCCGACAGATACTGGATATAAAGCCCGACGGTCCGCACAGCCGTCGGCTCTCCCGCGCGCCAGGCCTGCAGAATGGCGCGGCTGTCCGTCTCTGCGCTGCCGCCGCTCCAGGCATACAGACGCTCAAGGCCACGCGCGCCACCAATCGTATCGATGCATCCTTTCTGTCCACATCCACACGGGAAACAGGGGACAAGATCAGCCGCTTCGGGGACGTCCGGAATGACAGGCCCATGCCCCCATTCCCCCGTCAGCCCCCCGGCACCAACAATGAGGCGGCCATCCAGGACAATCCCGCCACCAACTCCTGTTCCAAGGATAATTCCCAGGACATTGGCATGTCCCCGGGCCTGTCCCAGGCGGGCTTCGGCAAGGGTGAAGCAGTCAGCGTCATTCCCGATCCGGACAGTCCGCCCCAGACGTTCAGCCAGCCTCGGGGCCAGAGGTGTTCCGTTGATGCATGGAATATTGGCTGTGTTGCAAATATCCGTTTCCGGGTCCTGCAATCCGGCAATGGCAATATGAAGTGGAACCTGTGCGTCATAGACGCCGGCAAGCTGCTCGAGCGTATTCAGGAAAGCGGTGAGATCCTGTGCGGGGGTTGGCACTTTCCTGCGATCGGAAAAAGTCCCGTCCGGGAAGACAAGGGCGCAGTCGATGAACGAGCCGCCAATATCGGCACACAGGATGGACGTGTTCTGCTTCATGCCAGCGGTCTTATTATTTCCTGTTCTGCCCGTCGAGCCTGTTCCGGATGCCGTCACCCAGATAATTGAGCCCGATGACGGTCATGGCGATGGCCAGTCCGGGAAAGAGACAGGGCCAGAACGCCACCCCCAGCGTATTGCGTCCATCGCTCATCATGGTGCCCCATTCCGGCAGGGGCGGCTGCGCCCCAAGTCCCAGAAATGACAGGCTGGCTGCCGCAAGGACCACCTCACCACTGCTCAGTGTCAGTTGCACAAGCAGCGACGCCACAACATTTGGAAAGACATGGCGGGTCATGATCCGCACTTTTCCAACCCCGAGAACGGCCAGCGCCTCCATCCAGGTGACATGGCGCAACCGCACGATCATCGTCCGCGCCAGCCGGATGTAGACAGGCACAGAAAAAGCCGCGATGGCCAGCAGGGCGTGGAACAGCCCGGGCCCCAGAAAGCTGACGATCAGAAGCGCGAGGATCAGACCGGGAAAGGCGAACAGCACATCCGATACCGTCATGATGACGTTATCTACCCAGCGCGGCGCCATTCCCGAAATCAGCCCCAGCGGAATCCCGATCCCGGCCGCGACCACAAGACTAACCGTGATTTCCTCCAGCGTTAGCCGCAGCCCGTAGACAAGCCGGACGAAAATATCACGCCCGAAGGCATCCGTCCCGCAGGGATGCGCGAAGGAGGGCGGAAGAAGGACATGATACAGATCCTGCCGCGCCGGATCCCCTCCCAGCAACAGTGGTCCCAGCAGAGCGGCCAGAAACAGCGTGCCGCAGATCCCGCCGCCCAGCCAGAGTGAGAATTCGGGGCGACAGGACACCATCGCCGGAACACGTATTTTCATGATGTCCTCTGCCGCGGATCGAGCAGCAGATTCACGGCATCCGCAATAAGGGTCGCCACCAGAACGCCCAGCACGGCGAACAGTGTAATGCCCTGGACAACCGGATAATCCCGGTACCGAACAGAATCCACCAGAAGTCTGGCCACACCCGGCCAGTCGAACACCGTTTCGGTCACGACCGCACTGCTCACCAGCCCACCGAGATTGAGCGCCACAACCGTCACGACCGGCGCCAGCGCATTCGGCAGGGCATGGACGCCCAGAATACGCCATGGTGACAACCCCTTGGCAGCGGCCGTGCGGATATAGTCCTGTCGGAGGATGTCGCACATGCCTGTCCGCGTCATCCTCAGGATCAGCGCGGATGGCGTCAGGGCCAGAACAAAGACCGGCAAGACATAATGCTTCCAGTCCCCCGCCCCCATGAGCGGAAGCCAGTGCAACCTCACGGCAAATAACTCCATGCCGATCAGCGCTACCCAGAACCCCGCAAGAGACGCCCCGATCAGTGTGGCCGCCATGAGCACCGTATCCGGCCATTGCCCGGCCCGTACCGCCGCGACGATGCCGCCGGGAATGCCGACGGCCAGCGCCAGAAGATAGGCTATTCCACCCAGCGCCAGTGAATAGGGGAGCCTCTGGGCAATCAGGGTTGTGACATGGGAGCCATCCCGGAGCGAAAGACCGAAATCTCCCTGAAGGGCCTGATGCAGGAAATGAAGATACTGGGCCGAAAAGGGAATATCGAGCCCCAGCCTGTGCCGGAGCCCCTGCACCACAGCTTCCGGAGCCTGTGGTCCTGCCAGAAGCCGCGCGGGATCACCCGGCAGGGCATGAATGGCGAAAAAAACCGCAAAGGAAATGCCCAGCATGATGAAGGGAATGGCCAGAGCCCGCCGCAGAAGTGCCATCATGGCCCCTCTCCTCCGCTGACTAAGCCGCTCCGGGCATGGGCCACAAGAATTTCCCCATCCCGGCCGGCGCCTACCCCCTCGATCCCGTGCCGGACGCCATAAAGCGTATCCGTGACGTAAAGCGGAATAACGGGTGACTGCGCGCTCAGAAGTTGCTGGATCTGCTTCAGTTGCTCCTGACGTTCGGGACCACCGGGCGTTCTGGCTGCGGTATTGATCAGGCCATCCACCGTTGCATCTGAGAAAAACCCGAGATTGGCCGATTTCGGCGCCGCACTTGCCGAAGCATAGATCGGCCTCAGTTGCATATCCGCAATGAATGGTGCGGACCACGATGTCACGACAACGCCCGTCTGTTCCCGCGTTTTCACTTCCGGTGGTGCAAAGGCGGACTGAACCCAGACGCCGGCTTCCTGCCGGTGAATCTCCAGCGTCACACCAATCCGCTTCCACATCGCCTGCAGCGCTTCGGCGATGGGCTCCTCGGGTTCCTGAACCGTCGCAATAATACTGAATCCCCGTCCCTGCCCGGCGGAAACGAGAAGCTGGCGCGCTTCTGACAGTTTTGCACTGTCCTCGTCAGGGCCGCAGGGCAAGGCTCCGACAATATCGGGCGTCAGGGCATAGCAGGCCGGACGACCATAACCATGCAGCAATCCGGCCACGAGCCCTTTGCGGTCAACGGCCAGAGACAGGGCACGGCGCACCCGCGCATCATCAAGCGGTTTGAGACGGGTATTGAGTGCGGCCCAGAACAGACCGGCACCTGGAGCATCATACACCGCCGCAATACGCGCCGCCCTTTCGTGCCCCTGATAAAGACTGGCAAAAACCGGAGCGAGAGGAATGACAACATCTGCATTCCCCGTCTGAAGCGCCATGTTCAGAACCGAAGGTTCGGACGACCATGTCCATTTCAAATGCTCGAAAGCCGCTTTCTGCCCCCAGTAGGCTGGATTGCGCCGCGCCATGACATCATCGCCGGAATGCCAGCCCTCAAACACGTAAGGCCCTGTCCCGACCGCATGCTGTCCGAGATGTCCGCCGGCCACCGCGGCGGAGGAGACAACCGCAGCCTGCGTCTCAGCAAGGAGAGGCAGGAAATCCGCGTATGGATGGGCCAGCCGAAAGACAACCTCCTGCCCCTCGGCATGAACAGCCCCGATGACCGTCCGGATGACGCCCGCCCCTGCCAGCGGCACGGCGGGATCAAGCAGCCGATGGAAGGACGCTACTACGGCGGCTGCATCGCAGGTCGTTCCGTCATGAAACAGGACAGCCGGCCGGATATGAAAACGCCATTCCAGACGATCGTCAGAAATACTCCAGCTGGACGCCAGGACAGGAACAATTCCGCCATTCTGATCCAGACTGACGAGCGTTTCGTAAAAAGGATCCAGGACAGAGCGTGTCGCGGTCGCGTTCTGATCGGCCGGGTCCATGCTGCGTGGTGCTTCCGTCAGCATGACCGTCAGGGACGACGTATCCGCCGCGCGGACCATGGGAGCGGACATCATGACGCCCATCAGAAGATAAATCCGCAAACGCAGGCCACTCCCCTTTCCTATCCACGCAATATCGTTTCGGAATTAGTATCAGCCGTTCATTTAGTTATGGGAATAATTTTATTGACACAACGTAATTTTATCAACTGAAATAAGTCCTGTTCCGATCGCAGGCAGGACATTCATGTTTTCCTCAGGCCATCATCGTATCCTCAGCACGATCACGCGCCTCGGCCCCAAAAGCCGCACTGACCTGGCAAGACATCTCGAGCTCAGCAAAGCCAGCATTTCGATTTTCGTCCGTGATCTGCTCGAAGGTGGCATTTTGGAAGAGCAGGAACTGGTGTTCAGTCAGGGACGCCCTTCCGTCACGCTCGGTCTGCGCAGCGATGCCGCCAGTTTTATTGGCATTTCTCTTCATACTGATCCCGCAACAATCGTACTGACCGATCCGCATGGGGAAATCCTCGCCCGTCATCAGATCCCCCGCGAAATCGATCCCGAGACGTGTTTTTTCCGTCTTGGGGAGGCCGTTCACAAAGTCCGGCAGGAGGCCGGAGACGGGATTGGACAGACAACCGGAATTGGCGTCGCACAGCCCGGCTTCATCTCTCGGGACCGCCGGTTCTGCCTGGCCTCGGCAGCACTGGGATGGCGCAATGTTGATGTCGCCGGGGAACTGTCCGTGCTGACAGGTCTGCCGGTCTTCGTGGAAAATGACACGAATGCCCTGATCCTCGGGGAACAGCTTTTCGGCACCTCGGGGGACTACCCGAATTTCAGCCTGGTGTTCGTCGGCGATGGAATCGGCAGCACGCACATCATAGATAGCCGCCTGTATCGCGGCCACCATGGCGGGGCTGGAGAAATGGCCCATTCTCCCATTGCCTTTGATCTCCAGAACGCGCTGCCCTGCCGGTGCGGCAATCGCGGCTGTCTTGAAACGCTCGCTTCCCTTCAGGCCATCCGCGGCGCTGCACGAAGCGCCGGCCTTCCGGTTGACATCCCCGAACTGATCGGTCTTGCCAACCAGGGGGATCCGGATGCCCTGATCATCCTGCATCGCGCGGGTTCCGCACTTGGTTTTGGGCTGGCGCAACTCATCCAGATGTTTGACCCGAGCCAGATTGTCGTTCTGATGGACCCGGTCCTGAAAGACAGCGTGTTCGCGAACGTCATGAGCCAGGAAATGGAAGCCCACGTTCTCAAACGCGCAGGCGCGCAAAGCACGCTCGTCCTGCGTTCGGTCCATAACGACAGTTTCGCGCTTGGCGCCGCGAGCGTTGCCGCACAACAGCTTCTTTTTGGAAATGACTGGATATGAGCAAGACGCCTTCCTCTCCGTTCCGTATTGCATTCGGCGGCATTCATACGGAGTGCAGCACCTATAATCCCATCCTGATGCAGGAAAAGGATTTCCGCGTCCTGCGGGGACAGGGCATGACAGAGGCACCGTATTTCAGCTTTCTGAAGCGTTTCGACGCAACATTCCTGCCGCTGCTGCATGCCCGTGCTGTTCCCGGCGGTCCGGTTTCGCGCACGGCCTATGAGAGCTTCAAAGCGGAATTTCTCGAAAAACTTCAGGCTGCCCTTCCTATCGACGGACTGTATCTCGCCATGCATGGGGCCATGACCGTCGAAGGTCTGGACGATGCCGAAGCCGACTGGATCGGCGCTGCTCGTACCGTAGTCGGTCCGGACTGTATCGTGGCCGCCAGCTATGACCTGCACGGCAATGTCAGTCAGCCCATCATCAATGCCCTCGACCTTTTCTCGGCGTATCGTACCGCACCCCACATTGACGTCGAGCGCACGATGGATCGCGCCGTCGAAATGCTGCTTCAGGCCCTGAGTGACAGGCGTATTCGCCCGCAGATCATCTGGGCGCCCATCCCTGTGCTTCTGCCTGGTGAGCGGACAAGCACGGAAGATGAACCGGCGAAGTCCCTTTATGCCCGTCTTCCCGCATATGATCGTTCTCCTGGCATCTGGAATGCAGCCCTGATGGTCGGGTACGTCTGGGCAGATCAGCCACGCGCCACAGCCTCTGCTGTCATCACGGGCACTGATCCAGCCGCCATGGAACAGATCGCCACGGAAATCGCCCGGTCATGGTGGGATGCCCGGCACGCATTCCGGTTCGGCGTCCGGACAGGATCCGTGGAGGACTGTATTTCGTGGGCGCTTGAGGCGCAGAGCCAGCCTGCCATCATCGCGGATTCCGGTGACAATCCAACAGGCGGCGGCGTGGGTGACCGCGCGGATGTCCTGTCCGGCTTTCTCGACAGACAGGCACGGGGAGACATCATCAAGGACGTTATCATCGCCGCCATTACCGACCTGCCGGCCTGCGAAAAAGCCTTTGCCGCCGGCGTAGGGACGGAGACACGGTTCACCATCGGAACCTCCCTCGATCCCGCTGGTGTTCAGGTCACACTGACAGCCACGGTTCTCCGTCTGGTCGGACATGATGATCCTGCCGAACGGGAAGCCGTGCTCAAAGCCGGTGGCATCACGATCGTCATCGCAGCCCGGCGCCGTCCGTATCACAATATCGCGGATTTCCATCGTCTGGGCCTTGATCCGGCCCAGGCCCGCATCCTTGTCGTGAAATCGGGCTATCTCTCGCCGGAACTTGCTCCTCTTGCAAATCCGGCACTGATGGCGCTGTCCGATGGTGTGGTCAATCAGGACGTTGCGGCCCTGCCACGGCACAGGACCCATCGCCCCACGTATCCATTTGACACTGACTTTGACTGGTCTCCGTCTCTCCGCCGACAGACTCATGCCCGGTTCGCCACCGAAAAATGACGACCCCGCCTCCCGTCCTGGATATCCGGAACCTGTCCGTCCGCTTCGGGGCGGCCACGGCACTTGAGAGCCTGTCTCTCGACATTGCGCCAGCGGAAACATTGGCCCTGATCGGAGAATCAGGATCGGGAAAAAGTGTTCTGGCCCTGATCATCATGGGTCTTCTGCGCGGTGGGACCATTAGCAGCGGGGAGATCCTGCTCCGGACCCAGGGCACCACGACGGACCTGACCCGCCTGACACCGCGCGCCTTCCGGCGGCTGCGTGGCAACCGGCTGGCCATAATCTTTCAGGAACCGATGAGTGCCCTCAATCCGATCCTGAAGATCAGCACCCAGCTTGGCGAATGTCTGGCCCTGCATCGCCCTGACCTGTCGACCCGCAGGGCAAGACACGAAGAAGCCGAACATCTGCTGGCCCGGACCGGTATCCCTGACCCGGCTGGCGCACTCCGGTCATTTCCGCATCAGCTTTCCGGTGGCATGCGCCAGCGTGTCATGATTGCCATGGCGCTTTCGACAAATCCCGCCCTGCTGATCGCCGACGAGCCCACCACCGCGCTCGACGCAGCAACACGCATGCGCATTCTGGACCTCATCCGCACGATGGCTGCGGAACGGGGCACGGCCACCCTGTTCATCACCCATGATTTCAGTTCGGCCAGTGCCATCGCCGACCGCATCGCCGTCCTGTATGCCGGCCATCTGCTGGAAACAGGTCCCACGTCTTCCGTATTCACACAGCCTGCACATCCTTACACGCGCGGTCTGATCGCTTCCCTTCCCGATCCTGCAGCCCTGCATCCCGATACCGCAGGGCGTCTGCGCCTGCGGGACATGCCCGGCGCGATCCCCGGCCTGACCGAACGAGAGGCAGGATGCGTCTTCAGTCCGCGCTGCCCACTGGCCATTCCCGCCTGTCATGTTCCGCCCGTCCCTGTACTACATCTTGCCAGGAACCGGGATGTGGCGTGCCTCCGTCCTTCTTCAGAGGGCATCTGACCGACATGTGCGCCCTGCTCGATGTCCGCAATCTCGACGTTTCCTACCCGAGTGGTCCCTTCTGGAACCGAAAACGCATGTTCGTCGTCCGGGACGTCACCTTTCGGGTCGGAGCGGGAGAAACCGTCGGACTGATCGGGGAATCCGGTTCCGGCAAAAGCACGATCGCCCGGGCCATCATGGGACTGGCACCCGTGACGTCGGGCACTATCCAACTGGCAGGCCAGGGGCCAAGGCCCCGGCATGTCCAGATGATCTTTCAGGACCCGTTCGCAAGCCTCGACCCACGCATGAGCATCGGCCGGCAGATTACTGAGGTCCTGACGGTTCATGACATCGGGAATCCCGCAGACAGAGCCGGAAAAACGCGCGCCCTGCTGAATCGTGTCCGTCTGCCGGCTGATGCCTATGACAGGCTACCCTCTGCCTTCTCCGGCGGCCAGCGTGCCAGGATCGGCATCGCCCGCGCCCTCGCCGCCAATCCTGGCCTGCTGATCGCGGATGAGGCCACTGCTGCGCTGGATGTCTCCGTTCAGGCACAGATCCTGAACCTCCTGATGGACCTGCGCGATGACATGAACCTCTCGCTGCTGTTCATCACCCATGATCTTTCCGTCGTCCGGATCCTGTGTGACCGGGCCATCGTCCTGCGACAGGGCACTGTTGTGGAACAGGGCATAACGCGGGATCTGTTCTCTCAACCCAAGCATCCTTATACCCGCGCACTTCTTGAGGCGCATCGCCCCCTTGGCACCCTAGCGGATCATCCGGACCATGACCGAACTTGAAATCTGTGTTGATACATCCGCCGGACTGGCTGTCGCACAGTCACAGAACGTCTCCCGCATCGAACTGTGCAGCGCGCTGGCGCTAGGCGGCCTGACCCCGTCTCCCGGCCTGATGCACCTTGCTTCCAATAGCCCGGTCCCGGTTTACGCCATGATACGCCCCCGGAGCGGCAATTTCGTTTTTACACCCCTGGAGGAAGCCGCCATGCTCGCGGATATCGCCGCCGCCCGGTCTGCGGGACTGGCCGGCGTGGTTCTGGGCGCTTCCATGCCGGATCAGAGCCTGAACGAGGCCATGCTGAAACGCCTGATTACGTCCTGTGGTTCCATGGGCCGCACGCTTCATCGCGCCTTCGATCTTGTTCCCGACCCGTCCAAAGCCCTCGAAACCGTCATTCGGCTGGGGTTTGATCGCATCCTGACGTCTGGCTGCGCGCCGACCGCTCCTGAAGGCATGTCTGTGCTGAAAGCTCTCGTTCAGCAGGCGCGCGGCCGCATCGACATCATGGGCGGCAGCGGCGTAACCCCTGACAATGTTGCCATGCTGGTTCGGGAAACCGGCATCAACGCCGTCCACGGGTCATGCCGTCCACAGGTCTCCGCCAATTCGGAAAAAGACCTCCGAACGGACCGGAGCATACAGCTCGGTTTCGGAACCACACCTCCGCTTCCCAGCCCGGCCGTGATCCAGGCTGTCAGAACCGCGATGCAGAACCATGAAGACATCTGAACGGGCTTTCTGTCGCGTTACTGAATGACCTTCCTGCTGCTCAATAGCGTCTTGCAGATCGACGGTTATAACGGCGACTGGTTCAAGGATACCCTGTCGGAAGGGCATAAAGCCCTGCATTCCGGGTCGGAAGTCCCATAAAAACCCATCAGATACGATAGAAGAAAATACGGAAGACGTAACCGATCGGGATCATGTTCGGCCGCCTTAGGGGCTGGCATCGTATCGCAACGCGCTATGGCAGATGTCCGACCGTCTTCTTTCCAGACAGGAAGCCGTGGCATGCCAGAAATGGCCCTTCACGCGCTGTTCAGCGTATCCCGTTTGACCTCAGCTTTCCGTTCCCTGCTGCTGCTCACCGCCTTCCGCGCCCTGCAGTTGCTCGGTCGGCGGCCAGTAAGACGCTGCCATGTCGTTCTGGATCGCCTCGATCTGCTTCTGGATCCACTGCATGTATTCATGGAGCCCGCGAATAATGATGTCCTCGGCGGTCTGGTCTTCCAGTGTTGCTCGCAGTTCGGACAGCCTTTCCTGAATAGGATAATTCTGACGGCGCAGATTGTAATTGGCCGAAAGTGCAGCCAGCACCGCATCCGTCTGGCGCAGGTTCAGCGCCAAGGATCGCGGGAACCCTTCATTTTTCAACAGGAACCCCACGACATTGGCTGGCGTGGTCATGACAGGCTGAAGCCTGCGGAAAGCATGATAGGCCGCGGCAGACCGCAGGACCGACGCCCATTGCGTCGTATCGATTTCAGATCCCACCCCATCCTCGTCGGGCAGAAGCATGTGGTAGCGGGTATCAATCAGGCGTGTGATCTGGTCACTCCGCTCCAGATGGCGGCCCAGCAGATAGAACAGCCACGCCTGGTCGCGATAAAGCGTCCCTTCCGTAACGCCCGTATGCGTCTGACAGTCCTGCTTGATCCGGTTGCACAGGGCGGACAGGCCAGTCCGGCGAATGTCAGACGGATGCAGATCCAGGATCCAGCGCGTAAAGACATTCAGCTGCATCCACATTTCCGTGGAAATCAGCGGGCGAACAGACCGTGCATTTTCCCGCACGGCGCCTGCCATGGCCTTGATGGAGCTCGGGTTGTCCGCATCCGTGATGTAGAACTGGAGGTAATCCTCTTCCGTCGCCGCCGGATGGAGCGCGTTGAACCGGGCGTCATCCGATTTGATCTGAACGATCGTATTCCACACGGTCTTGCCGTCGGGACCGCGCACGAAAGCCTCCGTCACCTCGATGAGACGGGCAAGATTTTCAATGCGCTCCATATAACGTGCAAGCCATGTCATGCTCTCGGCATAACGGGACAGGAGCGTATTGAGGTTGGAGAGCATCCTGGTCGCAGGAGAAGAAAGCTGCGTCATACAGACATGACCCACGTATCCTTGGACCCGCCGCCCTGGGACGAATTCACAACCAGCGACCCCTTGCGCAACGCCACGCGCGAAAGACCGCCCGGGAGAACCCAGGTCGATTTTCCGGTCAGGGCAAAAGGCCGCAGGTCGACGTGACGCGCTTCCACCCCGGCATCACACAGCGTTGGCGCAACCGACAGATCGATCACGGGCTGACTGATGTAATTTGATGGATTAGCCAGCAGGCGTTCCCGGAACTCCTCAAGCTCGTGCGCACTGGCATGCGGCCCGATCAGCAGGCCATACCCTCCGGACTCACCCACAGGCTTGACCACCAGCTTTTCAAGATTGGCCAAGGTAAAGGCCAGCCCTTCCGGTTCCGCGCAGATATGGGTTTCCACACTGTCCAGTATGGCATCTTCATTCAGGTAATAGCGAATGATCCGGGGCATGTAGGCGTAGACGGCCTTGTCATCCGCCACCCCCGTTCCCAGGGCATTGGCAATCGTTACATTCCCCCGGCGATAGGCCTCCACCAGTCCGGGAACACCAAGCAGACTTTCCGGATTGAACGCCAGCGGGTCCAGGTAGGCATCATCAATGCGGCGGTAGATCGCATGAACCGGCCGGAGCCCGGCGACAGTCCGCATATAGACACGATGGTCCTCCACCAGAAGATCGCGCCCCTCCACAAGAGGCACCCCCATCTCGCGCGCCAGAAAGACGTGCTCGAAATAGGCGGAGTTATAAATCCCGGGCGACAGCAGAACCACCTGCGGGTCCACGATCCCTTCCGGTGCGACATCACACAGCGTCCGGTGCAGACGCAGACCATAATCCTCCACGGAACGCAGCGGAATTCCGGACGCCAGATCCGGCATAAGCCGTAGCATCATGTGGCGGTTCTCGATCACGTAGGAGACACCTGAAGGCGTGCGTGCATTATCCTCCAGCACCAGAAACCTTCCGTTCTTGTCCCGTATCAGGTCCGTCCCGTCGATATGGACATACACGCCCCCCGGAACGTCGATCCCGACCATGGCTTGGCAGTAACAGGGGTTTTTCAGCACCAGATCAGCCGGAATAATCCCATCCCGGAGGATATTCCGGTCATGATAGATGTCCCACAGGAACAGGTTGATCGCCCTGACGCGTTGCTGCACGCCTTTTTCGATGAACCCCCATTCCTGTGCCGTCAGGACACGCGGAATGACATCGAACGGCAGGACGCGGTCAATCGCCCTCTGGTCGGAATAGACGGTAAACGTGATCCCGAGACGATAAAGCTGGGTTTCCGCTTTTGATGTCCGGTGCCGCAGTTCCCTGATGTCCAGATGGGCAAGACGCTGCTGGATCACCCGGAGCGCTTCAGGAAGTTCTTTTCCCCTGTTCATGAGTTCACAGAAGAATTCAGGCTGGCGATAGGCAGAAAAAATACCGGCTTCCTGGATCTGGGATGGCAAGACACTGGTCTTCATCTGTTTGCCCCACTTCCTTCTCCGGCAACCCTGTGTGGACTACACCTTACCGGATCATTACGCTCGTTTATTAACCTATCAATTCCCCCCCGTTTGCCAAGCATTAAAAGCGCGCGGTTGTTCTGTTTCCTCCAGCCCCGTCAGGAGAACTGGTATGAGCGTTCCTCCCAGTACGGTGAAGCGTGGATCATATGTGGCGCCCCGGCTGGGGCAGGAAACGCACGGGCGAACAGGCCTTAAAATGCATTTCCCGAAACAGCCGGTATGAAGATGCACACAGGGCCCCGCCCTCACATGTTCTGTGACTATGACCGGTCTGTTTTCCGTTCACGCGCTGCACCGTTCCATCAGAGCAGACGCTGCTGTCCTGACCTGCTTTTCCATGCCGGTTCCCGCCCCCACGCGGCCCGATCAACGTGAAGTCCGGTTCGATATCCTGATGGAAGCGTAACATTTGCATCGGGACGTAAAAATCTGACATCATGCTCTGGCATGAGCCGCGATAAGGTACCGAAACTGTGAAACTTTTCTCCTGTCAGTGCTGTCAGCAGGCTCTGTATTTCGAGAACACGTCCTGTGAGAACTGCCATCATGCCGTTGGCTATCTCCCGGGCCTGTCGGAACTGACCGCGCTGGAGCCTGCAGGACAGGGCTGCTGGCATCCCCTAGAGCCGCAGGTGCGGAACGCGGAACTCATATATTGCTCAAATCATAACTATGACGCCTGCAACTGGCTGACGACCCCAAGCCAGACGGGCAATCCTGCATTCTGTTTCGCCTGCCGTTTCAACCGTACCATTCCGAATCTCGGAACTCCGAAAAACCTCGAACGCTGGCAGAAAATCGAAGTCGCGAAACATCGTCTGTTCTACACGCTGATCCGCCTCAAGCTCCCGATCCGGAGTTGGCAGGAAGATCCCGAAAACGGACTGGCCTTCGATTTTCTCGATGATGCTCCCGATGGCTCGGCTCCTGTCATGACAGGCCATGACAATGGCCTGATCACGCTTGCCATCCGGGAGGCCGATGATGCCGAACGTGAACGGATGCGCCTGGAAATGGGGGAACGTTACCGCACGCTCCTCGGGCATTTCCGCCATGAGATCGGCCATTATTACTGGAATGTCCTGATCCGGGACGGTGGCCGGCTGGACAGTTGCCGCGCCGTGTTTGGAGATGACAGTCAGGATTATCAGGACGCCCTGAAACACCACTACAACAGTCCTCCGCCCGAAGGCTGGCGCGAACATTACGTCAGCAGCTACGCGACCTCCCACCCCTGGGAAGATTTTGCGGAAACCTGGGCCCATTACCTTCACATCGTCTCCACGCTGGAAACAGCCTGGGCCTTTGGCCTCACGATTCATCCCGGCATCCCTGGCGCTACGCCCCTGTCCTCGGACGGTCCGGGAAAGGACCCGTATCTGACATCCACCTTCGACGAGCTCATGGCAGCCTGGGTTCCGCTCACTTCAGCCGTCAACAGCCTCAATCGCTCCATGGGCCTGGCGGATTTCTACCCCTTCGTGCTGACCGCGGGCGTCCGGGCGAAACTTGCTTTCATCCATGCCCTGATCCGGGAAACGCAGGCCCTTCGTTAAACAGCACCCAATTTTCATTTTCACGGAGCCTGCTTACGCACTTCCGGAAACAGGCTCCACCAAACGTTCCGGGTTCAGACAGTTGTGGTCTGGTCGGAGGAAACACTGATCAGAAGGACCGGCTGCTCTTTTCCCGCCCTTCGTAACAATATCCTTGCAACGGACCCGTCAGGAATGACGGCTGGTACGTGAACGCTGTACCGTTAAGGGTTTGCGATCAGACAAACCGCACGCTTATCTCGGTTACTGTTTTCAGACAGGCCTATCGCCCGCTGCGATAATATGGTGTGCCGAGGGCTGCGGGAGCGGCCATGGCTGAGCGGAGTTTCGCAAAGGCCAGCATGGGAACGATGATGCAGCCCACTGTTCCCAAATAGGGCAGTGTATTGAGAATGGCGGGCGAGACCGGCCATCCCCGGGCCTGCCCCATGAACCCGACAGCCGTGACCAGACCGAAGAGCAGGCCGGAAAGCACTGCGACAATCGGCCGGTAGCCTGCGAAAATGACGAGCGCCACCGCAATCCAACCCCGCCCGGCGACCATGCCGTCAGACCAGACCGGCACCACCGCCAGTGTCAGATCCGCTCCGGCAAATCCTGCCAGAACGCCCCCGACAATAACGGCCAGCGCTCTCAGCTTCATGACAGGCACGCCAACCGCGTCCGCCGCCGCCGGGTTTTCCCCCACCGCCCGCAGATCCAGCCCTGCCCGTGTCCGGAACAGCCAGAAATGCGCCAGAACGGGAAGAACGAAATAGATGAGGTAAACAAGGACATTCTGATTGAAGAAGGCAGGGCCGATCACCGGAATGGCGGACAGGACGGGAATGGAGACGGGTTCGAACACGGCGGAAACGGGGATACCGGCGACAGACCGCCCGATGACGGCACTGACGCCAAGCCCCAGAAAGGTCAAGGCCACGCCCGACAGAACCTGACTGGCGCGGAGCACCACGCTGGACAGCACGAGCACGCCGGCCCCCAGCCCTCCGACGAGACCGGCGGCCAGAAGCCCGAGCCAGGGATGCGGCGTGGCCTTCATGGTCATGACTGCAACGACCGCGCCCAAGGACATCAGTCCTTCAACGCCGAGATCGAGAACACCGGCGCGTTCGGCAATCACCTCCCCCAGAGCACCAAGCGCCAGAACGCCGCCGGACAGCACCGCATGTCCAAGAAGATCACTGAGAAGCGCCATGGTCAGGTCCTGTTCACACGGACATAAGCCGCCAGTTCGTCACCCGCCGCGATGGCCAGCACGAGAAGGCCGGTAATCGCGAGGACGGCCGAAGAACTGATCTGGGTGGTTTGCAGAACGATGCCCGTATCGAGAATAAGGGCCATCAGGAGCGCCGCGGGGATCAGGGCCAGACATGATTCACGCGCCAGAAGCGCCACCACGATGCCCAGATAGCCGTAATTGTTGGCCAGACTGCCCTGAAGCCGATGGACCGTTCCCGCGACTTCGAAAACCCCGGCCAGACCGGCCAGCGCCCCGGATAGCAGCAGAACAGCCAGAATACGGGGCGCCACACCGATCCCGGCGTAATGCGCGGCCTGCGGATTGGAACCACAGACTGCGGTTTCATACCCGAAGCGGCTTCTGGCCAGCCCGATCCCCAGACCAGCGACAACGACCAGCGCCAGAGGGAAGCCAAGATGAACCACGCCCCAGAGTTCCGGCAGGCCCACACGGAGCCGTTCGGTGGAAACCAGCGCGCCGGTGACATGATCCGCCCATGGGCCCGTTGCGAGATAGGACACCACCAGGGCAGCCACGAAATTGAGCAGGAGGGACGTGACGATTTCACTCACGTCCAGCCATGCCCGCGCCGCCGCCGGGACAAAAATCCAGCCCGCCCCCGCCAACGCGCCCGCGCCCACCATGACCGGCAGGGCGATGAAAGCTGGCCAGTGCGTGAACAGGCCGATGGCCGTTGCGGCTGTGGCTCCGGCATAAAACTGCCCTTCCGCACCGATATTCCACAGGTTGACGCGGATTCCGACCCAGACCGCGGCTCCGGTCAGCATCAGGGGCGTCATGAACAGGGCCAGATCCTCAAGCCCGAACCGCGAACCGATCGTGGAGCGCAGCACCAGACCGGCCAGTTCGACCGGAGATCGCCCCATGAGCGCCAGCGTCAGCGCGACGATCCCGAGAGCGACAAGAATGGACAGGCACCGTCCCACGGCAATCCGGTGGGGCGGCACAACCGTCAGGCGCGTGCGGGGAGAAAGCGCGCTCATGCGACTTCCGGCAGGCTGCGGCCGCTCATGAGCGCGCCAATATGGTCCCGGTCTGCGGCATCACGCGCCATGACTCCCATGAGACGCCCGTCATACAGAACCGCGATCCTGTCGCTTAGGGCGAAGATTTCATCCAGATCCTCGGACATCAGGACAACGGCTACGCCTGCGTCCCGGGCACGGGCCAGCATGTCACGCATGGCGGAAATGGCGCCGATATCGAGACCACGGCTCGGATATCCCGCGACCAGCACACGACTGGCAATCCGGATTTCCCGCTCCAGAACCAGACGCTGCTGGTTCCCCCCGGACAGCCCCCGGATCTGAACCTGCGTTCCCGGCAACCTGACTCCGGCCCGGTCGGCCAGGGCCTGCGCGAATTTCCGGGCCTGCGCCATGGAGAACGTAAACCGCCCTCCGATCGGGGGCCGGTCATATTCCCGCAGCGCCATGTTCTCCGCGACGCTCATTGCCGGCATCAGCGCTCTCCTGAGACGATCCTCCGGGACGTGCCCGATACCCGCATGGGCAAACAGTGCCGGATCGGCGCGCCTGACTGCCCGGCCGTTCAGGAAGACGGTGCCGCTTTCCGGTCCTATCAGTCCCGTCAGCACCTCGGCCAGTTCGGGCTGTCCATTTCCCGTCACCCCCGCGATCCCAAGAACCTCGCCCGGGTGAAGGGACAGTGTGATGTCTTCCAGCCGCACGACGCCCGCCTCATCGCGGACCGTCACCCGTTCAAGCGACAGGGGTGCAACCCCGCCCCCTGCCGGCAGGTCTGTCTGGCGGGGATAGGACGTCGCCAGCGCGACGGAACGCCCGATCATTTCCGTCACGAGGCTGTCCGGCGTCACATCGGACACCAGATGCGTCCCCGTCAGCCGCCCCTGACGCAGCACGGACACGCGGTCCGCCAGCGCCATGATCTCGTCGAGCTTGTGACTGATGATGATGACGGCACCGCCTTCGGAACGGAACCGCCGCAGGGCTGCGAACAGTTCCCCGACTTCCACGGGGCTCAACACGGCGGTCGGTTCGTCCAGGATCAGCAGGCGCGCGCCCCGTGACAGGACGCGCAGGATTTCCACGCGCTGTTGCTCACCCGCCGAAAGCGTGGAGACGATGGCGGACGCACGCACCGGCAGGCCGAACCTCTTGGCCAAGGCCGCGGCGCGGGCGTCAATGTCCTTCGCGGAAAGCCGTTTCGGCGTTTCGGACCAGCCCAGATGCAGGTTTTCCGCCACCGTGAAGCGCGGCACCAGCCGGAAATGCTGGTGCACCATGCCGATCCCGGCGGCGATGGCTGCATCCGGCGCGGGAAAGGTCACGCCATATCCGTCCATGATGATCTCACCGGCATCGGGCTGGTACAGCCCCGTGACCACATTCATCAAAGTGGATTTCCCGGCGCCGTTTTCCCCGAGCAGCGCATGGATTTCCCCCGGAAACACGGTCAGGGACACATGCTCGTTGGCGATGACGCCGGGAAAGTACTTCCCGATGTTCAGCAGCTCCAGAAGGGGCGGCGTACCGGGTGGCAGGTGACGGGGCGGCGGGCAGGCAGGTACTCTGTCAACCAAGTCCGGATACTCCCTGCACCTGCCATGTCCAGCCGTACATCTCCATGTCGGTCATGACATGACCGGCCGGAACACGCAGCCTGCCACTGGAATCATGGATTGGCCCCTGGAACGGTGACCATCCGCCCAGCATCCGGTTCCGGACGGCATCTGCTTCCTTCTGCACGGCCTCCGGCACATTTTCGCCCCAGCGGTCACGGTCCACGCCATGCCCCAGCGTCAGGAAACGGCCCTCCGGCATCCATTCACCCCTGATCCGCGCTCCGATCTGTTCGGTGTAGTAACCGGCGAAATCGAGCATGACGGAGCTGACATAAGCCCTGGGTCCGAAGGCCCGCATGTCCGTGTTCCACATCGCGGCCCAGACGCCCCGTTTTTCCGCCACGCGCAGATATCCCGGATCGTCCATGATCCCGCACAGGAAGTCACATCCACTGTCCACGAGCGCGGACCCTGCTTCGGTCGCGGCCTGCGGGTCAAACCAAGAATTGATGGCGATGACGCGCATGGTGGCTTCGGGATTGACCGATCTCGCCCCCATGAGCACGGCGTTGGCGCTCGCATAAACAGACGGCATGGGAAACGACGCCACATAGCCGAGTTTTCCGGTTTTACTCAGGCGGGCGGCAGCCACGCCGATCACGTAACTCGCATACCAGTGCGTGATGTAATACCATCCCAGATTGCCGCTGACCGCGTGTCCGTCACATTCCATGAACGCGACATCGGGCGCCCGTTCTGCGACATCGCGGATGAAATCTCCATAATTGGATGTGGAAATCACCATCTGCGCGCCCTCCGCCACGAACTGGCGGAAAATGCGTGTGGCATCGGCGGAATACGAGACATTCTCGACAAAAAGCGTTCTGACCTTCGGGTATGCGCGCTTCATGGCTTCCACGCCCTGATTATGCGCGTAACTCCAGCCCCCATCCGTGATGGGGCTGGTATGTCCGAAGCCGATCAGGAGATCTTCTTCCCGGATGGGGGCAAACCGGCGTGCCGAAGCCTTGAGCGCGGACGGAAGCAGCAGGGCGCTTCCCAGTGTCGTCAGTGCCGCACGCCGAGAGAGAGACAGCGGGCGCCTCAATGACATTCCGGCACTCCCGGCATCGTCAGAAAGCCCGGCAGGGCCCTGAACCGCCGGAGGAAATGACGAATGGCCGGGTAGAGGTCCAGCGGGACTTCAAGATCCTGACTGAGCGCGGCAACGGGGAACAGCAGGACGTCGGCGACGCCGGGATGCTCACCGGACAGCCAGGGACGGTCCCGCAGGTGATCGTCGAACAGGCGATCCTCGATTTCGCACATCAGATCCAGCACCGGGGCAGAGGCCTTTTCCATCGGGAGCGCCGCCAGCAACGATGCCCGGCGGAGGGACGAAAAACGCTCCAGCACGTTCCCCATCCAGACGTCCCGCTGCTCTTCCCCCAGCCGGAGATGCCAGTCACGCGCGACGTCAGGGAGACTGGTCAGCCTTTGCAAGATGTTCACCGGGCCATGAAGCAGGCTGCCATCCGTTTCGAGAACCGGCCCTGTTTCCAGAGCCGCGGCATCGGTCACCGTCGGGAGCGGTACGCCCATGAGGGACGCCCCCAGACGAACGGCATAACACCTGTCATCAAGAGCCCAGTCCCGCAGTCTCATGCACAAACCCTTTCATAACGCGCTTCAAGACTGTCCCTGAGTGTTTTGGCCCGGCGTGCAATCTCATTCCGGTCCGCCAGATTTCCGGCTGCCAGATGAAGCATGGTCAGTCCGGCTTCCGACTCATGCACCGCGACAAGAGCCCCATCCCGCCAGATCCAGCCCTTTTCCGGCAGTTCCAGCCTTGCACGGACCACGTCCACGGGAACCTGCACCAGAAGGCTTCTGGCCCCGAACCCTGATTGGTCCGGCAGTTCCGCCGCATCCGCATCCCCGTCCAGGGACACCCAGACCATCCCGGCGCGCTCTTCCACCTTATAGGCCGTTGCCCGGATCGTTCCGGGGACGCGCAGTTCGGGATGTGCCGGAATATGACGGCAGGCCGCGTCTGCGCCGAACTGCCAGCCATGATAAAGACAGGCCAGATTGCCATCCCTCACGAAACCGAAACTCAGCCTCATGCCGCGATGCGGGCAACGATCCTCCCAGGCGTGGATCTGTCCATCCGGGCCCCGCCAGAGCGCAATCTCCGCTCCACGCAGACGGGCGGGAGCGGCCGTTCCGGAAGGGACATCCACGCACAGCGCCAGCGGAAACCAGTCCGTCACGCACAGGTCTCCACATGCGTCACGAGACAACCGGATGGACCAAGAAGACAGGCCATTTCAAACATACCGAGCAATACGTCCTCTCCCTCTATCCGGGCTGTGAAACGGGTTTGTGAAACGGACATCTCTGTAATCTCTATGGCCAGAAGCCGGGCCCGCGCCATTGCAAAGGCCCGCAACCGTTCGGGATCAAAATGCCCTTCGAGGCGAATCTCCCGGACCATTCAATCATGCCCTTCCTATCTCATTACACAATAAGAATTTTTTATATTTCATGTTTCCTCCGAGCGGGACGGCATGATTAACTCGGGACCAGCCGTCAGCAGCAGCAGGGTCCACACCATGACGTCCATCGACCGGGAAACGTTATCACAATGGTATCCTCTGGCCATGCTGGAAGATCTGACAGCACCTGTCTTTCAGACCATGCTGCTGGACAGGCTGATCAACGTCTCGCGCGATGACATGGGAAGTTTCCAGATCCTGTGCGGGAACCGGTCCCTGCCGGTCCGGGAGCAATACGGTTATCTCTGGACGTCGCTGGGCGAGCCGGTGCGGGACATCGCAGCCATTCCGGAGGCGGATGAAGAGGACCGGCGGCTGGTCTGCTGTGGTTCCATCGCGGTACATGCCTCCGGGCTGCGCGTCGTGGAGAATTTCCTCGACATGGCGCATTTCCCCTTCGTTCATACCAATATTCTCGGAGCCGAACCTGAAACAGAAGTCCGCCGCTATCAGATCGAAACACGCGACAACGGAGAGGAAATCTGGGCGACAGACTGCACCTTCTTTCAGCCCCAGGCCGCCCTGTCCGCAGCCGGCGGCATCCTGACCGACTATATTTACCGGGTCGCGGCTCCTTTCTCGACCCTGCTCTACAAGACGTGCCCCGCTGCTCCCGGACGGCAGGACGTCATCGCGCTCTTCGTCCAGCCCATGACACCGACACGGTCACGCGCCCATCCGGTCATGTTCCTTGTTGACGAAACGTCCCCGCAGGCAGGACTGGTGGAGTTCCAGCAGTTCATTTTCCTCCAGGACAGGATCATTCTGGAGAACCAGCGCCCTCGTCTCATGCCACTGGACGGCAAATATGAAATCCCCACGATGGCGGACCGCTCCTCCGTGGCCTATCGTCGCTGGCTCAAGGGAAAAGGCGTGACCTACGGCGCGCTGGCATGAATGGCACCGTCGTCACGGGACATGTCCTGAGCCCGGAAACATCCCGACAGACCAGTCTGGAAAACGTGGCGTTCCTGATCGGGCCGGATGGCCTCATCCAGGAACGTGCAGCGGCGGGGACACCGCTGCACCGCGCGTTGTGCGCCCGTGACAGGGTGGTGTCCCTGCGCCCGGGAACCCTCCTGATCCCCGGCGTCACGGATCTGCATATCCATGCCCCCCAGTGGCCGCAGGCCGGGACGGCTCTCGACCGGCCTCTGGAAGAATGGCTCGGCGCCTGTACCTTCCCGCTGGAGGCCCGCTATGCCGATCTGGCCTTTGCCGAAGCGGTATATGACGATCTTATCCGGACACTTCTGGAGAACGGCACGGCAACCGCCCTTTACTTTGCCACGATCCACGAAGAGGCCAGCCTCGCCCTTGCCCGGACCTGCCTCCGCCACGGTCAGCGCGGCCTTGTCGGGCTGGTGGCCATGGATCACCCGGATCTCTGTCCTCCCGGGTATAGGCAGGCCAGCGCCGATGACGCATTGAATGCGACACGCCGCTTCATTCACGCCGTCCGCGCCCTTCCGGGCAATGAAAACGGTCTGGTTCAGCCGGTGATTACGCCCCGCTTCATTCCGGCCTGTTCCGATACGCTTCTGCGCGGGCTGGGACAGCTTGCCGCCGAACTGGATGTCAGGGTTCAGACACATGCCTCCGAAAGTGACTGGGAGCATCAGCATGTTCTGGACCGGACCGGGCAGACAGACACATGCGCATTGGATGCCTTCGGTCTCCTGCGCTCCCATACCGTTCTGGCCCATGCGGGCTTTCTGAACCGGGATGACCGGACACTGGTGAGGGAGCGAAACGCCGCGCTGGCGCACTGCCCGATTTCCAATGCTTTTTTCGCAGGAGCTGCCCTTCCCGTGCGGGCTGTTCTGGACGAGCATGTCCATTGCGGCCTAGGAACGGATATTTCCGGCGGATATTCTCCTTCCATATTCGAAAATGCCCGACAGGCCGTCTTGACCTCCCGCCTTCTGGAAAGCGGAACAGACCCTGCCCTGCCCACTGAACGGCGCGGCCTGCCAGATCACCGGATCGATTTTCAGGAAGCGTTCTGGCTGGCCACCCGTGGCGGCGCGGAAGCTCTGGGCCTGCCCGCCGGGCAGTTAAAGGTTGGACAGATGTTCGATGCCATTGAAATTCTTGGAACCGCTGGCGCCCTGCGCCTGCACCCGCAGGACAGCGCAACAATATGCGCCGAGAAAATCGTCTGTCACGCTTCTCCGCAGACCATTGGCCGCGTCTGGGTCAATGGCGTTCCCGTCAAAGCTCAGGCCTCCATTACATGACGACCGAAAACGACGACAATCGTTTCCTTCGCATGGCCTTTGACGTGGCCCGTAGGGCCCGCGATGGGGGCGATCACCCTTTTGGCGCCCTGCTGGTCGATGCGGATGGAACGGTGCTGATGGAACAGGGCAACGGCTACAGCGCTGAAGGTCATGACATGACCGCGCATGCGGAGCGTCTTCTTGCAGGCCGGGCCAGCCGGACATACGGCGCCGGATATCTGCGGCACTGTAGGCTCTACAGTTCAGCCGAACCCTGTGCGATGTGCGCGGGAGCCATCTACTGGTCCGGAATTGGACGGGTGGTGTATGGCCAGTCCGAAAAAAGCCTCAAGGTCATGACAGGTCAGCACGCCGAAAACCCGACGCTGGATCTGCCCTGTCGAACGGTTTTCGCAGCCGGACAGCAGGCGGTTGTCGTCACAGGCCCCCTTCTGGAAGAGGAAGCTGCCGCCCTGCAGGCAAAATTCTGGGCGGACCGGCCCCCGTGACATGTCTCCTGCCCTGATGATAGGCTGAAACTTCCTCGCCCGTTCAAAGCCGCTTTGATGACGATCCGGAGTTCGCGCCTCCGGAACAGGGCCTTCCGCGAAAGTCGTGATCCGTCATGGCTGGCTGATGGTATCGGGAAAGGGCACCGCAATGACGGTCAGCCTCCTTATTACGAACGCGTATCTCTACATCGACAGGAATCATGAAATTGCAAACGGCTGGATCGCCATCAGGGATGGGCGCGTTCATGCTGTCGGCCATTCCGGAGAAGACATGCCCCGGGCGGAGAAAACCATATCCGCCGAAGGCCGGCTGGTGACGCCGGGCCTGATCAACGCCCATCATCACATGTATCAGAACCTCACCCGCGCCTATGCCCCCATCACGAACGGGACGCTGTTTGAATGGCTACAGGGGCTTTATCCCCTCTGGGCCGGACTGGATGAGGAATCTGTCTATCTTTCCACGGCCGTCGCCATGATCGAACTGCTGATGGGCGGCTGCACCACCTCGATGGATCATATGTACGTCCATCCCAGACCCTTCCTGATCGACGCGCAATTCAGGGCGGCAAGGGAGATCGGCTTCCGGTTTTATGCCACCCGCGGCTCCATGACCCGGTCCGTGAAGGATGGCGGCCTGCCTCCGGCCTCCGTGGTTCAGGACGAAGACACCATCCTGGCGGACAGCGAACGTCTGGTGCAGGCCTATCATGACCCGTCACCCGGTGCGATGGGACGGGTTGCGCTGGCGCCCTGTTCTCTGTTCAGCGTCTCGGAACGGATCATGACGGAATCCGCCATCATGGCTGACAGATATGATCTTCGCCTTCACACCCATCTGGCGGAAGACCACGATGAGGACCGCTACTGCGCGGAAGTCTATGGATGCAGGCCAACGGAATATTTCGAGCGTGTGGGCTGGGCCAGTCCGCGCTCATGGGTCGCACACTACATCTACCCTTCCTCCGATGAAATCGATCGTCTGGCCCATGCAGGTGTCTGCACGGCGCAATGCCCGTGCTCGAACATGATGATCGGCGGCGGTTCGGCTGACGCCATGGACATGCGCCGCAGGGGAATGCCTGTCGGGCTTGGCTGCGACGGATCAGCCTCCACCGATCACGCCTCTCTCTGGCTGGAAACGCGCATGGCGCTTCTACTGGGGCGCTACCGGAACGGCCCACATTCAATGACGGCCCGGGACGCGCTGGACATGGCAACCCGGGGCGGAGCCGCCTGTCTGGGATGGGACGACGAGATTGGCCATCTGAGACCGGGCGCCTGCGCGGATCTTGTCATCTGGCAGATGTCGGACATTTCCCTTGCGGGTGCTCTGACGGACCCTGTGGAAGCATGGCTCCGCTGCGCGCCCGCTACCGCGGGGACAACCATCGTGGATGGCAGGATCCTCGTGGAAAACGGTCAGCCAGTCCTGACAAACCTCAAGGAAATTCTTGGGGCTCACAGGACGGAAGCCATGCGGATCCAGCGTCTCAGCGAGTCATCCTGAAACCCGCCATGAACATCGCTCCAGAACCCTCATTCAGATAATCCATCCCCGCTTTTGCGGGGACACCACGAGCCAGGGCGCCAGCAAGAGCACAACAGGGTCTGACGCTGTTCTATTTTGAACAGATTACGCCAGAACCGCATAACCCTGATGTCAGCTCTCTCCAGTTCCTGCGTTGCCTTTCGGAATATGGCACCTCCGCCAGGCCATTGCTCTGGCGGGAATTTCTGATGGAGACTGCGGGTACAGAACTGGTTCTCAGGTTGCAGAACGCGGAAGCTGTAAACAATGCAGGTTGAGAGAGCTGTTCCTACAGGCTTTTCTCAGCCTCGTCTGATCTCACTATCTGATCGATTACAGAGCAGAATCAGAACACAGCGCTTAACACACCCTTCGGGTCTTACTCCGGCATAACACAGGCAAAGCTGGCCGCTCTGTTTTGATCGCCCTGACCATCGTACCGGGCAACCTTCGGCCATGCACAGAGCGGCCGTGTCCGGACGATGTTCCCGTCTGAAACCCGGGACGCCACGATCTTTTCCGGGGCCTGCTGGCGCACGACCCAGTCATCGATCGCTCCCAGCTTGTTGAACGTGTCACAGCCTGCCCCGCCATAGCAGTGCCCCATGCCCGGGATCTCGATGAGACGTGCAGAGTTCCGCTCTCCGGGGCCGGCATGCTCCATGAGTGCCTGATAATAACCAGCCAGTTCCTGCGGGTTATGGCCGTCATTCCAGCCGATATACATCAGAAGCCGCCCGCCATGCCGGAAGAATGGCTCCAGATTGTCATCCACATGCAGAAGCGGCCCCAGCCTACTGGTCGCACTGGCGATATCCGTCTGCCAGTCTAGCGTGGTCCAGTCCCACTCGGGGTTCTGGAAAGCCGCATATTTGAAGAGATCAAGCGCAACGGGAAATGCCTTCCCATCCGCTGAAAACCCGTCCTCGCTGCCTTTCGCCGGTCCCGGGAAGATAACCCTGCCCGTTCCGGGATTGACCGGTCCGCGATAGATCAGCTCAGCCGCCCTGACTTCATTGGCCGTCAGACAGTCCGCTGTCTCCTCCCCCTTGCACAGAAGCTGCCGGGGCTCGAACCCGCACCGGTCCGGCTCATCAAGAAACCCCTGGCTTTTCCCGACAGGAGAGGCACAGGCCTTCATGACCGCACGGTTCAGAAGCTGAAACTTCTCCCGGCCCACACGCAGCGCCGGATCATGATAGCTCATCCAGCCAGCCCAGAGCTGCTCTCCGTTGAAATTGACAATCGGATTGGGCGGCGCACCGGCGACAATCCCGTCATAATCATCAGGATAGCGTTTGGCCTCGATCAGCCCTTCCAGCCCCCCCAGAGAACATCCGATCCAGTAGGCATGGGATGCATCCTTCCCATAAAACCGGTGCGCAAGCTGCTTCGCCGTGACCGTCATCAGATGATCGGCCCTGTAGGCATAATCGACCAGCTTTTCCGGATGACCCAGCGTAAAGCGTCCACCCTGCCCCTCCGACGTGGAACTGTCATGGCCCGTATCCGTACTCGCGACGGCATAGCCCTCACCCACGCCTGTCACCATGCCGTCATACATGATCGAGCCCGCCCACCCGAAATTGCCAACCCCGAGCAATTTGCCATTCCAGCCACGCAGCGGCAGCCAGATCTCCGTCCGGATCACTGAATCCGAAGACGGATGCAGTGTCACGGCAACACGACAGAACGCAAGATTGGCCCCCTGAGCCGGATGCCCCGCAAGATTCATGCCCGGTGCCGTCATGATCCGGCTCAGATGTGTCTGCGGACTGTGCCACGCCCCGGCTTCCACTGTTTCAACCTTGGTAAAGGTCGCATCCGGAAGCGCCAGGCGCGCCAGATCCGCACAACCGGTCGCATGAGCCTGTGTGGACAGGAACAGCGGTGCTGAGGTCAGCAGAAATGCCCCGGCAGCAAATGTCGCCATAAGCTGGCGAGACGGCTGTACGGAGCGAAGGCGACGAGGCTTCAGAAACGGCATGTGGATCCTCGGTTTTTCTTCCAGTGGCATGATCATGCCGGCAAATGCCATATCTTTGCCACCCATGACGGCGTCCCGCAGTCTGAACGCATAACACTTGGAAAGGTAAAGCCTTGATCGCTCCACCGAGGCCATGCAGTGTTTCAGTCCCGCGTCATGGAAAGGAATGCGGTTCGGCGAAAAACACCACGGGGACAGGGCGGAATGAAGAACAGATTCTGGATGGTGGGAGGCCTTTTTTTGGCTGTTTCTCCCGCCATTGCAGCGAATACTCCGCCATCCCGGGCAGTATCGACGTCAGGAGAAACCATGCCCGCAAACCAGACCCGTGTTGCCGTCACCGCCGCCCGCTCTTTTCTGGCAACCTTCGATTCACAGAGCCTTGCGAAGGTACAGTTTCCTTTTGTTGCACAAAAATCCGCTACGCTCGCCCGCTTCCGCAGAAGCGCACCGGGCCAGCCGGCGGTCCCGGCCACGGACTCCGAGCCTGCCGCTCCGACAAAACGCGGCCCTGGCATGGGACCGCCGGGCGGCTTCATCGGCGAACGGTACGGCACCTCCATCTGGTCCAACTTCCCCGTCAGCGACGTACCGCGTCCTGGCCTTCAGATGGGTCAGCTGACCGCGCCCCAGCGTTCTGCGGCCTTTCACCTCCTGCAAACCCTCCTGAGCTACAGGGGTTACCAGAAAGTGCAGGACATCATGGGGGCCGACCAGGTTCTTGCGGATGGTGAGACCAACTTCGCGTCCGGAAAAGCCGTCTATACCATCGCCATCTTCGGCGAGCCGTCTGAAACAGACCCGTGGATGGTACAGTTCGGCGGCCATCATCTGGGTCTGAACCTCGTCATCGACGGCCCGCACGGCGTCATGACACCCACCCTGACCGGAGCCCAGCCCGCCATCTTCCAGAGGGATGGCAAGACCATCCGCGTTCTGGCCGGCGAAAACGACAAGGCCTTTGTGCTTCTGAAGGCCTTGGATCCGCAGCAGCGCCAGCAGGCTATCCTGCCCTACACCGTGGACGATCTCGTTCAGGGGCCTGGACATGATGGGGAAACCATTGTCCCCGAAGGCATAAAGGGATCAGCCCTGACCGCTACCCAGAAGGACATGCTCATGGACGTGATCGGCGAATGGGCCGGCATCATAAACGACGCCTACGCTGCTCCGCGCCTCAGGGAAATCCGCGAAGGGCTGAACGACACATGGTTCGCCTGGAGCGGCCCGACCACCCATGAACCCAACCGCAACGGCTCGTCCTACTACCGCATCCAGGGGCCGCGCCTGCTGATCGAATTCTCCCCCCAGGGGGTCGGCGGTGATCCTACCCTGCATGTCCACACGGTCTATCGTGACCCGACCAACAGCTATGGCAGCCGGTTTACGGCCCAGTGAGCATGGCCCATTACGCATGTCTCGCTGCGTCGGCTCTGCTGCTCCTGCCCGCAGCCGCTTCAGCCCATCGGCTGGACGAATACCTTCAGGCCACGACGATTGGCCTCTCACGGGATCATATCGCCCTGCACCTGCGTCTTACCCCGGGCGTGGATGTCGCCGAGGGCATCATCCGGCAGATTGATATCAACAGTGACGGAATTCTGTCGTCCGCCGAACAGCACGCCTACATCACCCGCATGACCCGAAACCTTTCAGCGTCCCTGAACGGAAAACCGCTCTTCCTGACGCTGGAATCCGCCACCTTTCCCCCGCCAACTGCAATCCGAGGCGGTACAGGCGTTCTGGACCTCCGGTTCACGATCCAGGCTCCCCTGCAGAACGGCCCCAACCGCCTGACCTATACCAATCGCGGCGCAGGCCCTGAAACCGTGTGGCTCGTGAACTGCCTGCTTCCGCAGGATCCTGATCTTCACGTCCTCCAGCAGAGACGGTCCCGGGACCAGTCCGACTATCAGCTGGACTTCACGCTCACGCCCCGGAAAACTGCCAACTGAACACCCGATTTGGAGACCTTTCTTGCCGGAGAACACCCAGGAAACCATGCCCGCCCCTCTTCCGTCATCCTCCGGCGAAGCGCCCCGCTATTCTCCGCTCATTGCGTTCCTCATGGCCATCGCCACATTCATGCAGAACCTCGATGGGGCCATCATCAACACCTCCCTGCCCGCCATGGCGCGCTCTTTCGGGGTCAAGACCCTCGATCTTTCGGCAGGTGTCACAGCCTATCTGCTAGCCTCAGCCGCCATCTCGCCCATTTCCGCATGGCTCGCCATGAAATACGGTGAAAAGCGCGTCATATGTCTGGCCGTCACGCTCTTTACCGTTTCGTCCTTCCTGTGCGGCATGGCCCAGACACTGCCCATCTTTGTCTGCGCCCGCATCGGACAGGGACTGGCCGGCGCCGTCATGATGCCCGTGGGCATGTCCATCATCCTGCGTCACACACCTAAAGGTGATCTGATGAAGGCACAATCCGTCACCGTCTGGCCGGCCCTGTCCGCCCCCATCATCGGTCCCGTTCTGGGCGGATATCTGACCCAGACCGTCGGATGGCGCTGGAATTTCTGGCTCAACCTGCCAATCGGCCTCCTCGCGGTCCTAGCCATACTCCGCGTGATTCCTTTTGAACCCCCCGAAGGCGCCAGCAGGCTGGACGTCAAAGGCTTTGTTCTCTGCGCCAGCGGTCTGACTTGCCTGCTCTCCGGCCTTCAGCGCATCTCCGAGACCGGAACGGAACAGATCGTCGCCCTGGGTCTCATGGTCGTTGGCGCCGCCGTCAGCGTTCTGGCCATCCGTCATCTGAAAGCCCATCCCACGCCCATTCTGTCGCTTGAGCCCCTTAAACGCGCCAGCCTCCGATATGCCACGTTCTATCCCGGTCTGATTTTCCGGGCCATTTTTGCATCCGCCCCGTTCCTGCTGCCGCTCTTCCTGCAACTCGGCCTCGGCTTTTCTCCAGTACGTGCCGGCACGTGGCTGCTCGCCTATTTCTGCGCCAATCTAGGCATCAAGCCCTGGACTTCGGCCATCATCCGCTGGGGCGGTTTCCGGAACATCCTGTTCTTCAACGGCTTTCTTGTGGCGCTCTCCATGCTGCCCTTTACCCTGCTGAACACGCAGACATCCCTGATCCTTCTGGGCCTGTCCCTTGCCGTCGCAGGAATGTGCCGCTCCCTTCAGCTCACCAGCCTTTCCACCATGGCCTTCGCAGATGTGGAGCATAATGAGCGCAACAGGGCTGCCGCGGTCATGTCCATTCTCAGCCAGACCGGATCAACCATTGGCGTCGCCATGACAGCCTTCGCGCTGGCTGTTCTGACCAATCTGTATGGACATGCCTCCATCAGTCTGCGCGAACTCCATATCGTCTTCCTGCTGACGGCTATCACCGTCCTGATCGGCACATCAGGCTTCTGGAAAATGCCCCGAAACCTTGGAGCAGAAGTCTCCGGCAGAACCACCTGATCCAGCCGAAATGAAGAATTACCTCATTCCTCCGGACGCTCTCTGGCAAACCCGTTTCAGCTTTGCGAGCGTCGGACTAGAAACACGTAGGCGCTTCGGAAAAGCGTAAAAAACCAAAACAGTCCTGATAGTCCGACCCGCAATAATCGCCATCGACAGCCAATCAGGCCACACCTCAACCCGTCCAGCTCCCGCTTGTCGGACCTTAAACCCAATAGTTCTCCCGCAAGCGTTTACCCAGGATTTGCGCGCTCATTCAGGACATTTTCAGAATAAGCCTGCGCCCTGCACCGCCGACAGGAACGAGCGCTCCGGCATGGTCCGGGCAGCTTTTCCTGTCACGCAGGACAACAGAACCGGATGACAGACAAGGCGAAGAGGCCCAGCACGAGATGCGACAGTGTGACGCAGGTTATGGTTCTTGGACCCGCAGCAAGCACACTGCGCAGATCAACGGTAAGACCAAGCCCTGCCATAGCGACAATTGTCAGCAGATTACTGATGACATGAATTGGCATAACTATGACGTCCGGCACCAGACCGAGTGAACGCGCCGCCATCAGCCCCATGAAGGCCAGAATAAACGGAGGCAGAAAGCGGATGATACCGAGCCGCCCCACAGAGCCATGATGACTCTGTGTGTCATGCGACGAAATCAGGGAGAAACAGGCGATAACCGGCCCAAGCATCAGCACGCGTATCAGCTTGACCAACGTGCCCATTTGAACCGCCACCGGCCCCATCGGTCCCGCCGCAGCCAGCACCTGTGGCACGGCATAGACCGTCAAACCTGCCAGTATGCCGCCCGCCATTGCCGACAGATCCATCACATGACTGATAATCGGCAAAACGACAACAACTGCGATCCCAAGCACCGCCGTAAAGGCGACGGCCGTGGCAGTATCATCGCTCTCAGCGTCAATGACAGGTGCAATAGCGGCAATCGCGGAATTGCCGCAAATGGCATTACCGCACGCAATCAGAACAGCCATTTTTATCGGTAGTCTTAGGAGACGTCCGATCATGATTCCGGTGAGGATCGTAAGACCGACTGTCATTGCGATACAGAGAAGAAGAACCGGGCCAGCCGCCAGAACCACGCCAACGCTGATTGTTGCCCCCATTAGCGCGACTGCGACTTCCAGTACCCGGTGGGCAGAAAACTGAATCCCAGGCCGATAGCCATCCGATGGCTTCCATATGGTCCGAAACACTGCTCCGATGAGAATGGCAAGTACGAGCCCTTCAATCCAGGGCGTACCCAGAAACATTCGTTCGACATGCTCCATAAGCATGGATGCAACAGCGATACCGAGGCTTAGCAGCGTTCCGGGCAGATACCGACGGATGGAAATATGGCGTTTCATGAGCACAGGATCGCGCTCCAAAAAGAACAAATCCAATGGATTGTTATCGTCGATTCAATAGAATAAATTTATCAAATGACACTGGAACAACTTCGTATTTTCGTAACAGTTGCCAAGACATTGAACATGCGTGTGGCAGCCGAAAGGCTATGCCTGACACAGCCTGCTGTCAGTGCGGCTGTCGCGGCACTGGAGGCAAAATACGGGATCAAACTCTTTGATCGGATTGGCCGCAGTCTTGAACTCAATGAGATGGGCCGGGCTTTTCTCCCAGACGCGCACCGTGTCCTGGCGACAATGTCGAACGCCATTCAGACAATCGAGGATATCTCGGGGCTTGTGCGTGGAAAGCTGCGTGTCGTCGCCAGCCAGACGGTTGCAAGCTACTGGTTGCCGCAGCGCCTCGCCCGGTTTGCTTCCCATTATCCAGACATCGAACTCGAACTCAGACTTGGAAACACTGCACAAGCTACAACGGTCGTTCTCACGGGCGAGGCCGATCTGGGATTCGTCGAGGGGTATGTCGACGAAGCATCCCTGGTGCGTGAAAAGGTGGGAAGCGACGGTTTTGGTTTTTATTCGGCTCCCGGTCATTCATTAACGATACATTCCCTGTCCCGTGTTGCTCTCATGGAAGCGCAATGGGTCTTACGCGAGGAAGGATCGGGTACACGCAATCATCTTGAAACCTGTCTGCGCACCGGCTTCGACCTTGATCTGTCGGACCTGACAGTCAGACTGGTCCTGCCTTCCAACGATGCCGTGATGGAAGCTGTATCGGAGAGCGAACTCATTACCGCTGTCTCTCATCTTGCTGCCGCGCCGCGCGTTCGTGCGGGAATAATTCAGGCACTCGACAGTACTTCTTTCAAACGTGATTTCTACATGCTTCGGCATCGCTCCCGCCGGATGGGACGTGCCGCAGAGGCCTTTTTGCACTTCATTTGAACGGTTTTGGAGAACTATCTGTGGGGGTCATGGCGTGATGGAGATACGCGTGATTACACAGTGCCTTGGAAGACAGAACGGACGTAAATTTCTGATTCCACTCGTTGCCATTACAAATGCAAAAACCCCGCCATCTCAATGAGATAGCGGGGTTTTCGTAAACTATTCAATGGTTGCGGGGGAAGACAACCAACGATACTTGCGATTGGTAGACCGCGAGATACCTCGCCTCGTCGCTTGATACGCCGATCCTGTCAGGGCGCGCGAATGCATCCAATCGGAATCGTTACCCACTAGGCCAGATCAAATCAAAACAAAGCGAGAGAATGCTCAGGTGCCATACTGACTCCAACCAGTCGACCAGAGAACCGCTCGGCTTTTCCTGGATGACGATGTGGCTCATCGCCGTGGTCGCTGTCGCGCCATGCCAGTGCTTTTCGCCGGGTATGAATCAGACAGTATCGCCAGGATGGATTTCCTCAATCGGGCCGCCTTCGCACTGTACCCAGCCGCATCCAGCCGTGACGATCAAGGTCTGCCAAGCGGATGGCTGTGTCAGGCAGTTCGGGTTCCTAGCCGCGCAGCCGGCGCCACCGCCACGCGCCGATCCGTCACCAGCCCCATACGGCCTCGATCTTGAACTCACGGCTGAACTTCCGCTTCGTCATACCCAATTTTCAGTTCCTTGGTCACGATCTTATCTTCGTGTCCACGAAACCGGCAGCAGGCCAAGGATTTTCCGAAGCTATTTCGAAAGACAAGCGCCGTTCGACCGGAAAAAATCAAAGGAATTTCCGGATGCTTTTGCCGTAGCGGCACCCTCAAAGTGGGCAGCGGCTGTACCGGGGGCACCCCCTAGGAGAGACGCGCTAAGGGCGTCTACCCGGACGGAACACGCGGTTGACCGATGCCCGTCCCTCAGACACATGCAGTTCGTAGTCGCTACGCCAGCGATTTACGCGGCCCCAGTTGGGGTCGACGGATACCGCAAGTTGAAACCCTGCGGGGTCCAGCCACTCCGTAGCCTGGCCGCGCGCGATCGGAATGACTGGATAACGCTCGCGACCGCCGTCGGTACCAGTCAATCGCACCTGGGTTTCGTCCGCCATGGCCGCTGATCGCTCCTGCCGCGGCAGGCTCTTCTGCCACCTGCCGAAATACTGCGGGTCGATCCGGTCCTCCGCCTCAGGATTACCGATCTCACCATCCAGCCACGCATCGAACTCGGCGCGGCGCGCCATCGCCGCCTTTCGGGTGTGCGCGAGTCCCTGTGCCAAACAGAATGCCACAAACGGATCATGCGTTCCCCAGCGTAGGAGCTCCCGAGCCCAAAACCCGAACCAGGGTAAACGAGTAGTCGCTTTCCATTCGGCGAGACTGGGCAAAGTCGTGGCATCTGGCACGCCCTCCGACCAGGCTCCCGCCACCACCGCGCCAATTGCTACGCCCAGGCGAAACTCGAGATTGTCAGCCACGAAGCGCTGCCATGCGCGCAGATCCTTTGGATCGGGGCCCGGCGCACCAGGCTCGTGCATCCACCAGCCGAGCAGACGAGGCCAGTTAGCGAGGATAGCGTGATCGCCATCCGTTGCTCGGACACGAAATCCGAAGCCCCGATCGCCCTGAAGGAGTGTCCCAATATTCTCAAAAACACCAATCCGGGCCACTGCCCCAAGGTCGCCATAGTTCCCGGCCGCTACGATCAAGCTCCGGATCTTCGATGCCACGGCATCGAACCGCCGACCAATCAACGGTGTGAAACCGTACTGATAGAGCCGTCGACGCTCGGCTGGATCGGGGTAGATCGTCTCAATCATGCCAACACCGCGCCGGATGAAGGCGGCTTCAAGCAACGCTGCTCGCGCGGCTGATACCGCCGTGAAGGTCGTCGCCCACAGCGCCCGTAACGCTGCTTCGGCTCGGGCGGGCGTCATGTCAGCTTGTTCGATGAGGACTACCTCTTCGAGCGCCGTCAGAACTACGCCGTCGAGTTCATCCATGACGTCAGCCAGCCTCGCGTGGCTGTCGGTCGAACCGGTGCCCGCATCGTCACTCACGTCGCCTGGCGCTGTCTTTTCCAGCCAGTCCAGAAAGTCGTCCGGCCGGATTCCCAGCAGACGGTTAGCCTGTGTCCAGATGCAGTCAAGCAGCAGAGCCAGCGGACTATCTACCACGTCAGCATCCTGTTGCTCGATCAACAATTGCCTTCGCAAAGTGTCGTAATCTTCCGCGCGCTCGCGCATCTGACGACGCTGTGTCTGCAACTGCCCATTTCCCGTAGCGGAGATTGCTTTCGGCAACGCGACCAGCGTCATACCCTCGATCCCACGGGCCGCGCCCGGTCGGCCAGCGCGGCCCGCCAAATTGCGAAACTCGGATGTCGACAAGCGCTTCACGATCGACTCTTCCTTCGCCGCATCCCAGGACCGGCGCTTGAGGGAGGTCAGAAAGATCAGATCGAATGGAAGATTGACACCCTCCGTCAGCGTGGCGGTTGCGACAGTGATTGGACAGATCTTCTTGTCGATCATCTCGACCATGAGCCGGCGCAGGCGCTGCGGCATCTGCCCATGGCTCGTCGCGATACCGCGTTCAAGCAGAAACAACTCGAACGAGTCCGGTCCGCAATAATCATGGCACGCGGCGCAGGCTTCCTCGTACCGTGCCCGCAGATCACCCTCAGGCTGCAGAAATCTGACTAGAGCCTGCCACGTGTCGAGTTCGAGCGCTTCTTTAAACCAGCGCATCGTCTTCTCAGGCTCTTGCGCGACCGAGATCAGGATCCGTTGATTCTCCTCTGCGAGGTGAAGCGCGTTCCATAACACATTGAGGCAGTTGAACCGGTTCAGGCTGTTACGCCACGTTGCCTTGAGTTGCGGCATCGGCTGGTAACGCAGCGGCAGATAGACCGGGTCTTCTTTGCCGCGCAGATAGAGCCGCCGCCCATTCATGAGGTCGAGCAGAATGCGGCCTGGGGCACCGGGAGTCGCCTCCAGAACACCGATAACCTGCCGGGTGCTGCGATAGCGGACCCCGATCGCCTGCGCTTCGGCACGGCCCTCGATCCATCTGGCGACCGGGCCTGATGCGCCGCCAGCGACTGCCGTTAGCGCAATCCGCACGACGTCGGGGCGCTGCGATAGGATACGCGACACGAGCATCTCGAGACGGATCGACCTATTGTTATGATCGGAAAAGCTGACTCTGACTTCCTCGCTCGCTCCAGGCACAACCTGATGTGCTTCGTCGATGATGAGCAAAGCGAGCCGCGCGGTCAGTAACGCACCGAGGTAGCGTAAAAGCGCCTCTGCCTTCTCGACGGTGACGATCAGCACAACTGGGCGCTCACTGGTCAGCCAATAGTCCGTGATGCCCCAGTCTGCGCCGCCATAGAGGCCGGTGACGATGACTTCGCCGCCGAGTTCCGCGTTTAATTTTGCCTCAACCTCGCCGGCAAGAGCACGCGAGGGAACAATGTAGAGGGCAAGCGGGCTGAGCGGAGTATCATGCTCGCGCAGCAGTAGTTCCTTGATCACCGCCATATTGGCGACCAACGTCTTGCCTGAGCCCGTTGGCGTGCAGAGGGCAAAGGATGCCTCGCGCAGCAATCGGTCGAGCCCGTAAATCTGGGATGTCCACAGTATCCCGCGGCCGCGGCTGAACTGGTCGCGCGCATATGACAAGAGTAGGCTCGTACGTTCGGGCCGAATCTCTGCGAGCGCGCGTAGCGGTTTGTAGATGCTCGCGGCAACGAACCCCTCCGCCACCTGACGCAGTAAGCCAACGACCAGCGCGGCATCATCGCTGAATGTGCGCGCCGCCATCCCGTCGAGCGCCTGGAGCTTCGCCATCGCTATTTTCAGTCGCCCATCGTCGCCGCGCCGCAGACAATCTGCCACTAGCCCCAAGCACCGAATCAGTTCGACTGTGAACCCCCAGGAGACGCCACGGTCGGGATCTTCGCTTGCCATCGCATCAAGCAGCAGTTGGCTAGCATTGCGCGTCGTGAGATCTCCGTTGGCACGCCAGAACAGCATCGCGCGCCGCAAAACGAGGTCGAAATTAGCCTGCAGAAACGCGGCATAGAGTAGCACACCCTCGTGTTCGGACTCTACTTGATCGAGCAGACCAGTCGCCATCGCTGGTAGCCCGCCAAGTTGATAGGCCGCAGCCGCCAGCAACTCTATAGGGACAATGCTGCGAATATTGTCGCCGGCTCGCGACAGCCATTCGAGAATCTCGCCAGTTCGGCGGAAGCAATCGACCGCGCGGGTTGACCCCGGTCCCTCTATCGATCGGAAAATATGAGCGGAATGCAGGAGGCGACGCGCGTCGCTCAGTTGCTGGGCAGACTCGCGCTCGCCCCACACGATGGTCGGAACCTGCCAAGTAGTCTGCAGGCAGCGCACGTAAGCACGCGCCTGTGGTCGAGTGAGCTCGTTCTCTATGCCGAGCGACTGGCGCACCCCTTCCGCCAATGCCAACCGATCCGCATCGCGCGCGGGCATTATGTGCCTCTCCAAAGTGACGAATACAGCTTCGCGATCAGCTCTTCGCCACCTTTCAAAATCACCTCGACTACCTGCAAGGCATAACCAGCCGTGTAGTCTACCGGCAATTCCTCCCACCCTATCAGGCAATCGCCCTCGTCTCGACGTTTCGCACCATTGCCGACGATCAGCACCATGTCGGTTCGCTCAGGTTTTGCGCCGTCGCCGAGCACCGCGCGATCAATCGAGTATATCGCGGAGGCATAGCCCTCGGGGTCCTTCAACTCTAGCAATCTCTGAAGCTGTCGTAGGCCCCAGGGAATCGGCGAGTCGCGATTGATCTCGTACCAAATACCCTTGCCATCCCGCTCCAGCTCTCCGGTCTCCTCATTCTCGACTTTAGGCCCATACAGAAGCGAAGCGACGGCCGATTCCGTCAAGTTTCGACGCCATTTACACTCGCCTACGATCATCCGCGCCACTTCTCCTGCGGCATCGAGCGAAATGCCGACGAAGTCGGTGCCATGCCGCCCGTAAATCTCGCGTGCCCGGCCCGGATCGGCTTTCAGTGCCCAGAGATAATTCTCCACGTCGTCATGATTACGGAAAAGGAAAATTGGTACGATCCATTGGTGACTACCGACAAATTCACTTTGATATGCCTCGGTTACAAGCCCGGCCATAACCTCTCCGAAAAGCCCGCGCTTAGCAGTCTCCGGCAGGCAGTTGGGGTAACAGACTTCCGCAGCGCGGCCTCCATCCGGGTGAAGATCGATACCCAGCTGTCGATGGAAATATTCACGTGCATCAAGATGCGCTGATTCGAAATACGGCCGCAGCGCCGCCGCTAGCGCGTCGTCACACACCCCAACCTGCTCCAGCAGCAGGTGCCCGTAGTTACCCTCGTTTTCAATCGACCCCAAAGCCTTCAACCACGCTTGGAGCGCGGCCATCGGGGGCGGAGCGGTATGTAGAGACATTGCCTTTTGCCTACCACTCTCCAAAGAAGGAGGCAGCTGGACCGTCGAAAGCGCCAGTTGGATTAGATGAGAAGAATACGCCACCCCGGAGGACAGTCGATGGAATGGGCACATACGTCGTACCGAGGTGATCAAGTAAGATCTCCTCGCGGTTACACAACCGGCCTGTCCCGAAGGAGATCGGGCCTTGTCTGCGCTCGCCACCGGATCTCAACATCCCCATCCATCACTCCTGTGGCAGCCTGACTGCCCCCCCGTCAGGCTTCAGCCATTATCTTTTGCGCACCTTGCGCTGCCGTGCAACCGGGCTGCTTCAGAGACGAATCGACGACGCATTTTCGCTGTATTGCGATATCCCGCGGCTGTAACGATGATATTTTTTGGGAAATGCCCCGCTGAATGAATATTATACGTCGTCGACTGATCGGCGACTCAGGAAACGGTAGTAGAATTCGCAACAACAGCCGTTTCCACTCGGAACCCATCGAACCGGGATCGATTAGAGTCGGCCAAGAACGAGGCCATCAGTCTATGGCCAGCCTTGGAAACCCATGAATCTCGACTGAAAAACCGACAGGAGGAGACGGTCGCAGATATACCGTAAGCGCAGAGGAGACTGCCAATAAAGAGATAGGCACCGACGGTCGGCAGACAAAGAACGGCTGAGCCGCTCGTTTTGCCCTCCAAACGCCTTCAGTCGCTTGGCCTCAGATACCTTCAGCCCGCCATATTTGGCCCTCCTTTTGTGAAATGTCTCTTCGCTGAGGCCATGACGCCGACACACATCCGGCGTCCGGCGTCCTGTTCGTTCAGGATGCCAATGATCTGCTCTGTGCTGAAACGGCTACGCTTCATCAGTCTGTCCTATCAATAATAGACAGACTCTATCCTCCATGGCAGGTCAAGGCCAACAAAGACCTGTATAAATCATTGTTTTATAATAATTTATGGCACTGAACTGGTTGCCGGTCCGTGCAACCCGGAGCCCTGCTCCACCCGAGCTTATTTCGCAACAGACGTAGCTCGCGCCGAGTCTTACCTCTTCCTAGCGAACTCGGTGCATATCGCAGTTGGTTGCGGCTCGGCCGCTCCGATTTGAACCTGCGAAATTAGGTCATTGATTTGGTTGATATTTATTTTCACCCCGCCATGCAGCCAAAGAAAAACCCCGCCAACCGATTGGTTTAGCGGGGTTTTCTATATGTCGAC
>NZ_AGQV01000002.1 GCF_000234355.1 Gluconobacter morbifer G707 | reverse complement strand
TTTTTTGTGACTGGCGATCAGTAAGAGAAAGTGGAAACTCAGTCCGAAATCTGACGGTTTTCCTGATATCCGGACATCAGATAATGACCGAGCGGTCCCAGCGTCGAGGATGCAATATCCGGATTGAGACGTAGATAGTCCTCGCCATTCCAGATGACTGGCTCGGCACTGCCATGCCTCATGGTGATAACGGACGAAGATCCCGTCGGAGCGAATATCTGGATCTCGTTATCGTAAAGACCGGTATATTCTTTTTCAGTCAGCAGAAAATTCCCGACTGTCAGGGCCTGATCCGGGTTCGTGGTGCTGAGATACGGACGCAAGGCATCCAGGCTGCCTGTTTCCGTATGACCGCCGGCCAGGGTTCTCAGCTTCAGCTGCCAGGCTTCATAAGTCGTGTGATAATCGTGGAAGTAGGTAAAACGCGTGCTGCGGTGTCCCGGGGCGAGCGCGGAGAGAAGGGTGTGATTGTCGTTGTCGCAGCTCTGAATGGAGCCTGCGGGGAGGAAATCCTTGGTATAATGCCGTGCGGGGGCATACCAGCCGGGTTTTCCGGGAACGTTGAAAAGGGAGAATTCAAGACGCAGGGCTGACTGTTCGTTCAGCAGGCTCTCGAATTCCGCGTGAATGTCGGAAGTTGCCAGGGAAAGGCCCCGATCGGTGCAGACGGCCAGAAGTTCATGGCAGGTGACCGGCAGTGCGAAATCATATTCGGAATTCGCGTCCCATTCCCGGATGATATTGGCGACATGATGTCCGCGGTTTGCAAAATCCCCATTGGAACTGAATTCCCGGCGGATCGTACTGCCCTGCCGCTCTGCTTGGGCCAGTAATGCAAGAGTGAAGGGGTCTGTCGATCCGTTGTCGAGGATGGTGAGGTTTTCGAAGCCGAACAGACCGGCATAATGGGAGAGCCAGCGCGCAAATTTGTCGCCTTCATTGCGTTGCATCATGACGCAGCGGATAATGGGCATCTAAAGCTCCTTGAAAACCGTGTGGCGGAGAGGGTGGGATTCGAACCCACGATACGCTTCCACGTATGGCGGTTTTCAAGACCGCTGCCTTAAACCACTCGGCCACCTCTCCGGATGAAGCACGTTCACCAGGGCTGTCATGCTCCGGCGCATGAAGCATCGATGCTTCATGCGATGAGATGACGTGGGCGTCAAGCCGTTCCGGTAACCCTTCGAAGATTCTTCAAACTTACGTTTCGAAACGGGAAAAGGGATTCCCGCAACACGAAAGTATGTCATGGTGCGATGATGGTGGCGCTATCCTGTGCCATCGCGATTTGCAACTTTGGTTCAAAGACAGGACAATTCATGACGCGTTTCCGTCGCATTGCCCTTTTTCCCGCTCTCGCGTCCCTGGGGATAGCTCTGGCATCGCCGCTGGCCATCGCCCAGGTCGCCCCTCAGGGTGGTCCGCCAGAGGCTCCGCATGGTGGCCCGCATGGTGGTCCCATGCACATGATGATTCCCCCTGTTCCTCCCGGAGTCACACTGACGGACGAGCAGAAGGCGCAGGTTCAGGCTATCTTCGACAAGGCGCGCGAAGACGGTCATGAAATTCATCAGCAGATGAAAGCCCTGCATGAGCAGATCCGTACGGAGCTGGCTACGGAAGGGAATCTGAACCGGGCCGCGCTGCGCAAGCTGTCCCGGCAGGAAGAACGTCTCCAGGCCAAGGAGGCTGACAGCCGCCTTGAAACGATGGAGAAAATCCATGACCTGCTGACGCCGGAACAGCGTCGTCAGGGCAATGAGACCATGGAGAAACTCAAGTCCCTGCACGAGCAGATCCGCGCCCTGGTGGGTAACCCTCCGCCGCCGCCCTATGGCGGTCCGGATGGTGGTCCGGGCCCGAATGCTCCTGCGGATGCCCACTAAAGGGAACTGACTGCGCTCTATCGCTTGACGCGGATTGCGGGAAGGGATAGAGCAACCCTGTTTTCGGACACGCCACCTCGCGAAGGCTCGCGCAGTGGCGTGTTTCTGTTGTCTGTAAGGTGGCTCGGTGTTCGATCAACTCTCTGGCAAGATGTCCGGTGTCCTCGATGGGCTTTCCAAGAACGGGAAGCTGTCGGAAGCTGATGTCACCGAAGCCATGCGTGAAGTCCGGCTGGCCATGCTGGAGGCCGATGTTGCGCTTCCCGTGGTCCGGGATTTCGTCAGCAAGGTTCGTGAGCGGGCTGTTGGGCATGAGGTGCTGGACAGCGTCTCTCCCGGACAGGCTGTCGCGAAGATCGTCAATGACGCACTGATTGATGCGCTTGGCGGCGCGGGGGCGGTTCCGCTGAACCTGAATGCCGCTCCGCCGGTGCCGGTGCTGATGGTTGGTCTTCAGGGCTCCGGTAAAACTACGACATCCGGCAAGATTGCCCTGCGTCTGTCGCAGCGGGAAGGCAAGAAGGTTCTTCTGGCCAGTCTCGACGTTTATCGCCCGGCCGCACAGCTTCAGCTTCAGCAGCTGGCGGACCGTGTGAATGCGGTGACGGGGCGTGTTCATGCCCTGCCCATCATTGCTGACCAGTCGCCGGTGGACATTGCCCGCCGTGCGCTGGAAGTCGGACGCCGGGAAGGGTATGACGTCGTCATCCTCGATACGGCTGGCCGGCTTTCCATTGATGAAGCATTGATGGATGAGGTGCGGGAAGTCCGTGCCGTGACCCATCCGGCTGAAACGCTGCTGGTCGTGGATGCGATGACCGGTCAGGATGCCGTCAATACCGCCAAGGCCTTCAATGAGGCCGTCGGGATCAGCGGCGTTGTCATGAGCCGTATGGACGGCGATGCCCGTGGCGGTGCCGCCCTGTCCATGAAGGCTATTACGGGCGCCCCGATCAAGCTGACGGGTTCTGGCGAGAAGCTGGAAGCCCTTGAGGAATTCCACCCTGAACGTGTCGCGGGCCGTATTCTCGGTCTCGGGGACGTGGCAGGACTGGTCGAGCGCGCCTCGGAGAACCTAGATCACGAGGAAGGCGAGCGCGTCGCCAAGAAGATGCTCGCCGGAAAATTCGATCTGGATGATTATGTTTCGCAGATCAACCAGATCAACCGGATGGGTTCCATCTCGGGTATTCTCGGAATGCTGCCGGGTATGGGCAAGATCAAGGACATGCTGGGGGACAAGGAGATCGATACGTCGATCTTCACACGCCACAAGGCCATCATTTCCTCGATGACGAAGCAGGAGCGCAAGACGCCGGACATCATCAAGGCGTCCCGCAAGAAGCGGATTGCCAGCGGGTCCGGTACGACGGTGCAGGAAGTCAACCGTCTGCTCAAGCAGTTCAACGACATGTCCACCATGATGAAACGGATCAGCAAGATGGGCCTTGGCGGTCTGCTGAACGGCATGGGGGGCGCAGGAGGTCTGGCAGATATGATGAAAGGCATGGGCAAACCGGGTGGTCGCCCGCCTTTCGTCTGATCTGCCGTTCAGTTTTTAAGTTTTTCTCAGGAGTTTTTCATGAGCCTCAAGATCCGCCTTGCACGTGCAGGTGCCAAGAAGCGTCCGTACTATCACATCGTCGTTGCTGACAGCCGTAGCCCGCGCGATGGCCGTTTCATCGAGAAGGTCGGTTCCTACAACCCGATGCTGCCGTCCGATCACGCCGACCGCATCCGTCTGGTCGATGAGCGCATCAAGCACTGGCTGTCCAACGGCGCGCTGGCAACGGATCGTGTTGCCCGTTTCCTCGGCAACGCCGGTCTGGCACCGAAGCCGACCTATAACGAGCAGCCGAAGAAGTCCGCTCCGAAAGCAAAGGCACAGGAGCGTGCCAAGGCCGCTGCTGCCGCTGAAGCGGCCTGATCGGACTGGCGTACCAGAAGGTCTGATCCGTGCCCCGCTTCAACCCAGACAGTGATGTCCTGATTGCCACCATCGGTCGTCCGCATGGCGTTCATGGGCGGGTGCATTTGCACCCCGCCACGGATGCTCCGGAATCGGTTGAGGCATTTAGAATCCTGCACGACGAACACGGCGCGGAATGGACGGTCCAGTGGGTCTCACCGGGCGTGGCAACGGTCAGGGACGCACAGGGTAACGCCCTGCCGGACCGGACTGCAGCCGAGCGCCTAGTCAATCGCAGGCTGTATGTGGCCCGAGACGCTCTTCCGGAAGCGGACGATGGGGAGTTCTATCATGCCGATCTGATCGGCATGACGGCATTTTCCCAGGAGGGGGATGTTCTCGGGACCGTTGCGGTTGTCCATGATTATGGCGCCGGTGTCAGTCTGGAAATCGATCGGGGTCTGATCGTGCCGTTCACCATGGTCTGTGTGCCGCAGGTTGATGTGGCCAACAGACGGATCACGGTTGTTCCGCCCGCAGAGATCGAGGTTGAAGGCGAACTCGACGGCGATGTGCAGGTGCGGGCATGAGCTGGCGGGCCGACATCCTGACGCTGTTTCCGGACATGTTTCCCGGACCGCTGGGGTTCTCTCTGGCTGGTCGGGCGCTGGACCGGGGGATCTGGTCCTGTGAGGCGCACGACCTGCGGCCTTACGGGTTGGGACGGCATCGTGCGGTGGATGACACGCCGTTCGGCGGCGGAGCCGGGATGGTCATGCGGGCCGATGTGCTGGACGGTGCTATCTCGGCGCTTCCCGCGCTGGATGGACGGCCCGTGATCTATCCCACTCCGCGCGGCCGGCGTCTGTCCCACGACGATGTCGAGCGTCTCTCCGCGGGGCCGGGGGTTGTGGTCCTGTGTGGCCGTTTTGAAGGTGTGGACGAACGCGTTCTTGAGAAGCACGACATTGAACAGTTCAGTATGGGCGATGTCGTTCTGTCAGGCGGGGAAATACCTGCCCTGACCCTTCTGGATGCCTGCGTCCGCCTTCTTCCCGGTGTCATGGGGTCGGAGGTCAGCGGTCAGGACGAAAGTTTTGCCGAAGGCCTTCTGGAATATCCGCAGTATACGAAGCCGGCGGAATGGGACGGGCGCGACGTGCCTGAAATCCTGCTCTCCGGCAATCATGGCGCCATTGCCCGGTGGCGTCATGAACAGTCCATCGCCGTCACGAAAGCGCGTCGCCCGGATCTCTGGGATGCGTATCTGGCACGGCAGCAGGTTCATTGAGTTTTTGTTTTCAGGAGTTTGGTCATGAACATCATCCAGCAGTTTGAGGCGCGCGAAATCGAGCGCCTTTCCGGTACCCGCGCCGTTCCCGAGTTCATTGCCGGTGACACGGTCCGCGTTGGCGTCCGCGTTGTCGAAGGTACGCGTGAGCGCGTGCAGAACTTCGAAGGCGTTGTGATCGCCCGTTCCAACAAGGGGCTGAACAGCAACTTCACGGTTCGCAAGATCTCCAACGGTGAAGGTGTGGAGCGTGTGTTCCCGCTGTACGCCCTGTCAATCGCGAGCATCGAAGTTGTGCGTCGTGGTAAGGTCCGTCGCGCCAAGCTGTATTATCTGCGTGGCCGTTCCGGCAAGTCTGCCCGTATTGCCGAGCGCCCGCGTGATCTGCCCAAGGCGGACAGCAAGGCCGCTTCCTGAAAAGTCGGAGTAGTACAGGATGCCCGTTTCCTCTTCGCCCAGAACCCTGTTTGACAAGATCTGGGACGATCATGTTGTTGAACGTCTCGAGGACGGGACGTGCATCCTCTACATCGACCGTCATCTTCTTCATGAGGTGACAAGTCCGCAGGCCTTTGAAGGTCTGCGGCTGGCTGGACGCAAAGTAAGGCGTCCGGATGCCACGATGGCCGTCGTGGATCACAATGTTCCGACCACCGACCGCTCCCTGCCGATCGTCGAGCCGGAAAGCCGGCTCCAGATCGAAACGCTGGAAAAGAACGTGGCGGAGTTTCACGTTCCCTATTTCCCGCTGCGGTCTGCCTCACAGGGGATCGTTCATGTGGTCGGGCCGGAGCAGGGGATTTCCCTGCCGGGCATGACCATTGTCTGCGGTGATAGTCACACTTCCACGCATGGCGCGCTGGGGGCTCTGGCGTTCGGCATCGGGACGTCCGAAGTCGAACATGTTCTGGCAACCCAGACCCTGCTGCAGAAACCGGCGAAAAACATGCGGGTTTCCGTTGAGGGCAAGGTCGGGCCGGGGGTGACGGCCAAGGACATCATGCTGGCGATCATCGGCAAGGTCGGGACCGCGGGCGGGACGGGGCATGTCATTGAATTTGCCGGTTCCGCTATCCGGGATCTGGATATGGCCGGCCGCATGACGCTGTGCAACATGTCCATCGAGGCGGGAGCGCGCGCGGGGCTGGTTGCACCTGACGAGACCACGTTTGCCTATGTGAAGGGACGCCCTTTCGCGCCGAAAGGCGAAGAGTTCGAGCAGGCCCGTGCATACTGGCAGACGCTGGTTTCCGATGAAGGGGCTATGTTCGACACCGAGATTACGCTTCGTGCCGAGGACATCGTGCCGTCCGTCACCTGGGGGAACAGCCCGCAGGACGTGCTGCCCATTACCGGAACGGTGCCTTCGCCAGCGGATGTCGATGATCTGGCACGCGCTGCGCAGATCCAGCGGGCGCTGGATTACATGGGGCTTGAAGCAGGGCAGCTGATTGCAGGCACACCTGTGGATGTCGTCTTCATCGGATCCTGTACCAACAGCCGGCTGGAAGATCTGCGCTCTGCTGCGGAAGTCGTGCGTGGCCGCAAGGTGGCCGAAGGCGTACGAGCCATGATTGTCCCTGGTTCCGGACTTGTGAAACACGCTGCGGAAGCCGAAGGGCTGGACAAGGTCTTTCTCGAAGCGGGATTCGAGTGGCGTGAGGCTGGCTGTTCCATGTGTCTGGGCATGAACCCTGACCGTCTGACGCCGGGGCAGCGCTGCGCATCGACTTCCAACCGGAATTTCGAGGGACGTCAGGGACCGGGTGGCAGGACCCATCTGTGTTCGCCCGCCATGGCCGCCGCTGCTGCGATTACCGGGCATCTGTGCGACGTCCGTGAACTGGTCAGGGAGCCGGTCTGATGGAAAAATTCACACAGCTGACGGCTATTGCCGCGCCGATGCCGAAAGAGAATATCGACACGGATCAGATCATTCCGGCGCGTTTTCTCAAGACCATCCAGCGGACTGGTCTTGGCAAGAATGCCTTTGCCGCGCAGCGCTATGATGAAGACGGAAGCGAGCGGCCGGATTTCGTGCTCAATCAGGCACCGTATCGCAAGGCGGAAATCCTGATCACGTATGATAATCTGGGATGTGGTTCTTCGCGTGAGCATGCGCCTTGGGCGTTGCTGGATTTTGGTATCCGGTGTGTAATTGCGCCCAGTTTTGCTGATATTTTCTTTAATAACTGTTTCAAGAACGGCATTCTGCCGATCCGCCTGCCGCGCGAAATCTGTGACGAACTGATGGATGATGCCCGGCAGGGAGCCAATTCCCGTCTGACGGTCGATCTGGAAAGACAGGTCATTGTCCGGCCAGATGGTGAGACCATTCCCTTCGATGTGGACCCGTTCCGCAAGCATATGCTTCTGGAAGGGCTGGACGATATCGGCCAGACGCTGGCGCATGACAGTGAAATCACGTCATTTGAACATCGTCCGGGTCGGGCCTGGGTGCCGTCCATCACCATGGGAACCACGAAATGAGCGAAACCCACAGGATTCTTGTTCTTGCCGGCGACGGGATCGGCCCCGAGGTCATGCGTGAAGTGGCGCGGATCGTCCACTGGATGCGGGATCATCGCGGGCTGAAGCTGGACATTACGGAAGAGCTTGTGGGCGCGGCGTCTCTTGCAGTTCATGGCGTTCCCATCCGTGAGGAAGTCATCGATCTGGCCAAAAAGTCTGATGCGGTGCTGTTTGGATCGGTCGGGGATCCGGCCTGGAGCCATGTTGGTTTCGACAAACGACCGGAAGTGGCCATTCTGAAGCTGCGCAAAGAGCTGGAGCTTTTCGCCAATCTGCGTCCGGCCAAATTGTTCGATGCGCTGATTGACGCTTCGGCCCTGAAGCCGGATGTGGTGCGGGGGCTGGACCTGATGATCGTCCGTGAGACGGTTGGCGGGATCTATTTCGGTGAGCCGCGCGGCATTGAAACGCTTCCCGACGGGACAAAGCGTGGCATCAACACGGAAGTTTATACGACTTCGGAAATCGAGCGCGTGGCCCGTGTGGCGTTCGATCTGGCGCGCAAGCGTGACAACCGTGTGTGTTCCGTTGAAAAATGCAACGTGATGGAAAGCGGTCTTCTGTGGAAGGAGGTCGTCACGGATCTGCATCGGCGCGAGTATCAGGATGTGGCACTTTCGCACATGCTGGCTGACAACTGCGCCATGCAGCTTGTGCGTGATCCTAACCAGTTTGATGTCATCGTGACGGGGAACCTGTTCGGAGACATTCTTTCGGATCTTGCCTCCATGCTGACGGGTTCTCTGGGCATGCTGCCGTCTGCAACCCTGGGGATCGTGCGTGCGGACGGAAAGCGGAATGCGCTTTACGAGCCGATTCATGGCAGTGCGCCTGATATCGCCGGCAAGGGCATTGCCAACCCGCTGGCTCAGATTCTGTCGTTCGCCATGCTGCTGCGCTATTCGCTCAACCGTGGGGAAGATGCGGATCTGATCGAGACAGCCGTTTCGAACGTTCTTTCCACCGGTCTGAGGACTGCTGATATCATGTCTCCGGGTATGGCCCGTGTCGGAACGGAGATGATGGGGCAGGCCGTCCTGCGTGAAATGGAAAAACTGGCCTGACCGGACCGGCAGTCTGGCAGGAATGGGAAAGGCGGCTTCACGGGAAGCCGCCTTTTTTCATGTTTTTGCCTGGGAGCATTGCTGCCTTGCGGGAGCCTCATGGCAAAACTGTTTCGTAAGTGTATGATTGTATGGCTGTCCAGCTTACCCGGGAATTTCTTTATGTCATTTATCGCTGACCGTCTGAATCGCATCCTGCCAAGCCAGACCATTGCCATTACCCAGAAAGCGCGCGCTCTGAAGGCGGAAGGTCTGGATATTATCTCCCTGTCGGCAGGAGAGCCCGACTTTGATACGCCGGATTTCATCAAGCAGGCAGCGATCCGGGCGATCGAAAATGGCGAGACGAAATATACGGATGTTGCCGGAACGCTGCCTCTGCGCGAGGCCGTTGCTGCGCGTCTGAACGAGGATTTCGGTCTGGATTACAGGGCCGAGGAAGTCTGCGTTTCCACGGGTGGCAAGCAGGTCATCTATAATGTTTTCGTCTCGACGATCAATGCAGGGGATGAGGTCATCATTCCGGCCCCGGCCTGGGTTTCCTATCCAGATATTGTCGCGCTTGCGGACGGGACACCGGTGATCGTGCAGACCAATCCGGCCAATGGTTTTCGCCTGACGGCGGATCAGTTGCGGAGTGCCATCACGCCCCGGACGAAATGGGTGGCACTGAATTCTCCCTGTAATCCGACGGGTGCCGCGTATGACAAGGCGCACCTGAAGGCCCTGACGGATGTGCTGCTGGATTATCCGGATGTCTGGATCCTGACGGATGACATGTATGCGAAACTGATGTTCGACGGCCGGAAAGCATGCACCGTCGTTCAGGTTGAGCCGCGGCTGCGGGACCGGACCGTGACCATGAACGGCGTTTCGAAAGCCTATGCCATGACCGGATGGCGGATCGGGTTCTGTGCGGCTCCGGTCGAGTTGACGCGGCAGCTGGTCAAGTTGCAGGGACAGAGCACGAGCAACCCGTGTTCCATCGCGCAGGCGGCGGCTCTGGAAGCACTTTCCGGCCCGCAGGGATTTATTGACGAGATGGTCCGTGTCTATCAGGGGCGGCGTGATCTGGTAGTGGACATGCTGAATGCGGCTCCCGGTCTGACCTGTGCCTGTCCGGAGGGAGCATTTTACGTGTTTCCGTCTATCGCGGGTGTGCTGGGCAAGACAAGCCGGGGCGGGCGCCTGATTGATAGTGACGAGGCTTTTGTTTCAGCACTTCTGGAAGAAGCCGGCGTTGCGGCGGTTCATGGGAAGGCGTTCCTGACGCCGGGGTATTTCCGGATTTCCTATGCCACGAGTACGGAGCTCCTGATGGAGGCCTGCACGCGGATCCAGACCTTCTGTCAGGGATTGTCATGAGTTTCCGGATTGCTTCGCGACTGGCAACGCTGCCCAGACCGGCAACCATCGCCATGGCGGCCCGGGCGCGGGAACTGAAGGCGCAGGGCAGGGATGTCATTTCCCTTGCGCTGGGGCAGCCGGATTTTCCCTCGCCACCGGAAGCGATTGAAGCGGCTTATGCCGCCGCCAAAGCCGGTGATACGGGCTATCCTCCCGTTGCAGGCAAGCCGGCACTGATCAATGCCATCATCCGCAAGTTCAGGCGTGAAAACGGTCTCGATCTCTCCGCTGACCGGATCATGGTGGCTAATGGCGGAAAGCAGGTTATTTTCAATGCTTTCATGGCGTCTCTTGAGGACGGCGATGAAGTCATTGTCCCGGCGCCGTACTGGGTCAGCTATCCTCTGATTGCACGGATGCTCGGCGGTGTGCCGGTTGAAATTCCCTGCCGGGAAGAGGATGGCTTCCGGCCCACGGCGCAGGCGATACGTGATGCCATTACGCCGCGGACGAAGTGGCTGGTTCTCAACTTCCCGAACAATCCGACAGGCGCCATTCTGGAGCGCAAAGACCTCGAAGCCATCGCCAGCGTCCTGCAGGATGCGCCGCATGTCTTTGTGATGAGCGACGAGATTTACGAACATCTTACTTTCGATGGTCAAAAGCATCTGTCGCTTCTGCAGGTAGCGCCTGATCTGGCAGATCGTATCCTGATCGTGAACGGTATGGCCAAGGCCTATGCCATGACGGGCTGGCGTGTAGGGTTCGGGTGTGGTCCGGTTCCGCTGATCCAGGCCATGATCGCGGCTCAGGGTAACACGACGTCAGGCATCTGTACGCTTGCCCAGGCCGGGTCGGTTGCTGCGCTGAATGGGGATTCCGAACGCGTGGCCGAGATGTGTCAGACCTATGAGCGCCGCCGGAACAGGGTGGTCTCCCGATTGCGGGCCATTCCTGGCCTGACCTGCGCCATGCCGGAAGGCGCCTTCTATGCCTATCCCGGTCTGGCATCTCTGCTGGGGGGACGATCGGCAGGAGGGCGGTTGCTGGATACGGATGTCGCGTTTGCCGAGGCGCTTCTGGAAGAAGTGCATGTCGCGACGGTACCGGGTACGGCTTTCGGGTACAGCCCCTATCTGCGCCTGTCGTTTGCGGCATCGGATGAGCAGCTTGAAGAAGCTTGTCAGCGGATCGATCGTTTCGTGAAAGGTATTGTAACGCCTTGAGGGGCAGGCGCCGAGGAGAGGTGATAGCAATGGACGGGCGGCGGTCAGGCTGGCAGAATTGCGTCATGACAATCACGATGCCCGTCTTTTCCGACCTCTCCTTTCCCCGCCCTGATGAGACTTTTCTCCGGGAACAGTACGGGGCTGTTTCAACCCTGCTGGACGAGGGAAAACTGCCGGAAGCCCTGAAGGCGTTTGACGATGCCCGGCGGCAGTATGAATCTTGGGCCTCCCATGTGCATCTCCAGTTTTCCCGCAATACGCAGGATGCGCAGGCGAAGGCTGACCGGGATTATGCTGACCGTCTTTCTCCCATCGCCACGGATCATGAAGTCACGATCAAGAAGCGTCTGCTCGCTGACCCGGATCGCGCTTCGGTGGAAGCCCTTCTGACCCCGCATGTCGTGAAGCTGTGGGAGGCGGATACCACCACGTTCGACCCTCGCATCAGCACTGATCTGGAGGAAGAAGCCCGTCTGACGGGAGAATACACGGCCCTGCTGGCTGCGGCGAAAATTCCGTTCGATGGTCAGGTTCTCAACCTCGCCGGACTGGTGCCCTATCTTCAGTTGCCGGAAAGGGAGGTGCGCCATGAAGCTGAACGTGCGCGCTGGGCTTTTTTTGAGGAAAATGGTGCGGCGCTGGATGATCTTTACGATCGTCTCGTCAAGCTGCGGGACCGGATGGCCAAGACGCTTGGTTTCGAGACCTATATCGAGCTTGGCTACAGGCGGATGCGGCGAACGGATTACGGCCCCGATGACGTGGCGACATTCAGGCGCAAGGTTCTGAAATACGTGACGCCGCTGGTCAGTTCCCTGCTGGAGCGGCGGCGCCTCAAGATGGGTTGGGACAAGGTCCGTGCGTGGGATGAAGCGCTGATTGACATTGCGGGCAACCCGCTGCCTGCCGGGGATCATGACCTGCTTGTCGAGCGGGCGAAAGGTATGTTCGGCAAGCTCGATCCGAGCGGGGAAATGGCGGAATTTTACGGACAGATGCGCGATCAGGGCTATCTGGACCTGAAAAACCGGGAAGGGAAGGCAGGCGGTGGTTTCTGCACGTCATTCCCGACGGTTGGAACGCCTTACATCTTCGCCAATTTCAACGGAACGCATAACGATATCGGTGTGTTCACGCATGAAATGGGCCATGCTTTCCAGAACTGGAAAAGCCGGAATCTTCCGTGGATTGATCAACTCTGGCCGACCATGGAGGCTGCGGAAATCCATTCCATGAGCCTTGAGTTCCTGACCTGGCCGGTCATTGATGCGCTCGTGGCGGAGGGAGCAGCGGGCCGGTATCGGCGCATGCATCTGATTGATGCCCTGTCATTCTTTCCATACGGGGTCTGCGTGGATCATTTTCAGCATGAAATTTATGCAAACCCACAGATGACGGCGGAAGAACGGCACGAGACGTGGCATCGTCTGGAAAAGCTGTACATGCCGTGGCGGGACTGGGGGGATCTGCCCTATCCGGCGAAGGGCGGGCGGTGGCAGGCCCAGCTCCATATTTACCGGCTGCCGTTTTATTACATTGATTACGCGCTGGCGCAGTGCTGTGCGCTTCAGCTCTGGCTGGGGTCGCGGGTTGATCCGGAAGGGACGCTGGAAACTTATCGTGCGCTCTGTGCCGAAGGGGGTTCCAAACCGTTTTCGCAGCTTGTTGCGGATGCCGGGCTGACCTCGCCTTTCGAAGCGGACGTGCTGGCGGAAGTGGTTCAGGAAGTCGAGCACGTGCTGGCGAACTGAGAACGTCTGGCTCCCTAGGTTTCCAGGGAGCCAGAATGATGGGCTGGTCAGCCGCGGCTGTTCCACTCTGCGATCAGGTCCAGAACGGCCTGCGGTGACATGCTGCGTGCATCGCCCAGTGCGCGTGAGCCGTCCTGATTCAGGGCATGACCGTCAGGTGTGACGATGATGACAGTCGGAACCGCCGTGATGGTGACGCCGTACTGGCTGGCCAAGTCAAGGTTTGTGTTGATGCGTCCGACATTCACCGTAACGATCACGAACTGGCTGTCCAGCCATGCCTTTGCGTCTGGCAGGGCAAAGATCCCACCCAGCATCTTGCAGTCGGGGCACCAGTTTCCCCCGAAATCGAGCAGAACCTTGCGATGCGTTCTGCGTGCCGTGACAAAGGCGTCCTGAACCTGTTGCCGCGCGACAGAAGAATCGGGGTAGGGTGTGGCAATTGGCGGGGCGGATGTCTCGCTGATTGTGGGAGCCCCGGAAGGGGCAGCGGATGCGGAAGCCGACGAGACAAGAGCCATGCCCAGAGCGGCCATGGCCAGAAAGGAAAGGCGCATAAAAAAGGCTTTCATTGATGTAGACTTCTGCATGCCATAACGCAGTGGCGTGACGCCATTAATTTAAGCCTGTCTCAGGCGGAAGGGCATATTCTTGAAACAACAGAACGATCGTTCGGAGACCGGGGCTTCCCGATTGACCAATGAGGTCAGCATTGCCGAGACCCTGTTGCGGACTGTCGGGCTTGTCGGGCTGACCGTTATTTTTGCCGCCGTGTTCCGTTTCTGGAAGCCGGCCATTCATCTGTCACAGAAAGTGGCGGGAACGTCGGCATGGCAGGCACTGTATGGTCTTTTTCATATTGAAACCGCACTGGGGCGTGAACAGCTTATCCTGATCGGCATTGTCCTGGTGTGCTTTCTGGCCGCGCTGGGGGTGGAGGTCCTGATCCTTGCAAGCGTGCGTCGGATACGGAAACAGCGGCAGGAATGACGGTCAGTCTGCTGGCTGCCGAAGTGCAGATCCGGCGGCAAGACACCACGCAAGGATCAGGGCGGTTCCGCCGTAGGGTGCAATCCGGCCGACGGACAGTGAACCCAGTTTCAGGTCGAAAAGCGCCAGCAACGTGACGGGCACGCAGAACAGGATCATGCCCGCGACCATGAGCGAACAGGCCAGACGCGCCAGTCGGGTATTCAGCAGCGGTGCCGCGATCGACAGAAGGATCAGGGCAAGGGCATGCCACATCTGGATTTCCACCGCGGAATGGAGCATGGTCCGCCCCTGTGGTACTGCGAACAGCCTGTCAGGCAGATGCGCCGCCACGGCACCCAGCGCGACCCCGGTGGCACCGGAAAGTGCGGCAAAGATGAAACAGCCCCGGAACAGGCCATGCAGACGGAAAGAGACAGGGTTTGCGGACATGGCCGGAATGTATCATGAATCGCTGAAGACAGCGAAATACTCCCCTGCCGTTTGTCGATTTTGGATTGCCGGCCTGTTCGGCACGTTTTGAGTAAGGAAAATTCAGAATGATCGCTTCATGCCTCAAGGTATGCGCTTCCGTGGGGCTTCTGGCCGCTCTTGCTGCCTGCACGTCGGCGGATGCTCCGCCTGCTCCGGCTCTTCCGTCCGCGCCGGGCGTGTACAAGCTCTCGACTGCGGACGCCGCTTTCCTCCAGCAGGTTGATGAACTGGACCAGACGCAGATCAATATTGCCAAACTTGCGGCTACGCACAGTAACAGTGACGTAGTGAAGGCTTTTGCCACGACGGTTCTGAACGACCATACCACCAACCAGAAAGCCGTGGCCAAGATCGCGACTGAAGCCAACCTGACCGTCACGCCCAAGGTGGATGATGCGGATCAGGGACATATCGAAACGTTCGACCATCTGTATGGGAGTTCTTTCGACCGTCTGTACCTGCGCAATATTGTCAGTCTCCAGACACCGGCCTTTACCAGCACGCTGAAGACGGAAACCGCGTCCGGTGGTTTTGCAGACGTCAAGACGCTGGCGTCTGACACGACCAAGATGCTGACCGACCATACAGCCCGGGCCCATGACCTGATGGGGGATCGTACCTTCGGCCGTCATCATTCCCGCAAGCGGCACTGAGCAGGCGGGAATGATGACTATCCGGATCGATCGTGTCGTGACACGAGGTGGCGATGGCGGGCAGACATCACTGGGGGACGGAACGCGCGTCTCCAAATGCTGCCCGCGTATTGAGGCCATGGGAACAGTCGATGAACTGAATGCTCATCTAGGTCTGCTTCACCATTACATCGTTCATGATCCGAAGATGGCAGAACTTGGGGGCGATATCAGTCGTCTTCAGTCCTGTCTGTTTGATCTTGGTGCCGATCTCTGCATCCCTGATCCGGAGCGGCCGCCCAGCCTGACGGAACACGCCCTGATCTGGCTGGAAGGACGGATTGAGGCCCTGCGGGATCAGCAGCCTGCTTTGCAGAGCTTTATCTTGCCGGGTGGAAGTCTGGTGGCCTCTCACGCTCATTTGGTCCGGACGGTCGCGCGCCGTGCCGAACGCAGGGTCTCTGCTGTTGATCCCATGCCGGCATTGCCACTGCGTTTCCTGAACCGGCTGTCCGATTACTTCTTTGTTCTGGGACGACATGCCAATGACCGGGGCAATGCCGATATTTGCTGGCGTCCCGGACAGTGGCGATGAAAAGAATTACAGTCTTTACATTAATGCGCAGGTGACAGACTGGTTAAGAGTTGCTATATAGCTTCTGTCTGTAAAGCCGGGAGCAGAATCCCGGCTAAAACGACTTTCCATGTTCCATATCCGGATATGCTGCCCAACGGGGTCTAATCCCAGTCAGCTTTTCTGCCAGCCGGTAGCGGACGGGTGTGGATGACATCCAGAATATCATATTGGTTGAAAATATAAGAATGCAGGACGAACAGCAGGTTACCGACGAAGACAAACTGAGGCAGGCACTTTCCCGACTGGGAGCGGGCAATGCCCGCTCTGCCAAACCCCGCTCTTCCACGCCGACTACTGAACGCCGTCGCCGTTTTGTCCGGGATGGTCAGGTTGTTGTGGAGCACCAGGGTGGCCGGGGCCTTGTTACCCGGAATGCCGGTCAGGAAGATCAGGAAGAAATCGAGCGGCTGCGCCAGTCCGTCAAGCGTGAGCAGCGTCGATGGGAAGAGGCTGAACGCCATCTTTCCGACATGCGGGGCCAGATCCGCGTTTTTGAAACACGCGAAGCCCATGCCAAGATCCGGATCAGCGAACTGACCAAGGATCTGCGTGAGCATCAGGATACGATCCAGACCCTGAAAGGGGAACTGCACCGTGTGCGTGATCAGGCTCAAGAGGCATCCCGCCGTTCGCCCCGTCCTGTTGGTCGCCCACGCAAGGAGCAGCCACCGGTTGAGGCGGAAGAAATGCCGTCTGCCGTACAGCCTGAGCCTCGGGCTGCCAATGAGCCCGAACCCGTGCAGTGGTGGATCAAGGCCTGATTACGGCTTCAGGCTTCCAGGGCGGCGGACACGCCGCCCGAACCAGGCCATGACGGCCAGAAAAGCAGCAGCCCCGAGAAATGTGGCGACGGCATGAGGGACGGGGAGCGCAAGTGTTTCCGTACTCCCCGTCGCACCGCTCAGAGCTGCCAGCCCGACACCGACCAGACTTTCCCCAACGATAAAACCGGATGCGATCATCGTGCCCTGGGTCTTGGGGAAGCCGCGCAGTGCCCATCCTAACCCGGTGCCGATGGCAATCGTAATGGAGATGTCGGCAGGCAGATAGATGCCCATGCCGACGGCAAGTGGCGGAAGAGACAGTCTACGGCGCTTCAGGCCGAGATCCGCCAAAACCAGCATAATGCCCAGTGCAGCCCCGATTTCCAGCATTTTCCAGTCCAGATCATGGGTCAGGATGCCAGTTGCGATGGCTGCCATCAGGGCTGGCTGCGGGGCGGCGAGGGCATGTGTCGGGTCCATGTCAGGGCGGGGCAGCGCGCCGACAAAGCCATAGGCCTGATAAAGGATCTGCAGAACCCACGGGATCACGATGGCTCCGACCAGACAGCCGATCAGCAGGGCGATTTCCTGTTTCCACGGTGCTGCCTTGACCAGTTGGCCGGTCTTCAGGTCCTGAAGATTGTCATTGGATACGGCGGCCGAAGCCGTGATGGCTGAAAGGATGAACAGGCCGAAGGCGATGGTTACGGACCGTTCACCCGGCGCGAGCAGGCCGCAGCTTTCCAGCCCCCATAATGCGACGGAAATGGCAATGATGGCGATGATGCCGACCCCGGAGATGGGGGAGGAGGAGGAGCCGACAATGCCTGCCATGTAGCCGCAGGCGCTGGCCACGAGGAAACCCAGCCCGAAGCAGGAGATTAGTCCGAGGAGCACCAGCACGAACAGCGTATGTCCATGGGGAATGACAGGCCAGAGAAACTGTGCAAACAGCGCGGACAGGAGCAGGGCCAGTCCGAGGCTCAGGATGATCAGGGTGCGCGGCGCGAGATCGCGGTCCGTTTCCTCCTGGGTGCGACGAGAATGCGTGGAAAGAGCTTCCTTCAGACCTTTCGTAACGGGACCGGCAAGGGCGATGAGGGTCCAGATGGCGGCAACGGCGATCGTGCCCGCGCCAATGAAGCGCACCTTGTGAACCCAGAGGCTAGGCGCCGCCGCGACAGGGTCGGGTACGGGATTGAAATGACCCAGAACCGGGATCATGACCCCCCAGGCCAGGGCAACCCCCAGAAGCATGGCCAGACCGCCACCGATACCGACGAGATACCCTGTTCCCAGCAGGGCAAGAGAGAAACTTCCGCTGAACTGAAAGGCGGAGGTCCCCCATGTTACGGCGGTGGTAAAGCTTTCGGACAGAAGGCGCAGCCCGGACGTGGCGAATGCCATGACGGCGGCCACGATGCTTCCCGCCGTCAGGGAGCGCAGGCTCTCGGCATCTCCTTCCGGGGATGAGGCGCGCAGGATTTCGGCACAGGCCGTGCCTTCGGGATAGGGCAGGTCAGAATTTGAGACGAGGGCGCGTCGCAGGGGAATGGTGAAGACGACCCCGGTCATTCCGCCTGCCATGGTCAGGAGGAATGTGACAAAGTATGGAAATTCATGCCAGTATCCGACCATGATCAGGGCCGGAAACGCGGCAAAGACGCAGGAGAGTGTTCCCGCAGCGGAAGCCTGCGTCTGGACCATGTTGTTTTCAAGGGTCGTGCCGCCGCCCAGCAGGCGCAGAACCGCCATGGAGATGATGGTGGCAGGGATGGAAGACCCGAATGTCAGGCCGATCTTCAGACCGAGATAGACGTTCGCTGCCGTAAAGACGACCGTGATGAGAGCACCGAGAACAATACCCCGTAGAGTCAGTTCGCGGCCGTCCAGATATGTCATTCCAGAATGATCCTGTGAAGGCGCGGCGGTAGTCCTCTGGTCAGCCTCTGTTCAAGGGAGCAGGGGATTACCGTGAATTGAAGTTGCAGGGATGGCTCAGACGCGCATCAGGGGGTGCGTGGGTGAAACGAAACTGCTGGGAGATGCTGGCGGTTGTAGTCCAGTTCCGGGTGCGTGAGCTGCAGGCCGATTTCCAGCGTGTAGGGGTTGTCCTGAAGGTTGCTGGAGGCGGGCAGATCGATCAGGCGCAGTTTCGTCTGGACTGTCTGGTTGCTGACATCCTGCGGGAGGCGGAACGTGTCGCTGAACACTTTCTTGTCAGTAATCTTGCCATCCCGCAGCACCGCCACGAAATACGGAATTTCGATAGAGCCAGTGCTGGATGCCGGGCCGCGGGTCAGATTCATGGTCAGGCTGATGCGCGTCCGGACCATGGAGGCGCCGTGAGGGCCATCGGGTCCTTTCTGGCAGTCACCTGAGAGGGCTGTAATCTGGGCATGGCTGACCAGGCTGCCGATATCGAGTCCGCGATCGTCGTAAACGAAACGGTCCGCGGCGAGACCGGGAATCTCCGTTGCGGGGCAGGCGGGTGCGAACATGCTCTGATTGGATTCGTCGCAGCCGGCCAGGGTGGAAAGCGCCACAAGGGCAAAAGCCGGGGCAAACAGGGGTGTGGCGAGGCGCCGGAAGGCTGGCATCTGTTCAAGAAACTCCCAGAAAGCGGCCCGGACGTTGCGACATGAGACAATCCGGTCGATACTGGTCCTACATATCGAACTCCGCCCTCTTGGGAAACACCATGTCAGATCAGACGACTTTCGCTCCCGCCGGCACCGAAGGTGCGGCGAACCAGAAAACCCTCCGCGTTCTCCTGGCCGGCCCCCGCGGGTTCTGTGCCGGCGTGGACCGGGCCATCCGTGTGGTTGAGGAAGCCCTGCGGCGTTATGGCGCTCCTGTTTATGTGCGGCACGAGATCGTCCATAACCGGACGGTTGTGGAAAATCTGGAGGCCAAGGGCGCCATTTTCGTGGAAGAGCTCGATGAAGTCCCCGAAGACGGGCACGTCGTTTTCTCCGCCCATGGCGTCCCCAAGGCCGTTCCGGTTGAGGCCCAGCGCCGCAATCTCCTGTATCTGGATGCGACCTGCCCGCTGGTCTCCAAGGTGCATCGTGAAGCCGAGCGTCATTTTGCCGGTGGCGGTCCGAACCAGCGTCATATCCTGATGATTGGCCATGCGGGACATCCGGAAGTCGTGGGTACCATGGGCCAGCTTCCGCCGGGCGCCGTCACGCTCATCAACGACGCCGAGGAAGCCCGCACGATCCAGCCCGAAGACCCGACGCGTCTGGCTTTCATCACGCAGACGACCCTGTCGGTGGACGATACGGCCGAGATCGTGGACATCCTTCGCAGCCGCTTCCCCCTGATCGAGGGACCGAAGCGCGAAGATATCTGCTACGCCACGACCAACCGTCAGGAAGCCGTCAAGGCCATCGCGTCGGAAAGTGACCTGGTCATTGTCATCGGCTCACCGAACTCCTCCAACTCCCAGCGCCTGCGGGAAGTGGCGGAACGGTCGGGTGCACGCCGCGCCCTGCTCGTGCCCAAACTGGCCGATCTGGACTGGAGCGTGCTGGACGGTGTGGAAACGCTGGGCATCAGTGCCGGAGCATCGGCACCCGAGAGCCTCGTGCAAGAAATGGTCGCGGCGCTGGCGGAAAAATATACGCTCAAGATCGAAGAACGCATCGTGAAGGAGGAAAACATCAATTTCCGCCTTCCAGGGCCGCTCGCAGGTGAGGACGACTGAGCACTTATGGCCGTCTATACGGAACTGGCGGCCGAGACGCTTGAAGCGTTTCTTGGCATGTATGACATTGGGACACTCGTTTCGTTCCACGGCATTGCCGAAGGGGTCGAGAACAGCAATTTCCTCCTCCGGACGACGGAGGGGGATTTTATACTGACCCTGTTCGAACGGCGCGTTAAGGCCGGGGATCTTCCCTGGTTTCTCGGTCTGATGGAGCATCTCTCCAGTCGGGGGCTGAACTGCCCCCTGCCGGTCCGGGCACGGGACGGAGAGGCCCTGCAGACGCTGGCAGGACGGCCGACCGCAATCACGACCTTTCTGCCGGGCGCTTCCAGAAAGCACCCCGATGAGTCTGCCTGTCATGAACTGGGCATTGCGCTCGCTCGGCTTCATGACATGGGAAGGGGATATGACGCCGAAAGGCCGAATGCGCTGTCGATCGAATCCTGGGGTGTATTGCTGGAAAGCTGTCATGGCGGAGGAGATGATCTTTCGTCCGGGCTGACAGAAGAAATCCGGCAGGCGCTGATCAGGATTCAGGCGGAATGGCCCGTATCCGGCGAACTGCCGCGGGGCCAGATCCATGCGGATCTCTTTCCGGACAACGTGTTTTTTCAGAACGGAGCCATATCCGGCCTGATCGACTTCTATTTCGCCTGCACGGATTTTTTTGCCTACGATCTGGCCATCTGTCTGAATGCTTGGTGCTTTCCGGATGAGCGGACATATGAGCCGGATTTCGCCAGAGCCATGCTTACCGGTTACGAGACGGTCCGGACCCTGACGGACAGGGAAAAAGCTGTTCTGCCGGTTCTCTGTCAGGGGGCGGCCGTGCGTTTTCTGCTGACCCGACTGTATGACTGGATCAACACGCCTGCCAACGCGCTGGTGACCCGCAAGGATCCATTGCCGTATCTGGCCCGCCGTCGTCATTTTGCGGAGACGCAGCGTGTCTGAACAGGACGAAGCGCAGGCGCAGGACGAGAGTGGGGCTGTTGTCGAGATCTGGACGGATGGAGGGTGCAAACCCAATCCCGGGCCGGGGGGTGGGGTGTTCTTCTGCGTTTCAGGGGCAGGGAAAAGGAGCTTCACGGCGGTGATCCGGAAACAACGAATAACCGGATGGAACTGACCGCCGCGGCTGAGGCGCTGGAAGCGCTGAAACGGCCCTGCACTGTCAGGCTGCATACGGACAGTGAATATCTCCGGAATGGCATCACGCGCTGGCATACAGGCTGGGTCCGGCGCAAATGGCGGAATGCTGCCGGAGATCCTGTCGCTAATATGGATCTGTGGCAGCGTATTCTGGAAGCCGCCAAACCCCATGAGATTGAATGGCTGTGGGTGCGCGGTCATTCAGGAGACGAAAACAACGAACGCGTGGATGAGCTTGCGACGCGTGGACGGGAAGAACTCTGAAGATCCTGCGGTTTTCCGCACGCCTTTGAAGCAAAAGGAAAAATTTCCCGGAAAAATTTCATTTTGGGGGTTTACCAGTCTCCGCAGTTTGGCTACATACCACCTCGCCGGTCCCGAATAGCTCAGTTGGTAGAGCAAGCGACTGTTAATCGCTGGGTCGTAGGTTCGAGTCCTACTTCGGGAGCCAGCCTTTCTTTCCAGAAAGTCTGTGCTGGCAGACAAAAGCCCCCTTACGGGGCTTTTTGTGTATCTGGGCTTCTTGATGATGCCGATTGCTCTCCTCCAGGACTTGTGCGGAGAGCAGGTGTGGCAGTCAGTCTTTTTCCGGAAAGACATCCTCCAGACGGTTCAGCTCCCAGAGACGGGGAAACAGTCTGATCCAGGCAGCGGCCACCAGAATGGTTCCGACCCCGCCTGCAATGACAGCCGCTTCCGGGCCGATCGCAGTGCCCAGCATGCCGCTTTCAAATTCGCCAAGCTGATTGCTGGACCCGATGAAAAGGGTGTTGACGGCGGAGACCCGTCCCCGCATCGAATCCGGGGTGGCAAGCTGGATGAGGGAAGACCGGATCACGACGCTGATGACATCTGCGGCCCCCAGAACCATCAGGGCAAGAATCGAAATCCATACCGTACGGGACGCGCCGAACACGATGGTTGCCACCCCGAAAATGACCACGGACAGGAACATGATGGCGCCGGCACGTCCGCCAAGCGGTCTGCGGGAAAGCCACCAGGACATCAGCAGCGCACCGATCGCTGGCGCCGCGCGCAGGAGACCCAGCCCGATGGGTCCGACATGCAGGATGCCGTCCGCATAGACGGGGAGCATTGCCGTGGCGCCCCCCAGCAGGACCGCGAAGAGATCGAGCGAAATGGCGCCCAGCAGATCCCGGCGCCGGTTCAGGAAGGCGAGACCCGCGAAGACGGATGCAAATGTCACCGGCTCTTTTGCGGAAACGGAATGGCGGAGTTTCAGATTGAGCGTTCCCAGAAAGGCAACTGCGAATCCGCATGCCGAGAGGCTGTAACAGAGAACAGGCCCCAGACCGTACAGAAGTCCTCCAAGGCTTGGCCCCACGATGGAAGCAGTCATGAACAGGGAGGACAGGAGCGCCTGAGCGCGTGGCAGCAGCGCAGGTGGTGCGATGGCGGGAAGAAAAGCCTGCTGGCATGGCATTTCGAAGCTGCGCAGGACGCCATACAGGACGGCAAAGGCATAGATCAGCGCCGGACTGAGGACGTGGAAACCCGCTGCGACGGCCAATGCTCCCGTGCTGAGAATTTCCATGGTCTGACAGATCAGGACAATCGTGCGACGATTGAATCGGTCCGCAACATGTCCGGACAGAAACGTCAGGGGAACCATCGGCAGGAACTGCGCCAGTCCCAGATAACCCAGTGCAGCGACGTTGTGGGTCAGGGCGTAGATCTGCCATCCAATGGCGATTGTCATTGTCGTGGCGGAAAGCTGGGAAAATATTCTTCCGGTAATAAGCGCCGGCAGACCGGGCAGGGAACGTAAGGCTGGGTCAATCATGGGCGGCATCTTACGCAGTTCATACGTGCAAGTTTATTGCAAAATGCCGAGACCGAAGGCAGATGGAGAACATGACTGCCAAACAGACTCCCCAATCCGTTCATTACGCCACAGTCACATGGGATCAGCTCCATCGTGACGCGCGTCTTCTTGCCGCGACCTTGATGCAGGCGCACGGCCCGTTCCGCGGGATCGTGGCGATCACGCGCGGTGGTCTCATTCCCGCTGCCATTCTCGGCCGCGAAATGGGATGCCGTCTGATCGAAAGCGTTTCGGTCATCAGCTATGCTGAAGAAGAAGGTTCCCAGCATGAACCGAAAGTCGTCAAGCCGCCCGTAGCGGCGGGTGATGGCGAGGGCTTCCTGATTGTAGATGATCTGGTTGATTCCGGCGTGACGGCCAAACTGGTCCGCGAAATGCTGCCCAAGGCTGTCTTTGCCTGTCTTTACGCCAAGCCGGACGGCAAGCCTCATGCCGATCATTACGTAACGGAAGTTGGCCAGGACACGTGGATCCTGTTTCCCTGGGATACGGCCCCCCTGTTCGTGCCGCCGTTGATTCGGAGTGAAGGGAAGTAAAAAAACCTCTTGCCTCGACCGGACAGAACCCCTAGGTTCCGGACCGGTTCGGGGCGTGGCGCAGCCTGGTAGCGCGCTTGTTTTGGGTACAAGAGGCCCCCGGTTCGAGTCCGGGCGCCCCGACCAGTCAATGGCTTTAATCTGCGCCCTTAGCTCAGCTGGATAGAGCAACAGCCTTCTAAGCTGTGGGTCGCTGGTTCGAATCCAGCAGGGCGCGCCATTTTTCCGCCCGGCTGGTTTGCAAGGTTTGCTGGTGCTTCGTACGCGGCCTGCGGCAGCCCGTTAACAGGGCTTCCGGCTTCCATATTCGATCTGAAAAATCACAGCCGATATTTTCTGTTTGGTTCAGAAGCAGCGTACTCTTCTGACGGATATGAGCATTTTCCGTGCAGTCAGGATATTTTCTGCTCTGAAAGAAGGGCGGATAGACCGACGCCTGCGCGTTGAAGGCTTTCAAGAGTGGCCTCGGGAAAGGCTGCGATTCCCCGACAGGCCTGTGGCACGATTTCCGTCCGGAAGCCTGTGCGTATGGCATCTTGGGCCGTCGCCGAAACACAGTAATCCAGCGCCAGGCCACACAGGATTACATGGTTGATGTCCAGACTTAGCAACAGGCCGTCAAGTCCAGTCGAAGTGTGATGATCATTGTCGAAAAAGGCGGAATAACTGTCCCGGTCGGGAGCCATGCCCTTGCGGATGATGTGGCTGACAGGACGGGTATCAAGCAGGGGGCTGAATGCGGCGCCGTCTGTGCCGGCAATACAGTGTGCTGGCCACGGTCCATGCTGGGACTGAAAGGAGCAGTGCAGGGCTGGGTGCCAGTCCTGTGTGGCTATCACGGCCCTGAATCCCAGTGTGGAGAGGGTATTGACCGCCTTCAGGATGCAGTCTCCACCGGGGACTGCAAGCGCGCCACCGGGGAGAAAGTCATTCTGCATATCCACGATGATCAGTGCGGAACGGCTGAGACCGGTCACAGGAGATTTCCGTTCTGGCCCGTGAGTTCACGACGGATGGCGCGCATGGGCACAAGGCCGGCCTGAAGAATGCTGTCGTGGAAAGCCTTGAGGGAAAAGGATTTTCCCTGCCGGGCCTGCATGTCACTTCTAAGGTGGAGAATCATCAGTTTTCCCAGGGTGTAGGAGAAATAGGCTGGATCGGATGTTCCTCGTCTGGCTTCCTTGTACGCTGCGACAGATGACTGGAAGCAGCGCTTTTCCATCATGTCTGTTGCCTGCTGGAGTGTCATGCCCTGCATATGCATCCCGAACGCCGCCAGCAGACGGCAGTCTCGGAGAAGGGCGTCCTGAAGTTGCATCAGATGGAGGGCGGGGCTGGCGTTGTCGTATCCTGCCTCGACCATCATCTGCTCGGTGTAATGAGCCCAGCCTTCAGTGGTGGTATAGGATGACGCGCCCCGACGGATCAGGGACCAGTCGGGGCTGGACTGAAGATAAAGCCCCTGCACGAAATGACCGGGCATGGCTTCATGAATCGTGATGTTCAGCAGTTCAGGGCGATTGAAATCCTCCAGAGCCTCTTCGGTCTGTCGCGGTGTGAAGGACGGAGAAGGCGGCGTGATTTCATAAAAGGATGGCAGGGGCTGCTTTTCGAAAGGGCCGGGCCATTCCGTTGCCGCGGAAATCAGTGACTGCTCAAACGCTGGCGTCCTGATCACCTGTGGCAGGGTGAGCAGAGGCAATGTCAGGATATCATGGGTGATGATGAAAGCCTGCAGATCGTGAAGCTGTCCCTGTGCTGTTGGGATCAGCTGATCTGACGTCGGATGATCGTGACGGATTTCCTCCAGGGCCTGTCCGGGATTGTGGGGATCAATCTGTCTGCTGACGGTCAGGAAATCCTGACGGTCCCGTTCGAGTTGCCTTTCTCCAACGGCAATGATCTCTTCAGGTGGCGTATCAATCATGTCCGCCGCCAGCAGTCCCCGCAGTGTATCGCGTCCCAGAACGAAGCTGCCATCTGCCCGAAGTCCATGCAGCCAGTCCGCATAGTGCTTCAGTGCTGAAACGGCGGCCTCTGCCGTGCTGGTCATCTGCTTCTGGAGGGCAGGGTCTGGAACACTGGCGAAAGCTGACGGGACATCTTTCCCGATGAAACCGATGGCGCCATCAAGGTCTTCCAGTGCGATTTCCACAAAGATGGGTGGCACGTCTTTCAGTCGTCCGGACGCCTGCGCCAGAAAACCCGGCATCTGTCTGAGGCGGGAAATGGCAGCCCGCATCCGGTCCGGAGCGGGGGCGTAATCGTGGACGACCAGTCCGTAAAGGGCGTTCGTAACCTGCGAGACGTAACGGTCCGGGTCGTGATGGTAGGGACGGATTTTTTCGTCCTCAAGCAGTTCTCCGCCGATCTGGGCCAGGAGAATGTCGCGGTCATCCTGTTCCCGGCTCGAGGCTCCCGAGAGGTCCAGTTGCCGCAGGGCGTCCTGTTCCGTCCGGAGGCGCCGGTCCTGTTTCATCAGTGCGCGGTCGGAGACATCTCCCAGTTGCCCGTCTTCATCATGGACGCCCTGAAGAGTGGCATTCACGGGATCGGCTTTCCATTCCGCCCGGTAATGGGCGGCGGAGATATCTTCCAGGGACCGGGCGGATGCAGGTGAGGCAAGCAGGGCAATGCCTGTCAGGGCGGTGACGAGGAGCAGGACATGTTTCATGCCTGCAATAGTAAGGGAGAGGCCGCGGAATTGAAAACCTTCAGGCGTTCTCAGTTCAGGCGCGTTACAAGCAGCTGGTTGATGCGGAAGCCTTCCACATCCACAACCTCGAAGCGGAAACCGGACGCTTCCACGCTGTCCGCCTTGCGGGCCATGCGGCGCAGGCGGTTCATGACAAACCCGCCGATCGTGTCGAAATTCTGGGTGTCCTCGAACATGGGAATATCGAGTTCCCGCAGGACATCGCCAATCGGAGCCGCTCCGTCAATCAGCCAGGATTTGTCATCACGACGCACAATGGCCTGTTCCTCAAACGGACTGACCAGACCATCCATCAGTGCGCCCATGATGTCCTTGTAGGTGATCAGCCCTACCACCAGGCCATACTCATTGACGATCAGCGCGAAACCGGCCGAATGGGCATCGAACTGGGCGAGGGTTTCCCAGAGATTCAGGGTGTCGGGCAGGGACAGAACATCCCGGCGCATCCTGAAAATCTGGCTGGCGACCGGAGCGGTGGAGCTTCCCGCGACGCTGACCTGCGGTTCGTCAACAACCGCCACCAGAACGTCCTCTGCCCGGATCGAACCGATCACCCGGTCCAGGCCGCCATCACAGAGCGGATAGCGGGAATAGGGACGCACACGCACCTTGTCCCGCTGGCTTTCCGGGCTTTCCTGCACGTCCAGATAAACGATTTCATCACGCGGGGTCATGGCTGATGTCACGGCCCGGTCCTGAAGGCCGAGGACGTTCTGGATCATCTGGTGTTCCTGCTCCAGCAGGACGCCGGATGCCGTACCGGCTGCCAGAATGGCGCGCAGATCCTCAGGTGTGACAGGCTCTACGGTCACGGCGGCAGGGATTTTCATCAGCCGGAGCAGGACATCGGAAATCCGGGAAAAAACCCAGACGGCCGGATAGAGGATTTTGAGCGCCAGCGCTGGAAACCAGCCGACCTTGAGCGCAATCCTGTCTGGCGCATTCATGGCGATGCGCTTGGGCAGCAGATCCGCGAAAAGGACAAACAGGCCGGTAATCAGGATGAAGGAACAGGTGGAGCCGCCCTTGTTCGCGATCGACTCTGAAAACCCGATTTCCCTGAACGCCATGGCAAACGGCGTGCTCAGCATCGATTCGCTGATGATGCCGCCCAGAACACCAACTGCGTTGAGGCAGATCTGAAGAACCGTGATGACCTGCCCGCTGTTGCGGCGCAGTTTCAGGAACGCGACGGCGCGCTGGTCTCCGGCCTCGGCCCTTGAGCGCAGGCGCACGTCCCGGGCAGCAGCAAAGGAAATTTCCGAAAGGGAGATCAGGACGGAGACGGCGATCAGCGCCACCGTGGCCAGCAGGCCCAGCAGGAAAAGAATGATCAGGTGCTGGGGGGGAGAAGAGACTGACATGCAGCCGCCTTATACCCTGAAACAGAAATGTGGCGTTAATTTTCTCAAGCGTTTTCAGGCCATCGCGGCAACAGCCTTGCGTCAGAGGCCTGCCAGTTTTCGCCAGCCTTCCTCATCAACGGTTTCCACGCCCAGTTCAGCTGCTTTTCTGGCTTTGGAGCCCGCTTTTTCACCCAGAACCACAAGAGAGGTCTTTTTTGAAACACTATCCGTGACCTGCGCGCCCATCCGTTCCGCGATGGCCTTGGCCTCCGGGCGTGCCATGGTGGTGAGGGTGCCGGTGAAGACGATGATCTTTCCCGACAGTTTACCCGTGGCGGGAGCATCCTCGGGCTGGATTTCTTCCAGTTCACCTGCGAGGTCATCCAGCGTCTGGACGTTATGTTCCTCGGAGAAAAACGCGACCAGTTCATCGGCAATGGCATCGCCAACCCCCATGATCGCTCCCAAGGCCGCACGTTCCTCCGTACCGGGATGGGCTGCCAGCATCGCGTCGTGCCAGGTTTCGAATGTCCTGTAATGACGGGCGAGAAGCTGAGCGTTCCGTTCTCCGATCCGGCGGATGCCAAGTCCGAAAATCAGGCGGGAAAACGGAATGCGCCGGCGTTCATCAATGGCACGGAGCAGGTTGTCTACAGAAAGCTGTCCCCAGCCGTCGCGTCCCAGAAGGGCATCCCTGTGTTGTGCCAGCCGGAAGATATCACCGGGGCGCCGGATGTAACCGGCATCGTAGAATTCCCGGATGCTGCGTTCTCCAAGGCCATCAATATCGAAGGCATTCCGGGAGACCATGTGAATGAGCCGTTCGACGACCTGCGCTTCACAGGTCAGTCCACCTGTGCAGCGGCGGACGGCTTCACCATGAACACGCTCGGCCAGTGAGCCACAGACGGGGCAGTGATCGGGAAAGACGAAGGGCGGGCCACGAGGTTCGTCCTGTGGGACCACGCCGAGGATCTGGGGAATGACATCGCCTGCCCGCTGCAGCCGGACGAGATCGCCCGCCCGAACGTCCTTGCGGGCGATTTCATCCTCGTTGTGCAGAGTGGCACGAGAGACGATGACGCCGCCCACATTGACGGGCTCCAGATAAGCTACGGGTGTCAGGGCGCCCGTGCGGCCGACCTGAATTTCAATCTGCAGCAGGTGCGTGATGGCCTGCTCTGCCGGAAATTTCCAGGCGATCGCCCAGCGGGGGGCACGACCTGCGAAACTGAGGCGTTCCTGAAGGGAAATATCGTTTATTTTGAAGACGATACCGTCGATATCGTAATCCAGTGCAGAACGCTTCAGAGCCAGATCGTTGACATAATCCGGAATGTCCCGCGCATGGGCGATGCGCCGGGACAAAGGATTGACGTGGAATCCCCAGCGTTTGAGAGTCTCCAGATAATCCCAGTGTGTTGCTGCTATGGGCGAGGACGCATAGCCCTGGGCGTAGGTATACAGGGAAAGCGGACGTCTCTTTGTGATGGCTGGATCAAGCTGGCGAAGGGAACCTGCGGCCGCGTTTCTGGGGTTGGCGAAGGGTTTGGCGCCACGGGCAAGCTGCTGTTCGTTCAGCGCCAGAAAGCTGGATTTGGAAAGAAACACTTCTCCACGGATTTCCAGACGCTCCGGAGCATCAGCAGGAAGAGTTTCCGGAACATCTTTTAAAGTCAGAAGGTTGGCGGTGACATCTTCACCTTCAAATCCGTCTCCGCGCGTCGTTCCCCGGACGAAACGCCGCTGTTCGTATGTCAGGCTGATTGAAAGCCCGTCGATTTTCGGTTCCGCGACAAACTGAAGAGCCTGGATGCCGTCTTCATCCAGTCCGAGAAAACGGCCGGCCCGGGCGACAAAGCCCTCGAACCCGCTGTCATCGAAGACATTGTCGAGGGACAGCATCGGCACCAGATGACGATGCTTGCGAAAGATGGACTCAGTCGCCGTACCTACACGTTCACTAGCTCCGCCCGCATGGCGAAGGTCTGGGTGCGTGTCTTCCAATGCCAGCAGTTCACGGCGCGCGGCATCATATTCCGCATCGGAAACCTCGGGATCATCTTTTCCATAATAGGCTTCGTCCCATCGTGCGAGTTTTGCCTCGAGTTCAGCGTGACGTTCGGACGGGGTCATGACGTCTGTCCCAGAAGGCTGTCTGCAGCGCCACGCGCCGCATCGGTGATGATGTCGCCTGCCAGCATGCGGGCAATTTCCTCGCGCCGGGCATCACTGTCCAGAGGTTCGGCCAGTGTCTCCGTCCGTTCAGCACGGATCCGTTTTGCGATCCGGAGATGGGCGTCTCCTCTTGCTGCGACCTGTGGGCTATGCGTGACGACAAGCACCTGAACGTCCCGTGCCACTTTGTGAAGCCGATCCCCGATAGAGGACGCTGTCGCGCCGCCGACGCCTGAGTCCACCTCGTCGAAAACGAGCGTGCCGATCGCTGACCGCTCTGCCAGCACAACTTTCAGGGCCAGCATCAGGCGGGAGAGTTCACCACCAGATGCGACTTTCGCCAGAGGCCCGGCAGGCTGGCCCGGATTGGCAGCGATCAGGAAGGACGCCTGTTCCATCCCGCGGCTGCTCCACTGTGAAAGCTCCAGCGGAAGAATCGAAACCGTAAAGCGGGCCCGTTCCAGTTTGACTGGCTTCAGTTCGGCGCTGACTGCCTTTTCAAGTGTCCGGGCGGCTTTCTGACGGGCCTCGGAAAGGGCGCGGCCTGCTTCTTCATAAGCCAGACGTGTCTCGGTCAGTGCCGTTTCCAGACGGGCAATTTCAGCATTACCGGAATCAAGGGCATTCAGTCGTTCTTTCAGGGAGGCCAGAAAAGAGGGAAGTTCTGCGACCGCCACATTATGCTTCCGGGCTTCGGCCCTGAGAGCGAACAGCCGCTCTTCCGTTTCCTCAAGCAGGCGTGGATCACCTTCCGTATCCGCTGCCAGCCGGGTCAGGAGCATTTCAGCGTCCGCCAGGGCTTCTTCGGCTTTCTCCAGGGCGTCCAGCGCTTCCTGTGCCTGAGTCTGATGTGTGGAAGAGGCTTCTTCCGTATCTGTCGGGGCAGGCAGGAGACGGGCCAGCGCCCTGCTGGCAGAGCGCAGGGCAGCAGCTGGTGCCGCCGAGCGTCGGTCTTTTGGTGTGAGATCAGACAGCGCCGCCGCGACGGCTTCTCCGCGACGTTCATCACGTTGCAGACTGATCCGGAGAGCGGCCAGGGATTCTTCTTCTCCTTCCTGTGGTGCCAGAATGCTCAGATCATCCACGGTCTGCCGCAGCCATGCTTCTTCCCTTGCGGCAGCTTCCATGTCCGTCCGTGCATTGTCCAATGCCCGCCGGGCGTCAATCCAGGCGTGATAGGCTCTGGCTGTCCGCTGCCGCAGGACGGGCGAAACGCCAAAGGCATCCAGCAGATCCAGATGTGTGCTCTGGTCCGCGAGACCCATCTGCTCGTGCTGACCCTGAATCTCGACGAGTTCGGAAGCAATCCGCCGTAGCAGTGTCACGCCCACCGGCTGGTCGCAGATATAGGCCCGGGACCGGGCATCCGGCGTAACGATCCGGCGCAGAACCAGCGGTTCGGTCGGGTCGTCGCGGAGAATGCCCTGTTCTTCGAGGATGGGGAGCACGGGGTGATTGGACGGGATCTCGAACATGGCCGAGACACTGGCCTGCGCGGCACCGGCCCGGACAAGGCCGCCGCTGGCCCTTTCTCCGAGGGCAAGGCCCAGACTGTCCAGAAGAATCGATTTACCCGCGCCCGTCTCACCCGTCAGGACGGTCAGTCCTGCGGAGAGGGCCAGATCGAGCTTTTCGATCAGAACGACGTCACGGATCGAGAGATGGGTCAGCATGACGCGAATGTTGGGCGTGTCGTGGCGTGTGTCAAACGCCAATCATCAAAAGACGCTGTGCCACATGCGGGAAAAGAATCCGCGCTGGTTCTGGCTGTGATGATGGGGAGCCCGGACCGGTTTCTTGAAATTATCCGTCAACAGCTTGTTGTCGCGCAGATCGGCATAGGCGTAACGATACCACTGGCTGTCGGGATAGTTGTATCCCAGTACGCTGGCTGTCTGACGGGCTTCGTTCTTCAGACCCAGAGCCAGATAGACTTCAACCAGTCGTTCAAGGGCTTCGGCGGCATGGTTGGTAGTCTGGTAATCCTGGACCACGCGCTGATAGCGGCCCATCGCCGCTTCATAGTTCCGCTGCTGCTGGTACCAGCGGCCAACGAGCATTTCCTTGCCGGCGAGATGGTCACGGCACAGATCGATCTTCAGCTGCGCATCGCGGGCATAGGATGTCTGCGGGAAGCGTGTGATCACTTCTTCCAGCGCATTCAGGGCCTCGACCGTGCCCTGCTGGTCACGCTCCACGTCGGCAATCTGCTCGTAATAGCACAAGGCACGCAGATAGAAGGCGTAAGCTGCATCGGGGCTGGTCGGATGAAGTTGCAGGTAGCGTTCGAGCTGCTGGACGGAGAGGGCGTATTCTCCCTGCAGATAGTAGGAATATCCCTCCATCAGCTCGGCGTTACCCGTAAAGCCGGAATAAGGGTAGTTCTGCTGCAGGAGTTCGAATTCACCGCCTGCGAGTTCGTAATGACCCGAATGAAGCGCATCAATGCCGTAATTATAAAGTGTTTCAGCATCCGCTACTTTGGGAATCGCAGGTTTTTCGTGTTTTGACGAAAACATCGAACAGCCAGACAGAAGCACAAGCCCGCTGACGGCCGCCGCTTTCAGGAAAAGCCCCCGTCCGCTGGATGAAACTTCGAAATGACGCTGAGTTCTGCTTGCCATACCTGCTCTTCCCGTGATGCCCGTCTTATATCACGGGATTTTGGGGACGAAAGACCTGCTCTGCGATCTTAAGCCGCCACGCGCGGGCGTCGCCGGAGATGATCGACTGAATTTTGCGCGACGGGGAGAAAACGCCAGTTTTTCTGGTCCGCAAAGACAGCACGCAGAAGGCTGTTATTGAGAGCGTGACCGGATTTGTGGCCAATGAATCCGGCCTTCATCCGATGGCCGCAGCAATAGATGTCACCGATGGCATCGAGAAGTTTGTGACGGGCAAATTCCCGTTCGATTTTCAGGCCGCCAGGATTGAGAATGTTCGCTCCGTCCACAACAACGGCATTATCAAGAGAACCACCGCGTGCAAGGCCAATACTTTGCAAGTGTTCAATATCCTGACGATTGACGAAGGTTCGGCAGAACGCGACTTCTTCCAGAAAACGCCGCTCTTCGAGTTGCATGGCGTAGCGCTGGTTTCCGATGGCGCTGGCTTCGAAACTGAGAGAAATGGCAAGGGAAAGCCCACGCGGAGCAGGACGAAGTTCCGCAAAGGAACCATTTTTCCCTTCGACCCGGACGGTCCGGAGGATTTCGATCGTGCGGCGTGGCGTTTCCAGTATGCGGCGCCCGGCGCATTTGATGAGAAAGGCGAATGCGTCGGATGAACCATCCAGAACCGGAAGTTCCGGTCCGCTGACAGACACCAGCACGTTGTCGATTTCAAGCGCATGAAGGGCCGCCATCAGATGTTCGATGGTTGCGACCCGCAGGGATGGATCTTCCGGACAGGCCACGACGGTGGACAGGCGGGTGTCCACGATGCGATCATAAAGAGCGGGGAAGGAAGAGGAACCGGGACGGTCGCTTCTTTCGAAGCGGATCCCTGTATCTGCGGCTGCCGGAGACAGGACCAGATTTACGTCCAGGCCACTGTGAAGTGCAATACCGCGGCAGTGAATGGGGGCGGCCAGTGTTGTCTGGAGATGTTCGGACGCCGGCAGGTCGTGAACGACAGGAAGAGGATGCTCAGTGGCTGCATGATCAGCCAAGTGTCGCACGCGGCTTTTTTCAGCCGTGCTGCCATCCTGCGCTGGCGTGAACTGCATATAGCCTCCGGTAATCTGGACCAATTCAGTAAAAACCAGATGAGGCTACCGCGCCAGTCAAGGATTGTTGCCAGATATTACCCTCCCTGTTCCTGTGCGAATGGCGCAGAAACAGGGAGGGATGAGGAGATCAACGACGCAGATAGGTTGGGATATCGAGATCGGAATCGTCGGGGCCGCCATTGTCGGTCTGTTGATGCTGACCGTGACCGTCCTGCTGCTGCTCTTTCTGATAGATGTCCCGCATCGTCGGTTCCGGGCGCTGCTGTGCAGGCTGCTGGGGCTGTGGCGCTGCCGGGCGGCTGCGGAAAGCTCCGGTGACGAGACCAAAAAGACTGCGTGGTGCGGGTTCCGGCTGTGGCGCATGACGCGACGGATCCGAGAACAGTCCCGAACGCGGCGAGGCCTGCCGGTGTTCATCTGCGCGCGGCGCCTGTTGCGCAGGAGGGGCCTGCGTGGCGGCAGGCTGTGCGGTTTCGGGAGCGGGAGACGCTGCGCCGAGTGCGGGAGAAGCCGTCTGGTTCGTATTTTGGTCCAGAGCGAAATTCGGGCGCGGCGGACCACCGGCATAGGTCGAACCCGGCTGGAACGGAGCCGAAGAGGTCTTTGGCGCTGCGGAACCCTCACGTGATGCGGACGGCGCTTCGCGGGCCGGTGCAGAGGCATCGGCTCCGGAAGGCTGATCCGGGCGGGCCTGCGTGTCGATGCCCGTTGCAACGACGGACACGCGGACGCGGCCGTTGAGGGTCTCGTCGATCAGGGCGCCGAAGATGATGTTGGCGTCTTCGGCAACTTCCTGACGGATACGGTCGGCGGCGCGGTCCACTTCATACAGGGTCAGGTCATCACCGCCCGTGATGTTGATCAGCAGGCCCTGCGCACCGGCCATCGAGGTTTCTTCGAGAAGCGGATTGGAAATGGCGCGTTCCGCGGCCATCACGGCGCGGTCTTCGCCATCTTCCTCGCTTGTGGCTTCGCCCGTTCCCATCATGGCTTTGCCCATTTCCTCCATCACCGCCTTCACATCGGCGAAGTCGAGGTTGATGAGGCCGGGGGAGACCATGAGGTCCGTAATGCCACGAACGCCCATGTACAGGACGTTGTCGGCCATCTTGAAGGCCTGCTTGAACGTCGTGTTCTGTGTGGCGGAATTGAACAGGTTCTGGTTTGGAATGACGATCAGGGTATCGACATGCTTCTGCAGTTCCGCAATGCCGTGATCGGCCGCCGTGGAGCGGCGGCGTCCTTCGAAATTGAAAGGCTTGGACACCACGCCGACTGTCAGGACACCGCGTTCCCGTGCCATGCGCGCAATGACGGGGGCCGCACCCGTTCCCGTGCCACCGCCCATGCCGGCGGTGATGAAGACCAGATTCGCGCCTTCAAGCTGCCGGTCGATTTCCTGCGCGGCTTCTTCCGCTGCTTCCCGCCCGATTTCCGGTTTTGCGCCTGCGCCCAGGCCACGCGTGAGATGCGGACCAAGCTGGACGCGCCGTTCCGCTTTCGAATGCGCCAGCTGCTGGGCGTCGGTGTTGGCCACGACGAATTCCACGCCCTTGAGCTCGGAATCGATCATGTTGTTGACGGCGTTCGTACCGCCGCCACCGACTCCGATGACGGTGATCCGGGGGGCCAGTTCGACGTGGGAGTTCGGGGTAGGGGTAAGATTGAGCGTCATGATCAGGTCCGGAACTGCGAAGAAGCGACTGAAGAAAAGGCGTTAGAGTCTCTGTAGCTTATCCATGATGGCGTATGAAGCCCACGAAACGCTTCAGAAGACCGCGAGGTCGGGGTTCGGGAGCAGAAATGTCCCCGAACTCCCTGTCCGCACCTGCGGCCCAGGCCAGAAGCCCTGCTGCAGTTGAAAAACCGGCCGAAGCTGCGGCTGTCTCCGGCAGGCCGAAAATGTTCTGTGGTTTCCCCATGCGGACGGGACGCGCCAGAATGCGTGTCGCAACCGGGACGATGCCTTCCAGCAGGGATGCTCCGCCCGTCAGCACGACACGCCCGTTGGCGAGGCGGCCAAGTCCGGCATTGTCCAGCGCGTGACGCACGAGTTCCAGTGTCTCCTCGATCCGTGGCTGGATGACGGAAATGACTTTTGAACGGGGAATGCGTGCCAGACGGTGGCTGCGATCCCCGATGAGGGGCACGGAAAGGATCTCCCGCTGGTCGTCTGATCCCATCTGCGCTGCGCCATACATGGTCTTGAGGCGTTCGGCCGTTTCGATGGAGGTGGACAGGACACCCGCAATATCGCGTGTGACGTGAAGGCCGCCCACCGGGATCTGCGCCGTATGCAGCAGTTTGCCTTCACAGAAAACTGCCAGGGAGGTGGTGCCGCCGCCCATCTCCACGACGGTCACGCCCAGTTCGCGTTCCTCGGGTGCAAGAACCGAAACGCCGGATGCAAACGGGCTGGAAACCAGTCCATCCAGTTTGAGCTCGGAACGCTGAAGGACCGTATCGAGTGTGCGCAGGGCGCTGGCGTTCATGTCCACGACATGGAGCTTGGTAGCAAGCTGTTCACACTGGTGCCCGACCGGGTCGGCAATGCCGGATATGGAATCGACGACGTAACCGATCGGGAGGGTATGGATGACTTCCCGTCCTTCGCGCCATGCCAGGACCTGACCTTCCATGATGAGGCGCTGAACATCGCCTGCCGTGACCTCCCGGCCGCCAATTGGCTGGCGTGCATCAATGAGCCTGCTTTCCGGGCGCCCGCAGGACAGGTTGACGACGAGGGAGTCCATGCGCCGTTCGGCTGAATCCTCCGCCTGACCGACAGTGGCGCGGATGGCGGCTTCCGCTTCCCGGATATCGACGATCGAGCCGGAGCGCACGCCGTGCGAGCGGCGCCAGCCATAGCCCAGGACCTGGATTGAACCATCGGATTCACCCCGGCCGATCAGACAGGTCATCTTGGTCGTGCCGATGTCCAGCGCGCCGAAGATACCGGGACGCCAGCTTTTCGGATGCGCGCTTTCCTCCGGAGGCAGGGGCAGGATTTCGCGGGGTGGACGGTTCGGGCTGACCTCGCGCTCACCCCCCACCGGGATGAGAGACCGGCCCCGCAGACCGCGCCGGCGGCGGAAAGCCGGAAGATCGGACATGGAGGTGAGATCGGTCATGGCTGCTTCTGGCTGTCCTGTGGTGGTTTGGGTTGTGAGGGCCTGGCGTTCGGGGCGGATGGAGCGGCATCGGGCGGTGGTTCAGCCGCAGGCACCTGATGCACCACCATCCTGTCCGGGAGGCGCATGTCAATGGAAACAACGGGCCGCTCAAGCAGCTTCATGCTCTCTTGGTACTGTGCCAGGCGGCTGATTGCGGCCGCTTCTTCCCCCTCGGGCAAAAGAACGGTCGTGCCGTCTTTCAGCGTCATGTTCCAGCGCCGTCCGCCGACGCGGACGAGAGCTGTCACATACGATCTGACGGCTGGTACCTTGTCGAGCGCATCAATGACGGAAGCCGCCGCCGTGTTGGCACCGTCGCCCACGACGAGGGGGAGCTGAAGAAATGCCTGGGCGTTCTTTCCCGTCAGGCCCTGATCGGAGACTTTCTCGCCGGCACGGTTGATCAGGGAGAAATGTCCGTGATCCTGCCAGACGGCAACGGGTGTACGTTCGATCAGGTTGATGATGACCGTATCGGGCATATGCCGCTCGACCGTGGCGTGATCGACAAAGGGCAGGTCATCCAGCCGCTTTCGTGCGGCCTCGACTGAAAAACCGAAGATGGGATGACCGATCCCCGTCCCGAGTGCGTCGGTGATGGACGCTTCACTTGTCATGACGCGGCCATTGATAATGATGTGCCGGATCGGGAGCGGCTCCATGGCTACGAGTTTCGTTCGCAAGGGCGCAAAGCGCTCTTCAGACGCCGCGTCATAGAGCAGCCGTATGCCCACGCCTGCGATGCCCATGATGGCCAGGAACACGATGGCAGGCCGCACCAGTCGCTTCTGCCGGCGCCAGAACAGCTTTGCCCGTGATGGCCGATCCTCGTAGAGGGGCATTCCTCCCGGAAGAGGCCGGTCACGCCGGAAATCCGGTTCCTGATTGCGGGGCTCGCGACGCATCAGAGCGGCAGCGCCTCCCGGACCATCCAGTCACACAGATCAGGATAGGAGATGCCACGATAGGCGGCCTGCTCCGGCAGGAGTGAGGTGGGTGTCATGCCCGGCTGGGTGTTGACTTCAAGGATGACAAGCCTGTCCGTTGCGTCGTCATAACGAAAATCCGTCCGGCTTGCTCCGGCGCAGCCCAGGGCTTCATGCGCCCGGCGTGCGTAATCGAGCGCCCGCTCCGTCACGCCATCAGGGAGATCAGCGGGAACGACATGACGCGACCCGCCAGCCTTGTATTTGGCATCGAAATCGTAAAAGGCGGCTGTCTCTGCAGGCAGGATCTCGGTCACGGCCAGTGCGCGGTCTCCCATGACGCCGGTGGTCAGTTCGCGTCCGGGAATGAAATTCTCCACCAGGGCCGTTCTGCCGAATTTCCAGCCATCAGCAATGGCTTTACGCCGGTTGTCTCCCGGGCGGATGATCTCCACGCCGACCGATGAGCCTTCCGCCACGGGTTTGACGACATACGGCGCTGCCAGTGGGTCCGCCTCTGCCAGTTCCTCAACCGTTACGACGCGCCCTTCCGCGACAGGCAGTCCGGCCGCGGCCAGCAGTGTCCGGGTTGCCGCCTTGTTCATTGCCACGGCGGAAGCGCGCAGGCCTGAATGGGTGTAGGGCAGGTTCAGCCATTCGAGAACGCCCTGGATGGTGCCATCTTCTCCCCGCGGTCCATGAAGCGCATTGAAGACAACGTCCGGTGCGGCCGATCGCAGGGCGGAAATGGTGACTGCAATGTCCGGGCCGACATCAATAGGCGTGACGTCATGTCCCTTTTCCTTCAGGGCGTCGATTGCAGCCTGACCGCTGACCAGACTGACCGGTCTTTCACTGGATGTGCCTCCGTACAGGACTGCAACCTTCATGCTGTCTCCCTTTTTTCCATTCTGCGGCCAATGCGCTTGATTTCCCAGTGCAGGTCAATGCCGCTCTGGTCCAGAACGTCCCTGCGGACCTTCTCTCCCAGAGCCTCAAGCTGTGTACTGGTCGCATCTCCCAGATTGAGTAGAAAATTGCAGTGTTTCTCGCTGACCTGCGCGCCACCAAGCCGTAAACCCCGGCACCCGGCTTCATCAATCAGCTGCCAGGCCTTGTGGCCTGCCGGATTGCGGAATGTCGAGCCACCTGTCCGGGCGCGGACGGGCTGTGAGGCCTCGCGTGAGGCCCGGATGTCGGAAATGCGGGCGCGGATGGCGTCCGCACTGTCCGGCGTTCCTTTCAGACGTGCCCGGACGACCACGCTGCCTTCGGGCAGGTCCGAATGACGATAGGCGAAACCCAGATCCGCGCGGGAAAGACGCCGGAGTTCACCGTCAGGCATCAGGATTTCCGCCCAGTCGAGAACGGCGTTGATGTCTGAGCCATAGGCGCCGGCATTCATGCGGATGGCTCCGCCGATGGAGCCGGGAATGCCTGCCAGAAACTCAAGACCGGCCAGTCCGGCGGAGGCAGCATGTTCGGCGACCGTGACATCCAGGGCTGCGGCACCGGCAATGACGCCGCTTTCCTCTACGCGGATTTCCGAAAAGCCACGCGCCAGACGCACGACGATTCCCGGAATGCCACCGTCCCGTATGATGACGTTCGAGCAGGCCCCCAGAACCGTCAGGGGCATGTCGGCCGGGCGCTGGCGAAGCAGCGCGATTAGATCATCCTGATCCTCCGGAATGAACAGCCAGTCCGCCGGGCCGCCTGTCCGGAACCATGCACGCGGTCCCAGTGGCGCATTGGCGGTCAGCCGTCCGCGCAGCCCCGAGACGGGAAAGGAAAGCGTTTCGCTCATGCCGTGCCTTCCCGGACCGGCGCTTTGGTATTCATCTCCGCAAGCTGTCCGGGAAGGGCCTGCGCCCAGTGTGTGATGGTGCCTGCGCCAAGGCACACGACATAATCCCCCGGTTTGGCGATGGCATTGATCATTTCCGGCAGGTGGGCCGGATCGGGCAGGGGAACGACGGAGCGGTGTCCGCGGTCGCGCAGTCCCTCTACCAGGGCATCGCGATCCGCGCCCTCGATCGGATTTTCACCCGCCGCATACACATCTGCCACGATCACGGTATCCGCGTCGTTCATGCAGGTACAGAACTCACCGAACAGTCCCTGCAGGCGCGAATAGCGGTGGGGCTGGACCACGGCGATGACGTTCTTGGCCCCGGCCTGACGGGCGGCTTTCAGAACTGCGGCGATTTCCACGGGATGATGGCCATAGTCATCAATGACGGAAATGCCATTGTATTCGCCCGCCCGCGTGAAGCGCCGTTTGACCCCCTTGAAGGACGCCAGACCCGAGGCGATGACGGAATCGCTGATTTCCATCTCCAGAGCCACGGCAATGGCGGCCAGCGCGTTCAGGACGTTGTGATGTCCCAGCATGGGCAGGCGGAACGGACCGGCCCGGCGCGTCCGGTTGCGCGCCCGGTTCGTGACCACGACCTCGAAGGTCGCGCCGCGCTTGTCCATGATGACCTTTTCCGCACGGACATCGGCCTGGGGACTGAAGCCGTAGGTGATGACCCGGTGATCGGAGAGGCGCGGAATCATCTGCTGGACCTGTGGATGATCGACGCACAGCACGGCAAAACCGTAGAAGGGAATATTGGAGACGAACTGGTCATAGCCCGCCTGCATGGCCTCTTCCGACCCCCAGTGATCGAGATGCTCGGGATCCATGTTCGTGACAACGGCGATGACGGCTGGCAGACGCAGGAAAGACCCGTCGCTCTCATCAGCCTCGACCACCATCCAGTCCCCGGAGCCCATGCGTGTGTTGGTGCCGTAAGCTTCGATGATGCCACCGTTGATGACGGTGGGATCAAGCTTGGCCTGCTCCAGCACGCAGGCCACGAGGCTGGTCGTGGTGGTCTTGCCATGCGTGCCGCCAATGGCGACGGACCACCGCAGACGCATCAGTTCAGCCAGCATTTCCGCCCGCCGGACGACCGGGATCAGCTTGGCGCGCGCAGCCACGACTTCCGGATTGTCTTTTTTGACCGCGGTAGATGTGACGACAACCTGTGCATCGCCCAGATTGCTGACGTCGTGGCCGATATGAACGGGAATGCCAACCTTGCGCAGGCGCTGGACGTTCGACCCTTCCGCAATGTCCGATCCCTGCACCTTGTAGCCCAGCATGTGCAGGACTTCCGCAATGCCGGACATCCCGATACCGCCGATACCGACGAAATGAATGGTTCCGATGTTCAGGGGCAGGGCACGCATGAGGCAGATACTCTTTTGGGCAGCAGGGGGCAGAAACGGGAAGTGTTACGATCAGGGCCGGAGATCGGCTTCAATGAGGTCGGCTACTTTTGCGGCAGCATGAGGGCGAGCGAAGCGGCTGGCGGCCCGGGCACCCGTCACCAGTCTGTCCGGATGGGAAAAGAGATCGGTCAGCAGCTCGGTCAGGGCAGTGGGTGTAAACTGTGGCTGGCGGAGCATCCATGCTGCGCCGGCATCCTGAAGGGCCTGTCCGTTGGCGCCCTGTTCGTCCGAGGCGGCGATCGGAAGCGGCACGAGAACGGACGGCAGTCCGGCCATGGCCAGTTCCGCCACGGAGGAACCGCCAGCCCGGCCGATGACGAGATGCGCATTTTTCAGACGATCCGGGACATCGGTGAAAAAGGGCGCGGCATCAACGTCGATGCCGGCTTCGGTATACAGGCTCCGCACGCGTGGCAGGTCATCATCACGGACCTGCTGCGTGACTTTCAGGCGGCGGCGAAGCGCTTCAGGGAGCGCAAGCAGGGCCTGGGGCACCACATCCGAGAAAATCCGGGCGCCCAGGGAGCCGCCCCAGACCAGCACGCGAATTGTGTCCACCGGGGCTTTGTAGGAGCGTCCGTACAGGGCCTCGATCCCGGCCCTGACCGGCATGCCCGTCAGGGTGACGCGGGCATTGGCGGGCAGACGCGCAACCTTTTCATAGGACGTGGCGACGAGAGGCGAAAACCGCGACAGGAAGGCATTGGCCTGTCCCAGCACGGCGTTGCCTTCATGAATGACCATTTCCGGTCGCCGGGCGGCAGGCAGCAGGCGCGAGGCCACGAGAGGGGGGATGGATGGATAACCGCCAAACCCTACGACCGCCGCGGCGTCAAGGGACGCCAGAATGCGACGGGCTTCCGTCGCCCCTTTTGCAAGCGCCAGAACCCCCTGGATCTTGGCGCCCAGGCCTTTCCCGGCCACGCCTGCGCCATCGAGCACATATTGCGGGCGATCACGGAACAGTCCCGTATCGCGCCGGCCATGGCGGGCGTCCGTCATCAGCACGAGATCGTGGCCCCGTTCCGCCAGAACCGTCGCAACGGCTTCAGCAGGAAAGAAATGGCCTCCCGTTCCACCAGCGGCAATGACAATCGGGCGGCTCATTGGGCGTTCCTTTCAAGCAGGGGAGCCTGCACGTACTGGGCCGCGGCCCGCTGTGTGATCCGGCTCTGGCCGACGTGATGACGGGTCAGGGCGAGGACCATGCCCATGGTCAGGGCGATCGACATGGCTGAACTGCCGCCATACGAAATGAAGGGAAGCGTCATGCCTTTTGTGGGGATGAGGTGCAATGTCGAACCCATGTTGACGAACGCCTGAAGACCGAAACCCGTCACCAGACCGGCCGCCGAGACAATCACGAACGGATCATCTTCCCGCATCAGCTTGAGCAGCGTCCGCAGCACGATCATGCCGAAGACCGCAATGATGAACAGGCACAGGATGAGGCCGTATTCCTCGCCCGCAACGGCAAACACGAAATCCGCATGCGCATCGGGCAGCAGATCCTTGACCCGGCCCTCGCCAGGACCGCGGCCTGTCAGACCGCCATTGCCAAAGGCCCGCAGGGCGGTATCGATCTGATAGTGGTCACCGACATCGGGATGAAGGAAGCGCTGCACGCGCGACCGCACATGCGGGAAAACCGCATAAGCCATCACGAAGGACCCCACCATGCCGGCAACGCAGAGCCCGACCCAGTACAGCCGCAGCCCGTCCACGAAGAGCTGTGTCATGAAAACCATCGTGATGACGGACAGCATTCCGATATCGGGCTGGGATTTCAGCAGGAACAGGATGACGCCGAAGCACATGAATGCCAGCAGCATTCCGGGAAAAGCAAAATTCCCCCGCAGCACGATTGTTCGCCGTGCGGCGAGCAGCCAGCCCGTCATGACGGCAAAGCAGGGCTTGAGAAACTCGGATGGCTGGACGGACATCAGGGGCAGCGAAATCCAGCGTCTAGCGCCCTTGATTTCCATTCCATGAACAAGGGTCATGGCTGTGGCGCCGAGGGCAATGAGGCCGCCGATGAAGGCCAGTTTCTTGATGGCGCTCCGTGAGAGATAGGACACGCCCAGCACGATCAGCCCGGCTAGCGCCAGGAAGATGACCTGCTTGAGAATGAACATGTTGCGTGATGCGCCGATGCGGGAGGCCACGGCCGGGCTGGCGGCCAGCATCAGGATATAGCCAAGACCGATCAGAATGCCCACGCAGGCCAGTGTCACGCGGTCGATGTTCCGCCACCAGCGGGCGAACCCGGATGAATCGACACGGGATGGTCCCGCCATGGCCTCAACCTTCCTGACGTGTGGTGAACATTCCGCCCGAACGAACTGTTTTCACAATATTATCGCAAATCTGGAGAAAGTGTGAACCTCGATCCTCAAAACTACGAAATTGATCAAAACTTGCACAGGCCGGAGAGAGCAGAACCGTGTCTGTCTGCGTCTGTTCTGCGGCTTTGAAGGCGGCAGGAACGGCTTTTTCCAGCGTATCGCAGAGCGTGAAAGGCACGTTATGGGCCTCAAGCGTTCTGGCCAGGAGCGACGCGTCCCGTCCGATCAGGAACGCATGGGCGACATGACCGAACCAGGGCGCCAGACTTTCAATTCCGCCAGCCTTCGCCATGCCACCAGCGATCCACATGACTCTGTCATAGGCTTCCAGCGCCTTGGACGCGGCTTCGGCGTTGGTGGCCTTGCTGTCATTGACGAAGGAAATCCCTTCGCATTTCGCCACTTTCTGAAGGCGGTGCTCCAGACCTCCGAAGGTCTTCAGTCCTGCACGGACCATATCGTCGCTTATTCCAAGATGCCGCACGATTTTCCAGGCAGCTGCGATATTCTGAACGTTATGGCGTCCCGGAAGGGCCGGCGCGTCATAGGGGGGCAGACTGTCCGCTTCCAGCGATGCGACCGGGATCCCCCGCGCGGCCACGCTTTCGGCAATTCGCCGGCACCAGACATCGTCCTGTCCGATCACGGCGAGATCATCACCTGTCATGTTGTCGAAGACATGGGCTTTTGCCGCGGCATAGCCCTCCATGTCACCATGACGGTCCAGATGGTCTGGTGTCAGGTTCAGTAGGCAGGCTGCGCTGGCATGATACCGGTCCAGCCGCTCCAGCATGTAGGATGACATTTCGAGGACGTAAACACCCTGATCCGGAAGGAGTGGCAGGGCCAGTGATGCCGTTCCCAGGTTGCCGCCTGCGGCACAGGCAAGACCCGCCACATCGAGAAGATGGGCGATGAGGGCGGTTGTTGTGGATTTCCCGTTCGTTCCCGTGACCGAGACAAAGCGGGCTCTCGAGCCTGCCTGACGGACGGCGCGGAACAGGATTTCCGCATCTGAAAGGATGGGAATGCCCTGCTTGCGGGCCAGTGCGGCAACCGGATGGGGCTTGGGCAGGGTATGGGGAATGCCGGGCGAGAGAATGAGCGCCTGCATGCCAGACAGATCCGTCAGTGGAGCCACGGTCAGGCGGTCATGGGGAGGCAGGCCGGCCTGATTGTCATCCCATGCCTGAACCTCCGCTCCCATCGCCAGCAGAGCCGCGACAACGGTTGCGCCATTGCGTCCCAGTCCGCAGACGGCATAGCGCTCACCTGCGAACAGATCGGTCGGAAACGTGCTCATCGCAGTTTGAGGGTGGCCAGACCGCACAGGGCCAGCACGATGGAGACAATCCAGAAGCGGATGACGATTTTGGGTTCCTGCCAGCCTTTTTTCTCGAAATGATGATGCAGGGGCGCCATCAGGAAGACGCGGCGTCCTGTCCGCTTGAACCAGAAGACCTGAATGATGACCGAAAGTGTCTCGGCCACGAACAGTCCGCCGACGATGCACAGAACCAGTTCATGCTTCGTGGCCACGGCAATGGTGCCCAGTGCGCCACCAAGTGACAGGGAGCCCGTGTCTCCCATGAAGACGGAGGCGGGCGGTGCGTTGAACCACAGAAATCCCAGCCCGGCACCGATCAGCGCCGCACAGAAGACTGCAAGCTCTCCGGTGCCGGGAACGGGATGAAGCTGGAGATAATCTGCAAAGACATGATTGCCGACCAGATAGGAAATCAGCGCGAAGACGAACGCGGCGATCACGACCGGCACGATTGCCAGTCCGTCCAGTCCGTCCGTGAAATTGACCGCATTGCCGAAGCCGGTGATGGTGATCATCGCGAAAATCGGGAATGCATACCCCAGCGGCAGGAGAATATCCTTCACGAATGGGAAGGCGACGGCATTGCGCAGTTCTGGCGGCGTGAGATGCTGAAGCCAGATCCCGGCCACGATCGAGGTCAGGAATTCGCAGCCCAGACGTGTCCGTTTGGAGATGCCGTCCGTGTTCCGCCGTGCCAGCTTGCGGTAGTCATCCGCGAAACCGACGGCTCCGAAAACGGCCGTTGTCAGCATGACGGCCCAGACGAACCCGTTGGTCAGGTCTGCCCACAGCAGGGTGGCCGAGAACAGGGCGATGAGGATCAGCACGCCTCCCATCGTCGGCGTGCCGGCCTTCTCAAGAATATGCCGCTCCGGACCCAGTGTGCGGATGGGCTGTCCTTCCCGCTGGATGCGCTTGAGCTGCGCGATGAACGGATTGCCCAGAACCAGTGAAATGACCAGCGCCGTCAGGCAGGCACATCCCGAACGGAATGTCAGATAATGGAACAGGTTGAAGAACCCGCCATGTGATGAGGCATGACTGGCGACGAGGTTGAACAGCATCAGGCGGAGACCGGGTTGGAAGCGTTATCGAGAGCCGCGATGACATCACGCATCCGGCTGCCGAAACTGCCTTTGACAAGCAGGAGGTCACCGGGACGAAGGGCGTCGCAGAGAAGGGGGGCGAGTGAACGGGCGTCTGGCGCATAGCCACCCTGAAGGGCGGGAGGCAGGGCGTCATGAAGGGCGCGCATGTGCGGCCCGCAACAGAAGGTGACAGCTCCTGCGGCACAGACGGCATCCGCGAGACCGCGATGCTCCGCATCGGCGAAAGCACCCAACTCCCGGATGTCCCCCAGTGCCGCTACGCGCCGCTGGGCGGGAAGAAGGGCCAGCGTCTCCAGAGAGGCGCGAACACTGGTCGTCGATGCGTTGTAGCTTTCATCGAGCAGGCGGACATTATCCAGAATGGTCCGGATCTGGCCGCGTCCTGCCCCCGGAATGAAGGTGGCGAGAGCTGCCACAGCGGCGTTCAGCGGCTGGTTCAGGGCCGTGACAGCTCCCAGGGCCAGTGCGGCATTGCGGACGAGATGCCGCCCTGGTGCGATGAGATGGACATCCTGCGTAGCGGTCGGGGTGTGCAGCGTGAAATGACTGCCTTCCGCTTCGTAACGGGCGTCAGTAATGCGCAGTGTGGCGTCATGGGAAAAACCGGCGCGCCACAGGCGGGCGTGTTCCGGCAGGGCCGCCGTGAAAAATGCGTCTCCGGTGGCGTCATCCGGCACGATGGCCGTTCCGTCGGGGGCAAGTGCGTTAAGCAGAGTTGCCTTTTCTTCCGCAATGGCTTCGACACTTCCCATGTGTCCCAGATGGGCGGTGCCGATTGTCGTGATGATGGCGACATCCGGACGCACCTGGGCGGCCAGCGGGGCGATTTCCCCGCTGTGGTTCATGCCGATTTCGCTGATGCAGAACGCGGCGTCCTGCGGGAGGCGCGCGAGCGTCAGGGGAACGCCCCAGTGATTGTTGTACGAGGCCACGGCGGCATGGGTTGGTTCGATGGCGGAGAGGGCCACGCGCAGCATGTCCTTGGTCGTGGTCTTGCCGACGCTGCCGGTGATGGCCACCACCTTTCCCCGGAACCGGTTGCGGGCATACTGTCCCAGATCGACAAGGCCTTTCATCGTGTCAGAAACGACGAGAAGGCGCGGGTCATGAGGTTCCTGCGGCGTATGAACCATCACGCAGGATGCGCCCTTTTCAAGGGCCTGCCGGACATGCGCATGACCATCGCTGTTCTCGCCGGCAAGAGCGATGAACAGGTCGCCGGGCTGAAGCGTCCGGGTATCGATGGACAACCCCGTGACTGTCACATCGGCATCAAGACGTCCATTCGTAGCGTGCCGGAGATCCGCTGTGGTCCAGAGAGCGGTCATGCGACACCTGCCAGTTCACGGACCACAGTCCGGTCATCGAAGGGAAGGATGGTTGTGCCGACGATCTGCCCCTGTTCATGGCCTTTCCCGGCGACGACCAGAATATCACCCTGACCCAGTGCATTCAGGCCGGCCGCGATGGCGGAGCGACGATCCGCTATTTCCAGGGCATCGGGGCAGGCGGCATGAATTTCCGAGCGGATTTCGGCCGGATTTTCGGTGCGGGGATTGTCATCGGTGACGATGGCGAGATCGGCCATGCGGGCAGCGATTTCACCCATCAGGGGACGTTTGCCCCGGTCACGGTCGCCTCCGGCACCGAACACCACCACCAGCCGTCCCGCCGTATGCGGACGCAGGCTGCCGAGCACACGCTCCAGAGCGTCCGGTGTGTGGGCAAAATCGACATAGGCTGCTGCGCCATTGCTGAGTTCGGCTGCCCGTTCGCACCGGCCGCGTACTCCCGTCAGCTTCGGCAGGCATTCGAGAACCGCCATGGCATCATCCTCGTTTTCCCAGCACATGGCCGCCGCCAGAAGGGCGTTGTCCGCCTGAAACAGGCCAGGGAGGGAAAGGCTGACCGGCGGCAGTTCCGTGCCCCGAAGGGCAATGCGCAGAATTTGTCCGGACGGCGTGGGCGTTGCGTCCAGAAGGCGCAGCGTGGTGCCGGTTCGTCCGACGGTTCTCAGGGTCATGCCACGCTGGGCGGCGGCGGCCTGCAGGGCGTTCAGGGTATCGGGATCCATGTCCGCATTGACGGCCGCGATGCCCTCTGCCGGCAGGAGATCATCGAAAAGCCTGAGCTTGGCGGTGCGGTAGGCTTCGATCGTGCCGTGATAATCCAGATGGTCGCGTGTCAGGTTGGAAAATCCGGCCGCTTTCAGGCGAAGACCATCAAGACGATGCTGTTCAAGACCGTGGGATGATGCTTCCAGCGCGACATGGTCTACGCCTGCCGTCGCCAGAGCCGCCAGGGTGTTGGCCAGGGAGACGGGGTCAGGGGTCGTAAGGCTCGGAGGAGGCAGGACATCCGTATCCGATATCAGACCGAGCGTTCCAAGGCTGGCCGCCCTGTATCCCTGAAGCAGCCAGAGCTGCCGCAGGAATTCCACTGTGCTGCTCTTGCCGTTCGTCCCGGTCACGGCCGCCAGGAAAGCGGGTGCCGGCCCGGCAAGGAGACTGGCCATTCTGGCAAGGACATGGCTGGCATCGGGGCGCAGGATGACCGGGACGGAGGCTTCCGCCGGATGGTCCGCCACGATGGCCACGGCTCCGTTTGCAACAGCCTGCGGGATGAAAGCCGCTCCGTTCTGCCGTGTTCCGCGCAGGGCAAAGAACAGTGTGCCCGGACGAACCTGTCGGCTGTCAGCCGTGACGGCAGAAATCTCAGGGTCCGGCGACACGGAAACACTGGAGCCACACTGTAGGAAAAGTTTGGAAAGATGCATAGACAAGTTCAGTGCTGGGACTTCGAATGATGGGCCTGGTTGTGCGGATCGCCCGGATCGTTCCCGGGGCCAAGGGCACGGTATCCTGCGGGAACCGGCGGGTTCATGGGAATGGCGAGCGAAGCGTCGATGGCTTCTTTGTTCGTAAAGTCGGGGAACTGGTTCAGCAGGGGGCCGACGCGGGAAATGATCTTCTTTACCGTGGGAGCAGCATTCCAGGCGGCAGTGGTCCAGCCATGGGTGGCGGCTGTTCCCTGCGGGCTGTCGAGCATGACGTAAACCGCATAATGCGGGTTGTTCATTGGGAATACGCTGGTGAAGGCCGAGACGTTGACGTGTTTCAGATACCCGCCATGCGCGCCGATCTTTTCAGCCGTGCCGGTTTTGCCGCCAACATAATAGCCGGGCACTTCGGCGGTCTTGCCGCTTCCCATCGTGACGTCCAGACGCAGGAGCTTGCGCAGCAGGGCAGAGGTCTGTTCGGAGAGAATGCGTGTTCCCACCGGCGTCTGCGCGCCGATGGCGTCCGGGTCGTCCCCGTCTTCCGGGGCCTCAGGATGATAGGCGACGGGCCGGACTTTCGCCTTGTCCGTGTCCGGCTGCTGCTCGTCCTGCTGTTCCAGGGCCACGAGGGTTGGTTTGAGCAGGATGCCGCCATTCACCGTCGCCGCGGTTCCGCGCACGATGGCCAGCGGTGGTTCGGCCACACCATGTCCGAACCCGACCGTCATGACGGTGGACAGTCCCCAGTTCCGGGGAGATGGAACAAGCGGCCGTCCGGCTTCGGGAAGTTCGACCGGGACGCGGTTGAAGAAGCCCATGTTCCGCAGCCAGTCCTGCTGGCGCTGTGCGCCCACATCCAGCGCGATATGGGCCGCCGCCGGGTTGGACGAATAGGCCAGCACGCCGGGCAGCGAAAGCCAGGGGGCGAAATGATCCGTTTTCATGTCCCGGATCATGAAGCGTCCGACGTGAATGGGAATGGTGGAGAACCGGTCCCACAGATGGATGATGCCGTATTGCAGCCCCATCGCCGCTGTCTGGAGTTTGAAGGTTGAACCCGGCTCATACATGCCCGTGACGGCCCTGTTGAACCGGGCGTCATTCGGTGCATGCCCAAAATCGTTGGCGTCGAAATCCGGCAGGCTGACCATGGCGAGGATTTCTCCCGTCCGCACATCCATGACGATGGCAGCCGCGCCGATAGCCGAGAATTCGTCCTTGGCGGCCTGAAGCTCGTCATGGGCAACAGTCTGGACACGCACATCCAGAGACAGGCGCAAGGGTGTCCGGTCTCCGTTCAGGCGTTTGTCGAAGTAGCGTTCGACGCCTGCGATGCCATGATCGTCAATATCCACGCTGCCCATGATCTGGGCCGCTGTCCGGCCAAGGGGATAATGCCGCCGTTCGCCGGATTCAAAATAGATGCCCGGGATACCGAGATTGTTGATCGCGATTTCCTGCACGGGAGAAATATCGCGGGCAATATAGACGAACTGTTTCTTCAGGGAGAGCCGCTGGATGGTCTTGTCTTCATCTAGACTGGGAAGAACGGTCCGGAGCTTTTTGGCCGCATCCTGCGGGTCGATCAGCTCCATGGGGTTGGCATAGACCTGTGCGACCGGAAGGGAGAGCGCCAGCGTCTGTCCATTGCGGTCCGTGATTGTGGCGCGTTTGACGGTTGGCAGAACGAAATCCCCGGCCATTTCGCCGCGCGGATCGCTTTTTGGAATTTCAGGAACCTGTGGGGCGATCTGCCGCTTTTCCGGCTCCATTGGCATCAGGACGGTCGCCAGTGTCGCTTTCAGCGCCACGGCTCCGTAAATTGCCAGAAAGCCCATGCCAACGCCCAGAAGGCGGCCATGCATCTGGTCCAAGTTCAGGCGCCGCGAAGCCCTGAAGGATGAAAACAGACGGCCCTTCCTGGGCTCCGGCTGCATCCGGGGTCGCGGACCTGAAGAAGGAGGCACGTCCTGAGCCATCGTGCGGGGTTGCGTCCTGTCAAAGGTGCTCGCCCGAAGATATCCGGAAAAATACTGAACGAGCGGTTAACGAAAGAAAGGTTCAGTTAGCCAATGGGACGGGCGCGGGCAATGCATCGTCTGCGCTGGCCAGTGCAGACATCGGCCTGTGGGAAGGTCGGACACGATCTTCCGTCAGATGGGCCGACGAGACGGTAGCCGTGGCCGGACGGACTTTGTGGGCAATGGACTGCGGGTGCCAGGCGGCAACCATCATCGGGGCAAGACGGTTTTCGCGATAGCTCACCATATGGACGGTCGGTGTTCCATCGGTATGCGTGCGGCCATAAGAAGAATAGGGACGCGCGGTCTCGGCTGCCAGACGCGTGTCCGCATCATGCTGCGCCATGCGGTCGGCATGGAGACGGGCTGCATGCTGTGGAGCGGATCTGGCCGCCACCGGACGTGGAAGTGCAGGGGGCAGCGTCGCGGACGCCACCACAACCGGCCGCGACGGCGCCGGAGCGACGTGAGGAGCGGGAGCTGGAAGGGGCTGGTGTGCTTCCGCGGCGGCCCGGTTCACGACTTCATGCAGGCTTTCCCGCGGATCTGCCGGAGCGGCTTTCGATCCCGGCGCTGGCAGACGTGCTTCAAGCGTCGCCATGCGGATGAACTGGTCCGGTTCCATGGGGTGCAGATCGGGCAGGAAGCGTGTTGCCAGCGTGTTCAGGCGGTCCGGCTGGTTAAGAAGCGCCCATTCCGTCCGTAACATGGCGGTCTGGCCACGAATGCGCTGCGTGTCCTGTACGATTTTCGTGATCTTCTGATCAAGCACGGTCGTTTCATGTTTCTTGGTATAGAGAAACAGACCGGAACCTGCGGTGAGAACAGCGCAGGCGATGGTGAAGGGCCGGATCATGCGGGCATTCCTGAAGCGGGCGGCTGAGAGACGGGATTACGGACCAGTGCGCGCAGGCGGGCGCTGCGGGCACGGGGGTTGCCCCGCTCTTCTTCTTCCGTAGCGGAAAGAGGGCGGGAGTACAGGAGAGAGAACGCTGGCGGTTCCTGACGGGCAGGCGCAGGCTCATAACGGGAAGGATTGGCGGTCCGACCGGCAAGCGTGGCCATGGCCCGCTTCACCAGCCGGTCTTCCAGCGAATGGAAGGTCACGACAACGAAAACCCCGCCGGGCGCCAGAAGGCGTGGCGCGGCCTCAAGGGCACGTTCCAGCTCTCCCAGTTCGTCATTCACGGCGATGCGCAGCCCCTGGAAGCTGCGTGTTGCACCGTCAATGCCCGAGCGGTCGCGGGGAACGCAGGAGCGGATGACATGCGCCAGACGGCCTGTTGTCGTGAACGGTTCTTCCGCACGGGCCGCGACAATGGCCCGGGCAATGCGGCGGGACAGTTTTTCCTCGCCGTAGCGGTAGAGGATGTCCGCCAGTTCCGTTTCGGAGGTCGTATTGACCAGATCCGCTGCTGACGGGCCATCCCCGCCCATACGCATGTCCAGAGGACCGTCGTGACGGAACGAGAATCCCCGTTCGGCCTGATCGATCTGGAATGAGGAAACACCAAGATCAAGGACGATCCCGTCAAAAGGCGCTGCATCACCCACGAGGCTGGTCATGTCACCAAAGGTGCCTTGATGCAGGACGAGACGGCCATCAGCCTGCGCAGCCATTTCCTGTCCCCGGGCAATGGCCGCGGAGTCACGGTCGATGGCGTGAAGGACGCAGTCTGCGCTGTTGAGGATGGCGCGGGCATATCCGCCGCCGCCAAACGTTCCGTCCAGATAGCGGCCTCCCGGACGGGGGGCGAGGGCTGTCAGGACTTCCTTCAGCATGACGGGAACGTGCCCCGCATGGACCAGCGTGATGGCGTTCATACGTCACCTGCCGGGCGGCGGCGGGATGTCAGTGTCCGGGCGCGGGCGCGGGCCTGTTCACGACGTTCGGCTGCGGTCTGCGGGTTCCAGATCTGGAAGATGCGTCCCAGGCCCATGAAGGAAACGTCATCACTCAGATCGGCATGGGTTTTCAGGACGTCCGGCAGGATGATCCGGCCTTCCTTGTCACTATCGAGCGGGTAGGCATCAGCATACAGGCTGGTCGCCAGATCTTCGTGGTCATCCGAGAACGGATCGTATTCGTCGAGAGGTTGCGCCAGCGAGGAGAAGGCGCTGGCTGGCCAGCCTTCGATGCAGGGATGCAGATGGGATGGACGGAAAATGACGAGGGGCTCGCCGGGCTGGGCCTGTGACTTCAGGGCAGAACGGAAAGAAGCCGGAATGGAAACACGTCCCTTGGCATCGAAGCGGTTCTGATGCGTACCGAGGAACATGCTCATGGATGATGTGCCTCCTTTGCTTCAGGAACCGCTGGTTCGTTGAATGGTTATTTCATCTGTTCTTCCTTGGGATACCATGGGATTTCATGGGACGTCAAACACATATCTGCAAAAAACCGCAGAAAACTGCGAGTTTTTTTAAAAGCGAATTGTGACGGATTTTTTTGCGGTTTATTAGGATTTCCCGAGGGTAATGGCACGGGGCAATCTGTATTTGTCGTTATTTGTTCTCTTTATGTTCTACACACTTCCACTGTGTGGAATTACTGAAAGCATTCTGTCGTTTGGAAAAGCCAGACGGCGTGTAAGCCGGGTTCTGTCCGCTTCAGAAGCGGGACGATCATTCCTCTGGGACATGCATTGCTGCATGCCTCACGCGACCAACCCGAACGACAGAGTGAAAAACTCCTGCCACCAGAGATGGCATGCCGTTCCTATTCGGTCTTGCTCCCGGTAGGGTTTACCGTGACCGGCTTCGTTGCCGGAGCCGCGGTGCGCTCTTACCGCACCGTTTCGCCCTTGCCCGCGGCATGTTTCGCGCGGAAACAGCCCGGCGGGCGGTCTGTTTTCTGTGGCACTGTCCCTGGGGTCGCCCCCGCCGGCTGTTAGCCGGTACCGTTTTTCCATGGAGCCCGGACTTTCCTCCACATCCGGAATCCTCATCCCGAATGCAGCGACCGTCCAGCCGTCTGGCGAGCGGACCTTGCGCCCAGTCTTTGATGCGGTCAAGGGCAGACTTTCCGACGCATTCCACGCATACTGGTGTCATGCATCCGACTCTACCGCTTCGTCTGTTCCTGTTCTGGCTGGAGATGCAGGCGCGTCGCCGGGATATCCGTCCGCGCATGATCGCCCTGGACGAGCTTCCGCCCATTCCGGCGCCCGTTCCGTCTCCCCGGATGCTGGAAAAAATTAGGAAAATCACAGGAAAGCCGAGCTTCCCTCAATGTCTTTCCTCACTTCGCATTCGGCGGTGGAAGACTGTCATGCTGCCGGGAGCCGAAGGGCCACGTCCGGCGCGGCTTTATCGGCCGCGAGGAAAAGTCAGCGGTGTTATCCTGTTTCTGCATGGCGGAGGGTTCGTGCATTGCGATCTCGTCTCTCATCATGGGATCTGCTGTCGGCTGGCAGCCTCTTCAGGGGCGATGGTGCTGTCACTGGATTATCGTCTGGCTCCTGAGCACCGTTTTCCGGCGGGGCTGAATGACGCGAAAGCTGCTCTTGCGTGGTTAATGAAAGCAGCTCCGGAGCTGCCTGTCGCCGTGGCGGGAGACAGTGCCGGTGGCAATCTCGCTGCTGCGCTCGCGCAATGGGCGAGAACGCAGCCCTTCCGCGCCCTGAGCGCGCAGCTTCTTTATTATCCGGCGCTCAGCGGTCCCGTCGCACCACTGAGCCGCCAGCATTATGGCTCAGGCTACATGCTGACGACGGAGCTTCTGCACTGGTATTGCGGTCAGACGCTGTCCAGTGTCGAGCAGCTTTTCGATCCTGCCTTTGCGCCTGTTTTCGCGTCGGAGCTGAGGGATGTGGCGCCTGCCATGATTGTCGGGGCCGGTTTCGATCCCCTGCGTGGAGAAGGGGAACTTTATGCCCGGCTGTTACGCTCAGCCGGGGTTTCCGTTCGTATGTGCCTGTTCCCCCGGATGATCCACGGTTTCCTGAACGGTTATGCGTTCATTAAAGATGGCCGGACGGCCCTGCGGGAAGGCGGCATGTTTCTCAGGGGGATTTTTCGGGCGGCCGGAAAGGCGTCCTGAACGGAACGCCTTTCTGTTCAGGAACGTATGGTGTGAAAGGAACCGGGGGTGCCGGCATCTGTCTGCACGGTGCGTTCACTGCGATTGACCTTCAGGGTGAACAGTTTGTCCGCTGATGGCGTCTTGCCCGGACAGCCGTTTCCATGTCGTCCCAAGACGTCAATATCCGGCATGTTGTCCGCGGCATTGCCATTGACCACGAAGACTAGGCAATGCCGTGGCATGTCGGTCAGGCCATCCTGCGTGACCGTCAGCCGGAGATGTTCGACAAGGGCCGTATTGTCGAACCAGCTCAGTTTGTTGAACGTGAGCTTGTCGTAGGAAACGTCCAGAAGTCCTGTCCGGACCGCAACGAACATCAGCAGAAACGCCGGCACGATCATCAGGAGCCGGCGTTTGAGGTGCTGCTTGAGGCTGCGTGGCGGACGCGGTGTGCCTCGTCGCCCGAGACGAGGCGGTGCGTTCGCGTTGTCAGTCAAAAAGGATCACTCCATATCTTCGTGCCACTTGTCACCCTGATCGGCGAGCAGGGTATTGGCCTGCTGAGGGCCATATGAACCGGCGCTGTAAGTCTGCATCGGTGCCTTGTTTTGTGCCCAGGCGTCAAGCACCGGTTCGGCCCAGCGCCATGCGGCCTCAACTTCATCGCGACGGATGAAGAGAACCGGGTTGCCGCGGACAGCGTCAATCAGGAGCCGTTCGTAGGAATCCGGGAAAGGCTGCCCGCCTTCCATACGGATGGAAGCGTCCAGGTCAGCCGTATGCAGGCTGAAGACGTCCAGTGCCGGATTCTTGACGTTCAGGTGCAGTTCCACGCCTTCATTCGGCTGGACACGCACAACGATGCGGTTGCTGGCGGGGGTGCTGCCGAACATGGCGGTTGCGGCCGGGCGGAAATTGATGACGACTTCGCTGACCTTTTTCGCCGATCGCTTGGCCGTTCGGATATAGAAAGGCACGTCCTTCCAGCGTGGGGTGTCTACCCAGACGCGGACGGCTGCGTAAGTCTCCGTGTTGCTCGGTTGTCCCAGCTCTTCCAGATAACCGGGCACGTTCTCACCGTTGACGACGCCGGCGGTATACTGACCGCGCACTGTTTCCTGCGCCACCCTGTCTTCGGGAATGGGCCGGAGCGCGTTGAGAACGGCCAGCTTGGCATTGCGGACCTTGGAGGCTTCCAGCGTATCGGGTGCTTCCATCGCGACCAGGCACAGAACCTGTAGCAGGTGGTTCTGGATCATGTCCCGCAGGGCGCCGGACGTGTCGTAATAGGAGGCGCGTCCCTCGACGCCGACTGTCTCGGCAGCGGTGATCTGTACGCTTTCGATGAAATCCTTTGTCCAGGCCGCATTCAGCAGGGGGTTGGCGAAGCGCAGGGCAATGATGTTCTGGACCGTTTCCTTACCGAGGTAATGGTCGATCCGGTAAATCTGGCTCTCGGGGAAATAGTGCCCCACGCCGTCATTGATGACGGTTGCCGTCGCCATATCCGTGCCGATCGGCTTTTCGAGCACGACGCGCGACTGGGGAGTGATGAGATCATGCGAATGCAGGTTTTCGCAGATGCTGGCATAGAGCTGGGGGGCGGTCGCGAAGTAATAGACACGGATACGCTCCGGAGGCGCCTCTGCAAGTAGGGAGGAAAGATCATTCCAGTCGGTGCCTGACTGCGTGGCGTCCAGCGTCACGTAGTCGAGTTGTCCGAGGAAACGATCTGTGAGGCCGGGATTGTAAATGTCCGCGGGGAGGAAGCGTTGCAGGGCGTCGCGTGCGCGCTCGAGGTACTGCTCGCGATTCAGTTCCGTCCGAGCCGTTCCGATAATGCGGGCTTCGTCGGGAATCTGGCCAACACGCATGCGATTGTAGAGCGCAGGCAACAGCTTGCGCATCGTAAGATCGCCCGTGGCGCCGAAGATGACGTAGTCGAATGGCTCGACCTGCTGGAAATGTTCCATGGATTGACTCTCTGACCTCTCGAACCCGTGATGCCGGGAAGGGGGGTTAAGGTTCAGGCCTCGCTCAGGCAAGGTCTAGTTCCGCGTCAGGGGTCTTTCTGTCAAGCTGCAGGCCTCGCACGACATCGGGAGAGACGATCACGGAAAAGAATATGTTCATGAAATGTGCGCCTCCTGCCATTGACCATACCACCCTCTGCGGGATAAGCCGCGCGGTCGGAGCTGCGTCCCCGCAGATCCCCGGACACACCCTGGAAAAGGAAATCGGACATGGATGCAGAAAGCAGAAACGAAGGCGCCGCAACGGGCGGCATCGCCGCAGACCGTCTGCGCTCCATTATCGAACGGGTCGAGCGTCTGGAAGAAGAACGCAAGGCTCTGGCCGGCGACATCAAGGATATTTTTTCCGAAGCGAAATCCGCCGGCTTTGACGTCAAGGTGATCAAGCAGATCATCCGTCTGCGCAAACAGGAACCCGCTGAGGTCGAAGAGCAGGAAACACTGCTTGACATCTATCGCCGCGCTCTGGGCATGTAATCCTACCAGCAGTTTCAGTCAGAAGACCGGATCTGGATATGATGTTGGACATCTCGTGGTTACCGGTATGGGCGCAGGCTACCCTGTTCGTGGCAGCCGGACTGCTGGGGCTTGTGTTTCTGTGCATGCCGTTTGCGGTTTTCGGTCTGAAACCCAGGATGCTGGAAATGGAATACCAGCTTGCCGAACTGCGGGCTGAAATCCAGTCCATCAGCCTGCGGCTGGCCACACCTCCGTCCGAGCGACTGGTCACGTCAGCCGCGCCGCCGGAAGAGCAGGGGGTTGACCGCTCTTCCTCTGACGGCAGGCACGGGAAGGCAGAACGTCCGGCTCCGGAAATTTCCCCGGAAGCGTATCTGGACCCTGTTCATGTGATTCGTCCCGACATGCCCTCCTATGAGGATGGCCCCATGGCGAAGGATGCAGAGGCACTGCCGCGTGCAGCGCGCAGGGACGCCATGCCGGCCGGCGAGCGCAGATGGTCGCAGGCTCCGTGGGAAGGCCGACAGGTCGAGCCTGCTGCTGATCGACGCGATGCTGCGCCTCACCGTGTGAAGACGCCATATCGGGATGACGATACCCTGATGCGACCAAGGCGCTCGGAACCCCAGTTGCGATGGCCTCCCCGCGGCTGAGGATCGGGACAGTTCAGGGGTGATCGAGGACCAGATCGTCTCGATGGATCAGAACATCACGACCGCGATATCCCAGCAGCTCTTCCATCTCATCTGAGTGATGGCCGATCAGCTTTGTGCTTTCTTCGGCGTCATAATCACTCAGGCCGCGGCCCAGGACGGTTCCGTCTTCCGCACAGATCAGGACCAGATCTCCACGACGGAAATCGCCCTCGATGCCACAGACGCCTGCCGGCAGAAGGGAGGCTCCCTGTCGCAGGGCCTGGTACGCACCGGCATCAATCACGATGCGTCCATGCGGGTGAAGGCTGCTTCCAAGCCACCGCTTTCTGGCTGATCCAACATCCGTCTGGGCCAGAAACCACGTGCACAGGCCTCCTTCCAGCAGTCTCTGGATGGGGTGAGGGGCCTGTCCGGCCGCAATGACCATATGAACCCCGGCCCGGTTCGCGATTTGAGCGGCCAGCAGCTTTGTGCGCATTCCGCCGGATGAGTAACCCGATGGCGGTGCCCCGCCCATGGCCATGATGTCGTCCGTCATTTGCTCGACGACAGGGATATGTCTGGCAGCCGGGTCCCTGCGCGGATCTGCTGTATAGAGACCATCAATATCCGAAAGCAGAACGAGGCAATCAGCCCCCACCATCTGCGCGACACGCGCGCCGAGGCGGTCATTGTCACCAAAGCGGATTTCCGCGGTGGCAATCGCATCATTCTCGTTGATGACAGGAATGGCGCCAAGGTCCAGAAGCGTCTGTAGTGTGGCGCGTGCATTGAGATGACGCTCACGGTTTTCCGTGTCATCCGGGGTGAGGAGCAGTTGCGCGGCGACGAGGTTGTGTTCCGCCAGTGCAGAACTCCAGCCCTGTATCAACCCGATCTGCCCGATGCTGGCGAGTGCCTGTTTCTCGTCCAGACGCAGCCGCTTTGACATCAGGCCAAGCTGGTGGCGCGCAAGAGAAATGGCTCCGGACGAAACCACGATCACTTCCGCGCCGCGTGCATGAAGGGCGGCGATATCCGAACAGACACTGCGAAGCCATGAAGCGCGGAGTTCAGCATTCTGGCTGTCAACGAGCAGGGCGCTTCCGATCTTGATGACGATCCGGCGCGCCTGCGCCAGGGAAGGGGCGGCGGCCGGCAGCGTCATGACAGATGATCTCTTTTGGCCGCGGTGACCCGGTCCTGAAGGAGACGCAGCAGTTCGGGAAGTCCTTCCTGACTCACGCCGGACAGTGTCAGGACCTCTGCCCCTGAGGCTTTGGCCAGGGCCCGTTTCTTGGCTGATTTCTGTTCTGCCGTCAGTGCGTCACACTTGTTCAGCACGATGACTTCCGGCTTGGCGGCCAGAACCGGATCATAGGCTTCCAGTTCCTTGCGGATCAGGCGCCAGTTCCGGACAATCTGGCTTTCCGTGCCGTCAATCAGGTGCAGCAGTGTCGCGCAGCGTTCCACATGACCCAGAAAACGGTCTCCCAGCCCAGCGCCTTCACTCGCGCCTTCAATCAGCCCGGGAATATCTGCGATGACAAACTCTTCCGTCGTGTTGAGGCGGACGACGCCAAGCTGGGGATGAAGGGTAGTGAAAGGGTAATCCGCGATTTTGGGGCGTGCGCGGGAAGCGACGGACAGAAGGGTGGATTTGCCGGCATTGGGCAGTCCGACCAGTCCTACATCCGCGATCAGCTTTAGCCGCAGCCAGATCCAGCGCTCTTCACCAGGCCAGCCCTTGTCCGCACGGCGAGGTGCGCGGTTCGTGCTGGTCTTGAAGTGCGCATTGCCCAGGCCGCCATCTCCGCCACGGCAGAGGAGAACTTCCTTTCCGGCTTCATACAGATCGGCCAGAAGGGTTTCGCGATCTTCATCAAGGATCTGGGTCCCGATCGGGACGTCAATCACGACATTGCGGGCTGCGGCGCCGGTCCGGTTTGACCCCGCGCCATTGCCACCTTTGCGCGCGCGGAAATGCTGCGTGTAACGGAAATCGATCAGGGTGTTGAGACTGGGAACCGCGCGGAAAATAATGTCACCGCCCCTGCCGCCGTCACCACCATCCGGGCCGCCGAATTCGATGTATTTCTCACGCCGGAATGCAACCACGCCGTCGCCACCGTCGCCCGAGCGTACATAGATCTTGGCCTGATCGAGAAACTTCATCGTATTATCCGCAACATAAGAAAAAAGGCCGGCCCTAGAACAGGACCGGCCCTTCAGCTCGCGCTTAGGGCGCGGTGATTATTCGGCGGCTTCCGGCAGTGCCACGGAAACGTGGACGCGGCCTTCGGCGCGACGCTGGAACTTCACATGTCCGTCCACCAGGGCGAACAGCGTGTGATCGCGGCCGATACCGACATTCGCACCGGCCTTCATCTTCGTGCCGCGCTGACGGACGATGATGTTGCCTGCAATGACGCTTTCGCCACCGAACTTCTTGACGCCCAGACGGCGACCGGCGCTATCGCGTCCGTTACGACTGGAACCGCCTGCCTTTTTTTGTGCCATGGCTGTGTATCCTTCCTAAAGTGCGGCTGATCAGGCCGCGTTGATGGCGTCGATGCGCAGCACGGTCACCGGCTGGCGGTGACCGTTCTTGCGGCGGCTGTTCTGGCGACGACGCTTCTTGAAGATGATAACCTTCGGCAGCCGGTCCTGCGCCACGACGGTCGCGGTCACGGTTGCACCGGCAACCAGCGGAGCGCCAACGGTCAGGGAGCCTTCGCCGCCGACCATCAGGACGTCGGAAAAGGTTACGGTGCTGCCGGCTTCCGCCTCAAGCTTCTCAACCTTCAGGATGCTCTGCGGAGCAACACGATACTGCTTTCCGCCTGTGCGGATGACTGCAAACATTCTGGAGACTCTCTCTCGTTCCGAACCCGTGGTCGCTTCTTTAATCTGACCGGACTGATCCGGCCTGATGCGACCCAGTCGCTTTTTGTCATTGGTTCCGGCCTGATCGGTCAGGGATCCGGAACAGCGGAGGTCGATACAGGGGAGAGCGCTTCCCGTCAATCAAAAACGGCAGATTGCGATGCGAATGTCCCGTCACTTCATGCCCGAAGATGCTGGTTACCCTCTTGCATTGTCACGAAAAGATCGTCATAAGCCCTCCATCGATCAGGTCCATGATCATGGACCGTATCCGGAGAGGTGCCAGAGTGGTCGATTGGGGCGGTCTCGAAAACCGTTGTGCCTTCGCGGGTACCGTGGGTTCGAATCCCACCCTCTCCGCCATTCCCTTCATATATCGCGACGGCATGCCTTCTTCAGACAGCGCCTTGCCTGGATTTTCCCTTACGGTGAGACGGGTTGGATCAGGGCTGGATTTCGGGGGCGGGCAGTTTGTTTCCTTCTCCCCGGAATGGCTTGCTGGCGTCCAGGAAATCTGAATTCGTGCTCATGATGTGTGCAACCACCACGAGATAAGTGATGGCGCGCGTCAGCTCCAGGCGTGTCACAAGATCGGTTTCCTGCTCATCCAGGGCGCGAAGTCGCCGGACAGCGGCACTCGCGATGCGCGCGGCCTTATCATGGCGGCGCGTGGATTGCTCGATATAATGCAGGACAAGCTGGATGGGGCGGCGTGCGCTGTCAGGCAGATATTCGCGATCCAGCAATGTCCGGAGCCGGATCACGTTCAGTCCAAGGGTGAGGGCGGCCAGCGTGCCAATGATGCAGGCTTCGATCAGCGGGGCAGGTGTAGGGCCTGCGTGACGGATGAGGCGGGCGAAGCGATCGGTGTTACGGCCAATCCAGACGCTGGTCTGCGGATGAAAATTCGGATTGGCGAGATGCTGAAGTTCTTTCAGCATGATACGGCGCAGACGATAGCGTTCTGAATCGCTGTTGAAAGGCAGGACGCTCCGGAAGACCAGAACGGCTACGGCTACCGCGGAAACCGTAGCCATATTGCCGTTATAAAATGCCATTTCGTTCATGACATGATGGTTTTGCAATCCCAGCATGGCGGGAAGAAGGAGGCCATAGGCCGCAGAACCACCTGCCGTTGCCGGATTGCCTTTGGCCAGCCCCCCCAGGAACATGGCAGGCCCCATGAAGAGAGCCAGGGATTCGAAGGTCGTAACCTTCGGCATCAGGACAAAGACCAGAATCCACGCAACAAAATAGGCGGCTATGGCACCCTTGAGAAATTCGGTTGTGCCAAGAACCGGATTTTCCTTGGTTGCGAACAGGCCGCAGACAAGCGTGGTAATGGCGATGAAGCCCAGACCATTCGGCCAGGCTGTGACTTCATAGATATAAGCTGTCAGAAGAACGGCGCAGGCACCACGCAGGCCGTTGTGAACTGCCTCGCGGGTGTCGCGATGTGTTTCCATCTGGAAATGGAAGTGATCTCCGCGAATGGTGTGGGTGCTGGCCTCATATTCCTTGATGGCCTGCTCAAGGTCTCCCAGGAGTTCGCCCAGGGAAACAAACAGGATACGTTCGTCCTGATGCGCGTCTTCCGTCTCCGGGTTTCCCGTTACGGTATCAAATGGATCGCTTCCGACAATCGGTTCGTTGTCAGGCTGGACGTCTGTTTCGCGATGAGGAGCCGCATAAAGGCGGCAGGTGTCACGGAAGTGCTGAAGGTCGGCGAGCAGGGCAGGGATTTCGGCAGGATCGGGCAGACGCTGGGGAAACTGTTTCAGGAACGCCAGAATTTCGTCGGCCGTGCGTGTGAACAGCGGATGTTCATGGTTGAGAAGCTGAAGCCGCATGGCCATGCCAAACCCGCGGGAGAGCAGCGCTGAAACCGCGGCCAGAGCCGCGCGCGCGTGATCCCCTTCATGACCATGCGGACCCATTTCGACTTCTGCAAATTCGATCTGGTCGTTGATCGTGAGTATGGTGCCGAACTGTCTGCGCGCTGTGTTCAGGGCGCCGCGATCTTCGCCCAGAATACTGCACAGGGTCCCTGTGACGAGAATAAGCGCCGATTCCAGTTTCTGGCGCATCTGCGCACGGGCATGTCGTTCTTGGCTGGTGGCGAAGATCAGCCCCATGAAGGCTTCGCACAGCACACCAAGGATAATGTATGTCCCACGGGACATTGCCACCATGAAGACATTGTCAGGGTTGGACGCCGCTCCCATGCAGATGATCGAACAGGTATATCCTGCAAGAACAAGGGCATAGGAACGGAAGTTACTGACGAATGTTGCAAAGCCGCTGCACAGGGCAATCCAGGTGGCCAGCATCGGGAAGAACATCCATGGCGCCTGCGGAGCGGCTGCCATGATGCTGATTGCGGCAGTAGCGCCGGTGACTGTTCCGACGATACGCCATTTTGCCTTGGACTGGCTTTCGCCGCGGGTGGTCTGTGCGACGGCCCAGACCGTCATGGCGGCCCAGGCCGGGCTGTCCAGTTCCATCCAGAACGCAATCCCGACTGCCATGCAGGCGGCGATCGTGTTGCGGAGCGCGAATGTGACGGAAGATACGCTCGGGGCGTAAAGCCAGGAGAGAAATGGTCGCGACCGTGGTCGGAGAGGAGCAGCCCAGGCGCCTGGTGATGCTGAACTGCTCGGAGTCGGTCGTCCCGGAGACGTAGTGCTGCCACTCATTACGGGAGGTGTAATACCCCCAAACCCCCTTACTCGGCGAGAGCGGAAATGGCCATTCTTAAATCCGTTACAAATTTTGTATATTCACGCGCTTTTGCCTCGGGGTCAGGAAGACGCAGTAAATAAGAGGGATGAACCGTCACGATACCGGTGCTGCCGTCTTCGAGTTCAATAAAACGTGAGCGCTCCCTGGAGATGGTGACGGGGCGGCCCAATACGGCGCTGGCACCCGTTACGCCCAGCATTACCGTTACACGCGGCCGAAGAATTCTGCGCTCTGCTGAAAGCCATGGAGCACAGCTCTGGATTTCAGCTGTGTCGGGTTTCTGATGAATTCTTCGATGGTTGCGTGGGACGAATTTGAAATGTTTGACCGCATTCGTGATCCACGTCCTGTCGCGGTCGCCTCCGGCTTCCTGAAAGGCGCGGTCGAACAGCTGTCCTGCAGGGCCGACGAATGGCCGCCCCTGAAGATCTTCCTGGTCTCCTGGTTGTTCCCCGACGAAAAGCAGTTTGCTTCCCGGAGTACCTTCACCCGAAACCGTGCGTGTCGCCGGTTTGCAGAGATCGCAGAATGTACAGTCCAGTGCGAGAGCTCTCAGCTCCGAAAGGGCATTTGCCTGACGGACGTCTTCCGGCTCAGGGTGCAGGCGGGCTGGCAGAGGGGCCTGCCAGTAGGAATTGCCTGGCCCGGCGGTCGTGGCGGCGCGAATGGCGGCAATGCAGTCCTCGGGTGAGGATGGTGTGGTTTCAAGTGGTGGCCCGAACCGCAGTTCTTGGCCGTCCCACGACAGGGTCCGTTCCGGCGCGGAAACGGCCCACGGACCCAGGCGTAGATTCGGAAGCAGACTGGCCTGTGAATCAATGATCGAGGCTGCATGATCCGAGGTGATCGGTTGCCAACCGGGAAGATGGCCGTCAGGCATCAGGGCTCTGAAAGAGAGAATGATGTCTTCAGCGTTACGGGCAAGAGTCTGTAGTTGTGCGAGAAGATGATCCGGAACGGGCGTCTGTTTCTGAAGGTGTTCAAGATACTGGTAGAGTAACGAGAACCGTTCCGTGGTGTCCGAGGCAAATATTGCCGGGAAGAGTTTTCCCATGGCGCGAGGGACTCTGACGGTGGACGGAGCCTCGGGTAGGGTGCGTGAGGCCTGGGGTGCGTACAGGTCGGCTGGCGGTTCGATTTTCCATTCAATCGCATTGGACGGGACCTGCTGGTTCAGGAGTTCCCGGGACCAGGCGCGCCATCCGGCGAAGTCGCTGCTCGAAGCCAGACTGACGGTATGCTTGGTCATGATATCCTCTGAAACCCTGTGAAGCGTGGCAGAACGTGGTGAGTTGAAGTCTTTTTTGTGTTTGCGAAATATTTATGATTCGTGATAGTGAACATCAACCATCACGGTATGGCTAAATATTTCGACTTCCCGTTTACCTGATCATCTCTGGATGGCAGGGAATTGAAAAAAAACATATGAATAGAAAGGGTAGGGCGGCATGTCTGAAAACGCCTCCAATACTGGTCTACTGGAACTGACTGCGCAGATTGTAGCGGCTCAGGCCTCCCGTGGTTCCCTTGAGGCCGAAGCATTACCTGTTCTGATCCGCCAGGTTTATGATGCTCTCGCGACGGCTGATGCTCCCAAGGAGGAGCCAGTTCCCGAACGCCCCCAGCCCGCAGTACCCATCAAACGCTCGGTTTTCCCGGACTACATCATCTGTCTGGAAGACGGCAAAAAGCTCAAGATGCTGAAGCGTCATCTGCAGAGCGCTTACGACATGACGCCCGAACAGTATCGGGAGCGCTGGGGACTGCCCGCCGATTACCCTCTTGTTGCGCCGAATTATGCAGAGCGCCGTTCAGCACTGGCAAGGGAAATCGGTCTCGGGCGCAAGATCAGTGCAAGTAGCGGAGACGGTAAAAAAGAGTCCGCCCGGACACGCCGCTCCAAAAAGACCGAAGCCTGATTATTCCTTGAAAAGAGGCGCCGGGAGGAAGTAGTCGTTGTCATCCACAAATGGAAGTCCCGCCAGTTCTCCTCCGGAGGGATGGCTGCTTATACAGCGGACGCGGCAGCGACGGCTGGTAGCCTGGCGGGTCGCCGCCGTGACGCTGTTTCTTGTGGCTCTTTTTGCGATGACATGGATGAGGAAGACGCCGGCTCTTTCCGATGAGGTTGCCCGGCCTCATATCGCCAGACTGGTTATTCACGGCATTATCGGAAACAATGTTTCCGATCTGACCGAGGCTCTTGGACAGGCTGCAAAGTCCCCGAACGTCAGGGGATTACTTGTTGTTGTGGATAGTCCCGGTGGAGGCGTAACGGGGGGGGAAAGGCTTCATGACGCCATCGCCCGCTTCGCTTCCGCCAAACCCGTTGCTGTGACGATGGAAGATATGGGCGCCTCGGCAGCTTATATGCTGTCCGTGCCTGCCCAGCATATCGTGGCTCTTCCATCCACCCTGACCGGTTCCATCGGTGTGATTCTGCAACGGCCTGACGTGACGTCTCTTCTGGGGCGGATCGGTGTGGAGGTCGATGCGGTCACATCCGGCGCAATGAAGGATCAGACTGACCCGACCAGTCATCTGACGCCTGACGGACGCGCCATGCTGCAGGGACTGGTCAATGATTTGTTCGACCAGTTCGTGACCATGGTGGCGACAGGACGCCATATGACCGAGGAAAAGGTCCGCACTCTTGCGGATGGAAGAGCTTATACGGGCCATCAGGCACTGGCTCTCGGTCTTGTCGATGAGCTTGGTGACGAAGAGGCTGCAAGGCACTGGCTGCGTCAGAGACTTCACGTCAGCGACGCCTCCTGCCCGGTTCTTCCGCTACTTCCTGCATCGCGCCACATTAACTGGTTCAGTTTCCCTCATCGTCGTGCTGCGCTGGCATGGATGTTCGGAAACACGTTGCTGGAAAAGTTTGAAACGGCCAGCCTTGACGGTGCCGTTGCGGTTCTGCAACTCTGAGGTCTTCACGCAAGGCCGCAGTCAGCTGGAAGTGCTGTCATGACCCGATCGGAACTTATTGCTCAACTCGCCGAGGAGTATCCTCATCTCCTTATCCGTGACATCGAACGGATCGTCGGCACAATTTTTGAAGAAATCGGTGCGGCTCTTGCGCGTGGAGACAGAGTCGAACTTCGTGGTTTCGGTGCGTTTATCCCGCGCAAGCGGGATGCACGGAACGGCCGGAATCCCCGTACGGGCGATATGGTTGCCGTTGAGGAAAAAAGCGTGCCGTTCTTCAAGGTAGGCAAGGAACTGCGCGAGCGCATCAATCACCACATGCAGACGCGGAAAACGTCCACCTGATGATCCCGCTGGGCCGGGCTGTGATGTTCTTGCATCAGCCTGCGGGAGAACATCAGCCCAAGGCTGGTGAAGGGGCTTCAGCCATATGGTTTTGAGGTATCATCGCGGGATGTCATGCGCGGTTTTTTCCCGGACCCTTGTTCCCCTGCTGTTGTCCTGCCTTTGCGCGGGGACCGTTACGGTAGGTGCCCAGGCACATTCGTTCCCGTCTTCCCGGCTTCATCACAACTCCAGACAGGCAACCAGGACTGCACAGCTCCCGGCGCATGAAGAGCTGTGTTACCGTTCGACTGCGGGTCTGATTTTCCTGAAGCAGAATGGCAACCATTATATGGCCAGCCATAAAAACGGCTTCGCTCCGATTGGCGAAGCCGTTTTCCGCTCCCGTCCCTCGGCGCAGGCCTGTCCGTATTCCCGTATCCGGCGAGGCTGAACGGAGGCAGTCTTGTCGGATACGGGCTTGTCAGTGTCCTTTAAGATTGCTGATTTCCGCGAGCAGGAAATCACGGAATACGGCAATCCGCTTTGAGGTTCTCAGTTCTTCCGGATAGACGAAATAAGCTTCCACCTGCGGAAGGGTCTGTTCGGGCAGGACCCGGACTAGATGGGGATGCTCTGCTGCGGCATAAAGGGGCAGGGACCCTATGCCTGTTCCGGCGGCAATCGCATTTGCAATGGCGGCGATATTGTTGATGGCCAGCCGCGACCCACGCTGCGCCAGTCCTTCGTGCCGCAGGAGGTCCAGAAGCCAGTTGATATTGGGCAGAGGCAGATGCCAGCCGGCGAAAGTGATGATCTGATGATCTGCCAGTTCCTGAAGGGTGCCTGGCGTGCCGTGCCGCTCCAGATAATCAGGGCTGGCGTAGATGGGCATCGGGAAATTGGCGAGATGACGCTGCACCAGATCAGGCTGGGTTGGTGGATGCAGCCTGATCGCCACATCTGCTTCCCGCATCCCGAGATCCAGATCCGCGTCTTCTAACAGGAGCGTGACCTCAATGTCGGGATGGTGCTCGAGAAAACGGTGAAGACGCGGCGAGAGCCATGACAGCCCAAAGCCGGTTGTTGTCGTGATCTTGATCTTGCCGGCGGTGCGTTCCTTGCTCTCACTCAGAAAAGCCTGGGTCAGTGCAAGCTTGGAGAAGACTTCCCGCACGGTCCGGTTCAGGACGTCGCCCTGCTCCGTCAGGATCAGTCCACGGGCATGCCGGTGAAACAGCGGAACACGCAGGACGTCTTCCAGAGCGGAAATCTGGCGTGAGACGGCCGATTGACTGAGTCCGAGCCGGTCGCCTGCATGGGTAAAGGAACCAGCTTCGGCGACAGCATGGAAAATCCTCAGCTTGTCCCAGTCCATCTGGTGTTCTCCACGTTCGCCGGAACGGCGTTCCTCGTCCTTTTTACCCATGAGCCCTGGCGCTATCCGTCAAGAGGTGTCGTTGAGCGGACGAAACTGTCTCAAGCTGTTGCGAGGGTCAAGTTTTTGTCATGGCAGGTATGCCAGAAAGATATCGTTCGGCTTCGAGTGCGGCCATGCAGCCACTGCCCGCAGCGGTAACCGCCTGGCGGAAAATGCGATCCTGAATGTCGCCGGCTGCGAAAACGCCCCTGACAGATGTTGTTGTGCCGCCCTTTTCCGTCACGACGTATCCGTCGCTGTCGCAGGCTACTTCGCTCCGGAAAGGTCCGGTGTTCGGAGAATGGCCGATCGCGATGAAGACGCCGTCCACCGGCAGGGTTTCCGTCTCTCCGTTTCTGGTATTCTTCAGAAAAAGACCCGAAACCACCTCGGGTTCACCGTGACCGAGGACCGCCTCTACGGCTCGGTTCCAGTGGATTTCAATCTTGGGATTCGCGAACAGGCGCTCCTGAAGGATACGTTCGGCCCGGAGGCTGTCACGCCGATGGATGAGGTGAACCTTGTCGGCGTGGTGGGTGAGGTACAGGGCTTCCTCGACGGCCGTATTTCCACCACCGACCACCGCAACCGTCTTCCCGCGGTAAAAAAAGCCGTCACAGGTCGCGCAGGCCGAGACACCGCCGCGCTGCAGGCGTTTTTCGGACTCGAGCCCCAGCCACTTGGCCTGGGCCCCCGTGGCGATGACGATGGTCCGGGCATGGAATTCGTCACCGGAATCGCCGTACAGGCGGAAATATCCATCCGGTGCGGGGCCGTTCCTGAGGTCGGCGCGAACGATCAGGTCATAGACCAGCTGCGTACCGACGTGTTCGGCCTGTTCACGCATCTGTTCCATAAGCCACGGTCCCTGGATCGGGGCGGCAAAACCGGGATAATTTTCAACATCCGTTGTGATGGTAAGCTGGCCGCCGGGCTGAAGGCCGGTCACGAGAATCGGCTTGAGGCTGGCGCGGGCGGCATAAATCGCGGCAGTATAGCCCGCAGGGCCGGCGCCGACGACCAGAAGGTCCGTACGATGGATTGCTGGCATGATCGATCCTTATGGGTGTTTGCCGTTCCATATAGAGACTTTGGATGCATCTGCCATCTTTGCGGATGCGAACCGCTGCCATATACCCTTTGGTGAAATGAACGCTTCTACGATCTCGCCCCCGATTGAACTGGATGCCATCGACCGGCAGATCATTGCCGAGCTGCAGGTCGATGGCCGCATGACCAACGTCGAACTGGCACGTCGGGCCGGGATCTCGGCGCCTCCGTGCCTGCGACGGGTTCGCCGGCTGGAGGAACTGGGGATCATCAGGGGATACCACGCGGAAGTCGATGCGGCGCTTCTCGGATGGTCTCTCAATTTTTATGCCCTGATCGGACTCGACAGCCAGAAAGGCAGCGTTCTGGAAGCATTCGAAGCGCAGGTCGGAGCCTGGCCGGAAACCCGGGAATGTCACATGATCCGGGGTGGGGGGGACTTTCTCGTCCGTCTTGTCGCCCGTGATGCCGCTCACCAGAATATTCTTACCCGCCGTCTGACGGATAGCGCCCATGTCGTCCGCGTCCAGACTCTTCAGACCATCCATACGAGTCGTGATCTCGCAGGCGTGCCGATCTGACGGCAGAGACATTCCATGCCCGTTTCCGTTCAGGAAAATCTCCCGGCCGACCTCAGCGTCATTGTGCCGTGCTACAATGAGGCCCCCAATGTTGCGCCCATGGTGGCGGCACTCGATGCGGTTCTCGCAGGGCAGGCCTGGGAAGTCATTTTCGTAGATGACAACTCCCCTGACGGTACGGCCGACCGTGTTGCTGCCATTGCGCGTCAGGACCCGCGCGTGCGTGTTCTCCGCAGGATCGGACGGCGGGGGCTGTCGTCCGCAGTGATCGAGGGTTTCCTGTCGTCCAGTGCGCCTTATGTCGCTGTGATGGACGGGGATATGCAGCATGACGAATCCGTCCTGCTGACCATGCTGGCTGACCTGAAGGCCGGTTCGGATATCGTGGTGGCAAGCCGGCATGTCGAAGGAGGGGATAGCGGCGGCCTCGCCGGGCGGGGACGACATTTCCTTTCAGAGGCAGGCATACGTGCCGCACAGACTGTCATGCACCATTGCCTGACAGACCCCATGAGCGGGTTTTTCGCGATGCGCCGTGATCTGTTCGAACAGATCGTGCCCCAGTTGTCTGGCACGGGCTTCAAGATCCTGCTGGATATCGTCATGTCGGCACCCCGGCAGATCCGCATTACGGAAGTCCCGTTTGTCTTTCGGCCCCGTGCCGCCGGGGAAAGCAAGCTCGATGTGGTTGTGCTGCTTCAGTTCGGTACCATGGTACTCGACAAACTGACCCATGGCTGGCTGCCAACGCGGTTTCTCTCCTTCGCGCTGGTCGGACTGAGTGGCGTCGTGGTGAATGTCGTGATCATGAATCTGGCCCGTGCCGCAGGGCTGGGTTTCTCCTGGTCGCAGCTTGCGGGAACGGCCTGCGCCATCCTGGCGAACTTCCTGCTCAACAACCGCTTCACCTATTATGACCGCCGCCTGAAAGGGCCGTCATTCTGGCGGGGACTGGCGATTTTTATTGTGGTCTGTTCGCTCGGAGGTCTGGCCAATATCGGGATTGCCCGCATGGTCCTGCATGGAGCCGGCCACGGTCACTGGGATCGCTCTTCGGCTGCCGGTGCCGTGATCGGTGTTGTCTGGAACTACGCCGTATCCTCCACGCTTGTCTGGCGGTGACGTGAACCGCACGCCCCTCTGGGAGGAATGGCGCCTGTTCTGGGCGCTCCTGCTGGTCCTGATGGTGCTGCGTCTCTTCATGGCAGCTTTTCTGCCGCTCATGCCGGATGAAGCCTATTACTGGGTCTGGTCGCGGCATCTGCAGGGCGGATATCTCGATCATCCGTTTATGGTGGCGCTATGGATCCGCATCGGCACCTGGTTCTGTGGCGATACGCCCCTGGGGGTCCGGTTTCTGGGGCCTTTGTCCGTGTTGCCAGGAAGCTGGGCCCTCTATCATGCCGCCAGAAGGCTGTTGCCGTCGATTGTCTGGCCACTGTCCGGCTGGCGTGCCGCGCTCCTGCTCAACAGCACCCTGATGCTGGGGCTTGGTGCTGCGACAATGACGCCTGATACACCTCTGGTCTTCTTTGTTGCCTGTGCCCTTTACACGCTGAGCCGCGCCGTCGAACCTGCGATTTCCCCTTTGCGGGCTCTTCCGTGGTGGCTGCTGACAGGCGTCCTGCTCGGATTGGGGTTTGATTCGAAATACACGGCCGTTCTGCTCGTCGCGGCTCTTGGCGGGGCTGTTCTGACGACAGCCCGTTTCCGCCGTCAGCCGGGCCCCTGGCTGGCCATTCCGGTTTTCCTTGCGGCAACAACGCCAGTTCTTGTCTGGAATGCCGGGCATCACTGGGCCAGTTTCATGCGGCAGGGCGGACGGGCAGGCGACTGGCATCCGGCACGCGCCTTCCAGTTCCTTGGGGAACTGATCGGTGGTCAGATCGGTCTTGCAACACCTCTGATTTTCGTCCTGTTTGGGCTGGGGATCATGGTGTCCGTGCGTCGGAACCGGCTGCTGGCATGGCTTGCCCTTCTGCCTCTGGCTGTTTTCGTCTTCCATGCGTTCGGGGACCGGGTACAGGCCAACTGGCCTGCGGTTCTGTATCCCGTTCTTGCGCTCGCTGCGGTGCAGACCGGCCGTCGCGTCAAATGGGCGGCAGCAAGCGGGCTGTTCCTGACGGGGCTTGTCTGTCTTCAGGCCCTCTGCTCGCTTCTGCCTCTCTCTCCGCACCGGGACCCGGTTCTGCGTCAGACCGGGGGATGGAATGATTTCGCCCGCCAGATTGCCCTGAAAGCCAGGCAGGAGGGTGCGACCGCGCTTGTCGTGGAGGATTATGGTCTGGCATCCGAACTGGCACTGAACCAGACGCTTCTTCCCGTGCTCGGGACCGATCCCCGCTGGGCCCTGTTCCATCTTCCACGTCAGACGGTCGCGCAGGCCCTGACCGTTACGGAAGACCGCTCTTTGTCTGCTCCGTCTGGTGCCGATGCACTCTGTCGCAGCCGCAGGGGGCGGTTCATCCGCTGTTACCGCCTGAAAATGCTGGTGACTGTCACTGGAATACAGCTTCCGGCACGGATTTAAATTTCTCCTTAACTTCTGCCTGCCATAGTCGCGCCATCTCAGGAGGCGGGATGTCGAACAACGGCCAGGAACAGAAAGTCATTATCAAGCGCTTCGATGTGGTCGCCGGCGGCCATCATGGTGGCAGCTGGAAGATCGCCTATGCTGATTTCGTAACGGCAATGATGGCGTTCTTTCTGGTCATGTGGCTGATTAATGCCACAACGGAACAGCAGCGCAGGGGCATTGCCAGTTTTTTCAATCCGATCGCTGCCGATGAGACGTCGTCCCCTCTGGAGACCGTCATTCCGCCTGTCGATTCTACTCCAAAAGCCGAGACCAACCGTCCCCTGACCCTTGAGCCGGGTCGGACGGAAGGGATTCATCCCGACGACGGAACATCAGGCCGACAGACATCATCTCCTCGTACAACCGGCATTCACAGTGCGCAGATTGTCGTGCTCCATGACAATCAGGTGCAGCCCGGTGAGGCACCTGTAACGGATGGGCCGACGGCGCAGGAACATGCAGCCCGGATTCAGGCAGCCAGCCAAATCAGAAAAGTCGTCAGCGCGGCTTCTGATCTGGCGGATGTCCAGTCACAAGTCACGGTCAGGGCAGGGGATGACGGCCTGCATGTCGAAATCGCGGATACCGATCATCAGCCCATGTTTGCGCTCGGGCAGGCCAGACCTGATGCACGCACTGTCCGGCTTCTCAGGCTGATCGTGCCCTATCTTGAACGGTTGCACGGGCAGCTATCCGTCGCAGGATATACGGATGCGGCTCCGTTCCGCCCCGGGCAGCCCAGCAACTGGAGCCTGTCCAGCGCGCGCGCGGTCTCCGTGCGGGATATTCTGGTCCAGAGCGGCTTTCCCGACCGGCGCCTCAGATCTGTCAGCGGCTATGCTGACCGCAACCTTTTCGATCCCGCACATCCTCTCGACCCGCGAAACCGGCGCATCGTGCTTGTCCTGTCCACCGATGCGCCATAGCAGATTTCAGTCAGGAATTTCCGAATGTTCATTCTTATTGGTCTAGGGGTCGTTCTGGCCTGTGTTTTCGGGTCATTTGTAGCATCCGGAGGCGCAATCGGTCCGCTCCTGTCATCAATGCCTTTCGAACTGCTGACCATTCTGGGTGCGGCGATTGGGACCTTTCTGATGGCCAATTCGATTGAGGCCGTAAAACACGTTCCTGCTGGTATCAAAAGGGCCATGAAGGGCTCTCAGTACGGACGGCAGGATTACATTGACATGCTGGGGCTACTGTTCCACCTGACCAGGCTGGCTTCGATGAAAGGGCTGATGGCGCTCGAATCCCATATTGAAGAGCCAGCAACCAGCACCATTTTCGGTGCATTCCCGAAAATCAGGGACAATCCGCGCATCTGCGCTTTCATCTGCGATTACCTGCGGATGGCCGGTATGAACGTGACCGATCCCTATCAGATGGATGAGGTCATGGGGAACGAACTGAAAAAAACCTCCGGGAGGACATGCATCTTCCACATGCCCTGCAATCTGTTTCAGATGCGTTGCCAGCGCTCGGCATCGTCGCGGCCGTGCTCGGCGTCATCAAGACCATGGCGTCCATCAGCAAGCCGCCCATTGTTCTGGGGGAAATGATCGCAGGCGCGCTGGTCGGCACGTTTCTGGGAATACTTCTGGCCTATGGGATCGTTGCGCCAGTCGCTGGCCGGCTGGGAGGGGTGGTGGAAGAGGACGCCTGTTACCGGGAGCTGATCCGCTCGGTCATCGTTGCCCATCTGCAAGGTAACGCCCCGCAGGTCAGTGTGGAAATTGGCCGCAAAAGCATCCCATCCGGACTGATGCCCGGTTTTCAGGAAGTGGAAGATGCCGTGAATGCGGTTTCCGTCACCTGACCAGAGGCTTGCGCTACCCGGCTTCTCCTTTACGATGCCGTTATCATTTGTAAACGGTCTTCGAAAGGATCGGTCCATGCGCCTTACCGCATTGCGGGTCTTCTGTCTGTCTTTGCCGCTCCTGCCGCTGGGAGGGGTCATGGCCCAGACATCCACCCCATCATTGCCGCCAGTTCATGATCTGGAGCAGCTGGAAGGTCAGACTGCACTGAACTGGGTCAGGGCGGAAAATGCCCGGACGCAGGAAACGCTTACATCCGATCCTCTTTACAAGCCGCTGTACGATCGAATTCTGAAAGCCGAGCAGTCTCCCGAGCGTCTGGCTGATCCTGTGCAGCAGGGCGGGGAGATATGGAATTACTGGCAGGATAGCCAGCACACCCGTGGAATCTGGCGCAGTACGACGGAAGCTGCCTATGATTCGGGGCATCCGGAATGGAAAACACGTTTCGATCTCGATGCCTTGGCCCGTTCTGAACATGCCAATTGGGTCATGAAAGGACTGGACTGTCTGCGACCTGAAGAGCGTTTCTGTCTCATGGGGCTGTCAAACGCAGGGGAAGACGCTCATGAACTCCGGGAATTTGATACCCGGACAGGTCATTTCGTTCAGAATGGTTTTTTCCTGTCGACGTCGAAACAGAATGCGCAGTGGTTAGACAAGGATACGCTGCTGGTCGCCCGGGACTGGGGTGTTCCGAATGCTGGCCTGACCACGTCCGGCTATCCCTATGTTGTGCGGATCCTGCATCGTGGAGAAGCGCCCGGACAGGCCAGGGAAGTCTTCCGGGGAACACCGGCGGATATGGATGTGTCGCCTGTTGTTCTGAGGGACGGCAAAGGACGCAGGCTCGTTCTCATTGATCGTCACAAGGATTTCTTTCACTCGGACCTGCAACGCTATGATCTGGCGACTGGAAAACTGTTCCCTGTCAATCTGCCAGAAAAATATGACGGGCTGACCTATTTTGACGGTTTGCTGGTTTTCCATCTTCTTCAGGACTGGACCGGACCGCAGGGGAAAATTCCGGCTGACAGTGTTGTTGCCATCAATCCGGAAAAACCCGGTGCTGTGGACGTCATTATTTCTCCCGGTGCGCGGCAGACGATCGGGGACGGGCTTGGAAGCGCCATTGCGGCGACAAAAGACGGTCTTCTCGTCGTTCTGTATGATAATGTGCAGCCGCAACTGCTTCTCTATAAACGAGCGACAGATGGAACGTGGAAGAGCCGATCCATTACCCATCCTGCCAATATGGCGATCAGTATCGCATCCACCGATCCTGAAAGTTCACAGGCCTATCTGCAGATGGAAGGTTTCATTCAGCCGCCCCAGATATGGAGCGTGAACACCGCTGATGACACCAGCCATGTGCTTTACCGGCAACCCGCTCTCTTTGATGCAGCGGATCTTACCGTTGAGCAGATGATGGCGACCAGCACGGACGGAACGAAAATCCCCTATTTCATCGTTCATAAGCGAAACTGGCAGAAAAACGGCAGAAATCCTACGCTGATGACGGCTTATGGCGGTTTCGGACTGTCCTATCTTCCCGTCTATCACGCTGATCTGGGAATTACCTGGTTCGAGCGTGGCGGCGTTTATGTCATGGCCAATATCCGGGGAGGGGGAGAATTCGGGCCTGTATGGCATGAGGCAGCACGACATGCTGGACGTCAGCGGGCCTACGATGATTTTGCGGCTGTGGCGCGCGACCTGTCCGCCAGAAAAATCACGTCACCCCGTTTCTTGGGTATTCGAGGGCGGTCCAATGGTGGTCTGCTGATGGGCGTGGAGTTCACCCAGCATCCTGATCTCTGGAACGCCACCATCATTGGTGTCCCGCTGCTGGATATGATGAACTATGAGCATATGGCAGCCGGAGCGTCGTGGGCTGCGGAATATGGAAGCGTTTCCATCCCTGAGAACCGTGCGTTCTGGGAAAAGACCTCACCCCTTCAGAATCTCAAACCCGGCGTGACCTATCCGGAACCCTTCATCTTCACATCCACACGTGATGACCGGGTCGGACCAATTCATGCCCGTCTGTTCGCGGCCCGCCTGACGGATCTTCACGTTCCTTTCCTGTATTATGAGGATGTGGAAGGTGGACATGCGGGAACAGTCAATGCCGCGGAAGTGGCGCATGAACGCGCACTGGAAGCCATCTATCTGAGCCATCGCCTGATGTCTCACTAATCTTTCCCAGAAACCTCCCGCTGCTTTGCGGCGGGAGCGAGGGATGACGGCACAAAAAAAGCCGCATCCCTTCTCGGGATGCGGCTTTTTACCGTTCAGACAACGGAAGGCATTTAGAAGCCTTCACGCTCCAGACGCTTGCGCTCCATCTTGCGGGCGCGACGCACAGCTTCTGCTGCTTCGCGGGCGCGACGCTCGGAGGGCTTTTCGAAGTGGCGGCGCAGCTTCATTTCACGAAAAACGCCTTCGCGCTGCATCTTCTTCTTCAGCGCTTTGAGCGCTTGGTCAACATTGTTGTCACGAACGAGAACCTGCACGGTGCCGTCAACTCCTTCTGGGTCCGCTTCATCAGCGTCACCCGTGATATGGCATTCCAACTAAGGGTGGTCGCATTACCATATTCCTTTTGGGTAATGCAATTCCTTCCATGCGGCTTGTGCGGTTTTTTATCCCCGCGCAATCTGTAGAAAGACTAACGGTGTTACGCTTTGCCCCGCTGATGGAGACATTAATATGGCCCTGCTCAAGATTGCCCGTATGGGAAACCCTGTCCTGCATCAGGTTGCCACGCCTGTGTCCGATCCGGGTTCACCGGAAATCCGCCGTCTGGTCGGGGATATGCTTGAGACAATGGCCGATGCACGCGGAGCAGGTCTTGCCGCACCCCAAGTTCACAACCCCCTGCGGCTGTTTGTCTATCACGTTCCTGCCAACAGGGTGGCGAATCCGGAAGATTCGTTGCTGCCCCGTGTTCTGATCAATCCCGAGATCACACCTGTGGGAGATGACATGATGGTGTGCAGTGAGGGATGCCTCTCGATTCCCGGCCTTCGGGGTGATGTGCCCCGGCATGCGAAAATACACTACCGGGGGCTGGATATGAATGGCAACGTGCTTGAAGGAGAGGCGGCAGGTTTCCACGCCAATGTCCTCCAGCATGAGTACGACCATCTGGAAGGGATCCTGTATCCCCAGCGGATCCAGAATTTCAGCCGCTTCGGCTACGTTGGGGAAATTGTCCGGTGACAGGACGTGCGCCGGAAGGTCCGTCTTCCGCGACGGCCCACCTCTATTTACGTGAAGAGCAGATCCGTCAGTCCTATGAATCCCTGATGCTGGGATGGCGGGCGCTGAACGCTGGCTGTGAAGCCCTGCTGCGTGAGTACGGGCTGGGGGCTGCCCATCACCGGATTCTTTTCCTGGTGGCGGTCCACCCGGGCATTACTCCGGGCGTGCTTCTCGGGTGCCTTGGCATCACCAAGCAGTCCCTGGGGCGTGCACTGGGTGATCTAAGAGAGCGCAATTTTTTGATCCAGTCCGAGGGTCGGCATGACCGGCGCAAACGCCCTCTTCATCTTACGGCGCAGGGACAGGCCATTGAACGAGACCTCTTCAAACTAATCCGGGAAGCCATGACACAGGCCTATCGTGAAGCGGGGGTTACGGCCGTAGAGGGTTTCCGGCGCGTTCTGGTTCCGCTGCAGATCCCGACAGGTGAAAATGCGCCATGAGTGACGAACATATTCTTGTTGTGGATGATGACGCGCGGCTGCTCCGACTGCTTCAGCGCTATCTGTCCGAAAACGGTTACCGCGTCACGACGGCAGCAGACGCTGCTGCGGCGCGGCAGGTCCTGCAACTGATCCAGCCTGACGCTCTGGTGCTGGATGTGACAATGCCTGGCGAAGATGGCCTCTCTCTGACCCGTTCGCTCCGTGCGGAAGGCATTTCCGTGCCTATCCTGCTTCTCACCGCTCGGGGAGAGCCCGCGGACCGCATCAATGGTCTGGAAACAGGGGCGGATGACTATCTGGGCAAACCGTTTGAACCCCGTGAGCTGCTTCTGCGTCTGCGCGCCCATCTCCGGCGTATTGTTCCGATGCCCCAGCCGGTGGCAGACGTTCCGGACGTACTGCATCTCGGTGTGCTGGAATTCGAGGTCAAGCGCGGCCTTTTGAGCGGACCGGAAGGTCCTGTTCATCTGACGGGCGGAGAGTCTGCTCTGCTGGGTGTTCTGACTCGTCAGCCGGGCGTGGTCATGTCCCGGGAGGAAATTGCCCGTGCCCTCGACATGGACGAGATCGGGGAGCGGGCGGTGGACGTCCAAGTTACGCGCCTGCGCCGCCGTATCGAACCTGATCCGCGTGAGCCACGCTTTCTTCATACCGTGCGTGGCAAGGGCTATGTTCTCAAACCGGGACGTTGACAGAACCTTGGCGACAGAGCGATGGAAAAACCTGGATCGTCCCCTGAGGCGCGTGCTCCCGCGTTCTCTTCTGGGGCGGTCCATGCTGATTGTCCTGATCCCGCTGCTTGTTACACAGATCATCGCGCTGGCCCTGTTCTACGGCTCCTATCTGAACGTCGTTTCCCGCCGCCTGTCAGACGGGGTGACGGGAGAGATCTCGCTGGTCATCGCCATGCTGGAGAGCAGTCCTTCTCCGCAGGACAGGAGCCGGATCCTTGCCGATGCCTCGTCCCGGACCCAGTTGACGTTTGATTTTCGTCCGGCCGCCCATCTGCAAAAGCAGGGTACCAATCACGTACTGGGGCCAATGGATGATGATTTTGCCCGGGCCATCCGGCAAGGTCTCGCGCGGCCGTTCAATGTGCACTGGTCGCGCCCGAATGAGACCGTTCGGGTTTCCATAGCCCTGCCATCGGGCGTTCTGAATGTTCTTGTTCCACAGAAAAGACTGAATATCGGGCCGATCTGGCTGTTCGTGGCCTGGGCTGTCAGCAGTTCCGTTCTGCTGTTCCTGATTGCGGGTCTGTTCATGCGTAATCAGGTCCGTGCCATCAGGCGGCTGGCAAAGGCGGCCGAACTTTTTGGAATGGGGCGGGATGAAGGGCCTATCCGTCCGCAGGGCGCGCGGGAAGTGCGGCAGGCCGCCGTCGCTTTCAACCGGATGCAGTCGCGGGTCAACCGTTTCGTGACCCAGCGAACGGCAGTTCTTGCTGGCGTGTCACATGATCTCCGTACGCCTCTGACGCGACTGCGGCTGACGATCGCCATGATGCCTGTCAAAGGGATGATCCGGGCGGAAGACCTTCAGCCTGATTTCGCTGACATGGTGGTCGATATTGACGATATGGAGAAACTGATCGGGAGCTATCTCTCTTTTGCCCGTGGAGAAGGGGCTGAAGAGCCTGTTCTGACAGACATGCGGTCGCTGCTGGACGAAGTCGCCGCTGCCACGCTGAGGGCAGGCGGGCGTGTTCTGAGTGTGGAAGGGCGAGGGGGCGTCGAGGCCGTGGTCCGGCCGGATGCGGTGCGTCGGGTACTGACCAATCTGGCGGAAAACGCCCGGCGCCATGGCGGTGCGATGCGCTTTTCCCTTCGCGAAGGAGAAGAGAATGTCGAGATCATGGTGGAGGATGACGGTCCCGGCCTGCCTGCGAACCGGCGCGAGGAACTGCTGATGAAAGGCACGGATGGTAACAGCAGCAAGGGTCTGGGACTGACCATCGTGCGCGACATCATCCGCGCCCATGGAGGCGCTGTCAGGCTGATGGACAGCCCGCTTGGCGGACTGGCCGTCCTGATCACCCTGCCAAAATAGTCAGATCAGGGCAGGGTATTGCCCGAGCCGCCATTGCCTGTGCCCTGGCCGCCCATGCCCATCGGACCATTGGCACCACCAAACGTGCTGTTCATGTTGCTCATCGGATTGTAGCGACCCACATTGCCGAGCAGTTCCTGCAGGACCGAAATCTTGGTGCCCGGGGTCGGGGTCTTGGCTCCAACCATTCCAACATAAATGGCGTCTCTCTTGTGGAGCGTATCCATTTTGCGAAGCACACCTGAATTGTCGAAATTCAGGACGACAACCTGCTGTTTGTCCACGGTGGGAAAATCGAGCGGGGTCGGGGACGTCACCATGGAAACATAGATCCACGTGTTGTCGTCAAAGGTGGCGTGAGCCGTCGGGGAGCCCAGGGCGTCCAGCACTTCCGAGCGCGTCGTCGTGCCCGGTGAAAGCTGGGCGTAGTCCGTCTTCTCGATGAGCGATCCTCTGGGCTCGGGAATCGGGGCGAAAAAGGAGCATCCACCCAGCAGCAGCGGAACACAGGCCAGCCCTGTCAGCCCTAGGCTGCGAAGAGCGCGTGTTCTGCTTGGGGTCATTGGGGAAGATGCGTTATTCATGGAACCGGAAACTATCCTGTGCAAGAGAACCGCTTAACTGAGCGCGTGCCCGAATGGCGTGCGCATGTCAACGATTTCCCCGCCATATCCGGGGTCGGAGTGTCTGAATGTCCCGTCCTGCTGAATTTTCCCGTCGTATTCCGCTCAACCAGCTGGGCAAGGGGCTGGAAGAGAGCATCGAGGCCTCACCAAAGGAAAGGGCGGCTCTGGCGCGACGGTTCGGCATTCCCGCCATTGAAGCCCTGAACTGCCGCTTTCATCTGACACCTTCCACAGGGGATGCCATACTTGCGGAAGGGCGTCTGACGGCGAAAGTGACGCAGCTCTGTGTCATCACGTCTGAACCGTTCGATGATGTTCTGGCCGAGAGCTTCGTTCTGAGGTTCATCCCGGAATCGGAAATGCCGGAGGATGAATTCGACATCGATTCCATTGATCTGGAAGGTCCGGACGAAGTTCCGCACGACGGGAAGGTGCTGGATATCGGGGAGGCAGCGGCCGAGCAGCTTGCTCTCATGCTGGACCCATATCCGCGCAGACCAGGGGCCGGTCTTGAAAACGCGGTTGACGTGGCCCCGTCAGAAGGGGAAGAAGGACCCGGACTGCCGGGTGAACCGTCTGACGCGGCGTCCCGTCCCAATCCGTTTGCGGCGCTGGCCGCGCTGAAAAACGGCGGCCGGAAAGAATAAAATGCCACGTCTGGCTTGCAGGTTTCGCTCTGCTCTGCTAGAGCCGCCCGCCTGAACTCGACGTAAATTACGAGACGACGAACAACAGGGCACCGGATGCCGCAGGGAGCGGAGCAGGGGTGCCGACACAGAAGCAGAAAGAGGCATAAAAGCCATGGCCGTCCCCAAAAGAAAGACTACGCCGTCCCGTCGTGGCATGCGCCGCAGCCACCATGCCCTCCGCGCTGAAGCACATGCCGAGTGCAGCAACTGCGGTGAACTGAAGCGTCCACACAATGTCTGCAGCCACTGCGGTCACTATGACGGCCGTGAGATCGTGGCGGCTGGCAAGACCCTGAAGACCGCTGTCCGCGCCTGAAACCTGTCGATGGGCAGCCCACTCTCTGGCTGCCCGTCTCTGTAAGATGCTGTCCGGGAAACTGTCTCAATGAGCAATGCGTCTGTCACGTCTGACCGTGACATCGCGGCCTCCGGGCCTTATGCCCTCGCCGTCGATGCAATGGGAGGCGACAGCGCTCCGGACATCGTCCTGACAGGTCTCGATTTTGCTGCCGACCGTCATCCGAAAGCGCGTGTGCTTCTGATCGGGGACGAGAAACTGCTGAAGCCGGCGTTGGCGCAGCATCCAAAGGCAGCCCGGATCTGCGAGATCCGCCATGCTCCAGCCAGCATCTCGATGGAAATGAAACCGACGGCCGCTATTCGTGTCCGTGGGTCTTCCATGCGTCTTGCAATGGAGAGCGTCGCGTCTGGCGAAGCGCATGGCGTGGTGTCAGCGGGCAACAGTGGCGCCATGCTTGCGCTTGCCAAGATCATCGTGAAAGCTATGCCGGGTATTTCCCGACCTGCCATGGTCGCTGTTGAGCCCTCCGCCCGCGGTGACGTGGTCATGCTCGATCTTGGGGCAAATATTGCCTGTGATGCTCGCAATCTTGTTGAATTCGCCATTATGGGCGAGGCTTTCGCGCAGGCTGCTCTCGGTCTGCCACGACCGACAATCGGTTTGCTGAACGTCGGGTCCGAAGACCTCAAAGGAGACGAACGCCTTCGCCAGGCCGCGGAACGGCTGCGTGAGAGCGTGCTTTCCTCCCAGTTTCATGGTTTTGTCGAAGGGCATGACATTACAGCCGGGACAACGGACGTCGTAGTGACGGACGGTTTTACCGGCAATGTCGCGCTCAAGACAGGTGAGGGGGCGCTCAAACTGGCCTTCGCGCTTCTGAAGCGCGTCTTCAAGACCAATCTGCTGACACGGATCGGCTATCTTCTGGTTCGTCCCGGGCTGGAGCGCATGCGGGAATGGATCGATCCGCGCCGTTACAACGGCGCGTTGTTCGTTGGTCTGAACGGGATTGTCGTCAAATCCCATGGCGGCGCAGACGGCGAAGCCTTCGCCGCAGCGATTGACGTGGCCATGGATGCCGTAACCCACAAACTGAATGACCGGATCCGTGATCGCCTTGAGCAGCTTGGTATGCTGGAGGCAGGAACGGCTTCCGCGGCAGCTGACAAGGTCACGCCCGAGCCGGTGAGCTGAGAAATGTCTGCTACCCTTCATGCCCGCTTGACCGGTGTCGGCGGTTATCTGCCTCGCGAAGCTCTGACCAATGATGAGCTTGCAGCGAAATACGGTCTCGAAACCTCGGATGAGTGGATCCGGACACGAACGGGCATCACACAGCGGCATATCGTATCAGGTGATGAAAATACCGCCAGCATGGGGGCAAATGCCGCAAGGCAGGCTCTCGACTATGCAGGCGTTTCGGTCGATGACGTCGATGCTGTCCTTGTAGCGACGTCCACGCCTGATCGTGTCTTTCCAGCCGCTGCCGTACAGATCCAGGCTCTTCTGGGTATGCATCGCGGATTTGGATTTGATATCAGCGCCGCCTGCTCGGGTTTCGTGTATGCCCTGGCGACAGCGGATGCGATGATCCGATCAGGTCAGGTCCGCAAGATTCTTGTTATCGGGACTGAGGTATTTTCCCGCCTTCTGGACTGGGAAGACCGGACAACCTGTGTCCTTTTCGGTGATGGTGCAGGTGCAGTTCTGCTGGAAGCCGGAGACGAAGAGGGTATCCTTTCCACGCATCTCCATTCGGACGGTCGGACAGGGAATATCCTGTATGTTGACGGGGCGGCTGGCTGCACCCAGACGACCCAGCGTCTGAAGATGATGGGACGTGAAGTTTTCCGTCATGCCGTCGCCAAACTGTCTCAGGCCGTGGATGAGGCGCTGGCTGCGAACAGCCTGACGGGTAAGGACATCCAGTGGCTTGTTCCGCATCAGGCCAATCTTCGTATTATTGACGGAATGGCCAAAAAGCTGGCTCTTCCTTCGGACCGTGTTGTCGTTACCGTCGGCCGACATGCCAATACGTCTGCTGCTTCCATTCCACTGGCACTGAATGAAGCCGTGCGTGATGGCCGTATCCGCAAGGGCGATCTGGTGCTGATGGAAGCGTTGGGCGGTGGTCTGACCTGGGGGTCTGCTCTCGTCCGGATGTAAGTCCGTGCGCCCTGATGATTGATTCCTTTGACTGTTCTGAACAGCATGATACGCAGATGTCATGAGCACAGTCACACGCGCGAATCTTGTCGAGCAGATTTATAGCCGTGTTGGGCTATCCCGGCACGATTCCTCCAACATTCTGGAAAGTGTGCTGGAAAATATTTCCGCGACACTGGAAAAGGGTGAGTCCGTCAAACTGAGCGGATTTGGAAGCTTTTCGGTTCGTCAGAAAGGTGAGCGCATCGGGCGTAATCCAAAGACGGGCGTGGAGGTTCCGATCCTGCCGCGTGCCGTTCTGGTGTTCCGGCCTTCCCAGCTGTTGCGTGCGCGTATGAACGATTCCGCGGATGCCGCTGCGTCCGTACAAGAGCCTCATGAACAGTAACGCCCCGGAACCAGAAGTATTTTCATGACAGATAACGATTCTTCTTCGTCTTCCGGTTTGTCCTCTGGGAAGGAAGAAACCGGGCGCGTTAAAAAGGCCCCTGAGGCTTATCGGACAATCAGTGAAGTTGCTGAAGAACTTCATATTCCCCAGCATCGCCTGCGCTCGTGGGAAACAATTTACCCCGGAGTAAAACCGTTCCGTGGTGAAAGCGGGCGGCGGTATTACAATCCGCAGCATATCGAAACCCTGAAACTGATTTCGGACCTGCTTTACGTGCAGGGATACAAGACCCAGGGTGTATTGAGGGTTCTGAGGGAACGCAAGGCGGCTCAGCGTCAGGATGGTGAGGTCATTTCCGAAAAAGGCCCTGAAATACTTCCGGTCCTTTCCCACTCTGTGGCGCCTGATAAGGAAGCTGTCACGGACGAGGTGCAAATCCTTGACGCGTTGGACGATCAGCAGACACCTGCACAGGACCTTACCCTCGCAGATGAAGTGATCGTTACGCAGGAAAATGTTCACGAGAGCGAGCCTAATAATCAGCAGACTAAAGAAAATACGGCTTTTCTTTACGAAGAATCCCTGACACCTGCTTCAGCCGAAGCCGAAGCCGAAGCCGAAGCCGAAGCCGAAGCCGAAGCCGAAGCCGAAGCCGAAGCCGAAGCCGAAGCCGAAGCCGAAGATCTGCCAGCGGTGCAGGCTGGCGATTCTGAAGCTCTGCAAATCCTGCGCGATGAGAACGAACAGCTTTATGCGCTTGCGGAAAAGCTGGAGGGTGAGAACGGCTTCCTGCGGGCGGAATTAGGGGAAATTCTTGAAGAGCTTCAGTCTCTTCGCAATCTTCTGCCTGTTTGAGAAAGATACCCCATTGCGATGAAAGGCGGACACTGCTAAACCGCCTCCACCGCAGGACAGACGGGCAGTAGCGCAGCTTGGTAGCGCATCAGTCTGGGGGACTGGGGGTCGTGGGTTCGAATCCCGCCTGCCCGACCAAGTCCTGCGGTTATTCTTCCTTGAAAATCTGTTTCTCTTCCTGTGGCTGCTCCGTTGTCCAGAGCATCCAGAGAAGATGAAGTGCGGCCATGATGGCTGGTCCAAGGAACAGGCCCAGCAGTCCCCAGGTCTCTGCACCACCCAGAATACCCAGCAGAACCCATAGAAATGGCATCTTCGTGCTGCCGCCGATAAGGGCCGGCCGGATGAAATGGTCGGCTACGAAAATTACGATCGAGCCGATGACCATCACCACAATGGCTCCAATCATGCTGCTGTTGGCCAGAAGCAGAAGAGCGACGAGAGCAACGGTTGGCCATGCCAGGAACGGTATCATGGCCGCCACAGCTGTCAGCATCGCGAAGAGAAGCGGCTGCGGGGCATCCGTGCTGATATAGGTGATGCCCATGATCGCGCCTTCTCCCAGCCCGACCAGGACCAGCCCCGCCAGTGTTCCATGCACAGATGAGATCATCTGCTTGGCCACACTTTCGCCTTGGGCGCCGAAAAGCCGCTGTGATCCGATCAGGCATTTGCGGATCACGTAGTCCCCGTCCTTCAGCAGGAAAAACAGGGTCAGCAGGGAGAAGGCGAACAGTGTGCCTCGTCTGGCAACTTGGGAACCAACCTGTCTGGTCATCTGGACGCCGTGCCCCACATTGACGGAATGCAACAAATGGGAGACGCGTTGTGGACTGGTCAGGTGGCTCTGCCACCAGTTCGTGGCGGCCGTTGCTCCGACCGGAAGGTTAGGGACCCATTCCGGCATTGGAATCCCGTTGTTGCGGACATCATCAATCCATTCCAGCGCACTCCGGGCCTCATCGGCCACTTTTACGCCGACCAGCGAGACCGGTACGAGGAAGATCAGCGCGATCGCGAGGGTGAAGAGCAGGGGCAGCCAGTCGCTCTTGCCAAAACGTCGTTCCGCCCGGCTGTAGAGTGGCCAGATGGAAATGGCAAAGACGCATCCCCAGAGCAGAGCAGGCAGAAAGCCCTTGAGGGTGTATAGACCGATCGCTACGAAAAAAAGGGCCAGAAATCCCCGCGCGCGGCGCTGGATCGTTTCGGTCGAGGCGGAGGCTTCGACCGGAATGACGTCGGGAGACGGGGGAGAGGTAAAGTCGGTCATGCTAGTCCTGAAAAGAAAGGCCGATATGACGGGTGCATGTGGCGGTCACAGACCAGAGGAAAGGGTCTTTCAGCCTCGTCGGGCGGAAAATCATATCCTGCCCTCAAAAGGATGCACATCCGTTCTGAATGGCCAGACCTACGGATTGCTGGGAAAAACGCTGCATGTAATCCTGCCTGATACTGTGCAGATTGCCCAGGAGATCCCGGTTCGGGACTGTCACAATCCATAAAAGGCGAGAAGGTTCCTTTGTAACGCGGCGATTGGCGGCGTCATACCACTGGCCATAGCTCGATATGACGCTGAAACCGGCTGGAAAACGCGGTGTTACTTCCCGAGCCAAGAAATCCTGCCATTCCCCTTCGGTGATTGTCGTTCCATCCGGACGCGTCATGCCAAACATAAGCCGGATCTGCAGACTGTCCTGCGCGCTGACTTCGCGGCAGAGATTGGGTGTGACGCTGACTGGAACGATGCATCCTCCCAGCAGGAGAGGGAGTGCCGTCAGGGCACCGAGCGACAGCATGGATTTCATGCCTGGTTCTCTCCCGTCAGAGCGGCCTGAAGAAAAGAGCTTTCCGCGGGACTGAAAAGCCCGCGACGGACAAACAGGTCGATCAGTACGAGATTGACGTTGAATTTGAAATCATCCGTGTCACGCACAAGACCGAATACCTCCTGCAGGGGAAGAAGGTGAAAACTTTCCACCTCCCCATCCTCTGCCACCGGGACAAAATCCGGCGGCAGGACAAGATCATAACAATGCAGGATATCCCGGCGCAGCCCTTCGGGACGTTCCAGCGCGTACTGGAGCCGGCTGACAGGCTGTGCGGTGCGCGTCACGGCGTCGGGTATTCCGGCTTCTTCCTGCGCTTCCTTGATGACGGTGGCGTCAGGAGACAGCCCTGCACTGATGCCGCCAGCCACGAGGTGATCAAGCTTGCCGGGGTCGAGCCGCTTGCTTCTGCTGCGCCGGGCAATCCAGAGAAAAGTACCGTCCGGTCTCTCCACCAGGCCGTTCAGGTGCACACCTTCCGCAGCCACGCCGAGCACGGGAATGGCGCCACGATCCACCTGTCCGAGAACGACCCCGGTTTTGCTGCGCACATCGAAGTCTTCATGGTGAGAGGCATAGACGTCCTGATCACAGAGCCATCTGGAAAGATGGGAAAGTTCGGTTCCTGTCTGAACCCCATAACTGTCGTCACGCTTCAGTCCCAGTTCCGCCAGAAAACGGCCTGTTTCAGGCGTTACCCATCCCATGGGCTCCGAGCCGCAGAAAAAAGGCTTTCTGTCACCGGGCAGGACGGCATCGTTGCAGGCGCGGATATGGCGCATGAAGGGAGCGAGGGCAGGAAAGGACGTTTCATCAGGCACAGCGTCAAGTTTCGCATGTGCGCGCACGATTGCAAAGCACTCCATGCCGTCGTCATAGTCCCGCATGGCAAGAAAACCCGATTCGATGCTTCCGGCCATCAGCCTGCGTGATCTGTGGCGTCAGATACGTCCCCGTAAATTCCGGACCATGGGACTTCCCGTCGGGCTGGCTCTCATCATGCTGCTGGTCGAAAGTGGTGGTACGGTAGCCACGCCCTGGCTGTTCAGTCGTATGGTTGGCGCTTTGTCGGTCCGGGATCAGCTTGCAAGCGTTCCGGTCTGGCTGATCGTTCAGTACGGGGTCATTCGCGTCATATCCGGGATTGTCACGCCCGCACGAGAGTTGCTGGTCAAACCGGTGGAGGTCGATCTCCAGCGGCGGGTGGCTCTGCTGGGGCTGAAACACCTGCATCGGTTGAGTGTCAGGTTCCACCTGGACCGCCAGACTGGGTCCATTACACGGACGCTCGATCGGGGTTCGGACGCGGTTGGGACATTGCTGGGGCTTGTTCTCTTCAGCGTGCTGCCCAATGTCGTCGAACTGGGGATGACCCTGTTCATCATCCTGCGGGTCTTTGACTGGCGGTATGTCGTGGTTCTGGCTGGCGCGCTGGGGGCCTATGGCGCTGTGTCCTATGTCTTTACACGTCTGCGTATGGCGGCCCGTCGCGTTCGGAACACGAGCAACAGCCATGCCCAGCATCAGCTTGTCGACAGTATCCTGAATTTCGAAACGGTTCGCAGCTTCGCCAACGAACAGCACGAAATTGCCCTTTACGATGACGCCTGTCTGGCTGTGAAACGGGCCGAGATCCGCCTTCAGCGGCTAGTCAGTTTTTCACAGATGAGCCGTAGTCTCCTGATTGCAGCCACGACGACCGGTCTTCTGGCGCTGGCGGCCCGAGACATTGTCCTGCACCGTATCGCGGTGGCCCAGTTCGTTCTGATCGGAAGTTATTTGCGCGGGTTGTACAGTTCTGTCGCAACGCTGAATTATGTCAGCGCTGGCTGGCGGAATGCGCGGGTGGATCTGGAAAACTATCTGGAACTGCTGGCGGTCCAGCCCGAAGTCATGGAAGCGGCGCATCCCGTGCGCCTTCCGACCCGACTGTCACAGGCTGGTCCGGCTTCCGTGGTCTTTGATCATATATCCTTTGGCTATGATCCTGCACGCCAGATTCTCCATGATGTCAGCCTGAAGGTTGAGGCTGGCAGTTCACTAGCTATTGTCGGTCACACGGGATCAGGAAAATCCACCATGGGGCGCCTTCTGACACGGGCCTATGACCCGACGGAAGGGCAGGTAAGACTGGATGGCCATGACGTGCGTGACATTGCTCTGGATGACCTTCGCAGGATCATAGGAACCGTTCCTCAGGACACCGTGCTGTTCAACGCTTCCATCAGGGAAAACATTGCTTACGGAAATCTGGGGGCATCCCGCGAGGAAGTAGAAGACGCGGCCCGCAGTGCGCAGATCCATGATTTCATCCAGTCCTTGCCGGATGGTTATGACACCATCGTCGGGGAACGGGGGCTGAAGCTGTCCGGGGGGGAGAAACAGCGTGTCGCGATTGCGCGGGTCATTCTGAAGGATCCGCGCGTCCTGCTTCTGGACGAGGCGACGAGCGCACTCGATACCAGAACGGAAGCCGCCATCCAGCAGGAGCTTCAGAGCCTGTCCCGGACCCGGACCACCATCATTGTGGCGCACCGTTTATCCACCGTCCAGAACGCCGGTCAGATCATTGTTCTGGATGCCGGCAGGATTGTCGAACGTGGAACACATATGGATCTGCTGGGAAAAGGTGGATATTATGCGGCCATGTGGGCGGTTCAGGCCGGAGAAAATGTGATCAGGGCTTGACGGAAGCCCGATCCTTCGCCATAAGCCGCGCCTGATTTACGGAACGCGCCGGGCCTCGTTGTCCTGCGTCATCCAGCATCGAGGAAAGTGTTATCATGTCTCGCCGTTGCCAGATCACGGGCAAAGGCGTGCTGACGGGCAATAACGTCAGCCACGCCAACAACAAGTCCCGCCGTCGTTTTCTCCCGAACCTGCAGGAGACCACGCTGATCTCCGATATTCTTGGGGCGTCGGTGCGTCTGCGCCTGTCCACCAACGGTATCCGCACGATCGAGCATAATGGCGGACTGGATTCGTTCCTGCTGGGTACGCCCAACCGCAAGCTGCCGACCGAAGCCCAGGTCATCAAGCGCCGTATCCTGCGCGTTCAGGAGCGTAAGGCTGCACAGCCAGCCTGATTCTTTTTCCCGGCACTCTTTCCGGGAAAAAGATTGCTCTTGAAAACCATGGCGGTCTGCGTCATTCAGCCGCCACTGGGGCAATTCAGGTTCGGCCGCAATCGGCCGCAGCGGAGGTGTTTCAGTTCAGGCTGAAGCACCTTTCATTGTATTTTGGAGGTTCTCCGTGTCAGAAAGCGTTCAGGAAGCCAAATCGGCTCTCTCGAAGATCCGCAACATCGGTATTACCGCGCATATCGATGCCGGCAAGACCACGACGACCGAGCGTATCCTGTATTACACGGGTGTGTCTCACAAGATCGGTGAAGTCCACGAAGGCAACACCACGACCGACTACATGGCGCAGGAACGTGAGCGCGGCATCACGATTACGTCCGCTGCCGTGACGTGCGAGTGGAATGATCACCGCATCAACATCATCGATACCCCGGGTCACATCGACTTCAACATCGAAGTGAACCGTTCGCTCCGCGTGCTCGACGGCGCCATCTTCGTGATCGAAGGCGTTGCCGGCGTGCAGCCGCAGTCCGAGACCAACTGGCGTTTGGCTGACCGGTACAACGTGCCGCGCATTATCTTCATCAACAAGCTCGACCGCACCGGCGCCGACTTCTATTACGCTTTCAGCACGCTGAAAGAGAAGCTGGACATCGTGGCGATCCCGCTGCAGCTCCCGATTGGTGCCGAAGAAAACTTCGTCGGCGTTGTCGATCTGGTCGAGATGCGTGCGATCGTGTGGGAAGGCGGCGAACTTGGCGCCAAGTTCCACTATGAAGAGATTCCGGCCGACCTGAAGGAAAAGGCAGCGGAAGCCCGCCAGAACCTGCTCGATACCGCCCTGGCCGTCGATGACGCCGCCATGGAAGAGTACTTCGAGAAGGGCGACGTTGATGTCGCTACCCTCAAGCGGTGCATCAAGAAGGGCGCCATTTCCGGTGAGTTCCGTCCGGTCATGTGTGGTACGGCCTTCAAGAACAAGGGCGTTCAGCCGCTGCTCGATGCCGTCATCGATTACCTGCCGGCTCCTGACGAAGTGGAAGGCATCCGCATCGCTCCGCCGGAAGGCGAAGAGGTTGACGAAAACTTCCTTCCGATCGTTCCGGTTGACCCGGACGGCAAGTTTGCCGGCCTCGCGTTCAAGATCATTTCCGACAAGTATGGCACGCTGACCTTTGTCCGCGTCTATCGTGGCGTCCTGAACTCCGGCGACACCATCCTGAACACGACGAAGGGGCACAAGGAACGCGTTGGCCGCATGTTCCAGATGCACGCCGACAAGCGTCAGGAAGTGAAGTCCGTTGGTGCTGGCGACATCGCCGCGTTCGTTGGTCTGAAAGACACCGTCACCGGTGACACGCTGGCCGATGCTGCTGATCCTGTCGTGCTGGAGCGGATGCAGTTCCCGGTTCCGGTCATCGACATTTCCGTCGAGCCGAAGACCAAGGACGCCGTCGAGAAGATGACGCTGGCCCTGCAGAAGCTGACGGCCGAAGATCCGTCCCTGCAGCTCAAGACCGATCAGGAAACGGGCCAGACCATCCTGTCCGGCATGGGTGAGCTTCACCTTGACATCATCGTTGACCGTCTCCGTCGTGAATACGGTGTTGACGCCAACATCGGTGCTCCGCAGGTGGCGTATCGTGAGACGATCACGAAGGCTCATACCGAGACCTATACCCACAAGAAGCAGTCCGGTGGTTCGGGTCAGTTCGCTGAGGTCAAGATCGAGTTTGCTCCGTCCGACAAGCCGGATGAGATCATCTTCGAGAACAAGATCGTTGGTGGTTCCGTACCGAAGGAATACATCCCGGCTGTCGAAAAGGGCATCCGCAACCAGTCCAGCACAGGTGTTCTGGCCGGCTTCCCGACCGTGGACTTCAAGTTCACGCTGCTCGACGGCAAGTACCATGACGTTGACTCCTCGGCGCTAGCCTTCGAAATCGCAGCTAAGGCCTGCTTCCGTGAAGGCATGAAGAACGCCGGTCCGGTGATTCTCGAGCCGATCATGGATGTGGAAATCACGACGCCGAACGATCACGTCGGTGACGTGGTGGGCGATCTCAACCGTCGCCGTGGCATCATCCAGAGCCAGGAAACTGCTGGTTCGACCGTGATGATCCGCGCTCAGGTGCCGCTGAAGGAAATGTTCGGTTACATTTCTCATCTGCGCTCCGCAACGAAGGGCCGTGCATCCTTCACGATGCAGTTCCATCACTATGATCCGGTGCCGCGTAACGTGGCTGAGGAAATCATGGCCAAGTCCGCCTGATTTCTCTCAGACATCGGGAAATGGAAAACCCTGCCAGAATATTCTGGCAGGGTTTTTTTATGGACAGAGCAGTGGGTCAAATGAGGACCATAAAAAAACCCGCAGGCCCTGAGGCGCTGCGGGTGCTGTCAAAGACAGGGTTCTGGATAAAACCCTGTCTCTCCGGTCAATGCAGATTGTCAGTCTTGCGAATGAACGCTGCGACGTTGTCATGAAGCTGCTGAAGGGTCACCGGGTTCACGTAAACCATATGACCTGATTCATACTGGGCATACTCGATGTTCTTCTGAAGATCATTCGAGATAGGCAGATGCTTCATTTCGTAGATCCCCTCGTAATAAGGGGTGGCGAGATCATAATATCCCGCATTCAGCATTACATGCAGATTGGGGTTGGTTTTCATGGCCATGGCAAGATCCGCCATGACATTGGGAACGCCCTTCGGCTGGTAACCATGACCAGGCTGCGTATGCTTGTTGTCCCAGTGATCTTCAGGATTGAACAGACGGTATTTCTCGTCCGTGCCGTATTTCAGCGTATTGCGGATGTAATCGTTGAAAACGGTCACGTAAGCGGAGCTGATGGCGCTTGACTGCGGATCGTAGTCCACTTCCTGTGACAGGGGATCAATCGTCGGGCTGGAATAGCGCGTGTCCAGACGGCCGGTCGCCATCCCTGTCTTTGCCTGGAGCTGCTGTTCGAACTCACCGCCATTGACGCGCAGGTCAGCCCGCAGGATGTAGTCCGCAGGCAATCCGGTATAGTCATGCAGCTTCTGGGCAATGGCTTCTTTTCGGGTATCGGAAAGGTCCGCACCCTGCCGAAGCGCGAGTGCATAATCGTTCTGGGCGAAATGTTCCACTTCGTGCAGGAAAGCCTTCAGATCGGGGTGATCCTGCGGCAGGCAGTGATGGTACCAGGCTGTGGCGGCATAGGTCGGCAGAGCGAGGATGTAAGGATCGTCAATGCCGGGATTGAACTGGGGGCCGTCCGCGCTGTTGTCGTAGTTCAGGATCTGGGAGAGCAGGATGACGCCATTGAAGTCGATATTCTCTTCCTGCTCCAGGTCATTGATGACTACTGCGGAACGCATCGTGCCGTAACTTTCGCCAAACAGGTATTTTGGTGAATTGTAGCGGTGATATTTGGCGAGAAACTGCGCAATGAAATGGGTGAAGGCTTCAGCATCCCCGTCGACGCCCAGAAATTCCTTGGCCGCATCCTTGCCGGCAATGCGCGAGAAGCCGGTCCCGGGCGCGTCCACGAAGACGACATCCGAAACATCCATCAGGGACTGCGGATTGTTGATGAGGGCGTAGGGAGCTGCCGGAAGGTGCTGATCTCCGGGCGTATTGACGCGCCAGGGGCCGAAAGTGCCCATATGGACCCAGACAGAGGCCGAACCCGGGCCGCCATTGTACAGGAAAGTAATTGGCCGTTTCGCAGACGGAACACCCTGCTTGAAATAGGCCGTATAGAACATGGAGGCGACAGGCGGATTTTTGGCCGCGTCATCCTTGCTGGTGTCGATCTTTGTGCCGCGCTTTGAGATGAGGTCGGCAGAGTCGTTATAGTCTTTTCCGTGAACCAGAATGGTGCCGGCAACAGCCTGATAGGGAATGGGTGTGCCGTTGACCGTGACGGTTCCGGTCGTGACGCTGTCTGCGTTCGGTTCCGCTGGCGTGGAAGGAGAGGCGGCGAGAGCAGGCGCGACCATTATGGTCGCGCACAGAAGAAGGGCCTTGCGCAACATGCAGAAAACACTTTCCGTTCGTTATGTTGCTTTTCTCTAACCACTGCTCAGCAGGATGAGCAAGCCTCCCTGAGATCATTCCGTTTCTTAACCGAAAGCGCGGTTGGCATGCATGATGGCGACGCCGACTTCCCGCATCAGGTCAAAATGCCGCTTCAGGGGCTTGAAAATCTGCTCGTGCTCCCGGGTAAAGCCACATTCTTCTCCGGCGTCTCCCGGCTCACCGAAATCCAGATTGGAAATGCTGGGACCGGAAACAGGAAAGAGATCTTCCAGAAGATGCAGTGCGCGGGGAACGTCCAGACACAGGATCAGGTTCGTGATCGCCTCCCGGGTCAGGGTGTTGCGGGGACCGAAATATGGGATGTGCGTGGAAAGAACCCATAGCCTGTCGATCAGGGCGAAGCGGATGGCATGGAGCAGCTTTTCGCGGACGTCCATCTGGGGGGCGTCGGGCCAGGCTGCCCGCAGGGCGATGTGGTCCGTCTGGATCCGGCGGAACATGGCTGGCGCGCTGACCCAGAAACGCAGGATTTCCAGACCACGGGAAATGGTCAGAAGATGCTGCCTGCTTTCCTCGTCCTTTGCCTGTGCGGCCCGGTCCAGCCATAGCCCCGGGTCAAGTTGCCGGATGGTGGCGCGAAGAACAGCCAGGTCAGAATGGGCAAGGGCCTGACGGGCAAAATCCATGGCTTCGCGGAAACGCGGAGAGCCTTTGGCGAACTGCTCGAACGTATCCGGATGACGCTGGGCCGCATTTCCCAGACCGTGCAGGACATTGGCCCACCATCCAAGCTGCTGGAGGATGGCGTTGTTAGGGATCGCCCGGAGCTGGCTTGGATGGGTGATGCGGGTAACGGTTGCCGTATCGGACTGGCGGGCGGAAGGGCGGGAGCCGGTCTTGTCGATCAGAGATGGTCCGAAAGCGCTCAGAAGCGCCGCATACCCTGGATCATCCACCAGTGTGCCCATGTCGATTGCAATCGTTGAGAAAAAGTCGGCCGCGAAATCAGGCCGGGCATAGATGGGGTCATCCATCTTTTTTGGTACATCCGCGACATGTTCCGCCAGTGTGGCAATCGTTGAGGCTGCAAGCGCATTCGTACCGAACAGGGTATAGCCGTCGCCCCCCTGAAAAGCAGTCTCCACCCGGCAGTTCACGCCTGCTTCCAGCATGGCGATCCTGGTCCGCGCAGGCGAGAAATAGTTCAGGCGCTGCCTCAGTGTGAACGGATGGGCACCACGGCCGATACTTTCACCATGCGTATCGAAAAGCGTCAGCGCTACATCTTCCAGATCATGCTCTTTCAGAAGCGCAAGCGTCCGGTTTCGCAGACGTTCCACCAGATTGGTTGCGGCAAGCTGCCCGACATAACGGCCTGAATCCGAATATCCGAACTGAAGCGAAAGGCGTCCGTTGGCGCGCAGATAGGCCCGCCAGTGCGGAGAATGGAATGCTTCCTCCAGGATGGTTTCGCCATTTTCCAGAGCGCTTTCTGTCTCGAAAAGGGGAGAAATTTCGATCTGGTGATCCTGAATACCGAAAAGACGCGCCAGCCACAGGGTCGCGAGCAGCGTATAGCCGCTCTCGGTCTCGGCAATCAGAAAGCGGATGGGGGTTCCGCTGTCGATGTGCTTGAGAATCTGCGCCATCGTCATCATCAGGCGCGCGGCAGATGCCGGTTCGACCAGCAGGGAGCCGAAATCGACTGCCCGAGGGGAAAGGTCGGAAAGTGCCTCGTCGATCTTGGCCAGAAGCACCCGGCGCCGGGAGGGAAGCGCAGGATCATCCATGAGCCCCAGCCGCGTCCGCGCCACATTGTAAATCTGTGCGGCATTCAGGCGGGTATGGATATGGGCAATGCCCAGTCCATGTGTAATGAAGCCCGCCCGCAGCGTCCGCAGGTGCAGGGTCGCGTCCCGGTCCGATGACAGGGCGGACATGGCATCCCGGAAAAGAGGCAGCAGTTCCCGGGCATCGAGAAGGGCCTTCTCCCGATGAAAAATTAGCGTCTGGGCAAAAGTCTGGATTTCCAAAGGGGTAGCATCCCGTCCGATCGGACAGGAGGCATGCTGGGTGTTGACGGCCTCGATAGCGCGACGCACCCGCATGGCAAGGGCAGAATCCTGAAGGCCCAGCGTCGCCAGACCGGTTTCCAGCCGCTGCAACTGGGCCAGTTTCAGTTCCAGCCTGATACGGATGGTGTCCCACCAGCCGATATCGTTCCGCCCGTCCGTATCAAAACCAACCCAGCTTGCCAGAACCACGGGAGCCGGATCGACATGATCTGCTTCCCCGGCCCAGCGTGAAGACATTTCCTGGATCAGGCAGGCTGTCAGGGCGTCCAGTGCGTCCCGGCCACGCAGGATGGCGGCCAGCGCCAGAGCCTGTTCATGTGCGAGTGTCGGTGGCGCATCGCGTCGGTGGGTCTGCAGGCAGGGAAGGGGCTTTTCCGGATTCTCGGCACGTTCTGTCAGAAGGTCGTAAACATGATCCGCCAGGGCAAAAGTCGGATGCGCCGTGAATACCGCGGCAATAGCCGGAACGGACAGGTTTTCAGCGTTCTCGGCCTGTTCCACAAGCTGTGTTGCAACTGCGGCAAGCCGGTCCTGCGGGTTGCCGTCTTCCAGCCCGATATAAGACCTCAGATGTGCGGCCCGCTGGACGAAATGTTCGTCCCGCAGCGCACGCACCGTTCGTTCGAGATCGTTCAGTGCATCTTCTCTGGCAGACAGGTCGTCACCGATGGAGGAGATCAGGTCTCCCAGCCCGTTGCGGTCATGCAGAAGCCGCGAGGCCATGGCATTGATCTGGTCATAAAGGGATGCGTCAAGCTGGGCGGCGCAGTCAGACATCGGGAACAGTCTCGCTTCTGCGGAATTAAAGCTGATGGAGGCAGAACTTCTTTCATGCCCTGTCCCCAAGCGCAACCTTCCAGCAGACGCGACAGGGCGTCTGGATGATGCTATCGGAGCCATCATGCGTGAGGACATCAATCCTGCCCGACCCAGAGAGATCGGAAAACAGTCTTCCGGTATATCGCCCCCTATTCTGGCCGGCGGATTGCTGGTGGGAATGGGTGTTCTGGCGACAGGCACGACTTTTGTTGCGGCCCGCCATCTGTATCCGGATAGCCTGTGGTTCGAATTGCTGAAATCAGGATCGCGTGCAGGTGTGGTCGGTGGTCTGGCGGACTGGTTTGCCGTGACGGCCCTGTTCCGTCATCCGCTTGGGCTGCCCATTCCCCATACCGCCATCCTGCCCAGGCAGAAAGTGCGCCTCGGGCAGGCGCTGGGCCGGTTTGTGGCCAGCCAGTTCTTCACGGACAAGGATGTCCGGGCTGCCCTTTCAAAATTCGATCTGCCGGGTCTTCTGGCCGATATGGTGAGCGAGCCGTCCACCCGTAAAGCCCTTGTTTCTACCATGCGCGCCGCCATTCCCACCATGTTCGAACGCATGGAAGACGGGCGCGCCAGTTCGGCTATTTCCCGTGCCTTGCCGGTTCTGCTGAACGGCGAGGAAATCACGCCACTTGTCTCACGCGGAATGCGGGCGATGGTGGACAGTGAAATGCATCAGGAAGTCCTGTCCTTTCTTCTTGAACGCCTTAAGACAACCATCGCCGCCCGCGAGTCGGATCTGAGGCGTTTCGTGGAAGAAAGGGTCCGGGAGCAGGGCGGTCGTCTCGTTGGCTGGGCCATCGGTGGATCCGTGGCCAGCCGGGTTCTCGCCGCCCTGAATGCTGAATTCGAGCGGATCGATCCGATGGACTCGGATTTGCGGCATGGCTTTACAAACTGGGTCCGGGGAGAAATCGACAGGATTGAAAACGATCCCGTCCGTCGCAAGGACATTGCGAACGCCATCACTTCCGTTCTCACCCATACGAGCCTGAAGGCCTGGAGCGGGGAGCTGTGGGAGCGTCTGAGGCGCATGGCCGAAGAAGACAGCGTCAGTGAGGATGGCTGGAGCGCACGGGTGCTGGATGCAGCGCTTGGTCATCTGGCCGCATCCATGCGCGATAACGCTGCCTTGAGGGCGAAAATCAATCAGGCCATGGAAAAAGCCATCATGCGGGTGCTGCCCGGAATGCGGGAAAAGCTCTCCGGCTTCATCGCATCCGTCATGGCGGGGTGGGACGGGGACGAGCTGGCGAGTCGGCTGGAAACACGGGTTGGGCGTGATCTGGCCTATATCCGCGTCAACGGCACAGTGGTGGGCTTTCTGGCCGGTGCCGCTCTTGATGCGGTTTCCCGCCTGTTTTTCGGAGTGTAACGTTCCCATATCTGCTTCACGGACAGATAAAGCCCTTGACCTTTCAGGCTGCATGGGTCATCTGAAGTTGAAACAGGACTTGCCAAGTCTTTAATAAGAACCTTAAGTGAGTGTGCAAGCGATGCTGAGGCTGTCAAAACTGGCCGATTACGCCACCGTCCTTCTGGTCCATCTCGGTCGCCATGAAGGGCTGGCCACAGCGGCAGCCCTCGCGGGGGAAACCGGTGTTCCGGAACCGACCGTCGCCAAACTTCTCAAGGGACTGGCCTCTAATGGACTGGTCATTTCCCACCGTGGCGCCCGTGGCGGTTATCGCTTGGCCCAAGAACTCGAGAAAATTACCGTCGCGGCCGTCATCGCCGCCGTAGACGGGCCGATTTCCATTACGGCCTGCTGTGACGGCCGCGAATGCGAACACAGCACGCTGTGCGGCCTTTCAGGGCAGTGGGACATGGTGAACGACGCCATCCTGAACACGCTCAACAGCATCAATCTGGCGGATATGAGCCGTCATTCAGAGGCTTCAGCCACATCGAAGATGCAGGCAGCCACCTCTGCGGCAGCCGGTTCCGAACCGGCTATCGATACGGTCAACTGAGGATACGCAATCATGCCAGCCGTGACGGAGACCCGCGAAACAGTCGAAAAACTCGCGAAATCCAGCTACGAATGGGGCTTCGAGACCAATATCGAAATGGATATTGCTCCGAAGGGGCTCAATGAAGGGACGGTGCGCCTGATTTCGGAACGCAAGGGCGAGCCGGAATGGATGCTGAACTGGCGTCTGAAGGCGTTCCGCGCCTGGCTGGAAATGGAAGAGCCGCACTGGGCCAAGATCCATCACCCTCCGATTGACTATCAGGACGCGCATTACTTCGCCCAGCCCAAGAAGAAGCCTGGCCCCAAGAGCCTGGAGGAAGTCGATCCTGAACTTCTGAAGACTTATGCCAAGCTGGGTATTCCCCTGCACGAGCAGGCCTTGCTGGCCGGTGTCGAAGGTGCGGATGCCGAAAAGCGGATGCCTGTCGCCGTGGATGCCGTTTTTGACAGCGTGTCCGTTGCGACAACCTTCCGCAAGACGCTTCAGGAAGCCGGGGTTATCTTCTGCCCTATTTCCGATGCCATCCGCGAGCATCCGGATCTGGTGAAGCAGTATCTCGGCTCTGTTGTGCCGGCCGGAGACAATTTCTTTGCGGCCCTGAACTCTGCCGTCTTCACGGATGGCTCTTTTGTTTATGTACCGAAGGGCGTCCGCTGCCCGATGGAGCTTTCCACCTATTTCCGCATCAATGCGCGTAATACGGGCCAGTTCGAGCGTACGCTGATCATTGCGGAAGAGCGCGCCAGCGTCTCTTACCTCGAAGGTTGCACGGCCCCGCAGCGGGACGAGAACCAGCTTCATGCGGCGGTTGTCGAACTGATCGCGATGGATGACGCTTCCATCAAGTATTCGACGGTCCAGAACTGGTATCCGGGTGATGAAGAAGGTCGGGGTGGCATCTACAATTTCGTCACCAAGCGTGGCGCATGCCGGGGGGCACGGTCCAAGATTTCCTGGACACAGGTGGAGACCGGTTCGGCCATTACCTGGAAATATCCGTCCTGCGTTCTGGCGGGTGAGGGCTCGGTAGGCGAGTTCTATTCTGTTGCCGTGACCAACAGTCACCAGCAGGCCGATACCGGTACGAAGATGATTCATCTGGCGCCCAATACGCGCTCGACAATCATCGCCAAGACCATTTCCGCCGGGCAGTCCGACAGTACCTATCGCGGCCTTGTCCGCATGCAGCCGAAGGCGCGGAACGCACGTAATTTCACGCAGTGCGACAGCCTTCTGATCGGTGACCGATGCGGGGCGCATACAGTACCCTACATTGAAAGCCGCAACATGACGGCGCGGGTGGAGCATGAAGCCACCACGTCGAAGATTTCCGAGGACCAGCTCTTCTACTGCCGTTCCCGCGGCCTGTCTGAAGAAGATGCGGTTGGCCTGATCGTCAACGGGTTCTGTCGCGAGGTGCTCAAGGAGCTGCCGATGGAATTCGCGGTCGAAGCACAGAAGCTGCTGCAGATCAGCCTCGAAGGAAGTGTGGGTTAAAATGAGCGAATTTCTGAATATTCAGGGTCTGCAGGCCCGGATCGAAGCTGACGGGACGCCGAAGGAGATCCTCAAGGGGATTGATCTCGACATCCCCAAGGGAGAGGTCCACGCCATCATGGGGCCGAATGGCTCCGGCAAGTCCACGCTGTCCTATGTTCTCGCCGGGCGCGACGATTATGAAGTGACGGGTGGCAGCGCCACGTTCAAAGGTCAGGATCTTCTGGCGCTCGAACCCGAGGAACGGGCGGCGTTGGGAATTTTTCTTGCCTTTCAGTCCCCGGTTGAGCTTCCGGGCGTGAACAATGCCAATTTCCTGCGTACTGCTGTCAATGCGGTTCGTCGCGCGCGTGGCATGGACGAACTGGACGCCGTGGCTTTTCTCAAGGCGGTGCGGGCCGAGACGAAGCGTCTCTCTATGTCGGACGAAATGCTCAAGCGCGCCGTAAATGTCGGTTTCTCGGGCGGTGAGAAAAAGCGCAACGAAGTCCTTCAGATGCGTCTTCTCCAGCCATCCTTTGCCATCCTTGACGAAACGGACAGCGGACTGGACATCGACGCCCTGCGTATTGTCGCCGATGGCGTGAATTCCCTGCGTGGCCCGGATTTCTCCGCCTTGGTCATCACCCATCATCAGCGTCTGCTCGAGTATATCGTGCCGGACCGTGTGCATGTCATGGCCAGAGGAAAAATCATCCATAGCGGTGGCCCTGAGGTTGCCAGAACGCTTGAGAAGCAGGGATATACGCAGTTTCTTGAGGCTGCAGCGTGACAGCGGCACCGACAGTCCTGCAATCCTCTTTGGCCCTTGATGCGTTCGTAAAGCGGGCAGGCCATCGAGGCGCTATCCTGGCTGGTGCGGGTTTTCCGACGCGACGTGTCGAGGAATGGCGGTACACGCCTTTACGGAATGTCGCCAATACCGTCTGGAATGCACCTTCTGGCCTGTCCACCGAAAAAGCTGAGGTGATCCTGCGCTCACTGCCGTTGCCGGAGACGGGGCATCGGGTGATTTTCGGGAACGGAAAAAGGATGCCGGGCCTCTCGGCTCTGCCGGGCGGCACCATTGCGGGAGCGGGTGACGAAGTTGCTCCGCTTTCAGTCCATTTTTCGGCAGTGCTGAATGCCGCGCTGGGTGAAACCGGTCTTGATCTCCGGATTCCTGCGGGGATGGATGCCGGAACACTGACACTGGCCAGCCTGACGGCTGGAGAGGATGTGTCCACCCATCTTCAGCACAGGATCGTTCTGGAAGCCGGAGCGTCCTTGACGTTATTCGATGTCAATGCCGGCGAGGGCAGTTATGTTGCCAATCCCCGTCTCGATATCAGCGTCGGGGCAGGGGCGCGCCTGCGCCATGTCAAGCTGCAACGCGAAAGCACGGATGCTACGCATCTGGCGATCCTGTCGGTGGATGTGGCTGAAAAAGGCGAATATGACAGCTTTGTCCTGAATCAGGGGGGATTGCTGGCCCGCCATGAAGTTGGCGCCACCCTAGAAGGGCCGCATGCTTTTGTGCATGTCAACGGAGTGCAGACCGTGGACGGCAATCGCCTGAACGATCTGACGTCCATGATTCATCATGCCGCACCGGACTGCGGATCGCGCCAGACCGTCAAGACGGTTCTTTCAGATGCGGGGCAGGGTGTTTTTCAGGGCAAGATCCTCGTGGATCGTATTGCCCAGAAAACCGATGGCTACCAGATGAACCAGGCCCTCCTGCTGTCGGAAAAAGCGCAGATCAACAGCAAACCGGAACTGGAAATCTACGCGGATGATGTCCGGTGCAGTCACGGTGCAACGGTCGGGGCGCTGGACGAGGAACAACTGTTTTACCTGCGGTCTCGCGGAATTCCGGACAGTCAGGCGCGTGATCTCCTGGTTCAGGCTTTCCTTGTCGATGCTCTGGATCTGGTGGCGGATGCGGACATGCGTGACCTCCTGCTAAGGAGCCTGTCAGTATGATCCAGGAAATTCGCGCCCGGTTTCCAATCCTGTCCGAACAGGTGCATGGTCGCCCTCTCGTCTTTCTCGACAGTGCAGCATCCGCGCAGAAGCCCGATGTTGTTGTCGAGGCAATGAGAGAGGCTGCTTACCATCAGTACGCCAACATCCATCGTGGTCTCCACTGGATGAGCGAACGGACGACGGAAGCCTATGAGCGCGCCCGTAGTGATGTTGCGCGTCTTCTGAATGCTCCGGATCACCGTGAGATCGTCTTTACACGCAACAGCACGGAAGCGATCAATCTGGTAGCCCACAGTCTTGGCTCTTTGATGAAGCCGGGGCAGGCGGTCCTCATTTCCGAACTGGAACATCACGCCAATATCATTCCCTGGCTCATGCTGCGGGACCGTCTTGGTATCGAACTGCGCGTAGCGCCCATTACGGATGAGGGTGATATCGATCTGGAAGCCTATGAGAAGCTTCTGGAAGACAGGAAAGTCGCGCTCGTTGCCGTCACGCACATGTCCAACGTGCTGGGAACCGTCACGCCTGCCCGCAGAGTGGTGGAAATTGCGCATCATCATGATGCACGCATCCTTCTGGATGGATCACAGTCCGTTGTGCACCGGCAAATTGATGTTCAGGCTCTGGGCGCGGATTTTTTCACCTTCACAGGCCACAAGCTGTATGGGCCGACGGGAATTGGCGTTCTCTGGGGCAAAAAGGAACTGCTGGACATCATGCCGCCTTTTCTCGGTGGCGGAGAAATGATCCAGAGTGTTTCCTTTGAACGGGCCACCTGGGCACATGTGCCTCATAAATTCGAGGCGGGAACCCCTGCCATTCTTGAGGCGGTCGGGCTCGGAGCTGCAGTCGGGTTCATCGAGGAACTGGGATACGACGCGATTTCCGCTCATGAGGCCGCGTTGACTGCTTATGCGCTGGAACGTCTTGATGCGCTGGACGGATTGCGCGTTCTGGGTGCACCCCGGGAGCGGGGAGGCGTGATTTCCTTTGTGATGGATGGGGCACATCCCCATGACCTCGCTACCCTGCTCGACCAGCTCGGGATTGCCATCCGGGCCGGGCAGCACTGTGCGGAACCGCTGGTGCGCCGGCTCGGCGTGCATGCCACGGCCCGGGCCAGTTTTGGCGTCTATACGACCACGGAAGAGATAGACGCGCTGATCACGGGGCTTGAACGGGCCCGGAAGATGCTCACATGAGTGATGCCATGACCGACAATATGCCTTCTCATGAGGAAACCGCCTTTCCTGGCGTTCAGGAAGGCGAGGGAACTGTTCCGGATCAGGATGCCATCATTGCGTCGATCGCAACGGTGTATGATCCGGAAATTCCGGTCAATATCTATGAACTCGGGCTGATTTACGCGATCGACCTGCACGATGACGGGCGCGTGAAAATCGAGATGACCCTGACAGCCCCCAACTGTCCCAGTGCGCAGGAACTCCCGGAAATGGTCAAGGATGCCGTTTCTCACGTTCCACATGTAAAAAATGTCGAGGTCGAGATTGTCTGGGATCCACCGTGGGACATGAGCCGCATGAGTGATGATGCGCGTCTTGCGCTCAATATGTTCTGACCGAAAGCCAGTTATTATGTCCGAAACTCTTACGCATCGCACGCTGCCTGCCCTCCTGACCCTGTCTCCAAAAGCCGCAATCCGGCTTCAGAACCTGTATGCGGGAGCTCATAAAGGCCAGCTTCTACGGATCAGTGTCGGAACCCGCGGATGTTCCGGCCTGTCCTACGACATGAATTTCGTGGACGAGCCTCTTCCGACCGATGAGCGGGTGGAAGATCAGGGCGTTACATTGCTGGTGGATCGCAAGGCAACGCTGTTTCTTACCGGAACGGTGATGGATTACGAGGTCAAGGATCTTGAATCCGGGTTCACGTTCAGGAATCCGAATGAGAAAGGCCGCTGCGGGTGCGGCGAGAGCTTTCACGTCTGATCCGTTTGAGATCACGCGACAGCACAACAACGGTCTCTACTTCTGTTGACCAGAGAAACTGGTCAACAATGGTCCAGTTCAGAACAGTAAATCCAGCCTGCTCCAAGGGGCGTAGATCCCGGGTCAAGGCTACGGGGTTACAGCTGACGTAAATGACATCCTGAATGGTCGAGCGGGCCAGAGGGGCTATCTGCAGGCCTGCTCCGGCATGAGGCGGGTCCAGTACGACGGCCCGTGTGGCCTTGAGATCCGGCGGCAAAAGCGGCTGCCGCCCCAGATCGCGCTGGAATGCTTCCACGCACCGTCCGCCTGCGGCAGCCTTGAGACAGGCTGCCGCCGCTGCATCTCCTTCAAAAGCCTTTACGCGCCCTTTTTCGGAAATCGGGAACGTGAGCGTCCCGCATCCGGCATAGAGTTCAACCGTGACATCTTTTTTGTTCAGAGGCGGAAGGCCGGCAAGAACGGCTTCTGTAATGGCTTTTTCTCCATCCCGGGCGGCCTGCAAAAAAGCCGCAGGTGGGGGGCTGGTCGGGACGCCACCAAAATCCTCGAAAACAGGACCTGACTGCGCGACAGTCTCAATGGAGCGATCCTTAGGATTCTGCCAGGAGATCCGCGGTGTTCCGTGCTCGCGGCCAAAAGCAGCGAGCTTTGTCCTGTCTGCGCTTGTCAATGGAGCGGGTGTGGAAAGCGTCAGGTCTGGCCCACTGTCCAGAAGATTGACAATCAGACTTCCTTCGCCGGTCAGTGCGCCGAGAGCCGCCAGAACGGCGCGCAAGGGGGACAGAAGCTGAAACAGAACAGGATGAAGCACATGACATTCCGTCATGTCGACCGGATCACCATTGCGTCGATGCAGACCGATGATGATCCCGCCTGGAACGCGCCGGAGCGCAAAATCCATACGCTGCCGCGTTTCGGGCGCAGTCTGGTATGTCTGCGGCGGAGGCAGATCCACGAAACCGGCCTCTCTGAGGGCCTGAGAGACGCGATCGGTCTTCCATCGCAGAATGGCACTGAGAGAAAGGTGCTGCAGAGCGCATCCGCCACATGTCCCGAATAAGCTGCACGGTGCCGTGACCCGCTCGGGAGAGGGGCGCAGAATCTCGATCAGCTCGGGGCGGTCAGCAGACAGACGGACCTTAATATCTTCCCTGGGTAAAGTGCCGGGGAAGAAGAGTGTTCGACCGTCATGATGCACTACGCCATCACCGGCAGCCCCCAGTCCTTCAATGCGGACAGTGAACGTGCCGGTCTGTCGGTTATTGGTCACCGTAATGGCGACCATCGTGCTGGATCGGACCAGCACGGTCGTTTTCCGCGGCCGTCGTCAGACGGTGTCTGCGTGGAACCAGCATGAAGGCTGGCGTATCGCCCCCGAAACCTGTCTTGGGTGCGTCATTTTCAAATGCAGGAGCCAGTTCGACGGAAGGCCGGTTCTGTTCTGCCTGCGCAGGAGTGGAGGAAACACCACTTTCAGCGGATACAGGCTGAACCGTCTGGCTGTCCTGATCCCGGCGCCCGTTGCGACGACGCCCGCCACGACGACGCTTCCGGCGCGGAGCGTCATCCTCATCCGTGGGTTCGGCATCCACGGCTTCAGGCGCTGACGCTACAGCCGGAGTGGAGGCAGGCGCGACAGGTTTGCCATCCTCTTCACGAACTTCCCAGTCAGTCGAAGGGATGCCGGGGACATCCTGTCGGACAATGGCCTTGCCGGTCAGGGCTTCGATGGCTTCCAGGAGTTTCTGATCTCTCGGGCCGGCAATACTGAAGGCATGACCTTCCTTGCCGGCGCGTCCGGTCCGTCCGATGCGGTGAACGTAGTCTTCCGCGTTGAACGGCAGGTCGAAATTGAAGACGTGCGACAGGCCACCGATATCAATGCCCCGGGCCGCGACATCCGAGCAGACCAGGATTTTCAGGTCACCGTTCTTGAAGCTGTCGAGCGTTGAGAACCGCAGGGACTGAGCCAGATCTCCGTGCAGATGCCCGGCTGAGAAACTATGCTTGGACAGATAGCGCTGAAGCATGTCCACATCGCGCTTGCGGTTGCAGAAAACAATGGCGTTCTGCACGTCTTCATGGCGAAGAAGTTTTTTCAGCGCACGTCGTTTTTCATCGGCCGGGACAATGACGACCCGTTCTTCAATCGTTGTGGCCACTGACGAGGGACGGGAAACGGTAATTTCCACAGGATGCTTGAGGAAAGCATCGGCCAGACGGCGGATTTCAGGCGCCATGGTTGCGGAGAAAAACAGCGTCTGCCGATATGGCGGCAGGAGACTGACGATTTTCTCGATATCCGGAATGAACCCCATGTCCAGCATGCGGTCTGCCTCATCGATGACGAGCAGACTGGTCTGGGTCAGGAGAAGGCCTCCACGTCCGAACAGGTCGAGAAGGCGGCCGGGTGTGGCGATCAGGACGTCCGCTCCGCGGTTCAGGACCTCTCTCTGGTCGGTCATGCTTTCCCCGCCGATCAGCAGGGCATGAGTCAGGCGCAGGTGCTTGCCGTACAGCTTGAAATTCTCCGCCACCTGAAGGGCCAGTTCCCGGGTGGGTTCTAGGATCAGGGAGCGAGGCATCCGAGCCCGAGCCCGGGAGCCGGAAAGCTTTTCGAGCATCGGCAGGGTAAAGGATGCGGTCTTGCCGGTTCCTGTCTGGGCGACGCCCAGTACATCGTGTCCTTTCAGGATTTCCGGTATGGCCTGAGCCTGAATGGGTGTGGGATGCTCATAGCCAAGTTCTTTGATGGCCTGCATGATGGGAGCGCTCAGCCCCAGTTCCGAAAAGCGCGGTTGCCCGGCATCGGCAGGCGTGCTTTCTTCCGCGGTAACAGTCTCCGTTGCCGCCACAGGGATTTCGGTGACGGAAATCTCGACGGTGTTTTCTACTGTACCGTCAACTGGAGCAGCATCGGCCTTGCGGCTGGACACCTTGCGGGCACGCGGCTTTCTGGGCGCCGGTGTCGTGTCATCCACATCTGTCGTCGTGCTGGCGGTGTGTCCGGATGCCTTGCGGTTGAGGCTGGCTTCTGCCGTTTCCTCAGATGAGGGTTCAGCAGGCGTTTCCGGAGTGTCCGAGGCAACGGCTGTTTTGCGCGGCCTTCCACGCCGTTTCGGAGCAGTGCTTTCAACGGCTTTTGCTTCAGGCTGCACTGCGTCTTCTGTTGGTGCGACGGTTGCCACCACATCTGCTTCGACTGGTGCTGCGTCATTCTTGCGCGCCTGTCCGCGCCGTTTGGGAGGCGTGGCAACGGCCTCGTCGGCCGCTTCCGGCGCTGCGGGACTGTCTACCTGCGCAGTCTCGGCTTTGCGGGGCCGCCCGCGCCGTTTGATAGCAGGCTTTTCGGTCGTTGCGGGAGAATCCGGCGTCTCTTCCGTAGAGCCTGTCGGCGTTTTTGCGACGGCAACGTCGCTTTTGCGGGGGCGACCACGGCGACGGGGCGCGGGTGCCTCTGCTTCCGGTGTGCTCTCGGTGGTTTTGCGTGTGCGGCGGACCGTCTTGGTTTCTGGCGCGAGGTCTTCTGACACGGCTTCGGTGTTGTCCGCTACCGGCTCGGGAGCGGCTTTTTTCCGGCTTCTGGAAGCCGTGGAGACGGCGGCCTTTGTCTCTGTCTTGCTGGCGCGGCGGACACGGGTCTTTTTCTCGGGTGCCGCTACCTTTTCGACGGGCACATCCGCTGTTACGGGTTCGCTCTCATGCGCCTTGGCCTTTGCGGCACGGGCGGCGCTGGAGCGTCCGCGTTTCGGAGTGGCTGTCGTACGGGACTTGGAAGGACCGGAGGTCGTTTTCGCGCTCAAATGACTCTCGAGACTCTGCGTTGACGGTTCGGTTTCGGGAGGAAAGTGAACCGGAGTGAGACGGGCGGGAATATTTCCCCGCAAGCATATCTCTGGTCCGTTATCCGGAATTGCGCGAAATGGCAAGCGACACGGCCTGGAAAACGCCGTATCGCCGCCATATTTCAGATGCCGCGTGCTATTGCAGCGACAATGATGGTCAGGACGCCGAGCCCTGCCATGAGAAGCATACGCTGATGCAGCGTATCGAACAGGGCAGGCTGCGGGCGCATGGCGCGGCGGGCGCGCATGAATGGTCCCTGGACCGTGATGACGAAAATGATCGCCATGACAACGCCCAGACCCTGCATCGCATTGACGGGCCAGCCAATGACCTTGAACCCGCCTTCATGCCAGATCAGGGCCCAGCCGCTGAGCAGGGTGAACGGCACAACCTGATAAAGGCCACGGAAAAAACGGGTATAGCCCTGAAGCAGGACGGAATTGCGCGGTCCCGGATCGAGCAGTCCGACAGTGGAGCGGACAATGAGCGCCGAATAGATCGATCCTCCCACCCAGTAGGTGATGCTCAGGATATGAACGGCGAGCACGAGGCTCCAGATAATCGACGAGCCCGTTATGAACGGCATGATTTTCGTCATTGATTCTCATCATGGTTGAAGAGTGGAAAAGATCGGACTGTTGTCCGGGATAACGGACTGAATACCCGACGGTGTCCCCGCAGCGCCAGAGGCAACGCAGGTGCCGTTCATGCTTTCTGTTCTTAGACCATAGAGGAAAAATATACCCATGCCTCCATTTCCCTTTGCCCTTCTGACACCTGCCGAAAGTGCTGCCATGGACCATGCGGCCTCTTCCATGACGCCGGTCAGCCGCCTGATGGAAAATGCCGGATGGGCCGTGGCCCGCAGTATTCGCAGCCGTTTCGATCCCTGCCGGGTCGTCGTGGCATGCGGACCAGGAAACAATGGTGGTGACGGCTATGTGGCTGCCCGTCATCTGGCGCAGTGGGGCTGGTCGGTCGTTGTTGCGGCCATGGCATCCCCGAAGGAGGGAACGCCCGCATATGAGGCTGCCAGTCTCTGGACTGGTCCCGTTGTTCCGTTCGTGGCGGATCGCCTTGCGGAGGCGGACCTCGTTGTCGACGCGGTTTTCGGTTCCGGCCTGAAACGTCCGGTGAGCGATGAGGTCTGGGCCGTTCTTCAGGCTGCGGAACATGTCGTGGCAATAGATATGCCAAGCGGCGTCTCTGGCGCGTCGGGAGAAATTCTTGGTTATGCTCCCCAGTGCCTCATGACGGTGACTTTTGTGCGTCCTCGGCCGGGTCATCTGCTGGGCCCCGGGGCGGAACTGTGCGGCGAGGTGGTCTGTGCGGATATCGGAATGCCTGTACAGGCGTGGGACGGAATTCAGCCGTCCATTCAGTTGAACCAGCCGGGGCTGTGGCGGATTCCGGTATCGTCTGACGGAGATTACAAGTATCGGCGCGGCGTTGTCAGTCTCTGTGCCGGGGAGGAAATGCCGGGCGCAACACGGCTCTCCGCCCGGGGAGCACGGCGTACGGGCGCGGGGCTTGTCCGGATTGCGGCCGGGAAGGGAGCTCCAGCCTACCGACTCGGAGATCCGGGCCTGATCATCGACGACGCGCCTCTGTCCGATCTTCTGGAAGACAGGAGGCGGCAGGTCTGGATCTGTGGTCCCGGTCTAACTCCGGATGAAGTTGCGGCAGTCATGCCTCAGCTCCTGTCGGCGGAACGGACCGTGCTGGCCGATGCGGGCGCCCTGGCCTGGGGAGCGGAGGATCTGACCCGCCTGAAAGGGGTTGCCGCTGTAACGCCGCATATCGGGGAGTTCCGCAAACTGTTCGGGCCGGTCAACGGGAGTAAACTGGATGCGGCTCTCGATGCGGCGCGGCGCATCAATGCGGTCGTGGTCATGAAAGGACCGGATACGGTCATTGCTGCGCCGGACGGCCGGATTGCCATCAACCGGCACGCATCTTCCGCGCTGGCGACAGCGGGGTCGGGTGATACGCTGACCGGCGTGATCGCGGCGCTGCTGGCGGCAAAAATGGATGTCTGGGAAGCGTGCTGTGCAGGCGTCTGGCTTCATGGGGAGGCCGGAATCGAAGCCGGAAAAGCCTATGGAGGATGGCCTGTTGCGGAAGATCTGGACGCACCGCTGGGGCTTGCCCGAGAGAAAGCCGCGAGGCTGGCTCAGGAGGCGGAACGTAAAAACCCGACCGGCTCCCTGTTGTGAAGTCGCGTATCATGCGCTAAAGGCCGCGCTTCCATGGTTCGGTCATACGAACCCGGAAGCCAGGCATTTGCGGGCGTGGTGAAATTGGTAGACACGCCAGATTTAGGTTCTGGTGGCGCAAGCCGTGGGGGTTCAAGTCCCTCCGCCCGCACCAGCCCGGTTTCCTGAGACAGAGATTTATAACTTACCGACCGAGAGGATCGCCTGGCACATGCAGGTTACGCCCACGCTCAACGAAGGACTTAAGCGCGCCTTCACAGTCGTCGTCCCTTCTGCCGACCTGCAGGCCCGTCGCGATGCCCGACTCGCTGAAGTCGCCAAGACGATCAAGCTGCCGGGTTTCCGTCCGGGCAAGGTGCCGGCGTCCCTCGTCAAGCAGCGCTATGGCGCATCCGTGAACGCGGAACTGCTTGAGGAATTCGTCAATGACGCGACCGGCAAGCTCCTGCAGGAGCAGAACATCCGTCCGGCCATGCAGCCGAAGGTGGACATTGTTTCCGCTGGCGAAGAGGGCAAGGATCTCGAATTCAAGCTCGAGACGGAAATCCTGCCGGAAATCGAAATTCCGGATCTGTCCGGGCTGAAGCTGACGCGCCTGAACGCCAAGGTGAGCGAAGAAACGGTTGAGAAGGCTCTCAACGATGTCGCCAAGCGCAGCCGCAAGTTCGAGACGATCGAGGAAGACCGTCCGGCCGCCAAGGGCGACGTGCTGACCGTTGATTTTGTTGGCAAGCTCGATGGCACGCCTTTCGATGGCGGAACGGCTGATGACGTCAACGTCGAGATCGGCGGCGAAGGTTTCATCCCGGGTTTTGCCGAGCAGATGGAAGGCATGAAGCCGGGTGAGGAGCGCACGATCAACGTGACGTTCCCTGAGGACTATCAGGCCGAGGAACTCGCCGGCAAGGCCGTGACGTTCGATGTCAAGGCCAAGGCGCTGAAGAAGCCTGTTGATCCGGCGATTGACGACGAGCTGGCCAAGACCATCGGTTTTGAGAATCTCGAGCAGATCCGCAAGATCATCAGTGATCAGGCCGAAGGCGAGTACAAGCAGCTTTCGCGTCTGCGCATCAAGCGCGACCTGCTGGACGCCCTGGCCGAGAAGACGGATTTCGAAGCACCGCAGAACATGGTGGACGCCGAGTTCAACCAGATCTGGGCGCGTGTCGAGGAAGACCGCAAGGCTGGCCGTCTCGATGAGGAAGACGCAGGCAAGGACGATGAGACGCTGCGTGCGGATTACCGTCGCATTGCCGAACGTCGCGTGAAGCTAGGTCTGCTGCTGGCCGAGATCGGCCGCAAGCAGGACATCCAGGTTTCCCGTGAAGAGCTGATTGGTGCAATGCAGCAGGAAGCGCAGCGTTATCCGGGCCAGGAAAAGATGGTTTTCGAGTTCTTCTCCAAGAACCCGCAGGCCGTTGAAGGGCTCCGTGGCCCGATCCTGGAAAACAAGGTCGTTGACTACCTGATCGAGCTGGCTGACGTCACCGACAAGGAAGTGACGCCGGAAGAGCTGGCAGAAATTCCCCCGGCCGAACTCTGATCTTACAGGCCGGGCAAGAACGGACACTCCTCGGGGTGTCCGTTTTTTCCTGTCTGCTCCCTTTGACGGAACGCCATGCCGGGTCCATGTTAGGGAGCTGAAGTACAGCCCGCCGGGTCCGTCCCAAAGGGTATTGAGGAACAGACAGCATGGCCATTAGGGATCGTGATCCCCTCGAGGTGTTCAGCAACTCTCTGGTTCCGATGGTGGTCGAACAGACCTCCCGCGGAGAGCGCGCTTTCGACATCTATTCCCGCCTCCTTCAGGAGCGCATCATTTTCCTGACCGGACCCGTATATGATCAGGTCTCGTCCCTGATCTGTGCGCAGCTTCTCTATCTTGAGAGCGTCAATCCCACCAAGGAAATCTCCTTCTATATCAACAGTCCGGGCGGTGTCGTTTCTGCCGGGCTCGCGATCTATGACACGATGCAGTACATTCGCTGCCCCGTCAGCACGGTCTGCATCGGGCAGGCGGCGTCGATGGGCTCCCTGCTGCTGGCAGGCGGTGAAAAGAATCATCGTTACGCGCTTCCGAATGCGCGCGTCATGGTTCACCAGCCATCGGGCGGTGCGCAGGGGCAGGCCTCGGATATCGAAATCCAGGCTCGGGAAATCCTGATTATCCGTCAGCGCCTGAACGAGATCTATCGTGAGCATACGGGGCAGACGCTGGAACAGATCGAGCGGAAGCTCGAACGCGACAGCTATCTCTCCGCTGAAGAAGCGAAGGAATTCGGGTTGATTGATGAGGTTGTCCGCCGTCATCCGCAGGTTTCAGAATCCCAGTCCTGAGTCCGGACTGACTGATAGAGAAGGGGAAGGCTTTGGCTTTTCCCCTTGGAATGGGAAAGCGGCATACCGATATGCCGCTTTCCACGTCTTGGAGCGGTGCGCTCCGGACTTGCCGAAGGCTCTGACCTCGGCCTAAAGTTCAAGTTCTTTCGCATGTCTGCTGCTTGATGCGGTCTGCGCGTGCGTGAGGGAAAGAGGAACAGTGATGAGCAACAAATCTGGCGATTCCAAAAACACCCTGTATTGCTCGTTCTGTGGGAAATCCCAGCACGAAGTCCGCAAGCTGATTGCCGGTCCGACAGTCTTCATCTGTGATGAATGCGTCGAACTGTGCATGGATATCATCCGCGAGGAACACAAGACCCATCTTGTGAAGTCCCGTGACGGCGTGCCTACGCCCAAGGAAATCTGCAAGGTTCTTGATGATTACGTCATCGGGCAGTTCGAGGCCAAACGGGCCCTATCCGTGGCTGTGCACAATCACTACAAGCGCCTGTCCCACGCTGGCAAAAGCAATGATATCGAGATTGCAAAATCCAATATCCTGCTGATTGGCCCTACGGGTTCCGGCAAGACGCTGTTAGCCCAGACGCTGGCCCGCATTCTTGATGTGCCCTTCACCATGGCTGATGCGACCACGCTGACGGAAGCCGGGTATGTGGGTGAGGATGTCGAGAACATCATCCTGAAACTTCTTCAGGCTGCCGACTACAATGTGGATCGTGCGCAGCGCGGCATCGTCTATATCGATGAAATCGACAAGATTTCCCGCAAGTCCGATAATCCGTCCATCACGCGTGATGTTTCGGGCGAGGGTGTCCAGCAGGCGCTGCTCAAGCTGATGGAAGGAACGGTTGCCTCCGTTCCGCCGCAGGGTGGTCGCAAGCATCCCCAGCAGGAATTCCTGCAGGTTGATACGACCAACATGCTGTTCATCTGCGGTGGCGCATTCTCTGGTCTGGACAAGATCATTGTGGCGCGAGGAAAAGGGTCCGGCATTGGATTCGGTGCAGATGTACGTTCGGATGAAGAGCGCCGTCTTGGTGCCATTCTTCAGAGCGTGGAGCCGGAAGATCTTCTCAAATTCGGCCTGATCCCGGAATTCATTGGTCGTCTGCCGGTCATCGCGGCGCTGAATGATCTGGATGAAGCTGCGCTGATCCAGATTCTGAGCAAGCCGAAGAATGCTCTCGTCAAGCAGTATGCCCGCCTCTTTGAAATGGAAGGCGTCAAGCTGACCTTTACGGAAGATGCGCTCGTTGCAATCGCCAAACGCGCCATTGAACGAAAAACGGGGGCTCGTGGTCTCCGTTCGATCATGGAAAGCATTCTGCTTGACACCATGTTCGATCTGCCTGGCCTAGAAGGGGTCGAGGAAGTCGTCATCAACAAGGACGTGGCGGAAAACAAGGCCAAGCCGGTCTATGTCTATGGAAAAGGCAAGAGCGAACCGGCCGAGCAGTCGGCCTGAGGATTTGCGTGAAGGGGAAGGGCTTGCGTAAATCCCTTTCCCTTCCGACATATCTGACTGGTACTGTCTGAATTCATGCCTGTCTGCATGAAGAGATCAGGGTGTTCGCGCTGCCAGGCAGGCGGAGGCTCTGAGATCGTCCCTTTGGAGATCAATTGAATGACTGACGACACCAAGCCCAAAACGCGGCGTCGGACCAAGAAGGTCGAAGAAACTACATCCACTTCAGTGGAAAAGCCCGAAAAGAAGAGCGCGCGCAAGCCGCGTGCTTCCCGCAAGAATGCGACCCAGCCAGATGAACCGCGTGTGGAGGCTGTGACGGAAGAGTATCCGGTGCAGCATCATGGCCATGTCATGGCTGTACTGCCGCTGCGGAATATTGTTGTTTTCCCGCATATGATCGTGCCCCTTTTCGTGGGGCGTGAGAAATCCGTCAAGGCTCTCGAAACCGTCACGCGCGAAAACAAGCAGATTCTGCTGGTTGCCCAGAAAGATGTCTCGCAGGACGATCCTTCTGCAGACGATATCTATCGTTACGGGACCGTTTCCACGATCCTGCAGCTTCTGAAACTTCCGGATGGAACGGTCAAGGTTCTGGTGGAAGGAACACGGCGTGTCCATATTACGCGCCTGTTTGACGTGGATGGACATTTCGAAGCAGAAATCGAGGATGTTCCTGACGAGGCTCCGGAAGCGGCGCCGGGAAGTGAAATCGAGGCGCTGAGCCGTTCCACGATTTCCCAGTTCGAGCAGTACATCAAGCTTAACAAGAAGATCCCGCCGGAAGTGATGGTTTCGATCAACCAGATCGAAAACGTGTCCAAGCTTGCGGATACGATTGCCAGCCATCTGAACCTCAAGATTTCCGAAAAACAGGAAATTCTTGAAACGCCATCCGCCGCCCGTCGCCTCGAGCAGGTTTTTGCCCATATCGAGACGGAAATCGGTGTTCTCCAGGTCGAAAAGCGGATCCGGAACCGCGTCAAGCGGCAGATGGAGAAAACCCAGCGCGAGTACTATCTGAACGAACAGCTCAAGGCGATTCAGAAAGAACTGGGCGAGGGCGAAGACGGTCGTGACGAAATGGCCGAGCTTGAGGAGAAGATTAACAAAACGCGGCTGAGCAAGGAAGCCAAGGAAAAGGCACATGCGGAGCTGAAAAAACTGCGCGGCATGAGCCCCATGTCCGCGGAAAGTACAGTGGTTCGGAACTATCTGGACTGGCTTCTGGGTATTCCGTGGAAGAAGCGTTCCAAGATCACTCGTGAATTCTCCCATGCGGAAGAGGTGCTGGAGGCACAGCATTACGGGCTAGAAAAGGTCAAGGAACGTATCCTCGAATATCTGGCTGTCCAGACCCGCTCCCAGAAACTCAAGGGCCCTATCCTGTGTCTGGTTGGGCCTCCAGGTGTGGGCAAGACATCCCTTGCACGTTCCATCGCGAAAGCGACCGGACGGAACTACGTGCGCATGTCTCTTGGTGGTGTCCGTGACGAATCGGAAATCCGGGGACACCGGCGGACCTATATCGGATCCATGCCGGGCAAGATCATCCAGGGAATGAAGAAGGCCAAGACCTCCAATCCACTCTTCCTGCTTGATGAAATTGACAAGCTGGGTGCGGACTGGCGTGGAGATCCCTCATCAGCACTGCTTGAGGTGCTGGATCCGGAACAGAACGCGACTTTCGCGGATCACTACCTCGAGGTGGATTACGACCTATCGGACGTCATGTTCGTGACGACGGCCAACAGTCTGAACATGCCTCAGCCGCTGCTGGACCGGATGGAGATCATCAATCTCTCGGGTTACACGGAAGACGAGAAGGTTCAGATTGCCCGTCGTCATCTTCTGGCCAAACAGGCAGAGGCGCATAACCTCAAGCCTGAAGAATGGTCTGTGTCGGACGCTACCATCCGGGCCCTGATCCAGTCTTACACACGTGAGGCAGGTGTCCGTAATCTGGAGCGTGAGATTGCCAAGCTGGCCCGCAAGGCCGTGAAGGAAATCATCACGACGGGTGTCGACCATGTCGAGATCACGCCGAAGAACCTTGAGAAATATGCAGGGGTCCGGCGCTTTCGTCACGGTGAAACCGAGAAGGAGGATATGGTCGGTGTGGTGACCGGTCTGGCCTGGACGCAGGTCGGGGGTGAGATCCTGACCATCGAAAGCGTCATGGTGCCGGGCAAGGGGCAGGTCAAGCAGACCGGCAAGCTTGGTGAAGTGATGCAGGAGAGTGTCTCGGCTGCCCTATCCTATGTCCGTTCCCGGGCTCAGGAGTATGGTATCCGGCCGCCACTGTTCGAGAAGCGGGACATTCACATCCATCTCCCTGAGGGTGCGACGCCAAAGGATGGTCCTTCCGCCGGTATTGCCCTGGCAACGTCCATCGTCAGTGTCATGACCCAGATCCCCATCAGGCGGGACGTGGCCATGACGGGTGAGATTACCTTGCGTGGGCGTGTTCTGGAGATCGGGGGGCTGAAGGAAAAGCTCCTTGCTGCGGTTCGTGCCGGTATCAAGACCGTTCTGATCCCGCAGGACAATGAGAAGGATCTGGTCGAGGTTCCCGACAACGTCCGTCATGCCCTCAAGATCATTCCGGTCAGTCACGTGGATGAGGTGCTGAAAATCGCTCTGACGCGTGCTCCCGAGCCGATCGAATGGGATGAAACCGTAGATCCGATCGGTGGAATTGCAGGACAGAATGCGGCTTCGAGAGCACTTCCGCACTGATGCTTTCGCTCAGAGGCGATTCTTGGAGTTGACGCGGCGAAAAACCGCTTCATAGTGCGGCCTCAGATCGAACAGGCGTCCGGATCAGGAGACTCTTCGGAGGCCTGTCCGGACGCACCAACACCAGAAAGGCACATCATGGAGAAGCCCCTCAACAAGCAGGAACTGATCGCCGCCGTTGCTGACGCCGCCGATCTTCCGAAGGCAAAGGCCAGCGAAGTTGTCGATGCGGTGTTCAGCACGATCGAAAAGACGCTTGCCAAGAAGCAGGAAGTCCGTCTCGTTGGCTTCGGCAGCTTCGTGACCGCAACGCGCAAGGCCGCAAAGGGCCGCAACCCGCGTACCGGTGAAGAGATCGACATTCCGGCATCCACCTCGGTCCGTTTCAAGCCTGGTAAGGGTCTGAAGGACGCAGTGAGCTGAAAACGCTCACTTTTCGGATCTGGATGGCTTTACGGCTGTTCAGATCCGTGTATATACACATCCACGATTTTCTGAGGGCGATTAGCTCAGCGGTAGAGCGTCTCGTTTACACCGAGAGGGTCGGCGGTTCAATCCCGTCATCGCCCACCATTCTTCAGATATTTCCATGATATCCTGGCGTTTTGAATGCCATGAGTCGTTAGGTTCCACCTCTGATCTCTGCAAGGAAAAAGCCGAAGCAGGGGAAGACGCAGGCCTGGTCGTCCAGGCATTATCCCAGACCTCCGGTCGGGGCACGCGCGGGCGGCATTGGGTAGATCCGGGCGGGAATCTGGCGGTTTCCTTTCTGCTGCACCCCCATGATCCAGACGCCTTTATCAGGGCTCTCCCTTTTATTGCGGCTTTGGCCCTGTATGAGAGCATCCGGTCTTTCTGTGAACGTGTCGGCGTTACCGCTCCCCTTCTGCTGAAATGGCCCAACGACCTTCTGCTGGATGGTCGCAAGATGGCCGGTATCCTGATCGAGACCGGCGGCCCCGCGGACGGGCGCTGGGTCGTGATCGGCGTCGGAGCCAATCTGCGCAAGGCCCCTGATGTGCCTGGGCGTAAGCTGGCGGCGCTTTCGGAGTGGGTTGCCGCTCCTGATCCACAGGCAGTATGCCATGAACTTGCGCAACAGATGGAACGCTGGATGGCGCTCTGGGACGGGCAGGGCTTCGCTTCAATCCGCACGGAATGGCTGGCCCGGGCACATCCACCGGGAAGCCGGCTTGCAGTTCAGAGATGTGAAACTTATATTACAGGATCATTTTCCGGGCTGGATGAGCAGGGATGTCTGCTCCTGACGCTGCCCGAAGGGACAACCATACCGGTTATTACCGGCGATATTCTGCTGGGTTGAAGGACCGGATCGAACGTGCTTCTCGTCATTGATGCTGGCAACACCAACGTCGTGTTCGCAGTCCATGATGGACATGCGTGGGTAGGCCAATGGCGGCTTTCGACCAGCGACGTCCGCACAGCAGACGAGTATGCGGTCAGTCTACTCAGTCTCTTTGATCGTGTGGGGCTGGATGCACGCGCCATCAGCCGCGCCATTATTGGGATCGTCGTTCCGGCGGCCCTCTATGAACTGCGCCGTTTCTGCCGGCAGTGGCTGAAAGTCGAGCCGCTTATCGCCAATGCGCATCTGGACTGGGGCGAGGATGTCCTGGTGGACAATCCCGACGAACTCGGAGCGGATCGGCGTCTCAACGGCCTGGCGGCCCAGAAGCTTTATGGCGGCCCGCTGGTCGTGGTGGATTTCGGGACGGCAACCACGTTTGATGTCGTGAACGAAAAGGGACAGTTTTGCGGCGGTGCGATTGCTCCGGGTGTCAACCTGTCGATCGACGCACTGCACCGCGCGGCTGCCCGTCTGCCTAGAATGAGCGTTGGACGTCCCAGCGAGGCCATTGGCCGGAACACGAACGTTGCCATGCGCTCGGGCCTTTTCTGGGGATATGTCGGGTTGGTCGAAGGCCTTGTAAAGCGCATTTCCGCTGAAATGGCTTCCCGTCCCAAAATCATAGCGACCGGTGGTCTGGCGCCGCTTTTTTCCGAAGGTACGGAACTTTTCGACGTGCTTGCGCCGGATCTGACGCTGGATGGCCTGAGATTTCTTGCGGACAGGAATCCTGCCCCGCTGCTTTCGCATTCCCCCGAACGCCCGTAGGCTTTCGGCATTGAATACATCTGATCATACGACATGAATGACAAGGAACGACGATGACGGAAACAAAGGACGGTCTGTCCTTCCTGCCTCTGGGCGGGACGGGCGAGATCGGAATGAACTTCAATCTTTACCGCCTGACCCGCAATGGGAAAGAAACCTGGCTGGCTATTGACTGTGGTATTGGGTTTTCGGGCAATGACACACCTGAAGCCGAAGTGCTGATGCCCGATCCGACCTTCATTGCGGAACGGGCGAAGGATCTGTGCGGACTGGTGATTACGCATGCTCACGAGGATCATCTCGGGGCTGTGGCGCATCTGTGGCCGTATCTGCGGTGTCCGGTTTATGCAACGCCTTTCGCCGCAGCCGTGCTGCGTCGAAAGCTCCAGGAAGCGCACCTGCTCAACCAGGTGAAGATCCACGTTATCCGCCCTGCCTCGCGCTTTGAGGTGGGACCGTTTGATCTCCAGTTCATTCCTGTCACACATTCCGTTGCGGAAGCCCAGGCCATCGCACTGCGGACCCCGGTCGGCATCATCGTGCATACGGGTGACTGGAAGCTTGACGAAAATCCGCTTGTCGGGCCGGTGACCGATCTGGAGGCATTTCGCGAACTGGGGGACGAAGGCGTTCTGGCCATGGTGTGTGACAGCACCAATGTTCTGAAGCCTGGCAAGTCGGAATCGGAAGCTGATGTCCGCAAGGGCCTGACGGACCTGATCGCCCGTCTCGAGGGACGGGTGGCGGTGACCTGCTTCGCCAGCAACGTGGCGCGCGTCGAAAGCATTGCCAAGGCCGCGCAGGCTTCGGGCCGGCATGTCATGATCGTGGGGCGGTCCCTGCGCAATCTGGAGACCGCTGCCCGGGAATGCGGGTATTTCTCTGATCTGCCGCCTTTCCTGACCGAGCAGGACGCCCGCGACATCCATGATGACAATCTGCTGATGATCATCACGGGAAGCCAGGGGGAGCCGCGTTCGGCCCTGTCACGCATCGCAGCGGATACGCATCCCAATATCGGACTGGGTGAGGGGGATACGGTCATCTACAGTTCCCGCGTCATCCCCGGAAACGAGCAGGCGGTCACGACAGTACAGGACAACCTGTCACGTCGGGGCGTGACGGTCCTGACGGACAAGGATGCGAAGGTTCATACGTCGGGTCATGCCACGAGCGAGGATATCCGCACCCTGTATGGCATCGTACGTCCGAAATACAGCGTGCCGACTCACGGGGAATGGCGCCACCTGACGGCTCATGCCGCTCTGGCATATGAAGTCGGCGCGGACCCGGTTCTGCTGGAAGATGGAGATATTCTGAATCTCGCGCCGGGCGAAGTGAAGGTCGTCGATACGGCGCCTACCGGGCGTCTGGCGCTTGACGGTGGCCGTCTGCTGCCCATGACGGGTGGCGTTCTGGCTGCGCGGCGCAAGATGCTCTTCAATGGCATGGTGCTGGCGAGCTTCGCCGTGGATGACGAAGGATACGTCATTGGTGAGCCCAAGATCAGCGCCCCGGGCCTGCTGGAAGCCGATGATCCCGAGAGCGTGCGGATTCAGGAAGAGTTCGCAGACGCCATTGATGAAATTCCCGATGGGCTGCGTCGTGACGACGGTGAGTTCCGCGATGCGGCCAAGACGGCCCTGCGTCGTGCGCTTGGGCGCAAGCTTCAGAAGCGTCCGCTTGTCGATGTCCATCTGCTGCGTGTCTGAGAGAGAAGAACATGCGCCTGAGTAAAGCTTTTCAGCCCACATTGAAGGAAGTCCCGGCCGAGGCGCAGATTGCGTCTCACCGGCTGATGCTGCGGGCCGGGCTGATCCGTCAGACGGCGTCAGGTATCTATGCCTGGTTGCCGGCGGGTCTGCGCGTTCTGCGCAATATCGAACGCATCATCCGAGAGGAACAGGACGCGATCGGCGCGCAGGAAGTCCTGATGCCGACCCTTCAGTCTGCTGATCTGTGGCGCCGTTCCGGCCGTTACGACGCCTACGGGCCCGAGATGCTGCGTATTCAGGACCGTCACGGCCGGGACCTGCTGTACGGGCCGACCAACGAGGAAATGATCACGGATATTTTCGGTGCGTCCGTGAAGTCCTATAAGGAACTTCCCAAGTCGCTCTATCATATCCAGTGGAAATTCCGTGACGAGGTTCGTCCGCGCTTCGGTGTGATGCGTGGCCGTGAATTCCTGATGAAGGATGCCTATTCCTTTGACGCGGATTATGCCGGTGCGGTTGATAGCTACCGGCGCATGATGCTGTCCTATCTGCGTATTTTCCAGAGACTGGGCGTTCGTGCCGTGCCGATGGTGGCGGATACCGGTCCGATCGGCGGTGATCTCAGTCACGAGTTTCTCGTACTGGCACCGACCGGTGAAAGCGAAGTTTTTTTCGACGCGGCTCTGGAACAGCAGGACTGGCTTGGCCGTCCTGTTGACTGTGACAGTTCTGAAAGTCTGGCGCAGTTCTTCTCCGCTGTGACGGATCATTATGCCGCTACGGACGAGAAACATAATGAAGCCGAATGGGCCAGCGTCCCGGAAGAGCGCAAGCGCACGGGGCGTGGCATCGAAGTCGGACATATCTTCTACTTCGGCACGAAATACACGCAGTCCATGGGGATCGAGGTCAGCGGTCCGGATGGCGCGCCATTCAACCCGCATATGGGATCGTATGGCATTGGTGTTTCCCGGCTGACCGGCGCCATCATCGAAGCCTCTCATGACGATGCCGGTATCATCTGGCCTGCCTCGGTAGCGCCGTATCGTGCAGCTATCCTCAATCTTCGTCAGGGCGATGAAACCTGCGATGCGATCTGTGACCGCATCTATGCGACGGACCCGGAAAACCTTCTATACGATGACCGCTCCGAGCGTGCCGGGGTAAAATTCAACGACGCGGATCTGATGGGACATCCCTGGCAGATCATCGTCGGACCGCGTGGTGCGAAAGAAGGCAAGGTCGAACTTAAGCACCGCGTAAGTGGGGAACGGTTCGAACTTCCGGTTGAGGAAGCTCTGGCGAAAATCGGAGAGGGCTGATGTTCGGCCGCTTCGAGCGCATGGTGGCGGGGCGTTATCTGCGCGCCCGCCGGGGTGAAAGATTCGCCTCGATCATTGCGGTTTTTTCCCTGATCGGCATTGCGCTCGGGGTGGCTACTCTCATCATCGTCATGTCGGTGATGAACGGTTTCAAATCCGACCTCATGGGCCGTATTCTCGGTCTGCACGGTGATCTCACCGTGTTCGGGTACGGCCGTCCCATCGAAGCCTACCAGAACGACGTGGAAGCTATCCGTCAGGTGCCGGGCGTAAAATCCGTTATCCCCATGGCGGAAGGGACGGTTCTTGTCGAAGCGGGACGCTATTCAACCGGAGCGGACATGCAGGGTGTGTCCCAGCAGTCCTTCCGGGAATGGAAAGCGCTGAGCAGCGGGATCATCGCCGGGAGCGTGGACCGCTTCACCGGGGATGATGCGGTTGCAGTGGGATCAACGCTTGCGGACCGGGCGGGACTGAGCATTGGCTCGCCGCTCACGCTTCTGTCGCCGAACGGGCAGGCGACCCCTTTCGGTACCATGCCCCGGGTCAAGACCTATCACGTCGCTGCCATTTTCGATGCCAACTGGAACGATTACAACGCGAACGTCGTGCTGGTTCCGCTTCCGGCGGCGCAGAAATTCCTGCTGATGGGACCGGATGCCGTTTCGCAGATCCAGGTCTCGACATCTGATCCCGCCAATGTCCGGCCTGTGCGTCAGGCGATTGCCAACAGGCTGGAAGATCCACGGCTGAGAGTTCTGGACTGGACCCAGAGCGCCAATGGCTTTCTGGATGCCGTTACGGTCGAGCAGAATGTCATGTTCCTGATTCTGACGCTCATCATTCTCGTGGCGGCCTTCAACGTTATTTCCTCCCTGATCATGATGGTCAAGGACAAGACACGGGACATTGCCGTCCTGCGGACTCTGGGAGCCAGCCGTGGCGCCATCATGCGGATTTTCCTGATGTGCGGCGCATCCGTCGGAATCATGGGAACAGTGGCAGGATCTGTGCTCGGTATTGCCTTCGCCCTGAACATCGAGCGTATCCGCCAGTGGCTCCAGTCCCTGACAGGCACCAACCTGTTCAATCCGGAAGTCTATTTCCTCGAACGCCTGCCGGCCAAACTGGTCTGGTCTCAGGTCTGGGAAGTCATCGGCATGTCGCTCATCCTGTCCCTGCTGGCGACGCTTTATCCATCCTGGCGGGCTGCACGGACCGACCCGATCGAGGCGTTGCGCCATGAATGACGTGACACCGAAAACCACAGCTGCCCTTCGCCTCGAAAAATTGACCCGTCGTTTCCAGTCCGGCGAAGAAACACTGGAAATCCTGAAGAACGCTGATTTCAGCCTCCGTTCTGGCGAGATCGTGGCGCTGGTTGCTCCCAGCGGGACGGGGAAATCCACTCTCCTGCATCTCGCAGGGCTGCTCGAAGCGCCAACGGAAGGTACGGTCTTCATTAATGAAAAGCCCGTCAGCGGTCTCAGCGATCCGATCCGGACAGCCGTGCGGCGTGACGAAATTGGGTTCGTCTACCAGTTCCATCATCTGCTGGGTGAATTTACGGCCTGCGAAAATGTCATGCTGCCGCAGCTGATTGCAGGCATTTCATCGGCTGCGGCCCGAGCCAGGGCGGAAGATCTGCTAGGGCGGTTCGGTTTGTCTCACAGGCTGAATTCATTGCCCGGGCGGCTTTCCGGAGGCGAGCAGCAGCGTACGGCCATCGCCCGTGCGCTGGCCAACCGCCCCAAACTACTGCTGGCGGACGAACCGACAGGCAATCTTGATATCGCAACAGCGGATCATGTGTTTGATGAATTGCTGCGGGCTGTCCGGGATGAAGGGGTGGCAGCACTGATTGCGACCCATAATGAGGAACTGGCCGCCCGTATGGATCACACCGTGACGTTGCAGGAGAGAAAACTGGTGCCATTCGAGCACTGAATTCCGCTGCATCAGGCGCATGCTCCTGATAGAATAGAGGCATGTCTCACGCCGATTTTGTTCATCTCCGGAGCCACTCTGCCTATTCCCTGAGCCAGGGGGCCATTCGGATTCCCGATCTCGTGGGAATGGCCGCCAAAAATGGAATGCCTGCCGTTGCCCTGACGGATAGCGGCAATCTTTTCGGGGCGCTGGAATTTTCCCTGTATTGTCGGAATAACGGCGTCCAGCCGATCGTCGGCTGCCAGCTTTCCCTTCCATCGCGCAGCACCAAACCGGGCGCCATGCCCGAGCCGATGGTCGTTCTCGCACGCAACGAGACAGGACTGGCCAATCTTCAGATTCTTTCTACCCATGGCTTCCTGCATGGTGATCCGGCTGATCCGACTGTCGCCATTGAGGTGCTTTGCCAGCATGCGGATGGATTGTTCCTGCTGACCGGAGGAAATCGCGGCCCTGTCAACCGCCTGATCTTCGAGGAACAGAACGCAGAGGCCAGAGGCCTGCTGGAACGTCTTCAGGCCACGTTTGGTGAGAACATGGCCGTCGAACTGAACCGTCTGGGCGAGGCTGGCGAAAAGGAAGTCGAAAGTATCCTGATCCCGCTTGCGGATGATCTTGGCCTGCCCTTGGTAGCGACAAATGAATGTTTCTTCCCGTCGCCGCAGATGCATGAGGCGCATGACGCCCTGTTGTGCATCGCGCAGGGCCGGACCATGGCGGAAGATGACCGCTGGCATGTTTCGCCAGAAGCCTGGTTCAAGACGCCGGCGGAAATGCGTGCCGTCTTTCATGATCTGCCGGAAGCCTGCGACAACACCCTTGTCATCGCCCGGAAATGCGCCGTTGCAGCCTGTACCCGCAAACCGCTTCTGCCCATCTGTCCGAAAGTCCGGGAAGGTTCCACGGAAGAGGAAACGTTGCGGGCCATGGCCTGGGAGGGGCTGGAAAAGCGGCTCGAAGCGATGGACGGCGTGGATGACAACAAACGCAAAGTCTATTCCGAGCGTCTTCAAACGGAACTGGACATTATCGCCCGGATGGGGTTTCCCGGTTACTTCCTGATCGTTGCGGACTTCATCCAGTGGGCCAAGGCACATGATATTCCGGTCGGGCCGGGGCGCGGCTCGGGCGCAGGCTCGCTGGTGGCCTATGCCCTGACCATTACCGACATCGATCCGCTTCCGTTCGGGCTGCTGTTCGAACGGTTCCTGAATCCGGAACGTGTGTCGATGCCGGACTTTGATATCGATTTCTGTCAGGACCGGCGCGACGAGGTCATTCGCTATGTCCGTGAGGAATATGGTGGCAGTCGTGTAGCGCAGATCATCACTTTCGGTAAGTTACAGGCCAAGGCGGCGGTGCGTGACGTCGGCCGTGTGCTGGGGCTGCCCTATGGCATGGTCAACCGCGTGGCGGAACTGATTCCCAACAATCCTGCCAAGCCCGTTTCCCTGGCGCAGGCTATTGAAGGTGAGCCCCGTCTTCAGGAGATGCGGGACAGTGACGAAGCGCTGAAACGGCTGCTGGAAATCGCGCTTCAGCTGGAAGGGCTGTACCGACATGCGTCGACTCACGCTGCCGGCGTGGTGATCGGTGATCGCGAACTGGTCGAACTGGTGCCGCTTTATCGCGACCCCAAGAGCGATATGCTCGTGACGCAGTACAACATGAAATATGTCGAGCAGGCCGGGCTCGTGAAGTTCGACTTTCTTGGTCTGACGACGCTGACCATTCTGAAGCGTGGTCTGGATTTCCTTGAAGAACAAGGCATTAGCGTCGATCTCTCACGTATTCCTTTGGACGACAAGAAGACCTTTGAGATGCTGGCCAAGGGCGATACGGCCGGTGTGTTCCAGTTCGAAGGTGCGGGCATGCGGGACATGCTCAAGCAGATGGCTGCCAGCCGTCTGGAAGATCTGATTGCCGGTGTGTCGCTCTACCGTCCGGGACCGATGGCCAACATTCCGGATTACTGCCGCCGAAAGCACGGGGAGCCATGGGAGCCCCCGCATGAGGAAATCCGGGACATCCTCGAAGAGACCTATGGCATCATGGTCTATCAGGAACAGGTCATGCAGATCGCCCAGAAGATGGCTGGATACAGTCTCGGTGGCGCTGACCTGCTGCGCCGGGCCATGGGCAAGAAGATTGCGTCCGAGATGGAAAAGCAGCGCGCGATCTTTACGGAAGGCGCAACGGCACGCGGAATCTCTCAGGAGAAAGCCGTCGAAGTCTTTGATCTTATGGCTCGTTTTGCGGATTATGGATTTAACAAATCCCATGCCGCGGCTTATGCGCTTGTCTCGTATCAGACGGCATGGATGAAGGCGACCCATCCTGTGGCCTTCCTAGCAGGCTGCATGTCTCTGGCGCGGGAAAAGACGGACAAGCTCTCTGCGCTGTGTCAGGAAGCGCGCCGGATGAAAATTCCGGTCCTGCCCGTGGATATCAACCGTTCCAAATCGGATTTCTCTATCGAGACGCTGGAAGATGGCCGGCAGGGTATCCGTTATGCACTGTCAGCCATCAAGCGCGTCGGAGCCACTGCGATGGATGCGGTTGTCGCAGCGCGTGGAGACCGACCCTTTACGGATCTGACGGATTTTGCGGAACGCTGTGATCCGAAGAGCCTGAACAAGATCCAGATAGAAAGTCTTGCAAAAGCAGGTGCTTTCGACAATCTTCTCAAAGATCGTCACACGGTTTTTGCCAGTGCGGATATCCTGCTCCGGCGTGCGCAGTCCAAGGCTCAGGAACAGCAGATGGGACAGGCCGGACTGTTCGGAGGCGCGGGTCAGGACCGTGAAATCCTGCGCCTGAATGAAGGTCGTCCCTGGCCGGAGTTCGAGCGCCTGTCACTGGAAGCATCAGCGATCGGCTTTCATATGAGTGCTCATCCGCTTGATGCTTACGGTAGTGTCCTGCGTCGGCTGGGAGTCACGCCCTCCAATGCGCTGGAAAATGCTGCACAATCAGGGGTTACGCGCGTCAAGATCGCTGGATGCGTGGTCGATAAAAAGGAGCGCCCGACCCGGACCGGCAAGAAAATGGCATGGGTCAACATGTCCGACAGCAGCGGGGGCTGTGAAATCACGCTCTTTGCGGAAACGCTCCTGTCATGCCGTGACCTGCTCGTGGCGGGGCAGGCGATCCTCGTGAATGCCGAACTGAAAGTGGATGGTGACGCCCTGCGCATTACAGCCCAGAGTGTCATGGATCTTGAGGCAGCGGCAGCGGCGGAGCGGGCTGAAATCCGGGTCTGGCTGAAGCAGAAAGAAGCCCTGAGTGGATTGACGGCCATGTTGGAAGACGTCCGTGGCGGTGTGGGACGGGTCGTTCTTCTGCCATCGGTGGAAGAAACCCGCGATGTGGAGATTGCCTTGCCCGGCGCCTATCGCGTTACGCCCCGTCTGGCAGAACGCCTGAGGACACTCCGTGGAGTGGAGAAAGCGGAGCAGAAATAAGAGACAGACGGGGCGTAACGCGACATCCCTCTTGCAATTCCGGCGTTGATCGGCCATATCGCGCACGTCTCTGATTCCTTCCGGGAGGGCGAGACAATCCGCACGCATGACCCTGACGACCTCTGGTGTCCCGCAAGGGACGTTGTCATGCGGAGGTTCAACCAGATGCAAGGAATTCTGAATCATGGCAGCGCCTGAATTCACCATGCGCCAGCTGCTCGAAGCCGGCGTTCATTTCGGTCACCACACCCGTCGTTGGAACCCGGCGATGGCTCCGTACCTCTTCGGTGTCCGCAACCAGGTCCACATTATCGATCTGCAGCAGACTGTTCCGCTGCTGGACCGCGCCCTGAAGGTTGTCCGTGACACGGTCGCTAATGGTGGTCGCGTTCTGTTCGTCGGCACCAAGCGCGCCGCTGCGGAACATGTGGCGGAAGCTGCCCAGCGTTGTGGCCAGTACTATGTCAATCACCGCTGGCTCGGCGGAATGCTGACCAACTGGAAGACCATTACGGGTTCCATCAAGCGTCTGCGCCAGATCGATGACATGCTGGCTGGTGGTACGGCTGGTCTGACCAAGAAGGAAGTGCTTGATATCACGCGTGACCGCGAGAAGCTCGAGCGCTCCCTCGGTGGTATCAAGGAAATGGGCGGCCTGCCGGACCTGCTGTTCGTGATCGACACGAACAAGGAGAAGCTGGCAGTCGAGGAAGCCAACAAGCTGGGTATCCCGGTGATTGGCGTTCTGGACTCCAATTCCAACCCGGCCGGCGTGACCTATCCGATCCCGGGTAACGACGATGCCATCCGTGCCATCACGCTGTACTGCGATCTGGTCGCCGGTGCGGTTCTGGATGGTATTTCCGCTGAAATGGCCGCTTCGGGCCATGATATCGGTGCCGCTGAGGACCTGCCGGCTGAAACGGCTGTTCTCGAAGCTGCTGATGCCGCTCCGGTTGCTCCCGCCGCTGAAGGTGAGCAGGCTGTTCCGGCTGCCGCGAACTGAGACAGGAGGCAGGTTTCCCGCAATGGAAACCGGCCACTGAACCATGCCATGCGGCCGGGCGATTGCGTCCGGCCGCATGATTTATTTGAGGGATAAGAAAATGGCAGAGATCACCGCTGCTCTGGTCCGCGAACTGCGCGAAGCGACCGGCGCAGGCATGATGGATTGCAAGAAGGCTCTCACGGAAGCCGCTGGCGACATGGAAGGCGCGATTGACTGGCTGCGCAAGAAGGGGCTGTCCCAAGCTGCCAAAAAATCCGGCCGTACCACGGCTGAAGGCCTGGTTGCAGTTGCGTCTGAAAAGAACCGCGCCGCCATGGTCGAGGTCAATGCCGAGACGGACTTCGTGGGCCGTAACGAAGCCTTCCAGACCTTCGTCCAGCAGGTTGCAGAAGCCGCTCTGAAGGTCGGTGACGATCTGGAAACCCTCAAGAAGGCTACGCTGGCGTCCGGCCGGACCGTTGCTGACGAACTGACGCATCTGATCGCCACCATCGGCGAGAACATGTCCCTTCGTCGCGCCAAGGTCCTGAGCGTTCCGTCAGGTGTCGTTGCCAGCTATGTCCACGCAGCGCTGCGTCCGGGCATTGGCAAGATTGGTGTTCTGGCTGCGCTGGAAGCCCCGTCCGAGAGCGATGCCCTGGAAACCCTGGGCCGTCAGGTTGGCATGCATGTTGCGGCAACGCGTCCGGCAGCCCTAGATGTCGCCAGCGTTGACAGCGACGCTCTGGAGCGTGAGCGTTCCGTTCTGATCGAGCAGGCCCGTGCTTCCGGCAAGCCGGAAAACATCATCGAGAAGATGGTCGAAGGCCGTATTCGCAAGTTCTACGAGGAAGTCGTTCTGCTGGAGCAGATCTGGGTTCATGACGGTGAGAGCCGTGTGGCCAAGATCGTGCAGCAGGCTGGAGCAAAGCTGGTTGGCTTCGAGCGCTTCCACCTCGGCGAAGGCATCGAGAAGGACGAAAACGACTTCGCGGCTGAAGTGGCTGCTGCTGCAGGCAGCAAGTAAGTTTTTCGGGCAGGCCGGATCGCGACAGGTGCAGACCTGTTTCGGTCCGGTGCGGAAAGACGATAGAAAGCTCCCATGCGTCTGGCATGGGAGCTTTTCTGTTTTGAAGGGGGACAATCATCATGGAGTGGGAAGCAGCGGCCCTTGTCCTGTCTGTCCAGCCCTATGGTGAGGGAAGTACGCTGGTACATCTTTTCAGTGAGGAACATGGCGTCTCTCACGGGATGGTCCGCGGCGGCGGTTCCCGGAAGCAGGCCTCCCTCTGGCAGACGGGTAATCTCGTCATGGCGCGATGGCGTGCGCGGCTGGTGGGGCAACTGGGCACCGTAACGGCCGAACCCGTGCAGAGTATGGCGGCGAAGCTGCTCGATATGCCCCTGCAGCTGGCAATGGTGAGCAGTGTCTGTGCGCTGGCAGACGGGGCGTTGCCGCAGGCAGAGCCACATCCGGAACTGTTCATGCGGATGATCCGCCTGCTGACGCTGATCGGTGTCGCCCCGGAACCGCCGCCCCTTGGTGCATATCTCCGCTGGGAACGCGAGCTTCTTTCGGAGCGTGGGGTACGGGCTGAATCTTGAAGCCTGCGCCGTAACGGGGTTGAGGGAAGACCTCCGCTATGTCTCTCCGCGTTCGGGGCGGGCAGTCAGTGAGGCGGGGCGGGAGAATGGCGCGACCGTCTTCTGGTGCTTCCGGCCTTGATGCGGGACGAGCAGCTTGACGGCACAGCGGACGACTGGATTCAGGGTCTGGCCCTGACCGGTCATTTCCTCTCCCGCTGGGTGTTCGGCATCCGCCATCATCCATTGCCTGCCGCCCGCGACCGTCTGGTGGAGCGGGTGCGGAGGCTGACAGAACCGCAGGGTCCGGTGGAAGAAGACCTTCAGTAGAAGACGTGACTGGGGCCGGGACGCAGGCCATTGACGACATTCACATCTGCTGAACTGTCCCAGACGGACCAGTCCCATCCGGGATGCTGGTTGATCTCCGCCGTCATGCGCTGCTCTTCAGCCAGGGAGATGGGATGGGATTTCCTGTAAGCGTCATAGGCACGACTGTCTCCCATATAGACGCAGCCACAGGCGATGGGATCTGCATAAAGAAGGATCGGCTGGCCGTTCTGCATCCGATAGGTCAGGGTCGTGGGGGGCAGAAGGTTCATCATCTGCCAGCGCGCGGTCGTATCTGCGGGATGCGCCGTAAACCCGGCCAGGGCAAGGGTGTTTTCTCTGTGCAGGACAGGACGGTAAGGTGAACAGGCACTCAGCAGGACAAGCACGGCGCTGGACAGAAGCGCACGCGACTGTCTAAGTCCTGCGAGGAAAAGGGGTATTGCATGGGCGTTGATCTGGCTGGTCATATCGAGGACACCAAGCTCGCGGAGGCACTGAGCGAGCGGTATATTGCGTATGCGATGTCGACAATCATGTCGCGTTCCCTTCCGGACGTGCGTGATGGTCTCAAGCCGGTGCATCGCCGCCTCCTGTATGCGATGCAGCAGCTACGCCTTGATCCCACATCAGGGTTTAAAAAGTGTGCACGTGTCGTCGGTGATGTGATCGGTAAGTTTCACCCGCATGGCGATGCCTCCGTTTATGAGGCTCTCGTGCGGCTGGCGCAGGATTTTGCCGTCCGTTATCCGCTGGTGGAAGGGCAGGGCAATTTCGGTTCCATCGACGGTGATGGCGCGGCGGCCATGCGTTATACGGAAAGCCGCCTGACCGAGATCGCCAAGGCCATGTTGGAGGGAATCGAGGACGATGCCGTCGATTTCCGTCCGACCTACGACAATGAAGACGCCGAACCGGTTGTCCTGCCCGGGACATTCCCCAACCTGCTGGCCAATGGCGCAGCCGGGATCGCTGTGGGCATGGCGACGAGCATTCCGCCGCATAATGCGGGCGAGGTCTGCCGCGCAGCCCGTCTTCTGATCGAAAAACCCGACGCAACAGTCGCAGATCTGGTGGAATGCATTCCCGGTCCCGATTTTCCGACGGGTGGCATCCTCGTCGAGGAGCGGGACGCCATCATCCGCGCATACGAGACGGGACGTGGCAGTTTCCGCACGCGGGCGCGCTGGGCCGTCGAACAGGGCCGATTCGGGACATGGGCCATCATCGTGACTGAGATTCCGTATCAGGTTCAGAAATCTCGCCTGATCGAGCAGATCGCGGAAATGATGGACCAGCGCAAGCTGCCGCTTCTGGGCGATGTGCGCGATGAAAGCACGACGGATATCCGCCTTGTCCTGGAGCCCAAGAGCAAGGGCGTCGAGCCCGAAGTGCTGATGGAGACACTGTTCCGCAATACGGCGCTTGAAAACCGCTTCAGCCTGAACATGAACGTGCTGGGTGGAGACAGGGTGCCTGGCGTTCTGTCCCTGAAGCAGGTGCTGCGCGCCTGGCTCGACCATGTGCATGAAGTGCTGGTGCGTCGTTCCAATCACCGTCTGGCGGCTGTGCTGCGCCGGCTGGAAATCTTGGACGGCTTCCTAGCGGTCTATCTCAATCTCGATGAAGTCATCCGGATCATTCGGGAGGAGGACGAGCCCAAGGCCAGCCTGATGAAGACGTTCGAACTGACCGATCTTCAGGCTGAGGCCGTCCTGAACATGCGTCTGCGGTCTCTTCGCCGTCTTGAGGAAATGGAAATCCGCAAGGAACGCAACAAGCTGGCCGATGAACGCAAATCCCTGGAAACGCTTCTGGGGTCGGAAAAGCGGCGCTGGACCCGGATCGGCAAAGACCTGGAGAACACGATCCAGCGGTTTGGCAGCGGCCCGCTGGGTGATCGTCGCACCACGATTGCACAGCCACCTAAACCGGTGGACATTTCCGCCGCCCTTGAAGTCGATCGGGAACCGCTGACGGTCCTGCTGTCCCGCGAGGGATGGATCCGTACCATGAAGGGACATGGGCTGGACCCGGAAGGACATCGTTTCAAGGAAGGCGATGAAGCCGGCCTGACGGTCGAATGCCAGAGTACGGACCGTCTCTGCCTGATCGCCAGCGGCGGCAAGGCCTATACGCTCAAGGCGGCCGATCTCCCGCGCGGGCGGGGATTCGGGCAGCCTGTCCGGACACTCGTGGATATTCCACAGGAAGATCAGGTTGTCGCCCTGTTCCCGGTGACGGAAGAGGGTCGGCGCCTGATCGTGACGCAGCGCGGGCGCGGTATGGTGGTCTTGGAAAGCGGCATTGCCGCCGAGAAGAGAACGGGACGACAGGTCTTCAACGTCAAGGACGGAGATACGGTCTTCGCCTGTATCCCGGCGGTCGGTACCCATGTTCTGACGCTGGGGAGCAACAAGCGTGTCCTTGTCTTCCCGCTTGAGCAGGTCCCCGAAATGAACCGCGGCACGGGCGTCGCACTTCAGAAGCTTGGCGACAGCACCCTGCGTGACGTGCGGGTCTTTACCCTTGAAGAGGGACTGCTGTGGCAGGACGGTCAGCGTGTGCGCTCGCCGGCTGATCTGGCCCCGCTGGAAGCGCGGCGTGCAGCCACGGGGCGTGCGGCTCCGCAGTGGATGCTGCGGAAAAGCTGATCGGAACGGCTCCTTTCCCTAGCGGGAAGGGAGCATGCTCGGTTGTTCGGGAACGCAGGGCAGCCATTCGCCATCCCGCAGAATTTCAGCAGGCTGGAAATTTGCCTTGTAGGCCATCTTCCGGCTGCCGGGGACATAATACCCAAGATAAAGATAGGGCAGGCCAAGAGCCGCTGCATGGTCCATCAGCCACAGGATGGAATATGTCCCCCACGACGCCATCAGATCGGTGACGTCATAGAAGGTGTAAACGGCGGAGAGACCATCCGCCATGCGGTCCACTAGGCTGACACAGACCAGCGTTCCATCCTGCTGGCGGAATTCCACGACGAAGGTGTCAACTGGCGTATTTCCGATCAGGTCGGCATATTCGGTCCATGACATATGAGTCATGTCCCCGCCTGTGTGCCGGCTGGCCTGATAGGTTACGAACAAACGATACTGTTCCTGCGTGGCGACAGGCGGGACTACCCGGCCAATGAGGTCTTCATGGCGTCTGCGCGTTCTGCGCTGGGTGCGTGTCGGCCGGAACGTGGAGACTGGAATGCGGATGGGGACACAGGCCCGGCAGGCAGGACAGACCGGAGCATAGGCGATCGTGTGACTGCGCCGGAAACCGGCCTGCGCCAGACGGTCATGCAGCGCGGTGGCATTCCTGCCCGTCAGCTCCGTCAGGACCTTCCGTTCGGTCCGGTTGGGCAGGTAAGGGCAGGGAGCGGGTGCCGTGGTATAGAAAAGCTGGGGGTGGTGCTGCATGGGGTCGCTCCTTCAGGTGGAACCGGACCAGCCCTTATCGTAGCGCAGCTTGAAGACTGGCGCATCCATCATGTTTCCGGGAAGATGAAACGCTGATTGTACTGGGAGTTGTATGAGTCACTGGAATGTCTGGGACATTATCCTTTTTCCCCTCAGATGGGGGTTGCCGGTTCTCGTGACGGTGCACGCCCTGCTCAACAAGCGGAATACTGCAGCCTGTGCCGGATGGATCGGAACCTGCTGGTTTGCACCGTTCCTCGGAACAGCCCTTTATCTCATGTTCGGCATCAACCGCGTGCGGCGTCGGGCGCGGAAGATGATGAACCGCCATTCCCTGGAGGGACGTGACCCTCTGGCACAATACCGCCATACGATCGAAGGAAACCTGAAACCACTGGCCCGGATGATGGGCCGTCTGACGGAACGCCCACTTATGGCCGGCAACGCCGTGACCTGCCTCCATAACGGGGACAATGCGTATCCCGTCATGATCGAAGCCATCCAGCAGGCGCGTAAGTCCGTCATTCTCTGCTCCTATATCTTCCGGGCCGACGAGGTGGGCGAAAAATTTGCCGAAGCCCTGATCGCCGCTAAAAACCGTGGTGTTGAGGTTCGTGTGCTCGTGGACGGGATCGGTAGTGGCTATTTTCATTGCGGGATCGAGCGGCGTCTGCGGCGCGGGGGGGTGAAATGCGCCCGCTTCATGCATTCGGTCTGGCCCTGGCGCATGCCGTTCATCAATCTGCGCAATCATCGCAAGATCCTCGTCGTGGATGGCAGGATCGGCTTCATGGGCGGTCTGAACATCGGTGAGGAAAACCTCCTCCGGCTCCGGACGAAACTTCCGGTGGCTGATACGCATTTCCGGCTCGAAGGCCCCGTTGTGCATCAGCTTGCCGAAGCGTTCGTATGGGACTGGTCCTTCACTACGGATGAGGATCTGGAAGGCGAGCTGTACTTTCCGGAGCCTGCGACCGTCGGGGAAATTCCCATGCGGATCGTGACATCCGGACCGGATGCGGATCTCGAAAAGATCGAATACGGGATGCTTCAGGCCATTACGCTGGCTCGGAGCCACGTCTGGCTGATGACGCCGTATTTCCTGCCGGATGACCGTTTTTCAACGGAACTGCAACTGGCAGCCCTGCGGGGTGTGGTCATTGACATCGTTGTGCCGAAAAGCAGCAATCACGTCCTGATCGATGATGCGCGTGATGCCAATCTGCGGCCGTTTCTGGAAGCAGGGTGCCGTCTGTGGATGGCGGACCCGCCGTTCAATCATTCCAAACTCATGGTGGTGGATGAGGAATGGAGCTTCGTTGGCAGCACCAACCTTGATGTGCGCTCCCTGCGTCTGAATTTCGAGATCAATCTGGAAATCTACGACAAAGAGGTCGCACACAACCTCGCGACCTTCATGGCGACCCATCGCAGGAATCGCCTGACTCATCATGATCTGGATCGCGTTTCCCTGCCCGTCAGGCTGCGGAATGCAGTCCTGCGTCTTTTCTTGCCGTATCTGTAAAGCCTCAGGCCCCGAGACGCAGGGAAACGGAAATCGGCCGGTGATCCGAACCGAAACGTGGCAGCGCATGAGCTTCCAGCCGGTTGAGACCGCGGACCAGACAGCGGTCCAGCCGCAGGGGAACACGGTTCAGCATGTGGTGGGTTTTTCCTTCGGGCCGACATCATGAAAACCGGGCAGCAGAACGGGACCCACCAGATTGAAATCTCCCATGATGACAGCGCGGTGGCGCATGTTCTCGCTGATGCTGCGCAACTGCCGGCGGTTCAGGATCTGCCCGTGCGAGAGATGGACATTCGCCAGTGAAAAACTGCCAAAATCGATAAGCTGGGCCGTCCGCTTGACCAGCAGTCCGCGTGGCAGGCGGCAGAAGGAGGGCGGCCTGCTGAATGGTAGGCGACTCCAGCAGGCCGTGCCATGCGGCCGTCCGGGCAGGGGAATGCGGTCATAATATCCCCCCAGGATCTCGGGCAGGGCGTCCATGGGCTCCTGCGCTTCCTGCATGGCCACGATGTCGGGCTCTTCCGCGCGGATGACGGTCAGGACATCTTCCAGCGTGGCGCCCTCCCAGCGATACAGGTTCCAGCTCAGGATACGGATGGGTGATCCGGGCAGGGGAGAAAGCATTATTTGGGCGCCTCCGGCAGATAGACGGGGTGATGCTCGGATGTATGGGGGGACGCTGCGAATTCACTGGTCAGCGTATATCCGACTGCCAGCAGAACCGGCCCCAGGAAAATCCCCAGGCCCCCGAATGCGACGACGCCACCGAGCACACCCAGCACCGTCAGGAGATAGGGAAGCTGTGCGCCCCGTGCGATGAAAGCCGGGCGGATGGTATGATCCGCACCGGAAATGATCAGTACGCCATAAACGGCCAGGAAAATGCCATGGCCTAGGTGATGGGTCATGGCCAGCCATATGGCGGCCGGAATCCAGACCAGAGGCGCCCCGATGGGGAAAACGGCCACGAAGGCGGTCAGTCCCGCCAGCAGTACGGGTGAGGGAACGCCTGCCAGCATGAGCCCGATCCCCGTCAGAACGCCCTGAATGAGAGCCGTGCCCAGAATCCCGTAAACCGTACCGCGGATCGTGCGCCCAATGATGTTGATAAGGCGCGGTGTGCTCCGCGGTCCGGCGATGCGGTCCATTAGGGACGTGATCGTCTGGCCAAGCGAATCGCCATTCAGCCAGAGGAAGAATGCTACGAACAGCGCCATCACCAGCTCAGCCAGACCGCTGGTCAGCTTCACCAAGATCGCAAGTGCGATCTGAGCGATTTCCCCGGTATAGGGACGCAGGATATCCGTTGCGAAAGCCCCAATGCCTTCCTTGACGCGATGCCAGGCCTCTACCAGATGAGGCCCAGCCATCGGGATTCCGGCCATCCAGTGCGGGGGAGGATTCGCAGTCGTCGCTTTCTGGATCAGGGTGTCGAGTTCGGCGAACGTGCCTGGAATGTCACTGATGCCAGCCGTCGCCAGAACTACCAGCGGCACGATGATGATGACCGCGCTCAGCACCATCATGGCCAGGGCTGCCAGAACGGGCTTCATCCGTGTTCTCAGACGGCGATACAGGGGCCAGGTCGTGAAGACCAGGATCGCGGCCCAGAGAACGGCCGAGAGAAACGGCCAGAGGATGATTCCACATCCATAGGCAATTCCGGCGAGGACAAGGGCGAGGATAATCCGCTCGGTCGTCATGCCGCCAAGCCCGGCACAAGGATCAGCATGAAAAAGGCGCCTGTGTGGTCATGGGGAGACACTCTGCCACGCTCTGGCGTTCTGTGCATCCCTCGACCTATGCTGTCGATATGACGATTTCTCCTCTTGTCGGGGCTGCCTCTCTTCTTTCCGAAGGCGGCGGCTACGTTCCTCTTGACGCTAGCGTCCTGCTGCCAGGCCAGAAAGGCGATCCGGAAGCGGCCTTCACGGAAGCGCATCTGCCGGACGCGCGCCGATTCGATATCGACGTCTTCGCCGATCCGGAAAGCGCGCTCCCACACACGGTTCCGGGTGCGGCACGGTTTGCCCGTCTGATGGAAGAGATGGGGCTGACGGAAGAAACGCCTCTCGTTTTCTACGATCAGACCGGCAGCGTTGGTGCGTGTCGCGGCTGGTGGCTGGCGCGGCTGTTCGGTCACCGTAACGTGCGGATTCTGGATGGCGGGCTGAAAGCGTGGCGAGAGGCTGGAGGCCCTGTGGAAAAGGGCCAGGCTGTTGATTTCCCGTCAGCCGCTTACCGGACACGTCTTCGTTACGGCCTGCTGGCGGGATCGGGCGATGTTCTGGCGGCGCTGCATGATCCGGAAGACCATCTGGTACTGGACGCTCGCAGCGCCGCCCGTTTTGCCGCCACGGTTCCCGAACCGCGATCCGGCGTCAGGGGCGGCCATATGCCTGGTGCGCTCAGTCTGGACTGGACCCAGCTGCTGGATGGAGCGGGTTGCTTTCAGTCACCGGAGACATTGCGCTCCCTTTTTGCGCCTGCCGCGGGCAAAAAAAGGGTGATCGCCAGTTGTGGGTCAGGCCTGACAGCCGCGACACTGGTGGCCGGACTGGGGATTGCAGGCCTGCCGGATGGTGCGTTGTATGACGGGTCTTGGGCAGAATGGGGTAGTGACCCCGATGCCCCGATCGTGACGGGGGATGTATGAGCAGACTGGAAGACCAGGTCAGCAGCGGATGGAACAGACTGGCTTCACGGCTGGTGCAGGGTGGTCGCGTGGAGGAGGTTCCCGCAAGCGGCACGTTTGTCAATCCACCCGTGACGCGTGGCTCGACAGTCCTTTTCCCATCCCTCGCGGACATGAACCGGACCGACAACCGCAGTCATGTCCACAAGCTCGTCTATGGCGCGATGGGATCTCCGATCCAGCACCAGCTTGAAGAACTCCTGACCGAAATCGAGGGCGGAACGCACACGCAGGTCGTCAATTCCGGACTGGCCGCCTGTACAGTGCCGCTTCTGGCCTTTCTGGGACATGGAGACCATCTCCTGCTTCCCGATTCGGTCTATGGTCCGACGCGCCGCTTTGCCGGAACCATGCTGGCGAGGATGGGGGTAGACACCACGTTTTATCCCCCACTGGCCACGCAGGAGGAAATCCTTGCCCTGATCCGCCCGGAGACGAAAATCCTGTTTGCCGAAAGTCCGGGCAGCCATACATTCGAGGTTCAGGACATGCCCATGCTGGCGGATGTGGCGCACCGGTCCGGGGCGCTTCTGATGCTCGACAATACATGGGGGATCGGCATCTTCCAGCCGTTTCAGCATGGGGTGGACGTCTCGATTCAGGCTCTGACGAAATATCCCGCCGGGCATTCGGACGTCATTATTGGCTCCGTCACGGTCAAAGACGAAACGCACTGGAAAACCCTGCGCGACGCCGCAATCCAGCTTGGCCAGTGTGCCGGCCCTGATGACTGCTGGCTGACAATGCGTGGCCTGCGCACCATGGGTGTGCGCCTGGCGCATCAGGCTCGCGCGGCTCTTGATCTTGCGCTCTGGCTCAGAAGCCGGCCCGAAGTGGCGCGTGTCCTGCATCCGGCATTCGAGGATTGCCCGGGGCATGAATTCTGGAAGCGTGATTTCACAGGCGCCTCAGGACTGTTCGGGGTCGAACTGCGATCCGATATTCCCATCGCGGATGCAGAACGGATGATCGACGGGCTGGAAATGTTCGGGATCGGGGCGTCATGGGGCGGCTATGAAAGCCTTGTGCTGCCTACTACCGGACATATCCGGCGAACGACAGAAGCAGGTGGGCCGGAAGCCGCGATGTTCCGCCTTCAGATCGGACTGGAAAACATCGAGGATCTTCGAGCCGATCTGGCGCGCGGTCTGGACAGTCTCGGCGGGGACGAGCTGTGAGCCCGACACGGAGCAGGGGGCTTGTTTGGCTCCTTCTGATCTGTGACGGCGTACAGGCTATCCTGCTCGTAACCCTTCTGGTCCGGAGCGGGGCCGCAGCCTTCAGCAATTTCAATTTCTGGGCCTCCCTGTTCATCGTGGCCTGTACGATCCCGGGCCTGAGGGAACAGTTCCGGCGTCCGCCACCGTCCTAGCGGCGGCGGAAGGCCAGAGCTTCTGCCACATGGTGACGCTGGATCTGGCTGGTTCCTTCCAGATCGGCAATGGTGCGGCTGACCCGCATCAGCCGTGTCATGCCCCGGTTGGACAGGCGCATTTTTGTCGCGGCCTGTTCCGCCAGCGAGCATGCATAGTCATCCATGACAAAAAGATCCGGAGACGTATCTGCGTTGCATTGACCCTGTCGTGCAAGCTGCCTCTGACGGGCCGCGCTGACACGGGCGCGGACCGTCGCGCTGTCTTCGCCCCGGGGTGCGCGACTGATTTCGACAGGAGAAAGGGGATCGATCTGAACGCAGAGATCGATCCGGTCCAGCATCGGGCCGGAAATACGCGCCGTGTAATCCTCGCCGCATCGCGGTGCTTTCCGGCAGCCGCGCTCCGGATCTCCCAGATACCCGCAACGGCACGGATTCATGGCGGCGATGAACTGGAAATGCGCGGGATAGGTGGTGTGCTGTGCAGCACGGGCTATGGAGATTACGCCTGTCTCGATCGGCTGGCGCAGGGCTTCGAGGCAGGACCGGGAAAACTCCGGCAACTCGTCCAGGAACAGGACTCCGTGATTGGCCAGACTGACCTCGCCTGGCTTCGCCTTCGCGCCACCCCCGACCATGGCAGCCAGACTGGCACTATGATGTGGGGCACGATAAGACGGCCTGACCGTCAGTCTTCCCTCCCGCAGCAGACCTGAAACACTCTGGATGCGGCTGGTTTTCCAGCATTTCTTCCGTCGTAAGGTCGGGCAAAATCCCGGGCAGGCGGCTGGCCAGCATGGATTTCCCGGCGCCGGGCGGTCCGCTCATCAGCAGTGAATGACGACCGGCTGCTGCAATTTCCAGTGCCCGTCGTCCTAGAGGCATACCTTTGATGTCCGCAAGGTCAGGCCCGTAATCCGGGCGGTATCCTTCAGGTTCGGGAACAGGCGTCAGAACCTGCTCGCCCTGAAAATGCGCGACAAGAGCGAGCAGGGTGGACGGAGCAAGAATATCAAACTCCGGATTACCCCAGCGCGCTTCGAGACCCTGCGAATGCGGGCAGATCAGCCCCAGCTTCCCCGCATTCGCCCCCAGAGCGGCAGACAGGACCGTTGACCGGATTGATGCGTCCGTCCAAAGACAGCTCTCCGACTGCGGCATAGGCAGATATGGCCTCGAAAGAGAGCACGCCCATGGCCACCAGAAGGCCCAGCGCGATCGGCAGGTCGAAATGCGCGCCTTCCTTGACGAGATCCGCCGGGACGAGATTGACAAGGATCCGCTTGGGAGGAAGGGCCAACCCCATCGCCGTCAGGGCAGCCCGGACTCGTTCACGGGCTTCGCCTACGGATTTGTCTGCCAGCCCGACCACCAGAAACGCTGGAGGGCCGCTGGAGAGCTGAACCTCGACCGTCACCGGGACGGCTTCAATTCCCGAGAATGCAAAACTCTGGATTCGGGCCAGTGTCGGAGCGGAGGCGGGGGAAGAAATCTGGCTGGGCGTCGTCATCGGACGGAGCCTAGCCAGAAAAACTTTCCAGATGGTTAACGGAAGAGAGATCAGGGGCGCTGGTAAAGGAGTCGCGCACGTAACGTGCCATCCAGCGCCTTCAGGCCGTCAAGCAGCTTCAGGTCCATGTCCGCGCTTTCGGATTCCGCTTCCACAACAACATATCCGACCTCTCCGTCCGTCTGGAGATACTGGGCAGTCACGTTGCAGTTGTGCGCTGCGAAGATCTCGTTGATCTGCCGCATGATGCCGGGGCGGTTGGCGTGGACATGCATGAAGCGTGTGCCGCGCGGTCGTTCCGGAAGCTGGACACTGGGGAAGTTCACGGCGCCGATCGTGGACCCGACATCGGAGTAGTCAACCAGCTTCCGGGAGACTTCCACGCCGATGCGTTCCTGGGCCTCCATGGTGGAGCCACCGATATGCGGGGTAAGGATCACGTTCTCGATGCCCTGGAGCGGGCTTCTGAACGGTTCGCCGGCCTTTTTTGGCTCGACCGGGAAGACATCCACGCCCGCACCCATGAGATGACCGTTCCGCAGGGCGGCGGCCAGCGCATCAAGGTCCACGACATTGCCGCGGGCATTGTTCAGCAGGATGGAATTGGGTTTCATGGCCCGGATTTCCGCTTCGCCGATGAGATTGTTGGTCTCCGGTGTCTGCGGGACATGGAGACTGACCACATCCGACTGTGCGAGCAGTTCGTTCAGGCTGGAGACCGCCGTGGCGTTTCCATGCGGAAGGCGCGGCAGCACATCATAATACAGGACGCGCATCCCGAAAGCTTCTGCCAGAACGGAAAGCTGGGAGCCGATGGAACCGTAACCCACGATGCCCAGCGTCTTGCCCCTGACTTCCCAGGCATTCGTAGCGGACTTGTCCCAGCCACCCTGATGACAGGCTTCCGACCGCGAGGGAATGCGACGCAGAAGCATCACGACTTCGCCCATGACCAGTTCGGCCACAGAACGCGTATTGCTGTAAGGGGCGTTGAAGACGGGAATCCCGTGCATCCGGGCTGTCGCCAGATCAACCTGATTGGTGCCAATGCAGAAGCAGCCGATTGCCATGAGGCGGTCAGCGGACTCGATGATATCCTTCGTCAGCTGCGTACGGCTGCGGATGCCAACCATATGGACGCCCTGAAGGGCCTGTTTCAGGGCTTCTCCCTCAAGCGCGCCTTTCAGACGGGTGACTTCGGTGTAACCCTCGGCGTTGAAATGGGCGACGGCACTCTCGTGAATGCCTTCCAGCAACAGGATGCGGATCTTGTTCTTGGGGAGAGAGAATTGCGTGTCCATACTTCCGTCCCGGTCATGCACCGGAAGGTTCCGGTCTGAATCCAAATTTGCTTCCCGGCCCATGCCACCGGGGCATCATGCCTACCCGATCAACTCCGATCAGGAAAGATGGGCCATGATCTCTGGCAGGAGAGACGCATCTCCGCAGGCCAGAACCGTCCCGTCGCTTTCTAGGCCCAGAGGCTGGCCCTGCCAGTCGGTCATGCTGCCGCCAGCACCCTGTACGACCGGAACCAGCGCTCCCCAGTCCCACGGTTTCATGGTGCATTCGGCAATGATGTCGATCTGCCCCAGCGCCAGCAGACCATAAGCGTAGCAGTCTCCGCCCCATGACGTGCGCCGGACATGCTCCTGAAGCCGCACGAAGCGGGGCGCGTGGGCCGGTGTCATGATTTCAGGCGCCGTGCAGGAGAGTTCCGCCTCCGCGATTCCCGGGCGTCTCCGCGTTCCGATACGCCCGGGCAGACGGTCCGACACGAAGCGCGTCGGTCGGCCTTCGATGCCGATCCATCTTTCCCCGGTGACGGGCTGATCAATCAGCCCCAGAACCGGACGCCCCCTGTGGAACAGAGACACCAGCGTGCCGAAGGTGGGGCGCCCCGTCAGAAAGGCGCGTGTACCGTCGATCGGGTCCAGAACCCAGAGCCAGTCGCTGTCCATCCCGGATCTGCCACCTTCTTCCCCAAGGATGGCGTGTTCGGGCAGGCGCTCTTCCAGAAGGGTCCGCATGATGCGTTCCGCCTCCCTGTCCGCCCTGGTGACGGGACTGTCATCGAATTTTGCATCCGCCTGAAGGGATGTGCGGAAATAAGGGACCACGCTCCGCCGTGCCGCATCTGCGCAAGCCTCCGCGACCGCAAGAGCCGTATCCAGAACCGCTTCACTCATGATTTTTTTCAATCCCGCCTGAAAGCACCCCCCTGAGATTGACGCCCGAACAGCCGGACGGCATCACAGGGCCATGCGCCCGATCATCGTTATTCCCTCCAGACTTGCCTCCACCCGTCTGCCACGCAAGCCCCTCGCCGATATCGGTGGCTGTCCCATGATTGTCCGGGTGGCGAAACGCGCCGTTGACGCCGGGATCGGAGCGGTTGTGGTGGCAGCGGGAGACCAGGAGATCCTTGACGCCGTGGCCGGGCTGGATGGTGTGCGGGCCGTCCTGACGGAAGCCGCCCTGACCAGTGGTTCCGACCGTGTTCATGCCGCGCTCCGGCAGGCAGACCCGGATGGCGTGCATGATGTCGTCATCAATCTTCAGGGGGATCTGCCTCTGATCGATCCGTCCAGCCTGACGGCCGTGCTGGAGCCATTGCGTGATCCCGCCATCGATATCGGAACACTGGCCGCCCCGATACAGGACGAAGCGGAGCGTGACGCGCCGCAGGTCGTGAAGATCGCCTGTGCGTTCGGTGATGCGACCGTGGCGCGCGCATTATATTTTTCCAGACTGCCGATCCCCTGGGGGGACGGACCGCGCTGGCATCATGTGGGCGTATATGCCTGGCGCCGCGCCGCACTGGACCGGTTTGTCAGTCTGCCACCTTCGGCTCTGGAGCGTCGGGAAAGCCTCGAACAGCTGCGCGCGCTGGAAGCCGGCATGACAATCGGCTGTGCGCGGATCGATCGTGCGCCACAGGGCGTGGATACGCCAGCCGATCTGGCGCGGGTGAGGGAACTGGTCTGATGGCGGTGATTGCGTTTCAGGGCCGTCCGGGCGCCTATTCCGATCTGGCCTGCCGTCAGGCACGTCCGGGCTGGACAACCCTGCCTTGCCCGACATTCGCCGACGCGATCAAGGCTGTTCATGACGGCAGAGCGGATGAGGCCCTGCTGGCCTGCGAGAATACGCTCGCCGGGCGCGTACCGGACATCCACGCGCTTCTGCCGGATGCCGGGCTGCATATTGTGGGGGAGCATTTCCAGCGCGTCGAACATTGCCTGCTGGCTGTCCCCGGAACCAAACTTTCCGATATCCGTCGCCTGCATACACATCCGGTGGCGCTGGGGCAGATCCGCAGGCTGATCCGTGAACTGGGAGCCGAACCGGTCGCCCAGTTCGATACGGCCGGCGCGGCGGAAATGGTGGCGAAGTGGAGGCGTCACGAAGATGCGGCTATAGCCTCCTCGCTGGCGGGAGACCTGAACGAGCTGGTGATCCTGCGGCAGAACGTCGAGGATGCCGCCCATAACACGACGCGCTTTTATCGTGTGGCCTCGGAGCCCTGTATTCCGGACCCGGAAAGCCGGAATATCCTTACGACGCTACTGATGCGCGTAAGCAATCGTCCAGGCGCGCTCTATGCCGCATTGGGAGGTTTCTCCCGGCATGGTATCAACATGACACGGATCGAAAGCTACATGCTGAACGGCTCCTTCGCGGCAACGCAGTTTCTCATGGATGTGGAAGGCCACCCCGAGAAACCGGCGCTCGCTGGAGCGTTACAGGATCTGAGGCAGGTCAGTGATGATCTGAAAATACTGGGCGTTTACCCAAGCAGCCTGTCCCGGCGGGATGGGACAACAAACGCATGACAAGCAGAGGCGCAATAATGGCTGACAGCATGTATCAGGGGTCACTGACGGCTCTGGTCACACCACTGCATACAGATGGCCGGATTGATTACGACGCGGCGGCCAGACTGATCGAACGTCAGATTGCAGGCGGGACCACAGGGCTCGTTCCGGCGGGAACGACAGGCGAGAGCCCGACCCTGAGCCACGAGGAACACAGCCGGATCGTGGCGCACTGCGTCGAGGTGTCCAATGGCCGCGTGCGCGTGATGGCCGGGGCGGGATCCAACAGTACGTCGGAAGCCGTCGGCATGGCGAAACATGCCCATTCCGTCGGGGCCGACAGCCTTCTGGTGGTTGTGCCTTATTACAACAAACCCACGCAGGAAGGGCTTTACCGCCACTTCATGACGATTGCGGATGCGACTCCGCTTCCCATGTACCTGTACTGCATTCCGGGGCGCTCGGTCGTCGATATTTCCCCGCAGACCATGGGGCGTCTGGCTAGGCATCCGAACATTGTGGGCACGAAGGATGCCACGGCCAATATGGCACGTCCCATCGCGGTCCGCCGGGCCGTCGGGCACCGGTTCAACCAGCTTTCCGGCGATGACAACACGATTCTTTCGTTCATGGCCGCAGGCGGTGACGGGTGCATTGGCGTGACCTCGAATGTCGTGCCCCATCTTGCCGCGGATCTGCATTGTGCCTGGCAGGAAGGGCGCACCAGCGATGCCATTGCCCTTCAGGATCGTCTCTCTCCGCTTCACGATGCCATGTTCATGGAGAGCAATCCGGGCCCTGTGAAATATGCCATGTCACGACTCGGCCTATGTAACCCGACACTACGTCTGCCGCTCGTCGAGCCACAGGACGCAACCCGGCAGGCGATCGACTCGGCCCTGAAATCTCTCGATCTGCTGGACTGACCCTGCACCATGGCTGGAAAGAAAACGAAAAGCGGCATGATTTCCCACGGGATTGCCGCCCAGAACCGTAAAGGCCGGTTCAACTACACGATTCTTGAAACTACTGAAGCCGGGATTGTCCTGAAAGGGCCTGAGGTCAAAAGCCTCCGTCTGGGCCGGGCGACTATTACGGAAGCCTATGCCGGGGAACGGGACGGGGAAATCTGGCTGTTCAATGCCTATATCCCTGAATATCAGGGTGGTGTCCTTTCCCGCTTTGACACGCGCGCACCCCGCAAGCTCCTGATGCATCGCAAGCAAATTGCCCATTACCTAGGAGCCGTAACCCGTTCCGGAGCGAGCTTGGTTCCGCTGGATATCCATTTCAATGCCCGCGGCATCGCGAAAGTTACCCTGGGTCTGGGGCAGGGGCGCAAGAAGGAAGACAAGCGGCACGCCATCGCGGAACGGGACTGGCAGCGTTCAAAGGCACGTCTGGTCCGGAGTGGTGGCAGGGACTACTGACGGTCTCTTGTCGGGAGATGTCTTCCGGCCCGACCCATTTCCCGGGAAAGAGCATAAAAAAACCGCCGAGCTTTTGCCGCGGCGGTTTTTCTTGTTCAGCCTGTTAAGGGCTGAAACAGATCAGTCAGCCGTGATTTCTGCGGCTTCCGGACCCTTCTGGCCCTGCACAACCTTCACGTTGATGGTCTGGCCTTCGTCGAGAGACTGAAGGTGGGAACGCTCCAGAGCGGATGCGTGGACGAAGATGTCCTTGCCACCGCTGTCCGGCGTGATGAAGCCGAAGCCCTTGGTGGCATTGTACCACTTGACGGTGCCACGAATGTCTTCTGCCTGGGACAGATCCGGAGCAGGGCGGCCCGGACGTGCACCGCCACCGAAGCGCGGCTGTGCGCCGAACTGGCTGCGGGGACGGGGCTCTTCCGCCGTGCTTTCATCAACGGACAGCACTTCTGCGACCTGACGGCCCTTCGGACCCTGTCCGATGCGGACAACGACCGTTGCACCCGGATTGACGGAGTTGTAGCCGGCATTCGTCAGGGCGTTGGCGTGCAGGAACACGTCTCCGGAGCCATCGGCGAGTTCAACGAAGCCAAAGCCCTTCTCCGTGTTGAACCACTTCACGCGCGAGCTGATTTCTGGGCCGGAAGCTGTGACGAAGCCGCCACCGCCGCCACCGCGACGCGGAGCGCCACCACCACTGTTGTAGCCTCCGCCGAAGCCTCCACGGTCACCATAAGACGGCTGGGACATGTAGTCCCCGTCAAACCCGCTGCGGCGAGGTGAATTGAAGCTACGGTCGGTTCTATTGTTTCTCAACGGTCTAATCCCGAGACTGGGGCGCCAGGAGGGACATGAACCCGCCATGACGTATATTCAAAAAGTTTAGGAAAGCTGCATCCCGCCGCTCGCCTGATGTAATGCCTAGCACGCTTTTTTCCCGCTCTGCCACAACGAAAGTGTAGCTGAAACACAACTCGCGCTGATTTTAAGATCGGGGAGGGGGTGGTGAAGTCTTTGCTTCGGGGGCCGGAAATGACATACAGGGCCCGAATACTTGCCGTCCGGCCCCTGACAGGAATGATGTGCCCATGCGAACCAGACTGACTTTTGCCTTCGGGATGACTGCTGTACTGGCCATGGTTTCCCCCGCGTTCGCGACTCCTGAACAGGATCCGTACGGCATTCTGACCGTTCAGGGCGAGAACGACGCTGTATCCACACTCAAGGGTACGTCCGACCAGTATTACACGTCCGGCCTGCGGATAAACTGGACGTCTCCGACCTCCCTGCCGAAGCCGATCGACGATATCGGTCACCTTTTCATGGGTGACGGTGTCCAGCGCATCAGCATCGGTGTTCAGCAGCTCATCAACACGCCTCGTGCCACGCAGGACGCAACGCCGCCGATCGGTGACCGGCCGTATTCGAGTCTTCTGCTGGGAACCGTCAACCTGATCAATGACAAGGACAACTCCCGGACAGTCATGGGCATGCAGGTCGGCATCATGGGGCCCGGCGGTCTGGGACGTCAGGTGCAGAACGGCTTCCATAACGCGATCGGTGATACGACCAACTCCGGCTGGTCGCATCAGCTGGCCAACCAGCCGATCTTCCAGATCCAGGCAGGCCGGATCTGGCGTTTCCCGGTTGCGAAGATTTATGGAATCGGGATGGATGTCCTGCCTGCGGCCTCCGGTGCCGCCGGTGACTACCGCACCTATGCGGATGCGGCGGCTACCTTCCGGATCGGTCAGGGGCTGAACAGCGATTTCGGCAACGCCACGATCGGACCGGGGCTGGATGGAACGGACGCCTTCAAGGCTACCCGACCCGTGGCCTGGTATTTTTACGGCGGTGTGGAAGGGCAGGCTGTTGCCTATGACGCCACTCTTCAGGGCAATACCCTTCGTGCAAACTCGCCGCATGTCGACAAGATGTGGGATGTTGGCGAGATCCATGCCGGTGTCGCCGTGATGTGGCATGGTGTGCGCCTGTCCTACAGCCAGAACTGGCAGACGGCGGAATTCAAGACCCAGAAAGCCGGTCTGTTCAACTATGGCTCGCTCAAGCTGTCCGTGAAATTCTGATCGCGCTAGTCAGGAAAGACCGGATCTGTCATGATGGCCCAGCCACCTTTTGGTGGTCGGGCTTTTTTTATCTGTCCGTGACTGGCAGCGGAATGTCCTGCTCCCGGACTGGCGCGCCAAACAGATAGCCCTGAACTTCCTCACAGCCATACGTATCCAGAAACGCCATCTGGAACTCCGTTTCCACACCCTTGGCGCAGCAGGTCAGATTGAGCGTACGGGCCAGGTTCAGGATACTGGTCATGACTGCATCGGCGCGGGGGCTTTCTCCGAGTTGCGCCATGAAAGCGCGGTCCAGCTTGATCTGGTCCAGCGGATAGATCTGCAGCCGTTCAAGCGAGGAATAACCAGCGCCGAAATCATCGAGCGCAAGTTTGACGCCCATCGCCCGGACACGTGCCAGTTCCCGGAACGCGATATCCGCCGGTCCGAATGGACGCCGTTCGGACAGTTCGATCTGAAGCCGGTGGGGAGCGATTCCGGTTTCCCGCAGAACCTTCTCTACAATACCCGACAGGCGTTCATTGACCAGCCAGACCGGCGAGACATTCACGCAGACACGCAGGGACGATTTCCAGTCCAGAGCAGCCAGGCAGGCGTGATGAAGGCTCCATTTATCGATCGCTTCAATCATGCCCGCCTTTTCAGCGTGCTGGATGAAAAGCGTCGGGGAGACTTCTCCGTGGCCGGGCCGGTTCCAGCGCAGGAGCGCTTCATAAGCGATGATCTTCTGGCTGACCGTATCGACGATGGGCATCCATTTCAGGAACAGTTCATCCCTGTCGATCGCTTTCAGGAGATCCTGCTCAAGAGAGGATGAAAGCATGTGCAGCCGGACAAGTTCCGTGCTGGTTCGGCGTTCATGCCCCCCTCCCGTCCGGTCGGCTTCCGCCAGGGCAGCCTTTGCCGACAGAAGCAGGGCGTTCTCGTTGCCGCCGTCCTGTGGATACATGCTCCATCCTGCCGAAAGGGAAATGGGCAGGGCACCCATCTCCAGTTCGACTGGAAGGGCTGACAGTCTGAGGATCCTGAGAACCAGCGTGCGGGTGGTGATGGCCGTAAAGCCCGGGGGGGTCAGGACCATGAAATGACCGCCACCGATATGGCCGAGAAAGCCATCCTCGGGAAGAATGTCCTGAATGCGCTGGGTAATTTCCGCCAGCACCAGATCGGCCGTGTCCCAGCCATATCGCTCGTTCATCAGGGCGAGATGATCAAGTTTCAGATTGATCAGTCCGAACACCGCACGACGGGGAAGCCTGTCCGTTTGCCTGATCCGGTCCTTCAGGGCGGTCAGGCTGTCGCTGCGGTCCGGAAGGGAGGGAATTTTTCTTCGCGGTAACTCGGAAGACACTGAAATCAGGGATGCCACGTCTGTCAGAACCGGAAAGCAGGTCTTGTCCAGAGGACGACATCCCGGCCGTGCGATCAGAACCATCATGGCGGGTGGATAAGGCGCGACTTTTCCACCAGGTGACGTTTTTTGACTGCACAGAAGGGCTGCAAGGCTCCATCCATTGGGCGCTGTCAGCAGTGTCGGGCCTGAAATACCGGAAAGTTTTTCGAGAAGGTCTTTTGTAATAAGGCCGGCTGGGACTGAACCGGTGCTGTGCCGGATCTGGAACGGGCCTTTTGCACCACGGGTTGCCATAGCTGCGACATCGCATTCGCTGCTGCCTGCAGCAAGGCGGAGAAGCGCCAGCAAACAGGCTGTTTCCCTAGATTGTGACGGAAAGCCGTTCTGGTCATCACTGATAAGCGGCATCAAGCCTTTCCGATCCTGACTGAAATGACAGTTTACATACCTGAAGAAAAAGTGCTCAGGCTGAACCGGATGGAAGGCTAACCTGAAATCAGAAGTTTATCGGTGTCAGTGCGATTAAAGAGTGCAAGAAGTTGTTTCAACGCATGACCTCGTACGCCTTCAAGTCCGGGATTGCGAGATAATTCCCGTTCCGCATCCTGCTTCATGGAAGTTAGCAAAATGTTAATTCTTTGGCCTTGGGCAAGCCTGAGACCGGGTAGGCCGGACTGCCGATTACCAGCAAGATCACCCCCGCCGCGGATTCTGTAGTCTTCGTCCGCAATCAGAAAGCCATCATTTGTATCGCGTAACAGTGAGAGCCGTCGGACAGCCGTCGGTGTGGCGTCCCTGTCATGCAGAAGCAGGCAGAAGGATTGCTGTGTGCCCCGCCCGACGCGCCCGCGGAGCTGATGAAGCTGGGCCAGACCAAACCGTTCGGCCTGTTCGATCACCATGATCGACGCATTGGGAATGTCCACACCAACCTCGATCACGGTGGTGGCAACAAGAATGCGGAACTGTCCATCGCGGAAGGCGTCCAGCGCAGCCTGGCGGACGGTAATGTCCTGCTTGCCATGCGCCAGCCCCACGATTTCGCCGAAGCGTTCGCTCAGCATGGCCCATCGTTCCTCTGCCGCGGCTGCTGCCTGCGTCTCGCTATTCTCGATCAGTGGGCAGACCCAGAAGACCTGTACGTTTCTGGACAGGGCGCGCGTAATGGCGGCCAGAATGTCGGGTAGGGACTCCATGCCATGCAGGGTGGTGCGGATGGGCTGCCGTCCAGCCGGTTTGGAGTCGAGGCGACTGACGCTCATCTCGCCCCATTCCATCAGTTGCAGCGTGCGGGGAATCGGGGTTGCGGTCATGACGAGAATGTCCGTTGCCTGTCCCTTGTTGCTGAGATTCATGCGCTGCTCGACGCCGAATCGGTGCTGCTCGTCGATGACAGCTAGTCCCAAATCGGCAAAAGTGACGCCTTCCTGAAACAGAGCGTGCGTCCCGATGACAATCCTGGCGGAGCCATCCGCGATCCGGGCCAGCGTGTCACGCCGGGCTGCGCCTTTCACGGTTCCGCTGAGATAGACACATTTCGTGGGGCAGAGGCGAGAGATGGTCTCGAAATGCTGCCGGGCCAGAATCTCCGTCGGCGCCATCAGTGCGGCCTGCGCTCCGGATTCCACAACCTGAAGCATGGCATTCATCGCCACGAAGGTCTTGCCTGCGCCGACATCTCCCTGAAGCAGACGCACCATGGGCGTTGGTGCCGCAAGATCGGCGGAGATTTCCGCAATCGCATGCGACTGGGCCGGGGTGGGCGTGTGGCCGAAGCGGTGGCGCATTTCCGTGCGCAGACTGTCAGGTCCGGTAAAGCTGCGTCCTGGCCGGCTGCGGGCCTTCAGACGGGCGAGACCGAAACAGAGTTGGTCCGCCAGAAGCTCATCCGCCGCCAGACGGGACAGGGCCCGTTCCCGTACGGGTTCCCAGGCAATGTTTGGCGGAATGATGTCAGGAGACTGCATGATGCGCAGGGCCTGTCCGAAAGATGGCCAGCGCCGTTTCTGCATGAGGGCATGATCCTGCCATTCCGGGAGGTCGGGCAGAAGCGAGAGCGCGGCCCGCATGGCCTTGCGCACGGTTGAGGGAAACAGTCCTGCCGTCAGGGGCCAGACGGGTTCAAGTGTGGGGAAGGTCTCGCGCCGGTTCCAGTTCATGACATGGTCAGGCTGCGGCATGGTCAGGCTTCCCTGAAACCAACCCGTCTTGCCGGAAACGAGAAGATCGGCACCCACGATGGGTGCCGGCATATTGCGCTGCTGGAAAAATACCAGATCGAGCGTGCCGGTGTCATCTTCCGTACGGATGACGGAAGGCTGGCCTGGCCGGGCCGCTTTCCGAATGGACAGGACACGGACCCGGCAGGTGAGAATTTCACCGGGTGCAAGATTGTGTCCTTCCGCGACAGTGCGCAGAATACGGCGGTCAACGATCCGTTCGGGCAACGTGAACAGCAGATCCACGATACGCTTTCCGCCCGCGATTTTCTGAAGCAGACCGGCATGGCGGGGACCGATACCGGGCAGGGTGGTCAGGGGGGCGAAAAGGGGGGACAGAAGATCGTGAGAGGGCAGTTCGGATGGCATTGCAGGGGTGCTCCCGCGCTCCTCATGTCTGATAGGGTGGCTGACAGGGTCAGGAACGGCAGGTATAGGGCATTGGCAGGATGGAACAAAACGAAACCATGACCCGCGAGACGTCCGCGTCTTCCTTCGGCCCCACAGTCTGGGGTGTCCCTGACGGCAGTGTCGCGCTGCTCCTGCGTCAGCGTCTGGCCGAACATGACGGCCCGCTGTTGCATGTGGCGCGGGATGATGCGGCGGTGGCGGGGCTGGCGGACATGCTGGCCTATCTCATGCCGGAAGTCGAAGTCCTGAAGCTGCCGGCCTGGGACTGTCTGCCTTATGATCGCGTTTCTCCCAATCCGGTCATTGTGGCGGAGCGGGTCGGGACGCTCTGCCGCCTGCTGGAGCTCACGCGCGCGCGCCGGGTCGTGCTGACCACAGTACACAGCCTGATGCAGCGGGTGCCGCCGCGCTCTGCCTTCAAGGGGCAGTCCCTGAGTATCAAGGCGGGCGAATCGCTTGATCCGGCCATGCTGATCGATCTTCTGGTCGCCAATGGTTACACCCGCACCGATACGGTCATGGAAGCCGGGGAATTCGCAACGCGGGGCGGGATTTTCGATCTTTTCCCGGCAGGCGCGAGCGATCCGATCCGCCTCGACCTCTTCGGGGACGAGGTCGAGAACATCCGGGCTTTCGATGTCGGCACCCAGCGTTCCACTGAGAAGCTGGCCCGTTTCGAATTGCGACCCGTCTCGGAATTTTCCCTCGGACCTGACAGCATCAGCCGTTTCCGCACGGGTTGGCGCGATGCGTTCGGGGCTGCCGCTACGTCCGACACGATCTACGAGAACGTCTCGGATGGCCGCCGTTACCCCGGTCTGGAACATTATTTGCCGCTTTTCCACGATGGTGATGGCCATCAGATGGAAACGCTGCTGGACTACCTGCCCGGAGCGGCAATCAGCTTCGATCAGCATGCCCCGGAGATCCTGAAATCCCGGCTGGACATGATCGCCGATCATTACGAGGCGCGCCGGGCCCCCACACGGGAAGGGGAGATGCCTTATCGCCCCCTGCCGCCGCATCGCCTCTATCTGGACCGGCATGGCTGGGACGGAATGCTGCGCGATGTGCCGTCCGTCCTGCTCAATCCGTTTGCAAAGCCGGATACGGCAGCGGGGATCGATGCCGGTTTCCGTCCCGGCGCACTGTTCGCGCGCGCGCGGGACGGTTCGCGCGAAGGCATGTTCGAGGCGTTCGGGAAGCGGGTCGCCGAATGGGGTGAGGCTGGACGCCGGACCTATGTCACGGCCTGGAGCCGCGGCTCGCGGGAGCGTATTTCCCACCTGCTTCAGGAACATGGCGTACCTGTGGCGCTTTATGATGACTGGCCGTCCGCAGCGGGCATGAAGCGCGGCGTGGTCGGGCTGCTGGTTCTGGGGCTGGAGCGTGGCTTTGCCTCTGACCGTCTGGCCTTTGTGTCCGAGCAGGATCTTCTGGGCGAGCGGATCTCCCGGCCGCCACGCCGCCGCAAGCGCGGAGAGCAATTTATCTCGCAGGTTGGCGAGATCGCGGATGGTGATCTGGTCGTGCATCAGGATTATGGGATCGGGCGTTACGTCGGGCTGGAGACGGTGACGGAAGGACGCGTTGCCCACGATTACCTGTCGATTCTCTATGACGGAGAGCAGCGTCTTCTCCTGCCGGTTGAGAATATCGAACTTCTGAGCCGTTTTGGTTCGGAGCAGGCGGGCGTTCAGCTCGACAAGCTGGGTGGAACAGCCTGGCAGGCCCGCAAGGCGAAGATGAAGTCCCGCATCCGCGTCATGGCGGGTGAACTGATCCGCACGGCTGCCGCCCGGGCACTGAAAGATGCGCCGACCCTCGCACCCGCCGAGGGCCTCTGGGATGAATTCTGCGCCCGTTTCCCATTCGTGGAGACGGAAGACCAGTCCCGCGCCATCGCGGACGTGCTGGAGGATATGAGCGCCGGTCGACCGATGGACCGTCTGGTGTGTGGCGATGTCGGTTTTGGCAAGACGGAAGTTGCCCTGCGTGCGGCCTTCGTGGCGGCGCTGTCCGGAATGCAGGTCGCGGTCGTCGTGCCGACAACACTGCTGGCCCGTCAGCATTTCCGCAGTTTCGCAACGCGGTTCGAGGGACTGCCGGTGAAAGTCGCGCAGCTCTCGCGTCTCGTGACGCCGAAGGAAGCCACAAAAGTGCGCGAGGGACTGGCGGAAGGAACGATCGACATCGTGATCGGGACGCATGCCCTGCTAGCGAAATCCGTCTCCTTCAACCGTCTCGGGCTGCTCATCATCGATGAGGAGCAGCATTTTGGCGTTTCCCACAAGGAGAAGCTCAAGGCTTTGCGTGAAGACGTGCATGTTCTAACGCTTTCCGCCACGCCGCTGCCTCGTACGCTTCAGCTTTCACTCTCCGGCGTGCGGGAAATGAGTCTGATCGCGACCCCGCCGACCGACCGTCTGGCCGTGCGGACATTCATCACGCCGTTCGACAGCGTAATGATTCGCGAGGCGATCCAGCGTGAACGTTTCCGGGGCGGGCAGGTCTTCTGCGTCCTGCCGCGTCTTGCGGATCTGGACCGCATGGCCGAGCGCCTGGGCGAAATCGTGCCGGATGCGAAGGTGGTGCAGGCGCATGGCCGTCTGACGCCAACGGAACTCGAACGCGTCATGACCGAGTTTGCGGATGGCCGGTATGACATCCTCCTGTCCACGAACATCGTGGAGAGCGGTCTCGATATGCCGAGCGTGAACACGATCATCATCCATCGTGCGGACATGTTCGGTCTGGGACAGCTCTATCAGCTTCGTGGCCGTGTGGGACGTGGCAAACAGCGCGGTTACGCCTATTTGACTTGGCCGCAGTCCCGTTCGCTTTCCGCGGCTTCCCAGAAGCGGCTGGAAATCATGCAGACGCTCGATTCGCTGGGTGCGGGCTTTACGCTGGCCTCCCATGATCTGGACCTGCGCGGTGCGGGCAACCTGCTGGGAGACGAGCAGTCCGGCCATATCAAGGAAGTCGGGATCGAGCTGTACCAGCAGATGCTGGAAGACGCGGTCATCGAAATGCGCCGTGAAAAGGGCCGTCAGACCGAAGAGGAAGACAGCTGGACCCCGAACATCATCCTTGGGCTGCCAGTTCTTATCCCTGAAGCCTATGTTCCTGATCTGCCGGTCCGGCTGGGGCTGTATCGCCGTATCGCTGCCCTGAACGGGGAAGCGGAAGTGGATGCGATGCGTGCCGAACTGGTGGACCGGTTTGGCACCCTGCCGCCGGAAGTGGGGAACCTGCTGGATGTCGTCATCATCAAGCGGCTGTGCCGTGAGGCGGGCGTGGAACGGCTGGAGACCGGGCCGAAAGGCATGGTGCTCCAGTTCCGCAAGAATCGCTTCCGCAACCCCGCCGGGCTGATCGACTGGGCCACGCGCAGGAAGGAGGCCGGCGTGAAGATCCGGCCGGACCACAAGCTGGCCATTATCCGGGAGATGACCAACGCCACCCGGATCGGCTACGCGAAGAAGATCACGACCGTCCTGTGCAAGCTCGTCCGCAAGGTGGAAGCCGGGAACTGACGCGCCGGATCGCAGTCACCCGGCGCCGGAGGTTTAATGGGGAAGGGAGATAGGCAGCGGAACGCGGTTGACCGTAGCGACCCCGCTGTCCAGTCCCAGATCCCATTCCGTGGCATTCCCGTTCTGCCGTCCCATGAGGTGAGCGATGGACAGGGCGACATAGACCTTTTTCGGTGCCGTCTCCCGAAGACGGGTCAGAAGATCACTGACATTCGTGACTGAAAGATGTCCATCGGCTTTTGTTGCCGCGGCACTGGGGCCCGGCTCGATCGTGCCATGCCCGTCCAGAACGCTGCTGCCGGAAACGGCATGTGCGCTGTTGATGACGATTTCCCTGAGAGCGGCTGCATTGCCCAGAAGGGTCATATCCGCCGACACCTGTGATGGAATAAGGGGCTGTTTCGAATCGTGGACCCCGGTACCGCTGACCCGCAGGCGCAGGTCCGGTGTGGTTTCCACGGCTGCGATGGTTGCGCGGGAAATGGTCATGTCATGGCCCGGCCGGGCGAGCGTGACGCCTGTCCAGGTCGCCTGAGGTGTGCCGCCGTGGATATGGGCGTCATCGGTGGTCAGGGAGCGGTTCTGGCAGGCGCCGCTGTTGCCGCCACGGAAAGCCGTCAGGGCTGCATAGGCTGCGGCGGCGTTGAAACGCCTCAGGCTGTCACCATCAACCTTTCCCTGTGGGTCGTTCAGGGAAAGAGTATGAACATCCAGCGTAATCCCCGTGCCTGTCAGCGTGGCGTGCATGCCTCCGGCTGCCAGTCCATGCGCCGAAGGCTGCGGGCTGGCGAGGGTATAGGTGAAGCAGGACTCCGGGATCGGTGAAAGCGTATCGGCCCGCGCATGCGCGATGCCTGAAAGAGGAAGGGTTGCGGCCAGCGCAGCGAGGCAGAGGATACGGGCTATCATGGGCGTCCAGTTGGGAACGGAATGGCTCGTGTACAACGGGTAAAGGCTGGCGAGCCATCGGGTTGAAAAGGGCGTTAGTAAAACATTAGGACTTTCCGCCTAAGACAGGCAGAGGGTTTCAGTGCAGGAGAACGTGCATGTCATCGTCAATTTCCGCCATGCCTGCCGTTCCGCAATATCTTTCGATCGTGAAAGACGAAACGTCTTCCGTTACCCGCTGGGAAAAGACCAGCGTTTCTTCCCAGCAGGCCGTCGCCGCGTTCCAGAAAGATGCATCGTCCATCACGACGCCGGATCAGCTTCTGAAAAACTACAAGGCGCTGACGGTGGTGCTCGGGGCCTACGGCATGTCTTCGGCCATCAGTCAGACAGCGGTCCTTAAACAGCTCATGACGCAGGACCCGACCTCTTCGACCTCGCTGGCAAAAACAAGCGGCAATACGTCCTGGCAGGCTTTCGCCAAGGCATTTTCCGACTGGTCCACATCGCCCTTTTCCTCGTCCGAAACGGTCGACAGTATCGCGCAGGGCTATCTGACCAGCAGCTATGAAAACAGTGTCCAGACCGAAACGCCGGGGCTGGGGGATGCCCTCTATTTCACGCGGACCGTTACTTCGGATACGACGCTCGCCGGCATCATGGCCGATCCCAAACTGCTCAGGGTAGCCGAGGTCGTGAGCGGGTTCGACACCACCCAGTTCGGCGCGCTGGATTACGATCAGCAGGTCCGGCTACTGGGATCGAAAATGGATATGTCCAGACTCAAGACAACGCAGGGTGTCCAGAAAATGGCTGAACAGTATCTGGCGCTGTTGCAGGTTCATCCCCAGACATCCAGTACGCCAGCCAGCATGATGACGCTCTATGGAGGAGGTGGGTCTTCCACAAGCATTCTCTCGCTTTTTACGGGTAACACCTCATCGGACAATACGAATCCCCTTTATTCCGCCCTGCTGTAGTGCGTGACATCCGCGTCCGTGGTCTGTATCGCAGCCTGTGACGGATTTCTGGATGAAGGGAATTTTTCCATGGCCGGGCTCGATCCCAAAGACTGGAGCGGTATCCGTGCAATGGGTCACCGGATGCTGGATGAGGTCTTCGACCGTATGGAGACAATGGGGCAGGGACCTGTCTGGCGCCCCATGCCGCAGGAGGCCAGGGATGCTCTGAGACAGGATCTGCCTGCAGATGGGCAGAGTCTTGAAGCGCTCTACAGCAGCTTTTCCGAGAATGTCGTACCCTATGGCAACGGCAATACGCACCCTTGTTTCATGGGGTGGGTGCATGGTGCGGGAACGCCCGTGGGTATGCTGGCGGAGATGCTGGCTGGTGGACTGAACGCAAACTGTGGTGGCCGAAGCCACGCCGCCAACGAGGTGGAGCGTAATGTCATTCGCTGGGCGCTTCAGATGGTCGGGATGCCGGAGAATGGTTCGGGCGTTCTGGTAACCGGCTCTTCCATGGCGAATTTCATCGGCGTCATTACAGCCAGCCGTGCACATGATCCGGCTCTTCGGCAGGAAGGCGTGGGAAATCAGACCATGGTAGGGTATGCCGCGACAACGGCTCACGGTTGTCTGCCGCGTGCATTCGACATGGCGGGTTTTGGCAGCAATGCCCTGCGCCGTGTTCCGGTCGATGCGGATCACAGGATGGATGTCGCTGCACTGCGCAGCATGATCGAGACTGATCTGAAAGCCGGATTGACGCCGTTCATGGTCGCAGCCACAGCCGGTACGGTGGATTGTGGGGCCATCGATGATCTTGCGGCGATTGAAAAGACGGCCCGGGATTTCGGCCTCTGGTTCCATGTGGATGCGGCGTTTGGCGCGCTGGCCTGCCTGTCGCCACGTTTCCGGCCTCGATTGGCCGGAATAGAAAACGCGGACAGTCTGGCGTTTGATTTTCACAAGTGGGCACAGGTGCCATACGATGCGGGCTGTGTGCTGGTACGGGATCGTACGCTTCACGCCGCCGCTTTTGCCCAGTCCCTTGATTACCTGACACGTGAAAAGCGTGGTCTCGCCAGTGATGCGCCATGGTTCTGTGACTTCGGGCCGGATCTTTCACGTGGCTTCAGGGCGCTGAAGGTCTGGATGACACTCGGTCATTATGGTGCGGATCGTCTAGGAGAAATGGTGGAAGGCTGTTGTGCTATTGCCCGCCATCTGGCTCAGCGTGTGACAGAGACGCAGGGACTGGTGCTTCTAGCGCCGGTGACGCTTAACATCGTCTGCTTCGGCGTCGAGGGGCTTTCGGATACGGAGACTTCGGAGCTGGTGCAGGATCTGCATGAAAGCGGGATTGCCGCGCCGTCAACGACCCGGATCAACGGTCGCCTCGCCATCCGTGCGGCGATTGTCAATCACCGCACGGAGACCGTTCACGTGGACAGGATGCTGGATGCGGTCATCGACTTCGCGGCGCGCCGGCTGGACGGAACAGTTCGCTGAGCTGTGCCATCATGGTTCCGCCCAGATCCTCAACGGAACTGATCGTGACGCTGTTACGATAATAGCGCGTAACGTCATGTCCGATGCCGATGGCCAGAAGTTCTGTCTTCCGGTCGTTTTCAATCATGGCGATAATCTGACGCAGGTGATCTTCCAGATAGTTGTGCGCATTGGCGGAAAACGTGCTGTCATCTACCGGCGCGCCATCTGAAATGACCATGAGGATATGGCGGTGTTCCGGCCGCTTCTGAAGCCGTTTCCAGGCCCACAGAAGCGCCTCGCCATCGATGTTTTCCTTCAGAAGTCCGTCTCGCAGCATCAGGCCCAGATTGCGCCGGGCCCGGCGCATTGGCGCATCGGCATCCTTGTAGATGATGTGCCGCAGATCGTTCAGGCGCCCCGGCCCTGGTGGCTTGCCAGCCTCAGTCCAGCGTGCACGGCTCTGTCCCCCTTTCCACTGCCGGGTCGTAAAACCCAGAACTTCCACTTTCACCCCACAGCGTTCCAGTGTCCGCGCCAGAATATCTCCGCAGATGGCAGCGGTTCCAATCGGACGTCCCCGCATGGAGCCGGAATTGTCGATCAGAAGGGTTACGACCGTATCGCGGAACTCCATCGCACATTCATGCTTGAAGGAAAGGGGAATGGTCGGATTGGTGACAACGCGCGACAGACGCGCGGCATCAAGGATGCCTTCCTCCTGATCGAACTGCCAGCGTCGCTGCTGCTGCGCCATCAGGCGCCGCTGCAGGCGGTGGGCCAGACGGGAAACCACCCCGTGAAGCTGAGTCATCTGCTGGTCCAGCTGCTGCCGGAGACGGTCCAGCTCTTCGGGGTCGCAGAGATCAGCCGCATTGACGACTTCATCAAATTCCGTCGTGTAAGCCTTGTAGAGTGGCGCGGCATCGGAGGTCGGTGCGCTGTCTGGCGACTGGTCGGAGGGGCCGGCCGCCTCTTCCGAACCCGTTTCCGGCGTATCCAGCGATTCGGAAGTTTCGCTTTCACCTGACTGATCGGTTTCACCGCTTTCGGGCTGATAACCCTCTTCGTTGTCTTCCTCCTGTGGCGCCGGTGCTTCTTCCTCTCCTGTCTGTGCGGCAGGTTCGCTGTCGGCTTCTGCCTGCTCGTCATTGTCTGACTGCTCTTCGGACGGAGCTTTCTGCTCCGTTTCATCTGCCATCTCCGTAAGCTGGCAGGCGCCGAGCAGAGATGTGCAAGCACGGGCGAAAGCTGTCTGGTCATTTTGTGTCCGGGCCATGTCCTCCAATGCGTTCTGCGCGGCCGGCGACAGGGAGGTGCGCCAAGCCTTCAGGGCCTCACCGGCCTGCGGAGGGGCCGGTTCACTGGACATGGCTTCCCGGGCCAGAAGATCCAGAGCAAGGGCAGGCGGCATGTCTTCGCGCACGTGCATCCGGTTGGTGCCGAGTTCCGCACAGCGCTGGATAACGCGCTGGTCCAGATTGGCCCGCACGCCCGCCATATGGCGGGAGCCATAAATTTCGCACCGCGCCTGTTCGATTGCATCGAAGGCCTGCTGTGCTTCCGGTTCCGGGGGCGCGGCAGCGGTTGCATCTTTGTGGTAGCGCAACCGCAGGGCGGCAGCATCCGCCGCGCCGCGCACTTTCTGGATTTCCCGGTCGTGCATGTTCCGAGAGAGGTAGGGAAGCTGTACGGCATCGGGGGACGGCGGGGCAGGAGGCCTGTTGCCGTTGACGGCGCCCTGAAAATCCACGTCCTGTTCAGGAACGCCGCCCATGGCGCGGAGGGTCGCGATCGTGGCGCGGCGGAAGCCTTCCTGTCGGTTTTCGTCAGGAAGGCCGTTCTTGTGCGCAGTCACGGCTTTTTACTCCAGGGGAGAAACGTTGAAACAGCGCTGGTAATACTCGGCGACGATCCCCCGTTCGGCCTCATCACATTTGTTCAGGAACGTCAGACGGAAAGCGAAAGCCACGTCGTTGAAGATGCGGTTGTTTTCTGCCCATGCGATGACGGAACGGGGAGACATGACCGTGGAAATATCGCCCGCCATGAAACCGGCGCGGGTCAGGTTGGCAAGTGCGACCATCCGCTCGACCAGTTTCGTTCCTTCTGCATCGTCCGGGTCAATCTTCAGCCTGGATGTGACGATCCCGACTTCCTGTTCCAGCGGGAGATAGTTCAGGGTGGCGACGATGTTCCAGCGGTCCATCTGACCTTGGTTGATCTGCTGTGTCCCGTGATAGAGGCCCGTGGTGTCGCCCAGCCCGACGGTATTGGCCGTGGCAAAGAGGCGGAAAGACGGGTTGGGGCGGATGACGCGGTTCTGGTCCAGCAGGGTGAGGTGCCCTTCGGCTTCCAGAACGCGCTGGATGACGAACATCACGTCCGGCCGCCCCGCATCATATTCGTCGAAAATCAGGGCGCAGGGATGCTGCAGGCACCAAGGCAGCAGACCTTCACGGAATTCCGTGATCTGTTTCCCATCCCGCAGGACAATCGCATCCTTGCCGACCAGATCGATCCGCGAAACGTGGCTGTCCAGATTGATGCGGACGCAGGGCCAGTTCAGGCGCGCGGCAATCTGCTCAATATGGGAGGATTTTCCCGTTCCGTGGAAACCCTGCACCATGACGCGACGGTTGAATGCAAAACCTGCAAGAATGGCGCGGGTGGTGTCCTCATCGAACTTGTAGGCCGGATCGATGTCCGGCACGTGTTCGGTCCGCACGGAAAAGGCCGGCACCTTCATGTCGGTTTTGATGCCAAAGACCTCGCGGGACGAGACCACAAGGTCCGGGGCGCCGAGAACGCTGGTCGGAACGGTTTCGTTCTCGGCGGTTGTTACGGTTTCCGGGGCGTCGATCGTCGCGAAATCATCACTCATGATTGAGAGGGACTTTCATTGGGAGGGGCGGAAGATACCATTCGAGATGGAGCCTTGAGCGTCCGGCTTCCAGTCTGGAAATCAGGAAACGAAGTCATCCTGACGGGTAAAGTGGACTTTGAGAACAGCATAAGCCGCTCCGATGGATTTGAAACGCTCTTCGGCACCATCGTCGTTCTGGTTGGCGTCGGGATGATGGCGGCGGGCCAGCGCCCGATACCGGCTTTTCACATCGTCAAAGGAGACTGGCCATGTCAGGTCCAGCGTGGCGAGGGGCTGACGCAGCTGCTCGGGTATTTCACTGCCGGCGGCACGCTGGCGGGCAGCATCCTGTGCACGCTGGGCGCGGCTGCGGCGTGTGTTTCCAAGGATATCGAGCGGATCGAGAATATCCTCCTCGTTGAACTCGGCCTTCTGTGCGCTGCCTGTCCCCAGTTTCCAGGACGGACGTTGCCATGAGACATCCGCCCGGAGATGCGCCTCGATCTGGCCCGGGGTCATGCCGCGGTAATAATCCCAGCGCGCATTATATTCGCGCACATGGTGAAGGCAGAACCAGAAATAGGTCCGCAGGGCCTCGCGTCCGCGGGGCGCGCGATAGCCTGCCTGCTCGGTGCAGCCCGGATGGTCACACACCTGATCCGGCGCCTCTGGATCGGGATCGAATGCCCGGTGTCTGGTAGATTTGCGCTGCATGGTGTCTGATATGGGCAATGACACGGGCCCGATGCAAGCGGGCAATTTCTGGATGGATTATTTATCGTGACTGATACTGGTACACGGCGAAACCGAATTGCGGCGCTTCTTGAAAGGGAACTGCATCCGAGCCGGATCGAGATTCAGGATGACAGCGCCCGTCATGCCCATCATGCCGGTGCCAGAGCGCTAGGAGCGGAGGGAGAGACGCATTTCAACATCGCCATCACGAGCGCAAAATTCGATGGTCTCAGCCGGATCGCCCGGCATCGCCTCGTCAATGATCTGCTTGCCGGGGAATTCCGAACCGGGCTTCATGCCCTGTCGCTGGTGCTGCATGGAGAAAAGACCCCATGAAGCGTGCTTTCTGTGCGCTCCTGTTGCTCTCGGGATGCGCGACAAGTGGATATGACCGCATGTCCGCAGGGCAGCAGCAGGACGTCCATCGCATCGAGACATATCTGAATGGAATAGGCGGCATGCGGGCCGCTTTTATCCAGAACGGTCCGGATGCCGGGCAGAGTGAGGGACGATTCTCCTATAGTCCCGGGCATCTCAGACTAGATTACGTCATTCCCCATCCCATGGAGCTGGTGGCCGGAAAGGGACATCTTGTTCTGGATGATGCAGGTTCGGGCGCAGTGACCCATCTTTCCCTGAAACGGAATCCCCTTGGCCTGCTGCTCCATCAGCCGATTCGTTTTGATAACGGGAGCATCCAGGTCACGGATGTTCGTCATGGAGACGGTTCTCTCCAGATATCCGTGGCGGAAGCCGACAATCCTTCACAGGGCCTTCTGACAATCCAGTTTTCCGATATGAACGGTCGCCTCGGGCTGATCGGACTGGAAGGCGTTGATGCCCGCCAGCATCATTTCAGTGTCAGCCTCTCCGACGTACAGGAAGGTGTCAGGATCGACCCGACGGTTTTCACGCCACCCGGGGGGTAGTACCAAACCGCGCTGGCCAAGCTTTTGCCAGAGCCTCGTCCAGCTCTGGCATACCGAGGGCAGCATCAAAGCGGCGAAGGCTCGTCACGCCGAAATCCCGGATTCCACAGGGAACAATGCCGTCAAAATCCTCAAGATCGGGGTCGACATTCACGGAAACTCCATGCCAGCTCACCCAGCGGCTGATCCGGATACCAAGCGCGGCAATCTTGGCTTCCTGACTGGTCAGGGGATCCATTGCCCAGACACCGATGCGTCCTTCACAGGTAAAGGCATCGATACCCAGTAATGCCAGTGTATCGATCAGCCATAACTCCAGAGCCCTGACATAGGCGCGCAGGTCCCGTGGCGGGACAGTTCCGTTCTGACGTGTCAGATCGAGCAGGACATAGGCCAGCCTTTGTCCGGGACCATGATAGGTCCATTGGCCACCGCGTCCGGCTTCATAGGTGGGATAGCCATGCGGATTGTAGAGATCGGCATCCCTGGCGGACGTTCCAGCCGTGAAGACGGGAGGATGTTCGACCAGCCAGACGAGCGGCGCGGCGCCTTCCTGCCGGATTAGGCGGCTGTGTTCGGCCATGAAGGTGAGAGCGTCCGGGTAGGGCGTAAGGCCGGAGGATGTCCTCCAGAAGATTTCTTCATAAATATCGCTAGCGGTCATTGCTCTCGTTTCAGGCATCGGCTATAGCCCCTCCCACCGGACGGTCTTGCACTACGCAGGGCGGTTTGTCACGGGGCGGCCGTGGCGGAATGGTAGACGCGCAAGCTTGAGGTGCTTGTGGGGGCAACCCCGTGGAAGTTCGAGTCTTCTCGGCCGCACCACTGCTCAGAAAGCAGTGAAAAACTCTGAAATCAGCATAGCCATATAAACCAGAGGACTGGAACAACGTTTCGGTCTGTATGTCGCAGTCTGCCATTTTGTTGCCAGACTATACAGGCAGGATTATTTCTCTAGTTTGTATCCCGTCGCCCGGTCATCCTTTCGTGGCGAATGGGTATCAATTTGGCTGATGTGTGAGGTTTCGTGATCAAGCCCCTGAAGAAAGCAGTTCTTCCCGTCGCCGGTCTTGGCACCCGGTTTCTGCCTGCAACCAAGGCTATGCCGAAGGAAATGCTGCCCGTCGTTGACAAGCCTTTGATCCAGTATGCGATCGATGAGGCACGGGAGGCCGGGATCGAAGAATTCTGTCTCGTGACTGGTCGCGGCAAAGACAGTCTGATCGATTATTTCGATATCAATTACGAGCTTGAAGCCACCCTGCGTGAGCGCGGAAAAAAGAGCGCGCTTGAAGCTCTGGAGCCCAGTTCGGTCAAGGCTGGTTCCTTGGTGGCCGTACGGCAGCAGGAGCCGCTTGGTCTCGGTCATGCCATCTGGTGCGCCCGGTCCTTCATCGGGGATGATCCGTTCGCCATTCTGCTTCCCGATGACATCGTGAAGAGCAAGAAAGGGTGCATCGGTCAGCTGGTCGAAGCCTACAACCAGACGGGCGGTAATGTAGTGGCAGTTACGGAAGTTCCGCCCGAGCAGACCAATCGTTATGGCATTCTTGATGTCGGTAAGGATGACGGGCGACTGGTTGAGGTCAAGGGGCTGGTTGAGAAGCCGGAGCCTGAGGATGCCCCGTCCAATCTTTCCATTATCGGCCGTTATGTTCTGACGGCGGACGTTATGCAGTACCTTGCAAAGCTGGAACGCGGCGCTGGTAATGAAGTACAGCTGACAGATGCGATGGCCAAGACCATTGGTTCGGTTCCGTTCCATGGTCTCCGTTACGAGGGAACGCGCTATGACTGCGGCAACAAGGCCGGTTTCCTTGAAGCGCAGCTGGCATTTTCCATTGATCGCGAAGATCTTGGTGATGCCGTGAAGGCCTTCCTGCAGAAATACAAGAAGTACATCGACTGACTGGTCGCGAATTGACTTTTCCGCTGGATTTCACGTTGCAGTGATTTCCAGTGGAAATTTCCGCGCATCCGTAACTACGGCATATCGTCAATGACGTTCACCCCTTTCCGGTCCTTTCTGGAACCTGGACAGATTGTCCACCACCCTGGCCATCCGGAATGGGGATGGGGCCAAGTGCAATCAGCGATTGGCGAGCGCGTAACAGTCAATTTTCAGCACGAAGGAAAAGTGCTGATTGATGCGTCCCGTGTTGAACTGAAGACTGTTTCCAGCTAGCCCTTCGGGGTGTTTTTCCTTTCTCTTGCCCGCCTGAAGCGGGGTCTTCTGAACGTTCTTCTGCCTCCGACCTGTTCGGCCTGCGGAGAAGACGTCATGACGGAAGGGGCGTTCTGTGCTGACTGTTTCCGGTCCGCGCAGCGCATTGTCTATCCCTGTTGCAGACGGTGTGGCGTTCCTCTGGACAGTGAAGCCGCGGGCGGTCGGGACATAGTCTGCACGAATTGCAGCGCCCATCCTCCTGTCTGGCGGTCTGCACGTGCCGCCTTTCTGTATGACGACTGGTCCCGCAGGCTGATCCTGCCCCTGAAATATTCGGATCACACAGAAAATGCGGCAGTTCTTGCCCGGCAGATGATCATCGCCGGGTATGACATACTTTCTGAGACGACGGTTGTGGTGCCTGTGCCGCTTTATCGGGCCAGACTAAGACGCCGAAAATATAACCAGGCAGCCCTGCTGGCCCGTCACATTGCTTCGGATCGTCATCTCCGATGTGTTGTCGATGGGCTCAAGCGTGTCAGATCCACCCACGCTTTGGCCCGCCTCTCTCCGGCGGAGCGGAGGAATGAGATGAAGCATGCGGTGGTCATGAGCGAAAAACGGATTGGCGCTCTCTATGGAGAATCGGTTCTTCTGGTAGATGATGTGCTGACAACAGGGGCAACAGCGACAGCCTGTGTAACAGCGCTCTTGAATGCGGGAGCCAAAAACGTCGATATTCTTGTTGCAGCCCGGACCGGCAGGGTGGATGAACAGGGCACGCCGTTTCTCCAGGAATGAGGATAAGATGCCGAAAATCGAAATTTATACCCAACCTGGATGTCCTTATTGCATACACGCCGTTGACCTCCTTGCAGCCAAGGGCGTTCCCTTCAAGGAAATCAACGCTCCTCACGGAACGGCGGAGCGTGAAGAGTCGATCCGGCGTTCCGGGCGGCGGACCGTGCCGCAGATTTTCGTGAACGGGCAGGGACTTGGAGGCTGTGACGATCTCATGGGGCTCGAACGTGCCGGACAGCTCAATTCCCTGCTGGGTGTTTCCTGAATGCGGTGGGGAGCGATTGCGGTAATCCTGCTGGCAGTCCTTGCGCCGCAGGTACAGGCTCAGACAGGCCAACCTTCTGAACTGTCTTCGGAAATTCCGGAAGAGGGTCTCTGGCTTTCCGCTGATCATGACGGGCTTTTTTCCATCAAACCCTGTGGGCACATGCTGTGCGGTCAGCTGATTGGTCTGGATTACGACAAGGATATCCCAAAGGATGTCTGGGGGCGGTCTGAGTGCGGATTGTGGATGCTGACGGACTTTGTTCCGATTGAAGACCAGAAATGGCAGGGTCACATCCTTGATCCCCGGACGGGGCGGGTCTATCAGGCGCGCATCTGGACTTCCGGGTCCGATGTTCTGAAATTGCGTGGGTTCGTGCTCGGAATGCCCCTGCTGGGCGAGACTGAAACCTGGACCCGTTACAAGGGTTCACCTGTCGGACCCCGCTGCAAGCTGCCTGCCAATCGCGGCTGATCTGAGCCGGCAGTCCGTCTGTCTTCCAGTGGCATCCTGCCACGCAAAGGGCGGAAGGCTGCCTTGGCCAAACTGAAAGGATCGTGGAACCGTCATGTCCCACCCTGTTTCCCGTCGTAGCGTAGCGTTCGGGCTGGCCGCGGGTGTCGCAGCCATAGGCACAGGTACTGTCCGTGCCGCTGATACGACTCCTTCCACGCCAACACCGCCGCCACCCCCGAAACCGGTCTCCAAAACGATCTGTTTTGTCGGCGGCTATACGAAGCATGGCCCGCCGGGAAACGAGGCAGGAAACGGGCAGGGGATTTCCGTTTTCGAAATGGATCGTGAGAGCGGAGTCCTGACCCCGATCTCGACGTTCATGGATATTGCCAGTCCGTCTTTCATCGTGCTCTCAGAGGACAAGCGTTTTCTGTACGCTCTCAGTGAGATCAACGATTTCAACAAGGATGGGGACGGGGCGGTCACGGCTTTTGCCGTTGATGGCAAAACCGGTTCATTGCGCAAACTCAATGCTGTCAGTTCCGAAGGCGCGGTTCCGGCTCACCTGAGCATTCATCATTCCGGACGTTATGTTCTCGTCGCGAACTATATGGGAGGCTGCGTTGCCGTCCTTCCAATCCGCAGTGACGGTTCTCTCGGAGCGGCAACGGACGTGGTGCACAATACCGGTCCGCACCAGCCCGAACGCGCGTCTGACAATCCACAGGGTAACTTTGCGATTTCCGATCATTCGGGGTCACATCCGCACATGATCCATTCGGATCCCAGCGGTAAGTATGTTCTGGCGGATGATGCCGGGCTTGACCGGATCTATGTCTGGACGCTCGATCTGGCGAAGGGCAAGCTGATCCCGGCCAAGACGCCCTATTACGATATGGAGCCCGGCTCGGCGCCGCGGCATTTCCGGTTCAATCATACGGGGCGTATTCTCTACAACCTGTGTGAACAGGATTCGAAAATCGTCGTTTCCACCTTCGATCCGGCGACGGGAGCCATCAGCAATATCCAGACGGTCAGTACGGTCACGTCCCATTTCCGCGGATCGACCCTGGCAGCGGAAATTCTGATCTCCGCCAGTGGGAAATACGTTTACGCCTCCAATCGCCTCGGTGATTCCCTGGCTGTTTTCGCCATCGCATCGGATGGCACGCTCAACCTCCAGGATGAAGTCTGGATGCACGCGGATTACGGACGCGCCATGATGTTCGATCCGTCAGGCACGTTCCTCTTCTGTGCCAACCAGCGTTCGGATGCCGTGACCTCCTTCAAAGTGGACAAGAAAACAGGCCAGCTGGCGTTTACGGATAATTTCACACCCGTGGGCAGTCCGACCACATTCGCGTTCATGAATACGGAAGTCTGACCCGTATTCCTGACCGTGCAGGAAGGGCGCCTCCCGGGGCGCCCTTTTTCATTCAGTCCTTACGGAACATGGCAATGTAATTCACGCCCGTATCCCGGGTGATGCGCCAGCGGGGCGGCAGATAGCTCATGCCCGCAATATCTGTCATCCTCAGGCCGGCCCGACGCGCCATGGCGGCCAGATCTTCGGGGCGGATGAATTTCTTCCAGTCATGTGTGCCAACCGGAAGCATCCGTAGCAGATATTCTGCCCCGATCTTGGCCATGGCAAAGGAACGCGGCGTACGATTCATTGTGGAAACCGCCACCATGCCGCCCGGAGTTGTGAGGGTAGACAGCATGTTGAGAAATTCCTGCGGGTCGTTCACATGCTCAATGATTTCAAGAGCATTGACGACGTCAAAGCGTGCTCTCTCATCCACTAGGTCTTCCGCGCTGCCGCAGCGATAGAAAAGAGAGCCGGAACCAGGAGGTAGCGGATGATCGTTCACATGCGTTTCGGCTGCACGGATGGCGGCTTCGCTGGCATCGATGCCCAGTGTGTTGAAGCCCAGCTTTGCGTATGCTTCGCTGGCCAGCCCCGCGCCACAGCCAATGTCCAGCAGGGAAAGCGGTTCGCCGCGCGTAGCGGCAAGAGCGATGGTGTGTTTCTGGACCCACTGTGTACGCAGCGGATTCATGGCATGAAGGGGCGCCATCGGGCCACGCGGGTTCCACCAGTTTTCAGCAAGAGCGCTGAAATGGGCGATTTCCGTTTCTGAAACCGAAGCACGGCGGAAAGCGGTCCCTGAAAAGCTGTCCGTGGCCATCAGAATGTCCTTCTATGTGTCCGCATGACGCGCGTCATCTGGACGCGACGGAGCGAGACGAGTATGTGGACCGGCAGAGTCTGTTCAGAAACCCGGCCGGCTTCATGTTCGTGCCGTACCGGATGCCAGACCCGAGCGCGCAACGCCAGACACGTACTGGAGCCTTTTCCGCGATGTCCATGTCCGATACTCCTGTCCGCGACCATGTTTCCGGTCGTGTTGCCAGTCATTCCGCTTCGGAAGCGGCAAACGGGAAACGGAAAACGATCGTCATGAAATTTGGCGGTACGTCTGTCGGTAATATCGAGCGTATCCGCAACGTGGCACGGCAGGTGAAAACCGAGGTGAACCGTGGGCGTCGTGTCGCGGTCGTAGTGTCCGCCATGGCTGGCGTGACGAACCGCATGGTCGGCTACTGCGCCGAGTTGGATGCCCTGGCCGATCCCAGGGAATATGATGCCGTTGTTGCGGCGGGTGAACAGGTGACGAGCGGCCTGACCGCCATCGCCCTTCAGGCGCTTGGCGTGAAGTCCCGTTCCTTTCAGGGATGGCAGATTCCGCTGCTCACCGATGATGCGCATGGAAAAGCCGCCATCGAGGATATTGACGGCACTGCGCTGCTGGAATGCCTTGATGATGGAGTTGTCCCCGTGATCGCCGGTTTCCAGGGTGTTGGCCCGGACGGGCGGATTGCGACGCTGGGGCGCGGGGGATCGGATACATCCGCCGTCGCCATCGCCGCGGCCATCCGGGCGGACCAGTGTGATATCTATACCGACGTGGACGGTATTTACACGACGGACCCGCGCATCGTGAAAAATGCCAAACGGCTGGATCGCATTACCTATGAGGAGATGCTTGAACTGGCTTCCGTCGGAGCCAAGGTACTTCAGACCCGCAGCGTCGGTCTCGCCATGCGCGAGAAAGTCCGCGTCCGGGTTCTGTCATCGTTCTCGGATACGGATGACGAGAGCGGATCGCTTGTAGTGGATGAGGACGAAATCGTGGAGAAGGAACTGGTCGCGGGGATTGCCAACTCGCATGATGAAGCAAAAATCTCCGTGCGCAGCATTCCGGACCGTCCGGGTATTGCCGCTGCGATCTTTGGTCCGCTTGCGGCAGCCAACATCAATGTGGACATGATCGTCCAGAGCGTTGGTACGGACAATCTGACCAACATGACCTTCACGGTCAGCAAGACGGATGAAGCCGCCGCGCGGGCCGTGCTGGAAAAGGCCCGTGAGGAAGTTCAGTATGGTGAACTGCTGGCGTCACATAACGTGGTGAAAATCAGTGTGGTCGGGATTGGGATGCGTTCCAGCGCCGGGCTGGCCGCTACCATGTTCCGCACGCTGTCCGAACGTGGCATCAACGTGCAGGTCATCTCGACCAGTGAAATCAAGATCTCCGTTCTGATCGATTCGGAATATACCGAACTCGCCATGCGCGCACTGCATGCCGCCTATGGCCTCGACAGGCAGGAGGAGGCATCCTCGTGAACACCTCACTCAGCGCCCGCGCGACACTCGACCGGCTGTGGAAGCCGGGATGCGATTTCTTGGGCAGTGAATTCGCTATTCTCGGTGGGGCAATGTCATGGGTCAGTGAGCGGCATCTGGTGTCGGCCATTTCCAATGCCGGCGGGTTCGGCGTCATTGCCTGTGGGGCAATGTCGCCCGATCGTCTGGAAGAGGAAATCGTCGCCACGCAGGCTCTGACGAAAAAACCCTTCGGCGTGAACCTCATCACCATGCATCCCGACCTCGACAGACTGGTCGATGTCTGTCTGGCGCATGATGTCTCGCATATCGTTCTGGCTGGTGGTGTGCCTTCGAGCGCCACCATCCGCCGCGTGCGTGACGGCGGCGCCCGGGTGATCGGGTTTGCACCTGCCTTGGCGCTGGGCAAGCGGCTCGTGAAGATGGGGATCGAAGCGCTCGTGATCGAAGGCTCGGAAGCGGGTGGGCATGTTGGTCCAGTATCCTTGACGGTCCTCGCGCAGGAAATCCTGCCGCATATTCGCGACGTCCCCGTCTTTGTGGCGGGTGGTCTGGGGCGGGGAGATGCCATTGTCTCCTATCTCGAACAGGGCGCATCCGGTGCGCAGCTCGGAACGATCTTTGCTGCCTCCACCGAGAGCATTGCGCATGAGAATTTCAAAAAGGCTTTTCTGCGCGCCAATGCCCGCGATGCGGTTACAACCGTTCAGCTTGACGAGATGTTCCCGGTCATTCCGGTGCGCGGGCTGGCCAATGAAGGAGGACGCCGCTTCCGGCAGCTTCAGAGCGAGGCCCTGCAGAAATTCCTCGACGGGGAACTTACAAAGCAGGAAGCATTGCTTTCCATCGAACATTTCTGGTCCGGTGCGCTGCGGCGCGCGGTGATCGAAGGAGACGTGGAAAACGGTTCTGTCATGGCAGGTCAGTCCGTGGGCATGGTCAAGGCGGTCAAGCCGGTCGCCGAGATCATCCAGACGCTGGTCAGTGAGGCCGTGACGGCCATCGAACAGCGGGAAGCCCGCGTTCACGTCCCGGCCTGAGTAATCCTGGATGGCACCTGTTTCCCCTGACCGAATGATGCCCCTGCGGTCCGACCAACCGAGTGTCGGAACGGTTCTTCGCCTGCGTCGTGAAGAACTGGGGTGGCAGATCGGGGATGTGGCCCAGTGGCTGAAGATCCGGCCAAAACTGCTTGTGGCCCTGGAGGCGGATGATCTGCGGGCTTTGCCCGGTGTGGCCTATGCTGTGGGCTTCCTGCGGACCTACGCGACAGCAATGGACCTGGATGCCGATGCGCTGGTAGCAAGGTTCCGGCGTGAAAGCCGTGGTCAGGCCAGCCCGAAAACCGAACTCGTCTTCCCGCAGCCCGAGGGAGATCGCGGGGTGCCCGTTGGTCTGCTGGTCGGGGTCGGGCTGGCTGTTGTGGTCGTGGCCTATGTCGGCTGGTACCGTTTCACGGCCCACGACATACCCGCCACACGGCACGCGCCTCCTGTTGCCGAACTGATGCCTGGTGCCGCCACCCCTGCCACGACGTCTCCGCAGGTCGCTTCGGTCATGCCCGGACGTGCACCGTCGCTCCGGCCGGATGATGTTCTTCCGGCTTCCCGGCCAACCGTCCCGCAAGTGCCATCGAACAGTGAAGGACCGGTACAGCAGGAGGCCTCTTCCGTTCCTTCTCCTCCTGTAGCTGGAGAGGTAACGGAAAATGAGGGGCCGCCTGGCTCTTCTGCAGATCCGGTCCCATCGGAGAAATCCGATTTTCAGGACGCGCAGGCCCCCACGACGGAAAATGCGCCGGCTTCTGAGCCTGCAGCGTCCCTTCCGCCTGCGGTGCCTGCTGGAAGTGTGGTCGTTCGGACGCTGGCGCCCGTCTGGATGCAGGTCAAGGACAAGGACGGACATGTTGTTTTGTCCCGTCTTCTGAAGGCCGGGGAAAGCTGGCAGGGTGACAGCAATGCCGAGCCTTTCCATATGTCCTTTGGCAATGCCGGTGGCGTTGTTCTGTCTGCCGACGGAACAACGAGCGCGCCTCTCGGGCGGGCGGGTGAAGTCCGGCGCAATGTCGAGGTTACGGAAGATGCCATCCGGACCGGTGTTTTCGGACGGGGAGTTGCCCTGCCGGTTCAGCCGTCTGCACCGACACCGACGGACATTTCCCCGGATGCTTCTCCCAGCGAGGCCGAATCGTCCGGGGGCGAGCCGCCGCCAGCGTCATTCGTTCCCCATGTGACACCCCAACCCCGAAAGGCGGCAGCGCCTTCGGAAAATGTTTCAGCTGATGATCTGAACGCCCGACAACTGGAACAATCATCCCCGTCGCACTAAACTGGCGACACGACGCCCCAGAGCCAGAAACCCCGCAAGCGGGCACGAAGAGGTAAACCATGAGCAGCTACCGCCCTTATCAGCATATCGAGCGTCGCAAGTCGCGCCAGATTCATGTCGGAAAGGTTGCGGTCGGTGGTGATGCGCCGATCTCCGTGCAGACCATGACCAACACCCTGACATCCGACGCGCAGGCCACGATCGAGCAGATCCGCCGTGCCGAACTGGCAGGCGTGGACATCGTGCGCGTTTCCTGTCCCGATGAAGCCAGTACCGAGGCTCTCAAGGAAATCGTGCATGAAGTGAACGTTCCGATCGTTGCGGATATTCATTTCCACTACAAACGCGCCATTGAAGCGGCAAAGGCCGGGGCTGCCTGCCTGCGCATCAACCCCGGCAATATCGGCAGTGCCGAACGTGTGCGCGAAGTGGTGAATGCCGCCAGGGATTATGGCTGTTCCATCCGGATCGGTGTGAACGCCGGATCACTGGAAAAGCACCTGCTTGAGAAATACGGTGAACCCAACCCGGAAGCACTTGTCGAAAGTGCCCTGGAACACGCTAAAATTCTTGAAGATCATGACTTTCATGAATTCAAGATCAGCGTGAAGGCTTCGGATGTCTTCATGGCCGTTGCTGCCTATCAACAGCTTGCTGACTGCTGTGACCATCCCCTGCATATCGGCATCACGGAAGCTGGCTCCAAGCGGGCGGGAACGGTGAAATCCTCTATCGGGCTGGGGAATCTGCTCTGGGCCGGTGTGGGTGACACCATGCGCGTCTCCCTTTCCGCCGCGCCAGAAGAGGAAGTGCTCGTGGGCTGGGATATCCTGAAGTCCCTCGGCCTGCGTCATCGCGGTGTGAAGATCATTTCCTGCCCGTCCTGCGCCCGTCAGGGCTTCAATGTGGTGGAAACCGTACAGACGCTTGAAGACCGCCTTCAGCACATCAAGACCCCGCTCACGCTGTCCATCATCGGCTGCGTCGTGAATGGGCCGGGTGAGGCACTGATGACCGATCTCGGTGTGACGGGCGGCGGCAATGGTCGTCATATGGTCTATTCGGCAGGACGTCAGGATCATACGATGCCGGCAGGTGACATGATCGAGCATATTGTTGAAATGGTCGAACAGAAGGTTGCCGATATTGAAGCCGGAAAGGCCGAGGCAAGCACGGCCAAGCAGATGGACCCGGCGGGCAACTGATGGCAGGACTTCAGCCCCCCCGCGGCACGCACGACCTGATTGGTGAAACCATGCGCCGTCACCGGCATGTGGTGGAAACAGCAAGTCGGGTGCTGGAGACCTATGGGTTCGAGGAATGGAGTACGCCGGTTTTCGAGGATACGCGGGTTTTTTCCCGCACCCTCGGTGAAACCTCGGATGTCGTTTCCAAGGAAATGTACACCTTTGAGGATCGGGGCGGGGAAAGCATCACGCTGCGTCCTGAAAACACGGCGTCCATCTGTCGCGCGCTGGTCACGAACGGGCTGACCCAGACGCTTCCGCAGAAGGTCTTCTATCACGGCCCGATGTTCCGCTACGAGCGTCCGCAGAAAGGCCGCTACCGCCAGTTCCACCAGATCGGTGCAGAACTACTGGGGGCGGAAGGTCCGTTGCGGGACGCGGAAGTCATTGCCATGGCGCAGGATATCCTGACGGCGCTTGGACTGGCGGATGATGTCGCGCTGGAACTGAACACACTGGGTGACCTGGCCAGTCGTCAGGCCTGGCGCGAGGCTCTAGTCGCGTATTTCCGCCAGCATGAGGACGCGTTGTCCGAGGAAAGCCGTATCCGGCTTGATGCCAACCCGCTGCGCATTCTTGACAGCAAGTCCGAACAGGACCGCAGGCTTCTCGATGAAGCGCCGGCATTCGCGGATTACCTGAACGATGATTCGCGCCGGTTCTGGGATGAACTGCGGAATTTCCTGACGGCCTTTGGCGTGACATTCAGGGAAAATCCCCGGATCGTCCGTGGTCTCGATTACTACAGCCACACGGCGTTCGAGTTCGTGACCACCAAGCTGGGTGCGCAAGGCACAGTGCTGGCGGGTGGTCGCTATGAAGGCCTTGTCGAACAGATGGGCGGCCCGGCCGTTCCGGCTATTGGGTGGGCTGCTGGAATTGAGCGGCTGGCCCTGCTGGTGGATCATGTGCCTGATGTCCCCGCAGGGATCGGAATCGTTCCGATGGGGACGGAGGCGACCCTTGCGGCGGCGTCCGTGGCACGTCGTCTTCGGAATTCCGGTTTTCGGGCAGAGATCGAGACCCGTGGCAACGTGAAAAAGCGGATGGAGCGGGTCGTAAAATCCGGTGCATCACATGTCGTGGTGCTGGGAGAGGACGAGCTTGCCCGCGACGTCGTGCAGCTTCGCGATCTTCAGACCCGCGAGCAGAAGGATGTGGCGCTTTCCGCTCTGGTCGAGGCGCTGGGAGGCGCCTGAAACCATGGCGTTTGATGACAGGCTTGAACGGATCGTTGCGCGATCCGAGGAAATCCAGGCGCTCATGGCGTCCGGCGACATCGCGGGAGAGGAGTTTACGGCGCTTTCCCGTGAATATGCGGAACTCGAGCCTGTCGTAACGTCCATTCGTGCCTGGCAGGAAGCCGAAAAGGCGCGGAAAGGGGCGCTGTCTCTGCTGGAAGATCCGGAAATGCGGGAACTGGCGCAGGCGGAACTGGACGAGGTCAATGCCAGCCTTCCCAGGCTACAGCACGATCTGCGTCTGGCCCTTCTGCCCCGTGATGCCGCAGATGAACGCAGCGCCATCCTTGAAGTAAGGCCTGCCGCTGGCGGAGATGAAGCGGGCTTGTTCGCAGCAGAACTGTTTGATGCCTACCGCCGGTTTGCTGAACAGAATGGCTGGCGTTTCGAAGTCATGGAATATGCCGAGAATGAAGTCGCAGGCCTCAAGGAGGGAATGGCGACCATTTCAGGCAGATCTGTCTTTGCACGACTCAAATACGAATCCGGCGTGCACCGCGTCCAGCGTGTTCCAGCCACGGAAAGTCAGGGACGCATCCACACCTCGACCGTGACTGTCGCCGTACTTCCCGAAGCGGAAGAAGTGGATGTGACGATCAATGATGATGATCTGCGCATTGATGTCTATCGTGCGTCTGGCGCCGGTGGACAGCACGTCAACAAGACCGAGAGTGCGGTCCGGATCACGCATCTTCCGACCGGGGTCGTGGTGGCGATGCAGGAAGAGAAAAGCCAGCACAAGAACCGCGCCAAGGCAATGAAGATCCTGCGTGCCCGTCTCTATGAACGGCAGCGCTCGGCTGCTCATGAATCACGGGCAGCGGACCGGAAATCACAGGTCGGGACGGGAGACCGTTCGGAACGGATCCGTACCTACAACTTCCCGCAGGGGCGTGTGACCGATCACCGGATCAATCTGACTCTTTACAAGATTGACCGCGTCATGGCGGGAGAATTCGATGAGATCATCGACGCCCTGACGCAGGAAGAACAGACAGCGCTTCTGGCAGCGGAAGGGCTCTGAGGAGGCTAGGCGCTGGGGCTGGCGCAGACAGCTGCGCGCCCATGCCGATGTGTTGCCACGGTCGAGTCGTCGTAATCCACGAGGAAGAAATCCGTGAAATTATTGCTTCCCACGGCGTCAAGTGAATGACCTTCCGGGTTGTGGAGCTGACCTTCACTGCTGACCTGATGTGTTTCCTGATGTCCGTTATGGACGATGGTGATTTCGCCACACAGGGCATAGTCCACATCCAGCCGTCCTGCAGGGAGCCGAATGGTCTGGGTTTCGTGAGATTTCGAAAGTCCGAGGCGGAAGGTGGCGACAAGATTGCCGTCGAGGTAAAGACGGGAAATCTCGGAAATCTCTTCGGGTGCGCGCTCGTCGGTAACGGTAAAGGCACCGGGCAGTTCTGACTGGGCCAAAGCCGGGTGTAAGGCACAACCAAACAGAAGGGCGGAAAAGAGAAATGCACGTTTGGACTTCATGGTTTCCAGTATAGCAGGTTCCGTTAAAAAGATGATCGCCAAAGACACGCTTCTTCAAAATGCCGTTCAGGTTCTGAAGGAGGCAGAGATTGAGGATGCCCGGTGGGAAGCGCGTCTTCTGCTCTGCTGGGCGACGGGACTGGATGCTGCGGGTCTGTGGCAGATCGATCAGATCAATGATGTACAGGCTGATCGATTCGAAAAAGCTCTTGAACGTCGTGCCACGCGTGAGCCGATGGCATTTATTACAGGTGAAACCGGCTTCTGGACGCTGGATCTTGAAACGGCTCCGGATACGCTGATCCCTCGGGGTGACAGTGAAAGCCTGATCGAGGTGCTTCTGGCTGTCCGGCCGGACCAGAAGGTTCCCCTGTCCATTCTGGATCTGGGTACGGGAACTGGATGTCTCCTGCTGGCAGCTCTTTCTGAATATCCGAATGCCTGGGGGGTGGGGGTAGATCTTGCGCCCCAGGCGGTTGACTTGGCCCGGCGCAATGCCAGACGCACGGGACTTGCAGAACGATGCATGTTTCTGGCGGGGCACTGGGGAGATGCCCTGTGTGGACGGTTTGATGTTGTGCTGTCCAATCCCCCTTACATTGAAAGTGCGGATATTGCCGGACTGATGCCAGAGGTATCGCGGTACGAGCCCGTCCGGGCGCTTGATGGTGGCAATGACGGACTGGAAGCTTACCGGCTTATCTGTAAAGCCATGCCTACGCTTCTTGTGTCGGGTGGGCATGTCATCCTGGAAATGGGAATCGGGCAGATGGAGGCAGTCTCGGCTCTTGGCCGGTGCAATGGCCTTCATGAAGTCGCCCGTCGGGCGGATCTGGGAGGAGTGGAACGGGCACTTGTCATGCGATGGACGGGAAGCCAAGGGAAAACGTTGGCTTGACCTTCATTGTGGGATATGAGTAAAGGCTTCATACGCCAGATGCGTAGGGTCTTTGTGGCTCTTCTCAGCGGTGGTTACGCCCGTTACCTGCTCCCGGAAAGGGTAAGTGGTGGAAGGCAGGCCGGAGGAAGTCCGGCCACAGCGAAACAGACAGGACGTCTTTTCGGCAGCGGCGGTAGGAGTTTTCTGCTGAAAGCAGACAACGCCCCGCCATCAGGAAAGTGCATCACGGGTCGATGAATATGAAGCGTATAAGAGGCCGGCATCACCGTACGGGCGGTGGGTCATCACGTAACAGTAATGCCCAGACTCCTCTGAACCGCAACCATGTGTTTGACAGCAACGGTCCGGATCTCCGGATCCGCGGGACGGCTCAGCAGCTGTTCGAGAAATATCTCCAGCTCGGCCGGGATGCGACAGGAACCGGGGACCGCATACTGGCGGAAGCCTATTTCCAGCACGCGGAGCACTATTTCCGTATTCTCAACGCCATGAACCAGGCTGCGGAAAAGAGCCAGCAGGAGCGTGCGGAGCGTCAGCAGCAGCGCCAGCGCGCTTTCGAGGACCGTCGCAGCGAACGGAATGATGAAGAAGGTGGATCCTCGCTGGGCGAACCTGAAGCGGAAAACAGCGAGCAGCCTTCGTCTGAAGCGCCTCCGCCTCGTCAGTCACGCCGCTCCCCGCGGACAGACCGCGGTGAACGTCAGCCACGGAACAACAGCCAAGAGCGGGTGGAAGAAGTTTCATCCAGCGAAGAAGAATAAGTTCTCTTCTCGTAAACCCGGTCTCATCAGGAGCCGGGTTTTTTTGTGCCTAGATACGCCCGATAAAACGGGACGGCAGCTTCCAGAGTTCTGTTCCGCTCAGATGAAGATCCAGCTGGTAACGCTCCTGGTGACGACTGACCGCGCTCTGTTCCACTGCCCTCCGCCAGTTGGCAAGCCGCCTGTCAGTCTGATCCAGCGTGACCGGGACACAGGGCAGGGCCGCCATGCCGTTCAGCATGTTTTCCCAGTCTGTATCCGCAAGCCGCTGGTGCCGACCGGCATCGTCGGAACACCATGGTTGCTCACGTGTGCGTTTTAGGCGGGCCAGCCCTGATGAAAGATCTGCATAGCGCAGGTGGAACAGGAACAGCGGCGCAGTCAGTTGAGGGGGAATTTCGGCGCAGCAGTGAAATCCGGGCGCCCATGTCACGGGTGCACGGATCAGCACGGGTTTACACATGGCGCTGGAAAAGCGCAGATGGGTTCGCTGAAGGAGATAAGGCGTGAATAGTCGAACGCTTCTTCCTGTTCCAGCACATGAACAACGTCAAAGCCTGTCGCAGTGATGACTGGAGCCTGCGTGGCGCAGGCAAATTCCGTCAGGGACGGGAACAGGGCAGGGTCGGCCAGAAGGAATTCATCCACGTCCACGTAGATGACACTCTCATACCATTCGAGCAGGCTTTCGCAGAAATGCCCGACGGATCGCGTGCGGCGCTCGTCGTCCTGCGGAGAACGGGGAATGCGCCTGACATTGACCGCACCGCAATTCCGGGTCGTACCATCGCTTGAACCATGATCGATCACGTAGCAGGATTCCGCACCGACCTGAGCGCCATAATGGCGGCACCAGGCTGGGAGAAGGGCTGGTTCGTTGTAAACCATGGTGACAACAGCGAGAGGCTTTTTCATGCCGCTGTTCAGAATACAGAATTGCCTTCAGGTCAAATGCCGCGAAAGAATTCTTTTATTTTCAGGAGAATAAGGATGGTAGCGGCGGACGGATTTGAACCGCCGACCAAGGGATTATGATTCCCCTGCTCTACCGCTGAGCTACGCCGCCATCCGGCCGGGTGTTCCCGGCGTTGAGGCGGGGTTTTAAGGAGGATCCCGAGAGGTGTCAACACGTTATTGCCGGAAAAATAAGATGTTTTTCGGGTCGCATTTTTCAGAATGGACGTGTCTCTTATAGAGACCTTTCAAAACAGACCTGATTCAAGGAGATTTCTCCCTAGTGACGCAGCATTTCGTCAGCACGCTGTTTGCCATCCGTTCCTATTTCACCTGGCTGCCAGCATCCGTGGTCTCTGTCCTGATGCTTGCAGTGGTCGGCGTGCTGGCGTTCTATTGCGGTAATCTCGTCACATCGCTGCTGCTTCGTATCCCCGGGACACGAAGCGCGGCCCTGATCCGGACCATCGTGGCGGCCCTGCGCCGGCCCACGCGCATTATGGTTGCCCTGCTCGCCATGCTGTCGGCGTTGCCGGCCGCGACCGGGTTTTCATACGAGAACGCACAGGACCTCAAGCTGTTCTTCCTGTTCCTCCTGGTCCTGACGTTTGGATTCTCCGCGATCATCGTCTTCCGGATCATGACGGAAGCCTATCTGAACCGCCTGTCCTCCCGGGAGCAGACGGATGACATCATGATCCGGACCCATCAGACACAGATCCGTGTTCTGCGGCGTCTGACTGAGATCATGGTGGGTATCGTGACGGTGGCTTCGGCGTTGATGCTGTTTCCCTCTGTCAAGCAGTATGGCGTGTCCCTGTTCGCTTCGGCCGGTGCAGCATCCCTGATTGTCGGTCTGTCGGCGCGGGGACTTCTGACAAACCTGATCGCCGGTGTGCAGATCGCCATCACCCAGCCGATCCGGATGGAAGACCTCGTCATCATCAACGGGGACTGGTGCTGGGTGGAGGAAATCAACGCCACGTATGTCGTACTGCGGGTCTGGGACTGGCGGCGTCATATCGTGCCGATTTCCTATTTTCTGGAAAACCAGTTCGAGAACTGGACCCATAATTCCGCGGCCATCATCGGTGTGGTGTTTCTGTGGCTGGACTATGAGGCGCCAATGGACCGTGTCCGTGAAATGCTGAACGAGATCATCCGGACCTGTCCGCTCTGGGACGGCAAGGTGTTTGATGCGCAGGTGGCCGACTGTGACTCCCATGTCATGTCTATCCGCATCATTGCCAGCGCACGGAATGCGCTTCAGAGCTGGGATCTGCGATGCGACATCCGGGAGAAGATCATCTCCCGGCTCAGGGAAGAATGTCCCGAGGCGCTGCCCCGGGCCCGCTTCGCGATGGTGCCGCCGAAGCCGGGAATGGAGGCATGGCCTTCAGACATGATTTCCCCCCCGATCAATCGACCACCCCCCGGAAGTTACATGGGGCCAGGAACACCTGGACCAGGGATGGGATCTCCGAAGTCCTGAGAAGGTTGAAGGTTCAGGCGTCAGGGGGCTGGCGCATGAGTGAATTCCGGCGACCGTAAAAAATATAGGTTGCCGCGCCCAGTACGATGTAGGTCACCAGCAGGATCAGGGGTACGGGGTTTCCGCTGGCCACGGCATGAACCATGTCCGTCACCAGCGGGACAGTCATGAACAGGCAGAACAGGATACCGAGGACAGGTGTCAGGCCGATCCAGATTCCCCGGATACGAATTCCACCAAAAGGCACGCTGAAAGGCCGCTCAAGGTCAGGATGCATGTTCCGCTGCCAGATGACCGTGAAACAGACGATCCCGAAAGCCGCCGCCGTGCCGATGGATACGAGGTCGCTGATGATGTCGATGGGCAGTGTGGCAGTCATGAGAGCCACCACGATACCCAGAATGATCGTTCCCAGCCAAGGGGTACGGAAACGGGGATGGATGACCCCGAAAAGGCGCGGAATCAGACCATCCCGGCTGATGGTCAGCAAGACCCGGGACTGCGCATACATCAGGCCCGTCAGAACCGAGCACAGACCGATCGTGGCTCCGATATTGATGACAAGGGCCAGCCATGGCGTGTGCATGATCCGAACTGCAATGGCGAGCGGATCGGGTACGTCAAGCTGGCGGTAGGGCACAATCCCCAGCAGAACGGCTGCAACGATGATATAGACCACCGTACAGACCAGCAGGCTGCCGATGATGCCGATGGGAACGTCGCGGGTCGGGTTCCGGGCTTCGGCCGAAGCGGTGGAGACGGCCTCGAACCCGACATAGGCAAAGAAAATCACCGAAGCCGCCCGGAAGATGCCCTTGGTTCCGTAATGAAAGCCGCCTTCGCTGGGCGGGATGAATGGATGCCAGTTCGCCGGATTGACCGCATGAATTCCGAGCGCCACGAAAACAAACAGAACCCCGACCTTCAGTATGACGATCATGGTGTTGACCTTGGCGGATTCCTCAATGCCCCGCACAAGAAGCGCCGTGACGAGCAGGGTCGCGGTAAAGCCGATCAGGTCAAAACGCCACCCGGCGGCAATGGCACCGCCATCCGTTCCCGGAACAGGCTGGAGCGTGGCATGGGTGAGGGCGGCCGGCAGGTGGAAGCCAAACACCTCCAGAAGTGAACTGGCATAGCCGGATAGTCCCGCCGCCACAGCCGCACAGGAAATACCGTATTCCAGAAGCAGCAGCCAGCCGACGATCCAGGCTACACGTTCTCCCATGGAAATATAGGCGTAGGAATAGGCAGAGCCGGAAACAGGCAGCGTTGAAGAAAGCTCTCCGTATGAAAAGGCGGTGAACAGACAGGCCAGCGCCGCAATGACGAAAGAGATCAGGATCGACGGGCCGGCATATTCTGCCGCCGCAGTGCCGGTCATGACATAGATACCCGCGCCAATGGTCGATCCCACACCCAGAACGACAAGCTGGGTCGCTGTCAGGCTCCGTTTCAACCCGCTTGTATCATTTTCGAACATGACCTGTTCAAGGGTCTTGCGGCGGGCGGAGGAGGAACTGGATCGTATCGGAGCTGGCATGATCTCTGTGTGCCGGGAAACGCGGCGGCTGGAAAGGTCAGAAAAGGATGACACCGGCGGCCAGAAGCCCGGCAGCCATGCAGTAAAGTCCAAAGGGTGTCAGAGCCCATCCATCATGATTGCGGAAGAAACGGAGCATGAGCAGGGAACACACCAGGGCCGTTACGCCTGCAACCACCGCCCCGACACCACACTGCACCAGAATATCATGTGTCAGGGGTACATGACGGATCTGCCACGCTTCCTTGACGGTGGCGGCCAGTACGATCGGCTGGGCCATGAGCAGCGAGAAGCGTGCAGCCGTTTCATGATCGAGCCCCCGCAGAAGGCCACCATTCATCGTGGCGCCGGAGCGTGACAGCCCAGGCAGGAGAGCGAGGCACTGCCAAATTCCAATGATAAGGGCGTCACGTGGCGCAAGGGCGGCAATCGGCTTGTGATCGCTGCGGCCCTGCTGACGTCGTAGCCATTCGGTTGTCATGAGAAGCAGGCCATTGAGAACAAGAAAGCCAGCGACCGCAAGAGGGGCACCAAAAAAGGCTCGCAGGCGATGTTCCAGAAGGCCACCGACCAGAACGGCGGGAATGGTGGCGATCACCAGAAGCCCGAAAATCCGAATCGCCTCCATCTGGGCATACTGGCCATACCGCCCTGTCATGCCATCCAGAATGGCCATCCAGTCCTTCCAGAAGACGCCGGCAAGCGCGACGAGCGTGCCGACATGCAACATGGTCAGGAACGGCAGAAACATCGGTGCATGCTCGTCCAGATTCCAGTGCAGAAGGGCTGGAAGAAGGACGGCATGACCAAGGCTGCTGACCGGAAAGGGTTCGGTGATGCCCTGAACGATGGCGAGGATGATGGCCTGAAGAAGTGTCATGAAACCTGCACTTAAAGGCGGAAAAGGAAGTCCCTTGCCTCATGGGGGCAGGGGACGCAACCTTGACCAGCCTGTCGGGAGAGGACTAACTCCCGTTCTGTTCATGATTTTCCGGAAAGCGGGGCTCGAATGCAGTCAACTCTGAGCGGCCGTGGAGGTGCCATCTTGGCCAGCGGGCTGGTGCTGGTTGTAGCCGGTGCATTCCTGCTTTACAGCAATGACCTCCGCAAGGGCCCGGCGATGCAGGGAAAGACCCTGCATGCCTCGTTCAATTCAGCCAACGGGTTGAAGGTCGGTGCGAATGTCGATCTGGCTGGCGTGACGATCGGGCGGGTGAATGCGATCACGCTGGATCCCAGAACACAGATGGCCGATGTGGCTTTTACCATGGACAGACGCATCACCCTTCCGGACGATACGGCTGTCGGGATCAACGCTCCGACCATGACGGCCGACAATGCCCTGGAGATCCATCCGGGGCATTCCCGGACAGCCCTGCCGCCGGGCGGCACCATCCGGGACACACAGGACCAGCTTTCACTGGAGCAGCAGGTCAGCAATTACATTTTCGGTGGTGGTAGCCTGGGACAGTAACGCCAGCCGTTCGGACTAGTCGTTCAGCGGATAAGAGGCCAGCAGGCGGCGCTGCTTGCGCCAGGAATGCAGCATGTTGAATGCTCCGGACGACTTCCACCCGCGGGATTTGTTGGCCGCCCCGATCAGGAATGTCTGACGGTAATGCGAGAACTGGGCGCGGTAGGCCTCCCACAGGGTCGTGCGGCGGTCCCAGATGTGGGTGGCTTCCGATCCCACACCGTTGATCTCGATGATACGGAAATCCTCGCCACGGCGCAGCGCCTCAATAGACGCAGCCTTGACGTCAACACGTCCGAAATGAAAATCCGGGACGTCCTTCATGATGGCATCCAGTCGTGCCGTCAGTTCGGGTGTTGTATCCGCGCGCCCGTCTCGGAACACGGATCCTTTGCAGTGATTGCCGGCAAAGACGAGCTGCATTTCCTCCCCTTTTGCGAGAACGGTTTTTTCGCGTCCGGCCAGGCGGGGAAGGTAAATCTGGGGAACCTGACCCATCCGCGGGTCCTGCATGATCAGTTCCTCCACCGTGGAGACGCCATCTCCGGTCAGAAGCGGCGTTTCCTTGTAGGTGATGGAGGTGATGCGTCCGTGGGGTTCGTCCGGATGGCGGATGTAGAACAGGCCGGCTTCGAACGGCAGGTCGATCAGTTCCTGTGCCATGAGATTCACGTTGTCAGGGAACTGCGTCAGGATGGTTTCCAGATGCTGTTCATTCTGGACAAGTTTCACACCCGTCCCGTTGCAGCCGATATCGGGCTTCACGACGACGGGAAAGAACAACCCTTCGCGCTTCATGCCCTCAAGCGCGCGCTGCATGGCGCCGCGTCCGCTGTGGAAGACGACATAGGGCGCGATGACCGCACGTGCGACAGGACCGGCCATGTCGAGGATCGAGGACTTGCTCTCCCCGCAGAGGCCGCCGGTCTCGATCCGGGGATTTGCGGCGGTAGCGATGCTGAGATCGCGGTATTTCAGCCCCATGGCGATCCAGTACAGGACGATGGGCGTATAGAAAATCGATCCCGGCCAGAATTCGAAAAGGGAAAGCGGGTTTGTGTTGGTCTCTGTCTCGGACATGCTGTTACTGGCTCATGGTCTGGATGCGGGCGATCAGACGCCCGATAAGGACGATACACAGAACAAATCCGGCAAGCCCCGCCCAGCGCCAGCCGCCCTGATGGGCGAGCAGCCAGCCGCCGACCCGCATGGCCAGAAGAAACAGGAGTGTCGTCCAGACAAGCGTAGCGAGAACGGCAGTCAGCGCAAAGGGGAGAAAAGGCGCCCGGAAAAATCCGCACGCCGTATAGAGCGGCAGTCGTGCACCGGGAATGAAACGCGAAATGGCAACAACGCGGATGACGTGCTTCGTGAACCAGTCATGGGTGCGTTCGCGCTTCGGCAATGTCAGGAAGCGGCGCAGATAGGGCCAGCGCGCGCCTGCGGCGCCCAGTCCGTAAAGTCCCATGTCACCCACCGCAACGCCGAAATAAAGGGCGATCAGCGCCAGTGGCATGCTGACCTCGCCGGCGCGGGTGGCAATGGCGGACAGCACGGTGGCCACATCTTCAAGAATGAAGGTGCCGACGATGATGGTGGCAGCTTTCAGCCAGGCCGGCTGGGATGCCATGGCAGGACCAATGGCAATCACGAAAGGGACAGTTTCATGAACATTGCAGCGCCGGTTTCGCACGCCAGAGACCGGACGACAATCTTGCCGCACGATTTTCGATGAATGTCCTGCCTGCAAAGGCGTGCCACTGGCGGTCCGGCACGCGGATTGCTAGCCTGTGAAACGCAATTTCCCCTTTGCTGCGGACTGTTCTGGCCTGTGCTTCAAAGACGCTCACTTCTCACTGTCCTGACTTCTGCCGCCGGTCTGGCGGCCATGGGAGGGCGGCCTGCGCTGGCTCTGGACTATGGCGCTTTCCTGGCAGGTGTCCGGGCGCAGGCCATTGCCCAAGGTGTATCATCCTCCATCGTGACGCAGGCTCTGGCCCTGACGCGTCAGCCCAATCCGAAGGTCCTGAAACTTGACCGGCATCAGCCGGAATTTACCCTGACATGGGCACAGTACCGTGATCGTGTCCTGCCCGAGTCGCGTTTCGAGAAGGGACGGACCATCTATGCTTCACAACAGTCGGTCATGACGCCGATCAGCGACCGCTTCGGCTGCGATGACCGGGCCGTCATGGGGATCTGGGGGCTCGAGTCGGGATTCGGCGCGCATGACGGCACCTATTCCGTGGTTGATGCACTCGCGACGCTGGCCTTTGACGGACGCCGGGCTTCCTTTTTCCGGGGTGAACTGCTCAAGGCTCTTCAGATTCTCAACGACGGAGACATTACTCCCGCCGCCATGATCGGCAGCTATGCGGGTGCTATGGGGCAGGCGCAGTTCATGCCAAGTGCCTATCTGCGATATGCTGCTGACGGAGACGGAGACGGGAAGCGTAACATCTGGACGTCGGAACCCGATGTGTTCGCCTCTATCGCCAATTACCTCGGAAAATGCGGCTGGCAGCCACAGGAACCCTGGGGACAGGAGGTTTCTCTCCAGACCGTGCTGGCCAAAAACCAGATCGGACGGACGAACACCCGGACACTGGCAGAATGGATGCAGAATGGTGTGCGTCGTGCTGACGGGCAGCCTTTCTCACGGCCCGATGTCGTGGGGGCTGTCATCCAGCCTGACGGACCAGGAACGCAGGCCTTCATGGTTTACCATAATTTCAACGTGATCCGGCGCTATAATCCATCTGACTACTACGCGCTAGGCGTAGGTCTTCTGGGGACAGGCATTGTTTCTCCCGCCTCGTAAAGCCGCGACGCTTCTGACAGTCCTGCCGCTTCTGGTGGCCTGTCATCGGGAAGCGCCTGCTCCGGTAGAGAGCATGCATTATGAACTCGGCAATGGTTGGCATGGAACGTATGGCTGGTTCTATCCGAACGAGCAGTTCGACTACCACGCCACCGGTCTGGCCACGATCGAGAAGGATCAGGATTCACATGTAACCGCGGATGGGGAAATCTGGTCGGCGTCCAGCATGACAGGCGCTCACCAGACCCTCCAACTGCCTGCGATCGTGAATGTCCGCAATCTAGAGAATGGCCGTATTGTACGGATTCGACTGAATGACCGTGGCCCGGCCGATCAGGGGCGCATCCTCGCAGTTTCGCCAAAGGTGGCAGAACTTCTTGTCATGAAAGGTGATACTCCTGTCGAGATAACCGAAGACGAGCAGGAAAGTCACAGGCTTTCAGCCGTGTTGATGAAGACACCCGCACTGGTCATTCAGTCTGCGCCGGTCGGAGAAGTTCAGGCGACATCCCTGAATGACGGAACATCGCGCGTCTATGGCAACGGTTCCTCCGAGGCGGATACCTCCAGGGCTTCCGTGGCGCCCCTTCCTACCGTCTGGCAGCAGGGGGCGCCGGGCCCGCACGATCTTTACGTATTGGTGGGAATTTTTTCCGGGCAGGCCACGGCCGCCCGTGTTGCGGCCCGCTGTAATGGTACGGTTCTGCATACCCGTGACGGGACCGGACTGGACTGGCGGGTCAGGAGTGGCCCCTATCGCGATGTGTCGCAGGCTGATGAAGCACTGGACCATACCCGGCTCTGCGGGGTAGAGGGCGCGCGGATCATTGTGGAATGACGGCCATTCTGACGGCCGAACAACTGGGGACGAACGTGCGGACTAGACGCTCTCTTTTTGGTGGTGTGGCAGGTTTTGCAGCCTGCGCTTCTCTGGCGGGGCCACTGAGGGCTTTCGCCCGCCCGCATCATCATGCTCATCCCGCCCATGCCAAGGCCGCCAGCGTGGCTGCCGGTGCTGACGCCGTACCTTCGGTTCCGGCCAACACACCCATCGGGCCGTTCGATACAGTGGCGCGCTGGGCCTATGTCGTTGATTACACGACGGGCGCGGTGCTGCTGGACAAGGCGTCGGATGAACGCATGGCGCCGTCGTCCCTGACGAAAATGATGACGGCCTACATCGTCTTCGGAATGCTGGCGACGGGACGGATCCGCCTCGATCAGTCCCTGCCGGTGAGTGAGAAGGCATGGCGCACCCAGGGCTCAAAGATGTTCGTGCCGCTGGGCGAAAGCGTTCTGGTATCCGATCTCATTCAGGGCATGGTCATTCAGTCTGGCAATGATGCCTGTGTAGTTCTGGCCGAAGGCATTGCCGGTTCGGAAGAACGCTTCGTTGCAATGATGAATGAGGAAGCGCCCAAGATCGGCCTGACCAATTCGCACTTTATGAACGTGACGGGTCTGCCGGCTGAGGGGCATTATATGTCCGCCCATGACGTCGGCACAGTCGCGCTGCACCTGATCCGTGATTTCCCGCAGTATTATCACTTCTTCGGGGAAACCGAATTTACCTTCAACCGCATCAAGCAGGGCAACCGCAACGTTCTTGTGGACAAGGGACTCGCGGATGGTCTCAAGACCGGACATACCGACGCGGGTGGCTTCGGTCTTTGTGCCAGTTCGAACCGTAACGGCAACCGCGTGATCGTGGTCATCAATGGAACGTCTTCCAGTAACGAGCGTGCCCATGAAGGGGAACGGCTCATGGCCTGGGCGTTCGCCAATTTCGAAAACGCGACCCTGTTCCGCCGGGGACAGGTTGTGGATCATGCCCCGGTCTGGATGGGGGAACACAAGGACGTACCTCTGGTGGCCGGTTCCGATATCGTCATGACCCTGCCGATCGGCTGGCAGCAGCGCTCTCATATCGGAGTGGACTACTCTTCTCCGGTGATCGCACCGGTACGGGAAGGGCAGGTCTGTGGTGCACTGGTGATTTCCGCCGCGGGAATGCCGGATATCCGGGTGCCGCTTCAGGCAGGGCGTTCCGTTGGACAGCTCGGGCTGATAGGACGTGCCATGGCGCGGCTGGGCCATGGCCCAGCGTAAAGGACTGTTCGTTACGCTGGAAGGCGGCGAGGGAGCCGGAAAATCCACCCAGGCACGCCTTCTGGCCGATGCGCTGAGGGCAGAAGGCCGGTCGGTGTTCCAGACCCGAGAGCCGGGCGGGACACCTGGTGCCGAGGAAATCCGTCACCTTCTGCTGTTTGGTGAAGCTGACCTCTCATGGCGTGCGGAAATTCTGGGACATATGGCCGCCAGATGCGATCATCTGGACAATGCCATCCTACCGGCGCTTGCGCGTGGTGAGATCGTGATCTGTGACCGTTTCCACGACTCGACCCTGGCCTATCAGGGTTACGGGATCGGGCAGGGGGCGCCGGCCAGACTGGCATTTCTGAAAAAGGCCCGGACTCTCGTGGGGTGCGAACCGGACCTTACCCTTCTGCTCGATGTATCGCGGACGAAGGCGATTACGCGCCTGAAAGCACGTGGCGGCCGCACGGATCGATATGAAGGGCAGGCCGAGGCGTTTCATGACCGGGTTCTGATGGCTTTTGACCGGATTGCCGTGGCGGAGCCGGACCGCGTGCAGCGCATTGATGCGGATCAGACTCCTGAAGCCGTCAGTCATGTCCTGCTGGAACTGGTTCATCAACGACTGACGCAGACCGAAAATGCCGGGGTGGCGTGACCGATCCACGGCATACTTTTACCCTCCGTGGGCATGACGCGGCGGAGCAGTCTTTTCGAGCAGCGCTGGCCTCTGGGCGACTGCACCACGCCTGGCTGATTTCAGGGCCGGCCGGTGTGGGAAAGGCCACGCTGGCCTTCCGTCTCGCCCGTCTTCTGCTGCATGGCGAAGACCCTGAATCGCCAGCCGGACGCCGGATTACAGCCGGAACGCATGGAGATTTGTTAGAAATCTCCCGCGCCATGGACGAAAAGAAGGGACGGCTGAGGGGGGAAATCACGGCTGCGGATGTCAGGCCCGTCCAGTCCTTCCTGCACCATACGGCGACGGAAGGCGGATGGCGCGTAGTGATCGTGGATGGGGCGGAATACCTCAACCGCTTTGCCGCCAATGCCCTGCTCAAGATTCTGGAAGAGCCCCCACCACGTGCCATCGTACTGCTGACGACGTCATCTCCCGGTGCTCTGCTGCCGACCATCCGCAGCCGCTGCCGTCCTCTGGCTCTCTCTCCGCTTTCTGCGGATGACATGCATGCTGTCCTGCCGGATGTACCGGAACACGTGCTGGAACGGGCGCATGGTTCACCGGGACGCGCCGTATTTCTTTCCCGTGACCGGGATGGAGCAATCGCTGCATTCGTGGCGGATATCCTGAAGGGCCGGATGCTGGATGCGGCCATGATGGTGCTGATTGATCGTATCGCGCGGGAAGCAGACGGTTTTGCATTGCTGTGCGATTTGCTAGGTGAGGGTCTGGCAGATCGTGCGCGCCAAGCAGCGCGGCACGGTAACCTGACACAGGCTGACACTGCGGCCCGGATGTGTTCGGAACTCGACACACTGAAGCGGCAGACGGAAGGCTTCAATCTGGATAAGGCCCAGGCCATCCGGCAGGCAGTGGAACTCGCTGCCGGCGTGTGATGGTTCCGGCGTGACGAAATGAGTGGATATGACGCGGCGCTTCACCATCACGACCCCGATTTTCTATGTGAACGGTGCTCCTCATATCGGGCACGCCTATACCTGCATCGCCGCCGATGTCATGGCGCGTTTCCATCGTCTGAACGGGGAAGACGTCCTGTTCGTCAGCGGGACGGACGAGCATGGCCAGAAGGTCGAGCAGACGGCGCGTTCGCTCGGCAAAGAGCCTCAGGCATACGCGGATGAGATTTCAGCCAGCTTCCGTCAGATGCAGAAGGACATGGCGATCTCGACCGACGAGTTCATCCGCACGACCGAGGACCGTCACAAGAATGCCGCCTGTGCACTGTGGGAGAAGGTCGCGGCAAACGGGTTCATTTATCTCGGAGCTTATGAAGGCTGGTATTCCACGCGTGATGAGGCATTCATTGGCGAAGACGAACTGGTCAGGAAACCTGATGGGACGATGATGGCGCCGTCCGGTGCACCGGTCGAGCGCGTCAAGGAGCCATCCTACTTCTTCAAACTCTCCGAATTCGAAGGACGGCTGCTCGAACTTTATGAAAATAACCCCGATTTCATTGGTCCGCATGGTCCGAAACGGGAAATTGAAAGTTTTGTCAGACAGGGCCTGAAGGACCTGTCCATCAGCCGCACCAGTTTCAGATGGGGCGTGCCGGTTCCGAATGACCCGGATCACGTGATGTATGTCTGGTTCGATGCTCTGGCCAACTATCTGACGGCTGTAGGGTATCCAGATCTGAATAATCCGAGGGCTAGGTTCTGGCCAGCTGACCTGCACGTTGTCGGCAAGGAAATCGCGCGCTTCCACTGTGTATACTGGCCGGCTTTCCTGATGGCGGCCGGACTGCCTCTGCCGAAAAGCGTCTTTGCCCATGGCTGGTGGACAGTCGAGGGCGAAAAAATGAGCAAGTCCCTCGGGAATGTCTTGGATCCGAAGGCGCTGGCTGATGAATTCGGTCTGGATGCGCTGCGCTTCTTTCTGATGCGGGAAGTGCCGTTTGGCGGGGATTCCAATTTCAGTCGCCGTTCCATGATCACGCGCACGAATGTCGAACTGGCAAATGATCTGGGAAATCTGTGCCAGCGCACACTGAGCCAGATCGCCAGGAATCTCGACGGTGTTCTGCCAGAACGCGGCGCGCTGACGGAAGATGACCAGGCCATACTCGCCATGACGGAAGTTCTTCCAACCATCATGACTGAACAGATCGAGCGCAAGGCCATTACGGATGCTCTGGAGGAAGTCTGGAAAGTCATCCGGGCAGCCAATGCCTATATCGACCGTCAGGCGCCTTGGGCGCTGAAAAAAACAGATACGGCGCGCATGGCGGACGTACTGCGTGTTCTGGTGGATGTCATCCGGGCCATCGCGACGCTGCTTCAGCCTTACATGCCCGATACGATGGCAAAAATGCTGACCCAGCTTGGCGTTGAAGATAGCGAACGCGGTTTCGACGCTCTGGAGACGCCTCTGCCGGGCGGGCAGATCCTGCCGAAACCGACCGGGCTTTTCCCGCGCTTTGTTGAGGAAAGCGCATGACCGGACTGATCGACAGCCACTGTCATCTGGATCTTCTGGATGATGTTCCCGCCGCTCTGGATATCGCGCGGGGATCCGGTCTATCAGGCATGATTACGATCGGTACGCGCTGGACACAGGCAAGCCGCCAGATTGACCTGACGCGATATGATACGCCGCAGATGCGTGTCTGGTGTGCGATTGGCATTCATCCCGATCATGTCGTGGAGGAACCGCTTCCTTCCGTGGATGAAATCGTCGCCAGAACTGAACATCCGGGTATTGTTGCCATCGGAGAATCAGGGCTGGATTATTTCCATAGCGGGGACGAGGCCAAACCTGCCCAGCATGCGGCGTTCCGCACCCATATCGCTGCGGCTCGCAGGACCGGACTTCCCGTCGTGATCCACACGCGTCAGGCGGATGACGATACGATTGCCATTCTTCGGGATGAGCACGGGAAAGGGGCCTTTCCCTTTCTGATCCATTGCTTTGCATCCGGGCCAAAGCTGGCGCAGGCTGCACTGGAACTGGGCGGTTATATCAGTTTCTCCGGTCTTCTCACATTTCCGAAATGCGAGGAAATCCGGGAAGTTGCGCGGGCGTTGCCTCAGGATCGCATTCTGGTTGAAACGGATAGTCCGTTCCTCGCGCCAGTCCCGAAACGTGGCAAACCCAACACACCAGGTTACGTCGCGCACACGGCTGCGCATCTGGCGCAGGAGCGGGGCGTCAGTCCGGAAGAAATGGCGGATGTGACAACTGCCAATGTCCATCGCCTGTTTGCAAGGACCCGCCTGTGAAAGTAACGATTCTCGGATGTGGAGGCTCTGCCGGTGTCCCGATGATCGGGGGCGGGGAGGGTCTACAGACGGGAATCTGGGGTTCCTGCGATCCGCAGGAACCCCGTAACAGGCGCACCCGCACCTCCGCTGTTCTGGAGAGTGAAAACGGCTTTCGGCTGCTGGTGGATTCAGGCCCTGATTTCCGTCACCAGATGCTGGCCTGCGGGCTCAGCCATGTTCATGGTGTGATCTATACGCATGCGCACGGGGATCATATTGGCGGTCTGGATGAGTTGCGGGCCGTCAATCGTGTCATTGAATCACCGTTGCCGCTTTTTGCCGCACAGGACGTCATGGACGAACTGCGCCTGCGTTACGCCTATGCCTTTGCGCCGTGGAAAGGACCGGATTTTTATCGACCGGTCTTTGATGAAACCATTGTCAGGGCAGGGGACGTCATTCCGCTACCAGAGATGACGCTCCGTCTGTTTGAACAGCAGCATGGACGAATCACGTCCCTGGGCATCCGGGTAGATGACTTCGCCTATTCCACGGATGTCGACACACTTTCCGAAGACGGATTGATGGCGCTGACTGGCATCAGGACATGGGTCGTGGACTGCTTCCAGCACGAGCCCCATCCGGCACACGCCTGGGTGCAGCGCGTGCTGGAATGGCGTGACAGGATTGGCTGCCCCAGAACCATTCTGACTCACATGGGGCCGGAGATGGATTACCGAATGCTCTGTCAGACGCTGCCCGCAGATGTCGAACCGGCTTATGACGGTATGGTGCTGGATCTCTGAACAAACGATCGGATCGGGCAGGGAGGCCATACCCGATCCGATCGTGTTCCGGTGGATCAGAACGTCATCATCGCACCAGCGGAGAATGTATGATCGCTCTCCTTGTAGAGGCGGCTGTGTCCGTCCGATTCCGTATGAGCGTATTCGCCCACGATCGTGAACCAGTCGGTCAGGTTGTAGTAAATAGCACCCACTTCGGACTGGTTGCGCCGGACCAGTGACGGGCTGTCATCTCCCTGTGCCCGATAGAGATTACTGACACCATAGCTGCCGACCATCTTAAGTTTCGGCAGGATCTTGTAGGCTGCCTGGACGTAATACCCTTCAGAATCACGCTTGCGTCCATTGCTGGCGACACCGTCAAAGAACAGTCCCGTCGTGCCAAGGCCGCTGCCGTAGTAGTAATAGGCCACGCCTTCAAACGGACCGCGACTGATTTTCACGCCGACGTCGCCGGCTTCAACCGTCGTACCTTTCCGGCTGCTGCTTCCCAGAGTGGAACTCGTAAGATTCTGCTGATGCTGCACGAGGTAACTCGTCCAGAACCGGGTGGTGAAGCCGGCAATGTTGCCGTCATAGGTCAGTTTGCCCTGAAGCATGGGTGAACTGTGCTGCGTTGTCGTGGCGGAGAGACCGCCGCCCGCATAATTGAATTCATCCAGCGGTGTCATGATGCCGACGGAAGCCTGGAAACCACGCCATTTCGGAGAAATGTAGGTGATCTGCGGCAGCCAGTCCGTATAAACATAACCCACGCCGATACGGCCAAGGGACGTATTGGCCGGATTGGCGTTACTGCCCGTACTGCCCACACTGAGAAGCGTGGCGTCATTCAGGATGGCGTCAGAAGCAAACAGGGCGATATCACGACCCAGCTTGACGGTACCGAAATCCTTGGTTCCGGCGGTCATGTAAACCTGACGAAAATCCAGTCCGGCCGTGCCCAGACCAACGGGGCTACCGCCCGAGTTGGCATTGAACGTCCCCACATCTGCGTTGTTGATACCTGGATACATGCCGAAGACGGCCCCGAGATCAATTCCGGACTGCGTCGTATTGAGCTTCAGGATCAGGCCGCCAGGCAGCAGTCCATTACGGATGGACGAGGAATCGAATCCGCTGCTGCCTGTGGAGACACCACCGGCAACCGCCCGGCCGCCTGCAGGGCTGTTGTAGGTGTAATAGGCATTTACGAAGCCGGAGACGTTAATATCGATCTGTCCGGCCTGAATCGTAACGCCTTTACCCGCAACATAGGGTTTTACCCTCACAATGCTGTCCGGATTGTAGGTCCGGCGGGCCTCCATGAGGGAGTTGCGAGCGTCAGCTGCACTCATGCGGGCATCCTGCGCAGCCTGCCGTGCCGCGTTGATCGAAGCGATTGTCTCGACGTCAGGAGGAGCTTCAAGCGTACTGCCTTCATTCTGGGGCCCATAACGCATGTAGCGGTTACGATGCCGGCTGGCAGGCTGATAGGCGGTCTGCCGTTCAGGCGTCAGGGAAGGACGCGCATGATGCAGGTGATGCGCGAGAAGGCTACTGTACTCAGAGCGCGTGAGGCTGCCTTTTGCCCGAAGAATATCGAGCAACTCCGTATAATCATCAGCGAAGGCTGATGACGGGAAGAAGGAAAGTGATCCAACACACAGGGCACTGCCAAACAGGAATAGATTACGAAAACAAAAACGGGGCATGCGGTAGCCGCTCCCAGCGGTGGCAAAAAATCCGGCTGCGGCTCAGACATGACAGCCAGATGAACTGAACTTTATTCTTCCTAGCGATCATTCGGACATTCTTCGCAACAATTGCGTGTGTGCTCACGTAATCGTCAGAAAAATCGATATTTTTACCACACTAGTTGGCATAATATATCTTATACGACTTGCGTGTGTTCCTGTTTCCATTCTCGATGACAATCGAATTTCATCCTGTTTGATGGCCTCAGCCTTGCAATCCTCGGGCTCGTGTAAATCCAACCACCGCAAAGACCAAAGCCAATTTTGGCATTTTGCCACTGATTTAGATGTGTCGTTTCCCGCAGAATTCTGCGGGAAACTTGGGTTTCTTCTTTAAGGCAAATTGCCAAAAGGCCAGTTTGATACGGTCTATGGCAAAATGGCCCAATCATGTTCTATGGCGCTTTGCCATGGAATGAGCGCTTATGGCAAAGCGCCATAAGCGCTTTCCCTCTTTACCATTCCTGTGTTTGGCCATTACGCCATTCTTACACCTGCCCTGACTGAGCAAGAGAAAAGCCTTGGCCGAAATTCTGCCCGTTTCCCCTCCCACGGATTCTTTTTCTGCCTCTGCAAGGCCCGATTTTATGGGACATCCCAGGGGCCTGTGGATTCTGGTGCTGACAGAAGCCTGGGTGGCGTTCTCGCTTTATGGGATGCAGGCCATTCTCGTTCTCTATCTTACGTACAGCCTTCTGACACCGGAGCATGTCGCCCATGTCTGGGGGTATGGCGCCCTGCACCACTTCGTCTCATTCCTTTATGCACCTTCCGGCCGTCAGGCCACGGCAGGTGCGATCACGGGGCTTTTTTTGGCGGGAATTTACGCCATGCCGCTGTTTGGCGGTTTTCTGGCAGATCGCGTGCTTGGCCAGACCCGTACGATCCTGCTTGGGGCCGTTCTGATGACAGCGGGACATATCCTGCTGTCATTTGACTGGAGCTTTGTGATCGCTTTGGGATTGCTGCTGCTGGGGATTGGCGCTGCAGGCGGTCTCCGGGCACAGGTCGGCGCGCTTTATGCCGTGGACGATCGACGACGCTCGGATGCCTACCAGATTTACATGCTGGGCATTCAGGCTGCGGTGATCGTCTCTCCGCTTCTCTGCGGCGCACTGGCGCAGGTCGCCTGGCACTGGGGGTTTCTGGCGGCCGGTCTGGGAATGCTGATCGGACTGGTCATTTATGCTGCCGGGCGACACTGGCTACCGTCCGAGAACATTGCCGCAAGAAAGGTCTCGGTTCCTCGCCCTGCCCTGACACGGACGGAAAAGAAAACCTGCGCACTTCTCCTGTTTCTCATTCCGGTTCTGGCAATTGCCGCCCTGCCGAATGAAGAAATTTTTGATGGTTACCTTCTGTGGGGACAGCAGCACTACGCCTTGACCCTGCTGGGCTATCCCTTCCCGGTCAGCGCGCTGCTTTCTCTTGATGGTTTTATCAGCACCATAACGGCTGTCGCGGTTCTGGGATTCTGGAAAGTCTATGCCCGCTATCGCCCGGACGTGTCCGAAATCACGAAAGTTGCGATCGGTACATTCATTGCGTCTTTCAGCCCGCTTCTGCTCGCTCTCGGATCATGGATCACTCCCCAGCCCCATCAGCTCAGTCTGCTCTGGGGCATTGCGTTCCATACCGTCAACGATATCGGTTTTGCGATGAACTACGCCATCGGGATGGCTCTGTTCTCACGGGCTGCCCCGAAAAGTGTGAACACCATCATGGTGGCCTGTTTTTCGCTTCACTTGTTTCTGGCCAACCTGATCGTCGGCAAGTTCTCAACGCTCCTTGGACATGTCAGTGACGCTACATTCTGGTTCCTTCACTCCGGGGCAGCCCTTGGAGCCTCGGTGGTTCTGGGATTCTGCGCCATGATTTTCCGGCCCCTTCTGGCACCCGAAACATCAGTTTCCGCTCCTTCTCAGGGTGAGTGAGAAGGCATTGTTGTCTTGCGGACTTCAATAATGGCTGCGGGTGGAATAGCCGTACCGTCCGGCGCGCGTAGAACCATGGGCCTTAGGGCCCCCTCCTCGCGCTTTTCTGTTCTTTTGATAATGGTGCGCTTTACGATGGGATATTTCCGCAGAAGGCGGTTGAAAACTGGTCGCGGAATAGCGAGGAGATGACTGAACTGGAGGCACCGTACGGTGCCCGCCATCCGCTCATTCCGAATGGCAGAAGCCGCTCCGATCAGATCTCCGCTGCCGTAGAGAATTTCCTGTTCCGGAAGGTGAACCTCAGCCAGTCCGGCAACCTGTGCATATACGACCTTTACCCGCTGGTCGCGCTTACACAGGATTTCTCCTGGAGAGACGAAATGCAGGGAAACGCGGCGTGACAGCTTGCGGATGGCGCTGTCCGGCAGGCCATTGAATGCCGGAAAAGCCCGCAGGCGCTGCTCGATCCCACTTTTCAGGTTGAAACGCAGCGGAGCGTCCAGGCGGCTGCGACGGCGCTCGATATCCCGATGAAGTTCCCGATGCAGTTCCTCTGAAATGAGGCTATCTGATTCGAGCGCATCGTATTCCTCGTCCTCGAGACGCAGCGCGATCTGCCGCAGGATGCGGCTTTCAAGCGCCTCCGAATACCCCGCATAATGCAGGCGCAACGTTTCAAGGGCATCGTCCAGAAGCTTGCGCTGGCGCCCCAGAACTTCCGACACGATTTCCGTAATGCGCGGCCCGAGCGTCGGCTCCATCCGCTGACGGATGAAGCGTTGCAGGGAAAGCGAGACAAGATGCACGATAATGAGCATCTCGAACCGTTCCATCATGCAATGCGTTAGCGGCTCGTCGATGTGAAACCGGCTGTGCAGCATCTGCGCAATTCGGAAACGCAGTGTTGGCTGGAGACGCCTCTTGAGGGCACGGACATATCCATATCGCCCTTCAAGCCGCGCACCATCCGCCATGGCCTCCGCTGTCCGCAGCAGGGTTTCCATCACGCGTCGTGACAGGCCCTGCATACGGAACAGGTCCAGCAGAATGGAGCGCTCCTGATTTGCAAGGGTAATCAGGGCAACGTTGACACGGTCCCGGTCGCCGAGTGCGGATTCGAAATTATTGGCCGCCCTCTCCCTTTCCGCACGCTTTTCCAGTCGTCGTATGACGCCGGTACGGGTCTGCTCGCTGAAGCCGAGTTCTTCGGAAAGTGTTTTCGTCCGTTCTGCGACTTCTCCTAGCCCGATTCCTAGGATCTGTTGCCGGATTGCCTGATCGACGGGTGAAAGCTGATCCAGTTTGAAAAACAGCACCAGAGACCGCAGGGTCGTACCGTTGACGAGCAGCGTAATCAGCACGAAGCCGGTTGCGATAATACCAATGAAATGGGCGATCGGACTGGAGACGCTCTGATTTTCAGTAACGGCCAGCGCCAGTGCCAGCGTGATGGCGCCGCGCAGTCCCCCCCAGGCCATTGTAGCCTTGAAAGGCAGCGGAACGGGTGGAGAGAGCTTTGTGATGGCCAGAAGCGGCAGCATGCCGAAAATCACGGCTGCCCGCGCGGCCAATCCCGCCACGCTGGCGATCAGGATCAGGACACAGTCCCATTTAGTCATGCCGATCAGTAGCCGCGGCACTAGCATCGAGGCCAGCAGGAACACCAGTGAGCCAGCCCAGAACATGAGCTGTTCCCACATGTCATTCAGAAAACGCCAGACCTGCGGACGGAACGTGGACGGTCCGTAAGCCGAGACGGTCAGTCCTGCCGCGGCCGTGGCGACCACACCGGAAAAGCCCAGCAGTTCATCGCAGAGAATATATACCATATATGGCAGCGCCAGCGTCAGACTCATTTCCGATGCTGGAGATGCCCCCAGACCCGTGATGAGGAGCAGTGTCAGACGTGCCAGACAGACACCAACGACAATGGCGCCCCCAAACGCCGTCAGGAAGTCCAGTACGGCATCACCCAGATGGATGTGATGATGCGCCGTGACAGAGGCCAGCAGGATCGAGAAGATGGAAATCGCTGCGGCATCATTGAGAAGCGCCTCGCCTTCTACCAGTCGGGTCAGACGGGAAGCGGCACCAATCTCGCGAAAGATCCCCGCCACGGCCGAAGGATCGGTCGTCGCCACGATGGAGCCGAGAAGAAGACATACGACTTGGCTCTGCCCCGCAAAGGGATACAGGGCGAAACCGATTGTGGCAGTGGACACCACAACGGCTACGACAGCCAGCAGCAGCACGGTTGCCGCTTCATGCGCCAGCCGGCGTACATCAATGGCCATTGCGCCCTGGAAGACCAGCACGGGCAGGAAGATCAGCAGGAAGGCTTCGCTGTTGATCGGGAAATAGATCAGCGCTTCCGCCGCCCCGTCCAGCAGGTCCGTTGCAGAAGAACGCACGATCAGCGATGCCGTGCCCCCCAGAACGATGCCGGTCAGGGCCAGGAGAACCGCTTCGGAAATCTCCAGACGTTTTGCCAGGGGCTGAATGATGCTGACCAGCGTGAGCAGGAACGCAAGCGCAAGGAGGACGGCTGCCAGTCCTGTCACCATCATTGTGGCCTATACTCCGTCATCAATCCTCCTGCCCGTCCGGGTCATTTTTCAGGCCGGGAACGACCTGGCGGCCTCAAGCCAGCGACGGACCTGTCCTTCCGGATCGTCCTGCTTCATGAACCCGCTCATTCCGGCAACGCTGTCCGCTCCGGCTTCCAGACAGGCTGGAAGGTGCTCCAGTGTTACCCCTCCGATTGCTACCAGCGGAACGTCTCCACAGAGGCCACGCCATTCTTTCAGGCGTTCCAGCCCTTGGGGTGCAAACGTTGTCTTTACACTCTTCGTTTCCCAGACGGGGCCAAAAGATATGTAATCCGGACTGATGGCCAGGGCTTTTTCGAACTCAGTATGGGTATGCGTTGCCGTTCCAAGCCGGATGCCACTGTTGCGCAGAGTAGTCAGATCGGCCGTTGCGAGATCTTCTGGTCCCAGATGAACCCATTCATAACCTAGCTCGATCGCAATCTGCCAGTAGGTGTTCAGGACCAGCGTGACATTATGGCGGACGGCCAGTTCCTGTGCAGTGATTGCCTGCGCCCGGAGTTCTTCTTCCGGCAGATCGAGATCGCGCAGATAAAGCTCGATGAACCGGGCTCCGGCACTCCCAAGCGTTTCCACCCAGCGGGGATGATCGACGACGGGATAGATTTTCGAAGGCAGACGGGACATGGGACAGAAATCTCCATCAGTGCACGAAAGCGAAATTCAACGTTATCAGGCCGTTTTTCCCGGTTTGACACGATGCTCGCAAAGGGTGGCCTGACCACTGTTACAGGTTGCTCTCTTTCCGTCGAGAGGGGCATGCTGCTGAAAAATCACCTGATTTTCCCAGTGGAAATTTCACCGGTGGAATTTCGCAGGGCCGCTACGAGTGCCTCGACAGGATGGGATGGACGGTACCCTGCAAACCGCCTAGTCTGGCACCGGCAGGAAAAACCCGTTGCCAGCACAGGGGTCGTGACTTTCTCCGCCCAGTTCTGGTCAAAGATCCTGCGTGAAAGGGCCGCGTTCTTTTCCTCATGACCGAACAGCCCCGCCATGCCGCAGCAGCCTGCTTTTCCGGCTTCCGCATTCACACCGAAATGTTGCAGGATGGCGGCCCATTCTCCAGCGCTCTCCGGACGCACAGCCTGTTCCGTGCAGTGTGAGATAACCTTCAGCGTCTCTCCCGCACTGGCCCTGAACGGCTCCAGATGACCGGCAGCAATCTGACGCTGAAGATATTTTTCCAGTGACAGGACCTCGGGGATCGGCAGCTGGCCTGCGACCTCCTTGTATTCCTGCTGGAACATTAGCCCTGTAGCCGCATCCAGCGAAATGATCGGCACACCAGACCGCGCCAGGTGCCGGACTTTGCGGAGGGTCTGGCGCGCCGTAATGCCAAATCCTTTTCGGAAACCCAGAACGTGACGGGCCTTGCCATTATCCCAGACTGGCGTCACGCGTATATCCAGCCCCAGAGCGGTCAAAAGTGCATAGGCCTGTTCGACCAGACCGCCGTCAAAACTGCCCGTAAAGGAATCCTGTAACAGGACTGCCGCTTTTGGACGCTGTCCTGTCCGCCGCAGCCATGAGTGGTTCAGCCGCGCTTCGGAAGGCAGGACAGCCGGGCGCAGGCGCGGAAGATCCACCAGTCCAAGTTTTTTCAGAACCTTTTCCGAGAAGGGGTTATGCATCAGGACATTGGCCAATGCAGGCATGATGCGGCCAACAGCGAGCAGGGGTTCAAGCCAGTATATGGCGTAATCCCGCAGCGGACGGCGACGGTCCTGGAAATAGAACGCCAGGAACTTCGACCGCATGGACGGAATATCCACCCGGATTGGGCACTGGGTGGCGCAGGCCTTGCAGGATAGGCACGTATCGAGCGACGCCTTCAGTTCCTCGGTCAAGGCGGGAAGCGCTACCCGATCTGGCGAGGACGCTGGCAGGGAACGCAACCGTGCCCAGCTCCGCAGGAGCAGCGCACGTCCTTTCGGGGACTGGCGCCGGTCTTTCGTCCCCTTGTAGGACGGACACATCGCCATATCCGGTTCGCGGTTGTAGCAGGCGCCGTTTCCGTTGCAGCTGACAGCCAAGGCGTAGCGGTCTCTCAATCCGGGCTGGATTTCAGCGTCAAATGCCCCTTTGAAGGGAACACCATCAATGCGATCAACAGCATATTGTCGGACAGGCGCAAGCTTTCCGCGGTTGAAAATATCTTTGGGATCAAAGACTTCCTTGATCCGGCAGAGTTCCTGAAAGAGCGTCTCGCCAAAGAACAGCGGAGAGAATTCTCCCCTGTACCCTCGGCCATGTTCACCCCAAAGCAGGCCGCCGTGTTTCTTCGTCAGATGCGCCACAGCATCGGAAATGGGCCGGATCAGGGCGCGATCTTCCGGCGAAAGCATGTCCAGGAACGGCCGGACATGCAGACAGCCGACATCCGCGTGACCGAACATGCCGTAAGACAGGCCATAGCCGTCCAGGATATCACGGAACTCACGGACATAATCTGCAAGGACAGCCGGCGGAACGGCTGTGTCCTCTACAAAGGGAACACCCTGCCGATGCCCGTCAGGACGCCCCAGAAGACCAACGGATTTTTCCCGCAGCGTCCAGAATTGTCCTATCGTTTCTGTGTCTGAAACTGTTTTATAATCAATGACTTTAAACGAAGACTTCTGAAGTCTTTGAACCGCGTCGTCCATCTGCAGCCGGAGTGCTTCTGCGTCGTCTCCCACAAACTCGACAAAACTTAGTCCTCTGACAGGCCGCTCGGAGCGGGCACCCAGGACCTGTTCCAGCGAATGCCAGATAATGTCCTGTTGCGCTTTTTCGAGTACGCGCTCATCCAGTACTTCAATGGCGGATGGGCTGGTGGGCAGAAGTGCCTGAACGTCCCTTAGCGTGTCATTGAAGCTGGCGTATCGAATGACCAGAAGGCGGCGCAGGGCGGGAAGTCGCCGAACATTCAGAACAACCCGCTTCGTCAGCGCCAGCGTTCCCTCGGAACCGGCCAGCAGGCGCGCCAGATGGAAGCTGCCATCCGCACGGAGAATGTTCTGGAGATTGTAGCCCGTGAGACCCCGGTTCATGTCCGGAAAGACCCGGGTGATTTCGTCCCTTTGTTCGTTGACGACGCGTTGGACCTCACGACAGGCCCGGGCTGCCAACCCCTCACCCTCCACGCTTCTTTCCAGATCTTCAGCAGTCAGGTGACGGACCTGGAAATCGGATCCGTCTGACAGGACGACGTCCAGAGTTTCAACGTAATCGGATGTCCGTCCGTAGATGCGCGAGCCTTTTCCTGACGCATCTGTGGCGATCATGCCGCCGATTGTCGCGCGCGTGGCGGTAGAAACCGTGGGTGGAAAGAAATAGCCATAGGGTTTCAGAAAGGCGTTCAGGCGCGCAAGGATAACGCCCGGTTCAACCGTCACTGTCTCTGTTTCAGGATCGAAGCCGAGGATACGGTCAAGATGACGGGAAACATCGACGATCACACCGGATGTCAGGGACTGCCCGTTCGTTCCCGTACCACCGCCACGGACGGAGAGTGTCAGGGCACCATCCTGAGCCGCGCGGACCACGCTGTTCAGATCTTCTCCTGTACGGGGATAAAGAACGGCGACAGGAAGACGCTGGTAGATGCTGTTGTCCGTCGCCGCAGTCAGGCGCGAAGAGACTTCCGGCGCAATGTCTCCAGAGAAGCCTTCCAGTGCCAGACGACGCAGGAAGCTTTCTCTCGTGGCAAGCTCCGCTGGAGCAAGGAAAAGGCCAGAATTACCGGTTTGCGGCGTTACCGTGATATCTCCGCCCATTTCTGGCCCTCCCTGTGGAACAGTAGATCTTTTCCACATCCTTCATGAAATGCCACAGTGTGGCAATTCCATCATTCAACCGTGACGGATTTTGCAAGATTTCGCGGCTGATCTACATCCGTCCCTTTCAGGATAGCGACCTCGTAAGCCAGAATCTGAACCGGGATGGCATAAAGAATGGGTGCCACGAATGCATCCACATCCGGCAGGATGACTACCCTCTCTGCCACACCCTCCAGACGTTTCGCCCCTGCCGCATCCGTAAAGGCCAGGATACGTCCCCCGCGTGCCTTTGCTTCCTGAAGATTGGAGAGCGTCTTGTCGAACAGGATGGTGGATGGCGCGATAGCTACGACCGGAACCGTCCGGTCAATCAGGCTGATCGGACCATGTTTCAGTTCACCCGCAGCATAAGCTTCAGCGTGTATGTAACTGATTTCCTTTAATTTCAAGGCGCCTTCATAAGCAATAGGGGTGCAGATGCCACGGCCCAGGTAAAGAACATCCCGTGCTTCCGCAACAATCTGCGCCATGGCCTGGATGTCGGGGGTACGCGTGAAAACTTCCGCCGCACGGGATGGAAGGTCGAGCAAACTTGCCGTCAGGGCTTCTTCCTGCGCTTCGTCAATCGTGCCGCGGCTCCGGGCCATTTCGATGGAAAGCGCGGCCAGAACCGCAAGCTGCGCCGTGAAGGCCTTGGTGGACGCAACGGAGATCTCGGGTCCGGCCACCATGCCCAGAACGAGATCGCTCTCCCGTCCCATTGTTGAATGTTCAACGTTCAGGACAGACACGACACTTTGCCCGGCTTTCTTGAGCGCCCGGAGAACACCAAGCGTATCGGCCGTTTCCCCGGACTGCGAAATCAGAAGCGCCACGCCTTTATCCGGCTGGGGGGGATTACGGTAACGCAACTCCGAGGCCACATCGATCTCGATCGGCAGGCGAGCCAGGGATTCCAGCCAGTATCGTCCCACCATTCCCGCATAATAGGCCGATCCGCAGGCCGTAACTGTCATGCGGGGGACGGTTGCGGGATCGAAAGGCAGGGCGGGCAGTACAATCTTCTTGGAGGCAGGGTCCGTGATGCGCTGCAGCGTCTGGCCGATGGCAACCGGGTGCTCATGGAGTTCCTTCTCCATGTAGTGACGGTAGCCATCCTTGCCGACCTGCCCCGCCATGAAAGCGACGTTCTGTACGGGGCGACTGATTTCCTTGCCCGTGCTGTCGAAGATGGTTGCCTTCTCCGGTGTCAGTTCGCACCAGTCACCTTCTTCGAGATAGGTGATGCGGTTTGCCAGCGGCGCCAGGGCCAGACTGTCGGAACCGAGGAACATTTCCCCGTCGCCATAGCCAACAGCCAGCGGTGCACCATGGCGCGCGCCGATGAGAAGACCTTCATGGTCCTGAAAGATCATTGCAATGGCATATGCGCCTTCAAGGCGCTGGATGGCCGCGAACGCCGCATCGCGCGGAGCCTTGCCCTGCTGCAGATAGAAATCGACCAGATGTGCTACGGTTTCGGAGTCCGTTTCCGTGACGAAAACGCGTCCGGCAGCTTCAAGCTCCTGCTTGAGAGCGCCAAAATTTTCGATGATTCCGTTATGGACGATCGCCACCTGGCCGGCAGCGTGCGGATGGGCGTTCCGTTCCGTCGGGGCACCATGCGTGGCCCAACGTGTATGGCCAATGCCCGTCACGCCGCTGAGGGGATGCTCTTTCAGCACGGCTTCAAGGTTATCGAGCTTGCCCGCCGCGCGCCGGCGGTCGATCTGGCCATCGACCGTGAGTGTCGCGATACCAGCGGAATCATACCCGCGATATTCCAGCCGGCGCAGCGCTTCGAAAATGATCGGAGTGGCTGGACGATGGCCAACAACGCCACAGATTCCACACATCAGCCGTTCTCCTTCTTTGTTCTGAGTGTCGTTCTGATCTGCAGGCCGCGTTCAGGCTTGTCAGTCTGACGCGCGCGTCCCAGAGCCAGGGCCCTGGCGGGAACGTCATGGGTGATGACGCTCCCTGCTGCGATCAGGGCATCATCTCCAACCTGTACGGGGGCTACCATGATGGCGTTCGATCCTACGAAAACACGCTCGCCGATGATGGTCCGGTGTTTGAAGACGCCGTCGTAGTTGCAGGTAATGGTCCCTGCCCCGACATTTGTTTCAGCTCCTACGGATGCATCACCCAGATAAGTCAGGTGATTGGCTTTTGCGCCATGACCAAGCTCGACATTCTTGAGCTCGACGAAATTGCCGACATGGGTCCGGGCTGCACAGACGGTTCCGGGCCGCAACCGGGCGTAAGGACCGATCAGGGCTGCCTCACCAACCATACAGCCTTCGAGATGGGAAAAAGCGCGGATGACAGCGCCGCTCTCCACCGTAACGCCGGGACCGAAGAATACGTTCGGTTCCACCGTGACATCCGGCGCCAAGCGTGTATCCACACTGAAGAACACCGTCTCAGGCGCAACAAGCGTAACCCCCGCCTCCATGGCTGCAGTGCGCAGTCGATGCTGGAGCGTTGTCTCCGCAAGAGCAAGCTCTGCGCGGGAATTGACGCCTCTCAGTTCGTCTTCCGGCGCTTCCACACAGACAACCCGTCCTGCGGCAGCCGCAAGGGCGACCACATCCGTCAGATAGTATTCTTTCTGCGCGTTATCATTACGGATGTCCGAAAGCCAGCGGCGGAAATCCTCTGCCCCGGCACACATGACGCCCGCATTGCACAATGGAATGCGACGTTCCGCTTCGGAAGCATCCTTATACTCGACAATCCGTGTGACCGCGCCGGCCTGTTCCACGATCCGTCCGTATCGTCCCGGATCAGCCGGACGCATGCCGAGCAGCGCCAGCGCGGCGCCATTCTGTCGCGTCGTCAGGAGATTACGCATGGTTTCTGTGGTAATCAGTGGATTGTCAGCATAGAGAATGGCGACATCGCCGTCCCCGAACAGATCCCGGGCCGTATTGGCGGCATGGGCCGTCCCGAGACGTTCGGTCTGAACAACTGTTCGGTAGGGGCGAACGGCCTTTTCCAGTTCTGGCATGTCAGGCCCCACAACAACCACCACGTCATCAAAGACCTGCCGTGCAGTTTCGATCAGATGCGTGATCATGGGGCGGTTTCCCAGACGGTGTAACGCCTTGGGAAGACTGGATTTCATGCGGGTTCCAAGACCCGCAGCAAGAATAATTGCCTTGGTACGATGTGCAGTATCGGTCATGTCCCGTCCCGGGTATCCAAACCAGTTTCTGACGTCAAACGGAGGATGATGATTGGTCCATCACTTCCGATTGCCGATTATTGCGGACGTCGGGAAGAAAGCGTCAGTGCTGGACGGCTTTTTGCAGAACGACGACGATATGTCCCATTTTGGGATGATTGAACTCGATCCGGACAGGAACGAGACCAACTCCCTCAATCTGCTTGAACCAGGCAGAGCCAGGCTGTGGAGATGCCAGCTTGGCCCGGTTCTTGGAATCCTTTACGAACCCCGCCGTCTGCGCGCCGATGAAATCGCAGCGCAGGGATGGTCCAGAATAAAACTCGTCATAACTCTGAGGCAGATCAACCTGTGTTGGACCATGAACAGTCAGATGGGTCAGACGCAGACCGTCGAAGATCGTCTCTGATCCATCGCAATGACCGGTATTCCTCAGGTTCTGAAGCAGATGAGCCATCCCGCTCAGGGTATCGATGGTATGGGGAAGCAGATTGTCGGGAATAGGCTCGCGATCAGTCTCAGGAGGCTGGAGATCTACCACTTTCGGAAGAGACTGCGTGAAATCCAGTTTGACGTGGCGGTGTTTCCCGCGCGAGAGCCCGCCACTCTCGTAGGAGATCGGCTGCACGCTGTTATTGGGGCCAAAGCGCCCCTGAACGCTGGAATTGATATCCATCGTGATGAACCAGCTGATGATGCCCGCCGGCTGAATATGGGTGCTCCCCCCATAGCCCCAGCTCTGCAACTGATACGATGCCGAGGCATTCAGAACATGAAAGCCTTTGAGATAGACGGCAAAGGTTTCGTTGACCGGAGCATCCGCCCTTGCGGATGCCGTCCCAGCCAGAAGCATCGCCGTAGCTGCTATCCCGGTTAGAAATCTAGACATCAAGGTTAGCGACCTTGAGGGCATTGCCAATGATGAACTCACGGCGTGGCTCTACCACATCTCCCATCAGGGTAGAGAAAACCTGTCCGGCATCCTCGACATCGCCGATCTTGACCTGAAGCAGGGTCCGGGTGGCTGGATCGAGCGTCGTATGCCAGAGCTGCTCGTCATTCATTTCGCCCAGCCCCTTGAAGCGGTTGATGGCCAGTCCCCGACGTCCCTGCGCAATGATGCGGGCCATGACAGCGGCGGGACCAAAGAGCTCATATGTAGCCTGATCGAGGCGCAGGGCAACAGGTGCGTCGAAATCACGGGCCAGCCGCTCGCCATCCCCTACGAGAGAGCGGATTTCGGCTGACCGCAGGACGGACGGTTCGAGGCGATAGACCTCACCCACGCCGCGCACTGAACGTGCACACTCCAGTCCGCTTTCCGACAGGGACACTTTCCATCCCCGCTCGCTTTCAGCCGAGGCCGCATCCAGACGGTTCTGGAAATCCGGCATCCGTTCACGGGCGACGGCCAGATCGCTGTCGAGCACCCGGGCAATGGCGGCCTGTTCCAGAACCCAGGCGGGCATCTTGGAGGACACACTGTTCAGGTTGCGTGTAACGTCCGCAAGGAACTTCACTTCCGCCATGAGGGCATCGCCGGTCAGCTCGCGGCCGTCCCTGAAGGTTAGGGAGGCGTTGTTGAGTGCCTTGTCCAGAAGATACTGCTCAAGTGCGGCATCATCCTTGAGGTAGCGTTCCTCCTGTCCGCGCTTGGCGCGGTAGAGCGGCGGCTGGGCGATGTACAGGTATCCCTGCTCGATCAGTTCAGGCATCTGGCGGAAGAAAAATGTCAGCAGAAGTGTCCGGATATGGGATCCGTCCACGTCAGCATCCGTCATGATAACGATCTTGTGGTAACGCAGCTTTTCGGCCGAGAACCCACCCTGATCGACTTCCCCGCGCCCAATGCCTGTTCCGAGCGCCGTGATCAACGTGCCGATTTCGGCAGAACCCAGCATCCGGTCAAATCGGGCACGTTCGACATTCAGGATCTTGCCACGCAGCGGCAGAATGGCTTGGAAACGCCGGTCCCGTCCCTGCTTGGCCGTCCCGCCTGCGGAATCGCCCTCCACGATGAAGATTTCAGCCTTGGAGGCATCCCGTTCCTGACAGTCCGCCAGTTTTCCCGGAAGCGATGAGACATCCAGAACGCCCTTGCGCCGTGTCAGCTCACGGGCACGCCGTGCGGCCTCACGGGCGCTGGCCGCATCAATGATCTTGGCGACAATGGCCTTGGCTTCCTTGGGATGAGTCTCGAACCAGTGGGAGATCGCATCCGAAGCCGCGGCGTGCACGACAGGCTGAACCTCCGAGGAGACCAGCTTGTCTTTTGTCTGGGAAGAGAATTTGGGGTCCGGCACCTTGACGGACAGTACGGCCGTCATGCCTTCGCGCATGTCCTCACCCGTCAGGGAACCAGCTTCACGCTTGGCGACGCTCTCGGCATATTTGCCGACGACACGCGTCAGGGCCTGCCGGAAACCGGCCAGATGTGTGCCACCATCCCGCTGCGGAATGTTGTTCGTAAAGCACAGCATCGTCTCGTGATAGCTGTCGTTCCATGTCAGGGCGAACTCGACGCGGATCCCGCTTTCCTCATTGTCGATCAGGCCGGTAATGGGCGGCGTGACAATGGAGGTTTTGGATGAATCAAGCCATTCCGCAAAAGCGCTCAGGCCGCCTTCGTAGAAGAAACGGACTTCCTTCGGCTCGGCATGACGCTCATCGCGTATGATGATCTTCATACCCGAATTCAGGAAGGCAAGCTCACGAACTCGACGCTCAAGAATGGCGAAGTCAAAATTGACTTTTGTGAAAGTCCCTTTGCTCGGCTTGAAGGTCACGAGCGTCCCGCGTGGTTCATCAGACGGACCAACGACACTCAGCGGCGCTTCACGTTCGCCGTGGCGGAAACGGATGAAATGTTCCTGCCCGTTGCGCCAGATACGGACTTCCATCCATTCAGACAGCGCATTGACGACAGCCGCACCCACGCCGTGCAGACCACCGGAAACCTTGTAGGAATTCTGATTGAACTTGCCACCGGCATGAAGCTTCGTCAGCACGACCTCGGCGGCGCTCACACCCTCCTCGGCATGCATGTCGGTCGGAATGCCGCGCCCGTTGTCCCGGACGGAAATCGAGCCGTCTCCGTTCAGGGTCAGAATACAGTACGTGGCATGACCGGCCTGCGCTTCGTCCACGGCGTTATCGATGATTTCGAAGACCATGTGATGAAGGCCGGAGCCGTCATCGGTGTCGCCGATATACATGCCGGGGCGCTTGCGAACCGCATCCAGCCCTTTCAGGACAGAAATGGAAGAAGCACCGTAATCTTCACCGTCTGCGCCAGGAATCTCCGGCTGGTTCTGGGTCTCTGACATGCGCGAGGCGGTCTCCGTGGAACTCTGAAAACTGTATTGTGACTATAGACTATAGGGCGACCGGAAGCCAGCTTGGCCTTTTTCAGGACGTCGAAAGCTGGCCATCATGAACGTGGAAGAACCGGGCCGTTTCCCTGAGCTTTTCGAATGGTGCGGCATCCGTCCCCGTCAGCAGTACGGGTGCATTGAGTGAAGGCAAACTCTCCAGCAGGGCGCCTCTACGGATTTCATCCAGATGAACCAGTGGCTCATCCAGCAGAATGGCCGGTGCCTGTCCCCGGAGCTGGGTCATCAGGTTCGCATGGGACAGGATAATCCCGATCAGCATGGCTTTCTGCTGTCCGCTACTCGAGAGTTCTGCCGAGCGGCCGCTTTGAACGTCGAAGAGTGAAAAATCCGCCCGATGCGCGCCAATCGAGGTCGTTCCTTTCGCACGGTCTTCCTGTCGGCTGCCCCGGAGGCAGGATTTCAGCCAGTCTTCCACCTCAAGGGATGGTGCCTTCGAAAGACGGGTGGAAATTGCGCAGTCCAGCCTGAAAAGACTGCGTGGAAAAGAAGCAGTTTCAAACGGATGCGCGTTCATGCTTTCCAAAAAAGAAAGTCGCGCAGCTGATGCGGCCACCGCATGCCGTGCAATGGAATCCTCAATGGAATTCAGCCACTCATTCTGATTCGGACGATCGGCCAAGAGGCGGTTGCGGCTGGTTACGGAGCGGTCATGAGCCGCAATCTGCCGTCCGTGATCTGGCGACAGGGCCATGACCAACCGGTCCAGGAAACGCCGCCGTCCGCTTGCCCCTTCCTGGAACAGGCGGTCCATCTGGGGAGTCAGCCAGACACACGAAAAAACTTCCCCGATTTCCGCCTGCGACCGGACGGTTTCTCCATCCAAATGAAAAACGCGTCGTCCCTGTCCGGAAAGATCGCTTCCCGTCCCGATCCGGACGTCATCCAGCCCTTTCCTGAATGTGCCGGCAACGCCCCAACGTTCTACGCCGTGGCGGCAGAGCATGGACATGGGGGCGCTTCTCAGACCCCGACCGGGCGCAAGCAGCGAAACAGCTTCAAGAAGATTGGTCTTGCCGGAGCCATTTTCGCCCGTAAGGACTGAAATCGCGCTTTCCGGTTTCCAGACCATGCGCCTGTAATTTCGGAAATCCGTCAGGACCAGGCGTGTCAGATTCAACGCAGACCGATCAGACCCGCATCGGCATCAGGACATAAAGCGCGGATGGTGAGCCAGTATCTCGGACCAGGGTGGGTGCGGAACTGTCTGAAAAGGCAAATTCGACTTCGACATCGATCTGATCGGTAATATCCGTCAGATAACGGGCCTGAAAACCGATTTCGATAGGCGCGGCATCATAGGTAACGGTATTTTCGTCCAGCTCTTCGTGTGCCACACCCTGATCGGGGCTGATGGCCGACAGCGTCAGCATGTTGTGCGTGGCAGAGAGCTTGACCGGACGCGAACGCTCCTGGCTGATGGCAGCGACACGACCGACTGCCGCCGAAAAATCTTTCTTGCCGACACGCAGGATACGATCGTTACCCTTGGGAATAACGCGTTCATATTCCGGGAATGTGCCATCAATCAGCTTGGACGTCAGCAGAACCGGTCCGGCCTGGAACTGAATGCGCGTGTCGGAAAGGGACACTTCCAGATCGGCCGCGCCTTCATCCAGCAGTTTGCGCAGTTCGTTGATGGTTTTGCGCGGAATGATGACACCCGGCATACCGCGCGCGCCTTCCGGAAGTTCCGTCTCTACGCGTGCGAGGCGGTGACCATCCGTTGCAACTGCGCGAAGCATGGGGATGGAACCGTTCTCGGCGACGTGCAGATAAATTCCGTTCAGGTAATACCGCGTTTCCTCGTTGGAAATCGCAAACTTTGTCCGGTCGATCAGACCGCGTAGCGTACCGGCGGGGATATGAAAACGATGCGGCAGGTCACCAGCTACCATGGCAGGAAAATCATCCACCGGCAGAACATTCAGACTGGTGGCATAACGCCCTGCCCTGAGCGCCAGCGGCGCTTCGCTGTCGGCGTGATCGAACTCGATTGCCACGCCGTCCGGAAGCTTGCGGACAATCTCGAACAGAACAGCGGCCGGAACCGTCGTGGAGCCAAGCCGCTCGCCGGTGGCCGGCACATCCTCGACCACGGCAATTTCCATGTCCGTGGCAGTAAGGCGCAGAATATCGCCTTCGAATGCCAGAAGAACGTTCGCTAGAATGGGAATGGTGTTCCGCTTTTCTGCAACGCCATGGATATGTGCCAGAGCCCGTTGCAGCAGGGTGCGGTCAACCTTGAATTTCATTCCGAGCCTCGAACTTGAAGTAATTCCCGGTTCTTAGCAGACGCCTGCACCGGGCGGAAGAGACACGGCGCAGGCTTTCGGTATGAATCAGCCTTCCAGCATCCGGCGCAGAAGTTCGACATCTTCCGCGAAGGAGACATCCTGATCCATCAGTTCGGCAACGCGGTTCACGGCGTGCATGACCGTCGTGTGATCGCGGTTTCCGAACTTGCGCCCGATTTCAGGAAGTGACCGGCTGGTCAGCTGTTTGGCCAGGAACATTGCAACCTGCCGCGGACGGGCCACGGCACGCGCGCGGCGGGCCGACGACATGTCGGTCAGGCGGATGTTCCAGTGTTCCGCTACTTTGCGCTGGATTTCCTCGATCGTGACACGACGGTCATGCGCCTTGAGCATGTCCTTGAGGACATCCTGCGTCGTATCCAGCGTAACGGGACGTCCCACCAGATCGGCATGGGCGATGAGCCGGTTCAGGGCTCCTTCAAGTTCACGCACGTTTGTCGTGATCTTGTGCGCCAGATATTCCAGCACCTTGGATGGCACATGGGTTCCCGACGCTTTCGCCTTGGCTTCCAGAATGGAAATACGCAGCTCGAAGGTCGTGGCGTGAATATCCGCTACCATGCCGCAGCCGAGGCGGGTGCGGAGACGATCCTCCAGCCCGGAAAGATCGGATGGACTTTTGTCGGCACTGACGATGATCTGCCGCCCCGCGTCCACAAGAGCATTGAACGTATGGAAGAATTCTTCCTGCGTGTTGTCCTTGCCGATCAGGAACTGAAGATCATCGATCATCAGCACATCGACGGAGCGGAGCTGCTCCTTGAATTCCATCGTGGACTGGGACCGGATGGCCGCGATGAAACGATACATGAATTTCTCGGCGGACATATAGGCCACCGAGACATTGCCCGTCTTCGTCAGTTCCGTGCCGATTGCGTGCATCAGATGCGTCTTACCCAAGCCCACCCCGCCGTAGAGGAACAGGGGATTGAAACCGGGGCTGGAAGGCTTTTCCGCTACACGTCGGGCGCAGGCATACGCAAATTCGTTAGGCTTGCCGACCACGAACGTATCGAAGGTAAAGCGCGGATCAAGCGGAACGGTCAGGTCGCTGCGGATTTCCGGCGCGCTGACCGATGCGGATGGAAGCGGTTCGGAAGAAGGTTCTTCCTTTTCGGAACCCTCATCTGCGGGAATTTCCGGAAGGCCGCGCTTGACCTGTAATTCTATGGCCTGGACGTCATCGCGTTCGTTGCGCCAGAGGGTCTGCAACCGGTCGCCGTACTGGCTGCGGACCCAGTCCCGCAGAAAGCGTGTCGGCAGATAGAGGATGAGTTCATCTTCTTCCAGCGGCCCCAGAACAATCTGACGCAGCCAGGTTCGGTATTCGACTTCGCCAACCTCACTTTTCAGCTTCTCGCGGACCCGGTGCCATGCGGCTTCAAGTGGGTTCGCGGTGCCGGGGGCGGAGGCGCTGGCGTCCAGATACTGAGCGTGTTCCACCTTGGTACCCCCTTTCATTCCCCGTCCCTGCGCCTGTGTCAGGGGTCTGTCATGGTTCCCCGTATGCAGGGGTCAGTTTTTCCAGCGGAAAGCGGTCCTCCCCATGAATTCGGGAGGTGGGCCGGGAAAATCCGGCAGCTTTCCGGAGGGCAGTCAGTCTGACACGATGCTTCGGCTAGACAGGCACGATAAGCGTCCCGACGGACCGAAGCAAGCTGGAACACGGAGGGTTCAGCAGTCTGTCAGAGAATGTTGGCCAGAGGCCACAGTCAAAAAAGAACGCGCTCCCGATGATGGGAAGCGCGTTCTTCAATCCATACCCGAAGGAAGGGTTCAGGCCGTCGCAAGACCCTTGATACGGGCGGAAAGACGGGACAGCTTGCGGCTTACGGTGTTCTTGGCGATTACGCCTTTGCCGACGGCACGCTGCATTTCCGGCTGTGCCACCTTGAAAGCGTCAGCGGCAGCGGTCTTGTCACCGGACTGGATAGCCAGCTCGACCTTCTTGATGAAGGTACGCATACGGGACATGCGGGCGACATTGCGCTCGCGGCGACGTGCGTTCTGACGGATGCGCTTGCGGGCGGAAGCTGTATTTGCCATGGATCTTTCGGTTCAGTTTGCGGTCTGTCGCGTAAATGATTGGCGCCCTCTACTCCGACAGATCCCTTCCCGTCAAGTGTTTTGCACATTTTACACAGGATCGGGAGAGCCGGGTTCTCAATCCGGTCTGATCTGACAGGAGGGGCAGAAGAACGTCGATCGGCCAGCCTGCGTTATTCTTGTAATTCTGCCCGCTTCTCCACAGGTCAGGCAGGTTTCTCCCTCGCGTCCGTAAACGAGATGGAGATTCTGAAAACTTCCTTTCGTGCCATCCGCCTGCACATAGTCCCGAAGCGATGATCCTCCCGCCGCTATGGCTTCGTTCAGGATGGAACGGATGGCCTTCACGAGATTTTCCGCGTCCTGTGCAGTGATGGTGGCAGCCGGACGCTCCGGATGAATGCCGCAGCGGAACAGCGCCTCACAGACATAGATATTGCCAAGCCCCACGATCAGTTTCTGATCCAGCAATGCTGTCTTGATCGGCGTTCTGCGGCCCGCCAGCAGCTCTGACAGCAGAGCCCCGTCCAGACGGGGCTCCAGAGGTTCGATCCCGAGACCTGCCAGAAGGCGGTGATCTGTCTCTTCCGCCGTGTGGACAAGATCGACCATGCCGAAGCGGCGTGGATCGACCAGTCCGGCCCGCGCGCCGTTCTCTGTTTCCAGCACCAGATGCTCATGTCTGGGCGGAGTCGTGTTCTGTCCCGCGCGGCCCAGAAGAAGGCGGCCGGACATGCCGAGATGCAGCATCATGGTCCAGCCGCCCTCTACCCTCATCAGGATATACTTGGCGCGGCGATGGAAGGAGAGGACAGTGCGGCCTTCCAGTTTTTCGCGCAGATCCAGGGGAAACGGCCAGCGCAGGTCTGGACGGTTGACGGAAACGCGGCTGATCCGCTGCCCTTCGAAGGCATCACGGAACCCGCGCATGACGGTTTCAACTTCGGGAAGCTCTGGCATGGCTGCGCACAAAGATATATCGATTGCCTCATGACCGATAGCGCTGAACACACCGCCTCGCCCTTCCAGTCCTCTCCGGAAACAGGGGACACCACCGATTTCGGCTTCCGCAATGTCCCGCGGGAGCAGAAAAAGACGATGGTCCGGGAGGTGTTCGAGAGCGTCGCCGGCAAGTACGATATCATGAATGACGTGATGTCCTTGGGCATTCACCGTGTCTGGAAACGCATTTTCGTAGGGATGCTCAGCCCGCGTCCGAACATGAAACTCCTCGATCTGGCAGGCGGCACGGGAGACATCACCTTTGGCTGGCTGCGCTCCGGTGGGGGCCCGGCACTCCTGACGGACATTAATGCCGCCATGCTTTCCGTCGGACGGGACCGTGCCATCAAGGCCGGACTGATCGGGGATATCGAAGTCTGCGTCGTGGATGCGGAAGCCATCCCCCTGCCCGACTGCTCGGTGGACCGGGTGACAATCGCTTTCGGACTGCGCAACTGTACTGACAAGGACGCCGTCCTGCGGGAAGCGCGGCGTGTTCTCAAGCCCGGTGGGCGTTTTTTCTGTCTTGAATTTTCCCGCGTCGAGGTAGCTGCCCTCTCCCCGGTCTATGACGCCTGGTCCTTTCAGGTTCTGCCCCGGATGGGACAGCTTATCGCCAAGGATTCGGAAAGCTACCAGTATCTGGCCGAGAGCATCCGCATGTTCCCCGATCAGGAAACGCTGGCGCAGATGATGCGTGACGCAGGCCTGGAGCGCGTTCAGTACCGGAACCTGTCTGGCGGTATCGCAGCCATTCACTCCGGCTGGCGCCTGTAACCCATGCGCCGCGTTCTGCTGATCGTCGGCGGCGGAATTGCGGCCTACCGGGCGCTGGAGCTTGTACGTTTGCTGCGTGCGGATGGAGTCGTGGTCACGCCCGTCATGACCGAGGCCGCAAAGGCGTTCGTAACGCCTCTTAGTCTCGAAGCCCTGACGAGTGAGAAGGTGCATGACGCCCTGTTCGCCCCGACGCAGGAAAGCGAGATCGGGCATATCGCCCTTGCGCGGAGCACCGATCTGGTCGTGGTGTGCCCGGCCACGGCGGATCTCATGGCACGCATGGCGCACGGATTGGCCGATGATCTGGCCACAACGCTTCTGCTGGCAACGACGACCCCCATTCTTATTGCGCCGTCAATGAATGTGCGCATGTGGGAACATCCGGCAACACAGGCCAGCCTGACCCTGCTGAAAGCGCGTGGCGTGCATGTGGTGGGGCCGGATGTGGGCGCCATGGCCTGCGGTGAGACCGGCCCGGGCCGTCTCAGTCAGCCGGATCATATTCAACGCGTCATTCGTGATTTTTTGAATCCATTCCGTCCCCTGCGCGGGATCCGCGCTCTGGTGACGGCCGGCCCCACGGTGGAACCGCTGGACCCCGTGCGCTTCATTTCCAATCATTCCTCCGGGCGTCAGGGCTATGCCATCGCAGGGGCCCTGGCCGCACGGGGTGCGGATGTCACACTTGTCAGCGGCCCCGTCAGCCTGCCCGTCCCGGATGGCGTAACCCGTCTTTCCGTCACGACGGCACAGGAGATGCTGGCCGCCTGTGAGGAAGCCCTGCCCATCGATCTGGCGGTCTGTACGGCCGCCGTCAGTGACTGGCGGGCAAAAAAGGTCGCTTCAGGGAAGATCAAGAAGAACGGGGATGCTCCTCCCGTGCTGGAACTAACCGAAAATCCCGACATTCTCGCCTCTCTGTGCCGGAATACGCGCCGCCCTGCCCTCGTCATCGGCTTCGCGGCCGAAACGGATGATGTTCTGGAGAATGCGACAGCCAAGCGTCTTCGCAAGGGCTGTGATTGGCTCGTTGCGAACGACGTGCGAAACGGCGTTTTCGGCGCTGCCAGTAATACGGTCAGCCTGATTGATTCGCACGGCACGGAGCACTGGCCGGAGATGGACAAGACGGATGTAGCGGAAAAGCTGGTCGAGCGTGTGGAGGCGTTTTTCCGGAATGATCCCGCCTCTCCACAGAACGGATGATCCACGATAAGACGACGTCATGAACACCAATCTGATCGACGTCCGAATCATGCGCCTTCCTCACGCTGAAGGACTTCCGCTACCAGCCTACGCCACTGCCGGGGCGGCCGGATTCGATTTTCTTGCGGCCGTCGATGCACCGGTTGCGATCGCGCCGGGAGAAAGGGCCCTGATCCCGACCGGGCTGTGCGTCGCTCTTCCCGCAGACTACGAGCTCCAGGTCCGCCCCCGTTCCGGGTTGGCGCTCAAACACGGCATCACGCTCCCCAACACGCCCGGCACGATCGACGAGGACTACCGGGGTGAAATCCGGATCATTGTCATGAATGCCGGGCAGGACGCATTTATGGTCGAACGGGGAACACGCATTGCCCAGGGCGTCTTTGCCCCAGTGTCCCGCCTGCGGTGGCAGGAGGTCTCCTCTCTCGACGAGACGGTGCGTGGAACGGGCGGTTTCGGAAGTACGGGACGCTGAAACCATCCGAACGATGCAGAAAAGGCTTGAGCCTCCGGGAGAACCGTCCCTAGTCTCGGAGCGTAACGTTCACGGAGGATACAGGACGCCATGACGGGCAGCCCACTGGCCATGCCCATCCGTGTCATGCAGCGCTGGAAACAGCGTATGAGCGGTGTTGAGCTGTCCATTCTGTTCGTCCTGACGGCCATTGCGCTCGGGATGTTGCCGGACCGGTCCGCCGTCACCACGCTCGTCCCCGTCCTGCCGTCCCACCCGGTCTTTCCTCTCTGGAAAGATTTTGGGCTGACCTTCGTACATTTTTTTCTGTCTATCGGCGTTGTGGTGACGGCCTCCATGATGCTCGCCGGAGCAGCCAGCCAGTGGCCCCGTTTCCGGCAGATCCTGGTGCCGGGCCTTTCCGTTGGCCGCGCCATTCCGGGACTGGGGCTGATCGGTCTGCTTGCACCGTTCTGCTCGCCCGTTGTCACCATCATGCTTGTTGGAGCGTCCAGCATGATCTGGCGCGTGACGACAGCCATTCTGGATGCCGAAGACAGCCTTCCGGCAGAACTTGAAGCCGTCTCCCTCAGTCTGCGCATGACGGGATGGCAGCGCTTCTGGCGCCTTCTGATGCCACTGGCCGTCCCGATGTCGGCCTATCGGGCGGCTCAGGCCATTCCGGGGCTATGGGTCCGGATCCTGTCGGCGGAAGGTCTCCTGATGCTCCTGACCCATCATGACGTGGGCGGATGCGGAACACTGGCCCTGACCGGCATGATGCAGGACCGCCCGACCTGGGTGTTCGAGGCTGCGGCGGTTATTCTTCTGCTGGTATTCGCCGTGGACCAGGGGCTGACCAGTCCCATGCTCGGCTGGGCACAGCGCTATCGCCTGGAGGGGCCGGCTGAAAGTGGCAGACGGACCTATTCCTGGGTTCTGAAGCTCTGGCGCAACAGCCGGCTGCTCAGTCGCCTGAGCGTTTTCCTGCGGCACCTTGTTTCCGCGGTTGGGAACTGCCGTATTGGCCGGGCGCGGCGATTCCGGCCCGTGATGACGGTCGAACCCGTACAATGGCCTATTCTTCCATGGTTCTCGGCGGCCTTGCTGGTCGTGGTCCTGTTTTTCCGTCATGCTCTGCCGACGCTTCCTTTCGACCTGCTGGAGAGCGTCCTGACCCTCTCGCATGTCTGTGGCGCGCTGTTGATCAGTATCTTGCTCTGGGTTCCGCTCGGCGTTGCCCTCGGAGAGCTTTCTCCGCAGGAACGGCATCATGTCCGCACGGCTATCATGCCCTGTTCGGTCTTCCCGGCGGTTCTGCTCTATCCTGTTTGCCGTCTACTTCATCTCGATGCCGCCGCGGTTCTGCTTTTCCTCGGGGCGCACTGGCTGGTTGGTCTTGCCGTTCTGGACGGAGTAGAGGGCATTCCCTCTGGCCTGAGACAGGTGGCACGTGGTCTTCGTCTGCGGGGCTCCCTGCTATGGCGCCGGCTGCTTCTCCCCGCGATTGCGCCGGATCTATGCGGCGGCCTGCTGATGGCGGCCGTCCCGGTCTGGAATGCGGTCATGGTGGCCGAAGCCTTCGTTCCGTCTGACAGCGGACTGGGCGCGACCCTCCTGTCCGAAGCCATGCTCGGCCAGGTCCATGCACAGATCGTGGCCCTGATGCTTCTGACCCTGCTTTCCATGTTGTTGGACCGCCTCGTTCTGCAACCCCTCGCGGTCCATGCCGCCCAGAAATATGCGATCCCATGAAACCGCTCCTCTCCCTGCGTGACTGCCGACAGACCTATCTCAAGGAAAGCAGCACCGATCTCGTCGTTCTGGATCAGGTCAGCCTGGATGTCCGGTCCGGTGAAATCCTGGGCCTGCTGGGGCGTTCCGGTTCGGGCAAGTCCTCCCTTCTGCGGATCATGGCAGGTCTGACACAGCCCACATCCGGGCAGATCTTCTGGAAAGGACTGCCCGTAAAGGGACCGCTGGACGGTGTAGCGACGGTTTTTCAGTCCGGTGCCCTTTTTCCCTGGCTGACGCTGCGTCAGAATGTGGCACTGGGACTGGAAATGCGACGTCTGCCCCGTGCGCAACGGGAAAAGATGACGGATGCCGCAACACAGGTCATGGGCCTTGAAGGCTACGAGAATGCGTATCCCAAGGAACTGTCCGACGCCCTGAGCCAGCGTGTCTCCTTTGCCCGTGCGCTGGCCCTTCAGCCGGAACTGCTTCTTCTGGACGAGCCCTTTTCCGCGCTGGATGTCCTGAGCGCGGAGAACCTGCGGACGGATCTGATCGAACTGTGGGATGAGAAGCGCCTGCCCCTGAAGGCCATGCTGCTGGCCACCCACGGGATCGAGGAGGCCGTGCTGATGTGTGACCGCATTCTTCTCGTCTCCTCAAGTCCCGGGCGGGTGACACACGAAATCCATGTGCCCTTTCCGCATCCCCGAAACCGCGAGGATGAAAATTTCCGCCGCTTCGTGGATCAGATCTACATGCTCATGACCCGCCGCGCGCCGGTCGTCTCGGAGGTAGACCCGACAGCATCCCTGTCTGCGGGATCATCCACCCTGCCACCTTTCTCGATCGTTCTGCCTGACCTCCCGATCGAGGTTCTGGTTGGCCTGCTGGAAGTACTGGGGTCTGATCCCCTTGCCGGCCGGGCCGACCTGCCGGAACTGGCACAGCGCCTCCAGATGACGCTCGATGATCTTCTCCCTCTCGGAGAATCGCTTCAGCTTCTGGATCTGGCCGAACTCGAAGACGGCGACATCCTCCTCACGATGGACGGGCGGGCGTTCGTCGAAGGGGACAGTGATACGCGCCGCGACATCATGCGGACGGCCCTGCTTCATCATATCCCCCTTCTGAAGTCGATCCGCAGTACGCTGGATGAACGACCAAATCACACGGTCGATGCCGCCCGGTTCCGCAAGGCAATGGAGGAGAACATGTCTCCCGATTACGCCCGCCAGACCCTGACTACGGTCATTGGCTGGGCGCGCTATGTGGAACTCTTCGATTACGACGAGGAATCCGACCGTTTTCACCTCGAAAACGAGGAATAGCGTTCAGGCGCAGGAAACCCGCTTTTCCGCAATGGCCTGCACGAAGGCCCGCCAGTCCTGTTCGCTCTGATCGGCATAATGAGTGGCAAATTCCGCTATCGCCGCGGAAAAGGACCGTCCCCGCCCCAGATAACCGCTCAGAACGGCCAGATCTGCCGAGCGGCCATGCGCCCTGCCAAGCGTCCTGCCACAGAGTTCGGCATATTCCGGCAGGAGATCATCCTCGATTTTTTCACCGATCAGGGCAAGGCGACTGTCCTTGGTCTGACGGACATAGAAATCCCGTCCGCCCCCGGCCGTCTTGCCAACCTGCTTGGTAGTCCGTTTGCCGTCCGTGTGTGTCCATCCTAGGAAAGCGTCGGATGTCGCCTGCATGATGCGCTGACCGACGACGACACGCTGTCCATGATTGGCGAAGGGGACTACTCCGGCATAAGGCTCCAGAACCGAGGTCTGTGCCTCCTTGATCTGAAGGATCAGCGGATCGTTGTCACCGGTCGTGAAAAGACCGAGCGCACAGAACGTTCCGACGCTGCCAACGCCCACAACCTTGAAAATGACATCCTGAAGAGCATAGCGTTCCAGCACGATCCGCCGTTCGGGCGGCAGCTGGGCGACATAGAGGCCAAACGCATCCCGGACGATATCGTTATTCTCTGGCAGACGGCGCACGAAAGGCGGCTTTTCCTTCAGCTGACGGGCGGAAGACGGATCGATCATGCCGAACTGATTGGAAATCGCTCCAAGCTGCCTGTCCAGCTGGCGGCGCATCCGGTCGCGCGTCTTGTGACCGCCGATACCGGAAATGATAGCGCGCACGTCAATCCGCTCGTTCCAGGCCTGCAGAGGCGGCATCGTCGCGAGGCGGTGAATTTCCGCTACATACTGCTCAGACGCGGAAACCGCCAGCTGTTGACATGCCTTTTCGGGCAGGGAAGCCTCCCGCCCCGCCAGGACAAGGCTCGTGACAAGACGTTTGAGATCCCACTCGAAAGGCGCGGGTGCCGTCTCATCGAAATCGTTGATGTCAAAAACCGGAATGCCTTCCGGCGAAGGGTAACAGCCGAAATTGTTTAGATGGCAATCCCCGCAGGCCTGAACCCGCAGGCCCGTGGTCGGGGTCGTGGCCAGATCAGCCGCCATGACGGCTGCAGCACCGCGCAGGAACGCCAGTGGAGAAGCCTTCATGCGCTGATGCCGGATAGGCAGCAGGGTAGAGATCCGCGTCGTGCCCTGTTTCAACAGGATGCTGACCGGGTCCGCGCGCTTCGCTGTAGGCGTCCAGGGAGCATGGCTGCTGCGGGGCACCGTCTTGCGGAGCGCCATTCCCGCTGCATAGCGGGTCTGGCGGGAACGGACCGGAACTGACGGTGTGAGAGATGCCATAATGAATCAGGATAACGGGCAATGTCTGCCTGACCAACCGAAATCACGCCGGATGTTTCAGACGGTCCCGATACAGTTTCCGTGCTTTCGCGACTTTCGGCGCAACCACAGCCGCACAGTAAGCGGTCTCGGGATTACGGGTGAAATAATCGCGGTGTTTCTCTTCAGCCGGCCAGAAATGTGCCGGTCCTCTGATGGCGGTGACGATCGGGTCGGGCCAGATCTTTTCCGCTGCGATCTCGTCGCGGATCTTGCGGGCGGTTTCCTGCTGCTCCGGCGTCCCGAAGATAACGGAACGATATTGTGTCCCGACATCATTGCCCTGCCGGTTTCGCTGGGTAGGATCATGGGTCGTGAAAAAGACGCGCAGAACATCCTCCAGGGAAATCTCCTGCGGATCGAAAACGACGTTCACGACTTCGGCATGGCCCGTCTGTCCCGTGCAAACCTGCTCATAGCTCGGGTTCGCAACATGACCGCCAGCATAGCCCGGATCGGCGGAGACAATGCCGCGCAGCCCGGTAAAGACAGCTTCCACACACCAGAAACATCCGCCGCCTAGCAGGATTGAAGCCAGAGGCCCTGAAGACTGTGTGTTCATATCCGGATCTCCTGAAAAAGGTTGTCTCCCCATATGGGGAGACGCCTCTCCTATTTCACGACCGGAAGCCAGATTGCACTGGCATGGTCGCCACCACGGTGGATGGTCTGGGTTGCCGGATGGTAGTCACCGGCTTTCGCATTGAAGATGTTCGGCAAGAACGTCTGCGGGTTGCGGTCATAGAGCGGGAACCAGCTTGACTGGATCTGCACCATGATCCGGTGCCCTTTCTGGAAGACATGGTTCACCGCCGGCAATGTGAAGCGGTATTCCTGCACCTGTCCTGCCGGGATAGCCGTAGGATGACTGAAACTCTGACGGTAACGTCCCCGGAAGATATCCATCGACATGGGAAGCTCATAACCGCCCATTTCCGGACGGTCCGGCGTTACGCCAGGTTGTACGTCAATGATCTTGACCACCCAGTCCGCATCCGTCCCGGTTGTGGAGGCGAAAAGATCCGCCGTGGGGACACCGGAAACCCGAACGGGCTGATCAAGCACCGGCGTTTCATAGGTCAGGACATCCGGCCGGCTCTCCGCAAAACGCTGGTCACTGACAAGCCAGGGCTTCCAGCGTGGATCGGCGTTCATCTGATAGGGGCGCGTCATGAAGGGAACAGGATGGGCGGGATCGGAAACATAGCTGTCCGATCCGGGCAGAGTCCGGCCGAAGGCAAGGCCATGGTCCGGCTGAAGATAAAGTCTTTCCCCCTTCTGCATGCAGGTCTCACCACAGTCTGACAGCCAGTTGCGGAAATGATCCCAGTGGTCTTCGCCAGTATTGTAGATGATGGCTTCGTCCAGATGCGGATCGGGAGCATTCCGGAGGTAGTGATCGAAGAAGGGCCGCATGACATTGGTGCGATACCATAAGGCGGTATCACCATTGAAATGCAGCGGCCCCAGAGTGGAACCGTCATAGTTCACGCCGCTATGCCGCCAAGGCCCCATGACAAGGATGTTGGGAACCTGTGTGTGGTGGGCCTTGAGATTCATCCATGAATGGATGGCGCCCCACATGTCTTCCTGGTCCCAGAGCCCCTGTTCCCAGATGGTGGGGACCTTGAGGGGATGACGGACGATCAACTGATCCAGCGCCTGTTCCTGCCAGAATGCGTCATAATCCGGATGCGCCTTCATGCGCCGCCACCATGGGAACTGGTCAAGCCCGGCTTTTGTTGCGAAGCCGCCAGCAGAAACATCCGCAAGGAACGTCGTGTAATCATCCGCATCAGGACGCGGAATGCCCGGACCTGAGCCGGCTTCGCTCATCTGTGCCGTGAAGTAGTCGAAACCGGCCTGACGGAAGGCACCGTAATGGAACCAGTCATCGCCCATCCAGCCATCCACCATCGGGCTTTCCGGGGCGGCAACCTTCAGGGCGGGATGTGGGTCTAGAAGCGCCATCACAACGGTCCACCCTTCATAGGATGACCCCGTCATCCCCACCCGTCCATTGCTTTCCGGAGTATTTTTCACCAGCCAGTCAATCGTGTCCCACGCATCGGTAGTGTCGTCGGTCTTGCTGGAATTGAGCGGACCGATGGGTGGCCGTGTCATGACGTAATGGCCTTCGGAGCCATACTTGCCCCGGATGTCCTGAAAGACGCGGATATAGCCTTCATCGATGAAGACACCGTCTCCCTGCGGAGAGATGGCACGCATGGTGGGGGCATTCGGAATGCGGTTCAGCCGCTCACTGGCATGATAGGGTGTGCGTGTCAGGAGAATAGGAGCGTTTTTCGCGCCTTTGGGAATGACGATGACAGTATGAAGCTTCACGCCATCCCGCATGGGGATCATGACGTCTTTCTTGATGTAGTCCCGCTGGTCTGTCGGCATGACCACATGAGAAGGAATGTCGCTGCCGTTCTGGATCATGTCCGGGGTGACCGTCTGTGCGACGGAACCGGGATCGGCGGCCTGTGCTGCGGACAGGCAGGTCAGGGCAAGGGTCGTACCGAGGCTGAGAAAAATGCGAGTCACGAAAAGCTCCTGATATCTGGCGGGAAGTTTGGCCTTTTCGTTGTTATTCCGACAAGAGGTACCAGATATGGTTTGCACATATTTCCTGCACTGGCCTCCTGACGATTGATTCGCTATGGAGCGGGGCCTTCTTCCGTTACGAAAGTCGAAATTCATGCCTGCCTATCGTTCCCGTACCACCACTCATGGCCGCAACATGGCAGGCGCCCGTGCCCTCTGGAGGGCAACCGGGATGAAAGATGGTGATTTCGGCAAACCCATCATCGCCATCGCCAATTCCTTCACGCAGTTTGTTCCCGGTCATGTTCATCTGAAGGATATGGGTGCGCTGGTGGCATCTGCCGTCGAGGAAGCCGGTGGCGTGGCGAAGGAATTCAACACGATCGCAGTCGATGACGGCATCGCCATGGGGCATGGAGGAATGCTGTATTCCCTGCCTTCTCGCGAACTGATCGCAGACTCCGTCGAATACATGGTGAATGCCCACTGCGCTGACGCCATCGTCTGCATCAGCAACTGCGACAAGATCACGCCTGGCATGCTGATGGCGTCCCTACGCCTCAACATCCCTGTAGTGTTCGTTTCCGGTGGCCCGATGGAGGCGGGAAAGCTGAACGGCCCCGGCATCGAGCGGAAACTGGATCTCGTGGATTCCATGGTCGCTGCCGCCAACCCGAAGGTCAGTGATGATGAGTCCGAGCAGATTGAACGTTCCGCCTGCCCGACCTGTGGCTCATGCTCGGGGATGTTTACCGCCAACTCGATGAACTGCCTGACCGAAGCGCTCGGCCTTTCCCTTCCGGGCAATGGATCGCTGCTGGCGACGCATACAGACCGTCGGGATCTGTTTCTCCGTGCTGGCCGCCTGTCCGTTGAACTGGCCCGACGCTGGTATGAACAGGATGACGCGTCTGCCCTGCCCCGCAGCATCGCGACCCGTCAGGCGTTCGAGAATGCCATGACGCTCGACATCGCCATGGGTGGCTCAACCAATACGGTCCTTCATCTTCTCGCAGCTGCCCGCGAAGGCGAAGTCGATTTCCACATGGCCGACATCGATCGTCTGTCGCGCAAGGTACCCAATCTCTGCAAGGTGGCCCCTGCGAAGGCTGACGTACACATGGAAGACGTACATCGCGCCGGTGGTATTCCCGCCATCCTCGGGGAACTGGCCCGGGCAGGACTGGTGGAAACGTCTGTCGGCACGGTCCATGCCCCGACCCTCGGGGACGCCCTGAAAAAATGGGACATCGTGCATGGTGACAAAGAGGCGCGCCAGTTGTTCAGCGCGGCGCCGGGCGGTGTCCGGACCGTCCATGCCTTCTCCCAGTCCAGCCGGTATCATGACCTTGATCTCGATCGCAGCACAGGCGTCCTGCGTGACAAGGCCCATGCCTTCTCCCAAGACGGTGGTCTGGCCGTCCTGTACGGAAATCTTGCCGAAGATGGGGCCATCGTCAAAACAGCAGGTGTTTCCGACAAGATCCTGACATTCAATGGAACGGCACGCGTCTTCGAAAGTCAGGATAATGCTGTTACGGCCATTTTGGCCGGGAAAATCGTGGCCGGAGACGTGGTTGTCATCCGCTATGAAGGCCCGAAAGGCGGTCCTGGCATGCAGGAAATGCTGTACCCGACCAGCTATCTGAAATCCAAGGGGCTGGGAGAAGTCTGCGCCCTGATCACGGATGGCCGCTTTTCCGGTGGAAGCTCGGGTCTTTCCATCGGACACATTTCCCCCGAGGCCGCTGAAGGCGGTCTGATTGGCCTGGTGGAAGACGGAGATCGTATCGTGATCGACATTCCGGCCCGCAGTCTGCATCTCGACGTTTCAGACGCGGATATCGCGTCGCGTCGGGAACGGATGCATGAAAAGGGTGACAATGCCTGGAAGCCCAACCGTGAACGGACGGTTTCCCGCGCTCTTCAGGCCTATGCCGCCATGACGACAAGCGCGGCAAACGGTGCCGTTCGGGATCTATCGCAGATCGTCGTGAAGACACGCGGCTGAGGATATTCCCAAGGCCTCTTTCAGTACGGAAGAGGCCCGCTATCTTCATCATGCCCCGTAGCCGGCGCAACATCAATGTTCCAGCCAAAAGAGCGGCATGAAACCGGTCGCTTGTTCCCGACCCGGGCATGGACCCATTGCTTTCCCGTCAACTGGTTGCATCCTTGTGTCGTGGTTTCAGGAATGCCTGCCTGTTCGAGAATTGAATCCGGCTCGTCTTCGCCAGGCTGAGACATCCAACGTTCTCTCAAACTGGCAACGCAGAGCAGTCTCTTTCCGCTTTGATATGAAACCCACGCATCCCGTCCGGTTCAACATAAGTGGGGGGACGGATGCCTGACATTGACCATCGATTCATCCGCGGACGCATAAACTGCAATCTGGTCCAGAACCGACATCCCGGCTGAATGGTCGGAAAACTCCTGACGGCTCATCCTAAAACGGCCTCAGTACTCAAGAGGCTGAACGGATTTTTTGTGAACCGGCGGAAATGCGTTGCTCTGACAATTGCAGGGCGGAAAGGATGACCAGACTATCTGCGGGCTTGATACGCCATAGGAGCAGTCAGATCGCGGATAGTCCAGCTATTCCGCTCCCCAAACCGTCAGAATGCTCCGGCAAGGTGGAATTCTATGAGGCTGACGGATCACACTATTTATTGCACATCGCTTCCAACAGAACCCGTTTTCAGGTCTGTCCGTCCCGGGCGCATGTCTTTTCCTGCCGGAGCAGGAAAAGACCAACGGGTTAAAAAAGTAGTAACGTCGGGTGCAAGGTCTTACGCAAGACGTCCCAAGGCAGCCTTGAGACGCACGAGGTCGCGTTCAAAGGTTGCCTGTCGCTCGCGATTTTCTTCCACCACTTCCGGCTTGGCCCGGGCGACGAAATCGGCGTTCGCCAGCTTCCGCAGAACCTTCTGAAGTTCGGTTTCGTTTTTGCTGATCTCTTTGGCCAGACGGGCCCGTTCCGCATCAAGATCAATCAGTCCTTCAAGCGGAATGAATACGGTTGCCTCATCCAGTACGATCTGAGCAGCATTTTTCGGCGTTTCCGCTTCCAGAACACCGACTTCGGAAACGCGCGCCATACGCCCGATGGCTTCAGCCCATGTTTTGGCGCGTGCCAAGTTCTCGGGCTTCGCATCCCGGAACAGCAAAGGCGCTTTCTGGGACGGCGGAATGTTCATTTCCGACCGGACCGTGCGGACCTCACTGATGAGCCGGATTACCCAGTCCAGTTCATCCTGCGCCTCCTCTGCTGCCGGAACCGGTGTGACATCAGGCCAGCGGACTGTTTCAAACGCGCCCGGATATTCCAGTTCTTTCCATAATGTGGCGGTTACGAATGGAATGACCGGCTGCATGAGACGCAGAATCAGTCCCAGGACATGCGCGCTGACGACACGAATTTCTGTTGTCTCGTCTGTTTCGGTTGCAAAAACCGGTTTTGCAAATTCCACGAACCAGTCGCAGAAACGGCTCCAGACAAACCTGTAACAGCAGTTCGCATATTCATCGAAGCGATAGGCTGTCAGCGCACGCTGGGCTTCGGTGACAGCGACATTGGCTTCGGAAAGGATCCATCGACCAAGCGCGCTCCTGACAGTCGCAGGATCAAAGTCCTGAACAGGTTTTGCGCCGTTCATTTCAAGGAAACGCGCTGCGTTCCAGAGCTTCGTGATGAAAGCTCGATGCTCTTCCACCCGCTTGCGACCCAGCTTGATGTCACGCCCCGGCCCTGTTCCCGCACAGATGGCCAGTCGTGTTGCATCAGCACCAAATTCATTCACCAGATCCAGCGGGTCCAGTCCATTCCCGCGGGATTTGGACATTTTCTGCCCTTTTTCATCCCGGACAAGACCGTGAATCAGGACGGTCCGGAATGGAACATCCTTCATGAAATGCAGGCCCATCATCATCATCCGGGCGACCCAGAAGAAAATGATGTCAAAACCCGTGACAAGAACGCTGGTCGGGTAATATTTAGCCAGTTCTTCTGTCTGATCAGGCCATCCCAGAGTAGTAAAAGGCCACAGGCCGGAGCTGAACCATGTGTCCAGAACATCCTCGTCCTGCGTCAGGACAACGCCTGCGCCAGCCTGAGCCTGAGCTTCCTGCAGAGTTTCGGCTACATAAACGCTGCCATCGGGCCCGTACCAGGCAGGGATACGATGACCCCACCACAGCTGGCGGCTGATGCACCAAGGCTGGATGTCCCTCATCCACGCAAAGAACGTGTTCTGCCACTGGCGGGGCTCGAAAACGATCTTTCCGTTTTCGACGGCTTCAACCGCGGGCCCGGACAACGTCTTGGCATCACAATACCATTGCAGTGTCAGGCGTGGCTCGACAATCGCTCCGCCACGCTCCGCATAGGGCACTTGAAGTTTGTGGGGTTCGATCTTCTCGAGCCACCCGAGGCGCTCGAGTTCTGTCACGATGGCTTTGCGCGCGTCCTCCCGGCTCAGGCCGTAGAGAGACTGGACAAACGCAACTGAAGCCAGACCATCCACATCCCGCAGTTCGGACTGGATTTCGTCCAGCCAGATGCAGGCCGTTTCATCCAGAATTGTGGGCGTCGGAAGATCATGCCGGCGTCCGACTTCAAAATCGTTGAAATCGTGGGCCGGGGTGATCTTGACGGCGCCCGTTCCCTTCTCCGGGTCGGAATGCAGGTCTGCGACGACGGGAATGCGGCGTCCCGTCAGGGGAAGCGTCAGAAACTGGCCGATCATGCCGGCGTAGCGTTCATCGTCCGGATGAACCGCAACCGCAGTGTCCGCCAGCATCGTTTCAGGGCGTGTCGTTGCAACGGTAATGGTCTGGCCGTTCTCCAGCGGATAACGGATATACCACATTGAGCCTTTGGTTTCCCTGTTCTCCACTTCCAGGTCGGAAATGGCTGAACGGAACTTCGGGTCCCAGTTGACGAGACGGCAGTCGCGGTAAATCAATCCTTCCCTGTGAAGCTGAACAAAGACCTTGCGAACAGCCCGGGAGAGGCCCTCATCCATTGTGAAGCGTTCCCGCTCCCAGTCAGCTGAAGCCCCAAGCTTGCGAAGCTGGCGGACAATGGTCCCGCCATATTCGTTCTTCCAGTCCCAGACCCGTTCCAGGAATTTTTCACGCCCAAGAGTTGTCCGACTGGTCCCTTCCGCATCAAGGGCGCGTTCCACAACCATCTGGGTTGCAATACCGGCATGATCGGTCCCCGGCTGCCAGAGAACATTGTAGCCCTCCTGGCGCTTCCAGCGGATCAACATGTCCTGGAGCACGAAATTAAGGGAATGCCCCAGATGCAGTGTCCCGGTGACATTTGGCGGAGGGAACATGATCGAAAAAGGCGTACCGGGTGCATCAGGGTGCGCCCGGAAGGCCCCACTTTTTTCCCACTCATCGTACAGAGCGGCCTCATGATCGGCGGGGACAAAGCTTTTTTCGAGCATGGTTATCCAGAGAGTAGTAAAATCAGGAAAGAGCGTCAGATGCTCTTACTCGCGGGGGCGCAGACGCGCAATTTCTGCGCGGACAAGAATTTCAACCAGTGATGGCAGATGGGCATCAAGCCAGGTCCGAACCATTGTCCGGACTTCACTTCTAACCATATCCTCGATGGTCAGTCCGCTGCTCTGGCTAACAACGGTATCGGAAGGGATGGGCTTGCTGAGGGCCGATTGCAGGGCGTCCAGTGAGCGCTCGGCGGACGCAATGGTTTGAGGATTCATCAGATTGTCCTGATCTGGCGCGAAACTGCCCTTGCCTGCTTCTGCAGGTTTCCTATCGGACGAAGTTGCCGTTTCCGAGTTCCCGCCAGTCGCCGGAGACACCATCATGGATGTATCCAGCGTCAGTTCCTCTTCGCGGGTATCAGGCATGGCGGTGTGTTCCTTGTGTTCGGGAGCCGCAGAGGCGTCATCATGCAGAATATGACGGATCGAGTTCAGGACGTTTGCGACCGTCTCATGATCACCGGCAAGGGAATCGGGCGTGGAAGAAGTCATTGAAGAAGAGCAGTTCCGTTATCTGAAATGATTTCAGCGACCAGGCTGATTGATGGCGTAATCGCTCGTGCCCCACAGCTTGTTCTTTACTGCATTGTAATAGGCTTTTTCGTCGTAAAGCGGCACGCCAAGTTTGAGATCCACAGCTGTGAGTCGTCCCATGGCTGCTGCGACCGCGTAGGAAGACATGACCAGATTGGAAAGATGCTGAACCAGCGTCCGTTGCGACTGAAGAAGGGTCTGCTGCTGCTGAAGCACAGCCAGTGTGGTACTGGTTCCCACGAGTGCCTGTCTTTCCACGCCGTCAAGTGCAATCACATTGGCGGAAATGGCCTCACGGTCGCTCCCGATTGACTGCCGGTAAGATACCATCTGCTGCCAGTTCGATGCAGCTTTCTGCAGAGCAGTCCGTCGCTGGACATCCACTTCGCGGTGGGCCGCCTGTGCCTGCTGACGGGCCCCTCGGATGGAGGCATATTCAGAACCGCCCTGATAAAGCGGAATCTGGAAGCTGATTTCACCGAACTTGTTGTCCTGTATGGAGTGTCCATATGCTTGGTTGAGTTCGTGCTGATAATTCAGGCTTGCAGAGACTTTCGGCATGATCTGGGAAATCTGTACGGAGACGTTGTCCTTGCTCTGAGCTTCCGCGAAGAGGGCATTGACGACATTTGGATTGTTCTGGACTGCCAGAGAAACGGCTTCCTGCTCGCTTTTTATAGGTAGATTGAGCGGCTGTGGTGCCACGAGATTAGGTGCGCTGGTGATCCCCACTACCTGAAGATACGTTGCCTGCGCGCTCTGGAGTGTACCTTCTGCCTGTTGCCGCTCCGCAACTGCGCTGGCGAGAGCGGCCTGGGCCTGCGCAACGTCAGTCCGTGTAATTTCACCGACGTGGAATCGCTCCTGTGTGGCTTCAAGCTGATGTTGCAGCACATGCTCGTTGTTAATGGCGATCTGGAGAAGCTGTTCGTCCTCGACGACCCCGACATAAGCCTGAACGACATTGCTGAAGACTTCCTGCTCGGTCTCGATCAGCTTGGCGCGTTCCGCCATGACCTGATTGGTGGCCGCATGGACGCCGGCAACGGTCTTTCCACCCTGATATAAAGGCTGGGTGATAGTCACACCGCCCATATAGCCCGGAGTTTCGTATCGTCTGTTGCTACCCTGATATCCGGCGGAGGCAGCATAATCGCTTGAGCCGTTATAATAGGTCAGGCTGGCATTTGTCTGGACGGTGGGGCGCCAGCCGGCAAGCGCAGTCGGAACCTGTTCGTCAATTGAACGTAGCTTGGCCCGTTCTTCACGAAGGGTCGGATTGGTGAGGTAAGCGGTTGAGAGGGCTTCCTGAAGGGTATGCGGAACGAAAGTCGGAGATCCGCTCCCATCATATTTCTGCGCCAGGGAAGTACCAGTCAGGAGGAAGGACAGCAGACCGAGTCCGACTGGGACCGTCAGCTTTGTCGTACCGTAGTGTCCTGAGTTCATGAGTTGTTCCTGCCCTCTCCACGTCGGCATGTATGCCAGCGTTTGGTGAATGAGTTCTTAATACCCTGATGAGGGACAGAAGAAAATTCTTACTGTCAGAATATCCCCTCTTGACCAATCGGCGCCGAGGAGAGATATAGCTGCCTGCTCTCGGGGTCCGGTGGCAGAATGGTGATGTAGCGGACTGCAAATCCGCGTATGTGGGTTCGATTCCCGCCCGGACCTCCAGATATTTCCCTCCTCGCAGTAAACGGCTATTTTCAGACGGTCTTTATAGTCTCAGGCAGCACTATAGCCTGTTTTGCCAGCCGCCTTGACCGACTGATCAGGTATATCTCTCCATTTCTGACGATGTCTTGTTGCTGGTGATAGCCGCGATCTAATGGGGCCGCGTATTACGCACCTGCCAGTCGACAGGACCGTTCACAGATGTCTGCTTGTTATTGGGATTGCTTCGGTAAATCCTAGGACATTCTTTCATTCGGATTTTCAGAAAAGATTTTTCCTGAAAATCCGAAGATGCCGTGATTCCTGTTCAGGGATATTCAGCAGCGTAAGCAGCTGCGGCTCCAAAAAGACCAGGCTGCGGATGCATGATGATCTTGACGGGCATCTCGCTCATCATCGCTTCGAAACGGCCTTTTGCGACAAAGCGCTCGGCAAATCCCGAATCACTGAGGATATTGGCCAGACGCAGGCCCAACCCACCACCGATAACGACACCACGGGCGCCATGGGCAAGCGCCAGATCGCCCGAAATGGCACCAAGACTGAGACAGAAGCGTTCCAGAGCGGCTGCTGCCACGGTATCGGAACCTTCAAGTGCGTTTTTCCATAATGTCCGGTTATCACGCAGCGTGATGGGCCAGCCCTGCATTTCCGCAATGACTTCGTACAGGTTCGTCAGACCCGGCCCGGAAACAATCCGTTCTGCTGAAACACGACGGAATCTCAGCCGCAGGGCATGCAGAATCTTGTCTTCCAGTTCATCCAGTGGAGGGTAATCGAGATGCCCTCCTTCGGTTTCCATGACGAAATACCTGTCCTTGCGGCGTAAAAGACAGGCAGCGCCCAGCCCTGTGCCTGGACCGACAATTGTAATTGCCCCCTCTGACGGAAGATCGACGTCAGGGCCGCAGAGATGTTTCATCTGTGATGAGTCGACCTGTGCGACAGCGTGCGCAACAGCACCGAAATCATTGACGAGCACGAATTTGTCGAGATGCAGACGTCTCGCCAACTGGCTTGGCTGAATGATCCATGGGTTATTGGTCATCTTCAGAATTTCGCCAGTGACAGGGCATGCAACGGCGATTCCGGCTTCCTTGGGAAGCGGACGGTCAAGTTGACGACCAAACGTTTCCCAGGCAAGCGCCAGGCTTGCATGATCCGAACATTTCAGCGTGGTCTCCTGAGAGAGGGAAACCACCTTGCCGTCATCAATGGCAGCTATCGCAAATCGGGCGTGAGTTCCTCCGATATCGACAGCAACAATTTCCCTCATGGTCGTATAATCCTCATTAAATCCGGACGGCAGAATGACGAAAAGCAGTTGCCTACTGCCAAGGTGCCGTCAAGCTTTTCACAATTTTTCGTGTGTAGGGCTGACAGGTGCCTGCTTCACTTCTGCACTGCGCAGCAGTCGATGTGCGACAGGACGGGGCACAAGCATTTCCAGTATCCGGGCGATCATGAATGGCCATGGGAAAACAAGGTGCGCCCTGCCCTGACGGACAGCGCGCCCGATCAGGCGCGCGGCTTTCTGGGGTGTTACCAGGAAAGGACGCGGTCCCTCGAGGCGGCGACTCATTGGAGTATCGACATAGCCGGGAGAAACCAGCGTGATTTTTACGCCGTGCGGTGCCATGGCGGCATGAAGAGCCGTGCTGAAGCGGGCCAGACCGGCTTTCGAACCGCTATATGCCGTAGCAACCGGAAGATCGTGAAATGCCGCGACAGACCCCAGAAGAACAATGTTGCCCTGCTTGCGGAGCGCCATGCGGCCAGCCATTTCCGTGGCAAGCGTGGCAGGCGTGGTGAAATTGACGAGTGAGATTTTCCGCACATCTTCAGCCGCTTCCGCGAGCGCGCCTTCCGGCCGGATATCTCCCAGTCCTGCACCGAGAACAAGAAGGTCGACCGTGTTTTCGTCATCCGCGGCCCGCAGGGTCTCAAAGGCCGTTTCCGTCTCACACAGATCCAGCGACAGGACGGAGACAGTACTTCCCCGCTTGCGGACCTGCTCGGCGGTCTCTTCAAGCCGGCGCATGTTTCTTCCCCAGAGAGAAAGATGCGTCCCCGGACGGGCGTAATAGAGTGCCAGAGCCGCCCCGATGCCGCTGGATGCACCGGTAATGAGGGCGTGAAACCGGGGGGATGTGGAAGAAACAGGATCGTCGGACATGGAAAACCATATTATTCGTGGTCGGATGGATGCTGGAAAGGTATAGCCCTCCCATGCAACAAGACGCGACCCCGTGCCGCAAGGGCACAGTATCCTGCCTTGCGGGATATGTTTTCAGATCAGAGGTGCAAGGCCCTACCCTATGACATTGCCCGACAAGACTGACATGCCTGCTCCACATGACGCTCTTGTGGTTCGCCCTGTCACGACACGGGCAGATCTCCGGCTTTTCATTACGCTGCCTCGCCGTCTCTATGCAGACATGCCCGGTTTCGTGGCGCCGCTGGACATGGAGCAGAACGACCTTCTCAACCCCCGGAAAGCTGCTATTTTCCGGCATGCCAGCATCCGCTATTTCATAGCCTGGCGTGGTCGGACGCCTGTAGGGCGCATCGCAGCCATCGTGGATCATCGCGCCATTGAGCACTGGGACCAGAAGATCGGCTCTTTTGGTGCGCTGGATGCCGTTTCCGAGAAAGCAGTTGTGACGCTTCTGCTGGAAACGGCCCGCAACTGGCTCCGCCTTCAGGGCATGAAGAGAATGCGTGGCCCCGTGACCCTTAGTGGTAACGGCGAATCCGGACTCATGATCGAAGGGCAGGACCAGCCCCTCATGATTGCCATGCCCTGGCATCCGCGCCTGCTGGGCAAACTCGTGGAAGACGCGGGCTACAGCCCCGTCGAGGATCTTCTGAGTTACAAGCTCGATCTTGATGACAGCACGGAGTCGCGCTTTCGCATCCCGGGCGATCTGAAGGTCGGTGAAGGACGACTGGGTTCCATCTCGATCAAGCGCCTGTCCAAGAAACAGATTACAGAACAGGGCGAGGTCCTGCGCCGGCTCTACAATGATGCCTGGAGTGACAAGTTCAATTTTGTTCCGCTTCAGGATTATGAGATGCAGGCCATGATCCACCAGCTCAAACCGCTGCTTCGACCCGAACATTACGTTCAGATCGAACAGGATGACGAGCCGGTGGCGATGGCGCTCGTGGTTCCCAATCTCTATGACATCGCCGGTGACCTGGGAGGTGACCCTTCGCCTCTGGGGTGGATCAAGCTGGCCGCCCGGCTCGGGCTGCACAGATTCCATTCGGCACGTGTCATCCTTTTGGGCGTGACCCAGCGGCTCCGCGGAACGATGCTGGGCGCGCTGCTTCCCTCACTGGCCATCGCGGAACTGATGCGCCGCCGACATGCCCTGCCCTACAAGTGGGTGGAACTCGGCTGGATTCAGCAGTCCGATCAGGGCATGAGACATCTCGCGGAAGCGATCGTTCCCCATCCCTACAAGCGCTATCGTCTGTATGAACGCGCCATTGATGATCCGGCATGAAAATCTGATCGCGGGAAAGGCGGAAGGCAGTCAGAAATGCTGCCAGCCACCTTTCTCCATCCGCATCAGGCTCCCATCCGCAGCCAGCACCCGAACACCAGAACCGGAGATGACCCTTCCAATCCGGTGAACCGGAACATTACCGGTGGCACAGGCCATTTGGAGAGCGTGTTCGTTCTGATGGGGACACGCCAGAAGAAGTTCATAATCGTCTCCTCCCGTCAGGCGTCGCTCCAGCCATTGCTCTCCTGAGGCAGAGGCGGCCTCGGAGGCCGGAACCGCACTGGCGACGAATTCGAGAGCGACACGGGATTCCCGGGCCATATGTCCGCAGTCCTGAACCAGCCCATCTGAAATATCCATGGCCGCACTGACGATGCCATTCAACGCCAGCCCTGTCCGTGGCTGTGGAATACGGTAGCGCTCCGCCAGAAAGCCGGTTGGATCGCACAGTACGCCCTGCAGAACCAGAAGTCCGAGCGCCGCATCTCCGATTGTTCCCGTTACCCAGAGACTGTCTCCAGAGCGAGCGCCATTGCGCCTGAGCGCGCAGCCTTTCCTGAGCCTGCCAAACACAGTCGCTGACAGGACGAGAGGGCCTGCGGTTGACGTCGTGTCTCCCCCCAGCAGGGTCACGCCAAAACGCTGCTGGTCCGCCTTCAGCCCTGAAGAAAAGGCGCCGAACCATGCGTCGTCGTGCATCCCGTCCCGTGGAACCGTTATATTCAGCGTATAGGCATGAGGTTTCGCACCCATCGCCGCAAGATCGGAAAGATTGCAGCGCAGGAGCTTGCGTCCAAGCGTCTCCGGCGGGTCGTCCGGCAGAAAATGGACATTTTCCACCATGGTATCGGTGGAAAGGGCGATTTCTTCGCCTGCTGGGCAGTCCAGCAGGGCGCAGTCATCCCGTAGATCAAGGCTTCCCGCCCCTGCCAGGGGCTGAAAATGCCGGGCGATGAAATCGAACTCGCCCAGCATGGCTCAGGGATTGTCTTCGTTGCGGCGGCTTACGGTGTCCAGGACGCCATTCACCATCTTGGGGGCATCGCCAGAGAAAAAGCCGTGAGCGACATCCAAGTATTCATTGATGATGATGCGGTCAGGCGTATCGGTTTCGATCAGTTCATAAACCGCAGCCCGCAGAAGTGCACGCAGAACCGGATCAAGCCGGGGAAGCGGCCAGTTCTCCGGCAGGGTGTCCGCCAGAACGTGATCAATGCGATCCTGCTCCAGCGTCGTGCCCCGTACAAGAACCTGAAACAGGGAAAGGTCGGCATCGGGGATGTGGCCATCCTCGAAAGAAGCCCCCGCTGCGACCCGCCGATGGCGGACGAACTGGTTGATGACGGTTTCCGCGTTATCACCCGACTGCTCACACTGGAAAAGGGCCTGTACGGCCGCAACTCGTGCGATCGTGCGGCTGCGGCGCGTCGGTCGGCTGGATGGCGCGTCTGATGCGGTCATGAGGTCTCCTGGGAGTCGGTTTTATGATCGGGGAGCGTGGTCTCCCCTGGAAAAGGCTGCATGTCTGCGAGGATCTTCGAGAAAGCCTCGACCTCGCGGAAATCGCGATAGACGCTGGCGAAGCGGACATAGGCCACACCATCCACTTCGCGCAATGCATCCATTGCAAGTTCGCCAATGTGATGTGAAGAAATATCCTGATCGCCAGAGGCTTCCAGCTGCCGGACAAGGCCGTTGACCAGCCGCTCCTGTCTTTCTTCCGGCACGGGGCGCTTGCGCAGCGCCACCCGGATGGACCGCGACAGTTTGTCCCGGTCGAAAGGCACGCGCCGTCCATCGGCTTTTGTGACCGTCAGTTCCCGGAGCTGGATCCGTTCGACCGTCGTAAAACGCTGCGTACAGGCCGAGCAGACACGTCTGCGCCGGATGGCCACACCATCTTCGGTGGAGCGGCTGTCCTTGACCTGTGTGTCATCATGTCCGCAAAAGGGGCAACGCATGCACTGTCCTGATTGTTGGGGCCTTGTCGTGCCACTGGAAATGAGGCCAGTTTACCGGATGATGCGTTCGGACCCAAACTGGACCATCCATGAAGCGGGAGACTGTCGTTGAAACGGGTATCTGTCCTAGCTGGCGTCCTTGCCTTTTTTACCACCCAGGCCATTGCGCAGGACGCGGTCACTGCTCCGGACGTGGCCCATAATGAACAGAGGATCGTGGTCGCTGACGGGACGTTCCAGGCCTCTTCCCATTATCCCCAGCAGGGATCGGGTTACTTCACGATTCGCAATGATGACGGGAACGATCATCTCCTGAAAGGCATTACCTCTCCTGTCTGCACCACCGTCATGGCGCATCACACGGACCAGGAACAGACGCCCGGTGCCAATGATCTTTTCAATCACCTGGCCCTGCCCCCTAACTCGACCATGATCTTTCCCCCTGCCGGCTATCACCTGCTGTGCGAGGGTGTTACCTCGATGCCGCCTACCGGCAGTCATGTTCCGTTCACGTTCCATTTCCTCAAGGGAAGCGACATTACGGTCAGCTTCACTGTAACGGCGCCGGATCCGAACAGCTTCGACTGACGTCCTGTCAGGATGTTATGGCTGCCTTCAGGTTTTCTTTCAGGACCTGAAGGACCGATGCGCCATAACGGTCCAGCTTCGAGGATCCCACGCCCCGGATACAGGCCAGCTCGCTCTGTGTCGTAGGATATTCGCGTGCAATGTCCCGCAGCACGGAATCGTGGAAAATAACGTAAGGCGGAATTTCCTGCTCCCGCGCTTCCGACAGGCGCCAGCTTCTGAGCGCATCGAATGTCATACGTTCGTCGGGTGAGAGACTGTCATTTTCCGGGTTGCCGCTGACGGCAGCGGCCAGTGGGCGCCGTACATCCATCCGCAGGGAAATGCGTTCGGCGCCCCGCAGGATGGGACGTGCGATCTCGGACTGGAGCGCCAGACTGCCATATTCTCCATGCATCCGAATCGCGCCACGTGCAATCAGCTGCCGGATGACCCCCCGCCACCAGTTCTCGCTCTGATCCTTGCCAATGCCGAAAACAGAAAGATGCTGATAGGCGTTGCGCTCAATCGTCTCATTGAGGCGCCCGCGCAGCACATTGGAGAGCTGGACCGCCCCAAGTCTCTGTCCTGTCCGGTATATGGCCGACAGGACTTTCTGGGCAGCTTCGGTTCCGTCAAAGGTGGAAACCGGATTGAGGCAACTATCACAATGGCCGCATGGCGCGTCCAGCGTTTCCCCGAAACACGCTAGAAGCGCCTGCGTCCGGCAGCCTGTCGTTTCGGTCAGGGCGATCATGCTTTCCAGCCGGGATTGCATGACACGCTTCTCATGGTCGGGTGCGCTGGACTGCTCAAGCCAGTAACGCGCCCGGGCCATGTCTTCTCCGCCATAGAGCAGAAGCGTTTCCGAGCGCTCCCCATCCCGCCCTGCCCGGCCAATCTGCTGGTAATAGGCTTCCGGGGATGATGGCATGTCGAGATGAACGACGCAGCGGACATCCGGACGGTCGATGCCCATGCCGAAGGCAATGGTCGCCACGATGACCATGTCTTCCCCCGACCGGAAGCGCATCAGCGCCGCCCGTTTTTCCAACGGGGACAGTCCGGCATGATAAGGCAAAGCCGTCAGGCCCTTCTCGCGCAGCATCGTCGCAGTGCGCTCGGTCTTGTTCCGGCTTCCACAATAGACAATGGAAGCGCCGGTTCGGTGGTTCTGGAGTGTCTCCAGAAGCTGGCGGCTTTCACCCCCCTTCGGACGGGCCTCCACAAACAGGTTGGGACGATGAAAACTGGCCATCAGAACGCGCGCCTGGGGCATGCCCAGTACGTTCAGGATGTCGTCGCGCGTACGTGGATCGGCCGTAGCCGTCAGGGCGATGCGTGGAACACCGGGAAACAGTTCGGGCAGGCTCGCCAGCGCCCGGTATTCGGGACGGAATTCATGCCCCCAGGCTGAAACGCAATGCGCTTCGTCGATGGCAATGAGGGAAATTTTCCGTCGCGCCAGAAAGCTGCTGGTTCCGGGCTGAAGCAGGCGCTCGGGTGAGATATAGAGAATATCAATGGTGCCGTTGCGCAGGTCATGACGCAGCGTCTCGCGCTCGTCGGCTTCCAGTTCGGAATGCAGGGCAGCGGCCCGGATACCAAGCTGACGTAACCCCGCAACCTGATCATCCATCAGGGCAATCAGGGGGGAGATGACAAGCCCCATGCCTTCCCGGCAGAGGGCGGGAACCTGATAGCACAGGCTCTTGCCGCCTCCCGTCGGCATCAGGACAAGAACATCTTCTCCCCGCATGACAGTCTCGACAGCGTCCTGCTGGAGACCACGAAAACCGGAAAAACCGAAAACATCCGACAGGACGTCGCTGGGATTTTTCCCTGCTTTCTCAGGAGACTCTGCGTTCTGTCCTTCCGTCATTCAGGATGCCGGTTCAGTGGCCCGGGACAATGGTAATGGACACGCGGCGCAGCGCGACACGGGAGTCCTCGATGGCTGCCGGTGCATGGGGGGCCATCTCGATCCGTGCACCATTCAGGCCGTCATTCATAAGCTGCGTAGCAACGGTCTGGGCGCGGCTGCTGGCCAGTTCCTTCAGGATGTCCGGATCACCATTGACGCCCGAGGAGCCAGAAACCTGCACGACGGAGGCGTGTTCGGCGCGCGCGGCTGCCGCAGCCTTGCTGACAATGGCTGTTCCAACCGGGCTCAGGCTGACCGATTCACGATCGAAAAAAACGACATAACTGTCGCGTTCCTGCTGCTGGGCGCACCCTGCCAGAGAGGCGGACAGGACGAGAACCGGCGCCGCAAGGCGGATGGAAGAAAGAAAGCGAACCATGGTGCAACGTCCTGTCAGGAAGGGTAAAGGCTTTAGGTGCCTTTTCCGCTTGAGTGGGTCAACTGGCATACGAAACAACCTGCCCATCTTCCAGGCGCCAGATCCGGTCCAGCCGTTCGACACCGGTGAGACGATGAACGATCAGAAGAACGCTCCGTCCCTCCCCGACATCATTCAGCGTTTCCAGGAAAGCCCGTTCCGTCTCTGCGTCCAGACCGGTGGCAGGTTCATCGAGAATGAGGATGGGAGCTTCAGAGAGGAGCACCCGCGCCAGCGCAAGCCGCCGTCCCTGTCCGCCAGAAAGCTTCGAACCGCTTTCTCCGATCCATGTCTCCAGTCCCTCGGGAAGCGAGCGGACGACATCCGCGACGCGGGCTTTCTCCAGAGCATCCCAAAGTGCATCGTCGGAAAGGTCCGTCCGTCCCAGAAGCAGATTGCCCCTTACGGTATCATCAAACAGATGGCTGGCCTGCGAAAGCCATGCAATCTGTGAACGTAGGTCGTCATCCTTCAGGTCGATGATGTCCACTCCGCCCAGAAGAATCTTCCCCTTCTCCGGCGGCACGACCTTGAGAAGTAGCGCCGCAAGACTGGATTTTCCGGCTCCGGATGGTCCGATCAGTGCAGCCCGTTCTCCCTGTCGCAGCGTCAGGTTCAGGTCCCTGAACACAGGCGCGCGTTCGGGGGTCCACCTGAATGTCACGTCTTCAACGCGGATATCACGTCCGGATGGTAGAGGCTGATCGCCTTCCGCAACGGCCGGGGCCCGATCCGCGACCTCCACGATCCGTTCTGCCGCATGGGCAACCTGCCCGCCCAGAAGACCGGCCCGCGCCAGCCCCGTCACACCATCCAGCGCCGTAATCGCAACAAAGAGTGCCATCACCCCAGCGACAGGAGCAGCCACCGGGAAAAACAGTCCAGCCACGGCACAGAGAATGACCACCACACCAAGCTTCGCGATCAGGGATGCGAAGCCATGCATCAGCGCCATACGCACGGCCTGGCGGCGTTGGGCGGCGAGAAGGGTCTCTTGGCGCTTGATGACGGCTTCTGAGAGAACGTCTTCCGCTCCGAAGGCCCGTGCCTCCCGCAGGCCGGAAGCCAGGTCGAGAGACGCGATGCGCAGGTCGGATTCAGCGCGGAGGATATCCGGTCCACAACGTCGTGACAGGCGCAGACCAAGCCAGGGAAGCACAAACGCCAGAATGGCAAACAGAATGCCTGTCAGCAGTCCGGCCGCCACGCCAGTCCGAAGCCAGATGAAAGTCGCGATGGGCAGGGTCAGGACAGCTGCCGCAAGCGGGACCAGAATGCGGAGGTAAAGGTTGTCCAGTGTCTGTACATCGGACACCAGGCGCGACAGCAGATCTCCGGATCTCTGGAACCCGAGCCCTGCCGCGGCGCCTTTTGCAAGACACCGATAGAACCATACGCGCAGATCCGCCAGCGCACGGAACATCGCATCATGGGTGTACAGGCGTTCGACATATCGCAGGATGATCTGGGAAGAACCGGCAAAGCGCAGGAGCAGATAGCCAGCCCCAACCCCGATGGCCGCGCCTGTCAGGCGACCACCGGCCTCCCCCATCAGCGCCAGTCCAGCGCAGACGGAAAGTTCGGCAAGGATCAACCCTGTGATGAGACGGCCGTATTGTGGCCTCCAGACCTGAAGAATGCGAGAGAGTGCGCTTGTAGAGCGAACGTTCGAGGTACGAGGAGAGGAACTCATGCGGCTTCTCCCGTAAGAGCGACAGCGCGCCCGGCTTCCAGAACCAGATGACGTCCGTGGAACTGGCGGGCCTGTGCGGAATGGGTACACAGGATGACGGTCCGCCCTTTGGCCAGCGCCCGCAGGCTGCCGAGAATGTCCGCTTCTGTCGTAGGATCGAGATGGGAGGTCGGTTCATCAAGCAGAAGAAGGGGAGCATTTTTCAGATAGGCGCGGGCAATGGCGATACGCTGCGCCTGCCCACCTGAAAGACCAAAGCCACCTTCGCCAATGCGTGTTTCCAGCCCTTCGGGAAGAGCGGTCAGATACTGATCAACAGCAGCCGCCCTGATCGCGGCATCCAGTTCCTCGCCGGAGGCATCTGGGCGGGCAAAGAGGATGTTCTCCCGGATCGTACCGGCGAAAAGAACAGGCTTCTGACCGATCCAGCTTATGATGGAAGAAATCTGACGAGGGGTCATCTGACGCATGTCCTGCCCTCCCAGAAGGATACAACCTCCTGTCGGACTGACAAATCCCAGAAGCAATTCCAGCAGGGTGGACTTGCCGGCGCCAGATGGGCCTTCAAGAATCAGTACAGCCCCTGCTGGGAGCTGGAAGCTGACATCATGAATGACGGCACCACGCTTTTCATTCCATGCGAAGGAGACATGTTCCGCAGCGACGGAAATGCCGCCCTCTGCGTGCTGCGGTGTCGCCGGAGCCGTATTTTCGGCTGCGGGCATGGGAGCAAGGTCATGCATCGCCTCTGCCGCAGCCGTGGCATGTGCACGGTCCTGATAGGCGGCGGAAAGCGCACGAAATGAAGCGAAAGCCTCCGGTACCAGCAGAACAGCATACAGGGCGCTGGTCACCATGGCTTCGGAAGAGCCCGCTATCAGATGACGGCTCTGGCTGACAACGATCAGAACCAAGGCTGCCACCATGGCAATATCTGTTGTGGCGGACGCTATGAATGCAATCCGCAGAACCTTCATGGTCCTGAGCCGCAGGTCATCGGCGCTTTTCGCAAGGGCCTGCGTTTCGCGTTCCGTGCCACCTGACAGAACGATGGTTGCGATACCCTTGACGCGATCAAGGAAACGCGTCTGAAGCCGGGTCATGGCAAGAAACTGGCGGCGGGACGCAACGCCGGTAGCAATCCCGAAAATGGCCTGAAACACAGGCAGGGACGCACAGCACAGCCCCAGAATGATACCGGCCTGATGATTTTCAAGATAAAGCGCGATCACCACGATCCACTGTGAAACAAGCCACAGGGCAGCGGCAGGAAGCCAGCGACCGAAATAACCGTCGAGGGCTTCGATGCGGTCGACAAGAGTGGCGGCAATCGCGGAGCTATGCTGTCTGCGAAGCAGGGCAGGTCCTTCGCCAACGATGCGGGAAAGCACTTCGGCCCGTAAGCGTCTGCGGGCTTCCATGCCTGCTGTGGACGCTGCCAGTTCCTGCAACACGGACAGAACCGTGCGAACGATACAGACGAGAAGGAAAACCGTGATGGCGGGCGCCACATTTTCCAGGTTGCCTGTCAGGATGGAAGCAAGTGTCCGGGCCAGAGCCCATGCCTGCAGCAGACCCAAAAGGGTCGAGAGCAGTCCGAGGATCACTACAACGGAGGTGCGGGAGCGACTGGCTCGCCCCTGCGCCTTCACCCACGCTTTTGCGATTTTCTTGTCGGCCTTCATGACCCCAGCATATAGGTCGCAAATTCGCCACAAGACAGTACCTGTGAAAATTCTTGCCGCTTATTTATTTCCCGCCTCGCCTTACAGCAGGCGTTCAGCCGGGGTCTCTATGTGTCAGAAGATGTCTTTTTTCCTTGGCTTATGGCCCTTTTGGCAATTGCCAGAGCCGTCGGCGCAGGGTCGGCGGGAATAAATTTCAGTTCGTACCAGGTTCCGTTTTCATTGCTGACGACCAAGTTTGCGTTGATCTGACGCGCGAATCCGCGAATGAGCTGGATGCCAATTCCCTCCCGTCGAGTCCGGGACTCGGACGCGCGGCCCGCCTGCAGACCGATGCCATTATCGCCAAGACTGAGTTCAACTGTTCCTTCAGGATTTTTTCCATCATCGGCAAGGCGGCGGAGGGTGATTCGGATATGCCCTGAACGTCCATCCGGAAATGCATATCGCAGGGCGTTGCTGACGACTTCCGTGACGATCAGGGCGATAGGAACAGCCTGGTCCGGGGAAATCAGGACATGATCAATGTCGAGCTGAAGACGGATGCGTGTCTGCGTATTCATACCATTGGCGGAGAACAGCAGGCTGCACAGCTCCTCAAGGAAGTTTTGCACATCCAGCGCCGAGAGGCCGTTTTCCGAATAAAGATGACGGTGAAGGGTGGCGAGCGCGCGGACCCGGTCACGGACAAGCCGGAATTCTTCACGCGCTTCATGGGACCGGATACGGCTACCCTGCAAATTCAGCAAAGACGCCACGACCTGAAGGTTGTTTTTCACCCGGTGATGAATTTCGCGGATCAGATGGTCCTGATTCCGGGCGGAGCGTTCCAGTTCTTTTTCATGGCGGGTGAGACGGTGGGTCGCACGGAGGAAAGCACGGTCAAGGTGCCTGATCTCTAGGGGAATCGACTGATCAGTATGCGAATCGAATGGTGCTCCGCGTCTCCAGTTCGCAACCGCTGCAGCAAGTCTTTCCAGTGGATTGACCAAAAAATATCTTGCGCCCAGAGCTACAGCCAGCAGTTCCAGCACAAGCAGTCCCACAATAAGCCCGACTCTCAGGATAAAGATATTCAGCGCATGACTTTCCTGCGCCGTTCGCTCTGCAGCCACGACCAGACTGACGGAACCGTATGCGTTCTGCAGTACGTAGGTCACGTCCTTGCTGGTGAAGGCATCATGCAGGGTATTTGCGTGGGCATCCCTGAGAAGACGCTCAACTGCAGGCGCTGGTAGATCCGGAATATCCGTATAATCGAGGAAAAGCGGGTAAAGCGCACCGTCTCCCATCATCAGGAGGTGACGGGCATTGTCACTTGAGCCCAGCAGCAGACGTCCATCCCCTGCGGGCAGATGACTGCGTTGCCATCCCAGGGTCCGAACGGCAATGATATAGCCCGTAACGTCATTGTGACTGAGGATTGGCACCACGAAACGCAGAAGCGGCCCCCTGTTCCCTTTCAGAACGTCCACGCCGACGCTGGGATGAGGGATGACCGAGGTTATTGCAGGCTGTAGTTGTTCCGACCTGCAAATCTCCGGATCCTGCGTGGAAGGCGGCGGCAGGACAACGGAAGGTTTCCCCTGCGCGTCTGTCAGCATCAGGGAGCAGTAATGATGCTGGGAGATGATCTGGACCAGCCCGAATTCCCTCAGGGCATTACCGGAGGAAATATCCTCATCGGCCAGCATGTCCAGTGCCATGTGCGTCTGATCAAGATCGCTGGCAATTTCTGAAATCGCAATCTGGGCGTCACGTTCCGTACGGGCCAGACCATTTCCGACGTTCTGCTGATAACTGTGCCATGCCAGAAATGCAGCAATGGTCGCCAATGGAAGGGTAGCAGCAACGATCAGCGCCATAACCCTGGCGCCCACCGTATCAAGCATACGCAGGCTGCGAAGTCCTGACCAACCGCGTCGTCGGGAGGAACCTGAGGTCGAAGTCTGCTCGTTCTGGTCTGGCGAACCAGACCTGAAAAATTTCACTTGTTTCTGTCTTCCTCGATCAACCGAAGCAGTTCTTCGGGGATCGGCTCGTTGGCAACATCATCGAAAAGCTGATGAAGACCCCGGCTCAACCAGATGCCGAAGGGAGAATCCTGTTCCTCACCACTGTTCTGCTTTCCGGATGAGGTCTCGTAGTTATCTCCCCCGGTCATTGCCCTGTCTTGAACCTTTCCCTGATACCGAAAAACCAAACACTCATGCCTTTGCTGCTAACCATCGCGCGGAGCTTGAGTTCCATCAGAAAGGCTGTTTGTGAAATGAGCTGATCTGACCGGCTTACAAAAACGCGGGTCTCTCCGCAATCGCTTCTCGAGCGAAATGGAAAAAAGAGCGCCGCTGCCTATTTCACAGGATCAAGACAGAAAGAGATCTTCTGTCCCTTCTCCATTGCGACGACGGACATCCATCGCATCGCGCAGAGCTTTGACCTTTACGCGCAGTTTGTCATTGGCAGGGAGGTCACCGGTCATCCAAGCTTCCAGCTGACGGCGTGCACGGAAAACGCGGCTCTTGGCAGTACCGACGGCACAATCGGTTGCTTCGGCCAGCGCTTCGTAGCTCATGCCCTGAATAACAACCATCACAAGGGCTTCACGCTGGTCAGCCGGCAGACGTGACAGGGCCATCGAAAGATCCTTGAGAGCTAGGCTGTCTTCATGTGTTGGCGAGCTTGCAAAAGAAGAAGCTGGCACATCGTCAATATCCGTTGTCTCACGACGCTTGCGCAGATCTGAGATAAAACGGTTGCGAAGAATGCGATGCATCCATGCCGAGAAATTGGTGCCAGGAATGAAACTGTTCTGCGCGGCCAGAGCGTTGCACACGGCGTCCTGCACAAGGTCTTCGGCGGCGGCACGGTTTCGGGTCAGCGAAAGGGCCTGCACACGCAGTTTCGGAAGAATAGCAATGACCTGATCGTGGAACGTCATGGAACTTACTCCTGATTTCGTCCTGTTTTCATGAGATCAATGAACGGGCAATCAGGATCGTTGCATTCCGGGCGAAGAAATTTCTTGTCTATAATCCAGGAAAAGGAAAAACCTCAGAATCCAGCGAAAAATCAGATGCTTATTTTTTCAGGAGAGGACTGGTTTACGATTACGGAAAGCTGGGAACGGGCACGGGAGACGCGTGCTTTCATGGTTCCGGGAGGAACATCACAGATTGCGGCTGCATCCTCGTAGGACAGTTCCTGTGCACCGACCAGGATGATGGCTTCGCGCAGAAGTTCTGGAAGCTTCCAGAGAAGTTCTCCCAGATCCTGAACGGCGTCCCGGGCATTCTGGCGGGAGGGAGTCTCGGTAGAGGGAGGCAGGTCCATTTCAATGTCCTGCATGATCTCTTTTTCGCGCGAACTGCGTCGCCTGATCTCGTAAAATGTGTTTCTCTGAATTGTGAAGAGCCAGGCCTTGAGGGTTGTTCCTTCTTGAAACTGGGCCTGTGCTGCCAAGGCGCGAACGATTGTGTCTTGTACAAGATCGTCAGCCAGAACCGCATCTCGCGTCAGAAAACGCGCAAAACCCCGCAGATCCGGCAAGGCCTGCAGGAGGCGCCGGTGAAAGTTTCCCTTTCCGCCCTTATCAGATGCGGAGGGGCTTTCGGATGCGGGTGTGACCAGGGGAAAATCCTTTTTGTGACGCGGTAAAGATCGTCAGCTTGCAGGAGACTAGGCGAAATATGTCTCTCATGTCATGATGATTGTTCACTTCATTCTGTGAAATATGGTCTCTCCCTCTTACCGGGGCGAGAGGCTATGATTCTGAAACAAGGGCTGAGGACCATGATTGATTCGGCACGTCAGGAACTTATCAGGGCGCTGCCTTATGCCCGCCGCTTTGCCCGTGCCTTGTTGGGAGATCAGAAAGCTGGAGACCAACTTGTCGCGGTAGCGCTGAAAAGCCTCATGGAAAATCCCGCCGGTGAGCTTCCTCCGCGCTTTCGGCTTTACGGTCTTCTCGTCAGGGAATTTGCTGCGCAGGTTCCCGAGAATGTGGCGGGCATGTCTGTGATCCAGCGGGCGTTGCTGCTACTGACCTCTCTGGAAGAACAGTCCCTCTCCTCCGCTGCGCAGGCGCTCGACCTTCCTGAGGATGTGGCAGCAGAGGAACTGACGGAGGCACGGAAAGGACTGAAAGGCATTGCCCAGACCAGCGTTCTGATCATTGAAGACGAGCCCATCATTGCGATGGATATTCAGGATCTGGTTGAGCGGTGTGGTCATAGGATCGCCGGTGTTGCTCATACGGAGAGTGATGCCGTAAAGCTGGCAGATGAAACAAAGCCGGGTCTCATTCTGGCTGATATCAATCTGGGCGGCGGCGGCGATGGCATGCAGGCTGTTGGACGCATCCTGCGGCATCATCAGGCACCAGTCATTTTTGTAACGGCTTATCCTGAACGGCTCCTGACAGGAGAAGCCCAGGAGCCGTCTTTCGTCATCACGAAGCCTTTCGAGCCGATGACCCTGGCCGTTGCAACCTATCAGGCCGTAACAGGTGGCGTGAACGTCTGACCCTCTTTTATCGGGGACAGGGTCTCTTGCAGCCGAGGGCAGCCTGCGACACATAGACAGGCATGTCAGCACCTATCCTTCTCCTTCAGAATATCACCTATACTCTCGGCGGGCGCCCGCTCCTTGATGGAGCGGAGCTTGGCGTACAGCCCGGGGAACGGATCTGTCTTGTTGGACATAATGGTTCCGGAAAGTCGACTCTTCTGAAGATCGCTTCTGGAGAAATCGTACCGGATGATGGGACCCGTTTTGTCCAGCCGGGAATAAAAATTCATTATCTGGCACAGGAGCCTGATCTTTCAGCTTATTCTTCGACGTTTTCTTATGTTGCAGAAGATCTGGATGAGACGGAAAGCTACCGCGCGCGCGTCATGCTGTCCGAACTCGGTATGACGGGAGATGAGGACTGCGAAAATCTTTCAGGAGGTGAAGTCCGGCGGTGCGCCCTTGCACGGGCGCTGGCGGCGGAACCGGATCTCCTTCTGCTGGATGAGCCTACCAATCATCTTGATCTGCCCACGATCAGCTGGCTGGAAAAGGAACTGATTGCATCCCGTTCTGCGATGATTGTCATCAGCCATGACCGTCGCCTGCTTGAAACGCTCTCCAGAAGTGTGGTCTGGCTTGAACGTGGCATTACACGCCGGCTGGATCAGGGGTTTTCCCGTTACGAAAGCTGGCGGGATGAGGTTCTAGAGCAGGAAGAACGCGACGCGCACAAGCTTGATCGCCAGATCGCCCGCGAAGAAGACTGGATGCGATATGGCGTGACGGCTAGGCGCAAACGCAATGTCCGTCGGGTTGCTGAACTCGCCGGATTGCGGACTCAGAGACGGGAGATGGCATCCCGTGGGACGGGAACGCTTCGCATGGCAGCCATGGAAGCCGAAAGTGGTGGCAAGATCACTATTGCCGCGGAAAATCTGTCCTGGGCTTATGATGATCGCGCCATTGTACGAAACCTTGATCTGCGTCTTCTGAGGGGAGACCGTTTGGGGCTGGTTGGAGCGAATGGTGCTGGAAAGACAACTCTTCTTCGGCTGCTGACCGGACGGTTGGCACCGCAGGAGGGAACGGTTCAGATGGGACCATCCGTTTCTCTGGTGACGCTCGATCAGCAGCGGGAAAGCCTTGATCCTGAAAAGACGCTTGCTGACACGCTAACAGGTGGAAGTGGTGACATGGTGCAGGTCGGGGACGAAAAGCGTCATGTCATCGGATATATGAAGGAATTTCTGTTCCGCCCTGAACAGGCGAGAACACCGGTCGGCAAGCTGTCAGGCGGAGAGCGTGGGCGTCTGGCATTGGCCTGTGCGCTGGCAAAGCCTTCCAGCCTTATGGTGCTCGATGAGCCGACCAATGATCTTGATCTGGAAACGCTCGATCTTCTGCAGGAGATGCTGGCTGATTATGCTGGAACGGTGCTTCTTGTCAGTCATGATCGTGATTTTCTGGATCGCGTAGCGAGTTCGATTCTTGTGGCCGAAGGCAACGGAGATTGGATCGAATATGCGGGCGGCTATTCCGATATGCTGGCACAGCGGCGCGGAGAAGCGCCTGCAAAACGGCAGAGAGAACAGGACTCTTCTGAAAAAATTGCACCACAATCTGCTTTAAAAACAGAAAAGAAGTCCCAGAAGCTCAGTTATAACGATAAGCGCGCCCTTGATCTGCTGCCTGCTAAAATGGAGCAGTTCGAGAAGGACATCCAGACATATCGGAAGCTTCTGACTGATCCTAACCTGTATGCTCGTGACCCCAAGAAGTTCCAGACAGTCACTGACGCCCTCCTTGAGGCAGAAAATGCCCTGACGAAGGCTGAGGAAGAATGGCTGGAACTTGAAATGAAAAAAGAAATACTTGAAAATCAGTAACTTGTTTTAGAATTTTAGAGGAAATTTCAATCAGAGATCAGGCCTGAGTTTTCCATGATGTGCCGAGAGCGAGAGATGCTCCTGGTAACACGCAGGGCCGCGTCGAGAGCACGTATTCCGGCTTTAGCATCAACCAGTACCGGAGCGCCGTGAAGACATGAGGCCGCAAAAGCCTGATGTTCAGCCGCCAGATTGTCATGATCTTTCCAGCTTATGGCTTCGCGCCGAAAACCACCCGTGCCTGGTAGTGGCATTCCGCGTTCCCGTCCGATGAAACTCAGTTTGCGTTCCATGAAATCGGCGGAAAGATAGCCAGCCTGTGAAAACAGGCGCATGCGGCGTTCAGTCTTCAGAGAAATGCGGCTGGCGGTGATTGTTGCGACACATCCGTTTTCAAACCGGACACGGGCATTGGCGATGTCTTCGTGGGCGCTGGAAACGGCGGCCCCGAGAGCGTCGATATCAGCAATTGGGCTGTTTACGATGGAAAGGACAAGGTCGAGGTCATGAATCATGAGATCCAGAATGACTGAAACATCCGTACCACGCGGTTTGTAAGGGGCGATGCGGGTTGCCTCGATATAGAGCGGGCTTGTGATTCGCTGCGTGATCGCCTGGTGTTCCGCTGAATAACGCAGCAGATGCCCGACCTGCAGGACATTCCCGGTCTGGCGGGCTAGGTCAGCAAGGGCATGGGCTTCCTCCAGTGTTGCGGAGATGGGTTTTTCCACCAGAACATGCCGGTGCGCCTGAAGGGCCTGACTGGCCAGCGGGAAATGATACTCTGCCGGAGCCGCAATGATGACGGCATCCACAGCCGCCAGAAGGTCGCTGTAACTGGCACAGACTTCGCACTGTGCCTCTTTTGCCACAAGGGCTGCACGTTCTGGAACGGGATCATAGAGCCCGACAAGCTGTTCTGACGGATTTTCAGCGCTCTTAAGGGCATGAAACCGTCCAAAATGACCGGCACCCACGATGCCGACGCGAAGCTGTTGCCGTATGCTCATGAGCGAAGGATTATCAGTCGACGCCCTGAGCGCAAAGATGCTGGTCTGCAAGAAGGTGCAGAAAGGTTGCATCGGCAGGATGGAAACGGCATGGTCCCGCCCACGAAATAACGACCTGTCCACATCCGCCGAGGACGTCTCGACCTGATATGATGTATTACAGCCGGCTCAGATTGCTGGGCGTCATAGGCATCTGCCTGATCGGCGTTCTGCTGTGTCTGCCCAATTTCATGAAAGCGCCATCGCCTGCTCTGCCCTGGCGGCAGATCCATCTGGGTCTGGATCTGCGAGGTGGTTCCTACCTTCTGCTTCAGCTCGACCTGAAGTCTCTGGAACATGATCGCCTGCAATCCCTGCAGGATCAGGCGCGGCAGACGCTTCTTGACAAATCCCTTGGATACAGGGATTTCCGGAAAAACGACCAGACGGCCAGCCTGAGCTTTGCGCCGCGTTCCGAGGGCGAGCGGGCGGCTGATCTCATTGCCATGCAGGCGCTTCCCTCGGTTGTCCCGAACGAATTCCATGTTTCGGAACAGAATGGCCGTATCGTTCTCGCCCTGCAGCATGATGCGATGATGGCAAGAGCGCGCGAAGCTGTTGCGCAGTCCATTGAAATCGTGCGCCGTCGTATCGATGCGACGGGTGCCATTGACCCAAGCATCGCGCGCGAAGGCGATGACCGCATTGTGGTTGAACTCCCCGGTGTCAGTGATCCGGAACGTATCAAGTCTCTGCTGGGAACAACCGCCCGTCTGACGTTCCGTCTGCTGGCACCAAATCCCAGCGTGGCAAGTCCTGGCTCCACGATGCTGGAAGATGAAAGCACGCATTCGCAGGTTGCCGTTCAGGATCATGTCGATGTCGATGGTACCGATCTGACGAACGCGGGTGCCGTCATCGATCAGCAGAGCGGCGGATGGGCGGTGACGTTCCAGCTCAACAGCGCTGGCGCTACGGAATTTGCCAATGTCACGCGCGCCAATGTCGGCAAGCGCTTTGCCATTGTTCTCGATAACAAGGTGATCGAAGCTCCAAATATCATCAATCCGATCACGGCTGGCAGTGGTCAGATCACGGGTGGATTTGATGCCCGGAGTGCTTCGGATCTTGCGCTTCTGCTGCGTGCGGGTGCTTTGCCGGCCCCCCTCTCTGTTGTGGAACAGAGAACAATTGGCCCGAGCCTCGGCGCCGCGTCCATTCATGCCGGTATCATGAGCCTTGTGGTCGGACTGCTGCTGGTCGTGGTTTTCATGGTGCTGTTCTATGGTCGTTTTGGCCTGTACGCGGACGTTGCGCTTTTTGCCAACCTGATCCTCATGGTGGCCATCCTGTCCCTTTTCCAGGCGACACTGACGTTGCCTGGTATGGCCGGAATGCTGCTGACGCTGGGTATGGCCGTGGATGCCAATATTCTGATCAACGAACGTATCCGTGAAGAAGTGAAGCGTGGACGCGGTCCCCTTCAGGCTCTTCAGGCAGGTTTCGAGCGTGCAACAGGTACCATTATCGACAGTAACGCCACGGCCTTTCTGGCTCACGTCATGCTGTTCGTGTTCGGTACAGGGCCGGTGCGGAATTTCGCCCTGACGATCACCATCGGTATTGTCACGACCCTCTTCACGACGCTTCTGCTGTCACGGCTGCTTGTCGTACGGTGGTATGCACTCGCCCGTCCCAAAGAATTGCCGGTCTGAACGTCATGCTGTCACGTCCCCTGTTCCGTTTCGTCCGTGACGATCGACGCATTAATTTCATGCGTGGCCGTCACATGGGCCTGATTGTCTCGGCCGTTCTGTCCATTGCGTCCATTATCCTGTTTTTCGAGCCGGGCCTGAAGCTCGGTCTTGATTTCCGGGGTGGGATCGTCGTCGAGGCGCAGACGCCCGGTCCGGCCGATTTTGGTCAAATCCGTGCGGCTCTGTCGCAGGCTGGTATTCACCCTGACGCCGTGCAGGCTTTTGGCTCCCCGCGCGATGTCCGGATTGCCATCAATGCGCCCTCAGGTGCAGACCGCGAGGCCCAGACCCAGAAACTGGTTGATGGGGTCAAGCAGGCTGTCTCCAAGGTTGCACCTGGCACGCAGGTTCTTCGGGCGGACGCCGTCGGGGCTTCCGTATCGTCCGAACTTTTCCGGGATGGTCTGCTGGCTCTCGGCTTCAGCCTTGCCATGATCCTGATTTACATCTGGGTGCGTTTTGAGCGGGAGTTCGCCATCAGTGCGGTAGTGACGCTCATCCTAGATCTGACGAAGACGGTGGGTTTTCTGGCGGTTACCCGGTTTGAATTCGATCTTGTCATGGTGGCCGCACTGCTGACCATTCTGGGGTACTCTACAAACGACAAGGTTGTGGTCTATGACCGCATCCGCGAAAACCTGCGTAAATACCGCACAATGCCTCTGCGTGAACTGCTGGATCTTTCCATCAACGAGACACTGAACCGTACGCTGGGAACATCCATGACAGTCTTTCTTGCCGCGCTCCCTCTGGCTCTTTTCGGCGGAAGCACTTTGACTGGTTTCGCGACGGTCATGCTGTTCGGAATCGTGGTGGGAACATCCTCATCCATTTTTATCGCTTCTCCCCTGCTGCTTCTCATGGGTGAAAAGAGACTGCGCAAGGAAAGTGGCAGCGCCCCGAACTGACCTTTGGTCCGGGAAGGACGGCACAAAAAAACTGGCGCCTCAGGGCTGCCGGTTTTTTTGTGCTTCCGTGCTGGCGACACCATGTGACGGAGGCTGCGAAATATCTTTCAGAAGATCTTCCAGGGTAGCATCCGCCTGACGGTTCCCTGCCCTGTTCTGAAGGCGCATGGCGTTGATGGCAGCGATCTGGGCATTACGATCCAGCGCTACAAGTTGGCGGATATTCTCCGGTGTGATCTGACGCGTCATGATCGCACCCCGGGCCATACCATGCACGATGAGATAGGAATAAAGCCGGGCATTGGGAGAAGGCGCGACCCCCTCGATCTGAGGATGGATCGCACAGCTTGACAGTAATCCTCCCCCCAGAACCAGCAGGACTGCCTTGCGGAAGATGCGGTGCCGGAGGGAAGTTTTCATCAGGACGACGCTTTTCCGCTGGCCAGAAGGTCGCGGATCTGCGTCAGCAGAACTTCTTCCTTGCTGGGCGGCGGCGGCGCAGCGGGTGTGGCTTCTTCCTGGCGATGCAGCTTGCCAACGATACGCGTGACCCAGAAAACGAAGAACGCGACAATCAGGAACTGAATGACGGCGTTAAGGAAAACGCCAATATTGAGGGTAACAGCGCCGGCTTTCTGGGCATCAGCCAGTGTTGCTTCATGCGGCCCTTTAAGGGTGACGAAGATGTTGGAGAAATCGACGCCGCCTGTCAGCATCCCGATGACGGGCGTCAGAAGATCTTTCACTGCACTGTTGACGATGCCCGTGAAGGCTGCACCGATGACCACACCGACTGCCAGGTCAAGCACGTTGCCGCGCATGATGAACTTCTGGAAGTCGCTGACCCAGACCGGAGTATGAATGGACGGTGCATGCAGTCCATGTTTGCCGTCGTTCGTGTCGCTCATATCAAACCTTTCGTGAGGTACCGTGCGGGTACGGTCGCAGGCCTGACATCCGAGCCTGCTCTCAGCCAAGGGATAAACGGACTCTTGCGATCCAGTAAAGCGGCTTTCATCTGACAGCACTTTCCGTTATACGCGCCTGATGATTCGCTCCGGTCGGTATCGGGGCTTTCTTCCTGGAGTTAGAAATTCATGAAATCCGGCATTCACCCCGACTATCACGAGATCACCGTCATCATGACCGATGGCACGGAATACAAGACGCATTCATGCTACGGTCAGCCGGGAGCAACGCTGCGTCTGGACGTCGACCCGAAATCCCATCCGGCATGGACCGGCGTGCAGCGTATGCTCGACACCGGAGGACAGGTCGCCAAGTTCAACAAGCGTTTTGCCGGTATCGGTACGCGCACCAAGTAAGTTCTGCATCCTCCCTGAGGCACATCTCTTGAAAATGTGCCTGACAGGTTCCATCTGGATGACTGGTCATGATGCCTTTTGGGTCATGGCCAGTAAATCCATAGCAGTCTGCCAAGTAATGGGGGCTGCCTCAGATGATACCTGCCCTTGGAGGTTTCAATGACTTACGACTTCACGCCGCTGTTTCGCAGCGCCATCGGTTTCGACCGTCTTGCCCGTATGGCTGGAAATGCCGCCAATGCTCAGGCCGTTCCAAGCTATCCCCCGTACAATATTGAAAAAACCGGTGACGCGGATTACGCGCTCACGATGGCATTAGCTGGTTTTGCGCCTGAAAACGTTGAGGTTCTGCAGGAGGACAATACGCTTGTCATCCGGGGCAATGTTCCTGACGGAAACAGAAATCGTGACTGGCTTCATCGCGGGATTGCCACTCGCGCTTTCGAGCGGCGTTTTGTACTGGCTGATCATACGGAAATTGATCATGCCGAGTTGCAAAACGGTCTACTGACCATTGCCGTAAGGCAGGTTGTTCCGGAAAGCGCGACGTCCCGTCGCATCCCGATCCAGACCGGAACCACGTCCTCCTGCGTAGAATCCATTCAGGCTGCCTGATCGGAAGGTAATGAATTTATCAGGCGGCACCGGTGTAAACCGGTCCCGCTTCGATATTGGTTCTTGACCGTGGATGGGTAGTAGCCCATATCCAGTTTCTTAATCGCCGTGCATCCAGCAGGTGCCGCGATCATCTCCCGTGTCGGGTTTTCCTTGCCGGGTACGCCAATCGGTGCCTGCGTTTGCTGGCCCATTCGCGCCCCAAAAGGAACGCATTGACATGACCCTTCCCCTGATGCCCAAGGCCACGGCCGTCTGGCTTATCGAGAAGACCGGGCTGACATTTACCCAGATTGCTGAATTCTGCGGGATGCATCCGCTGGAAGTTCAGGCGATTGCTGATGGGGAAGTTGCAGCGGGTATCAATGGTTATGATCCCGTCAAAAATCACCAGTTGTCCGAAGCCGAGATCAAGCGCTGTGAAGCCAATTCAGAAGCCCGGCTGAAAATCCTGCCATCTGCCAGTCCGGTTAAGAAACGGACCAAAGGTGCCCGTTACACGCCAGTGGCCAAGCGGAATGATCGTCCGGACGCGATTGCATTCATCCTGCGTCAGTTTCCACAGCTTTCCGAGGCACAGATCGTCAAGCTGCTGGGAACGACGAAGGACACCATCATCAAGGTGCGTGACCGTCAGCACTGGAACAGCGCCAACATCAAGCCGCGTGATCCGGTCATTCTGGGACTTTGCACACAGACGGATCTCAACGCAGCTGTCAACGCTGCCAATGACCGTCTTGCCCGCGACGGACAGGCTCTTCCGGTTGTGGACAGTTATGCTACCGCTGGTGACGGGCAGGACTGAAAAGCAACACCACCGGAGTAACGGGGAATATACTTTGTTCCCCGTTCTGATGAGACCTACTGGCCTGATCCCCGCGCATTATGGTAGGGAACTGAAATGATGGACAGGCTCTCCTGTCTTACCATTCTGCCCTGACCCTGCTCCGGGATCGACAACATGCTGACTGACAACAATGCCGCCATGCTGAAGCGTCTGCATGAATTGCGGAGCGAGCATCGTGATCTTGACACGGTCATTGAACGTCTGATCCATCATCCCCTCAACCAGCTCCAGCTTCAGCGCCTCAAGAAGCGCAAGTTGCAGCTCAAGGACGAGATCGCCTGGATCGAGACCCGTCTCATCCCGGACAACATTGCCTGAATGAGCCAGACCCTTTCTTCTTCCGACGATGTCCTTCAGGACGCCTCCAGCCTTCGCGTAGGCGTCATCATGGGAAGCCAGTCCGACTGGGAAACCATGCGCCATGCCTGCGAAGTGCTTGATGAACTTGGCATATCCCACGAACGACGGATCGTTTCCGCGCATCGGACGCCTGACAGACTTGTCGAATACGCCAAGACAGCGCGCAAACGGGGATTACAGGTCATTATTGCCGGCGCAGGCGGGGCGGCCCATCTGCCTGGCATGTGTGCAGCATGGACGACATTGCCTGTCCTAGGGGTTCCAGTGGAAAGCCGTGCTCTTCATGGGCAGGATAGTCTACTATCCATTGTCCAGATGCCTGGCGGCGTTCCGGTGGGGACACTTGCCATCGGGAAAGCGGGGGCAACAAATGCCGGTCTGCTCGCCGCCTCCATCCTGTCTCTCTCCAGTGCCGAAATTGCGGCGCGCTTGGAAGCATGGCGAGCGACACGCACTGCAGCCGTCGGGGATGTGCCGGTCGAATGAGCCAGAAAGACGTTTTTTTGCCCGGTTCCACGATTGGAATCATAGGAGGGGGCCAACTCGGGCGTATGTCTGCGGTCGCGGCGTCCAAGCTGGGTTATCGGGTTCATATTCTTGATCCGGTTGCTGATTGTCCGGCCTCGGAAGTAACGGCATCCATTACGCTCGGCTCCTATGATGATCCACAGGCGCTGCGGGATTTTGCAGCACATTGTGACGTTGTGACATTCGAATTTGAAAATATCAGTGCTGAAGGTCTCACTCTTCTGGAAGCGCTCCGGCCAGTCCGGCCGGCTGGTGATATTCTGCGGATCAGTCAGGACCGGATCATTGAAAAGACACGACTGACCAAAGCAGGTGTCAGAGTAGCGCCCTGGCGTTCGGTCCGGAGTCAGGATGATCTGGACGGTCTCGCAGAAGAGATCGGTTTCCCTCTGATTCTCAAGACAACCCGTTTCGGATATGACGGCAAAGGGCAGTTTCGTGTCCAGACGGCGTCTGATCTTGCAGGTCTTTCAGATCTTCCCTATCCGCTCGTTGCGGAGAAGATGATCGACTTCGAACGCGAAGTCAGCGTGATGGTTGTCCGCGGACAGGATGGAACAGTCCGTTGCTTCGATGTGGCCGAAAACCGTCATCGTGATGGTATTCTCGATGTGACTATGGCGCCTGCACGCATCATGCCGGATCTGGCCCGGCAGGCACAGGATATGGCGATGAAAATTGCCGAAGAGCTGGGTCTGGTTGGCATCATGGGTGTTGAAATGTTTCATGCCGCCGATGGTCGTCTGCTTGTTAACGAAATTGCTCCGCGCCCGCATAATTCAGGCCACTGGACCATGGATGCATGTCTGGTGGACCAGTTCGAGATGCATGTGCGGGCTGTCGCCGGTCTGCCTCTTCCGCCTGCGTGCCGTCATTCCGATGCTGTCATGCACAATCTGATCGGACCGGAAGATATGGCCTGTGTGCCAGCCATTCTTGCGACAGATGGTACGTCCCTGCATCTGTACGGAAAAAAGGAAGCGCGTCCCGGTCGGAAGATGGGGCACGTCAATACGATTTTCCCACGGGGCGGTTTGCCGGGAGATCTGGGTCTGGAAGATCTGCTCCCCTTACGGCGATAGGATCTGGTTTTCAGAACAGGCCTTTTTGCCGGAAACTGGTGTGCTGTCCGTTGCCGATAATGAAATGATCGGCCAGATTCACACCGACCACATTCAGCGCTGCCTGAACCTGAAGAGTCATCTGTATATCTGCGTCAGAAGGCGTGGGATCGCCGCTGGGATGATTATGAACAAGCACCAGCGAGGTTGCGGCGATCTCCACGGCGCGTCTTGCGACTTCTCGCGGATAAACCGGAGTGTGATTGACTGTTCCCCTCGCCTGCGCTTCATCTGCGATCAGTCCGTTCCGGCTGTTCAGAAACAGGATGCGGAACTGCTCGATATTTTCCCGCGCCAGACGGGCCGTGAGATAATCCAGAAGTTTTTCTTCGTTATCAAGAAGATCTGCGTCCGGCAGGCGGGCACGATTGTAACGAAGGGCTGCTTCCTGAAGGACGGCCATCATGGGAATCATGTGCATTCCCATAGTGCGGATGGATTCCAGTTCCTGATGACTGGCTGACAGGACATTGGCTAGGGTTCTGAAGCGGGTTGTCAAAGCCTGGGAAAGTTCTGCGGTACCCTCTTCGCGCCCGGTGAAAAGCCGCGTCATCAGATAGAGCAGTTTATCGTCTGGCAGATGCCTTCCGCGCCCTGTCAGCAGGGCAATAGGAGCAGATGGATAGGACGGGTCTTCTCTTTCTCTGGCCGTGCTGTCCTGTCCTGGTGGCTCCAGAACCGTAGAATCGCTCATAGCAGCCCTTCTCCCCTCAGGCTGACGGGGTGGCCGGTGGCGGTCAGCAGAACGTCATGGAGCGTAATGGCCAGTGGGCGCATGGCGCAGTCTAGTGCTCTGGCTGGCTGGGCGTAATGGATGGGCGCTTTTCCGGGCTGGACATGGAAACCGATCAACGCAGTGGCATGAAGTTGCAGGGCACGTATTGCAATGGAGCGATTTCGTTCCGGAATGTCCTGGGTGGCAGGAACCGCTTCATCGGCAAGAAGCCGGTTGCGATTATCGAGATACAGAAGGCGGAACTGTTCAGAGATGCTGTCTTGAAGAGCGGTATCGAGGTAGTCGAGAAGCTGTTCCCAGTTTCCAAGCGTGGGCCTTTCACGCTGCTCGGACGAAGCAAGACGTTCTGCCGCGATAGCTGGCAGACGCAGGACCCGGATCGTGTCATCGCCCAGACCTGCTGCTCGTAATTCGGCTGTAGGCGCCCGAAAAACGTCGATCAGGCCACCGAAATGGGTCATGAGTCCCTTTGCCAGTGGCTTGGTGTCCCGGCGGGGAATGCCTGCAAAAAGCAGCATTTCCAGAATTTCATAATCAGCTAGCGTGTGGGCGCCATTTGCCAGAACACGCGCTCTCATCCGGGCGCGATGTCTTTTCGGGCTTGCGCCACGTGTCAGATCGATCCGGGAGGGTGTATTGGCCATGCAGGCATCTCACTCTATATCGGGAGTGTGCCGCAAGACCCTCTGATCCCCACTCCCGATTATCTTTCCCGCCTCAATCCCGAACAGCGACGGGCCATCGAGACGACGGAAGGACCGCTTCTCATTCTGGCAGGTGCCGGTACGGGCAAGACGCGCGTTCTGACGACCCGTTTCGCGCATATCCTGCTGACCGGGCGCGCCTATCCCAGCCAGATCCTGGCCGTGACCTTCACGAACAAGGCCGCGCGGGAAATGCGCGAACGTGTCAGCGCCATCCTGGGTGAGCCTGCGGAAGGATTGTGGCTGGGAACGTTCCATTCCATCTGTGCCCGGATGCTACGTCGGCATGCGGAATATGTCGGCCTGACAAGTGGTTTCACCATTCTGGATACGGACGATCAGTTGCGTCTGCTCAAGCAGGTCATGGAGCCCTGGCGCATTGATACCAAACGCTGGCCACCCAACCAGCTCTTGGGTATCATCCAGCGCTGGAAGGATCGGGGTCTGACGCCAGAGAGGGTCACCCCCGCTGAGGATAGTGACTTCGCCAATGGTCATGCACTCGCTATTTACAGGTCTTACCAGCAGCGTCTGAGAGAGCTGAACACCTGTGATTTTGGCGATCTCATGCTCCACATGGTGGAGATCCTGCGTGGGCAGCCCAATGTGCTGGCGCAGTACCATCGGATTTTTCGCTATATTCTGGTCGATGAATATCAGGACACCAACACTATCCAGTATCTCTGGCTGAGGCTTCTGGCAAAGCGGGAAAACGCTCCATCCAACATCGCCTGCGTCGGGGATGACGACCAGTCCATCTATTCATGGCGTGGGGCAGAGGTGGAAAACATCCTGCGCTTTGAAAAGGATTTTCCGGGGGCGAAGGTTGTCCGCCTGGAGCGGAACTATCGCTCTACGGCCCAGATTCTTGCTGCGGCTGCCGGGCTTATCGCCCATAATGAAGGACGTCTTGGCAAGACCCTAAGGCCCGGACGCGAAGACGCGCAGGGTGAGCGTGTCCAGATTATCGGCGTCCGGGATTCCGATGAGGAAGCACGGATGGTGGGAGGCGCCATCGAGCGTCTGCGTGCTGATGGGCATTCCCTGTCGGAAATCGCCATTCTGATGCGTGCCGGTTTTCAGACGCGCCCGTTCGAAGAGCGCCTCATGACGATCGGTATCCCCTATCGTGTGGTCGGTGGCCTGCGGTTTTACGAGCGGGCGGAAATTCGTGACTGCATGGCGTACATGCGTGTCCTGTCACAGCCTTCGGATGATCTGGCCTTTGAACGCATCATCAATGTTCCCAAAAGAGGTGTGGGCGCTGTTGCCGTACAGAAACTGCACGTTCAGGCACGCGCCCTTCCCGGCCCGTTGACGGCTGCAGTAAGCTGGCAGATCGATCAGGGCACCCTGAAGGGCAAATCGAAAGAGGCGCTGACGGGTCTCATGGCGGCGTTCCAGCGGGCGCATGACACACTGGAAAAGGAAGGTCATGTCGTTGCAGTGGAGCAACTGCTTGAAGACAGTGGCTACCTTCAGATGTGGCGCGATGACCGTTCGGTGGAAGCGCCCGGACGTCTTGATAATATCCGCGAACTTCTGAGGGCCATTGGTGAGTTCGGAACGCTGGCGGGCTTTCTTGAGCATGTGGCTCTTGTCATGGATACGGAAAGCGATCTGTCAGATGACAAGGTCAGCCTCATGACACTGCATGGTGCGAAAGGGCTGGAATTCGATACGGTTTTCCTTCCCGGATGGGAGGAAGGTGTGTTCCCGTCCCAGAGGTCTCTGGATGAAGGGGGAAACCGTGCACTCGAGGAAGAGCGACGTCTGGCGTACGTGGGGCTGACCCGTGCGCGTCGGCGGGCAATCGTTCTTCATGCGGCCAGCCGCCGGATTTACGCGAACTGGCAGTCTTCCATGCCAAGCAGGTTCATCGAGGAAATTCCTTCCGAATACGTTCAGGTTACGGGCCAGTCTTTCGAAAGCCGGCGTCAGGCGGCAGCCATGCCTTCCATGTTTGCCTCCGGCCCCCTGACCAGCCGGCGTCCGGCCCGGTTTCAGACTTCAAGCCCAAAAATTACGGATATTCAGGCAGAATCTTCTATTCCTGTTGGCGCAACTGTTTTCCATCACAAGTTCGGGGAAGGCATCGTCATTGCGGCAGACGGGAACCGGCTGGAAATCAACTTTGAAAAGGACGGCATCAAGCGCGTCATGGCAAACTTCGTGGAGATCAGATCGTGATGGCACCCCGTAGCATTGGCCGTCGTCATGCCACTGCGCTAGAGACCCTGACCATCACGGTGGAAGAGGAATTTGTTCCCCTGTTTGAGCAGGCGCTGATGTGTGTCTGTGAAACCGTAGGGATCTTTGAAGCTGACGATGCGCAGAAATACTGGCGCCTCGAAGGCGTTAAGGATACGGGATACAGGGAAGATGAACTGGAAAGCGCCCTTGCGGTCGCGCGTCTTCTGACCGGGTGTGATGCCGAACTGATCCGTATTCCTACGGAATCGGAAGGCTGGCTGGCCCGGACCTACGAATCTTTTCCCCAGCAGGACGTCGGAAAACGCTTTGCCATTCGTGGCACTCACCTTCAGGAGCAGCCTGATCGCTCCCGCCTGACGATCACCCTGGATGCGGGTATTGCTTTCGGTTCGGGTGAGCATGGTTCAACGCGCGGCTGTCTGCGCGCTCTTGAGTTGGTGGTCCATCGCAGGCCGCAGCGGATCCTCGATATGGGATGTGGGTCCGGGATTCTGGCTATGGCGGCGGCAAGCCTGCTGCACCGGCCTGTTCTGGCAGTGGATATCGAACCCTGGTCTGTACGGACTGCGCAACTGAACGCCCGTCTGAACGGACTGGGTAATCTGTTAGAGTGCCGTTTCGGGAATGGGTGGAGCACGGCAGCGGTTCGTGCCAATACGCCCTATGATCTGGTGTTCGCCAATATTCTTGCTCGTCCACTGTGCCGCATGGCGCAGTCCCTTGCACTGAATCTGGCGCCGAGAGGGACAGCCATTCTGGCAGGTCTGCTGGATACACAGGCCAATATGGTGCTGGCAGCGCATCGGCGCCAGGGTCTGGTTCTGGAACGTAAATTGCGCGAAGGCGATTGGGCGACACTAATCCTACGTCGCCGTAGTTAGAATGTCGGTCACGATCCGTGAGGCATGGGAGCAGGATCTTCCGGAAATCCTGTCCATCACGAATGACGCTATCGAGAAGACGGACGCCTTGTGGATCAGTACGCCTTTCACGCTGGCGCAGCGCCGTCAGTGGTTTGAAGAGCGCAGAGCCCGCGGCTTTCCCGTGCTGGTTGCTGTTGATGAGACGGACCACGTGATCGGGTATGGCTCTTATGGTCCGTTCCGCGCCTTTGAGGGGTATGCGAAAACGGTCGAGCATTCCCTTTATGTCGCTCCCGTATGGCAGGGGCACGGAACAGGACAGCAGCTTCTCGCAGGTCTGCGGGATCATGCAAAAGTAGCCGGATTTCATGTCATGGTAGCAGCTATCACGGCAGGAAATGCCCCGTCCATTGCTCTGCACCGTCGTTTCGGCTTTCAGGAAAACGGTACTCTTCCCCAGGTTGGCCAGAAAAATGGCCGCTGGCTTGACCTTCTGTTCATGACACTTTGTCTTGAGACTGTTCCTCAAACGGAAAAGGATTTTTCATGAGCCTTTCCTCCATTCCCCTTCGTGAGCGTCCTGCCCTTGTGCGCAAGGCCTGTAAGGCACTCGGAATTGACGGCTTCATCATTCCCCGTGGCGACGAGTATCTGGGAGAATATGTTGCGGCTTCTTCTGAGCGTCTGGCATGGCTGACGGGCTTCGCAGGCAGTGCCGGGCTTGCAGTGCTTTTGCAGGACCAAGGCGCCGTATTCTCGGATGGGCGTTATACCGTCCAGATGGAGGAGCAGGTTCCCCATGAACTCTGGGAACGCCGGCATGTGCAGCTTGAACCGGTGTCAGACTGGCTGGCTCAGCATGCCCAGGGACTAAAAATAGGCTACGATCCACGTCTTGTCAGTCGTTCCATGCTGACGTCATGGCTGGCGGACGGTGTGGATCTGGTTGCGGTCGAGAGCAACCCTGTCGATCAGGCCTGGACGGACCAGCCTGCGCCTCCGGGAAACGCCATTGTGGATCATCCGCTGGAATTTGCCGGGGAAACCAGCGAAAGCAAACGTCACCGCCTCGCGCAGGAACTCAGCAAGGTCGGGCAGGACGCTGTCGTTCTGGCAGACTGTACGTCTCTGGCATGGTTGCTGAACATTCGGGGTAGTGATGTGCCATTGACCCCCGTAGCCCATGGATACGGGATTCTTCATGCTGACGGAAAAGCGGAACTGTTCGCGGAGCCCGACCGTCTGGCACCAGGACTGGCGAAGGCTCTGGGCGCGGAAGTTCAGGTCTCGCCCCCTGCCCGGCTCGAAAAGCGGCTGGATATTTTCAGGGGGCGCAAGGTCCGTCTGGACCCCGTCACCACACCCGTCTGGTTTGAAAACACCCTGCGGGCTGCCGGTGCGACAACGGTCGATGGGAATGATCCTTGCACTCTTCCAAAAGCCATCAAGAACACGGTCGAGCAGGAAGGAGCCCGCAAGGCTCATGCGCTTGACGGGATAGCAATGGCGCGCTTCCTCCATTCTGTTGCAACATCGGGTACAGGTGAACACGAAACCACCCTCGTTGACCGTCTGAATGCAACCCGTTTGCGTGCCACTGAATATCGTGAACAGAGTTTCGATGCGATTTCGGCCGTTGGACCGAATGGTGCTTTTCCGCACTACAGGGCAACAGTTGGGAAAGACCGTGTTCTCGGGCCGGACAGTGTCTATCTGATTGATAATGGAGGACAGTATCCGTTCGGTACGACTGACATTACACGTACGGTCTGGGTTGGACCGGGTGCTCCGCCGCAGAAAGTCCGGGACGCATTCACCCGCGTTCTGAAGGGCAATATCTCCCTCTCCCGCGTGCGTTTCCCGTCTGGGACTACCGGTCATCGTCTGGATGTTCTAGCGCGCGCTGCCTTGTGGCAGGTCGGTATGGATTACGACCATGGTACGGGCCATGGCATTGGAAGCTATCTGTCCGTCCATGAAGGTCCGCAGAACATCTCGCCAGCTTATCGTCCGGTCGCTTTGGAGGCAGGCATGATCGTTTCCAACGAACCAGGTTATTACGAGCCGGGCGAATATGGCATCCGTACCGAAAACCTGATGCTTGTCCGCAAATCACGATACGAAGGCCGGAAAGGCACGTTTCTGGAATTCGAGATCCTGAGTTACACCCCAATTGACCGGGCATTGATTGACGTATCTTTGCTGGATGACGACGAAATTGACTGGCTGAATACCTATCATGCCGAGGTTCTAAAACGCGTTAGCCCACAGGTCGAGCCCGAGGTCAGGGAGTGGCTTGAAAAGGCATGTCTGCCGTTGCAGCGGTAAAACGCATCGCTGTGTAAAAACTTTCTTCATACTTTCCGGTCATAAATGCGCCCATGACCGGAAAGTACTGTCATTTTCTTGTTCTGTTATGGGCCTGTGTCTCACAGGGCTACGCTGCGGAAAGTATTTCTGCCTGTCGTGAAGCCGTCAGTGTCGCGGAAAGGCAAGCAGGTATTCCTTCCCGGCTGCTGGATGCAATCAGCAGGGTAGAGAGCGGACGGCGCAGTCCGGACGGGAACACGGTCATAGCATGGCCGTGGACCATAAATGCCGCAGGACACGGTTATTTCTATGCCTCCAAAGATGAAGCCGTCGAAGCCGTACAGGCATTCCAACAACAGGGAGTTGTCTCGATTGATGTCGGGTGCATGCAGATCAACCTGCATCATCACCCTGATGCTTTTCGGTCGCTGGAAGACGCTTTCGATCCTGAAGCCAATGCCCGTTATGGTGCCCGGTTCCTGACAGATCTCTTTGAGCGGTTGCATGGGTGGGAAGGTGCCATAGCGGCCTACCATTCTTTAACGCCAGCCTTGGGCGCCGAATATGAACGTCATGTGATGGCGATCTGGCACGGACAGCCGGATAATTATCGCCCACCGGATTTCCTGCCTCAGGTGATCATGACAGCAAACGGCCCCCAGGTGATCATGCCGTCCTTTTCATCCTCTGCTACTTTTCCCAAGCATGGCGCCTCTTTTGATCCGAGAATGCTTCCGGATGCCGCTGCACATGTTCCCAGAGTCGTGTACGGGCCCCCTCCCCGGATTATCCGTCATGACGACAGGGGGCAGGGAATGTTTGCTGGGAATGGCCATGGCGGCCGGGATCTGGCTTCTTATCGGGCTCACCCCATCCATCTGGCCTGGTGATCAATAGCCAGACCACCCTCCACCATAACCTGCATAGGCACCATGAGAATATTTATGGTGCGGGCGGCTGGATGCAGAATCTTGTGAATGTTGGCTGCAACCGCTCAGAATGAACAGTAAAATCATAAAAACGCCAAAGGAACGCATCATCCATCAGAAGCCTTTGAATTTTGTCAGTGCTGTAAAAGAAGCCATAACAGGAGATGATACAGATAGAGCAGGAGATGATAGAGCGCTTTGACCAGCGCGATAAGGCCAAGGATAAGGTCCGTTGGACCAAAAGCCGTAATGCGGATTATCAAAAATTCTGTTCCGATAGCTGGGGAGCAGAAGAGTGTGACGCTATATATTTAGAAAGTGAAACAGAATTTCTTGATATTTTGTTACTGAAAACGTCATTTTTCTCTTATCAATAGGACCATTTCCTCTTTCTTCTTGATTATTTTCTATAAATCTTCAGTTTCTCGTTAGGGGAAATGCACTTTCCCAAGAAATTACATCACGCATAACAAGAATGCGGCTTAGGGCCTGTTAGACTTTAAATGACAGAATGGCAGGAAGAATCCACGCATCTGCCAGATACCGTCAAGTAACCATCTTCCGCACGGACAAAGCCCCTCACACCGCAGCGAAACTGAGCAGTTACTTAGCCGTCAATAGCGATAAGATGTGCGTCGCACTGTTGCATAGAATCTCAGGCAAACGCACGTTTCTTGTTTTACGAGAGATATGGCTTGGCCTACAGCGCCTAATTCTTTGATTTTATTGAATTTTCAGAAGCGCGCTGGCGGAGGGGATGGGATTCGAACCCACGATACGAATTTCTTCGTATAACGGTTTAGCAAACCGCCGCCTTCAGCCTCTCGGCCACCCCTCCGCACTTTTACGCGGTTTTACACGGCGTTTGCAGAAGCGTTCTTAAGGGGGAACCGCGTTGCGGTCAAACCCCTCAAGACACTTTTTTTGCTTCTCTACTCAGAAAGCAGCTTTTTCAGCATTTCGTTGACCATAGCCGGATTGGCTTTTCCTTTCATGGCCTTCATTGTCTGCCCAACAAAGAAGCCGAACAGCTTGTCTTTGCCGCTCTTGTATTCCGCGACTTTATCGGCATTTGCGGTCAGAATATCGCGGATGGCGTTTTCGATAGCACCAGTGTCCGTAACCTGACGCAGGCCTTTGCGTTCGACAATGGCAGAGGCAGTCTCGCCTGTCTCGACCATGTCTTCCAGAACTTCCTTGGCGATTTTCCCGTTGATCGTCGAATCCGAGATCAGAGCAAGAAGCTCACGCAATCCTGCCGCACTGACAGGACTGTTTTCAATGGATCGGCCTGTCCGATTCAGCGCGGCAAAAAAATCACCCAGGATCCAGTTTGTAGCCAGCCGAGCATCTGCGCCCCTTGCAACAGCCTCATAAAAATCGGCAATAGCCTGTTCTGCGGTCAGGACGCCTGATTCGTAACGGCTGACACCATATTCCTGCTCAAGTCGTTCACGCTTGGCTTCCGGTAGTTCGGGAAGCCCGCTTTTCAGTTCATCAACCCAGCTTTGTTCGAAAACAAGCGGCAGAAGGTCAGGGTCGGGAAAGTAGCGGTAATCGTGCGCATCTTCCTTGGAGCGAAGCGAGCGTGTTTCACTACGGACATGATCAAACAGGCGTGTTTCCTGATCGACTTCTCTTCCGGCTTCCCAGACTTCAATCTGACGCTGTGCCTCGACCTCGATAGCCTGCATCACAAAGCGGACGGAGTTTACGTTCTTGATTTCACACCGTGTCCGGTAACCAGTTTCGCCTGGCTTGCGAACTGACACATTGACGTCCGCGCGCATGGACCCTTCTTCCATGTTGCCGTCACAGGTGCCGATATAACGCAGGATCTGACGCAGTTTGCGCAGATAGGCTCCCGCTTCTTCCGGAGAACGAATATCCGGTTCGCTGACGATTTCCATCAGCGCGACGCCTGCGCGATTCAGGTCGATGAAGGATCGGGTAGGATCCTGGTCATGGATTGATTTCCCGGCATCCTGCTCCAGATGAAGGCGTGTAACGCCGATTTCGCGCGTTTTCCCATCCGCAAGATCAACAAGTACGACACCCTTGCCGACAATAGGATGAGCAAACTGGCTGATCTGATAGCCGGTTGGAAGATCCGCGTAGAAGTAGTTCTTGCGGTCGAAGCGGCTGAAAAGATTGATTTCAGCGTTCAGACCAAGACCGGTCCGTATGGCCTGGGCAACGCATTCCCGGTTCAGGGTCGGCAACATGCCCGGGAAGCCGGCGTCGATCAGGCTGACATGCGTGTTGGGTTCACCGCCATAAGTCGCGGAAGCACCCGAGAACAGCTTGGCGTTGCTGATGACCTGTGCATGAACTTCCAGTCCGACCACGATTTCCCATTCGCCGGTGCTGCCGGTGATACGATAGCTCATGCCGACACTCCTGCATGGATGGCGGGTCTATGGGTAAACGATGCAGCCTGCTCAATGACATGACCGGCAGCAAGCAGCGTTTCTTCGTCGAAAAACTTTCCGATCAACTGAAGACCAAGCGGCACCCCCTGTGCATCAAGGCCAGCTGGCACCGAAAGAGCCGGAACGCCCGCCATGCTGGCCGGAACCGTAAAGACGTCATTCAGATACATCTGCACCGGATCGGACGGCTTTTCATCCTGCGCGAATGCACCGGAAGGAGCAGTCGGGGTCAGGATCACGTCAACCTTTTCATAGGCCGTCAGGAAATCCCGCTGGATCAGGGTACGGACCTTCTGCGCTTTCAGATAATAGGCATCGTAATAACCGGAAGACAGAACGTGCGTGCCAATCAGGATGCGACGTTTGACTTCCTCTCCGAAACCGGCCGCGCGGGTTGCTTCATACAGACCGTCCAGGGAGGCAGCTCGGACACGCTCTCCGAAACGGACGCCGTCATAGCGTGCCAGATTGGAGGAGGCTTCTGCCAGTGCCGCGATATAGTAGGTAGGTAGGCCGTATTTTGTATGCGGGAGTGAAATTTCGACAATTTCAGCGCCAGCATCTGTGAGCCAGTTGATACCCTGCTGCCACAGCGCTTCAATTTCCGCCGGCATGCCCGAAGAATGGTATTCCTTGGGGATACCCACGCGCAGACCTTTGACCCCACGGGTCAGAGCCGCTTCGTAGTTCGGGACCGCAATATCAACGCTGGTGGAATCGCGTTCGTCGAAGCCTGCCATGGATTCGAGCAGAATGGCGCAATCCTGAAGGTTGCGGGCCATGGGGCCGGCCTGATCCAGCGAACTGGCAAAGGCAATCGTCCCGAACCGTGAGCAACGGCCATAGGTGGGCTTGATCCCGGCAATTCCAGTAAAGGCCGCCGGCTGACGGATGGAGCCCCCCGTATCCGTACCCGTTGCACCCAGCACAAGACCAGCCGCGACCGCCGCGGCAGATCCACCGGACGACCCTCCCGGCACCAGCTTCGCGTCAGAACCGTTTCGTTTCCAGGGGTTTTCAACTGGCCCAAAGGCAGATGTCAGGTTTGCAGACCCCATGGCAAACTCATCAAGATTCAGTTTGCCGAGGAAAACCGCTCCGTCACGCAGGAGATTGGACGTAACGGTACTTTCGTAGGGTGGAACAAAATTGCCGAGGATTCTGCTCGCGGCAGTCGTGCGGACATCCTTCGTGCAGAAGAGATCCTTGATCCCAAGCGGAATACCGCAGAGTTTCCCTCCCTCACCTTTTGCCAGCGCGCTATCGGCGGCTTTGGCGGCGATACGGGCCTGCTCCGGTGTGCGTGTGATGAAGGTGTTAAGACGGTCATCCAGACGATCAATGGCGTCGATATGAGCATCCGTCAGTTCAGCGGCGGAGATCTTGCGTGTCCTGAGGGCGTCACGGGCCGAGGCCAACGTGAAATCATGAATACCGGACATTATTCAACCACCTTCGGAACCGTGAAGAATGGACCTTCGCGGTCCGGTGCGTTGGAGAGGACAGCATCACGGCAATTGCCGTCTGTTACCCTGTCTTCCCGAAGGCGTGGTTTGGCGAGACCTGTTCCGATCATGGGAGGAACGTCCGAAACGTCCACTTCGTTGAGCTGTTCGACCCAGTCTATGATCGAGCCCATTTCCCTGCCAAGGATTTCAACTTCTGATGGCTCAAGGCCGATCCGGGCCAGTCTGGCAATGCGCGTGACTGTTTTCGCGTCGAGCGACATGAACATTCCTGAGTAAGAGGAAATTTTATGGTGGCTTTTCAGCCGTCGTCCGGATCATAACGCCGTGTCATGCCCCTATTCAATCCACACGATCTCCGGAATATCCTCAAGAGTGGCCAACGCGTGCTTGGCCTCGACCCTGGCTCAAAGACAATAGGGGTTGCTCTGACAGATGTATCTTTGATGCTCGCCTCCCCCTTTTCTGCACTTAAACGCCGGAAGCTGGGGGAAAATGCTCAGGAACTCAGGCAGATCATGCAACAGGAAGAGGTCGGTGGACTGGTGGTGGGATTGCCACTGTCATTGGACGGTTCTTTCGGACCAGCAGCGCGTGCCGCTTCCGACTGGGCCACTGCATTGGCCGAACGACTGGATCTTCCAGCCTGTGTTTGGGATGAACGTCTGTCATCCACCGCAGTGAACCGCTTTCTGATTCAGGAGGCAGACATGACGCGTGGGCGTCGTGCAAAAGTGGTCGACAGGATGGCTGCTGCTTACATGCTTCAGGGATGGCTGGATGCAACCTCTCCAGCCATCGCGGAAACGGGAAATGTCAGATCTGTCCGGTCAGAATCAAAAGTAGCACAATCAGGAGAATGAGACCGAGCCCTCCGGAAGGGTAATATCCCCAGCCAGAACTGTAAGGCCATGATGGCAGGGCTCCGATCAACAGGAGCACCAGAACGACAAGAATGATAAGGCTCATGACGGGTTACTCGCGCTTGTTACGCAGAAAGATACGTGTCGAAGCCGGAAAAGTTCTGGTTTTCCATATTGGTTCAGGAATAGTTGAATATCTCTTGGTAAGCGGGAAGCTTTCTCGTCCCTGTCTTGGAGAGATGCAACGGGTTACGGAAATTCAGGGGGTAATAGACTTCAGTCCAAAGAAAACGAGAAGACAGCCAATGGTGCCAAAGAAGAAAGAGATATTCGGATGTCAGGGAAACACATCGTGGTTAGAAAACCAGGGATTTCCGTCCAGAACGACAAATGGCGTCCTGATAGCATCAAGCCGCATTCACCGAAGATAGGCTATATTGGATTTTTTCTGTTCGAAATTTGCAAAATCACATAGGTTACGACCATGCGCTACATTCTCCTGACTCTTCCCCTATTGCTTGCGTCCTGTTCCCGGGCTCAATGGATTTCAACGCAGACAGATAGCTCCTGTGTCCGGACACAGATGCTGGCTGGAACCAATGGAAACGCCCTCCCCTTCAGTGCGGCCGTGCGGCATTGTGGCGCCATAACCAAGGGAAAGAATGTACCGCAGAATATGCCTGCTCCACGGCCAGTGGATTTGCGGGATGATACGACCCTTCAGGCGATGGCTGAGAACCCGGATTATAATACTGAGTCTTATCCTTATGTGCCGCGTGCTTCAAAAGCACCTATGCCCGGTGGTTTGTGGAGCACCAATTTTCGCTAGCACGATCCGACATGAAGTTCTGTTTCGACGTCTATTTTACAAAGTATGATATTAGTTTTAGGAGATTTTTGTAAAACCAATAAAAATAATCGAATTTCTCTTGCTCTCTGCACCTGAATTGTGGTTATAAGGGTGGATGGCGGATGTTTTTACCATGAGAAATCAGCGCGCGTGGCGCTAGTTGTTCTCCGTAGAAAACAGGACCGCGCATAAATTTGGTGCGCGACCGCTTTTGTTATGAAGGAGCCTCGTTATGGCAACAGGCACCGTGAAATGGTTCAACCCGACTAAGGGTTATGGCTTCATTCAACCTGAAGGTGAAGCTCAGGATGTTTTCGTCCATATTTCCGAGGTGGAAAAAGCGGGAATTCGTAGTCTCAACGAAGGCCAGCAGGTTTCTTATGAGGTAGAAGCCGGACGAAACGGCAAAAGATCCGCTGTTGGGTTGAAAATTCTCTAAAGAATTTTGTCTGTCTTTGACAGAAAAGAAAACCGCCCTTTATGAAGGGCGGTTTTTTTATTAGTGGACAGTCGGGAAGTTAATTTTTGCATAATCCATAGTACCCTGAGATTTATTTTCTGTAGTTGGTGCATACGTCGGCGAAGCATGAAGGGGCATATTTGATGGTCCGATATATCCTTTTTTTCCAAAGATTTTGTTCTGATTTTCTGTGCCACCTTCACAGGCAGCAAGTACGAAAGGTACCAAAAGAAGAAGTATAAATTTTTTCATGCTTCAATGTTCCGCTCTAAATAAAATATCATAATATATTAAAGTAGACTTTAATGCAAATCAGGTAACCGGAATCTGGGAAAGCTAAAAATAGGCAATTGTTCCTAGGTTCAGGACCCATTGATATGAGTGACCTGTATTGGCTGACGAACGAGCAGATGGAGCGTCTGCGGCCCTTTTTCCCGCAGAGCCACGGCAGACCTCGCGTTGATGACCGTTATGTGTTGAGTGGGATCATTCTCGTGAACCGGAACGGCCTGCGCTGGCGTGATGCACCCCGGGAATACGCTCTACACAAGACGCTCTACAACCGCTGGAAGCGCTGGGGCGCCATGGGGATGGGGATCTTCGCCCGGAGGATGGACGGTCTGGCTGCCGCAAAGGCACAGTCCCAGACGATTATGATTGATGCGACGTATATCAAGGCGTACCGCACGGCTTCGAGCCTGCGGCTAAAAAAAGGGCTCCAGGCCGCCTGATCGGGCGGACCAAAGGTGGGATGAATACAAAGCTGCATGCCGTCACCGACCGGAACGGACATCCGCTCGACTTCTTCATGACAGGAGGCCAGATCAGTGAGTACACCGGAGCTGCTGCCCTTCTGGACAGTTTGCCATCAGCCAAATGGATGCTGGCAGACCGGGGTTATGACGCTGACTGGTTCAGGGATGCCCTGGAGGAGAAAGGGATCAAACCCAGCATTCCGGGACGGAAATCCCGAGGGAAACCCATAAAATACGGCAAGCGGAAATACAAACGTCGCAACCGCATCGAAATCATGTTCGGGAGGCTCAAGGACTGGAGACGGGTCGCGACATGCTATGACAGATGCCCCACCGTCTTCTTCTCGGCCATCTGCCTCGCTGCAACCGTCATCTGCTGGCTATGAGCCCTGAGCCCTGAGCCTAGGGGGAAAGCAATCCCTCTCAGAAGCTCGTACTAGCCCTCACAAAAATTTATGACGACGATTATTATTGCTGTCTTTATCGAAGGTCTTGTCGGAGTCTTCGAGCGAAGCGGTAAGGCCCCTGAAGACATTCTTTATCCCGCAGTATTGCTAGTAGTCGCGACATTCATGGTGGTGGCATTAGGAATGTATCAAAAACTCAGCGTGAATGCTGAACGGGAGAAAAAAGAAAAAGATCTTATCGGATGATCTGAAAGGAGGTGCTACGGCAGCCAGAATATCACCGTTTCACCGCTAAGTGATGATGCTCGATGTCAGCGAGTGCAGAATCGGCGTACAGGCAGGTAACCGATTCGGCTGAGATATCGCCGAGGTGGCGACCTGCACTAGTTTTGCAAACATCATGGTGTCCCGAAATGCATCAATCTGCACAAACGTGAACCGCTAATGGAGGATAGATACCTTAAAGTTACTTGTATAAATCATTGATTTTGTGGGATTATCTGCCGGACCGAGTGGTGGGCGCAACAGGGATTGAACCTGTGACCCCTACCATGTCAAGGTAGTGCTCTACCGCTGAGCTATGCGCCCCCGGTCCGGTGAGGCGGTTTCTAGCTGTAACCGCTAAGGCTGGCAACCCCTTGGAAGCAAAAAAATACACGGATTATGACGGCGCATTCTTCTCTCTCAGCATTTACAGTCAGATTTCCTGAGAAAATGCCTATTCCTCTGGTGATTTCATCGCCTCATTCGGGGGAAAATTATCCACAGGAATTTTTGGAAAATACTCGCCTTCCTCTTCATGTGCTGCAACAAACAGAAGATCGTTTCGTCAATCGCCTCTTTGAAAGGGCGTCAGTCTCAGGCGCTACCGTGCTGGCCTCCGAGTTTCCCCGGATCTGGTGTGATGTAAATCGGGACCCGCGTGAACTTGATGCCGGCATGTTTCAGCCCAGACCGCCAGAAGACATTCTTTTGAAGACAGCCAAGGTCAAGGCTGGTTTTGGTGTTATTCCGCGCCTGGCATCCCGAGGATTACAAATCTACCGCCACTGCCTGCCCGTTACGGAGATAGAGCATAGGCTGGAGTTGTGCTGGCGCCCTTATCATGGTGTGCTTTCGGATCTTTTACAGACACTCCAGCGGCAATTTGGAACTGTCATTCTCCTGGAAGCGCACTCCATGCCTCCCCTGCCCTATTCAAGAACCTGCGACGTTGTTCTGGGAGATCGGCATGGACAATCCTGTGCGCCTGAATTGACCGCATTTCTCGAAAAAAAATTGATGTATCAGGGATATGCTGTCCGAAGAAACATTCCTTATGCGGGTGGCTATATCACGAGCCATTATGGGAAACCTGTTCAGGGCATTCACGCCATTCAACTGGAGATCTGTCGTCAGCGATATCTGAATCTTGGCACGATGACGGTTAGCCGGAATTTTGAAAAAGTTCAGCAGGACATGACCAGCCTTGTGGCCGCCTTGGCTGAGTTTCTGAAACACCAGATGCTTTCAGTGCCAGCCTAATGAGGCACACACTTTTTCACGGGAACGTGTACTCGCTCGTTCCCACAAACTGTGTGTTATGGTCGAAGTTAAAATAATGCTCTGGATCTAGGCATGTTTCTTGGAATTGACGTTGGAACATCTGGTATCAAAGTCCTGCTGGTCGACGAAACCCAGAAGGAAGTAGGATCTCATACGGAATTCCTGAAAGTCAGTCGCCCACACAGTGGATGGAGCGAGCAGAATCCGGCTGACTGGTGGAACGCAGCCTGCACGGCCATTGACGCCCTTCAGCAAAAACACCCCAGGCAGATTGGCTCGGTAAAAGGGATCGGTCTTTCAGGCCAGCAGCATGGCGCTGTTCTTCTCGACAGGCATGGCAAAGTCCTGCGGCCATGTATCCTGTGGAATGATACTCGCTCTGAGACGGAGTGCAGCCTGTTTGAAACGCGATTTCCACAAAGCCGCAAGATAACCGGCAATATTGCAATGCCTGGCTTTACCGCTCCAAAACTTCTCTGGATCGCACGGCACGAACCTGAGATTTTCAGGCAAACGCAGCATGTTCTGCTCCCCAAGGCTTGGCTTCGCTACCAGATGACCGGGGATATGATCGAGGATATGTCAGACGCATCCGGCACTTTGTGGCTCGATACAGGAAACCGTCTGTGGTCCGATGCCGCACTCGCTGCAACGGGGCTAACTACCGCAAATATGCCCGCTTTATGCGAAGGGACAGATATTGCAGGGCGCCTCAAGCAAGATCTCGCAGATCGGTGGGGGATGAGTGAAAGACCAGTCTTTGCAGGCAGTGCGGGGGACAATGCAGCAGGTGCAGTTGGGCTTGGAGCTATTAAGCCGGGAAATGCATTCGTATCTCTTGGAACGTCCGGTGTCGTCTGGATCACGACAGATGTCTTTCGACCCGAGACAGGGTCCGCCATCCATTCTTTTTGTCACGCAGTACCGGAAACCTGGCATCAGATGGGCGTAACCTTGTCTGCGGCATCCTCCCTGGCCTGGTGGGCAAAGGTTTCCGGAGTTGAGGAACGCGTCCTTTTGGCTGAACTTCCAGAAGTTGCAGATCGTCCCTCGCCCGTTATGTTTGCACCTTATCTTTCAGGGGAACGCACGCCTTATAACGATGGAACCATTCGTGGCGCTTTTATTGGTCTGTCTCAGGAAACAACACGTGCTCAACTGACACAGGCGGTTCTGGAAGGAGTCGCTTTTTCATTCAGGGATGCGCAAGAGGGCTTGAGCGCTTCAGGTTCCCATTTCCGGGAAGCGGATGTGATTGGTGGGGGATCTCGCAGTCCACTTTGGACGTCGATTATCGCTTCCGTTCTGGGCATCAGGCTCCACAGGCTTGCCCATGGAGAGCATGGAGGCGCTTTTGGAGCCGCCCGGCTGGCCAGGATTGCAGCAACTGGAGAAGCTGTCGAAGCCATCTGCACTGCGCCCGAACGCGTAGCTGCGATTGATCCTGATCCTACTCTCCAGGATGCCTATGCCCAAGCCTATCATCGGTACCTTAAAATCTATCCGGCCCTCAGAGGAATCTCCGGTCCCTGAATATGGGGTCATTTCTATGAAAAAAGGGGTGTGTTAAAGCTTTCCGGTATGAAAAAGCGTCCTTCTGTTTATCTGGCTGGCGACATGGTTTTTCGCCCGAAGGCCTTGGAAATTTTCGAGCGGTTAAAAGAGATCTGTAATCAGTATGATCTCGAAGGCGTTGCTCCGTTCGATGGCCAGGCGGAGGCACAACTGCTTCCTCCTGGCAAAGAGACCATTCTTGCCTTTGTTCGTGCAGATCGTGCGCTCATGGATCGCTGTAACGCTGGCCTGTTCTGTATTGACCCATTCAGGCGCAGTCCAGAAATGGACCCCGGCACGGCTGTAGAAATCGGCTATATGCTGGGGCTGGGCAAGCCATTGGAAGCCTATACCGTGGACGGGCGGCTTTATCCCGAAAAAGTGGAAACGTATTGGCGGGATCTGTTGAAGAAACCGCTCATTCCTCGCCTTAGTGACGGAACGCCAGCCTCCGGGCACATGGAAGACCCAGATGGAATGCTGGTGCATTCCGAAGGCTTGTTACAGAACGGTATGGTCGATGGCTTTATCGGGATGGGTGGCGGAGAAATTGCGGTGGACACTGATTTTGATGAAGCATTTCGCAAAGCGGCTCATCGTCTTGCATGCCGCCTTCTGGAAAAGCGCTAAACTGAATATCCCTTGTCACGGAACAGTTTAGGGGCAAATGTTTCTTTGTCTTTTCAGAATGGAAGCAAAGAGTATGAATCTGTTTCATCAAGATGAAGAAAATGACCGCCAGGAAGTCGATAGTGAAGCCCATGAACTGATCCAGGAAGTCATTTCTCATTTGGAAAAAGCGCTACGGAATCTTCCCGAGAACAATCCTGCTTATCAGGATATTGCGGCAGCAGCTGATACGGCTGACGCGCTGCAATCAGTTCTGCGAGGATAATTTCTGAAAATGCGCTGATTATAAAAAATTATAAAAATAATTGGCGCCCTCTGCTTTGTAATGTTCAGTGCGACTGATACTGCCCCTGCCGACAGCGCGGAGCAAAGCCACAAACTGCGCATACGACGGTAATGGAAGGATCTCCGTTGAAGCAGCATGTTTCCGGGCGCTCCAATGCATATCCCTGCCCCGGTGGTTCAGTCTGGAATGCTGTAACGATTCTCGTCATCCAGTTCTGAAGTTTCTGAGGAATTTCTTCCTCATGGCGGGACCACCAGAGAATATCATCCTCCGTACGCCCGAGTTGGTGAGCCAGCTGCCCCGGACTCCATTGCGTAACTCTCAGGAACTCGTTCAACGATGCGGATGACATTACCGTTCCCATCTTTCCTACCTTACGGAAAACTGACGGCAGGATCGTAAAAAATAAGTACTGTTTCGTCAATTAATCATCAAACATAAAATCTTTAAAAAGATATTTCACAGAACACGAGTTATTAAAAAATTAACAGAAAATAAAAATTGTAACAGATAAATATAAAATGATCATATGTTATTATATGGGGTTTTATTTATGATTTTTACTGGTGTATACATTGGTGTTCTAATCAATAGAAGATTACATAAAAGAAGAAACGCAAATTCAGTTTTTTGGCAAAATTTTATTTGGTTAATTATTATGTGAACCAATTATCTCCACAAACAATCAGTCTGATATCAGTGGTCAAAAGCAGGCGAATGAACACCGATTAAAATTTGTGTCGGATGTAATGGAAGTGCTCGAAGCCATACTCCATCGACGCAACTGCCTTCCACCACATGTCTGACGCTCCAAAAACAACAAATTATTGGACCACTAATACGTTGCTATATCGATACAAGAAGCGCTAGGTTCAGGACCCATTGATATGAGTGACCTGTATTGGCTGACGAACGAGCAGATGGAGCGTCTGCGGCCCTTTTTCCCGCAGAGCCACGGCAGACCTCGCGTTGATGACCGTTATGTGTTGAGTGGGATCATTCTCGTGAACCGGAACGGCCTGCGCTGGCGTGATGCACCCCGGGAATACGCTCTACACAAGACGCTCTACAACCGCTGGAAGCGCTGGGGCGCCATGGGGATGGGGATCTTCGCCCGGAGGATGGACGGTCTGGCTGCCGCAAAGGCACAGTCCCAGACGATTATGATTGATGCGACGTATATCAAGGCGTACCGCACGGCTTCGAGCCTGCGGCTAAAAAAAGGGCTCCAGGCCGCCTGATCGGGCGGACCAAAGGTGGGATGAATACAAAGCTGCATGCCGTCACCGACCGGAACGGACATCCGCTCGACTTCTTCATGACAGGAGGCCAGATCAGTGAGTACACCGGAGCTGCTGCCCTTCTGGACAGTTTGCCATCAGCCAAATGGATGCTGGCAGACCGGGGTTATGACGCTGACTGGTTCAGGGATGCCCTGGAGGAGAAAGGGATCAAACCCAGCATTCCGGGACGGAAATCCCGAGGGAAACCCATAAAATACGGCAAGCGGAAATACAAACGTCGCAACCGCATCGAAATCATGTTCGGGAGGCTCAAGGACTGGAGACGGGTCGCGACATGCTATGACAGATGCCCCACCGTCTTCTTCTCGGCCATCTGCCTCGCTGCAACCGTCATCTGCTGGCTATGAGCCCTGAGCCTAGGGAGCGGCGCTGAAGGAGCCGTCACTTCAAGGCTACGGGCGATACTACGTCGGATATTGGGAGACACGAAACCTCCGGATGGTCGCAAATATCCGGGAAGTGTTGACCCGCAAACCGGGCACTCGAATGCTTGCAATTCTTGGAGCCTCTCACAAAGCCTATCTCGACCAGATGCGCGACGTGACCCTGATCGACGCAGAAGCGGCCCTGCATTAGATGACGTCTTTTTTGTTGAATAGGGAAATTCGCGCTCAGTGACTGACATACTGGCATGAATAGCTTTCCTCAGCTCTAGCCCGCACGATCTCACCGAGGTGCGTCGTATAGTGCGCAGACAAGATCAACCAGACCTAGTTTCAGTCCGCCTGAAACTAACCGCATAGCGCGGCTTCCAAGACGGACATTCATCCTCTGATCAGCAGCAGTATAACCGGGAGGAAGGCCGCTGAATCGGGATTTCATAGTTGCGCGTTGATCGGGGTCTCTATACTTACGCTACATTCAGATCAGCTCAGAGTTCCAGCGTCCGATCTTGGTCAAAGCCAGAGCCAAAGCGGCCACGTGCATCGCTTGAATGATTTTCCCATTGCATGCTAGTGTTTTCACTTCGTCGACCGGAACAAAAGAAATCTGGACCCGTTCTGTAGGATCATCTTTACGAGCACCATTCTGTATTACACCTTGAGCCAGAATAATGTGACAGCGATTGGTCTGGTTTGCAGGATTGGGTGCCAAAGTCGCTATGTGCTGCCAGGAAGCTGATGTGAAGCCTGTTTCCTCTTCAAGTTCGCGGCGCGCTGCCGCGATCGGATGATCGTCGCAGGCTTCAATCCCTCCTGTAGGGAGTTCAAGAGAAGTCGTGCCCCAACCATGCCGATACTGCTCGAGAAGAATAAGCCTATCGGTATGATCAATTGCGACGATCTGAACCCAGTCCGGATATTCCAGAACATAGAAAGGATCGATTAAAACGCCTTCGTCGGTTTCACACGTATCGGCACGAACGCTGATCCAGCGGTCTTTGAGAGCATATGAAGAGTTCTGAACAGTCCACGAAGGAAGCTGACGGTAAGTGCGCGCTTTCATGATACCATGTTACCCTCAAGCAGCCGGGCGTCCAGAGAAAGAGCGCATCCCAGATCAAAAGCGGACAACCGGGTTCTCTGTCCAAACAGTGTATTTACTTAGCGAATGTGCAGCAGACAGGCTGTGGTCACCGCTTGCCTTATAGATAAAGGTCTGAGTTTCCTTTTGAAAAACTGACAAGAAATAGTCCGAAGTATCGTCACCAGATCGGGTATGAAGCCAGCACACGGATCAGTGGACCTTCATCCATGAAGAGAGCCAACTGGCCTCAAATTTTCCTCAGCTTGTCGAAATCGTAAAAGATGTAAATCGGGACGATTTCGTGCCTCAAGCAAAGGGAGTGTAGCAGTTCACCGTAACGAAACTGAGGAACGTATTGACACGGTCGGGATAGAATAACGGGCAAGAAGTGCGCTCGGATCGTCGTGAAATCATGTATGATGGTTGGCCGCAGAATCCGGATCATTGTCGGCGGGAATGGTACTGCCCATACCGCCGACCATGCCTCCTTCGCCCCCTCCTTTCCCTCCTCCGTCTTTGCTGCTTTCTCCCTTTTCACGTCCGCCTGAACCAGAAGGCCGGCTCGGACCTTGGCGAGGAAGCTCTTGGTCAGAAGGTATTTTTTCGATATCCAAAGCTTTACGGATGAAATCACGCAATGCCACAACTAAATCATGTGTGTGAACAGTGCGACCTTGTGCAAGTTCGGATGCAGCCTTCGCAGCCATGCGGACATGCTCTTTTGTTCCAAGAAGAATAATATCTGACAGAGCAGATTCGACAGCGTCTCGAATACGTCGAGTACGTTCCGAGCTACCTGACAACTCGAGAGACGTTATATCTTGGTTATTGCCATTCCGGCCCTTTATATCCTTTAAATGGATCGGGCTGACAGTTAGGTCTCCTGTAAATGAGCCTCCTAATGTTTTGTATGCTGCAATCAGCGTTTTGACTCGTTCGTTAATTTGCCGATTCAAGCGTTCCTTGCGCTGCTGAATCGTCAGCATCATTACAAGACGCGTACCGATACCAAGCAGGGTAAATAACGCCAGACCAAGCACCGTTATCAACGCACTATGCCACGAGCTGAAATCTGGACTGTGCAAGATGAAATCCTTATTAAGCTTATTGCAATACCAACGTTGTTTAGAGATCTTCGGAAGATTCAGTTGGGTAAATTTTTAAGGTGTTAAACGTGTGAATCAATCTGACCCGCGACATGATGCAGTCACTGTATTTGTCAAACCGCTATCTTCCTGATCCAACTGACAGTAATATCTGCTTGTGGCAAACGGATTTCCATTACCGAACATTCTGGTTCTCCTCATAAAGCAGGCAGACAAGTTTATAACGAGCATTGCGATCTCCCTCAGGAAGAAACACGTCCTGATCAAGCCGCCTGTAATCGTCCCATGGCACCAAATTTTTTAAAATTTAGGCTCAAGACTTGACTCTAAGTACAGGCCCGAGCGGAAGCGACCTGATAACTCAGAGTTTCATGGTACGGATCTGGCCCGGATCGGGATGCTGCGATACGGATAATTCCGGCCTGCTATGGACCGACCTGAACCGGGGAGATAATAATTTATATGCTGGAAAGTAGCTGAAAACAGCCGTCTAGAATGGTGGGCGCGACAGGGATTGAACCTGTGACCCCTGCCGTGTGAAGGCGAAGGGTTTCCAAAGTAAGTTATTGATATTGCTATGACTTATTCTCCTTTGTCGTGAGTGGCCCCGATCTGGCACGTAAGGACGATATCAGGCCAGTCCGTATATCCCAACCAGCGGATGACGGCTTCCCGATGAAAGTCAGGCATCTTCTTGGCGTATCGCGTTACGATGCTGATGGTCTGCCATCCTCCTTCCTCCTTCAGCCTCAGCAAATCCTTGTGGATACAATAATGCCAGGTCGCCCACGTGTGACGGAGGCAGTGCGGCGTGAGATCGGGAACAAATGCACGCTTCTCCTTGGTCGATCCTTTTGGCGTCCAGATGCGTTCCCTTCCTGAGAATCCGGCTCGTTCACAGGCATAAGCCCATGCGTTCTTGATTTGGCCGCCGCCATTGCGTCCTGTGTCATGGTATCCCTCGCCCATCGTCTTGCCTCGATACGGCCGGAACACTCGCCCTTCCCTATGAGGCAGCCCTGACAGAGCCAGCACCACGACAGGCGGAAGGTCGATATGGCGTTCTGTATCCTGTTTCTGCCAGACAACAGCGCGGGCAGCTGGAAGGTCCACATCCCGCCAGTCCAGCTCAAGCGCTTCAGACATGCGAGCTCCCGTGCCAATCAGGAACACGAGTAACGGTCGCACATGGGGAGCGGCCTCATTCACCAGATCGATTGCCTCGGCAGGACGCAGGAATTGCATTTTTGTGCGTGCGATCTTCGGGCTGGCAAATGATGGTTTGTCGCACCAATCCCGAAGTGCTGCGAACTCAAGAATTGCCCTGAGTGGCGTGAGCACGCCCCGGAGCTTTGTGGCTGGCGAGGCGTCCGTTCCTTTCGTCAGGATTGCCTTGTATGCTTGATCTACATCTTGCTGTTTGATCGTGTTGAGCTTGCGTGTGCCAAAATGGCGCAACAGCCGCTCGATGTGGAACAGCGTGGTCTCGCTCCGCTGCTCTGCCTCAAGATAGGCCGAGACAGCAGAAGCAAAGGTTACGACAGCGCGTTTGCCGTAGACTGATTCTTCCCAGAGTTCCGCTTCCCGTTTCGCGCGGAAAGCCTCCGCCTGCTCCGGGTCAGCCGTTCCAGTGCATTCGTATATGCTTTGTCCTCGGACGGTTCCGCGGATGTATAACGCTTCCCTGCCTTTGCGTTTGACGATGGAGAGGGGCATTCCAGGCTTTCGATAAGGGTTCGCACGTCTTCAGGGCGGAACATGATCTTGATGCCGATCCGGCGATGGGTTGGCGCTCCATTAAACTCAGGCACCTCTTTCAGATGATGCAGGAGCTTCGTGCGCCCGATGATTCCTTGCAGATCTTCAGCAAGTACGGACGCCACGCTGCGGAGAACTATTTGCTCACTCATTTTGCCTCCGGTTCCGGCTCATCCGACCAATGCGAAGCGATGGTTTTTGCTGGCTTGCGGTGAATGCCAAACCAATCTCTGAGCCAACCAGCAGAAACGGTTCGGCTGTCGGACGCGGACGTGTATTGAGTTTCCCTCTTTAGTTCCGCCTTGATAGTTTCCAGCAGTGCTTCCGCCTCAATCCTTGGGTCTGTTGTATCACTCATCCCCTCGCCTCCGCGTCCATGGCTGTCCGTGAAAATCTCAGCCGGTTTGCGATCAGGTAATCCCGGTTCTTTTTATTGTTGAGCACGACAGGGCCAGCGTCCCCATCGATTTGACCAGGCGGCGGGGCAGTGGCGATTGCTTCTGCGACGGATCGCAGGACGGCAAATCTCTCCCATCTTCCAGTGTACCTTCCTGTCGTCACGGAATACCGGCGACGCGTCAGGTATTCATCTTTTTCGATCACGACCGCCCTGGTGTAATCACCAGCCCACGAAAGCGGGTATGCGTAACTTGCAAAATTGGGACGCCAGAATGTGAGAAATGGTCTGCGTGCCCACTCTGCTCGCAAATCCACGATGACATATTGACTCGTATCCGTCCGCCCGCTCATGCCGGGTCTCCTTTTGAAAGGAGGCTTTTCAGAAGCCCGATAGAAGTATCCGACCGTGATTTATTGGCGCGCGCTATCGTGTCATCCAGATCAGAGAAAAGCAGACCCTTGCGGCTGCGCTGAAGTGTGTATCCATGACGCGCCATGACCCATAGAAAGATGTCGATCGTGTAGATCTGTGCGTCGGAGAACGTGAGGTTATCCATATATTGCCCTCCGTTTTTCTTGACCGATCGCTCACGGACTTCATCAAGATACTTGAAGATGTCTTTCTGATCGTGAAAATCGCGCAGGAACGGCGGGAGATACTCACCGCTCTCTAGCCATTCTTGAACTTTGCTCATCACTCCCCTCCCTCGCGTGTGAGGGCAGCGCGAAAGGAATCTCTTGCAGCGTCCCGCAAGTTAAATTCGTCTAGGGATGCCCCAAAAAGACCTTTTTCGTGGATCACGTCTTGGGTTTTTAAGTATCCACGACCGACGTCTTCCAGCACCTTTACCCTCGCCTTCAGCGCGGCTACGTTGGCGGGGTGGGTGTAAAGGGGAACTTGGAAGTATTCATATTTTTTGTCGCAATACTCTCCGAACTGCTCAAGTCCATGAGCATTCTTCGGGGTATTAGCATCCTCCTGCGACACATATGCGAACGGCTCTTGCCCTTCTGCATCCTTCCGGCGCTGTTCTTCTGCGCATCTCGCCTCGATCTCTGAAACGAATGCATCGGCTGCGGTCATGGCCTGGTCCCATGGCATATTTGCCCTGAAGAGCACGGTCAGCTCGGAGACCTGCATGTCCCGGGTTCGGCCTGGACGCCTCTGTCCAGTCTCAGTCATGACGATCAGTCCTCTTCCGGTTTGCAGACAAGGCGGATGGCGGTGATTTTCTGCTTTGGTACAGTCGAATAGGGACTGCCCTGCTCCGTATGCATGAACGGCAAGCGTTGGGGACCGGCCAGCAGGGCGATGAGGATGTATGGGTACATGAGATTGTCCTCAGGAGGCTGATGCAGCGGCGCTCTGGCGAAGCTTCCGACGCATCAAAGCGAGAAGGTTCTGCTCGTTTCGATGGTCTCCTGGCGTGCTCGATCCGAAGACCAGGGCTCCGCAAGGATGTGTCCAGCAGACGTGGCCGCCATTGGTTTTGCGTGGCGCGTATCCCATCTCCGCAGCGCGGCGACGGAGGGTGCGGAATCCGGCATAGGGGCATCTCATCGCTCAGCCCCCTTCCCTGCGATCTCAGGGCTGACCGGTGCGCGAGAACGGATGCAACGAACCCGGCTCATGCGATGGTCGCTCCGTAAGTGGTCATGTCGACCTTGACCTGCCCCTGGAAATTCGGCGTGCAGGCCGTGGCAACCAGACGCCGTCCGCGGAAGATGTCGAAGGCGCAGCAATGGCGTGAGGCCTGCTCCTTGGCGAATTTCTCGGCCTTGAGATACTCGGTAAACCTCGAGCTGTACCTGCCGGGACGGCGCCCGAGCATGACTACGCAGAATTTGTCGGAACTGCGACTACTGGCGCTCATCGGATCCGCTCCCTTTGCCAGGAGTGAAGATGCTGACCACGTAGCGGAAACGCTCCAGGCCCATCCCAGTGAGGAAGCCGGAAAGGAAGAGGTACAGACACAGAATGATCGGGCCGATGGAGCCGGGCAGATCAATGAGCATGATGGCCTCCCCGAAGAATGCGCTCCACGAAGCCGCGGAGGAGGAAAACCTGCCCTGTGCACCAGTCTTTCAGGGTGCGGGCCGCTTCTGCCGCCTCGATCTCTTCCAGCGGAGATACCGTGAGAGGTCGGCAATCGAGCGGCCGGGGCGGAATGGCAGGAACCGGCTCGGGCAGACAGTTGAGGGAAAGAAGGCTGGCCAGCTCCTGCGCCAGGCCATAGGCTCATTCACCCCACGACTGGGCGACACGATGATTGCTCAGGCTTGCGTTCTGCGTCGCCAGGTTCTGGCACGCGGCCATCCTGTTTCGAACATCCCGCGCCTTGTTATGGACCGACGGGGCGATCGAACACCTGAGGAAGCGGTCAAACCCTTCCTGGGTACAGGCATTCATGAAAGTCACTGGCTGCTGTTTCATGCTACACCTGCCGTTTCAGACTGATGCTTGATGGCCCGATGTTTGTCCCAGTTTTGATTGATGCCGTCTTTTGTCGCTTCAGCGAGAAAATCTGCAGCTTTTAAAGCGGTGTCCTTATTCGGCGTTGACCGGATAAGAATTGATGAAGCCAGCGCGGCCAGAACCATCATCCCGTCGCCGACACTCTCGCCGTCCAGATGCTTGGCTATCGTGAGGGCAAGCTGTTGCACTCGATCGTTCATGCCACACCTCCTACATGCGAGATCTGGCGGGAGGGCGCGCGGTTACGCCATGTGTTGGCCAAGTCCTGAAAGAGCAGGCTGAAGGGGCTGCCGACCGGGAACTGCGCGTCCCGGATGGCGCTTTCCCAGAAATCAGCAAAATTCAGACACAGCCATGCTGGCGCAAGGCGGTGCAGCGACGCATGCTTGGCTTCAAGGTGAGCGCGATAAACGTCTGGATAGTCTGCCTTGATACTGTCGAGGGCAGCCTGAACTTCCGCGTTCGAGGATGCATAGGCCAGAGCCTGATTCAGAGGCGACAGGAAGTGCTTCTTCCTGAGGCGGACCTCTATCTCGATGACCTGAGAAGGCTTCGGAAGGCGCTCACGAAGGGAGCAGGCCATTCCTTCACATGCTGACTTTGTGTGGGTGTCCACTGTCCAATCTCCATCGTATTGGGCGATGGAAGACTGTTAACTCCGGTAACAAGGTGGAGCAAGAAAAATATTACCGCCGTTAATATTATTTTTTGAGAGCATCTATCATTTTGATAAGGATATCCTGCGCATCAGGAGACAATTCGCGGGCTTTCAAGAGAATCGTCTGCTCTTGCTCGGTCTGAGCCTTTACGGCTTCGACGGGGTCATCCCCAGTAAGTAGCCAGCCGATTGACTTACCCAAAGCCTCCAAAAGCGCCGGAACACGCTCCCTCCTTGGTGACGCCCGCCCAGTTTCGTACTGGGCTATCGCATTCACAGTGACCCCTAACATGGCCGCAAGTTTAGCTTGGGTAAACCCTAAATGTTCTCGTTGTGTTCTGATCCTTTGCCCCATCGCTATTGAAGCAGGGGTCGGGGACTTCTTACGGGAAGGTTTGGGCGTCGTCATTCCACCCGCATGGCAGACCCCTATCATGTCGGCCTGTTAATTCTATTGCTGGAAATTATTAACTCCGGTAACAAGACGGCATGAGCGATGACACTCTTAACGAAATCCGGTCCCGTAGAGGGGCGGTCACTGAGATCGCCCAGAGATGTGGAATCAGCAAAGCTGCTGTTTCGCAATGGACAAGAGTGCCTAAGTGGCATCTGCGAACGGTTTCTGAACTGACCGGGAAAAGTCCCGAGCAACTTCGCCCCGATCTTTTTGAGGCGGAGCAAGCGGCATGAGGGCATCATCTCAGGATAATCTCCGTCATTGCTCTGCAGAGGCGAAAGAGAACTGCATTCGATCCCCGAATTCTGGTGATCTCTTTACGCTGCAACAGCTTCGTAGCTCGATCTGGTACAAAGAAAATGGGCCGCTCCCTCAAGTTGAGGAAGCGGTAAAAGCGACTTTAGAAGACATCGAAGGGGTTAATGCCGCCTTCCTGTCTATTAGCCGTCGCCTTCAAAACATGGCTGATAGGCCGCGAGGACTGAGAGGCCTGGGGCTTCCCTCTCTAATGCACCGTCTGGATATGCTCCTCTTGGAGATCCAGAACCTTCCCGGGGCCGAGGAATTAACCTTCTCCAACGTTAATGACTGCCTGCGGTGTGAGCTTTCATATAAAAATCCCTTGGTAAGGACGGAAGCTTCTGAGCGGTTTCGGTCGCGCTTCGGGCGATTTCTTTCAAGGATTCTCCGATCAGGGCTTCCAGGGGATATGAGCCGTTCGCCCTGTCACCCACGAGGAAGAAACTGACGGTGGGCCAGTTTTCCTCGGGTGCGTCCTGCATCGGCACTTTGACTTTCACTTTCAACCGACCGTCCTTCTGTCGCTTGGCTGACAAAAGGATGGGCCGAAGCTTCTGTGACATCCGAATCTCCATGGTTGTGTGTTGCAGCCCCATGGTGATCCAGCGCGTCCGGGGCGGCAATGCTCCGGACGTAACGGCTGCCTCTCTCGCGAAAGGGAGGCTGTAAAATCATGCGCGGATGCCGCTGGCCATTTGGAGACCCGAAAGAAACCGGCTTCCGCTATTGCGGTGATCCAGTTTCTGGCGGCGGTCCCTACTGCCCCTGTCATACCAGTCTCTCGGTCATTCCAGATTCCAGGCTCACCAGCACTGAACTCAGCAGGCTGCTCTATTACGGGCGCAGCGGGACGGTGCGTGTCAGAGGACAGGAAAATGGGCCGGAGTTGGTAGCTCCGGCCCGAGCCAAAAGAGCTTCTTTCGAATCCCCATCAACCCCACTCACAAAGGGATGATGGAGGATTCGAATGGCAGAGTCTCGTGCGAAAGACGGCAACTTCTTTCCGTTTTCACTTCCTGGCCAGATCGAGAGCTGCGCGGATCTTGTTGCGCGCGTGCTTCGGGGGCGGTTCGGGAACGGGCGCCATGCGGCAAAACGCATCGCCCAGATGGGAGAAGTCAGCCCGCGCACAGCCCGGAACTGGATGTCTGGATCCTGTGCGCCGCGCGGAGACGAACTGATGCGCATGATGGTCGAGTGCGACGAACTTGCGGACGAAATCTTCAGAAAAGTGCGGGAGCAGAGATGCCTCACAGAGAAAGAATAGCATCTGGCGTGACGGCTGAGATCGGCCGCCGCCTCGGTTTTGGCTACCGCAAAGGTCCTCCCCGCTCCCTCAGCTTCGGAGTGCTGAGACTGACGGTTCACTCCGGCCTGGTGCTTGATGTCGGGAAGTGGCGCTTGGCCCTGCACAAGGCAGACTCGCTGAGTACCGCCCTTATCAATGAACGCGACCAGCTCAGGGCCGCGCTCGAGAGCGAGCGTGCCGCCCATGATGAGTCACTGCTGGAGATGCGCGATGCGTTCGAACGCCTGACGAACCAGTGCGACGAAATCCTCATGTCGCGAGGGCACTGACCATGCAGCCGGCCGTCCCTGAAACCTTCGATCGTGCAGCGCTGCCCTCTCTTGGCTTCCTGTACGCCCTTCCGGCCGAGCAGCGTGGCGTATTCCATTCCCTTCGTGATGCCCTGAAGCAGGCCAAAGACGTGATCTTCCGTATCGGGGGAACACCTCTTGATAACAGGCAGATAGCGCGGCTGGCGCGCGAGGATGAAGCCGTCCTCGAGCGCGTCGTCCCTTCCCTCATCCAGTACGGATACATGCAACGCGATACAGACGGAGCTCTCTACAGCCCGCACCTGGTCGAAAGGCAGATCCGTCGCGCTGAAAGGGTCGCTGCCAAGGCAGAGCGTGAAGCGCGCCAGGCAGAACTCGAGGTGCGTCAGCTCGCCGGCGATGTGCCACAGGGTGCATCCGTCCGGGTCATCACGTCTCCCAGGAACGGACTTCGCGGCGGCCGGCCACGCGCGGGAGAGACGAAAGAGGAAGCCTATGCCCGCCGCCTGGCAGAAGCCGAAAACGTGCAGCGCAAACAGCGCCAGATGCCCCTTGTCAGTGTGATCTCTGGATCCGAAGGGAAAAACCAAACCCATTTTGAAAAACAGGGTTTGGTTTCCGAATTAGGTTCAGATCAGGATATTAGGTTTCCCGTAGATCTAGAATCAGAGAAAGATATATCCCCTTCTAATTCTAAATCTACCGAACCAACCGAAACCGAAATTTCCCCGATCAGGATTTCTGAGGCCGAACTCAGCCAGATCGTGGCGCGGGTGCTGAAGGTCGGGCGGCTGGAAGAGCGGCAGGCCGGGTTCGCAAAGAGCATCTGCCGAAAGTATCTGATTTCAGGCATACCCGCAGACATCCTCGTCGAAGCTGTGAAGCAGCATTGCGAGAAAATGGCCCTGAACGGCGATACGCCGGATAAGATGTCCGTTTATCGCAAGCCCATCGAACGCTTCTGGGCTGATCATCAGGCCGGGGTATCAACGGCTCAGCCTGAGCCGGAGACGCCGGATCCTGAAAGGGACGCCTGGGAAAAGGAAGCCGTTGAGGCTTACGGGCGCGCGCTCAAGCTGCGCAGCGAAATGTTCACGCATCATCGGGATCTCACGGCCCTCGAGCGTGACTGGCCTGCAAAGGCCCGTCAGCAGAAGCTGCCAAGCTGCGAAGTCACACGGGAAGCCTATCTTGCCTGGTACCGCCCAAAGGGACAGGCAGCATGATTGCTCCCTGGTATCTGATCATGATGGTCTTTGCATCCAGTTACAGCGGCTGGAAAATGCTCTCCATTCCCATGACAGACAAAGAAGCCTGCGCAGTCGGTGCTGCTCAGTTCCTGAAACAGACCAGAGATGAAGCAGAGAACAAGGCTTTCTGCATCGCCTCGGGATCAGCACCGTGATGGAGCCGTTCTCCTCGCTCAAGCGCTCCGCCATCTCACTGGTGGCAGGACCAGAATTCCGCTCGGTATGTGATGAGCTGGCCATGGCCAAGCGCCAGATTGCCAAGCTCGAACAGCGCCTGGCGGAAAAAGCCCTGGAGGCTTCGACCCTTCAGGCCCGTTTGACCCGAAAGCAACAGCGCCGGGATTCAAGTGGCCGATTTGTACGCCGCAACCACACCTGATGTGGAGTTCTGATGACCATTGCTGCTCTGGCCTCTGGCCAAGCTGAAGACAGTGCCCCGCTCGAAGGGGCGCTGGCAGGAAAAATGACTTTGGTCGACGTGAAGTTGACCGACAAAAAAGAGGAAGTCCCCGTTACAGTTCTGCGCAGAGGAGCCGGCCTTTACGGACTTCTCCAGAACGGAACTATTTCTGCCGCCCAGGTGAAAGCGGCCGAAAAATGGGCTCGCGATTATGAAACAGGCGTGGAGGGTGCGACTGATCCTGAACGATACCGGTCAGGGCGGCGTGGCGACATCCATGATATGATGATTGCACGCGCTCAGGCCGTTGCTCGGTATGAGGGTGTCCGTCGTTCTCTGGGGCGACGCGCCTCAGATATGCTCACTCTCCTTGTTATCGAGGGGCTTTCTGTTTCCCGTATCGCAATGCATTACCAGCGCGATCGGAAGCAGATTGTCGGGGCAATCGATCTCCTGCTGGAACAGCTTGTGGAGTATTTCGACTGCAATGCTGTCCGGATAAAAATTGTTTGACCTGGCCCAGCTGGGCAGCGTAACAGTCTAAAATCTTCGATGGCGTGTGTCCGGATAACCGGGCCACGCCTTTTTTGTTGGCATTTTGCCCCTTCCCCACAAAAGCGAATCAGAATGCGAAAACTCGCAGCGGCGAGCGTGGGCGAGGTATGCCTACGCGGCAGAGATCATTTTGTGATCCTGGCGGTTCGAGACCAGGACGCTCTCTGCGTCCCGCTCATCCAGAACCGGACATATATTCATCGCTCAGATGTTCTGCTGCCGGATTTTCCTTCGATTGCAACAGTCGTCGCACGTTGTGCGCGGCCGAAATGGCAGAAGAATGCCTGGGATGCTCGCGTCATGAGCGTCTCCTCACCTCTTCACGGGGAAATCATTCTCGCTGTGCAGCGTGATGCCGAAGCACGGCGAGGAGAAACCTTCCCGCGGGGAGTTGTCAGATCAGTGCTTGGGCGAGGCCCGAGACTGGGTGACTGCGGAAGAAAAAAGGGTGGCGCGCCTTCCGATTGAAGGGCTCCGAAAGCGTCATGATAACGCAGAGTTATCTGACATGGCCCGTTGGGCGGCGTGTCAGATAACTCTGAATATCCCCCTGAAAGCCGTCAGATAATACCTGTTATCTGACGTTTTTTCATGCCTCAAATGAGGATGAAAACTTATATGTATCAATGACTTGTTAGAGAGTTGGACGAATGGCGCCAGCAGCGGCGGGGAAAACGCCCAATATCTCTGACGACGATCGTCTCATGAAAATGTGGCTCCACAACCGCTCCGAGAACACGGCTCGGGCCTATCGGGCGGACGTGGAATCTTTTCGTGCGTGGAGCGCCAAACCGTTCCTCGAGGTCACGCTTGAGGATCTGCAGGAATGGTACGACAGCCTTGAAGGCGCCGATGCTACGCGGAGACGAAAGCTCGCCTCCGTGAAATCGGCCCTGTCATTTGGCGTGCGCGTCGGCTTCCTGTCTGTTGACGTTGGCGCAGCGATCCGCATCGAGAAAGAGCGCGACCGTCTCAGTGAACGCATCCTCTCTGAGGAGGATGTCAGGAAGATGATCGACCAGGAGGAATGTCCGCGTCGTCGTGCGGCATTGAAGGTCTTGTACTTTCTTGGCCTTCGCATCTCCGAACTGTGCGGCCTGACCTGGAGAGATATGACACGGCGCCAACAGGGGGGCATCGCCTCTGTGTTTGGCAAAGGGAACAAGACGCGGAGCGTCCCGGTTCCTGCAAAGCTGTGGAAAGAGCTCGTGGCGCTGAGAGTCGACAACCGCAGCAATGCGCCGGTTGTCCCCGGCCACGACGGGGGCCCGCTTCATTTGAGAGCAGCAAATCGCCTCGTGAAGCGGGCCGCGCGGCGTGCCGGATTGTCAGAAGCGATTTCACCGCACTGGCTCCGGCACGCCAATGCATCACATGCCTTGGACAACGGCGCTCCTGCGCATGTTGTCCAGGCGACGCTTGGACACAGTTCCTTGGCTACCACGACAAGATATACCCACGTCCGCGACGGGGACGGTTCGGGAAATTACCTGAGAGATTGACCTTCACGTGGTGTGGAGTGTGGTCTCTCCGCTTGGGAAATAGACAATGCCGCCTCGTTCCACTCGCCATCCTGCTCCCTCGCGTCGTCCAGCTCAGGCCGATCATGCTCCCCGCTATCGGAGACGCCCGGAAACACTGGACGAGATCCGAGCTGAAAACGTCGACTTCTGGGTCCGGGCAGCGCATCGATACGAGCGGATCGCACGAAACTCCCGCATCCCGGGGATCCGAGTTTGGGCCGCCAGGGAAGCGGACCATGCCCATGGCGTGGCGCAAACCCGGCGCGATGAACAGCTGCATGAGGTATCCTGATGAGCAATGTTCCTGACGGTTTCATGGAAGATGCGGCCGGCCGCCTTGTGCCTGTCGCAAACGTTCGGCCTGAAGATCTCCTTCAGGATGAACTGGTGCGAGGTCTTGTGGCGAAAGCCTGCGGCCTTCGAGAGCAGATGGTCTCGTTTCGTCGCGATGGGATGATCGAGATCCAGAGCTTCCTCGATCTGCTCGCTGAGAAGTATGGCGCCAAGCGCGGGGGCAGCAAAGGGAATGTCTCCCTCAAGACGTATGACGGACGTCTGCGGGTTCTGGTGGCGATCGGGGACTTCATCACGTTCGGACCCGAATTGCAGATCGCCAAGGATCTGATCGATAGCTGTCTTACGCGCTGGAGTGAGGGCGCAAACCAGAACATCAAAGCGATCGTGCTGGATGCTTTCGATGTCGGCAAGGAAGGCCGGCTGAACACCACCAAGATCCTTGGCTTGCGCCGCTACAGCATCGAGGATGAAGAATGGATGCGCGCAATGGATGCTATCACCGCATCTGTGCGGATCGACTCAACGCGCAGTTATCTGCGTTTCTATGAGCGGCCCGAGGGCAGCGAAAGCTATCAGCAAATTCCCCTGGAACTGGCTAAGGCTTGAAGTGGGTGCCATCAAAGGCACCCACTGGACTTACTGCTTCTTCACCGTTCGGGTGATTGTGATCCGTTCCTGCGCTACTTCCTTCTGACTTGCCCCTTTCCTCTGGCCGGGAAGCTGGGGCTCACTGTCACGGATCCGATATTTCTGAACTGAGTCCATGCAGTCGCCAACCGCCTCGGCATAGGACATGTTCTTTTGTCCTGCGACAATATCCTCAAGTGAAGCTTCCCACATCGGTGGTAGTGGCATTCCCATCTGCTCCCAGGCCCAGAGCGCATCTGCTTCGCCAAAGATCAGGCGCGTTTCACGGATGAAGGCGATCCGGTCAGAAAGATTTTCGGAGGCCCAGACCGGAAGAACGGGTGGCACAGTTGGTCCCATTGAGAACGATCCCGTTTTACGGATCGTTGGGAGGACTTCTGACGTGACCCATTTTTTGAAGCGCTTGGCTGATGCCTTGCGGCTCGTAAAGATCAGGCTGTAGAGACCGCTTTCGTTGATGATCGTGCGATCTGCGTTGAGATTCCCACTATCGCTATTAACGATAGTCGCCTTTTCGTCGTCATCGAGCCTGGTAGCGGCATGTGGAGCATTCTTAATCTCTAGAGCAGCGCAAACATCGGTGAGCATCCACCAAGGCTGTCCATCTTGCATCACTACACGGACAGAATGATTTTCGAAGTTGAAAGGGACGAGGCCGCTCATGACAGCCCCCTTTCGGCCAAGGCGATAACATCTGCGGCGAAGGCGTGGATGAATGTGATTTCCGGGTCTTCCGGGTGGGCTTCAAACTCATCGATGTAAACAGGCAGGTACAGTAGAACGGTCTGTGCCTTGGCGTGCAAGCCTGTCAGGGAGGTTGCGGGCGTCTCAGAAAGCTTTTGCAGAAGCTGATCAGACGCCTCTACGAGTTCTGTCCTGAGTGCTTCCTCTGCCCGTGCCGCCGGTGAGCCAAATGGCAACAGTGGTGCGAAATCAAGGCGGACTACCTCCTGACGAACTGCTCTGTATTGAGTGCAAAGTCTCACAACCTGAGCATCGGGGTTTTTAGAGGCAGCATGAGCGACACTCACGGCTGGCAAAGAAGCAAGTCCGGCGAGCATAGCCCGACGGGATGTGGTAGAGGCGTGATTAGCCTTTGGCATGGGGGGTCTTCCCTTGTCGGAGGTTAGGGCGGCTCAGGAAGGTTGGATTTCCTGTTGCCGCCCGGACTATATGCGCGTATATAGTATGCAATGTCAACACTTATTGCGCGCAAAAAGATGGGACGCCCTAGGGTCGAGAGCGAGGAAGTTCGCTCTCGCGTGCAGCAGCCCTTGCTTGGTGAACTGGACGTATGGGCTGAGACTCACAACCTCTCCCGTGCCGAAGCCATCCGCCGCTTGTTAAAAATTGGAATTGAAGCAAGCAAAGAAGAGTAGTTATCTGATGCCCTCAACCTCGATTTTATTGAGGTACTTACAGAGGGTATTATGAAGCATCTTTTTATTGCAGTTTGGTTATCTGCAAGCGGAATTGCTTATGCGCAAAACATCTCTAGCATTGAAAACAGGGATTTTTTGGAAGCAAATGATAGTTGCTCGTTTCCTAGTGTAGACGCTTCTACTCAGTTCAATGCTTGCCAAACTGTTCTCTCTTTGAACGGTGCACTGAATAAAAAGGGAGTATGCCATGCTCCCGAAAGCTACATTGGCCGTGACTGGGTATCTTGCAAAGAGTTGGGGACGCCTTCGCAAGGGGAACGATTAAGCCTAGACACAGAAACTATAGGACTGGTCGTACATCCTCGCTCTGATGTGGTTGTAGAATGTAAAACCGCAGAAACTCTTCGCGGTATTCTTCCCTCTATTCATAATATTTCCAGATCATCTGAGATGGAAACAGCCCTTGAAGGTTATAATTGTGGTTTTGCGTCTACTGGTAGCACCATGAAAATTTTGGGCTACGGAAACCACATGGTCCACGTCGAAATACTTTTAGATGGTACTGATCATCCATCACCGATAATGGCTTGGCTTCAAGTAAATGATCTTGCATCTGGGCCTGCTCATTAAGACGGCCTTTAGATAAAGCATGCGCGGCTTTTCTGCATTCTTGAGAGAATGACATGTATCAACATATTCATGTCGAAGTGGGCTCCGATAACAGCAATTCGTTCGATTGTAGCTTCTGATGCCAAACGCTCCTGACCGCTACCGTCCTGCTGGCTGGAGGCAGCCCCTGCGTAACCAGCAATATGACCGTCATCGGGGATCTGCTTCCGCGAGAGGGTATGACAGAAAGTGGCAGGCATTCCGCAAATGGTTCCTGATCAGAAACCCTCTTTGCCACGATTGTAGGCGTGAGCAGCTGCTCACGCCTGCGACGGAGGTCCACCACATTCAGAAGTTGCGCGATGCCCCTGACCGTCGGCTCGATGCAACCAACTGTATGGCACTGTGCCATTCCTGCCACAGCACACGCACAGCGTGTGGCGAATAGGTAACACAACCCCCGGTAGGGGGGTCATTTACTTGGCCCTCCGACCGTTTGTGGACCGCGTCTTAATCTTTTTTTCGTGCGGCCATAATGGAGGAAAAAAGTTATGGGGCGTCCTCCGAAGCCAACGCACCTGAAAGTGGTGTCAGGCACGTTGCGCAAGCATCGGCAGAATCCTGCTGAACCGAAGCCGAAAAAATCCCGGTTGAGTGCCCCTTCTCATCTTCCGAAGCGTGCGAAGGCTGCGTGGACGAAAGCGCACAAATTACTCACGGACATGGGTGTTCTCACCAGCGCAGATGGTGCAGCGCTCGAAGCATTATGCCTGGCCATCTCTGACGAATGGGAAGCGCGTGACTCTCTGGCACGCTCGATCACCTATCAGAAGCTGGTCGATGATACAGACGAAAGCGGAAAAAAAACCTCTCGTCTGGAAGAGCACACGATCGCTGAGGGAGGCTCCCAGACCTACGTCACGATCGGCAAGAGCGGACCAATGGTGCGCATGCGCCCTGAAGTGGCGGCAATAGCTGATGCAAATAGACGGGTGGCAATGTGGCTCGCGAGGTTCGGCCTGACGCCGGCAGACCGGTCAAGGGTCGGAGCCGCAGAGGAGAAAAAGGAAAACCCGTTCGCCGATCTCGGCTGAAGCTCGACAGCAAACACGTCGAACTGGCGGAACAATATGCCCGCGACGTTCTGGCTGGCGTCATCCCAGCCTGTAAATGGGTCCGCCTCGCCTGTGAACGTTTTGAGCGCGACCTTCTGCGGGCAGACGAAGAAGACTTTCCCTATGAACTGAATTTCCGCAAGGGCGCGAAGATCTGTCGCTTTGTGGAGCTCATGCCCCATACCAAAGGGAAATGGGCTCAGAAGCGCGAACTGATTGTCCTTGAACCCTGGCAGGCGTTCATCCTGGTCAATGCATTTGGCTGGACGCGGAAAAGCGATGGGCTTCGGCGGTTCCGCGTTGTCATGGTCGTCGTCCCCCGCAAAAACGGCAAGTCAGCTCTCTCGGCGCCAGTGGGTCTGTATATGCTGGCGGCAGATGATGAATACGGCGCTGAGGTTTATTGCGGCGCCACCAGCGAAAAGCAGGCCTGGGAGGTGTTCCGCCCAGCTTCAGAGATGGCGCGCAAGACGCCTGAATATCGGTCCCAGTATGGTGTTCGAGTAAATGCTTCGAACATCAACGTGTTGAGCACGTCTTCGCGCTTTGAGCCCGTTATCGGGAAACCTGGGGACGGTTCATCGCCCTCATGCGCTATTGTGGATGAGTACCATGAGCATGCCACATCGGATTTGTGGGATACGATGCTCACCGGTATGGGCGCGCGTGATCAACCGCTCATGTGGGGTATCACCACGGCCGGCTCCAACATTGCCGGCCCCTGCTACGACCAGATCCTCACAGGCCGAAAAGTCCTTGAGCAGGTCTTCGAGGATGACACGCTTTTCTACATCGAGTGGACGATCGATGATGGAGATGACTGGACCGACCCCGCCTCTCTTCGAAAGGCCAATCCAAACATCGGGGTTTCGGTCAACGAAGAATTCTTGCTGACCCGACAGAAAGACGCCATTCGCAACCCCCGTCTTCAGGCAACATTCAAGACAAAGCATCTCAATGTCTGGGTGAATAGCCGGTCCGGATTTTTCAACGTCCAGTCCTGGAATGATTGCAGGAAAGAAGGCTTTGATGCCTACGACTATCACGGTCGAACGGCAGTCATCGCCCTAGATCTCGCATCCAAGAATGATATCGCCGCCATGCAGGTGCTCATCCCCCTGGAAGATGGGCGCTTTGCCACCTTCGGAAAATACTACCTCCCGGAGGCGGCTCTCGATGTTCCGGCCAATGAGCACTACCGAGGCTGGGCAAATTCCGCAGATCCATCCTTGATCGTGACTGACGGCAACATGATCGACTTCAAGCGTATTGAGGACGATCTGGAGGAGATCCGGCAGCAATTCACAGTGGCAGAAGTTGTCTTCGATCCGGCTCAAGCAACCATGCTTGTAACAAGCCTGATGGATAAAGGCGTTACGGTCATCCAGTTCGATCAGAACGCCCGGAATTATTCAGAACCTATGAAGCAGGTTGCAGCTGAGATCGATGCCGGGAAATTCGAGCATGGGTGCGAGAAGAATGACCCTATGACCTGGATGATGTCGAACGTAGAGGCCCGAGAAGACGGAAAAGAACAGGTCTTTCCTCGGAAGGCACGTCCAGAGAACAAGATCGACGGCCCCGTCGCTCTCATAATGGCCCGCTCCCGTTATCTGGGAGGGGAAAGTACAGGCTCCGTTTACGAAGAAAGGGGGCTGCTTGCATTCTAATACCCAGGAGAAGCCCGGATGCCATCTCGCACCAGGCGCCGCGTGGAGCCGTATCTAACGATGCCGCAACGCCGCCAGAAGGCGGATAGCGTGGCTCCGACTGATTTCAGCCTTGCATGGCCAAACCCCAATATGATGGGGATGTTCGGTGGATGGACAGGTTCCAGCGGAATACCTGTCACCCCGCTGACAGCGATGCAGGTCTCGACGGTTTATGGTTGTGTCAAAGCCAAGGCCGAGGACATGGGGAAATTACCACTTCTCCTCAAAAGGTCGTTGCCTGGCGGAGGCGCCATCGTGGATACCTCCCACCCCCTAAACGCTCTCCTGGCACAGCCCAATGGGTGGCAGACCCCTTTTGAATTCATCAGCTACATGGTCACAGCCCTGGAGCTGCGTGGAAACGCTTATGCGGTCATTGTCAGAGGCAAAGCCGGGCAGCCTCTCGGACTGATCCCTCTCAATCCAGACCGCGTGAATGTCCTGCTCTCCCCCAAGGGCTGGCTGTATTACAACGTCAGCCATCCCCAACTTGGAGACGGGCTCACGCTGCATGGCGATGATGTGCTCCATATTCGCAACATCTCCATTGACGGGGGCTATCTGGGACTGAGCCCGATTGCGATTGCCCAGGATACGATTGGCATAGCGCTTGCCGCCCAGGCACATGGTGCAACCCTGTTTCGAAACGGGGCGCAGCTGGGGGGCGTCCTGAGCTCACCGAACAAACTCTCTTCCGAAGCAGCGCAGCGAATGGCGCAGTCCTGGAAAGACCTGTATGGGGGCGTCGAAAACAGCAGCAAAGTTGCCGTTCTTGAGGAAGGGGTAAAGTTCGACAAGATTGCGATGACGTCTGAAGAAGCTCAGTTCCTAGAGACAAGGCGTTTCGCAGTCCCGGACATCTGTCGACTCTTTCGTACGCCGCCTCACAAGGTGTTCGATATGTCGGACGCTCATTATTCGAACTTCGAGAATGCCAACCAGGCTTATATCGATGATGCCTTGGCGCCGATGGCAGTTCGTTTTGAGCAAGGAGCCCGTCAGAAGCTTCTTTTCGATGACGAACGTTCGAAGCTCTTTTTTGAATTCGACTTCAAGGCGCTCCTGAGGGGAGACCAGCAGTCACGTTTTACAGCCTACAAGACGGCTCTGGATGGTCTGTTCATGACCCGCAATGAAGTACGGATCAGGGAAGGAATGAACCCTGTCCCAGGTGGGGACGAGTTTATCATTCCCCTGAACATGGCTGATCCGGGAGGAAAACCGGAAACCAAGCCGCCTCCGACCGCCGCGGCTCCAGTCGCGCCGGCACCTGCCACCGAAGACGTCAGCAGTGCGGATGGTCCGCCAGGACCTGCCCAGAACGTCGTTGGAGACTGATTCATGTCACGCATCACGCCATTGCGACGCTTCAAGTCGCTGGCGCGGAAAGGCGATCCACTGCCGGCGGATTTACGGATCCGAAAGCAGGTTGCTCTTTCCGACATTTCCCAGACGGGAGACAGGCGTCTGCGCTTTACCATCTCGACTGACGCTATCGACCGGGATGCAGACGTCATTGATCCAGCAGGGTGGGATCTGACGGAATACAGGAAGAATCCTGTGGTTCTTTATGCCCACGACGCGGAAAATTTTCCGGTTGGTAAAAGCGTTCAGGTGGATGTCACAGACAACCTCCTCTGGGCTGAGGTCGAATTCATCTCTCCCGATGTCCCCCTTGCCGGCCCGCGCGCTGATGCCGTGTTTCAGATGTGCCAAGGAGGCTTTCTGAACGCTGCAAGTGTCGGTTTTCATCCGGTTGATTTCGAGTTTTCCTCGGAGCGGATGGATGATTTCGGCATGGATTTCACCCGTCAGAAGCTTCTGGAATGGTCCATCGTGACGATCCCTTCCAATCCGGAAGCCCTGATCGAACCTCCCCAGCAAACAGACCAGGACGTCGCTGTCAGTGCTGAGGATCAGAACATTTCCATGGGAAGCGAGGCACGCAGCAACACTGCCTCTCGCCGGAAACGACTTCTCATGATGCGCGCCCGAGCCGCTCTGGTCTGAAGACCAGGCCGCCAGCGTGATTGCCGGTCTAGCCGGCCTTTTCTGAAAATACGGATATATTGATGCGCAAGCTGCATGAACTTCGCCGCAAGAAGGCGAATCTCGCTGCTGGAATGAAGACCCTCGCACAGAAGGCTGCAGACCTGCCGGAAGGTGAAGAACTGTCGAAGGAAGACAGTGACCGGTTCGATGAACTGGAGAGCCAGATTGCGGACCTTGGCAAGCGTATCGACCTCTGCGAGCGCGCTCAGGAAGCCGAGGGCGATAATGCAGAGCCGGCAGACCCACAGGATCCGGAAGATCCCGAGGACCCAGAGGACCCCGAGGATCCGGAAGACCGAGAAGAAGCCGAGAAGGCTCTTGCCCGTCTTCGTCGGAAGGGGGCCGGAGCTGGCCGAGCCGCTCCGACGCCCAAGCCGAAATTCGAGAAGGGTGTCGTCTTTGCCGGCATCGCCAAGATGATGGCAAAGGGCGGCGGAAATGCCCATCTTGCTGCCCTCGAGGCGAAGAGCGTCTATGGCGAAAACCATCCCGTCACCAAGGCTCTGAATACCGGCTCCGGGCCGGGCGGTGGCTTCATCGTCCCACCTGATTACGTGGCCGAGATCATCGAGCTTCTTCGTGCCCAGACTGTTGTGCGAGCGGCTGGTCCACGCGGGCTGCCAATGCCGCGTGGCACCATGACCCTGCCGCGCCAGAGCCAGGCTGCCACAGCAGGCTATGGTGCAGAGTTGGCGTCTATCCCGGTCAGTGAGCAGCGCCTTGACCAGATCGTGGCCAGCTACAAAAAGCTGACAGCCCTCGTCCCCGTCTCGAATGACCTCATGCGTTACAGTGATCCCGCAGTGGATGCGTTTGTGCGTGACGATATCGTGCAGGTTATGGCTCGGCGAGAAGATCTGGCCTTTATCCGTGGCGATGGCCTGAATGACAGCCCCCGCGGTTTCAAATCCTTCTGCCTGGCTTCTTCGATCATTTCGGCCAGTTCGGATGTTTCGCTCGCAACGGTCAATTCGGCTCTGACGGGTGCCATCACTCGTCTGCGCATGGCCAACATCACGGTTCAGAAGCCGTGCTGGATCATGAATCCGCGCAGCGAGATGTTCCTCTATTCGCTGCTCAATGCCTATGGGCAGTACGTCTATCGCGACGAGATGAATGACGGAAAGATCCTTGGCATCCCTTACAAGACCACGACACAGATCCCCACCAATCTGACGATCAGTTCGGTCACCGGGTGCTCTGAGATCTATCTGGTGGAAATGACCCAGGCTCTTCTTCTGGATTCCATGTCCATGGAACTGAGTGTTTCCCGAGAGGCCTCCTATCAGGATCTGGATGGGAACACCGTTTCGACGTTCCAGCAGGATCAGACCCTCGTCCGCGCCATCTCGGAGCATGATTTCCAGATGAGGCACGACGAAGCGATTGCCATGGTCCAGGGCGTAACCTGGCAGCCGTCCTGACGGCCGACGTCACACTTTTCAACTTCTACGGATATAGACCATGGATATCGTTGGCCTTCGGGATCCAAAATCCTACTTTTCGGCGGTCGCAGCTGCGGCCGTCGTCAATGCGGTTGCGGGAGGCGCGGGAAATGCTGCCGCCGTAACAGGCATCACCATCGATCTGGTGGCTTTGGGTGTCCCTCAGTCGCTTGTGTTTCTTCTTCAGTCTTCCGCAACTCTCTCCGCTGCCGCGACACTCAGCCTGACGGACATCACGTTCCAGACGAGCGGGGATGGTGTGACGTGGGAGCCTTACGAATCATCCTACGGCGATCCTGCTGATCCAGGTGTTGTCGGTACCGGCGCCACGGGAGGCAGTACCGTGGAGACGGTTACTGGCCTTGAGGTCTATGTGGCGTCTGCCCAGCAGTACTTCCGGATCCTGTTCACGCCGACGCTGTCGGCCTCTGAAAAGGATACCGCGACCATTATGGCAGCGGTCATTGCGGCAGGCTTTGCCCGCTACCCTGCGGCCTAAAGGAGCCTCTGATGAACTCGACTGATGCGAGTGTGACATTCCTCCGGCGCCAGGGCGTCGGTGGAAACACCTATAATGCTGGTGAATCCGCAAGCTTTCCGCGCCCGATCTGTGAAAAGCTGATCCGGCTGAAGCTTGCGAAGCCCTACGAAGATCTTCTCGCCAAGGAAGACCGTACCACCAAGGTCTCGGCACCGGTTCGGAAGGCCTAAGCCATGGATACCGCCCTTACGGTGGTGTCCCCTCCTTCGTGCGAGCCAGTCTCCCTGGAAAGACTGCGGCGCCATACTCGTATCGATTACGAGGATGATGACGATCTATTGGCCATATATCTGGCTACGGCTCGCACTTTGGCTGAACAATACCTGTCGCGGGCGCTGATCACACAGACTCTTCAGTGGTCTGTGGGTCGGCGCTTGATGCCTCAGGCGGCTGGCCCCACGCCTTATGCCCCACTCTTTTTTCCAGGTGGAAATGCCTTCGGGTTGCCGCGCCTTGGCCGGACACCGCTTGAACTGCCCCGCAGCCCGGTCGTGTCAGTGAGTAGCGTCAGTCTGATGCGTCCGGATGGTACAACGCAGCTTCTGGCTTCAGACAAATACATTCTCGATAATGTCCTGCAGCCAGCCCATCTTCGGATCCTGCCTGATGCAATTGAAGGGCCTATCCAGCATCTGAGCACGATTTTCGAAGCTGGGTATGGAGCCGACCCTTCTGTGATTCCGGTTCCAATCGTGCAGGCAGTGATGATGATCGCGTCGTATCTCTACGAAAACCGGGGGGATACGGATGCACAGATCCCTGCTGCGGCAGAGGCTCTCCTAGCTCCATACCGGCTGATAACCTTCGGAGGGTAGAATGGCTGAGAGTGAGTCGGTTCGAATAGGCCGGCTGCGCTGGCCACTTCTTCTGGCGACGCGACAGCAAGTTGCACAGGCCCTCGATGAGGGAACAGGCATCATTGAAACTCTGGGGAATGTCCAGAAAGTGCGCGGCGATGTGCAGCCAGTAGGAGCCCTTAGCTTCTGGGCGGCTGCAGGCGGTATCGAACAGGTCGATGGTGCGCCAATAACCCATCGGATTTTTATCCGATGGCTGGATGCCGTCACCAATGCTGACGCCATTATCCGACAGACAAAGCGAGTTGATCAAAGCATCCGCATGGAGATCTTCCGGATACGGCGCATGCGGGAAATCGCCGGTAGGAAACGCTTCGTCATTCTGGAATGCCAGCTTGAGAAAGAAAACGACCCATGGCCGATGCCATAAATCTTCGGATTACGGTCGATGCAGCGGCTCTTCAGTTCGATAAGAAGGCTCTCAAGGCTTCCCTCATGGTGGCCGGGCGGGAAGTCGCCAAACAAGCCCGCTCTGATATTCGCAAGAGCATCGGGACGGGCCGTGTTTATCGAGGGCCAGGCGGGTCAGCTGCCAGATACCGAGGAGGCTATAAAAAAGGCCTCCATCAGGCTTCTTCTCCAGGACAATCGCCCACCAGCATCACTGGCACACTCTCGCGCTCGATAAAGGTCCGGGCGTTCCGCAGCGGCGAAGGCGTGTCGATCAGGGACACCGCTTTCTATGCACTGTTTCTTGAAAAAGGAGCGCAAGGAGGCGGACGGCTGAGTTCAGGCGGGAAAAGGATCCGCGGCAAAAGTGGCATCGGAACGATAAGACGTCTTGAGCCACGACCCTTCCTCACCCGCGCGCTGGGTGAAAGTGAGGAGAGCATAGAGCCTCGCCTGGAAGCTGCTGCCCGAGCCGGGATCAGGATGGTCAGAAAGAAACGATGAACATCGACACGATAATCCGGCAGGTGAAAGCTTACGCTGGCGTCTTCAACGGCCAGGTGGCCGGAGCGGCAGAGTACGCGATGGCCAACGATACAACCTGGATGCAGCCACCTTGTGCGTTTGTGATTCCTCTCGAAGACGAACCGGAAGGGAACCAGGTTCAGAATAGTCTGGTCCAGAAGGTAACTGAAACGGTTGGGATTATCGTTTTTCTCGATAACAGCTCTGACCGACGGGGACAGAAAACGGCAACCCTGGCCGTAAATGATGTCAAGAAATCCCTTTTTTCCGCCATTCTGAACTGGCGTCCTGATGACATTTGCGCCTCACAGGGCTTTCGCTATGCCCGAGGCGGTCTTCTCGGCGATCCAAACCGTGCCCGTCTGGCATGGCAGTTCGATTTCGCAATCGATGTCACGATTTCGGCTGCAGACGGCTTCCAAATTGGCGCCCCTCCCCTGATCGAGATCGACATTGAAACGGTCGATCAGTCCGGAACGCCAGGGCTGTCATTCCGGGTGCCGGATCTCAATCCTTCTGGGAAATCCAATGATTACTCTCAAACCTCGGGCGGGTCTGAAGATCCGCGACTACGTCACCCATGAACTGATCCCGGACAGCGGCATCCAGGTGCAAGCCATCGGAGAACAGCCCAGGGCGGCTTATTGGAAGCGTCTCCTTCGCGACAAGGATGTCGAAATCGTTTCTCCGGCCGCTCCATCGGCTGCACCGGCGCCTGAAGCTGCTCCGGCCGTTCTCACGAAACCGCAGGCCTGATGTATGTCGATTACCTTCAAAAGCCTTGATCTCACGCAGCGGACACATGGCGTATTCGCTGAGGTTGATCCGCAATACGTAAGCGGAGATCAGATCCAGCGGACTTTGATCCTCGGACCTATGCTCTCGTCGGGAACAACCACTCCCGATGTGCCGTTTCTGGCCACGGGAAAAAGCGCTGTCGATGCCGCCTGTGGTGTCGGTTCCGTGCCAGCATTGATGTATCGGCAGTATATCCTGCAGGATCCTACGGCGACGATCTATATTCTCCCGCAGTCTGAAGACAGTACGGCGGTCGCGGCCAAAGGAACCATCACCGTTGCCGGCACAGCGACAGCGGGCGGAACCATTGCGTTATATCTTGCCGGCACGAAAATCCAGATTGGAGTGGCTAGCGGATCCGACGCGACAACGGTAGCAGCTGCCATCGTCGCCAAGATTAACGCAACCGCCAACGTTCCGGTATCGGTGAGCTCTAGTGCCGGTGTCATCACCCTGACGTCTCTCAACAAGGGAGAAGTCGGCAACGAGATTGATGTCCGTTTCAACTATCTCGGGACTGCCGGAGGCGAAAGCACGCCGGCTGGCCTGACCCTGTCAGTTTCGGCATTGACCGGAGGCGAGACAAATCCTTCAGACAGTCTGTCCAGTGGGCTGACCAATCTGTCTGACAAGACGTTCGATTTCATCGTTTCGCCTTATACTGACAGCACGTCACTCGGCCTCCTTGAGGCACTTCTGGATGAGACGTCCGGACGATGGTCCTGGGCTCAGATGCTTTATGGCGGTTACTTCTGTGGCGTCCGCGGCACGGCTGGCACATTGTCGACCTTCGGCAATGGGCGGGATGAGTTCACTGGGACTGGTATGGGGTTTGACGACAGCCCCAGCCCCGCATGGCTGTGGGGAGCAGATTATATGGGGGCGGCCGCAGCCAGCCTTCGTGCAGATCCTGGCGTGCCGCTGCAGGAACTGGTCCTGAATGTTCTGGCGCCGCCTGTGGAAAGTCGTTTCGATCTCTCCATTCGAAATACCCTTCTGTACGATGGTATTTCGACGTTTGTGGTGAATGATGCAGGTCAGGTTGTTATCGACCGTGCCATCACTTTTTGGCAGACGAATACGTCTGGCGCGCCCGACATTACATGGCTGAACGTCGAAACGCCTTACAGCCTTGTCTATATCATCCGTGATATTCAGGCCTTTCTGAAAGCCCGTTACGGCCGCAAAAAGCTCGTTGCCGATGGGACGGATATTTCTGGCGGCTCCAATATGGTGACGTCCCAGACGATCCTGGCAGCGGCTGTCGGTCGCTATAAGACCCTCTGCGACAACGGGTTCGCCCAGGGGTATGAAACATTCAAGGCGAACGCCTCAGCAGAAAACATGGGCAACGGAACAGTGGCTCTCATGCTGCCATTCCACCTTGTTGATCAGCTTCGGATGATTGCCATCAAGGTCAACTTCATCAGTGGAGTCTCTGCCTAATGGCCGGCATTTACACTTCTGCCCCGAACTCCATGGCTGTCCGGGCTGGTACAGTCTCGGTTGAAATCGAGGGCATTGCAGTCGATGTCGCATCCGAGCTGACATACGATGCCACGACGAAAAAACGTGAAGTTCTCACGGGCCAGTCTGGTGTGCAGGGTTATTCTGAAACCCCGAAACCGGGCTTTATCTCCTTCATGATGCGCGACAGCGGTGGCCTTTCTCAGGCCGCGATTGTCGATATCGGTGCAGTCACGGTCGTAGCGGTCCTGGCCAACGGGAAGACCGTAGTCGGAACGAATGTGATCGCTACCGATGTCGCAGGCGTGAACACAGCAGAAGGCACGTTTGAGGTCCGCTTTGACGGGGTTGTGACGGAGATCACGAAATGAACTTCGAATCCTATGAGCTCGCTGCCCCGATTTCATTCGAAGGCGGACAGATCCAAACCCTGTCCATCCAGGAACCTGATGCGCTGAAGCTTTGCAATGCTCAGCGGGCCATCGAGGTCGATGCCAATCCGGAAGCCATGTCGATTTTTGCTCGCGACATCGTCGTGGCGTGTTGCGGCATAAGTTCGAAGGTCGCTGATCTCCTTCCTCTGGGAGTTACCGCGGCCATTTCCGATTTGGTCATGACGACCATTATGGCTGAAGTCGATGGTTTCGAATTTGATCCTTCACAGGATACGATCGAACTGAATCCTCCGGTCAACGTAGGCACGATCGGTTACTCGGAACTGTACGTCCGAAGCGCCACAACCGGGGAAATGATCAAGGCGAATTCGAACCTTCGTAATTCCCAGGGCCCCGCCTCTGACCTGAAATACCGTATGTCTCTGGTCAGCCAAGTCTGCGGCATTCCCATCACGACCGTTCATAAATTCCCGGCCTCGACTGTGTATAAGACTGCCAAGGTGATCGAGGTTTTTACGAACGATGGCCGCGGAACTGGAAACAGCTGATCTGGGATCTGGCGTATCATTTCCGCTGCGGTCCGGATCCTTTCTGGGGCATGACGGGTGAAGAGCTTGTCGAGGCCGCTCAGCAGGCTACCCGCCAGATTGCCGCCCAAAGGCCTCCTTCATAGAGGACGCCATTCCCTCTCACGATAAATACGATAAGCAGGAGCGGACATGGCCGGTGGAAAGGGCTTCAGTGTCACCATCACCGCCGTCGACAAGGTCACAAAGACACTCGACGATATCACCAAGAAGACCCGCGAAACCTTCCAGCCTTTTCGAAATCTCTATGCTTCCGTCAATCGCCTCTCACAGGTGTCAGGCCTCAATCAGGTTGGCAATTCACTACGCGATGTAGGCCGAGGTGCAAGGGATGTCTTTGATCGGGTAAGCTCGATCGTCGCTCCGCTCGGGGCCATTACGGGTGCGGCCAGTCTGGCAGGCATGTATCGTATGGTCGCCGCATGGTCGCAGTGGGGATCGCAGCTTCGCTTTGCCTCCCAGGGGATCGGGGTTTCGACACAGCGGCTTTCTTCCTGGGAAGCTGCGGCCCAGATAGCAGGCGCCTCTGCCGGGACCATGACATCCGCTCTCCGAGGCCTCGGGCAGAACATGTACGACGCCGTAGGCGGACGAAATGCCAGTTTTGTGGCCCTGATGAACGGCTGGCATATCGCTTTTCGCAAGACTGCTCTTGAGGGACGCAACGCATCCGAGGTGTTCCCCAAGATTGCCGAGCGCATAGCGGCTCTCAAAGATCCCTTCGCCCAGTCCCAGGCCGCTGCGATCGCCTTCGGAGGTGCGGGCGAAGCGCTGCTGCCATTCCTGAGGCGTGGCGCCCAGGGGATGAGGGACTATCAGCGCGAAGCGGAGCGCTATCTTCATGTCACCCCTCAGACGACGGCCGCGGCAGATGCCTTCAGAATGGCGCAGACGCGCCTGACCCTTGCCGTACAAGGGCTAGGAAACCGGATATCTGAACGTCTCTCCCCTACCCTGACCCCTCTTCTGAATCAGTTTGCGGAATGGCTTGCAACCAGTCCTCAGGTGACCACGGCCGTAAACACGCTCGGCACTGCCGTTGAGCAATTTGCGTCATGGGTTCGAGCCATAAACTGGCAGAGTGTTGGTCATGAGCTTCAGATCTGGGGCCAGAGGATCAGCGCTCTGACAGGCTTGGTAGGTGGCCCAGAGAATGCCTTGAAAGGCCTGGTCGCCTTCATGACCGGGTCTATGCTTCTCAAAATGGCTGCGCCTTGGACCCATCTTGCGCTGGCGATCGGTCGAGTTGGCCTCACCATTGCTCAAGTGGCCGGCGTTTTCACCCCTCAAGGCCTCCTGATTTCTACCTCTGCCGCACTCATTGGTGCTGGCGCACTTGGGATCTACAAGCACTGGGCAGGAATATCCCAGTTCTTTTCGAACATGTGGGCAAACGTCCGGGCCTCGTTTGATGACGCCTGGGAACATATTTCCCACACGATTGACCTCTTCAGAAACAGCTGGATCGGCCATGCAGTCGGCGGCATCGCACGAGGGATGAGCCGTGCCGCGCACGCCGTGATGGGTCTGGCAAGTCCAGGCGTTCCGTATCAGGCTGGCACGCTCCTGAAAGACACAGGTGCAAACCAGCAGCAATACCAGACCTTCGCCAGATCTGTCGCCGGTATCGAAGGCGCCCGTTACGACCAGATGGGCGGCTCAAGCGGTCGGTTTGCAGGCCGATATCAGATGGGATCTCAAGAGATCTCTGAAGCCGCGCGGTACCTTGGTGTCCAAGAGCCCACCCGTCAGCAGTTCCTGGGCAACCCAGGCATGCAGGAGCAGTTCTTTGAAGCCTATACTGATATGCATGCGCGTTATCTGTCTCAGCACAGCGCTGCTTATCGGAATGCCTCTCCTCAAGAGAAACTCTCCATTCTTGGTTATGCGCATAACCAGGGCGCAGGTGGGGCTGCCAAATGGCTTGAGACGGGACGCGCCGGACATGATGCTTACGGAACATCAGGGACAAGGTATTCTGATTCCGTTTCCTTGAATCTATCCCGGCGCCCCTCTGGCGAGACGGTCAATATCACGCCGTCCAGCGGGACAACTGCTGGGGCAAGCGGCTCGATGACCATCCAGGTACAGGCGGCTCCAGGAACCCATGCCAGCGTGCTGAGCAAGGAGGGCGCCATTCACGATGCCCGTGTAGTGCATAACAATGTGACGGGCGTAATGGCATGAGTGAGAGCCTACTCTCAGTTCTTGGTGCGGCCAGAGATCTTACGTCCTGGCTCGACACGCTCCTCCCTGCCTCCTGGCGCGGAATAGAGTTCGCAGTTGAACGCTCTGAGACCCGGCGCGGACGACGCACGGCAGTCCACGAATATCCTTTCCGGAATACGGTCTGGGTCGAAGATCTCGGCCGCGGCGTGAGGTCTTACGCCTTCACAGGCTTCGTCGTCGGTGATGACTGCTATGAACGGGAACAGGCCCTTCTTGAGGCTTCTGAAACGCCGGGATCCGGAGTCCTCATTCATCCCACTCTGGGTACGCTGACGGTTGCGCTGGTTGGGCCGCTTGTCACGGAGCAGGAAGCAGAACGCGGGCGGTGTGTCAGTCTTCGCTTCGAATTCGTGGAAACCTCGGATGCTCTTTATCCGACCAGCAGTTCGGATACTCAATCGCTTGTCGCATCCTGTATCACGTCGCTGTTTGGGCAGGCCGGATCAGATTTTGTCTCAGGGGTTTCTGATGCCCTGACAGAAGGTGCAGAAGTTCTTTCTTCTGCGGTTTCAACCGCCAATGACTGGGTCGCTGCCGTCGTTCCTTTGGCGTCCGATGCAGGAATCATCGCCTCTGCCGTAGCAGGACTGTCCGGAAACTATGGACGATACTCTACAGGAAACCGAAACAGCTATTTTTCCGATATCACGACCACGGATGAAGCCATTGCAGCCGTAGTTGACGCGCGAGCCAAAGTTCAGACCGCGGCAGGAACCGTTGTTACGGCCTCCAAGAATCTGACAGACGGCGGTTCGTCGCTATGCTCAGCCGCATCTGAGCTGACGGAGGCTCTTAGAGCATGCTGCAATGATCCAGCAGACGCCCTGAGACTCCTGATGAGTCTGTGTGAGTGGGTTCCCGCGACAATAGCCTCGTCGGCGCCAATCGGTGGGGCAATCCAGACAATGCAGACATGTATGGGTCAGCTTTTCCGGCGTGTAGCGCTGGCTTCTCTTGCGCAGGCCTGTGCAGATTATCAGCCCTCTTCCTATGATGATGCCATCACGGTCAGAGGCACTGTAGTTACCATCTATGATGCGGCTGTGCTTGATGCCGGGGATGCGGGGCAGGACCAGGCCTATCTGGGTCTGCGCGCACTTCGTACCAGCGTCGCTCTCGATCTGACAGAACGCGGTGCAAGCCTTGCGCGTCTGATGACTGTTGAAACGCCTCTTCCAATGCCCGCGAACGTTCTCGCTTATCGTCTCTATGGAGATGCCACGCGAGCTGATGATCTGGTGGCGAGAGCCAACCCGGTGCACCCCGCCTTCATGCCAACCCGCTTCAGGGCCCTGAGTTCGTAGGAGAACCGCCATGTCCGTTTCATATGTCACGGTGAAGGGCCATCGGACGAATAGCGGACGTGATCCGAACACTCTCTATTTGGAAGTTGCTGGCCAGCTCTGGAGCGGTTGGCAGGAGGTGCGGGTAACCCGTGGGGTTGAGCGCATGCCCTCTGATTTTGATGTGCTGCTGACAGAGGTTTATCCCCTTTCCTCCACGCGCCTGGTTGTTCAGCCAGGGCAAGCCTGCGTTGTTTGGCTCGGAGATAGCAGGGTCATAACTGGCTATGTCGATCGCTATACACCTTCCATTTCACCGGGCGATCATTCGATCCGGATTTCAGGCCGGGGAAAATGTGAGGATATCGTCGACTGCTCGGCCATAATCACCGGCATGGCCTTGGGAGGGTTCGACGGGGACAATGCGGAGGCATTGATTTCTGGTCTGGTCACCAAATTCGGGATTGAAGTGATCAACACCATCACTTCTGACGCAGCAAAGGCAAACCAGACAGTCCCGCAATTCAATGTAAACCTTGGGGAAACCCCTTGGGAAATCATCGACCGGATATCTCGGTGGGGCCAGTTCCTTTGCTATGAGAATCCCTTCGGGAATCTGGTTTTGGCTCAGGTCGGGACAAAGAAGGCTTCAAGCGGATTTTGCGAAGGGCTTAACGTCGAGGGTGCATCACGGACCCTCGCCTATGACCAGAGATTTTCTGTCTACTATGCCTTTATCCAGGCGACTGATCAGTTCTCGCAGCAGCTAAGTGCTGACATCCAATCCGCTCCCCCTGTTTATGATGTGGACATCACCAGATATCGACCTAAGGCAATCATCTCTGAGCAGACCCTCAATGGGCAGGATATTGCCAAAATGCGCCTCGACTGGGAGCTGGCTCGCCGTGTCGGCCAATCTCAGGCAGTTACGCTTACCTGCGACAGCTGGCGGGACAGTTCCGGGGAACTCTGGACGCCAAATACTCTCGCCTATGTCAATCTTCCGTCGCTCAAGCTTGAAAACAAGACCTGGATAATTGGCGAGGTGACTTACCGGCGCGGGCCGGACGGCACACATGCAGATCTGACGCTGATGCCGCCTGAGGCATACATGCCAGAACCCAATGTCCTGATGGCTCAATTCCCGCAGATCACGACAGCAGAAGGAGGATCTGCAACGAAATGATGCCACCATACATGCAGCGCCTTTTCAGGCGCATCCAGGGCATTTTCCAGGTTGGTACGGTCAGTGTAGCGGGTGATGATGCAGGAGAGGTCCAGACCGCTCAGGTCACTGTCTCGGGCCGGTCGGTCCGTAACGGACTGCCAGTAGTCCAGCAATATGGGTTCAGCGCTGTTTTACCTGCCGGCACTGATGCAGTCATTCTAAGCATCTCTGGAGATGCTTCAAACGGAGCTATCATAGGCACGCTCAACAAAGCTGCGCGTCCTAAGAACCTTGCTCAAGGTCAGGTTTGTATTTTCACCGAGGGTGGCGACCAGATCCTTCTGGATAATAGTGGTGGAACTGGAATCGTCATGAAACCTGCGGCAGGGAAAGTGAAGATTGAGGGTGATCTTGATGTGACCGGAGACGCCAACATCACAGGTGATGCCGTCATTGGAGGGATCAGCTTTGAAAAGCACGTGCACAGAATTCCATCAGGCGCGGATCTGACTGAAGAACCTCAATAGTGAGAAGATCACATCCATGGCTGCATTCAAGGAGGTTCCGGTTCGCGGTGGTGACATTCTCATAGACTGGGATGTCACAAATGGACGCGGCGACTGGTTTGTCAGTGCCGGATCTCTAGCCACGGCCCAGAATGGCTATGACACCCGGAAAAACGCTATCCTTCTTTCACTTTTCACCGACAGGCGCGCTCCTGATGATCTGAAGATGAAAGACCCACGCGGCTGGTGGGGCGATACATATTCCGGGCGGCCGATCGGCTCATGGCTTTGGCTTCTTTTTCGAACAAAGATCACCAATCGCACCGCCACCCTGCAACTTGCCCGAAAATACTGTCTCGATGCCCTGCAATGGATGATCGATGACGGCATAGCTCAATCCATAACAGCGTCTGTGTCTTGGGCGACTACCTCAATTCTAGCCATCAAAATTCGGATCACGGGTCCGGATGGCACGACTTCCGATTATGGCTGGCTCTGGAGAAACTGATGCCCTGGTCTCGCCCAACCCTGACAGACCTGATCGAACAGGCAAAGCAGGACGTGTCCAGCGCCAATCTTCCAGGCGTAGATGGGCTTCTCAATCTCTCTGTCCTTTTCACACTTGGCTATGCCGTTGCCGGCCTTTCCAACCTTCATTACGGCTACCAAGACTGGATCGCCCGACAGGGCACACCCTGGGGCGCAACAGGTGAATATGCAGACGGCTGGGGGTCTCTCAAGGGCGTCATCCGCAAGGCGGCGACGTCTGCAGTCCTTTCGTTTCAGTTCTCAGGGACACAGGGTACGGTATTGCCCGCAGGTTCATCTGTTACGGTTTCGAACAATCTTATTTTCTCGACAAATTCAGACGCTATCGTCTCTTCGTCGGGAATGGTTACTGTAGAAGCGACGGCTTCTGGCACAGGTGCGGATTACAATCTTTCGGCAGGAACGTCTGTCTCTCTTTCTTCGCCTGTTTCAGGCATCTCCTCGACTGGCTCTGTCGTGTCGATTGTCACTGCAGGCGCGGCCCAGGAAACGGACGACGCTTACAAAACACGATATCTCAAGAAATATGCCAGCTCTGCCGGCGGTGGATCCGCAACTGATTATGTGGACTGGGCAGAAGCCGTAACCGGTGTGACCCGCGCGTGGTGCAATCCTTACGGTTTCGGAGCGGGTACAGTTGTCGTCTACATCATGCTTGATGAAGCCAATGCTGCGTATAATGGCTTTCCGCAGGGGACAGATGGCTCGGCTACAGGCGAAACGCGGTATCCCGTAGCCTCAGGGAACCAGCTTGCTGTCGCGAATGCCATTTATAATGGCCAAGACGGTGAAAATGATGACGAGCAACCTGTTACCGCTCTGGTTATCGTTTGTGCGCCCTTGCAGAGACCAATCGATTTCCAGTTTGGAGAGCTTTCTTCGGCCGATGACACGACCCTTGGCCTGATCAAGGAAGCCTTGGCTGACATGATGGTGCAGAAGGGCTCTCCTCTTGGAATGACGCTTTATCCTTCTGACTGGAACGAGGCGATAGCTTCTGTCGAAAGTCTGACGAATTTCTACGTTTCCAGTCCGGTCGAACCTATTGCGCTTCCAGTCGGGTATCTTCCTGTTCTTGGGGAGGTGGTTCTTCCATCATGACCTATACCGCAGACGATTTTCTGCGGGCACTGCTGGCTGAACTTCCTACAGGCGCCGTCTGGCCAAAAGAGCCAGATAGTCTGGTTTCCAGGTCTCTGTGGCCCTTGATGGAAACATTCCAGCGGCTGGCAGAAGCTGATGCAGACCTACTGACCGAAATTTTTCCCTCCACGACCAGAGAGCTTTTGCCTGAATGGGAAAAATCAACCGGATTGCCGGATCCATGTGCTGGAGAAAGCCCGTCTTTTACCCAGCGACGCGCGCAGGTTGTGGCAAGGCTCACTGATAACGGGGGATGCTCAAAAAGCTACTTCATAGCTTTCGCCTCGGCCTTGGGCTTTGACATCACGATTACAGAATATGCTCCAGCCCGGGCTGGTCTCTTCAGAGCTGGAGAGCCGGCGTACGGAGAAAGCTGGGCTTTCGCCTGGACCGTATCAGCTCCCGGCTACACGCCAATATACTTTCGAGCCGGTTCCAGTGCCGCTGGTGAAGCACTGGCCAGTTGGGGGAACGCCGTTCTCGAATGCGAGATCAAAGAGCGTGCCCCGGCCCACACTGTCCCCCTCTTTGCCCAGAATGGTGAAAATCTCATCACCGATTTCGGCCCGGACATCGTTTAAAGAAAAGAGAGATCATGTATCGCATAGATACGAGCACGGCGCTTTCGACGCAGCCGGCGATTTCTGCTGCCGGAACGGGTGGCTTTTTTACAAACGGCAATGCCGTCACAGGCGTGGCGGCTACTGTCGTCGATGCCGATTGGCTGAACGGCATGCAGGAAGAGCTGATGTCTTTCCTGACGGCTGCGAACCTTACGCCTGTCAAGGGGACGAACAATCAGGTTCTGACTGCGGCCAGAATGCTTACCGGTCTGCCAACCGTCATGGTCCAAACGCAGGCCACCGGCAATTTCACTGTCCCGGCCGGTGTCTATCGTATCCGTCTGCGATTCCGTGGCGGCGGCGGAGGGGGTGGTGCGGGTGGAAGCAATTCCACAAGCGCTGTTTCAGCTGGAGGCGGAGGCGCAGCCGGGGCCTTCCTTGACCTCATCCTTGCTGTCCAGCCTGGCAACAATGTCTCCTGGGTCATCGGAGCGGCAGGCAGTCCCGGAACATATAATGGCAGTTCGGGAACAGCCGGCGGTGACACGATCGTTTACCTCTCGGGTGTAGAGGTCGCCCGCGCAAAGGGAGGAACCGGAGGCGCAAACGCAACGTCGGGCGGCGTCGGGCAAGGCGGAACGGGCGGATCCTTTTCCGTAACAGCTTCTGTCGGCGGCTATGAGGGCCATACAGGCCCTGGCGGCGGCTATGGCGTTTATGCCGGCGTCTCCCAGGGCTGGGGCGGCGTTGGCGCGCCGTCTTATGGATACGCGAGTGTTCAGGTCACCGGACAGAACACCACGGGCCTGTCAGGCTCTCCAGGCGGGGGCGGATCAGGTGGAACGGGCGAAAGCAATGGTGGCGCAGGAACTGCAGGAGAGCTGACATATGAGTACTGTTGAGCAGGTTTATGCCGTCTATCTGACGGCCGCCACGGCTGACCATCCCGCCGGATATGTCGTCAATAACATCGTATGGGATGGAAACGGGACTTTGACCCTTCCATCCGGGCAGGCCTCTATCCTCGATGCCGATCGCAAGTATCCCATCGGAAGCACCTACACAGCCAGCTGAGGGATTGCCTGAGATGTCCAGACTTCTCTGGCGCCCGTCCCAGAGGATTGTGCACTCTGGCGCGCCGTCCTGCTGGAGTATCCGAGGCGTCACGCCCCCCTCCCTCCTCCGCTGGCCCTCCTGCGCCCAGAACAGCGCCGCCGATTACAGCGTGGACTTCGCGCCTCTGCTTGGATGCGGCGAGCGGATCGTGGAAGTGGCCTTCTCCACGGATGGCGGAGCGATCGCCTGGGCCTCGATCTTCGGAACGCTGGCCACCGCCTGGATCGCCTGGCTTTCGCCCGGCCAGCAGAGCGCTGAAGTCACGGCCCTGACCTCATCAGGCGCTACGCTGACAGGAACCGTGACTGTTACGGTTTCTGGAACGGGGGCCCTTCTGCAGGCGCGCAGGCAGGCTTCCCTGCCGGACGGAACCGGTGTTCCGCCGAACGCAGCTCTGGCGCCTGACAAAACGGTCCTGTCGCTCGATGCCGGCCACACATGGCAGGTGTCATTGAGTGACCTTCTCAGTCCTGCTGGCCAGCCTCTGCTCTCTCCATCCGGGGTGAGACTGCGCGACCAGGTGTTCGAAACACGGACGAATATTCTTCTCATCGCATAATCAGGAGGGCGCCATGTCTGGCACCACTCAATCGGGGACGCCGATCTCCAGCCTCCCGCTGGCGGATACGGTCTCTCCGACGGATACGCTTGTCGGTGTCCTTACCCGTAACGGGACAACACAGGCACAGCAGGTCTCCGTTTCCGTCCTGGCGACTGGCATCTCTTCAGCCATAGGGATGGATGATGCTGTTACTGCCGCCCAGGCAGCTGCGGCAGAGGCCGCAGCAAAAGCAGAAGCGGCCGGAGAAAACGTCTCAAACGCCATCACGGGGATGCGCGGAAAGGCCAATGGTGTTGCCGCCCTCGATAGTACGGGCGCGCTTACGCTGAGCGATGGCGACAACCTTGTATCCGGTCTGACGGTTTCTCCGGCAACGCAGACCGCGACAGCCACCCTGAAGCCGCTCCTGACGCTCGATGGCGCGGCAAAAGTACGGACATCCGAAGGTGACGTGCTCATTTCGGATTTTTCCGACCGGCTGCCAGCCTCTGCCTTTTACACGGACGCGCAGGGATACATTCGCAAAATCCCCGCTGTGGTCGGCACGCTTCCTGCTGACGTCACCCTGAATGGCGGCGTCTACATGGCAGGTGCGTCTTCGCTTCCTGTGGGCCTGTCCTCAAATGGCGGCATCGTCATGACTGACGGTTCTGTTTTTTATCCCAACACAATCAATAACGGCGGCGTCCTGTGCGCCACGTCCAACGCAACTGGAGCGTAACCTCATGTCCGTAGCAACCGGCAATCCCGTTTTTGTCACCGTTGGTGGAGACGCTTCGAGCGCGACTGCAACCTATACGCCGGCTGGCGCGACTGCACCGGTCACGGCCTCGATGGCAACGATCGGTCTCAATGCGCAGACGGCAAACACCAATGCCGCTTCTGCGCTACAGGCGGCCAATGAGGCTACGGCCGCAATCTCCGCAGGCGGGTTTGCAAAAGCCACCGATCTGGCGAATTACATTCCGACCTCTGCGATCGGTGCGTTTGGCGGCGTTGTCCCCATCAATGCCAATGGTGCGCTTTCGATTCAGACGGCCCCCAAATCGGGCCAGTATCTTGTCTGCGGCATGTCAGGGACGAACGGGTCCACGGAAGTCATTACCTACTACCTGACGAACGCTTCGGCCGATGACAACAGCCCTACCGTCAAGACGACCGTCTGGTCCAATGCAAACGGCGGATATATGGCCTTTGCGGGGGCAGCGTTCCATTCGGACACGTCGAACGGGGCAGCCCTCGGAACGGCCAGCAATCTCTGGTCTGTGCTCTACGCTGCTTCGGGCACGATCAACACGTCCGACGTCACGACCAAGGTCAACATCAAGCTCCTGTCGGACCCGGCCGGTCATGGGGCCGCTGTGGGTGCCCTGGCACCGGACGATGAAACCGAAAAGCTGCTTCGCGTCGGACGGAACATTCCGCTGGCCGTCTGGACGTTCAAGGAGGGCAAGCGCCGGCATATCGGCAGTCTCGCCCAGGCTGTTCAGGCCGCCTTCGCTGCCGAAGGTCTGGATGCGGCCGATTACGGTATGTGGTGCGAAGACGACGTGATCGAGACCGTGCAGGAGGGAAAGAAGACCATCCGTCGCCCGGCCCTCAATGCTGACGGGACGCCGAAGAAAATCCAGGGCCTGCGCTATGACGCCGTTCATGCGCTGTGCATCGCCGCGCTCCGCGCCGATCTCGGGAAGTGAGGTGAAGCATGGCTTCCGCATCCGCAACTGCCATCGACACCGCGATCTGGGGCCTTCGGGCCTCGGAAACGTTTGTCTCCGTCGCATACCCTGACCGGTTCGTCATCACGGCCCCGTCCATCCCGACCGAAGCTGCGGATGTCGCCTGCAACTTCGCCATGATGCGCGGGGATGCGGTCCTGTATTCGAACGACAGCGGGAAATGCACGCTCGGGCTTCAGGGTCAGACCAGCGAAGATTCGAACAAGCACAACTTCAAGATCAAGGTCAAAAACAGCAACAAGGACAAGATCGCAGTCCGTTTCGGGGACTGGGATGAAAGCACATCCATCACCCTGAAAGCCTATGGCGACATCCCGGGGAACAACACGGCGTTCGACCGGACGATGGTCCGCGAAGCGGTCTGCCTCGAACTCTGGCGGCGCATCCGTCGTGCTTACCCGGCCCCGGAAAACCGGATCGGTCCGTGGTACGCATGGATGAATATCGATATGTCCCTGCTCCCGTCAGCACGGTTCTCGTGTGACTGCCGGCCTGTCTCGGTCTATCTGCAACTCCCGACCGATGACGCGCCGCAGTTCTACGGAGCCTATATGCTGCGTTCGGACAATACGAATACGACATATCTGATCGATGAGACGAACGCCTTTCACTATCTGCTACAGCCGCAACACGGGCCGACAAGCCTCTGGACGACCCCGAACCTGCTTCAGACGACGTTCTGGGAGTTCTCTTCTCCCACGACCTATGATTACGAGGTTCCCGCGCGTCTGCTCAACTGGTTCTCTGCTGTCCTGAAAGGCACGGATAGCTGGGCGAACTATGCCGGCTACATCGGGCTGAAATCGTGGATGGATTACAAAATCTTCTGCGATGTCGTCGGCAGTTTTGACAGCATGGTGAACAACCTCATGCTGAAGAGCTATACGGCCACCGAGACGGCAGGCATCTGGGAAGTGGACGCTTACGACCTGGACGAAAGCCTCGGCTGCAAGTGGGGGTATACGAACGGGGCTGATCCGGAAACCACGGGTTTTACGACCGATCAGGATCCTGTCTGGACGTCATTCTCGACGTATTTCGCTTCGCAGATCAAGGCGCGATATGCAGAACTGCGTAGTGCTGGCGTGCTCGACATCAGGTCGTTTACCGAAATCCTGACCTTCTATTCGGAGGGTTTCCGGCCGGCTGACGTCGAACAGGACTGGGTTTTGTACGGGACAAACTCTGTTTCGAACTCCCCCTACATTCTGAACTGGTACCAGCGGCGCCTTGCATGGCTTGACCAGCAATGGGGCTATACGGCCTGACACCCTGACCGACAAAACCCGCCTCCGAGCGGGATTTTTTATATCTGGAGGGCCGTATGGCCGATGACATGGCGGATCTTGCGGCCGAAGTGCGCGCATTGCAGGACCGCGCCCTGAAACTCGAAACCTCCCATGAGATGCTCTCGGACCGGCACGATGAGTTCCGGCAGGAAATGCGCACGGAAGTCCAGTCCCTCCGCAAGGATCTCCAGGAGGTCAAGGCGCAGCAGACCGCCATCGTCACGGGCATGGGCGAGCTGAAGACCATGCTCAAGAACGCCAATGATGACCGTTCCGCCAAGGACCAGGCCCTGAAGCTGACGGTCTGGGCGGCCAATACGTTGGGACCGTACCTCATCCTCGTTCTGGTGGCGGCCGCGGCCTATCTGAAGGGGCATCTCGGATGAGTGGGGTCAACCTGTCCCAGGTGAAACGCCTGTGGATCACGCCCGCCCTGACGGCCCTCGGGCTGTCCCAGCTGGCGCGCATCAATCTCGTGACGGGCATCGGGCTGGTCGAGAGCGATTACGTCTGGCTCGAGCAGCTCAATGACGGACCGGCCCGCGGGTTCTGGCAGATGGAAATCGCCACCCATGATGACATCTGGAAGAACTCCCTGCCGGATCCGTCCCGCTCCCGGGTGCTGGCCGGTCTGCACCGGCTTCTGTGCGGCCGGGCTCCGGAGGCCAGTCTGATGGCTGCTGACCCGCTCTATGGCGCGGCCATGTGTGCGGTGAAGATCCTTCTGGCCCCCGAGGCCCTGCCGGCGGCGGATGATGCGGCCGGACAGGCCCGGTATCACAAGCGCTGGTACAATACCCCGCTCGGCTCGGCCTGCGCCCTGGCGAACATTCCCGACTTCCAGGCCGCCATCGCGGCGTGAGCGTGCTGCTCTGGGCGCTGTGGCGCCGTCGCCTCCTGCGCCTGCGGGTTCTCGCCTGGCGCTTCCCTGACAGTGAGAAATAGCCATGACTGCCCTCTTCCGGCTGCCGTCAAAATGGAATGGCCTTCCGCCCGATCCACAGACAAGCGGCTGGCACGTGCTGGGGATGCCTCAGTTTTCCCATAGTGCCGAGACCGGCCTGATGGTCTTTCTGTCTCATTGGTGTGCTCACACCCAATGCTGGGGAACCGATCGGGACAGACGTCGTGCGTCGTGGGCTGTCGGACAGCGCCTGACTTATATCAGCCGCGCTCCCGATGCGGCCGACCGGATCATAATCGACTACCAGGACGTGCCCTGATGGCGGCTGTTACCAATTCTTATCCAAACTGGCCGTCCTTTATGGCGACCGGTAATCCGGCCAATATTCTCCCCTCCACCAAGGTGGCCGCGCAGTTCGAGACGAAAATCGATGCGGAAGACGGTCAGGCAGAGAATACCCAGCTTTATACCCCTGCCATTTCGGGGGGGACGGCAAGCGATCTGACAATCAAGGCGACCGGAGGCACAGTTTTCCGGACCCTGGAAAACCTCCTTGGCGGCCTTCTCTCGATCTGCGATTTCGGGGCCATTGCAGACGGGGAATTTGACTGCGCGCCTGCGATCAATCTGGCGCTTGCATCCGGGGTCAGCGCCATCTTCATTCCGCCCGGAACATATTACTGCGCCTCCACAATCATTATTCCGCCGAACGTCGCTCTCTACGGCATGAGCGGCCCGATCATGAGCAACCCTCCTACGAAGGGCTGCATCTTCGAGTTCGCTGAGAGCGTCGGGGACTGCGTCCGGATCGGAACCGTAGGCGGCGAAGTCTGGCAGGGCGCACGGTTCGAAAACGTGGCCGTCATGCGCCAGGGCGGCGCATCTTCCACGATTCCCTCCGGAAGTATTGGCGTCCACGTCGTCAACTCTCAGGGCGTCGTTCTTCGGAACATCTGCTGCTATGGGCATGACGACGGATTCTATGTGCAGGGCGCAGATCCGGACGGCATTACGCTGTGGATGGATTTCTGCAACACGGGGCGCATCCAGTCCTCGCATCTTGTCGTGGATTCCTTCCCGGAAGTCCGTGTCTCCAATTCTCGCTTTGGCATGAACGGTTCGGGCGACCTGGCCTGCACCAACTATGTCTCGATCACCGGCGGCAACACGGGCAATGCGGCGGGCGGCCCGAATACGATTGCGTTCACGAACTGCCAGTTCAATCAGGGCGGTGGCGTACTGGTCACGAACTGGCTGAACTTCAACAATCAGACGACCGGCTCAATCTCCGATACCGGGCTGATTACAGTCACCAACTGCTACGTCGAAACGATCAAATACGGCATCGTTTCTGATGCCACGTGGACCACTATTCGCAGGCTGATCGTATCCAACAGCGAATGGAACATGGAGGGTGCGCAGTGGTTCGCGCTTAATCCCGCCACGTCGCTGGAAGACTGCACATTCTCGAACATGGTTGTGTTCGGAAACATCACGCTATCCGCAACGCTGAATCACGTACTGTTCAGCAATATTTATGTGGATCAGGATATCAGCGTCACCAGTGCCAGTGCGACATCAGTGATGTCCATGAATGGCGTCAGTTGTGCCGGTAACCTAACCATTGCAGGTGAATGGAGCAACATGCTGGCTGTCAACATGCAGCATGGCGACTTCACGAATACGGCGACAGGAAGTGTCATCTTTTCGGATGTCGCGGGTACGACGTATGATTCCGATTACACCTACTCCGTTGGCGAACATTCTTTCTTCATCAACTACGGCACAAACAGTGGCGCCCGCTTCCAGAACGATGGCAACTTTGTCATTTACAACAATGCGGCAGGCGCTCCGGTCTTCTCTGCGAACGCCACGACGGGAACAGTTTTGGCCGACGCAACGCTCGGAACCGGGGTCTATACAGTAGCCGGGCTTCCGACGACCAGCACGACTTCTGACCTGAAAGCCGGGTGTATGACGTTCGCCAGCAATGGCCGCAAACCGTCTGAAGCAGCCGGGGCTGGAACCGGCGTTTCTGTTTTCTACGATGGCACGAAATGGTGCTCGATGTGCGATGGAAACGCCGTGGAAGCTTGACGCGCCTGTTGTCTTGCTGCGTGCAATTTGCCCCTGCTATCGCCCGATCATACCGCCTTTCGGGCGGTTTTTTCTTATCCGGAACCTGAGATTATGGACCCTGTGACCCTGCTGGTGGCGATGCTGCCAGCCAAGGATTTCGGCTGGGCGCTGCTGGTGCTGCTGGCCCTGTCCGGGCTGTGCAACTGCATCGCGCCTTTCATCCTGCCGCCGAAGCCGGGCGCGCCTCGCTATGCCCTGAAGAAGGCGGTCTACGTCGCCATCACCTGGGGCGCGGCCAATCTCGGCAGGGCGGCCAACCGGATCCAGTGCGGCCGGACAGGCGTGATGGTGCCGTATCAGGACAGGGAGAAGGCCAGGGCCCTCCTGACCGGTCACGGCATCGATGTCCTGACGAAGAAAAAGCCGGACACGTGACTGAACCCTCTGCGGACCGGTCCCGGCTCTCTCAGTCCCATCGCCGGAGGAGGCAGCGCACCCGCTGTCAGACCGGCATCTCTCACGGCGTCCTTCGGGGCGCCTTTTTTATTGGAGGCCCCTGTGGCTGATCTGAATTCCCTGACCTCTCTCCAGACCCTCGTCTCCACGGTTGCCGGCAGGCATGAGAGCGATGCCGTGAAGGCCGATCTCGCCCTGGTCGGGACGGCCGTGTCCCTGCTGGCCCAGACGCTGGTCCCGCGTCTTGATCCGTCCCTGAACCTGTCGGGCATCGATGCCGGTCTGGCCAGGGCCTTCGATGGCATCACCGATACGGTGACAGCCGCTGAGACGAAGGTGAGCACCGAGACGGAGGCTTCTGGTGCTTCCACTGCGCAGGAGATCCCGGCCCATGCGTAATCCTTCCCGCCGCGGCTTCCTGAAAGCCGCCCTGGCAGGTTCGGCGGTGGCCGGGCTGGCCGCCTGTGGGACGATCAGCTCCTCGACCAGCAATGGCGTGACCACGATCCATATCCAGAATGCCGAGATCATCTCGGAGGTGGACACGGCGCTGGATGTCGCGAAGACCGTCCTCGGCTTCACGAGCGTCCCGGCGGCCATCGTTACCGCTGTCAATACGGCCATCGCGCTGATCGAGCAGGGGCTGGCAGGTTATACTGCTTTCGCCGGCACGACGACGGTCCTGACGTTCGATAGCAGTAGCGTTCCGTCCGCCATCACCTCGGTCATCGCCGACATCCGCCAGGGTGCGGCCGGTATTGCCGCAGCCGTGACGGCAGAAGGCGCGAACCTGTCTGCGACGCTGGAAAGCAGGATCAACAGTGTGGCGACGGATGTGGCGGATGTGGCCGGTCTCCTGACGAGCGCTGTCTCTGCCGTGACGGCAGACCGTCGGGGCGCCAGTTCGGAAACGTCCCGGGCTGTTGCCATCGAAGCGATCCGCAAGCGTCACGGCCTGGCCTGATGTTTGCAATGCCTCCGCCGGACCTGTCTGGCGGGGATGCCCTGCTGGCGTGGGGACTGCCGACAGCCTTTGTCGCGGTCCTCCTGCTGGCCGCTTATCTGATCGGGAGAATGCACTGATGGCGGCCACGGTACGCCTGTATTACCCGGCTGACCCGTTCGGGCGGCTGATCTGCTGGCGGCTGGAGAGCACGTTCTCCCACGCGACAATCGAACTGGATGGCACGCTCTATTCGGCCACCTTCCCGCGCATTGTCGGTGTCGGTCCGACGGACCGGTCTTTCGGCATGCCGCCCCGGACCGGGCAGTCCTATGCGATCCGGCTTACGGATGAAGAGACGGCCAGAGCGGTCGCGTACTGCCAGTCCATGCTCGGGACGTCCTACGACGTGCTGGCGATGCTCGGCTGGGCGTTCCGCATCCAGTCCATGCAACGCCCGGGCCATGCCTACTGCTTCGAGTACGTCTATGACGCGCTTGCGGCGGCCGGCGTCTTTGCATCCAGCAGGCGGCTTGTGACGGGCGATCAGCTTCTGACCGATCTGTATGCCGCTGGCCGGGTCGAAAATCTCACAACCTGTATTGGCACGGAACGGCTGGCCTTGCGCCAGAAGCCGGCCGTTGTCGTGCCTGCTCCAAAGGTGAACCCATGAGCGCTCCTTTCACCGGTCGCTGTCTTGGCAAACGGCCTCCCAGACATGACCCGCGCACCTACCGGCTTGCGCCGCTTCTGGCCGAGAAGCTGCCGGCCATTCCCGCCTCCAAAGACTGGTCGGCCGGCGTGCCCTATCAGATGTGGGGCAATGACCGGTACGGATGCTGCGCCTTTGCAGCCTACGCCGCTCTGGTGGCGACGTGGACGCAGGCCGCGCAGGCGCTTGTCGTGCTCGCCACCACGACGGTTCTGACGGCCTATGCGGATGTGACCGGCTTCGATCCGGCCACGGGCGCGAACGACAACGGCACGGTCCTGCTCGATGAGCTGAATTACTGGCGCAGGACCGGCCTGCCGCGTCCGGGACAGACCCTGGACGTCCTGACCGCCTACGGCTCCATTCCGCCGTCCGATGAGGACGGCCTCAAACGGGCGATCTGCTATCTCGGCGGCGTTCTGGCCGGCGTTGTCATGCCGAAAGGGTTTCTGTCGCTTGGTCTGGGCGAGACATGGGATCTGGACAGACTGTCCGGCGATGAGCTGACACCGGCGGGTGGTCATGCCATTGCGCTGGTGGGCTACACGGTCGAGGGCGTGTTCTTCAACACCTGGGGTACGCGGACGTTCATGCCCTGGTCCACGTTCGCGGCCATTGCCGATGAAGCCTATGGCCTGCTGTCGCGGGAGAACTGGCTGACCTATTCACGGTCTTTCCCCCGACGGCGAAGGGTTCGACGCGCTCGTGAGCGAGCTGCAGGCAGCCTGATTGTCACCTTCTCAGATCAAAACCAGGTTAACCGGTAACATCTGAGAGACTTTAATTAATGAACCAATACCTAGGGATAAATTGTCATGAACAAAGATGCTTACATTGAAATTCAATACCGTAACGGTAACGCTCTAGTGACAACAAGGTATTTAATTTCATCAGAAGACGCAGGTGCTGCTTTTATTTTTGTCTCAGAACTCCCGAGCGCAAGTCGACACGCCCGGGAGAAGTTGGATGGCCATTAAGGAACTTGGCTAAGTTTTTGGAACAGCTGAGAAATTACAGGAAAGTCTGCAGGCTGTGACCATCCAAGGGTAACATTATAAAGTGAAGTTCCGCCTGGGGGTGCCGGCGGCTGCGGCGGCGGTGGAAAACTTGGACGAGGGTAGCCGAAAGGCGGTGAAAAGCCTGGTCCGTTGATCGCGGTAATATTAACCAACGAAAAACGGCCTTCATTCGATTTTTTTTCATCGAAAATGACCGCAACTTGTGCGTCATTAAGGCCGTCAAAAGTAATTTGCCCTGAAGGCATGACAAAATCCTCACAAAAATGAGAACCGCCTTGACCGATGCCTGTTGCGTCCTCATACAGCGAACAGCTAACATGACTTGGCACTTCCACGGGCGGTTCCGTCGCTTGTGGAATTGAAAAGGACGGGCCTCTACTCCCGTCCTTTTCTCGTATCTACTCCCTAAATAGTCGAAACAAAATTCGTTAACAAGAACTTAACATCATAATTTGTTCTTGACTTGTCCTTTGCTAAAAAGCTGCTTTTTCCTCTCGCATCGGGACTCGCTAGATTAGCGGGGTTTCTGGCGGATCTGTACGAACTAATACTGAAGACTTTGGTGCGTCGGTGAACGAGCTGCAGGCAGCCTGAGCGCAGCCCCGATCTTCTTAGGAGAGATCGGGACTTTCGTTACGAAACTTCCTGTCTGTTATAGGGGGTGAACGGAATGTCGGGTTGCGGTCAAAATAAATGGTAAGCCGTCATTCGTACGGTAGAGTTCGTCATGGTAAACCCGCCTTGATTCTGGAAGAATGCAGGCTCCGTCATGACGCGGGTTTCATAGCGCGAACCGCATCAAGATCGACGGATTGTCCGAGCGTCGCCGCTGAGGCAAGCATATCGTCGACCAGAGCACAGCACTCGGTTTCTCCTGTCGCCAGAAGAGTGCGGAACGAGGGAACGCGTGACAGTCCCCAGAGCATTCCGGCAACGACGAAAACCGGCAGCTTTTCCAGTCTCGCCTTGTCTTTGGGATAAATATCGTATCCCTGACCGCGGATCATGGCGAAACAGGCCCGTATGCCAATGGCCAGCGTTCGGGCGCGGCTCCATGCAGCACCTTTACCTCTTTTCTCAGCAGCGACCGCCACGCTTTCAAACGCGACACCAAGCGGAACGTGACAGCGCAGCCACAGAGCCATTTGAGGCTCATGCCGTGCGGGCAGCCCGGCAGTCCTGAAAATCTGAGCCCAGTGCAGGTTGTCCGTCAGCGTTTCACGCTTGCCGACGACAGTTCGGAGACGCCCATCCTCATCGAAATCGGACTGAAAGAACGGCATGCCGAGTGCGGCACGTTCAGGACCGACATCCTGTTGCAGGCGGTCCGGATTGAACGTCATGAACATGAACTGGACCGTCCGGGCCGCACTGCGCTTCAGCGTCGGTAAAAGCGCTCTGACCTGATAGTCCTTGACCGTCACGAGCACGAGATCATACGGGATGCTTTCATCCAGCCTCTCACAAATGATCGCCGGGACATGCTCCCCTGTCGTCGTGACAACACCGCCATCCCGCTGCAACTGTGCAAGACGCGCAGAATCCGGGCGAGCGACGATCGTCACCTCATGCTCCATCTTTCGTGCCATATGGAAGGCAAAGGCGCTTCCGATCCTGCCCCCGCCCAGAATTGCGATGCGGAGCGGGGAAAAAGAAGCGGAGGATACTACGCTCATATCTGTGCCTTTGCGTTCTCAAAGATGAGATGAGCCCGAAGTCAGAATGGAAAGCCGGACTGATGGCCTGAAAGAGGACAGACTGGACCGGATGAGATACACGGGTAAAGCCGTGAGCTTACAGGGGTATGAGCACTAACAGGATGAGCGATCCGCACTCCACTGAGAAAGAACTGGGCGTCTATCTCCGCAATGCGCGTCTGAAGCTCGACCCCGCCGCACTGGGATTTCCAGCCATTCGTCGGCGAACTCCGGGATTACGGCGTGAGGAAGTCGCGCAACGCGCGAGCCTGAGCGTAACGTGGTACACTTGGCTTGAGCAGGGACGTGGCGGAATACCATCGGCCGCTGCCTTAGAACGACTGTCAGATGCCCTGATGCTGACGGACGCCGAACGGGAGCATCTTTTCCTTCTCGGGCTGAGGCGAGCGCCCGAAGCGCGTTACCGTCAGGACATGGGCGTCACGCCGAGACTTCAGCGTGTGCTGGATAATCTTAATCCCAGTCCGGCCTTTATCCGCAGTGCGATCTGGCAGATGGTGGCCTGGAACCGCGCTGCCACAGAACTGATGACGGATTTCGCGTTACTGCCTCCCGAACATCGCAATATCCTGCGGCTGATCTTTCTTGATCCCCGCGCCCGGACACTCCATCCGGACTGGGAAAGTGCTGCCCGCTTCATCGTCAGCAGTTTCAGGATGGATGCGGCCCGGGCAGGTGCTTCGGAGACGATCGCGCCTCTGGTCGCAGAACTCTGCGCGGCCAGTCCTGAATTCAGGGCGATGTGGCATGACCGGACGATCCATACATTCGAGCATGGCGCCAAGACGTTCCACCATCCGGTTCACGGTCCCCAGACCTTCGAGGTTTCAACCTTCGCCGTCGATGGCCGTCCTGACCTGATTCTGGTCATATACGGAGAGGTGTAATTGGCACTCGTATGTAAGTGAGCACCCATTTACTATTTCTCCGGAAGGAGAACCCATGCCGGCAATACTGTCAGACTTTGGCGGTCTGATTCGTTGCCCAGTCGGACAAGGTCAGCAGGCCGCGATGTTCATGCCTGAGGGCTGGCACATCGGCACAGAAGCCCTCGCGTGCGATCCACTCGAACATCAGCCGGAAATCATCGGGTAGCCGGTTAAGCAAACCTTGGGGGATGGTGAACATGACGGCTGGCCGCAAACCGGTACGACGCAATGTTCCGGCGGCCTGCTGTGCCGTGACGGCATCTCCGGCGATTTCAATGGCGCGGCCGATGAACTGCTCGGGATGTTCGAACGCCTCTGCGGCAAACCAGCCGACATCCCGTACCGAAACAAGCTGCATCGGCTGGCCGGGTGCCAGACAGGTTTTCATCATCGAAAGCATCGTGGTCCGAAAGATGAAAGTCGCGAAATTTTCCATGAAGGCTGCCGGACGCAGCATGGTCGATGGCAGGCCAAGCGTTCTGATCTGCTGCTCAATGGCATGTTTGCTCTCGAAGTGCGGCACGCCGCTGTCGCGGTCCACCCCGCCTGCTGAACACTGAACGATATGGCTCACGCCGCATTCGGCCGCCAGCGTCGCCAGTAATCTGCCCTGGCGCTCTTCTCCCTCGGGTCCGATCTTCATGGGAGACTGCACAGACAGCACGCCATACACATCCGTCAGAGCCGCTCGCAGCGACCGTTCGTCATCGAGATTACCCTGAACCAGTTCGACACCCCGTGCTGCCAGAGCGGCGGCTTTCGGTGCCCCGGGGTTTCGCACCAGAGCGCGAATGCGCCATCGGGCGGGGCGCGCCAGAAGTTCGGTAATTGTCGCACCGCCCTGATTGCCGGTAGCGCCTGTGATGAGAATGATCGGATCCGGCATCGGCGTTCTCCCGCTGAGGAAGAAAACCTATTGCGTTCCGACAGACGGAACCAGACACTGCGTCGTGGACAGTGGGTTCCAGAATCGGAACGACAACAATGAACGTCTATGATCTGTACTGCTTTGTCCGCATCGCGGAAACGGCGAGTTTAAGTGGCGCCGCACGCGCCATGACCGCGCCAAAATCGACGCTCAGCCGGGCGGTATCCAGGCTGGAAACCGAATTCGGAGCCAAGCTGTTCGAACGAGGAGCGCGTGAACTTCGTTTGACGGAAGCCGGTAATCTGCTTCTGCCTCATGCACGACGCGTACTTGATGATATCGCCGAAGCCCGCTCGGCACTGGACGGTGTCACCGGACAGCCGCGCGGCACATTGCGGGTCAATGCAGCCATGACATTCGCGCTTGGTCTTATTGCGCCAATGCTGCCCGGTTTTCTCGAACGTTTTCCCGATATGCGGGTGAATCTCGAGACGGAAAACCGTATCGTGGATGTGGCGCGCGAGGATGTCGACGTGGCGATCCGGATCGGGTCCCTCCCGGACTCCGATCTGATTGCCCGTCCGCTTGGCGGCATTGCTTTATGGCCGTGCGCCAGCCCGGGGTATCTGACACGGCAGGGAACACCGGAAACGCCCGGTGATCTTGCGTCGCACACTCTGCTGGGATGGATCGACCGCCCGGATCACTGGCGCTTCACAGATAGTCACGGTCGCGACCATGTTGTGCCCGTTCCTGTTGGCTCGGTTGTCCCGGAACCGGCAGTGCTTCAGGTCCTGCTGGAGAATAACGCCGGGATCGGACGTCTGCCGGATTTTCTTGCGGCACCTGCCGTCAGGCGCGGCAGCCTTGTGCGACTGCTGCCGACGTTCAGAACGGAAACAGTCGAGGCACATGCCGTCTATGCGGCGCACCGCAGCCTGTCATCGAAAGTTCAAGTATTTATCGCCTCACTCCGCGATCACCTGAAAAAAATGGAAGGTCCGTTATTAGGAAATCCCAGCCAACCGCCGAACGACTGACATGAGGCGAAAGTAGCCTCTACCAACTCCTGGCTCGAACGATCTCCTCCAGTCGCGTTGTATAACGTGCCGACAGGAGAGACTGCCGCGGAGCCCAGCTTCGTTTCAGGCCCGTCGAAGCCGGACGCAGGGTCCCGCTGCCAAAACGGGCATTTACCGCATCCAGCGCCGCCATGGCGGTCACGGACCGGATCGGGTCACGTGAGGTAAACATGAGCCCCTGTCCTCCCGCGGGACGCAGATCCGTCAGGATCACGCCAGCCTTGAAATACCGATAGCCCGGAAGAAAGATCGCCCGGCCGAGCTCTGTCGCATGCCGGATCAGATCCCGGGCGTCCGCTGTCGGTTCAATGGCAATGGCTGCCTGTTGAGCGTACCAGGGATCCCCGTTGTGCGGATTGGTCTGCATCAGGACGGAGAGGTGCGCGGCCTCAAAGCCGTCCTCACGCAGTTTCTCGGCCGCCCGGTTGGCGTAATGCGCAAGGGCTTCGCGGATCTCTTCCCATTTCAGCAGAAGGCGGCCGAACGTCCGGGTCGAGGCGATGCTTTTGCGCGTGGCCGCAATGTCAGAGAGCGGCAGGCAGGACTGGCCGCGCAACTCAGCCTGGACCCGGCCGCCCACAACGGTCAGCATCTTCCGGGCTGTCTTTGCCTCGAGCGCCACGAAATCGGCAATCGTCTCGATGCCCGTGGCCTGCAGTTTGCGGGTCGTCTGCCGGCCAATGCCCCAGACTTCATCAATGCTGGTCCGCCGATACCAGCCTTGGCGGATCTCCGGATCTGTCAGATCGCAGAGTCCATCCAGCTCCGCATGGTCCTTGGCCAGCCCATTGGCCAGCTTGGCGATCGTCTTGGTCGGGCCCCAGCCAACGCAGGTCGGGATTTTTGCATGCTCGAGGACGTCCTGGCGGAGCTGCCGGCAGCGGTCATGCAGATTCCCGGGAAGGCCGCTCAGATCGAGGAACATCTCATCGATCGAGTATGGCTCGACGGTCGGCACGCGCTCGGCCAGAACCTGATACATCCGCCGCGACATATCGGCATAGAGCGCATAGTTCGAGGAATACCAGATGACAGGCTGGCTTTCAGGGCGCCTGCGGGCCAGGTGCCAGGCATCGCCCATCCTGATCCCCAGAGCTTTGGCCTCCCGCGTCCGGGCGATGGCACAGCCGTCATTGTTGCTCAGGACCACGACCGGTCTGCGTTTCAGGCGGGGTTCAAAGGCCCGCTGACAGGAACAATAGAAGGAATTGCCGTCGATCAGGCCGAAGACACGCATCACACGTCTGTCCGAACCAGCCCGGTCGCCACGGCCCAGATCGCCACGTCGGTATCATTATCGACCTGCACGGGAGAAGCGCCAGGCGAAGACGAGCGCAGCCACCATTCTCCGGCGCGCTGGGTCAGTTCACAGACCCGCAGCTCGTCGCCCACACTGGCAATCACCACGACACCGGCCCGGGGGGCGACGGCGGAATCGACCACCAGGATATCGCCATGCCGGATGGAGCGGCCCAGCAGGGCATCGCCTTCAACGCGAACCGGATACCGGCTGGGCTGACGCAGGTCGAGGGCGGCCGACATCAGGTCGATCGTGCCCTCGATGTTGTCGCCTGCAGGGGATGCGAAGCCGGTCGTGCGGTCGCCTTGATAGTTCATGATTCTGGCCTCCTTGATGAGAACAGAAAGAGAACAAAATAGCCCACGTCAATGCCTTTGCAGAAACGATTTCTGGAAGTCGTTTGTTTGCAAGGAGATAGGCTGCTGCCCCCCGCTCCAGTGTGGCGGCACAGTTCCTGGCGGGTTTGTACGAACTGTTGGGAATTTTCCAATGGATGGATGCGGGTGGGCCTACAAGAACCCACATTGCGCTCCTGCCCTGAACGGTACAGTGCTACGGCCGGTAGATTATCACCGTGTCACCGCATCCAAGGTGAGCGTAGCAGACTAGTTTAGGGTGTCCACCTGCCGGTCGCCAGCACAAGCGGAAACAGTACCGACGACTCGCAATCCAGTGGCACGGATCTGGCACGGATAGGGATGCTCCGAATCGGACAATTACGGTTTGATCTGTACCGAATTGAACCAATGACGTGCGCTTATATTTAGGAGGAAATGGCAGTTTACAGCCGTTTAGAATGGTGGGCGCGACAGGGATTGAACCTGTGACCCCTGCCGTGTGAAGGCAGTGCTCTACCGCTGAGCTACGCGCCCATTCATGGGTTGGCTCTATATCAGCCTAATTTTTTTATGACAAGGCGCTTTCGTGCTTTGAGCGCTTTCTTGGCATAGTTTTTGTTTTCAAGTAAAAATAGGCGCTGTACCTATAACACAAGTAAATACCCACTTTGCTCTCCTAAGAACAAAGTGAGGAAACAAACGCAAACAGTGTTCAGAAACCGAACATATGATCCAGCGAAAAACCTCCATGGTCATTTTCGAGTCCATGGTAACCGAACAGACGACATGTCAGATCCCGGATAAGGATATAGCCCCCTCGCCCGGCTTTACTCAGGATAGAGGCTTCAAATAGTTCGTGCGGCCTAACCATAAAGGAGCCACATGGTGCAATCCGGACTATCGTTTCAGCCAATATACTGCCATCAGCCGCATGCAGAAGCAGAATGGTCTCAGAAATCTCTGTCCCTTCGATGGAAGCAGGATGGATCAGGCAACAGAAGCTTTTCAGGTTGTCATGTCCAAGCTTCAGGAACAGGCGTGTCGTCAGTCCAGGCGGTGGCCCGGAATAGGATTGCGGTTCGGAACGCCAGGTCATGAGCGTATTGAAAATGTGAGAGCCGAAGCTGGTTTCCGCAGCATGATCACTCTGACGGTTCCGGTATCGCATGAGGGCATGCAGCCATCCGTCTGCTTCTCCGCCATCTCTGAAATCATAAACCAGATCGGCGTGGCCGGGCTGTTCCATCAGATCATGAAGCGCCACAATCGTATCGTGATTCCGTGGCAGATTGCCCAGAAAATGCGACCCGAGAGACACGCCACCCTCTGAAAAAAGATCAAGCCTGACAGGAAGTGAAACCAGCGCTTCCGACATGGGATTGGGCTGCAGGAAAGTGGTGAATGCCCGCGGATCGAGGACAGGAAACGGCAACAGGAAACCACGCCCCAATGATGGCGGAAAATTCCGAATTGCCGGATCAGGTCTGAGATTATCGCGTTCCACGTTCAGATGAGCAATTCGGGTCCGACCGCGCTGCGTTATCTCGTAACGGGGCCGGACAAGATGACGCCCTGAGCGCAATTCAAGCTGAGCTGGCCATGACAGATCCGGAAATAGCGAACCTATGTTGATGGCAACGGTTTCAAAGGGGCCGATCGGGCGTTCAACCGGATGGGGCACATCCTCCCCCATCCGGTTGAACGTGATGGCTCTCGGCGGGATTGTGGTCGCGTGACTATTCTGAATCCAGACCGTCAGGGTTTCGTCAGCTTCCGGAGCCGGAAGGGTCGCATAGCGGATTGCGGGCCAGGCATTGGCATCATGCGTTACCGATAGGCTGGGATCCCCATCCTTGCCCCATGTATCAAGCGCATATTTCACGACGTCATGTCCCCGTGCCCCGAGGACATGGATGAACAACTGGCCCGTAAAGGTCGGCAATGCAAAACGCCTGCGCACTTCAGCGCTATCAATGGTGATGCCGGCTCCCGAATGGCTGATCGGCTCTTCCCACTGAGCAAGAACCATACCGCTTTCATCATAAAGACGCAGCCAGTAGCGAAGATTTTCACTTCCGTAACTTGACCAGTAATTGGCTGTTACGATCCGCGTAGAGAACTGTTCCGTTTCGCGGAAAAAGGCGAAATTCGTCGCAAAATTAAGCTTGTCCAGATAAGGACGTCCGGAAACGATCATGTCATCCGGCAGGCGTGCGGGTGCCAGTGTATGAAGCGACTGGCCCGTCAACAGACCGCTCAGTCGGGTCCGCATCTTGGCGTCCTCGAAGGACAGGGCCAGCACCAGATCCGCCTCGGTTTGGGGAAGCTCCACCAATGCACGTTTGATCCCACCGAACCCGTCCGGCTGACCCACCTGTTCCGTATCGTGGACATAGACACTGGCCGGTTTCAGGCCGGGATAGAGCGCGGCCAGCGTTCGGGCAGTATCATCGGGATCGTAGACTGCAATTGTCTGCCCGGCGAACCCGGCTTCCATCCGGACCAGAGCTTCCGCCGCAACAGGGTGAGCCAGCGCCTTGTAAAGCACATTGCCACCCTGCGGACCGAAAGTGCGGATATCGAGCATAGGGGGCCTTTCAGAGCTTCAGACGTCGGCGCATTTCTCTCGCCACGGTTGGGGTATCGTCAAGCGGATATACGGTCCAGGACGGACAGTCCGGGCTGAACATGCGGATGCGGTCTGCGGCCTGAAGCGTCTGAAGAAAGCGGGCAATCCGCGCAGACCGTCCTGGAAGTGACATGACCAGGACCGGCGCCGTCGTAGCGGCGGCCTCCGAAATCATCGAGACACTATCTGTCGTGACGGCAATCATGTCCGCAGAACCCAGCATGCCCATATAGGGATTGTCGTGTCCCTGCCCTTCCAGAATACGAATCCCCTGAGGTTCCAGCTTTTTGCGGAAAATGGCAATCGCCGCCGGATCCGTACGTCGTGAAGGTGTCAGAACAGCCTGCATATCGTTCTTTCGTGTAAAGGCAATCAGGCCATCCGCCATGGTTTCAGCTTCGTCTGCACCAAGGGAAAACCGCCCGTTGGCTCCCCCGACAAGAATGGAAAACAGAGGCCGCCCGTCCAGCTTCAGCCTGCCTCCCCATTCAAGACGCGCTTTCTCCAGCTTCTGCGGCGTTACGGTGTGAAGTGCATTGCGGGAAGTCAAAACATTCGGCCCGCTGATTCCGTCATGCGTATTGGCGATGACAAGATCAAAACGTTTGAGGGACATCCGGGGATTCTGAATCTGGACAACCGGTAGCCCTTCACGCCGCGCCACGGCCGAACCGATGACTCCGCCCGTTCCCCCGATGCTGATTATGAGCCGTGTTTCGGAAGAAATCTCGATCGGATCGACATGCCGAAGCGGCGCGGGCCAGTAGCGTGCCGGAAAACGGTTCCAGGGCGCATGGAACCGGACAGGACGGAAATCCCATGTCAAACCGGCTTTTTCAGCCAGCCCGGCCCCCTGCGCACGCATACCGGCAAAGTCTTCGGCGATGATGGTGGCTTTCATGCTGGGACTCCGCGGAAAAGGAGTTGTTTCCCGAACCAGAAGAAATTTGGCAAGAAGCCATCATGACCACCGCCAAAAAGATTTCCGCTTCTTCTCCTGATTTTCCCGCGCTGGGACTGATGCCCCCTTTGCTCGCTGCCCTTGAGCAGGCGGGGCATAAACGGCCCAGCGACATTCAGACCGAAGCGATTCCCGCCCTTCTTGCCGGACGCGATGTTCTCGTGGCGTCCCAGACGGGAAGCGGCAAGACGGCTGCTTTCGTTCTGCCGATGCTCCAGAAGCTGGCTGAAACAGAACGGACAAACGGACCACGCGCCCTGATTCTCGAGCCGACCCGCGAGCTTGCTGCCCAGACGGCTTCCGTCTGCCGGACGCTCGGACGTCGCCTGCCGCTAAAAACACGCGTTATCTGCGGAGGAATTTCCCGTGAGCAGCAGCTTCGCACCCTGGCCGACGGTCCAGATATTCTCGTCGCAACCCACGGGCGGCTTCTGGACTTCGTCACGCAGGCCGATATCGTCCTCGAGAATCTGACCTATCTCGTGCTGGATGAAGCCGATCGTCTGCTGGATGAGGATTTTTCTGCCAGCATGACGGCCCTGGCACCCTATTTCCCGGATCATCCTCCCCAGACCGTTTTTTGTTCCGCAACTCTTCCCGAGCCGGTCATGGAACTGGCCCTGCGGGTAACCCGGGATCCTGTCCGGATTGAAAGCACCGCCGAGACTTTCACCCCAAAACGGATTCGCCAGCGTGCTCTTTTTGTTGAAAAAGACGACAAGCCCGAAACCGTGGCCCGTATCCTGACGCGTTTTCCGGGGCGAAGTATCGTTTTTGCGCGCACGAAGAATAATGTGGATGCTCTCGGCAAGACCCTCAAACGTCATGGCCTTCGCGTGGAAACGCTTCATGGAGATCGCATGCAGGGTGCGCGCAACAAGGCGCTTGAGCAGTTCCGCAATGGTCATGTGCCCATTCTGGTGACAACTGACATTGCCTCCCGGGGGCTGGATATTCCCGATGTGGAGCTTGTCATCAACATGGACATGCCCGAAACGCCCGAAGCTTACGTGCATCGCATCGGACGGACCGCGCGCGCAGGAAAGAAGGGCGCCGCTTTCTCGCTGATCAATGCGGATGAGCGTCTGCGATTACGCGAAATCGAAAGGCATATCGGTTACCGGGTCCGGATCGTGACGGAAGAGGCGCTGGACAGCTAGCTGACGGAGGCCAGCTTCTCCAGAATGTGACGGCCCAGTTCCGCCCAGCTTTCTTCCGGCTGCGGGGCGGGCTGGCTGCGCGGCGGATCTGCCAGAAGGTCCGTTATGGTTCTTGCAAGGGACGAGCTTTCCGGCGTGCAGAGCTTTGCCTGTGGAACGTCAGCAAACTGTTCCACCAGCCCTCCGACATTCGTTGCAACGACATAGCGCCCACTGGCGATTGCCATGGCTCCTATGCCGCTCTGGGATGCTTCCCGATAAGGGAGGATGATCACATCCGCCCAGCCCACCAGATCCGGCAGTTCGTCTTCCGGCACCCATCTGTTCTGAACCTCTACCGTCGGTAGGTTCGCCAGCCGGGCCAGTTCCGGGCTGGCGGGGCCCTGCCCGATAATCCGGCATGTGAAAGGTAGGGAAAGACGTGGCAGGGCTTCCGCCAGAAGATCCAGCCCCTTGTATGGTAGCAGGCGTCCTAGCATCAGCAGGCGCGGGATGCCTCCGTGCCTGAAAGGAGCCGGTGACGGCGTGCCGATGAAAGGCGGATGGGAAAGGGCAAGAATCGGTTTGTTTCTGGCCGCAGGGTCATTCTTCAGATGAGTTGCGACATGTTGACTGAACGTGACCAGAAGATCCGCCTTCTGGATCAGGGCAGTCTGCAACATCATCTGAAACGGATAGCCATCTCCCGGATGACGCTGCGCATCGTGAATGATGATGGCCGTCTTCGTGCCTGTCCGCTGAAGGGCTGCCATCATGAAGAGGTCCAGGGGGCCGGGCATGGCACCGATGGCCATTTCAGGGCGCAGGACGTTTGTGAGATGATTCAGACGCACCATGATCCAGGGCGCCGACATGAGCCGAAGGACTAGACCTGCGACCGATCGGTAGGTTGGCAGTTTGAGCACATCGCGGGGCGCCGTGCGGCTGCGGAGAATTTCCGCCTGATCCGAAAGTACCAGCATGACCTCGAAAAGACCGAGCGATCTGATTCCATCTGACAGATCGACAGCAATCCGCGGTCCGGCTCCCCGGCGTCCCAACTGCCAGACAAGCACGCGCCGTTCCGTCATGCCTCCACTCCGATCGTCTCCAGCGCGGTCTGAAGCGGCTCACTGTTCAGTTTGCGGAAAACCCGCTCCCTGGCAGCGTCTCCAAGCCGGCTGCGCAGGGCAGGATCATCTGCTGCCCTGCGCAGTGCCGCGCTGGCAGCCGAAATATCCGGCAGGGCCCAGCGGGTCCGGGGAATGTCCAGGACGCCACGCGGATCTTCCGCGGGGACAAGAGTGTAGGGAATGGGGAACCCGCAGGTTTCATCCATGAATTCCGCAGTGGCCGACCAGTCGGTGGCAATGACGCAGCGTCCCAAGGCCATGGCTTCAGCCACGACAAGACCAAACCCCTCACTTCGATGCAGGGAAAGGACGATATCCGAGCATTTCATGAGGGCGAGTGTGTCCGGTCCGCTGAAATCGCCCGTTTCGATACGGATATTGGATGCGTTTCCGACAGCTTCGCGAATCAGCGACAGATCTTTCAGGTAGTTTTCCGTATGTCCGATCTTGAGAAGCAGCACGCGGTCGGAACGGTTCCCGAAGGCTTCCTTGAAAGCATGAATCGTATCAAGTGGATTCTTGCGGATCATGCTGGATGCCAGATTGAAGGAAACCAGCACGATCACGGCCTGTGAGGGTAGCCCAAACGAGGCCCTATCCCGGGAAGACGGTTTCTGATCTGCTGCGGAGAAAGGATATGGCACAACGCGGACTGTCTTTCTGAACGTCCTGAGAGCATCTGCCGTAAAGTGCGAGGGGGTCCAGATTTCATGAACATGCCGGTTGGCATGAAGCCAGATCTTTGGCAGGACAGGCAGTTCCCATGCCCAGTAACCAATGATCCGTCGGTTCCGCAGCAGTCGTCGCGGCATGAAAAGCTGGACATAAGGGAGGAGCGGCGCATTGACATGGATAAGAAGCGGTGCACTCTGCCCGACTTGGTCTCCTTCCAGACATTTGCGGTCAATATCCCATGTTGCGCAAGGGATTCCTGCTTCGCGTATGGACCTTACAAGCAGCCTGGCGCCTTCGCCCAGCCCTGAACTGCGTCCCAGTTCTCCCGCAATAATGATGCCGCGTGCATGGGACGGAAATCGAACCGGCGTCGCAGGGGCCAGCAAAGCAGTAAACCACGCAAAAAAACGCCGCCTGGGAGCAGCTGGCAAGGAGCGCCACAATTTGTGACCGAAGGACAACCCACTCGTGTTTTCGGATTTATCTCCCTCCTGGGAAGAGGTGGCGTCAGTCACGATGCATCCCCGCAGCCTGTCAAAAACGGAATGGAGAGTAGAGAACGGAAACGCCAACAGAGCCTCGGCAGGAAAGAACATTCAGACCATGGGTCCTGATAGCCGTCCGCATCAACTCTCTGGCGACCCACGCTGAACGTGCTTACACTACAACGTATGACCGATCCATGTTCCACATCTGCACGGACGGACGCGATTCTCGCGAGACTGATTCTGCCCCCTTATGGAAGGGCAGGATTTCATGACAACCCGAATCTGCCTCTGGCGGATGGAAGTTGTCCGGCCTCATACCCGGCTGGTGCTGCAGTAGGACATCGAAACGTCATAATCCGGGTCTTGGCCCGGAGAGGCGGTGACAGGACATGAGTTGCAAGGCGGGACAGCGGCATCATCCAGTCAGGATCCGTCAGCGTCGGCTGACGGAAACTCTTCCCGGGCTGGGGCAGCCATCTTCCGTTTTTTCCATAAACCTGCCTGTACCCGATCTGTCTGCATGGCGGAAAAGCCCCTGTAGGATACCGGGTGTTCTGGAGTTTGATTCCGGTCACTCCGGACCGGAAATCCTCATCATCGGCCTGATACATGGAAACGAATATGCCGCCGGCTGGGCACTTGAGAGGCTGCGTCGTCGCAATCCGGTTCCTCCGACTGGTCGGCTGACCCTGATTGCAGCCAATCTGGATGCTTTTGACAGTTTCGATCCTGACGCTCCCGTGTTGGCCCGGTATCTGGACGAGGATCTCAACCGCCTCTGGCACCATACCCGGCTGGAGGGGCGCGACCGCTCCCGGGAACTGGACCGTGCCCGGCAGATGCTGCCTTTCATCGAGCGGGCCGATATTCTTCTGGATCTGCACTCCACACTCTGGCCCTCTGACCCGTTCTTCATCGCTCCTCCGCGCCAGCGTTCCACGGAACTGGCCTGTGCGTTGGCCTCGGGCCAAGATCTGCCGGATACGGTTCTGACCGATCTGGGACATCATGGCGGATCACGCCTGATCGAACACGCCCATTTCATGGCGTCCATGGGAACTGCCCGGAGCTGTCTGCTTGAAGCCGGTCCTCACTGGGAGCCAGGGACCGTCACGGTCATGGAGAAGGTCATCGACCGCCTGCTGCTGGAAGTGGACTCCATCCATCTACATGGACGGGCCGTGCAGAATGGCCAAAGCAGCGAACTCGCGCTGGTCACGGATAACGTGATGGCCCGGAGTGCAGATTTCTCGTTTATTCACCCTTGGAAAGGGGGAAGCATCATAGCACAGGCCGGAACCGTCATTGCCACGGACGGGCATGACGTGATTTGCACGCCCTATGATGACTGTCTGCTGATCGTCCCGAATCTTCGTCCCCGGCGGGGGCAGCTGGCGGTGCGTCTGGCCCGACGCACCGCTGCTCATTTCAAACCTCAGGCCGATGCACGGTCATAGATCGGGAAGCGGGCGCACAACGCTTTTACTTCCTCATGCACCCGGGCTGTCACAGCCTCGGCATTGTCTTCCTCAAGGGCTGCGGTCAGCACCTCGTCAATCATCCGGCCGACTTCGCGGAACTCGGCTTCACCAAATCCGCGCGCCGTGGCTGCCGGGCTCCCCAGACGGATACCGGAGGTCACGAACGGCTTTTCCGGATCGAACGGAATGGCATTCTTGTTTGCGGTGATGCCCGCACGTTCCAGAATCGCTTCGGCCAGTTTACCGGTCACTTTCTTGGGGCGCAGATCCACCAGCAGAAGATGACTGTCCGTCCCACCGGTTACGATATCGAATCCACGGGCTTGAAGCTCATCAGCTAGGGCGCGGGCATTGGCCAGAACGCGCTTCTGGTAGGATTTAAACTCGTCCTGCAGGGCCTCGCGGAAGGCAACGGCCTTGCCTGCGATGACATGCATCAGCGGACCGCCCTGCAGGCCCGGAAAAACGGCCGAATTGATCTTCTTCGCCAGTTCCGGGCTGTTGGTCAGGATAATGCCTCCGCGCGGACCACGAAGCGTTTTATGCGTCGTGGACGTCGTGACGTCAGCGAATGGTAACGGGCTCGGATACAGACCTGCCGCAACCAGTCCCGCGAAATGCGCCATATCGACCATCAGATAAGCCCCGACTTCATCCGCAATCTTGCGGAAGCGGGCAAAGTCGATAACGCGCGGATAGGCGGACCCACCTGCTACGATGATCTTCGGCTTTTGTTCGCGGGCCAGTTCTTCCATCTGCTCGTAATCGAGAATGCCATCCTGTCCACGCACGCCATACTGCACGGCATGGAACCACTTGCCGGAATAGTTCGGGGCCGCGCCATGCGTCAGATGACCGCCGGCAGCAAGGCTCATGCCCAGAACCGTGTCACCCGGTTTGGCAAGAGCCATGAAAGCCGCCTGATTGGCATTGGCACCGGAATGGGGCTGCACGTTTGCGAACCCGGCTCCAAACAGGGCCTTGACGCGCTCGATGGCGAGGTTTTCCACGCGATCCACGTCCACGCATCCGCCGTAGTAACGTTTCCCCGGCAGACCTTCGGCGTATTTGTTGGTCAGTACGGATCCCTGTGCTTCCATGACAGCAAAAGACGCCATGTTCTCGGAGGCGATCAGCTCTATACCGTCCTGCTGACGTTTCAGTTCGTCATTCAGAATGGTTGCGACTTCCGTATCAACCTCTTTGAGATCTGCATGAAAAAAACGATTCAGCGTGGACTGGCTGGCGTGTTCCGACATCGTGGTCCATTCTCCAGGGTGAGTTCGGCACGTCACTACCGCAGTTTCTACCCCTCGGCAAAAACAATCCGCTTTTCAAACAAGGAACTTTCATGACCAATCCGCTCTGGCGGACCAAACCCGTATCTTCCACCGTCGACGGACGCACGGGATTGAAACGTGTTCTGGGCCCATGGCACCTCATCGCCCTTGGTGTCGGCGTAACGATCGGTGCGGGGCTTTTCTCCCTGACCGGTGTGGCTGCGGGTCAGGATGCCGGCCCGGCCGTTACGCTTTCCTTCATGATCGCCGCCTTGGCCTGCGGGTTCGCCGGGCTGTGTTATGGCGAACTTGCCGGCATGATTCCTTCCGGAGGATCCGCCTACTCATATGCCTATGCCTCCATGGGTGAACTCGTGGCGTGGATTATCGGTTGGGACCTTGTCCTTGAATATACCGTCGGAGCCGCTGCGGTAGCGTCAAGCTGGTCAGGATATGTGTCTTCCCTTCTGACGGGATGGGGCATGGTGATCGATCCACGCCTGCTTGCCACGCCTTTAACGCCGGTCACCCTTCCCGATGGTTCCATCGCCAGTGCATGGTTCAACGCACCGGCCGTGTTCGCATTATGGATCGTAACAGCTCTTCTGATGCGTGGCGTAAGTGAATCAACGACAGTCAACACCATCATTGTCGCCCTGAAGCTGATGGTCATCGCAGTTGTGGTCGTGGTCTGCATTCCACACATTCATATGGCAAACTATCACCCGTTTATCCCGCCCAATACCGGGGAATTCGGGCATTTCGGTCTGTCAGGGATCATGCGGGCGGCCGGAATGGCATTTTTTGCCTATCTCGGGTTCGACATCGTGTCCACCACGGCACAGGACAGCCGGAACCCGGCCCGGAACATCCCTATTGGCATTATTGGCAGTCTGCTGATCTGCTCTGTTGTCTATGCTGTTTTTTCACTGATACTGACTGGCGTGGTCAATTACAAAACCATGGCCAATGATCCCTCCCCGGTCGCAACCGCCATCGATGCGACCGGAATTCCGTGGCTGGCGAATTTCGTAAAACTGGGTATCACCGCCGGGTATGTCTCTGTCCTGTTCGGTTTGCTGCTCGGGCAGGCGCGTGTCTTTCTCGTCATGGCGCGGGACGGCCTTCTGCCGCCTGTTTTCGCCCGCCTTAACGCACGAACGCATACACCTTGGACGTCACATCTGCTGTTTGCCGGTCTGACCAGTGTCCTCGCCGCTGTCCTGCCGATCGGACAGTTGGGAAACATGACGTCCATCGGGACGCTGCTGGCGTTCATTATCGTCTGCGTAGGCGTTCTTGTCCTGCGGAAGACGGAGCCGGACGTCCCTCGTCTGTTCCGTGTTCCTGGCGGCCCTGTCATTCCAGTTCTTGGAATAATATCCTGTACCGTGGTGATGGTTTCGCTGGATGGCCTGACGTGGCTACGGCTGGTGATCTGGCTTGCCATTGGACTGGTCATCTATTTCTTCTACGGCATCCGTCATAGTCTTCTTTCCAGACAGCAAAGTTAGGCGCATGATCGGGGGTATGAGTAATGCTGCATATCCCCTTTTCCGCCCGCGGCGTAACCGCCACGATGCCTTTACCCGTCGCCTGGTTCAGGAACACCGATTGCATGTCGATGACCTGATCTGGCCGATTTTCGTCTGTGAAGGCGAAAACCAGCGCCAGAAGGTATCCTCCATGCCTGGCGTGGAACGGGTTAGTGTCGACAACCTTGCCGAACATGTCCGTCCTGCAGTGGAACTGGGTGTCCCGGCAGTCGCCATCTTTCCCATCACGCCGACGGGCCTGCGGGATGCGACCGGAACCGAAGCCCTCAACCCTGAAAATCTGATGTGTCGTGCTTCCCGTACCATCAAGGATGCTTTCCCGGATCTGGGTGTTATCGGTGACGTCGCGCTCGACCCTTACACCGATCATGGTCATGATGGTGTGATTGAGAACGGCCATATCCTTAACGACGCATCCATCGAGATCCTGCGTCAGCAGGCCCTGAACCAGGCTCGGGCCGGCAATGACATCATTGCGCCATCCGACATGATGGATGGTCGCGTCAAGGCTATTCGCGAAACCCTGGATGGCGCCGGTTACGAAACGACCCGTATCATGGCCTATACGGCCAAATACGCCTCCGCTTTCTACGGTCCTTTTCGTGACGCCCTGGGATCGGGCGGCCTGCTGAACGGGGACAAGAAAACCTATCAGATGGATCCCGCCAATTCGGATGAGGCGATGCGGGAAGTGGAACAGGATCTGCGCGAGGGCGCTGACATGATCATGGTCAAGCCAGGCATGCCTTATCTGGACATCATCCGTCGTGTCCGGGACAAATTCGCCGTACCGACCTTCGCCTATCAGGTCTCTGGCGAGTACGCGATGCTGATGGCCGCCATCGAAAATGGCTGGCTCGATCGGGACCGGACCATCATGGAAAGCATGATTGCGTTCAAGCGCGCGGGTTGTAATGGCATCCTGACATACTTTGCACTGGATGCGGCCCGTCTTATCCGGTGCGATCGCTGAAAACGCCACAGATCCGCGGCATTCAGGCTCACTTCAGTGGCCTGAATGCCGAATCTGTTGCAGCGCGTCTTCTTAAGCAGCAGGGACTGGAGATACTGGCGCACCGTCTCAAGACACCATGCGGTGAAATCGATCTTGTCGTATCAGATTCGCAATGGCTGATAGCGGTAGAAGTCAAGCAGAGACGAACTTTACAGGAAAGTGCCACGTCCCTGACTGCCCGACAGTCTCAAAGACTTCTGGCAGCTTTCGATTATGTCCTGCAGACCAGACCGGACTGGCATCGACCCAGTACGCGCTTTGATCTGATCATCGTTGACCAGCAAGGTTCGGCGCGGCGCATACAGGATGCACTACGCCAGTTCTGAAAGAGGATCAGGTGCGCCGGGCGTGTGCATGGCGGTGAATGACCGCCACATGTGTACGGTAGGAAACATTCCGAACGACAGCGTGATGAGCGTTTGACGCGATCATGTGACGTGAGGATGAATGTGCGCGGCTTGCGAAGTAACGGTGAATGACAGGCCGATGATAGACCGGCGTGGCAGTCAGGGCATCAAGGGTCAGCTTGCTGGCTTCGTAATCCGTGATGGCTGGACGGGCGTGAGCCTTACTGCCGGCTCCCATGCAAAGACCGAAACCTACGAGTCCGAGAGCAAATCGGCCAACCCAGTTACGCGCCATTGACGTTATCCCATCCCTGTTCTGATGGGGCTACCGTAAGGGGTGAAACGCCGTTTCGACAAGCCCGGTTGGTAAAGTTTCTGAAAAAATCAAGGTCCTGCCACTTTTCGTCACTTCATGGCTGAAATGTGGCAGGAACAAAGCTTAAAAAGCGCTGAATCCAGCGTTTTTATGGCCTGATGGCCACAAATCAGGCATTGGCCGTTGCGATACCCTTGTCAGTCAGCAGCGATTCGAGTTCACCGCTCTGATACATGTCGGTCACGATGTCGCAGCCGCCGATGAATTCGCCTTTCACATAGAGCTGGGGAACCGTCGGCCACTGGGAAAAATCCTTGATGCCCTGACGCAGTTCGGCGCTTTCAAGAATGTTGCAGGTTTCGAACGGAACTCCGAGGTGGGTCAGGATCTGCACAACGCGGGCAGAAAAGCCGCACTGCGGAAAGAGCTTGTCGCCTTTCATGAACAGCATGACCGGGTTGGCGTCGATCAGGTTCTGGATGTGCTGGAACACGGTCTCGGACATTGGGTTTTTCCTTTTGTCGGCAGGAGGCGGCAACATCGGACTCCTGCTGTCAGAAGTCAGTCAAATAGAGAATGACCCACCGGGTATTCAAGGGGTAAGTGTTTTGAGAGCCATGGCATGCAACTCGGTCCCCATGCGGGATCCAAACGCATCATAGACAAGTTTATGCTGACGCACCCGGGAAAGTCCCCGGAATGCCTCACTTGTTACAGTGCAGGCATAATGATCGCCATCGCCCGCCAGGTCTTCCACCACGATCTTCGCATCCGGAAGAGCGGACAGAATGGTGCGTTCGATTTCAGAAGCTGTCATCGGCACAGGTTCAGGCTCCTTCGCCCATGAAAGCCGGAAAGAACGACTCGTTAATTGTACGCAGTTCGGCGGCAGAGATGGAGAACACATCCGCCACTTTCAACGTGTTTCCTCCGGAACGTCCCAGTTTTCGTGCCGGAACCCCTGCTTCGGACGCAGCTGCCAGAAATGCCGGTGCATCCTGGGTCGTTATGACATAACAGCCCTGATCTTCACCATACCAGAAGGCATGAGGCACCGGATGTTCAGGAGCGGCTTCGAGAACACAGCCTGTCCCGCTGGCCATGACCATTTCCGCAATCGTGACCAGAAGGCCGCCATCGGCAATGTCATGACAGGCAGCAACCAGCCCGTTTCCAATCTGAGTCCGGATGAAATCTCCATTTCGCCGCTCCACCGCCAGATCCACGACAGGAGGCGCTCCGTCTTCACGGCGACAGATTTCCCTGAGCCACAGAGACTGTCCGAGTTCACCGCGGATCTCTCCGACCAGAATCAAATCATGCTCCTCCGGCATGGCCAAACCAATGGATCTGGAGGCATCTGCAATGATTCCAAGAGCGCCGATGGCTGGCGTGGGCAGGATCGCCTGCGCGGAGCCGTCCGGGCCCCGTGTCTCATTGTAGAGCGATACGTTGCCACTCACGACCGGGAAATCAAGCGCGCGGCAAGCCTCTCCCATGCCTTTGATGGCTTCGGCGAACTGGGCCATGATATCTGGGCGTTCCGGATTGCCGAAGTTCAGGTTATCCGTCACGGCCAGCGGCTTTGCACCTGTTGCCGTGATGTTGCGCCAGGCTTCGGCTACAGCCTGTGCACCGCCAGATCTGGGATCGGCCTGACAGTAACGCGGTGTACAATCCGTCGTCAGCGCAAGACCCAGACGGGTCCCTTCCACACGCACGACGGCCGCATCGGCAGCTCCAGGACGACGCGCCGTGTTCCCTCCAACGGATCCGTCATACTGGTTCCAGATCCATGAGCGGGATGCCAGATCGGCGCAACCGATCAGCACCCGCAGCGCGCCTTCGAGACCCATCGGATCTGCCGGTGTTGCGATTGGCGTCGGTGCGCTCAACGGAACGGTTGGCCGGTCATAGATGGGCGCGGCTTCCGCCAGCGGTTCCAGCGGGATATTTGCCTCAACCTCACCCTTGTGCCGGATGGTGATATGACCCGTATCGGTCAGGTGACCGACAATCGCAAAGTCCAGTTCCCACTTCTCGAAAATGGCCCGCGCTTCTTCGGTCCGCTCAGGCTTGAGAACCATGAGCATCCGCTCCTGGCTTTCGGACAGCATCATCTCGTATGCCGTCATATTCGGCTCGCGCTGAGGCACGTTATCGAGGTTCAGTTCGATGCCGACGCCACCTTTGCCAGCCATCTCCACCGCCGAAGAGGTCAGACCAGCCGCACCCATGTCCTGGATGGCGACGATTGCATCCGTCGCCATCAGTTCCAGACAGGCTTCGATCAGAAGTTTTTCGATGAACGGATCGCCAACCTGAACCGTGGGACGCTTGGAAGCCGCTTCGTCATCGAATTCGGCCGATGACATGGTGGCGCCGTGAATGCCATCCCTGCCCGTCTTCGAGCCAACGTAAACCACCGGATTGCCAACACCTGCGGCTGCGGAGAGGAAGATCTTATCCTGTCTCGCCACGCCAACCGTCATGGCGTTGACCAGCGGGTTCCCGTCATAGGCTCTGTGGAAATTGACTTCACCGCCAACCGTCGGCACGCCAACGCAGTTGCCGTAACTGCCAATACCACGCACGACACCATCCACGACGCGTCGCGTGCCGGCATGGGTCGGGCTTCCGAAGCGCAGCGCGTTCAGGTTGGCGACCGGACGGGCGCCCATCGTGAACACGTCACGCAGAATACCGCCCACGCCCGTTGCCGCGCCCTGATAAGGCTCGATAAAGGAAGGATGGTTGTGGCTTTCCATCTTGAAAACCGCTGCCAACCCCTCGCCGATATCCACGACGCCTGCATTCTCGCCAGGACCATGGATCACCCAGGGCGCCTTTGTCGGCAGCGTTTTCAGATGAATCCGGGAAGATTTGTAGGAGCAGTGCTCCGACCACATGACGGAGAAGATCCCAAGCTCGGTATAGCTCGGCGTCCGGCCCATGATGGAAAGCAGCTTGTCGTATTCCCCGGCCGTCAGACCAAAGGACTGGGCAAGTTGGGCGTCAATCGTCACACTCATCCGACAAGAGCCTCCACCAGGCTTTTGAAGAGGGGCACGCCATCTGTCGCGCCGATTTCGGGATCAGTCAGGTTTTCGGGATGCGGCATCAGACCACACACACGCCCGTTTTCGCTGAGGATACCGGCAATTGACCGGGTACTGCCGTTCGGATTCGTCCGGCGGTCATCATCAGCAATCCGGCCATCCTCGCCACAATAACGGAATGCGACCCGGCCTTCCCCTTCAAGACGTTTCAGCGTCTCTGGCGAGGCTGTATAGTTGCCGTCACCATGCGCGAGAGGGGCACGGAAAATGTCTCCCTGCTGCCATCCCTGTGTGTACGGAGATTTTGCATTATCGACATGCAGGTGGCAGTCCTGTGAAAGAAAGCGCAGTCCCGCATTTCGCAGAAGTGCTCCTGGCAACAGATGCGCTTCCGTCAAGATCTGGAAACCATTGCACACGCCAAGGACATGCCCCCCCTTCTGCGCGAAGCGACGGACTTCCGCCATAACCGGGGAATGGGCCCCCATGGCGCCGCTGCGCAGATAGTCGCCGAAGCTGAACCCTCCCGGCAGCACCACGAGATCCAGGTCATCCAGCGACGTATCGCGGTGCCAGATCATGCGTGGCGTCCTGCCGGACACCAGCTTCAGGGCATGGGCCATGTCGCGTTCCCGGTTGGTGCCGGGGAAAACGACGATACCTGCCTTCATTTCTGGCCCTCCGCTGCATGACAGGGATAACTGTCATGAAGGGCACGATAGAGAGCCTTGCCGCTCTGCTGGCTCAGGGCATCGTTATGAGCATGCAGCCACGAGACGACCTTGCCACGAATGGTCTGCGTGGTTTCTTCGGCCGGAACGCAGAAGGCAACCGGTGCCCCGGGATCATTGTCGTAACTGTCGTATTTCTTGGACCAGACTTCGCTGTCCATCACGCCGGCCAGATACGCATCGCACAGATTGGTGCTTTTGCCGGAGGTGCACATGTTCCCCAGAGCACGGCCGCTAATCTTGGAGACGCGCTGCGCATGGGCACTTCCCGCCACGGATGCCGTTACGCAGGATACAAGGAGAAGAGCTGTGGAGACTCGTTTCATTCTGCCACCTCGATGCTGAAATCCTCGATAACCTCATTGGCCAGCAGGGCACGGGCCATGGCTTCACCCTGCGCAATGGCATCTGCTGCAGTTTTGGCCGGAACGTCCACGTCCACCACTCGATTGACGCGGACCTCACCGATCCCGCTGAACCCGAGGGTTTCCAGTGCATGACCGACGGCCTTGCCCTGGGGATCCAGAACGCCATCCTTGAGAGAAACAAATACGCGGATTTTCACTGTACTGCCTCCGGACCCTTGTAGTCCCCATTGCCGGCTTCGGGCAGGATCCCCAGCCGCCGTGCCACTTCCTGATAGGCTTCTTCGACCCGCCCCAGATCGCGCCGGAACCGGTCCTTATCCATCTTCTCGTTCGTCTTGGTGTCCCACAGACGGCAGTTATCGGGGGAAATTTCGTCCGCAAGGATGATATGCATCTCCTCGCCTTCCCAGATACGGCCGAATTCGAGCTTGAAGTCTACAAGCGTGATGCCAACTGCCGTGAAAAGCCCCATCAGGAAATCATTGGTCCTGAGAGCCAGCGTGTTCATGTCATCGAGATCCTGCGGTGCCGCCCAGTCGAAAGCAGCAATATGCTCCTCCGACACCATTGGGTCCCCGAGCGCATCATTCTTGTAGTAATACTCAATGATTGTGCGAGGGAGTCGCGTGCCTTCTGGGATGCCGAGACGCTTGGCCAGCGATCCTGCCGCCACGTTGCGCACCACGACTTCAAGCGGAATGATCTCCACTTCCCGGATCAACTGCTCACGCATGTTGAGGCGGCGCAGGAAATGGGTTGGGATGTTGATCTCGTGCAGTTTAAGCATCAGGTATTCGCTGATGCGGTTGTTCAGCACACCCTTCCCGGTGATGACGCCGCTTTTGGCACCATTTCCGGCCGTAGCGTCATCCTTGAAATACTGGACGAGGGTGCCGGGTTCGGGTCCTTCGAACAGAACCTTGGCTTTGCCCTCATAGAGCTGGCGGCGGCGGGCCATGAGCAATCCTTAGCGTTTCGCCACTTCCCGGCAGGCAGGAAGTAGCTGGTCCAGCGACGAATTGAGGTTCCTTAGCATTGCGGAACCGGAACTGCGAGTGCGCAGAAAGCATCGAAGTCTGCTTTCTGCGCTTTGATCAGTCAAAAATGCGGCTGAAAATGCGATCCACCGAGCGCAGGTGCTGCGCCGGGTCGAACGCCTTGTCCAGGATCTCCTGACTGACACGGCCGGCCACTTCAGGATCGGCCTCAAGATTTTCCCGGAATGTCCGGAAACCCGGCTTGCCGAGCTTGGTCCAGGTCTCCATGGCGTTGCGCTGGACAATGCGATAGGCATCCTCACGGGAAATACCTGCCCTGGCCAGGGCCAGCAGGACTTCTCCGGAATGGACCACGCCGCCGAGGCTTTCCATGTTGGCGGTCATCTGATCCGGATAGACAACCAGTTTCTCCATCATTCCAGCCAGACGGATCAGAGCGAAATCAAGCCCGACCGTGGCGTCAGGACAGATGTTCCTCTCGACCGAGGAATGACTGATGTCGCGTTCGTGCCACAGAGCCACGTTTTCCAGCGCCGGGATGACATGGGACCGGATCAGGCGCGCCAGACCCGTCATGTTTTCGGACAGGACCGGATTCCGCTTGTGCGGCATCGCGGAACTGCCTTTCTGCCCTTTGTGGAAGAATTCTTCCACTTCCCGCACTTCCGAACGCTGGAGGTGACGGACCTCGATGGCCAGACGTTCGATACCACTGGCAATTACAGCCAGCGCGCAGAAAAATGCAGCATGACGATCGCGGGGAATGACCTGCGTGGAAACGCTCTCCACGGCCAGCCCAAGTCTGGAAGCAACATATTCTTCTACGGCCGGATCGATATGCGCATAGGTGCCGACGGCGCCTGAGATGGCGCAGACCGCGATTTCCCGGCGGGCCTGGATCAGCCGTTCACGGTTGCGGGCGAATTCAGCGTAATGGCCCGCAATTTTCAGACCAAAGCTGGTCGGTTCCGCATGAATGGCGTGACTGCGACCGATCGTCACCGTGTTCTTATGCTCATAAGCCCGGTCTTTCAGGGCTGCCAGAACACGGTCGAGATCCTCGAGCAGAAGATCAGCCGCCTGTGTTAGCTGGACGGAAAGACAGGTATCCAGAACATCGGACGACGTCATGCCCAGATGAACAAAACGGCTGTCGGGACCGATCTTTTCCGCAAGCCAGGTCAGGAACGCGATCACGTCATGGCGCGTTTCAGCTTCGATTTCGTCAATCCGGGCGAGATCGGCATCGGAGAAGGCAGCCATCGCGGCATTGCCTTTTTCGCGGATGGTGCGCGCGGCTTCGGCTGGGATTTCTCCCTGCTCTGCCATGGCTTCGCAGGCCAGTGCCTCGATTTCGAACCAGATGCGATAACGGTTTGCAGAAGACCAGATTGCAGTCATCTGGGGGCGACTGTAACGGGGAACCATGGGCACTCCGGAAACGGGTTGGGGCTTTACGAAGGCTGCTTAGACCAAATACGACAATATTGCACGGACCCCTTTTGGAAGAACAAGATTTTGGCCACCGACACTCTTCTCCATGCCGTCATCGCGCTGGCGCAAATCACCATGATCGACATTACCCTTGCCGGAGACAACGCGGTCGTCATCGGCATGGCGGTACGGCAACTGGAGGGGCGACAGCGTCGCCTTGCCATCCTGTTCGGAACGCTGGCGGCCGCCATCCTGAGGATCGGCCTCGCCCTTCTGGCCACCACCCTGCTCCAGATCGTAGGGCTGACGCTGGCTGGAGGCTTTCTTCTGCTCTGGGTTTGCTGGAAGATGTACAGGGAACTGCGCGGCTCCGGTCACCATGAAGATGTCGACGCCGCGCCTGCGAGACTGGCGCCTGCCGTTCTGAAAATTGTGGTTGCGGACCTGTCCATGAGCCTCGACAATGTGCTGGCGGTCGCTGGCGCCGCTGTCGGGCATCCATGGATTCTGGTGTCGGGTCTGATCCTGTCCGTCGCTCTCATGGGGGTCGCCGCCTCGTTCATTGCCGGACTGCTTGCACGCTATCAGTGGATTGCTTGGTGCGGTCTGGTGGTGGTCCTGATCGTGGCCATTGAACTCATCATTCGTGGTGGAGGAGAAATCTGGCACCATGTCGCGTTCCATTAATAATCGTTTACTCTTGGTGGCGGGCGGACTTCTCCTGGGGGCCGCCTCTCCGTCGACGCCGACTGTCCGGGAGCGGCTGTCAGAATGGTTGGTCCTGACGGCTCCCGGTGCGACAGATCTTCCTCCAGCCCGTTATGCGGCCTTTCTCCAGCAGACACCGCAATGGCCGAAGCGCGCGCGTATCCTGTGGCGTTACCAGAGCGCACTGGCCAGAACCTCTGACCCGGCCACGCTGGATCAGCTCTGCCCTGCGCTGCCCCTGACATTACCAACCGCTTTCCTGAACTGCGCTGATCATCTGCCGGATGCGCCTGCCAAGGCCAGAACCCTCTGGCTGGCCGGTGCTGGAACAGCACAGGACGAACAGGCCTTTCTGGTCCGTTTCGGAGCAGACCTGACACCGGATGATCACTGGCAGCGTTACGAGCATCTTGAGGCAACCGGTCAGATCGCAGCGGCCAAACGCCAGATCGATCGTTTGTCTCCTGACAGACAGCCTCTGGCGACGGCCCGGATTGCGGAACGTTCCTCATCACCTGACGCGGAGTCCCTCTTCCAGTCCCTCCCCGGTACCGAACAGTCAGATCCGGTTCTGATCCGTTTCCGTCTGAGGGCGTTACGGCGGGCCGACCGCCTCGATGACGCTCTCGCGCTGTGGCGTCTTACAGGATATAGCCTCCAGGCAGGCAATCCGGGCCATGAATGGTCAGCAGAACGCATCAGTCTCGCGCGCGCCTTCCTGCTGGCCGGTCGTGCGCAGGATGCTGCGGAACTGGCCAATGACACAACGCTTTCACCGGACAGCACGGACCGGCTCGAAGCACAGCTGTTGAGCGGCCTTGTCGCCTTGAGACTGCTTCAGAAACCCGATGCGGCAGAAGCATTTTTCCAGCCTCTGACAAAAGCCACCTCCCTGCAGATGCAGGCGCGAGGCTACTACTGGGTAGGCCGTGCAAGAGACGCCCGTGGAAATCATGACGGAGCACAGCAGGCATTTCGCTCTGCGGCACGTTATCCCACTACTTTTGCTGGGCAGCTTGCCATTGCGGCGTTGAATAACGAACGGGATCTGCTTGTCGGGAACTCGTCCTCGCCGGCTTTCGATCAGGCTCTGCAAGCTGCTTTGCAGGTTATCCCGGCCATTTCTTCAGGTGCCCTGCAACGACAGGATCTTGTGGAAGCCGCAACGGATCTTGTTCAGGCTGGTGATCCGGAACATGCGCAGGATTTCCTGATGATGCTGGACATCACCAATCCGTCTGTGGAGGGACAGAAGGCCGTCGCAGATTTGGGGCGTCGTCTGGGAATCGCCGCGCCGGAGGTTTTTGCGTCCTATGCGCTGGCCCGGAAGGGAGTGGCGCTTTATCCGGAAGGTTTCCCCGATCCCTATCCAGACGTCTCCACGGGCCCTCCCGGTCTGCTGACGGCCATTATCCGGCAGGAAAGCGGTTTTGATCCCAATGCCGTCAGTTCGGCCCATGCCATCGGTCTGTTACAACTCCTTCCTGGCGCGGCCAGGGACGTGGCGCGACGCGGTCACCTGCAGGGCCTGAATGTGTCCGCGTCCGGGCTTCTGGATCCACAGACCAATCTGACGGTCGGAAATGCTTACGTATCCCAGCTTCTGACCCGATTCGGACAGGTCATTCCCTATGCTCTTGCGGCCTATAATGCCGGTCCCCATAAGGTCGATCTCTGGCTCCGCGCTGATCCGCCACCTGTTCCGCTGACCGAAGACAGCATGCTGGACTGGATCGAACGGTTACCGTATCGCGAAACCAGACTTTATATTGAGAATATCGAAGCCAACATGATGATCTATCGCGTTAGTCATTCCCATGCAGGCTGATCCTCTTCCGCTCTCCACACTAATCGAACAGGTGCTGACCCATCTGCGTCAAGCAGGTCATCGGCTTGTCACGGTGGAGAGTTGTACGGGTGGGATGATCTGCGGCGCCCTGACCAGTCTGGCCGGATCGTCTGACGTTGTGGAGGGAGGCTTCATCACCTATTCGAACGAAATGAAGATCAGCGCCGTAGGCGTGCCATCTCATATTCTCGATACCTTTGGTGCCGTCAGCGAAGAGACTGCATGCTGCATGGTGGAAGGGGCGCTTGAAAACATACACAATGCCTCTCTGGCCATTTCGGTAACAGGTATTGCCGGACCGGGAGGAGGTACAACGGACAAACCGGTTGGAACAGTCTGTTTCGGATTCGCGGAACGGTGCAAACTCCCCCGTAGTCATAAACTGGTCTTTCCCGGAGATCGTTCTTCAGTCCGTGACGCGACGGTTCGTCATGCCCTGCAGATGCTTCTCAGTTGTTGAAAAAAATGGCCCCTGCCCGGAAGGCAGGAGCCACATTGGTCAAAAAATCTACGAGAGATTTATTCGCCCTGCGTCGGTGCCGGCATCGTGGAAGCTGCAGACGGCATGCTCGGAGCCGTCGGCATGGCCGGAGCGGAAGGCGTGGAGATCGTCGGCGTATTGACTTTCGGAACGGACGGGGCCGTGGCGTTGGCCATCGGCGCGGCCGGAACGGCTGCTGTCGGTGCAACCGGCGTCTGGGCCTGCTGGAGCGAACGGGCGTTCAGGGCGTCCGTGGCGGAATCGCCCGCATCGGTCTTCTGGGCAGATTCACCGTGGTGATGACCATGGTGGTGAGCGGCTTTCGCCATTGCAGGAGATGCGGCAGCGACGAGAGCCGTCAGGGCAAATGCACCGAAAGAAAACTTTTTCATTCTGTAATTCCTTTCATTCAAGATCTGAAGGTTGAGGCGTCAAACGGCCCATTCTTCAGATGGTTCACGATACAATACGAAATTATTTCAGTTTTAGGAAAGACCGGCCTGCGGACGCGGGGTCTGAGCCCCTTGCGTTCCATAAATATCGCGGGCGCGCTTGATGAATGCAGAGACCATCAGGCGCACGCCTTCATTGAAAACGACACCCATCGCATTCTGGAGAAGCCGCGACCGAAATTCGAAATCCACGAAGAAATCCACGAGACACCCCCGCGGATCCGGCGTGAAGGTCCAGACATTGTTCAGATACCGGAAAGGCCCCTTCTCATAGCGGACGCGGATGCGTGACGGACGCTCCAGCGTGACCCGGCTGGTAAAGGTCTCGCGGAATGGCCCAAAACCCACTGAAAGGTCTGCAACAAGCTCATGTTCAGTCTGGGATCGTACGGTGGACTTTACACACCATGGCAGGAACTGCGGATATTTTCCTACATCCGCCACCAGATCAAAAAGCTGCTCTGGTGTGTAAGCGATCAACCTTTGCTCGGCATGTGTCGGCATCAGAGACTTTCTTTCAGACGGCTGTTCCGTGCAGCCTGAAGCTGCGCGAAGTCGCTGTCCGCGTGATAGGAGGACCGGGTCAGAGGGCTGGCACTGACCTGAAGAAATCCTTTGGAACGGGCTGCCGCAGCATAGCCATCAAATTCATCGGGAGTAACAAACTTTTCGACGGCCGCATGTTTCACGGACGGCTGAAGATACTGACCGAGCGTCAGGAAATCCACGTCCGCAACCCTGAAATCATCCATCACCTGCCATACCTCCATTTTCTCCTCTCCAAGGCCAAGCATCAGGCCGGACTTGGTAAAAATGGAAGGATCCAGTTTCTTTACGCCATCCAGCAGACGTACCGACTGGTAATATCGCGCACCTGGACGGATCGTGGGATAGAGACGTGGCACAGTCTCGATATTGTGATTGAAAACGTCCGGCCTCGCCTCCACAACGACCTCCAGAGCCCCTTCTTTCCGCAGGAAATCCGGCGTCAGGATCTCGATGGTGGTTTCCGGTGAGGTTGTCCTAATGGCGCGAATGACATCCGCAAAGTGCCGCGCTCCTCCATCCGGCAGATCATCCCGGTCCACCGATGTGATGACGACATGACGCAGCCCCAGCTTCGCCACGGCGTCTGCCACACGGCGCGGCTCGTCTTCGTCCAGCCGTTTCGGCAGTCCCGTCGTAACGTTGCAGAAAGAACAGGCCCGCGTACAGATCTCACCCATGATCATCATGGTTGCATGGCGCTGGGACCAGCATTCCCCGATGTTCGGGCAGGCCGCCTCCTCACAGACGGTCACGAGATTTGCGTCCCGCATAAGGGCACGTGTCTCGTGATAAACCGGATGATTTGGCGCCCTGACCCGGATCCAGCTTGGCTTGCGCTGGATCGGGTTGTCGGGACGGTGCGCCTTTTCCGGATGACGGGAAGAAGATGCAGGTCGGTGATCGATGGTGATGCGCTGGGACATGGCCGTCAGATGTGAAGGGCCCCGTCAAAGGCCGCCAGAGTGGCTTCGTGCATCGTTTCGGAAATGGTGGGATGCGGGAAGACCGTTTCAATCAGTTCGGCCTCGGTCAATTCAGCCGTACGGGTGATGACATACCCTTGGATCATTTCGGTGACTTCGGCACCGATCATGTGCGCACCGAGGAGCTCTCCCGTTGCAGCGTCGAACACGGTCTTGACCATGCCTTCGGTCTCACCCATCGCCACGGCCTTGCCATTGGCAATGAAGGGGAAGCGTCCGACCCGTATCTTGTGCCCGGCAGCAAGCGCTTTCTCTTCGCTGTATCCCACCGATGCAACCTGAGGACGGGAATAGGTACATCCCGGAATGTTGAGTGGGTGAAGAGGCTGCGGTGAACGCCCGGCAATCTTTTCAACGCACAGGATGCCCTCATGGCTGGCCTTATGTGCCAGCCATGGTGCGCCGGCCACGTCGCCGATGGCATAAATACCCGGTTCGCCCGTCCGGCAGAAACCATCCGTCACGATATGGGTGCGTTCAACCTTGACGCCGGTGCCTTCCAGGCCGAGATCCTCGACATTTCCGACAATCCCGACAGCACAGATCACGCGATCCACTGTCAGTTCTGTCCTTCCGTCAGCGTTTTCGATCGTGGTGGAAACCTCGTTCTCGCTTTTCTGAAGAGGTCCGACCTTCGCGCCGGTCATGATCTTCATACCCTGTTTTTCAAAGGCTTTTCGGGCGAATGCACTGATCTCCGGGTCTTCGGCAATCAGGATACGGTCCGCCACTTCGGCAACCGTCACCTCGCTGCCCATATTGCGGTAGAACGAGGCAAACTCGATGCCGATGGCGCCTGAACCGATTACCAGAAGACGTTTTGGCAGATCGGAAGGCGTCATGGCCTCGCGTGCGCCCCAGACCAGCTTGCCGTCCGTTTCCAGACCGGGAAGCTGTCGCCCCCGTGCCCCAGTGGCCAGAATGACGTGTGGAGCCCTGACGGTAGTGGCGTCCTGCCCGTCCCTCGTCACGGATACGTTATGAGCTTCACCAGTCCGTCCAGCCAGACGCGCGCGCCCGTTGAGAACTGTGACGTCCGCCTTCTTCAGAAGATGTGCAACACCTCCCCCCATCCGACGGGCAATTCCACGGGACCGGGCAACGATCTTGGACAGATCAAAAGAGATGTTTTCTACAGAAAGCCCGAATGTGCCCACTTCATACAGCAGATGATGAATTTCTGACGAACGCAGAAGCGCCTTGGTGGGGATACAGCCCCAGTTCAGGCAGACACCGCCCAGCTGTGCATCTTCCACCAGCGCCACATTCATGCCGAGCTGGCTGGCGCGGAGGGCTGCAACATATCCGCCGGGTCCGCCCCCGACGACGATCAGATCGAAAGTATCGGACATGGATCAGATCACCAGTGTGTAAGGGTTCTGTATGATATCACGCAGGGCATTGAGCCACTGCGCACCAAGGGCGCCATCAACCGCGCGATGATCAACGGAAAGCGTGGCCGTCATGACAGTTGCAATTGCCAGTTGTCCGTCCTTCACAACCGCTCTCTTTTCGCCGGAAGCAATGGCAAGGATACCTGCCTGCGGAGGATTGATGATGGCGGCAAAATCCCGCACGCCGAACATTCCCATGTTGGAAATCGAGAAGGTCCCGCCTTGGAACTCTTCGGGTTTCAGTTTGCCAGCCCGGGCACGCTTGGCCAGATCCTTGGCCGTTGCACTGATTTCCTTCAGGGATTTGCGATCCGCATCGCGAATGATCGGCGTGATCAGCCCGTCCGGAATGGAGACGGCCATGGAGATGTCCACGTTCTCGAAATGCAGCGTTTCGGTGTCAGTGAACTGAACATTGAGCCCCGGAACTTTCCGCAGGGCCAGCGCCACGGCCTTAATCATCATGTCATTGACGGAAAGCTTGAAACTGCCTTCTACTGCGGTGGCATTCAGCTTCGAGCGAAGAGCCAGCAGCGCATCGAGCTCGATATCGACCGAAACATAGAAGTGCGGCACCTGTGTCTTAGATTCGGTCAGACGTCGCGCAATGACCTTGCGCATGGTGGAGTTCGGCACCCGCCGGACCTTCTCTTCCGCTGCCTGAGAAAGCGCTGGCATGGAGCCGGTCCGGGACTCAGTCTGTTCCGGACCTTTTTCCACGTCACGTTTCAGGATACGGCCATTGGGACCGGTCCCTGTCAGGGATACCAGAGCAATTCCCCGATCACGCGCCATCCGCTTGGCTAGCGGCGAAACGAAAATACGGTCGCCCGTATTCCTGGCATCGGCAGACTTGGTAGTCTTCGGACCTGCAGAAGCGGGTGCGTCGAATGAAACCGTTTCGGTGGCTTTCGGTTTCGCTACGCTGCCTGGTTGTGCAGGAGCGTCCGGTACAGCCTCACCTTCCTCGACGAGAATGGCGATGGGCGTATTGACGGGAATGTTCTCCACGCCTTCCTGAATCAGGATACGACCCAGCACACCCTCATCCACCGCTTCTACTTCCATGGTTGCCTTGTCGGTTTCGATCTCGGCAATCACATCACCGGCTGTAACGCGGTCGCCTTCAGCCTTAAGCCAGCGGGCAAGTTTGCCTTCGGTCATAGTCGGCGACAGGGCCGGCATCAGAATATCGGTAGCCATTGACGATCAGTCCCGGAACTGCTTGCGAACGGCGTCCACGACCCACTCGGGCTTGGGAAGCGCCAGTTTTTCAAGATTGGAAGCATAAGGCAGAGGCACATCAAGCCCGTAGACACGCGCCGGTGGTGCATCAAGCCAGTCAAAGGCCTCTTCAACGGCAATCGTACAGATTTCCGCCCCGATTCCAGCCACTGGCCAGCCTTCCTCGACGGAAACGATACGGTTCGTCTTCTTCACACTATTGACGATTGTTTCGGTATCCAGCGGACGAAGGGTTCTCAGGTTGATGACTTCCGCCTCGATCCCCTCTTCCGCCAGTCTGGCTGCGGCTTCAAGAGCCACCCCGACCATGATGGAGAAGGCCACCAGCGTGACATCCTTGCCTTCGCGTTCGATCTTGGCGCGACCGATGGGCAGGATGAAGTCCTCATCAACCGGACAGGGGAATTTCTGCCCGTACAGGATCTCGTTTTCCAGCACGACGACCGGATTAGGATCACGGATCGCCGCCCGCAGTAGTCCTTTTGCATCAGCGGAAGACCATGGCGCCACGACCTTCATGCCTGGGATATGGGCATACCAGCTCGCAAAGCACTGGGAATGCTGTGCTCCCACTCGTGCGGCTGCACCATTCGGACCCCGGAACACGATGGGGCATCCCATCTGCCCCCCGGACATGTAGAGCGTCTTGGCGGCCGAATTGATGATGTGGTCAATCGCCTGGAGCGAGAAGTTCATGGTCATGAACTCGACGATCGGCTTCAGTCCCGTCAATGCCGCTCCCACGGCCATGCCGGTGAAGCCATGCTCGGTGATGGGCGTATCAATGACGCGCTTCTCGCCGAATTCGTCAAGCAATCCCTGACTGATCTTATATGCGCCCTGATACTGCGCCACTTCCTCACCAATCAGGAAGACATCCTCGTCACGGCGCAGTTCAGCCGCCATGGCGTCACGGAGAGCTTCACGGACGGTAATATCCTTCGTTTCGCCCCAGTCCCGATCCTCTTCGGCCTTCCGGATGGCCGGGGCCTCAAGAACACCCGGGTCATTCGGGGTCTCGATAGCCACCGGAGCTCCGACATTCGGATCAGAAGAGCGAACCACATTGTCCGCGGCGGAAGGATCTTCTCCCTCGGCCAGAAGCACGGCGATTGGTGTGTTGACGGCGATATTCTCGGCACCTTCTTTCACAAGAAGTCTGCCGATCACACCTTCATCCACTGCTTCCACTTCCATAGTGGCCTTGTCGGTCTCGATTTCGGCTATGACGTCACCAGATTTCACCTGTTCACCCGGCTTGCGAACCCATCGAGCCAGCGTACCTTCGGTCATGGTTGGCGACAGGGCCGGCATCAGAATCAAAGACGCCATAGAAATCAGGCCTCCACCAGAATGTCAGTCCAGAGCTCGGAAGCGTCAGGTTCCGGGCTGCTCTGTGCAAATTCGGCCGCATCTGCCACGACGGCTTTCACGTCCGTTTCAATCTCCTTGAGCTCGCTTTCAGAAGCTCCGGCACGCAGCAGTTCCGCCTTCAAGGTCTCGATCGGGTCACGCGTGCGGCGCATTTCCTCAACTTCTGCACGCTGCCGGTATTTCGCCGGATCGGACATCGAGTGCCCTCTGTAGCGATAGGTTTCCATTTCCAGCAGGAATGGTCCCTTGCCTGACCGGCAGTGATCCATGGCTTCCTGTGTGGCCTGATGGACAGCGAAGAGATCCATGCCGTCTACCTTGAGGCTCGGAATGCCCCAGGGCTCACCATTGCGGGAGAGATCCTTTGAGGCCGAGGCCCGCTCGATGGAAGTACCCATACCGTAGCGGTTGTTCTCAATCACATAGATGCAGGGCAGTTTGTGCAGAGCAGCAAGATTGAAGCTCTCATAAACCTGTCCCTGCGCCGAGGCACCTTCCCCGAAATAGACAATCGAGACTTCATCCGAACCACGGTACTTGTTGGCAAAAGCCAGTCCCGTTCCCAGCGAAACCTGCGCACCTACGATTCCGTGTCCACCATAGAAATGCTTCTCACGCGAGAACATGTGCATCGAGCCGCCCTTACCGTGGGAATATCCGCCGGCCCGGCCAGTCAGTTCCGCCATCACACCCCGGGGGGTCATGCCCGCGACCAGCATCTGCCCATGATCACGATAGGAGGTAATGGACTTGTCACCGTCCTTCATGTGCAGGCCGATACCGACAACGACGGCTTCCTGACCGATATAAAGGTGACAGAAACCACCGATCAGACCCATGCCGTAAAGTTGCCCGGCCTTTTCCTCGAAGCGTCGGATCAGGAGCATATCCCTGTAGGCGCGCTTCATTGTTTCCGGCGAAAGGGCCGGACCGTTGCTCCGGCTGGCAGCGGACGGTGTTTCGTCCATGACGGTCTCCTGATGGGGATACACAAAAACCTGCCTGCTCTTACCGACACATTTCCGGGATGACCAGACTGACCCGGTTACAGATCCGTAAGAAGCAATGCGCCTGGCAGCATGAAAACCGGAGACGCAGGAAGGCTGTTTCCTGACTTCTGGCGGTCAGACGAAACCCAGAAGATGACGGGCCGCAACGCCGGGATCCGGCTCGCGAAGCAGGCTTTCTCCCACCAGCACGGCGCTTGCTCCGACTTCACCGACCTTCAGCAGATCATCCTGGGTCCGGATACCGCTTTCCGAGACGACCAGCCGGTCCGGCGGAACCATGGGGGCCAGATCCAGCGTGGTCTGGATATCCGTCTTGAGCGTACGAAGATTGCGGTTGTTGATTCCGATCAGGAAGCTGTCCAGCGCAAGGGCCCGGTTCAGTTCGGTTTCGTCATGCACTTCGACAAGTACGTCCATGTCCAGACCACGGGCAATCGCAATCAGTTCCGCTGCCTGCGTTTCGGTCAGAATGGCCATGATGAGCAGAATACAGTCCGCGCCAATCAGGCGGCTTTCATGAACCTGCCACGGATCAAGGATGAAATCCTTGCGCAGGATCGGCAGACTGCATGCTTCACGGACAGCCCGGATATCTTCCGTGCTGCCATGAAAACAGGAACCCTCCGTCAGCACGGAGAGACACGTCGCTCCGGCCGCCTGATAGGACTGGGCAATGGCGACAGGATCGTAATCCGGACGCAGGATACCGGCGGATGGAGAGGCTTTCTTGATTTCCGCGATCAACCCGACCTGCCGGTCTGCCGTCAGATGCTGAAGTGCCTGTCCAAACCCGCGCGTCGGGGTCGTGACCTCTCGTGCCCGTGTCGTGATTTCCTTGAGGGACATGATCTGCGAACGTTGCTCGACGTCCACCCGCGTCCGCGCACAGATCCGGGCCAGAACATCGCTTTTATCCGCGGCCGTTTCCGCCGCAGGGTCCTGAACGGGCGGAGTGGTCGTGTCGGGCACTTCCGGATCGGGGAACTGTTCGCCGTTTTCCGGAGAATACATCATCGCTGGTCGATGGGGCATGAGGGTCATGATCGTCCTGCGTCTTTATGGAACCGGGCGGACTGGCGCGCACGTTCAAGCGCTGTACGGGCCAGTCCGTCATCAATGGAACGGGCAGCCATGGCTGCATTGCGTCGGAAAGCCTGGGGATCAATACGCCCCTCTTTCACGACATTGCCACGTCCTGCAACATGGAGGGCAGCAGCAGCATTGAGAAGAACGGTCTCACGATAAGCGCCATCCGCGCCATCCAGAAAGGCCAGAAGCGCCTCTGCATTGGTCTGGGGATCATCCCCACGGATGGCGGAAATGGGCCGGGATGGAAAGCCGGCGCTTTGGGGATCAAATGTCAGAGAGAACAGTTTCCCATCTTCCCATGCGGCGATGGTGGCCGGACCGGCAAGGGTCAGTTCATCACTGCCACTCAGATCGGTCGTGCCATGAACGGCCCAGACACACGCGCTTCCGAGTTGCCCGAGTGTCCGGGCAACCGGAAGGCACCACTGTCCGTCAAACACACCGATCAACTGGCGGTGAACCTGCGCAGGATTACACAGCGGACCCAGCAGATTGAAAAGCGTGCGGAAACCGAGGGTCCGCCTTACGGACGTGGCATGCTTCAGGGCGGGGTGATGATGGGGGGCGGACAGGAATGCCAGATGGTCTTCCGTCAGACAGCGTGCCTGGAATTCCGCATCAGGGTTGGGAGGAATTCCCAGCTTCTCCAGCACATCCGTTGCACCGGACATCGAGGAAGCAGCCCGGTTGCCATGCTTGGCGACCGGCACACCCAGTCCTGCCAGCACAAAGGCCACCGCTGTGGAGACATTGAGCGTTCCCAGCCCGTCTCCGCCTGTCCCGCAGACGTCAATTGCTCCTTCAGGAGCATAAGGCAGAACCGTCATGTAGCTTCGGACGGCCTTGACGGCGCCTGTCAGTTCAGCGGTCGTCTCGCCCCGGACTTTCAGTGCCGACAGGAAGGCGCCAAGCTGAACCGGGTCCGTTTCCCCCGCCATGATACAGGAAAAGGCAAGCTGCGCCTCTTCTTCCGTCAGGGGAGAGCCGGACACAACCTTATGCAGCAGCGCGCCGAAAGTCTCGGCCATGGTCAGGCAGCCTGAATTGCGCGGATTTCGATTCCGGCGATCTGCAGAAAATTCCCGAGCAACTCGCGCCCGCCTTTGGAAGCAATGCTTTCCGGGTGAAACTGTACACCGTGAACGGGATGCTCGCGGTGTCTGACTCCCATGATGACGCCATCCTGCGTCCTGGCATTGACGACCAGGTCTTCGGGGATGCTGTCGGGTTCAAGGGTCAGGCTGTGATACCGCACGACATCCACCGGATCGGGCAGACCCGCGAACACGCCCGTCCCGTCGTGTTCCACGGCGCTGATCTTGCCATGCATGGGAACAGGAGCCCGGATGACCTTCGCGCCGAAGACCTGACCAATGGCCTGATGCCCCAGACAGATTCCCAGCACTGGAACCCGTCCAGCGGCTTCTCGGATCAGATCACAGCAGATGCCAGCGTCATCCGGCGCACAGGGTCCGGGAGAAATCACGATGGCAGATGGTTTGAGATCCAGAGCCTCCTGAGCCGTCAGAGCGTCATTACGGCGGACATCGCATTCCACCCCCAGCGCGCCAAGATGGTGGACGATATTGAAGGTGAAGCTGTCATAGTTGTCGATGAGCAGGATCATCTCTGCAGCATGGCCTCCACGCTCCGCCACGTCAAATACATCATTGTGTCACGCTTTTGCCGCATTCGAGACGGCGACCTCCGCCGCACGGAAAAGCGCCCTCGCCTTTGCCCGGGTCTCCTCGAATTCAGCAGTAGGGTTGCTGTCAGCTACAACCCCACATCCAGCCTGAACATACATCTGTCCGTCTTTCAGGACGGCCATGCGCAATCCGATACATGTATCCATCTCGCCATCCGCCCCAAAATACCCCACGCAGCCGGAATACGGGCCGCGTCGTGTCGGTTCTAGTTCATCGATGATTTCCATGGCCCGGATCTTCGGCGCGCCAGTCAGGGTTCCGGCCGGAAAGGCCGCAACCAGCGCATCCATCGCCGTCTTCTCCGGCCTGATCCTGCCCGTGACCGTCGAGGAAATATGCATGACATGACTGTAGCGCTCGATGACGAAGCGTTCAGGCACCTGCACGCTTCCCAGCTGGGAAACACGCCCCACGTCATTGCGCCCCAGGTCGATCAGCATCAGATGTTCAGCCAGTTCCTTCTGGTCAGCCAGAAGTTCTTTCTCAAGGGCAAGATCATGCTCACGGTCTTTTCCCCGTGGTCGCGTGCCAGCCAGCGGACGCACCGTTATCTCCCCGTCCCGCAGACGAACAAGAATCTCGGGTGAAGATCCCACCAGCGCATAATCCTCCAGCTCCATCAGGAAGAGGAAGGGAGCGGGATTGATACGGCGCAGACTGCGATACAGCGCCAGCGGAGACAACGGAAAAGGCGTGGTGAAGCGCTGGCTCGGAACGATCTGGAAGGCGTCCCCGGCCGCAATATAAGCCTGTGCATTGCGGATATTATCCTCGAACTGCCGCTGGCTCATGTTCGAGGCAGGGGGTGACAGTTCGGTCCCTGCGGGCAAGGTTTCATGACTGGGTGGCAGCGGAGCGCTCAGGACATCACGCGCTTTCTGCAGAAGTGCCTGCGCCTTCTCATCCGTCATGCCATTCCGAAGCGGAATGGCCAGTGTCAGTTCGTCACGAACAGAATCGAAAACCGCAAAAAGCTGCGGACGAATCATGATTCCTTCCGGCAGGTCCAGGTCATTGACCGGTGGATTGGGCAAAAACTCCATTTGCCGGACCATATCGTAGCCCAGAACGCCAAACACCCCGCCGATCATGGGCGGCAGACCTACAGGCAGGTCCATCTGGCTGTCACGGATGATGGCGTTCAGCGTATCCAGCGGTGCTTCCTCACGCGGCACGCCATCCACAAAGACCTGTCCATTGCGGCATTTCCAGACAAGATCCGGCAGAAGGGCGATCACGGAATACCGGCCGCGCGCAGCGCCACCCTCCACGCTTTCAAACAGGAAGCGGTAAGATCCCTCAGCTAGTGCCGTCAGACGGATATAGGCAGAAACCGGCGTCAGAAGATCCGCGGCTTCCGTGCTGTAGATGACGCTCATTACTGCCCCCCGCCTGCAGTGGCGCTGGCAGATACAACCTGATTGTAAAGGTTCATGTTAATCCGCGACGGCGGCGTCACCTTTTCGAGGGATGCGTTCAGCGCCAGAGGCACGTCCGAGCGCATTGAGCCGACATACTGCTTGTCTAGCTGTCCGCGCATGGCCTGGGTCTGGACGTCTGCCGCAGTTGCAGCTTTCTCTCCGGTTACGTTCACGAGCCAGAAAGCATCCGGGCTTTCATACATTCCCGTGGTCCCCAGCTTGAGCGCATAAACACCACGAAGGACGTTCTCCGGCAGGCTCTGATCTGGATGAATGCGGGACACCGTAATATCCCTGCGCAGACCGCTGGCTTCCGGCTGGCTGGCGAGCGCCTTCTGAAGCGAGGCATTCTTGGCAGCACTAAACAGCGCAGTGGTGCGGGTGTCGGCCGCATGCTTCTTCTGCTCCGCGGTCCATGCCTGCGAAACCTGTTCACGGACGCTGTCGAACGGCTTGCGTGCACCGGGGTGAACATCATCCACAAGAATGGCGTAAACGCTTCCGTCCGGTCCTGTCGTCACTGTCGGCTGCGCTCCCTTCGTCTGGGAGAAAACATGCTGGACAATATCCTGACGCAGGGCCGCGCTTCCCGGAATGGGCGCAGGAAGATTGTCCTGGGTCATTCCCTGCGCATCCAGTGTTCCTGCCGCTGGCATGGCTCCAAGATTGGATGGGATCTGTTCCAGCGTCGTGGAACCCGCCACCGCATCCTGAAGTTGCTTCGTGCGGGCCTGAAGAGCCTGGGGCGCTTCCTGCTTCTGAACCTGGGCGATCAGGTCTGACCGTGCCTGCTCGAAAGTGGTCGTGTGAGGCGCAATGACATCCGTGACGTCAAAGACGAGCCAGCCCATGACGGATTGTACCGGACCTACAATCCGGTTGGCAGGCGCTTCAAATGCCGCCTTGGCCAGTTCGGGGTTCGGGATATCGGACTGGCGCGCGCCCGGAAGGGAAACAGCCGCGGCATTGGGATACTGCTGTTTGAGCGCATCCCACGACTTGCCACCTTTCCATGCGGTCGCTGCGGCGTCAGCCTGACCCCGGTCCTGGAACGTCATGACCTGCAGCGTCCGGGTTTCCGGCATGTTGTAGGTCCGGGCCTGGAAACCATACAGCTTGTGCAATACGTCATCCGGAACCTCGATCGTCTTGGCCACGCTGTCAGCCGTCATGATGACCATTTTGGCATGACGGTATTCCGGGGTGCGGAAATCCTGCGGGTGATTGTCATAATACCGGTGAAGCTGTGCATCCGTCGGTGCCGCGGGTGCGGCGCCATCCGCGAAGGGAACACGCAAGACGTCGAAGACGCGCTGGCTGGCATTGAAGGCGAACAGACGGTCCGCCAGGCTTTTCGGAGCCTGAACGCTTTCACCCATCCCCTGAAGCAGCGCGCGCGACGTGATGTCCTCGCGGATGACCTGCAGCAGACGCCCCTCAGAGAGGCCAATGCGCGCCAGACGCTGGTTCAGCAAGGCGCGGTCAAACTGTCCTGCTGCATTGTGGAAAGCCGGAATGGCGAACACTTCCTGCCGGATCAGTTCGTCTGGCACAACCATGCCCGAACGGGCGGCAGCAAGCTGTGTCTCGTTCTGAATCACGAGGTTTTGAAGCGTCTGGCGAGCGGCCTGATCCCTGTCCGATGCGGGAAGTTTCGAGGGGTCTGACAGACCGATCTGCTGGGCCACAGCCGCGAGCTCTCCCGTCAGGGCACGGCTGAAATCCTCTGGCGTGACGGTGCGGTCCCCCACGGTCACGACGGCATTGGAGCCGGCCGTGCCCATGTTGGAGTAGACGTCTCCGACGCCCCACCCGATGAAAGCCAGAAAGATCAGGAGCGCGGCCGCGCGACCGGCCCAGGAGTCAACTAAGAGATGGCGCAGCGTTGTAATCATAGGGTCAGGACGGATCCGAATGGCGGGATGGCGCGGACACAGGAGGACCGCTAGAACTCGCGGCACCATAATGTCGTGAGGACGGCTTGACCAGAACCAGAGGATTGCGCCCCCTGTCCGGGCGTTCTGGTCATCATGGCGTCGCCGGCACAGGGCCGGGAGGAGGAACAGTGTACTCATTGCCCAAACTCGTGGTCGGAAACTGGAAAATGCACGGTCTGAGGGCGCAGTCGGCCGCGCTGGCGCGCGCCGTGGCGGAGGGTGCCCAGTCCCTTCCTGACGATGTCTTGCTTGTTCTGTGTCCCCCATTCACGCAGATCGGATGTGTCCATGGCATCATCAGCGCCCAAGGGCCGGAGTCACCGCTCAGACTGGGCGCGCAGGACTGCCATACAACCTCCTCCGGTCCGCATACGGGTGATATTTCAGCCGAGATGCTGGCTGATCTTGGTGTGCAATATGTCATTCTCGGCCATTCCGAACGCCGGATGGCGCATCACGAGACAAACGCCCTGATTCGCAGGAAAGTGGAAGCAGCCGAGGCAGCCGGCCTGATTCCCATTGTCTGCGTGGGCGAAACCCAGGAGGAGCGTCATCAGGGCCGGGCTGTAACCGCACTGGCCGCCCAGATCGAGGGATCCCTGACCGACAACTTTCAGGGGGCACTCGCCTACGAGCCGGTCTGGGCCATTGGAAGTGGCATCGTTCCGCCCCCTGACGAGCTTGAGAGAACTCTCGCTCTCATTCACGGACTGTTGCAGTCCCGGCTCAAGACAGATGACATTCGCGTGCCAATCCTGTATGGCGGCTCCGTAACACCGGCCCAGGCGCCGACAATTCTTTCCATAGGATCGCTGGGAGGAGTGCTGGTGGGCAGTGCCAGCCTGGAAGCGAAAAGCTTCCTGCGCATTGCCGAAGCCGCCTCGCTCCGCCTGACGTCCCAACCACTGTCCGGACCCTATCGTTCATGACCACTCTCCTGCTCGCCATCAACATGCTGGTCACCCTCGCGCTGATCGGTGTGATCCTGATCCAGCGTAGCGAAGGCGGCGGCCTTGGCATCGGGAGTGGCCAAGGCATGGGTTCCTTCATGACCGGTCGCGGGACGGCCACACTCCTCACGCGCGCCACCGCGGTTCTGGCCAGCATCTTTCATGCTGCTGTGCCTTGTTCTGGCCGTCCTGAACCGCGGTGCGTCTTCCGGCGTCGGTGGTCACGACATCCTGGCCCAGCCGCCGGCTCCTGTTGCCGCTCCGGCCCCCACTTCCGCCCAGACAGCAGCGCCGACGCCGGCTACCGTCCCGCATTCCGAGCAGACTGCACCTGCCGTCCCGGCAGCTCCTGCTCCAGCACAATCTCCCTCGCAGGCAGTCCCCTCCGCCGAGTCTCCTGCACAGCCCGCCCCGCAGACAGCGCCAATGCAGCCTCCTGCCCAGACAGCGCCGAGCGTGGTACCGGTCCCTGGGCCATCGGCACCGGCTCAGAGCGTACCGGAAGGCAACGGACATTCCGTCCAGCAGACGACACCGTCCACCACGACGGCACCCGTCCAGCATCCGGATCAGACTGCTCCGTCAAACCCGAGCGCGTCTCCTTCCACGCCGGTACAGGGCAAGGCGGAAGATCAGGTCCAGCAGCCCGCCCATACTGCGCCGAAGACCGCTCACACAGTTCATCACCGCCGTCATCACGTACGTGCCACCACGCATACGGACAGCGCATCTCACTGAAGTTGAGCGGAGAGCATTCTCTCCGCTTCCCCTCAGCCCCACCTTCGGTGTATGAAGACCGCCCATGACGCGGTTCGTATTCATCACCGGCGGTGTGGTATCCTCTCTCGGCAAGGGCATTGCTTCGGCGGCTCTTGCGGCTCTTCTCCAGGCGCGTGGCTACAAGGTCCGCATGCGCAAGCTGGACCCCTATCTCAATGTGGATCCGGGCACGATGAGCCCGTATCAGCATGGCGAAGTGTTCATTACCGATGACGGGGCGGAAACCGACCTCGATCTCGGACACTATGAGCGCTTCACAGGCGTTCACGCCAGCCGTGCCGATAACACTACGACCGGACGCATCTATTCGGATGTCATCGCCCGGGAACGTCGTGGCGATTATCTGGGTGGGACCGTTCAGGTCATTCCGCACATCACGGACGCCATCAAGGATGTCGTCGTCTCAGCGACGGACGGATATGATTTCGTGCTGGTTGAGATCGGCGGAACGGTTGGCGACATTGAAAGTCTGCCTTTCCTCGAAGCGATCCGGCAGTTGCGCAATGATCTGGGACATAACCAGACAATGTGCATTCATCTCACGCTCCTGCCCTACATTCCGGCCGCTGGCGAACTGAAAACCAAGCCGACCCAGCATTCCGTCAAGGAACTCCAGAACGTCGGCATCCAGCCGCAGATGCTGCTGTGTCGCTCCGACCGTCCGATTCCGGCAACCGAGCGCGGGAAGATCGCGAATTTCTGTAATGTCCGTCCGGAGGCCGTTATTGCGGCACTGGACGTGGACACGATCTACGCCTGCCCCATTTCCTATCACAACGAAGGTATGGATCAGGAAGTCCTCCGGTACTTCGGTCTTCCTTTCGAAAGCCGTCCGGACCTTTCCCGCTGGGAAAAGATCGTCAAGGCGATTCGCGAGCCGCATGGTGAAGTGCGTGTCGCCGTTGTCGGTAAATACACGGCTCTTCTGGATAGCTATAAATCGCTGGCTGAAGCCCTGCTGCATGGCGGGATTGCGAATAATGTCCGCGTGAAGCTGGACTGGATCGAATCGGAAGAGTTCGAAAAGAACGGGGATCTGGAGAAACGTCTGAAAGACGCGGATGCCATCCTTGTTCCCGGCGGATTCGGTGAACGCGGTGCCGAAGGCAAGATCCAGGCTGTAAAATATGCGCGCGAGCATAACATTCCTTTCCTCGGGATCTGCTTCGGCATGCAGATGGCGGTCATCGAATGTGCCCGCTCGCTCGCCGGCCTGCCCAAGGCATCCTCGACGGAATTCGGCCCCACGGATGAACCTCTGGTCGGCCTGATGACGGAATGGGCCCGGGGCGATGAACTGATGCGCCGCCGTGAAGGCGGGGACCTTGGTGGAACCATGCGTCTCGGTGCGTTTCCGGCCAAGCTGAAACCCGGCTCTCGCGTAGCAGAAGTCTATGGTCAGACCGAGATCCGCGAACGGCACCGACACCGTTGGGAAGTGAACGTCCATTACAGGGACCAGCTGGAAAAGACCGGCATGATCTTCTCCGGCATGTCACCGGACGGCGTGCTGCCCGAGGTCGTGGAATATCCGGATCACCCCTGGTTTATTGGCGTCCAGTACCATCCTGAACTGCTTTCCAAACCGTTCGATCCCCACCCGCTGTTTGCCGGACTGATCGGAGCAGCTGTCCGCCAGAAGGAAGAAACGCGATGAACGTTCGGGTCGGTGAACTGGATATCGGTCAGGACAGGCCTTTCGTTCTGATCAGCGGACCATGCCAGATCGAATCGGCCCAGCATGCGGTGGAGATGGCGGATGCCCTGTCTACCCTCTGTCGCGAAATCGGGATCGGCCTGATCTACAAAAGCAGCTACGACAAGGCGAATCGCAGTTCGGTCCATGCCGCCCGTGGGATCGGCATGGATAAGGGACTGGAGATTCTGGCCGGGATCCGGGAACGTTTCGATATTCCGGTCCTGACGGATGTTCACACTCCGGAGCAGTGCGCCATTGCCGCGGAAGCCGTAGACGTTCTTCAGATCCCGGCATTCCTCTGCCGCCAGACCGATCTGCTGCTAGCTGCCGGCCGGACAGGCAAGGCCATCAACGTCAAGAAGGGACAGTTCCTCGCCCCCTGGGACATGAAGAACGTTGCGGCCAAGATTGCCTCTACGGGCAATGACCGCATCCTGCTCTGCGATCGTGGAACCAGTTTTGGATACAACACGCTGGTCAGTGACATGCGGGGCCTGCCCATCATGGCGCAAACGGGATATCCGGTTGTTTTTGATGCGACTCATTCCGTCCAGCAGCCCGGAGGGCTGGGAGCCGCAACGGGCGGACAGCGCGAGTTCGTGGAACCGCTAGCTCGCGCAGCTGCATCCATTGGTGTTAGTGCCGTATTCATCGAGACGCATCAGGACCCCGATAACGCGCCAAGTGATGGACCGACCATGGTGCCCCTTTCACAGATGCGCGGCCTTCTGACGCGTTTGAAGGCATTTGACGGTCTGGCTAAATCCTACAGCGCTTCGTAACCGCTCGCAGGGGCAAGAGCCGCTAGGGCAAGACTGAGAACCGCCCCCGCCGTCAGGACAGTGCGTAAGGGCAGATAGCCTGGTGGCAGGGCCCCCTTCCGCCAAGCTGCGCGCTCACCAGCGAAAATGATGATGAATCCCAGCGCTTCCAGTCCATATCCGGCCCGCGTGTTGCCCAGCAGTCCGATACACAGGCTCAGCCAGGCCCATAGAGCCGGACAGACTCCGAAAAGCAGACGCTGACGGTCGCGGGTGGATGTTCCGTCAATCGTGATGATATCAGGCCGCTCCATGGCAAGTCCCCAGTGGACGGCCCCCAGAAAAGACATGATACAGGCACCGTAAGCCAGTAGAATGACTGTCAGGTGCGGCAAGGGCGTGAACAGTCCCGCAAGAAAAATCCAGCCGCCCAGAAGCCCGAAAGGGACTAGCCCAGCAAGACCGAGTATGAAAGCAAGGAAAGGAAGGCGCATGTCGTCGATTGACCTTGTGACGTGATTTTGAGACTTGAACTGAGTGTTCCATTTCGAATGGTCCTGAGCCAATCCGGTTCAAGCATATCCAGGAGAGCTTTCATTGAGCGCCATTGTTGATATCACCGCCCGCGAAATCCTGGACAGCCGTGGCAATCCGACCGTCGAGGTCGAGGTCGAGCTGTCGTCTGGTGCCCGCGGCCGCGCGGCTGTCCCTTCCGGAGCGTCCACTGGCGCTCATGAAGCTGTTGAACTGCGTGACGGAGATGCATCCCGTTACAACGGTAAGGGCGTCCTCAAGGCCTGCAGCCATGTTGAAAACGACATTCTGGAAATCCTTCAGGGCGCTGAGTCCGAGGATCAGATCGCCATCGACAATGCGATGATCGATCTGGACGGAACGCCCAACAAGTCCCGTCTGGGTGCAAATGCCATCCTTGGCGTCTCACTCGCTGTCGCAAAGGCGACGGCCGAAGAGCTGGAACTGCCGGTTTACCGTTACGTCGGGGGAACCTATGCCCATCTGCTGCCTGTTCCGATGATGAACATCGTGAATGGCGGTGAACATGCTGACAACCCGATCGACATTCAGGAATTCATGATCCAGCCTGTTGGTGCGCCGACGGTGGCCGATGCCATTCGCATGGGCTCTGAAATCTTTGCACGCCTCAAGAAGGGTCTGGCTGCCGCCGGATACAACACGAACGTAGGAGACGAAGGCGGATTTGCACCCAACCTCAAATCCGCAGACGAAGCCCTCGGATTTATCTCCAAGTCCGTTGAGGCCGCCGGATACCGTCTGGGTGAAGACGTGACCTTTGCTCTCGATTGCGCGGCGACCGAATTCTACAGCGACGGTCGCTACAACCTGAAAGGCGAAGGGAAGGATTTCGACGCCTCCGGGATGATTTCCTATCTTGAGGATCTGGCAGCTCGTTACCCGATCTTCTCCATTGAGGACGGCCTCGCGGAAGATGACTGGGAAGGCTGGGCAGAACTTACGAAGCGTCTGGGTGGAAAGCTTCAGCTTGTCGGGGACGATCTGTTCGTCACTAACCCGCAGCGCCTGCGCCGTGGCATCAAGAGCGGAACCGGCAACGCCCTACTGGTGAAAGTCAACCAGATCGGGACCCTGACTGAGACCCTTGAGGCGGTCGAGACGGCTCATAAGGCTGGATATGCCAGCGTCATGAGCCATCGTTCAGGTGAGACCGAAGATTCAATTATCGCCGACCTAGCGGTTGCGACCAATTGCGGACAGATCAAGACGGGTTCCCTGTCCCGTTCTGACCGGACGGCAAAGTACAATCAGTTGATTCGCATTGAGCAGCAGCTTGGTAGTGCCGCGCGGTATGCAGGCCGTAGTATCCTGAAAAACTGAGTTTTCAGGATACCGGAAGCAGCTCCCAGATTCCTCTGTGGCCTTTAGGTCACAGGGGAATTTTTGTTTCAGGCTTTAGACTGTCTTCCTTGAGAAGGATCATTGTTCCGCCGTCTTTCCGCCCTGTAAGTTATGGACCGAACAGCCGATTGGGAGCCTTCGCCGAACATGACAGTCATCCGACTTATCAAACGTGCCGTTCGCGCTGTCGCTCCCCCTGCCCTTTTCCTGTCCCTGACTGTTTATTTTGGCTGGAATGCCCTGCACGGAGCGCATGGTATTCGCGCCTATCAGGAGCAGACGCAGCTTCAGCAGCAGGCCATCCAGGCTGAACAGGATGCCAAGGACGAACAGACAGTCTGGCACCGTCGTGTCCTGGCACTTAAGGAAAAGGCTCTTGATGCCGATATGCTGGACGAACGCGCGCGGGCCATGATGAATCTGACCCGCAAAGGCGATCTGGTAGTCCCCTACGGCGCGCACGACAAACTGTTCTGAAAATATTTCTGCCTGCCCTCTCCAGTGAACTGGTATGACAGGCAATAAAAAAGGCGGCTGAAAAGCCGCCTTTTTTAGTAAGAGGCTTTACCAAGCCCTTACTTGATCTTTGCTTCACGGAACACGACGTGCTTGCGTGCAACCGGATCATACTTGCGAACTTCCATCTTGCCCGTGGCGGAGCGGGCATTCTTCTTCGTAACGTAGAAGTAGCCTGTGTCAGCCGAAGAAACGAGACGGATCTGAATAACGTTGCTCTTTGCCATGATACCCTCGGGCTTGCGCCGTCCTGATGCCGCTCGCAGGTTTCGAAGCAGCAGATTGATCTATATTCGGCGCAACATGCTGTTTTGTCTGTCTCAGGTCAAGGCTTTCCGCAGAAAATCACCTCTCCCAAGCATTTTTTTGAAAGAAATGGCATTTTGTCACATCGCTTTGATGTGCAGTCTCCATTCTCTGTCCTTGCGGTCGAACAGATGGGAACCTATAAAGAACAAAGTGGAGACGTAAGCCTTTTCGGAATGCGTCATAATTTTCCAGACATGCCTCTATCGAGGCGCATGGGAGCGCCTGCATGCTGACCCGCAAACAGCACCAACTTCTGCTGTTTATTGACGATCACCTTCGTCGCACCGGTTATTCTCCCTCTTTCGATGAAATGAAAGATGCTCTGGAGCTGCGCTCAAAATCGGGTATCCACCGCCTGATTTCCGCTCTGGAAGAGCGTGGCTTTCTTCGTCGCCATCATCACCGAGCCCGCGCGCTGGAGGTTCTGCGCCTTCCCTCCCGAGGAGAAGACGATACCCGGTCGGGTACTGTTCTTCCCTTCATCGCCCCTGCTTCCGAGGATGAAGCGCGGGATCTTCAGGGAACATTTGCAGACACCCATCCTGCCGAGCGCACTGATCTGGTGACGCTACCACTTTATGGGCGTATCGCCGCCGGCCTGCCGATCGAAGCATTTTCCGAAGAGAACACGACGATTCAGGTTCCGACGTCTCTGCTGGGAACGGGCGAACATTATGCGCTGGTGGTTGCGGGAGATTCCATGATTGATGCCGGAATTCTCGATAATGACGTTGCGATCATCCGTCGTGGTGAAACCGCCGAAAACGGACAGATCATCGTCGCCCTGATTGACGGGCAGGAAGTCACTCTGAAAAAGCTGCGCCGGCGTGGCGACACGGTCGCTCTTGAAGCCGCCAACCGGAACTACGAAACACGCATTTTCCCGGCTGAGCGTGTCCGTATTCAAGGACGCTTGGTCGGACTTTTCCGTCAGTACTAGAGGTTCGTCCCTTCTGGTTTCCCGGGGCATCCTGTCATTTCATTTAGGAAGAGACGGAACGCCCCGCACAACCTTTACGCTTCCGTCAGGCGCAATCAATGTACTGGTTCCATCTCCATTCGGGATCAGGATGGTTTTGGTCGGGTTTTTACTCAGGAAACGACCGGCATTATCGGGGACAGCCGATGGTAGCGTCGGGATCACGCGGCTTTTGTCCTGCATGACGCCGTGATGTGTGTCCGAACTCTCACCGATAGACAAGCTACCACCGGACTGAAGCTGCGGACCATTGGCCCCGAGAGCACCCTTGTTTCCAATACCGCCCATGAAATTTTCATCCAGCGCTGCACCGCCAAAATAGGTCGCGGGATCACCAAGGGCATGATTGAACGTGCTGTTGGGATTTTCCACGTCCTTGAGGGTTGGCAGAGGCTGGGGCGTCCCAGGCCAGATATTACCTTTCTCAGGGAAAATAGGCACTTCCGAGGCTGTTTCCCCCCGGGCGCGGCGAATATTTTCGCTGTCTCCGTGAGGACCATTGGGATTATCCAGTGCGGTCCACAGAAATGTATCCTGAAAGAACTTGCCCATGCCTGAACAGCCGCTCAGAGCGAGAGGTAGTGCCAGCAGAGCGGCCTTCCGCATTTCTTACTCCCAAAAGGTATACTCTGTAATCTTTAGCGGTCCTTCTTCCTGAGCGCCAGACAGAGACTGACCCGCAGAAGACATTCTGCCAAGTTTATTGTTCAGGAGACAATGTTTGACGAATTACGGGTCTGGGTCGACATCATGCGGGACAGGCCCTTCGTCAGATAGGCCCAGCCTGTAATGACGGTAGGAATAACAGAAATCCAGAGAAGCCCACCACCGATCATGGTAGCAGGCAGAAAGGAAAGACCCAGCATATCGGCCGCACCGTCGCCCCCTATCAGGAAGCCTATGGCAACCATCTGGATGCCGGTTTTCCATTTTGCCAGCCGTGTGGAAGGCAGCGTTTCGCGCTGGGACGCCATGTATTCCCTAAGGCCGCTGACGAGTATTTCCCGCAGCATGATGATGATGGCGGCATAGAGCGAAAAAAGCGGAAGATGCGTCAGCCCGGCCAGTGCGAGCAGCAGCGCTCCGACAAGCAGCTTGTCAGCAATGGGATCCATCATGCGACCAAGCTCGGAAAGCTGATGCCAGCGCCGCGCCAAGGCGCCATCCAGATAGTCCGTGATGCAGGCTGCCGTATAAATCAGACAGGCGATGACATTCGCCACGGGCGAATGAAACGCCAGCAGCGCCACCAGAAGTGGAATGGACGCAATACGCAGAAGCGTCAGAACATTTGGCAGATCAGTCAGCATCGCGACTCAGTCTAGAACAGTTTTTCATTCGTCGGTATGTGCCAAACCATCTACCGGCTGTGTATTTTTCGTATGAGGCCCGGACCGTGCCTTATGGGTGACGGTCCGGGGATGCGAGACGATGGGCCCATTCCGGATGAAAATGACCGTAAATGGCCTTTGCGGTTCCTGAACTGATCCCCGGTGCACCCTCCAGTTCCTCAAGGCTCGCCTGCCGGACACTTTTTGCTGAACCAAAGTGATTGAGGAGCGCCTTTTTGCGCGCGCCCCCGATTCCAGGGACATCATCCAGTTCTGATTTGCGCAGTGCCTTTGAACGCCCCGTCCTGTGCGTGGTGATGGCGAAGCGATGCGCCTCGTCCCGCAGTCGCTGCAGATAATAGAGTACCGGGTCACGGGGCGGCAGCTGAAACGGTGGCTGGGTCTCGGTGAAGAACCACTCCCGGCCCGCATCCCTGTCCGGTCCCTTGGCAATGGCCACGATGGGAATATCCGTCACGCCAAGCTCGGCCAGTACGGTACGCACAGCATTGAACTGCCCTAACCCACCATCAATCAGTAGCAGATCGGGCCAGTCTTCAGGCCGTTCATCCTTGTCCGTCCGTTTGCCAAAACGGCGTTCCATGACTTCACGCATCATGCCGAAATCATCCCCTGGCGTGACAGGCCCCTTGATCGCGTATTTGCGGTAGGCGCGCTTTTCGAAACCCTCGGGACCGCCGACCACCATCACGCCATAAGGTGCCTGACCCATGATGTGGGAGTTGTCATAGGTCTCAATCCGCTTGGGAGGCGCCGGCAGATTCAGGATCTTGGCCACGCCTTCAAGAAGTTTTTTCTGGCCGGCATTTTCAGCCAGCTTACGTTCAAGAGCTTCCCGCGCGTTCAGGGCGGCGTGATCAACGACCTCTTTCTTCTCGCCGCGCTGTGGCCGGAAAATGTCCACTTTCTGACCCCGTTTGATGGCCAGCGCCTCTTCCACCAGCTTCTGTTCCGGCAGTTCACAATTGACCAGTATCGACGGCGGAGGCGGTTTGTTGTCGTAAAACTGGATCAGAAAAGCGGACAGAACATCCGCCACGGTCTCGTCTTCGTCATGAACCGGATAGAAGGCCCGGTTGCCGTTGTTCCGGCTCGCGCGGATGAAGAAGACCTGAATGCAGGTGTGGCCGGCTTCCTGCCAGATGGCCACCACATCCGCATCATCGATCGAGGATGGATTGATGGTGCCAGAGTTCTGGATTCCAGCAAAACCGCGAATACGATCCCGGATGGCCGCGGCACGCTCATATTCCATGGCCGCGGATGCCTTTTCCATCTCCTGAGCCAGTTCCTGCTGAAGCTCCGTGTTCTTTCCTGACAGGAACTGCTTCGCCTGAAGGGTCAGCGCAGCGTAATCATCTTTGGAAATCCGATCCACGCATGGCGCCGAGCACCGCTTGATCTGATACAGCAGACATGGCCGTGTCCGGCTCTGCAATACGGCGTCGGAACAGGAGCGCAGCAGAAAACTGCGCTGCACAAGATTGAGCGTCTGGTTGACTGCCCAAGCCGAAGCGAAAGGCCCCCAGTAGGTAGCGCCCTTGACCGGCTTGCCACGCTGTTTCGTGATCTGGGGAAAATCATGGCTCTCCGTCAGCATGAGCCAGGGGTAACTCTTGTCGTCCCGCAACAGGATGTTGAAGCGGGGCTTCATCCGCTTGATGTAATTTGCCTCGAGAAGCAGGGCATCCGCTTCGGTTCTCGTAATGACGATCTCCATGGAGGTCGTCAGGGAAACCATGCGTCTGATGCGTTCAGGAAGCTGGTTCAGCCGCGTATAGGACGAGACGCGCTTCTTCAGGCTGAGCGCCTTACCCACATACAGGACCTCTCCTTTGGCACCCAGCATGCGATACACGCCAGGGCTGTAGGGAATGGTCTTCAGGGCTTCCCTGATAGCGTCAACGCCCTGCTTTTTTACTGCGGGAACAACTGCTTCGGAAGGCCTGTTCAAATCGGGAGATGGATTGTTCGGGAGGTCGCTCATACTGCTTCTTCAGTCATCCACCGATACTGTGGACAACTCTGTGGGTTGCTACATGACAGAATCATGAAGAGCCCGGTTTCCCGGCTGTGCCATCAGATTGCCCAAATTTTAATCACATCCGGTAAGCCATTGAAAAGAATGGCTTACCACTTTTACTGAGCTATATTTTGCCATAACGGCCATTGTGTTGAGTCACTCTGAATGCGCTTGACAGCCTTCATCATGACCCTGGTGGAAAAAACGGTTTCTTTTTCGTCTGACTGATCCTGTTATGTTCTCTTTTCAGATATTTCAACACGGAAAAAGATCTGCGGTTCAGTCCTGTTCCATGGCCTGCTCGGCACGCTCCAGAAGGCGCAGCATATTACCACCCCAGATGGCGGAAATCTCATCTGGACTGAAACCTGCCTTCTGCAGCGCAGCCGTGACGTTGGAAGTTTCCGTAGCGTCTCTCCATCCATCAATGCCGCCACCGCCATCGAAATCCGACGAAATTCCGACATGCTCCACGCCAATGCGATTGGCGATGTAGGTGACATGTCTGACGAGATCATCCAGCGTCCCACCGCCACCTTTTTTCAGAAACGACCCCATGGCTGTCACCTGGATCAGCCCGCCCGTCTCCTTCAGTCGGTCCAGCTGTTCATCATCCAGATTGCGTGGATGATCGCACAACGCCCGTGCACAGGAGTGACTGGCAAAAACAGGCGTCCTCGACAACTCCGATGCCTGCATCATTGTGGATTTGGCGGCATGTGAAACATCCACCAAGACACCATGACGGTTCATCTCCCGGATTGTCTGCTGCCCGAGAGCGGAAAGCCCGTCATGCAGGGCAGGGTCATCCTGAAGATCCTTGCGGGGAATTGCAGCATCAGCCAGGGCGTTGTGCCCGTTATGGGTCAGCGTCATGTAACGCACACCATACGCCCGTGCGAGTTGCCCGAGGCGTTCCGGAACACCTCCCAGCGCATGGCCGTTCTCAATGGCAGGGACGATGGCGAGCGCATTGTCCGCCCTCGCCTGACGCACGTCCCGGGCGGTCCGGCAGATCCGTGCCCGTTGGCCGTTCTGCTCCCCTTCCATGGCATTGATGACAGTAAGCATCTCACGAACACGCTGCCATGCCGCATCATGACTGGCGTCATCCCGCTGTCCCTGCGGAATGTAAGCCGCTAGACAGACAGCTCCCAAGCCACCCTGACGGGTTTTCGGGATATTGACCTGCCGTTCCGCTTCCGCAGACCAGGCATCGCCCTGATCGGGCCAAGGAATATCAATATGAGTATCGAATGTCAGGAGGGAGTTATGAAGATCGTTCATGATCTGTCCTAGATCGGATGATAACCGCGTGGGTGCAAGAGGTTCTTGCCAAAGCGGGGAATTCAGGAGATCCAGACGGAATGCGTCTAATTACATGGAATATCAATTCCCTTCGGCTTCGGCTGCCAGTGCTCCAGCGCCTTGTCGAGGAAGAAAACCCGGACATCGTCTGTCTTCAGGAAACGAAAGTCCCGGATCCTCTCTTTCCGGCTGAAGCCCTGAAAGAAATCGGTTTTCCGTACCAGCTCTACCGGGGAATGAAAGGCTATAATGGTGTCGCCATCCTGTCGCGCCATCCGCTGAAAACAATGGAAAACGTGCCAGACTGGTGCAGTCGCAATGACTGCCGCCATATTGCCGCAACCGTAGAAACACCAACCGGCCCGATCCTGCTGCATGATTTCTACGTACCTGCAGGCGGCGACATTCCGGATCCGGATCTCAATGACAAGTTCGCGCATAAACTTGCCTTCGTGGATGAAGCGACACAGTGGTTCACGGCCACGCCCCCGGCCCGCAGCGTTCTGGTCGGTGATCTGAATATCGCTCCGCTGGAACATGATGTCTGGAGTCACAGACAGCTTCTAAAAATCGTCAGCCACACGCCGCTTGAAACAGACGGCCTGAAAGCATGGCTCGCTGCCGGTTTCCAAGATGCCATGCGTCACATCACGCCTGAATCCGAAAAGCTTTACACGTGGTGGTCCTACCGCAACCGGGACTGGAAAAAGTCGAACCGGGGACGCCGCCTAGATCACGTCTGGCTGACCCCGGACCTCATGCACGCCCTGCGAGACATCAGGGTCCGCAAAGATGTGCGGGACTGGGACAGTCCTTCAGACCATGTCCCCGTCATTCTCGATCTGGATCCGGCCTGAAATTCAGGCCGGTCTTTCAGTCTGTGTGGAAGTTCAGGCTGAAAGAGGATCGGAGAAGCCGACACCCCGCCCTTCGGGGTCAAGACGATATCCGCCGCCTTCCGTGATCAGCAGGGATGTCTTGCTGGGATCGGGTTCGATCTTCTGGCGAAGGCGGTAGATATGGGTTTCCAGCGTATGGGTGGTCACGGCGGCGTTGTAACCCCAGACCTCGTTCAGAAGCACCTGCCGCGCAACAGGCCGTTGCCCGGCACGGTAGAGGTATTTCAGAATGGCCGCTTCCTTCTCCGTCAGCCGGATACGACGGTTGCGTGCCGTCTCGATGAGAAGCTTGGCAGAGGGACGGAACGCGTATGGACCGATCTCGAAGACAGCATCTTCACTGTTCTCGAAAATCCGAAGCTGCGCCCGCAGCCGGGCCAGCAGTTCACCAATGCGGAAGGGCTTGGCGACATAGTCATTCGCGCCCGCGTCCAGACCGCGCACCACGTCACTTTCATCATCCGACCCGGTCAGGATGATGATGGGCATTCTTACCCCCTTGCGGCGCAGCTCGGCGCAGAAATCGCGTCCGTCTCCATCCGGAAGGGTGATATCCAGCAGCATGGCGTCATATCGGGCGCCAGGTTTGTCGAGCAATTCGCGAGCCTGTGCGACGGATGTAGCCTCAACCGCCTCCAGTTCGCCGCCATGCTGAAGCTGCTCTGCGAGGAGACGGCGAAGGGTATCGTCATCATCGACTACCAGGATGGGGCGGGGACCTGCCATATCGAAACCTGTCTTGTCTGTTTTGTGCGGAAAAAACGTCACATCCGCATGCGTTCGCGTTACAAAACACGCATCCGATCCCGCTTTCCCGTTCAAGAAAGCGGTACTCTCGTATCACGGACTATGACAAGTCCTTCATGAAAAGAAAACAGCCTAATGATTAAAGCTATTTTGAAGCGTCAGGAAAATGGCTGTTCCCTGCGCTTCAGGGACCTCATCATTCCGGCAATGGTGGGTTCCGGAGGCCTGCGACTTGACAAACGTGAAGGCGATCATGCCACGCCGGTCGGGGAGCTGCCCTTGCGACGCGTCCTTTACCGGGCCGATCGTGTGTCCCGACCCGTTATGGGGGCTGCCTTGCCCATTGAACCCATCGCCCCGACAGATGGATGGTGCGATGATCCGGCGTCTGAAGATTACAACCGGCCCGTCACCCTTCCGCATCCGGCCTCCTGCGAAAAAATGTGGCGGGATGATAGGCTTTACGACCTCTGTGTCGTACTGGGATGGAATGATACGCCACCGGAGTCGGGACGTGGCTCCGCCATTTTCCTGCACCTGCCCTCTCTGACAGGCGCGACCGAAGGATGTATCGCCGTCGAGGAAAAAGCCCTGCGGCAGCTTCTTGCACAGGGCTTGACGACGATCACTGTTGAAAAACCCTGATGTAGCCTAGCGGGCTTCCTGCTCAACCGAGACGGGTGGCTTCATGGAAATCATGATGTCACCCGGCACGGGTATCACCTTGTCATTATCTTCGGCGGAACGGATGAAAATGTTCTGCCCTCTGCGGACCACCAGGATATCAAGGCGGTTTTCATCCGTACCAAAGCTGGCGGCGTTCTGCTCTGTCGCCTTGGTCGCAACAAAACGCCATCCCTGATCGAAAAGCGTGGAGAAAAGCGTATAATTCCACGCCGGTTCTCCCAGCACCTTGCCGCGGGCATCCCGTGAAAGCCCATGATAGAAATCAAGCCGGGCAACGCCGGGACTGATCTGATAAACGCGCTGGCGTCCCATGGTCGGCGCCAGATGACCGCATACCATTCCATTGTAAATGCCATCGCCTGTCGTCGCGATCAGATAGTCGGCCGGCCGTTCTTCAAGGGATTCCTGTCCGTATTGTGACAGAAGTTCCGCGCGGAAAACGGGAATGCCAAGCCGCACGGCAGGTCCTAGGGCAGTCGACCGGTTGTCCACCAGCAGCACCGGGACGTTCTCGCGATGCAGACAGTCTGCGAAATTGATGGACCAAGTACTGGCGCCAAGGATAACGATGGCCGGATCGTTTGAGAGGGTCAGACCAAGCGCCCGGGCCAGCGGGCGAAGCGAAAAACCATGAAGGATCATGGTCGCGGCGATGACTGCGAAAACCGCCGGCATGATTAGGTCGGCAGACTGATATCCCGCTTCCTTCAGGCCCAGTCCCGCCTCACCGGCAACCGCGGCGGCAACAATGCCGCGCGGCGCGATCCACCCCATGAACAGCCGCTCCTTCCACGACATGTTTGTATTAATGGTGGAAAGATAAATTCCCACAGGGCGGACCACCAGAAGCACGACGGCAGTCAGGACGATGATGCGGATGGACAGCCGCTCGAGAACACTCCGGTGAAGGTCTGCCGTCAGAAGGATAAACAGGATGGAAACCACCAGAACAACCAGTGATTCCTTCATCCGCCGCAGTTCCGTAACGCCGGGAATGTGAAGATTGGTCAGCGCCATCCCGAAAATGGTGACAGCCACCAGCCCCGCTCCGCCCATCTCCAGATTGCAGGCCGAAAAGATCACCAACGCCATGGAGGTCAGGACCGGCATCTTCAGGATTTCGGGCATCAGATCCCGCGTGAAGAGATAGCGCAGCAGGTAGGCGGGAAGAATACCCGCAGCGATGGATGTGCTGACCGCGGCGAGGAGATCCGGCAGGGTATGCGTGAACAGCACATGAGTATGCAGATCCACATGCAGCATCATCAACTGCAGGACCACGGCGGCCAGAATGGCGCCAAGGGGATCATTGACGATGGCTTCCCATCGCAGGAAAGCCGCAATACGCGGTTCGAGCTTGGCGCTGCGCAGAAGCGGCAGGACGACCGTCGGTCCGGTAACAACGATGATCGCGCCAAACAGGAGTGACGGTCCCCATTCCAGATGCGCGACATAATGTGCGGCCAGCGACCCGAGAATCCAGTTGATGGGAAGCGCCACCATGGTCAGGCGCGCCACGCCTTCCCCAGCTTCCCGAAGCTGGCGGATATCCAGTGCCATTCCGCCTTCGAAAACGACCAGCGCAACAAGAAGCGAAACCAGCGGCCGGAAAACCCACCCCATCGTCTCTGATGGATGCAGGATGCCGAGCCCTGGACCAAAAATCAGCCCAAGCGTGAAAAGCAGCACAATGGCTGGCAGCTTGAACCGCCAAGCTGTCCATTGAGCCACCATTCCAGCCCCGAATGTGGAGGCGATACCGATAAGGATGTCATACTTCATATGGGTCTGGCACAACCTCCACACTGGCAGAATATCGCGGGCTTTTAATTACAGACTGTCACTAACAGGAGGAACGTTATCCTGCCAGAGAACCGGCCAAGTGTCCCCCGTGACCGCTTGGTATTCATATCTGTCGCAGAAAACTGAAGGATTCCCATCCTGCATCTGCAAAACGGAAGGAATGCTGCTTCTGCCGCGACGCTGGAACTGACAGAAACCGGATGAACCGGATCCGGCGGAACCATGTCGGGGACGTGACGCCTGTGGATAGCGATGCATCTGACCCGACCCATTTACCATGACAGTTCAGCACGTACCCCGAATCGCTTCCCCTTCCTGCGCTTTCCGATCAATACGCGTAATTACGGGAATATCCTGATCATGCAGCCGGCTCTTCAGTCGCCTCGGCCGCACGTCGTTCCAGAACACATGCAAAGAACCCGTCTGTCCCATCCCGTAAGGGGGTCAGGGAAAACTGGGCCTTGTTGCGAAGTTCCTGGGGCAGAAGTTCCGGCATCTCTTCTTTCGGAACGCGCCTGAAATCCGTTCTCCGCTTCAGGAACGCATCAATCTGTTGACCATTTTCGCAGGCCAGAAGAGAGCATGTCGCATAGATAAGCCGACCGCCCTCTTTGACCAGAGATGCTGCACGATCAAGGATTTCCGATTGTTTCCTGACAAGTTCCTCAATGTCCGTCGGTGTCAGGCGCAGCCGGGCGTCCGGGTTTCGGCGCCAGGTTCCCGTCCCGGAACATGGTGCGTCCACCAGAACGCGATCAAAGCTCCCGGCACGACGCTTGGCCCATTTGTCCCCTGCTGTCAGAAGATGCCGCTCGACATTGTGCACACCGGCGCGACGCAGACGCTTGACCGCGCCTTCCAGCCGCTTTTCATGCACATCACAGGCGACGATATGTCCACGGTTTTCCATGGTCATGGCAATAGCGAGAGTTTTTCCTCCCGCCCCGGCGCAGTAATCCAGAACGCGATGTTCCGGACGGGCATCCACGGCCGCGACGACAAGCTGGCTGCCTTCATCCTGAATTTCCACAAGCCCGTCCCGGAAAGCCTGGGACGCCGTCACAGGCTGGCGCCCATCCAGCCGCAGCCCCCAGGGGGAAAGCGCCGTCGGTACGGCAGGCAGCGATTCCCGGCGCAGGGCCGTCAGGGCTTTCTGCCGATCGCCCTTGAGAAGGTTCACCCGCAGGTCGAGCGTAGGCGTGCCAAGCATGGCTTCCATCTCATCCGGCAGCCGGGAACCAAACGTCTCCTTCAACATCGGTTCAAGCCAAGCCGGATATTCAAGCCGGACCGGAAGAGGTTGCTTTTGCGTGGAAAGTTCTTTTGATTCTAGAGATTTGAGAGCAATATCTTCGCGCGACGTGAGCGGAGCCTGCGCATAGCGCTCGCCACTGAAGAGCGTGCGGACCTTGTCCATGGGCTCCCCGGACAGGAGCAGCGCTGCTCCGCACAGCAGACGGGGCGAAACATCGCCCTGCACATCGGCAAGATGCCAGTGCAGCCGCTGCCATCCACGCAGAACGTCCCAGACAAGGGTGGAGATCGCCCGCCGGTCGCCGCCGCCGATATACCGGCGCTCACGGAAGAAGGCATTGGCAGTGGCATCAGCAGGGCGGCGGGGCGCATTCTGGATCGCACAAAGCAGATCGATAGCACCGGAAAGGCGGGCAGCGGGGGTCATATCGCCCCCGTACCCCGTTTGGCCCCTCAATGCGAGGGGCCAGTACTCAGGAAATGTCAGTCACGACGATAGTTCGGGGCTTCGCGCGTGATGGTCACGTCATGCACATGACTTTCACGCAGCCCGGCATTCGTGATGCGGCGGAACATGGTCCGGACCTGAAGATCTGCGACCGTGGCGGAACCGGTATATCCCATGCCAGCCTTAAGGCCCCCTACGAGCTGATGCACAACAGGCGCCATGCTTCCCTTATAGGCCACCTGCCCTTCAATCCCCTCGGGAACCAGCTTCAGCGTATCGCGGACTTCCGCCTGGAAGTAACGGTCGGCCGATCCGCGCGCCATCGCCCCTAGGGAGCCCATGCCACGATAGGCCTTGTAGGCCCGCCCCTGATACAGGAACGTCTCGCCTGGGCTTTCATCCGTCCCCGCCAGCAGTGACCCGACCATGACGACATCGGCACCGGCGCCGATGGCCTTGACGATGTCGCCAGATGTACGGATGCCACCGTCGGCAATCGCCGGAATGTCCAGTTCATGACAGGCCGCAGCGGTTTCCATGACGGCCGAGAACTGCGGTACACCCACACCGGCAACCACGCGCGTCGTGCAGATGGAGCCCGGTCCAATACCGACCTTCACGCAGTCTGCACCCGCCGCGATCAGCGCACGGGCCGCCTGCGGCGTCGCGACGTTTCCGGCGATGATCTGAAGGCCGGCATGACGGTGCTTGAGTGTTTCCACCGCACTCAGGACACCGCGGGAGTGTCCGTGCGCAGTATCCACCACAACAACGTCCACACCGGCCTCGACGAGAGCTGCGGCCCGCTTCAGTCCGTCTTCCCCCACGCCGACGGCTGCGGCACAGCGCAGACGTCCCTGACTGTCCTTGATGGCCAGCGGATGGGTAATGGCCTTGTCCATGTCCTTGACGGTGATCAGTCCGATGCAGCGCTGGTTTTCATCCACAACGAGCAGTTTTTCGATGCGATGGCGATGCAGCAGCGTGCGGGCTTCATCCGGCGCAGCACCATTGAGCACGGTCACAAGATTTTCATGCGTCATCAGATCGCGGACGCGGGTGTCGGGATCATTGGCAAAGCGCATGTCGCGGTTGGTCAGGATGCCAACAAGCACGCCGCTCTCTTCCACGACGGGCAATCCGGAAACGCCATGGCGCGTCATGATGGCCTGGACTTCCGCCAGTGTCTGGTCCGGGCCGACCGTGACCGGATTGACGACCATGCCGGATTCGAATCGCTTGACGCGACGGACCTGCTCGGCCTGCTCCTCAATGGAGAGGTTCTTGTGAATGACGCCCATGCCGCCCTGCTGGGCCATGGCGATAGCCATACCGTCTTCAGTCACCGTGTCCATGGCGGAAGACATCAACGGGATATTGAGCTCGATGGAGCGCGTCAGCCGTGTGCGCGTGGAGGTCTGCGCCGGAAGAACGGATGATTCCGCCGGTTCGACCAGAACGTCATCGAAGGCAAGTGCTTCGCGAATACGTTCATTAAGTGATGCTGTGCAGGAAGATGACATGCCCCGCTTGCCCCCGTTCGTCAGACGCCGCAATGGCGCAATGTGTCTGTACCGGAAGCCAAGGAGGCCATCCGGCCGTTGGCGGGGCCTCATAACGCACTTTTCCCTTATCTGGGAAGAGGGTTTATCAGAGTATTTTCAGAAATTTTTTGGCTGGGAGACCTGGATTCGAACCAGGGCTGACCGGGTCAGAGCCGGTAGTTCTACCGCTAAACTATCTCCCAAGCGGTGAGAGGGTGTTTATCAATCCGGTTCCGGGGGCGCAAGGGGGTGTTTCGAGTTTTTTCAGTATTTTTTGATATTTTCCTTGCGGGAGAACGTTCTCCCATCTCATGCTGTTTTTCCAAGGTCCCAGAGCGGGCAGAACGGGAGCCGAGACGGATGATGAGGTACGGAACGGATAACGGGTCTTCAGGGCAGACAGGCATGCGCGCCTATGCCCCGAGAAAGACCGGGCCGTTCTTTGGTGCCATCGATCTTGGAACCAATAACTGCCGCCTCATGATCGCAACCGGAACTTCGACCGGTTTTCGCGTGGTGGACAGTTTCAACCGCTCTGTCAGGCTTGGTGAAGGGCTTCGTGCCAGCGGTCGTCTGGCGGAGGAAGCCATGCGCCGCGCCCTTGATGCCCTGCGCATCTGCGCGCAACGGATGCAGCAATGGCCCCTCTCCCACGTCCGCGCTGTTGCGACGGAAGCCTGCCGTCAAGCCGTAAACGGACATGAGTTTCTTGCGCGTGTCCGGCAGGAAACTGGCCTGAAAATAGACATCATCACTGCGCGTGAAGAGGCTGAACTGGCGGTCGAGAGCTGTTCACCGCTTTTCCGGGAAGAGGCATCCGCGTTCTCTCTGGCGGAACGGGGCGTCCTGTTTGATATCGGAGGCGGCTCCACCGAAATCGCCTGGGTCCGGATTGATCGGCAGCGCCAGACCCAGACCCTGATCGGAACGACCAGCATGCCGGTCGGCGTCATCACGCTTCAGGAAATGTTCGGTGAAGGACACGGCGCATCTTATGAAGAGATGGTAGGACATGTTCAGCATTATCTTCTGAACTTCGAAAACGTTCATCGCATCCGCCGGGAAGTCACCCAGGGTAATGCCCGCCTGATCGGAACATCCGGAACAGTGACAACGCTTGCGGGCGTTGCCATGTCCCTGCCTCGCTATAACCGGTCAGCAATCGACGGACAGACGCTTTCCGGGCAGGTGATGCGCAGTGCGATCGGCACCCTCCGCGGACTGAACCGTGGAGCTCTGGCGTCCCATCCCTGTGTGGGGCCGGAACGTGTCGGATATGTGCTGCCGGGCTGCGCGATTTTTGATGCGATCCATCGTCTGTGGCCCGTTCATGAGGTTACGATCGCCGACCGGGGGTTGCGTGACGGGATGTTGCTGCGTATGGCCCGCGCACATGGTCAGCGTTCCCGCAAAGGGAATGTGCAGACGGCCAGCCGGCACGCCCCGCCCCGCCACAGGGGCCCACTCGGAGATTTTGTCACGATATGAAACCGCCCAGATCCCGCTCCGGTTCGCGCAGGAAGGACACGGGACCGAAGCGTATTCCGGGGAAAGCCCTCAAGAGCGTTTCCAACCCCGGCGCTACCGATGCCAATCTCGACGCCGCGACCAGCCGTACCGCCCGGAACAAGACCGTCTCGCTCCGAACAGCCCGAGGGCGGACAACGGCCCAGCAGCGCTGGCTGAACCGCCAGCTCAACGACCCCTATGTTGCAGCAGCCCGGAAACAGGGCTGGCGTTCACGGGCGGCATTCAAGCTGATCGAGATTGATGACCGTTTCCATCTGATCCATCCGGGAACCCGCATCATCGATCTTGGCGCCGCGCCAGGCGGCTGGACGCAGGTCGCAGTCAAGCGCGGCGCGCAACATGTCGCCGGACTTGATCTTCTGCCAGTCGATCCCGTCGCAGGCGCCGAGATCATCGAAGGTGATTTTACGGACCCCGCGATGCCTGATCGCCTCAAGGACATTCTGGGTGGTCCGGCTGATCTGGTCATGTCCGACATGGCCCCCAATACTACGGGTCATGCCGCAACCGATCACATGCGCATCATGGGCCTTGCGGAAGGTGCGCTGGATTTCGCCTTCCAAGTTCTGGCCGAGGGAGGAGGCTTTGTCGCCAAGGTCTTCCAGGGCGGTTCGGAAAAGCGGATGCTGGATGCCATGAAACTGGCTTTCGAAACCGTACGTCACGTCAAACCGCCCGCATCCCGCAAGGAATCCAGCGAACTTTATGTGATTGCGACAGGTTTTCGCCCCGATCGCCTCGCCGAAGAGGGAAATCCGCTTTCCATCCCCTGAGTGTTACCCTGTGAAAAGCCCGCGTCCCGGGCTTTTCACAGAAGCCTGTCACCTGATCCGGGGAGGATGATCTTCAAGGAAGCGGATCATGGACTGCTGTGCCTTGGCAGCTTCAGCGCCCAGACGGATCAGTCCACCAATCTGGGTCGGATGAAGAAGCAGGGATTTGCAGAACGCTGCCGGGTCGATACGCCCGTTCTCCATACCCTGCCCGACGGCAGGCGGAAGGTTGTGTCTGGCATCATCACAGACGACCCGCAGCACGGCAAACGGGAGTCCGCGCTGTGCGACAGCACCACTTTCCATATCGACCGCCAGACAATGCGAATCCCGTTCGTACCACTCTTTCTCTAGAACCGTTTCCACAATGACGTCGCTATGCAGGACGCCACCCTGGCGGGCATGATTTCCGCCAAAATCCCGGGTCAGTCTGGCATCCGTGGGAATGTTCTTTCCGTCCACACGAACATGATCAGCAACAATGATCGTCCCCGGCTTAAGAGCGGGAGACAGTGCGCCCGCACAGCCAAACGACAGCAGACGCGTCGCTCCTGCCCGAACCAGCCTTTCCGCCCCACGCTGCGCTCCCTCAGGCGTTGCGTTGCTCAGCGCAATTGGGGCGTCGGGCAGGAAGCGACGGATCAGACGCGCTTCCTGTTTCAGTCCTGCAAGAATACCTAGCATCAGTAACCATACTCCACGTAATCGCTCTGGTTCACCGTCAGATTGCGATAGCGCGCCAGCGCCATCAGTGGGAAAAACTGCCGGTAACCATCATGCCGGAGATAAGAGCGTCTGGGGACGATAACGGCTGTAGAGTGGTCTTCCTCCCACACGCCCGTCCTATTCCGGGATGAAACAAGATAAGAAACGCCCCGGCGGGTCGCTTCACTGTCCCGCTGACCAGTCGCCATCAGGGCCAGAAGGGCCCATGCGGTCTGGGACGGAATGCTTTGCCTGAAAACGCCGGCTGAACCGCCCTCATAACTTTCGCAGTCTTCACCCCAGCCGCCATCCTGACGCTGAACGTCCTCCAGCCAGGTGACGGCACGCTTTACCATGGGGTCTGAATGTGGAACGCCCGCAACATTAAGGGCACAGAGAACGGTCCATGTCCCATAGATGTAGTTCACCCCCCACCGTCCGGACCAGCATCCCTCTGGCTGCTGTGCCGCTCGCAGGAAGACGAGAGCCTTTCCGATGGCATGCCGGTCATCGGGATCGCCCGCCTGACAGAGGAACGAAATGCAGCGCGCCGTAACATCCGCGACAGGCTCATCCTGAAGAAGGCCCTGCTCGGCGAATGGAACATGGTCAAGCAGATCATGGGCATTGCTGGCGTCGAACGTCTCCCATCCCCCATCAGCAACCTGCATTCCGAGAATCCACTCCCGGGCATGTTCGACTGCATCCCGGCTGGCTAGCGGATCAAGGCGTTGCAACAGCATTCCGATGAGCGCCGTATCATCCAGATCAGGATAATATTCGTTCCTGCCCTGAAAAGCCCATCCACCCGGCCGCGCCGCAGGAGCATGTACGGCCCAGTCTCCACGTTTCTCAAGGATTTGGCGGTCTCGCAGCCATCGGGCGCTTTTCTGAAGAGCCCTCATGGTGTCCGCGCGGGCGTCTTCAGACAACGTCACGGACGCTTCCAGCACTGCGAGCCCGGACAGGGCCGTATCCCGCGCCGACGTCATGAACGGCTGGCAGTGTGTCTCGTTCTTGCGGGTCACCAGAAGCGTCTGCAGCGCCTGCCAGAGTGTCCTGACCCGGGGATCATCATCCGCCACGCCCAGTGCGCGATACATCACAAGTGCAGCGCTGCTGGCCGAACAGGTCCCGCCCAGCCCTTCCGGTCCCAGACGGGGCTCGATGAAATCCAGCGCAGCCCGGATGGCCTGTCTGTGCAGCTTGCCGGGTATCCGCGAAACAAGCGGACGCAAAATCCTGTCGCCTCGCCTGAACAGTTGTGCCCATGCAGAATGATCGCCGCTGCGGAGCCAGTCGGTCACCTTGGCAGGATTCCTGACGAAGAGCTCCCGAACACCGTCTCCACACAGTTTCACTGCTTCTGGCCGCAAGGCCCCCAGAACCATCAGGGGAACCATGACAGTCCGCGACCAGCAGGAGATGTTCCAGATCGAAAACAGCGCCGATTGCGGCAGCAGCATCACTTCAACCGGCATGACAGGAACCGCCTGCCAAGGCACCTGCCCGAACAGCGCAAGCTGAAAGCGGGTGAAAACATTGACGCGCGCAGCACCGCCATGATCAATGATCGCCACCCGGGCCCGTCTCATATGCGGCGTGTCCGGATCGTCCCCCATCAGTTTCAGGGCAAAATAGGCTTTGACGCTGCTGGAAAGATTGAAGCCGCCACCATGATAGAGCGACCACCCTCCATGATGGCCCTGCAATCGCCGGAGATGAACGGCTATCCGTTGCTGCCGTTCCGGATCGACCCGGCCCAGATAATGTTCAAGCAGGACGTAATCAGCAGAAGTGCCGGCATCAGTTGCAAGCTCGAAGTCCCAGTAACCGTCTTCCTGCTGCTGATCTCCCACCACGCCAAGAGCGTCCTGAATGACCTTTTCAAGAACCTCCGGGCTGACTGGCTGGCGTGAGCGAAGCGCGCTGAGACGATCATCCATGACCTCATCATCTGGATAGATCAGCATTCAGCGGCCCTTTCCGTGCAACGTTCTGACAGACGCTGCTGTGTTATCGTCGGCTCCGGACGAAGTATCCTCACGATTCCGTGTATTCAACAACGGAACGAAACCCGAGTGCGGAGACTGCAACCAGGCCTGACTGGATGGCGCCTTCGATGGTGGACGGCAATCCGGTATCGGTCCAGTCGCCAGCGAGCGCCAGATTGACGGTGTTGGTCCGAGCCGGTGGTCGCCGCCTGTTCTGTGCAGGCGTCGCGGCAAAAGTCGCCCGCTTTTCCCAGACCAGACGTGCAGGCGGCATGGCGGCGGGAAGAGGTGCCGGCAGGACCGGATCAAGCGCATCGCGGATTTCGGACCAGATCGTCGCCAGAAGTTCGCTGTTTTCCCGCCCGGCATAGCGGTTGGCTGCACTAACCGTAACGGAAATGATATCGCCCTTGATGAAAATCCATTCGGCAATGCCACCGACAAGCCCGACAAAACCGGCTTGGGCAACCATTCCCCTTACCTGCGCTGGTGCGGGAAGACGGAAATGCGCATTGGCGATGCTTTCAAACGCATCCGGAACCGTCATCTCCGGAAGAAGGTTCTGGGCAACCAGTGCAGGCGTCGCGAGAATGACGCTGTCTTCCGGCCCCAGTTCCACGCGCCCTTCCGTAGTCTCAAGGGCAACGGCTCTTCCGTCTTTCCGCTCGATGGCGCTGACACGCACACCCATACGAACATGCGCATGGAAACGATCGAGATAAGCCAGCGCTGGATCAATCAGGCTTTCGGACAGCCCCTCTTCCGGAAACCACGGGCAGCAGGCCATCCCTCCTTTGGCGAGAGACTTGCGGATCACGTTCCCCAGCAGTTTCGCGCTGCCGGTTTCAAGGTCCGTATTCAGAACCGAAATGGCGAAAGGTTCCAGCAGACGACGACTGAGCTGTCCCGGCTGAAGGCAGTCGGCAACAACCGTGTCCTCCCCGGCCTTCAGAAAACGCCCCATGGAGGCCAGCTCCCGGATCTTCATTCCCGGGACACGTCGTCCGCCTGGAAGCGCCCAGAACGGGATACGGCCCTTTGAAAGGCGCAGTGTCCACGCCTCGCCGGTGCTCAGGTCATAATAAGGGAAGATGGGAATACCCGGCCCCCGCAATGTGGAGCGGGAACCAAGAATATCGAGATAGCGGAATGTCAGGTCATTTGCCGAAAGGAGCAGATGGTTTCCGTTATCAATCCGGGTATCGAGCGCACGGTCATGAAAGGAACGGGCCCTCCCGCCACAGGCTCGTCCAGCCTCGTAAAGAGTCACCCGGGCCTGTGCGGCAAGTTCCACGGCGGCGGAAAGACCAGCCAGTCCCCCGCCGATGATATGAACATGGCTCATGACGCTTACCTCACATACGCCGCCAGCGCACGGACAGCCCGCCACGGTCTGGAGATTTTGGGCGGCAGATCGGTATTCTTCCAGCCGCGTTTCTCAAGGGCATCCAGAACAGGTTCGTAGGAGGCCGCCATCATGCGGGCCGGACGCATGGCGCGGGAATTGCATTCCTTCATGGCCTGTCGGGCCGCTCGAAAATGATCATGGGCGCGGTTGGCCAGAATGTGGGCCACACCATCAAGACCGTGGGCATACAGCGCCTCTTGCGGACGGGTGGGCACGTTGAAGCGTTCCAGCAGATCCGCCGGCAGATAAAGACGCCCGCGCTCCGCATCCTCGGAGATGTCGCGCAGGATGTTGGTCAGTTGCAGGGCGCGTCCAAGATGCAACGCCACGGAATCCGCCGCCTTCGAGGATTCTCCGAAAGCCCGGACCGACAGACGGCCCACGGCGGACGCGACACGGTCACAGTACTGGTCAAGGGTCTTTTCATCAGGGGCGACGATTGGCGTTCCGCAGTCCATGGCCATGCCATCGATGATTGCATGGAAGTCTTCGGCGCGGAGATCAAAGCGGTGAATGGCGGCAATCAGGACACGGTCGAGCGCATTATGCGCCTCTCCGCCATACAGGCGGTCGATCCGGGCATGCCAGTCATTCAGGGCCGCCATTGGATCGGCAACGCTTGCGTCTCCGTCCGCAATATCATCCACTTCCCGGCAGAAGGCATAGATCGCGAACATGGCCTGCCGGCGGGCTGGCGGCAGCACGCGCATGCCCCGACCGAAGGATGTGCCCGAAGCGGTAACGATCTGTTCAACATGGTCCAGATCGGCCTGCGCGCAGGGAAGGCTGGAAGAAGCGCGCATCCTGCTGAAAACCATGTGTATCCCCCGTAATATTCAAGAAGTCCTGCGTTTTAGCGCCAAATGTGACGCCAACAAAGCCAGCGTGAACGGAAAGTCCGGCCATGCGTTACGGTGATGCCGAAACGCCACACTTTCTTTCGAGGATTTCCCGATGCGTCTGATGAATTCTGCCCTGCTTCTTGCTGGCCTGTCCCTGTCGGTGACGGTCTCGGCCTACGCCGCCTCTCCGCAGACACAGAGCGGTCATGCCGATCACCTACTGGCGGATGACCATTCATGGAATGGCGTAGCTTACACGCATTATCCTACGACGCAGCCCATGCTGAGCATGATCCGGCTGACGATTCCGGCCCATAGCGCCCTCCCTTGGCACGTTCATCCATTTCCCAACGCAGGTTATGTCCTTCAGGGCTCCCTGACGATCGAGGATCGCCAGTCGGGAAAGAAACGTACGTTCCATCAGGGAGAAGCTTTTGCCGAATCGGTTGAAGACGTGCATCGCGGTGTTTCCGGCGACGGGCCAACCGTTCTCCTGCTGACCTATGCCGGAACACCAGGCAAACCGCTCTCGGTTCCCGTTCCGGGAGAAAAATCCGAGTACTGATCGGCTTTGAGCAATCACGCTTTGACAGGAAGTTCGTTTCGATTTTAGCATGTTTATGCTGAACATCGCAGGGACTTCCTTTGACCATGACGCATTCTCTTTCTCCTGAAAGCCGCGAGGATCTTCTGTCCCGGGGATATTCCCGGCGCAGTCTGGGCCGGGTCGCCGCCCTCCTCGCAGGCGGCTTCGCAGCCCACTCCCTGATTGGAAAGGCCGAGGCTGCCCCGCTGACTGCCCTGCCAGAAGGAGACATCGCCAAAATGGTCCGGATCGGCAGCAACGAATGCTGGACCGGTCCTTTTCCGGAAGCCGCACAAACCGGAGCAGCGGTTGTTTACCAAAGCAACCGTTATGATCCGACCGGCCATATGCGCTCGGATCTGATCAGCGCCGCCTCATCCGTGGAAAATATCCCTGAAACCCATGTGATGCCGTGGTCGGGATCGTCTGATCCACTGGCACGGGCCATCGTTACGTTCTGTTCGCCTGCACGCGGTCTCGTAACGGCTGACCCCAGTTATGAAGCAGGATGGGTCACGGCGGACTGGCTCAAGATTCCCCTGAACCGTGTCCCTCTCATGGCTCACCGCGGTTACCGGACAGACGTACGGGCCATGCTCAAGGCCAATCCAAATGCCGGAGTTTACTACATCTGCTCCCCAAACAATCCGACCGGCACCCTGACCCCTCTGGTTGACATCAAATGGCTGGTGGAACACAAGCCAGAAGGTTCGGTCGTTCTGGTCGACGAAGCCTATATCCATTTTTCCGGCACGCCGAGCGCCGTATCTCTGGCAGCACAGGACAAGGACATAATCGTCCTGCGGACGTTCTCGAAAATGTTTGCAATGGCCGGAATGCGGCTGGGCCTGAGCTTCGCGCGTCCCGACCTGCATGAACGGATGCTGCGTTATGACGGTGAAAGCGCAACACGCATGCTGCCGATGCCCGCCGTGGCCTGTGGTACGAAAAGCCTCTCCATGAAAGATAACATTGTCGCACGCAGGAAGGAAATGATCGCAGCCCGTTCCATGACGTTCCGTCATCTTCACAAGCGCGGCCTGACGTTCATCCCATCCGACGCCAACATGTTCGTTCTGGACTGGAAGCAGCCCGCCGCTCCCATCAAAGAGGCATTCCTCAAAAAGGGCGTCATCATCGGGCGGTCCTGGCCCATCTGGCCGAACGCATCGCGCATCACGGTCGGTTCCATGGAGGACATGCAGCAGTTCTGCACAGCGCTGGACGCAATTATTCCCGCCTGATGCGGAAACACGGGGAGATCCTGAATCTCCCCGTGTTCCTTTCAGTTCCGGTCAACCAGGAAAAAACCGGAACGCTTTCGCCAGCGCCTTGATGCCATCGGCCTTCGTAAGGGCCACACGCTCGGCTATCGGGTCCTGCCGTCTGAGACGGCGCGTCAGGATTTCACACAACTCGACAATGACAGCTGCTTCAAGCCGCATCCGGCGGTCACGGATCAGCAATGGCAAAACGCGCGCCTCCCGGTTGAGAGCATCAACACCGTCCAACATCCGGTCAAAGACTTTCCGGACGCCCGGCTTGCTCCGGGCGAGCCGAAGATCATCAATGCTGACGCCTGCCTGCTCAAGCCAGGGAAGCGGCACGTAACACCGATCCATCACCCGCAGATCCTCCGCAACATCCTGCAGATGGTTCACGACCTGCAACGCCGAACACAGCGCATCGGATGGACCCAGGGTCTCCGCGGACTCGCCATGCAGAAGCAGCAGGAAGCGGCCAACCGGATTGGCGGAATAGCGGCAGTAATGCATCAGCTCTTCCCAGCTGTCATACCGGTTCTTTTCGGCATCCATGCAGAAAGCCACCGTCAGATCCGTCGCCGTGTCGAGCGGAACCCCGGTTTTCAGCAGAACCTCCCGCAATCTGGCAGCGGTCTGGGCGTCAGCACGCGGCGGAGCGGTAATTTCACCCCGGATGACAGCCGCCATCCCCTGAAGCCGTGCAATCTTCTGCGTAGGCGTCAGTTCAGTCGTGTCCACCATATCATCCGCCACGCGGGCGAAATTGTAATAGGTGTGCACATAAGGCCGAAGGCGGCGTGAAATCAGCAGGGAACCGACAGGAAAATTCTCGTCGGCCTTGCCTTTTTCAGAGGTGACGTCCTTCGTCCCCCAGATGTCTTCTGTCACGTTGTCTCTTCCGTATAGGAACGATTTTTCCAGCGCACCCCGATGCCCCGGTGATGATCAAGCGCCGAACCCGCTGTAGCCGCCATGTAGAACGCCGCCACGACAGGCAGTGGCAGCGCACGCCAGAGCGGCAACCTAAAGCGGCGCAGCGTGGGAACGAATGTCAGACAGGAGATAGCGTAGGTCAGCAGACTGACCTGCCGGGTCCTGCCTTTGCCAAAAAGGGCCAACCCAATGGGAAGAAGCCAGATCAGCATCATGCCAAGGAGCGTGCACAGCAGCAGAAAAGGCGAGTACCGAAGCTGGACATAGGCTGTTCTGGAAATCATGTCCCAGACATCCCGCGCATTCCGGTAAGGGCGGACGGACCAGGCCAGCTCACTGTGTCCCAGATACAGCCGTCCCCCCGAACGTTTGATATGGGCCGCAAGGGTGCAGTCATCGATCAGGGCCCCACGAAGCGCCCTGATCCCCCCGATCCGCTCAAGCGCCTGCCGTCGCAGCAGAATGGTTCCACCCGCCGCACCCGCAACCCGGGAATGACTGTCCGCGATTTTCGAGAACGGATAGAGCATGGCGAAGAAATAGACGAAGGCCGGCACCAGCAGCCGTTCCGCCGCGCTGTCGCAGTTCAGCGCCACCATCTCGGAAACGAGATCCAGGTTTTCGTCCTGCGCCTTTGACACAAGCGAGGACAGATGCCGGGGAGAATGCATGATGTCAGCATCGGTCAGGAGCACATATCCCTGCGGCCCGATCCTTGTCAGGGCTTCCTGTTCACCCTGATGAACGGCCCAGAGCTTGCCACTCCACTCGGGCGGCCGTGCCTTCCCGGTCAGGACGGTCAGACGTCCGTGCGGATCAGGCAGGGCACGAGCCAGATCACCCGTCCCATCCGAACTGTTGTCGTCCACCAGAATGACAGAGAGCCGGCCGTCATAATCCTGCTCCAGCAGCGAGGTCAGACAGGGCTGGATAGACTCTGCTTCATCGCGGGCCGGAACGACAATGGCTACATCAGGAGCGGAAACAGGACTGGGAGTGGCTGGTAGAATGGGGCCTTTCTGCCAGAAGCGACCATGGAACAGAGCCAGATAGAGCCATGCCCCAAAGCTGGTAAGAGCTGTTCCGTAAAGCATTACTTGATGCGTCCGTGCAGCCTGAACCAAGAAATGGCATCTGCGATCGCATCACGCGCCGGCCGCGGCGCATAACCAAGTTCTTTCTGGGCTTTCAGGGACGAGAAGAACATCAGCTTCTTTGACATGGCCAGCGTTTCGCGCGTGACACGGGGCTCTATGCCAAAACCACGCGCCAGCCATTCGGATGTCAGCGCCACCGGGTAGAGCCAGGACTGCTTGAGCTTGATCCGGGGCGGCTTGACGCAGGCAATCTCGCTGACGAGACGGAAAAGATCCCCCAGCATCATGTTCTCGCCACCGAGAATGTATTTCTCGCCGATTTTCCCGCGCTCTAGCGCCAGGGCATGGCCCTCGGCCACATCATCCACATGCACGATATTGAGCCCGGTCTCGACATAGGCTGGCATCCGCCCGGATGCGCAGTCGAGAATCATCTGACCCGTCGGCGTGGGCTTGATGTCACGTGGTCCGACCGGTGTGGACGGATTGACGATCACGGCCGGGAGGCCGTTTTCACGGATCAGACGCAGCACCGCCTGCTCTGCCCGGTACTTGGACAGCTTGTAGGTGCCAATGACCTGGCTTTCCGTGATCGGCGTGGTCTCATCCGCCGGAATACCGTCGCTCCGCAGGCCCAGAGCCGCAACCGAAGAACAATACACGACCCGTTCGACACCCGCCTCCATGGCCGCCAGCATGAGGTTGCGCGTTCCCTCGACATTCGCCCTCATCATGTCGTCCGGATCAGGAACCCACAGCCGGTAATCGGCAGCGACATGGAAAAGATATTTCACGCCCTCAAGAGCCGCGGGCAGCGTCGAAGGGTCGGACAGGTCACCCACGGCAATTTCCGCGTTGAGCTCAGCAATATTTGAGCGGTCCGATGACGGACGCACAAAAAGACGCAGGCGGTGTCCCCGTTCTTCGAGGACGCGGGCTACGGCAGAGCCGACAAACCCTGTAGCCCCCGTAACGAGTGTAACATCGTTCATGGTGGCATAGTCTCCTTGGTTCATCAGCGTTCAGTTGCAGTTCATTGCACCATACTGGCACGCGACGGCGGGGGAAAGCGTCTCCAAGACTGGAATATTGCTCACGTGTGCGATAGAGCGTGGTCAAACGACATGTGACGAAGACGTTGAAAAAAACTCTCCCAGTTCTCCTTTCCCTTCTCGGCGTGGCGCTCTTTACCTTCATCGCAGCCAAGGCAGGTATCCATCCTGTCCTGGAAGCCCTGAAAAAAGTCGGTGTCAACGGCTTCCTCCTTCTCGTCGTCTGGCAGATCGTGATCGATCTGGGTCTTGGCGTCGCATGGAAGGCTGCAGTCCCCATGCTCGGGTTCCGTCGTCTGGCTGGCGCTCGGCTTGTTCGCGACAGCGCCGGAGCCTGCCTGCCCTTTTCCCAGCTGGGGGGAATGGTGATCGGGGTCCGCGCCACGCTCGCGGGAACCGACCCGCGTGATGTGCGTGGAAAGGAACTGCACTGGCCTGAAGGCGTGGCGGCCAATCTCGTGGACATCACGACCGAAGTCATGGGACAGATCGCCTTCGTTCTGATCGCCCTGCTCTGCCTGATCGGTCATCACGGCGCTTCACGTTTCGTCTGGCCCCTGATCGGCGGACTGGTTCTGCTGAGCATGGGAATCGCCGGCTTCATCTGGACGCAGCATCGCGGTGGCACGATGGTGCGAAAGATCGCCACTTTTTTCGGGCGACACATCGCCGCGGAGTGGCGTGAAAGCCTGATCGGTAACACCCAGACTTTTCAGGAATGCCTTGAGACGCTCTGGAGCAGCCCCGACCGGATTTCCCTCGGCGCGTTCTGTCATCTGCTCTGCTGGCTGGCCAGCGCGGCCATGACCTGGTTGGCCCTTCAACTGCTGGGTGGCCATGTGACCTATCTTTCTGCCGTCGCAATCGAAGGCGTCGTCTGTGGGATCATGTCAGCCGGCTTTCTTGTTCCGGCGTCCCTGGGTGTTCAGGAAGGTGCCTATGTAACGCTTGGCATAATTTTCGGAATCGACTCGCAGATTTCCCTCAGTATTTCGCTGCTTCGGCGTGGCCGGGACATCCTGATCGGTATTCCTGTCCTGCTGGTCTGGCAGGGGATCGAAATGCGCCGCCTCCGTTCCGCGAACGCTCTCTCTTCCGGGGATGCGGAAGATCAGGCCCCGGAGGAGGAACGACCGGTCTCTCCAGCAACCCTGAAGGTTTCGCCACAGAAAGAAGCCCCCTCCCGGAAAGAACAGCCGGAACAGGACGAGGCGACTTTTGCGATAGCTCCACGCGCGCTCTGATGGCACTTTTCAATTCACTGGCCGTCATTGGCCCTGGCCTGATCGGATCATCCGTCCTGCGCCGCGCCCGTGAAACCGGGACACTCGCCCATACCCTGATTGCCGCTGACAATAATCCCCAGGTGCTCAAACGTGTCCGTACGCTGGAACTGGCCGATGTGGTCACGGATGATCTTGAGGTGGCGGCACAGGCGGACTGTGTGATGATCAGCGTCCCTGTAGGCGCAGTCGAGGCCGTAGCCCGGCAGGTTCTGCCGTTCATGAAGCCGGGATCTATCCTGACGGACGTGGCTTCCGTCCGAGCAGGGCTCGGTCCCACCATTCAGGCCATTCTGCCCCAAGGCGTCTCCTACGTTCCCGGCCACCCGATGGCAGGAACCGAGCATTCCGGACCTGATGCGGGTTTTGCAACGCTTTTCGAAAACCGCTGGGCGCTCGTCGTCCCGCCGGAAGGCACGGATCTGGACGCCGTCTCATGCATTGAACGTCTCTGGGAACTCTGCGGCGCACGGACGAAGATCCTCGAAGACGAACAGCATGACCGCATCTGCGCCATGGTGAGCCATTTGCCGCATCTTCTGGCGTTCACAATCTGCGATACGGCTGACAACCTGTCCGAGGAAGTCCGCGCCGCCGTACTGGATTACGCAGCATCCGGCTTCCGTGACTTCACGCGGATCGCAGCTTCGGACCCGGTGATGTGGCGGGACATTTTTCTGGCCAATCGTGAAGCCCTTCTGAGCACGCTCGACCGTTTCGTCGCAGATGCGCAGGTCATGGCCGATGCAATTCGCAATGGTGACGATAAAGCCATCACCAGCCGCATCGAACGCGGCCGCAGCATCCGCCGTACCCTGATCGAAAACCGTCAGGCCTGACACACCGGTTCCCACGTCGTGAACGGAGAACATATCCGTTCACGACGTGGACAAAGCCCATCCGGTCTACCTGTCTCAGGCGTCGAAGATCCGAAGCGTATTCGTGCTGCCGGAATGGCCATGTGGCAGACCCGCGAGGACGACAATCCGGTCCCCCTTCTCACAGAAACCCAGCGAACGCGCCAGATCTGCGGCAGGACCGGCAAGATCCTCAATGCTGTGAGCGGCCGGCTCGTGACGGAAGACCCGCGGGAACGTTCCCCACACCACGCACAGGCGCCGTGCAACATCGATATCCGGCGTGAGCGCCAGAATCGGACAATGGGGCCGTTCACGGGCCATGCGCAGCGCACCGCCCCCGCCCTTGGTCCGGCAGGCAATCGTCTTGGCCCGCAGCGTGGTGCTGACCAGCCATGCTGCCTGTACGATGGCACACTGGACAGTCTCTTCACGCGCCGGACGCAGGTTGTCCATGCGACTGCGCCATTCCGTATCCTGCTCCACCCGGGCCGCGATGCGGGCCATGATGGAAACCGCCTCCAGCGGGTACCGTCCGGCCGCGCTCTCGGCGGACAGCATGACGGCATCAGCCCCATCATAGACGGCGTTGGACACATCCGAGACTTCCGCCCGCGTCGGTGTCGGGCTCTCGATCATACTTTCCAGCATCTGGGTAGCCACGATGACAGGACGGCACTGTTTGCGCGCCTCGGCAATGGCGCGTTTCTGAGCGACCGGCACTTCTTCCGGCGGAAGTTCAACCCCTAGGTCACCGCGAGCCACCATGATGGCATCCGACAGATGAACGATGGCTTCCAGATCATCCATCGCCTGTGGTTTTTCCAGTTTGGTGATGATACCGACCCGACCTGCAGCGATTTCCCGCGCTTCCTGTACGTCCTCCGGACGCTGCACGAAAGACAGTGCCACGTAGTCCACTCCAAGGGACAGGGCATAGTCGAAATCCCGGCGGTCCTTTTCCGTCAGGGCTGGAATGGGCAACGTCACATCCGGAACATTGACGCCCTTGCGCTCGGAAAGCTTGCCGCCAACAACCACTTCCGTCAGAAGGAAACCATCGCCCTTGTCGGTTACGCGGACCTTGAGCTTGCCATCATCGAGCAGAAGATGGCTGCCGACCTGTGCTGCGGAAATGATCTCAGGATGCGGCAGACAGACCCGCTCGGCCGTGCCGGGCGTATTGTCGAGGTCAAGGCGGAAGCGCTGTCCCTCCTGAAGCATGACCGGACCATGTTCAAAAACACCGACGCGCAGCTTGGGGCCCTGAAGATCCGCAAGAATGGCCAGCGGATGGCCAACCTTCTGCTCCGCCGCACGAATGGCGGCATGGCGCTCACCATGATCCGCATGAGCACCATGCGAGAAGTTGAGACGGAAGACGTTCACACCGGCCTTCGCAAGCTTCTCGATCATTTCGGGAGACGATGAGGCCGGTCCAAGCGTGGCGACAATCCGCGTGCGACGGTGATGGGAGCTGGATGTCATGTATTGGCGTCCTCGGTGAAAAGTCATTTGGATTGAATCGTCTCTCCGGGGAGCAGACCCCAGAACAGACGACGGGGCAGCCAGCCGCCATATCCTTTGACGGTTACCTGGCACCACTGCGAATTCTGCGGACAGAGCTTGATATTGCCGACAGTTCCCGGCTCAAGCACTGCGATCACACTGCTATCTTCTTCCGGATGGCTCATCAGGAGCACATCATTTTTATGTGCCCGCGCCTCTTCCTGCGTTTTGACGCGCCCCAGAATACGCGCATCGGCGCGACCGACATGGTCTCCCGCCTTGGCTGATGCCTCTCCGGCCTCGGCCTTCACACCTTCGGGGGGCAGACCGGGAATCACGAAAGTGCGGCTGCCATAGAGGGTCGCCTGATGGACCCACCCCTTCTGGCCGTCGGAGTCTTCCACCAGGCGCCAGACATCGAACTCCCGGTCGATCTGAACGGGAAGACCTCGCCGGTGGTAGACCCAGTCGATTGGATACCGATCTCCGGGACCGCGCCGCATATAGACCTTGTCAGCCCGCAGGGCGGCAAAGCGGGGAAGCGGAAGGCCGGTATTGCTGCCCTTGTCTGTTGCTTCGGGTGCGGGAGCTGCAGCGGCAGGAGGCTGCGCCGTGGAACCGGCCGCCGCTCCAGCTGCGCCAGCCGCCGCCCCGGCAGCCACTGCGGGCGCAGCATGGCGGACGGCCGCATGACGGACAGCATGATGATGCGTAGCAGCAGGAGAATGATGCTTTTCCGCTCCCGCTGCCTTGTGTGCCTTCTTGCCGGCCTGGGAGGGCTTGTCTGCTGCCTTCGTACTTCCGGCCGCATGAGCGTGTTTGTGATGGCGCGCAAAAGCGGCAGGCGGTGCGACCGCCAGGGCGGTTCCCGCCGTGAAAGCCAGAATCATCCGGCGATAACGCGAAGTTCTCAGCAGAGGTGTGACAGACAATCTCATGGGCGCATCCCTGCCAAGGGTCAGAAGTTTCGACAAGTCACCAAATCAAGAAACATGGTCAAATTGTGCGTTCAGGCAACTTACAGCCCCAGGATGGGTCTGTCGCCTGCCTGTTCAAGGAATGTGACCACACCCCGGACCTGAACCCCGTCCAGCAGGTCACCCGCACGCAGCCCGGTCAGTTTCAGCCCGGCTTCGCATGCCATGAAAACACCACCCAGTTCCATGACAGCAGTTCTCAGATCCTCAAATCCCGCCACATTCCGGCTGGCAAGCTCATCATCCGGAACAATACTGGCAAGGCCTGACCAGTCCTTCGCCAGCGCATGAACGCTCCGCCCCCCGGCAAACAGGACAACGTCCCGCCCCAGTGACAGCGCACCTGCCGCAACGATGAAGGCATAATGAGCACGCTGCCATGAGTCGTCAGCCAGCGTCAGAAAACAGACTGGCCTCATGACCGCGGCCCATGCACCGGGCAGGTGGGATCGCGTGTGAGAACGAAGCTGCGCATCTCCGCGGCCAAGGCGTCCCACAGCATGACGCGTGTTTCGTTTCTCCCCTCCAGGCCCATGACTTCACGCATGACCTCCACAGCCATCAGACTGCCCATCACACCCGTCGCCGCACCCAGAACGCCTGCTTCCCCACAGGACGGGGCCTGCGTCCGCTCCGCGTCGGGGAACAGGCACCGGTAACATGGACCGCCTTCCTGCGGTCTGAAGACAGCCAGTTGCCCCGCAAAACCCTGTACGGCCCCGGAAACCAGCGTCCGCCCATGTCTTACACAAGCATCGGATACCGCAACGCGTGTGGGAAAATTATCCGTTCCGTCACAGACGAGATCATATCGCGGAACGAGCTCATCAAGCGTGCCCCCCGTTGCCCGCTGAACATACGGCACCACCTCGATCAACGGGTTAAGCGCCTGCAGCCGTTCTGCCGCGGCATCGGCCTTGAAACGGCCAAGGTCGGGCGTGGCGTAAAGAACCTGACGCTGAAGATTGCTGAGCTCCAGCCTGTCATCATCCATCAGCCCGATCCTCCCGATTCCCGAAGCGGCAAGCTGCTGGGCCAGAGGCGCACCGAGCCCCCCTGCCCCGACCAGCAGGACCGAGGCATTGCGAAGACGATTCTGCCCGGTTGCACCCACCTGCGGAAGAAGGATATGGCGCGAATATCGCTCAAGTTCGGCGTCGGAGAAAACGAGACTCATTTTTTCAAGATAGTTGCTGACTTTTCCTGCGCAAAGACGTTACCGTCAGGAATATCCACCCTGAGCTTTTCGGTACCGGGGCTGCCGGGTTCGAGCGGAGAGACAGATGCGAAACGGTTTGCGGAAAGTTACATCTCGTGGCTGGCAGGGGATCGGCGTTGGTATCGGCGCCGTTCTCGCCGCCTATGCAATATCGCCCTATGTCGCGCTATGGGACATAGACCGCGCCCTTCATGGCAACAATACGGCCAGATTGTCTCCGCATGTGGACTGGAGTTCCCTCTCCCACTGTCTCAAGGAGCAGTTCGCTCCGCCTCCCGTGGTGGCGTCCGATGATGAACTGCCGGATTTCGGCAGTTCATTCGCCGGGCAGGTCGTCTCCAATGCCATCGATACCCATCTGACGCCAGCAACCCTGATGACGACTGCTCACCAGATCATGCCCAGAAATATCGGCGAGCAGACCGCCAGCGGTCTGCTTGGAGCCCTGCAGGGTATCCATGCCCATTTCGTCAGCCCGACGCGGTTTGAAGCCCGCGTCGACCAGACAGGCCAGACACCGTTCGTTCTTCACATGAAATTCGAACACTGGGGCTGGAAAATCACGCGGTTTGAAATGCCAGCCGCCGTTCCTCCAGCCTGAATTCAGCCTGCCGCCCGTTCCTCAGGCCGGAGGCAGGTCTTCCTCAAGAATCGTGATGTGAATGGCGTAGGAGATTTCTCCTTCGTCTTCGTCGCGATGAATGGTCCCGATCACTTCGCCATCCGCAGCCAGTTCAACGCTCATGCCTTTGCGGGTAGGCTTGTTGACGGTCAGCTTCGGTGAACCCAGAAGACGGCGAAGGGTGGTCTGGAGGCGTGTCACCTCGGATGGGGTCATGTCGGCCATTGGTGGCACTCCTGATGTCTGAGAGGTCTGCCCTGTAACGCATCCCCCTGAACAAAGGAACCCGTCTCCTCTGTTCAGGTCTGGCGTTCTGTTGTAGAAACGGTCCACTTTCCATCCTATCCCGCATCCGGCTGGCTTTGGATTGCCCCAGAATCTGCAGGATGATCCCCACGCCATGGAGACATGATGCGCCTCCTCTCTTTTCGTCTGATGACCGCTCTCGGAGCAAGCGCCGCCCTTTCAGGGTGCGGATATTTTGATTCGCGAAGTGCGCACAAGGCGCAGCTCGAAATGGTCGGAATGACCTCCTATGACCTCCAGGCCTGTGCCGGCATCCCGGCTTCGACCAAGAAGCTGAACGATACGACCGAGATCTGGCAGTATGATGGAACAAAGACCCTGCCGACGGTCTCGGATTCTACTCTGATTCCCGTGCAGTCTGCCGTCAGCATCTATCAGTCCGCTTTCGGCGGCGGCGGCACGACATGCCGCATGCTTGTCCGTGTCGATCACGACCGCGTTTCCGAAGTCCATTATACAGGGAATGACGACGAATATATCGGCACGGATGGCATCTGCTCCATCATCACCCGGGGCTGTGCTCGCCAGCGTGAATCCACGATGCGCAAGGTTAATGGCGGACCGTTCGGACCGGTTTCCGGTTTCACGCCGCCTTCCGTACCGCCACAGAGCGCAACCGCCACGTATTCGGATAATTCCGGCAAATACGTCCCGAATTACTCAGCCGGCCAGACCGAGCCTCTGATCCAGCCCGTCAAACCCGCAACGACATCCCCCACTAAATAACAGCCGGTCTCCGAAGGGCGGGATAGGACTCCCGCACCTCCGGTTTCCTGCTTCATCAAGGGTTGATGAGGGCTTTCATTTTTCGTACGGCGGCTCCAAGGCCCACGAAAACGGCTTCTCCGATAAGGAAATGGCCGATATTGAGCTCTCTCAGGCCGGATAACTCGGCGACAGGCCCCACATTGTCGTATGTCAGGCCATGACCGGCATGAAGCTCAAGCCCGCAATCGGCAGCGATGGCCGCAGCCTCCTGCAAGCGCTTCAGTTCCCGTCCGCCATGGTGGGCGTAAGCGCCTGTATGCAGTTCCACAACAGGCGCACCCAGCGCCGCGGTGGCTTCAAGCTGTCGCCGGTCAGGATCAATAAACAGGGAAACGCGAATTCCCGCATCCTTGAGACGTTCGATTCTGGACGCCAGAACAGCCTGTTGTCCTGCCACGTCCAGCCCACCTTCCGTCGTGACTTCCTCACGCTTTTCCGGAACCAGGCAACAGGCATGCGGTCCGAGATCACAGGCAATCCGGACCATCTCTTCCGTGGCTGCCATCTCAAAATTCAGCGGGCCCGATAGAGCCTTGAGCCTCGGCATGTCCGTATCCCGGATATGCCGCCGATCTTCCCGCAGATGCGCGGTGATCCCGTCCGCACCGGAACGCAGGGCCAGTTCTGCCGCAACCACAGGATCGGGAAACGTGCCCCCGCGTGCATTTCGCAACGTCGCGACATGATCGATATTGACGCCCAGTCGGATCATGAATGTTCTCCTTGCCGATGATGAGCCATTTCGCCCGCCAGACGCAGGGCCGCCAGCAGGCTTGAAACATCCGCCCGGCCGCTCTCCGCCCTGACAGGCCCGGCAATATCGAAAGCCGTTCCGTGATCCGGTGACGTCCGGATGATAGGCAGACCCAGCGTCACATTCACACCTTCCGCCATATCCAGCGTCTTGAGGGGAATAAGCGCCTGATCATGGTACATGCAGATGGCAACATCGTAAGTCGGACGTACCGTGGCGCTGAACATCGTATCGGGCGGCATGGGGCCGCGCACGTTCAGACCCTCTGCACGCAGGACGTCGACTGCCGGCTGGATGAGCGTCGTCTCTTCCGTACCCATCAGACCCTGTTCACCTGCATGGGGATTGAGCCCGGCCACCGCGAGACGCGGCGCCGCGATCCCGAAATCCCGTTGCAGGCCCCGATACGCGGTCCGCGCCGTACTGATGATGCTCTCCGTCGTGAGGGTATCGAGAGCACGGCGAAGAGACACATGGATCGTGACAGGGACCACTCTCAGATGAGGTGAAGCCAGCATCATGATTTCCTGCCCCGGAACCCCACACAATGCCGCCAGAAACTCCGTGTGCCCGGGATAGGGAAATCCCGCGGCGGCGAGGACGTGCTTGGCGATCGGATTGGTGACCACGCCACCCGCAAGCCCCTGCTTCGCCAAGGAAACAGCCTGTTCGATACTATCAATGACAGCCGGAGCGTTCAGGCTGTCCGGCTGCCCCGGAACAACGGCAGCCGGACAGCGCACCGCCATGACTGGCAGGCTCTGACGAAAAACCGAGACCGCATCGTCCGGTTTTTCAATCAGCGTGACAGGAACTACCTGCTCGACAAGCGCTGGATCCCCCAGCCAGAAGAAAGGCTCTCCGGTCATTTTCAGCCGCTGCCAGGCATCGACCGCAAGCTGGGGGCCAATGCCGGCCGGATCACCGAAAGTCAGCGCAACCGGAGCGGACATGATCAGTCCGCTTCCGCCAGAGCTGCAAGGATACGGACCCATGAGCGAATACCCTTGTGAAAGGATTCAAGCCCATACTGCTCGTTGGGAGAGTGAATGCGGTCATCAGCCTGTGCGAATCCGACCATCAGGGCATCAAGCCCCAACGCTTCCTTCACTTCCCCCGCAACCGGAATGGACCCACCACACCCCATCGTCACCGCAGGCACGTTCCACTCATCCGTCAGGGCTTTCAGCGCAGGCGGCAGGAACCGGCTCTGCCGTGAAACCTCGAAACCCGGTGAAGCACCGTGCGGCGTGAATGTGACATGGGCATCGGCGGGCAGCGCAGCGCGGATATGGGCGCGGAATGTCTCGCGAATGCGATTTGGGTCCTGTCCGGGGACAAGACGGAAGGAAACTTTGGCCATGGCTTTTGCAGGAAGGACGGTCTTGAAGCCCTCGCCTTCGTATCCGCCTGAGATCCCGTTGATTTCGCAGCTGGGGCGGCACCAGGTCTGTTCGATGGCGCTATACCCCTTTTCTCCCGCTGCAACGGACAGGCCAACCTCTCCCAGCAGGGTTTCATCGGTTGGAAACAGCTTGCGCCACTGGGCCCGCGTTTCGGCATCCGGCTCTCGGACACCGTCATAGAATCCCGGCAGCGTGACGCATCCATCCGCATCCCGCAGCATGGCCAGCGCCTGACACAACACGTTGATCGGATTGGCGGCCGCATTGCCATACACGCCGGAATGAAGGTCATGCGATGCACACTGCACGACGACTTCATCCCCCATCATGCCGCGCAGGGATGTCGTAATGCCAGGCGTGGTGCGGTCCGCCATGGCCGTATCACAGATCAGCGCAACATCGGCCTTCAGCTCGGCAGCGTTCTCCTTGAGGAATGGCAACAGGTTCGCACCGCCACATTCTTCCTCGCCTTCCAGCAGAACACTCACTCTGAGAGGCAGGGAACCGTGAACATCCTTCCAGGCGCGACAGGCTTCCAGGAAGGTCATGACCTGCCCCTTGTCGTCGCTTGCGCCACGCGCCACGATGACTTTCCGTCCCGATGGATCTTCCGTCAGCCGCGGATCGAAAGGCGGTGCTTTCCAGAGATTTTCCGGATCGGTCGGCTGAACGTCATAATGCCCGTAGAACAGCACATGCGGGCCCGAAGCTCCGTTGTCATGAGCCACAACCATCGGATGCCCCGGACCGGACCAGCGAACATCCCGCACCTCCGCTTTCAGCCCGATTTTTTCCAGCTCATTCCGTACCCATTCCGCAGCCTTGCGGCAGTCCGCAGCATGGGTTGGCTGGGTGGAAATACTGGGAATGCGCAGAAGTTCGAACAGACGCTCCACGGACGCATCAAGAGTGTGATCGACATGATCCAGCACGGTATCAAGGCTGGTGGAGAGAGCAGACGTCATACAGTCATTTTCCGGAATGTGGCAGGCTGACGCCAAGTCGGGGCGCCAGGGTCTGCGAGTGGTCGTCAGATGATGTGTCTTCCAAAGTGTCGTCATGACCGGAAGAGTCGACAGGAGCCCCGGTGTCCTGTTCGGTCCAGTGCAGCCGCAGGGGCGCAGGCGCAAACAGCTGGTCTTCAGGTCGCTCCTGCAGCATATGTACGGGTACGGAGGATACAGGCAGAGGTCCGTTTCCGACAGCAAGATCCAGAATATCTTTCAACTGCCTGCCAAAGCGGTCACTCCTGTCCTGCTCTTCAACCCACTGTCGCGCGCCGGAACTGATCTGGTTCCAGCGTTCCTCATTCAGGTACAGTTCAGCAACAGCCCGGGCGAAGCGCGGTGGATCACAGAATCCCCCAGACAGGCAGTTTTTTCCGTCTTCCCAGCTCAGAATGTCCCGCGCCGCCTCTCCGACCACCGCTGGCAGACCCGCCGCCGCAGCTTCAACCAATTCCTGTGGAAGAGACGCCAGAACACGGCTGGGCTCGATCAGGATACGGCGGGACTGGTAAAGCGCCGGCAGATCCACATCATCAGGCAGCGCTTCCATCCGCGGATAACGGGAATAAGCCGATAGGTCCACGTCCCTGTCCCGGTATCCGCCCAGCAGAACGGTGGCACCCGGCGGCAGGAGCTTGTCCAGATGGTTCAGGACATCATGAATAAACCAGTGCAACCCGTCATGAACGGCGTCGCCGGACCGGAGAATCGGCAGGGCAAAAAGAATGCCGGACCGCTCATGATAGCCGGGAGAGAACACCACGGGCGCTGGCGCACAACCCAGTTCGCGGACATTGCCATAACCGATCTGGTTGAAATCCTCGCTTTCCCGGGCATAACCGGTCACCAGCGTCTGGGCCAGCCAGGCGTCTTCCAGTTCCCCCAGCAGTTCGCGCAGTAATTTCTCACGATCGTTTGACACGCCGACCAGGCGGCGCAAATGATCTTCCTGCGCCTTGCCACCATGAACATCCGCGATGATGCCCAGACGTGGTAATGTCATGGCGTGCTGTTGCAGGATCGTAGAGGAACGTTTCAGGACCTCCGTCCCCGCAACCCAGACAAAGTCGAACGTTTCCGCCCGCTCTTCTAGAAAAGACGGCAGTTCGGACTGATCACAGTCATCCATGAGTTCCAGCTCGGGCGGGAAATCGAGAGCATTGGCCACCATTTCGCCCCCCGCTCCGTCAAGCGGGAAAACCGTGACCTGATAGCCCATCTGGCTCAGAGCGATCATGACCGCCCGCTGACGCAGGCCAGGCGTCCCGAGGCTGTGACGCGGCAGACTGGAACAGAGAAACAGGATGGTCGGAACCGCGGCCGAGATCCGGGCGCGCATGAGGTTACTACCCGGAAAAGGCTGTCGGGACAGTAGCCCCGCAAAGCGGTGCCGCATAATGGTGCAGTTGCGCGCCAGCAATTTTTCCGGCACCGGAGGCGGCTCCGGCGCCTTTGCCAGAACGGAAGGATCATACAGGATACCGCCCCCCTCCTGTCTCAGCGTGAGACAGATGGACAGAAGACGCGATTCCGATCCAGTGCAGTTCCGGTCAATCCCGTCGAGCGCGACCAGCCGTTCCCGCCTGCACAGCAGCATTCCGGCCGTAAATCCATCGACCGGACGCCGAAAGGCAATTTCCGACTCATTCGCCCGTCTTCCATAACCAAAACGACAGAACGTACCGTTCCTCCAGACGACAGTGCCAGCCTCAAGGATGCGCCCGTTCAGTCCCAGCGTCTGGCCGCCAACAGCCCAGATCGATTTTTCCTGGAAATTCTGGAGCGCGGCCCGGATGGCTCCCGGGAAAGGCTGGGTGCCGGGCGCCATGAAGAGAACGATATCCGCATCCGCAGCGCCCATTCCAAGCATGACCTGCTCGAAAATGCTCGTCCGGTATGACGGCTGCAGAACCCTGATTCCCCGGGCGAAACGGGTAATATCCTGCGTTTCATCAGTCGAACCCGCATCGACCAGAATGATCTGCAATGTCCCAGGATCATTGTTGGAGAGCGCGGCCAGAGAGGCTAGGACGTCCCTGAACTGGTTGGCCGCCGGGATGATGACGCTGACATCCGGGTGACGCACCGGCCGGAAATCCAGTGGTGCGCGCATCATTGAGGGAATCAGGGTGTCAGCATACTGCAGATCCAGGCTCCGGTACTGGTCGTTCGAGGCCTGCGCCTCATTCGGTTCTTCCGGCAGTTCGCCCTGCAGGCTGACCCAGAGAGCGAAAAGGTCAGGCAGCTTTTTCTGTCGCATCAGACGCTGCACGCCCGGCCTGGCTGCAAGAGCGTGCAGATCCACCCCTTCCTGCGGCTGTCGCTTCTCGGCTATCCCGAAACGGACAAAATGCTCGTAGGCATTCCGAATGGCACCAGCCTGGGTCGTCGCTGCGACATCCGGATTATGGGAGGTATAAAATGCCTCGCTAAACCACGGATTGGGATCATAGGCCGTCGGGTCACCATTGGTCAGATAATGGTGAAGAGGGTTAAGGTAGATCTTCTGCCGGATGGCATCCGCAACTTCAGGATAGCGCTGCAGATACCAGTCAGGATTGAAATACCACGAAGACCGCCTCTGCCCCCCTTCTGTGGACGAGATGAACTGGACGAAATCCCCGATCGAAAAATCGTAGCTGGAGCGCTGCGCCAGGCTGGCAGCCCGGAAAACCGCCGGATCAAAGAATAGGTAGGACTTCCGGTGCTCCTGATCCCCGACGGCCAGATAATGATCATATCCGTTGCAGAAACCCTGAGAAATCAGAACATGCGGGCTCAGATCCGGATTATAGCTGAAATAACCTTCCTCGGAGAAAAGCCAGTGCGGCGAACGGCTCCGAAAACCGCTTTCACAGTAATGCAGGAAGCCCGAGTCAAAAATACCCAGCTCTATCCCTTCCCGGACATCGGGATTCTGGCGCAGGTACCATTCCTCATCAAAGAAGCGGTTGGGGGAAAAGCCCTGCCGTACGCCTCTCTGCTTCCAGTGCTGCTCAAGAGCAGCATCGCTAAGGTCGAGAGTCGTCTCACCGTTGTCTGACTCTATTTCCGCTTCTTCCCGCAGGCGTTCTCCATACCGCGTCCGGTACCATCCCGGGTCGAATGCTGCCCAGAGCGGAGGGCGATCTCCTGCAAAAGCGGGGGAAGAGAGGATATGGTCGGTCATGCTTTCGGGAATTCCTGCGGAGCTGAGGGACTTTCTGACAAGCCTGACGTCATGCCTTAACGCTGCTGGGCGCGTCGGCTCTGCCACAGGGCGTGAAAATCGATCGGCTGGATATTGGCGACAGGGAAACCCGCTTCACGCACCGTACTGAGAATGACAGCACGGGAGGATGGGAAAAGAAAACCGGGCGCCTGAACCAGAAGCATCGGTTCAACATCGGCCTCCGACATCAGTCCTGACAGACCAAACAGCCCCGCATAGGACGCGTTGATCTCATACAGCACTTTCGGCGAAGGCGCTTCCTGCGTGGGAGCAGCTTCCAGTCCCTGCGCGCGGATCACCAGAGAAACCTCAAAGTTGGGCTGCTCGCCAAGCTGGCGCGCTGTCACATCAACCATCATGGCAATATGAGGCTGCGGCGGAAGACTGAAGTAAACATCCGGCGTATTCTGGATATCGATGGCAAGACTGCGAAGATACTGTGAGCCGACTACAAGCCTCGGAGGTGCTGCCGGGCTGGCCTTTACACCTTCGACGTCGGACGACCCAGTGACTGTATCCGTATACGCGTTGTCCATTATGTTGACCTTTATCAAATCATCGTCATATATCCCGCGCCGATACTCCAATACCTTGGAACGCAAGGAAATGTTTCATTCCTGCTTTCTGTCATGTCCTTCCTGGTTTGGCCAGAGGGAGGCCACCATGCAGCCTGACAGAAAGCCTTAGATAAAACGCCCCCGCAACATCCCCAGAGCCGGCAGAGGCTCCCACCTGCGGGGAAGATCCGTCTTCCTGATCCGTTCAACCATATAGGCCGGCGGAGGCTGCTGCTCGCTGATCAGGAAACGCGCATAGGCGCGGACCTGAGCCATGCGCCACTGGCAGTCCGCCTCCGCCGCTTCCCGGCTGAGATGCAGGTCTGCAATGACGCGTCTCTTGCCTTGAAAGGCAATAACGGCCCAGAGTGTATCGGCTTTTGGCAAAGCTGGACGCAGTGGAATGATTTCAGACACGGCAGTCCCTTCCGGTGACGTGCGGGTGATGATACGCCATATTATGAAATGTCAGCACCAGTGCATGGTTATGTCCATGCGAAAGCACATCATGACTGCTGACAGGAAATCAATCCTCCCGCCCGGCTTCTTGCCGCGTTGCAGGCAGCACGATAGGACATCTCCATGCTGAGACTTCTTCTTCTTGTAATCTTTTTCGCCGTTCTGATTGTCTTTGCCCTGAGTAATGCCGATCCCCAGCCGGTCTGGCTGATCTCGTTCGGCTGGCATCTTTCGATTGGGACACTCGGTCTCGGCATCGGGGTTGCAAGCCTGCTGATCGGCCTGCTGATTGGCTGGATCGGCGATCTGCGGCAGCGTTCCCGGGCGCGGCGGGCAGAAGGACAGGTCCGCACACTGGAAAGTCAGATCGTCGAACTGCACCAGCGTATCGACCGTCTCCAGGCGGCTCGTGTTCCGACCTCCTCCCCGGACATCACGCCTCTCACGCCCAAGAAAACCGTATTTCCGGACAAAAAGGTCTGATCTGAAATCCATGACCCATCGTACCCGCCTCATTGCCGCACTCGATACCAAGGACCGTCAGCAGGCTCTCTCCTGGGCAGACGACGTCGGCCGGATTGTGGACGCCCTCAAACTGGGCATGGAGTTCACATATTCGTGTGGTTTCGAGGCGGTACAGGAAGTCTCATCAGGTCACTCCCTTTTTCTTGACCTCAAACTGCATGATATCCCCAACACCGTTGCTTCCGGGCTCTCCGCGCTGGCATCCCTGCGCCCCGCCCTGACGACCATTCACGCCTCCGGCGGCTCGGAAATGATTGCACGAGGCCGGGAGACCCTGGAAAAGGCCATCCTGCCCGGTGAAACGCGTCCCAAACTTCTCGCTGTCACGGTCCTGACCAGCATGAATGCGGAAGGACTGGCAGAGACAGGCGTGGATGCACCTCCCCGGGAGCAGGTCCTGCGTCTGGGAAAACTGGCCATGCAGGCCGGAGCGGACGGGCTGGTCTGCTCGGCTCATGAAATCGCCCCTTTGCGTGATGCTCTCGGTGACGATCCCATTCTTGTGGTACCCGGCATCCGCCCCGCTGGCGCATCCGCCAATGACCAGAAACGAATCATGACGCCAGCACAGGCTGCACGGGCCGGCGCGGACTGGATCGTCGTTGGGCGGCCCATCATACGCGCCGAAAATCCGGCCCGCGCCGCACAGGCCATCATGGATGAACTGGCTTCTGCATGACCGGTATAAAGATCTGCGGTATTCGCGATCGCGAAACCATGGTGCTTTGCGCCGATCTGAAAGTTGACTGGGTCGGTTTCGTTTTCCACCCCGCCTCCCCCCGTTTCCTGACCATCGACCAGGCCAGTGAACTGGACCGGAGCGTACCTGCCGCAAGCGAGAAGGGCCCGGAAAGAGCCGGACTTTTCGTTGGCGCCAGTGATGACACTATCGCCAGAACGCTCGCAGCCGTCCAACTCAATGTTCTCCAGATTTATGACACAGCTGAGCGCGCAGCAGAGATTCGGGAAAAATTCGGACGTCCCGTCTGGCTTGCCAAAGGTATAAAAACCGCAGAAGACCTTCCACAATATGCCGTTACAGACGGATATGTCATCGAATCCCCGCGCACTGCGACCGATACACGTCCGGGCGGTCTGGGCCGAACCTTTGAATGGTCCCTGACGGCAGGCTGGAAAGCACCCTGCTTCTGGATGCTGGCAGGCGGCCTGACACCGGCCAATGTGAAAAATGCCCTCCGGATCGCCCATCCGCCAGCCGTTGATGTCTCATCAGGGGTGGAAAAGGAGCGCGGACACAAGTCTCCGCTCCTGATCAAAAATTTTGTCGAAAACATCCGGCAAGGGGTTGATCTGAAATCTCCTCTCCCGTAAACACCACCTCGCTCGACAGGAGAGATGGCCGAGCGGCTTAAGGCGCACGCTTGGAAAGCGTGTGTACGTTAATAGCGTACCGAGGGTTCGAATCCCTCTCTCTCCGCCAGCTTCCTTTCTCAATCAGTCTCATGTTGTCTCAAAGCCTTGGTCTGTCCAGTGTTTTGCGTCATTCTGTTGTCTCATTCGTTCTCGTTTTGTCTCATCCTGTCTCGTTCCGAACCGGGTAGACGGCGGGTATAATTTGGGAAGAGACCGGGTAGAACCAGATGCTGACAGACTCGCAAGTCCGGGCGGCCAAGCCGAAGGATAAGCCTTTCAAACTCACTGACGGAGGTGGCCTGTATCTTCAGGTGACGCCATCAGGTGGAAAGCACTGGCGTTGGCGGTATGAGATCGGGGGCAAGGAAAAGACCTATACGATCGGATCATACCCAGATGTTCGGCTGCCCGATGCACGGTCAGAGCGGGACGAAGCGCGAAAGGTCCTGCAAGCTGGCCGCGATCCAGCAAAAGAGAAAAAGCTGCTCAAGACGATTGGGAAAGTCGATCCTTCTCAGACCTTCATCGCGACTGCCCGGGATTGGTTTGAGCAACGCAAGGATCTCTGGACGGAGCGGCACGCGGCGGATGTGTGGCGCAGCCTAGAGCGTGACGTCCTCCCATCCGTTGGCCACATGCCCGTCAATGACCTAACGCCGCCAATAGTACTTGCCGTCCTGCGTGAGATCGAGAACCGGGGAGCTGTTGAGTCTGCCCATCGCGCCCGGCAAAGGATGTCAGGTATTTTTGTCCATGCCATTGCCTGCGGATACGGCACAGCAGATCCAGCCGCCATTGTCGCCCCTGCTCTGCGTCCTGTGGTACAGGGACGCCAGCCAGCCATAACAGATCTGAATGAAGCGCGCGCCATGATCCGCAAGGTCGAGAAGGAAGACGCTCATCCTGTCACGCTCCTGGCGCTTCGACTGCTGTATCTGACTGCTGTGAGGCCGGGCGAACTGCGCTATGCCATGTGGAACGAATTTGAGGACCTGGACGGCGCAGAGCCTCTATGGCGCATTCCGGCAATTCGAATGAAGATGAAGCGTGAGCACCTTGTTCCGCTCTCACGGCAGGCCGTTGAACTGCTCGAAGCTTTGCGGCCCCTTTCCGGTCGCTGGCCGCATCTTTTCCCAAATGCTCGACGCCCTAAGCAAGTCATGAGCGAGAATGCTATCGGCTACCTCTTGAACCGTGCCGGATATCATCAGCGCCATGTCCCGCATGGCTTCCGGGCCACTTTCTCAAGTTCGATGAATGAAAGGTTTCCGGAGGATCGGCAGCCGATCGATCTCATGCTTGCCCACACCATGAAAAACAAAGTGGAGGGTGCCTACAATCGCGCTCAGTTTCTCGTCCGTCGTCGCGAGCTGGCGCAGATCTGGGCCGACTTGATCTTGGAAAGACAGGCCAGCCTCAAGGATCTTGTGAATACTTGTAGAAAGCCCCACTCCCTATAGGGAGGCCATACTCTGTTCCCGCCAGGCATCGGTTCCGATGCGGATCAGTTCTTCAATGTCGCGCTGATCCCATCGGACAGAGCCGGACGATAGACGCCGCGGGCGTGGAAATTGACCTGCGCTCATGTGCCGGTAGATCGTCGCTCTGCTCCAGCCAAGACGTGACTGCACTTCCTTGACTGTCAGAAGTTGTGATGTCTCATTCATCCCCGCTCCTCCGCGTTTATGGCTGCGTCCTTCATGAAAACAATCCAATGTGTTTTCGCGGTCTTGCCGCATCGATTGCCGAATAGGGGCTTCTGATCGGTAAGAGCCAAGATCTCCCGGACAGGGATCTCGTGCTCATTCCACTTGAAGATCAGCGTCCCGAATGGTCGCAGAACCCGGAAACATTCACGAAATCCCTGACGGATATCTTCACGCCACTCTTCCCTGAGTTTCCCGTACTTCATTGCAAGCCACCCGGTCGCTCCGTTCGATGTAAGATGTGGTGGATCAAACACGACGAGATGGAATTTTGCCTCGGGGAACGGCAATGCACGAAAATCCATTGCCTGGTCCGGAGCGATGATGAGTTTCCGGCTACCGCCAGCGCTAGAAGAATCCTTTAACTCATGCGTCTCATGCCGAATGTCCCCGAAAAAGACGCGAGGATCTGCGCGATCAAAATAGAACATCCGGCTGCCAGAACACGGGTCGAGAATTGGCCGCTCCGTATCCGTCCGCCCGCTCATGGATTATATTCCGGCGTCAGGGAGTTGGCGCAGTTCTTGCCTACATCTGTCGTGTAGAAATAGATGCAGCCTTCATCCCATCCACGACTAGACTTCTGCATCAATCCTTTCTCAACTAAAGAGCAAAGCACAGGATTGTTTGCATCCGTGTAATAATGATCCCTGAACCCAGCCTTCATGACATCGCCACAAGTCGAGCCATGGGCGTGCAAGAGGGCGTCCCGTTCCTTGGGGGTAAGTCCTAAGGCAATCTCGTCCGGAGCAGGTAGGAAGATGTCCTTTTCTTTACAGCGCCGAACTGTGATGTCTGAAAAGGAAACATCGTCAACGTCCCGGTAGACTTTGGCTCGGACCTTTCCGGCTGATGGGCCATATAGGATTCCGCTTTCATCCCACCAGGCTACACGCACAGTCTAGGCCTTCCGGATGCGCATTGTCGGTACCATCACTCCCCTCCCTCGCGTGTGAGGGCGGCGCGAAGGATGCGTAGTGCTCCAGGTTTCCCGGTCCCGCCGCATTCTGCGGGGCTACGGCACTCATCGGCCCGCTCGCAATGGGTGTTGGCGCAGATAGTCCATGCGGGAGCCGATAGGCGCTCACAAGCCGCATTAATGGCGTCCTCCAACACCTTCACCCTCGCCTCCAGCGCGGCGACGTTGGCGGGAGTAAGGCGTCCTTTTTTGATTTTATCCAATACGCCCGGATCAAGGCGTCCTTCGTCACAGTCAAATCCCTGTTCCGCTTTCAGAGCGGTCAGGTCGATAAGCTCTTTCCCTTCCGCATCCTTCCGGCGCTGTTCTTCTGCGCATCTCGCCTCGATCTCTGAAACGAATGTATCGGCTGCGGTCATGGGCTGGTCCCATGGCATATTTGCCCTGAAGAGCACGGTCAGCTCGGAGACCTGCATGTCCCGGGTTCGGCCTGGACGCCTCTGTCCAGTCTCAGTCATGACGATCAGTCCTCTTCCGGTTTGCAGACAAGGCGGATGGCGGTGATTTTCTGCTTTGGTACGGTCGAATAGGGACTGCCCTGCTCCGTATGCATGAACGGCAAGCATTGGGGACCGGCCAGCAGGGCGAGAAGGATGTACGGGTGCATGAGATTTTCCTCAGGATGCTGATGCAGCGGCGCTCTGGCGGAGCTTCCGACGCATCAGGGCGAGAAGGTTCTGCTCGTTTCGATGGTCTCCTGGCGTGCTCGATCCGAAGACCAGGGCTCCGCAAGGATGTGTCCAGCAGACGTGGCCGCCATTGGTTTTGCGTGGCGCATATCCCATCTCCGCAGCGCGGCGACTGAAGGTACGGAATCCGGCATAGGGGCATCTCATCGCTCAGCCCCCTTCCCTGCGATCTCAGGGCTGACCAGTGCGCGAGAACGGATGCAACGAACCCGGCTCATGCGATGGTCGCTCCGTAAGTGGTCATGTCGACCTTGACCTGCCCCTGGAAATTCGGCGTGCAGGCCGTGGCAACCAGACGCCGTCCGCGGAAGATGTCGAAGGCGCAGCAATAGCGTGAGGCCTGCTCCTTCGCGAATTTCTCGGCCTTGAGATACTCGGCGAACCTCGTGCTGTCCTTGCCAGGCCTGCGACCGAGCATGACCACGCAGAATTTGTCGGAACTGCGACTACTGGCGTTCATCGGATCCACTCCCTTTGCCAGGAGTGAAGATGCTGACCACGTAGCGGAAACGCTCCAGGCCCATCCCGGTGAGGAAGCCGGAAAGGAAGAGGTACAGACACAGAATGATCGGGCCGATGGAGCCGGGCAGATCAATGAGCATGATGGCCTCCCCGAAGAATGCGCTCCACGAAGCCGCGGAGGAGGAAAACCTGCCCTGTGCACCAGTCTTTCAGGGTGCGGGCCGCTTCTGCCGCCTCGATCTCTTCCAGCGGAGATACCGTGAGAGGTCGGCAATCGAGCGGCCGGGGCGGAATGGCAGGAACCGGCTCGGGCAGACAGTTGAGGGAAAGAAGGCTGGCCAGCTCCTGCGCCTGGCCATAGGCTCATTCACCCCACGACTGGGCGACACGATGATTGCTCAGGCTTGCGTTCTGCGTCGCCAGGTTCTGGCACGCGACCATCCTGTTTCGAACATCCCGCGCCTTGTTATGGACCGACGGGGCGATCGAAGACTTGAGGAAGCGGTCAAACCCTTCCTGGGTGCAGGCATTCATGAAGGTCACAGGT
>NZ_AGQV01000003.1 GCF_000234355.1 Gluconobacter morbifer G707 | reverse complement strand
TGAAACCCCTCAGCGCCCATGATACTGCACCGTCAAGGTGCGGAAAAGTCGGTCGCCGCCAGGTCCCCCAGTCCACCCCTCCCATACACCAACATCATCAAACACCACCGCGGGGTGGAGCAGCCCGGTAGCTCGTCAGGCTCATAACCTGAAGGCCGCAGGTTCGAATCCTGCCCCCGCAACCATTGAATATGCGTCTGAAAAGACTAGGAAAAACCCGCCCATCACAGGCGGGTTTTTTTGTGCCTGAAACACGGCGCTCTTCCTGTCCGACGTTACAAGCTCCGGTAACTAGACAATTCACTCCCGGGACCAGCGATCCGTACAATCAGGGACGGAGGGGCGGGAGAATTACGCGCTCCGACGCTGGATCCGCATGGTTTCCTTCTTGTGAACCCAAGCAGTCCTTTAGGGTCGTTTTAAGAATATAAATCCGATCTTCTTCTTTTTTATGTGATAAAAACTAATGAAATTACTTTCAAGAAACTTTGTTTTAAAATAATTTTTTAATTTTAATTGTACATGTGTATATTTTTCTGAGTTTTTGATTTTATTGAAAAGAAAATAACTGTTTTTTACTTGGAAAGGACGAAGACAAGGAAGAAAGAAAATATTTATCTAATAATAGAGGATGTTTGTCTCTTTTTCTGTACACTCGGCGCCATGAAGAAGATTGATACACGTTTCCCAGATTCTGATCCTCATTCCGCTGTTGTGACAGGAGCCACAGGCGGGATTGGTCGTGAAATTGTCAGTCTCCTGTTATCAAAAAATTACCGTGTTTTCGTTCTGTCTCGTCATGCTGAAAATGTCCGGGAACAGTTTCCGGACTGGCCTGACAGGATTATTCCCGTGCCCTGCGATCTGACGTCTGAAGAAAGTATTCAGAAAGTATCTGAATATATCAGGCAGAAAAAGATCGTGGTGAATCTTTTGATTCATTGTGCCGGGTTGATACATCCTGAAGATTCTTCCAATATTACGGCCTCTTATATCAACTCCCAGATGATGATAAATCTAACTGGTCCTATTCTTCTGACCGGTGGGCTGGTTTCCTCAGTTCCTTCTGGCGGACATATTCTCTTCGTCAATTCTGTTGCGGGTGTTCTGCCGTTACAGGGCAGTAGTGTGTATACGGCGTCCAAATTCGGGCTGCGTGGTTTTGCCCGTTCGCTGGCTTTGGATCTGCGTCCACGGCGGATTCGGGTTTCCTCGGTTTTTCTTGGAGCCGTCGATACGCTGATGCTTGATCGGGAAATAGCGGATGGCGGATCTGTTCTGAATTTTGTCAGTCAACCGTTATCGCCACGGCGTGTGGCGGAATTCATCCTGCGTGCCAGCCAGAAGTCCGGACAGGAATTTTTTCTCCCCAGGATTGACGGCGTTTTCGGTCATGCCTGTCTGATGATGCCCTGGCTTCTGCGATGGATGACGCCGTTTCTACAGATTATCGGGCGTTCGGGACAAAACCGTTATCTCCGTAAAAAAGGCTGACTTCAAACGGTGTCCTTATCCTGCCTTTAGTCCGAACTGCTTTTCAAGAAGCTGGCGATATTCCCTCTGCTGGCTGACATGTGATGGTGGCAGAGAGAGGCGGGATTTCAACAGATCATGCATGAACATCACTTCTTCCACATGTTCCCGACGATTGAGAGCGTGCGTCGCTGAGCTGGTATGGCGGCGATGGATGTTCAGGGATTTTGAAACATAGACGATACCGTCATTTTCGCTGTCCAGAAGTTCAAGATACAGACGCCAGTCGCCAGCAATTTTCAGTGTTTCCAGATCTTTACGGCAACGCGTGAAGGCTGCTTTCATTTTTTTTCGCTGGAAAAGAACGCTGCTGGCGTTGAGGATCAGGTTGCGCTCGGACAGGCATCCTCGCAGGAAATCCTTTCCTTTATAATAGCTATCCTGCTCCAGCAGTGTTCCTGCGGTCTGAGCACAATACGGACGATAGGAAACAGAAAGTGTCGCGCCTTTCTCGTCAATCGAACGGCTGTCCGTGAAGCCCATGATGGCGTCAGGTTTCTGGGAAATGGCCTTGACGAGATGTTCCAGAAACTGTGGCTCACAGAGGTCATCGACTTCGGCAATCCAGATCCAGTCTCCTCGTGCGGCCAGCATCGCTTTTCGCCATTGTCTGAAAACGGAGCCGGATGGATGCGTATTCCGGATCAACCGGATTTCCCTGTTCCATTCGGCAGCAGTCTGATGGGCGGTCTCTACACTGTTATCCCTGGAGGCATCGTCCAGAACGATTACTTCAAGGACGGGAAATGTCTGGGCGAAGATCGAGGCAAGGCGTGCCTGAAGATATTCCGCATAATTGTGGGACGGAATGACGACCGAAATGCGGGGAAGGTCCGGCAGCAGGAGCTGGAAAAGTTTTTCGGCATAGGAGGTGAAGCAGAAATCTTTTTTCATCTCTCGGGCTAAGGTCTGCCGGGTGCGGGCCGATCGGTCTTTCGACCATCTGCACAGATCACTGACAGTGTCCGCCAGCGCCCGGACATCGCCGAATGGTACGAGCCTGTTCGCCATGTCTGGGCGTGCCGCATAGTGTTCCAGCAGATGGGGAATGCCGCCACTGTTTTCGAACGCCACACAGGGCAGCCCGGAAGCCAGAGCCTCCAGAACAATCGAAGGATAAGGGTCCTCGCGGGAGGGAAGGACAAAGACATCGGCTGCCGCCAGCCAGTCGCCAACATTCGTGACCTGGCCGGGCAGATGGAATGTTCCGCTGTTCTTTGCTTCAATCAGTTCGGCCTGGAGGGCGTTTTTGAGGCTCTCTTCAATCGCGCCAATCCAGACGCAGTGAATTTTCCGGCCCAGCTTGCGCCAGAACTGCACAAAGAGGTCGAACCCTTTGCGCATATCTGCATATCCGCCTCCCAGAACAATTGTGGCGTCGGCAGAAAGGGCCAGTTGTCGGCGGAGGCTGCGGTACGTTTTCGGGCTGAATGTTATGTTACGGTCGTACAATCCCTGCGGAAGCAGGGTGAGGGCGGGATGCGTGTCCAGTTCGAGGCGGCTGGCAACGCTGCGAGCAGGAATGATGACATTTTCAGCCAGGGAACAGGCGGTCTCCAGCGGGGCCTGCAGATTGCGGCTGCGCAGGATATTCGGCAGTTCGTGGATCAGAAAAGTCTGCCTGATACCGTTCTTTTGCAGGAGGGGGGCCATGGGCGCGGACGCTGCGCTGTTCAGGATGGCGGTCCGGTAGCCTTCTCCGGCCAGAGCAGACAGGCGTTCCGTGGTGGTTCGGGCGTCGGCGGGCAGGATTTCCACGGGCGCAGTCGCGCGGTAGTCCTCGAGCATGGCCCCGCCTTCCAGCAGGACAAAAAGGACATCCACCCCGAAGAAACGCCGGAATGTCCGACCGATTTCCAGGAGAAGTCTCTGGGCTCCTGCTGGAAAGGCATCATGGCCGACAAGCAGGATCCGGTTATTACGGCTGGCGCTTTCAAATCCTGTGCAGGCACGGCCAGTCGCGTTCAGATAGGCGCTTCCGAAGTGCTGGTCCGGCTCCAGATAGGCGCCTTCGGCCCATTCATTCCAGGCATTGATGCAGACAATCGGGTCGCCGAAAAACAGATTTTCCTGCGCCTGATCGACCAGTCCTTTCAGCCAGTGCTCGTACAGGACGGGGGTTGATCCATGCATGACAAGGCCTTTGCCCTGCCGCCGCGCATCATTGTCCCATGATGGGCTGGCCGTTCGGATCAGGGGAAAGGGAGGGCTTTTTTCCTGAAGGGCTTTCTCGACAATTTCACCATAATCATAGATCTGCCCACTGAAATCATCATCCAGGAAACGCATGGATTCATTCAGGAGCCGACAGCCCGATACGACTTTATGGGGCGGGAACTCAATGGCGCCGTCCATGCCGAAAAGTCGGGGGTCATGGTCGCCAAACGCCTGTCCCATCACGAAAATCGGGTCGAGATTATGTCGTTTGCGGAAAAGGCGGCGCCAGCGATCCAGCGGCAGGGGTGCGTCAGGGATGGTTCCCGGCCGGTAGATCATGACCAGAGGCCGGCCATCCACATGGATATAGCGGCTGTCGTGGATGTAACGGGCCAGGCAGTCTATGAGCGCCTCATCGTCCTGCAGCCTGTAGTCCTGGGCAATCAGAATGTCGTCTTCGGATCCGTCCCAGCGACGGCTCCAGTTTTCATTGGCCCACATCAGACAGAAGGGTAGATCGATCTGCGGATTAGCCAGCAGCATGTCCAGCGGGCTGTCCATCAGGCGTTTGCGGTTGAACCAGTAAAAATAGAAGATGAAGCCCTCTATGCCCGCGTTTCGCGCCATTTCGGCCTGACGGACAAGAATTTCGGGCGTATCGAGCGTATAATGCCCTAAGTCACGTGGAATGCGGAGTTGGTAATGGTCCGTGAAACGCGGCATTCCCCGGCTGATATTGGTCCATTCCGTAAAGCCTTTGCCCCACCATTCCTCATTTTCGGGAAAGGTATGGAACTGGGGCAGATAATAGGCCAGAACGCGCGCGCCGGATGGCGCTGGCGGGCAGGGAGCGGATATGCTCGAAGAAAGGGCCCGACTGTGTGTGGCGGCGGACTTCCCGGAAAACCGTGACTTCCTGATCCGGAGCGGCTGGGTAAATGCCTGGGCGGTTACGGTTGGCCAGATAATGCAGCAGCGGATTGCTGTCGGGCGCATGGCGCAGGTAATTGCGCCGGTAGTAATTCGGGTCAAACCCTTCAAAGGGACGTCGTGCCTCCCGGAAGCCCTGGATCATGTAATGTTCCAGCGGGTCCAGTCCGGCTGCGGCAATATCCGGATAATTGCGAAGGTAAAAAGCCGGATCGAATTCAGGGATGGGGCGAAGGGTCTGCCGATGCCTGTTGAGAAGGTAATGCGCCAGAGCCAGCATCCCGTCCGGAACGCTGTATGTCTGGCTGTACCAGTGGGGATCGAACCAGGCGATGGGCCGTCGCCCTTCGGATTCGCCGTGCTTTACATAATGCAGGAGCGGGTCGCCGATGACGTCCCTGTTCTGGCTGAGATACCAGTGTGGGTCGAAAAAGGGATTGGGTTTGCGACCCTCGCGCCAGCCATGCTGGTGATAATGACGCAGGACACCTGTCCCGAGTGTTTTCAGGTCCGGATTGCTTTTCACGTAATATGCGGCGTCGAACGTCCCGGAATAGCCCAGCACATGCAGGGGTGAAGCCTCGGCAGGGTGGGCAGGGACAGAAGAAGAGACGCCTGATTTCTGCAAAGGAAATCGTGAAAACGTATCGGACATTTATGGTTTCTTTACTTTTTCCAAACTAATTTCAAGCCGTTAAATTAGCGTGAATAAAGAAAGTGGATTTGCTCCTCATCCTTCAGGATGTCATATCGTCCGCCTCGGGAAGCATGCGGCTTCCCTATCCAGGGTCATAGGTTAAGAGACTGATGGACAGCAGCATATTGCCTGTTTCCGCAGAGGACGGTCCCGTCTACACGCATGAGACTGTCCGGCTGGAGGAAGGGCTGGAACTGGAGTGTGGCGTGCATCTCGCGCCGCTGGATGTGGCGTACTGTACTTACGGGACGCTTTCACCTGCCCGCGACAACGTCATTCTGGTCTGTCATGCCCTGACGGGAGATCAGTATCTGGGTGAACCTCATCCCCTGACGGGAAAACCCGGCTGGTGGAACCGGATGGTTGGTCCGGGGCTGCCGATCGATACCAACCGCTTTTTTGTCATCTGCTCCAACGTTCTGGGGGGATGCATGGGGTCAAGCGGTCCGCTCTCCATTCGTCCCGAAACGGGCAAGGCCTGGGACAGCGAATTCCCGCCGATCACGATGCATGACATCGTGGCCGCGCAGGCCAAGTTGATGGACTATCTGGGGATTGGGCGGCTTTTCGCCGTGGTTGGTGGGTCCATGGGGGGGATGCAGGTCCTGACCTGGGTGGCGGATTATCCGGAGCGCGTGTTCGCGGCCATGCCGATCGCGACGTCTCCTTTTCATTCCGCCCAGAACATTGCGTTCAATGAAGTCAGCCGGCAGGCCATTTTCGCCGATCCCAACTGGCATGACGGTCATTATCGCGATTTTGGCGCCATTCCTGCGCGGGGGCTGGGTGTTGCACGCATGATGGCGCATATCACCTATCTGTCCGAAGAGGCTCTGAGCCGGAAATTCGGACGGCGGATCCGGCACGAAGTTGCGATTGCCCAGCCGGCGTCCAGCAGTCCGTCCCTCTTCGGGGAAATGTTCGAGGTGGAAAGCTATCTCCGCCATCAGGGTTCGACCTTCGTGCGCCGCTTTGATGCCAATTCCTACCTGACCATCACGAGGGCCATGGATTATTTCGATCTCGCCGCGGAGCATGACGGGGATCTGGCGGCGCCGTTCAGAAATACCTCGGTACGCTTCTGTGTGGTCTCTTTCAGTTCGGACTGGCTTTTTCCGACGTCGCAGTCACGTCTTCTGGTGCGTGCCCTGAACCGGGCAGGGGCCAATGTGTCCTTTGTGGAAATCGAGAGTGACCGGGGACATGATGCCTTCCTGCTGGAGGAGCCGGATTTTGACCGGACCGTAAGGGGTTTCCTGAACGGCGCGGCAGAACATGCCGATCTTCGGAAGGGAATTGTCTGATGCGTGTGGATCAGCGCCTGATTGCAGAAATGATTGCGCCCCGGGCCCGTGTTTTGGATGTCGGATGTGGCGATGGAACCCTGATCGACTATCTTTTCCGGACGCGCGCCTGCGATGCCCGTGGCATTGAAATCGACATGCAGAACGTGACGCAGGCTGTTGCCCACGGGCTGCCCGTGATGCATGGGGACGCCGACCATGATCTGGCCAACTATCCGGATGACGTCTTCGATTATGTGGTTCTCCAGCGGACGCTTCAGGCGGTGGAGCGTCCTCGGGAAGTTCTGCGGCAGATGCTCCGGATCGGGCGACATGCCATTGTGTCCTTTCCCAATTTCGGTCATTGGCGGCTGAGGCTGCAACTGCTTCTGACCGGACGGATGCCCATGACTGCGGTGTGGAACACGCCATGGTATTCCACGCTGAACATCCATCCTTGCACCATCCGGGATTTCCTGATGCTGTGTGAAGAGGAGGGTTATGTCATTCAGAAATGGCTTGCCGTCGATGAAGATGGCGACCGGGCTCCGTGGCGGCGTTCCATTCGTCTGGCCAATCTTTTTGGCGAGCAGGCCCTCTTTCTGCTCAGTCGGACAGACAGGAATGGTTCATAAAGGGTGTGCAACCTTTTGAAATGGATCGTCTTAAGAAAGAAGTTCCTTTCACGTTCCTGATTCACAGCTCATTACGGAGACAGGCATGAGTGATATCCTGCAAGCCATCAAGAACCGTCGCGCCACGAAAAAATTTGATCCGTCCTACAAGATTCCCGAGAGCGAACTGACGGCTATTCTCGACGCTGCCCGTCACGCTCCGACGGCCTATAACATCCAGAATTATCGCTTCCTCGTGGTTCGTGATGCCGAGCAGCGTCGCAAGATACGCGCAGCAGCCTGGGATCAGCCTCAGGTGGAAGACTGTGCCGCGCTGATTGTCATGTGCGCCGACATCAAGGCCTGGGAAAAGGATCCCGGACGGTACTGGAAGGATGCACCGGAGGCGGTGCGACAGCAGTATGTCGGCATGATCCGCCAGTATTATGAAGGTCGGGAGCAGGTGCAGCGGGACGAAGGCATGCGCTCCTGCGGGCTTGCGGCCTATGCCATCATGATGGCAGCGGCGGCGCATGGGCTCCAGACCTGTCCCATGGACGGGTTTGATTTTGCAGAGGTTTCCAAAATCATCAATCTGCCGGCGGATCATGAGCTTGTCATGTTTGTTGCACTTGGCAAGGAAGCGGTGGCTCCGCAACCGAGAGGTGGTTTCTTGCCTCTCGATGCAGTCATTACTTATGACCGCTTCGCCTGATTGCAAGAAAACAAGAAATAAACACGACTTTTTGTAAATAGATGAATTGATTGCCTTGCAGCCCGTATGAAGCTGCCGTATATCCGGACCTAGGATGTCCCTGTTTCACAGACGGCGTCCGACAGCTTCTTCAAGATGTCTGTCCGCGCGGCCAGGCAGGCTTTTCCATTCCCGTTCATGGGTATGGAAGGCCGGGCGGGGCAAGGCTTTCCGGGATGTCTCTGATGACACGCGGAAACATGCGTCCGGATGGGGCGGAAGAGCGGTCTCTCTAATTTTTCACAGAGGCTCTCCGGGCAGATGTGCTGGCTGGCTGCGTTGCGATGCAGTCATCTACTGCCTGAGCCGGACCTTGCCGTCCCATAGGAGGGGTCAATGACCAGTTTCGCAGAACTCAATCTCGCGGAGCCCATTCAGAAAGCGCTGGCTGAAGAAGGCTATACCACCCCCACTCCCATTCAGGCTGGCGCCATTCCCCATCTGCTTCAGGGTCGTGACCTTCTGGGACTGGCCCAGACAGGGACAGGCAAGACAGCGGCCTTCGCTCTTCCCATTCTTGACTACCTGCTCAGGAACCGTAAGGCGCCTTCTCCCAAGAAAGTGAGGGCGCTGGTGCTGGCGCCGACCCGTGAGCTGGCATCCCAGATCGGGGAGAGCTTTGCGGCCTATGCGCGGCACATGAAATTCTCTCATGCCGTCGTGTTTGGTGGTGTGGGGCAGGGGCGTCAGGTGGAAGCGACCCGCCGTGGTGTGGATGTGCTTGTTGCGGCGCCGGGGCGTCTGCTTGACCTGATCGGGCAGGGATATATCGATCTGTCCGCTCTGGAGATCCTCGTTCTGGACGAGGCGGATCGCATGCTCGACATGGGGTTCGTCAAGGATATCCAGCGGATCATGGCTCTGCTGCCGAAGGAGCGTCAGACGCTTCTCTTCTCCGCGACGATGCCGCCGTCCATTCGTGATCTGGCGCATTCCCTGCTGAAAGATCCGGCAACCGTGCAGGTCACGCCGGAATCCAGCACGGTGGATCGCATCCGTCAGGCCGTCATGTTCGTAGATGCGGAAAACAAGAAAGACGCGGCCCTGATGCTGCTGGATAGCCCGAATGTGGTCCGGGCCGTTGTTTTTACGCTCATGAAGCATGAGGCCAACAAGGTCTCCGAATTCCTGAACAAGAATGGCATCCGCGCGGAAGCCATTCACGGCAACAAGTCGCAGGGTGCCCGGGAACGTGCGATGGCCGGTTTCCGCAACGGTACCGTCAAGGCGCTTGTCGCTACGGACATTGCAGCGCGTGGCATTGACGTTGACGACGTGAGCCATGTCTTCAACTACGACCTGCCGAATGTGCCGGAATCCTATGTTCATCGTATCGGCCGGACGGCGCGTGCGGGACGTGAAGGCTGGGCTGTCTCCCTGTGTGATGCAGAGCAGCGGGCCTGGCTTCGGGATATCGAGAAGAAAATTGGCAAGGATATTCCGGTTGTGACGGATCATCCTTATCATTCCGATGCTGCCCGCAATTCCACGTTGCGGCCGCCTGTGCTTGGTGGCGGTCGTGGGGGTGGTGGCGGTGGCCGGCGCCGTTCTGGTGGTGGCGGACGTCCGGGTGGCGCAGCGCCTGCCCGGAGTGGTGGTGGCCGTCGTCCAGGGGGAAATGGCGGTATGCGCTCAATGCCGCGTCGCTGATCCCGGATCGAACATGAGAACGAAAAAACGCCTTGCCC
>NZ_AGQV01000004.1 GCF_000234355.1 Gluconobacter morbifer G707 | reverse complement strand
GCGTTTTTTTATCCTGTTCCTCATGAACCGCCCGGAGAAAGCGGTGGAAACGCAGCCGTTCAGTCCGGCAGCCGCTCGATCAGCTCCACGCCTTCAGCATTGCCCAGAACGGCAGCCTTTTCCGGCCGGCTGAGGCTGTTCAGAACCGTCTTCAGGGAGGGTGCCTCCTCAAGTTTCACCAGTCCGACCAGCAGGCTGGCGTCAATCGGCGTTCCCGGACGTCGTGGCGGGGGCAGAGCGGTGAGATGGGCCTCCAGAAGCGCCGGATCCTGACGCAATGCCCTGAAAGCCTCTTCCGGCGGTCTGTCCGGACTGTGTTCAGCCTGTTCCCGGGCCTTCTCATTGGCTTCCGCGAGTTGCAGGATCGGCGGCGGACTGGTTTCTTCTTCGATCAGTAGCAGCCCGGCCCGACGCATCGCCATTCCCGCATCGCGGCTGGCTGTCAGCGCGGCAAGCGGAATGGCCAGCAGCAGCCCCAGCAGCACCGGCGTCATCCACAGGAATAGCGCCTGTGAGACAGACCAGGCCGCTGCCGCCAGCAGAATGCCGAACAGCGTATAGATCCAGTAGCCGCGTGCCACTTCCTTCAGCGAAACGCGTCCGTCCTCGCGGTTCTGCGCGTTCCATCCGGAATCCCGCCCCAGCAGGATGGAAATAACGCCGGAAGTCTGGATCAGCATGGCGATCGGCGCGATCAGACCGCCGATAATGGTTTCCACGACGATCGAAACCGCCAGCCGGATCACGCCTCCGGAACCCCTGAGCGCGGCCCGGTCGAACAGCATGGCAAGGAAAGCCAGCCCTTTCGGGGCGAGCAGGATTCCCATCGTTCCGATGAACACGAACTTCGCCTGCACGGGATCAACACGCGGCCAATGGGGGTAGAGCGTGGGCTGCGTACCGAAATATTCGGGATGATAGAAGTGGGACTGGAGCGAAATCAGGATGCCGAACAGCAGGAACAGCAGCCAGATCGGGGACATCACATACGAACCGATGCCCGTCAGCATATGCACGCGGCTGATCCAGTGCATCCCTTTTGTGCCGAGGATCTTGCTGTGCTGGAGGTTCCCCTGACACCAGCGCCGGTCCCGGATGGCTACGTCCGTCAGGGATGGCGGGCTTTCCTCATAGGACCCAAACAGGCCCGGAACCATGTGAATCGCCCAGCCCCCACGGCGCATCAGCGCGGCTTCCACGAAATCATGACTGAGGATATGCCCGCCAAAAGGCGGCTTGCCTGGCAGATGCGGCAGCCCGGCCTGTTCGGCAAAGGCCTTCGTCCGGATGACGGCGTTGTGCCCCCAGTAATTCCCTTCCGAGCCATGCCACCATGCGATGCCATGTGCGATCAGCGGCCCATAGACCCGCCCGGCAAACTGCTGCATCCGCGCGAAAAGCGTGCGTCCCCCGACAATGACGGGAAGCGTCTGGATCAGGCCGACACCATCATGGTGCTCCATTGCGGAGACAATCCGCACGATGAGCCCCCCATCCATCACGCTGTCCGCATCCAGTGTCAGCATCTGCTGATAATGGCCGCCGAAGCGCGTGACCCAGTCCCCCAGATTGCCAGCCTTGCGGTCAGTATTTTTGTGGCGACGGCGATAGAAGATGCGATGTTCGCCATGCGTGGCCTGCCGTAATGCCAGAAAGGCCCGTTCTTCCTGAATCCAGACGTCCGGATTGGTCGTGTCCGAGAGGATGAAGAAATCGAAGGCATCGATCTGACCCGTGGCCAGAAGGCTGTCATGGATGGCCTTCAGACCGCCGAGGACGCGCTCCGGGTCCTCGTTATAGGTCGGCATCAGGACGGCGGTACGTGTTTTCAGCTCAGGCAACGGCCCATGGCGGTGAATGCCCAGCCCCAGACCGCCCCGGCGCAGCAGGGAGACGAAGCCCCCCAGACAGGACGTGAAGGATAACGCGATCCAGAAAGCCAGGATCGCGAACAGCACCAGTACGATCACGCCCAGCGTCGAAACACCCAGCGAGTTGAAGACCTGATTGATCTTGTAAACGCCAAAGGCCGTGAGAAGAACGGCCCCCCCGAACACGAACAGCCGCCGCATCCACAGCAGCGGGGGCGTGGTGGGCAGAACACGAAATGGCCGCCCATGGCGGTCCGGCTGGCGGTGAAGATCCTGCGTCTCCATCGCAATCGGCGATTCAGAGGGCAGGAAAGGCGCCTGGGACAGGCGCTGTCCGGTCACGGTGTCCAATGATACATCCATTTCTCGGACACGGGGCCCTGATCGTTCGCAAGCTGGGCCTGAAGTTCACAGACCTTCGCATCACCAGGCACGAATTCAAACGTGGTGCGCCAGCCCTTGATCTCCGGATTGGCCTCCACGACCACATTGCGGATCGTCCCGGGTGTGGACTGCGAAATCAGGTGGAACTGTACGTTGTCAGGTAGGTTCTGAAAGGGGGCTCCGTCAAAGTCGATGACGATGAAACGCGCCTCAGTATGGTCCGTCACGCCGCCTATGCGCGTTGCTGCGACACGGGCCAGCGGTGTGGGCCAGGGCGTGTCCCAGCCCCAGTACATACGGTAGATGAAGCTGTATTCCTGCCCTTTTTTCAGAGGCTCCTTCGGGCGCCAGAACGACACGATATTGTCGTTTACCTCATTGGGCGTCGGGATTTCGACAAGATCCACCGCCCCCGGTCCCCAGTTGCCGATCGGCTCGATCCACAGGGAAGGGCGCTTCTCGTACAGGAGCGCAAGATCCTCATAGTCATGGAAGGAGCGCTTGCGCTGCATCAGCCCGAACCCGTGCGGGCTGTCATCCTGAAAAGCGGAGAACTGGAGATCCGTCGGGTTGATCAGCGGGCGATAGAGCTGCTGTCCCGCTCCGGTCCAGATCTGGAGGGCCTCACTGTCATGGGCGGCAGGTCGCCAGTCATCGACGTGATTGCGCTCGTTCGCATCGAAATAGAACATGCCCGTCAGGGGAGCGATGCCGGATTCCGTCATATCCTGCCGGGGGAAGAAGGATGACTGCACATCAAAAACGGTCGTATTACCAGGCCGGATTGTGAAGCGGAACGCGCCGGTCACGGACGGGCTGTCCAGCAGCGCGTGAATGACGACCGATTCCACGCCCGGGTCCGGTTTTTCAAGCCAGAACTCCCGGAACATGGCAAATTCCTCGCCTTTCGGGTTGCCGGTCCCATCCGCGAAACCCCGCGCCGACAGGCCGTAGTTCTGTCCCTTGGCCACTGCCCGGAAATAGGACGCCCCCAGAAAGACGGCACATTCCTCCATGACGCCCGGCGTATTGATGGCATAGCGCAGACGCAGCCCTGCGAAGCCGAGATCATCCGTCACACGCAGGACATTATTGGAATAGTTGAAAAGATCCGGGTCGTAGGGGATGGGTGTGGACTGACCGGCCACGACCTCGTTCATTCCGATCCGGGGGCGATAGAGAAAGCCGCGGGGGAAGAACTCCACGTCAAAGGTCAGGTTTTCCCCGTGCCATAGCGCCCGGTCCGGATTGTAGGTGATCGTCCGGTACTGGTCGAAATCAAGATTGGCGATGGCTGAGGGCAGGTTGGGAGAGGGCGGGGAATAGGCTTTCCGGGACAGGGCATGCGCCAGGTTCCGAACGGTTTCATCGTCAAACGGCACACTTTTGGCGGCTGGCCTGCCAGTAGCCGGCGCAGACTGGGCATGGGCCAGACGTCCTGTTGCACCCATCAGGGACAGGCCCGCTCCAAACTTGACCAGATCACGGCGCAGGATACTCATGTTTGTCCTTAAAAGTCCCGGTTTCCAACAGCTTCCCCGTAGAAAGCTCCTACCATTCCGGCAATATACCGTGTTTCCGTAGCTGCGAAGGCCCCTATGCGACCCGGAAGGCTCCTTTCTCCAAGACCGGTATCACCAGACCATGGCAACCCTCCCGTTCAACACATCATTGTGAAATGTGTTGCAGCATGACATCAGGTGACGGGACGTTACGGGAAATCCGCTCCACCGATGCAGCGCTGACCCGTCGCAGCTTCGGTACTTCAAACAGGCAGCGCGTCTTGCCGAACCGTTCGATGTCGCGGACATTCCTGGGATTTTCCGCTCCGCTGGGCACGAAGCCCAGAACCTGCAGTCCCCGCTTGCGGAGTGCTTCGAGACTGAGCAGCGTGTGGTTGATCGTCCCGAGTCCGCTTCGGGTCACAAGGATGACGGGCAGATCGAGCCGCGTCATGAAATCGATCATCAGCATGTCCTCACGGACAGGGACCATCAGTCCGCCCGCGCCTTCCACAACCAGCGTCCCCTGAACATGCGGTAGCACCAGACGGCCCGGGTTGATGGTCTGCCCCTCCAGATCCGCCGCCGCCAGCGGCGCCAGCGGCGCCTGAAGGGCATAGGCTGGCGGGATGATCCGGTCCGCTTTCGCCCCGCTCAGGCTGGCGACTGTCGGGCTATCCCCACTCTCGGTGGAGAGACCGGTCTGGAGCGGCTTCCAGTAGGTCGCATGCCAGGCTTTTGTGAGGATCGCACTCACCAGCGTCTTGCCGATTTCCGTATCTGTGCCGGTGACGAAAACGCCGTTTCGCATGCTCATGATCCTGTTCTCTCGTAAACACCAAGTCCGACCCGGTAGGTCACATCCGAAGCCTGACTGTCAAAACGGCGCATGGCCCGCCGCAGTGCGCTGGCGCTGGCCGGGCTGCTCCCCTCAGCTGGCAGGGACGCGCCAATCTCCCGCAGACCGCGCAGGAAATGCCGCGCATTCCGGACCGGGTCTGTCAGCGACAGAACCTCCCATCGCCCTTTGCCCGTGACAGGCCATTCCGCCTGCATCTGCGTTTCGGAGGGATAATCCGGAATACCGCAGGGTGCCTGTTCCGCCCTACAGGCCGCTTTCCATTCCCCAAGGCTTCCTTCCAGCAGGGTCGTGACCATCAGAACCCCGCCGGGAGAGAGCAGGTTGCAAAGCCGTTCCAGCCCTGCCCGGTAATCCGTGAACCATTGTAGGCACAGGCTGGAGGCAATAAGGCCAAAAGGGCCAGAAATATCGGGATTTTCCGCATCCATAACCCGGAAAGACACGTCCGGAACGCGCCCGCGGGCCCGTTCGATCATGCCCGGCGCAAGATCCGTCGCCAGAATGGCGCTGGCCGGAAAAAGTGTGGCCAGACGTTCGGTCAGGAACCCTGTGCCACACCCGAATTCAAGCACTTGGCCTGGTTGTGGGCAGTACGCTTCGATGCGCGCTGCCAGAACGTCTGCACAGCGTCTCTGGATCGCGGCGGCCGCATCATAACCCGTGGCCGCGCTGAAACGGGTAGCGATCTGCTGCTGGCGTGTTTCGGGCGTTATCATTGTGCTTCCGACAGGCTGGACCGCAGGAACCGGGCACAGGCTTCGGGTTGCGTCAGTGGCAGAAGATGCCCTCCTTCCACGCTCTGGCCAGAGGAGGAAAACCCGGCCCGCGCCGCGTCGAACGGATCGTCCCGCCCTGTCATCCAGTGCAATCTGTCCCCCCATCGCCCGGCCTCCATGCGGTGGTCCTCTTCCAGAAGCGCCGTCAGTCCCCGCTCCAGCCGCTCGACGCACGGCACACCCGGCAAAGGACTGTCCACGCCACAGCGTTTGCGGAAGTCAGCCAGAACGGCCTCCGGAGCCTGACCCAGACGGCTGCGCATCCGTTCCAGAAAACGCGCAGGCGTTCCCTGGGGAAAATCCTCTCCCGCCACGAAACGGGGAAAGCCATTGAAAAACACCAGTCCGGCGCAGCGCGGCAGGGGCCGCCTCAGAAGATGCAGCGCTCCCGCCGAATGACCGACAGCGATATAAGGACGTTCGGGCAGGGCAGGCCAGTATTCCGCGCCATAATATCCACAATCGGCGACATGCGCGGTCATGTCATGCAGATGGTCCAGCATCAGTTCCCAGAATGAGGCGTCAAACCCCCATCCATGCACACAGTAGACATCCATGATCATGAGACTGTGGGCGCTCCTGCCGAACGCTTCGCAAGACGGATGACGGCCTGTCCCAGATCATCGATCTGACCGTCCGTCAGTCCGGCGTGGAGCGCCAGTCTGAGACGCGCCGTATGGAGCGGGACGGTCGGCGGCCGGATGGCGACCGTCAGAAATCCCGCATCTTCCAACCCCACCGCAACATCAAGCGCCGTCTGTGATTCCCCGATCAGGACGGGCACGATCTGCGTGGTAGAGTCCGCCGTCGAGAACCCGGCTCCGTTCAGGGTACGCCGCAGCCGTTCGGCCTGCGCGAGGAGACCTTCGCGGGCCTCGTCCATTCCCGGAACGACATCAAGCGCCGCATCGATCGCCCCCAGAACGGCGGGCGGCAGCGCCGTGCTGTAAATGAAGCCCGACGCATGGTTCACAAGCCAGTCACACATTGCCCCTGAGCCCGCGACATAAGCCCCCATGCCGCCCAGCGCCTTGCTGCATGTTCCCATCGCAAGGTCCGCCATCCCGCAGGAAAGTCCCCGCCCATGAGGGCCGAGAACGCCGGTGGCATGAGCCTCGTCCAGATAGAGAAAGGCATCATAACGGTCTGCGAGAGTCCGGAGAGCCGGGATGTCAGCCCGGTCCCCGTCCATGGAAAAGACGCTCTCGGTCACGATCATCCGCAGGCCCGGCTTCCCGGCTTCGCGCTTCAGCAACGTTTCCAGATGGTCCAGATCGTTGTGCCGGAACCGCACCTGCCGTATGCCCGCCGCCGCGCAGCCATGATGCAAGCTGGCATGGTTCAGGCGGTCCGCGAAAACCTGCATCGGATGGCCCGTGCGACTGATGGACAGGCCACATAGCGCAGGCATGACCGAGGCATTGGCCTGCCAGCCACTGGCGAAGAGGAGCGCCCCCTGCGTGCCCTTGAACCCGACCATTTTTTCCTCGACGCGCCGGTGAAGGTCCAGTGTCCCGCTGACCAGCCGTGATGCCCGTGCGCCCGTTCCGTAACGTAGCGCCCACTCCGTCGCCCGCTCCCGAAGAAGCGGATGATCTGCCAGACCCAGATAATCATTGGAGGACATGTCGACCAGACGTCTTCCGTCCCGTACGATCGTCCCGTCCTCCCGGCGCACGGCACGCAGGATGCGCCGCGTTCCTGCCGCGTCCCGCTCCGTCAGGGCCGCCCGGAAATATGCATCGAACCGGCTCACGCGCGCTCCCGCAGAACATCCACGATCGTCCCCGTCAGAACTGACAGGTCTTCCGGCGCAATGGTGAAGGCCGGCGTCAGATACACGATCCGGCGGAACGGCCTGATCCAGACGCCCCGTTCGGCAAAGGCACGACGCAGGGCATCCGCATCCTCGAGGATGTCCAGTTCCACAACGCCGATGGCGCCCAGCACCCGCACATCCCGCACGCCCGGCAGGTCCCGGCAGGGCTCCAACTCCCGCCGGAGCTGCGTCTCGATGGCGGCGACCTGCTCCAGGCGCGGTTCCGTTTCGAACAGGTCGAGCGAGGCATTGGCCACCGCGCAGGCCAGCGGATTGGCCATGAAGGTCGGGCCATGCATCAGGGCACGCCCCGGGTCCGGAGACAGGAACGCTTCGAACACGGTCCGGCGTGCCACCGTAGCAGCCAGCGCCATCGTCCCGCCTGTCAGGGCCTTGGAAAGAGCCACGATGTCCGGAACGATTCCTGCAGCTTCACAGGCGAACATGCTGCCCGTCCGTCCGAAACCCGTGAAGATTTCATCAAGGATCAGCAGAATGCCATGCCGGTCACACATCTCTCTCAGGCGGCGCAGGACGTCCGGATCGTGAAAGACCATGCCCCCCGCGCCTTGGACCAGCGGTTCGGTGATGATGGCCGCAATGTCGTTTCCCCGTTCCTTCAGCTGCGCTTCCAGAGCGGTGGTGCTGGTGTCATCAACCGGCAGATCCGCCAGGATCTGCTGCGGCAGGACATCGGCAAAAAGACTGTGCATCCCTTCCTCGGGATCACAGATGGACATCATGCCCAGCGTGTCCCCGTGATAGCCACCACGGAAGGACAGCATTTTCGTCCGGCCCGTCACACCCCGGTTCAGATGGTACTGGACGGCCATCTTTACGGCGACTTCCATCGCCACCGAGCCCGAATCCGTAAAAAAGGTACGTTCGAGATCGCCGGGCAGCAGATCGGCCAGACGCTCTGCCAGCCTGCGCGCCGGTTCATGAACCATGCCTCCGAACATGACATGAGGCATAGCGGCCGCCTGCCGGATCAGTGCCTCGTGCAGATGGGGATGGTTGTAGCCATGACAGGCCGTCCACCATGCGCTCACGCCATCGATCAGATCGCGTCCGTCTGCAAGTGTGATCCGGCTGCCGGACGTCCGGACGGCTTCCAGTGGGAAAGGCGCGGTTTCCATCTGACTATAGGGCAGCCAGAGATGGGGCAGATCGGCTGCATGGCGGTTTGAGCCGCCGGGAGGAAAGGGGCTGGGCATGGGTGAATTTTCCCGCAAGGCTGCCTCCAAGTCTATCCCCCAGCCCATAACGACAGCATCCGGAATTCACAAAAAGGTCACGATTTTGATGGCAACGATCTGGCATCAGTTCCGTTAAGGGGGCGCTTCCGGGGTTCCCGGAGGCACCGAAATATCATCGAGGTCGAGAGAAATGATGAGTTCCAAGGTCATTCACGTGGATGGTGTGTTTCTGGGCACCGCGATCGTGTGTGACGGCCTGAATACCCTGCGCTTCTATGCTACGCATGAGAGCGTCCGCGTTCTGCACAATGCCTGCATGCCCGATCTTCTGGCCCTGTATGCGCAGGTCAGGCGCCTTTTCAAACGCAACATGCTCACGTTTGGCTTCAAGCCAGCCTGAACCATTTTCATCTCACGTTCCGCAGAATGTGTTGAGAACCTGCTCCGCCTTTTCCGGCGGGGCCTCCAGGTCATCGTCCCCTTCCGCGAAAGGTTGGGAAAGCGCTTTGACCAGACGGTGAAAAGGCCCGTAATCCCCTTCCAGCGCGGCTGTAATCACCTGCTCGATCCGGTGGTTTCGGGGGATGATCCTCGGATTGATCGCCTGCATGGCATCATGTCGTGCCTGCGATGTCTGTGGATCGCGGGCCAGCCGCTCTCTCCAGGCCTCCAGCCAGTTCTCGATCTCCGATCCCACCGGAAAAAGCTCCGTCACCCTCTCGGTACGCCCGGTCAGTGCAACGTCGCCCAGTCGCCGGAAGGTCAGGGTGAAATCCGCTTCTCCCGTTTTCATGGCATTCAGCAGACGCCCTGTCAGCGCCGGATCGCCCGCTTCCCTCGAGGCTAGTCCCAGTTTCCGTTGCCAGCCTGAAAGATAGGTATCATTGAAAACCTGATCGAATTCCATCAGGGCAGCCCGGGCCAGCTCGATGGCTTGATCCTGATCGGGATCGATCAGAGGAAGCAGGCATTCTGCAAGCCGTCCCAGATTCCAGAGTGCCATGTCCGGCTGGCGGCCATAGGCGTACCGGCCATATTCGTCGATGAAGCTGAATGTCTTGCCGGGATCATAGGCGTCCAGGAATGCGCAGGGACCGAAATCGATGGTTTCTCCCGCAACGGACATGTTGTCCGTGTTCATGACGCCATGAATGAACCCGACCAGCATCCATTTCGCTACTAGCTCCGCCTGTCGCGCCGTTATGGTTTTCAGAAGAGAGAGAGCCGGGTTTTCCGTTCCTTTCAGTTCAGGATACAGACGGTCAATGACATGCTCCGCCAGAAGCCGCAGTGCATCATGGTCTCCCCGCGCCGCAAAATACTGGAACGTCCCGACACGCACATGACTGGATGCGATCCGGGTAATGACGGCGCCCGGCAGGCGCGTTTCGCGCTGCACGGTCTCGCCGGTCGTCAGCGCAGCAAGGGCGCGGGTGGTGGGAATGCCCAGCGCATGCATGGCTTCGCTGACCACATATTCCCGTAGAACCGGCCCCAAAGCTGCGCGCCCGTCTCCCCGACGGGAGAATGGCGTGGGACCAGAGCCTTTCAGGTGAACGTCCCACAGCGCACCCGTTCCGTCGAGAATTTCTCCTGCCAGCAGCGCCCGCCCGTCTCCGAGAGACGGCACGAAATTCCCGAACTGGTGCCCGGCATAGGCCATCGCTACGGGCGGTTTTCCATCCGGGCGGGTCCCCCGGCTCAGAAAATCCACGCCTCCCGGGCTTCTGAGCCAGTTGGGATCCAGTCCTAGTCTCTGCGCCAAGGGGACGTTAAGCGCGACCAGCTGCGCGTCTGGCAAGGAAGGCGGGGAGAGAGGTGCCCAGAAACGCTCAGGCAGCGTCGTGTAAAGCCGGGAAAGCTGCATGGTCTATCCGGAAGTTTGAAAAACAGGTCTGGCTGTCAGATGGTCCATCCAATAACTTAAATAAAGACCGTGTCAGTCGTTTTTGAGGTCGGTTTCCGGAAAGCAGGCGTGGCGCAGAAGGTCCGTCAGCCACTCCGTGAAGACCTGAAGCCGTCGCGAAAGGTGTTTGCGATGGGGATAGAGGAGCGTCATGGGCAGAGACGGCGCGCGCCAGTCAGGCAGGATTTCGACAAGATCTCCGCTATCGAGATGGGTACGCAGGTCATAGGCGGGAAGCTGTGCCAGCCCGAGACCTGCCAGACAGCAGGCAATGGCACCTTCCGCGCTATTGACCGTCACGCGTCCCGGAAGGGTAACGGTTCGGCACTGCCTGTTTTCAAGCCATTCCCAATCTTCCACCCGTCCTGTCGAAGGTGAGGCGTAAAGAACAGCCTGATGCTCGGAAAGATCGGCGGGCGAGCGGGGATGGCCGTACCGTTCGAGATAGGCCGGGCTGGCAACGTTCAGGAAGGTCAGATCGCCGATTTTCCGCCCGATCAGGCTGGAATCCTTCAGGGCACCAACCCGCACGACGCAGTCTGTTCCATCTTCCGCCAGATTGATGCTGCGATCCGTCATGCCCAGTTCGACATCCAGGGCCGGATAGCGGTCGAGAAAGGCCGGAAGGGCCGGTGCAACAATCAGACGCCCCAGACGACCGGGCAGATTGACGCGGACATGACCCTGTGGGTTCCGGCCATCCTGCCTGAAAAGGTTTTCCGCGTCTTCCGTATCCGCGACGAGATGAAGGGCGCGCTGATGAAAAAGAGCGCCGTCCGGCGTCAGAGACACCGAGCGTGTGGTCCGGGTCAGAAGCCGTGCTTCCAGACGGCTCTCCAGTTCCTGCACGGCTGTGGAGACGGTGGAGCGCGGCATCTGGAGCGTATCAGCGGCATGAGTGAAACTTCTGCTCTCCGCCACCCGTATGAAGATCCTGAACAGATCAATGCGATCCATGGTCTGTTACTGCCCGGCAGAATAGTTTGTTCGTGATTTTCGACAGATCCTGTCAGGAAATCCGGCTTTTTACAAACCGGGCGACAAATAAGATCGTGTCTGTCAATCGACGCGACGAACGCAGAAGGACTACCGCCATGATCAATCACGACATCAAGGGTAAAACCGCTCTCATCACGGGTGGCGCCAAGAACCTGGGCGGACTGATCGCCCGGGATCTGGCCAGCCACGGCGCTGCCGCCATCGCCATCCATTACAACAGCGACAGCACACGCGAAGATGCCGAAAAGACTCTGGAAGTCGTGCGGGCTACTGGCGCGAAAGCCGTGGCTTTTCAGGCCGATCTGACCACCGGCGCTGCCAACGCGAAACTGTTTGCTGATGTAATTGCCGCAGTCGGAAGGCCGGATATCGCCATCAACACGGTTGGCAAAGTCCTGAAAAAGCCGATCGTCGAGACGTCCGAAGACGAGCTTGACGACATGCTGGCCGTGAACTCCAGGGCTGCTTTCCTCTTCATTCAGGAAGCTGGGCGGCATCTCAGGGATAACGGCAAGCTGCTGACGCTCGTGACGTCCCTGCTGGGTGCTTATACGCCGTTTTATTCAACCTATGCGGGATCGAAGGCGGCGGTCGAGCATTTCACCCGGGCGGCTTCCAAGGAGTTCGGCGAGCGCGGAATATCCGTCAACGCCATTGGTCCTGGGCCAATGGATACGCCGTTTTTCTACGGTCAGGAGGCCCCTGAAGCCGTTGCCTATCACAAAAGCGCCGCTGCTCTTTCCGCGTTCAGCAGGACGGGACTGACGGATATTGAAGACATCGTTCCGATCATACGCTGCCTTGTCTCCGATGGTTGGTGGATGACAGGCCAGACCATTCTTGTGAATGGTGGTTACACTACAAAGTAAGGGCCCGGTCCGCCCGGCGCGCTCCTGTCTGTTGGGGGGGGATGGGCACAGAGCTGCGTCGGCGGGCCCGTAGTCCGGGAAAGAAAAAATCTCAGTAAATAAGGTAAAAGGAAAAGAGGAGATCGCCGGTCTGTTAAATTCTTCTTGAGCTTTTGAAGGCACAGTTGTGGCGAAGAAGGTGCTGTCATTTCCGACGGAAGGAGGTGACGGCAAGAAAAGTCTTCTCTATTGATAGTAGGAATGTACCGGCGTTTCCGCCTTTCGATGCCGCCTGTGCGCGACAATTGCATAGAGGATATTTCGTGGAGCAGACCCAGCGCGTGCCTGGCCCGGACGGGAAAGTAAGCCCGGCTGTCATCAGAATATACGCGGCCATGGCCGCCGCCCGCTATCATGGGCTGGAGCTTGATATCCGTGATTTCGCCGCGGAGCCGGGGGAGGATTCTCCCTCTCCGGCAACGCTTGCGCGCTGGCTGAACGAACAGGGCGCTGTGGCCAAGGGCATGCGACTGCGCTGGCGCTATCTGGTAAGAATGCGCAATACCCCACCGATCGTTTTGATGTTCAAGGATGGATCCGCCGGACTGATGGTCCGCGCGGATGCCGATAAGGGGGTTGTCTGGCTGCGGGATCCCATGGGCGGCGAGGGAGATCCACCCGTTCCTGTGGATGAACTGCGGCTGACACAGGTCTGGACGGGGGATGTTCTTCTCGTCAAGCGGCGGCGTGACGAATCAGAGGCGGACGCAAATTTCGATCTGCTCTGGTTTGTGAAAATGGTCCTTCGTGAAAAGAAGGTCATGCGCGACATCGCCTTCGCTTCCATGGTCCTGAGCGTTCTCCAGATTTTCCCGGCGCTGATCGTGATGCAGGTGCTGGACCGGGTCGTGAACTATCACTCAATGGCGACGCTGATTTCCCTGACATCTTTCATCCTTATTCTTTCTTTCTATGAAATCCTTCTGACATACGGACGTCGTGAGCTCTCGCTGGTCCTGTCCACTCGTCTGGACGCCCGTATTTCCCTGCATGCCTTCAACCGTCTTCTGGCGCTCCCTCTCGAATTCTATGAGCGTGAGCAAACGGGTGAGGTTCTGGGACGTTTTATGGCCGTTTTCAAAGTCCGTGACTTTCTGACCGGCCAACTCATGACAACGATGCTGGATCTGTTCACCCTGGTTGTCGTTCTGCCTGTTCTGTTCCTGATGAGCGCAACGCTGGCCTGGATGACTCTTGCCTGTGCGGGTTGTATTGGTCTGATTGTCGTCATTTTCCTGCCGTCCATGAGTCAAATGATGGGACGGCAGGTTCTGGCCGAAATGAAACGTGGATCCATCCTCTACGAAACCGTAGCGGGTATCCGCACCGTGAAGACGCTTGCTCTCGAGCCTGTTCGTCGTGAACTCTGGGATGAGCGGACTGCGGATGTTGTGCGCTGGAAACTGGCAGCGGGTCGACTTGCGTCTTGGCCGCAGACGTTGATCATGCCATTCGACACATTCACCAGCCGTGGTATCATTTTGGTTGGGGCTTATCTGATCCTGACGGATGCCAGTTCCATGCAGGGCGGTGCGCTGGCCGGTTTCATGATGCTGGGCGGGCGTGTGGCGTCTCCTCTGGTCAGCCTGGCCCGTCTTATGGAATCCGTTAACGAAGTCACGACGTCTCTGGCAGAGGCTGGGCATGTTCTCAATCAGCCGACAGAGACCAAGGCGCTGACGACAGGCATGCGTCCGCAGATCAAGGGCGCTCTTTCTTTCGCAGATGTCAATTTTTCTTACCCGGGATCCACGACCAAGGCTTTGGACAATGTCAGTTTTGACGTGCCAGCTGGCACGATGCTCGGGCTTGTGGGACGTTCAGGGTCGGGCAAGTCCACGGTTACGCGTCTTCTGCAGGGTGTCAGTCGCAGTTACACTGGTTATCTTCGTCTTGATGGTGTGGATCTGAGAGAAATCAACCTGACCCATCTGCGTCGTTCCTTCGGTGTGGTTCTACAGGACAACTTTCTGTTCCGCGGTACGGTCAAGGAGAACATCACGGCCGGCCGGCCGGGCCTGACGATTGATGATGTTGTCCGTGCGGCGCGCCTGGCGGGTGCTGAAGAATTTATCGAACGCATGCCAGCAGGATATGAAACCTGGATTGAAGAAGGCTCGACCAATATTTCCGGCGGTCAGCGCCAGCGACTGGCAATTGCCCGTGCGGTGATCAGTGATCCCAAGCTCATGATCCTTGACGAAGCAACGTCTGCACTCGATCCCGAGTCTGAAGCTCTGGTGAACGCCAATCTCCAGCGTATTGGCAAGGGGCGGACAATGGTTATCGTCTCCCACCGTCTGTCCTCTCTGGTCGACTGTCATCAGATCGCCGTCATGGACAAGGGGAAGCTGGTTGATATCGCCCCTCATGCTGTGCTGCTGGAACGTTGCGAAATCTATCGTATCCTATGGTTGCAGCAGAACCGTCACATGAATTCTTCCGGCCCTTCCGGGGAAGCCGGCCGACTGACGGAAGGAGAGTAATCCATGAGCTCTTCCGACATGATCCCGCGGAACGACCAGTCACCACAGGAAAATGAAAACCAAAACCAGCACCTGCCGCGGGAAGCCAATGACCCGCTGGGTACGGATGGCCTGCCGCTCGCCCTGCTGGAATTCCATTCTCCGACGGCGGCGCTGGTCAATCTTCCCGCCACGCCGGCTGCCCGCTATATCGTGGGACTAATCGGGGCGCTCGTTCTGGCATCCATTGCAGCCATGGCGCTTTTCCCGCTCAACCGGGTGGTTTCAACGCAGGGGCGCCTGATCTCGACCCAGCCAACCATCGTTGTGCAACCGCTGGAAACCTCGATTGTCCGTTCGATTGACGTGCATGTCGGGGATTTCGTCAAGAAAGGCGATGTGCTCGCTCATCTTGATCCGACCGTGACGGAAGCGGACATCACGGACATGCGGCGGCAACGTGATGACTATCAGGCAGAATATGACCGGCTGAAAGCTGAAGCCAGTGATCAGGATTATCGTCCGGACGTCAAAAATCCGGCGGCCGTTCAGCAGGGGGAGGCTTTTCTCCGCCGTCGGAGCGAATACAGGGCGCGGGTCGAGAATTACGATCAGCAGATCGCCGGGCTTGAAAGTGATATTCAGGGCAATCGGGCTAATGCGGCCATGTATGCCAGCAAGATGCGTGTAGCCTCCGAAGTCCTGAAAATGCGTCAGCATGAACAGGCGGACCAGGTTGGCTCACGGCTTTCAACGCTGGCAGCGCAAAATGATGTTATGGAAGCCGAAAGAGCCGAGATTGCCGCTCAGCAGGAAGCCAATTCGGCCGAGAAAAAGCTGGCGGCTATGAAGGCAGAGCGTGAAGGCTACATCGAAAACTGGAAGTCCAAGATCTATGCTGATCTGACAGACGCCGAACACCATCTGAGCGAGTATCAGAGCTCCTACGAAAAAGCGAACTTGCGTCAGAATCTCGTTTTGTTGCGTGCGCCGGAGGATGGTGTCGTTCTGACCATGGGGCATGTTTCCGTGGGCTCGGTTCTTCAGTCCGCGGGGCAGTTCATGACACTGGTGCCGACGGGTTACGGACTTGAAGTAGAAGCCGTTCTGCGCGGACAGGATGCCGGCTTTGTCCAGATTGGCGATCATGCGATCCTGAAATTCATGACCTTCCCGTATGATCAGTATGGAGGGGCAGATGCAAGCGTGCGTGTCATCAGTGCCGATGCGTTCTCCGCATCTCAGAACAGTGATGGTGCAGGCGGCAGTAACGGTGGAACAAGCAGTGACTCCCTGAACGGGACATATTATCGCGTCCGTCTGAGGATCGATCGCTACACCCTTCATGGCCAGCCATCCTTTTTCCATCCTATGCCCGGTATGCCGGTCACGGCGGATATCGATGTCGGCAAGCGTACAGTTCTGCAGTACTTCTTCAACAAGATTACCCCGGCTCTCACCAATGGTATGAGAGAGCCATAAGCCATGGTTGCCTGACGCCTCCGGGTGTGGGGTAGCTGGTTTTCCGGATCGGGGATGAGGTTACATGTCTTTCAAGCGTCGTCTCGCTGCCCTCGTGTCAGAGAAGGGCAAACTGGAATATGCCCTTGAGCTGATGGACAAAGGCGAGGCGCTCAAAGGGTTTACCCTTTTAAGCCGTCTTGCCACGCAAGGGGATACGGAAGCCTGTTTCAGGGTTGGCCGGGCCTATCTGGACGGTATTGGCGCCCCTCCCAGTCTGGAGGATGGTGCGCGGTGGATGCTGAAAGCCGCGGAAAACGGCCATGTGGAAGCTGCTTTTGTCCTGGCGACTCTCTATACGATCGGACTGCCGGAAGGATTTGAGGTCCAGAGAGGTGAAGCCGGGCTTGATCTTTCCGCCCGTCCGGAAGCCCGGCCTCGTCATCCCGATTACGGGAAAGGACTGCACTGGGCCAGAATTGCTGCCGAGGCAGGATCATCGGATGGGCAGGCCCTGCTGGGTTATATCTTGACGAATGGCCCCGAGAATCTGCGTGATCCGGCACAGGCCCGGACATGGTATGAGAAATCGGCAGCTGCCGGCTGTTCGCAGGGTCATCTCGGACTGGCACTGGCCATTCTCCAGAGCACGGATGATGAAGAAAGCCGCGCGCTCGCCGCCCGCCATCTGACAGAGGCAACGAAAGGCGGATTGGGAACGGCTTATGATATTCTGGGCCGGATGTATGAGCACGGGGCCGGGGTGGCCCGTCACATGGGGCGTGCTGCTGAATATTACCGGCAGGCGGCGGAAAAAAACGTCATTTCCGCCCAGAACCGCTATGGCCTCATGCTGCTGGAAGGTGTCGGGGTCGAACGGCATTACGGGCGGGCGGAAACCTGGCTTCGGCGCGCGGCGCTGAACGGAGACCCGGATTCCGCAGCGCTGCTGGGCGATCTGTATGCCAATGGCGGGGATCTGCCGCCCAACCTGATGGAGGCGGCAAAATGGTACCAGCTTGCGGGAGAGCAGAAACACGGAGGTGCCGCGCGTGCCCTGGGCCTTCTCTATCTGACCGGAAACGGCGTTCCGCGTGACCCCGATACGGCGGCGCACTGGTTTGCCGTGGCGGCTGAAAATGGGGACGGACAGGCTGCGGCGGATTTCGGCAATCTTGTTCTGACGGGCGCGAGTGCGTCCGAAGACGAAAAGGATGCCCTGCGCAGGAAGTTTGAACAAGCAGCCGAGAAGGGTGATCTGATCGGTGCCTTCAATCTTGGCGTCTGCTTCGCGGAAGGTGTCGGCAGCACAGCCGACAGTCGTGAGGCAGCGCGTTGGATGCAGAAGGCCACCGAAGGCGTCGTCAATGCCCAGTACTGGTACGGGCGTATGCTGCTTGAAGGCCGGGGCGTTCATCCTGACCCGACACAGGCCCTGCACTGGATGGAGAAGGCCGCGGAGGCCGGCATGGTCGAAGCCCAGATCGCCGTGGCGGAATTCTTGCTCAGTGGTCGCATCAACGGTCGTCGTGATCACGCCCGGGCGCTCGAACTTTATCTCAGGGCGGCAAAGAGCGGGAATGTGGATGCCATGTTCTCGGTCGGAGCGATGTATGGCGGCGGCCATGATGTTCCAGTAGAACGGCAGGAAGCGCAGCGCTGGTTCCTGCGCGCAGCGGAACACGGAAACGGTCTCGCGCAGCTGATGCTGGGGCGTTATCTCGTCAGGGGACTCGCGGGGACCACGGACCCACTCGAAGGGCGTCGCTGGCTGGAAAAGGCAAAGAAGCAGGGCCTTCGGGACGCGGAGATCGAGCTGTCCCGGCTTGACGAGATGCAGCCCGCCGAGGACGACTGAGGCGCGTGTCGGAAAGTTCTACGCCTTCCGCTGGCAGGTCAGCGCCAAAAGCTGCGTTTGCAGGATACGGACGGACGATAACCGAGGCAGACCGAGCCAACTGGCGGGATGCCATGAGTGCCCGGGCGCAGAAGGCATTCCGGATGGGGCAGGCTGCTCTCGCTGCCGGCAATTTTCGGGACGGCGTGTTCTGGCTCGAACGTGCGGAACGGATGGCGCGCCAGAGCCCCAACGTGACATGGGCGCTCGGGATGGCCTTTCTCGCTGCTGGCCGCCCCGGGGGCTGCCTCGCTCGGATGCGGTTTCTGCGCGAGCGATTCCATCTGCGGGAAGCATTTTTCGTCGAGACTATCTGCCTGACACGTCTGGGGCAGGCAGATAAGGCGGCGGCGGCCATGCAAACTGCATTGTCGATCCTGCATGCCACGCCTGAAATCTATGGACTTGCCCAGCAGCTTGCTCGACATGCGGACAGACCGGGGTGGGTCACAGCGTCCAATGATGGTTACGTGCTTGTTCAGGCTGAAAAACTGTTTCGGATTTTTTTGGATGGTCAGCTGGTTGCCAGCGGGCAGAGCGGTCGATATCCGATGCCGGAAGGATGGCGGACAGCGCGACGGCTCGAAATCTGCGCCGGAAACAGGCATCTGCTGGGCAGTCCGATCGACATTACCGCCTTGACCCGGTGTGAATCGCTGGTGTCTCCACAGGCGGACGGCCTGCACGGCTGGATCTGGACCCCTGCTGAGCCGGATCATGTTCCGGTCATAACGTTATGGAACGGTCAGACGCTCCGGGCCGACAGTTTTGCAGAGGCCGTGGACAGTGATGTTCCGCTGGCGCGCCCACGACGTTTCCATATTCCCCGTTCCGTCTTGCCGGATCATGACTGCGGTCCGCTGGCCGTGCGGGACGAGAACGGAAATCTCCTGACCGGTGCTCCGCTTGACCCCCTTCTGGGGCTTCTGCTTGCCGGCCGTACCCGCACCCTGCCGAAGCGCTTCAAACCCGTACGTGTCCGGTCCTGGAAAACGCGTCCAGCCCGGCCCCGCTCCAGCCCTGGCTGTGCGATTGTTATCCCGGTTTACGGCAATACGGCCCGGACACAGGCCTGTCTCAAATCGGTGCTGACGACCTGCCCGCCGGACGTCCGCGTCGTCGTTGTGGATGATGCCACTCCAGATGCCAGTCTTGGCCGGCTACTTGACAGGCTGTCGGCAGACGATGCCATCACGATGGTGCGGCATCCGCACAATCAGGGCTTCGTGGCGTCCGTCAATGACGGGATGCGCATGGTGGGCGGGCAGGACGTCATTCTCCTGAACAGCGATACGCTAGTGCCTCCCGGCTGGGTGGAGCGCTTGCGACAGCGGCTGGAACGGTCGGATGTCGGCACGGTGACGCCGTTTTCGAATGAAGCGACAATCCTGTCCTATCCTTCCGTGGAAAAAACCAATCCTGTTCCGGGCCTTCAGGAAACCAGAAGACTGGACCGGCGCTGCGCCGGGCTTTTCGGTCAGGAACAGCCTGAGATCGATCTTCCCACGGCGCATGGTTTCTGTATGGCTATTTCCGCGGAATGCCTGGCGGAAACAGGTCTGTTCCGGGAAGATGTGTTCGCACAGGGTTACGGCGAGGAGAACGATTTCTGCCTCAGAGCTTCGGCGCTGGGGTTCCGTCATCTCGCCGCGCCTGAACTCTATGTCGCCCATGTGGGCGGCATATCGTTCGGCAGCAGCGGCAAGGCACTCGCCGCACGCAATCTGGAATTCGTGAACGCACTGCATCCGGGATACAGCCAGCTGGTCGCCCGCTTCATCCAGCGTGATCCTCTCGGAACGGTGCGACGGCAGCTCGACCTCGCTGGTCTGCAGTCCCTGCGTGGAAAGCGTCTTTCACTTCTGATGATCCAGCATGACGCCGGAGGGGGGGTAGGGCGCGTCGTGCGGGATCGGGCGGCGGCCTTTGAACGTGACGGACAACTGGCACTGCTTCTCAAGCCGACCAGTGAGGGGTGCCGTCTGGAAACCGCTCTGGAAAGCGACAGGTTTCCGAACCTGAAATTCGCCTTGCCCGAAGAATTTCCTCTCTTCGTGGAAACACTCCGGGTTCTGCGGGTCAGCAGTGTGGAATGGCACCATCTTGTCGGACACGCGCCCTGCATCAGGACACTGCATGAAGCGCTGGATGTTCCTTATGACGTGTTCATCCACGATCACGTCTGGTTCTGCCCCCGGATCTCGCTCTGCAATGGAGAAGGGCGGTACTGCGGCGAACCCGAGCCGGCAGTCTGTCAGACCTGCGTGGACCGGTGGGGCGGCTTTCTGGGAGAAGATCTGACGGTCTTGGAACTTCTGGAGCGCTCGCGCCGTGAACTGGGCCAAGCCCGGACCCTGATGGCGCCGACACAGGATACGGCACGTCGTATCAGACGCCATTTTCCGGGCCTCGGGATCATGGTTATCCCCCTGCAGAATGATGCCGCGCTGCTGGAGACCCTTTCTTCAGGTTCCGCTTTGCGGAATGGCGCCCCTTTGAGAATCTGCATTGTCGGGGGCATCAGCGAATGGAAAGGGTATGATGTTCTCAAGGCCATGGCGCTCGAAATCCAGTTCCACGGTCTTCCCGTCGAGCTGGTTCTGGTCGGCCACACCCGTGATGACGAGACCCTGATCGAGGCTGGCGTACGCGTCACGGGAGAATATCAGGAGGCTGACGCCCTGTCGCTGATCCGGGAGCAGAATGCCCATGTCGGCCTGATCCCGTCCATCGCGCCCGAGACATGGTGCTATGTGCTCGGTCTGCTCTGGCAGTCCGGACTGGAGGCCGTCTGCTTCGATCTGGGTGCGCAGGGTGAAAGAGTGCGAAAGGCGGGAGCGGGGGCCGTGATTCCCTTGGGGATGCCGGTGCCCCTGGTGCTGGCGTTCTTTTTGCGGCGCTGGGCACACTAAATACGCGCGGACTTCTTTACCCTTTGTTGGAAAAAGATAATTATAATACAGAAAAACGGAAGGCCTGCATTTTTACGAAGCATGATCTGAACAGTTGGTCATACGTTGTCGGGAGCACTTCTGTTCTGGGCCCGGACATTTTATAAAACCGGGAATTCTTTCTGGTTGGCGGAATAATTGGGAGTAAGGGATGTCGAACGCTGCTGAAGCGCCGAAGCAAAACCGGGTTATTGACCTGAAAGCCGGGGCTCACATGATGGTGCTGGATGCGGGGATTTTCTGCGTCTTCCATGCTCCGGGTCAGCCCGGACCGGGACCGTCGGGTCTGCCCGGGGTCCGGATTTCCCGTGCTCCCGGTACGCCGCCCGGGGTCGTTACGGTAAGTACCTTTGAGGAAGACGGCTGGATCGGGGGAGCCAATGGGGCCGCCCTCGTCCGTGTCATGCGCGGTCCTGCCGGTGTCCTCGTGACGACCTATCAGGAACCCAACTCCCCGCATCCCGCTCCCCAGCTTCAGGTGGCCCAGCTCGCTGGTCCAACCTCAACCGCGGCTCCGGCCGCCGCTGCGCCGCCATCCGCTCCTGCTACACCCGTCGCTCCCCAGTCTGCGGAACAGCCCGCGTCTGCTGGCAGCGAAATTTCCGCACATGTCCAGCGCCGTGGAGACGTGGCAGCGGCAGTCGGACAGTGGATGGGAGTTCCCGGCAGCCAGAACTGGATCGAAGGATTCAGCATTGCTCCTGAGCTGGCTGGAGTCACGGCTGCGGACATCGAATATCAGGCTGTTCTGGGCAAGGGCTGGCTTTCCCCGTGGGCCGAAGGTGGTCAGTACTGTGGCTCACGTGGCATGGCGCTTCCTATCCTCGGCCTGCGCGTACGTCTGAAGGGCGAGACGGAGACGACGCACAAGATCCGCCTGACGGCTACCTTTACGGACGGAACGCGGCTTGGTCCGGTTGAAGGTACGGATGCGCTTGAGGCGGATAGCCTGGCACCTCTCGAAGCCTTCCTGCTCGAAATCGTCTCCATTGACGACACGATGCCTGCTGAGACAGATTTCGGGAAACCCGTCCGCAAGACGTCCTCCCGGACGGCGGCAAAGCGCAAGACGGAAACGGCTGCGTCCTGACCGTCTCCCGATCCGGCACGGAGCATCACTTCGTACCGGATCGTTCTGAAAACGCGTTCGTGCCGTCTTCTCCATCTCCCGGAATCAAAAGAGGCACCTGCCAGATTAATGGGAGAAGGTGTGCGCTACCTTTTCGTTCATCAGAATTTTCCCGGACAGTTCCTGCATTTCGTTCGCCATCTCCATGCGCAGGGTGGTAACGAGATCGTCTTTATTTCTGAAGCCAATGAAGGGAATATTCCCGGGGTCCGGCGGGTTATCTACAAGGTGCCACGTCTGCCCGCTCTTGCTACTCATCCCCATCTTCGAGAATTCGAGCATGGCGTGCTCCGGGCGGAAGCCGTGGCAAAAACGGCCCGGACGCTCAAGGATCTCGGCTACGAGCCGGATATCATCATCGGGCATCACGGATGGGGCGAACTCCTGAATCTGGTGGATGTTTTCCCCAAGTGTCCCATTCTGGGCTATTTCGAGTTCTTCTATCACGCGGATCGTAACGATGTCGGGTTCGATCCTGAATTTCCTCCCGCCCCGGAACTGGCGGCGGGCGTGCGCATCAAGAATGCCATAAACCTTCAGGCGCTCTGCCTGCCTAATGGCTATGGCCAGACGCCTACCCTGTTCCAGAAGAATACCTATCCCGGCTGGGCGCAGGATAAACTGTCCCTGCTGAGAGAAGGGGTCAACCTCGATCTCTGCGCACCCGACCCACAGGCACGGCGACGCAATCTCGTTATCGGTGACGTCAGGATTTCCCCCAAGGACACGCTCATCAGCTATGTAGCGCGCAACCTTGAACCCTATCGCGGATTTCATACTGTCATGCGTTCCCTTCCCCGGATTCTTTCCGAACGCAAGGACGCTCATGTCATTCTGGTCGGCGGGGATCAGGTCAGCTATGGCGTCAGTCCGGGCAATGGAAAAAACTGGCGGGAAGTTCTCCTGCAGGAGATGGAAGGCCAGCTGGATCTGGATCGCGTCCATTTTGTCGGGAAAGTTGCATATGATGACTTCCGGGCCATCCTGAAGCGGACAGATGCCCACCTCTATCTGACATATCCTTTTGTCGCATCATGGTCCCTGCGCGAAGCCATGGCCTGTGGCTGCCCCATTGTCGGGAGTGATACAGCCCCTGTCAGGGAATTCATTACGGATAAACTGACAGGTCGTCTGGTTTCCTTTTTTGAACCTGAACGTCTGGCTGAAACTGTACTTGATCTTCTGGAAAAACCGCGAGCTGCGAGACAACTGGGAAAAGAGGCCCGGAAATACGCGGAAGCCGAGTTGTCCATGGAAACATATCTGAGGAAATATGATGAGCTGGTAAACCGGATTGTTTCGGAAAAATAAAAGTGCTTTGCTATTGTTGGATTTGACGGGATTTTCACGAAGAAATCACCGTTTTCACTAAATTACTGGTGCAATCTGAACTTTCTTAAAGATTATCAAGATTCTCTCTGGCAAGTTTCAGAGGCTGCGCTAAAATCATTGAAAATATCTGGGAGATGGTAAGTGATTTACTGCTACGTTGATGAAATAACTCCTGATTTTATCAGAGGATGGGCATTTAATCCGAACCAACCTCAGACTCCTGTAAATCTGCATGTTATTTTCGACGAGCAGGAAGTACTTCAGATCCAGTGTGACGGTCTTCGCGAAGATGTTGCGCAGGCCGGTGTTCCTTCAGTGCATGTCGGGTTCCAGTTTGCTCCCCCTGATCAGGTTCTGGACGGTAAAACAAGAAAACTGACGTTCAAGAGCCGCGTGGATGAGATCACCCTGATTTACAACAATCAGGAGACGGTTGCGATTGACTTCGAACAGACGCTGCCGGAACAGATTTTTTCCTTCGTTGATGGCAACAAGGCAGGCGCCCTCTGTGGTTGGGTCGTGTCGGGAAACCGCGTCACGGGCATGAATGGTGGTCGTGATCTTCTGGTTACCTGTGGTGGTGAGAAGGTGGGCCAGATCTCGGCCGACCGGTATCGCGGAGACGTAGGAAAAGTCCTGTCCTGCGATCCGTATTGCGGCTTCCAGTTTGTTCCGCCGCCCCTATTCCGGAAGTCCTATCCGCAGGAATTTCATTTCTACGTTCTGCCTGAAATGAAAGAGCTGGATAACAGCCCGTATTTCACGAGTTTTGTCTCTGACAAATACGAAGGTGTTGTTCTGGACGTGGTTGACCAGATCGATGCCCTTCATGCGCAGCTCACGCAGCTGCGTAGGCAGGTCCGCGCCATTCTTCCACAGCCCGGTTATACGCTGGCGGACTATCATGGTTGGGCTACGGAATACTTCCCAATCCTGCGTCGTTATGTCGACCGGACCCGTGTCGCCAGTACGAAAGAACCGCTGGTCAGTGTCATCTGTCCGGTCTGGCGTCCTGATCTGAGCGATTTCCGGGCGGCCGTCGAAAGCGTCATCAATCAGACCTGGAAAAACTGGGAACTGATCATCGTCGATGACTGTAGCAAGGACGAAGAACTCCGGAAGCTGATTCTCGAATTCGTCGATCTGGATCCTAGGATTCAGGTGATCTTCAAGGAGACGAATGACGGCATCAGCGGGACAACGAATGTTGGCCTTGAAAATGCCAAGGGCGAATGGATCGCCTTCTTCGATCATGACGATCTTCTGGTCGATGTCGCGATTGAATACATGATGAGGGAAGCGGAAAGAAGCCAGGCTGATATCCTGTATTCAGATGAAGACAAGATCGACCGCAGCGGATATTACACTAACCCGTCCTTCAAAACGGACTGGAATTACCGTCTGCTTCTGGGGGTCAATTACGTCTGCCATTTCGTCATGGCCAAAAAATCCCTGGTCGACAAGGTCGGTGGCCTGAACAAGAAATATGATGGCGCGCAGGATCATGACTTCCTGCTGCGGGTATCGGAAACCATTCCGGCCCGGAAAATTCATCACGTTCCGGAAATCCTGTATCACTGGCGTATTACCGCCAAATCCACGGCAGCCGATATCGGTAACAAGAGCTATGCTGTCGATGCTGGTGTACAGGCCGTCTCCGACCATCTGGCACGGCGCGGCCTGCCGGCCGAAGTGACATCACAGCTCAATAACACGTTGTATGTCGTGAACTGGACTTTCACCGACGAACCGAAGGTGACCATCATCGTCCCGTACAAAGACGAAATTGCCACGACAAAGCGTTGCCTTGATGCGATCGTCAATCTGACCGCTTACAAGAATTACGACGTCATCCTGATCGATAACTGGTCAATAACGAAGGAATCCAAGGCCTTTGCCAAGGCAGTGGAAAAACTCCCGAACGTCCAGATCCTGACGCTGAAGGAAAAGTTCAACTATTCCCGTCTGAACAACAAGGCCGCGGCCCTGTCCGATGCGGATTTCGTCCTTTTCCTGAATAATGACGTGTTCGTCGAGCAGGAAAACTGGCTGAACATCCTTGTCAATGAGGCTCTGGCTGATCAGGAAGCCGCCATTGTCGGGGGCAAGTTCGTCTATCCCAACCAGACGGTTCAGCATGCTGGTGTCCTGCTAGGAATCGGGGATGTGGCTGGTCACGCCCATATCGGGATTCCCCGCGATGAAGGCGGGTATGCAGGCCGCGCCTATTTCCCGCAGGAAATGTCCGCCGTGACGGCGGCTGGTATGCTCGTCAGGAAACCGGCTTTCGACATGGTCGGTGGTTTCGATGAGGAAAACCTCACGGTGGCCTTCAACGACATCGACCTGTGCCTCAAGATCCGGGATGCAGGCTTCAAGGTTCTCTGGACGCCTGATTTCTGCGCGGAGCATCATGAAAGCCTCAGCCGCGGAAGCGATGACCGCCCGACCACAGAACGCCGTTTCTTCCACGAGACCCAGTACATGCTGGAACGCTGGGGAGATCGCCTCCAGCGCGACCCCTTCTACAACCCGCATTTTGCGCTGGATCGACAGGTCTTCTTCGATCTGATTGCTCCAGGCGTAGATGTGGACCGGTATCCTCCGCTGCCCAAAGACCAGAATCCTGCACCGCATCTCTGGTCAAAATCTGAGTCTAAAACAGCCAAAGCAGCGCCTTTCAAGGCTGCTGCCGCGTCTTCGACCGCGACTGCAAAACCGACTACCAGACGGAAGAAGAAAACTTCGGCCTGAATAGAGCGTCAGTCCAGACGGTCCCCTCCCTCGCATGATCTCATGCAGGGGAGGGGGCTGTTTTCAAAAGAGTTCAATGACCAGAAATAATCTCGACCTGATGCAGAGCACCTTTGGCGGGTGGATTGTCAAAAAGACGCCACATGCGCCGCCTGTCCGTCTCGAAGACACTGATTTTCAGGAATTGCAACAAGCTGCCTTGGCCGATCTGTCTGTATCGGAACATCCTGACTGGCAGGAACTGCGCGCGCTGACAGCATCGTGGCTGGTGCAGCGCAGCCGGGGAAAAGCCCCTTCGCCTCTGGGAGAAGAGGACTTTCGCACTATTGTCGGGATCGTCCAGGACCCGCTTTCTGGCAGTGGGATTCCAGATGCAGATGAAACATCCTCTCCTCCGCTATCCGATGATCCTTACCATTACGCCCGGGAACATCTGGCACGCTGTCTCTGAATAAAAAGGCGGGGGACCTTAATGGTCCCCGCCTAAACAGCGTGCCTGTGGAGCTACGCCTTATTGACGCTTGCCCGTATGGTCCCCATCGCGCATCTGGCCGGTCGGTTCCTGAACATGGGCTTCCAGAAACCACAGGTTCTTGTCCAGCGCGCGGGAAATCTCCGTGAAGAGATCGGACGTGTCATCGTCTCCCGCTTCATCCGTTACCTTGATGGCTTCACGCATATTGTTGGCAACTGTCGCATAGCGGTCGATCAGTGCCGAGATATGATCGGCCACACGATAGATGTCTGTCGGGTAGGGGGTGCAGTTGCTGTTTTTGCTAACATCCTGCACGGTGCCAAACGCGGTGCCACCCAGCTGTACGGCGCGTTCGGCCGTCATATCGGAGAAATTGTCAATTCCAGAACGAAACCCATCCAGCATTTCGTGAACGCCGATGAATTGTGGTCCCTTCAGATTCCAGTGCGCCTGCTTGGTGATGAGGGCCAGGTCGATGAGATCAGCCAGACGGGCATTCAGGGTCTCGATCGAAACGGATTTCGTATTGTCCGCGGTATTATTCTGGGTGACGTGACGATGTGCCTTGGAAGCCACGGTAATTCTCCTGATCTTGAAATAGGGGTTCCATATCCACGACAGGGAAACCCCGGAACCCCTTGGGCCCCATGCCTGGAATTCCCGAAGAAAACAGGAACTTATGGCTTGAAAACACATTCCGTGAAGCATGCTCTCAGGGCCTGATTCGAGGTCTGCCTCTCCGAACGCATGATGAAAAGGAAAGTTCTCCGCCGACTGGCGTTTCAGATGAGGCCCGGCGGAAAATGCCCCTATGACACAAATCTTTCATGCTCCGGTGTCCATCCGCCGGTTGTCCTGCGGGAAACGGGCGGCTAATGCACTCAGAGGACGGCGCCTGTCGCCGGATCGTGCCCGTTTTTTCAAAGTCAGAGCCCGCCCTGCATGACAGCCGCTCCAGCCAGACAGTCCGAAAAGGCCCGTCTATCCTCCAGTGCCACAAATCGTAGTGGGGCGGACACGGCCTTTCATGGCTTCGTGGCCGCAGCGGCTCTTCTGGTGCTGGTGGTTCTGGGCGGCCTGGTCGTCCTCATGGGGGTCGGGGGCAGCCAGGCTTTTCGGACATTCGGCTTCGGCTTTGCTTTTCGTGATGTCTGGAACCCGGTCACGCATGTCTACGGCGCGCTGGCGCCACTGTTCGGCACGCTGGTCAGCACGCTGATCGGCGTCGTCATTGCCCTGCCGCTGGCGTTCGGCACGGCGTTCTGGCTGACTGCCATAGCCGCCCCGCGCGTCGCCCTTATCGTCGGTACGGCGGTGCAGCTTCTGGCTGCCGTTCCCTCCATTATTTTCGGCATGTGGGGCTTCTTTACAATCGTCCCCTTCATGGCGCGGCACGTCCAGCCGTTTCTTGGCCATCATTTCAAACATGTTCCCGGGCTTGGTCCCCTGATTTCCGGCGCTCCGTTCGGGACCGGCCTGATGACGGCAGGTATCGTTCTGGCCATGATGATCGCCCCTTTCATGACCGCCGTCATGCGTGACGTTTTCGAAGCCATGCCCAACATGCTGCGGGAAAGCGCCTATGGTCTGGGGGCGACACGCTGGGAAGTGATGCGGAAGATCGTGGTTCCCTGGTCCCGGTCCGGCATGATCAGCGCGGTGGTCCTCGGCATGGGACGGGCGCTTGGCGAGACGATGGCCGTGACATTCGTGATCGGAAACGTCACAGCGGTTGGTTGGTCCCTTTTCGCGCCGCGCAGCACAGTGGCGTCCCTGATTGCCCTTCAGTTCCCCGAAAGTCCGGCCGGTTCGCTGCAACTGTCTTCCCTGCTGGCACTCGGTTTCATCCTGATGCTTCTGTCCTTTGCCAGCCTGAGTCTGGCGCGGATCCTGCGGGGAGGACGCCAGTGAACGCCCTGCCATCGTCTTCCGGCGGCTGGAGACCCAACCCGCGCGGCGCCCGCCGCCAAAGAGCTGACCGGCTGGCAACGGCTTTCGGCATGGTGGCGGCCGGAATTCTTGTCCTCGTGCTGGGGTCCATCCTCTGGACCCTCCTGTCTCGCGGTATTGCCGGCCTGTCTGGCAGCGTGTTTCTCAGAGCCATGGGGCCTCCGGGTTCCGGAGGCGGTCTGGCCAACGCCATTGCCGGCAGTATCATTCAGACGTTCCTGGCACTTCTGATGGCCACGCCTCTCGGACTGGGCTGCGGGATCTATCTTTCGGAATATGGCGGGAAAACCAACCGGTTCGCCTCCTGCGTCCGCTTCGTTTCCGACGTTCTGATGTCCGTTCCCTCCATTCTGGTGGGTCTGTTCGTCTATCAAGTGCTGGTCGCGCCGCTGGGGCATTTCTCGGGTTTCGCAGGTGCCGTGGCGCTGGCCATCCTCGCCACGCCCATCATTGTCCGCACCACGGAAGACATGCTGCGTCTCGTGCCAACCGCCATGCGCGAGGCCGGTGCGGCGCTGGGTGCGCCGCGCTGGCGCGTGACCCTGTCCCTCTGCCTGCGCTCCGCCAGAACGGGCGTGCTGACCGGTATCCTCCTCGCGCTGGCCCGTGTCAGCGGTGAGACTGCTCCCCTGCTGTTCACGTCCCTCGGGAACCAGAACTGGTCCTTCAGTCTCAACCGGCCGATGGCCAGCCTGCCGATCGCGATCTACCAGTATGCCGGCGCATCCTACGAAGACTGGGTGCAACTGGCCTGGGCTGGCGCCCTGCTGGTGACGCTAGGTGTGCTGGCCATCAATATTGCCGTCCGCATCTCGGCGCGACGCGGATGACCCTACAGGATTCCATGATGAACGAGACCAAACCGCAGGTGGCCCTGTCGGTCCGCAACGTCAACTTCTATTACGGGCAGAACCACGCCCTGCACGACATCACGATCGATTTTCCCGCACGTCAGGTTACGGCGATGATCGGCCCGAGCGGCTGTGGCAAATCCACCCTGCTGCGGATCTTCAACCGGATGTACGACCTCTATCCGGGCCAGCGGGCCACGGGTGAAGTCCTGTTCGACGGCCGCAACATTCTCGACACGGCCATCGACCTGAACACCTTGCGTTCCCGCGTGGGTATGGTGTTCCAGAAACCGACACCCTTTCCCATGTCGATCTATGACAACATCGCCTTTGGCGTGCGCCTGCATGAAAAGCTCTCCAGATCAGAGATGGATGATCGTGTTCAGGACGTCCTGACCCGTGTGGCGCTCTGGAACGAAGTGCGTGACCGTCTCCACGCTCCCGCAGCCGGTCTCTCCGGTGGCCAGCAGCAGCGCCTGTGCATCGCCCGTTCCATCGCCACGAGGCCGGAAGTCCTCCTGCTGGACGAACCGACCTCTGCGCTGGACCCAATTTCCACCGCCCGTATCGAGGAACTCCTCGATGAACTGAAGGAAGAGTTCACCATCGCCATTGTGACTCATAACATGCAGCAGGCCGCCCGCTGCGCCGATCAGGTGGCGTTCTTCTATCTGGGACGGCTGATCGAAGTGGACAGTGCGGATCGTATCTTCACCAATCCGCGCCAGCAGCAGACCCAGGACTATATCACCGGAAGATTTGGATAATCCGCCATGGCTGACAGATCTCACATCGTCAAAAGCTACGAGCAGGAGCTGGGCCAGCTTAGATCCATGATGGCGCAGATGGGCGGTATCGTGGAAAACCAGGTGGCCCTGGCCCTTTCCGCAATCGCGGACCGCAACGAGGAAGCCGCCGAAGCCGCCGCCCGGCAGGATCCGGAAGTGGACGACCTGGAACGCGACGTCGAGGGCCTGTCCATCCGTCTCCTCGCGCTCAGAAGCCCCATGGCCGGGGATCTGCGCGAAATTGTCGCCGCCCTGAAGATCACAGGTGATCTGGAGCGGATCGGAGACTATGCCGCCTCCATCGCGCGGCGTTCGCTCAAGATCCAGATCGCCGAAGGGCAGATTTCCCTCTCGGGCCTGCGGAGCATGGGTCGGCTGGTACAGGACAACCTCCGCCGCTCCATCGACGCCATTACCCAGCAGGATTCCAACCGCGCCATGGAAGTCTGGCATTCGGACCGTGCGGTTGACGAATATTACACGGCCCTGTTCCGCGAACTCGTGACCTACATGATGGAAGACCCGCGCAATATCCGTTCCTGCACGGAACTCTTGTTCATCGCCAAGAACCTCGAACGGATCGGTGATCATGCCACGAACATCGCCGAGCGCGTCTTCTACGCCGTAACGGGGGAAAACCTGCCGTCCCTGCGTCCCCGTGGCGGTCCCGCCGCGGCGGAAGGCCTGCCGGAGCCCGACGCACGCTGATGACGACGGCTTCGATACGCGCCAAGGGATTGATCCTCGTTGTGGAGGATGATCCTGCCCTCCTGCTGATGACACGCTTCAACCTGGAACAGCGCGGCTACCGGGTCGAAACCGCTCCGGACGGGGAAACCGCCCTTGCCATGCTTGAGGCTTCCCGTCCCGATGTCGCGGTCCTCGACTGGATGCTGCCAGGCCTTTCCGGGCTGGATGTCTGTCGCCGCATCCGCAGCAATCCAGGCCTGCGTGACCTGCCCGTCATTCTCATGACGGCGCGCTCGGATGAGCCGGATATCATCCGTGGGCTGGACACAGGCGCAGACGATTACCTGCCCAAACCCTGCAGCATCGACACGCTGGATGCGCGGCTGAGGGCGCTTCTGCGGCGGCACCAGTCGTCTTATGATGTCCTGTCCTTCGCGGACATCACGCTGGACCCGGAAACTCACCGCGCCGAACGGGCAGGACGGCAGCTGACCCTCGGCCCCACGGAATACCGGTTGCTGGACCTTCTGATACGCAACCCGCGCAAGGTTTTTTCCCGTGAAGATCTGCTGCGCCGCATCTGGGGGCAGAACATTCATGTCGAGATCAGAACCATCGACGTGCATATCCGCCGTCTCCGCAAAGCCATCAACGCTCCAGGCGAGGTAGATATGGTCCGGACGGTCCGGGCAGCGGGTTATGCCCTTGATGACGGCCCGGTCGAGCCCTCTTGAGGATCAGGTCCGACACGGGAAGACATGGCTGCCCCGCATGACATGCTCCTGCCGCTGACGGTCGCTCTGGGCGTGGCAGCGCTGGGCGGCTGGGGCGGCCTCGTTGCTTCCGTGCTGTACAGGCGCCGGAGCACGGTCCGGCCTTCGGATGTGCGGACCGTGGCGGACCTGTCTGCGCCGGATCTGCGCCTTCCGATCGACGCCTTTCCCGCGTCCGTTTTACTGGTGGATGCGCTCGGCGCACTGTTGCACGCCAATGAAGACGCCATTGCGCAGTTCGGTGATTCCATGGGGGCCATCCTGCGGCATCCGGCGACGCGCGCGGCCCTTTTCGCAGCGCTCCGGGCGGAGCCGGCAACGGAAGGAGATCCCGTCCCACTCTGCTCCACGACCCTGACACTGGACGTTCCCGTCCCCCGTACCCTCCATCTCGCCCTGCGCCGTCTGCCTGGCGGTAAGGGACGGAGCCGCCGTCTGCTGGTGGTCCTGTCCGACCGGAGCGACGCACAGGCTGTGGATCGGATGCGAACGGAATTCGTGGCCCATGCCAGTCACGAACTCCGGACCCCGCTTGCGTCGATGAGCGGTTTCATTGACGCGCTAAAGGACGGGGCAGGGGAAAGCGTGCAGCTGCGCACCCAGTTTCTGGACATCATGGCTCAGCAATGCGCCCGGATGAAACGCCTGATCGACCGACTGCTCTACCTCTCCCGCGTGCAGGCCCATGAGCATCAGCGGCCCCGGGATCTACTGGACGTCTCCGAACTCATGGCGGTGGTTCTCGGAGAGATTGCACCCCGCTTCGAACAGGAGAACCGCCACCTTCGCGTGGATGTGGAAGATGGGCTCCTCATCCATGCCGATGAAGACGAAATGACGCAGGTGCTCCTCAACCTGATCGAGAATGCCCTGCGTTATGGCGCCGGAGCGGAGGATGGGCTGACCGTCACGCTTTTCGCCCGCCGCCAGATCACGGCGGATGACTCCTGGCCGGCAGAAAACGGTGTGCTAATCGGAGTGCAGGACAATGGCTGCGGCATTGCCCCCCATCACCTCCCGCGTCTGACGGAACGGTTCTATCGCGTGGGAGAAGCCCGGCAGGACGGGGAAGGCACAGGGCTGGGCCTGTCCATCGTCCGCCATATCCTGGACCGCCATGGCGGACGTCTGAAAATCGTCAGCAGCCCGGGAAACGGAGCCACCTGCCTTGTCTGGCTCCCGGCGGCCGGTGAAAGCCGGAATGGTTCAGATCCGGATCATGCCTGACCGGAGCGGCTGCGGCCCAGAAGCATCCATCCTCCGACCAGAACCAGCCCGATCAGCGGAATGGCGCTGACCGTGATGGTACCGTCAGGATAGTCAAAGGCCATCATGAGAACGACAAAGGCCAGAAAGCCCAGTGTGGCCCATGTCGTATAAGGCGCGCCCGGCATTCCAAAGGTGGTCGGCGCAATGTCCCCCCGGTTGATGGCTGCCCGCAGTCGGAGCTGGCAGATCAGGATGAAACCCCATGTGCTGATGATGCCGAGAGCCGAGAAATTCAGCACCACCTCGAACACGCGCGCCGGGATCAGGTAGTTCAGCCCCACACCCACCAGATAGACAGCCAGTGTCGCCAGGATGCCAACATACGGCACGGAACTGCGATTGAGGCGGGACAGTGCCTGCGGGCCGGAGCCGCCAAGCGACAGGGCCCGCAGGACACGCCCTGTGGAATACAGCCCGGAATTGAGGCTGGAGAGCGCCGCCGTCAGAACCACGATGTTCATCAGCGTCCCGACGCCCGGCACACCCAGGGCCTGAAAGAAGGTCACGAACGGGCTTGTCCCGGCGTGATAGGCCGTCCAAGGCAGCAGGCACACCAGCAGAACGACCGATCCGACATAGAACAGCCCGATCCGCCAGATCACGCTGTTGATGGCACCGGGCAGGATTTCACGGGCGTCGTGGCATTCTCCGGCCGCCGTCCCGAGCAGTTCGATGCCGGAATAGGCAAAAACCACCCCCTGAAGCAGCAGAAGCGCCGCCCCGATCCCATGCGGGAAGAGGCCGCCATTTTCGGTGATCAGGTGAAAGCCGGTCGCATGGCCATCCACCGGGACGCGCGCGCCAAGGATGATTGCCCCCACGATCAGGAACAGCGCCAGCGCCACGACCTTGATCAGGGAAAACCAGAACTCCATTTCCCCGAAATACTTCACGCCGATCATGTTCATCGTACCCACGATTCCCAGCGCCACGAGCGCGAACGCCCATTGCGGGACAGGCAGGAACACCGCCCAGTAATGCATGTAGAGCGCGACAGCGGTAATATCGACGATGCCGGTCATCGACCAGTTGAGGAAGGACAGCCAGCCTGCGGCATAGGCGGCTTTTTCCCCCAGGAATTCACGCGCATAGGTCACGAAGCTGCCGCTGGTGGGGCGGTACATGACCAGTTCGCCAAGGGCACGCAGGATCAGGAAGGAAAAGAGGCCACAGACCGCATAGATGATCGCCAGCGAGGGCCCCGCCACCTGAAGTCTCGATCCGGCTCCCAGAAACAGGCCTGTCCCGATGGCACCGCCAATGGCGATCATCTGCACATGCCGGCGATCCAGATCCTTGTGATACCCTTCCTCGCTGATGACCTCGTCCGTTGAGGGAACATGATCGTGAGCAGGGCTGGTCGTCATCTGCACATCCTGTGGAAGTCAAAAATAGGGCCGGTTGGAAGGGAGAACCTGTTGTCTACGCGCAATGCGCAGCTGCCATGCCCGGAATGCATGGGAACATAGGCGAAACTTGTCCCGTTGCCAACGCGGTTTGGTTTCTGTCCGCAGGATGAAGAGACCGGAGACCTGTGGCGCTGTTTTCCCTGTGCCGTACGGGCACGATGCCCCGGCTCAGTGGCCGGGTGGAACCGCCATGCAGGCCATGCCTTCGCCTGCTAGCGTCGAGCAGGCATGCGCCGCTCCCGTGCGGCTGATTCCGGTCAGCCGCGCACGCCAGAACCGCGTCCCGTGAGCCAGGGTCGGCTGAACCTCGATTCGGGCGGACTCCAGAGACGAAAAGGCCGTCTGCCGGGCCATCGTGGCGGCAAACCGGGCCTGACCGATATTCGCGAAAGCGCCGACCTGAACGCCCCACGGTCCATAGCTTCCAGGCATGTGATATCCGACCACGACTGTATGAGGCGATGTCGTCTGTCGGGCGGGACTGCGCGCAGGAGTCGGGATGACCGGAGGCGGCGGCAGGTTGGATGCCGTCATCTCCATGCCGGAGGATGAAGGTTCGGCCGCGGGTGCTGCCGTCGCGGCTGGCGGGGGCAGCTCCTGCTGGGGCATGGGCGTATCGGCGCAGGGGACGCTCGGATCGTAGGCGTCATCAGCGTTGCAGGGCGCAACCGGTGCCGGTGCTTCAAGAGGTCCTGAGGAGGAGGGGACGGGCGTGAAATGTCGGCGCGCCCAGACAGCACTGACGCTTGTCTGACCACTGCTTTGAACGGGAGCGGACTGCATGGCGATCATCTGGCTGCTGTAAGGCGCCTGCTGCGTTTCAGGCGCCTCTGCAACCTCCATCGGCGAGGCATTCAGCTGTGATGCGCTGGCGTAACTGGCCAGCGGTCCAGTCATGGCCACCTGTGTCCCCAGATGAGGCGTGATGCTGGCAACGTAATTGACCGTCTCGCTCGGCAGCGGACGCCCCTCGTACAGGTAATCCTCAAGCCGGACCGGACCGGCATTATACGCGGCCAGAAAGGCTGGCGCGCCATATTTGCGGGCCAGGATGCTGATATATCCCGTTCCCGCCATGATGTTGTCATGCGGTTCATAAGGATCGGATCCCAGCCCGTAACGTTCCTGCATGTCGGCATAGGTCTGGGGCATGAGCTGCATCAGCCCCATGGCGCCGGCGCTGGAGGTGATGGGCTGTCCGTCCATATATTCATGTCCGCCCGATTCCTGATGGATGACGGCGCGGATCCAGTCTTCGGGAATCGAGAAGCGCTGGGCCGCCTGCCGGATATACGGCCCCCACGGGTCCGTAGGCGTTCCCGGTGCCCTGTAGGCTCCGTTCGCCATGTAATACCGGTTGTAGGGCGAGCGCTGGGAGGCACATCCCGACAGTACCAGCGCGGCGAATGCAAGTGTTCCGGCGGAGAGGACAACATGCCTTTTCCTGTTCCCCATAAACCCGCTGTTAACATTTTCAGATGATGATGCGGACTGTCCGAAAGAGAAGGCAGTCGAGCGGTGGCAATGGAATCTCAGGAAACTGAAACGACAGAAAAGAAAGGCGGTCGGCGCAGGATCATGCTTCTTGCCGGCATGATCTGTCTGCTCCTCCTGGGTGGCGGCGCCTTTGCCTGGCGTCATTTCCATCATTCCGCTCCTTCGCCCGTCTCTGCCGCCAGCCGGACCGTTCGCTGGATTACCATCCCCATTCCGCCCGTCCTGTCCAATCTCGATTCCGGGACAGGGCGGATCCGTTATGTCCGCATCAATGCGCAGCTTGAAATCGAAGACAGCAAAGAAGCCACACGGATCAGCACCCTGATGCCGCAGATTCAGGATGCTTTCCAGACATGTCTGCACGGAATGCGCCCCGAGGAGCTTGCGGGCAGCGGGATCTACCGCCTGCGGGAAACGATGCTGGTCCAGATCACCAATATCGTCGCCCCTCTGCAGGTGCGGAATCTCTTTTTCGCGGAGGTTCTTGTCCAGTGAGCGATACCCGTTTCGAAAACGGGGCAGATGTTTCCCCACCTCCCGACAGGACGCCGCCAGCAGGCCGGTCTCCCGCCCATCCTGGGCAGGGGCAGGGATTCGTGGATGGAAACGAGGGCACAGGCCGGATTCTGGATGCGGCGGAAGCGAACCGTCTGGCCCGGAATGACCCTGCTTTCGGCACGCCCGCAGAAGGACGGGACATCGAACGTCTCATCAGCACGACGGCTGTCTCCTATGAGCGTCTGCCGATGCTGGAGGTGGTGTTCGACCGCTTCATCCGGATTTTCACGACCAGTCTGCGCAATTTCACCAGTGACAACGTTGAAGTCACCCTGGACCAGCTCAGTTCCCAGCGGTTCGAGGATTATCTCGCCCATATTCCCGGACAGTCCATGTTCGCGGTCTTCAAGGCGGAGGAGTGGGATAATTACGGTGTTCTCGTCATTAGCTCTCCCCTGATCTATAGCGTGGTGGATGCCCTGCTCGGCGGCCATGTGCGTCAGGATATCCCGCCCTCCGGCATGCCTGACACGCGCCAGCCCGGCCGCCATCACACCGCCATTGAGCGGGCGCTGATTGAGCCTCTGGTTCGCATGGTCCTGACAGATCTGGCCACCAGCTTCAGTCCCCTCTGCGCTGTCAATTTCCGTTTCGAACGGCTGGAATCCAATGCCCGTTTCGCCACCATATGCCGGGCGTCCAACGGCATCGTTCTCTCCCGGTTCGGAATCGACATGGACGGGCGAGGGGGTGATGTGGATCTGGTCCTGCCCCATGCCGCGCTGGAACCCGTCCGGGAAATCCTTCTCCAGCAGTTCATGGGAGAGAAATTCGGCCATGACGGAATCTGGGAGAACCATCTGGCCGAGGAACTCTGGCAGACGGACATGACGCTGGATGTCGTGCTGGAAGAGCAGACAATGAATCTCAGTGACATTCTGGCCCTCGCGCCCGGGGACAGGCTCATCCTGCGCCGTGATCCCGAGGCACTTGTCCGGATCAGATGTGGGGGACGCACCATGTTCCATGGAAAACTTGGCAAACGGCATGGTCATGCCGCCGTCCGGATCGAAGAGACCGTCAACCAGAATACCGGCTCGGACCGGTTCAATTCCTACAGCTAGTTCGGAGCATCATCATGGACAGGTTTCAGCTGAGCCTCGAAATCGCCCTGTCAGTGCTGCTGCTGGTGACGATTTTTTATAGCCTTTACCTTGGACGTGCCCTGTCGGTCCTGCGTCGTGACCGCCATCAGCTCGACGCCCTGATCGCCAGCCTGCAATCCAGCAGTACTCAGGCGAAAGCCGGCATAGACCACCTGCGCCAGACAACAGAAATCGTCGGGCGCGCCCTGAGCAAAACAGTGGAATCCGGACAGACCCTCAAGCGTGATCTCGTCGTGCTCTGCGAACGTTCCGAAACGCTGGCCCAGCAACTGGAGACCCTGCTTCCCCTCGGTCGCGTTCCGGCCCAGTCTGCCGTGGCAGACACGCCTGAACCGGCTCCCTCTTCCCGGGATGACATGTTCAGGGCTGTAAAGCGTTTCCGGCAGGAAGAGGGACGGGTCACGAAAAGCAGCAGCAAGGGCGCGGCGGAACGGGAGTTCATCCGTGCCCTTCGTGAGCGACAGGGATAACGGGAGAATGTTCTTCCGTCTTCTTCATTTGGCCTGCGGACTGATGATCGTCCTGCTAGGGCTCAAGATTTACGCCATCGCCGGTGATCTGACATCCGCCACGCCCGATGATCCGTCCAGTTCCGTCACGTCAGCCGCTATGGCGCAGCCTGCGCCCTCGCCTCCACAACCGGCATCCGGGGCTTCGCCCGTTCAGCTACCGGTCCCGACGCCCGCTCCTGCGGCCATACCAATTGTCCCCACGGCCAGCCTGTGTGCGGCCAACACCTGCAAGGGACCGGTGATGCCACCACCCGGCGTCTCTCCCGCGGACCCGGCTCTCAGAACCCAGCTGGCCGAACGGGAGAAGGAACTGGATCACAGATCCGCTCAGCTGGATGACCGGCAGCGTCTCGTTGATGCGGCCGAAGCCGAGTTGCAACGTCGCATGACCGCGCTGGACGCATCCCGTTCGGCGCTGGAAGAGAGCGAGCATCATTCGGACGTACTGCTGAATCAGGACGCGGACAGGCTGGTCCGCATTTATGAAGCCATGAAACCGGCGGATGCGGCAGCTATTTTCAATGTCCTTGATCTTCGGGTCGGTGTCGCACTCCTGAACCGCATGAATGCCCGCAAGGCGTCTGCGATCATGGAAGCCATGTCCCCCCAGCGCGCCATTCTGGTGACGCAGCTTCTGGCCAACGCACACGTCCATCCGGCGGCGGTCGTGTCGACTGGTGGCAATGGATGATGCGCCTGTTCCCGGCTGCCCTGATGTTCCTGTGTTTGTCCGGGATGGCGCTGGCCCATCCCGTCGCCCATCAGGCCGAGACAGGCGATGCCCTGCCATCGGGATGGACCTTCGTGAACGATCCCTCTCCAATTCTTCCGCACCCCGAAGCCGCCGTACAGGAAGCCCGCGCGTCTCACGCCCCCCCGTCGGGCATGACACCTCCGTCCCCGGCGCCTGTACCGTCCACGTCTCCCAGAGCAACCGGCCTGTGGCTGCCGCTTGGTGAAATGACCTCTGTCGCGGCTTTCCGGGACAGGAACCGGCTCGTACTCGTCGCATCCGGAAGGCATGTGCTGGATACGGCAGGTTTCGCGGCGGACGGCACCTTTGCATCCCTGTCCAGCCGGTTGCTGGACAGTGTTACCATCGTGACGATCGGCATGGCGGGCGGACCTGATCCCGTCCTGCGTCCTGCAGGCAGCGGCTGGACCGTCTCACTGTCGCCGGATGCAAAACTCCAGCCCGACATGCTTCTGGGCCAGACACAGGGCGCCCTGACATTCACATCTCCCGCGGCAGATGACGTCCCCCAGGTCGTGGCGCTGGATGATCCGGATTCCGGCAGGCGCCTTTTGCTCGGATTGACGCGTTCCGGTGTCGTATCAAAAGGCAGGACGCGTCACGGAGCCGGCTTTGCCATTCGCGCCAGTCTCATGGGCGTAGTCGTGGCCGCCGATTCCGACGCGATTGAATTGAGGCAGGCCGGGAATGTTCTGTTTCTGGACACGACAGGCCCAGACAGTTTCCCGCTTCTGGCGACAGGGCAGCTTCAGCCTTATGGCGCGTCTCTTTCCGGGGTAGGGCTGGGCACATCCGGACAGGGAGAAGGGTTGCGCCGGGCCGAGAAGACGGCGGCGCTGGCCCCGGCAGGGCAGCGTTTCGAAGCCAGGCTGCGTGTGGCGGAGTCCGCCGCCCGGCTGGCCAATGGACCTCTGATCGCAGAGGTCATGGATGTCGCATTGCAGGACAATCCCGAAGGCGTGGCCCGTCCGGATGTGCAGCGGCTTCTTCAGATTGCAGCAGTTCTGAACCAGCGCCCGAATGCCGCTCTTTTGCCAGAAGGAGGCGGAACGGCTCCGGAAGACCAGTTCTGGCGCGGCATGACCCGCATCGTTCTCCCATCGCACCAGCCGGATAATGAAGCCGTCATGCCTGAGCCGGAAGACAGGAAACGGACCGCTGATCTGATTGCCGCTGGCCTTCCGGTTCTGCCTGGTTATGCACAGGCTCTGAAGCAGAGGCTTCTGCCTCATGCAGCGGAATGGGTGGCGCGTTATGGTTCTTCCGATGCCGTGTCTGCGCTGAAAAAAATACCGGCTATTCCCCCTCTGACCGAGGCTCTTCTGGCGGCCCGCGACAAAATGCCGGATGCAGACGCGAAGCTGGCCAGACTGACGCATGATCCGTCGATGCTCGTCTGGCCCGTAGCGCGTGAGGAGCAGCTTAGGCTGGCCCTGACAGCGAAATCACGGCCACCGGGTGAAATTGCAAGCCAGCTGGACAGTCTGCTTCCGGCGCTGCGTGTTGCCGGCCGGGAGGCGCCTGCACGCCTGTTGCAGTTGCAGGCCCTGATGGCGGCGCAGGATCTGAGCAAAGCCCAGAATGCTATCCAGGAGTGGAGCCGGCTTTACCCACAGGACGCCGACCATGTCCTGCCCCAGCAGCGTATTGTAGCACAGGCCATGGCGCAGACGATCCCACAGGGTCCGGATCAGGCCATGCAGGATGTCACTCTCCTGAAAGATGCCCTTGAACATGCGACGGATGATGGATTGCGGCGCAATTTCCTGACGGCTCTGGCCAATCGCTACAAGACGCTCGGCCTTCCGGAGCAGGAAAGGGAGACGCTGCTGAGCCTGCGTACCTTCCAGATACCACCGGAACGCGACAGCACACAGATCCGTCTTGCAAGGCTGGATCTGGCCATGGGGGACATCGCGGCGGCCCAGACTGCACTGGCCTCATTCGCAGGTATCCAGCCCCCGGTCGTGACGGCTCTGGCCGGTCATCCTCCGCCACGGAACGTGGAGGTGGCGTTACTGAAAGCCCGGATCGACGTGGCGCAGCATCAGGACGGTAAGGCTATGCAGGAACTGGCCGGACTGGATGATCCCCGGGTCCTGACCCTGCAGGCCGATCTTGCGGAAAAAGCCTCGGACTGGGGTCGGGCCGTACCCGCATTGCAGCGTCTGCTCGGGCAGCAGTTTCCCGGCCCGGGCCCCGTGACCACGCCTCTTTCCGAGGCACAGCAGGCTCTGATCCTGCGTCTTGGCGGAGATGCGGCCCGTGCGCGGGCGCAGGACGTCATTGCCTGGCTCCGCACCCGTTTTGACGCATGCATGACGGACACCCCGGCGGAGACCATGTTCAGGCTTCTGGTCGGAGAAAACAAAAAGCCTGATGGGCCTGCTTCAGGGGCAGGTCAGGGTGTCGGTGGGTAGCGGTGGCCTTTCAGAAAGACCTCGACGCCATAGGCAATGAACTGGTCCAGATTTTCCCCGCGCCGTTCCGGTTTGCAGAACGTCAGGCTGGCCAGCAGGGGGCCACCCAGTGTCATGCCGAACAGCAGATCGGCTGCTTCATGCGGATCCTGGATATGCAGGTTGCCGTTTCGGTTCTGGAGTTCCAGCCATCCCTGAAGAGGAAGTCCGTGCCCTGAGAGATGGAAAAGGTCCGCTACCAGCTGGCGCACGGCCGGGTTGCGGTTGGTTTCGGAGACGACGGACCGCAGCAGGCTCAGCCGTTCCGTGCAGAATAGGACGCGCGCAACGTAGCTCATGAGACCGAACAGCTGACGGTCGAGCGGTTCATCCGGTGAGGGCGTGTAATTGATCGGGGCAAAAAGCCGTTCGAGAATCAGCGTTTCGAACAGGGCTTTCTTGGAATCGAAAAACTGGTAGAGCGTCTTTTTGGACATTCCCGAGCAGGCGGCGATGCTGTCCATGGAGGCAGCATGGTATCCATGTGTAGCCAGCATTGAACTGGCCGCATCCAGAATTCTTGTCCTCCTCTCCCTTTCGTCCAGCTGGGGCGTGCGACCACAGCCGCCGGACAGGGAACCTTCAGGGAAGGTGGAAGAGGACGAATTCAAGTTAAACTCCACTCTGGTGACATACTCTGAATTGACGTCAGTCAAAGAAACCCGCTAGTTTCCCTCTCAGTCAGGAAACTGCATGGTTTCTGTATCATAGGATAGCGCCCGCATCATGCCTTCTTTTCAGAAATCGTTTTCAAACCAGTCATTCGATGGTGCAGGCGGGGCCGTTTCGGGGAAGAAGAACAGGCGCGGCGCGGCTGCTCTGGCCCTGCTGGCCGTCTGCCTGGGAGCATGCCAGAAGAAAACGCCTCACGCTTCCATGCCGCCCCAGCCCGTTGGCGTCATGACGCTCCAGACCCAGCCCGTCACGCTTGAAACCTCGCTTCCGGGCCGGGTGGAGGCTTACGAACAGGCCCAGATCCGTCCGCAGGTCAACGGCGTCATTGTTTCGCGTGATTTTACGGAAGGCGCGGACGTCAAGGCCGGTCAGCAACTGTTCCAGATCTATATTGCGCCCTATCAGGCAGCCTACGATCAGGCGAAGGCCCAGCTTCTGAACGCACAGGCCGCCGCCGCCCGTGCACAGAGCCAGTTGCGCCGGTATCGTCCGCTTGTGGCGGCCCATGCAGTCAGTTCACAGGATTTTGATAACACCCTGGCCACCGCGCGTGAGGCCGAGGCACAGGTCGCGCAGGCCAAGGCATCGGTCGAGGCCGCCGCAGTCAATCTGAATTATACCCACGTCCGCGCGCCGATCGATGGCCGTATCGGCCGGACCCTCTACACCCCCGGCGCGCTCCTGACGGCCGGGCAGACACAGCCCATCGCCGTCGTGACCCGGCTCGATCCGATCTATGTGGACGTCAATCTTGCCGCGAGCGACATGCTGCGCCTGAAGCGCGAACTCGCCTCTGGCCAGATCGAGCGGAACGGCAGGGATGCGGCCTCCGTGGGACTGAAACTCGAAGACAATTCCGAATATCCGCAGAAAGGCAAGCTCCAGCTGTCGGAAGTAACGGTCGATCCTGCCACCGGTACGCTGATCATGCGGGCCATTTTCCCGAACCCCGATCGTCTGCTCCTGCCCGGCATGTTCGTGCATGCCCATATCGAGGAAGGCATTGATCCGAACGGGCTGCTCGTCCCGCAGGTGGCGGTGCAGCGTGACACGAAGGGCAATCCCTACGTGATGCTCGTGGACGCGGACAGCAAGGTCCAGCAGCGCAGCATCCAGATGGGGCGCACCATCGGGTCGGACTGGATCGTGACGGATGGCCTGAAAGGCGGCGAGCGTGTGATCGTCAACGGTCTCCAGAAGGTCAGCCCGGGGGCGAAGGTCTCGCCGCAGGATGTTCCGGCCGCCGGAAAGGGAGACTGATCCCTCATGCGTCTGTCACGCTTCTTTATTGACCGGCCCATCTTCGCATGGGTTGTCGGTCTGATCATCATGCTCGTCGGCGCCGTGGCCATCACGCGCCTGCCGATTGCACAGTATCCCAGCATCGCACCGCCCCAGATCGCCATTACGGTGACGTATCCGGGTGCCTCCGCCGAGACGGTGAACAACACCGTCGTCCGGCCAATTCTCCAGCAGATGTACGGCCTGGACCATCTCGAATACCTGTCCGCCTCGTCCTATGCGAGCGGCCAGATGGAGATCGACCTGTCGTTCGAGCAGGGAACCAACCCGGACATCGCGCAGGTGCAGGTGCAGAACAAGCTGCAACTTGCCCAGCCGCGCCTGCCAACGGAAGTCACCGCCCAGGGCCTGAGCGTCACGAAGGCCACCAAGAACTTCATGATGGTCATTGCCCTCATCTCCACGGATGGAAGCATGTCGGGGCAGGACATCGCGGATTACGTGGCGTCCAATATCTCCGACCCGCTTTCGCGCGTGTCGGGCGTGGGCGACCATACGCAGTTCGGGTCCGAATATGCCATGCGCATCTGGCTCGATCCGTCGAAGCTCTACAATTACGGCCTGACGGTCGGGGACGTGCAGAACGCGATCTCAGCCCAGAACATCCAGGTTTCGTCCGGTGAACTGGGTGGTCTTCCGGCCAAGAAGGGCATCGGCTTCGACGCGACCATCATCGGACCGACCCGCTTCAGCAAACCCGAGGAATTCAGTCAGATCCTCCTGAAGGTCCAGCAGGACGGAAGCCAGGTCCGGATGAAGGACGTGGCACGCGTGGAACTCGGTGCCCAGAATTATGCCATGGGCTCGATGTATAACAACCATCCGGCTTCGGCGATGGCGCTCAAGCTGGCGCCGGGTGCCAACCAGATCAAGACGGAAGCTGCCGTCCGCGCCCGCATCGCACAGCTTGAGAAATTCTATCCTCCCGGCCTGAAAACGGTTTATCCGCTTGATACCGAACCGTTCATTACGCTCTCCATCCATGAGGTGATCGAGACGCTGGTGATCGCCATCGGTCTCGTCTTCATCGTGATGTTCGTGTTCCTCCAGAACTTCCGCGCGACCCTGATCCCGACCATCGCCGTGCCGGTGGTGCTGCTGGGTACGTTCGCTCTGCTGGGCGCGTTGGGTTACAGCATCAACACCCTGACCATGCTGGCCATGGTGCTGGCTGTGGGTTTGCTGGTGGATGACGCCATCGTGGTGGTCGAGAACGTCGAGCGTGTCATGACGGACAAGGGACTGTCTCCGAAAGAGGCTGCCCGCGTATCGATGGACGAGATCTCGGGCGCGCTGGTCGGCATCGTGCTGGTGCTGACGGCCGTGTTCCTGCCAATGGCGGCCTTCAATGGCTCGACCGGCGTGATCTATCGCCAGTTCTCCATCACGATCGTCGCGGCCATGTGGCTGTCCGTTCTGGTGGCCGTGGTCATGACGCCGGCCCTGTGCGGCTCCATGCTCAAACCGACCCACAAGACCCATGACCGTGGTCCGGCTGCCTGGTTCAACCGGAATTTCGACCGTCTGACCAATGGTTATCTGCGGGGTGTGAAGTGGATGATCGGCGTGCCGGTCATCAGTATGGTGGTGTTCGCGGTCGTCACGGCCGGCGTGGTGTATCTCTTCTTCCAGGTTCCCGGAGGCTTCCTGCCGGATGAGGATCAGGGCATCATCTTCGGTCAGGTGACGATGCGCAACAACGCCACGCAGGAGCAGGCTGCCGCCGTTAACCGCAAAATCACCGATTACGTCCTCAAAACATATGGCCCCTACGTCGAATCCGTCTTCACCATGACCGGCTTCAGTTTCGCCGGGCAGGGACAGACGGCAGCGGCGTTCTTCATCCGCATGAAACCGTGGGAAGACCGCCCGGGCAGTGCGCATACGACCATGACGGTCTCACGTGAAATCATGATGCATTTCTGGATGGACCCGGATGCGCAGATCTTCGCCGTGAACCCGCCCGCCGTGATGGAACTGGGCAACGCGACCGGATTCGATCTTGAACTGGAAGATAACGGCCATCTGGGTCATGCCGCTCTTCTGGCTGCCCGTAACCAGGTTCTGGGCATGGCGGCGAAGAACCCGCATCTTCAGGCCGTCCGTCCCCTGGGCATGGAGGACGCACCACAGTTCAAACTCGACATCAACCGCGAACGCGCCAATGCCCTCGGCCTGACCAACACGGATATCAATACCACCGTGGAAGGCGCGTTTGGCTCCATCTACGTCAACCAGTTCATGCGCAATGACCGCGTAAAGCAGGTCTATATCCAGGGCGAACCCTGGGCGCGCATGACGCCGGAGGATCTGAACCGCTGGTATATCCGCAATGCGACAGGCACGATGGTGCCGTTCAATGCCTTTGCCTCCGGTCACTGGGAAAACGGCCCGCAGAAGGTTGAGGACTATAACGGCCTGAACTCCTACGAAATCCAGGGCCAGCCTGCATCGGGAGTCAGTTCCGGTCAGGCCATGCAGGACATGGAGGAAATCCTCACGAAGCTGCCGCCCGGCATCGGTCATGAATGGACCGGCCTGTCCTTCGAGCAGCTGGCGTCCGGGGGCTCCACCGGCCCGCTCTATGCGCTTGCAGTCATCGTGATCCTCTTCTGCCTTGCCGCCCTTTATGAAAGCTGGGCCATTCCGTTTGCGGTGCTTCTGGTGCTGCCCTTGGGTGTTCTCGGCGCCATCGTGGCAACGCTGGGACGGGGGCTTGCGAATGACGTCTATTTCCAGGTGGGTCTGCTCACGACCGTCGGTCTGTCCGTGAAGAACGCCATCCTGATCGTCGAATTCGCCAAGGAATTCTTCGAGCAGGGGAAAAGTCTGGAAGAGTCCGTTCTGGAAGCCGGGCGTGAGCGTCTGCGTCCGATCCTCATGACGTCCATCGCCTTCGTCTGTGGTGTCTTCCCGCTCGCGATCGCAACGGGTGCAGGCTCGGCGGCGCGTGTGGCCATCGGAACCTGCGTGGTTGGCGGCATGCTTTCCGCCACGCTGCTGGCGGTCTATTTCGTGCCGGTCTTCTTTGTCGTGATCCTGCGCCTCTTCCGGGTGCAGCGCATCAAGGACCGTAAAGACCCCTATGACCACCTGAATACATCCCAACCTGCTACTGAAGGGGAGCACGGCGCATGAAGACCCGTCTCGGACTCGCCGCCTTCCTCATGCTGTCAGCATGTAATCTCGCGCCGACCTATCACCGCCCGATCCAGCCGGTTCAGAACACCTATCCGAAAGACGCGGACGCCGGCGATACGCCAGCGGACAAAAAAGTTGCCAATCTGGGATGGGAAGATTTCTTTACGGACCCGCGGCTGAAGGCCCTGATCGGGCTGGCGCTGAAAAACAACCGTGATCTTGCCGCGCAGGCTGCCGCCATTACCGTGGCCCGGGGCCAGTACCAGGCACAGAATGCGTCCCTCTTTCCCATGATCTCCACGGGTGGGCAGGGTCTGTTCTACGGTCCGTCCAGCACGGCCGGCTTCTCCTTCGCGCCGGGTGTGGGAGAAAGCATCGGAACGCTGCGCCTGTTCCAGACGTCCATCGGGTTTTCGTCCTATGAGGTCGATCTCTGGGGGCGCATCCGCAATCTGACACGCCAGCAGGCGGAAGGCGTGCTGAGCAGTCTTGAAAATGCCCGCAACGTCCTGCTCACCACGGTTTCACAGGTCGCGGAGACCTATATCCAGTGGCTGGCTGACCGCGCGCAACTAGCCATCACGGAAGACACACTGAAATCCCAGCGTGACACCCTGCGTCTGACACAGCTGTCCTATGACAACGGGGAAACGGATGCCCTGACACTGGCGCAGGTCAAGACGCAGGTAGAAGAGGCGGAGGCATATAAAGCCCAATACACCCGCGCCATTGCGGATGACGAGCATGCACTCCAGCTCGTCATCGGGACGCCGATCCCGGATGATCTGCCGCCTCCGGCTCCGTTCGGAACCCAGACCATGATCGCCGATTTGCCGGCCGGGCTGCCGTCGGACCTGCTGGAGCAGCGCCCAGACATCCGCGCGGCGGAACATACCCTGGTGGGCGCAAACGCCAATATCGGCGCGGCGCGTGCGGCGTTCTTCCCCAAGGTGACGCTGACGGCATCGGAAGGCACAAGCTCGCTCCAGTTCCGGCATCTGTTCACACCGGGCGCCGAAACATGGGAAGTCTCCCCCAACATCACGATCCCGATCTTCACCTGGGGACAGAATGAGGGGAACCTGCGCATCTCCAAGGGACAGAAACTGCAATATGCCGCCCAGTACGAGAAAACGGTGCAGACAGCTTTCCGCGAAGTCTCGGATGCCCTGACGGCACGCCAGACCTACAAGGCGGAAGATCTCCATCTGCATTCGCTGGTGGACCAGTCACAGAAAGCCTACGATCTGGCCATGATGCGCTACCGCGCCGGAATCGACAGCTACCTGACCACACTGGAACAGCAGCGCACCCTCTATCAGGCGCAGCTGAATTCCGTGACCATCCAGGCCGCGCGGTTCGAAAACCTTGTCACGCTCTATCGTGCGCTCGGAGGTGGGTGGAGCCGCACGACGGTTTCGCCTAAGGTGAAACCTGCAACGCATTGACCGGAGAGTATCCATGCGCAGGTTTCTTGTCCCCTTACTGGCCACATTCGCACTGACGGGCGTGGCGCTGGCACAGGAGGCGGATGACGGATCCAAGAAGCCCGACATGCATGACCTGTACCGCAATTCGCAGCTTCCCAAGAGCCACGCGGATTTCAGCCGGTACAAGTATCGTCCGCGCGGAGACAAGGTCATCGAGCAGCCGGACGCCTTCCGGCTCATGTTCCAGACGAAGGACGGGCAGCCGGATGGCTATGCCGAGCGGCGCGGAACATCGGTTTTCTATTATGACCGTTTTGGCAAGCTGACCCAGGTCCAGCCGCTTCCTGAAGAAGATACGCCCACGAACTGACACCGCTTCACCCGTCCCGGTTCTCCGGGGCGGGTTTTTTCCGCAGTGTCAGTCGCGCGCATCCGTCCACTGGCGGAAACCATGAAACGCCAGCAGGACAAAACCGGCGTAGAGAACGGCGGTCGGATAAAGTCCGCGGCTGATGAAAAGACCCACGTAAATCACGTCGATCACGATCCAAAGCAGCCATGTAATCCGGTAACGGCGCGTGCCCCAGAACTGCCCCAGAAGGCTGTAACTGCTCAGAAACGCATCCATGACCGGCGTCGGGTCATCAGTACAGCGCGCCAGAACGACCGCCCATCCCGTTCCCCCAACCGCAGCGGCCAGCACACCCCACAGGATCTGCCGCGTTCCGGGCGCACGGATGGGAAGGCTGGAAAAAACGTCCCGGTCCTGCCGCCAGCACCACCAGCCGTAAAGAATGCCCGCGCAGAAAACACCCTGTAACGTCGTATCCGCATAAAGATGTGCCTGAAAGAAGATCCAGCCATACAACACCGATGCCAGCAGCGAGACCGGCCAGCACGCCATGACGCGATATGCGCTCAGCCAGACGCCGAGGGCGCTTATGACCGCGCCGGAAAGTTCGGTCAGGGACATGTCATCAGGCCGTCAGCAGGGCAGGGAGCCGTTCGAGCAGGTGCTGCCCCGCCGCGCTGTCAAACCAGCGCGCATGTCCCAGAAGATAATCGGTGTAAGCCACCTCAGCGGAGGCTGGATCATGCACAAGGGCACTGTAATACGCGACTTCTGACAGGGCGAATTCCACATGCACCAGGGGCAGGAACAGTGGCACAAGCCTGCGCTCGTCCGCGGAAAGACAGCGTTCCTCCTGATAGGCCCGGAGGAATGCCGCGAGTTGACCATATGAGACAGGCGCACCGTCATCCAGCGTGAGCCACGCGATCATGTTGCGCTCGATGGCCACCGCGAGGTCATAGGCCGCACAGGTCCGGTCCGCCATGCCGAAATCGAAAATGCCACAGACCTGCGCCTGTCCGGAGCGGTCCGTCCAGAACAGGTTGGATCCATGCCAGTCGCCATGGCCCCACCCCGGCTGGATCAGCCCCAGATGAGGATGCAGCCTGTCATGGAACGGCAGGATGCACTCGGCCACGTCGTGCTGCCAGGGCCGATGCGCCAGAGCCTCTGCCAGACCAGCCTGATGAGGAATCCACCGTTTCAGCCCGTCGGTAAGGTCAGGGCAGGTAACAGCCTCGAAGGTGGAAAGCAGAAGTCGTCGGGACAGCCGCGCCGGAGCCCTAAACCCTTCCGCCGCGCGGTGAAGCGCGCCCAGCGCCCTCCCGGCCGCTATGGCCTGCGCCACGGTATGAAACGGCTCCCAGGACTGGGTCTGGCAGTAGAGGTCCAGTCCCGGCATCGGAAGAAAGACCTCATAAACCCATCCCCCCTGACACAGAACCGAGCTTCCGTCCGCCATCCGCACAGGACGGCTGACGGGCTGGCCATTGGACAGGAGATGCGTGATGAAGCGGTGTTCCTCAATTATGGCGCTCTCATCCCGCAACCGCCGGTCATGGCGCTTGAGAAAGACAAGACTCCCATCCAGAAGCCGCACCAGCCCACTCGCCGAGAAGGGGCGCTGCCCGTGCCAGACAACAGCCTGTGCGGCGGGAAGCGGGAAATGCGCGATGACAGCGGCTGCTTCCGCCTGTTCCAGGGCAGGCCAGTCCCGTCTGGCTTCCGGCCCGTTGACCCCGAACTGTCCCACCGTCTCGGACATCTCAGAACCCGGTGGAAGCGGTGAAGAGGGCGGCGAACCCGCCGCCAATGTAATAGGCGGGAGAACTTCCTGCGATGGTAGTTCCGTAGACGCCGGTGGTGTCCTTTGCGTTGAGGGTCGGACTGGCGACGCCGGAGAGATAGTGCTCGTTGGTGATGTTGATGAAGTTCATCCGCAGCGTCGGCCGGTGCAGATGGACATGATCCGAGAAGCGGTAGCCGATGGCGATGTCTCCGGTCGTGTGATCGGGCATGCGCTCGTCATTCATGAAGGTCGCGTACTGATGACCGGTATAGCGCACTGTCGCCACACCGAAGATATGCCCGTCATCGTAACTCAGCCCGGCCGCTGCCTGGAGCGTGGGGCTGCGCACGGCAATCTTTCCCTTCGTCGGCAGCAGGTCACCACCGGACATCAGATCGTTGTCGATGGTCGCGTGCAGATATTCCCCCGAGACATAGGGGCTGAAATGGTGCCACGGCCGCAGCCCGATCTCCACGTCCACACCGCGGGAGGTCTGGCCTCCAGCATTCATCGTCGTGCTGATGATGGAGCCGTTCTGCACGGCCTGGGTGGAAATCTGGCGGTTGGTGAAATTGTAGTTGAACAGCGTCAGGTTGCCGATGATCCAGCGTCCTGTCCGGCGATATCCCAGTTCCTCGGAAATGGAATACTCGTTGCGGAGATCGGATGTCCCGCTGGTCTCCACCCCTCCGGAAGACGGGTCATAGGTATTGTACAGCGCCGTCTGGTCCGGCGCGCGGAAGCTGGTCGTGGCGTTGAAGAAAAGCTGATTGGCGTCATCGATGCGCCAGCGCACGCCCAGACGCGGCAGAGGCTCGAAACTGTCAGTCCCGACCCGGTACTGCGGCCCTGGAAGACTGTTCGTCCCCCGGTAGCCGAACATGACGACCTTGAATCCCAGATCGATGGCCAGACGGTCGTGGAACAGGGACATGTGATCCCCTGCGAACAGCGCATTGGTTTGCGAAATGGTATGGAAACTCCCGCCCAGCAGTTTCCGCCCGTCCGCCAGCCGGATGAGGGAACGGCCATTCTCCGCCCAGATGTCCTGTGAGGAGCCGTTCGTCTGCACCGCCGTGAAAGGCTGCTGCTCGTTGTCGTCCCCGTAATCGTACCAGTACCCCATAACGAAGTCGTTCCATCCGGTCCGGTAATGGAGTGCGCTGGTGAAGCCGGAGCGATAACTGCGCTGGGTATAGTCTGCCCGCATCACGGCCGTGCCATCCTGCGCACCGGGCAGGTTCAGGGTGTCAGACAGCGCCTGCGTCCCCTGATAGAGCCCGCTTTCGGAAAGCGTGCTGCCACCGGGCCAGTTGCCATAGGCCATCTGTGCATAGGGCGTGACATCCAGCGACAGGTGATCGGTCAATGTCAGATGGACGGGAGCTGCCCCATAGATCGTACGTTCCGCATCCCGCCACAGCCGCCAGTAATTCACGCCGTTCTCCTGATTGCTGCTGTCATAATGGGCCAGAAGGTTGTTCGCTCCTCCGATCCCGTCCGATTTCCAGGAACTCATGCTGGGCTCGGGATACCAGCTCGTGATGGTCGTGTTGAACGATCCCAGCAGGCTGGCCCGGTTGCCCTGTCCCCACTCCTTGAGGAATTTGAAATCGACATGCTGCTTTTCGTCCCGCCCTGGTCCGCGCCAGTTGTCGGTCGCGCCATGGGAGTAGGAAATGAACCCCCGCACACCGGAATGGGCAATGTCGCCTGTGTCGAGGCGCAGGAACTCCCGGTTGGTGTTGTAGGAACCATACGACACGCTGGCATCTCCCCCGGCCTTGAGTGCCGGATCGCGGAAGGTCAGCTTCATCAGCCCTCCGGCGGCATTCAGGACCGGACTGTCCAGATCGGCCGCGCCCTGCGAGAGAGCGATTTCCTGATAGTTCTCACTGTCTGCGAACTGGCTGGGCGTACCGGAGGAATACGCCACGTCATTCAGCGGCATGCCTTCCAAGACATAGCCGATCGAATCCCCCCCCAGTCCACGCACGCTGATATCTGTGTTGGGTGAGAACCCCATGGGATCGGACGTGGAGACATTTGCCCCCGGAAGCATCGCCGCCAGCTGGAAAGCCGTGGCCATTGGCGCCTGCTTTTCAATGAAATCCTGGCTGACCGTACTGACGGACCGGTCGCCCGTCTGGATATGGATCAGCCCCCCGCCAGGCTGGTTCCCCTGCGCACTGTCCGCGATCCGATGCACGACAATATGCTCGGCCTTCGGCGCCGCCTGCCGTCCACCCGACGAACGGGACACCGGAGAGGCTGGAAGAGAAGACGGAGTCTGGGTGGATGCATGGGACGGAGGTATCGTGCGGGCGGTCTTGTCCGAAGCCCGCGCCAGACACGGCGCAAGCCAGATGCTGGCGCCCAGCATGATGGGAAGCGCATACCGTATCCGGACGGGACCGGAGAGAGGGCCGTAAAGGAAAAACGGGGCACGGACCTGTATGGCAGGTACGGGAATCATGAACGGACCTTTCCGACTTGAGCAGCATGAACCAGCTCTGGCGGAAAGGGCGCAAGGCCCGGCAGTGCAGTCGGAATACAGGTCGGAAACGTAACGTCAGACACGGCACCATCCCTCCGCCAGTGTGAACTGGATCAGGTTCGACGGGTCGCTGCGCTGCACTTCCCTCATGGAAGATGCCAGCAGCCTCTCAGCCCCTTGTCAGGGCCCCCCAGGTGTGAGCCCAACACCTCCACCGGACAGGAAAAATTGTCAATACGGGATTGTTCCCCATCTTTCCGAAATGTCATGCGCAGGCCCATTCCGGCTCCGGGACGGACGGGATATGCTTTTCCTTTTCCGACAGAAACACTTGCGACAAGGATGGTCATGTCCCTGCTCAGACGTCTCCTGCCCGCCCTGCTGGCCGCCGGTACGGTGCTCGGCTCCGCTCATGCAGAGGAGGGCATGTGGACGTTCGATCACCTTCCCGTGCGGCAGATGAAGCAGCAGTATGGCTTCCAGCCATCCGCTGACTGGATCAGCCACGTCATCCAGTCCTCGGCCCGTCTTGCGGAAGGCTGCTCGGCGTCGTTCGTCTCAGCGGACGGACTGGTGATGACGAACCATCACTGCGCCAATTCCTGTCTTTCTGGCCTGTCCGACAGGGACCATGACTATTTCCATGACGGCTTTTCCGCCACGGAACTGGCGAAAGAGCCACAATGCCCGGGCATGGAGCTGGACCGGCTGGACCAGGTGAAGGACGTCACCGCACAGGTCGCGAAACTGACCACCGGCCAGCACGGCGCCGCCTATGCGAAAGCGCTCCAGACCGCCCGGAGTACCCTGACGAAAGACTGCGCTGCCGGTGACCCCACGCACTGGCGCTGTGATGTCGTCACCCTCTATCACGGCGGACAGACGGCCCTGTACCGCTACCGCCGCTATCAGGACGTACGCCTCGTAATGGCCCCGGATCAGGACATCGCCTTCTTTGGCGGCGATCCGGACAATTTTACTTTCCCCCGCTATGACATCGACCTGTCGATGCTGCGTGTCTTCGAAGACGGAAAACCCGTCCACACGCCTTTCTTCCATTTCGATCCCAATGGCCCCGCAGCGGACGACCTCGTTTTCACCTCAGGCAATCCGGGCACCACTCAGCGCACACTCCCCGCCAGCGCCCTGACCTTCCAGCGTGACGTCAGCCTGCCGACCATCATTGGTGCCTATTCCACCATGCAGGGCGCGCTCTGGCAGTTCTCCCGTGAGAGCCGGGAGCATCTGGTCGAGGCGCAGAACACGCTTTTCGGGGTCCAGAACGGGCTGAAATCCCTTTCCGGCACCGTCAGGGCGCTCCGTGCGCCCGAAGTGATCGCCCGCCGCGAAGCACAGGACCACGCGCTTCAGGCCTGGATCGACGCCACGCCGGAACGCCGCCGCGAATACGGTCAGCCCTTTGCGAAAGTCGATGAGGCACTTTCGATCGAGCGCCAGTATTACGTCCATGATTTCGCGGTCGGCCATGTATTTCGTGGCCTGCTGGCAGACGCCGTGATGCTTGTCTCCGCAGCCCGGGAGCGCCGGAAACCGGATACCGAACGCCGCGATGGCTACCATGACGCCGAACTGGCGGAACTGGAGGCCGAACTGGGCGCGAAAGAACCCGTCCATCGCGATCTGGACACGATGACCCTGTCCCTGAACCTGACGACCATGCGCCAGATGCTCGGTGGGGATGATCCCGCCGTGCACCGTATCCTCGGCAGCCGCAGCCCCGATGAACGCGCCGCCGAACTGATGCAGGGCACGACACTGGGCGATCCGGCGCAGCGCATGGCGCTCTACAGGGGTGGAGAAAAGGCCATCCAGTCCTCCACGGACCCAATGATCGTCCTGGCTCTCCAGCTCGAGCCCACGCTGGACGAGATCCGCAAACGCCGGCGCGACCAGATCGAAGCCCCGATGCGTGAGGCGCAGGGCGCCATCGCCCGGGCCCGCTTCGCCCGCGCGCAGGCGGAAGGCAGTGCGGATACGCTCTATCCGGACGCCACCTTCTCACCCCGCCTGTCCTACGGGACGGTCAAAGGCTGGCAGGACGGCGCACGGACCATCGCGCCCTTCACGGATTTCGAAGGCATGTACCGCCATGCCACCGGCAGCGACCCGTTCCGCCTGCCGCAGGTCTGGCTGGATGCGAAGCCGCGTCTCAAACTGTCCACAAAACTGGATTTCGTCTCGACGAATGACATCGTGGGCGGTAATTCCGGCTCCCCGGTCATCAACCGCAAGGGCGACGTCGTCGGGCTGATCTTTGATGGTAACCTCGATAGCCTCGCCGGGGACCTCTACTACGACGGCAGCCGCAACCGCGCGGTCGCAACCGATACGAGCTCCATCATGGCGGCCCTGAAAACCGTCTATCACGCCGACGCCCTGGCGAAGGAACTGGAACAGGGACACCTGTAAGCCAAAGGTGAGGGGCGTTCAGGCCGAACGTCCCTCGACATCGGGGGAAAGAACGCCGACACTGGCTGGATGTCTGACTGTCCGTCCTGTCCGTGTTCCCGTACCGGGAGGCATCGTCCATGATGGGGCATGTCTTCCGCTCCCTGGGCAGGCGCAATTACCGTATCTGGGCTCTGGGCGCGCTGTGTTCCAATGTCGGAACGTGGATGCAGATGACAACACAGGACTGGCTGGTCCTGACGGAACTCACATCCCATAACGCCACCGCTGTCGGAACGGTCATGGCCCTCCAGCTTGCGCCGCCGCTCTTTCTGCTGCTGTGGACAGGCCAGGTGGCCGACCGGGTGGACAAGCACCGCTTCCTCCTGCTGACGCAGGCCGCGCTGGGCACGCTCGCCATCGGTCTGGGGCTGCTGGTGGTGAGCGGCATGGTCCGACTCTGGGAGGTGTATCTGTTCGCCCTCCTCAGTGGCTCCGTCGCAGCCTTCGACAGTCCCGTTCGTCAGATCTTCGTGGGCGAACTGGTGGGGGAAGAGGATCTTCCCAATGCGGTCGCCCTCAATTCCATGTCTTACAATGCCGGGCGTATGATCGGTCCGGCCATAGCGGGATTCTGCATTGCGGAGCTGGGGTCCGGCTGGTCATTCGTGCTGAACGGTTTCTCGTTCTATGGCGTGCTGCTTTCCCTCCTCTCCATCCGCTCGCAGGACCTGCACCGCACGCGCCTGCACGCGCCAGAAGAAAAAGGCCTTACCAGCGGCCTGCGTTACGTTTGGGCCCGGCCCGACATGCGCATCATCCTGCTGATGCTGTTTCTGGTCGGCGCCTTCGGCTTCAACTTTCCGATCTATGTCTCCACTATGGCAGTCACTGTCTTCCATGTGGGTGCACATGGCTACGGCCTGCTGAATTCCGCCATGGCCATCGGTACAATCTTTGGCGCCCTTCTGGTTGCCAGCCGGAAAAACATCGGCTTTGGCGCCCTGCCGCGCGGGTCGCTGCTTTTTGCGCTTGGATGCCTGCTGGGTGCAGTGTCCCTTGATTACTGGATGTTCGCCGCCACCCTTGTCATCCTCGGTGTGGCATCCCTGACCTTCACCGCCATCAGCAACAGTTACATGCAGCTCGCCAGCGATCCCGCCATGCGCGGCCGCGTCCTCGCGATCCGTTTTGCCGTTTTCGCCGGAGCTTCCCCCCTCGGCGCGCCAATCGTCGGTTGGGTCGCGAACACCTTTGGTCCCCGCTGGGCGCTGGGCGTGGGCGCTATGTCCGGTGTGGCGACAGCAGCAGTCGGTTTCCTCTACATGCTGCGTGAGCAGACGGAAAAAGATGCCCCCCGATGAAAGCCCTGTTTCGTCTGTTATTCCTGGCCGGGAGCGCGCTGGCGGTCTGGATGACTGTTCTGGGTCTGACAGGGTTCCGCGCCCGTCCCCGTCCCGCGCAGATAGGCGTCATTTTCGGCACGGCCGTCACCGCAGACGGCCACCCGCGTCCCGCCCTGCAAGAACGGCTGGAAGAAGGCCGGAACCTCTGGAATAGCGGTACGGTCACGACACTCATGGTCAGCGGTGCCATCGAACGCCGCACCCATCAAGATGAAGCTCAAGATGAAGCCCGCATCATGGCGCGCTGGCTGGAGGCACGCGGTGTCCCGGCCTCCGCCATTATCATCGATTCGCACGGCAACAATACATGGTTGACAGCCCTGCATGTGGCCGCCCTTCGTCCCCGCGGCGCGGTGGTCGTCTCCCAGTGGTTCCATATCGACCGCGCGCGCTGGGCGCTTCGTCATGCCGGTGTCCGAAGCGTTTCCGCCGCCCCGACACGTACCGTCCGCCTCCCACAGATCTGGTACCTGTTCCGCGAAGCCATGGCCTTCCCCGTCTATGTTTTGACGAAAAAGGCCAGTCTGCCTTCTGCTCAGTAAGGCACACCAATCTGCGCGATCGTCGTTGCCAGTGACGGAGCCAGCGGCAGCATCGGCGCCAGCGTGGCCTGATAGGCATGATACAGGTCGAGCTTGCCCTTGTAGATGGTCTGGGTAGGCGTTCCGTCCGGCGCGACCTCGTTGAACCAGCTTCCATAGTCCCGGTCGATCAGTGTCGTGTCGATGTAATCCCAGATCGTCCGGTACCAGCTTTCGTACCGGGGATTGGCCGTCCGCTTGGACAGGTTGATTGCCGCCGTCAACGCTTCGGCCTGAACCCAGTGCGCCCGGGACAGGACATGAGGCCTGCGCTCCCAGTCGATGGTGTAGATCATACCCGGCTGTCCATCCACGTTCCATCCGGTCTCCATCCCGGTCTCGAACAGCGCCTGCGCATCATGCAGCATCCACCCCGGAGCCTGCTCTCCATGCCGCACGAGGGCCGCCTCAAGCTTCAGGGTCAGATGGGCCCACTCGACGAAATGCCCCGGCGTCATCCCATAAGGCCGCAGGTCGTGGTTGGGTTTGTCATGGTTGTAATCCTTAAGCAGGACCCAGTCCCGACTGAAATGCTCGGGCATCGCAAACCCCTGTCCAGCAGCCAGTTCATGTACGAAACGCTCCACGATGCGCAGCGCACGATGCAGCCATTTCATATCTCCCGTCACATCGGCGAGAGCCATGAAGGCTTCCGTGGAGTGCATGTTGCTGTTGGCGCCGCGGTAATCCTCCTCGTCCGTCCAGTCGGCGGCGAAGCTTTCGCGCATCACACCTTCTTTATCGCTCCAGAAATGCGTCTCGATCTGATGGATCGTATCCGTCAGCAGCGCCTCTGCTCCCTTCACGCCGATCAGCACGGCCGAGGAGGCCGCAAGGGCCACAAATGCATGAAGATAGGCCTGTTTGCGGTCCTCAGGCTTATCCGCAAAATGCAGCCAGCCACCGTGCCGCTGGTCGCAGAGGGGATGGAGCAGGGCGTTGATGCCATGCGCCACAAGCGGTGCACTCCCCGGGATGCCCTGGAGTTCGGCAGCTGCATAGGCATGGACGCACCGCGCCGTCAGGGTGGCTTCTGCCTTCACGTCTTTCGGCAGGTTTCCTTTCAGGTCCAGTCCTGCAAATCCGCCATCGACACAGCCCGCCTTGCTGAAATCGAGCAGCCGCCGCCCCTGCATTTCCAGCCATGCCCGATGAGAGGGGCGGCGGATCCAGCTGTCGCGGCTCAGAAGCGTCGGAGAAAGACGGTCGGTCATGAAGGGCCCTTTCAGGAGAAAGCCGAAGTGCCGTCAGGACGCATCAGACGGGATCGGGTTTTCTGCAGGGCGCCAGAACGCCGCTCACGAAGATGCGTGCAGGTGTCGATCCTGCTTGCGCAAGGGCGTGGCATTGCCGATACATGACAGTATGACAGAATGGTCCTCGCTCATTGTCGCGCCCAGCCTGCTGGCTGCTGATTTCTCCCGCCTCGGAGAGGAAATTGCCTCCATCTCCCGTGCGCCCTGGGTGCATCTGGATGTCATGGACGGCCATTTCGTGCCCAACATCTCCTTCGGACCGCCTGTCATTTCCGCACTCCGCAGCCATACGGACGCGAAATTCGACGTGCATCTGATGATCGACCCGGTCGATCTGTACCTCGAAGCCACGGCAAAGGCCGGCGCGGACCACATCACCGTCCATATCGAGAACGCACCCCACGTCCATCGCTCCCTCCAGACGATCCGCGCGCTCGGCTGCCGTCCCGGCATCGCCATCTGCCCCGCGACTCCGCCTGTCGCCCTGTCGGAAGTGCTGGACCTCGTGGACATTATTCTCGTCATGACCGTCAATCCCGGCTTCGGCGGGCAGAGCTTCCTCGAAAGCCAGCTTCCGAAGATCCGGACCCTGTCGGAAATGATCCGCAAAAGCGGACGGGACATCATCCTCGCCGTGGATGGCGGCATAGATCCGGTGACGGCACCCCGGGTCGCGGAGGCAGGCGCAACCATGCTCGTTGCCGGCTCTGCCATTTTCGGAAAGCCAGACCGCGACGCCGCCATCCGCACACTTGAAGGACCGTTCCCGGAACAGACAGCCTGATATGTCCTTTCGCCAGTGGTTTCAGGGCCTGCGCCTTTCCCTTGCACGGCTGCCTGTGGGCGGGACACCATCCGAAGGGCCTGTCCATGCCTATCGTGACCCCTGGAAGGGCGATCCCGAACAGGGCGCACGACTGATCGGCGGCCGTTTCCGCTTCGATCGTCAGGACTATCGTCTGCCTCACGGGGACTGGGAACGCGGTCCCTGGCCCGCACCCGCGCGGGAATGGCTGCATGGCTTCAGCTGGCTGCGGGACCTGCGGGCACTCGGCAGCGACGAAGCCCGACTGACGGCCCGTGCCCTTGTCCAGGACTGGCTGTCCCACCCGCCGACGGACCCGCTGATCAGAAACGCCTGCGTGACCGGATCGCGTCTGGCGTCATGGCTGTCCAATCACGAGTTCTGTCTGGCCTCTGCTGACCGGCAACTCCAGCACCGCCTGATGGAGCGGATGCTGCTGGAGGGGCGGACCATCGCAGCACTCCTGCCGCTTCCGCCGCAGGGCTGGTGCGGCCTGACCGCTCTGCGCGGCCTGCTGGCGGCTGCGATGGCTATGCCGGAGCATACGGGTTTCATGTCCCGGTACCTTCGCTATCTGCCCGCTGAACTCGATCGCCTGATCCTGTCTGATGGCATGGTGGCGGAACGCAGCCCCGAAGCACAGTTCCGCGTGGCGCGTGAACTAGCGGAAATGTCCGTGATGTTCCGTACGGCGCATGCGAGCGTTCCACCGGATATTGAAACCGCGCTGGACAAGGTCTGCCCGGTGCTGCGGGCCTTCTGTCACGGTGATGGCGCACTGGCGGTGTTCAATGGCGCCAATGAGCGCAGTGCCGATGAAGTGGATGATGTCCTCGCACTGGGTGCACGGCAGAAGCTGATTGCTCCGGCCATGGCGCGCGGGAAATTCAGCCGTCTGGGGCTGGGGAAATCCCTCCTGATCGTCGATAGCGGACGTCCGGCTGCAGCGGGGTTCGACCGGACGGCACATGCCGGAACCCTGTCCTTCGAGTTTTCCCATCACCGGCATCGCCTGTTCGTCAACTGTGGCAGCGCCATGACCGGCCCCTGGGAAGAGGCCATGCGCAGCAGCGCGGCCCATACGGTTCTTGTCGCGGGCGGTCTGTCTTCCACGGATTTCGGTCCGGACGGTCATGTCACGCGCAGACCGCCACACGTCACGGCAGAACATCAGACAAATGGCGAGGCACACTGGCTGAGCCTGTCGCATGACGGATATCATGCTCCGCTGGGCGTCAAATGGACGCGCCATCTTTATCTGGGCGACGAGGGAGAGGATTTCCGCGGTCAGGAAATCCTCGAAGGCGAACGGGAAGTCGACTTCGCCATCCGTTTCCATGTGCATCCCGACGTCTGGGTCCTGCCCGATGACGAGGACATCATCCTCCGCGCCGGTGGTCTCATCTGGCGTTTCCGTCAGCGTGGTGGAGCCATGCGGCTGGAAGACGACGTCTATCTGGGCCGGGGACAGCGGGAAGTGACGAAACAGATCGTCATTACGCCTCTGCACGTCCAACCCGCCCCGGTGGAAGAAACGTCCGTGGAGAAAACTGGCGAGGCCGGTAACAACGATGCAGCCGGGCAGGCCGCACCCGAAGCCGCCGCAGAACAGTCCGGAAAAGCGGCAGACGCACCGAAGGCGGAAACAGCAGGGGAAGCGCCGGCCACAACGTCGGTCACCCGAAAGGCCACGCCTCGAAAAGTGCGGAAACTGACGCATCAGACCGTGACCTGGCTGCTGGAACGTATCCCCGAATGAGGGGACGCCCGCTGAAGATTCTCGAAGTCACCAATGTCGATTTTGCGTTGCGGCAGTTTCTCCTGCCCCTGATGCGCGCTCTGCGCACCGCAGGACACGACGTGGCAGGAGCCTGCGCGGACGGGGCGCATCTGGTCCCCGTGCGTAAAGAAGGATTCACGGTCCACTCTGTTCCCATGGCGCGTTCGCTCTCACCGGTGGCGCAGTTGCGGGCGTTCGTGGCGCTGGTCCGGCTGATCCGGCGGGAAAGGCCGGACGTGCTTCACGGCCATATGCCCATCAGCGGCATTCTGGCCCGGTTTGCCGGTCGTCTGTGTGGTGTGAGGGTCGTGGCCTATACGTGTCACGGATTCCTGTTCAACCAGCCCGGACCGCTCCGGCGGCGGCTTCTGTCGCTTGTTCTGGAAGCGCTGGCCGGGCGGATCACGGACCTGTACATGACTGTCTCCCGCGAGGAGGCCCAGGACGCCCGCAGACTGCATCTGAATTCGCATCCGGTCGCGATCGGCAATGGACGGGACCCGGAACGGTATCACCCGAACCGCAGGACCCGCCTCCGTATCCGTCAGGATCTGGGCGTGCCGAATGACCGTCCCGTTGTAATTGTCGTGTCCCGTCTGGTGCGCCACAAGGGCCACCCCGAACTGCTTAGAGCCATGGAAGATGTGCCTGATGCTGAGTTGTGGGTGGCGGGAGAGCGTCTGCCTTCGGATCACGGGGACGATCTCGAAGAGGCCTTTGAACGCGCCAGGAGCCGCCTCGGCCCACGCCTGAAGCTTCTGGGATATCGCGAGGACGTGGCGGAGCTTCTGGCTGCAGCGGATGTCTTTGCCCTGCCGAGTCATTTCGAAGGCCTGCCCATGTCGGTCATCGAGGCCATGCTGACAGGCCTGCCGGTCGTGGCGACAGACGTTCGTGGCCCCCGTGAACAGGTTTTGGACGGGGAGACCGGCTTTCTGGTGCCACCGGGGCTCGCGGCTCCGCTGGCCCGGGCCCTGTACCGGCTGGTTCAGGATCCCGTTCTGCGTGAACAGATGGGGCGGGCCGCACGGGAAAGGGCTGTCAGCCATTATGACGAGCGCCGTATCCTGGCCCATGTCGTGGCACTGATCGAAAACGCAGCCGCAGGCTGAGCCCCTGTTCTGATCTGACGCGCGGGACCACTAACTGGCAGCCTGTCGGGCCGGATGCGCCAGACGGGAAAGAAGACGTTCATCCGCAGGAAAAACGAAAGCTGGTTTTCCTGAACGAAAAGAAGAAAACATGACGATCATGGATCGTATTTTCATTTAACGTCGAAAAAACGGATATTAAAAGGAAGAAAGAAGACCTCCTGAAAACAACGATATTACAATGTGATTGTTATTGTTTTTTCTGAATATGTTTGATGTCCATATTCCTTTATTATAGTACCGCCCTGATCTTTTTTGTGAAAACTTTGAAGTTCTCATTATTGTGTCTTTTAATTTTGGGAAACCTTCAGGAATGTACTCCCGCGCTAGATAAATGAAGACAAAGGTATCGTCTCATGAAGATCGGTCTGTTCGTTCCCTGTTACGTCGACATGTTTCACCCCGAAACAGGGATTGCGACACTGGAACTGCTGGAACGCTTCAGGCTTTCGGTCGAATACCCCACAGACCAGACCTGCTGTGGGCAGCCCATGACGAATACGGGGTGTGACCGCGAAGCGGCAAAGACAGAAGAACTGTTCGTCCGCAATTTCGAAAAATATGATTATATCGTCACGCCATCCGGAAGCTGCACCAACCAGGTCCGCAACAACATGACGGCCATCGAACAGTCCGATGCCGTGACCCATGTCCGCAGCCGGACCTATGAACTGGTGGAATTTCTCCACGACGTCCTGAAGGTGGATGGTTTTCCCTGGGCGGAATTTCCGCACAAGGTCGCTCTTCACAACAACTGCAACACCCTGCGCAACCTGCGGATCGCCAGCATGACGGAACGGCGGGAAAAGCCGTTCTCCAAGCCGAAAGCGCTTCTGAGCATGGTCAGGGGCATCGAATTCGCCGATCTCACGCGGCCGGATGAATGCTGCGGGTTCGGCGGAACTTTCTCCGTGTTCGAGGAAGGCGTGTCCTCCAAGATGGGGGAAGACAAGGTGACGGATCAGATGCGGTCCGGCGCGGAATACATCACATCCTCCGACAGTTCCTGCATGATGCATCAGGAAGGCTGTGCGCGGCGGAAAGGGGCGAACCTGAAATACATCCATATCGCCCAGATCCTGAATGGAGCACGGGTATGAGCGACGATCTGCACGGCGAACTCAAGGACCCCTCACGCACCTCCCAGCTCACGCATGGGGCGGCGTCTTCAGAGCCACTGAAATCCCGCCTCATCGAACCGCAGCCCCGCGGCGCGAAAATCCATGGCAACCACCCCGTGGATCAGTCCGAGGCCGCGAACCGTTTCATTGCAGCGCCCGAGCATGAGGCCATGCATGATGCGCGGCTGTGGGATCTGCGCCAGAAGCGCGACAAGGAAATGCACGGCATTGAGGAATGGGAGGAACTCCGCGATCTGGCGTCCCAGATCAAGGAACATACTCTCTCCAACCTCGATGATTACCTCGAGATGTTTGAGAAGAACGCCACGGCGAACGGCATCAAGGTTCACTGGGCGAAGGACGCGGCTGAGCATAACGCCATCGTCCTGGATATCCTCCGCAAACATGACGTTCAGCGGCTCATCAAGAGCAAGTCCATGTTGACGGAAGAATGTGGCTTCCGGGAATTCATGGCGAAGGAAGGGGTGGAAATCATCGAGACTGATCTCGGTGAGCGCATCCAGCAGCTTGATGATGAAGCGCCAAGCCATGTCGTCGTCCCCGCTGTCCATAAACTGCGGACGGACGTTGCCGGTGTTTTTGCCCGCACGATCGGTTCCGATCCGGGGAATGCGGATGCCCATTACCTGACGGAATGCCAGCGTGAGGCCACGCGCCCGCTGATCCTTTCGGCACAGGCCGGCATGACCGGCGGCAATTTCGTGCTGGCGGAAACGGGAACATTCGTGACCTGCACGAATGAAGGCAACGCGGATCTTTCCGCCAATACGCCCCCGCTGCATATCGCGTCCATCGGGATCGAGAAACTCATCCCTGGCCTGAACGAACTGCCGGTTTTCGTGCGTCTCCTGTCCCGCAGCGCGCTGGGATCGCCCATCACGCAGTACACGTCCCATTTCCGCGGCCCGCGCGAGGGCGGCGAAATGCATGTGGTGCTCGTGGACAACGGACGCAGCGAACGCCTGAACATGGAGAAGTTCTGGCCCGGACTGAAATGCATCCGCTGCGGCGCCTGCATGAACACCTGCCCCGTCTTCCGGCGCAGTGGCGGCCTGAGTTATGGCGCAACCTATGCCGGGCCGATCGGGCTGATCATCGATCCGACCTACAACCTGCACAAATATCGCAACCTGCCATATTCCTCGACGCTGAACGGCAGCTGCACCAATGTCTGTCCGGTCAAGATCAACATTCACGAACAGATCGCGGACTGGCGCAAGAATCTGGCGGGGCAGGGGGAAATCCCGCTGGTCAAGAAGACAATGATGAAGGCTGCGGGCGAAGTCCTGTCCTCGCCGCATCTCTATCGCGCCAGTCTGCCACTGGGGCGAAGCGCGCTGCGTCATCTTCCGCATTTCATGATCTACAACAAACTCAATACCTGGGGACGACATCGTGACGTTCCCGAAGCGCCCAAACAGACATTCAATGAATGGTATCGTAAGAACCGGGGGAAAAAGGCATGAGCTCGCGTGAGGCAATCCTCGAGGCGATCCGCTCGAAGGACCGGATCGAAAAACGTCCCCGTCCGACGGTCCCGCTCTATGACGCCGCTGCCGCGACAACGGACCTGATGGAAAAATTCAATGCGGCCTTCCAGCGGATGGGCGGACGGCTCCTGACCCCGGATGCGCAAAATCCGATGGCTCCGGTCAATGCCGCGATCGTCCATCCTGGTCCGGTCCTGTCCTGCGTGCCTGAAGTCACGGGGGATTTCGAACTGAAGGACGGCATGAAGCCTGCGGATCTGGCACCCGTAGAATACGGGATCCTGCGGGCCGCCTTCGGGGTCGCGGAGACGGGCTCCCTGTGCTTTACGGAAAAGCAGCTTCTCATCAATACGAGCGGTTTCCTGCCGCAGCATCTCATCGTGCTGCTGGACCCAAAGGAGATCGTCTACAACCTGCATAACGCCTATCAGCGTCCGGAATGGACACAGGCCAGTTACGCCGTCTTTCAGAGTGGTCCGTCTGCAACGGCAGATATCGAGGGCGTGCTGGTCCATGGTGCGCAGGGTGTGCGCTCACTGAGCCTCCTGTTCCACCCGGCAGGCTGAGGACCGGAGCACGGTCCCAAAAAGACAGCAGCTTCCGGGATCCTGATCTGTAACAGGGGTATCCGGCCCTGAAATTCCGGTTCCTCCCGGACGCTGCAGGCGCATTCAGGGCCGTTGGGAAGTCACCCTGCTTCCCTACGGCCTGTTTCCCGTCAGTCGTCACGCCCTGTCATGCACCGGCGTAATGCCGCCGAACAGTCCGGTCAGGCGTACGGGAAAGGTGTCAGTCCTGATCCCGTGGCGAGATATAGGGCAGCAGAAAGGGAGCAGTTTTACTGTCTGGTGCGTGAGCCACTGTCTCTGGCGGCCCTTCCGCCACGATCTTTCCGCCGCGGTTACCTGCACCGGGACCGAGATCGATGATCCAGTCGCTGGCCGCAGCCACACGCATGTCGTGCTCCGCCAGAACGACGGTATTCCCCTGATCGACGAGCGCCTGGATCTGGAGCATCAGCCTGTCCACGTCCGCAGGGTGAAGCCCGGTAGTCGGCTCATCCAGCACGTAGAGCACATGGCCGCTCCGCTGTTTCTGAAGCTCCGTCGCCAGTTTGATGCGCTGCGCCTCCCCGCCGGAGAGTTGTGTGGCGGGCTGTCCCAGCCGCAGATAGCCCAGCCCGCCACGACGCAGCGTCTCGAAACCGCGGGCGAGGGCGGGAATTTCGGCGAACGCTTCGGCAGCATCATCAATGCTCATGTCCAGTACATCCGCAATGCTGTACCCGTTCCAGCGGATTTCAAGTACTTCGGGCTTGTAGCGGCTGCCATGACAGACCGGGCAGGGCGTCTGTACAGTCGGCAGGAAAAGGAGTTCCACCTCTACCGTCCCCACACCTTCACAGCGGGGGCAGCGTCCTTTGGGAACATTGAAGGAAAACCATCCGGCGTCATAGCGCCGTTTGCGTGCCTCGGCAGTCTCGGCGAACAGGCGCCGGATCGTGTCGAACAGACCGGTATAGGTTACAGGATTGGAGCGTGGTGTCCGGCCGATCGGTTTCTGGTCGATCATGACCATGCGTCTGACCGGTCCGGTTCCGCCTTCAAGATGTCCCTGTGGTTCGGCCTGTTCCGGCAGCGGGACGCCTTCCGGTGTATCGTCCTCGTTCTCCAGTTCGACCGTCTGGCCGAGCGCCCGCGCCATCACCGCCACAAGCGCCTGCCCGACCAGACTGGATTTTCCGGAGCCGGAGACACCCGTCACGGAAACCAGAACCCCGAGTGGAAGCCGAAGCGCCAGATGGTCCAGATTGTTCCAGCAAATGTCTTTCAGTTGGAGATGGCCGCTCGCCTTCCGGACGGGAGTCTGACGCGACGGCAGCGGATCGAACAGATAGGGACGCGTGCGGGAATCCCGCACATTCCGCAGACCGTCAGGCAATCCGCTGTAAAGGATCTTTCCGCCCCGCTCGCCCGCATCCGGCCCGACATCAACCAGCCATTCCGCCCGACGGATGACATCCGGATTATGCTCGACCACGATCAGGGAATTTCCCGCATCCCGCAATCCGTCCAGGGCGCGGAGCAGGGCCTGCGTATCAGCGGGGTGCAGGCCGGAACTCGGTTCGTCCAGCACATAGACAACCCCGAACAGGTTGGAACGGATCTGCGTTCCCAGACGCAGACGTTGGTATTCGCCGGGAGACAGGGTCTGAACCCCACGGTCAAGCTGAAGATAGCCCAGCCCCAGATCCAGCAGGACTTCAATCCGCCCGATCATGGCGTCCACAATGCCATGCGCCGCGACAGAGGTGGCGTCTTTTCCTGTGCTCAGCGTCCTGAGTGAAGCCCGAAGCGCGTTGGTGATGTCCTCAAGCGTTCTGTCCGAGAACGTGGCGATGTTCTGTCCATCGAACGTGACCCGCAGGGCTTCCGGGTTGAGGCGTTGCCCGTGACAGACCGGACAGGGCGTGGATACCATGAAGGATGCCGCGCGCCGGCGCATTTTGTCGCTGGGAGATTGTGTGAAAGTGTGCAGGACATAGCGCCGCGCGCCGCTGAACGTCCCGTTGTAATCCGCTGGAACGCCTTTCCGGATGGCCTCCACAACCTGTTCGTGGGTTCGGCCGGGATAGACCGGTTCGGTCGGCGTTTCATCCGTGAACAGGATCCAGTCCCGTGTCTTTTTCGGCAGATCGCGCCAGGGGCAGTCCACATCGACCCCCCGGGTGATGAGAATGTCGCGGAAATTCTGCCCCTGCCATGCCGTCGGCCAGGCGGCAACAGCCCGGTTCCGGATACTCAGACTGTCATCGGGTACGAGGGTCTTTTCCGTTACGTCATAGATCCTGCCGAGACCATGACATTTCGGACAGGCCCCCATGGGCGTATTAGGTGAAAAAGACTCGGCCTCCAGCCTCGACAGGCCCGGCGGATAAGTCCCTGCGCGGGAATAGAGCATCCGCAACAGGTTGGAGAGCGTAGTCAGGCTGCCGACGCTGGAGCGGCTGGAGCTGCCGCCCCGCTGCTGCTGGAGCGCCACGGCGGGCGGAAGCCCCTCGATGGACGCCACGACCGGCACCGGCATCTGGTCAAACAGGCGGCGGGCATAGGGAGAGACGGACTCAAGATAGCGGCGCTGCGCCTCGGCATAGATCGTTCCGAAAGCGAGGGAGGATTTCCCTGAGCCGGAAACACCCGTCACAACCACCAGCCTGTCCCGCGGAAGGTCCACGTCCACGTTGCGGAGGTTGTGTTCCCTGGCGCCGCGGACGCGGATCATGTCATGGGAAGGAGGGAGCTGCCGGGACATGAGAAATCTCCTGAAGGGTCATGCAAGTGTAACCTTCCATGACCATGGGAGATAGGGCGTCCGCAAACGCCCCGTTTCAGAAGTTTTTCAAAATCCGCGCCTGCTGGAAGGCTGTATTGATGGCCTGTGTTTCCTCCAGCGCAAGACGGCGCAGCCTGTCGCCCATCGCGCCAACCTTGTCAGGGTGATACTCCTGAAGCCGGTCGATATACGCCGCGCGGATTTCTTCCGGCGAAGCACTCTCGTTCACGCGCAGGACTTCGTACCATGTGCGGTTCGGGGAGGCCGGCTGGAAGGGAGCCTGAAATGGAGCATTGCTGACAGTCCGCCGGGCGCGCATCGAAAGCCATGCCACAAGCGCCACGAAGGCCAGCGCGCCGAGGACAACCAGAAAGACTTTCATGAAAGCCCAGATGATGACCAGGAGAAGCCCGATATGGGTCAGCCCCCAGTAGGCCAGAAATAGAGCCCCAATGATCGCAAGAATCTTCATGAGTGGTACGTCCGTCCCTGTTATCACGCCAGCCTATCACGTCTGACCGGGCATTGACCCCCTTTCGGAACTCAACTGTTTTTTATTTGCGGTTACAGCCATCCATTGCTACGAGCGATCCTCCCGGCCTCGATCCGGTTGCGGGCGTCCAGTTTCTGGACAATTTCAGAAAAATAGTTCCGGACCGTCCCAGCCGACAGGGAGAGGTCTTCCGCGATTTCCCGGTTGGTCCGTCCCGCCTCCGCGAGGCGCAGCATGGCGCGTTCCCGTTCCGACAGCGGATCAGGGGGCGCATCCCACACGCTTTCCGCCAGATCGGGCGCAATGGCGCGTCCGCCGGCCGCAATCTTGCGGATGGCGTCGGCCAGCTGGGTGATCGGCGCTTCCTTGAGCATATATCCCCGCACTCCAGCCTGAAGGGCGCGCTGCAGGTACCCCGGGCGACCGAACGTGGTGACAATCATGACCTTCGTCGGCAGGGCGGCCCGGCGGATCTCCTCGGCGAGTTCGATGCCCGTGAGACCGGGCATCTCGATGTCCGTCAGGATCACGTCCGGTTTTTCCGAACAGGCCAGTGCGAAGGCCTGCCGGCCATCAGCGGCCCGGCCCACCACCTGCATGTCTTCCTCGAAAGCAAGCAGTGTCTCGAAAGCATCCAGCAGCACCGTCTGGTCTTCGGCAAGGACAAGTCGGATCATGGCGTAATGGTCGCAGTCAATCTGAGGCTCCGGGATGTGGGGATGAGGGAAAGCGATCCTCCTGATGCCGCAAGGCGCGCGCGCATTCCGCGCAGACCGTTTCCTTCCACGAGACGGTCCGGAGGCTGACCGCCCTGAAGAGGGCCGTCATCCTCGATGCTGAAGGCGGAAAGCAGCCCTGACGCGTTACAGGACAGGGTAACGCAGCAGTGTTTCGCGTTCGAATGGCGCAGGATGTTCGTGACGGCTTCGCGCAGGCTCATGGCCAGAACCTCGTTCTGGGGCTGGTCGCGCAGATTATCCATGCCCTTCACCGTCAGCATGATGGAGGCATCTTCCAGAATTTTGCGTGCCCGTTCCAGTTCCCGCTGGAAGGAAGCGCCATTCATTCCCGAAACGGCTTCCCGCACGTCCCGCAGTGCTGCCCGGGCCAGTTGAGCGATGTCCCGTATCTGCTGGTGAGCCTGTTCGGGCTGGGTCGCGGAGAGCCGGTCCGCCAGTTCTGCCTTGACGGCAATGACGGTCAGGGAATGCCCCAGCAGATCATGCATGTCCCGTGCGATGCGCTCGCGTTCGGCCGTGGCGGCGAGGGTCCGGATCTCGTGCTGTGCGTCCTGGAGCTGGAGATTGCGTACGCCCAGCTCCCACTGCATCCATGTACCGATATAGGTCAGGATACTGAAAAACATCCCCAGTGCCGTCGCCAGAAGGGACTTGCCCTGAAACGCGCAGAACGCCAGCAGACCGGCTTGCAGGATGACAACCATGAGAATGGATTTGCGCCGGCCGGGAAGCCGGGCGCACATGCCGGTGGCATAGATGTTGTAGACAACCCAGTCGCCATGCGTCCATGCGGTCGCAAATCCGAGCAAGGCCGTCATGATGACTTCGCCGAGGCCGTAATACCGGTCTTTTCGGTATGGGGCGAAATACATCAGAAGAAAAACGGCCAGAGCGACAATGGAAAACAGGACGCCGGCCGGAGTGGGCTTGTGATTCAGGAACCACGGCAGCGGATACAGCAGCAGATAGGCCAGATAGGCGATCAGATACTGGTTGAAACGCGGCCAGCTCGTCTTGCGGCTGGACAGAAGAAGCGCTGAAGGATCAGGCGTCATGACCGTTTGCGAAACCCTGTTGTCAGTCCATCCGTTCCCGATGATGCCGCCCTGACGGAAGCGGACAAAGCCGCCTCCGGAACAGCCGTGGTGATCGTTTGTCCTGTCCCGGCGGAGCGGTATCCTGCCGAGTCCGTCGGCACATCATCTCTGTCCATGATGTGCCGATTTATCTCTGCAGGACAATGGCTCCGTATCGTACCGTCTGGGCTGGAACGTTGTCAGACCGGACGGATCAGGACGTGCTTTTTCTTTCCGGAAGAGACTTTCAGCATACCGTCCTTCAGATCCGCGAGCGTGAAGGTCTGGTTCTCATCCGAGACGACGTCATCATTGATGCGTCCGCCACCGCCTCGGATTAGGCGGCGCGCTTCACCGCCGCTGCCAGCCAGTCCGGCTTCCTGGAAAATGCGGAAAGCGGGCAGCCCTTCCGCCAGGAGATTGGCGGGCAGATCCGTTTCCGGCAGGGCGGCAGCCTGTGCACCACCCTGTTCGAAAACCCTGCGGGCCGTTTCGGCGGCTTCTTCCGCGGCGGCGCGGCCGTGGCAGATGGCCGTGGCCTCGGTGGCGAGGATCTTCTTGGCCTCGTTGATCTGCGCGCCGTCCAGCTTGCCGAGGCGCTCACATTCCTCGACCGGCAGATCCGTGAACATCTTGAGAAAACGCCCAACATCGGCATCTTCCGTATTGCGCCAGAACTGCCAGTATTCGAAGACCGGCAGCTTCTCCGCCCGGACCCATGTGGCCCCCTTGGCAGATTTCCCCATCTTCGCGCCGGAAGACGTGGTCACGAGCGGCGTGGTCAGGCCAAAGACCTGTTTTCCGTCCGTCCGCCGCGTCAGGTCGATCCCCGCGACGATATTGCCCCACTGGTCCGAGCCACCCATCTGAAGGACAGCCCCGTGACGGCGGTTCAGTTCACGGAAATCGTAGGACTGGAGAATGGAATAGTTGAATTCCAGAAAGGTCAGTCCCTGTTCCCGGTCCAGACGCTGTTTCACGCTCTCGAAGGACAGCATCCGGCTGATCGAGAAATGGACGCCCACATCCTGTAGCAGGTTGATGTAGGACAGCCGGTCCAGCCAGTCCGCATTGTTGGCGAGAATGGCGCCGCTGGCCGGGTCCTCGTCATTGAAGGTGATGAACTGGCGCAGGGACTGCTCGATGCCGGTGATATTGTCTGCGATCGTCTCGTTCGTCATGAGGGATCGGGCTTCGTCACGGAAAGACGGATCACCGATCTTGGCCGTGCCACCGCCCATCAGGGCAATCGGGCGATGGCCATGCTTCTGAAGCAGACGCAGCATCATGATGGAGAGCGCATTGCCCACATGCAGCGAGTCCGCCGTCGGGTCGAAGCCGACATAGGCAGTGACCGGTCCAGCCAGCATGGCCTCGTCAAGGGCCTCGAGGTCGGTGCACTGAAAGATCAGGCCGCGCGCCTGGGCTTCGAGAAGGAACGGACTCTTTGGCATGGATCGGTCTTGCTACACTGTCATGAAGGAAGCGGGCCTTCCTTCTAGCACAGCCCGCCAAAAAAACGCGACAGCACACCTGATGACATCCTGCGATGGTTTCTCTGGGGTCGGCACGCAAAGTCGGCAGCTTCGTTCCTGTCGCGTTTCGGCAACGCCTCAGCCGGAACCTAGACCGTGTTCTGAAACCTGTTTTTCAGAAGGATCTCATGCAAACGGCCCGCTTCCATGGGGAAGCGGGCCGTTTTGCGGAATGACAGTCAAGGGGAAAGGATCAGTCCGCCGCCATGGCCAGTGCCTTGCGGCCCCGCATGGTCATGACGTGATCTTCCAGTGCTTCGGCCACCTGGTCGGCCTGCTTGGCGAAGATATGATCGGCATCTTCAAAGATGCGGTAATCGACCGTCACGTTCTTCTGGGTGTTCAGCTTGTCCACGAGCTTGCGGATTCCCGGCTCCGGAGCCAGTTCATCGCGCCCGCCGGCAATCATCAGCCCGCCACAGGGGCAAGGGGCAAGGAAGCCGAAATCGTAGTCGTTGGCCGGGGGGGCAACACTGATCCAGCCGCTGATTTCCGGGCGGCGCATCAGAAGCTGCATGCCCACGAACGCACCGAAGGAATAACCCGAGATCCATAGCTCCGTGGAGTTCGGGTTGACCATCTGCATCCAGTCAAGAGCGGCTGCCGCATCGGAAATCTCGCCGATCCCACCATCATAACGACCCTGCGACCGGCCGACACCGCGCGAATTGTACCGCATGACCGAGAAGCCCATCTTCTCGAAGCTGCGATACATCGTATAGGTGATCCGGTTGTTCATGGTGCCGCCATGCAGCGGATGAGGATGCAGCACCAGGGCAAGAGGAGCGTTGGGTTCGCTGGAGTGGTGGTAACGACCCTCAAGCCGGCCGTCGGGGCCGGCGAACATCACTTCAGGCATGTATACTCTCGCACTGTGTCAGGCAGGATCATGGTCCTGCCTTCCGGTGGAGGTCTGTATATCGATTCGGAAACCCGGATTTCCACCAAAATCGACACGCCATTGCGATTTGGCACAATCTGCACAATCTGGAAAGCATGACAGACGCCCCCGTTTCACACGCCTCTCCGACCTATCTTGACGCCAATGCGACGGAGCCTCTCCGCCCTGCTGCGCAGGCGGCCGCGCTTGCGGGTCTGCAGCTGCGCGGTAACCCCTCTTCCGTGCATGCGGAAGGCCGGGAGGCACGGCGTCTGCTGGAAGAGGCACGTAACGGAATCAGTGCCGGTCTGGGGCGGATTTCCGGGGCCTGCGTGTTCACTTCGGGCGCCACGGAAGCCGATGCGATGGCCGTTCACGCTTTTGGACGGAACCGCAGGATTTTCGTTGGTGCTACGGAACATGATGCCATCCTGAAAGCTGCTCCGGAGGCGGAAATTCTCCCTGTCAGTCCGGATGGTGTTCTGGATGTCGAGACCCTGCGCAGACGGTTGAAAGAAAGCGGGCCTACGCTGGTCTGTGTCATGTCCGCCAATAACGAGACAGGCGTGCTCGCTCCACTTGATGACGTGGCGGAAGTCTGTCGCGACTCGGGATCGCACCTGCATGTGGATGCCGTGCAGAGTGCCGGGCGGCAGCCTTTCACGTTGCAGGACTGTAGCGTGGCGATCTCCGGTCACAAGATGGGCGGGCCGAAAGGCGCCGGGGCGCTGCTGCTCCCGCGCGATGAGCCGATGGACGCGCTGATCCCTGGCGGTGGTCAGGAACGGGGACGGCGGGGCGGAACGCAGCCCTTGCCAGCCATTCTTGGCATGGCGGCGGCTTTCGACGAAGCGCGGAAACAGGACTGGCGCCCGATCGAGGCCCTGCGCGAGCAAGTGGAGCAGGTCGCCATCGCGGCCGGTGCCCGTGTGGCCGGGCGTAACGCGCTACGGTTGCCGAATACGAGCTGCCTGATCCTTGATGGCGTGGCGGCTCAGGTGCAGCTCATGACGCTGGATCTCGCGGGGTTCTGCGTTTCTGCCGGATCAGCCTGTTCCTCCGGGAAGGTTTCGGCCTCCCATGTTCTGACAGCCATGGGAGAAACTGCCGGGGCCAGACAGGCCATCCGCGTGTCGCTGCCTTGGAACATCCGGGAAGAGGAAGTCGAAGCCTTCTGCGAGGCCTATGCCATGATGGCCGGGCGTCTGGGAAAGAACTGACAATGCCGGTCCTGCCTCGCTGCGGCCCCGTGGTGGAACGGCAGCCGATAGACACGTCCCGGAAGTGCCTCCGGACAGGTCTTCCGGATTTCTCTCTTCACATCCTGACCCGGCGGGAGAAGAACGGTCCATGATCTATCTCGATCATTTTTCCACTACACCCTGCGATCCCGCGGTTCTGGAGACGATGCTGCCCTGGTTCGCGCAGGATTTCGGCAATCCGCACAGCGTGCATGAACCAGGTCTGGCCGCCGCCGCCGCTGTGGAGCAGGCGCGCGAAAGCGTGGCTCGGCTTGTCGGGGCCGAGGCCCGGGAGATCGTGTTCACATCCGGCGCGACGGAAGCGAACAATCTCGCCATCAAGGGGGCAGCCCGCCATGCCGCGCGCATGGGCAATCTACGACGTCGCATCATCACCATCGCGACCGAGCATAAATGTGTCCTGGAATCCGTCCGGGATCTGGCGGCGGAGGGATTTGAGCCAGTCATCCTTGGCGTGGACCGGGAAGGACAGGTCGATCCCGGAGCATTGCGCGAAGCGCTTCAGGTTCCGACGCTTCTGGTTAGCATCATGGCCGCCAACAACGAAACGGGCGTGGTGCAGGATCTCGCAACGCTGGCGCCCATCGTGAAAGGGCAGGGCGCCCTGCTGCATGTCGATATGGCGCAGATGGCCGCGAAATGTCCGGTCTCTCTGGACGGTATCGATCTGGCGTCCTTTTCCGCGCACAAGATGTACGGACCGAAAGGCATCGGTGCGCTGTATGTCCGTCGCCGCCCCCGGGTGCGGCTTGCTCCGCTGTTTTCAGGGGGCGGACAGGAACGGGACCTGCGCTCCGGCACATTGCCGACACCCCTGATCGCCGGTTTTGGAAAAGCAGCCGACATTGCCCGGGAACGGCTGGAAGAAGACGCCATCCGGCTGGAAATGCTCCGGGATGATCTGTGGAAACAGCTTCAGGAGAACCTGCCGGGCGTGGAACAGAACGGAGCCGGCGCCCCCCGGCTGCCCGGTGGCCTGAATCTTTCCCTGCCGGAAGGCGTGAAGGCGCTGGATGTCCTGAAATGGCTGCCGGATGTAGCAATTTCAACGGGTTCCGCCTGTTCAGCCGCGGAGGTAACCCCCTCTTACGTCCTGATGGCGATGGGGCTTTCCCCGGAGAAAGCATCACGGTGCTTGCGCCTGTCGGTCGGACGCTCTACCTCCAAGCCCGATATTGACCGGGCAGCACGTTCCCTGATCGCTGCCGTCCGGGCCTGCCAACAGCCCTGAGAGTGAACGGAACGGACCGCCCATGCCCAAGATGACCTTTATCGAACGTGACGGAACGCGCCGCGACGTGGATGCGCCGGTTGGTCTTTCGGTGCTGGAAATCGCCCACAAGCACGACATCGATCTGGAAGGTGCCTGTGAAGGCTCTCTGGCCTGCGCGACGTGCCATGTGATAGTCGATCCGGAATGGGCGTCGAAGCTGTCCAGCCCGACCGATGACGAGGAAGACATGCTGGATCTCGCCTTCGGTCTGGAAAAGACCTCGCGTCTGGGCTGCCAGATCGTCATGACCGATGCGCTGGATGGCCTGACCGTCCGCCTCCCGAAGACGGGCTGACCCACCATGCGTATCCTCGTTGCCATGTCGGGAGGCGTGGACAGCTCCGTGGTCGCCGCGCTTCTGAAACGGCAGGGCCACGAGGTAATCGGCGCTACCCTCCAGCTTTATGACCACGGTCAGGCGGCCAAGCCCGGAGCCTGCTGCGCGGGCCGGGACATCATGGACGCCCGTGCCGTAGCCGACAGGCTGGGCTTCCCCCATTACGTCATCGATGCGGAATCCCGCTTCCGGGACAGCGTGGTGGAGAGCTTCGCGGACGCCTATGCCCGGGGCGAGACGCCCGTACCCTGCGTGGCCTGTAACCAGGGCGTGAAATTCACGGACCTTCTGGGCATGGCGCGCGATCTCGGCTGCGAAGCGATGGCGACGGGCCATTACGTCCGGCGCATCGAGGGCGCCGGTGGGGTGGAAATGCACCGCCCCGTCGATGCCGACCGGGACCAGACATGGTTTCTTTTCGCCACGACGAAAGAACAGCTCGATTACCTGCGTTTCCCGCTGGGAGACATGCCGGACAAGGCGCATGTCCGTGCGCTGGCGCAGGAACTGGGCCTCGAGATCGCAGCCAAACCGGACAGCCAGGACATCTGCTTCGTCCCCAGCGGCTCGTATGTCGAAGTCGTGGAGAAGCTGCGTCCTGAAATCCGGGGCGAGGGCGACATCGTGGACGAGCAGGGCCGCGTTCTGGGCCGGCATGAGGGCGTGGCCCGCTATACGGTCGGACAGAGCAAGCGTCTGGGAGACATCCATACCGCCACGGGCGAACGCCAGATGGTGACGCGCATTGACGTGCCGAAACGCCGTATCGTTGTGGGCCCGCGCGTTCAGGTCTCGGAAGCGGAGAACCGGCGCACGATGCGCCTGCGGGACATGAACTGGCTGATCGACGCGCCTGCCGGGGGCGTGGCCTGCGGTGTCCAGATCCGCGCGCGTGAGAAGCTGCGTGATGCCGTCGTAAAACCGCTGGACGATGGCGGCGCGCTGGTGGAGCTTTCAGAAGCCGCCATGCCCGCCCCCGGGCAGGCCTGTGTCCTGTATGATGGCAGCCGGGTTCTGGGTGGTGGATTCATTCTGGCAGGAGAGGCCTGATGACAGGAACACTGCTGATCGGATCGAGACGGTATTCGTCCTGGTCCCTGCGGGGATGGCTGGCTGTCAGACTGGCCGGACTGGACGTCACGGACGAAGTCATTGCGCTCAAAGGCGGTGGCCGGACGACCGAGATCCATGTCCGGTCCCCCAACCGGCTCGTCCCCTATCTGGTCCATGATGGCGCGCAGGTCTGGGAAAGCCTCGCCATCTGTGAATACTGCGCTGAAATCGCGCCCGCCCTGTGGCCCGAAGACCGCATTGCCCGCGCTCATGCCCGCAGCATCAGCGCACAGATGGCCGCCGGTTTCCGTCCCATCCGTCAGGCTTGCCCGATGGATCTGGAGCGCGCACCCGCGCCTCTTTCCGAAACGGGCGGCGAACTGGCAAAAGATATCGCCCTACTCAGTGAGACGCTGAAAAACGCCCTGATGCGTTCAGGCCAAGCGACGCGCTATCTGTTCGGGGAAGACCCGACGATAGCGGACTGCATGTATGCGCCCATCGCCATCCGCATCCACCTCTATCAGCTTGCCGTCGATGATGTCGTAGCGCGCTGGGTGCGTGAGATGCTCGATCATCCCCTGATGCGGGAATGGGCTGCACTGGCCGATGCCGAACCCGCCGAATGGCGCCTGAGCTACGACAGCAAGTAACGGCGGATCACCGTCCGGGCGGCATCAATGATGGACGAAGCCCATGCCCGTCTGAAGGGCGGTCCGCAGCACTTCAGACCAGATCCCGCCGCCACCGCCGGGACCACCGCCTCCACGATTGCCCGGGCCTGATGCATCCTGCACCGGGGCATCGGCATCGCTGGCGTCCGTCATGTCGGCCGGTGGATGGGACGCGCAGGCTGCCAGGAACAGAAACCCCACCCCGACCAGGTATTTTCTCACAGCCCTGCCACTCCTGACGTCACATGATTGCCGGACCGGGAAATCATGATCGTTACGGAACCGGAAGTCATGTCATGAAGGGTGAGAAAACGTAAGCTGCCGCTTTCTGCGCGTCTTTCGCAAGGGAACCATTTTCCTATTCCCTGCGCTTTGAAAGAAAGAGACGGAAAGGGAGTGAAGATGGGCGACGCAGGCGGTCGGCTTGAGGACGCAAAAAAGCAGGCACGTCAGGCGGGACTGCACTATGTCGATCATACCCGCCCCGGCATAACGCGCCGGCGCGTGGGACGCGGATTTGCTTTCTATGGCCCGGATGGCACGCACATCACGGATACCGCCGAAATCAGCCGCATCCGTCGTCTCGCCATCCCTCCCGCCTATACAGATGTCTGGATCTGCCCTGACCCCAGAGGCCACCTTCAGGCTGTCGGCAAGGACGCGCGTGGACGGTTGCAGTACCGTTACCATCCACGATGGCGAGGTGTGCGGGATCAGGACAAGTTCGGACGGATGCTCGTTTTCGGGGAAAAGCTGCCCGCTCTCCGTGCGCGGGTCGATCACGATCTGCGCCGCCGCGGGCTGGACCGGGAGCGCGTCTTGGCCGCGATCGTCCGGATCATGGAACGGACCATGGTCCGGATCGGCAATGACCGTTACGCGAAAGAAAACCGCAGCTACGGCCTGACCACGCTCAGACATCGGCATGCAGCGGTGCACGGACGGCATGTCACGCTGGACTTCCGGGCCAAGCACGGGATAGAGCAGCATCTGGATCTCGATGACCCGCGTCTGGCCCGCATCGTGTCGCGGCTTGAGGATCTGCCCGGTCAGAGGCTGTTCCAGTATGTGGATGAGGAGGGCGCGCGTCACGACATCCATTCGCAGGATGTAAACGACTATCTGCGCGCCGTGACAGGCGAGGACATCACCGCCAAGGATTTCCGCACCTGGGCCGCAACCCAGCTTGCCGCGCTGACCCTCTGCGCCTTCAGTCAGTACGACACGAAAGCCCGGGCGAAGAAACAGGTCGTGGAGGCCGTGAAGTCGGTCGCGGCGAAGCTGGGCAATACACCAGCGGTCTGTCGGAAGAGTTACATCAACCCCTGTGTCCTTGAAGGGCATCTGGATGGTAGTCTGCGCAAGGCTTTCAGAACGCGGGCAAAAGATGTTCTTGCACATGACGGTTACGGACTGAGCGTCGAGGAAGCCGCAGTCGCCGGTTTTCTTGCCGAGCGTCTGCCTGATCTGGAAAAACCTGCCGGAGGACTGTCATGACACTTCCCCTTCTCGATCGCCGGACCCTGCTTCAGGGCGCGGGCGCCATTCTCCTGTCCGGTGCCGGAGCGCGGGCGGAAGAGCCGGAAAGCATCATGACAGACCCGCCCCGCCGTTTCGGACCTAAGGCGCCTCCCGCCTTCGTGCCCGATCCGGATGTGATCGCCATGGACCCGTCCTTCGGGGATCTGATGTTCAAGAACGGGAACATCGAGCGTCTGTGGACAGGCGGCGGCTGGATCGAGGGACCGGCATGGATCAGCGAGGGACGCTTCCTGCTGCTGTCGGATACGATCAGAAGCATCCAGTACCGGTACCTGCCGGACGAAAACCTGATGACGACCTACCGGAAGGAAAGCTTTAACAGCAACGGCAATACGGTCGACCTTCAGGGCCGCATCCTGACCTGCGAACACGGGATGCGGCGTGTCATCCGCTGGGAGCAGGACGGCTCCTGCACGGTACTGGCCGACCGTTATCAGGACCAGACCCTTAATTCCCCCAATGACATCATCGTCAACCCCGGCGATGAGAGCATCCTCTTCACCGATCCCGCCTATGGCGACTGTCTGGCGGAAGGACATCCCGATGCACCGGGCGGACGCGCCAACCGGGAAGGCAAGCTGCGCTGGAACCTCGGCACGGAAGCCACGACCCAGTTCGCGGGGACACGCCGTCAGGAGGATCATACCTTCCGGATCGACAGCCAGACCGGACTGGTGGAAGCCGTGCTATCCAACAGTGACGTTCCCGGCCCGAACGGTCTGTGTCTCTCGCTGGACATGAAGACACTCTACGTGATCTCCACCGCCACCGATCCGGGCGTCATCGGCGCGGGCGGAGACCGGCGCATCCGGGCCTTCGATATGGTGGATGGCCGTCCGAAGAACGGTCGCATCTTCTGTGACATGACGCTGGAAGGACATCAGCTTGTACCCGACGGCATGAAGGCGGATGTGTTCGGCAATCTCTGGTGCGGCGCGAGCGGTCCATATGGGCTGGCAGGGGTGTTCTGCTACAACCCGGACGGAAAGCTCATCGGGCGCATCCGTCTGCCGCAGGGCGTCTCGAACCTGACCTTCGGCGGTCTCAAGCGCAACGAACTCTACATGTGTGGTCCACGGGCGCTGTACCGCGTGATGCTGAATACACAGGGCGCCGGTCTTTGCTGAACCATGTTTCATGTTAAAACCTTTCCGGCAAAACCAGACCTGAGCGGATCTGTTACATAACCGGTCAGGACAGGCCGCAAACCATCGGCTGGAGGGTCATGATTTCCTGACAGGCGCAGAAGCCGGAGGAAACATCATGACGTCACTGGGCCTTCTGGCATGCCTCACCACACTGGCGACCCTGTTCGGGATCCTGAACGACCGGGTTCTGAAACTACCGGTCCCTATCGGCATCCTGCTGCTCTCACTCCTGGTGTCGATGGTCGGAATGCTTCTGGATCCGTTCCTGCCGGCCCATGACATCCAGCGCCTGTCCCGTGACCTTCTGCATCAGGTGGATCTGCACACAACGCTGCTGAACGGCGCATTGTCATTCCTCCTGTTTGCCGGGGCCATGCAGGTTGACCTCAATCACCTTCTGTCACGCTGGAAAGCCGTCACGGCGCTTGCGGTCATCGGAACAATGCTGGCCGTCGGGTTTCTGGCGGTCGGTGCCTGGCTTCTGTTCCCCTTCGTGGGGGTGCATCTGCCGTTTGTCTGGTGCGTGTTGCTCGGAGGCATTCTGGCCCCCACGGACCCGGTCTCCGTCATCGGGATGTTGCGGCGTCTGGGGCTGCCGGGCCGCCTGCAGGCCCTTTTCGCGGGGGAAAGCCTGTTCAATGATGGCGTGGGGATTGTGATTTTCGCCACCATGATCGGTGTGGCGACCGGAGACGAGCCATACGTTACGCCCCTCCAGCTTCTGGAGCAGTTCCTGTTCGAGGCAGGAGGAGGCGTGATTGTCGGCGGGTTCATGGGATGGGTCGCCATCCGCCTGATCGCTCTGGTGGATGATCCCCTGATCGACCTTCTGGCCTCCCTGGCGGTGGCGTCCGGTGTGTTCAGCCTAGCCAGCGCGCTGCATATTTCGGGGCCGATCGCCGTGGTGATGGCTGGTCTGGCATTTGGAACCGCGGGGGGACACCGTGCCGTCAGTGGTAAGTCGCGACAGCAGCTCGAACTGTTCTGGGAGTTGTTTGACGAAATCCTCAATGTCCTGCTTTTCCTGCTGATCGGCCTCGAATTTCTCGAAATCACGCCCCGTCTGTCGGTTCTGTTCATGGCTGTGGTGGCCATTCCGCTGGCGCTGCTGGGACGGGGACTGAGCGTGTTCCTGTCCACTGTGCCAATCCATCTTCGGGGGGAGCAGCGCGGGCATGCCCTTGTCCTTCTCACGTGGGGTGGCCTCAGGGGTGGGATTTCGGTCGCGCTGGCGGTGGGTCTGCCAACAGGCGGTCTGCGGGAAACGCTTTTGCCAGTCTGCTACGCGGTCGTGGTCTTCACCATTCTCGCGCAGGGCCTCACGATGGAACGTGTCGTCCGCAGACTATACCCGCCGAGCCGGACATGAACCGGTTTTTTGGAGTGCTGTCAGGGTGTGGTAGCCTTGGCAGCAGTTATCCTGTCCCCTGGAGCACAATCTGATGGTACGACTGAAACATCTTGCGGGTTTTGTCATGATGGCCGGGCTGGTAGCCGCTGCGCCGCGTGTCTGTCTCGCCGCCGGATATCAGGGGCAGTCCGCCTGCTGGACCGCCAATCCCGGAGAGGATGACCGTCCGGACATCTCCTGCCAGCCGCTTGACGAAGCTACCCTGCGTAAGCTGGAAAACGCCACGCCAGCCCAGGTGACCGCTCTCTTCAAGGTGCCGGGCAAGAACCACCACCCGACCTATTTCGAAAGCGCTGACAAGTCCCCGGGCCATTTCAACGGCTATGTCGAACTGATGTACACGGATGGTCACGTCACGAGCATCAGTGCCAGCGTGACACAGGTCCAGCCAGACGGCCTGCCCAGCGATCCAATGGATTTCCGCTGGAAGGTCGGCGGTCAGGAATGTTCGGATTTCTCCGGCTCCAGAAATCGCTGCACCAACGGCGACGAGTGATCCGCCGGGCCTGCGGTTCCGTTCAGATCCGCAGGTCGATGGCCAGAAGGCGGGTCTTGGTCGCAATGAAAAAGCGCCGCCCGTTTGTCCCTCCGAATGTGCAGTTTGCCGGCACTTCCGGAAGGGGGATGAAGCCGAGACAGACCCCATTGAGGTCCAGGATGTGGATGCCGTCTCCGGCCGTCGTCCAGATCCAGTTCCGCGCATCAACGGCAAACCCGTCCGGCACGCCTTTCGCCGTCTCGTACAGCGTGCGCTGATTGTCCAGATGTCCGTCATCCCGGACATCGAATGCGAAAATGTGATGCGTCCCGCCGCCGATCGCCCGGGATGTGTCTGAGACATAGAGCGTGCGCCCGTCCTGCGAAAAGGCCAGGCCGTTGGGCTGGTCAAAGTCCGCCATGCGGGTCAGTTCGCCCGTCCGGCGCCGGTAGCGATAGACGCTCCGGTGAGGGAGTTCCGGCTCCGCGATATAGCCTTCGGCAGCGCTGTGGATTCCGAAGACCGGGTCCGTGAACCAGATCGTATCCTGCGCACCCGTAACAATATCGTTGGGGGAATTCAGCCGGCCACCCTGATAATGGGTGATGGCCGGCAGCGCCTCGCCCTCTCCGCTGGAGAGGCTGATGCAGCGGCGTCCATGTTCGCAATGCGCCATAATGCCGTCTGACAGAAGGGCGTTGCCGTTCATGAACCATGTCGGGTCAATAATGGTGTGAACGCGCCCGTCCGGATGCCATGCCATGAGGCGACGGGAGATCACGTCCGACCACACCAGCCGGTTCCGTGCCTGATCCCAGACGGGCCCCTCGCCATGCGTCGTGCCTTCATGCAGGACCAGAAGCGGCGTATCGAAATCCAGAACGGCCGCCAGTGACGGATCATTCATGCGGATGTCCCGCAATTTACCGAGGGAAGAGGGGAGACCCGCATGACGCAGGATCGTTCCGGTCAGGGCGTTTTTCATGCAAAAGGGCTTTCGCAGGCGGCTGCCGGGCTGGTGGCGAACTGGATCATGAGCTGAACACAGGGCTCGTCTCCGATCGTGCCGGAAAGATGGCCTTTCCGTCCGTGATGATCCTGCGTACCCTGATCCTGCCCGAAATGCAGGTCACCCGGTCCCATTTCGCAGTGATGACCATCCTGTGTTTCGATGAACCATCGGCCTGACAGGGGAATGACCCATTGCGGACTGGGACTTTCATGCCATTCCCCTTTCCACCCCACGGGAAGGATGGCGAAACTGACGGCGGTAACCTTCCCGGGGAAAGGACGCATCCACTGCGGCGCGGCACCCCCGCCGACGCTTTTGCGCCCGAAAGCCTGCATCAGGGCCGTATTGAGCTGGCTCTTGCCGTCAGGACCGGTCCACATGTGATAGTAGGGAACGGCGGGCGCCTGCTCCTGTCCGTCTGTCCGGGAGCGCAGGCTGGCAAGCAGGGGGAGTTGTTCTGTCATGGGGCCTCTTCTCGGATGTGCCCCCTGCAACGCGGGATGTTCCCGTCCGGTTCAGTCCTGACACATCTTGCAGTCTTCGGGCGTGATGCTGCGCAGGAAGGCGGCCAGTTCCCGGAAGGCACTCGCCCTTGGATCGGAAGCGCGCCACGTTATGCCGATGGTCCGTCTGGCTTCCGGTTCATCAAGCGGCCGTACCGTGACCAGATCATCGAAATCGGCCCGGTTGCGCAGGGCCAGCTGTGGAATGAGAGAGAAGCCTTCGCCAGCGCCGATCATGTGCCAGAGCATTTCCAGACTGGTGGCCAGACGCTGCTCATCCCGGCGGGCCGTCGCCGAACAGAGGGACAATGCCTGTTCCCGGAGGCAGTGACCATCTTCCAGCAGCAGAAGATCAGGGCGTCCAAGCTGGCTCAGCGTCAGTTTCGGAGCTTGGTTCAGTTCATGGCTGCCCGGAAAGACGCCGAGAAAGGCCTCATCGAACAGCGGAACGCTTTCCAGAGCATCAGAGGGCGCCGGAAGCGCCATCAGGGCCACGTCCAGCTCGCTGTTGCGCAGCGCCCGCACAAGGGTCTCCGTCATGCCTTCGGTCAGGCGCAGGCTGAGCTGCGGATATGTGCTGCGTAGGGGCGGAAGCAGCCCGGGGATATAGTAGGGCCCCAGCGTGGGGATGACGCCAAGGCGGAGCGTACCCTCCAGCGGTCCCGTCCGCGCCCGGGCGACTTCCAGCAGATTGCGGGCCGCCGTCAGCACTTCCCGCCCCAGTGCGATCAGCCGTTCTCCGTCCGGCGTGGGGGCAACATGGCGGCGCGAGCGTTCAAACAGGGTGACGTCCAGAAGGAGTTCCAGCTTGCGGACCTGTTCGGACAGTCCGGCCTGACTGACGCCGCAGCGTTCGGCAGCCCGGGAGAAATTGCGCAGGTCATCCACGGCCACCACATATTCGATGTCACGTAGGGACAGACCGGAAAGGGGAACATAGCTCATCTCCTATAGATAGGACCGGCGGTACGGATGCGAAAGTACGGTTTTTCCTGTGAAGGCCCGGAAGATGTATCCTGCCACCCTGACGCCGGGATTCTCCGGTCCTATAGTCTGTCCATCATCAATGGAGTCTGATCCCATGTCTTCCCAGCCTGTTCGTTCGCGTGCGTTTCTCATCGAAGGAGGGGCGCTGGTCGGATACTGGGTGGCGGGTTACTTCCTTGGCCCGCGCGATGTCGCGATCCTGACGATAATCCTTGCGGTGGGCAGTGCGGTCCTCCTGATGCGGGAGGGCAGGCGGCCGGACGCCATGTGGTGGCTCGGAACAGGGGCCGCCGTCGCCTTCTCCCTGCAGGAATGGCTGCGTCCTGACTGGCCTGGCGACGCCATGAGCAACGTCATGTTCGGTGCCATCTTCCTGCTCTGCGCCTTCCGGCCACAGTCCCTGCTCGACACGCTGGCGCAGGCCCGGCAGCCCGGACGCGGACCGGTCCTGGTGGACGATCCGCGCATGAAGCGGATCATCCGGATCTTCACCGGTTGCTGGGCCGCCTATTTCCTGATCCTGGCGGTGGTGGACCTCATCCTTCATGCCACGCTGCCCCATGCGGGAGCAGAATCCTGGTCGGGATGGATCGGCGGAATCAGCCTGGTGGTAATGATTGTCCTGAGTTTCAGGGGGCCGAAACTGATCCAGCGCTACGGGCATTATTTCAATCGGGTTTCCTGATGAAAAAAATGATTATGTTCGGTCCTGCCTGTTAATCATATTGACAGAAACTGTTTCCTGTCCCTCTCTTTGTGTGGGACACAGAGTCCGCACCGCAACACCAGAGAGAAGGCAGGAGCCCTACTGATGGTACGCATCAATTCGGAAGTTAAACCCTTTACCACCGATGCTTTTCACAACGGCAAGTTCGTGACCGTTTCGGACGCCGACATCCGTGGCAAATGGACCGTTTTCTTCTTCTACCCGGCAGACTTCACGTTCGTCTGCCCGACGGAACTGGAAGACCTCGCCGACCACCAGGCTGATTTTGACAAGCTGGGCGTGCAGATCTTCTCCGTGTCCACGGACAAGCACTTCACGCACAAGGCATGGCACGACACGTCCCCGGCCATCGGCAAGATCAAGTACACAATGCTGGGTGATCCGACCGGGACCATTGCCCGCAGCTTTGACGTGCTGATCGAAGACGCCGGCCTTGCTGACCGCGGCACATTCCTGGTCGATCCGGAAGGCAAGATCCAGTACATCGAGATCACGGCAGGCGGCGTCGGCCGTTCCGCAACCGAGCTTCTCGACAAGATCCAGGCCGCTCAGTACGTGGCGAGCCACCCGGGTGAAGTCTGCCCGGCCAAGTGGAAGGAAGGCGGCACGACGCTGAAGCCCTCCCTCGACCTCGTCGGCAAGATCTGATCTGTCCCTGACGGGACAGGGCTCTGTGGCCCTGTCCCTCCGCCAGATGTCCCGGAAAGGGCTGTCTGTGCATCCCTGTTCCGAAAATAGCGGAGAATGCCGATGCTTCAGGACGACCTGAAAACCCAGCTGCGCGCCTATATGCAGTATCTGCGTGATGACGTCGTGCTGGAAGCAACCCTTGGTTCCGATGATCGCTCCGTGGAAATCCGCGGTCTGCTGGAAGACATCGCCAGTCTGTCTTCAGGCAAGATCACCTTCTCCGACAGCGGACAGGACAAACGCGTCCCGTCTTTCGTGATCCGCCGCGCCAATTCGGATGTGCAGGTCTGCTTCGCTGGCCTCCCGCTGGGTCATGAATTCACGTCACTGGTGCTGGCCCTGCTCCAGGTCAGCGGCCACCCGCCAAAGATCGACGCTGACCAAGCAGAGCAGATCCGGGCCCTGGACGGCGATTTCCATTTCGAGACCTATTTTTCCCAGTCCTGCCAGAACTGCCCCGATGTGGTGCAGGCGCTCAATGCCATGAGCGTGCTGAACCCGAAAATTCATCATACAGCCATTGATGGCGCCGATTTTCAGGATGAAGTCGAGAAACTGGGCATCCGTTCCGTCCCGCAGGTTTACCTGAACGGAAAACCCTTCGCGTCCGGACGCATGGAAATCGCTGACATCCTCGCAAAGCTGGACGCCTCTTCCGTGGCGCGTGCGGCGGAAAAGCTGAATGACGCCGCCCCGTTCGACGTTCTGATCATCGGCGCCGGTCCCGCTGGCTCGGCCGCAGCTGTTTACTCTGCCCGCAAGGGATTGCGGACGGGACTGGTGGCCGAGCGTTTCGGCGGACAGGTCATGGACACGGCGGGGATCGAGAACTTCATCTCTGTTCCGGAAACGGATGGCCCGCATCTTTCCGCCGCGCTTGAAAAGCACGTCCGGGATTATGACGTTCAGGTCATCCCCTCCCAGAAAGCCGCGAAACTGGTGGCGACGAAGGAAACCGGCGGCCTGCATCAGATCGTTCTGGAAAGCGGCGCGACCCTGAAATCCCGGACGGTCATCCTCACGACCGGTGCGCGCTGGCGGCATCTGGGTGTTCCGGGTGAGGACGAATACCGCACGAAAGGCGTGGCCTACTGCCCGCATTGTGACGGTCCGTTCTACAAGGGGCGTCCAGTCGCGGTGACCGGTGGCGGCAACAGCGGCGTCGAGGCCACAATTGATCTGGCGAATATCGTGTCCCATGTCACACTGCTCCAGCGCGGAGCACATCTGAAGGCGGACAAGGTTCTCCAAGACAAGCTAATGAGCCTGCCGAACGTGACGGTCCTGACAGAAGCCCTGACCACGAAGATCGAAGGTGACGGCAAGGAAGTTACCGGTCTGACCTATCGCGGCGGAGACGGGCAGTCCCATCATATTGACGTGGACGGCGTGTTCGTTCAGATCGGCCTGCTGCCCAATACGGAATGGCTGCGCGGAACGGTGGATCTGACGCAGTACGGCGAGATCGTCATCAACGACCACTGCGCGACCTCCATACCGGGCGTTTTCGCGGCGGGTGACGCCACGACCGTCCCCTACAAGCAGATCGTCATCGCCATGGGCGAGGGCGCGAAAGCCTCGCTCGCGGCATTTGATTACCTGATCCGCCTGCCTGTCGTGGCGGCGGAAGTCGAAACGGTCTGAACGGCATTGGGGCAGACAGGAAAGGCATGTATGGGGAGGCCATGCATGCCAGTCTGATCTCCCTCCTGACTTTCGCTGCCGCGGCAGCGGTCTTCACCATCACCCCCGGCCTCGACACCGTCATGACATTGCGGACCGCCACCACATCCGGCTGGAAAGCCGGTCTGGCCGCCGTGGCCGGGATCTGTCTGGGGCTCGGCGTCTGGGGGCTGGGAGCGGCATTCGGCCTGACCGCCCTCCTGGCTGCATCCAGAACAGCCTTCATGATCGTGAAATGGGCCGGAGCCCTCTATCTGGCATGGATCGGCATCAGGCTGCTCCTCCATCCTCGCACGTCCCTCATGACCGCAGAGGCGGGAGCGACCGGCCGGCAGGATGTACAGACATCTTTCCGCTGCGGGCTGTTCACCAACCTTCTGAACCCCAAGGTCGGTGTCTTCTACATGACATTCCTGCCACAGTTCATTCCACCCCACGTCAATGTCCGGGATTTTTCCCTGCTCCTGACCGGGATCCAGACCTTCCTGTCTTTCTTCTGGCTGGCACTTCTGGTGGCTCTGACCGTGCCCCTGGGGCGGTTCCTGTCCAGCCCGGCTGTGGTGCGGCGCATGGACCGACTGACAGGCTGCATTTTTCTGGCATTCGGTCTGAAACTGGCCCTCAGCCACCGTCACTGAAGCGGAACTTGCCCGGTGCTTTCCTCTCCGGTCATTCCCACTTCATGAAATTGTGAAAAAAGCCGGTGAGCGGAAATCGGCAACAGTGTGACATGTTCTGCGTAAAGACCGTATAGCCCTGCAACAAGGCATGCCCTGCGTCCGCCAATCCCGTGGCTGGGCAGGAAAGGCCTGTCCAAGGAGTCTGGAATCCGTGAAAATTCCCCAGATCACACTGAGCGACGGGACCACCATCCCCGACATTACCTTCGGAACATACAAACTGAATGGCGCCTCAGGTGTCGAAGCCATGAAAAGCGCCCTCGGAGTTGGCTATGACGCTCTCGACAGCGCTTTCAACTACGAAAACGAAGGCGCCGTCGGGAAGGCGGTCCGGGACAGCGGACGTCCGCGTGAGGAACTACGGATTGCCTCCAAGCTTCCAGGGCGTCACCATGCCTATGACGAGGCCCTAGCCACGATCGAAGAATCCCTCTATCGCGCCCAGCTCGAATACTATGACCTCTATTACATCCACTGGCCCAACCCGAAGGTAGGCCGTTACGTAGAGGCCTGGAAGGCGCTGATCGAAGCGCAGAAACGCGGTTATATCCGTTCGATCGCTGTCTGCAACTTCCTGCCCGAGCATCTCGAGCGACTGAAAAGCGAGACCGGCGTCCTGCCCAGCATCAACCAGATCGAACTGCATCCCTACTTCCCGCAGGACGACATGCGGGCCTGGAACCGGGAGCATAACATCGTTACGCAGTCCTGGAGTCCGCTGGGGCGTGCCAATGATCTGCTGACCAATCCAGTGCTGGAGAAGATTGCAAAGCGTCTGGGTAAATCCGTAGGGCAGGTCATCCTGCGCTGGCACCATCAGCTGGACTGCGTGCCCATCCCGAAATCCGCCACCCCGAAACGGCAGATCGAAAACATTTCCATCTTCGATTTCTCTCTGACGGATGACGACATGAAGGCTATCGCCACGCTCGCCCGTCCGGATGGCCGCACCCATAATCAGGATCCGGCCGTTTACGAAGAGTTCTGACCCTTCTGCCCTTTGTCCGCAGGGGAAACCAGAAAAAAGCCCGGAACGGATCTCTCCGTTCCGGGCTTTTGCATGCTCAGGCAGTTGCCGCCATGCCGCGCAGAACATACGGCAGGATACCGCCATTGCGATAATACTGGACCTCGTCCTCCGTATCGACGCGGCAGAGGAGAGGCACGTCCTGACGGCTGCCATCGGCGCGGGTGATGCTCATGATGAGCGTCTTGCGGGGCGTCAGGGTCTCAACGCCCCGGATGGCAATGATCTCGGAGCCGTCCAGTCCCAGCGTTTTCCGTGTCGTTCCCGGTTCGAAGGTGAGGGGCAACACCCCCATCCCGACGAGATTGGACCGGTGAATACGCTCGAAACTCTCCGCGATGACGGCTTTCACGCCCAGCAGGCGCGTCCCCTTCGCCGCCCAGTCGCGCGAAGACCCCATACCGTATTCCTTGCCACCGAATACGACGAGCGGAGCGCCTGCGTCCTGATACCGCACGGACGCATCATAGATGGACATCCGTTCGCCATCCGGCTGATAGATGGTCACGCCACCTTCCGTACCCGGTGCCATCTCGTTCCGGATACGGATATTGGCAAAAGTACCCCGCACCATCACGCGGTCATTCCCGCGCCGTGAGCCGTAGGAATTGAAGTCTTTTACCGCAACCTGATGTTCCTGAAGGTACTTCCCGGCCGGAGAGGACGGGGCGATCGCCCCGGCAGGCGAAATGTGGTCGGTGGTGATGTTGTCACCCAGCAGCGCCAGAACCCGTGCGTCCACAATATCTTCAGTCGGAACCGGATCGTGCGTCAGGCCCTCGAAATAAGGCGGGTCTTGGATATAGGTGGAACCGTCCTGCCACTTGAACGTCGCGGACGATGTGGCGACATCCAGCGCCTGCCATTCCGGCGTGCCTTCCGTGATGTGGCCATAACGTTTGACGAATTCGTCACGCGTGACGGCGGAAGCCACGAGATCGGCGATTTCCCGATTGCTCGGCCAGATATCCTTCAGATAGACGGGCCGTCCGTCCGGCGTCTGACCCAGAGGGGCCGTGACGATGTCTTCCCGCAGCGTTCCCAGAAGCGCATAGGCGACCACCAGAGGCGGGCTGGCAAGGTAATTCGCCCGGACATTGGGAGAAATCCGCCCCTCGAAATTCCGGTTGCCGGATAGGACGGATGTGGCGACCAGCCCGTTGCCCTCGATGGCCTCCACCAGTTCAGGGGCCAGCGGTCCGGAATTGCCGATACAGGTGGTACAGCCATACCCGACCGTCTCGAACCCCAGTGCGTCGAGATCCTCCGTCAGCCCAGCACGGTCCAGATAATCGGTCACGACCTGCGAACCCGGGGCGAGTGATGTCTTGACCCAGGGCCTCGGTTTCAGACCCAGCACACGGGCTTTGCGCGCCACCAGCCCAGCCGCCACCAGTACGGCAGGATTGGACGTGTTGGTGCAGGACGTGATGGCCGCGATCACGATGGAGCCATGCCCGATGGAATAGTCCGTGCTGGCGACAGGAGCCGTCTTTTGTGTGTCCTCCGCCTTGACGCCGAGCGTTTCCGTCAGAGCCTTTTCGAAGGCCGTCGTCGCGCTGGTCAGCTCCACCCGGTCCTGCGGGCGCTTCGGACCGGAGATGGACGGACGGACCGTCCCGAGATCCAGCGTCATGACGGATGAGAAAACCGGCTCGGGCGTGGCGGCATCGCGGAACATGCCCTGCGCGCGCAGATAGGCTTCGGTCAGGGCGATGCGGCGTTCGTCGCGGCCGGTCTGGCGCAGATAGTCGAGCGTGAGCTGATCGGCCGGGAAGAAACCGCATGTCGCGCCATATTCCGGGGCCATGTTCGCGATGGTTGCCCGGTCGGCAACGGGAAGATGGTCCAGCGCCGGGCCGTAAAATTCCACGAACTTACCGACAACACCCTTGGCCCGCAGCATCTGCGTGACCGTCAGGACAAGATCTGTCGCTGTCGTGCCTTCCGGCATCCGGCCTTCAAGACGGAACCCGATGACATCGGGGATCAGCATGGAAATGGGCTGTCCCAGCATGGCTGCCTCAGCCTCGATGCCACCCACGCCCCAGCCAAGAACACCCAGACCGTTGACCATGGTGGTATGGGAGTCCGTGCCGTACAGCGTATCGGGATAGGCATAGGTCACGCCGTCAATCGTGCTGGTCCAGACCACCTGCGACAGGTATTCCAAATTGACCTGATGGCAGATGCCCGCTCCGGGCGGCACGACGCGGAACTGGTCAAACGCTTCCTGCCCCCAGCGAAGGAAGGCATAGCGTTCGCCATTGCGTTCGAATTCCAGCGTGACATTGCGCTGGAGCGCATCGGGACGACCGGCAACATCCACCATCACGGAATGATCGATCACCAAATCCACCGGGACGAGCGGATTGACCTTGCGCGGATCCCCTCCTAGCGAAACGATCCCATCGCGCATGGCCGCCAGATCAACGACAGCCGGCACGCCGGTGAAATCCTGCATGAGAATGCGCGACGGCTTGAACGGCACCTCTTTCGTGGAGGACGCATTGCGCAGCCAGTCGGCAATCGCTTCCCCATCCGCGACCTGATAGCTGGAGCCATCCGTAAAGCGCAGCACGTTTTCCAGCAGCACCTTGAGGCTGACGGGAAGGCGGGAAATATCGCCCAGTTTTTCCGCCGCCGCGGGAAGGGAGAAATAACGGTACGTCCTGCCATCCACGGCGAGATCGCGCCGGGCATGGAGGAGATCGCGTCCAACCTGTTTCATGGTCTGTCTGGTCCTGCCTGTCTGGTTCAGCCGATGGCGCGCAGGAGCGCCTGGGTTACGTTATGCGTCGTCGCGTTGCCGCCAAGGTCACGGGTGCGGAGACCCTCTTTCGTAATGACCTGTTCCATCGCGGTATCGAGCCTGCGGGAAAGATCCTGACGGCCCACATGCGCCAGCATCATGCTCGCCGCCATCATGAGCGCGAGCGGATTGGCAATGCCCTGGCCCGCAATATCCGGCGCCGAACCATGAACGGCCTCGAACACCGCCATGTCCTCACCGATGTTGGCGCCCGGCGCCATGCCAAGGCCCCCGACAAGCCCCGCCGCCAGGTCGGAAAGGATATCCCCGAACAGGTTGGTCGTGACAATGAGGTCATAATTTTCGGGCTTGATGACGAGTTCCATCGCACAGGCATCGACGATGCGCTCCTCAAGCGCCACCCGCCCTTCATATTCCGCCGCAACGCGCCGGCCTTCATGCAGGAAAATCCCGCTCAGGATCTTGAGGATATTGGCCTTGTGAACGAGCGTGACCTTCTTGCGTCCGTTCTTCACGGCATATTCGAAAGCATGACGCACGATGCGGTGACACTCGGCCCGCGTATTGAAGCCCGCGCCATAAGCCACGGCCTCGGGGTCTCCATCCACAGCCATATAGTGTTCCATGGCGGCATAAAGCCCTTCCACGTTCTCGCGGATCACGACGAGATCCACGTTCTCGTAACGGCCGCCGGGAACGATCGTTTTCGTCGGACGCACGTTGGCGTACAGGTCGAATTTCTGCCGCAGCGTGACGTTGATGGACCGGAAGCCCTTGCCAACCGGCGTGGTCAGCGGCCCCTTGAGGACCAGTCCGGTGCGGGCGATGCTCTCCAGCGTGGCCTCCGGCAGGGCAGTGCCCTCACGGTCGAATGCCTCCATGCCCGCGCTCTGATGGTCCCATACAAACGGTGCGCCGATCGCATCCAGAACGGTCGTCACGGATGTCATGATTTCAGGGCCGATACCGTCACCGGCAATCAGTGTGGCGGGAAGGGTCTTGCTCATGGCGGAATCCTGCTTGTGTCCAATCAAGGGGCGGGCGGACTTTAGGGGAGTGAAAGGGGGAACTCCAATATTTGCACAAAGGTTTCATCATACCTTAAAGGTATCGCATGATCGAACTCCGTCATCTTCGCGCCGTCATCGCCATCGCGGAGGAACACACGCTGACTCGCGCCGCTGCAAGGCTCGGCATCCAGCAGCCGCCCCTGACCCGCCTTCTGCGCGCGCTTGAAAACGAGCTCGGCGTCCAGTTGTTCGAGCGTCATGCAAAAGGCATGCGCCTGACTTCCGCGGGACGCAGCTTCCTCAAGGGGGCGTATGACATTCTGGAACGCATGGATGAAACCGTGGAGGATGTGCGGCGGATCGTGCGCGGGGAGAGCGGGGAACTGGCCATCGGCTTCACCAATTCCGCCATGTGCAATCCCAGTCTTCCCGCCACGCTGGGGCAGTTCCGGGAGACTTGGCCCGATGTGGCCCTGACCCTGACGGAAGGGAATTCCAGCCAGCTTCTGGGCGCCCTTAGGGATGACCAGCTCGATGCAGCCTTCATCCGCACATCCATACCCTACGTGTCGGATGTAGTCGTGGAACTCGTTCTCGAAGAGCCGATGGTCGTCGCCGTGCCGAAGTCGTATCCCCTGGCTCGTCATCCGCCTGGGAATGGCCTGCGACTGATCGATCTGGAGGAGGAAGACTTCATCCTCTATCAGAGCCAGTACAACAACGGCCTGTACAAAACGATCGTGGATGCCTGCTTGGGCGCCGGCTTCCAGCCGAAAATCCGCCAGAAGGGACCGCAGCTCATGGCTGCGCTGAATCTCGTGGCCGGTGGCCTGGGAATCTCACTCGTCCCCCAGTCCATGCAGCAGCACCACGCTGGACAAATCACCTACCTACCACTGTCCATCCGCACGGCCCTGACGGCGCCGCTTTATCTCGTGTTCCGCTCGGTGAGAATGACAGGCGCCAAGCTGTACTTCATTCACCAGATCCGCCGGATCAGCCAGCACGCAAGGTAGTTCCCGCCTGTCAGGGAACAGGGCGGAAGACCTGCACCACGTCTTCCGCCCCGCTGTTCAGACGATCAGGATTCGAACACTTTCGAGATGGCCGCCTGTGCTTCCTTTTGGATGGCATGGAGGTGTTCCACGCTTTTGAAGCTCTCAGCATAGATCTTGTACACGTCTTCCGTGCCGGACGGGCGGGCCGCGAACCAGCCGTTTTCGGTCACAACCTTGAGGCCGCCGATGGGCGCGTCATTGCCGGGCGCACGGGTCAGCTTGCTGATGATCTTTTCCCCGGCCAGCGTTTCCAGCGGAAACTGCTCCGGGGTCAGCTTGCTGAGCTTGGCTTTCTGCTCCGGCGTGGCCGCGGCATCGATGCGCTCATAATAGGGCGTGCCGAGACGGGCGATGATCTCATGGTAATGGGCGCTGGGGTTCTTCCCGGTTCTGGCCGTGATTTCCGCTGCCAGCAGGCCAAGGATGATGCCGTCCTTGTCCGTCGTCCAGACGGTCCCGTCACGCCGCAGGAATGTCGCCCCCGCGCTTTCTTCGCCGCCAAAACCCAGTGTCCCGTTCAGCAGGCCCGACACGAACCATTTCAGCCCGACCGGCACCTCGACCAGCTTGCGCCCCAGTTCTTTCGCCACCCGGTCAATCAGCCCACTGCTCACGACCGTCTTGCCAACGCCCAGATCCGGGTTCCACTGCGGACGGTTCTGGAACAGATAGGAAATCGCGACTGATAGATAATGATTCGGGTTCATCAGGCCGTCCGGCATGGCGACGATGCCGTGCCGGTCTGCATCCGTATCATTGGCGAACGCCACGTCGAAACGGTCGCCCATACTGATCAGTCGCGCCATGGCCGAAGGAGAGGAACAGTCCATGCGGATCTGACCGTCCCAGTCAGCGGTCATGAAGGAAAAGGTCGGGTCCACTACGTCACTGACGATGGTACCGTTCAGGCCATATTTCTCGAAAATCGGCTTCCAGTACGAAACGGCCGCGCCGCCCAGTGGATCGATGCCGATTTTTACACCGGCATCGCGGATGGCCTTCATGTCGATGACGGAATCCAGATCATCCACATAGGGTGTGACGAAATCATATCCCTGGATGCAGGAGGCTTTCCGCGCCTCATCATAAGGCAGGCGTTTAACATCCTTCAGGCCGTCTGCCAGAAAGCCGTTGGCCATGTCCTGAATGGTCTTGGTGATGGCCGTATCCGCTGGGCCGCCAGTCGTCGGATTGTATTTGAATCCGCCATCGGCCGGTGGATTATGGGACGGCGTGATGACAACGCCATCCGCCAGTCCGGTCTTGCGCCCCTTGTTGTAGGTCAGGATGGCGTGGGAAATGACGGGCGTGGGCGTATAGCCGTCATGGGCGTCAATGCGTGCGTCGATGCCGTGAGCCGCGAAAACCTCAATGGCGGATTTCTGTGCCGGTTCGGACAGGGCATGGGAGTCCCGGCCAATGAAGATCGGTCCGTCAATTCCCTTTGCCTTGCGGTAGCGGCAGATGGCTTCGCAAATCGCCAGAATATGGTTTTCATTGAAACTGGTATGCAGTGCCGAGCCCCGGTGACCGGACGTTCCGAACGAGACGCGCTGGGTCGGGATCGAGACATCCGGCCTGCGGTCATAATAGGCGGCGATCAGCGCCGGGATGTCAGTCAGTTGGGAGGGGGGGAGTGTCTTGCCAGCCAGTGGGCTAAGGTGAGCCATTGCTTCAAAAATCCTTGCATCTCCGTGAGGTCTCGGCAGTAACGCACGAACACCGCTTTGGCTTAGAAAAACACGTATTCAGCCTTCTGCCCAGAGTGCGGCAGTTTCAGATGTCGTTCTCAGGCCTTGGCTGGTCGGTCCCGCTGCAGATAATTGCCAATGGCGTCGGCAGCCCGCTGCGATGCGCCGAAAAGGGGTGCCCCGAACGTTTCGCGGAAAAGCTTTTCCTGAAGGGGCCTGTAATGGGCGTGACGCTCGGGCGCGCGGGTAATGGCGTCCATGATGTCTTTAGGATCTTCCACCACGTCGCCCAGTGTCCAGTGAAGGAAATGGGGATTGTCCCGCCACGGGAGCTTCCGGGGATTGAGGAACACGCAGGGCCGGGGGATGGCCAGGAATTCATAGACCTGACTGCTGACGTCACCAACGTAAATGGCGGCCTGCGAGGTGTATGTCATGTCCAGCATGGCGGATGAGCCGGTATCCACGAAAATCCCACTTTTCGCCTGCCGTTTCAGGAAATGCGACCGGAGGCCAAATCCCTTGTGAAACATCTTGATATGCGGAGCGATCACCAGATTCCAGGTATCCTGCTGTCTGAAACCACGGGTGATTTCTTTCGTACAGGCGCGATACGAGGTCAGTTTCCGCTGGTAATGGGGATTATAAAGGACAAAGGGGCGCTTGTCTGAAAACAGGGGGGTAGGATTTTTACCCAGAGCATCGAAGACATCGAACTTGGGATAACCGACCACACTGTAATGTCCCTCCCGGAGAAGGCCATTCTCTCTGAAATACTGCTCCACCTTGGGGCCTGGTAGGAGCGTCAGGTCAAAGTCGCGGACAAGATGTTCGTCATTGACGTATCGGTCCCCTGCACCGTGCATCAGAAGGATTAGCTCCGGACCGGAGAGCCCCATCTTCTTGAGCAGTCCTGCGGTATATTCGGTTGCCACGATGGCATCGTACCGGTTCAGTTCAGGAATATTTTCCTGCAGGACGAGTTCACGCTCCTGATCCAGCCGCTTCAGTCTTGAGAGAAGGCGGGCTTTCGGGGATTTGCTGAACTGGCGCAAGGGGAGGGGAGGCTCGTGAAGGGCCTGACGGATCCGGGAAAGATGGGCGACGGTTTCTGAAAAGCTGTAATATTCAGTTACAGTAAAGCCGGGGATATGTGAAAGAGCACTGGCTACAGACGCTGTATGATAGCATTGGTAGGGTTCTGCAATATAAATAAAGGCGATATTCATGATCGGTTTTTCTTGTTTTGAAATGCGATCTTCTTTTCTTTTGAAATCAGGCGCATCTTGAAGTCTCTGTCATGAAAATGTCACATACTGTAATGCCTCGGGATAACGTGACCTGACTGTCTGTCAAGGCAGATGCCTGCGACGAAGCATGTCTGCCCGGGAGGGATGCCGACTATAGACACCCTGCGGGCTTTGTGGTCAGAAGACCCGCATGTCAGGTGAGACCTCTGTTTTCAGATCAATCTTCCGAAATACGAGCATGCTCACCCTTGGCCGTGTGGCCAATGCATTGTGCAGCTTCATTTATATTGCGTTTGCAGTCAGGACCCTCGGGCTACCCGGTTTCGGGTTGCTGATCCTGATTCATTCCCTGGCCACGACTGCATCCATGTTGTCACGGATGCAGTCGTGGCAGACGCTGATCCGTTTTGGTAGCGAAGCTTTCAACGGGAATGACACCGACCTGCTTCGGCAGGTCATTCATTTCTGCATCCGGCTTGATGGACTTTCGGCGGCCTTTTCCGTTGTCTTCGGGCTGATTGCTGTCCAGATCTATGGCAGTACGGCCCATTGGTCGGGGCATGTCCGCTTTCTGGCGGACCTCTATATCTTCGCCAGCCCTCTGATGTATACGGGATGGGCCATAGGCGTTCTGCGCATGGCGGGGAAATTCCATCTCGTTCCCCTGATCGATAGCTGCGCCGCCCTTGTCCGGACGGCTGGTGTTCTGATCGGATATGTCCTGCATCTGAAGCTGGGCTATTTTCTCGCGGTCTGGGCTGCGACCCTGTTCATGGATTACAGCCTCTATATGCAGGCGGCCTTCCGGATCCTGCGTGGGAAATTCAGGCTGCGGTATTTTCAGGCCTTCCGGCACTGGACGTGGCAGCTTCCCGGGATGTGGCAGTTCACGAGAGCCGCCAGCATCAACCAGACGCTGGGTGCCATTTCCGGCAATGTCGCCACGCTTCTTGTGGGCAACGGCCTAGGGCCGGCGGAAGCAGCCGTTTTCCGGGTCTGTCGCCAGATCGCGGATGGCATCGTGACGCCAGCGCAGCTTATTTCTCCTGTCCTCTATCCTGAACTCGTCAAAATGCGCGATCAGCAGAACTGGAAGGGACTGAAACAGGTAACGTGGCGCGTTTTCGGGATACTGGGCGGCATTTCCCTGGTCCTGCTTCTGGTGGCCGCGCTGCTGGGATCGAAGATTTTCGCCCTGATGCTCCACGTCCATGTCCCGCACACGTCTCTCTATATTTCCATCATGCTGGTTGCGGCAATTTTCAGCCTTCTGGTCATTCCGCTCGAACCTCTGCTGATTGTGGTCGGGCATGTCCGCTTCCTGATGACCAGTCGATCAGTCGTTACTTTCATCTATTTCCCCAGCATCTATGTCCTGACGCTTCTTTTCGGTCTCGCTGGGGCCTGCTTTACGACAGCGCTCTGCAATGCCGCTATTCTGTTCTCCCGTCTGCTAGGCGTATGGATGTTTTCCGGTCGGATCGGAGAGGCAGATGATGCCCGGTCTCAGTCCGAAGACACTGCCTCCTGATCTGATCGGCATCGCCAGTCTGTGTGGCCTGCGTGCAAGGATAAAATTTTTCGCGACATGTTTCGCTGAAATATTCGGTCAATCTCTTTGGGCGAGAGCATGGGGTATGATACGGGGCGGCAATGGATACGAGGGGTGTCCCGGACAGCGAATATCGCGCCTTTTGAATAGAGTAGCAGCCAGGGAAGGCATAAATTGAAAAAGCAGTACCTCTCCAGAACAGTTTCATCCCGTAAATCGCTTTTTCTGATGAGCTGCCTTGCCGGTCTGGGCTCTACCAGTATCAGCAAGATTGCTTCAGCCCGGACTTCTAATTCCTCCCAGGCGCATGTCACGCATCATCACGCATCATCAGGCCATGGGTCTGCCGCTGCGCCACATGTGGCGGGTACAGTTTCTATGTCCCGCAAAAAGTCGCCAAGCTCTATTGATTCCCATTCCGACGAGCATGTCGTCGTGTCAAATTCGCCCAATAGCCGGAGCCGTGGTGGCGGCATGATGCGGGTGGAGACGGCGCCCTACGCTATCCAGACGGTTTCAAAAGCTTATATCGAAGCCAAAAGCCCGACGAGCACGGCTCTCGACCTGATCAAGAACCTTCCAAGTGTCAGTATTTCCACAACCGACACATCCGGTCTTCAGGGCGGACAGATCCAGAACCGGGGTCTGACAGATTCGGATATGGGTCTTCTTTTGGATGGTGCTCCCGCCCAGAACGCGACCTATCTGGCCGAAGATATTGATTCCGAAAATCTCGACAGTGTCAGTATCCTTCCAGGATCGTCTCCCATTGATGTCGCCACAACCTCTGCAGCTGGTGGTGTCATGAACGAAACATCCCATGACCCGTCGCACAAATTCGGTGGCATGATGGATTTTTCGTACGGAACCAACAACCTGTCGCGCGAATTCATTCGTCTTGAATCCGGCAATATTGCGAATTCCGGCGTCCGCAGTTTTTTCTCCTTTTCCAATACACATGCGCGCTCCTGGATGGGCGCAGGTATCAACCAGCGTCGTCATATCGATTTCGGCATCCGCAAGGACTGGAGCAACGGGTCTTTCGCGAAAGTTTTCCTATCCTGGAACAACGAAGATTTCGTCGTCAACAACTATGCGAACCAGTCCGAATTCTATGCCTATAAGCATAACGGTACCGGTTATGGCTGGAAAGGAGAGTACGATCCTGTCGGGAACCAGTACTGGAAAAACAATATCGATCACTGGAATGAGTTCTTTCTGACGGCGCCTATCCATGTCGTCCTGACGCGCAAGCTCGTCTTTGACCTGAAGCCATATTACAACTGGGGTCAGGGTTGGGATGGAGAAGCCGGTGGGAATGCCAGTGCCGGTCAGTACACTTACGCTAGCGGTCAGTCAGTGGCGGCTGGGGCTCCTCTGACCAGCTATTATCAGGCCAATGGTGCGCTCAATGTCGGTGCTGTCGCCAAACTTGGCTATGACATTGATGCACATAACTATTTCGAGATCGGGTACTGGTACCAGAACACAGATTCAACCGTTCATTTCCCCTTAAGTGTAACAACGGCCAACGGAGCCAATCCAAGCCCGAACAACGGCGCCTATCAGGTCTATTCCAAAGGTACACGTGATTATCCCGGAAGTCGGACCGGATCGGAGACGCACTCCCTTTTCCTTCAGGAAACGGCGAAATATTTCAATGACCGCCTGATCATGAATGCCGGCTTCAAATATATCATGTCCAATCTCTGGTACATGACCTATCCGGGGCGCGCCCAGATGGGCGAAAACCTGACGGCGCCGCTGCCACATTTCTCGGTCAGCTACAACATCAACACCCATAACCAGATCTACATCAACGCCGAAGGAGATTTCCGTCAGCCGAGCGCATCTGCTCTGACCAATACGAAGCTGACTGGAACATTCCCGAAAAATCAGTATTCCATCAAGGAAGAACTGGGATACCGGTATCATGATCAGTATATCGTTGCTGATCTTGATCTGTTCAATTACAATATCACGAACCGCTTGCTCTCGACATATGTCGGTGACAACCAGTCCGGTGTGGTCAATGCTGGCAACCAGACAGTACGCGGCTTCGACGTCATGCTTGCCGCACAGCCGATTCACGGCTTCAGTCCTTATGTTTCGTTCGAATATCTGAATGCCCGGATGGACACCAACATTGCGGCTTCAGACATTGAGGGAAATCTGTCCGCTTTCCGAACGAAGGGCAAGCAGGCCCCAATGGCGCCACATGTACTGGCCAATTTTGGTCTGACCTACACATATAAAGGTTTTTTCGCAAACGGAACGGTTCACTATACAGGCCCGCAATCTGTCACCCTGGCCGGCGATCAGCGTATTCCTGGTTATGTAACGGATACCCTATCTCTCGGGTATCACTTCAAGCCTTTCCTCTTTGCAAAGTCGCCTACGTTTCGTCTGAACTTCACCAACCTCACGGGGTCCATCGTCCGGACTGGTGCTGTTGGTGTGGGAACAAATATGCGTTCCGTTCTCCTGATGAATGGCAACATGTCCAAAACAGGCAGCGGAGCCCAGTTTTATGTTGAACCCCGTTTCAGTATGACAGGAACGGTTTCGACGTCATTCTGATCTTTATTTGGAACGTATTTTTAAAAAGGGTAGCCTTAGGGTTGCCCTTTTTTAGTCGGAGACAGAACTCGTGACCAGCATATGAGAGATGCTGGAAGCATAAAGAGGCAGGACGATTGGAACCAATGATCCAATCGAGAGCAAACTCGCGTTGTTCTGACCCGTATCCAGAAGCGCCCTCCAAGGCCATGACAGTTCTTTCTGTCTTGGTCCGCAAAGGAGTGGAGTTTATTTCGAACAGGTTGAAGCCTGGATCACGTGGAGGCAGGAGCATCATCTGTGCTTCCTGTGTGTGCAATAGTCTTTCGCTTTGAGAGGCAACCGGATTGTCCAGTACGACCATATTGAAATGGATCTGTCCGTTCAGGTGATTTTTTTGGTTGAACGTCCATAGGACTGAGCATATCCGTTCTTTTGAATACGAATATCCTGCTCTATGCCTGCCTAGAACAAAATGTTGGAAAAATGCGTGTTGCGGAAGATATCTTGGCCATGCGGACTGCCATATCTCGGTTCAGTCCCTGAACAAGATGACTAATACGCTGCGGCGCAAGACAAAACTATCCCTTGAAGACATAGGAGAACTGGTCGCAGACATCAGCAGTCTGACAACGGTGCATGACCTGACCACGAATGTTTGTGCACGTGGATGGGCCATTATCCGTCGGTGTAGCTTGCAGACTTATGACAGCATGATTTTGGCAATGTGTCATTAAGAATTATATAGAAACGATTATATCGAAAGACATGCAGGATGGTCTGTCCGTATTCGATATGATCGTTCTCCGGAACCCGTTCGTGCCGTTGCAAGCTGCCAGATAAGCCAAAAATTCTCCGAGCATTTCGTGACTAGCGTTCTGGTACAATCCAGCGTGTTTTTGAGGGGCGTAGCGCCCCTCATATTATCTCAAGAGGGTGCAAACCCCTGCACACCGACCTGAAGTGTGAAAAGAGATCCCGCCGCGCACATAAAGAGATGGTCACGTTTTGGACCACCAAAGGTCAGGTTGGAGCAGCCTTGAGGGAGTCTGATTCGTCCAATCAGTTTTCCTGCCGGATTGAAAACCATCACGCCGCACAAGCCGAGAGGGCCGGAGGCTCCACACCACAGATTTCCAAAAACGTCTATGCGGATGCCGTCCGGGTTCATCTGTGCGCCATTGAGCTGCATATTGGTGAAAATACGCCCATTGCTCAGGACGCTGCCATTAACATCATAAACGTGAATGGCCTGGTCTCCTCCAACTGTCTGACCGGGACCCTTGGGTGTGGAAACGAGATAGAGCTTTTTATAGTCCGTTGAAAAACACAGGCCGTTCGGGTCACGAAGGTCTTTTTCTGGAAGGACAGATGTGAGCGTTCCGTCTGGAGCAATTCGAAACACATTGTCAGCCTGACGCTTTGTGCCACCAATTTCGCCAATGAGTTCGCGCCCGATATTCCAGCGAATTTTTCCGTCCGGATTTGTCGGTCCTCCCGGTGCGTCAGGATGGCCTTCGGTCAGGTTCGTGCCGTAGCCTGGGTCGGTGAACCAGACACTTCCATCTGGATGGGGTACGACATCATTGGGAGAGTTCAGGCCTTGTCCATTATATCGGTCGGCAAGAACTTTGACGCTTCCATCATGTTCCCAACGGACCACACGTCGGAAAAAGTCCTCGCAGACAATGAGGCGTCCCGTGAAATCGAAACAGTTACCGTTTGCAGCATAACTGTCAGGACGAAAGTCTGAAATCTCGCCTGTTTCCCATGTATAGCGCAGGGCACGGGAACGGATGTCGTCGTTTAAAACCAGAAAGCGCCCTTCGTTACTCCAGGCCGGGCCTTCCAGCCAGCCACCCTGGTCCCATACGCGACGGATGGGAGATGCAAAATAGGTCAGGTCTTTAAAGGACGGGTCGAGAGTGATGACATCCGGGTCCGGCACATAGCTGGGGCCTGCCTGTGTTCCCCATGCCCGTGGGGGCTGACTGACGACACTCGGTGGTGAAACGCTTCCGGGGACACTGGCGGCTCGGGTACTGCTGAGCCCCAGGATGGAAGCCCCAGCAACGCCAGTTAGAACGCTGCGTCGGGTGAGGCATTTTTCGGGCCGGGCTGGTGTGTGAAACGAAAGATGGTCAGTCATGAAATTTTCCTCAGATCACCCGAGTATTTTCATGAATTACTGCATAGAGAGAAATCACCATCGCGTAATCGCAAGAATATATCAGAATATGCATGCCGATATTTTTGGAAGAGCATGTTTCCGGATTTCTTTTTCAAACGAATTTACCGAGACCGATGTTTTCACTAGGATGAAATCAAATAATTTTCATTTCCCTTCTGTACGGTTTCAAAATTCGGTTTTTTGAATTGCTATTCTGTTTTCTGAGACATTTCTGCCTTGCTCAGAAGTGTAGCGTGGTTATCTACGAGACAGTCGGCAAGGAGGACTCCCCTGTTGACCTCCACAGAACAAGACGTCCGGCCATGCCTGATAACCGAGAAGCACCTTCTGGCCGCCCTGATCGGCTGCATCGAACGCTGTAAGAAGGTTCTTCTTGAAATCGTCTCCAGAAATAGTCTCTCTCCCGGAGCCTAGCTAGAGCGTCAACCTTGCTCTTCACGTCATCACCACTCCACAGAACTCTGTCTATCTCCGCGTATATCACCACAGCCCTGGACCTCGCAGTCCGGCGGTTCTGTGTTTTCAGTGAAATCGAGAACTCTGTTTGCCCGAGCGAATCACGCAGGCCACGAGGGACAGCCCTGCGAAAATGATATGTTTTGCCTATCTTTTTGAGCACTCATCGTGTCCGGTGTTGTACAGAAAATGGACAACTTGTTGGACAAGTGCCCATTTTCCGTTCTGAGCCCGGCGGTCAAAGACAATGATTTCAATGAGTTGCTGGTGCGAGCTGCGGGACTCGAACCTAGTGTTGCGGGATGCGCCCCACAGCCAACCACTTGAAAAGATGTCGAAAAACCCGACGCTAGTCTTTCCATGACCAAATCTAAGCCCATTCTCTGGCAAACATTCTGGTAAGGCAAGCCTCTCTTGAGAGAGGATTTTTCTTGCAGAGCGACGGATATCTAAAATAGGTATATGTTTATCCATCAGGGGAGGGCGTCATGCAGGTCTCAAAATGGGGAAACAGCCTTGCGGTTCGTATTCCCGCCCATATCGTCAGGCAGCTTGGCTTGCAGGAAGGCGACAATGTTGAGGCGGTCTTTTCTCGTCTCAAAAGCCATGAAGAGGCTTTGCAGTCTCTGAAAACGATAGGCCGTAAATTACCCAAGGACTTTCGCTTTGAGCGTCCTCAGGACTGAGCATGTCCATTTTTCTCGATACCAATATCCTGCTCTATGCCTGCATGGAGCAGGACCTAGAGAAAACGCGCATTGCCGTGGCGCTTCTAAGCCAATCGGACTGTCATATCTCGGTTCAGTCCCTGAACGAGATGACCAATACGCTGCGCCGTAAGACGGAACTGTCTTTGGATGATATCGGGGAACTTGTTTCTGACATCAGAAGTCTGACCACGGTGCATGACCTGACAATAGGCGTTTATGCACGAGGTTGGGCGATTGTGCGCCGCTATGGCTTGCAGACCTATGACAGCATGATCCTAGCCTGTGCCATTGAAAACGGCCTCGAAACAGTTCTGTCAGAAGATATGCAGGATGGTCTGTCAGTGTTCGATATGACCGTTATCCGGAACCCGTTTGCGCCTGCACAGGCTGCCGGATAAGCTAGAAATTCTCTGGGCATTTACGGCCCAGCGTATTTTTGGGAGAGCGTAGGGTCCCTCATATTATCTCAAGAGGGTGCAAACCCCTGCACACCGACCTGAAGTGTGAAAAGAGATCCCGCCGCGCACATAAAGAGATGGTCACGTTTTGGACCACCAAAGGTCAGGTTGGAGCAGCCTTGAGGGAGTCTGATTCGTCCAATCAGTTTTCCTGCCGGATTGAAAACCATCACGCCGCACAAGCCGAGAGGGCCGGAGGCTCCACACCACAGATTTCCAAAAACGTCTATGCGGATGCCGTCCGGGTTCATCTGTGCGCCATTGAGCTGCATATTGGTGAAAATACGCCCATTGCTCAGGACGCTGCCATTAACATCATAAACGTGAATGGCCTGGTCTCCTCCAACTGTCTGACCGGGACCCTTGGGTGTGGAAACGAGATAGAGCTTTTTATAGTCCGTTGAAAAACACAGGCCGTTCGGGTCACGAAGGTCTTTTTCTGGAAGGACAGATGTGAGCGTTCCGTCTGGAGCAATTCGAAACACATTGTCAGCCTGACGCTTTGTGCCACCAATTTCGCCAATGAGTTCGCGCCCGATATTCCAGCGAATTTTTCCGTCCGGATTTGTCGGTCCTCCCGGTGCGTCAGGATGGCCTTCGGTCAGGTTCGTGCCGTAGCCTGGGTCGGTGAACCAGACACTTCCATCTGGATGGGGTACGACATCATTGGGAGAGTTCAGGCCTTGTCCATTATATCGGTCGGCAAGAACTTTGACGCTTCCATCATGTTCCCAACGGACCACACGTCGGAAAAAGTCCTCGCAGACAATGAGGCGTCCCGTGAAATCGAAACAGTTACCGTTTGCAGCATAACTGTCAGGACGAAAGTCTGAAATCTCGCCTGTTTCCCATGTATAGCGCAGGGCACGGGAACGGATGACGTCGTTTAAAACCAGAAAGCGCCCTTCGTTACTCCAGGCCGGGCCTTCCAGCCAGCCACCCTGGTCCCATACGCGACGGATGGGAGATGCAAAATAGGTCAGGTCTTTAAAGGACGGGTCGAGAGTGATGACATCCGGGTCCGGCACATAGCTGGGGCCTGCCTGTGTTCCCCATGCCCGTGGGGGCTGACTGACGACGCTTGGAGGTGAAACGCTGCCTGGAACACTGGCGGCTCGGACACTGCTGAATCCCAGAAGGGAAATTCCTGCGACACCGCTTAGAACGCTGCGTCGCGTGAGGTATTTTTCGGATTGGGTTGGTGCCTGAAGCGAAAGGTGGTCAGTCATGAAATTTTCCTCGGGTCATCCGTGTATTTTCATGAATTGCGGCGCAGAGAGAAATCAACATCGCGTAATTAAAAGAAAATATCACTATGGGTATTTCAATATTTTTGAAGGGAGTGATTTCCGAACTTCATTTTTTAATAAAAATCAGGAGAACGAGGCATTGGCTCGAGTGAAATAAAATAATTACAATTTTCTTCTCTCTTATTCTGAAATCCGGTTCTTGAATTGCTATCCTGTTCTATGAGCCCTTCTGTCCTGAGCCAGCAGTGTCGAACGGCTACCCAAGGGTAACCATTCGACAGCTGGCAAGGGGGAATGCTTCCCCCGTTGACCCCCAGACCAGGACGCCCCGCCATGCCTGAGATCCCATCCTTATCCCGTGCCCGATCTTCTCGTCTGTCTGTCCGAGCCTCGCCTGACGAGCTGGAATGCTGGAGCAGAACCGCCCAAATCCTCGGTCATGCGACGACTGCTGACTGGGTCCGTACTCTGTTGCAGGACGCGGTCCTGTCGCATCGTTGCGGCGGAACGGTCAATCGTGAACTCCGTCAGTTGCGGGGAGAGCTGGGACGGATTGGTAACAACCTGAACCAGCTCGCTCATGCAGCTCATCTCGGCGACGCCGTCGCCTGTGGTGACACGTTGCAGGACATTGACCGCCTGAAGGACCGGACCGACATCCTTCTGCGCAGTCTGCGTTCCGGTCGGCCCCGTCGGCTTCGATCTGCTTCCCTTCCTGTCATGCACTGAACCGGTGATCAGGTCTTCGCAGGTGCGACGCCATGATTGTGCAGGAAAGCCGGATCAAAACCAGGAGTGGGCATCAGGCCGTTTCACGACATGTCCTGTCTGGCGCGAAGAATGAAGCCATCCGGCTGATGATCGGGAGTGACTATCTCCTGAAAGACTGGATGAAGGAAGCACGGCGGGAAAACATCCGGTACGGCCTGCGTCATATCGCCTTCAATCCGTCCGAACCGATGAGCGATGATCAGCTCGCCCACTTCGCCCATGAGATCTGCACGGAACTGGGGGCTGATCCCGCCCGCCTGACACTGGTGATCCATCAGAAAGAGGGCAGTACGCATGGTCACCTGCTTCTGCCCGAATGGCAGGACGATCATGTTCTCAGCAGCCGATTTACATGGCAGCGACTGGAAAAGGTGGCACGGCTGGAAGAACTGCGGCGGGGCCATGACCTCGTCCCCGGACGTCATGACCGGGCTATTGCCAAGGCTCTGAGAGAGGCTGGAAATCCTGAAGCAGCGGACAGGATTGCTTCCCTGGCTCCTGAAAAACATTCAGAACGTCCAGTCTCGGCCTATACCTCGCAGGCCCGGAGGATGACGGAGCGGCATGACTTCGATCTGGCTGCCGCCAGACGCGAGATCCTGGCGTTCTGGGAGAAGTCCGGGAATGACCTGAAAACATTCCGCCGCTTGCTGAGCACGAAGAACTGGCACATGCGGCCGGGAGACCGCACGGACCGGCGACGGGAGGCGCATGTCATCGAGACAGACGATGGCATGCTGATCGGGTCATTCACACGGCTGACGAAAGTCCGCATGAAGGATTTTCGTCTTCTGCTGGAAGAAGAGGCTTCCAAACCATCACCTGTGGATCTTCGACCCGTCGTCAAACGCCTGGAACGACGCGAAACCCGGCACCAGCAGCGGGAGGAGCGGAAACGGGAAAACGAAGACCTGATCTGGGCTCCGCCAGCTCCACTGTCTGTACTGGACCGGCAAAGGCTCCACGACCATGCACAGAGGGAAGTGGACGCTCTCCGAAAGCGCCTGCCGTCCATCGGCTCCCCTCGGCACCCCAAACAGTTCAGTGAAGGGTTCCAGATCTATCTGCAAGACTGGAGACAGGAGATGCAGGCTGCCCGAACTGTCCTGAATGCCCGACATCCACTGGAACGGCGCTACGGGCCGGAAAGTCCTCTGGATATCCAGACCGAATGCATCCTTCGGATGATGAGAGACGGATGGGTCAAACTGAAGCAGGCCAATCAGGCCGTTGCTCAGGCGCGACAGAGACTGGATGAACTGGGAGCCCGGAAAAGCCTGTTCTTTCGGAAGAGCAGGATTTCTGCGGCGGAGGAGCAGTATCGTCAGGCCTTGGCGCAGCTGGCCGAGATCCTGCGCTATCTCGTGCAGTTCATTCTGTATCACCTGGGACTGAGTAGTCAGAAGCCTGACCCACTCCAGATCCCGGTTCCCATGGAACGGGAAGCGACATGGCAGGACTATCTGCAAGACCAACGCGAGTTGCTCCAGACACTGCTGGATGAGAAAACCCGTCGCGTCTGGATCAAGGATCTCTGCCGGGAAGCGGCGCACAGGCGGGCGCATGTTATTGCACAATGGCATGCGGATCGCGTCCCGGACTGTGATCAGGCGCAGCAGACCGTTGCTCGGCTTGAGCGACTGGCGCGGCTTTCACGCCAGCTTCCCGAAGATATCCGCTTTGCGGTCAGAGATCTGAAACGGCAGGGGCAGTTCCAGAGGGCTCTGAGGGAACTGGATCGCTTTTACGACAGGAACACTCCTGTCTCTCCGCCGTCCGATCATCGTCCTGACATCAATCGGTCGCTTCAACCCATGGCGTTACAGGAGGTGGCTTCCCGTAGGTCCTCTCCATCTCCATAGGAAATGAGTAAGCATTCGACTGCTTTCGCCTCATGTCGGACCTCAGTACAAATTTTGGGAAAGCCAAAAAGCGGACATGAAAACTGTCTCATCTGATTGGTCGGCTCGGTAAGTCCCAACTGCCTTTAAAATTGCTGATGCCGGAGCAGACAGATCCATGCCTTGTGTAAGATGGGTGAACCGCCGATGCGTTGTGCCGGCCGTTTCAAGGGAAGCGACAAACAGTAAAATCTTATGATGAGATTTAGATCAACAAAATTGAGCGTCCACAAAAAGGGATTTAAATCTTTTATCTCAGCCTGTGACCTACATCTCGTCGGGTTGCAAATTGTTTGTTACAGTTGATCTCAAATTCTTCTGCTGTCTGGATTATCCGGTTTGATGCAACACGACTTTTTCCTCCATCCCGTCGTCAACTCCCCTTATGGATATCCGGCGCATCACTGGGCACTGGACGAACATGGGCAGCCTACAGGAACCCTTGTAGAATCACGGCGAGCAGCGGAATTCGTTACGCCGGTTCCCAAACCCAAGAAAACCAAGGCGACCGCAGCTCAAGCCAATCTGGTCTACACAGATGCGGATGGGCTTTCTTCCGAAGCACAGGAATATAATCATAGTCGCCTTATCAACCAAGTGCGTTCTGCCGTAGATGCTTGGCGGCAGCTTCCCAACCCAGACCAGTGGGGCGTTACGCCAGAAACCGCACGCCTGCTTCGATATTGGCGGCACCACGATTTTAGTGGAATCAAGCCGTTCTTTTGCCAGATCGAGGCGGTCGAAACAGCAATCTGGCTGACTGAAGTTGCGCCCAAACTGGGCCGTAGAGGCACGCAGTTTGTCGAACATCTAAAACAGGCGAACGAGGGCGCTAATCCTGGGCTCTCTCGGCTTGCGCTCAAGCTTGCTACTGGTGCCGGCAAGACGACCGTCATGGCTCTACTGATCGCGTGGCAAACCGTGAATGCCGTCCGTCATCCAGGGAGCAAACTGTTTTCATCAGGCTTCCTGATCGTGGCCCCTGGCATCACAATCAAGGATCGGCTGCGTGTCCTGCTCCCCAATGATCCAGACAGCTATTACCGTTCGCGCGAAATCGTTCCGCTCGACATGATGCCGGACGTGATGAAGGCCCGGATAGTCATTACTAACTATCACGCCTTCAAGTTGCGCGAACGACTGGATATTGCGAAAGGTACACGGACGGTTCTGGAAGGCTGGCGGGAAGAGACCGTCCAGACGCTGGAAACGGAAGGCCAGATGCTCCAGCGCGTCATGCCCGAACTGATGGGTCTCAAACGTGTCGTCGTGCTCAATGATGAAGCACATCACTGCTATCGCGAGAAGCCGACAACGGATGAGGAAGGGGCACTCAAAGGCGACGACAAGGTAGAAGCCGATGAGAACAACAAGGCTGCCCGGCTTTGGCTCTCCGGCCTTGAGATCGTGCAGCGTAAGCTTGGCATCGCAACGATCTTCGATCTCTCCGCAACGCCATTCTTTCTGCGCGGCTCAGGGTATGCAGAAGGCACACTCTTCCCGTGGACGATGAGTGATTTTTCCCTCATGGACGCCATCGAATGCGGGATCGTAAAACTGCCCCGCGTCCCGATTTCCGACAACGTGCCCGGTAGCCGGATGCCGTTGCTGCGCAATCTGTGGGATAATATCGGCAAGGATATGCCCAAGAAAGGGCGCGGCAGCAGCGCTGTGGCTGACCCAGAAAAACTGCCGCATCTACTCTATGACGCGCTCGACGCGCTTTATGGACATTACCGTCAGGTTTTTGAAATCTGGGAGCAGCAGGGCATTGACGTGCCGCCGGTCTTCATCGTCGTCTGCAACAACACGACGACTTCCGAACTTGTCTATAAATACATCTCCGGCTGGAGCGAGACCAGCGAAGACGGCACCGAAACCGTCGTAAACACAGGGCATTTCCCACTCTTCGCTAATTACGACGAAAATCATCAGCGTCATTCCCGCCCGCGTACCATCCTGATTGACAGCGCCCAGCTTGAATCCGGGGAAGCTCTCGATTCCGGCTTCCGCGCCGCTGCATCCGACGAGATCGAACGATTCCGCCGCGACATTGCTGAACGTGAAGGCAACCCGCAGGCCACAGCCAAAATTGATGACGCGACGCTGTTGCGCGAAGTCATGAACACCGTTGGCAAGTCCGGCAAACTGGGCGCGCAGATCCGTTGTGTCGTCTCCGTCTCTATGCTTACCGAAGGGTGGGATGCGAACACCGTCACGCATATTCTTGGCGTCCGTGCCTTTGGCACACAACTCCTGTGCGAACAGGTCGTCGGTCGCGCCCTGCGCCGCCAGTCCTATGAGCTGAATGCAGAGGGCTTGCTGAATCCCGAATACGCCGACATCCTTGGCATCCCGTTCGACTTTACAGCAAAGCCCGTCGTTTCAGTCCCGGCCACCCCAAAACCTACCACGCATGTTCATGCTGTGCGTCCAGACCGAGATGCTCTGGAAATCGTCTTTCCCCGCGTCGCTGCTTACCGCACTGAATTGCCTGACAAGAAGGTCATAGCGCGGTTCACTTCGGACTCCACGCTGGAGCTGACACCGGACCTTGTTGGTCCGACAAACACCGAGAATGCGGGCATTATCGGCGAGAGCAACAACCTCACGCTCGCGGACATGAAAGATGCACGCGCCTCCACCATTATCTTCAAGCTCGCGACATACCTCATCACCCGCACCTATCGCGATGCCGGAGAAGATCCGCCGTTGCATCTCTTTGGCCCAATTCGCCGGATTGTCCGGGAATGGATAGACAACCACCTCGTCTGCAAAGGTGGGACCTATCCTGCACTTTTGCTTCGACCAGATATCGCGGAACGGGCAGCAGAGAAAATCAAGAACGCTATTACTTACGCCAATATTGGAGAAAAGCCGGTCATCGTCGTGCCCGATCCTTTCGCGCCGATCGGTTCATCGGCCGATGTGAGTTTCGTTACGACAAAGACGACATGGAAAACCGATCCAAAGAAAAGTCATATCAACGTGGTCGTTTGCGACAGCGACTGGGAAGCCGAGTTCTGCCGTGTGGTGGAGAAGAACCCGCACGTTCTGGCCTATGTAAAGAATCAGGGACTTGGTTTCGAAGTGCCTTACAATGATGGCCATGTTTCCCGCCATTACCGGCCGGACTTCATCGTCCGCATTGATGACGGAGAGGTCGAGCCAGTCAGTCTCGTCGTCGAAATCAAGGGATATCGAAAAGAAGACGCAAAGGCCAAGGCCGAGACAATGCGCACGCTATGGATTCCTGGAGTGAACCACCTTGGAACCTGTGGACGCTGGGCTTTTGAGGAATTCAAAGACGTTTTCGAGATCGAAGACAAATTCAATGAACTGGTGGATCGCCTGCGCGCCGCCCCCCAAACAACAAAGACGACAGAAGCGGCGTAAGAGAGCAAGACGATGACCGACACACGGAAAAACGAATTCCTTGAAGCCCTTCGTGCTGAAGGTGGGTCAGCCGGTAATGGCACCCTGCGCGAAAGACTGGGCTGGGACGAGAGTGACTATAGAGACGTCAAAGACGCACTGCTTGCTGACGGAACAATTGCGAGCGGACGTGGACGAGGTGGTTCGGTGCGTCTTGCCGGAGCCTCTGTTGTCGAAGCACCGAAAGCCGCGTCCCAAAATACGGCTGCGACGCCTCAAGCAAAGGCAAAGCCCGCGACAAAAGGGGCAAAAACAAAAACGCCTGCCATAAGCAGCTATCGTCACGATGAAGCTACACGGCGGAACATCCCAACTGCCGAGTTTGAATCCGTCATGGAGGCAGAGGACCGCAAGCCGAAGACGCTGCTCTATCCCCGTAATCCGGACCTTGACCCACAACTTGTCTGGCGGGGGAAGGATGAACAGGACCAAGCAGCCCTCAGTGTGTCCGCGCCGCCCCTGTATATTCAGGAGAAAGTCCATCCACAGGCACTGATCGAAGATCTCAAGCGCCAGAGCCGCGCACGGGTTGAAGATGACGCCCCCGATCTGTTTGGCGATTTTAACGGCCTGCCGGACAGTCAGGCAAAAACTGAGTTCTACCGTCACGATCAGCACTGGTCGAACCGTATGATCCTTGGTGACAGCCTACAGGTGATGGCCAGTCTCGCCGAGCGCGAAGGTCTACGCGGTAAGGTGCAGTGCATCTATTTCGATCCACCTTACGGGATCAAGTTTAACTCGAACTTTCAGTGGAGTACGGCCTCCCGAGAAGTAAAAGACGGAAAAATAGATCAAGTGACTCGTGAACCGGAACAGGTAAAGGCCTTCCGAGACACTTGGCGGGATGGGATTCACTCCTATCTGACTTATTTACGCGACCGATTGACTATCGCTCGGGATTTATTGAATGAGAGCGGAAGTATCTTTATCCAAATCGGAAGCGAGAATGTCCATCGTGTTCGGGCAGTGATGGACGAGGTGTTTGGTGAAGAAAACTTTATTGTTGATATAATTTTTCAAACTACGCCATATGCGACTAGTTCGTATCTTCCATCGGTTAATGATACAATTCTTTGGTACGCGAAGAGTGCTCAAAAACTAAAATATCGGAATATTTTCAAAGAAAAAGAGGAGATTGGGAGCCTTCATCTTTATCGATCTATATTGGCAGATGACGGAGAAGGAGTTTGTTCAATTGATAGCTCAAACGAACGTAACCCAAAGCGCTTCAGGTTGGTTTCACTAATATCTCCTGGCGCTGCGTCAACAGATGAAATATTTCAGTTTAGAGAAAAAAAATATCGAGCGGGCAATTCAAGTCATTGGAAAATAAAATTCTCTAATTTGGAGAGAGTGTCACGGGCTTCACGAATTCAAAAAACAAAATCTTCAATTCAGTTTCGAAGTTTTATCGGAGATTTTCCAATATCGGTTAGAACAAATATATGGACTGATACAATTACAGGGAGCTTTACTGACAATAAAATCTATGTTGTGCAGACTAATGCAAAAGTAATTGAGCGTTGCATTTTCATGGCAACCGATCCCGGCGACCTCGTGCTTGATCCTACGTGCGGTTCCGGGACAACAGCTTACGTTGCCGAACAATGGGGACGACGCTGGATCACCATCGACACCTCTCGCGTAGCGCTCGCGCTGGCCCGTTCGCGGCTGATGGGAGCACGCTATCCCTATTATCTCCTTGCTGACAGCCCGGAAGGGCAGCGCAAGGAGGCGGAAATCACACGGTCCGTTCCGAAATCACACCCGACACATGGCAATATCAAACATGGCTTTGTCTATGAGCGCGTACCGCATATCACGCTGAAATCCATAGCTAACAATGCTGAAATCGATGTGATCTGGGAAGATTTTCAAGCACGTCTGGAGCCTCTGCGGGTAGAACTTAACAAAACCCTTGGCCAGCATTGGGAGGAATGGGAAATCCCGCGTGAGGCGGCTGCAGACTGGCCAGAAGAGGCACGGAAAGCGCACGAAGCATGGTGGGAGCAGCGCATTGCTCGCCAGAAGGAGATCGACGCCTCCATCGCGGCCAAGGCAGACACCGAATATCTTTACGACAAGCCCTACGAAGACCGCTCGAAGGTGCGTGTAAGCGGACCGTTCACTGTTGAGTCCCTCTCGCCTCACCGGATGCTGGCGGTTGGCACGGACGATCAGTTCTTCGATCCCGGCAAGCCGACGGCGCCCTCGCGCGATCCATCCGTGCGTGATTTCGTCACCATGATCCTGACGACCCTGGGTGAAGCCGGCGTGCAGCAGGGCGACAAGCGCGAGCGGATCACTTTCACATCGCTCGATGTCTGGCCGGGCAAGATGCTGTGTGCTGAAGGCCGCTTCATGGAGAGCGAGACCGAGCGACGGGCGGGTATTTTGATTGGTCCGGAATTTGGAACGGTGACGAAACCTGACCTGACCGCAGCGGCCCGTGAGGCCGGAGATGCCGGGTTTGATGTGCTGATCTCCTGCGCGTTTGCGTACGAAGCCAATGCGTCTGAGTTCAACAGCCTTGGGCGGCTGAAGGTCTTGCGCGCGCGAATGAACTCGGACCTGCATATGCAGACGGACCTGAAATCAAGTGGCAATCTGTTCGTCGTGTTTGGTGAGCCGGATATTGGCATTGAACAAACGGAAAATGGAGAAATTCGTGTCCGCATCCATGGTGTGGACGTGTTTAAGCCATCGACGGGTGAAGTTGTGTCGGGTGGGCCCGAGGATATCGCCCTTTGGATGATTGATACGGATTATAACGAGGAAAGCTTCTTCGTGCGTCATGCTTACTTCCTCGGCGCAAACGATCCTTACAAGGCGTTGAAGACGACACTGAAAGCGGAGATTGACGAAGAAGCCTGGACTAGTCTGAACAGCGAGGTTTCTCGTCCGTTCCCGAAACCCGAGACCGGACGGATTGCTGTGAAAGTCATCAATCAGTTTGGCGATGAGGTGATGAAGGTGTTCGACATCTCATGACCGAGTTCCGCATTGCCGACACGTTCACCGCGAGCCTCACGCGGCTTTCGGGGCAAGAGCAGAAGGCCGCGAAGATCACGGCACTGGATCTACAACTGAACCCAACCGGCAAAGGGCTGAGCTTCCATCGCATCGACCACGCGAAAGACCCGCATTTCTGGTCTGTCCGCGTGAACAGGGATATCCGCCTGATCGTTCATCGTATGGCAGGCAGTTTGATGCTCGTCTGGGTGGATCATCACGATGATGCCTATCGCTGGGCCGAGCGGCGGCGTATTGAGGTTCATCCTGCGACCGGCGCGATGCAGATGGTGGAAATCCGCGAACGGGTTGAAGAATTGCCCGTCCCTGTTCTGCGAGAAAAGCGACTGTTCGCGGGACGCACCGAGACGGAACTGCTTTCCTTCGGAGTGCCAGCGGATTGGCTGGCAGATGTTCTGGCCGTCACCGACGAAGATGCGTTGCTCGATCTGCTCCCTCACTTACCTGGCGAGGCGGCAGAGGCATTGATGGCGTTGGCAGTAGGGGAAAAGCCAGTTCCGGCACGGATCGAAAAAGAGGTTCAGGGCTTCGCCCATCCCGATGCTCAGCGTCGTTTCCGCGTGCTGCATGGAGTGGAGGAACTGCGCCGCGCGTTGGATTATCCATGGGACAAATGGGCCATTTTCCTTCATCCCGCACAGCAGACGCTGGTGGATCGGTCTTTCTCTGGCGCCGCGCGGGTGATGGGTTCCGCCGGAACGGGAAAAACGATTGTCGCCTTGCATCGGGCTGTGCATCTGGCACAGGTTCATTCGAACGATCGGGTTCTACTCACAACTTTCTCTGCTCCGCTGGCACGTGCATTGGCCACACGATTGTCGCTGCTGGCTTCGGACGACATTTCGCTTGCCTCCCGGATTGACGTAGGTTGTCTGATGCAAACGGGATTGGGGCTTTACGCGAACCTGACGGGGAAAAAGCCGCTCATAGCATCCTCAGCCGATATTCAGGAGCGGCTGGCACAGATCGCGAATGATGCAGCGGACAGTCGGTTTTCGCTCTCCTTTCTGTTCGGAGAATGGAGTGACGTCGTAGATGCGCGCCAGATCCGTGAGTGGGAGACCTATCGCACAGCATCACGCCTGGGACGCAAGGCCCGCTTGGGTGAAAAGCAGCGCGCATCTCTCTGGACGTGCTTTGAAGCGTTACGGAAGTCACTTGCCCAGGACGGTCTGATGACCATGGCAGATGTGTTTCTGGCTCTGACCGACGCATTGCAGGAAGGACGACTGGCGCCTCCTTATGGTTTTGTCATCGTGGACGAGGCGCAGGACCTGGATATCGCCGAAGCGCGTTTCCTTTCTGCCCTTGCTGGTGGAAAGGAAAACGGTCTGTTCTTTGCAGGTGATCTTGGCCAGCGGATTTTCCAGCAGCCCTTTTCATGGAAGGCAATGGGGATTGATGTTCGCGGCCGGTCGTTCACCTTGAAGATCAACTATCGCACCTCGCATCAGATCCGGACGCACGCAGACCGGCTCCTCTCCCGATCCGTCTCGGATGCTGACGGTATTGCGGACGAACGGGCCGAGACGGTCTCTCTGTTCGATGGGCCAACGCCGATTGTTGGATTGTTTGATGATGCTAAGACAGAAGAGGCCGAGGCGGGATGCTGGATTGCCGAGCGCATGAAAGAAGGCTGCCTGCCGGAGGAGATCGCTCTTCTTGTTCGCTCCCGATCCGAGATCAACCGGGCAAAGGCTGCCGTTCGTGCAGCCAGCATAACGGCTACAGTATTGGACGACACGCTCGTCCTCACGCCTGGTTCCGTTTCCATATTGCCGATGCACCTGGCAAAAGGACTGGAATTCCGGGTTGTCGTAGTTATGGCGTGTGATGACGAGGTTATCCCGCTTCAATCGCGGATCGAGCAGGTTGCAGATGAAGGTGAACTCGAAGAAGTTTACGCTACTGAGCGCCACCTTCTTTATGTGGCCTGCACGCGAGCGAGAGATGCGCTTTGGGTGTCGGGGGTAAAACCGGGATCAGAATTCCTCGATGATTTTGAGAGTCTCAAATAATAAATTTTGCGTTTGAAGCGAAGGAGACCAATCAATGATTTCCGCTTGTTTGTCATAGGATCTAGAAGCAGACCTTCAGCTTTTCCCCCATATCTGCCTTCAGGTGTCTGGAATTTCCATAGTGAAAGCTGGGAAGTCGAGGGCTTCGATGACGGTCTGAAGGTTCCGGACATCGATGGAACTGGTGTAGTTCATGGTGCCCTGGCTGCGGTGGGAGGCTTCGTGTCCCAGAACCCGGTCGATCCAGAGTTCCCGGAAACTGGCGTCCTGATTGCGGAGCTTCGTCGAGACCGTGTGCCGGAAGCTGTGAAACGTGATCTCAGCCGGAAGGCCGAGCCTCGTTTTCAGTTTTGAAAACGCCTGCCCGAAGGAAGCACCACGGACTCCGCTTGTTGACGTGGCTAGATCGGGAAACAGGAAATGCTGGTCGGGCTTCAGAAACTCCAGGATGCCTGCCCTGATCAGTTGGGAGTGGATCGGAACCAGCCGGATTCCGGCCGCTGATTTTGGAGACCAGCCCTCTTCCGGATGGGGGCGGACCTGGAAGCAGGCCACGCCCTGCACGTTCTCGATGTCCTGACAGCGCAGGTTACAGATTTCTCCCAGGCGTAGGCCAGTATAAAGGGCAATATTGACCATGCCCGCATAAGTGCGCCGTGAAATACCGCGATGCTCCCAGTGCGCTCCCGCCAGAAGCGCCAGTTCCTCGTCAGTCCAGCAGCGGCGGTCCGTTTCCTTCGTTGTGTTGAACGACCATTTCATCCATGGATTTTTGGCCACGATCTCGCGTTGAACGAGAATGGACCAGAGCGCTGACAGTCGGGAAAAATGGTTCTTCGCCGTCTTGCCACTCAGCGTTTTGAGGCCCTGTTCCTTTGCGACCTTCACCGCGTCCCGGATCGGAAGACATTTCTTTGCCTTCCCTTGCGTGGCTGGCAAACCCAGCAGCAGGTCCTTGAAGTCGCCCGCCGTTGTTCCGGTGATCTGCGTGACCGGGAGATCCCCAAACGCTTCGACAAACAGGTCAACAGTCGTTCTCGTACCTTTCAGGGTGTCAGCGCTTTTACTGGTGTCGTTCAGGATGAAGCGCTGGACCATGGTGCTGATAGTCTGCGACGAGGCGATGCGCTGTTTTTTAGGCGGCGACACTGTCGGCGTTGGAAGACGCATCTCTGCATCATCGGCCTGAGGCGCAGGAAGACGTTCCTGTGGCAGAGTTCCCTTGATCTCGACCACCATCTTCCGCAGTCCTGTGATTTCTTCCCTCAGCATGGTCTCCCGTGTCCGGGAGACGGCCTGATTCAGGGCATCCTGCTGATGCAGTCCTTGCAGGAAGTCTTCTGTTTCCTTGAGATACCGACCGATCACATCAAGGAAGCGCTTCGTGGATCGGATAGAATCCACTTCCCTGAAGAGCATTTCGGTTGTCTCCACTTTATGGCGCATGGTCAGTGCTTCAATATGGTCGGTGTGGTGGTTTTGGAGGTCTTTTACGAACTGCTCGTAGAAGCTGACGAGGTCCATGGCGTTGAGCGTTTTTGCGGGAACCCCGGATGTCATGCGCCGTATCTCCTGAAAACACTGCCCGGTCCGGGCATAGAACAGAGCAGCCTTCTGCCGTGCTTCCAGCTTATTCGAGGTTTTCAGGGAGTGCGAGACCTCGCCTCGTCCCAGCAGGGGGCGCAGGTCCAACGGCACCGCGCGTCGGAAATAGTAGTTCGAGCCCACGAGTCGGAGCATGCCGTCAGTTTTCCCATTCTGGGAAAGACTATGGGATAAACGCCCATTTCTACGTCGGAGAGCGTTTTTCTACATCTTTTCAATGGGTTGCTGGTGCGAGCTGCGGGACTCGAACAAGAACTGTCCCGGAGTGACGTACCTAAGTCATTGAAAAATATAATTTTTAGAGCAATATTTTCGAGAGAATTGTAGAAGGGCTTTGTAAATTAGTCTACCTTTTATTAGGCAGCGGCAATCCTCTGAATTGTCCTTAATCCGACCCCATATTCTTTGGCCAAGGCAGACCCTGTTTCTCTCTCATAAGGTCACTTGATGACATTTTGCGCTTTGGGGGAAAGCTTCTTCTTTCTTCCCAGTATGACCCCACTAGCCGTGGCTTTCTTTCTGTCAGACTGGGGACGTTCGATAATCAGAGCGCGACTGAACTCTGCAAACGAGCCTATAAAGACTCAGGGTGGGACTTCTATATGCCGTTCCTGATGGCCATCAGGCCATTAAACTATTGATAATTATAGTATTTTTAGGATTTAGAAAAAGCCTAGAAAGCTGGAATGTTTAAGCATCCGAGCAAACTGAAGATATTTTTCGGAAACAATTGAAATCGAATAAAAAATTGATTATGCTCGTTTTATGGTGCCGCTAGGGCATTCAGTTTCGTGTTTACACTGTCAAGGTTTCCTGAGTGAACTTTCATAAAGATTTCCATAACTGGAACTCCGATTGTTAACCACCAGCGTGCTTTGCCAGCATACCGGCAATACATAATTGCCAACTGTATGATAACATACACGACTACGTCGAAGATAAACGCAACCGTCTGAACAGCGGGGGCGGGACTGTTAAGGGTTATGCGTTGGCCTGATGTCCTGCCTCCATTCGCAACGGTGGTTATGTCGTCTGATTTCAGGTTTGAACGCTCTGACCTAAAGCAATATCCTCATTTTGATGCACCGATTGCGTTAAAAGAAATTCATCATCTTGTGACTAATCCAGAAAGAGTCGCAAGTAATAGTTTCTATCCGTTTTTTATGTACTTTAAAGAGTGGCAGCCTTTCCGTCTAAAGGCTGCCGGACGTCCCGAAAAAAAACAGCGCCCAATTCGTTATGGTGCACGACGAGATGCGTATATATTTTCGTACTATCGACAGATTTTGTCAGATTTGTATGAAAAAAAGCTTATTGAATACGGAATTGAAGATTGCCCTGTCGCATACCGAAAAATTAAGAAGAAAAGTGGTGGCGGAAAATGCAATATAGATTTTGCAAAGGATGCTTTTGATGAAATAGACCGATTAAAGGACTGCTTAGTAATTTGTTTGGATATAAAAGGTTATTTTGAGAGCTTAGACCATAATCTTATAAAAAAGGTCTGGTGTGAGCTTCTAAATGTAAAGCAGCTTCCAAAAGACCATTATGCAGTTTTTAAAAACATTACAAAATATAGATATGTTGACCAGAGAGCTGTTTATAAACGCTTAGGTTTCTTTGGAATTGTTGACTCTAAAAAACCTTCTATTGAAGGTCATGTAAAAGATATACCCAAACAGTTATGCTCTCCGTCTGATTTTAGAAATAAAATTTGCGGGAAGGACAAATCATTCGGTCCATCTTTAATAGAAAAAAATGAATTCCATTATGGAATTCCTCAGGGAGCTCCTATATCAGATATTATAGCAAATTTTTATCTTATGAAATTTGATAAAACTTTAAATGAGTATGCTCAAAGAAAAGGTGGAAAATATATCAGATATTCTGATGATATTCTTCTAATTATACCAGGAGGGACCGAAAATCTACACGAAGCTGTCAATCTTGCGATAGAAGATATCAAGAAATACGGAGATGAAATCGAAATAAAAAAAGTAAAACATGTATAGTAAAATTTTTTCAAGCAGAAGGAAGATTATTATATACTCCTATAGATTTTGATGGAATTAAAAATACAAAGCAAGGTATTGAATACCTTGGATTTAGATATGATGGGAATAAAGTTTATATACGAGAGTCTACAGTATCCCGGTTCTTTAGAAAAATTTCCTCAGCATCGAAAATGCAAGCTAGAAAGCATGTGGAAAAAAATCTTGGAAAGAATCAGTCTCAATTAATCAATAGTTTCGATTACGCGTATTTCTATGGTAAATATGGAAAAGTCCATAAAGAAAAATATATTGAAGACGATTACCGTAGTTGGACCTTTTATTCATATGTGAAAAGGTCTTCTGAAATTTTTGGCGACAAGGGTTCAGGTATTCATGGGCAATTTTCAGGGTTTAAAAAATTTACTGAAAAAAAAGTAAAGCAAACTATTAAAAAAATTGTTCCTGAATGAACTTAATTTTTAGATTTAATTCGTTCTATTGTTCTTAGGCTTACTCCATATTCTCTAGCCAAAGAGGTTCCGGTTTCTTTTCCATAACGTATTTTTATGGATTCTTGAGCTTGAGAAGAGAGCTTAGGCTTCCGACCCATCCGCACACCATTTGCCATGGCTCTCTTCCTGCCTGACTGGGTACGGTCGATAATCAGAGCACGCTCGAACTCTGCAAAGGACGCCAGGAGGTTCATGGTAAGGCTTCCCATCATGTCATCCCTGATGGTCCCTACTCCCTCAATGGTAATGGCAATACCCTGACCTCTCAGGTTCTGGATGACTGTCAGGATATCGAGGGTCGACCTTCCAAGTCTGTCGAGCTTCATCACGACCAGCTCATCCCCGCCCTGAATCTTCTTCAGAAGCTTCCCGAACTGAGGTCTGTCATCTGACCTGATGACGCCTGAAATCTTTTCCTTGAAGATATTCGCTTTTGGAACGCCAAGAGCCACCAAGGCATCTTCCTGTTCCTTCAAATCCTGTCCTACTGTGGACACTCTGCAATAACCGTATTTCATATAATTCTCCTTATAATTTTGGCGGAGATTTATGGCGGTTATTTTCTGGCTGTTTTCTGCGGTTCTATAATACCGCCATATTTCTCAATCTATGACGGTATTATAGATAATAATTATGTATTTTTGCGATTTATAGAAAATTTCTACGAAAATGTTTTTCGTTATGTTTTTCGGATTGAAATCGAGCATAAATAAGTCATAGTAGGAAAAACTGTGTCACATAATTTTTCCAAATAAGAAAATTAGAAAATAACGAGGCTATTTTGTCAAAAACATTTACAACGCGTTTCTATGCTGTCGGAAAAAAGAGTCAATCAGGGTTGACCTTCAAGGCAGCGCTTTCATCTGTCTTCAGCAAGGGAAATCCGGGTAAAAGGCATTATCAGTTAGCGCAAGGATATATTTGTCGTCTTGAGAACCTAGATTTGTCCGAGCCAGGTTATATCTCAGGAGCTATGACACGTATTAAAGATACGGATTTTCCTGCGGAGATTACAGATACAGGGGCAGTCGAACTTAATGTCTCCGGCCCCATAGGGAATTGCATTGTTTTCCGTTTCCGGGAAAAAGACCACACTTTAGCTATTCAGTATGACCCTAGAGTATTATCACCAGGAAGATTTATCGCTTATATCGAAGGCCTTCAATCTAAAGAGCTTTTTCACCTTACCCCCAAATTAGATAAAGAGGCTTTAAAAAAATTTAGGGACAATCCGCTAAAAAAAATCAGAATACAATTGGCTTCTTCCACAGAATTGGGGGTAGTTGATAGTTCAATGCAAGCTGTTACTTCATCTTTTTCAACTCTTAAGAAAGAATACGAAGCGCCTATCATCACCTTCGAAATGGGTATGGGTCATAATAAGGGGGCCTTATCTGAAGGAGCTAAAAAAATGGCTGAAGGCTTTCTTACAATGATTGGAACTAATGATGATGCAGATATCCGGTCGTTAAAGGCCGTATCTCAAGGAGATGATGGGAGCGAGCCAATTGATTTAATTGACCAACTTCTATCAGATAAGCAAGATATAGTTCTCCGTTCCAATAATCCGAAAGACATTTATGAAGACTGTCTGTCTCATATAAAGAGGGTTTTAGACAATCATGTATAAATTATTTGGGCTAATCGTCGAAAAGTTTGGCCCAATAATTTTTTCTTTCGTTTGCTTTTTTTGTCTTATTTATTGGAATAAATATTTCTCAAACCATTTTTCCTCAACCGGAGGTTGGAAAGTAGACGCACTCTACAATTCCATTTTTGGTTGGTCATCTGTACAGGTCGGGTTTGTCTTTGGTGTGTATGGATTTGTCGTAGGGAAAAAAGATGGTTTTATTGAAGCTATTAAGAATACGAAAGCAATGAATCGATTTTCCTCATATTTGAGGAGTGCAAATATACTTGGATTCATTTTGGCAATATCTTCTTTGCCCTTGATGGTAATAAATCCAGATATTAGCAATGGACATTCCGTAGAATATAGATTGGTCTCTTTGTGGTTTTGTCTTTTTTTGTGGTCTTTTCTAACTTTTTTGAGAATATCTGTTACGTTTGGCATATTGGTTAGTACCAAGGACCATGATGAATTTTATGGTGCCTAATGTTCAAAAATATAAATCGCTCGTCTCAAAAACACCTGATTTGGGAATAGGGTGATTTTGCATGGCTGTGAGTCTGGTTCTGCAATTCTGGGACAGGGATTGCGGGACGGATTTCAGGAGTTCATCGCCCGCCAGGCTGTCATCTTGGAGACGTGAAGGAGTTTCGCGACTTCTCTGGCAGACAGACCCTGAGATTTGAGACGACGCGCCTGAGCGATGTCCTCTTCTGTGAGCGTCGGCTTTCTCCCGAGGCGAATGCCCTTCGCCTTGGCTGTCTCCAGACCTGACAGCACGCGCTCGCGGATGATGTTGCGTTCAAACTCCGCAAATCCTGCCAGAAGCAGCAGGAACAGCTTGCCGCCAGCCCCTGCGGTATCAATCCCCAGATTGAGAATCCGGACAGAAATCTCTCGTTTTTTCAGCATGTCGATGAGGGTCAGGACATCGAGGGCGTTACGCCCCAGACGGTCGAGCTTTACCACCGTCAGCGTGTCCCCGGCCTGAAGCCGTCTGACCAGTTTCTTCAGGGCTGGACGCGATTTCCACGCGGTCGCCCCTGACACTGTTTCCGTCACAATCTGCGTTTCCGGCACGCCCTCTCGCAGAAGGTCCGTGACCTGATTGTCCGTCTGCTGTCGTGACGTACTTACGCGTGCATAGCCATATTTTCCCATAATCCCTGTCCTGTTGTTCCGGGACACCTTTGTGGGACCCTTTCAGGCCCTTCCGGTCTCCTCCCTGAATCATAACAAAATCAGGTGTTTACGGGATATGTTGCAGAGCAATTCAGCACGCACAGGGGGCTGGATGCCGCTCTCTCGATAACGGGGGAGGTCATGTTTTTCCCCTGTTTTTCGGAAGGTTTGGGGCACGGCATGGATATCGAACTCTGCGGAAAACCCTTCTGGCTTCACGGAATCCGGGGAACAGTTCACAGCGTCCGTCAGTGGTCGGAAGATATCACGTACCGGCCTCCCGCGAGCAGCATGAAGGTCGGAGATACACTGTTTGTGGATATTCCTGCCGAGAAAACTTTCTCTACCCGTCACTACCAGAAGTTCTGTGTTGTCGCGTCTGACGGTCGCCAGTTTCAGGTGGATGTGCCGTGTCAGGTGAGAGAGGGTCAGCAGGTCTGTCTGGTCTGGGGCAATGTTCAGGGCAAGAAAATCGGACGCATCCTCTATATCCGCAACCTGTCTCTCGGTCAGTCTTCCCTTATCCACAATACCCTGCCGTGGTCGGTTCTGTTTGCCTCCGTTGGCAGAATGACGGTCCGCGCCCTGATGGTTCTGCTTGTCCTTGCCCTGATTCTGAAGGTGGCAGACATCGTCCAGAATCTGGCTGGTCATTACACCCGTCAGGGCACCAATCCGCTTTGGCTCGTGACGACCTGGGTCATGGTCGCTGTCATCCTGTTTGGCGCTCTGTTCGTGGTCATCGGGTTTCTGCGCGTTCTGTGGCGTCTGTTTCAGAACAAGCGACAAGCCATCAAGACCCTTAGCGGCACCATCAACGGCAATCCCCGCTTTCTTGAGGGCCTGTGAGAATGGGGCTCGTCTGGTGCTTCCCGGCTCTGCCTTTCCATCAAAAAGGAAAACCATCTTGAAGATGATGAAAACAGCGACTCTGGCTGTAATACTGGGCTGTCTGAGTGCCTGCTCCTCAGCGGGCAATGCCTCCCTGAAGAGTGTGACGGCAGCGGATGTCGACCGCTCCATTCGTGATGGTGTCACAACCTCGTCCCAGCTCCGGCAGCTCTATGGTGAGCCGTCCGAAATCGCCAACGAGAACGGCAATGAGGTCTGGACCTACGAATACAGTTCCGACCAGGCAGATGGGCTTTCCGTTGCCCAGCAGGCGGTTGGCCTCGGTTTTCTGGGAACGAGAACGACCTCCAACACGCATGTTCTCAAGGTCACGCTCCACCGGGATATCGTTCTCCATCACAGCTTCATCACCAGCCATGTTGGTGGCGGTAGCGGACTGAGGCAGTAATCATGAGCAGGTCTTTCCTTCCGGCTTTCGCTTTCGTGCTGGCTGCCAGTACTGTTCCGCTCTCCGGTCATGCCCAGAGTCTCACCCAGTGTCTGCTGGCGCATAATCAGGGACTCATCACACCGGCCTGTGCCCATCTTCTGGGATTGTCCGTGCAACCTTCCCAGCCGCAGACGCCTCCCGACAATGGCGGAGTGCATCTCAGGCAGACCGTGACCTATCAGCCCCTCGATAACGTGTTCGGGCAGGACAGCATTCTTGGCCTTAAGCTCGGCATGACACAGGCCGACGCCACCAGCGCCCTGACGTCCTACTGTGGCAAAGCTCCTCAGGTGACGAACACCTATCTGTCCACGACCTATAAAGGGGTCGGGGTCAACACGCAGTATTTCCCCAGTACCCTGACCTGTCAGAAGGGACAGGACAGCCTGACTGTGCGCCTGTCCATTCCTGTCATGGGGGCGGTGGTTACGAAGATTGAACGCTCTGCGTCCTTCCCGATGGAAGCCTCCCCGCATTACGCAGACCTACAGGCGGATATCGCGTCCAAATACGGTCTGCACCTTCAGCCCATGACCCGCTATGGCACACCATCCGGTACGGCTTATGCCGGACCGGATGGAAAGGTCGTGACGACCCAGACCGGGACGAGTGCGGAAGCGAATGAGCCACTGACCTACAGCACGCCCCATGAGATGGCCTATCTCTCTGTCTCGGTCAGTCCGGTCGGTGAAAACCTCTCCAATGTCTCCAGCCTGCGTCTGACACTCGAAGACCTGCGGGCTGAAGAGGTCATGTATGCCGAACTGTTCAAACAGATGAATGGGTCGGTCGATGCCAAGCTCTCCGGCAGTACGGTCAAGGCAGCTCTTTAAAGCGAGAGGGTCTGAACGGGAGAACGCTTCTTCCGGGGCTGGTCAGGGGGTTGAGTGTCCCTGACTGGCTGGATGAGCCTCTCGTTCTCCTTTAGTGCTGCCAGACGTCTCAGGGCTTCCTGCGGGTTGGTTCTCGCCAGGAGCAGCAGTTCCACGTCCTTTGTGGCTTCCAGATGAGCCGCAAGTTTCTCCATCCCGGCTTTCGCTGTCAGGTAACGGCGAACCTCGGGGGTCTTCTGCCATGCCCTGTGCTGACGCTCCCGACCTGACGCGACACGTTCCGCCATCCAGTTCACGGCATAAGCAAAATTGTCATCGTCCAGCAGGTCGAGTTTGTCGACCTCGTGACGGTCATAGCCATAGCGATGCAGCAGGGCCTCGAAGGTGTCTCTGGCTTTCTGGATGTCAGCTCCGTTCCAGAGATTCCAGACACTTGCTTTTTCTTTGGCCTGTTTCCACGCCTGACGGGCGGGGTCCAGTCTCTGTTCCTGCGTTTTGCGGAGAATAGAAGCGTCCCGGCTTTTCGGGTCGGGGTATGGCTCGGACGGCAGGTTCTGCCACTGGCTTTGAAAACTGGTGAGGATTTCGGTCAACAGGGCTGCAAATCGCTTCTGGTCGTGCAGCAGCTCCCGGAGCTGGTCATCTCTTTCCGCTTCCTGGGCATTGAAGTCGATGACCGACTGGATTTCCGCGTGTGACATGCCCTCCGTAATCGTCGAGCGGGAAGAGTGCAGAAGGGGAGCAATCGGTCCCAGCCAGTGAGGCTTTTGAGACGGAGGGGGCGGAGAAGGGGAGGGGAGTGCAGACCCGGAAGAGGAGCCAGATTTTTTCTTTTCTTCCGAAGTCTCATTGGCCTCCTTGGCTCTGTCGTTATGGGGGTCAACGGGGGTTTCCCCCTTGCCAGTTGGCTGCTGCGATGTATCGCAGAGGCTAGGGCTGGCTACTCCCTTTTTCTTCATGGCCTCCGGGTCTGTTCTGAAGTTCTGAAGCTCGTCTTTTCTCAGGCCCAGCAGACGGGAGAGCGAGCCCACAAAGACCCCGTTTCCGTCTTTCAGAATCAGGACATCCGGTTTCTTCTGTCCCGCTTCCAGAGACCAGCCACGCTCTGTGAGGGTCTGTTTAAATGCTTGCCAGCTCTCACAACGGGAAAACATCTCCCGGACCTCGTATTTGATGTCGAACGGACTTGCTCCGTGACGCTGCGATTGTCTCGATTGCGGGTCTGACAGGCAGGAGTTCGGGAGCGGTCCTTCGCAGAGAACTTTCAGACGGTCCCGGTATTCCTCGGGAACAGCGTGATACACGGAGACGTTGTGACGTCCCTTCGTCAGTTCAAGACCGTGTTTCAGCTCGAACAGACGGGCGACTTTCTCCTGTCTCTCATAACGATGCGAGACATCCAGCACTTTCCCGGTCTCGGCATTCGTGGTGCGGACCAAAAACTGACAATGGCGATTGTCTGCTTTGCCATCGTGACGGGTTTTGGAGTGAATGACGGCAAGGCAGACATCCGAGGCCTGAAACCCGAACTCTTTGGCAAGCATGGTGATGCAGTCCGCAAATTGTTCGTCGGTCAGCTTCTCTTTTGAAGAGACCTGGAAGTGCTGGACGGCGTTCACACGATGAAAGGCTGCTGCATCAGCGACACAGTCATCGACATCCTGGCGTCTGCCTTTCCAGAGCAGGATATGCTCGTTCTCGTCTGTCTTCTCCACCAGATGGTGGAAAATGGCTCCTGACCCGGAGGAGGTTTTGATGGGGTTGCTCTTCAGTATCATCGCACCCGCCTCAAGGTTCTGTTGATACGGGCTTTCAGGGTGTCGATGTCCGCAGGCAGGGCAGCGATATCGACCTGCTCGCCTGTATTCAGTCGTCTGGCTATCTGGTTCAGGTTGTTGCCAATGGCAGACAGTTCACGACGCAATGCCAGAAGCTCTTCAGCAATCGAGGAGCCTCCTGCCAGCTCGTTCAGCAGAACCTTGCGACACCAGACAGACAGTCTGTGTGCTCCTGCTGTGGTTTTCAGTCTTTCCCGTTCTTCCGGTTTCACCCGGATATGCAATGTCTCCGTTTTCATAATGCCCCTCGCGCGCGTGAATCATTATAGCTTTGTGAGATGCAGGGGAGAGTGTCTGGGTTATGGTACTCGGTAGTGGTTTTGGAGTGGGTAGAAGTATTCGTATATACAGATTCGTCAAAAATAATTTATTTTCGAAATGACCAAATAAAACACTTGACAATAAGTGCTGTATGGGCTATACGTTCTTTTGCCCCACAAGCCGGGGTGAAAGCACAAGGAATATGTCCAACCTATATAATATAATGAAGCAGTTCGAACTTGCGGAAATGAACGCAGTCGAGAGAGTTAAATCCCTTGGAACATCAAGCCATATAGGCAATGCTCCCCTGTCAGTGGCAGAGGTCGAGCGTATTGTTTCCATCATCAGGACAGACCTGAAGGGACAAGAGTTCACAACAGCAAAACGTGCGAATGCGTATGCTGAAACTCTTAGAAAATCTGCATATTTGAGAGATGTGAAGCCTGACCATATGCTGAACTTCTTTCTGGATTCACGCATTCCAGCGAGTGAAGTCAGTGCTTTGGGATGGGAGCACGAAGATATCAGGGCGGAGCGAAAAGGCTTCGGAAACGCGCTCTTTGTTGCGTTGGGATTACTGGTTTTCCGGGACTGGGAACGATATCACGGGCATAGCTGGGATTGTGAAACCCAGTATGTGCAGTGGTTTATCCGGTTTGCTCCGGATGAGTTCAATGCAGGGGCATCAATTGCCCTGCATGCCCATTTCGACCTCGGTTTTTCTCTTCTGGCAGAAATGAAGGGGAAAAAACCTCTGCCCTGGTCCTATGAAGGACTGGGAGGTCAGCCATGAGTAATCTTGCTACCACAATCACCGAACTATGCCGCGAAATGAAAGCTCTGGAAGCGGAAGCCTCTCGCTTTAAAGAAGCACGTCTCCTTTTTGAGATGTGTGGTAAAAAAGATAAGGCTCAGGCTTTGGGTAAAAGAGAGCGAAAGATTAGAAAACTCATTCGTGCTTTCGAGTGCGTGACGAGCCATCTCGATGAAAAACGGGAACTCGAGGAATGGGAATGTCAGCGAGATTATGAGCTGATGTGCTCATTTGGCCCCCGCCTTCATTGATAATGTTTTCTGGTAAATGAGAGGCCTCACGGAATGTGAGCCTCTCTCCATAAAAACAGTAATTCTGCGCCGTTAGGCTCTTTTTTTGCGTGGAAAATATTTATGTCTGATGGAGCGTGCACGCCAATTGGCTTGCGTTTTCCCATTGACGCGTTGCCACAGGGCTTTCCCACTTTCCGAGGAGAGTTTTGCAAAAATGACGCCCATCGTCGCAAAAAATATGACCGATACGAGCGTAATTGTTGCCGATAGATAAAAGGATAAAGACTGATGCAGGAGAGGTGTCAGGTCGCTTGACAGGGGTAGAGAATATACATCGAATATTTTCCCTATCTGATAGAGCAGATAACTGATTCCGAGTGCCTCCCCGGTGCATAACGATGCCCAGAGACACAAGGCGTAGGTTGGCAAATCCTGCAATTCAGGAGCAGGGCGTTTCCTGAAACGGAGAAACGTGGCGACAGGAGGTATGGCTTTGAACCGCGACCATACAGACTTGCGTTCGACCCCGCCCTTGCCCGTTTCTGTCCATCTTGCACCGTGTTTCCAGTCAGATTTCAATGTCCTATGCCTCTGTAGGTGGGGGCTGACTCCTCGAACATAGCCGTTCGTAAGGTAGGCCAATATGTGGAACACCTTCTTGGTATACATTTAAATAAGTTGGAACAAAGTCAGAATGAACCCCTGTTTTCCCTGTTGAAACCTTCTGTCTGACCATGGAGGTCTGGCTAACAGGGGATGCATTGAAATCCTTCACCTCCCTGAAATGCATCGTATGCACCAGAGCTGTCAGAACCCTTGGCATCCCCGGACGGACATAATGGAAATCGGGATGACGAGCTGATATCCGGTTTAGTCTCTCATCGGAAAACCCACGCATCAGAAGCAGCGCTGTTCCGCCAAAAGCTTTCCGCTTTATCAGTCTGTGAGCTGTGGCAATCCGTGCATCTGACAGGGTTCCGTAGCGCTTGCCTGCATAGACGCTCGTGTAACGGGCTCGGATGTCGCGTGTCAGGCCAATGAAGGTCAGGCTGGTCTCAGGCTTGCCGTAGTCCTTGGTGAGATAAAGGGAGACGGACAGCACATCGCGGATGTCCTTGATGGCTTCGTCCTGCCGCTCAATCTCGTTCGGGAAGGCCTGAAGTATTTGCTCCTCAAGCCATGCTCTCTGTGTCGGGTCTATATAGAGCTGGATATGATAGTGGGGTGTTTCGTCGTCCTGAAGTTCGAGCGCTGTCATGCCCAGAAGCAGGATGTCTTTCTCTCTGGCTTTGCGTCTGACAGTTTTCCAGCGTCTGGAGATTTCTGCCTTGGCTTCTTCATAGGAACAGGCGTGATACTCTCCGGGTAACGTGAGAGTCAGGAACAGGCCCTGATAGCCGAGAAATCCCGTGGCGAAGTCATGCAGGCTGTCAGCTATCGCCAGCGTGACCGCATAGTGTTTCCTGAGCTGCCACTGACGCAGGGTATGCGCTGACAGGCCGGTGTCCGGGTTCTGTCGGTCAGGAACCACGATGAACGACTTGCTGGCAGCCAGCTTCTCGTTATCGAAGGCCTGCTGCACCCTGTCGCGCTCAGGGGAGAGTTCCAGAACCCTGCGGAGATTACGGCGTAACCTGTTGGTTTTTCGTGTGAGAACCTGTCCTGTGATTCGCTGGGTCTGCTTCAGTTCACTGTAGGGCAGAGAGAGAAGGTCAAAGCCGGAAACAAGGTCATCAGGCAGAGCTTCAACCCAGTCCACGACCTTCATGGCAACTTGTTCGGTTTCTTCGAAACAGGCGAGGAACTCGCAGTTTTCTGCGACCTTGCGGGTAATTTCGTTCTTATAAATCCCATGCAGGGGTAACAGCCTGCGCCAGATATCCGGTCTGGTGGTTCTTAGCTGGGTTTCTATTTCTTCATACTGCACATCATCCTGCATCTTCCCCCGTGTAATCGTGGAGAGAGGCAGAATGGTCTATAATGGTTCTGTCGTAGAAACATGTCGTACTTCCTTCTCCTGACTGGTCTCCGGGATGTTTTCCAGTCCTGAGAGGGAAGTATAGCAGACAGTTATGCAGTTTTGTTTCGAAGTGGGATTATTGCTTTCCCATCAGTCTCTTTAGGTCCCAGAACTCAGGATATGACATGGAATCTGCAACACGTTTGAGGTTCGTGATATCCACGTCATCGAAATAGACGATGTTACCAACGGACTTGTTCAATCCTTCATGTCCGAGAAAATCATCAATCCATGACTCTCGAAGTCCACCGTCGCCATGTTCGTGAATATTGCGGAGCTTGGTTGAGACGTTGTGGCGGAAAGAATGAAAAACCTTCTCCCGGCCAATGCCCAGCCGTGATTTGAAAGAGGAGAAGTTCCTCTGGAAAATCCCGGACCTTTTCATGTCCATGCCTGTGAAACCCAGTTCCTTGAACAGATAACGACGTCGCTGGTTTTTAGCGCGTTTCGCCATCTCCACGATGCCGGTGTCGAGAAGGGGCTGACACAGAGGAACGATGCGAGCCCCGGCTTCAGTCTTGGGGTCCCATGCTTCCCAAGGAGCGTCTTTATGAGCACGGTGGACCTGCACCACAATGCACCAGACATCCTGAATCTGGACGATATCCTGTGGACGCAGACGGCAGATTTCTTCCTCACGCATTCCCGTATAGGACGCTATTCCGACAATCAGACCGAAGGTCGCCTGACTGATGGTTTGGAACGGCCATGGATTTTCGATGAGCGTCATCAGGTCATCGTTTGACCAGCGGATACGCTGTGTTTTTGCCGTGGTGTCGAACTTCCAGCCCCCGATAAACGGGTTACGGTCAATCTGGCCGATGGGTTCGTAATGACGCCAGAGGGCGGACAGTCGTGTGAAATGGTTTTTGCTGGCCTTTCCGGAAATGCGTTCCAGATTTTTCCGATTGGCCTCCGCTGTCAGTTCGGCAACTGTCCGCGTGTCCTTGCGGTTCTTGCCGTAATGGACAGGAAGCTGCTCCATCATGTCCTTGAACTTGCCCGCGTCTTCTCCCGTGTAGTCGCGGATGGGTCTGTCGCCACAGATTTCGACAAATCTTCTGTAGGTGTTGCGGTGCTCGGCAATGACAGACGGTTTTGCTTTCTTGGCCTTGAGACTCAGGAAGGTCTCGGCAGCATCCGAGAACAGAGGGGAGGGTTTGGGAGCTGGCGGCTGAACAAGCTGTGTCAATGCGGCAACCTGCTCTGACAGCTTTGTCAGGGCTTCTTCGCCGGAGCTTCTTTTGTCCTTGCCCAGCTTGTGAATGATGTCGGTCAGGGCATTGATTTCGGGACCAATCTTCTCAAGCACGCTGGAAACCCGCTGATGGTCTTCCATTCGTGCCAGAAGGTGCTCGGCATTCATGGTTTTATAGCGAGCCTTGAGAGCCTGAATCTCACTGTCGTAGGTCTGGACAATGGACTGAAACAGGTCCTGCTGGACAAGATGCAGGTCAGATGTGGCCAGCGCCTCCTGAAAGGTCTCAACCGCTTTGTTGAGCGAGGATGTTTCTTCCGATGAAGACATGGCCAGACTGATGCACTCGAAAAGCTGAGAGGTCAGTCCATACATGGCACAGGCACGGGTTCTGGCAAGATTTCTGTCGAGGGTCTCCAGGGAGTGCCAGATTTCCCGTTTTCCCAATGCGGTCCGAAAGCGAACGGGAATCCCGCGTCTGAAATGGAAACCAGATTGCAGACGAATCAGCACAACAGGGCTCGTTTTGTAGAAGCCCTTTGTAGAAGAACGGGGGCTCCGGGTTGCTGAAAACCCTAAAAGCCGTTTATTTTCAATAACTTAGATGTGGTGCGAGCTGCGGGACTCGAACCCGCACGTCCTTGCGGACTCGAGATTTTAAGTCTCGTGCGTCTACCATTCCGCCAAGCTCGCACGCTCTTACGCAGAGCGTAAGAGAACCGCACCATTTTCGCTTAACCAGCGTTCTGCTGCAAGACGGCCTGTATGCCCATTCGGACAGAAACTGTCTACCAGCGACCAGAAGTCTTTCCCGTGATTGAAATGCCGGAGGTGGGCCAGTTCGTGAATAATCACATAATCTCGTATGGACAGAGGCGCCATGACCAGTCGCCAGCTGAGCATGATACGTCCCTGTCGTGTGCAGCTTCCCCACCGTGAGCGCGTATCGCGCAGGTCCAGGCGGCTCGGTTTCAGGCCTGTTTTTGTGCTATACATCGCAACAGTCGCTGACAGGCATTCTTTTGCATAAACCCGGAGAAAGTCCCGGACGCGCCGCTCGGTATGGGCGGCATCTCCGCTAACATGAACGCCGTCCTCGTCAAGCCAGACGCCCCTTCGCGCTTCGGGAGCATGCAGGATCGGGCGCCGATGCCCTTCGATCAGGACCATGTTCCCTGCTGTGAGAGGCGCCTTTTCCGGCAGGGACGCCAGTGCATTTTCGATCCAGTCCATGTGTTCATGCACGAAAGCGACGGCCTGCGTTTTTGAAACGCGATCTGGAACCGTGACAACGACATTTCCCGTACCCGGATCAATGCGCAGCGTCATGCGTCTGGCCCGTTTCGACTGCTTCCAGACAAGCGGTACTGTCGGAGACAGCATAGGTCGGCTCAGAACGTCGGTTTCAGAGCAATGCAGGGTGGTGCGTGCTCCGGCCACTCCCCGGGCCAGTCCACAAGATGATCTTCCAGCATCCCTGCACGACGTTCACTGACGCAACGATCCTGCACCGATGCGCCGGATGTATGCACGCCTTCTGAGCCAACCTTTTTTAGATGATGCCATTCCGGAAGATCATAACCGTCCCGTAACAGACGATAGGCACAGCTGGGGGGCAGCCAGTCAATGGTTTCCAGAAGTTTGGGGGTCAGAGTCACACAATCCGGCACTTTGCGGTGTCGCTGCATATAATCCGTGCAGCGACAGCTATGTGTGTCCAGCAACCGGCAGGCAACTTCGGTATGAACAATTTCGTCCGTATCCTCATCGCGCAGTTTGTTCAGGCAGCAGCGCCCGCATCCGTCACAAAGGGATTCCCATTGCTCGGGCGTCATCTGGTCAAGCGGGGTTGTTTTCCAGAACGGCAGATCAGTCACAGGCAGTCCAGTATCACGCAGCCAAGGCACAGCAGGATGGCCAGTCCTAGCGAAAGCAGAACAGAGGGTAACAGAACGGGAAGCCAGATCAGCTGAAATCTTGTTTTCAAATCGGCGCCCAGGCCGATCGCCGCCCGGGCCGTCCCCGCCGGTAGACCGAGGAGAGTAGCACCAATCGGGAAAAGAACGGTCGGCGAAATCAGCAGTCCCTGCCAGAACGTGATGTGAGGCTCATGCAGCAGAGGGAGGACAAACGCTAGTCCAGGTCCGGGCAGAAAGAACAGCAGTCCCAGATAGCGCAGTATCCGTCCGGGCAGGATCTGCATCAGGACAGCGCTGATCGCACAACCTGTCAGCAGTCCAGTCAGAATGAATGGCAGGTGGGTCTGAAGAGAATACGCCATCATGGCGCTTGGCCACCAAACCAGTCCTGGAACTGCCGTTCGAGCTCGCTGCCATGCGTGATCCAGAATTGATCGCTGACGGAGAGCGTGGTGATATGGGCGTCAGCAACCATGTCGGGCATATCGTCCAGACGGGGAGACAGCATCTTGAGGCGTTCCTGGGTCTGGCGTGCACTGTCGGCCGAAAGATTGCCCGGAATGGCCCAGAACACGGGCATGCGCAGGATCTGCTGCGTGCCCGCGACGAAAATGGAAGACGCCGCACCGGCCTGCACGCGGGAACTGACGCTGGAAATTTCGGGGATGGGGGCGCTGGTCATGAGAGCACCGCTCTGCTCCATGATGTGCCCGGCATCATCGGGCGTACGCCACCATACAATATAAGGCCGCAGCTGTTCCAGTCTCCGGAAAGCGCGCTCCACGCCTGCCTGGGTGGAAAGCGTGGAGTAGATGTCCTGTGGCGCGACACCGTCACCCAAGAGGGCGATCTCCAGTGTAGTCCGCGCTCCAAAGCGGAGCCCGCGGCGTCCGGGATGGCGCGCCACGTCCCAGAAATCGCGCCAGTCTGGCGCTGTCGTGAGACGCGAGCGATCCCAGGCCAGAGCGATGTCCAGAACACCCGCCGGGATTCCGCAGTTCCCACTGCCTTCAATGGGGTGCAGCCATCCCGCCGTACAAGCCACGTCCAGTTGCTCACCATCCAGCATGATGGCAGTCCAGATGGGCGTGCTGGCGTGAACGCCTTTCTCAAGGGTCGCGATCTGCCCGTCCCATTCCGTCAGACGTGTATCCCCGTGCATGTTGATGACGGCATGAGCCGCAACGCTGCCTTCCGGTACGGTCCATCCGGGCACCGGGGGGGGCACGGGTGGTGGTGCGGCATGCCGATGGACGGCCCGGTGAGAGGTCCGGCTTCGATGATGGGGATGGGCCGTCGCCCGGGACGGGGAGAAAATGGACCCGATACTGGACCCGACATGGTGGAAAAACCCACTTACGCCGCCCTGATGATGAGGCGTATTCACAGCGCCCCAAGCCGCGCCTGTCAGGGAAGAAACCGGCAGGAAGGCCATCGCTGCACAGAAAGCGGCGGACCAGAAAACGCGCCTCACCCGAAAAGACATGGACGGGGTCTGTCGCTGTGAATGATCGGGCCGGGTCAGAATGGAAACCTCGAAGGGAAAGTTCGGTCAGGCTGTGGCCTGGCTGGGACGGGGCGCACTTTAATACAGGTCAGCCCGAAGCGGAAATGCCGTTGCATGAGAAGGAGGCCATGCCAGCTCTACCGGTGTCCCGTTTCTGGGAATTTTCTGAGCCTGCAGTGGCGGGCGCCACAACTCGATCTCCGTTCCGTTCGGACAGCGCACCTTCAGGCGGACATGATCTCCCAGGTGGGCGCTGTTCGCCAGGGTGCCTCGCACGGGCACGTCTCCGTCATCCACGGATAAACCCTGGGCGCCAAAAAAAGGTGAGATCCGGTCAGGCCTGACACAGACCAGACAGGCTTCGCCGTCCTGCACGCCTTCTGCCATGGCTTCCACGATTCCGCCGCAGGCAAGGTGAACCCGGGCCACATCGTCCGCGATGTCCAGAACCTGTCCGGTCAGGGCATTCGCTTCTCCAAACAGGGTCGCGACCTCAATAGAGGCAGGTCGATCATAAAGCCGGGCGGCGTCGGCACACTGTAAAAGAACCTGGTCCTGAAAGACGGCGATCTGGCCACCGGACTGCAGGGCATCGTCGCGACGGGAGACGGCATGGACGATACTGAGTTCAAGCGCTCGGGTCAGGGTTGTAAGCAGGGAGGTCGTGCGCCTGGCCGCGGGCGCATCAAGCCCGGAGAGCGGATCGTCCAGCAGAAGAACGGTTGGCCCTCCGACCAGCGCGCGTGCAAGCTGAGCCCTGAGCGTTTCCTCTGCCGTCAGATCCCGGGGCGATTTACCGGCGGCTCCGTCCAGCCCCAGTAGCGAAAGCATCCGGCCTGCCGTTGCCGTGGCTTCCGTAGCGCTTCGTCCGCTGGCGCGCAGGGGAAAGGCAATGTTCTGTCGCACATCCAGATGCGAAAAAAGAGGATCGCGCGGACTGACGACTGCAATGCCGCGCTGTCCGGGAGGAAGCGTTGAAACGTTCTTTCCATTAACGGAAATCCGTCCATCCAGCCGGGGAGCAAAACCTGCAATGACGTCAAGGATATGGGACAGTGCGGCAGAATTGTCCCCGAAAAGGGTCAGCCGCTGTCCCGCAGGCAGTAAAAGGCCGAAAGGAGATTGACGGCTCTGGGTCTGAAGGCGCTCGATCCTGAGAACGGGTATGCTCTGTCCCGAACTTCCACGTCCCTGTCTGAGGCGGGAAACGTCTTGCAGGGCAACCATGCAACCTCCGGGATGAATATCCGTTATAAGAAGAAACGGGGAGTCCCAGTTCAGGGGCTTCCTTTTATTGAATGGTCAAAGGGTTTGAACATGAGCCGTCATACCGTCAAGAATAACGTGGAAGCTATGACCGAAAGCACCCAGGAACAGCTGGATACCCTGCGTACCCAGGTGCAGCAGCTGCTGGAAAACTATGTGAATCCGAGACTGCTTGATGCGGCAGAGCGTACGGATCATGCCGTTGCAAACGCCCGTAAAATCAAGGATCATGAAATCGAAAACGTATCGACGCGTGTGCGGGCCCAGCCTATCGCAGCCGTTCTGATTTCGGCTGTTGTCGGCTTTCTTGCTGGTCGTTTCTCCAAGTAACGGTCCCGGGCCTTACAGGCGGGTGAGGGACATGGACCTGCCCCGCACCCGTCCTGACAAAAAGGCGAGTGAACCTTAATGAAGCCCATTGATCTAGGACAGGAAGTCCTTTCTGCGCAGGGTACTGTCCTCGCGCGCTCTGCAACGCGTATTGGTCGTAGGGTTGCCTACGGCGTCGTCGCTGCGGTTTTCCTTCTCTTTACGGCCCTGTCCTTTCACGGGTTTCTGTGGGCTTTCTTCATCGACGTCACCCACCTCAGCTATGTGAAATCCGCACTCTGCGTTGTGGGAATCGACTTTTTCTTCGTCATTGTCTTCGGACTGCTGGCCGCACGATCCATCGCGGATCCCGTCGAGATTGAAGCCCGGATCCGTCGTGACCGTCTTTTCATCGAATTCAAGCAGAGTCTGGCCGTTACCGCCCTTCTGGGGCTGGTCGCCGGTCCCGCCGGACGGTTCACCGGCAGAAAAGTCACAGCCATCCTCAAAAGTTTTTTCACGCCCCGCAAATAATACATTTTGTGGCTGATATTGATCAAAGCCCTCTGGCCTCGAATGGCGTAAGGGCGTAAGGACATCGCCAGAGCCACAGTCACGCCCCCGTGT
>NZ_AGQV01000005.1 GCF_000234355.1 Gluconobacter morbifer G707 | reverse complement strand
TCGAACAGCTTGTCGCCCGCTCTCCGGATCTTGTCGTCACGGCCCTGATTTCCGAAGGGCCGTCTTTGGCGGAAACCATCGTGCGCCATCCCGCTCTTGCAGGCCGTTTTTCCGGACCGCACACCCTGTCCCTGCCGGGGCGCCTGACGCTGTGCGGCCTGCCCGAGACGCTGGATGCGCTGGCGGCTCTCGTCACGGCCCATGACACCCTGACCGGAGCGGCCCCATGAAGCGTTACGATCTCCTGCTGGCCGGCCTGTCCCTGACCGTGATCGTGCTGTTCGTCAGCTCTCTTGCATTCGGTGTGGCCGGGATCGGGCTTCTGGACGGTGTATGGGATCTGGCGCAGGGGAAACCCTCCATTGCGGCGACCGTGATCGGACATATCCGCCTGCCACGCGCCATTCTTGCCGTTCTCATCGGAGGGACACTCGGTCTGTCCGGGGCGGCGATGCAGGGACTGCTGCGTAACCCGCTGGCCGATCCGGGGGTCCTGGGCATTTCTGGCTGTGGTGCGCTTGGCGCGGTGCTGGTGTTCTATACGGGACTGGCCACGCTCTGGCCGGTCGCGCTGCCATTATCCGCTCTGGCGGGGGCCGGATGCGCAACCCTGCTGCTGCTCTCCCTGACGCGGGGCGGAACACTGGTTCTCATTCTTGCGGGAGCGGCGCTGGGCTCCATGAGCGCTTCCCTTCTGGCCCTGACGCTCAACCTCGTGCCAAGCCCGTATGCCTCCTACGAGATCATGCACTGGCTGATGGGTTCCCTGTCCCGGGCGAGCCTGCATGATGTCATTCTCGCCGCGCCGGGAATGGCCGCGGGTACCGCTCTTCTGCTGGGAACAGGGCGGGCGCTGGACGCGCTGACTCTGGGCGAGGACGTGGCCCAGACGCTGGGCTTCCCCCTGCGTTCTATCCAGTGGCGCGTGGTGGCCGGAACTGCGCTGGCCGTCGGAAGCGGTGTGGCGGTGGCGGGCGGGATCGGCTTCGTGGGGCTGGTGATGCCTCATCTTTTCCGTCCTCTGGTCGGCGGACGGCCGTCCCGGCTTCTCCTACCCTCCATGCTGGGTGGCTCGGCGCTTCTTCTGGCGGCTGACCTGTTCGTCCGCGCGCCGCTGAGCGGGTCGGAGCTCCAGCTTGGTGTCGTGACCTCCCTGATCGGGACGCCGGTCTTTTTCTGGCAGGTCTGGCGTCTGAGAGGGCAGTCGGCATGAATATCAGGGTAGATGGGCTGGAACTGCGTTTTCAGGATCGTGTCCTGCTGGACGGGGTCACGCTCAAGGCCTGCCGGGGAGAGGTTCTGGGGCTGATCGGTCCGAATGGTGCGGGCAAGACAACGCTCCTGCGGACCATGGCCGGATTGCAGACGCCCACCGCCGGCACCGTGCTGCTGGATCATCGTCCGCTGGGCGATCTCCCCGTGGAGGAGCGCGGACGTCTGCTGGCCTATCTTCCGCAGGATGCCCCGGCCCCGACGGACATGACTGTCCGGGAAGTGGTGGCGCTGGGCCGCCTGCCGCACAGGCGGTTTTCCTCGGCCTCGGAAGACGGCGCCGCTATCCAAAAGGCAATCGCCGCTGTGGAAATGGAGGCCTTTGCGGAGCGCTCGGCCCGGCAACTGTCAGGCGGGGAGCGGTCCCGTGTGCTTCTGGCGCGCGCCCTGGCCGTACAGGCTCCGGTGCTGCTGGTGGATGAGCCGGTTGCCGCCCTCGACCCGGCACAGGCCCTGGCCGTCATGATGCTGCTCAGGCGCCTGGCGGAAGAGGGGCGGGCTGTCGTGGTCGTCCTGCACGATCTGATGCTGGCCGCCCGTTTCTGCTCACGTCTGGCCGTTCTGCGACAGGGGCGGCTGGACAGCGCCGGAACGCCGGGAAACGTCCTGACGGACAGGATGTTCGCGGACGTCTATGGCGTTTCCGTCCGGCGTTATGGCGATGTGCTGCTGCCCTGGTCGCGCCTGCCGTAACGGCGTGCCAGCAGGGTGCAGGTGAAGAGCTGGATCTGATGATAGATCATCAGGGGCAGGACGATGATCCCCACCGACGCTGCCGGGAAAATCACGCTCGCCATGGGCACGCCGGAGGCGAGCGATTTCTTGGACCCGCAGAACTGGAGCGCGATCTTGTTTTCCGTCGTCTGGTGCAGGCCGTCTCCGATCAGATGCGACAGGATCAGCACAATGGCCAGCAGCCCCGTATCCAGCAGGGCCACTTCTCCCAGATGCAGCGGTGAAACGCGATGCCAGATCCCCTCCACCACGGCGGAGCTGAAGGCCGTATAGACCACCACCACGATTGACCCGCGGTCCGTGAAGGAAATCAGGATCTTGTGTCTGCGCACGATCGGGCCAACCCACCGTTGCAGCGCCTGACCTAGCGCGAAAGGCAGGAGAAGTTCCTTGCTGACGTCAATGACCGATTCAAGCGGGGAATGACCCGCACCGACATGCCCCAGCACGACACCCGTCAGCAGTGGCGTCAGCGCAATTCCCGCGATGTTGGACACCGTGGCGGCGCAGATCGCGGCCGGGACGTTGCCTTTTGCAATCGATGTCAGGGCGATGGAGGACTGGACCGTCGAAGGCAGGCAGCACAGGAACAGAATGCCGGACCACAGGTCCTCGCCAAACAGCGCATCCGGGAAAACGGTGCGGAACAGCAGATGCAGCCCGATCCCGAGCAGTGGAAACAACGCGAATGTGCAGAACAGGACGCTGCCCTGGAGTTTCCAGTCCCGGACGCTGTCAATGATGGCATGGCGTTCGAGCTTGGCGCCCTGAAAGAAGAACATCAGGGTAATGAGGATGGTGACGACATCCTGGAGGATGCCCTGCATCACGCCGCGGCAGGGCAGGAAAGAAGCCAGAACGATCGCGCAGATCAGGGACAGGAGAAAGGGGTCGAGACGCTTCATGAGCGCACTATTCCCGGATTCCGGAAAGACACGCAATGTCTGTGCGGCAGGGAGACGGACAACGGGATCACCTTCCGGGTTTGGAAAAAATCACACTCATGTATGCTGCCTTCATGACGGATCAGAAAAACACATTCCTGCTGGGGCGCCGCCAAGCCCTGCAATCCCTTATCGTCGCAGGAGCCGCCAGCGGAGGTGTTCCTTTGGCAGGAGCAGCCGAAAAGTCGACACCCGCCATGGATAATCCTCATAAGAACCAGCCGAATGTCGGCCATATCGAACCCGCCGATCAGCCCGGCGGAAACAGCAAGCCCGTTATCAGGACGCAGAGTGACTATTTCTATCGTCCTTCCATTCATTTCTCGCCGCTCTCGGGGTTCATGAACGATCCGAACGGCCTGATCTTCGATGGCGAATACTACCACCTTTACTACCAGTATAATCCGACGTCCCCTTATGCCGGACGTGTCCACTGGGGACATGCCATCAGCCGCGATCTCTATACATGGCAGGATCTCCCCATTGCGATCGACCAGACCCCGGCAGGGGAAGCCTATACGGGCTGTGTCGTTCTGGATCGTGACAACATGTCAGGGCTCTTTCCGCCTTCAGCCCCTGACGAAAAACCGGCCGCGGTGGCTCCGGAAGACAAAAGCGCCACACAGGCGGCCGTGGATGCCCTGACGCCCTCGCTGGGCCAGCATGCGACGGACGTGCCCCGCGCGCCGGACAGCATTCCGTCCTCCGGGTCGCAGGCCGGAACATCTTTCGGCCCTTTCTATGCACCGGCTCCTCCAGACGTCCCGACAGCGAATGCCGTTTCGCATCTTCCTCCCATGGCGGGCGGTTTCGTGGCGATCTATACCCGCGCCACACCACAGCGACAGACGCAGTATGTCGCCTGGAGTCCGGATGGCGGCCGCCATTTCATTGATTATGCCCATAACCCGGTTCTGGACATTGGCCTGAATTCCTTTCGGGATCCCAAGGTGTTCTGGCATACGCCGAGCGGGAAATGGATCATGGTCGTGGCCCGCGCCCGGGAACACAAGATTGCGTTCTATGGCTCCATCGATCTGCGGCACTGGATGCATCTGAGCAGTTTCGGTCCGTCAGGTCTGTTCGGCGTGGATTATGAATGTCCGAACCTGATCGAACTGGATATTGAAGGCCCGGAGCGGGGAAAGCGCTGGGTGCTGTTCGTGTCCGTCAATCCTGGCGGTCCGCAGGGTGGGAGCGTCACACAGTACTTCGTGGGTGATTTCGATGGAGAGCGCTTCATCCCCGACAATACTGTTATTGGTCTGACCGACTTTGCAAAGGACAGCTATGCGATGCAGGTCTATGACAACATGCCCAGGGACGAGACAGCCTATTTCGCCTGGCTTGGAAACTGGCAGTATTGCGAGGAAGTCCCCAACCGGAGCTGGCGTGGCGTCATGACGTTGCCCCGGACGCTCAGTCTGCGGCGCGATGACATGAACTGGCTGCGTCTGGTCCAGCGCCCCCGCGGGCTGGCTGCGCTGCGCGGGGAAGCCATTCCCTTCAAGGTCGACCGGATTGCGGCGCAAAGCGGCGTTCAGACCGTCATTCCGAACGGGACAGCCCTTGAACTCTCCCTCACCGTAACGGTGGATGAACGCAAGGACCCTCAGCCCGATGGAGACCATGGCCGCGCCGGGCGCTTCATGATTGTTTTTTCCAACAGCCAGGGCGAAACCCTCTCCATAGGGTTCGATGCGTTTTCCAGCCAGATCTGGCTGGATCGCGGAAATCTGCGCGGATTTTCCCAGCCCTTTTTTACGGAGCGTTTTTCCACGCCTCTGATCGCGGGCAGCCGGCGCTTTTCGCTTCAGCTGGTGCTGGATGCCTGTGCGCTCGAAATCTTCGTCAATGACGGGCTGTCTGTCGGGACGGCGCTCGTCTTCCCGGCCAACCCGCTGGATATGCTGAGCCTTCAGGCTACGAATGTCGGGGCTTCCATCGAAAACCTGGCGCTTTATCCCCTACGCAAAACCATGGATCGCATGACATCTCCCTGAGGCTTTCGGCAGGCGTTTTGCAGGCGCGTTATCCGGTGACAGAGGAGCGTTCTTTGGGCATTAAAGATATTCAGGGCATCTGCGTCTGGTGTGTTCTGAGAAAATCGAGGATTTTCCCGTTGATATCCGTCAGTGCGCTCTGGAGGTCATCGGAGGGCTCGCTTGCATAGAGCGCTCTGACAAGAGCTTCATCGTAAAGCGAAAACGTCATGCTGCCGGGCACGGCCTGTCCGTCATGGACATAATCAGTGATGATGCTGCCCTGTCCGGAATATTTTTTCAGTTCCGGATTCACCATGATGACCATCGCGAGATAGGGAAAAAGCGAATCCCATGATGTGCCTTCTATCCGTCTGGTATCAACGATGATGACGGATTGCGTGAGCGCCGTCTTTGTTTCTCCGCCGAGAGCGGATGCATCCTGATGAACATCTGCGAAATATGTTCCTAGAGAGGCCAGGGTGATGAACTCTGGTGGCAGATCCGCAGCGTTTCTCCGGCTCGATGCGGAGAACCATCGGACGGGTCAGGGTTTTTTCAGATTGCTGATGAGTGCGTCGGAAGGTGGGATGAAATTGTCCCTGAACCGTTCATCGGCATCAATGCCCTGGCTGAGATGTGGTTCGCGTTTCAGTATCCTGGACATCAGGGTGTCAGAATCCGGTGTGACGAAAATATAGGTGTTGGCCAGGATGCAGCGTTTTCTGAAATCGATGTTGAAATACGTAAAGGCCGCAAAAAGATAGCTTTGCAATTTCTGCTTTTCGGCCTCGGGCAGTCCCATGATGTCAACGCAGACCGGGTTCATCCATCGGGCGATATGGTTGTCGTTGTTAAACGAAAATGTGGAGGCTGGCCTGATCAGTTGCTGCGTCAGTTGCTGGATTTCATGCTCATTCACACCCCGGACGACCAGGTTGTCATCGGCTCTTGCTGAGGCGAAGACAATGAAAGCGACCAGAAAACAGAATATTGGTTTCATGTATTTCCCAGTCAGGGCAGGAACGACATTTCCCTGCACTCTGACATATTACGCAATTGTTTTAATAAAAAACGGCCCAGGATTTCCAAGGCCGTTCTGATTGAGATGCTCTTCTGGAAAGAACATATAAAGATCCGAAATCGAAACGTAGTCAGTGAACGATACGATTTAAAAAAAATTGACTTATGTTTTTAATACGCAACTAATTTATTCTCGTTTCTTTTCCGGAACCATGGAATCATGCGTCTGATTGCGTCTTCGACCAAGGGTGTGGAAACTGCGAAGCTGAAACGCATGAAATGCCGCCCATTCACCGGATCGAAATCGATTCCTGGCGCCGTGGCCACGCCCGTATCGAGCAGAAGCTGTCTGCAGAACGAGAGGCTGTCATCCGTCAGATGGCTGATATCGGCGTAGATGTAGAATGCGCCATCGGGAGGGGCGATATGGTTCAGTCCCAGTTCCGGAAGGGCGGCCAGAAGCAGATCCCGGTTGCGCCGATAGGTTTCGACATGGCCGTCCAGTTCTGTCTTGCAGTCAAGGGCCACCAGTCCGGCATGCTGGCTCAGTGCGGGAGGCGTCAGGAAAAGATTGCCCATCCGTGCCCGCGCTACGTCAATCAGGTCAGACGGGACAATCAGCCAGCCCAGACGCCAGGGTGCCATGCTGAAATATTTGGAGAAGCTGTTTACTACCAGCGCGGAGGAATCATAATCCAGAACGCTGTGTGTGTGGCGTCTGCATAAGACAGGCCGTGATAGATTTCGTCGGAAATAACCCGGATTCCCCGCGCCTGACAGACATCCATGATGGCCTGTAGCTCCGGAGCGGACAGGATCGTGCCGGTCGGGTTGGCGGGGCTGGCGATGATGAGGCCGTCCGGTGCGGGATCAAGGGCCGCGACAGCCTCCGCCGTCAGCTGGAAGCGTTCGGCTTCGCCGCACGGTATTTCCAGCGGCACCATGTGCAGTGTCCGGAGAGAATTACGATACGCCACATAGCCCGGCCGCGCCAGAGCCACCCGGGCGCCGGGCGTGAAACAGCTCAGCAGCGCCAGAATCAGTGCCAGAGACGCGCCATTCGTCAGAATGACCTGATCGGGGCTGATCCTGACGCCATAGGTTTCCAGATAATGCCGGGCAATCCGTTCTTTCAGGGGCTGGCTTTCCCAGTATCCCATCGGGTCCGTGTCCAGCACGTGGTGGGCGCGTTCCAGGGCTGCTTTCGGGGCGCCGGTGGAGGGCTGGCCGAATTCCATGTGAATGATGCTGCGCCCTTCCGCCGCCAGCCTGTGAGACAGGGCGCTGATGGAAATGGCATGGAACGGATCAATATCCGGAACAGTCATGAAAAGGTCTCACGGCAGGAAAAGGTCAGAACCGACGATAGACCAGTTCCGCCGTTTCCGCCTGCCTGACAGCCTCTTCCACCTTCTCGTGGAAGGGCGAACGGGAACAGACCGGATCGGTATTGGCGGCATTCCCCGTCAGGGCCAGCGCCTGACACCGGCATCCGCCCCAGTCGATTTCCTTGCGGTCACAGGAGCGGCAGGGCTCCGGCATCCAGTCCGTCCCGCGGAACATGTTGAACAGGCGGGAGTCATTCCAGATTTCCGCAAGGGACTCCTCGCGCGCATTCGGGAACGTTACGTCCGGAATGATTTCCGCCGCATGGCAGGGCAGCACCCGCCCGGACGGGGAAACATTCACGAAGCGCTGGCCCCAGCCGCCCATGCAGGGTTTCGGGCGGTCGGCGTGATAATCCGGAGTGACGTAATCCACCGCCAGACCACCTTTCGCGCGCTCGGCTTCCACCGCACGGGTGGCGTCCTCAAGCTGTTCCCGGCTGGGCAGCAGGGCGTCCCGGTTGACGAGACCCCAGCCATAATACTGCGTATGGGCGATTTCGACGCGGCTTGCACCCAGTTCCCGCGCCAGGGCGAACATCTGCGGGATGCGCGCCACGTTTTCACGATGCACCACGAAATTGAAGGTCAGTGGAATTCCGGAAGCCTGAATGAGGCGCGCGGCCTTCAGCTTCCGTTCCTGCGCGCCTTTCAGGCCGCCGATCCGTTCCGCTCCCTCTTCCGTGACGTCCTGAAACGAAAGCTGGATATGGTCTAGGCCCGCCTTGTCCAGCGCTTCCAGTTTCGCTTCGTCCAGCAGGACGCCCGAGGTGATGAGGTTGGAATAAAGGTTCAGACTGCGGGCCAGAGCCACAAGCTCCACCAGATCCGGCCGGGACATGGGCTCCCCACCCGAGAAATGAACCTGAAGCACGCCCATTTCCGCCGCCTGTTCCAGCACGGAACGCCATCCCGCCGTGTCCAGCTCCGCCGCCTTGCGCTCCAGTTCCAGTGGATTGGAGCAGTATGGACAGGAGAGCGGACAACGATGGGTCAGTTCCGCCAGAAGGCTCATCGGGGGGGAGGGAAGTGTCATGCGCGCAGGACGCCCTTTGCCGTCAGATCCGAAAGAAGCGCGAGGACATCGGAGGCGATGATCTCACGCGGGGCGGAAAACCGTCTGGCCAGTTCATCGATGAGACTGCCGACCGAACGTTCCCCGTCCACGAGACGCAGAATATGGGGCGCGGTCCCTTCCGTCACGAAAGCCTTTTCCGGCGCCTGAATGAGCCACACGTCCCGCACCCGGTCATGCTGGAGGCGGTAACCGCGCGCAAAGGCGAGGACGGAGCTTTCCGTCACGAAAACGGGTGCGTCACTCATGCCGGTGCCTTCATGCCTTCTGGAACAAAGGCGCCGGGTGGGATGTGGCCGTCCACATAGGCGTAATCAAGGGCGTCCAGCATCGTCCACAGAACGGCGCATTTGAACTCCAGCGCGCCGAGCACTTCTTTCTGCTGTTCGGGTGTGCGGGCGTTCTCGCGGACATAGGCCAGCGCGAAGTCGGAGTCCCGCGGGGCCTGTGTCAGGCGCGGCGTGAAATAGGCCAGCGTCTTCTCCGAGATGAAATCGTAATGCCGCAGCATTCCCGACACGCGCTCGCTGATGATCGTGGGGGAGAAGAGTTCGGTCAGGGAAGAGGCGATGGCCGCGAGAATCGACCGGTCCCGCACGAAATTCACATAGGCATCAACGGAAAAGCGCGTAGCGGGCAGCAGGCCGTCCAGACTTTCCACGTAGTCACGGTCCAGCCCCAGTCCGTCCGTCAGGACCAGCCAGCGGGCGACGCCGCCTGTCCCGGGCTCCGTGCCGTCATGGTCCTCGATGCGGCGGCGCCATTCGCGGCGCAGCTCGGGCGTGGGCAGGCGGGCGAGGAGGGTGGCATCCTTCGCGGGGATGCGCGCCTGGTAATAATAGCGGTTCAGCGCCCAGGCCTGCACCTGTTCGCGGCTGAGTTTTCCGTCATGCAGCTTGCGATGGAACGGATGGCGGTTGTGATAGCGTTCCGCCCCGATCTGGCGGAGGCGGGCTTCGAGCTGGTCAGGTGTCAGCAGTGTCATGGTGTTCCCAGTCTGAAAGTCATGCCGTCTTCTCCCACGGTCCATCCGCCCCGCTCGGTTTCCCGGCGCTCCGGACTGTCTTCCATCAGGATCGGGTTGGAGTTGTTGATGTGAATCAGGATCTTGCGGGGTTTTGAACAGGAGGCGAAAGCCTCCATGGGGCCGCCGGCGTCATTGACGGAAACATGACCCATCCGCTGTCCGGTCTTCTGCCCCAGCCCGGCGCGGATCATTTCATCATCCCGCCAGAGTGTTCCATCGAAGAACAGCAGGTCTGCCTTCTCGGCGCGCGCCACCAGTTCCGGAGTGATGTGTGCGCATCCGGGCACGAACAGCACTGTCTGATGGCCATCGGTGATGGACAGGCCCAGGGTCTCATCGGGTTTCGATCCTCCGGCTTCCGCGTAGAGCGGCGCTTTTCCGGGGACGGCGAAAGGCGTCAGCAGCAGCCCGGAGGGTGTGCCGTCCCTGAGCAGCAGGGAGGTGGCTTCGTTCAGGATCAGCGGCACGCGCGGTACGATGGCCGGATCGAGTGCGCCGAAGATCGGATTGGCTGCGAGCTGTTCAAGTGTGGAATCGCTGGCCATCAGCGTGAAGGGTTCGCGCTCCCGCAGTGTCAGCAGCCCTGTTACGGCGTCGATTTCGCCGTTGCTGAGGATGACGCCTTGGATGGGTGTGCCCCGCAGGCTGCCGTGATGATGGAGGGCGGGTGTATCGATGATCTGCTGCCGCAGATCGGGGGAGGCGTTGAGGATGAACCAGTGTTCCCCATCCGCACTGACGGCGAGGGACGCCTGTGTGCGGGGCTTTGCGCCCTGCCGCGTGCGGGCGGCGACGCATCCGGGGGCGGCGGAATTCCACTGCGGGAATCCACCCCCGGCTCCTGCGCCGAGCACGATCACATCAATCATGTTTTCGAAATACCGTCTTTATCTTGGTCCCGGGTGAAAACAGAAACGGCCGCTCCGAGTGGGAGCGGCCGCATATTTCCCCGCACGGGAAAATTCTTACTTCTTTTCGCCGCAGACGTAAGAGTTGATCTCTGCACCCAGCGGGATTTCAGTGACTTTTGGCGTGTTCCAGGCCATGACGGATCTCCTAATCTAGGTTCGCCAGCAGGGATGCCCCGCTGATCCTGTTCAGCATTTAGTGACCTACGGCTACTGGAGTTCAAGAGGGTTTTTGGGCAGAACACGGAACTGTGTCCACCGCCGGGCCTTCGGGTCTGTCCATTCCCTTCTCGTTTCAGGCATGTCCAATGTCCGGCCGCATGACCGATTCTTCCCCAGATTCCAGCTCTTCCGGGCATGGCGACCGTGCCTGGGCCTATGGCAGCGATGAAGATCTTCCGGACCCGACGCTGGACCGGAACATGCTGCGCCAGCATCTGAACATCCGGGACATGTGCGTCCTGATTCTCACGATTCTGGCGGTCTTCTATTCCCTTTACTTCACGGCGCCGATCCTCCTGCCTTTCGTGTTCGCGCTGATCGTCAATCTGCTGATGATCACGCCGATGCGCTTCCTGACCCAGACGCTCCGCTTCCCGCGGCATCTTGCCGCCCTGCTGCTGATTGTCGTGATGTTCGGAATGGTCGGGGGAATCGCCACCACCATTTCCGTGCCGGCCGCGGGGTGGATCTCCCGTGCACCACAGGCCCTGCCGGCCCTTCAGCACAAGCTGGCCCTTCTGCAGGACCCGATCCAGGCTGCGCAGCGTGACTACGCGCGTCTTTCAGCCATGTTCAGCGGATCGCGCCCTGCGATCGGCAGCCGGTATTCCCGGCCGGTTTCCGGTTCGGACGATACACTCAGCCGCCTCGGATCATCCGTGCTGGCAGGCACGCGGGAAGTGGCCGGTGGATTCTTCTCGATGCTGCTGATGCTGTTCTTTCTGATGACGGAAGGCGACACGCTGCTGAGGCGCATCGTGGAAATCATGCCGACCTTCACCAAGAAGCGCCGCCTCGTGCAGATGACGGCTCAGATCGAGCGGAATGTTTCCCTCTACCTGGTGACCATCACCCTGATGAATCTGCTCGTAGGGCTGGCGAACATGATCCAGTGCTGGGCGACCGGAATGCCCAATCCGCTGCTCTGGGGGGTTCTGGCGTTTTTGCTGAACTACATTCCCATCATCGGTCCCCTGACAGGTGTGGTGGTCTATTTCATCGTCGGGCTTTTCAGTTTTTCTTCCCTGTTCTATGCGCTGCTGCCTCCGGCGATCTATCTGCTGATCCACATCCTGGAAGGCGAGACCATCACGCCCATGCTGCTGGCCCGTCATTTCACGCTCAATCCCGTCTTCGTCATGGGATCGCTGCTGTTCTGGGACTGGATGTGGGGCATTCCCGGTGCCTTTCTGTCGGTCCCGATGCTCGCCGTTTTCAAGATTGTCTGTGACCATATCGAGATGCTGGCGCCACTGGGCCATATTCTTGGTGGCCCCCAGCGGCGCTCCCCCCTGAGCAGTGCCCTTGCGGCCCAGCTCCAGTCCGAACCGTAAGAAACATCAGCGATCTGGGCGGTTCCGGGATGAAGCTTTCCTGACAGCGGGAAGGAAAATCTGGCCAGATGGAGGGGTTTCAGGCTAGAGGCAGCGGCAGAAAACGTCCTGTCCCACGCATCCAGACCAAGGAGATTTCCATGACCCCCCAGTCCCGCCGCGGTGTCTGTCTGGTGATCTCGGCGCCTTCAGGGGCAGGAAAATCGACGATCGCCAATGCCCTTCGGGCTTCCGAGCCCTCCCTGCGGCATTCGGTTTCCGTCACGACCCGCTCTCCGCGGCCGGGAGAGGTCGAAGGGATGCATTACCATTTCCGGGATATGGAAACGTTCCGCCGCATGGCGGCTGACGGTGAGCTTCTGGAATGGGCAGAGGTATTCGGTCGTGGTTACGGAACTCCGCGCGCACCCGTCGAGGAGGCACTGAACGCCGGGTATGACATGGTGTTCGACATCGACTGGCAGGGCCATCGCCTGCTGCGTGCCGCCCTGCCGGATGATGTGGTGAGCCTGTTCGTTCTTCCTCCTTCGCTGGAGGAGCTGGAGCGGCGTCTCAACAAGCGTGCCTCGGATGACCCGGCGGAAATTGCCAAGCGCATGAAGGCCGCGCTGGACGAGATTTCCCACTGGGCCGAGTTTGATCACACGATCATCAATTCGGATCTCGACACCGCCATCTCGCAGGCCCGTTCCATCCTGACGGCGGCGCGCCTCGTCACGCGGCGCCAGCGGAACCTTCTCGACATGGTCGCCAGTTTCAACCGCTGACAGTCACGCCGTTGCGTAATGAAGGTTTTCTGACGCCCGGTCAGGAAATTTTGGAAGAATCCTGCTTCGTGATATGCGCTGCGGTTCGAAGAATGCCGCGGACCAGCAAGGACAGAATGCCATGACAGCGCCTCAGATCACCGGAGCCGAGACGTCTGCCGCAAACCATTCCCCCCTGATCCTTGCTCTGCCAAAAGGACGCATCCTCAAGGCGTTGAGCCCGGTTCTGCAACGCACCGGCATTGCTCCGGACCGGGACTGCCTTGAAGAGAGCAGCCGCCGTCTTCGTTTTGGCACCTCGGACCCGAACCTGGATGTCGTGCGTGTGCGCTCTTTCGACGTCGCCACTTTTGTGGCCTATGGCGGAGCGCAGATCGGTGTCTGTGGTGCGGATGTGCTGATGGAATTCGATTATCCGGACATTTACGCCCCGCTCGATCTCGGCATTGGAGGATGCCGGATTTCGGTAGCGCGTCCGAAGTCGATGACGGAAGACCCGACGAAAGGACAGTCCCGCCTGCGCGTGGCTACGAAATATCCGACCATTGCACGGCGGCACTTCGCCTCCCGCGCCATCAATGCGGAAATCGTCCATCTCAACGGCGCCATGGAACTGGCTCCCACGCTGGATCTGGCCAGCGTGATCGTGGATCTGGTGGATACCGGTTCCACCCTTCGCGCCAATGGCCTGATGGAGACGGAAACCATAGCGCACGTCACCAGCCGCCTGATCGTCAATCGCGTGGCGCTCAAGACGCAACCTGAGGAAATCGGCGCCCTGATCGAGCGTTTCCGCGCGGCCCTGGCTCAGGAAATCGCAGCATGAAGCGCCTCGATACGACCAGCTCCGGTTTCAGCAGTGCGTTCGCTACTCTTCTGTCCGATCGCGGGAGCGAGGAGCGCAGTGTTGCCGAACCCGTCCGGGCCATTCTTGCTGATGTCCGTAAACGCGGTGACGCTGCCCTGTGTGATTACACCGCTCGTTTCGACCGCCTGACCCTGCCACCGGAAAAACTCCGTATCGGTGCGGAGGAAATTGCGGAACAGGCCGCTCTGGTTCCGGCCGGGCTGATGGAGGCTCTGCGGGTCGCTGCCCGCCGGATCGAAGCGTTTCACGTCGCGCAGATGCCGAAGGATCTGGACTTCACCGACGAAGATGGAATCCGCCTCGGCATGCGATGGACAGCTCTGGATGCGGTGGGATTGTATGTCCCCGGTGGCAAGGCTGCCTATCCATCCTCCGTCCTGATGAACGCCCTGCCAGCGCGCGTGGCCGGCGTCGGGCGCGTGGCCATGTGCGTGCCGTCGCCTGATGGTGTGCTGAATCCGCTGGTCCTGGCCGCCGCGCAGCTTTGCGGCGTGGAGGAAATCTACCGGATTGGCGGGGCGCAGGCCGTGGGTGCCATGGCTTATGGCACGGACCTTATTGCGCCCGTGGACCGTATCGTCGGGCCTGGAAACGCCTTCGTGGCGGAAGCCAAGCGGCAGGTTTTCGGACATGTCGGGATCGATAGCATCGCCGGTCCGTCTGAAGTCGTGGTGGTGGCGGACGGGAAGAACGATCCCCGGCTGGTCGCCATCGACCTTCTGGCGCAGGCGGAGCATGACGAGCAGGCACAGGCCATTCTCGTCACGACCGATGCCGGATTTGGGGACGCCGTAGCCGAGGCTGTCCGTGTGGAACTCGAGACGTTGCCCCGGGCGGCCATTGCCTCGAAAAGCTGGGACGATCATGGGGCTGTCATCGTTGTCCGCAGTCTGGACGAAGCCGCGGATGTCGTGAACGCGCTGGCGCCGGAACATCTGGAAGTCCTGTTGGATGATCCGCGCGGTTTCAGCGCGCTCATCCGTCATGCCGGGGCCATTTTCCTGGGGCGGTACTGCCCGGAAGCGGTCGGTGATTACGTAGGTGGCCCCAATCATGTCCTGCCGACCAGTCGCACGGCGCGTTTCGCGTCCGGCCTGTCCGTGTACGACTTCATCAAGCGCACCACGACCATCCAGGCGGATGCCGCGGGCCTGCGGCGGATCGGGCCGGCCGGGGTGGCGCTGGCCACGGCGGAGGGACTCGATGCCCATGCGCTGAGCCTCTCGGCGCGGCTGGAAAAAATCGGCCCTTCATCCTGAAAGTCGGACATCTTCTTCAGGAACAGGAAAGATCAGGGTGGAAAAGCGCTGAAAATCCGCGTTGCGCTTGACGTTTGCCCCTGTAGTCCGCACATAGCGGAACTGGATTTTCAGGCTTCGATCCGGAGCCGCTGCCCCGCGCAGATCATGACCCTGTCCCTGAAGCAAGGATTCCCATGTCCAAAGAAGACCTGATTGAATTTACTGGTACCGTCACGGAACTGCTGCCGAACGCCATGTTCCGCGTCACGCTTGATAACGAACATACCATTCTGGCGCATACGAGTGGCAAGATGCGCAAGAACCGGATCCGCGTTCTGGCCGGTGACCGCGTGAACGTCGAGATGACCCCGTATGACCTGACCAAAGGCCGGATCACGTTCCGCTTCAAGTAAGATCCGCGTAGATGGAGTCCTCCTCTCCCGCTTCTGTCGGACGGACGGTGACCGGACAGGCCGGAACCCCCGAACGGCCTGCCTTCGTCTTGGCGTCTGCTTCTCCCCGTCGTCTGAGCCTTCTGGGCCAGATCGGCATTGTTCCCGACGGCATTCTTGCCGCCGATGTGGATGAGGAGCCGCGTCCCGGGGAATTGCCCCGCCCTCTGGCCCAGCGTCTTGCTGCGGAAAAGGCCGAACGCATTGCCATTGGGCTGAACGAGCCGGCCCTTGTGCTGGGAGCCGATACGGTCGTGGCCGTCGGGCGGCGCATTCTTCCCAAGGCTGAGGATGAAAAGACCGCGCGGGCCTGTCTGCGCCTGCTGTCCGGGCGGCGGCACAAGGTCATTACGGCGGTTGCGCTGCGTCCGACAGGGGCATGGCCGAAAGGGGTGTCCCACGAGCGCGTGGTGGAAACCGCCGTTACGTTCCATCGCCTGACGCCCGAGCAGATTGACGCCCTGATTGCCTTTGGGGACTGGCAGGGCAAGGCAGGGGGATATGCCATACAGGGCGCCGCCGCCTCCCATATCCGCCAGATCGGAGGAAGCTACTCCTCCGTGGTGGGCCTTCCCCTTTTCGAAACGGCACAGCTCCTGCGGGGCCAGCCGAAACGGCAGGGTGGATGGGTGATCTGATCGAGATCCGCGCCGCCTGTTCTCCGGGCGAAATGCGGATTGCCGTGATCGACCATGATGTCCTGCTGGATGCCGCGCTCTGGCGCCCCGGTATTCCGGACGGATTTGAAGACCGCCATGTCGTGCGTGTCCAGACGGTCGCTCCCGCACTGGGGGGCGCGTTCGTTCTGCTGGCTGGTGGTGAGAGCGGATTTCTGTCCACCCGGCAGCCTCTCGTCCAGGGGGCACTGGCCGGTGCGCAGGTCACACGGTCTGCCCAGAACGGCAAGGGCCTCCGACTGCGGCCCGTTACGCTGCCTCTGGATGGGGTGATGGGGCCGATCCTGCTGGAGCGTGGCCCGTCCCCGCTGGAGGAACTGGCCGACCGGTATCCTGATTCTCCCATCTTTGTGGATGATCCCGGCATGGCCGCCCGTCTGCCTTCCCGCCTGAGATCCCGTCTCAGGCGGTGCCAGCAGGCCTTCGACGGCGCGCTGGAAGCAGATTTCGAAGCGCTGGAGAGTCCTGAGGCCGATCTCGGTCTTCTGACAGCCAGTATCTTCCCGACACCCGCTTTGGTGGCCATTGATCTTGACAGCTCCGGGAACCCTGATTTCAAGGGGAATGTCGCCAGTTTCCCGGAGCTCGCGCGGCAGATCCGTCTGCGGAACCTCTCCGGAACGCTGCTGGTCGATCCTGCGGGGGTCAAGACACGCAAACGCCCCGCGCTGGCAGGTTTTCTTCAGGATGCCCTGAAAGATGATCCGCTGACACCGCAGGTCCTGGGTGCCACACCATCGGGTCTGCTGGAACTGACCCGCCCCCGGCGACGGCCCCCCTTGCATGAGCTTCTGTCTTCCCTACATGGAAAAGCGCTCTCCCTCCTGCGGCAGATCCTGCGTGAGAACCGCCCGGGCCGCACACTGACAGCTTCCATTCCTCTGGCTAGGGCTCTGGAGAGCGACCCGCTGGCGCTGGAGGATTTCATGTCCCGCCGTGCCGCCCCGATAGAGATTGTCCTGAACCCTGATGCGCCGCCTGCAAGCTGGAGCCTGTCATGACCGCCACCTGTCCCATCTGTCATCGTCCCACCGATCCGGCTTTCCGTCCCTTCTGTTCCAGACATTGCGCGGATGTCGATCTGGGACGCTGGTTCAACGGAAATTACCGCGTTCCATCCTTTCGTCAGGACAATGATGAAGATGCTGCGGAATATCCTGAGCAGAAGGGTTGATCCCGTCCGAATCATGGGCTACACCCCATTTCCGCAACGGGTAAATACCTGAAGCCCGGTGCCCAAGTAGCTCAGTTGGTAGAGCATGCGACTGAAAATCGCAGTGTCGGTGGTTCGATCCCGCCCTTGGGCACCATTCCATTTTTCCCATTAAAATCAATGTTTTAAATGGCGCTTCTGCCCTACGGGTCATTTTTGACTGTCGAGTGGAATATTCCGCCATCTATGGCCAGGGTAAATGCATGCTCTGCCAGACGCTTCTGATCGGCTGCATACATGTAGCGCTGAACCCTCTTTCAGAGACCTTTGCCCCGTTACCGCAGCACTCTCATGCGCGGTGCATCCCATCTCGGCTATCTTCGCGGCATACTCCATCGTTTCATGATGATGGCTTGGCTCCAGGCAATCAATCTGCAACAAAGTTTCGGGAGTCAGCAGCAGAAAATATTGAAGGAAGCCATTTGAATGGTCCATCCGCAGACCATTCAAATATTTCTCCCGGATGGCGATCCGCAGGGCATCCGGGTGGCAGCGATCACGACCCGGATTGTGCAAGTAATTGAAGTCCCTCGTGTGCGCCTTGATGATTTTCTGGCCATGCCCGAGGCTTCTTATGTTGGATTTTACATGCTTTTCGGCGAGGATGACGACACGGGAGCGGCGAAGGCTTATATTGGTCAGACTGGCAATCTCGGCGTGCGGCTAAAGCAACACCATGAAAAGAAAGACTTTTGGAATCGCGCGCTTGTAGCATTTTCCCTGACGCGTAGCCTGACTGTCACCCATGCGCACTATCTGGAATGGCTGGCGATCAGCCGCGCGACAGAGACAGGGCGCTACAGCCTCGAAAACGGCACAGTGGGGAGCAAACCGCACACGCCTGCGCCAATGGAGGCCGAGTGTCGCGAGATATTTGAGACGGTTGATATACTGCTGACGACGCTAGGCTTTCCAATATTTAAGTCGCTTGTGCCGCGTAATAATAACCAGTTTCCGGTTATCGAGAAGCCGATGATCAATGACGCACCGGAGGTTGTTCAACTCACGGACAATTCGATCGAACATGAATTAAAGACTGCCGATGGCGTAGACGGGCGCGCCCGTTATACTGAAGAAGGATTAGTGGTACTCCGGGGATCGCGGGGACGAGTGGAAGGCGGTGCGTCATTCTACAAACACAACTACTATACCAAGCGCCAGGAAATGATTGATGCAGGTATCCTCTCGATGAGCTGCGATACCATAACATTTACCCGAGATATGCTTTTTACATCTCCCAGTCCTGGTGCTGTTTTTCTTTTAGCCCGCGTAGCTAACGGCTGGGTGGAGTGGAAAGATACCTCTGGCCGCACTCTTGCGGAGATCACAGGACGCAACAGGCAGACAGACGGAAGCGACGGATGAGCGACCCTCACAAGGAGTGCTTCCGTGGCGGAAACCTAAATCTGATGTAGATGTCTGCTCTACCTCAGTCGTAGATTTTGATTGTTCGCGCGGCCGCAATTTTTCTTTCTGGCGTAGTCGTCACGTCGGCCACGCTTAATCTCAGTCGTGGTGGCATCGCGCCGAACATATCGTCTGGTCAATGAGATTCAGTGTCGGTCGGGCAGGGGCAACCGGCCTGTCTGAACGCCGCGAGACTTCCAGACAGGCAATGGGTGGTTACGGCTGGCCGGGAACATTGCGCAGGAACGCGACACTTTCCACGCAGGCTGCTGCGGCTTCACGGCCCTTGTTTTCCGCGTCCTTGCGGGACCGGCTGATCGCCTGGACTTCCGTGTAGGTTGTCAGGACACCGAATGCGACCGGGACTTCCGTCGCAAGCTGAGCCTGCATGATACCGATGGTCGCACCGAGGGAAATGAACTCGAAATGCGCCGTATCGCCCTTGATGACGCAGCCAAGGCAGATCACCCCTTCATACCGGCTCGATTTGGCCAGGCGTTGCGCCAGCAGGGGAAGTTCGAATGCGCCGGGTGCGTCGTAAACATCCACGTCCGTAATGTCGCGTTCTTCCAGCCATTCCAGCGCGCCGTTTTTCAGGCCTCCGGTAATCTCCGTGTTGAAACGGCTAACGATGATGGCCAGCTTCGGCGCAGGAGTCAGACGCAGATCAGGTGCGACGGGGATATGTTTGCTCATGCAGGCTGTTCCTGGAGAAAATGCCCCATCCGCGTGCGTTTCGTGGCGAGATAGGCGCGATTGAAAGGATTGGCCTCGATTTCCAGCCGCTCGCGGGACTGAACGTCGAATCCGAAACGGACAAGACTGGATTCCTTGTCCGGGTTGTTGGTCAGAAGGCGCAGGGATGTCACGCCGAGATGGTGCAGGATGTCAGCGGCCGCATCCCACTCCCGGGCGTCCGCCGGGAAACCGAGCGCCCTGTTGGCCTCGACTGTATCCATGCCGTCATCCTGAAGCTCATAGGCGCGGATCTTGTTGGCCAGACCGATCCCCCGGCCCTCATGCCCGCGCAGATAGATCAGAACGCCGGATTCGGTGGCGGAAATCCGTTCCAGTGCTTCCCGCAACTGCGCCCCGCAGTCACAACGCAGGGAACCCAGGGCATCTCCCGTCACACATTCGGAATGCAGCCTGACGAGCGGAACCGTTGCCGAGGGGTCTCCCTTGACCAGCGCTACATGCTCCACGCCGTCCACGGCCCGGAACGCATGGACCCTCAGGTCATGACCGCCGAAAATGCTCGGCAGGGCGGCTTCCGCCACCATCTCTCCGGTGGCCGGAACCGGTGTACTGATGAGTTGGGTATCATCGACCGGACCGCGCCCGTGTTCGCGGCACCAGTCCTGAAGGTCGGCAATGCTGACGATCGGCAGGCCATGCTTCTTTCCGTACTGCCGGAGTTCCGGAAGGCGCATCATGCTGCCGTCATCTGCCATGATTTCGCAGATCACCCCGGCCGGTTCCAGTCCTGCCAGCCGGGCAATGTCGATGGACCCTTCCGTATGGCCATTGCGCCCCAGGACCCCGTCCGGATGGGCACGGAGCGGGAAGATATGCCCCGGCGAGATCACATCCTCCGGCTTTGCGTCCGGGTTGGCGGCCACAACAATGGTGCGGGCGCGGTCAGCAGCGGAAATGCCGGTCGTCACGCCTGTTGCGGCCTCAATCGAGACGGTGAAGGCCGTGCCTCGCGGGTCACGGTTGCGGGTGACCATGGGAGGCAGGCCAAGACGGTCTGCGTGTGCGGCTTCCAGCGGCAGACAGACCAGGCCGCGGGCCTCGCGGACCATGAAGTTGATGGCTTCCGGCGTGGCGAACTGCGCCGCCATGACAAGATCGCCTTCGTTTTCGCGGTTTTCGTCATCGACCATGATGACCATGCCACCCGCGCGAATGGCTTCGATCGCGGACTTCAGGGACGGTTTCATGATGCAGCCTTTGCAAGTTCCGGCGAAAACCGCAGCAGGTTCTCGACATATTTGGAGAGAACATCGACCTCCATATTCACCCGGTCGCCCACGGCGAGGGTGGAAAGGTCCGTATGCTCCCAGGTATGGGGGATGATGGTGAGGCCGACGGTAAAACCCGTCTCGTTTCCATCTGTCACGCCGTCATGAAGTTCATTCACGGTCAGGCTGATGCCATCAAAGGTGATCGATCCCTTTTCCACCACGTAACGGCGCAGGGCCTGCGGAACGAAGATCCGCAATGCAAAGGAGTCACCGGCCTTCTCGATGCTGACCAGTCTTCCGACCGTATCCACATGCCCCTGCACGATATGGCCGGACAGGCGGGTGCTGGCCGCGACGGCCCGTTCCAGATTGACCCGCGATCCGGTTTCCAGACGGTTCAGCGCGGTCCGGGAGAGGGTTTCGCCGCTCAGGTGGAAGTCCGCCATGCCGTCTGGCGTGAAGGAGGCCACGGTCAGACAGACACCGTTCACGGCGATGCTTTCGCCCAGTTCAAGGTCGGGCAGTCCGGTCTCGATCGTCAGGTCCATGGCCCTGTCCCGCAGGGAGACACCCCGGACCTTGCCCAGACGTTCTATGATTCCAGAGAACATGCGTTTTCCCTCAACAGTCGCAGCGGGCTTTCCCCGCGTGATCTCAATGTGATGCAATCCGGTCCGTCCGTCTCTTTCCGGATGGTCAGCCAGTCATCCCACAGTCCGGCCTCAGCCACGGCGTCCAGCAGCGCCGGACCGCCTTCGACCATCGCCCAGTTGGCGCCCCGTTCCGCCAGCATGGCGGGAACGGACAGCAGGTCGCGGCTGACCAGAACCTCGAAACCGGCCTGCGTCATATCCCGCCGCCAGTCATCGGGGAGGCGCCCCTGCCGGTCACAGACCACCAGCATGCGTGGTTTCCGTTCGGAATGATCCGCCACATGCCGCACCGTAAAGCGCGGACGATCCGCCAGAACCGTTCCTGCGCCCGTGATGATCGCATCCGTCGCACGACGCAGACGGTGCGCCAGCAGCAGGGAGGAATGGGATGTAAAGGTTTTCTGCCCGGCTGGCGGGATCATGGAGCCATGAATGTCCAGGGCCTGCTTGACACTGATCCAGGGACGTCCGCGCATAACCCGGCTGGCGAATGGCGCGAGCAGGGCCTGACAGTCACGGGCAAGATCGGTCATGTCCGGAAGGGTGTTCAGCAGGATGACAGTTTTGCCGCCCGGTTCCTCACGAAGTCGCGCCGCCCCCCCCGCAGCCTGCGGGTTCGGATCGGACGCACCGATCCAGACCGTGCGGACCGGACTGTTGCGCAGGGCTTCACTACAGGGAGGTGTGCGCCCTGTGTGGTTGCAGGGCTCCAGCGTGACGAGCGCCACTCTGGCCTGCTCCAGCACACCAGTTTCTCGCGCCTGTTTCAGGGCCATGGCTTCGGCGTGGGGCTGGCCCGCATGCGGGTGGACACCCACTGTCAGGAGTCGTCCTTCTGCGTCCAGAAGCGCACAGCCCACAGACGGGTTGGGCGCGGTCGCACCCAAGGTATCGACCGCCTTCGAGATGGCCGCGCGAAAGCCTTCGCGGATCATCGCGTGAGATGGCAGAGCAGGAGAGGCAGACAGATCAGACAAGACGGCGTCAGAAGTCCCAGACAGTTGGGACGCTCACAGGGCGCACGCCACCCTCTTCCGAGGCAGAAAGCGCAGCACGAATGACTGCCCTCCACACCCGGACGGGGATTGCGTTCTCTCTCATCCGGACTGTGACCGTCGGCTCCGGAATCTCACCGGATCTGCTTGACCCTTCTCCCTGAAAGGAAGAAGGCGCTCGCGGGCTGAGATGGACCGAAATCCATCATTACCGCCGGTGGGGAATTTCACCCCGCCCCGAGAACGTCATGTTCAGCCGTAATTATGGGCCGTTCCGACCGATGATGACAAGCAAAAATCCGTCATCGCTGCCTTGAGCAGAACGGCATCCTGCCCGTTCATTCAGTTCCCGGGGCGGGAAACAGGCTGCCACGGTCCGACGGGCAGCCTGAATGGTCACATTCAGTTGGGGGATGCGCTGGTGCTGCGTGTGATGGCGCCTTGTGTGGCATTGGCGCCGCGGGAAACATTATGCCCGACGGAACTGACATCCTGTCCGGCACCACGCATCGTGTTGCAGGCGGAAAGGGTTACGGCTGCGCCTGACAGCAGGACAAGGGAAAGAGCAAGGCGGGCGATGGAAGTCCTGATCATGGTATAGACTCCTAGAGAGCATTCTGATCGTGGAACGCCAGGCGAATTCCAAAGTTTGCAGGCAGGTTTTTATTATCCCGTTTCTGATGCTCCGGAGTGTAACAAGACAAGACGGGTGACTGGACCTGAAATCTCAAGTCATGAACGATTTCCCGGCCGAAACGCTAGGAAACCCAGACCAGAGTTTGAAAAAAGAGGTTTCATGTCTCCCGCTTCTTCCCTTTCCCGTCCTGTCATTGTGTGTTTCCGCGACGATCTGCGCATGGCTGATCATCCTGCATTGCATGAAGCTGCAGCCTCGGGAGCACCTGTTCTGTGTGTATATGTTCTGGACGATGAGACGTCGGATCTCCCCCCACCGGGTGCCGCCAGCCGCTGGTGGCTGCATGGCACTCTGGCCGATCTGAGGGGCGCGCTGGAAAAGCGGGGAGGGACCCTTCTGACACTGGGCGGGCCGCTGGAAAAAATCCTGCCCCGGCTGGCGGAGGAAACGAACGCCCGGTGCATCTACTGGCATCACAGGCTCCATGAAAAAGAGCGGCAGCAGGATGAACGTCTCATCAGGACGCTGAATCACAAAGGCGTGGAAGTCCGGGCGCAGTGGGGGAGCGTGCTTCTCGATCCTGAACGGATCCGTACGAAAGAGGGCGGGTTCTACCGGGTTTACACATCCTTCTGGAAAGCCCTTCAGGGGCAGGCGGTGCCAGAGCCACTGGACCTGCCGTCAGATTTTCCGTTCTTCAGGGTGGCTCCCTCGCTGATGAAAACCGACAGGCTGGATGAAGCCGCACTGCTGCCTCGTCACCCCGACTGGGCCGGTGGTCTGCGCTCCACCTGGGAACCGGGTGAACGGGAAGCTCATGAACATTTGACGGATTTCCTGCATCATGAAGTCGATCACTATGGTCGGGGCCGGGATCTCATGGCGGAAGAGGGGACATCCCGTCTGTCACCTTATCTCGCATCCGGTGCCATTTCGCCGCGGCAGGTCTGGGCCACGGTGGGCGAACATGGCCTGAACGGGGAGGACGCACGGATTTTCCGGTCTGAAATCGGCTGGCGGGAATTCGCACGCTATACGCTCTATCATTTTCCGCAGCTTTGCGAGCGCAACCTGAACCGGAAATTCGATGCGCTCTCCTGGCGCCGGGCGCCAGAGGATCTTCGAGCCTGGCAGAAGGGGCAGACGGGGATTCCCGTCGTGGATGCCGCGATGCGCCAGCTCTGGCAGACCGGATGGATGCATAACCGGGCCCGCATGATCGTCGGCTCGTTTCTGACCAAGCATCTTCTGGTGGACTGGCGGGAGGGAGAAGCCTGGTTCTGGGATACACTGGTGGATGCGGACCGGGCCAACAATACCATGAACTGGCAGTGGGTCGCGGGAACGGGCATCGACGCCGCACCGTTCTTCAGGGTGTTCAATCCCAGTCGGCAGGCGGAGAAATTCGATCCGGACGGTGATTATATCCGGCGATGGGTGCCTGAACTCGCGAAGCTCTCGGGCAAAGCCCTTGTGGAACCCTGGAAGGCACAGGCGGAAGATCTGCATGCCGCAGGTGTCACGCTTGGAAAGACCTATCCGCATCCCATCGTGGATCTGGCCGAGGGGCGAAGCCGCGCCCTGGTGACTTTCCGCAGTCTCTGAAAGAAATGAAAATCTTCCGGTCCGCAGCAAATGACGGACCGGAAGGAGAGCGGGTCAGAGACCGCCGTTCAGCAGGTTGTTCACGTCGCCACGTGTCTTACTGCCGAGGTTGTTCAGTTCCTGACGGTTCTGCTGGCCGGCATTGCGGAACTGGTCGATCCGCTGCGTCTGCTGGTTGCGCATGGTGTTGAGTTTGGACTGCTCGCCATTGATCTGGTTCTGAAGGCGCTCGCGCTCACGGGCCGGCGCATTCGCATACTTGTCCTTCAGGTTCTGGATCCGCTGCTCCCGTTCCTGCTGCGCTTTCTGGGAGTTTTCCTGATATTTGCGCACACGGTCGTTCAGGCAGTCTTCACGGCGTGTCAGACGACCCACCATGTCGGTGCTGCCCGTCTGGTTGCATGTGGAGGTCGAACTGTCATCGGCATTGGCCAGCGGGGCTGCTGCCACGGCCCCGGCGATCACGGCAGCAGAAAGAAGCGAACGAATGAAGATGGATGACGACATGGTAATCTCCTGTGACAGATTTAATAATCATGAAGCACGATTTAATGGCGGGAATGTGGCCCGGACAACAGGATCGCTACTCGGCCCCTTCGGCAATGAGGGAAATCCGCTCCGGGGCCAGTAATGAGATGTGTGTAATCGCGCGGATATTGATGAGGCCTTCTTTTTTGAATGCGCTGAAGATCCTGCTGACTGTTTCAATCGTCAGACCGAGATAGTCTGCAATGTCACTACGCGGCATGGGCAAGTCGAGTTCAATTGTTTCTGCCATCTGTTCGGTGTCCGGACCGTGAAGCAGGCGGGCCCGTTCTATCAGGAAGGTGGCGACTCGCTCGCGGGCTGTCTTGCGTCCCAGAAGGGTCATCCGGGCCTGCATCAGGATGAGTTCGCGCGAGGCTTCTTCCCGAAGGCGGTGTTCAAGATTCGGAAAACGGTGCGTCAGACGGCTCATGCCGGCATGGGGAAACCGGCACAATGTGACCGTTCCCAAAGCTTCGGCGCCGAAAGCATAACTTCTGGAGGCAGCCAGCCCCAGAAAATCTCCACCCTCCGCAAATCCGGTGATCTGGCGCCGTCCGTCCGGGAGGAGGGTGAACAGTTTGACCCGCCCTTCCGTGACCACGAAGAAATCATTGGCGGGAGAGCCTTCTTCGATAAAGGAACGCCCGTCCGAAACGGTCATGCGTGAAGATTCCCTTGCCAGAATGGCAAGATCACAATCGTCAATGGCGCTGCATATACTATGGCGACGACCCACACAGTGTGAGCAGCGGTCGTGGATATCTTCCGTGGAGCGTGACGAGGACATGATGGAAGCGTATCTCCGGGCTGGGACAACGGGTGTGGCAACTTGGCTTCACTGTAGCACATAATTGAATGGACTTGATCCAGGTCAAGGTGGCGTCTGGGGAGGAATGCTTTGTGAGGCTCAACGATTGTTGATGGAACAACACCTCATGAAGATTTCCGCATACGCGCTTGCAGCCGCCGTCGGCCTGATGGCCACGCCGGCTTTTTCCCAGACAACCGCGCCTGCTCCGGCTGTGACGCCGGTTGCGCCGCAGGCCACGGTCAGCGCGCCCATGACGGCGGCGCCTGTTCCGATGGTGAACATTCAGGCACCCCAGAGGAATTCTTCTGGCCGGTGTGGCATTTTTGAAACATGCGCCAATACCAAGATTGGTCTTGGCAAGGGCGATTTCCTGATCCGTCTGTCCGCTCTTGGCGTCCTGCCGGAAGACCGGGACAGCTCCCTCTGGCTGAACGGCCATCACATCGGCGGTCGCGTGAAGACCACCCGTCAGGTTATGCCGGAACTGACGTTCGAATACTTTTTCACGGACAACATCTCTGCTGACCTGATCGCAGCCAGCACCCGTCACGAGATTGCTGCCGAGGGTATTCCGAGCGTGGGCAAGGTCGACGTTGGCAGCGCCTGGGTCCTGCCGCCGACCATCACGCTGGCCTGGCATTTCCGTCCGCATAAACGCTTCAACCCATATGTGGGTGTCGGTGGTACGCTGGCCTGGTTCCATAACGTTTCTCCGGCTGGCGGACCTCTGGCCCAGAAGGTCAATCTCGGCGTGACGGGTGGCCCGTCCTTTAACGTCGGTTTCGACTATCAGGTTGTCGGCAACTGGTTCTTTAACTTCGATGTGAAGCAGGTGTTCATGCGCGTCCATGCGTGGACGAACGATCGTGGCGTACCGGGTGAAAACTCCGTCACGGCTCACGATTCCCTCGACCCGACCCTCGTGGCTGCCGGTATCGCTTACCGTTTCTGATTTTTCAGAACAGCCTGTCAGAGTCTGAAAGGGCGGCCCGGTTATGGGCCGCCCTTTCTGCTTTTTGAAAAGGCCTGCTTTGAAAAATAAGTGAAACTTTTGCAATCTGCCTGTGAAAACCCTATCTTCGCGCCCTGTTGCGCTTGGCTTAAGCCCCCAGATGCGGCAGGTAGCTCTCTGCCATGAAAACAGCCGGATTCATGGATAGAGGTGTTGCCAGAGACTGATGCGGTCCGCACTCTCCGGCCGGAGCGGTTCCTATCTGCCATTACGGGGTTTTCTATCAACATGCGTATCTCCCGCGTTGGCATACTGGTCATTGGCCTGTCCTGTGCCGCCGCTCTTTCTGTTCTTGTCCTGAAGTATCATGCAGCTCATACCCCGGTCCCGGCGGTGGAGCCGCCAATGTTCGCTGTTGAAAATGGCAGTATTGTTCTGCGCAGTGGGGCTCCGCTTGAAAAGCGACTGATCGTCACGCCCGTTTCGCGAAAGCTGGGTGCGCAGGATGTTACCCTGCCGGGACAGGTCATGGCTGAGCCGGACCATCAGCTGAACATTCTTTCTCCCGTGACGGGGCGTGTCCTGAGCGTGAACGTCCGTCTGGGGCAGAAAGTTCACCGGGGACAGCTTCTCATAACAGTCGCGGCGGGCGATCTGGCGCAGGCTTGGGCGGATGACCGCCGGGCGCGGGCAACCCTGGATTTTGCCCGTCGCGCCTATACGCGGGCAAAAGGCGTCCAGACGATTGGCGGCAATGCCGTCAAGGATCTGGAATCCGCCCGCAATGACCTCGCGCAGGCCGAGGCCGAGGCCGACCGGACGCAGCGGCGTCTGCAATCCCTTGGCGCCCGCCCAGGGTATTCCGCGCAGGGTGAAGTGCCTCTCGTCTCTCCCGTCGATGGTGTGGTGGGTGCGGTCAATACGGCGCCCAGCCAGAACGTGACGGATGCCACGGCTGTCCTGATGACTGTTCTGGACCTCTCGGAAGTGTGGATTGCGGCTGCGTTGCCGGAGAACCGGCTGGCGCAGCTTCAGCCTGACAACACCCTTTTCGCCACGTTCAGGACCCTGCCGGACAAAACCTGTTCCGGCCCGATCACAACGCGGGATGCCGCCCTGCACTCCGATACGCGACGGCTGAACCTTTACCTGGCCTGCCCGAATCCGGATGGTCTTCTGCGTCCCGGCATGTATGCGGACGTAAACCTGAATGTGCCTGATCCGGATACCATTGTTGTTCCGAAGACTGCCCTGCTGATGAACAATGACCAGGTCTCGGTCTTCGTGGAAACCACACCGCGCACATTCCGCCGGCGCTATATCAACATCAGTTACGACGAGGGAGATAACGTCCGGGTCCTGTCCGGCCTTTCGGCCGGGGAGCGTATAGTGACCACAGGCGCCGTTCTCCTGAATGATGACTGATCCGGTGGCGCTTTCCTGATGATCGAACGTTTCATCGCCTGGTGCTTCCGGCACCGGCATATCGTGTTCTTTGCCGTCGGCATCTTGGCGATCATGGGGGCTGTCTCCTGGCGTGTCCTCCCGGTCGAAGCCTATCCCGATCTCGGGGCGGTCAGCGTCTCCGTTACGACGCAGCAGGCCGGCCTCGCTGCGGAGGAAATGGAGCAGCAGGTTACAATCCCGCTCGAACGGTCACTGGCCAGCGTTCCCGGCGTGGCCGACAGCCGCTCCACAAGCACGTTCGGCCTGTCGCTCATTACCCTGATCTTCCGGGAAGGAACGGATGTTTACTGGGCACGTCAGCAGGTTGAGACGCAGCTCGCCAGCAATCCCCTGCCCAATGGCGCCCAGCCGACACTGGGGCCGATTTCCGGACCTGCTGGTGAAATCTACCGCTACACGCTGGAATCCAGTGACAAGAACCTGATGCAGATGTCCGACATCCAGAAATGGATCGTCGTGCCTGCGCTCCAGCATGTACCCGGGGTGGTCAGCGTTGACAATTTTGGCGGTTTCACGCGGGAATATCAGCTTGTTCTCGAGCCACAGAGTCTGATCCAGTATAATATTGGCCTTGAGGACGTCCTGTCCGCCATTCGTAACAACAACATCAACGCGGGCGGTGGTCGCATCACGCGTGGAGAACAGTCCTATATCGTGCGCGGCGTGGGCATGATCCGTTCGCTCGCGGATATGGGTAACATCGTCGTAACGCATCATAATGGTGTTCCGGTCTTCCTGAAGGATCTCGGCATCATCCAGTTTGGTCATCAGGTGCGCGAAGGGATCCTGGGCAAGGACACCAACCCGGACACCATCGCCGGTACGGTGACGATGCTGAGCGGGGAAAATCCCTCCGTGGTGCTCGACAACCTGCACGAGACGGTCGCCAAACTGAATCACCAGCTTGAACCCCAGCATGTTCGCGTCGTGGCCTACATGGACCGCGACAATCTCGTTCTCGCTACGACCCACAAGGTCACGGAAACGATGATCGAGGGCATCCTGCTTGTCGGTGTGATTCTGACCCTGTTCCTGGGAAGTCCACGCAGCGCCATCGTGACGGCCGTGACCATCCCGCTGGCGCTGTCGGTCGTGTTCGTGCTGATGCATGCCTTTGGAATGGCGGCAAATCTGTTTTCGCTTGGCGCCATTGATTTCGGTGTGATCGTGGATGGCGCCATCGTCATTACCGAGACCATCCTGCGCATCCGCGAGGAGCGACCGACCGAGCCGCTGAATGCCGACGAAGTGCTCACGGTTGCGCAGAGGGCAGGACACGCCATTTTCTCCGCCACGCTTGTCATCATCGTGGCCTACAGCCCGCTCTTTGCCTTCGAAGGTAGCGAGGGCAAGCTGTTCCGCCCGATGGCCTATACGGTGAGCTTCGCCCTTCTTGGAGCGCTGCTCTGCGCGCTGGCGCTGATCCCGTCGCTGAGCTTCATGGCTCTGCGCAAACCCAAGCATCTCTGGCACAATCGTCCGCTGGAATGGCTGCATGGGCGTTACGAGCATTGGCTCGGCCATTTCATCGATCGTCCCCTGATCGCCTATTGCGGCGGGGCAGGCGCGCTGGTGGCGGTGATTTTCCTTGGCGCGACGATCGGACGTGAATTCCTCCCGGATCTCGACGAAGGATCCCTCTGGCTTCAGGTCCAGCTCCCGACGGGTATTTCCTTGGAAAAGGGAGAAATCACGGCCAATGAAATCCGCCGTGCCATCCGCGAATTTCCCGAGACATCCTATGCCATCACGCAGCTTGGCCGTTCGGATGACGGGACCGATCCGTGGACGCCTTCCCATATTGAAATGCCTGTCGGACTGACGCCGTATGACCAGTGGCCATCCGGAGAAACGAAAGCACGGTTCATCCAGCGCCTGCGCGCGCGCCTGTCCAGGATTCCGGGCATTGATTTCGGGATCAGTCAGCCGATCCAGGACAATATGAGCGATCTGGTGGGCGGCGCGCACAGTCCGCTCGTCCTGCGCGTCTATGGCAATGACTTCAGGGAACTGCGCCGGATTGGACAGCAGATCGTCACCATTCTCCATCAGGTTCCAGGAACGGCTGAAGCTTCGATCTTCCAGGAGCCACGCATTCCGCAGGTGGATGTCATTACAGACCGCGTCGCTGCGGCCCGGTATGGGATCAGCGTTTCGGATATTTCCAATCTTGTGAGCAACGCCATCGGGGATGCGGCTATTACGACCGTCTATGAGGATGACCGCTATTACAATGCGACTCTTCATATCCGCCGCAAGGACGCGCAGGATCTTCAGGCGCTGGCCCAGCTGCCCCTGCTTGATGCGGAAGGTGCGCATATTCCGCTGTCGCAGGTCGCGGAAGTGGGATTGCGGATGGGGGAAAGCAACATCGCCCATGAGCAGAGTCATCGTCAGATCACCATTCGCGTCGATAACGGCCAGAGACCGCTGTCGCAGTATCTGGCCGATGCCCAGAAGCGGATCGAAGACTCTGTTCATTACGACAAGCAGAAATATACGCTCGAATGGGCCGGAACCTTCCAGCAGGAAGAACGGGCACAGAAGCGTCTGATCGTGGCGCTCGCCATCATGTTCGCCGCGATGCTCGTTCTGCTCTTTGCCGAATTTGGCAAGATCCGTCAGGCGCTCCTGATCCTCAGCGTTGTCCCGCTGGCTACGCTGGGGGGACTGATCGCGCTGCATGTCCGGGGCGAGACACTGAATATCGCCACGGCGGTCGGGTTCATCGCCCTGTTCGGCGTGGCGGTCCAGAACGGCATCATCATGGTCGCCAGCATCAACCGCCACCGGGCGGAAGGACTGAATGTCCGTGACGCCACGATCGCCGGGGCGGCGGAGCGCTTCCGTCCAGTCCTCATGACGGCCACGGTGGCCAGCGCGGGCATGTTGCCCGCTGCCATGGCGACAGGTGTGGGAACGGACGTGCAGCGCGGTCTTGCGACGGTCGTGGTTGGCGGCCTAGGCATTGCAACCTTGCTGACACTCTTCGCCCTGCCGGTCTATTTCAGCGAGCTCGAAATGTGGGTTGAGCGCCGCAACGCAAAACGTCCGCCCCGCAAGGAAGAAAGCGAGGCCCGGACATGAGCCCCGTGACGCATTTTCCTACCCGATCCCGCTGCCGGAAAGGCTTCCTCCTGCTGGCGCTTTCTGCCCTGGCGGGCTGCGCCGTTGGACCTGACTTTCATCGTCCGCCCGCTCCTGCGGGCGCGTCCTATCAGGCCACTCCCCTGACGCCGACATCCGGTCATGGCGTGGTGGGGGCACGGATTTCACAGTCTTTCCAGATGGGCGTGGATATTCCCGGCCGCTGGTGGGAAATTTTCCATAACCCGACCCTGAACGCGCTGGTCGAACAGGCTCTGGCTCACAACCAGTCCCTCAAGGCCATGCAGCAGGGGCTGAAATCCGCATGGGAGCAGCGGCGTATCGAAGGCGCGGGGCTTTATCCGACCCTGTCGGCAGAATTCAATCCGACACGGAACAAGACCGCCCGTTCCCTTTCCAACGTGCCCATGGCTGATGAATGGCTCTACAACCTGCATACGGCGCAGCTGAACGTTAGCTACGTTCCTGACCTGTGGGGTGGCCGGCGGCGGGCCATCGAGGCCGCCGGGGCGCAGGCTGAAATCCAGAAATTCCAGCTTGAAGCGACGGCGCTTACGCTGATCACGAATCTGGTCGAGGCGACAATCCAGGAAGCAGAGATCCGCGGGCAGATCGATGCGATCCGTACTTCCGTCATGAGTGAACGCGGCGTCCTGCTGACCCTTCAGGGCCAGCATAAGCTGGGAGACGCCTCGATGCAGGATGTCGCCGGGCAGCAGAGCGCCCTGGCTCAGCTTGAGGCCTCGCTCCCGTCTCTGGAGAGTCAGCTTGCCCAGACGCGGGACCAGATCGCAACTTTCATGGGTGTTCCGCCCAGCACGCCCCTGCCGGAATTCCGGCTGGAGCAGTTCATGCTCCCTGCAACCCTTCCGGTCTCCTTTCCGTCCGATCTGCTGAACCAGCGGCCGGACGTCCGCGCGGCACAGGAACAGATCCACTCCGCCGCCGCGCAGATCGGTGTTGCGATTGCCAACCGCCTGCCCAACCTTCAGCTGAGCGCGACGCCGGGGCAGATCGTCAATGACATGCAGGAGTTTTTCAAGCCGGGCTTCGGGAACTGGACCATCGGCGCGACCATCATGCAGCCCATTTTCCAGGGTGGCTCCCTGCTCCATGCGCAGCGGCAGGCGCGGGACAACCTTCTCCAGGCGAACGAGATGTACGAGGCGACGGTCCTGAGTGCCATTCAGGATGTGGCCGACAGCATCCATGCAGTGACGTTCGATGCCGACGCGCTGGAAGCGGACAGCACCAATCTTGAAGCTGCCGAAAACAACCTGCGCATCGCACAGGGACGGCTGCGGCTGGGGGATGTCAGCGAGCTGACTCTCCTTCAGGCCCAGCAGACAACCGCTCAGGCCCGGCTGGCCTATGTGCAGGCTGAAGGCGCGCGCTTTTCGGACAGTGTGGGTCTGTTCCAGTCCCTTGGCGGCGGCTGGTGGCACCGCAACGACCTCGGCATGACCCCTGCGCAGCAGAAAAACCTCGGGACATCCCTTCTGCCTTGGTAAAGCCGGAAACCTTGCGTGACCTGCGGGGCTGCCGCCTTGAACAGGGATGGGAGTACCTCCATGATGGCGCCCTTCCTTTCCCTGAACGCTTTTTCAACAGGCCATCACCATGAAGCAACGTGAACTTGGACGCACCGGAATCCCGGTGAGTGAAATCTGCCTTGGCACAATGACCTTCGGCCAGCAGAACACGGAAGCCGAAGGGCACGCCCAGCTTGATCTGGCCCTCGATCATGGCATCAACTTCATCGACACAGCCGAGCTTTACGCCATCCCGCCCCGCGCAGAGACCTATGGCGCGACCGAGACCATCATCGGAAGCTGGCTCCGCAACCGCGGCGGACGGGAACGTCTCGTCATCGCCAGCAAGGTGGTAGGCCGGACGTCTTCTCCCTGGTTCCGCCCGGACGGCGAGGAAGCTCGCCTGACCCCCCGGCAGATCCGCTATGCTCTCGAAGGGTCTCTCCGGCGTCTCGGAACGGATTACATCGATCTGTACCAGCTGCACTGGCCGGACCGTCAGATCAGCACATTTGGTGCGGATGGAACCACTTTCCGCGATCTGCCGCAGGGTTCCTCCGTCCCGATCGAGGAAACGCTTGGTGTGCTGGGAGATCTGGTCAATGAAGGCAAGATCCGGCACGTCGGTGTGTCCAATGAAACGGCATGGGGGGTCTCGAAATTTCTGGAGGTTTCGAAAACCGGTCTGCCACGCATCGCCTCCATCCAGAATGCCTATAACCTGATCAACCGGACGTTCGAGATCGGGCTGGCGGAGATGGCGCTTCAGGAAAAGGTCGGGCTTCTGGCCTATTCCCCGCTAGCCCAGGGATATCTGACGGGCAAGTACCTCAACGGCGTCCGCCCGGCCGGCGCCCGCACGACCCTGTTCAACCGGGGACAGCGTTATGAGAAGCCTGGCGTGGACGAGGCGATCACCGCCTATCATGCGCTGGCCCGGGAAGAAGGAATCGACCCTGTCCAGCTTGCCGTTGCCTTCGTGACGTCCCGCCCGTTTGTGACGTCCAACATTATTGGCGCAACCAGTGTGGCACAGCTTCAGACCATTCTGGGCTCCGTCAGCGTGGACATCACGGATGAGCTGGAACGCCGGATCAACGCCATCCATCAGGTCCATTCCAACCCCGCGCCCTGACCTCGGCGGGACATGAAAACGGCCTGTTCCGGTGAGGAAACAGGCCGTTTTTCACATCGGAGTGATGCTTCCCTTACGGGCGGGGCGTATAGATCGCGCCCAGATAATCCGGGGTTCCGTCCACGCGTGCCAGATGGGGATAACGCAGACCGTCATGATACGGGATCGAGACCGTCAGGACATGCTCTGCGGACTTCACGAGCAGACGGATCGGCTGCTTCGGGTCCTTCTGCGCGTCCTTGATGGCGTGGATCAGGCGTTCGGGTGAATAGGTCATGTCGTTGACAGCGACAATGGTTTCACCCGAGGTCAGACCAGCCTTGAAGGCCGGGCTCTGCCAGTGGACGCGCCGCATGGTGCCGGTCTTCGTGACCGTCATGCCAAGCGAGAAGGACAGATCCGTGGTGTGGCGCCGTCCTTCGCTGGCCTTGATGAAAGAGGTCGGCTCGGCGGTATAGACCAGCCGGTATCCGCCATTTGTCAGTCCATCCAGCGGGGCATGGAGGCGGATGGCGTCAAGACGGTCATGCAGGAACTTCGCCCAGTCATAGGGCTGGACGGTGTTCAGGGCGGAGACGACGGCGCTGAATTCATAAGGGTTCGTGATGAAGCTGCCATTGTTGGATGCAAAGAACGCCCGCGCGAAATCATCAAGGGACTTTCTGCCCCCGGAGAGCTTGCGGATCAGCGTATCAGCATCCAGCCAGATGAGCTGCCCTTCGACGTAATAATCCTCGGACCGCTGCCAGTCGCGCCATGAGAGCGGCGCTCGCTGGGCGATGACCGGATCGTTGGTCGTGTCTTCGAGCGGGCGCCACTGGCGGCCCGTCTGATTGTCATAGGCCGCTGCCATGTAGGCGAGCGCCTCGAAGCCCTGCTCTTTTGTCACGAGGCCGGACCGGGCCGCCAGCACGTTCCCCCAGTACTGCGTCTGGCCTTCATAGACCCAGAGCATGGACCCGCGCTGCGGTGTGTTGAAGTTCGGCGCCCAAAGATCCGCCGGCCGGCGGTACTTGCCGTTCCAGGAATGGGTGTATTCATGCGCCAGGAGATCACGCTCGGGAAATGTCTTGTCCCATTCCGTGAAATAGCCCGGATCGGCGGCGTTTTCGCTGGACTGATGATGCTCCAGTCCGATCATGCCGAGTTCTTCCGTCAGGGCGAGCAGGAAATCATAGTGATCGTAGTGGTGCGAGCCGAACAGGGTCGTGGCCTGTTTCACAAGATTCCGGTGCGCCTCGATCTGTGCAGGCGTGGCATTCAGGGAATCTGCGTCATCAGCGACGACATCCAGAGAAACCGGGACATGATCCGGACCGGTCAGATCGAATTTGCGGAAATAACGGCCCGCATAGATCGGGGAGTCGACCAGCGTGTTGTAGGTCGTGGCATTGAACTGTGTGCTGTCTCCATATGTCGCCGCCCGAAGCGCCGAACCGATCTGCCAGCCATGAGGAACACGCACGCTGGGCAGAACCCGGATGTCACGGGTGTAATAGCCTGCCGGATACAGGGAAACCTGATCCCATTGCACGTTGACGATGGAGGGCGTCATGACGACGCGGCCTTCATCAGGGGTTACGGGCGACAGAAGCTGGAAGTGGACGTCCAGGACCGGCGTGGCGGCGGAGACTGGAATGTGGAAGGCTGCGACCTCCACGGGATCACGTTTCCAGGCAACCGTTTTGCCGCCAGCGGACACATTCAGGCTGCCCAGCTGTGAAATCACACCCGTAGGGGAATGATCGCCCGGAATCCACATGGGATAGAGGAGGATCATCTCTCCCTTCTGCATGGCATCCTGCGGAACCGGCACCGTTTCATGAATGGACATGATGTGATGAGCCGTATCGGTCGCATCGACCGATACGTTCAGGCTGCCGGGAAAAGGCCGGTCCTGCGGGGGCGCGATCTGCGGTGGTAAAGGTACGAATTCGGGCTGCGGCTGTGCAAGGGCCGGGGAAACCAGACTTGTGAATGCTGTCAGTGCGATCAGAAGACGCAGACGTGTCATTGGGTATGTTCCATTAAAGGATCAAAATCTTTTTTGGCGTAAAGGTCTTGTCCCTGTGCGACAAGGGCGGTTTCCATCCATGACCGTTCTGTCATCTGCAGTCAGATTGCTGTGCGATCCGGAAATCAGGAATGCAGGAAAAATTTCAGGAGTCTGTGGGCGAGGCAGTCTGTGTGTTTGTTGATATGAAGGCTGCTGCTGCCCGCCCGTATTTCTGATCTGTTTGATCGTTGTGCAGAGCGTCTCAGAGATCCTGCACATCAATGTGCCACCGGTCTTTTTCAGGCACCAGATGCATCGGTATGGCATTGGCCAGACGGACATTTACCGGCAGACCCATTGCGGCACGTAATCCGCGGAAGAGGGCGCCGTGGGCAACTACCAGCGGTGTTCCGGGTTTCTGCAGTTCGTGGTTAATGGTGTTGATGGCGCGTGTCGTGAGCTCGGTGAAGCTTTCTGCGCCTTCGGGGGTGTAACCTTCTTCGATCCAGGGATCGTACCAGTCTCCCATGGGTTCGCCTTCTTTTACGCCAAAGCAGACCTCCTCGAGGTCTCCGTCTACGCTCAGGGGAAGCGTGATCTCGGCCTGCTCGCGGATGGCGTTGCGGGTATATTCCGCTGTGACGAGTGCGCGTGTCAGGGGGGAAGCGACAATCCGGTCGAACGGTTTCTGGCCTTTCTGGAAGAGGGACGCCAGTGCGGCGCCCGCCCGCTGGGCCTGCATGAGGCCGGTCTCGTTCAGGGGAATATCGGTACGGCCCTGCGACAGGCCGCGCCGGTTCCAGTCGGTTTCACCGTGGCGGAGGTACCAGTAGGATTTGGCAATGAGCTTCGGCATGGTGAAATCCTGTGTCAGGCCGGCGGAAAGCTCAGTCGAACAGGGAGGAGACCGAGCTTTCGTCAGCGACCGCACTCATGGCGCGCGCCAGCAGGTTGGCCGTTGTGATCTGGCGGATGTTCGGTGTTTCGAGCAGTGCCTCCGTTGCCGGGATGCTGTCCGTCAGGGTGAGCATGTTCAACGGACTGTCTTTCACGCGCTGGCAGGCATTGCCAGTCAGAACGCCGTGAGTCACGTAGGCTTCAACACCTTCCGCACCGCGGCTCATGAGGGCATTGGCCGCGTTGCAGAGGGAGCCGCCACTGTCCACGATGTCGTCCACCAGCACGCAGTAACGGCCCGCCACATCGCCAATGACGTTCATGACTTCCGATACACCCGCGCGTTCGCGGCGTTTGTCGATGATGGCCAGATCCGTGTTCAGCCGCTGGGCGAGCTGCCGCGCCCGGACCACACCGCCCACATCGGGGGAAACGATCATCACGTCCCGGTCCGGCAGGCGTGTCTTGAGATCCCGCACGAAGAGCGGCGCGGCATAGAGATTGTCGGTTGGGATGTCAAAAAAACCCTGGATCTGCATGGCATGCAGATCCATCGTCAGAATGCGGTTGGCTCCGGCTTCCGTCAGCAGATTGGCCACCAGCTTGGCGCTGATGGGGGTACGGGGACCGGATTTGCGATCCTGACGGGCATAGCCGAAATATGGCATGACAGCCGTCACGCGACGGGCGGACCCGCGGCGTAGCGCATCCAGCATCACCAGCAATTCCATGAGGTGATCGTTCGTCGGCATGCAGGTGCTCTGGATCACGAAGACGTCTTCACCCCGGACGTTTTCCTGGATCTCGACGAAGACCTCCCCGTCTGCAAAGCGCTTCACGATGGTCTTGCACAAGGGCATGCGCAGTTCATGGGCGACCGCGCGGGCCAGCGGCAGGTTACTGTTGCAAGCGACGATCTTCATGAAAACGGCCTCGTTCGGTATCCGGCAGGAGAAGATGGGGCCTTCTAACAGCGTGATCCTGCGCTGTCATCTGCTGGAGGTCATTCTTCTGGCGGTCTGATGTGCATGTCTGGCCTGTCCGCAGGGTCTGTCATACCGGGGAGATAACAGGCTCCCCGATGTTCGATCGGATATTCAGAACGCGTAGGCCAGTCCAAGATGCAGGGTGGCACCGTTCACGAAGGAGCTGCTGCTGGTGGACGCCGTCACGGAATTCGGAACAGCAGAATTGGAGACGAGGACAAGGCCGGTACCATCGTGACCGTGATGGTCGGAAATATACGTATAGTTTCCACCGGCCGTCATGTGCAGATGATGTGTCAGGCGATAGTCCATGCTCAGACCGCCTTCCCACATCGGACGGGAATAATGTTCCGTCCTGTAATAGCCGGGGTCATGTTCCAGAAGCTGAGCCCAGCCGAAACGTCCTCGCAGGACGAGGCGAGGTGTCAGGGCATAATCCGCCTTCAGTCCGGCGCCGACAAAGAAAGCGCTCCCGTATCCTCCGAAACTGTCGCCACCCGTGGAAAGATAGCCGCCCTGGGCAAAGGGTGTGACGAGAAACGAATCCGACACCAGTAGAAATCCCTTGCCGATTTCGCCATGCGTCATCGTGGACTTGGAGGCATCGTTACCACCGAAGCGACCCGAACTGTTCCATCCGTCAGAGGCGCTGCGATAGGCGTATTTGGCGTTGCGCTGGCCGTCCTGAAGGACAAACTGGCCGGATGCGTACAGATTCCGGATGCCAAAAGCGTCGAACATGACGGATGCTTCCGCCTGGAACCCGGGTGTCCAGCCCACACGCTGGAAACGCTCATGGCTGTAGGAGGATGATTTCCAGTTTGTCCCTGACGATGTCACTATGTTGGTCGCGGCATTTACGGCGTTTTCAAACCCGCCTGTAATGGACAGACCCACTTCCCGGTTGACGGTCACGACCGGGGCCGGATCTGCGAAGGCAGGCTGGATTCCTCCGAACGAGCCTGCAAAGGCGGCACAAAACGGAAGAAGGCGGGCAGAAAAACGCATCAAGGGCTCCGGAAGGATTGTTTCCGAAGCCTTGTAGGAAACCGGTTTCCGGAAAGATACGTTTCGTTACTTTGCGGGCGGGGCGGAAGCTACATTCGTTCCGGACTGTGCCGTTGGAGTAACAGTCTGCGTGGGGCTTCCGCTGGCGGAATGATCCGGACTGTTCAGGACATCCGGGCTACTTTGTGTCGCTGCAGGAGGTGCTTTCGTATCCTTGCCGGGTGGGGGAAGCGGCTTGTGTTCCCGTCCCGAGTAATTGGTGATGATGGTCCGAACCCCGTCTGCCGCCTCTTCGGCCGCCATGGCCGCCGTATCGCCCCATGCTCCATCCAGGGAGTGCGCCGGGATGTCGTGTAACTGTGTAGCGGCGCCCGCTTCCTTCCCGTCAGGTGTCAGGACGTGCCAGACGATCTCGATATGCTGCACCGTCATGCCAACCTTGCCCGGAGGTGCGGATGTCAGTTTGACTGTCCCGCGGACGGTATAATCCGCCCCTTTTGCAGTGGTCTGGATGGAATTGATCTTGTCAGGCAGGGAGGAATAGAAGGCCCGGGAAAGTGAGGTATTGCCATCTCCGGGCGCCCCGGTCACGCCGGCAAAATAGACTTTTGCCGCCCTGTGCATCAGGCTGTGGGGGTCCTGCCGCATGGTGTCGGCCTGGATACCGGTCAGCAGGTTGGCCAGTTCCGGTGCTTCCTGCGTGGCGGCGCCCTTGAGCGCTGTCACGTCTCCCGCGCTCCATCCCGCCATGTCGATTGCTGCTCCGTCCGCTTCGGCGCGGGCTTTGCCCTGTGGCGTCATGATGACGTAATGCGGGACAACCGCGCCCGCCTTGACCGTTGCGCTGAGCTGAAGCCACCAGTCACCGGGTTTTTTCGGCTGGGCGATGGCCGGGACGGATTGCCCAACCATGGCTTCGGCCACGTCATGGGCCCAGAGCTTCGCGGCGTCATCCGAAAGCAGGGAGGCAGTTGGCGTGGGAACGGCAAGGCGCGCCGGCGGCAGATTCGCCACGGCCAGATGACGTGCCTGGGGTCCGGGATCGGCGAAAGGGTGCGGCATGGAAAAACAGCCGCCCAGACAGAGTGGCAGAAGGATGGGCAGAAAACGGCGCATCAGGGCTCCAGACCTATGGAACGATGGTGCGAACTCTATGGGATCACGCCACCAATGTCGAAAGGACGCTCAACGGTGGAGAAGAATGTAGTTGATCGTCACATCAATATCGAAATGATCGCCTTTCATGTCCGGCGGCACGGGCGGCAGATGCGCGCCCTGGAACATGCCGGTCGTGGCGGCATCCAGCGAGTAGGAGCCGGATTGGCCCGTCAGACGCACGGCTTTCACGTGCCCGGAGCGGTCGAGGACGACGTGTACGGAAGATGGACCGTCCTCGCCAGCACGGGCGGCTTCCTCAGGGTAATACATGTGTCGCCGGATCCACTGGTCGATCTCGCTGCCGTAATCCTCGCTGACACCGCGGACACTGTTGCGGGTCTGGTATGGCGCGTTGATGGCGCCGTTCATGCTGAGCGGCCCGAGGGACATGTCGATCGGGCCACCTGAGCCCGCCGGGCGTCCCCGACGGCGACGATAGGGCGACGGCGCCTCGCCGAAAGACAGGTCCATCGGATGGGCGAATGGATTGTTGTTATCCGACCGCACGGAACGATGGGCACGGTGGCTGTGCGGCGTTGTCTGCTGATGGCGCTGGCTGGGGGCCGTGCCGGGTGTGACAGGTGCCGGGGTCGGTGCGGTTTTCGGCAGTTCGGCGGAGGGCTCCTGCGGGACGGGCGGGGCCGCCGGCGTTTCGGGCGTCGGGACGGCAGGCGTGGGGGCAGACTGTTCCTGCTCCGGCTGCTGCTGTTCGTTCTGGGTTTCTTCCGTGCTCTGGGAGGAGGGCGGCGGCGGCGCGCCACCTTCTTCCCGGGCGCGCGGTCCCTGCATGCTGCTTTTTGAGGGGGGCTGGTCAAAGACCATCTCCACCTGCGGCTCCTGCCCTGTCGGGGAGCCGTGCATGTGATGATGCTGGGTCAGCAGGACGGCCAGGACGGCCAGATGAATCCCCGCCGAAATCAGGAAAGGAACAGTCGGTCCCGGATCGACGATGGTCTGTGGACGCATCATCGGCGTCAGCACCGGCCGGACGGGCAGGGCGGGCGGAACGTAATCCCTCAGCCGGGTACGTGTTCCGGCCGGTGCGTGCTGTGGGGCAGCCTGTTTCGTGCGACGCGAAGGCGCAAATAGTCGGGGCTCGCGTCTCTGCGGCTTGCCGGAAGAGGGCACTTTGTCGCTCATGGACGGCGCGGGGAGACAGGAAGTGAAAGGAGGCGGCGCGTCATCGCCAGTCCTTTTGCACCAGGGCGGTCGGGGTTGTCATCCGGCGGGCTGGTATCCGGGGCTGGGGGTGGGCGTTTCTTCGCGTATCATGGCAGTAATGGGCTATTCACGAAAGATGAAAACCGCAATGTTTCCCGATGCCGGCAGAAGAGAACGGAGTGCCCGATGGTGAGCAGGGAGGCTGCCGCCTGTCTTTGTGCTGATCCCGATGTTGCCGCTGCCATTGCGCGGATTGGCCCGTGTGGTCTGCGTGGCGATGACGGGCAGGAGCCTTATGATGCTCTGTTGCGGGCCATCGCGGGGCAGCAGCTTCATGGCGCCGCGGCTCGGAAGATCTTCGGCCGTGTCCGGGCGCTGGGTCCCTCGGGCCTGCAGGATGGTCCTCCACCCGCGCCCGAAACGCTGCTGGCCCTGCCGGAGGAGACACTTCGGGCCTGTGGCCTCTCGGCCAGCAAACAGACTGCCATGCGCGGTGTGGCCCGGGCGCGTCTGGACGGCCTTGTACCCAGCCGGGATGAAGCCGCGCTGCTGTCGGATGCGGATCTGATTGCACGTCTGACCACCCTGCGCGGGATCGGGCGATGGACGGTGGAAATGCTGCTGATCTTCACGCTAAACCGGCCCGATGTCATGCCGGTGGATGATTTCGGGGCGCGTGAAGGATGGCGGCGGATCAAGGGGCGAGTGGATGCGCCGAAACCACGGCTTCTGAAAGCCGAAACGGAGTGTTTCGCGCCATGGCGCTCCACGCTGGCCTGGTATTGCTGGCGTGTTTCCGAAGAAGGGAAGAAGAGTGGTCCCAATCCGCTGACAGGCTGACCGGTCCGGTCAGGTCTGGCTCAGGAGTGAATGGTCCACCTTCAGGAAATGGCTGGTGGCTTCCGGTGTCAGGGGACGTGAGAGCAGGTATCCCTGAATTTCCGTGCAGCCGAGGCGCCGCAGATAAGCCAGCTGCTCCCTGTTTTCCACCCCTTCTGCCGTGACGGCTACACCGAGATCAATGGCCAGTTCGATGACGGCGCGCACGATGGATGCGGCCCGGGGCTCGCGCAGCATGTCCCGGACGAACAGGCTGTCCAGCTTGATTTTGGAGAAGGGAAAGAAGCGCAGATAGCCTAGGGAGGAAAAGCCCTTTCCGAAATCATCCAGCGCAATGGAAATGCCCGCCGTCTGGAGCTTGTGCAGCAGACTGAACGTGGCGGCATCCGGCTCCATGAAGATGCTTTCCGTCATTTCAATCTGAAGACGGGTGGGGGACAGTCCGGTCTCCCTGAGAATGCGGAACGTGTCTTCAAGGAACGCCGGCGCTTCCAGCTGACCGACCGAGACATTGACGGATAGGACAAGATCCCCGCCCCAGCCGTGCGCTTCCCGGCATGCCCGCTCCATGACATACACTCCCAGCCGGTGGATCAGTCCGGCCTCTTCCGCAAGCTGGATGATCCGCTCGGCCGGAACGCGGCCATATTCCGGATGTGTCCAGCGGATCAGCGCTTCGAACCCGCAGAGCTTCTGGCTCTGGGCATTGAAGAAAGGCTGATAGACAATATCCAGCTGGCCTTTCTCAAGGGCCGTGGGCAGGGCGCGGATCAGGTCGCGGTTGCGCCGGGCGACGGTCAGAAGCTCTGGATTGTAGAAACGGAATGTATGGCCCCCGAGGCTCTTGGCTTCGTAAAGAGCCAGGTCACTGGCTTCCAGAAGGCTGCTGACCCGCTCCACGCCACCGCAGGACACGACAATCCCCACGCTCAGCCCGATCGGGCAGACCATGCCTTCCGAAAGCCGGATCGGGGCCTGTGTGAGAAGGTTGACCAGATGATCGGCCGTTCTGGCGGCTTCCGTCATGGAAGCGCCACGCTCAAGAAGAATGAATTCATCGCCTCCGAAGCGATAGAGCCGCTGCTGTGCTTCCAGCGTATGGCTCAGCGTAATGGCTACTTTCTTCAGCATCTGGTCGCCACAATGGTGGCCGAAGCGGTCATTGATCTGCTTGAACCCGTCAAGATCGAGATTCAGCAGGGCAAAAGGCTCGCTCTTTTCCTCGGCCTCGATCAGATAGCGTTCCATGTCCTCCAGAAAAGCTGCCCGGTTGGGTAGGCTGGTCAGGAGATCGTGGCGCGCCCTGAACGAGGCGCTTTCCTGAGCTTCATGGGTGCGGGTTACATCCGTCCCGACGCCCTTGTAGCCAATAAAAATCCGGTTTCTGAAAATGGGTCGTCCGCTCAGGGACCAGAAGCGCTGCTCACCATGCAGGTCACCCCGGATCACGACATCGCGAAAGAAGATGCGGTGATCGAGGCACTGCCTCAAGCGGTCAAGTCCGGCCTCATCGATGGACAGGCCGTGGGAAGAAGACCGCTCGGACAGAATATCGGTCAGGCGGCTCTGCTCAAGCTGTTCCCTGCTCTGCCCAAGCGCGGAGGCGAGGGTGGCTGAAACATGCTGAAGACGGCCATCCATGGTGGTTTCCCACAGCCAGTCACCGGCTTCATCGTCGGCATTGCGCAGCAGCAGGCTGACAATGCTGTTCCGTTGCTCAAGGGACTGGCGGTTCAGAAGGAAGGCCGTGAACAGCAGCCGGACGGTCAGGCACAGGGTCAGGACAAAAAACAGATAGATCGCGAGTTCCAGCCCGACATAGACATAGAACAGGTCATGATTCTGGTTCCATGATATCCAGAGCGCCACGAAACAGGACCCGATCAGCATGGTGGCGATGAATTCGCCAACGCCAATCAGTGGCAGGAGGGTGATCGTCGTAGACGTCAGTCCGACGAGAAGGCCCGCCACCACAACCCTGTCATTCGCATCACCCTGCGGGAAAACGATGATGGGCAGGCTGCTCCAGCACAGTCCGAAACAGATGTTCAGGGTTTTGAGGAGACAGGCATACGGACGGACGATGCGTTTCTGCGCGGGGATACTGTAGAAAAGAAGGTTGTAGACCGCCAGAAGGAACAGGACCGTGCCGCCTAGCAGGGGACCATAGAAGGGATAATTGCCCTTGAGGCAGAGCAGGGCGATCGGTGCCGCGCTTCCCTGTGCCACGATATGGAAAAGATTGAGCCACCGCAGCGCCTGTGCGCGGGATGCCTGAATGGTCTCCCGGGCGTCCGGCGGGAAATCCTGATTGGACACCGCCTGGCGGATCATCCGGACCCTGTGAAGAAGTTTCTGCCATCGCGTCAGAGGCATCGTGTCACGAACCCTTCTTCAGAAGGATCTGTTCTGCTGATGCGGATGAAGGGACGGATGAAGTGATCATGAACCCTTGTCTCATACAGGATCAGGGTTCAACGATGACAGGATTTTCTGAACCAGTTCTTGCCGGAGAATAAAAAGTTTACCGGTCGGGGCCGCTCCCGAATGGTTTTGCATTCAGGAGCGGTGGCGTCCCCTCAGTGGGCGACTTCGGGTGTCATGGCGTAGATGTCCTGACTGGCTTTCTCGAAAAGCCGGATGCACTCATGCATGTTGGCGGTCAGAGCTGCGCGCGTGATGTCCGGATCGGTCGAGGGGAAATAGGCGCGGGCCAGATCCTCGTCGATTTCCAGATGGGACGGGCCGTCATGCTCATGCTCGTCATGCGCCAGACCCCAGGTCCATTTCTTTTTGGCGAAAAGACTGGTGAATTCCGGCGCATGGCACAGATAGGCCGCCAGTTCTTCTGCAATGTATTCCACGGCTGCCAGCCAAGAGAAGAACAGGACCGGGTCTTCGCTGTCCGCATTGGCAATCAGGGTCTGGACGCTGGGGAGAACGGGGTAGTGGTCTTTATAGAGGTCCACACCGAATTCGCGCGCACCATCGGCCCACAGAACGGCGTGTGATCCTTCCTCTTCCTTCATTTCGCGAACGGCTTCCCGTGCTTCCGAGAAGAACGCTTTGACGCGGCTCTGGCCGAAACGCTGGACGAGCGGCTTGATCGGCAGGTGACCGACGCGCACGTCAATAGCGCGTTCAAATGCCTGAATAAAAGGCCACCATCCGATCATCATGGAACGAATAGTCTCCTTGTCTCCATGCGCAGCGCCACGGGCCAATGCTGAAGAATAGATTTTTTCGCGTGTAAAGACGCGCATCTCGGATCTGTTTACCAGTGGTTCCGAAAAAAGTAGGGCGTACATTCGCGTAATCCTGAGGCTGGTTTGTGTTTTTGCCGCATGGCAATTCCTTTTTATTCGTTAAATTCTTGGAAACATAAGCTTTTTACTTTAATTATAATTGAGTTTTATTATATTAACGAAATATTAATATGTTTGTTTTTATTATGTTTTTGTATCGTAATTATTATGGGGTAAGAAGACAGTTCTTTCCAGTTCGGAAGCGCCGGACCGGTTTGCGTGAAAATGAAATCTCAGGGTTTTTCTTCGAGAAACGCCATCATTTCGGAAAGAAAAAGTTTTGGCTGTTCGGCATGGAGCCAGTGACCGGCGCCCGGAAGGGCATGGATGCGGGCCTGCGGGAAAAGGCGCCGAATCGTCTCATGATGCTCCGGTCGCACATAGGGAGAATCGCCGCCGCGCAGGAACAGTGCCGGACCTTCATAGGGGGCAAACCGAAGGTCGGGCCATCCTTCGATCATGCGGATGCCCTGTGAGAGCGGTTCCAGTCCGATGGACCAGCCAGGCACTCCGTCCATCCGGACATTCTGAAGCAGAAGCTCCGCCACGGCCCGGTTCTTCGTCACCGGCTCCAGCAGGTCAAGTCCACCCCGACGGTTCAGGGATGGTGGAAAAACAACGCTTTCAAGCTGTGCAATCATGTCTGCATGTCCATGCTGCATCGCAGCGGGGGCCATGTCCGCCACGAGAAGCTTCGTCACCCGATCAGGTGCACGGAGCGCCAGCATCATCGCGACCTTGCCGCCCATGGAATGGCCCACGACCGCGAATTTTTTTATCCCCAGTCCGTCAAGCGTCTCCAGAACATCCTGTGTCATGGCGGGATAGCTGACCGGACCGTGCGGGCTGGCCCCATGGTTGCGCAGGTCGATCGCCACGGTATGGAACCGGGTTGCCGCTTCACGCTGAAGGAACCCCAGATTACGGGCCCGTCCGAACAGTCCATGCAGGAAGATGACGGTTTGCGCGCCATGTCCGCGCTCGATGACGTTCAGTTTCATGCGTGATCCTTCCGTGACGGTAGTTGATCGGAAGCGGTCTTCCCGCCAAACAGGACTATACCTGCGTGCCCGGGAGATGACTTGTCCACCCGTCCTGACCGCTTCGATGCTCCCGTCCGGTTCCTGAATCGTCTGTTCCATGACCGGAGACAGGCGCCCGGCAGCCTGCGCGCCATGGTCCGGAGTGATGAGATCTGGCTGACGGTCCTGGCGGCGCTGGTCGGTGTGCTGTCCGGACTGTGTGTGGTGGCGGTCACCTGGCTGACCCTTGATCTGCATCTTCTCCTGTTCGGGCAGGCAACCACACGCGATGGCCGCCTTTCGGGCCTGTCCACCCTTCCGCCTGTCCGGACCATGCTGGTCCTGACACTGGGGGGCGTGGCTGTCGGATTGTTCGGGATACTGGCGGCCAGACTGTCTCCGCGCCGCCCGGTTGATCCGATCGAGGCAAACGCCCTGCATGGCGGGCGCATGTCCGTTGCGGACAGTGTGGTGCTGGTCACACAGAATATCCTGTCCAATGGCGTGGGCGCCTCCATCGGGCTGGAGGCCGGTTTCACGCAGATCGCTTCTGCTTTCGGTTCGCAGATCGGACGGTCTTTCCGGGTCCGGCGGGAAGACCTGCGGGTTCTGGTAGGCGCTGCGGCGGGTGCAGCCATCGGCGCGGCTTTTGATGCGCCGGTTGCGGGCGCGTTCTATGCCTTCGAACTGGTGATCGGATCCTACTCGCTGTGCAGCCTTTCTCCTGTCGCCGTGGCGGCGCTGGCAGGGGTGGGAACCACGCGCTTTCTGGGATGCGCACCGATACCGCTCGTGATTCCGAATCCAGGTCTGCTGTCCTGGGAAGGAACGGCAGGCGCCATGATTATCGGAATCCTGACGGCGCTGACCGCCATCGGCCTCATGTATGCCGTCACCCAGACAGAAGGTCTTTTCCGTCGGCTGCCGGGGCCGGCATGGCTCCGGCCCGCTGTCGGGGGGCTGCTGGTTGGTGGGCTGGCCATGATCCATCCCTCCGCCCTTTCCGCCGGGCATGACGCCATGCGGGCCGTTTTCGCGGGCAAAATCCTGCCCCGCGTTGCCTTCGGGCTGTTGCTGCTCAAGGCACTGGCCTCCACTGTTTCCATCGGGGCAGGGTTTCGCGGAGGACTTTTTTTCGCCTCGCTCTATCTCGGGACGCTGGCGGGGATCCTGTATGGCGCAATGCTGGAGCCAATGGGCCTTGCGCCGGATTCCAGCACGGCCTGTGCCCTGATCGGCATGACCGCCATGGCCGTCGCCATCATCGGCAGTCCCATGACCATGATCTGTCTGCTGCTGGAACTGACGGGCAGCGTTTCCATGAGTGGCGCAACACTGGCGGCGGCGGTTCTGTCGCTCCTGACGGTCCGTCGTCTCTTCGGATACAGCTTCGCGACATGGCGTTTCCATCTGCGCGGGGAATCCATCCGGTCGGCTGTCGATATCGGGTGGATGCGCTCCCTCAATGTCCGCCGCATGATGCGCGAACAGGTCCGGACGTTACCGTTCGACACGCCGGTCAACCGGGCGCAGCGTCTTTTTCCACTCGGCTCGGCGCAGCGTCTGGTCCTGCTGGACCGTGACGGGCGTTATGCCGGCATGGTTCAACTCGCGGATCTTCATGCCGCTCCCGCCACGGCAACGCCGGTCACGGCGCTTGCCCATTTCCAGAATGCGATGCTGACCCCGCTCATGAGCATCCGCGAGGCGATCGAACTGTTCGCAAAGGCCGAAGCTGATGCTTTGGTGGTGGTGGAAGACCGTGAATCCCGGCAGGTGGTCGGCACGCTGACGGAACAGCATGCCCTCCGGCGCTATGCCGAGGAACTGGAACGGAGCCGTCGGACCCTGGCGGGTGAGGAGAGCTTCCCGACATGACATTCCCCGCCTGGCGCGGTAACGTCCCTTTCCTGACCTTTCCGTTTCAGTGACTGGAGATTTTCCGTGGCCAATACCCCCGAAACCCGTCTTGCCGAGCTTGAAATCACTCTGCCGGAAGCCGCGGCTCCGGTCGCCAATTACGTTACGACGGTCCGTACTGGAAACCAGCTTGTCGTCTCCGGTCAGCTTCCCCTCGTGGATGGAAAGCTGCTCATCAGCGGCAAGCTGGGTGAAGATGTGTCCGAACATGCGGGCGTTGCCTGCGCGCGCGCCTGCCTGATCAATGTGCTGGCACAGGCAAAGGCCGCTCTGGGTGGTGATCTGTCGCGGATCAGGCGTGTCGTTCGTCTTGGGGGCTTCATTGCCTGTACACCGGAATTCACAAACCATGCCGTCGTCATGAACGGCGCATCCGATCTGGCCGTCGAGGTGTTTGGTGATGCCGGACGTCATGCCCGCTCCACGATCGGCGTTCCGAGCCTGCCGGTGAATGCGCCGGTCGAGGTCGAAGCCCTGTTCGAAGTGGAATAAAGACTCAGATGGAAGAGATCGATACATCCCCGCCCTCTTCCGACTGGACCCTGACCCTCCATGCCTCGATCCATGAAATCGGACCTGAGGCATGGGATCAGTGCGCGGGAGATGGCAACCCGTTCGTCTCCTTCGGGTTTCTGTCCGCACTGGAAGACAGCGGCTCCGTGGCGGACGGGACGGGCTGGCTGGTCCGCCACGCCGCCCTGCGCGATCCGGAAGGCCGGATCGCCGCGCTGGCACCGCTTTACGGAAAAGCCCATTCCTGGGGCGAATACGTGTTCGATCAGTCCTGGGCCCGTGCCTATGAGGCGGCAGGCGGACGGTATTATCCCAAATTCGTCTGTGCTGTTCCGTTTTCTCCGGTTCCGGGACCGCGTCTCCTGCTGCGGCCCGGTCTGCCTGATCCGGCGGCAACCGCCGTGGCTCTAGCGGAGGCACTGGTTCAGGCCACTGCCCAGATGGATCTGTCTTCCCTCCATGCCAATTTCTGTGACGCACCGTCCCTGAGAGCCTTCGAGGCCGCGGGTTATCTGCACCGCACGGGCATCCAGTACCACTGGCACAATCACGGATACTGCTCTTTCGATGATTTTCTGAACGCACTGGCATCCCGCAAGCGCAAGGCTATCCGAAAGGAACGCCGCGCGGCGCAGGACAGTGGGCTGTCATTCGTGACTCGTCGCGGTAGGGATATTTCCGCTGCGGACTGGGAGGCATTTTACCGTTTCTATCAGTCCACGGTGGACCGGAAATGGGGCAGCGCCTATCTGACACCCGCCTTTTTCCCGCTTCTTTCGGAGAGACTGGGAGACCGCGTTGTCCTGATGCTGGCGGAGCAGGACGGCAGGTTAGTCGCTGGCGCGCTGAACCTGATGGGTGCCGATACTTTATATGGCCGTAACTGGGGGTGTGAGGGGAACTGGCCCTTCCTGCATTTCGAACTCTGCTATTATCAGGCCATCGATTTCGCCATTGCGCATGGTCTCTCACGGGTGGAGGCGGGCGCGCAGGGTGAACACAAGATCCAGCGCGGCTACCTGCCGTCCTTCACGCATTCGGCCCATGCCCTGCTCGATCCGGGGCTGCGACGGGCCGTCTCCGGTTTCCTGGATGAAGAACGCAGGGCGATGGAACAGGAAGCGGACGCCCTGTCCACCCTGTCGCCCTATCGCAGGGATGAATCGGAATGACTGCCAGTGGTATGATCCGGGCAGGTTAACGATTGGGAAAGTGTTGAACGGGTAGGATGCCATCCGAAATCGGGATGGACCGGAGCCCTGGCCGTGGAGAACAGCACCTATATCGCCCTTTCGCGCATGGACGCGCAGCAGCGCGCCATGGACGTCGTGGCCAACAACATGGCCAACAGTTCGACAGCCGGTTACAAGCGCGAGAATGTCCTCTTCACGGACTATCTGTCCCATCAGCATGGCAGTCAGCAGCCGGATGGGGCGGAGACGGAATCCTACACGCAGGATCGTGCCACCTATCGCAACTATGACCAGGGCGACATGCAGCAGACGGGCAATCCGCTCGATCTGGCTCTGGGCGGGGCGGGATATTTTCAGGTCCGCACGGCTGGTGGTGTCCGCCTGACACGGGCCGGCACTTTTGCGGAGGAACGGGACGGCACCATTGTCGATGAAGCCGGAAACCCGCTTCTGGGGCAGGATGGCCAGCCTCTCGTCCTGCCTCCGAACGATCACCGGATCACCATTTCCTCGGATGGCGTCATTTCCACCGAAACGGGGGAACAGGGACAGATCGGGATCGTGACGGCACAGGACGATAACCAGTTGCACGCCGAGGGCAGCCGTCTCCTGAAATCGGATCAGCCCACCAGTGCGGTCGAACGTCCCAACATCGTGCAGGGCATGATCGAAAGCAGCAATGTCCAGACCATGACCGAGGTCACGAAGATGCTGGATATCCAGAGAAACTTCCAGTTCATGGCCCAGTTCGTCGATGCCGAGGCGACACGCCAGCAGAACGCCATAGACAAGATCGTTCAGGTCTCCGCCTGACGGGACACAAGGATAAATTCCCATGCGCGCACTCGACATCGCCGGAACGGGCATGCAGGCCCAGCAGACCAACGTCGAAACCATATCCAACAACATCGCGAACATGAGCACGACGGGATACAAGCGCTCCCGCGCCGAATTCCAGGACCTGATGTATCAGGACATGCGCCGCGTCGGGACGAGTTCATCCGATACCGGCACGACGGTTCCATCCGGCGCGCAGATCGGTCTCGGTGTGAAGACGGCCGCTATTTACCGCATCAACGAGCAGGGCAGTCTGGAACAGACCAGCAATGCCCTTGATCTCGCCGTACAGGGGCGGGGGTATTTCCAGATCCAGCTTCCTTCCGGTCAGCTGGCCTACACACGCGATGGCACGTTTTCCATAGACAATAACGGCTCGCTCGTTACGGCGGATGGCTATCGTCTCAGCCCGACCATCACGATCCCCAACAACGCCCAGAGCATCAGCATTGACCAGTCCGGAGAGGTGAGCGTCACGATCGCGGGGCAGAACAATTCAACCATCGTGGGACAGCTTCAGCTTGCGACGTTCACCAATGAGAACGGACTGGCGGCGATGGGGCAGAATCTCTTCACCCAGACGACTGCATCGGGTGATGCCATGATGGGCACGCCGGAGAGTACGGGATATGGCAGTATCGAACAGGGCTTCGTCGAGAGTTCCAACGTCAATGTGGTGACGGAAATCACCGACCTCATTACGGCCCAGCGCGCCTATGAGATGAACAGCAAGGTCATCACTTCGGCTGACGACATGATGCAGACCCTGACCAATCTGGCAGGCCGCTGAACATGCGCCGGACTCTGGGAGCAGGGGGGCTGGTGGTCCTGCTGGCGGTGTCCGGCCTTCCTGTTTTCACCTATGCGGCAACACTGCGCACTGGTGTCACGGTCGATCATGCCCGCGTCCGGTTGTCCGATCTGTTTTCCGGCCTCGGCGCTGGACAGGATATGGAAATCGGAGATGCCCCGGCGCTGGGCGCAAATTACGCGGTGGGTGGTCCGCAACTGACGGCCATCGCTGCCCAGTTTGGCGTGGACTGGCCGGACGCCTCCCCTCTCGTTTCCATAACTCTGACGCGCGCGACCCGTTTGGTGACGGAGGAAGATGTCCTGCCTGTCATCCGGCAGGAGCTGGATCTGCCGCCGGGAGGTCATGTCGAAATTTCTCTTTCAGGCTTCAGGCCTGTTGCCGCTCCTCTGGAGGACAGGGCCGCTCCTGTGCTGCTACATCTTGAAGCCCCAAAGCGGGGAGCGGAGCATTTCAGTGCGCGGCTCGAAATTCCGTCCGCGCATGGTGGACAGCCAACGGTTTTCAATGTGAACGGAACCGTGACGATGGAGGTCCGTGCCGTCGTGCTGCGTCATGCCCTGCATTCGGGACAGCTCATCCTGCCGGATGATATTACGACGGGATTGATCCGGGCATCGCAGCTTCCGGAAGATGCTCTTCAGTCTCCGGAAGACGGAGTGGGTCTGGAAGCCCGGACGGGCCTGCTGGAAGGGCAGGCGCTTGGTGCGTCCATGCTGGTTCACCCGCAGATTGTCCATCGCGGAAGCCCCGTCGTGGCTTCCTTTACTTCAGGCGGACTGCATCTGACGGTGTCTGGAACGGTGCTTGAGGCGGCGGGAAAAGGAGACACTGTGCATGTCTACAACCCGAACAGCCGCATGATTCTGACGGCGCGGGTTCTCGACCGGACGGAGGTGGACGTCATCCCGGGGATCATGCCGCTCTCCGCCGATAGCCGCCAGCGACCATCGACGCCCAGTCTGCCCACGCTCTGACGGGAAAGCCATCCCGTCTTCATTCAGGCGCGGGATCAGAACCGTCAGATCTGCTCAGGCAGGGAGGAGGACCGATCCCGACGATGGAAGACCGTCAGGGCGCGCTGGATGGTTCGACGCGTCCAAGCGCCGATGGCATCCATCCAGAGATAGACGACGGGCGTCGTATAAAGAGTCAGAAGTTGGCTGACGATCATGCCTCCGAGGATGGAGACGCCAAGCGGCTTGCGCATTTCGCTGCCATAACCGTGATTGAAGATGAGTGGCACGGCGCCGAGCGCAGCGGCGAGAGACGTCATCAGGATCGGGCGGAAACGGGTGACGGAAGCATGGAAAACGGCGTCTTTTGGGGACATGCTCAGTTCGCGTTCGGCCTGTATGGCGAAATCAATGACCAGAATGGCGTTTTTCTTGACGATACCGGTCAGCAGGATGATGCCGATGATCGCGATGATGCTGAAGGATTCGCCACAGATCCAAAGCCCCAGCACGGCACCGATCCCGGCGGACGGGAGGGTGGAGAGAATGGTGATCGGGTGGATCAGGCTCTCATAGAGGATGCCGAGCACGATATACATGACTGCAATGGCCGCCGCGAAAGCGATCAGACCGTTCTTCATGACTTCGGCTGTGTTACCGGCTGTTCCAGTGAATTCGCCCAGAATGCCATCGGGCGGATGGGTGTCGGCCATGGTCTGCTGGATGAGCTGGACGGCCTGGTTGTAAGACACGCCCGAGGCGACATCGAAGGAAATATCGGAAGAATAATAGCCGTTGCGATGCGAGATATCGAGCGGCTGTGGTTTCCAGAGAACGGAGGCCACATTTGCCAGCGGGATCATGGTTTCGGTCGAGGATGAAACAGCGGAGCCGCTCGACGTATTGCCAGAAATCTGGTTGGCGAGGGAATTCTGGATTGATGCCGTGGCAAGGGACGTGAAGGTACTGGTGGAGGTCGTGGCATCGCTTCTGGCGCGGATGAGGTTGGAGGCCACACCGCCAGCGGCGGTTCCGGCAGCAGTGGAAATCCACATCTGCTTCAGCATTTCCGCGCTTTCACGATACTGCGGCGCCACGACCATGACCACGCGGTGATCCGTTGTGGGAAGGTGGATGGTGGAGGCGATGGCCTGTCCGTAGGCGTCATACAGGGTATTCTGGATCAGCTGCGGCGTGACGCCGTAACGTGCTTCGGTATCACGGCGCACAGTCACATAGGCCGCGAGAGACTGACCTTCCGTCGTTGAGGAGATGTTCACCAGCTTTCCCGATGCCCGCAGCGCGCTGAGCAGCCTGGGCATGTAGGCGTAGAGGTCCTCGATATTCTCACCACGCAGGACGTAACGGTAACTGCCCGTATTGTTGGAACTGTTGCCGCCCTGGCTGTTGCCGCCAACGCTCCAGAAGGACACGTCCGCGCCGGCTTCATGCGGCAGGCGGTTGCGGATGCGCTGAAGGATCACGCTGGCGGCCGGGCGCTGGTCCTTGTCCTTCAGGTGCAGGAAGATCTGACCCGAGCGCTTGTCATTGCTGAAGATCGTGGTCGAGATCACGTCCGGGTCCGTTTGGGCGATCCCACCGATTTCACGCAGACGGCGGTCGGTTTCCTGAAAGGACATCGTGGCGTCACCCTTGACGCGTGCTTCCAGCAGGGAAATGTCCTGTTCGGGAATGAATTCCTTGGGCATCAGCACAACGGACCCGACCAGCACCACGAAGCTGAGGGGCAGGGTCAGGCCCATCAGGATCGGGTGGCGCAGACAGTGTCGCATGGAGCGGGCATAGAGTTCGCCTGTCTGGTCCAGGATGATTTCCGTGAGGCTGGCGATTTTCCCGGTCAGGCCCCGGCGGGGTGCATCCGGGTGATCGACCTCAAGCAGGCGTGCGCACATCATGGGTGTCAGGGTCAGGGACAGCCACATGGAGATGACGATGGCGGAAATCATCGTCATGCAGAATTCGAACATGATCGACCCGGCCGTTCCGGGCAGGAACAGGAGCGGAATGAACACCGCGATCAGGGATGCGCTGATGGACACGACCGTAAAGCCGATTTCGGCAGATCCGATCAGGCTGGCCTCGTAGCGGTCTTTGCCTTCCTCGATGTGCCGGGCGATGTTTTCAAGAACCACGATGGCGTCATCGACCACGAACCCCACCGCGATCGTCAGGGACATCAGGGACAGGACGTCTAGTGTGAAATTGAAGGCCGCCATGGCCGCCAGTGTGCCGGACAGGGCGATGGGGACGGTCACGGCAGGGATGAGGGTCGTGATCATGCGCCGGAAGAACATCAGGATCACGAGGACGACGAGGATGACGGAAATGACAAGCGTCATCTTCGCATCCTCCAGCGCCGCCCGGACCGAGCGGGACGTATCGAGTCCCACCACGAGATTGATTCTGGCGGGGAGAGCTTCCCGCAGATGGCTCAGATTGGCGTTGATGCCATCGACGATCGCCACCGTATTGGCATGGGGCTGCGCCGTGACGACGAGCGTAATGGCCCGATGGCCGTTGATGTAGCTGGTCTGGTAAACGTCCTGTACGCTGTCGATGACGGTTGCGACGTCACTGAGGCGGACGGGATACATGTTGTTGCGGTATCCGACGATCAGGTCCCGGTACTGGGCGGCATTGATGGCCTGATCATTGGTGGAAAGCATCATCCGCGTGCCGTGGCTGTCGATGAAGCCTTTGGGTGTGAACGCATTGGCAGAAGCCAGCGCCGTGCGGATATCCTCGAAGCCGATGCCCCATTTATAGAGTGGACCGGGATTCATCTCTACCCGGACGGCCGGCTCGCTGGAACCGACAACCTCCACACGGCCGACGCCCTTGACCTGCGCCAGCAGCGGTTTGACGCGGATATTGGCCACGTCATACAGCTCCGCCTGTGAGGCGTTATCGCTGGTCAGGCTCATGAGATAGACCGGAAAACCACCCCCATCGAGCTTGAAGGCCTGTGGATCGGAATCCAGCGTCCCGGTCGGCAGGTCGCTGCGTGCCGCGCGCAGGGCCGCCTGTGTATCGCGCAGGGCGCCGTCGATATTGCGGGAAGACGAGAACTCCATGAAGATCTGCGCCTGTCCCGAACTGGTGTCGGATTCAATGCTCTGGAGATCGGCGATGGATCCAAGCCGCCGCTCCAGTGGCGTCGTGACGGAACTGGCCATCTGCTGTGGATCGGCACCCGGCTGGCTGGCGACCACCATGATGTCTGTCGTCGTGGCGTCCGGCATCGTGGCCACCGGCAGCAGCGGGTAGCAGATGACCCCTGCCATGAAGATGGCAACGGACATCAGTGTTGTTGCAACGGGGCGGTCGATGAACAGACGACAGAAATTCATGACGCGAGCTTATCCGTTTTTTCGCCATTTCTGTCATTACCGTTATGACACGCAAAGTCATGCCCCGTCCGCGGGATACGTCAGAAATCCGGCATTCCGGCAGGCTGGGCGGAAGGCTGACGGCAATAGTAGAGTTCAGCCACACGGGGCGGCAGGAGGTCCATCATCCGGGACCCCATGACCAGCCAGCGCGGGAATATGACCCGCCGCCGGGCGCGCAGCGTGCCTGACAGGATGCGACGGACGGCGTCCTCGGTGGAGATCAGCCCCGGCATCGGAAAGCCGTTTCCCCGCACCATGGGCGTATCGACAAACCCGCAGCAGACGCTTGTCAGGGTGATGCCGATGCGTTCGAGCTGGCGGGCATGGGCGACGACGAAACGGTCCAGCGCCGCCTTGGAGGCGGAATAGGACGGGGTTCCCGGATAGGAGACAAACCCCGCGACCGATGCGATGGCGCAGATGCGGCCCCGGAGATTTTCCGGGCCTTTAGGCGTCTGATCCCGCATGACCTGCAGAAGCGGGAAAAGCGTGTTGAGCGCGCCGATCAGGTTTGTGTCTATCATCTCGCGGGCGTGTTCTTCCCGTTCGATGGCGGTGCCGTTCGGGGCGGCAGGGGGCAAACCGCCGGTAATGCCGGCGCAGAGGAAGGCCAGATCCAGCCGCTCCCAGCCTGCTTCCCCGATCCAGTCCGCCATGCCAGCGCGGTCACGCACGTCGAGACAGCGTGTCATGACGGTGGCGCCCTGCGTCCTGCACTGCTGTCCGGTTTCCGTCAGTCCGTCCTGATGCCGGTCAGCGAGATGGAGGGTCACGCCGGAACGTGACAGTTTCAGGGCCAGCCCGCGGCCAATGCCGGAGGCTGCGCCAGTGATGAGGATTTTCATGGCGGGGACGGTATCAGATCGTTTCCCCTATGGGAAAAATCGCTGAAAACAAGGGATTTTTCCTGTCAGCGGTTGCATTCCGAAACGGGTGTGGTTCCGGAAAGGAGCTTCTGTGCGAACGCATGGGCGTCCGATGTCATGGCGGTCAGGGTTCCGTTATGGGAGATGGAGGAATAATAGCACGTCGTGACATTCGTTCCCGCTGCGCAGAGCTGTGCCGTCAGGCGCTTCTGTTCCGCGGGCGATGTATGCAGATCCTGACCGCTGGTCGCGATCAGGACGGGGGCTGGCAGGGTAAAGGTTGGATAATGGGTCCAGTCCAGGGCGGGGGCCAGCGCTGTTTCCGCATCAGGCTGGAGTGTGGTGGCGGGCGTCAGTCCGGAGCGGCGGACAAGGGGGAAGAAATCGGAACTGCAACTCGTGCGGGCGTCCTGAAGCATTTTCTGCGCGCGCGGCGTGAAGGCGGATGACGGATTGAAGGAGGGATCGGCCGTCGCCAGCGAAGCCCCGAGCGTCAGCAGTTCGGGAACCGCAGGCGAGAAGACGTGCGGGTTGCGGGGGTGCAGAAGAGTCTGGATTCCTGTTTCGTCCAGATAGGGCGGCGCTGCGGCGATCGTGCCCATGATATGAAGCTGTGGTGCGTAGGACGACGCCAGACCCGCCGCGGCCAGAACGGCCTGTGCGCCCTGTGAGTGGCCGTTCAGAAGCACGGTTTCGGACAGTTCGGGCAGGCGTTCATGGGCCGCCCGCACGGCGTCCAGAACACTCATTCCTTCCGAACGGGCATTGAGCTGGAGAGGCGCGCCCGGCTCACCCAGTCCCGGATAGTCCGTGGCGACAATGGCGAAGCCCTGCCGCAGCCAGCCATCATAGAAGCGGGCCTGCACCGTGCCGATGCCCATGACGGAGGGCGCGCAGGTCAGATGAAGGCCGCTTTCCCCGTGTGCCCAGGCCATGACCGGCCAGCCCCCGGCTGGCGCGCGTCCGCGCGGGACCAGAACCTGCGCCGAGACACGCACGAGCTGATGGGCGTTGCGGGCGTCCGTGCTGCGATAGGTCAGGCGATAGACGCGGGCCGGTTCATGCGACGGTACCGTATCGAGGCGGATGGCCTGTCCCGCTGCCACAGGCGCGCTGACGGACCAGGAATCATCCTCATCCTGCGAGGCGCATCCTGTCAGGAGAACGGTCAGGGCGCAAAGGCCCAGAAGGGCAATGCCCGAAAAGCGGGTGGAAAGAGAACGCATCAGGGGGCTGTCTCCGGCGGCATGGCTTGGAGCGCGGGGCTTCCGGCGCTACAGAAGGGGCACAAACGAGATGAAGGAACTGATTCCATGAGCGATACTCCTCCCGACCGCCTCTGCGCCAGCCCGACCAGCCCGTATTACAATGAAGAAGCGTTGATGCGCGGCATCGGCGTTCGCTTCAAGGGAGAGGAACGGACCACCGTCGAGGAATACTGCATCAGTGAAGGATGGGTGCGTCTGGCGGTTGGCAAATCCCTGGACCGCAAGGGACGGCCGATGACGCTGAAGGTTTCCGGCCCTGTCGAGGTCTGGTTCAAGGATGACCAGAAGGACGCCTGACGATGATGAACGCCAGCCGCACACCCCGATCCATCATCATCGACACGGACCCCGGTCAGGATGATGCGGTCGCGATCCTGCTGGCGCTCGCCTCTTCGGAACTGAAGGTCGAAGCCATCACGACCGTGGCGGGCAATGTCCCTGTTGCCCAGACCACGAAAAACGCCTGCGCCCTGCTGGAACTGGCCGGACGAGCGGATATTCCCGTCTTCCCCGGCGCGGCGCGGCCGCTGCATCGTCCGCCTGTCAGCGCCGAGCATGTGCATGGTCAGAGCGGCATGGAAGGGGCGAACCTTCCCGCACCGAAACTGCGGGCGCAGGCCATGGACGCCGCAACGCATCTCGTGGACGTGCTGCGCGCCCGGGCGGCAGGTGACATCACGCTCGTCTGTCTTGGTCCCCTGACCAATATCGCCACCGCGCTGACCCATGCCCCCGACATCGCACCCCGCATCCGGCATATCGTGGCGATGGGTGGCGCGCAGCGGGAAGGGGGCAACATCACCCCGACCGCCGAATTCAATTTCTACGTCGATCCCCACGCGGCGCAGATCGTCATGGAAGCAGGCGTCCCCCTGACGCTCCTGCCCTTGGATGTCACGCATCGTGCCATCGCCACGCCATCGCGTCTGGCTGGTCTGCGTGATCTGAAAACGCCTGTTTCGGAGATGGTCCTGCGGATGATCGGGGCGGAAGACCGGTTCGAAAAGCTGAAATACGGCTGGGAAGGCGGCGCTCTTCATGATCCGCTGACAGTCGGCTGGCTGCTGTGGCCGGAACTTTTCCATGGGGTTGCGTGTAATGTGGAGATCGAGGTCGACGCGCCGCTATGCATGGGGCAGAGTGTTGTTGATCTGTGGAAAGTAACCGATCGCACGCCCAATGCGTTGTGGATCAATGACGTTGAACCGGACGTATTCTATTCACTTCTGACGGAAAGGCTGGCCCGTCTGGCCTAGCCTTCTTCCGCCGGTCATGACTTTGGAGCATCACACATGGCAGAACCCACCTATGAGGATCGCTTCTCCGTTGTCATCGTTGGCGGCGGTGCCGCTGGCATTACCATTGCGGCCCAGTTGAGACGGAAACGCGCCAATCTGTCCATCGCCATCATTGAGCCGTCCACGGTTCATGGATATCAGCCCGGCTGGACCCTTGTGGGCGCCGGTGTCATGACGCTGCCTGAAACGCTGCGGCAGGAAGGCGGTTTGATCCCGCCGAACGTGACCTGGCTGCGCGCGGCTGTGGCGTCCTTCCAGCCTGACGCCAACACGGTGACGCTCGATAGTGGCCGCGTGGTGGAATATCGCCGCCTGGTCGTGGCCCCTGGCATCCAGCTTGACTGGGACAAGATCGAGGGTCTGTCCGAGACGCTCGGCCGCAATGGCGTCACGTCCAACTACTCTCGCGAGACCGCGCCCTATACATGGGAATGCATCCGTCATCTTGATGGCGGGACGGCCCTGTTCACGCAGCCGCCCATGCCGATCAAATGCGCGGGCGCGCCGCAGAAGATCGTCTATCTGGCCTGTGATCACTGGCGGAAGGAAGGCTCGCTGCACCGCACGAAGGTCGATTTCTGTCTGGCCGGAGACGCCCTGTTTGGCGTGCCTTATTTCGTACCGTCCCTCCAGCGCCAGATGGATTACTACGGTGTGGATGTCCACAAGAAGGAAAACCTGATCAAGGTGGACGGCGCAAAACGCGAGGCCACTTTCCAGATTGTCGGAACGGAAGAGACCGTGACGCGCAAATTCGACATGCTGCATGTCGTCCCGCCCCAGAGCGCGCCCGATTTCGTGAAGAAAAGCCCGCTGGCCAATCCGGCAGGCTGGCTGGACGTGGACCCGACAACCCTGCGTCACAAGACCTATGATACGGTCTTTGGCGCGGGAGACGTCATCGGGACCAGCAACGCCAAGACTGCTGCGGCCGCGCGTGAGCAGGCGCCGGTTGTGGTCGAGAATCTCCTGGCCTCTCTAGATGGCCGGCCACAGATGGGCAGCTACGACGGGTATGGTGCCTGCCCGCTGACGGTATCCTACGGAAAGGTCATACTGGCGGAATTCCTTTACGGTGGCAAGGTCGCGCCCAGCTTCCCCTATGATGAGCGCAAGCCGAGCCGTTTCGCCTGGTTCCTGAAGACGGAGGTCTTCCCGCGTCTGTACTGGTACGGCATGCTCAAGGGATACAACATCAAGGTCGAGCACAAGGTCCGCAAGGACGCCTGACCGACTTCCTGTTCTGCGAACGAAAAAAGCCGGGGCGTTTCACCCCGGCTTTTTTTATGTCAGGCGATCCTTATTTGAAGCGGCAGGGCTGATCGACGGTGGGCGTCTCATCCGTCTGGATCACCATCAGCGTGACGGGCCCGTCCCCGACATTTCCTGCAAAATGGCCAATGTGGCCCTGTGCGTCCCGGCGGCTGCGCTGATCTTCTCCCAAAGAGACCTCACCTGGTCCCATGACGGCTTTCTTGCCGTCCATGGCTGTCACATACCATGTGCCTTGAAGGGGGATGATCCACTGGACCTTGGGGTCAGGATGCCAGCTTCCGTCCCAGTGCGCGGGCTGCACCGTGGAAATGACCTGCGCCTTCCCTTCTTTCAGCCGGTCCTGCCATTGCGGGCCGGCTGGCTTGGACATGGTTTTCAGAACGTAGTTATGGAACGGACAGCGTGTCATGTGACTGACGCCATTATGGTCCGTCCAGTTGTGCCAGTACCAGGCGGTCGGAGGTGTGGGATCGGCGGCGTGCGCCGTGACGGAAGCAAGCCCGAGGGCGAATGCTCCCGTCAGGATGAACCGTTTCATGTGTTTTCTCCTGTCCGTGGGGGCGGCTGGTACCGGTCGATAGGGGAAATGTCGTTGAACCGTTCCTGGCTGGGGGTGGACAGGAGTTCGATGATCATGCCCCAGGGGGTACGGCCATAGCAGAACATGTTTCCTGGTCCGGCCTCCAGCGAAGGCTGTTTCTGTGGTTCCGTCAGAAGGGTGCCTCCCGCTTCCCGGAAACGGTGGCAGGCGGCATGAATGTCATCGACATAGACCGCAAAATGCTGAAGTCCCCAGTCACAGGGGCGGCTGGCATCCCGCTGGTCGGGGCCATGCATTTCGAAAAGTTCGATTCCCGGCCCATGACCGAGCGCGACCATGCACATTTCCCGCACGACCGTCCCTACGGGCAGCCCGAGGATCTTCTCGGTCTCCGGGCCCTGCTGGGGAGCGGCGTGCGTTACGTTGCGGTAGAGGGGAATGCCGCCGAAAGCGACTTCGAGGAAGCGGATGGCGGCATTGATGTCAGGGACCGTGACGCCGACATGATCAATGCCGCGCGGGAGTCCCGAATGATCCGTACTCAAGGGTTGAATCCTCCTTTGGCTGGAGAGTTCAACCCTTGAGGAAAAGGACGGTTGCCGGAATGGTCATTCACATTCCGGCAGATTACGTCCGATCAGGGGGGATCAGGCGTCGTCGATCGGGCGTTTCGGCAGGAGGGCCGGCACGAAGATCAAGGTGCAGACCAGCGTGCAGCCGAGCGACATCAGGAGCAGCCGGCCCATGCTGGCCGTACCGGGATGACCGGAACGGGCGAGAGATCCGAAGGCCGTTGCGGTGGTCAGTGCGGAGAACAGGACGGCGCGGGCCGTCGGAGACGTCAGGGGACCTTTGACACCTTCACGCCAGTTCATCACGAAATAGATATTGAACGAGACACCCACGCCCAGAAGCAGCGGCAGGGCGATGATGTTGGCGTAATTCAGAGTTTCCGGGACTGTGACGATCAGGATCACCGTCAGGAGAGCGGACATCAGCAGCGGCGCCATGACCAGGGCCGCATCCAGCAGGCGGCGCAGAACCACCAGGAGGATGATAGCGATCATGATGAGAGCCGAAATGGCCGCCACCGTGAAGGCATGGACGATCGTGTTGGCGCTTTCCGTGATCTCCATGGCCGGACCGGCTACATCCGGATTGACGGAGCGAAGCTGGCTGACGAAACGGTGCAGGACCGGTGTCTCGGACATCTGGCCATTGGGATGAATCGTCAGGCGCGCGCGTCCGTCCGGCAGGACATAGTCGCGCCGGATGTCCTGCGGGATGCTGTCGAGGGTGATGGGAGACGGCTGAAGAGCCGCCTTCAGCATGGACAGCTCATCCGGCAGGAATCGCGTCAAGGCGCGACTGGTGTCCAGCAGTGTCTGATCCGGTGCCTTGGCCAGCTTTTCCAGCGCCTCGCGGATGTGGTTCAGGGAAGGCGGAAGCTGATCCTTCACACTGTCCAGCTTCTGGGCCGCGGCGACCGTGGCGGCGCGGATGGCCGCTGCGTCCGGGGCGGGGAGAGGGTTGGGAACAGTGATGGTCGGCAGCAGGATCGAAGCGGTGTCGGCGATCATGTCCAGTTTGGTTTTCTGGTCATCAGGCACCAGCGCACCCAGCCACAGCACGTCATGCACGCTCGGCAGCTTCGAGAAGGCGGCGGCTTCCTTCGCGGCTTCCGTCAGGTTCGGAACGAGAACCTGCGCGTTATAGGGTGTGGTCAGCGGGTTGGCTTCCAGCAGGTGAAGCGCGCGCATGCCTTCCGTGTGCGGGTCCTTGGTGTGCAGCGGATCCGCATCGAATTTCAGCAGCGGCATCAGGGCAATGCCGACGATACCCAGCAGTGCGAAGATGCCGATGACTTTCCGGCGCTTGTGACGCAGGAAGTGATCTGCCGGTGCCATGAAGGCGAAGCCCGGTGAGCCATTGCCCAGTTTCGCATGACACAGCGCCAGCATGGCCGGCAGAAGTGTCATGGTGCAGAAGAAGGCGATCAGCATGCCGAAGCCGGCAATCAGGCCGAGCTGTGCAACACCGATGAAGCTGGTCGGGTAGAACGCGAGAAAGCCGGCCGCAGTGGCCAGTGCGGCGACAAGGATCTGAGCGCCGCTTTCCCGTCCCGTCTCGACAATGGCGTCATGCAGGGAGGGATGGGAACCGTCCGGGTTGCGCTGTCCGCGCAGACGCACGCTGTACTGGATGGCGAAGTCCACCGCGATGCCGACGAAGAGGATGGCGAAAGCGATGGAAATCAGGTTCAGTTCCTGCACGGCGAGGGCTGCAAAGCCGGTGGTCAGGATCAGGCCGGTCACGAGCGTGATCAGGATGGGAACGATGACGCGCGGAGAATGAACCGCCAGACACAGCCACAAGGCCACGAGGGCGAGGGAAATGACGAGACCGAGGACCATGCCGTGCGCGACGGTGGAAAACTCCTCATCCGCCAGCTTGACCTCACCCGTGATGATGCCGGAGGCTTCCTTCGATTTGACGAAGGACAGGTTGTTGATGGCGGTGCGCATGGCGGTCGTGGCGCCTTCGCCGGGCTGCAGGGAACTGTAGTCAAGGTTCGGCTGCGTCACGACGAAATCGTAATGGCTGCCCATCTCGGCCAGTTTTCCGACCAGAAGGTTCTGCCATGACAGATCATGGGGATGGCCGTTTGCTGCGTCCTGCAGGGAAGAGGCAAACCCGTCCAGCGTTCCACTGAAGCCGCTGGGAATACCCTGGCCGGCCTTGATCCCTTCCTCGATCAGGCCCAGGGCATTGAACAGGCCCCGAGCTGACGGATCGGCGGCCAGCGTCCCGAGGAAAGGCTGGGCGGAGACGATGGAGTCCAGCAGGGGTTCAAGGTCTTTCTTGTCGAGGAACAGAAAGCCGTGACTGTTGTAGAAGGCGTTGTCACCGGGGAGGCTGACGGTTTTGAAATGGGTATGATCCCGGCTCAGAACGGAGGCGAGCTGCCGCGCGGCGTCGCGACCCTGTTCGGGGAGGTTGCTGTCGATGATGGCGACGAGCTGATTGGAATCCTGCGGGAAAAGGCGCGTCAGTTCCGCGCTGCGCTTTTTCCACGGCAGACTGGACGCGAACATCTTGCCGGTGTCGGTTGTCACGCTCAGACGTTTGGCACTCAGGGCAATGCAGCCTGCGCATAAAAGTACGAACAGGGCGACAACGAGGGGCGCACGCCGGGCGCACAGGGCGTTCAGCCGGCCGATCAGATCCGAAAACATGGGGCTTACCCTTAACAGAACGGGCAGCGTTTCCCTACCCCATCCTGACATTTCAGCTATCCTGCGGCAGAAGTGAAGCCATGACCTGGACTTTGGATGGCTTTGCCGAGCATGAAAGTGTGATTCGTAACAGTGTTTTTTGTGTTCGTGCGGCGCCTGTCCCTGACGAAACTGCCGCTCTCGCCTTCCTGGAGGAGGTGACCGTTGCAGATGCAACACATAACTGCTGGGCATTCAGGACAGGACAGCGTTTTCGTACCAGCGACGATGGTGAACCTTCCGGCACGGCAGGACGACCGATTCTGTCAGCAATCGACGGACAGGATTTCGACAATGTGATGGTGGTGGTCACCCGCTGGTTCGGAGGCGTGAAGCTTGGCGCCGGCGGACTGGTGCGTGCCTATGGCGGCGCGGCGAGCGCCTGCCTGCGGGAAGCGGCACGCCTGGAACTGGTGGAGACACGCAGCATCAGATTCCATTGTGCGTTTTCGGATTATTCACTGGTCGAGGCGCGATATCCGGGTTGGGGCGCCAGCAGGACCGAATGTGATTTTGATGCAACGGGAGCCTGGATGACGCTGGCTGTGCCGGTTGAAAATCTGGAAACTGTCCTTGATGCCCTGCGGGATATGACGCGTGGACAGATGGCGGTACAGGTCATGGATATTTAACACTAAATAAAAAAGTTATTTAATAATATAAACTTTCTGAATTGATGTTTTTTGTGGAATCGGTAGTGATTCTCGTGACATCTCTTTTGAAAGACCGGACTCCGTGTTCCAGCCATTTCTCCCGCGTACCAGAAGGCGATCTTCCGTAAGATTCACGGTCTTGATGTCCTGCTGCATGATGGCTGTCCTGAAAGGGGGAGCCCATGCAGCGGATGGACCATCCTCCGCCCAATCCTCCACGTCGGTTTCCAGCAGTCAGGAGGAATGGATCACCGTCCCTTCAACAGATCGCCCTCCGGTCCAGAACTATCCTCATGCCGGTTTCGTCGGGCAGCCGCGACGGGTGACGGCGAAGCAGAACCGTTCACCTAAGGGGCATCAGAGCGACTGGGGCGCCTTCAATTACGGAAACGGCGAGGAAGCCGGGTTCGGGCCGGTCGGACGGTATGGCGTTGCGCCCTGGGCGGAGGACTGGAGCTATCTGAAGGATCCAAAACTGCGGGATGATCCGTTCGACATCCTGAAATTCATTCCTCTGAACCGTTCCAAAACGATCTGGCTGTCCTTCTCCGGCGAGACGCGCCTTCGCAACTGGTATGACGAGGCCGCTTTTCTCGGCACGAGCGGGCGTGTTCATTCAGGGCGTTTCGGGGTCAGAAACCTGTATGGCGCCGATCTGCATCTCGGGGAGCATGTCCGTCTTTTCGGTCAGCTCATCAATGCGGATGCAGGGGGATGGAAAGGTTTCAGCTACGGTTCGACCTTTCGCAAACGGCTCGATCTTCAGCAGGCCTTTATCGAGTTGAAGGGAAACCTGCTTGGCGCGAAAACAGGTTTCATGTTCGGGCGGCAGCAGTTTCTCGATGCCCCGTCCTATATTCTCTACAATCGCGAGACGCCGAACGTGCCACTGGCCTGGAACGGCGGTCGTGCCTATGCCATCTGGAAAAATATCCGCTTCGACGTGTTTGATTTCGTTGGCACGAACATCAATGACAACCGGATGTTCCATGACAAGGAAGATTACGATACGCGGCTTTACGGCGCTGATATCACCATGGTCGTGCCGAAATTTTCAGTCGGGAGCCAGGCGGTCCATTCATTTCTGGACCTGTTTTACTACGGATACCATTACAATAGCGGCCTTTCAGTCATTGCCACGGCGACGGGTAGTGTGAAGGGCGTCAGTTCGCGCGAGAATGTAGGCTTCCGCTGGTATGGCACGGCGGCAGATCTCGAATATTCCGTCGGCGGACTATATCAGTATGGCGGTTTTCAGGCGGCGAAGAATGCGGGCAGCAATCGGGTGAATGCCTATGCTGTCAATGCAATTGCCGGCTACCGGCACACGCCGTCTCCCCTTCACCCTTTCATCGGGCTTCAGACGGACATCTATTCCGGAGGGCCGGATGGTAAGAACGGAACAATCGGTACCTACATGGCGCCGTTCAATCCCCAGACGAACTATCTCGACACCACGACATATATCCAGCCGTCCAATCTCGTCAGCATCTCGCCTGTGCTCCGCCTGACGCCTTGGAAAGGGTTTGCGTCTCTTCAGTTGAAGGCGCCGTTCATGTGGCGTGAGAACGGTGATGGCGCGATCTGGAGTTCATCCGGCCCCTACAGCTTCGCGAAAACGTATCGTGGGGGCTATATCGGCGTCGTACCGCAGGCATCCCTGACGATCCAGCTTCAGCGGCATCTGACCTGGCAGATCTATGGCGCGCGGTTCTTCGCTTCGGACAGTCTTCGCGCAGCGGGCGCAAAAAGCGGGAGTTACGCTCAGTCCAACGTAGTGTTCCGTTTCTGACGCAGCCTTTTCCGGCGAGCGGGGAGCGGTTGTTGTCCCCGCTGCGGCATCAACCTTTTTCCGGTTCCGCGAACAGGCCGACCAGATCCGTGAGATGTCCGATTTCCGTCATCTTCAATCCTGGCGGCGGCTTGACCCGCGCCGATCCGGCCGAGACGCGACGTGGCAGGATGGCTTCTCCAAAGCCCAGCTTGGCGACTTCCTTGAGCCGCAGGTCAGCCTGACTGACCTGCCGGATTTCTCCCGAAAGCCCGACTTCACCGAAATACGCGGCGCTGGGTGAGGTCGGATGGCCGGTCGCAGCGGAAACCAGGGCTGCTGCCACGGCCAGGTCCGCTGCCGGTTCATTCACCCGAAGGCCACCGGCAATATTGAGATGCACGTCCATATTCGCGAGTTTCAGTCCACACCGGGCATCCAGAACCGCCAGCAGCATGTTCAGCCGGGACGTATCCCACCCCACGACGGCCCGGCGGGGCGCGCCATCTCCCGCTTTTGGCGAAAGCAGAGCCTGGATTTCCAGCAGGACAGGGCGCGTGCCTTCCATTCCGGCAAAGACCGCTGATCCCGCGATGTTGCCCCGTCGCTCGGCGAGAAAGAGGGCAGAGGGGTTGGGAACTTCCGTCAGGCCGGTGTCGGTCATGGCGAAAACGCCGATCTCGTCCGTTGCGCCGAAGCGGTTCTTGGCGGCGCGCAGAATCCGGAACTGATGCCCGCGATCACCTTCGAAATACATGACCGCATCGACCATGTGTTCCAGCACGCGCGGCCCGGCGAGAGAGCCTTCCTTCGTGACATGGCCGATCAGGATCAGCGCGAAACCCAGCGTTTTTGCCAGACGGATCAGTTCAAAAGCGCTGGCCCGGACCTGCGCGATGGAGCCGGGCGAACTTTCCACGCTTTCCAGCCACATTGTCTGGATTGAATCGATGACCACGACCGTATGCGCCCGGTCATGTTCCAGCGATCCGACGATTTCACCCACATTGATGGACGCCGCGAGATCGAGCGAATCCAGCGTCTTGCTGTCCCGGTCCAGCCCAAGGCGCTGGGCGCGAATGCGGATTTGGTCCACGGCCTCTTCCCCCGAGACATACAGGACACGATGTCCGCTCCGCGCGAGGGCGCATGTCGTCTGGAGCATGAGGGTTGATTTGCCGATCCCCGGATCACCCCCGACCAGTACCACGGAGGCCGGAACAAGGCCGCCGCCCAGAACGCGGTCCAGTTCGGCAATGCTGGTATTGATGCGGGGCGGGGGCTTAGCTTCACCATCCAGCCGGACGGTCTGAAGGCGACCTGCAGCCAGCTTGCCCGTTTTGCGGGCGGTCGGCTCGACCGTTTCCTCGACCAGCGTGTTCCATTCCCCGCATGCTTCGCAGCGGCCTGCCCATTTCGGATAGGTAGCGCCACAGTTCTGGCATACAAATCGCGTGGTCGGCTTTCTGGCCAAGGCTGTGTTCTCTCTTTGTACGGATCCGGCTGCTTCCGATATAGGAAGTGTTCCCGTTATGATCCAGTCATTGGGAGATCAATCGTCACTCCGGATGATGAGGCGTGCCATCACGCGGGAAATTGTGACGATCAGCAGCAGGAAAAGCGCCTGAAGCAGCAGGTTGTGCGTTTTTGGCGGATGGCTGAACAGCAGGAACACCATCGGCAGGGCGATGAGATAGGTCAGGCCCAGCCGCTGCCAGACCCGCTTCGAGATTGCAGGGCGCTGGCGGGGAATCATTTCCGCAGTTCCATCTTGATCGGTCCTTCGCGGCGGCCATGCGTGAACTGGTCCACCATCGCATTGCCGGAATGCATGAGATCGGTCGCAGGGCCCTGCCAGATCAGCCTGCCCTGATAAAGCATGGCTGCCTGGTTCCCGATCCGCTGTGCGGAGGCCATGTCATGGGTGATGGCGATGGCGGTGGAGCCCAGTTTCTGCACACAGTCCACGATCAGCCCGTCAATGACAGCGCCCATGATCGGATCAAGGCCGGTCGTGGGTTCATCGAAGAACATGATGTCCGGATTTCCGGCGATGGCCCGTGCCAGTCCGACGCGCTTCTGCATGCCGCCGGAAAGCTCCGAGGGGCTGAGATCTCCCACGGACGGGTCCAGACCGACCTGTTCCAGAAGACCGCCTGCCAGTTCCAGCGCCTGCCGGCGAGTTGGAGCCGGACCATTGCGGCTGGAATGCTTGGCGCGGACACCGAAGGCCACGTTGTCTCCCACGCTCATGCTGTCGAACAGGGCCGCATTCTGGAACAGCATGCCGATCTGCTTGCGCAGGGCATCCTGTCGGGCGCGCGGCGCCGTCAGGAGGTTTTCGCCGTCGATCTCAATGGTGCCCGCATCGGGTTCGATCAGGCCGAGAATACAGCGCAGCAGAACCGATTTTCCGGACCCGGACCCGCCGATGATGACCATGGACGTGCCGGTTTCGACGTCCAGGTCAATGCTGTCCAGCACCAGCTTGCGCCCGAACGCCTTGTGCAGGCCACGGATGCGGATTTTCGGAGGCCTGTCGGCCGGGGTGCCTGCGCCGCTGGCGGGGATACTGTTCGGGGAAGGAGTCATTGCGAAAAGAACAGGTCCGTCAGGAGATAATCAAACAGCAGAAGCAGGATGGAAGCTCCCACAACGGCCGATGTCGTTGCCGCACCCACGCCTTCCGCGCCGCCCCGACTGTTGTAACCGTTATAACAGCCCAGAAGGGCGATCAGGAAACCGAAAACGGCCGCTTTGACGAGCCCCACCGTCACATCCATCGTTTTCAGCGAACTGAATGTTGCGGTGATGTAAGTCCCCGGAGAGAAGCCGAGCTTGGAAACCGAGACCGTAAACCCGCCCAGAACGCCAAGGATGTCCGCGATCATGACGAGGAACGGCAGCGCCAGCGTCCCGGCCAGAAGACGGGGCGTGACCAGATATTTCATCGGATTGGTGGAGAGCGTGGTCAGGGCATCGATCTGATCCGTCACGCGCATGGTGCCGATCTGCGCGGACATGGCCGCTCCCACGCGCCCGGCCACCATCAGACCGGCCAGAACGGGCCCCAGTTCACGCGTGACAGCCAGCACCACGATCCCGGCGATGGCGCTCTGGGCATGATACTGGCCGAACCCGACATAGGACTGAAGTGCGATGACCGCGCCGGAGAACAGGGCCGTCAGCGCCACGACCGGCAGGGAGAAAAAACCGATCTCGATCAGGCTGCCAAGGAAGATGCGTCCGTAGAACGGCGGCCGCACAAGATGTGACACCGCTTCCAGCGCGAACAGGGCGATGGACCCCGACTGCCGGATGAGATTGAGAACGGTGCGGCCAAGGGCTGCAATGGGATCAAGAACGGCATTCACCCTTCAGTCCCTAGCCGTGCTGCCTTCCCACGTCAAAACATTGTCTCAGCCGTGACGGCTTTGCGGGTGCTCAAGGTCGTGAAACTGGCGTTCCAGCGCGAATTCGGGTGACGTCACGAAATGTTCGATCCGTGATATCCGTGGCTCCATGCGGTTCAGGCGGTCCTGGAGGCGCGCCAGCGGATGCCCGGCCGGAAGGGGAGCGCCTGCTGTCTGGGCCTGGCGGTATTGCCTGTCTTCCCGCAGGGCCGTGCGGAGAGTCTGCCAGAAGAGGCCGACCTGCTGTCCGACAGACCGGGGTTCGCTGCCCTGCTGGTGAAACTGCTGCCGGAAAAGCGCGTATCCCCGCGCCAGTCGGTCGGTGGCATTCGTGAAAGGGTATTCGCCCGTCGCCCGGTAACGACGCCATGCCTTGACCGCCCAGATGATCAGCAGAACTTCCAGGATAATTTTCAGCACCGGATGATGGGAGTCGTCCGAAGCCGTCAGGGTGACCGTGACGGGACGGGGAGGAGAGGGCGGGGCAGGCGGCGCTGGTGGTGCGGGCAGTGTGCTGTCATGCGCGGAGACGGTGGTGGCGTCCCAATCCGGCTGAAAGGCGTCCATCACATCCGAAACGATGTCGGAGAACATCGACGATTTTTCTGGGGCGGCAGTGGTTGTGGCCCTGGCGCCCTCCTGATTCCGGACGTGCAGGCTGCCGGAACCGAACACGCCCGTTCGCAGGTTGTCGGTCACGCGATCAAGAATGATATTACCGCTGCCGAGTGTTTCGAGATCGGCGTCCTGCGCGGTGACATGAGCGGTGATGGTTGTGGAGCCATAGGTCCGGATACGCAGATTGCCGATATTCCCTCCGAGCAGCCGGATATGCCCGGTTCCCATGGCCATGATGCTGGCACTGGGCGTTGAAAGGCTGGAGAGGGTCAAATTTCCCGAAGAAAAACTCCGGATCGTGACCGGCCCCGTTGCAGAGCCGAGGGATATATCCCCCGATCCATGAATGTTCAGGTTCAGCGTTCGAACGGAATCGGCCTCGACTTCGCCATTTGCCGTGGTGCCGCTCAGATCTCCATCCACGCCATTGATGGTGTAATCGGTCCGGCCATGTCCCGAAGCGAGGTGAATGTCGGTCCCCCGGCGGATCTGGATCGTGGCGCTGTCCAGATCTCCGCAGTCATGAACCGGTAGATGAAAGGACGTGGTTTTCCCCCTGCTCCGGAGCAGGTCCTCCGGGCCACTAATAACGCGTGGCACCTCACCCCCAAGAACGGTCAGACGGGACAGGCAGGTCGGCCCGAGTGTCAGCGTGTCCGCACCGGCCGGATGGAAAGACAGAAGGCCGGCTGCGGCAAGCAGCGTTGCGGGCAGAAACCTGCGGGGGATCATTGTCAGTTCCCTTGCTGTGGAGCGCTTGATCGGGGCGTGGAAGGAGCGGTTCCATCCGGCTGGATGGTGGTCTGCGTCTGTGCCGGGGGTGTCGCGGTCTGGCCGGGGAGCGGCGCAGCCGTTTCAGGAGCCTGCTCTGCGGATGGCGCCTGTGACGGCGATGACGATTCGCTGGTCCTGTTCCCGTTTGTCCCGGTTTCCGTGGACTGCCCAGCCGGCGTGGTGGGGCGGGACGTGGTGTCTGGGACGGCCGCTGATGGAGTCGCTGGCGAAGTTGTGGATGGAGCGGCCTGGGTCGCCTGCGGCCCGGTATTTCCTGCACTCGCCTGACCCGTTTGGGCCTGTTCCGTTCTGGTCGGTGCCGTCTCGGCGGGAGGGGCCGTGACGGATGTTGTAGTGCCTTTTCCGTTTTCGTCCGGAGCTGCTGGCGTGGCTGGAGGCGCCGGAGTGACCGGAGCCTGCGAAGCCGGGGGCTGACCTGCCGGGGCCTGACCTGTCTGTGAGGCGCTTCCGGTTGTTGGCACGGGAAGGGACGGCGCGGCCGGAACCGGCGTCGTGGGCGCGACAGGGGTGGTCTGTGGGGCCGTTGCGGCCGGTGGCTGTGCGGACGACGGGGTTGGCGTCGGACGATACACCACGCCGTTCTGGGCGCCGACATGAATGGTGCCGCTTCCCGAGCGCACGATCGGCCCCGTGACCTTGTCGATATTGACGTCACCGCTGCCATTGGCCGTCACCGTGGCGACGGTGGCCGTTCCAAGAATTGTGGCGGTGGCCTCGTTGGTGGTGATGAGCGTGAGGGCGTCGATCGTGCCGCCCCCGAGGCTGAGCGAGGAATTCTGCGAAAGCTGCGCTGAGAAGGCTGCAAGCTGCACCGTATCGGCTGTCAAGCTTGATGTTCCCGACGCCACGACCTGCCCGGCCCGCTGAAGCGACTTGATATAGACGTTGGAAGATCCACGCATGCTCAGATCGAGGGACTGGGTGTCGTCGATCTCCATCGTGTTCGAATCGAGGGACGCATCTAGGGACGCCAGAGCCCCGGTCACGATGAAATGGGTGTCATGACTGTCATGAATGGACAGGCCGGTATTGGGGGAAATGCTGACCGTCACCTTTCCGTTCGGCGAGCAAGACTTGCTGCCGATCGTGATGCGGCTGGACGCTTCCTCCCGCGCGGCGTGCATGGTCACCTGCGTTGCGTTGCTGCTGTCGAGGGTCGCACCGTCCTGCATGTGCGGATCCACGATGACCTTGACCATTCCCGTGCAGGGAAGGGACAGGTCGAGCTCCTCCCCCGAGAGGGTGACGCGCGCTGCGCGTGCGGGATGCATCAACGCCATCCCGGCCAGCGAAGCCAGGAGTGCGGAACGAAAGACGGTGCGGGACTTCATCGAGAACTCCTTGCTCTCCAGCCCGGGATATCCTCATCAAGGATCCGTTCGAGCTGGTCGATCCTTTCTTCGAGACGGGCCGCATGGGCCTCAGCCTGTGTCAGGGCACCCTGAAGGACAGGGTCATCTGATCGCGGTTTGCCACGGACAGCATACGCGATCATGCGCACGATATACATGGTGGTCCCGAAGAAGAGGACGATCGCCACAAGGGGAATCGCATCGTCATGCATGAGAGATGTCTCCTGTCATGGCGTCGTCAGGCTTCCCGCGGCTGCCCGGCCAGTTTGCGTTTGAGAGCCTCGAACTCGCTTTCCACCGCCGCGTCCGTTTCCAGTTCCGCCAGTTCGGCATGCAGGGATGGGCGATCTGAACGCCGCCCGAGATCATAAGCTTCCGCCCTGCCTTCCAGTTCGTCCAGTGCACGCTCTACCTGAGCGAAACGGCCCAGTGTGTCGTCAATGCGGCTGTCATGGAGCGTCTCGCGGGTTTTCAGGCGGCCCTGCGCCGTGCGGGTCCGGATGGAGAGGGCTTTTTCCCGTGATTTGGCGTCGGCCAGCTTGGCCTGAAGCTTGGCGATATCGTCATTCTGGTGGTCCAGCCCTTCGGAAATCAGCGCGATCTGCTGTTCCAGCGTTTCGCGCGACTGTCCGACCGTATGGCGGGCGGCGAGGGCTGCCCTGGCAAGATCGTCCCTGTTCCGCTCGATCGCGAGGGCAGCCTTGCGATGCCATTCGTCTTCCTCATGGCTCATGGTGCGGGCACGCCGCTCGAGCTGCTTGCGCTCGGCAATGGTGCGGACTGCCTGACTGCGGACCTCGACGAGCGTGTCTTCCATTTCCTGGATGACGAGACGGATCATTTTCTGCGGATCCTCGGCATTGGCGAGGATCGCATTCAGATTGGAGTTCACGATGTCGGCGAGGCGAGAAAAAATACCCATGACGCTTTCCTTCCTGATTTCGGGTCTAGGACAGATCTGGCTGTCTTGTCAGTAGAGCTGTTTTGGTACTGTTATGGTTTCGACAGGATTGTGTGGCGAAAGAGACCAGTAAATGGTGCGATCGACTGAACTGGATGACGTTCCGACCCCGCTGGGGCAGGATCCGGCCTTTCTGGCCATGCTGGATCACGTTTCCCGTCTGGCACCGCTGCGCCGTCCGGTTCTGGTGATCGGGGAGCGGGGGACGGGCAAGGAACTTGTGGCGGCCCGTCTCGCCCTGCTGTCGGACCGGTGGGACCGGCCGCTGGTGAAACTCAACTGCGCCGCCCTGCCTGAGGCCCTGCTGGACAGTGAACTGTTCGGTCATGAGGCGGGGGCCTTCACAGGCGCGCAGAAACGCCGGCAGTCCCGTTTCGAGCGGGCGGATGGCGGTACGCTCTTTCTGGACGAGATCGGAACGGCTTCGCTCTCCGTGCAGGAAAAACTGCTGCGGGTCATCGAATATGGCAGTTTCGAGCGTGTCGGCGGGAATGAGACGATCCGTGTGGATGTGCGTCTGATTGGCGCCACGAACGCCGATCTTCCCGCCATGGCGCGTGAGGGGCGGTTCCGTCCCGACCTGCTGGACCGTCTGGCGTTCGACGTCATCACCATCCCGCCTCTTCGAGCGCGACCGGAGGATATTCCCCTGCTGGCCGGGCATTTCGCAACGCGCATGAGTTCCGAACTCGGACGAGACCTCTTTGCAGGCTTTACAGATCATGCCCTGCAACGGCTCCGGGACTATGACTGGCCGGGCAATGTCCGCGAACTGCGGAACGTGGTGGAGCGCAGCGTTTACCGCATGGATCGGTCTGACCGTCCGCTGGACGACATCGTGCTTGACCCGTTTGTCACGCCGGACTGGACCAGCGCCCCCCCCGCTTCTTCCGTGAGGACCGTCACGAACAGCGAGGTCGCGCTGACCTTCCCGCTGGATTTCACGGACAGGATCCGCGGTCAGGAGCGCCTGCTTCTGGAAGGGGCCCTGCGTGACGCACAGTTCAGCCAGAGGCGGGCGGCGGAGCTGCTGGGTCTGACCTACTACCAGTTCCGGCATCACCTGCGTGTGCATGGTCTTTCGGATAAGGAAGCCCGGAAAGCGCTCGGCAAGAAGTGAAGTCTGTGTCATGCCAATCAGGATGCAGAAACCATGCCAAACGATATTTTCAGGGCATCCTGGAAAGAAAAAGGAAGTTTGTGCGGCTTTTCTGGGGCCGAGGACTGGAGTGAATGGTCTAAAACACCACAATATGAAGATGAAAAATGGCGTTTTTTCTCAATGTCTGGTCAGTGGAAATTAACGATAAAATATAGTTCAACAAAATATATTCGTTGAATGTTTCGTTCTCTCTCCCTATGTGTCTGGCGTGTCGTACACTGGCACGCCTGATGTGGATACGGATGCAGGGAATGCCTCTTTCACCAGCGGAACTGAAATTTCTTCAGCATGTCCCCGAAGACCTCGTCCTGCGGGAAACACTCGATCTGTGTCCCGGGCGTGTGGCCGTGATTTCTTCCTTTGGTGCGGAATCGGCGGTCCTGCTGGACCTCGTGGCGCAGATTTCACCATCCGTGCCGGTCTTCTTTCTCGATACGAAGCGGCACTTCCCGGAGACCCTGGCGTATCGTGACGAACTGGTGCGTTTTCTGGGGCTGACGGATGCACGGACTCTCGCGCCGTCTCCGAAAGAACTGACAGAGCGCGATCCGCAGGATCAGCTCGCGGCGTTCGATCCGGATGCCTGCTGTGCCCTGCGTAAAGTGGAGCCGCTGGACCTCGTGCTGCCGGAATTTGACGTCTGGATCACGGGGCGCAAGCGCAGTCAGGCCAGTACCCGCGCGGCCCTGCCGGTCGTGGACCCGCAGCCGGACGGGACGGTCAAACTGAACCCGCTTGCAGGCTGGGGGCCGGAAAAGGTTGAAGCAGCCATGAGAAAGCGGGCGCTGCCCCGGCATCCTCTGGTTGCAAAAGGTTACATCTCCATCGGTTGCGCCCCCTGTACAAGGGTCGTCAAGGATGGGGAAGACGGACGGGCTGGTCGCTGGGCCGGTCTTTCCAAGACGGAATGCGGTATCCATCGGCCTGCATGAACGGAACCGACATGACTATGGAGCGGAAAATGACGCGGACACAAACCCTGGCGGAACCGCGCGTCATGGATGATCTTGACCAGCTCGAAGCACAGAGCATCTTCATCCTGCGTGAAGCCTACCGGAAACTGAAACCCCTGGCCCTGCTGTGGTCGCTTGGCAAGGACAGCAATGTCATGGTCTGGCTGGCGCGCAAGGCGTTCATGGGGCGCGTGCCGTTCCCTGTCATGCATGTCGATACCGAGAAGAAATTCCCGGAAATGTATGCGTTCCGGGATGAATACACGAAAAAATGGAACCTCGACCTGCTGCTGGGATACTGCCCGCCGGTTGAGGAAATCGATCCTTCCCTTCCATCGGCTGCCCGCTCTGCCGCGCGCAAGACGGCAGGTCTGGCCAAGCTGATTGACGAACACAAGTTTCGTGGCGTCATTGCGGGTATCCGCCGTGACGAGCAGGCGACGCGCGCCAAGGAGCGTGTTTTCAGCCCGCGTGGCGCCGGTCATCGCTGGGATGTCCGTAACCAGCCGCCCGAATTCTGGGATCAGTACGCCACGCCTTATGAGGACGGCATGCATATTCGTGTCCATCCGCTCCTGGCCTGGCGTGAGATTGACATCTGGCGCTACATCGAGCGCGAGGGCATTCCGCTGGTGGACCTGTATTTCGCGAAAGATGGCAAGCGCTACCGCTCGCTGGGCGACAAGGACATCACCAGCCCCATCGAGAGCAACGCTGCCACCGTAGCGGAAGTCATTGCCGAACTGGAAAACAGCAAAACCTCCGAACGCGCCGGCCGGGCCATGGATCATGAATCCGAAGATGCGTTCGAGCGTCTGCGCGTGGCGGGGTACCTGTAAAAATGGGCGATATTACTGTGAGCGAGACCCTTTCCGCGGCCCATCGCGCCGCCGCGACGCCGATCGTTATCGTCGGCCATGTAGATCATGGAAAATCCACCCTGATCGGGCGTCTGCTGTATGATACGGACAGCCTTCAGGACGGAAAGCTGGCCCAGATCGTCGAAAGCAGCCGCAAGCGTGGCTTGGCCGTGGAATGGAGCTTCCTGCTCGATTCCCTCCAGATCGAACGCGATCAGGGTGTTACGGTGGACTCCACGCGGATTCCCTTCCGCCTGGGCTCCCGTGAGTTCGTGATCGTTGATGCGCCCGGTCATCGTCAGTTCCTGCGCAACATGATCACCGGCGCTGCCGATGCTGAAGCTGCCGTTCTGGTGGTGGACGCCAAGGAAGGTGCGCAGGAACAGACGCGCCGCCATGCCATGCTGCTGCGTCTGATCGGAATCCGTCACGTCATCGTGCTGCTGAACAAGGCCGATATCGTCGATTTTGACGAAGCGAAGATTGTGAAGGTCGAGTCGGACGTTCGTCAGCTTCTCGGGCGTCTGGAAATCGAGGTCGAAGCTGTCATCCCGGCTTCCGCCCGCGACGGGGACAACATTGCCAGCCGGTCGGAACGGTCCGGCTGGTACAAGGGCCCAACCCTGCTGGAAGCGCTGTCCAACGTTCCGCCGCCATCTCCTCGTCTGGCGTTGCCGTTCCGGATGCCGGTACAGGATGTCTATCGTTTTGACGGCGTGCGCTATGTTGCGGGCCGGATCGAGCGTGGCACTGTCCGGGCGGGTGATCGCTTGGTGATTGGCGCGCAGGGGCAGGTTGCAACCGTGGCGGAAGTCTGCCGCTGGCATGCGCCGGAACTGCCGGTTGCCGGTGCGGGCGAGTCCATCGCCCTGCGTCTGGAGCCGGACCTCGTGCCCGATCGTGGCGATCTGCTCTTTCCCGCCGATGACCAGGCAGCTGCGCCCGAGCGTTCGGCACGTATCCGCACGCGCCTGTTCTGGCTGCGCGCCGAACCGCTGCGTGTCGGTGAGAGCTTCACGCTGCGGCTGACGACGGCCGAGCATGACGTGACGGTTGCCTCCATCGATGCAGTGGTTGATCTGGATGACCTGACGCTGCGGGCCGGGGACAGCGTGCCGCCTGACGGATTTGCGGAAATCACGCTGGCGGCCTCCCATGCCGTGCTGTTTGACCCGTTCGTCCCGGGACTGGGCGACGGTCGCGGGGTTCTGGTGGATCGGCACCAGCGCATCGTGGGGGGCGCGCCGCTGCTGGGACCGGCGGAACTGGATGATGGCGTCCATGCCATTCACCCGACGGCAAGCCGTGTATCCGTGGCGCAGCAGGCGCAGAGCCGTGGCCATAAGAGCGCGGTGTTCTGGCTGACGGGCCTTCCGGGGTCTGGCAAGAGCACGGTGTCGCGGTCCGTCGAGGTGGCGCTGGCCGAACAGGGCGTAAAGGCAACGGTGCTGGACGGGGACACGCTTCGGGCGGGTCTGTGCAGTGATCTGGGTTTCTCGCCGGAAGACCGGCGTGAAAACATCCGTCGGGCCGCCCATGTCGCGAAGATCCTCGTCGAGAGCGGTCAGGCTGTGATCGTGGCGCTGGTGTCCCCGCTTCAGGCGGACCGTGATCTGGCGCGCCAGATCATCGGCGAGACGTTCCATGAAGTCTATGTCGATACGCCGCTGGAAACCTGTGAGAAGCGGGATCCGAAGGGACTGTATGCCGCTGCCCGTTCGGGAAAGATCGCGGAATTCACGGGGGTTTCGGCACCCTATGAAGCGCCTCTGTCTCCGGAACTGCGGCTTGGGGCTGACCGGTCCGAGAAGAATTCCGTCAGTGAACTGACAGGCTTCATCCTGCGCGTGGTTCAGCCGTAAGGTTTCGCCGTTTACTGAGAAAGCCCTCTTTCCTGACGGAAAGGGGGCTTTTTTCATGTGGGGCCTTCCGGACTGAGCGTCAGCCTCCGAACAGGAACCGGCGCAGGCGCTGATCCTCTTCCGGGCACAAGGAAAACGCCCTTTCCTCGATCGCCCGAACTGGGATCAGGGACAGGGCATTGACCAGCCACATCTCCGTTACGTCCGAGAGCTCTTCCGGACGGATGGATTTTTCGTGGCAGAAGCCGCATTCCAGCAACCGCGCCCGGGATGTGCCGGGAAGTGGACCGTCTTTCAGGGGAGGCGTAAAGAGCGCGCCTTTCTGACGGTAAAGCAGGTTGGCAGCGGTGGTTTCCGCAATGGCGCCCGTTGTTCCCAGCAGGAGCGCATCCTCCCATCCGGCGGCAACCGCCTCCATCCGGGCCATGATGGCGGGTAGGTAAGCCAGCGATTTGACACATCCCAGAGGTGAGTCACCCTCCCGGCGATAACGGCTGATTCCCAGGCGGACGGAAGGCGGGGCAGGTCGTCCGGTCGCTGTCTGAAGAAGAACCGTCGGTCGGGGTGTGACAGGAGGCAGGATGCCACGTGTTCCCGGTCCTCGCGTGACGGTCAACCGCAGAACGCCTTCGCGCAGATCCGTGGCTGCCAGCAGATCAAGGGCTGCCTGTCGCAGGGCTGGAAGGTCCGGGGGTAGAAACATCAGAACCGCACAGCCTTTCTCCAGCCGTGCCAGATGGCGGTCATAATGGGGGAGTGCGCCTTCGGAAACCCGAATGGTTTCAAACAGTCCGTCTCCAAGCTGAAAACCGCGGTCCATCGGAGAGATCCGGGCATCATCCGGATTCAGGATCTGACCATTCAGCCAGATGGGAGAGGTCATGAGCCAAAGACTTTCAGAAGCGGTGCTGCTTTGAGGCACATCTCGTCATACTCCCGTGCCGGATCGGACAGCCACGTAATGCCGCCTCCTGCCCCGATGGAGAGCCGTTTGCCCTGTCGTTCAAGGCTGCGGATTATGACGGAACTGTCCATCGCTCCATCATGCCCGATCCGGAACAGGCTTCCGCAATAGGCTCCCCGACTGGAGGCTTCAAGCTGATCGATGATTTCCATGGCTCTCTTCTTGGGCGCGCCCGTGACCGAGCCGGGCGGCAGGGTGGCCCGCAAAAGGTCAAAAGCATCCAGCCCGGGACGAAGCTGCCCCTCCACGCTGGATACCAGATGCAGGACATGGGCGAATCGCTCTACGGTCGAAAGCTGCGGAACCGTGACGGAATCGAGGCAGGAAACGCGTCCGATGTCATTGCGCATCAGATCCGTGATCATCAGGTTCTCGGCCAGTTCTTTGTCATCGGCCGCCAGAAGCGCGGCATTCCGGGCCTGTTCCATCGCCGTCTGGCCGAGAGGGGCGGTTCCCTTGATGGGGCGTGTCTCGATCCGACCTGGCGCCGACAGGGAAATGAAGCGTTCGACCGATGCGCTCAGAAGAGAAAAATCCGGTGTGCGGAAATAGGCTCCGAAGGGTGCGGGTGAGCACATCCGCAGGGTCTGATAGGCCGTCAGTTCGTCAAAGTCCGGCGGACAGGGTGCTGTCCAGCGCATGGTCAGGTTGGCCTGAAAGATGTCTCCTGCTGCGATGAATGCTCTGACCTGTCGTACGGCTTCCATCCATGCGTCACGGGACTGGTCTGGCTGGAAACGAACGGACGGACCCGATAAGGCATGACCGCGTAGTGGAATGGCTGGAGCGGGTTTTTCCTCCCCGCAGATCCACCAGCAGCGTCTTTCCAGCCTGTCAAACGCCAGGACCGTGCTGAAGGAGGCTGCCAGCAGGGTCGGCGCTGCAGGAATATGACGGGACGAAATCTGTTCCAGCGCCAGCCCGGCTTCATAAGAAAACAGTCCGACGATGCCTCCGGTAAACGGGATGGCACTGGCTGCTGTCTGCCAAGAGGACTGCGAGGCCAGTCGGGCCATGTCCCGCAGGTGCCACCACAGGTCTCCCTGAACGGTGCGACCGTTGCGAAGAAACGTTTTCCCCCGAGCTGTCAGGGTTTCGTCCGGATCCAGGCAAAGAAAAGACCATCGCGCCCGCGCGTCTGTTTCCTCGCCGCCGCTATCAAGGCAGACGCCCCAAGGCTGCTGTGCCAGCAGGAGGAGGAGATCATCGGACGCGCTCCACGGAATTTCGGTAACGGGCAGGGGGAAAGGCTCCTGATCTGGGATCAAAATGTGACGTGAAACATCCAAGACGCAACGGGTGTTTATCGCGGCTTTTGCCGTGCATCCAGAAAGCTCATGCTCCCCGCAAAGTACGCCGGTCGAAGCGGGAAACTAGTATTTTCACATTCCTGAAATTTTTCCTCACTAAATTTTCACACAAAAAAAGAAAACCTTCACTTTTGTGATGTGATTTTCTAAAAGCTGTAGCGTTAAAGAAAGAAGTTACGTCTGAATACGCCCTGCGGCATCGCAAGAAGGTACCCCGATGCAGGACATGACCCTCCCCGTGGACAGCAATTCCCTCGACATTTCCCGCAAGCTGAGCGGACATGCTCTGACCAATTTCATTGCGGCTATCTCTGCGACAGGAGGGCTGCTCTTCGGTTATGACACCGGCATCATCTCCGCAGCGCTGCTCCAGCTGCGCGAGCAGTTCCATCTGACCACGATGGGATCGGAGATCGTCACGTCCGCCATTATTTTTGGTGCTCTGGTCGGCTGTCTTGGCGCAGGCGGAATATCCGACAGATTCGGACGTCGCCGGACGGTCATGATCGCTGCTGCCCTTTTTCTGGGCGGCACACTGGTGGCGTCCTTTGCGCAGAGTGTTGTCATGCTCGTCCTGGCGCGCCTGGTGCTGGGGCTGGCGATCGGTGCAGCGTCCCAGATCGTGCCGATCTATATCGCTGAGATCTCGCCTCCGGCGCGGCGGGGACGTCTCGTTGTCGGGTTCCAGCTGGCCGTTGTCTCGGGCATCACGGTTTCCTTCTTTGCCGGGTATTTCCTGAGGGAGAGCAGCTGGCGCATCATGTTCGGCATCGGCATGCTGCCTGCGCTGATCCTGTTCATTGGTATGGCCTTCCTGCCCAACAGCCCCCGCTGGCTGGCGCTGAAAAACAAAAAGGAAGAGGCGCTGTCCGTGCTGCGGCGCGTACGCTCTTCGGAAGAAGAAGCCTGCGCGGAACTGGACGCCATTCTCGAAAACCATGACCAGCAGGCGCCTTGGTCGGAACTGGCAAAGCCATGGGTCCGTCCGGCACTGGTGTCGTCCGTGGGGATCGCCCTACTGTGTCAGTTGACCGGCATCAATGCCGTTCTGTACTATGCTCCGTCCATTTTTGCTGACGCAGGGTTCGGTCAGGATTCAGCCCTTCTCACTTCCGTGGCTGTCGGGCTGGGCATGATCTGCGCCACGATTTTCGGAGGATGGGCCGTCGATAACTGGGGGCGCCGCACGCTGATGCTGCGTCTGCTACCCGGAGCGGTGATCTCTCTTGCGGTCCTGGGCACCATGTTCTCGCTTCATCTGACGAGCGGTGCAGGCGCGTGGATCACGGTCATCGCCATCATGGCATATACGATTTTCAATACCGGAAGCCTGTCCGTGGCGATCTGGCTGGTGGGCGCGGAAGTCTATCCCCTGTCCTGCCGTGGCAAGGGCATGAGCCTCGTCGCGGGCAGTCACTGGGGGGCTGATCTGCTGATTTCCCTGACCACCCTCTCGCTCGTGGAGGCGCTGGGCGCGGGCAAGACGTTCTGGCTGTTTGCCGTGATCAACGCATTCGCCTTCTGGTTCGTCCTGCGTTATGTGCCAGAGACCAAGGGGCAGTCTCTTGAAGAACTGGAACGCCGCCTGCGCAACGGTACGTTCGCGCCCATCGCGCGTTCCTGATTTTTCTGCCACAGCAGCGCTTTTACGGCCCGGTCGCCTCATGGCGGCCGGGTTTTTTTATGGCACCCCGTTTCTGGTTCCGTTCCGCGGCCTGTAAAAGAATGCCGGTACAGACATGGCCTTGACGGTCGTGGAAGCATTACGGGACAGACGGGATGAAAACTGCGCTGGTGTTGGTTTGGGCCATTCTTCTGGGCGTGATCTGGCCCATTCTGGCCCGGAATATCGGCGCAACCGGCGCGGGCGTTCTGGTTTTCCTGGTCATGACGGTTGGGGGATTTGCCGCGTGGGTTCTGTCCGGTGTGGTCATGACCTGGAAGCAGCCCGGACGTCTGGTCTGGGCCGGATATGTGGGAGTGGGTGCTCTGGGAACGATGCTTTTTCTGGGGACGGCCGGGCTTCACTGGCCACTCTATATTGCTTGGAATTACAAAGCGATCTGGCATGACATCGCGGTCTCTGGTCCACCGGGAAAGCGTTTCGCTGTCTGGGATGTGACATGTGGGTCATGCCTAGCTCCCCCGGAAGAGCGTGTGATTTTCGATGAAACCGGGAACTGGGTCCGTGGCGCCCGGACCCGGGATGCCCTGCCGCGAATGGGACATGGCGACATCCATGCACAGGCGGATTACTGCGCCATTGATCGAAGACGTGTCATTGGCCATTTCTGGCTTTGTACGTCCGGATAACGGTCAGCCATTCTCGGGATCTGGATATGGCCGGATCCGGCGCTATCAGGGTCTCCCGATGGAGCGGTAGTCAAAGCCTGCCTCGCGCATGATATCCGGACTCCAGATATTGCGCAGATCCGCGATGGCGTTGCCGCGCATGGCGTCGCGCAGGCGTTGCGGATCAAGGGCGCGGAACATGTTCCACTCCGTCAGAACCACAAGCATATCGGCATTCTGGGCGGCATCCAGTGCGTCATCGCAGTAGCGGATGTTTCCGGGCAGGAGCGGGCGGGCGCTGGTCATGCCTTCGGGGTCGAAAACCTGAAGTTCCGCACCGGCCTCGTACAGACGCGTCAGGATCGGCAGGGAGGCTGCTTCGCGCATGTCGTCCGTATCGGGCTTGAAGGTCAGCCCGAGGATGGCGATGACCTTGCCCTGGACGTCTCCGCCCGCCTGAGCGATGATCCGCTCGGCCATATGGGTCTTGCGGGCTTCGTTGACCGCCACCGTGGCTTCCACGAGACGGCACGGTGCTCCGGCATCCCGCGCGATGGCGGTCAGGGCCCGCGTGTCCTTGGGGAAGCAGGAACCGCCATAACCCGGCCCCGGGTGTAGGAACCGCCGCCCGATCCGCTGGTCCAGGCCCATGCCACGGGCAACGTCATGGATGTTGCCGCCCACTTTTTCGCACAGATCGGCCATCTCGTTGATGAATGTGACCTTCATCGCAAGGAAGGCGTTGGCCGCATATTTGGCCAGCTCCGCCGTTTCCAGATCGGTCAGGACGATCGGGGCCTCGATCAGGTAAAGCGGACGGTAAAGCTGCTTCATGATGTCCCGGGCGCGCTCTCCGCCATCAGGGCCGGATGTGTCGATCCCGATGATGACGCGGTCAGGGCGCATGAAATCGCTGATCGCGCTGCCTTCGCGCAGGAATTCGGGATTGGAAGCCACGTCAAAAGTCAGGTCCGGGCGGGTCTCACGCAGGATTCGCGCCACTTCCCGTCCTGTCCCGACGGGAACGGTGGATTTCGTGACCACGACGAGATCCCTGCTGGCCGCGCGGGCGATCTCTTTGGTCGCGGCATAGACATAGGTGAGGTCGGCGTGACCTTCGCCGCGCCGTGTCGGTGTCCCGACCGCAATGAACACCGCGTCAGCTCCCGCGATGGCGGCTGCCAGATCGTCCCCAAACGTCAGACGTCCGGCCTGGGTGTTGCTGGCGACAATGGCGTCCAGCCCGGGTTCGTAAATGGGGATGCGGCCTTCCCGCAGGGCCGCGAGCTTTGCCGGGTCCCGCTCGACGATGGAGACATCACTGCCGAATTCGGCAAAGCAGGCGCCGGACACCAGCCCGACATAGCCGCCACCAATCATCGCGATACGCATAAGCTAAAGCACTCTCTCCTGCCGATCCTGCTGTGAATAGCCGGGGGCGAAGAGAGGAGCAAATGAAGCGCTCAGCGCGTGGGCCGCGCGCAGGCGTTGGACGCAGCGAAACCCCGCAGGGCGGGAGGCAGGCGGGTCAGGGCATTGGAATCCGCCAGCAGGTTGCGTCCTTCCTTCGACCATGACGCCAGGGAAAGGCCCGGATTGTCGAACCGCCCGCTGACCCGGACGGGAACATCAAGGGCAAAGAAACTGGTTGAGAAGGGGCGGCTGGCGAAAACGAGATCCAGCCAGCGCCTGTTGAGGTCGAAATCCGCCTTGGCGGCCACGATACCCTCACCTGTCCGGATCCGGAGTGGCGCCACAGTACCAACGCCCTGATGCAGTTGCAGAACACCCAGCATGCAGGTGATGGGTGTTACACCTTTCGCATGACGGACCAGAAGACGCAGATCCATGGATGCCGCCTCGACGATCTCGCGGGCAATCTCACCCTTCTCCATGCTGACGGCAGCAATGACATCCGCCTTGCGAGAGGCTTCGTTCAGTGTGCGGACATGAGCGGCCTGCGCGATGACGCGAAGTCCAAGAGTGCCGTTGACCGGAACCGGAGCAAGCTCCGCCACCCGGCGGAGGTGGTCAATGTCACCATGGGCCAGGGCGACTTCCGCGTTGATGCTGGCTGCATTTCCATCAGCGTCAATACGTCCCTTCGCGTTCAGCGTGGCGCCGACATATTCAAGCCGGAGCAGCGGGATTTCGACACGCCCCGGTGTCTGGGAAGCTTCAATTTTCAGGTTGGAAAAAATCAGTCTGTTATAGAGAAGCTGTTCCGTCGTCAGGGTGGCGTGCAGGATCGGATCGGGATGAAGCGGCGCCAGAAGTGGCAGGTCGGTTTCCGGTCTGAGGGATGCCTCGGCTTTCCGGGGCGTTCCGCTGCCCGACAGAACCGGCATCAGGCTGTTGATGTCCAGTGTCGTGAAGCCGAGATCGGCCGTGATGATGTCGGGATGTCCATGCATACCTTCGAGAAGATCGAAGATTCCACTCTGGATGGGGCTGTCCTGAACGGTTCCGCGGGTGTTGGCGAAATGCCAGTCATTACCCTGATGGATGAAGTCACCCGTCATCGTTAGTTTCATCGGAGCATGAGCCGTCATGCCAGCAACGGCGAAGAGCGTGGCGGAGGTCGGCGTGGCGACAGTCACGTGACCCTGAACGCCGTCAAAATTCATGGGATCAGTCAGGGTGCCATCAAAATCGGACGTCATGTCGCCGGACGTGACATGCGCTTTCGTCCCGTAAGGCTCGGGGATACGCCGCAGATGCCGGATGGACTGCATGTCGGCCGTTATGGCGACCGGTACGTCGTTGTAGGAGCCAGAGAGGCGCATGATGAGGGGAGCGCTGTCACTGGTGGACGCAAACGTAACGTGCTGGAGCCCGACCCGGTATGAGGCGCCGCCTGCCGTGCGATAGGTGACGTCACTGTCGTCAATCGTGGCGTCCCGCAGCCCGGGCATCCAGTGTATGTCCGGTTTCGGGGCGGGATGGCGGGCAGGGGCCGGGTGGTGCAGTTCTTCCATGGTGGCGCCGAAACGCCAGTTCGGAAGATGTTCGGGGGTGCGTTCGAACAGGCCGGAATACCGGGAGATCGTGACGTTGCGCACTTCCGCCGGTCCGTGCAGCAGACTCATCAGGCGCAGCTTGGCATGAAGATGACCCAGGGACATCATGTCCGGGCGCGTGCCCCCGGGGATGTTGGCAATGTGGAGGTCATCCATCGTTACGTCCATCCACAAACCCGGCTGCACATGGACAGCCCTGACCCGGACAGCACGTCCCGTGGCTTTCGAGAGTTTCTGCACGACCAGCGCGGAGAAATCGTGATGACCGACCCATGTCCAGCCGCCCCACAGGGCAAGGGCTGTCAGGACTATGGCGCCAAAGAGTGCACCAGAAAACCAGCGTAACACGTTGTCTTGTCTTTCCAGCTGCCCGCAGAACTGGCGGACCATACCGGGAAGTGTTTGTTTTCGGGAGGGTAAATAAACAGAAACGGAGGTTCCGACCGGAACCTCCGTTTCTGTTGCGGCGGTTTCTGAAGAAACGCTGAACCCTAGAAGGCCGCTTGGACGCGGGCTGCGATGGAATTGCCGGTGCGGCCATTGATGTTTGTGGCCTGGGTACTGCGTGACACGATGAAGTGGCTGTAATCCAGCATGAAACGGAAATGGCGGTTCGGATACCAGTTCAGGCCGCCGGTCCAGACCGTCTGCTGGCCACCCCGGATGACGTTCTTGGAATTGGCATCGTTCAGGCCGCTGTTGAGATCGAGCACGCTGTAATGCCCGACGACTTCAAGCGCACCCCAGTGGTTCAGGGCCGGATTGAATTCCTCGTCTGCCTTCACGCCCGGCGCGCTGAATGCGCCTTCCTTGATGTTGTACATGCGCGGATCACCAAAGATCGTATAGGCGGCAGAGCCGTACCAGCCTTGGAACCCGGCAGATTTCAGACCTACGCCGGAACGCTGGACGCCGACGTGATAATACTCGCCCTTGATGAGAAGGCGACGCCACCGGACGCCGAGTTCCGGACCGGCTGCCCAGACCTGGGCCGCGTTGCTGATAGTGCCTGTGGCGGCCAGATTGGCTTCCCCGATATCGAATTCAGGACGCTGGCCGAAGGATGTGGAACGGGAGCAGTGATTCGCATCGGTGCCCGTATTGCAGGCGACCCTGAAGGCGGAGACGGCGGAGGCGCCGACATGCAGGTCAACATCTTTCGTGACCACCGGCCGTCCGGCAACACGGAAGGTTGCGCCTGTCTGACTGTCGACGGTGTTGCCGCTGCCGCCACCATAATAGGTTGAGCCATTGTCGGAGGGGTTGCGATGACCCCATTCCTGTCCGGTGAAGTACCCGGCGATCCACCAGCGCTTGTCATAATGCAGTCCGCCGACGCTGAAGCGTGCGTCACCGGCAGAGATGTTGCGCACCATGTCCGTGATGCTCGGGCGCTCCAGCGTGAAGAAGTCGTTCGAGCTTTCGGAGTCTTCTTCCGTCACGCGGGGCTGGAAGTATCCGACCGTCAGGATCGTGTTGTGCAGTCCGGTATAGTTGAGGTTGCCTTCATAGAGTCCGACATAACCGTCATTGTGGTTGGCTCCGAAATCCGGAGTGATGGCCGCGACCCAGTTCTTGTAGCGGAAGGTGAACGGAATGCGCAGGCGCCGCATGTTGGACGTGAAGCTGTTGAAGGCGCCGCGTGTTTCCCCTGACCGTGGACCGGAATTGAAGAAGCCACCAAAGTCCTCATGGAAGGCAAGCCCGATTGAGAGGGCATAGGCCCCGTCAGCAGACTGGATCGTGGGGCGTCCGTGCGGGAAACCGATCTTCATGCCACCGACCGAGACTTCCTCATCCTGCGCGGAGGCACGCTGGAAATCGGCCCAGGAGGAAATGTCGCCGCGGTCAGATGGCGGACGCTCAGTCTCCGGGCCACCCGTCCCGTGGCGGACAGTTATCAGCGGCGTGTTGGTGGCGGGCTGTGAGTGGGCGAGATACTGCGCGCGCTGGCGATAGGGGGCGTTCTCGGCTTCTTCGCGCTGCTTGACCAGAATGGCCCGAGCCTGCCGGACCTCCTCCGCATGTTCTTTTTTCATGGCGGCCAGCTGGGACTGCATGGCCCTGATCTGGCGTTCCATGATTTCCATCTGGTCCGCGGCCTGCGCGCTGTGCGGAAGCAGCAGGAAGGAAGCCACGAGAAACGTGCTTGAGAAAAGGGAAAGCCGGGGAAACGGAGGGGACATTGCCGGGTCGCATCCTTCGGAGGACGGGAAGGGGTTCGGCAGGTGAGTTATCCCAGTCTGTTCCAGAATGAACGGGAAGGTTTCATGACAGGATGATTGCAGTTTCGTGACACTGCTCCGGCCTTGCCGAAGAGTTCCTGATCCGGTCAGGAAAACTATTCTGTATTCTTCCCCTGTTTCCGCGATCATGCTCCCGCTACTAAGGGGCAGTTTTCTGACCAAGCCCGTGAGGGATCAGCATGACCATGAGCAGACTGGCGCTTTTCGGATTTCTGATGATGGGGATTCTTCTCCCGGCGGCGCCACAGGCCGCACGGGCACAGGACATCACGGGCGCCGGCTCAAGCTTTGCCGCTCCCATTTACGGCGCCTGGGGGCTGGGAGCGAAAGCAGCGACCGGCATTGCCGTCAATTACCAAACAGTGGGTTCCGGTGCAGGGCAGGATCAGGTCATGGCCCGCACGGTCGATTTCGGCGCGTCGGACAAGCCTCTGACGGGATCACGTCTGGAGGCGGAGCATCTTTATCAGTTTCCGACGGTGATGAGCGGGATCGTTGTGGTGGCGAATGTTCCCGGGCTGGCGCCGGGACAGCTGCGGCTTGATGGGCCTGTACTGGCCGCGCTGTATGACGGCAGCATCACGTCATGGAATGATCCGCGCATCCAGGCCCTGAACCCGGGCCTGACGCTGGCGGATGCGGAAGTGGCACCTGTCCACCGTGCTGATGGCTCCGGGACGACTTTCGTATTCACTTCCTACCTCGCGCAGGTTTCTCCGGACTGGAAACGCAGGTTTGGCGCCGGGACGGCCGTGGCCTGGACAGGAGGCGCCGGCGCACGCGGCAATGACGGAATCGCCGCGATGGTGAAACAGACGACAGGTGGCCTGGGATATGTTGAATATTCATACGCTGCGCAGAATCATCTCGACATTGTCCAGCTGAAAAACCGCTCCGGCGCGTTTGTCAGGCCCAGCCTGTCGGGGTTCGCGGCAGCGGCTCAAGCCGCGGACTGGCAGAAAGCGGATCATTACGGGATCAGTCTGCTGGACATGAATGGTCCAGCCTCATGGCCGATCGTCACTGCAACATTTGTCCTTGTCCCGACGGATACGCACGACGCGACAACTGCCCGTGCCGTCCATGACTTCTTCGCATGGGGATTCGCACACGGAGACGCGGATAATGCGCGCCTCGATTACGTGGGGCTACCCGAAACGGTGAAGAACGATATTCTGACGCACTGGCCACGGTAAACGTCTCATTTTTCCCGCAAGGGAAAATATTCCTGTCCCTCAGGGCTGGTCAGGTCAGGCAAAAAGGCGTTGAGTGCGGGCGAGGGCCGCTTTGCAGACGAGGGGGCCTTTTTGTGTTTTTGACCTGTCAGACATGGTATCCGTGTGCCTGTTCCGCCTCCCTCTGAGACACCCCGGTTTGAACTGAATGCCGTTCATCGGCTGCTGATCGGCCTGATCTTCATTCTCGGTCCTGTTTCCACGGACATGTATCTGCCCGCCTTTCCCATGCTGGAGCATGATCTGGGGCACGGCCCGGGTTCGGCACAGTTGACCCTGACGTGCTGGCTGGCGGGACTGGCGATCGGGCAGTTCGCGCTGGGGCCATTCTGTGACCGGTTCGGGCGGAGGCTGCCCCTGCTGCTGGGGCTGGTGGTCTACAGCATCGTGTCTGCCCTACTGGCTGTCACGACGAATTTCCATCTGTTCTGTCTGCTGCGTTTCATTGCGGCGCTGGGTGGAGCGGCCAGCTCGGTAGCGCCCCGTGCGATGGTGCGTGACGTGGCGACGGGGACCGCCGGCGTGAAGCTGATGTCCCAGCTGATGCTGATCTTCGGGCTGGGGCCGCTTCTGGCGCCCTCCATCGGCAGTTTCCTGCTGGATCTTGGGCACTGGCGTCTGATCTTCTGGTCCAATGCCGGGTTTGGCGTTCTGCTGTTCTTCGGGACGCTCATGCTCCTGCCTGATACGTTGCCGCAGGATCGCAGGTTTGCCCTGCCGTTCAGCGGGATTGTGGCCCGTTACCGGGATCTGATTTCGGAACCGCTGTTCTGTTCATCTGCCATGGTCGTGAGTTTCGGGACCTTCACGATGTTCGCCTATCTTTCCAATGCACCTGCGCTATTCGAGGGAATTCTGCATTTTTCGCCGCATCTGTTCGCCATTTTCTTCGGGCTGAACGGGATCGGCTTTATCATCGGCTCCCAGGTCAATGCACGGCTGGCGCACCGGGTCCTGTTCACGCGTCTCATGGAAAGCGGAATGCTGGCGGTTCTGGTATTCAGCACGCTTGGTCTGCTGATCTGTATCGCAGGGCTGGCCGGGCCGGCGGACCCGTGGCTGTTGTGCGCGATGATCTGGTGCACGACGTTTTCGCTGGGATTCATCGGCCCGAATGCCGGAATTCTGGCGCTGACGCATCATGGCCATCAGGCGGGCTCGGCCTCGGCGCTCATGGGAACGCTGAACTGGACGGTCGCGGGAATGGCCGGCGTCATCATGTCCCTGTTGCCGGTCCACTGGGTGGGATCAACGTCAGTGGGGATGATGATCGGAATTACAGGGTGCTGGATCAGCGATCTGTGGCGTCGTCGCCTTGATCCTGAATCTTATCTGTCTGTCAGGAACTGACAGGCCGGGGAGGCGGGATACCCGGTGCAGTGACCGGGCCAATCCCGGCCTCGCCGGTTTCAGCCTTCGGAAGAGGCGCGGTCAGCAGCGACCGTTGCGATCATCAGCGCACCGATCACCGGGATGAAAGCAATCATCGAGAACTGGGCCAGAAGGCTGGTGGGCAGACCGATGAGGTGGATCAGGGTCATGGACGTCATGGGAGTTTCTCCGTTTTTTCTGTTCTGGATGCCATTTGCGGCGTGTTGAGGGGAGAAACTCCAGAATCAGTGTCGAAAGCAACAAATGCAGTTGCAGGGTCAGGTCTGCATTTTCTGCATAAATCTTTGGTAAAACTTTTTGATCCTGTGTCGGGCGTGTTTTTTGTTCTTCTGGAATGATGATTACACTTTGATCCCGAAAGAATACATGGGACGGCTTTCTTGCTATTTCCTGATGGAAAATGGGCTTTCCCGGTCTTTTTTTGGAATAAAATTACCTTTCCGCTCACTCCGCCGCGAGCTCGAGCAGGTCATAACTGTCCCGTTTCAGGCCATGCCAGCTCAGAAGTGTATCCGCGAGGAAGAAGGAAAGCGCCCCGATCGTGCAGGCCAGTGCTATGCCGAAAAGGACTAGCAGCCATGTGGATGTGCTTGCATCGCGCAGTGATCCGACAAAAAGCGCCATTGCGGCGCCGCAGGTCGACGCCCCGCCAACGGCGTTGAGCATGATGGCGGCATCCAGGACGAAGATTCGCCGATGCAGCCGGAGCTGCTGGTGCTGGAGGCGGATCGGGTCGGTAAGCGGGTCGGGCTTGCTGTCCGGATCGGGTGGCGTGGCGAGTTTCTGGTTCACGCTTTCCAGATGATCGGCCACACGCGCCAGACGTGTGTTGAAGACATTGATGAGCGTGCCAATGCCGGACAGCATGAAAACCGGCGTGAGGGCAATCTGGATCAGGTGAGCCGCGCTATCGACAGCGTCAGCATCGGTTGGAATGGGAAACGGCAGAGACATGGAAGTCTTCTATACCGGATCGGAAGAGTCGGAAAAGCCGCGCACTCTGGAAAAGACTGCCTCTTATAGAGTAGGGAGAGGCTCGTTTCGTAGCGGGTGACCTGAACATTATGTCCTGTCTGTTCCATCCCGGCCGTGTGAGGGCTGTTCTGGCGGTTACGGTCGCGGCGCTCTGCCTGTTTTCACAGGCGCACGCCCAGAAGCCGGTTGATCGTCAACTGTCTTCCCAGGTGCCGCCGCACTGCACGGGGCTGGCGGGACAGGTCGAGTTCGCATGCCAGAGCTGGGTGGAGGTCGCAAACGCCATTCGGGAGGGCACCACAACCATCATCATCCCTGTCGGCGGCACAGAGCAGAGCGGGCCTTATATGGCCGTTGGCAAGCATGATGTCCGGGCGCAGGTTCTGGCCGATATCATTGCCGCACAGATTGGCCATACGCTGGTGGCGCCCGTCATAGCCTATGTGCCGGAAGGCTCGACCACGCCGCGCACCTCCCACATGCGCTTTCCGGGTACGATTTCCATTCCGCCTGCCGTTTTTGAGGGGCTGCTTCGCGGGGCGGCGGAGAGCTTCCGTGTCCAGGGGTTCCGGCATATCGTGCTGCTGGGTGATCACGGCGGATACCAGACGTTCATGGGCAAGGTGGTGCAGGACCTGAACCGGAGCTGGAAAGGGCAGGCCGCCGCCCTGTGGCTACACGATTACTATACCGTCATTCCCCATCAGTATGCCGATACCCTGTGTGCGCAGGGACATGGCAGCGAAGTGGGGCTTCATGCGGAGCTGAGCGATACGTCCCTGATGCTGGCCGTTGATCCGTCAATGGTCCGTCAGGATGCGCTGCGCAAAGCCCCGAAACCCGGCACGTCGGAGGGCGTCTATGGCGGCGACCCGCGGCATGCCACTGCCGAACTGGGCCAGATCGGAACGGATCTTCAGATCCGCGCCGCCGTCGCGGCCATCCAGTCTTTCAACAGGAGCCATCCATGACCTTCAAGACTCCTCTTCTGGCCGCCGTGGCGCTGCTGGGGCTTTCCACCGCATGGGCGGATGAGCCTCAGGAAGCCGCACCCGCCCCTCCGATGGTTCCCATCGCGGCGGATGCAACGCAGCCCGCAGCGGCGCCAGCTTCCGCCGGAGCCATTCAGACGATCCCGGGCATGCCGCCGGTCATTGACCCGCACAACATCTACAGTGAGACGACGCCGTCCCATATTTCGCCAGCCATCGCGCATGATCCGGCCCGGATCTACGTGCCGAACCTGCGTGGAAACAGCGTTTCCGTCATTGACCCGGCCTCCTTCATGGTGGTGGATACCTTCCCAGTTGGACGTTCGCCGCAGCATGTCGTTCCGTCCTGGGATCTGCGGATGCTGTGGGTGACGAACAACAGTGAAGGCCGCCCCGATGGGTCCCTGACCCCGATTGATCCGGCAACGGCCAAGCCGGGGCCGCCCATCAAGGTGGACGATCCCTACAACATGTATTTCACGCCGGACGGAAAATACGCGATCACGGTGGCGGAGGCCCACAAGCGTCTCGACTTCCGTGATCCGCATACGATGGAACTGAAAGGCTCCGTCGAGACGCCGCAGTGCAAGGGCGTCAACCACGCCGATTTCTCGATCGACGGAAGATACGCTATCTTCACCTGTGAGTTTGGCGGTTATCTGGCCAAGGTCGACACGGTCAATCTGAAGCTGCTCGACATGCTGCGCCTGTCCAAGGGTGGCATGCCGCAGGACATCCTGACCGCACCGGACGGACACAAATTCTATATCGCGGACATGATGGCGGATGGCGTATTCGTGGTGGATGGAGATTCCTTCAAGGAAACCGCCTTCATCCCGACCGGTATCGGCACACATGGGCTCTATCCAAGCCGCGATGGCAAGGTGATGTATGTCGCCAACCGTGGATCACACCGGATCCATGGCCCCCGTCACAGTCCGGGCAGCGTCTCCATCATCGATTTCGCGACGGACAAGGTCATCAAGACCTGGCTGGTTCCTGGTGGTGGCAGCCCGGACATGGGCAATGTCAGTGCGGACGGAAAGCTGCTCTGGCTGTCAGGGCGGTTTGACGATGTGGTCTATGCCATCGATACCACGACGGGCGCGATGCGGAAGATTCCGGTGGGTGCCGAGCCGCATGGCCTGACTGTCTGGCCGCAGCCGGGCCGTTACAGCGTGGGCCATACCGGTATCCTGCGGTAAGGCGCTGACCGGGAGGTTCCTTGCGGAGCCTCCCGGTTTTCCGGCCTTTCAGGGCCGGGTGTGATCAGGATGGTTTGCTGTCATCCGGATGGGAGTCTCCATCCGGTTTTTTCGTATCCGGTTTCCCGGCGGGCGGTGCAGCAGCGTCCACGTCATTGGCAGGGGCCGGCGGCACGGGCGCACTGTCGTTGACAAGGTGCATTGCCACGCCCGGCGGCGTCGTGAAGTAGGACGTGCCGGTGTAGAATTTGACGTTGGCCTCCGCGAAGCGGTTGGCCACGCGGCGATAGAACTCCCGCTTGACCTTCCATTTCATCATGGGGGCTGTGCGGATGCTGCCAAGGAGCGTGGCGCCGCCGCTGTCGCTGTTATCCACTCCAAGGTCGTTGTAATCGGAGAGGATCATGGGCCCGAAGACGGTGTCGTCCCGCAGCTCCTTGACGACCTTGGCCATGATGGCGGAAACGCGCGGCAGGTCTTCAGAGAGGTCAAGCTGCTGCTTGACGATCACCTGATTGTAACCGCGCGCCGTGTTGGCAATGGACGAAACGGACGAGAACGGGATGATATGCAGGTCCCCGTTGATGTCGCGGACCTTGACCGTACGGATGGACAGGTTTTCCACGGTTCCGGACACGCCGCCCGTCGTCACCCAGTCGCCCACCTGAATGGCATCTTCGACCAGCATGAAGAACCCGGTGATGAAGTCTTTCACCAGACTCTGCGAACCGAAGGCGATGGCGGCGCCCATGATGCCCGCACCGGTCAGCAGCGGTGTGACGTTGATGCCGATCTGCGAGAGGGTCGTGACCGTCACGATGATGCTGATGATAGCCAGCAGCACCGTGCGGATGATGGGCAGGACCGTTCGCAGCCGCGTGGCGCGTGAGTTCAGTCCCGATTTCTCGAAGCGCGTCAGCTGCTGGCCCAGCAGGGCGTTGACCGTCTCCCAGATCGCCACGGCCACCGTCACGGCGATCAGCATGGTGATAACGGCGTCCAGCAGGTGGGTACCGATGGCGTTGTGCAGGAAGAAGTTGATCGTTGGCAGGCCCCAGGCTTCCGTCATGGCCAGCAGGGTCAGGAAAACGATGATGCCGGTCAGGACGGCGCGGGCGACCGGATAGTAACGGTCTGCACGTTCCTGGATTTCAGGGAAGCGTTCCACCAATGCCGGATTGACGCGGAAGAAACGGTCCTGAAGGCCGTAAGCCAGAATGGCGATCAGACGGGAAACGACCAGAATGCCGATTGTCATGCCGGTCGTGCTGAGAATCCAGCGATAACCGCCTGGCAGATGCGCGGCCCAGACAACCCAGAGCGAGATGTCGAGGAACATCGCCGGAACCCACCACAACCGTGCCACGGCTGCGATAAAGGCCCACATGGCAGTGGTCTTGCCATTCCGGTTGGGCAGGAGTGCCCGCGTGACGATATGCCGGATACGCCAGATGAAGACGGCGATCATGATATGCTCGACCAGCACGATGGCGCGGATCATGGCGTCCGTGCCGCGGGGCGAGATGTTGAACTGCGAGCCGAGATTGGACAGGCAGAAGATGATCGCAGGTGCTGCGACAAGGAAGTTCCACCACCGTGTCAGGAGAAGAGCGGTCTGGTCGCTCGCAGGCAGCAGGCGGATCGTGGGAGAGTGGGGGGCGAAGCCTGTCTCGACGAATAGATAAAGACAGCGCGCACCGGCATAGCAGTTGGCCAGTGTCAGGATGACGTCATCCGTTTTCTGGCTCCACGGGAAGATCAGTGTTGAGAGCCATGCCAGCAGGTAAAAGGCCAGAACCGGCAGGGCCTTGAGGGCAAAATGGCCCAGGGCATAGGGAATCCGCACGAGAAAGCGCAGCGTTTCCACCTGTCGCCTCTGATCGGCCGCGCGGGTCTTGCTGGTGTCGTCTGCCGGCGCACCGGCGGGGAGCTTGCCTGGATCGGAACGGGGTTTCTGTTCCCGCTTCTGGGCGCTCGCCGTCAGTTGGACCACATGGGGCCGAAGGGTCAGGACCAGAACACGCTCAAGAACCAGCCCACAGATCATGACCGCCAGTGCAGCGGAAAAGGCATTGAAGATGATCTTGCGAGTCTGGGGGTTGCTGAGCTGGTTGCGGGCTTCATGTCCGACAAAGCGCAGGTCGCTGAAAAGACCCAGGAAATTGTTCACATAGGTCAGGGTCTGTGACCGGATGCTGGACAGGCCGCTATGGATGTCAGGCGAGACCTGCGCCACATCCACAACCTTCTTCGGGGATGCGGCGGGCGGCTTGGGGGCCGGAGTGACGGCCACTGTCGCGGCCGGTTGTGGTGATGACGTCTCTACGGGAAGCCCACGCGCCATCAGGGACAGCGTATGGGTGAACGACTCCCGCTCCTTCGGATTGTTGAGCACATTCAGGAGCTGCTGCGCTTCCTGCCGTGAAAGGGGCTTTTCCAGTTTTGGTGTCGTGCTGGCCGCACTGGAGGAGGAGGCGTCTGCGGTGGCCTGTCCGGGGAAAGCCAGCAGAGCCGGCGTCAGGAACAGGAGAACTGTCAGGCAGGAATGCCACATCCATCGCGGCCGGTTCACCGGACGGCTGGGCAGGGCGGGAGGGTACATCTTCCTGATGAGTCCTTATGTGCTTCGGGGGGAGAACAGGAACCGTCCTGTTTCCTCCCTGTCGGTTCTGGAGGAGCAGTTGAAGGCCGGACCTAACAGGTCCTGTCTCCTGAACATGCCACATGGGGATGGATGTGTCCCGCCTTCTTCGGCATCGGAAAAGGTCTGGCAGGCCACAGGGGAGTGGTCCGGCGGGAAGGCCGGACACGATCATCCCTCCGTGCGGGAAGGAAAAACCCCCTGTCTTCCGCAGCGGAGGATGGTATGGGAGCAGTTCTGTCCTGAATTAGCGGAATGAGACTGTCTTGCGTCGAGTGTTCAGCATGTCCGCCCTGTTTCTGACAGGGCTTGTCGGTCTGGGTTCCGTCTCCGCCCATGCAGCGGAAAGCGCCCCCGTCACGTCTGCCAACGATACGGCCACCCTCGTCACGGATCGTGACGCCGTGGGGCCTGACCAGCATCTTCGTGTCGGCCTGCATCTTCAGCTCAGACCCGGCTGGCATACATACTGGATCAACCCGGGCGATGCTGGCGATGCGCCGACGCTGGACGTGACGGCGCAGGACGGGGCGACGGGCAGGGGCTCCGCCATTCACTGGCCGGTGCCGGTGCGTATCAGCGAGGGCGGGCTGATGTCGTATGCCTATGTCAACGATGTCCTGCTCCCCGAGGATCTGGCGCTGAAAAGTACGGGTCAGGGTTCCGGCGGGACGACGCTGAAAGCCCATGCGGAGTGGCTCGTCTGTGCGCAGGTCTGCATTCCTGAAAGCGGGGACTTCACCCTGACGCTCCCTGCGTCCTCTGGGGATGCGCCGCCTGGCGCACAGGCGGAGCTGTTTCACCGGGCGGATGCCGCCATGCCGCTGCCTTCGCCTTTCGCGGCCAGTGTCGCAGGTGATGGAACCCTGACACTGGAGGGGCAGGGACTGTCGCCGTCAGCCGTGAAGGATGCCTGGTTCCTGCCGCAGGATGGGGGCGTGATCGATCAGGTGGCGCATCAGCCGTTGCGGGTTTCGGAGGGGCGGGTTGCTCTTGGACTGAAATTCCTGAAAACGGCCCATCGGGACGCCCCCCTGAAGGGCATAGTCGTACTGCGGGATGCCGCCGGGCAGGAAAGCCCTCTTCAGATCGAGGCGAAGCCACCGGTCGGAGGTACGGCGGCCGTTCCCGCTTCACAGGCAGGACCGGAGGCAGTACCCGCCAGCGTGCCGCAGAATTCTGACGTCCCTGCCGGGATGGCCGGGTGGCTGAGGGTTCTGGCTTTTGCCTTCATCGGTGGTCTGATCCTGAACCTGATGCCCTGTGTGTTTCCCGTGCTGGCCATGAAGGCCCTGTCTCTGGCGAAAATGGGCGGCAGCGGACGGCAGCGGCAGATCCAGAGTGCCCTGTTCTATACGCTGGGGGTAGTGGGAGCATTCGCCGTTCTGGGGCTTCTCATGATCGGGCTGCGGATGGCGGGTTCGGCTGCCGGCTGGGGTTTCCAGTTCCAGTCCCCGGGATTTGTCGTGTCCGTCTGCTGGCTGCTGTTCCTGATGGGGCTCAATCTGCTGGGTGTTTTCGAGGTCACGCCCGGACGGCTGGGACAGGTCCAGACCGGCACCGGCCATCTGGGGGACATGATGACGGGCCTGTTGGCTGTGATCGTGGCTACCCCCTGCACCGCGCCGTTTATGGGTGTGGCGATCGCCGGAGCGCTGGGCGGTCCGCCCGTCGTGGGGATGCTGGTCTTTCTGTGCATGGGGCTTGGACTGGCGGCCCCCTATCTTTTGGTGGCTGGCATTCCGGGACTGGCGGCGCGGATGCCGCGGCCGGGCGCCTGGATGGGCATGCTCAAGCAGATTCTGGCGTTTCCGCTATTCGCAACCTGCGTCTGGCTGCTGTGGGTGGCCGCCATTCAGCGTGGTGCGGATCTGGTTCTGATCACGGCCGGGGGACTGGTTCTATTGGGTTTTGCGGCATGGATCTTCGGTGTCAGCCAGCATCGCGCCATGCGTGACGGTGGTTTCGGGGAAGTCCTGTTCTGCCGTTTCGTGGCGGCGCTCTGTGTTGTCAGCTGCGGCGTGGCGCTGGCCCATAACGTCCAGTCCCTGCCTGAGCCGGAAACCACAGCGCAGACGGCAGAGGCGGGAATCGAGCCCTTTTCCGAGGCCCGGCTGGCGGAACTGCGCGGTCAGGGCCGCCCCGTCTTCGTGGACATGACGGCATCCTGGTGCATCACCTGCATGGTCAATGAGCGCGTTGCGCTGGACGTATCGTCCGTGAAAGCGGCTTTCAGTGCCCGGCATGTGGCTTATCTGAAAGGGGACTGGACAAACCGCAACGCTGCCATTGCCGCCTATCTCAAGGCGCATGGCCGGGATGGTGTTCCTTTGTATGTGTATTACCCATCCGATAACGGTGCGGAACAGGTCCTGCCTCAGATCCTGACGCCCGGTCTGGTTCTTTCGACTATCGGACAGTGAGGACAGGCTGATCCGCGACAGGTTCTGGAGTCTGGCGCGGATCGGCAGCAAGGCTTTACCGGATGGTTGTGCTGTTCTGCTTCGTCCGGGTGAAGACGTACATCCGGAAAGACCAAGGTCCGGCACTGGCAGCGTCTGTCATGATCAGATCGTCTGCCGAAGGTTTTGTAGAGAGCCGGGTGATGTCTGGCAGGCACAGGCCCGTCGATCATGGGGGCCGGGACAATGCAGTCCTGAAGCGGGGCTGGTGTCTGCACGGAAGGCGGCCCGGCATGACGGAGGCCCATCGCAGGGGCTCCGTCATGGAAAAAGCGTTGTGGGTCAGTGCCGGTTGATACTGGCCGGATTATCTGCCGGGTTGACGTAGGTCATGCTGAATGGTCCGACGCCCGTCACCTGAATGACGGCGCCTTCCGCTCCGGCTTTGAGGGAGTGGGGAACGCCCTCGGGAAGGTGTACGAAGCCGCCGGCCTTCAGGTCCCGCTCCCGCGAGGCTTTGAAGGTCTTGCCCACCAGATGCTGGACGTCTCCGCTGATGACCGTCAGCATTTCATCCATGTTGTGTGTATGGGGCGCGATGTAGACACCGGGTTCCATTCTGACCCGGATGGCGAAAGGGCCCGGTTTCGCGGGGTCGCCTGTTAGAACGGAAAACTGCGTGCCTTTTGGGAACATGGAAGGAGGTGCCGTCCAGCTTACGGCTTCGGGAGAGGTATAGGCTTCGAAGCTGTCCGTGGTCTGGGCGAGGGCTGCTGTCGTTGCAAGGCAACAGGACAGAAGGGTGACGGCGGAAAGGATTTTCGGGAAAGACATGCAGCGGATTCCTCTTCATGAAGGCCGTTATGACCCCGGTCCTGATCCCCGGAAGGTCTGACAGGGAAGGATAGGCCCGCTGGCCTGCATATAAAGAGGGAATGTGGAAAAAGTGATGAGACCGATGGAGGGTCGCTCCATCGGTCCGGGTGCTTAGAAAGCGGTGGAAACCGTGCCAGTCATGGTGAAGCGCGGGGCGACCATGAAGGAGTTTCCGTACCCCGTGTAGGACGCCATGTTCCCGCTGTAGACGGTGCTCGGGTCTTTCGCGCTGTAAACTGCGCCCATGGCACCGGTCCGCACGATGGAGCCGGTCAGGTTCGTGAAGTTCAGCTTGAAGGTCGGGGACTTGGCGAACATGAACGGCTTGAAGTGATACCCGAGGGAGAGTGTGTTCGTGACGTAACCCGGAATGCGCTGGTCTCCTGCCACGCTGACTGACTGCGGGCCGGTATAGTGGACGGCGCCGTTCGCGAAGAAGCCCTTGTAGGTATAGGTCAGACCGAAATTCGCGATGACATGCGGGGCCATGATGGCCTGCGTACCCTTGGAGTGGATCATTGTGTTCAGATAGGGATCGAACACGTTGCTGTCCTGGGTTGCGTGCAGGTACTCGACCGACGCATAGGGGCTGAAGCCATGGATCGGCCGTGCGGCGACCATGACGTCGAAGCCGCGCATCTGCTGGTTGCCGATGTTGAACGGCTTGTAGCTGTTCATGCCGACATACTGATCCACGATGCGGTTCGTGACGTTATAGTTGAAGAACGAGACATCTGCGATGATGTGGTCGTCATGATAGCGGTAACCGAGTTCTTCCTTGATGGAATATTGGTTCTTGGGGATGGCGACGCTGGTGTACAGCCAGCCGAGATCGACGGCGCTGGGCTGGCGGTAGTCCCCCTCGACGTTCAGGTAGATCTGATGATGGTTGTCGAAACGGTAGCCGATGGAAAGCTGGGGCAGGGGAGCCGTCCTGTTCGCTTCCTGACGGCCGTAATAATCCTTGTTCCAGATATTTGTCATGACGAACTTGAAGCCAGCGTCCACGGTCAGATGGTCGTGCAGGTATTTCGCGGTGTCATGCACGAAAAGGGAGTGAATCTCGTAACCGGCATTCTGCTGGTCGCCCGCAGTGATAAGATACTGTGCCCAGTTCGGGCTCGCCGCCGCACCATTCGCCATCTGGTAGCTTTCCGGATAGGACTGGATGGTGCGTGTGTTTTCGTACCAGTACCCGATCGAGAACAGGTTGTGGGAATCGATCTGGTAGTTGAGCTTCGTGACCGCGCCCACCTGCCGGTATTCGTTTTGCAGGAAGTAACTGGTCAGGCCGCGCGTCGTGCCCGTGCTGTCGGTCGTGTATCCGTTCGGGGAAGCGTCCCAGCCCTGCCCGAAGTTGAAATAGGGCTGGATGTCGAAAGAGAATTTTGCCGGCAGCACAATATGGACGGGTGCCGTCAGGAAGATCTGGTTCCAATGGTCGTTGTTGTTTTTCCAGTAGTTGTTGCTGGTTTTGTCATTGGTGCGGCCATAGCCCTGACCGGTGTCTTTGTAGCGGAAGAACTGGTCGGATGTCGGGTAGTTGTCGATGACGAAATCTTCGGAGTTCCAGGACAGGAAGAACTTGGCGTTCGAGCCGTTCTGCCAGTCTTTCTGAAGGCCGAAATCAATATGTTTGCGCTGGTTGATGCCCGCGCCCATCCATGAGCGTGCATGGCTGTTCGAGAACGAGAAGTAACCGCGCACGCCGCTATGGCCGATCTCACCTGAGTCAAGGCGGATGAACTCACGCGACAGGTTGTTGGTGCCGTAGGAGAAATCCGTCATGCCGCCGAATTTTTTCGAAGGCGTGCGTGTCGTTTCCATCATGACGCCACCGGCGGCGGACATCACCGGAAGGTCCGTGGCGGAGGAACCGGGCGTAACGCTGACGTTTTCGAGGTTCTCGGAATCGACGTTTTCGGTCAGGTATTTCGCCGCTGCAGCAGGCGCGCCATCCATCATTAGACCCATGTCAAGGTCGGTCAGGCCACGGGACTGGATCTGGCCGCCTTCCATGCCGGAAGAATCCGGAGTGGTAACGTTCAGGCTCGGCAGGTTCTGGACGAGGTCAAGCGCCGTGCTGGTCGGGCTGCGCATGTCGATGAACTGCTTGCCGATGGTCTGGACGGTGCGTGGCGCGGTTTCGATGCGCATCATGCCACCGCCGCCATTCAGGGCGGTGCGTGAAGAGCGGACGGAAACCGTCTCGTCGTCCTGGCTGTCAACGGCATGAGGGCGACGGGTAGCGGGCCGTGGAAGAGCAGGGCGGGCAGAGGGAAGAGCCGTTGCGGAGCGGGAGGGTCTGGCGTGATGGCGGGAAGAAGCCTGGCGGGTGTGGTCGTCGGCACGGGCAGAGGTGGAAAGGCCGGCAAAGACACTGCCTGCCAGACATGAAACTGCAAAAAGGCGACGCCGATATCCCGTGTACCAACGGTTTTCTTTCATGCTGCCCGGTTCCTGTTTCGCAAAAGGTTCATTCAGGGAATGGTATTTATTCGAAACATAAATCTAATGGCTAGAGCCTATTCGCTCCAAAGATAAAAATAGCATCCAGGAGTTGCTATTTTGAGAATGGCCTTTCCCTGTGGGTACGCATATCGCGGAAAGAAGCGGTTTTTCAGGAACGAGGAGCCAGGAATTCCTTTTCGATTTCGGAAATGACAAGGCGGGCCGCGCCGGAAAGCTGTCGGGAATGATCGACGCAGAGAGCCAGGGTCAGGGGAGACAGTTCGCGATTGGAAATCGGAATGAAGGCCAGTTCCTTGCGGGTTAGCTCATCCATCACGTCCAGTTTGCTGAGGATCGCAACGCCGATTCCCTCACAGACGAGGGATTTGATCATCTGGATGTTGTCCGATGACGTCACGGGCTGAACGCTGAGGTTGCTGTCGATCTCGAGGATTTCGATCTGCCGGTGCAGGGCCAGTGGAGGGGAGGGCATGATCATCGGATATTCAACGCAGGCGCTGAAGCGTGCGCTGGTTTTTTTTGCGAGCGGATGATCCGGCAGGCAGACGAAGCCGAGTGGAAATTCCGCATGGGCCCGCACGAGCAGTCCGCGCGCATGGGTCGGATTCAGCAGCAGGGCCACATCCACATCTCCGGCGATGAGGTCATGCAGGATGTTCTTGTTCTCCAGGACATGTGTGCAGATGCTGATGCCGGGATGCGTGCCGCGAAGATTCTTGAGCAGGCGCGGCAGAAAACCCCGGGCCAGTGCATCAGGGACCGCGATGTCTACCTGTCCCCGGCGCAGGCCGCGCATGTCCTCGATCTGGGTGCGCAGGTTTCCGAAGTCCTGCCGCCACCGTTTGCCGTGGGTATAGAGCAGCTCCCCTGTGGCGGTCAGGCGCAGCCCGCTGGGAAGGCGCTCGAACAGAGGTGTGCCGAAGGCTTCCTCGCCGTGAAGGATCTGCCGGTCGATGGCGGATGCCGCGATCCGGAGATGTTCGGAGGCTTTCCGGATCGAGCCGTACTGGGCCACTGCGAGAAAGTACCGGAGAAAACGCGAAAAGACAGGCATGGGTCATCCGCTCTTATTTTGCGAACAGAAAAGACGCTTTTATGGGATATACGATGAAAGGGCTCTATGAAACTATCCCGCCCGGTCGCACCGCGATCTTTTTACACACGGGAAGTTCCTTTGATTTCCATCAGGATAGAGGGGACGCCGTGCTGGTTCTTTGGGATATGACACCATGACAACTGCTTCTTCCCCGGCTGACGCCCTGGCTGCGCTTTCAGCGCGTGTGCGGGATGATCTGGCCAGGATCCGTTATGCAACCGGCAACTGGTCTGTCCCGCTGGAGCGGGAAGGGGAAAAGGTTCTCGATGTCGCCGTGATCGGTGCGGGACAGGGCGGCCAGACGGCCTGTTTCGGCCTGCGTCGCCTCGGGGTGACGAATGTGGAAGTCTTCGAAAAAGCGAAAAGAGGCGGAGAAGGCCCGTGGGTGACGTTCGCGCGTATGATCACCCTGCGCACGCCCAAGCATGTCACGGGGCCGGATCTGGGGATTCCCAGCCTGACGCCGCAATCCTGGTACGAAGCGCGTTATGGTGCTGAAGCCTGGGAAAAACTGGACAAGATTTCCCGTCAGGACTGGCAGGCCTATCTCGACTGGCTGCGGGACGTTCTGGAGATTCCCGTCACGAACGATCAGGAACTGGTTCATACCGACTGGCAGGACGGTCTTCTGCGCCTGACCTTCCGTGACAGTGCAGGGAAGGAAACACGGCGCTGGGCGCGGCGTATGGTACTGGCGACCGGAATCGAGGGCGGTGGCACGTGGCACGTTCCATCTTTTGTCTCAGGTTCGCTGCCGAAATCCGTTTATGCCCATACACATGAAGACATTGATTTCGAGGCCCTGAAAGGCAAGCGGATTGGTGTTCTCGGTGCGGGAGCATCCGCCTTCGACAATGCTGCAACCGCACTGGAAAAAGGGGCAGGGCGCGTGGATCTCTGTCTGCGCCGCGCGAAAATCCCGGCCATCAACCCATATCGCTGGATGGAGAATGCCGGTTTCCTCGCGCATTTCTCCGAACTGCCGGATCTGACGCGCTGGCGCTTCATGCGCTGCATCTACAACCTGAACCAGCCTCCGCCGCAGGATACGTTCTGGCGCTGCCGCCGCCATGAGAATTTTGCTTTCCATCCAGGTATGCCTTGGACGGCGACGCGCATGGACGGGAACGAGGTTGTCGTCACGACGCCGCAGGGCGAGATGCGCTTCGACTATCTCATCATCGGGACGGGTTTCTCCATTGACCTGACGCAGCGTCCGGAAACGAAGGATTTCGCAGGTTCCGTCCTTCTGTGGCGGGACTGTTTCACGCCGCCTGAGGGCGAGGAGAGCGAGCTTCTGTCCAGTCATCCCTATCTTGGCAGCCGTTTCGAGTTCCTTCCGAAAGATCCGTCGGACCCGAAGGCGCCCATGCTGGCGGCGATCTACAACTTCACGTTCGGAGCGATGCCGAGCATGGGTCTTTCGGGGGCATCCATCAGCGGAATGCGTTTCGGTGTGGAAAAGCTGACACGGGGCATCGCGCGCGACCTCTTCGTTGAGGATGGGGAAAAGCATCTGAACAGTCTTCTGTCCTACGATACGGAAGAACTGATCAGCCTTGATCCGCCGACCGAATGAAAGTGCAGGAAAAGGCAGACCCCATGAGCAGCTCTTACCCGCGTGACATGATCGGCTACGGCGCAACGCCACCCGATCCGCAATGGCCCAATGGCGCTCGCATCGCCGTCCAGTTCGTCATCAACTATGAGGAAGGAGCCGAAAACTCCATCCTGCATGGTGATGCAGGATCGGAAGCGTTCCTATCTGAAATGATTGGTACGAAATCCATCATTGGCGCGCGCTGTGCGCAGATGGAAAGCCTGTATGAATATGGCAGTCGTGTCGGGTTCTGGCGCCTGCGCCGGATCTTTGATGAAGCGAAACTGCCGCTGACGGTGTTTGGCGTGGCAAAGGCGCTGGAACGCAATCCAGATGCCGTGGCGGCCATGAAGGACAGTGTGTGGGAAATTGCCTCTCACGGTCTGCGCTGGATCGACTATCAGGATTTCCCGGAAGACGTGGAACGCGACCATATCCGCGAGGCGATCGCCATCCATACGAAAGTCGTGGGAGAGCGTCCGCTTGGCTGGTATCAGGGGCGGACCAGCCCGAACACGGCGCGTCTGGTCGCGGAGGAAGGCGGCTTCGTTTATGACGCCGATTCTTATGCCGATGAGCTGCCGTATTACGACCGGAGCAGTGGGCATCCGCAACTGATCGTGCCGTATACGCTCGATGCGAATGACATGAAATTTGCGGCCCTCAACGGTTTCACGGAAGGCGAGCAGTTCTTCGTCTATCTGCGGGATGCGTTCGATGTGCTGTATCGCGAAGGAGGACGGATGCTGTCGATCGGGCTGCATTGCCGTCTGGCGGGCAAGCCAGCCCGGGCGGCGGGGCTGATGCGGTTCATCGAGCATCTGCGGAAGCATGAGGATGTGTGGGTCGCCACGCGCCTCGACATTGCCCGGCACTGGCAGAAAGTCCATCCGGCATGATGTCCATTGCAGATGTGAATGCCCTGTCTGTGGAGGATTTCATCCGGACGTTCGGCGCGCTTTACGAACATTCTCCCTGGGTAGCGGAAGCGGCTGCGCAGGCTCGTCCCTTTGCCGACGTGGATGCTATGCTGCGGGCCCTGTCGAAAGCCGTGCGGGATGCAGGTCCGACCGCGCAGAAAGCGCTTGTGCGGTCGCATCCGGAACTTGGTCACAGGGCTGGCGTGGACCCCGACCTCACGGCGGAATCCACGTCCGAACAGGCATCTGCTGGCCTGGACCGCCTGACGCCGGCAGAATATGAGCGGTTCCGGGCGCTGAATGACCTGTATCATGATAAATTTGCCATGCCGTTCGTTATCTGTGTGCGGCGCGTGGCGGCACAGGGGCGTCCGCCCAAAACGGTCATTATGGACGAAATGGAGCGGCGCCTGAATGGCGGCGCGGATGCCGAACTGAATGAGGCTTTGTTGCAGATTGACGCCATTGCCGGTCTGCGCCTGAAGGATCTGGTTGAATCATGAGCTCTCTCTCCACGCATGTTCTTGACACCGTTGCAGGCACGCCGGCGGCGCATGTGGCGTTTCGCCTCTACGCCGGCGATGCCGTCCTGTTTGAAGGGCGGACGAACGAAGATGGGCGTTGCACCGAGTTGCGCAATGTCCTGCTCGGCAAAGGGACGTACCGGCTGGAATTTTCCATAGGGGATTATTTTCGCGCGAAAGGACAGGTGCTGTCCGATCCGCCTTTCCTTGATGTGGTGCCGATCGTGTTCGGTCTTGGGGAGGACACGCACGCGCATGTTCCGCTTCTGGCCGCGCCATATGGATATTCCACCTATCGCGGAAGCTGAGAGAACTGATGACAGATGACCGCTCTGCGCCGTCTTCCGTTCATCCCGTTGACGAGAAGTTGCCCTTCTGGCGGCTGGGAGCCTATGGCTTCCAGCATGTCCTGGCGTTCTATTCGGCGGCGGTCATTGTCCCGATTCTTGTGGCGGGTGCCCTTCACCTCTCGCGGGAGACGCTGATTCACCTGATTGACGCGGACCTGTTCACCTGCGGCATTGCTTCGCTGCTACAGGCGGTCGGGATTGGTCCGGTCGGTGTGCGTCTGCCGCTGCTGCAGGGCGTGACCTTTACGGCTGTGGGCCCGATGATCGCCATTGGTTCGGCTGTCGGCGGTGGGGTGCCGGGACTTCTGTCCATTTATGGTTCCGTCATCGTCGCGGGGATCATCACCTTTCTCATGGCGCGGCATTTTGCCGGGCTGGTACGGTTTTTCCCGCCGGTCGTGACGGGATCGATCATTCTCATCATCGGTCTGGCCCTTCTGCCCGTGGCGGCCAACGATATCGTGTCTGGCGCCGGGCCGACTGTCATTCAGGACCCTGTTCCTCTGAGAAGCATCTGCTACGGGCTGGGAACGCTGGCGTCGATCCTCGTCATCCAGAGGCTGTTCCGGGGTTTTATCGCCACGATTGCCGTTCTGATCGGACTGGCGCTGGGGACGGTTGTGGCATGGTGCCTGGGGGATGCGCGGTTTGGAGATATTGCGACCGCGCCGCTTTTTTCGGTCACCAGGCCGTTCTATTTCGGGATGCCAAGCTTTCATCCGGTCTCGATCCTGTCGATGGTAATTGTCATGACCATCTCCATGATCGAAACCATAGGGAATGTGTATGCGACCGGGGAGATCGTGGAAAAACGGATCACGTCCGAGGATGTGGCACGGACCCTGCGGGCGGATGGTATTGCCACCACGCTGGGGGGCATTCTCAATTCCTTTCCTTATACCTGCTTTGCGGAGAATGTCGGTCTTGTCCGCATGACGGGTGTGAAAAGCCGGTGGGTGGTTGCGGCGGCGGCTGTCATCATGATGCTGCTGGGCTGTCTGCCCCGGCTCGGGGCTCTTGTGGCGGCGGTTCCGCTGCCCGTTCTGGGCGGTGCGGCCCTGGCAATGTTCGCGACCGTAGCGGTCGTGGGGATCCAGACCCTGTCACGGGTGGATTTTGACCGTCAGAGCAATGTCATCATCGTAGGCACCAGTGTGGGCCTGGGCATGCTGGCCACGGCGCAGCCCCATATTGCCGATACGTTTCCGATGTGGGCGAAAATCGTATTTGGCAGCGGGATCACGCTGGGATCACTGGCGGCCATTGGCCTGCATCTGCTGTTCAATGTGCGCCGGACGCTGACGGACCTGTCCGAGGCTGAACTGTCGCCCGATGACCTGCCGAATGAGAGCATCCTGACCGGAACGCGCACGGAAGACGCTCCGGGCGCGGGACTGGGGCGCCACCACCCGCGCAGTAATTCAGTCGCGGGTATGGAGTCTTTGTCCGGCGACGTAAGTTGCGGCGATGCTTCGGTCATCACCGAGCATGGTCAGGGCAAAAAGGACATCTGACAGGCTTTCCGCTGTCTGGTTGCGGATTTTTCCGAGCGGGGTCGCGGCGGGGTCGAAAACGCACAGATCGGCATGGAAGCCGGGAGCGATCGTGCCGATCCTGTCCTGAAGGCCCAGTGCCTGCGCACCACCAGCCGTTGCCAGCCACAGCCCTTGTGCCGGATGGAGTTTCGTTCCCAGCCCCTGCGCGACCTTGTATGCGTCGGAGAGGACCTGAAGCAGTGACAGCGCCGGTCCTGCCCCGATGTCACTGCCAATGCCGGTCCTGACCCGCCGCTTCGGATCAAGGGCCCTGAAGAGGGGGAACGACCCGCTGCCAAGAAACTGGTTGGATCCCGGGCAATGGGCAATCGTGCATCCTGTATCGTGGCAGCGCTGGAAGTCCGCCTCCTGTGCGTGAACCGCATGGGCGAGGATGGAGCGCGGGCGCAGCAGGCCGGCCTTGTCATAGACGTCCAGATAGGACGCGCGATCGGGAAAGAGTTCGCGCACCCAGGCGTTTTCCGAGTGATTTTCCAGAAGATGCGTCTGCATGAACAGGTCATCGTGCGAGGCAAGGAGCGCGCCGGCAAGATCCAGCTGTTCGGGTGTGCTGGTCGGTGCAAAGCGGGGCGTGACGGCATAGAGCTGTCGTCCGCGTCCGTGCCAGCGTTCGATCAGGGCGGCGGACTGGTCGTAGCCGCTCTGGGCCGTATCGCGCAGGTTATCCGGCGCGTTGCGGTCCATCAGGACTTTCCCGGCGATCATGCAGGTATTGAGCCGTTCGGATTCCTCGAAAAAGGCTTCGACGGACTGCGGATGGACCGTGCAGTACACGGCAGCCGTCGTCGTGCCGACGCGCAGGAGTTCCTTCAGGAATGTGCGGGCGACCGCCCGGGCATAGGTCAGGTCACCGAACCGGGCTTCTGCCGGAAAGACGTATTGTTCCAGCCATTCCAGAAGCTGTTCGCCATAGGAGGCGATGATCGGGAGCTGCGGGTAATGGACGTGTGTGTCCACCATCCCGGCGGAGATCAGTTTATCCGGATAGTGCGTGACGGCTGTGGAAGACGGAACCTGATGGTGCAGGTCGTCCCAGGAGCCAGCGGTGACAATCCGTCCTTCCCGGATAAGGATCAGGCCATCCGATTCATGAAGGATGGCCTCCATCGGATCGGTTTCAAACGGGTCGGCGCGAAAGGTCAGGAAAGGGCCACGAATGGCAGTGGTCTGGCTCATGCCAACAGCCTATCGCATGTTCCGCGAATTGGGGAAGCGGCACCGGAACCATGGGAACTGGGGTTGAGAATTAGGAAACAGTCCATCATTCTGTTCCCCTTGCCGGGAAAGGGCCAGGAAGAAGATGTCCAGCGATGAGCCATCCGTATCAAAGGCGTTGATTGAGCCGGAAGGAACGGTTTCTCCCCTTTCCGGTGCAGGAAGCGATGAATTGCCAGCCTGTCCTGTCGATGCTGTGACGGATTCCGGAACGGGTGCCGATGATGACGGAACATCGGCGTCTCCTGTCAGCAGTCAGGATGACCATCCCTATTTCCCACCGCCAGTGCTTCCGGTTGTTGTGGCGCCTCATGGCGTGCGTTTTGACTTCAATGACGGTGCGCGCGTTACGGTTCCTGCCTTATCTGACGGGGAGGGGCAGTGGCATATCCGGCTGTCTGATCATGTCACGGGCAACATCCTGTTTGATGCGCGGCTGAAAGGTGGCGCCGTCAGTTCGACCAAGAAGTACCGGGTGCCGTTTACGGTGGATGTCTGGCTTGAAAAACCGGATGCGGACCCTGAACCGGTGGTCCATCATGACATACATCTTGCGGACCGCCCCGTTCTGGTTCAGCTGCCTGTCGGGACGTTGGGTGACACGTTGGCCTGGCTTCCGGCGGTCATCCGTTTTGCACGGGAGAGTCGTGCACGGTTGACGTGTTCTGTGGCGGATGTGATCCTGCCGCTGGTGAAGGACGCCAATCCGGACATCACGCTTGTCGGCCACGAGATTGCACGCCGGGATGCGGGTTTTACTAAGGGGTTCTATGCCACCTACAATCTGGGTCTGTTTTTCAAGGATACGGATTTTACCCGCCAACCGACGGATTTCCGGCATGTGGGGCTGCACCGGACGGCAGCTTATATCCTGGGTATTGATCCCTGGCATGATGACCCGCCGGCCATCACCATTTCCGACGTTGCAAGCCCTCCGGTCGAAGAACCATATGTCGTCATCGCCACTCAGGCCAGCACGCAGTGCAAGTACTGGAACAATCCGGGAGGCTGGCGCGAGGTCATCGCGTTCCTGAAGGATGCGGGTTACCGGGTGATCTGCATCGATCAGAAGCCGTTTCATGGCACGGGATATGTGTACAATCACATTCCACATGGCGTGGAGGACGAAACAGGAAACCGGCCTCTGACGGAACGGGCCAGATGGCTGAAACACGCGTCATTCTTTATCGGGCTTTCCAGTGGGCTGGCCTGGCTGGCCCATGCAGCTGGAACGCCGGTCGTGATGATTTCCGGCTTCACGCATCCTGATAATGAATTTGCGACGCCCTACCGGGTCATCAACTGGCACACCTGCAATTCCTGCTGGAATGACTCGAGACATCAGTTTGACCACAAGGACTTCTTCTGGTGTCCCCGTCACAAAGATACACCGCGGCAATTCGAATGTACCCGCCTGATTACCGGCACGCAGGTCATCTATGTGATCCGCAGGCTGATGGAGACTCGCGGATTGCCGGGACAAGGGGAAAAGGCAAAGGCCCAGGAACAGGAATAAACAGACGGAAGGAGCGGAAAATTCCATCCGGTCTGCCCTGAATCAAGGCGGGACAGTGCGTTTTCTGGTATCGCAGGTGCGGCTCTGGTAATAGCGGGGCCATATGTTCCACAGGATCGCGGCTCTGCCGGGCCGTAATTGTCATGCTGGTGGTTGTTCTTGTCCATGTCTGATGTTTCCCAGCCGATCCGCATTGTTGCGCTTTATAACTTCACGCCTTTTGAGGATTGCGCCTCCCTGCGGGAGCCGCTTCTGGCGCTCTGCGAGCGTGAAGGCGTCAGGGGTATTCTTCTGCTTGCGCCGGAAGGGATCAACGGAACGATTGCGGGGTCGGATGAGGGAATGGAGCGTGTTCTGGAGCATATCCGTGCGCTTCCCGGCTGCGGGGATCTGGACATCAAGGAATCCCGTGCGCCCGCCATGCCGTTCCGGCGCCTGAAAGTCCGGATCAAGAAAGAAATTGTGACGATGGGGCAGCCGGGTATCGATCCGCGCAAGGATGTCGGTCAGTATATTGAGCCAGCGGAGTGGAATGCCCTGATTTCCGACCCGGATACGATCGTGATCGATACCCGGAATGATTACGAAGTGGCTATCGGGACATTCAGAGGCGCGGAGGATCCGGGAACGCGGACGTTTCGTGAATTTCCGGAGTGGTTTCGCAGCCGGCGGCGCGAACTCGAAGCACAGGGCCGCATGCCCAGAATTGCCATGTTCTGCACAGGCGGTATCCGGTGTGAGAAATCAACGTCTTTCGTCAAGGCGGAAGGGCTGGATGAGGTGTACCATCTCAAGGGTGGTATCCTGAAATATCTGGAGACAGTGCCGGAAGAAGAAAGCCTCTGGGAAGGGGAATGCTTTGTGTTTGACCAGAGGATATCGGTGCGGCACGGGCTGGAAATCGGCAGTTATGACATCTGTCATGCCTGCCGCCGTCCCATCAGCGAGGATGACAAGGCGTCTGCGCTTTATGTGCAGGGTGTGTCCTGTCCGCATTGCCATGATGAACGCACCGAACAGCAGCGCCACAGATATGCCGAGCGTGAACGACAGGAAGAACTGGCTCTCGCACGGGGGATGGGTCATCTGGGCGAAAGACAAGACTGAACCAGTCTGCCTGAAGAGACCCTATATGCTAATATTCGGGGTGAACTATCTGTAAAAACGTTTCATGTATGCATTGTTATGCTTCCTGTCTTCTGCCCTCTTCTTGCAGATGGTTCGGACAGATTATAAGACTGGACCGGAGTACTGGATGAATATCCGCATACAGAAGACGTGATACCGGTCTGAGCCTGTTTTCGGATTGCGGTGTCCGGTCAAAGCAGGAGGGAAACATGGCCACGATCAGGGACGTCCATCAAGCCGCGCAATCGGGATGGAAGGTCCCTTTTACGGGCAAGACGCTCTTTCAGATCGGCAAGGACATGCGGCCGGCCATAGACCGCTTCATCATGCGTCATTCCCTGTTGCCAGATCAGCCGGTCTTTGACCGGTCTACTTTTCCCTGGATGGAAATGCTGGAGAACAACTGGGAGGTCATCCGGGACGAGGCCCTTCGTCTTCGCGGTGATGATATTCCCTCGCTTAAAGACCTTTCCCCGGAGCATGGGCGTATTGCAGCCGATCATCGCTGGAAGTCTTTTTTCCTTGAAGGTTACGGGTATCAGCGGCTGGAAAACTGCGCTTGTGCCCCACTGACAACCGGCCTTCTGCTTCAGATACCGCATCGCGTGACAGCGACGTTCTCCGTTCTGGAAGCGGGCGGAAGGATTCCCCGCCATTACGGCATGACCAAAGGGATGCTGACCTATCATCTGCCCTTGCGTGTGCCGAAAGACAGGGAAAACTGTTGTATCCAGATCGAGGGTAAAGACAGGCGGATCGTCTGGTCCTGGGAAGATGGCAAGTCCTTGTTGTTTGATGACATGTATTTTCATGAAGTCTGGAACAACACGGATGAAGACCGGTATATTCTGCTGATTCAGGTGGAACGGCCCTGTACGGGGCCAGCAAGACTTCTCCAGAAGGTTTTTCTGTTTGTCGTGCGTCATACACGCTTCGTACAGCGGATCAGAAAAAAGCTGGATGAAATGCATCGGCAGAAGAAACCGGTTTGAAACTCCTGATCAACTGTTGCAGGGCATAATCTGACCCAACTGGAGCGTTCGAAAACCCACTAGTTCTGAAGGGAGTGCTCTGTGATTCTGTTTCTCCTGCCTTGATTAAGAAGGATAAGGCGGTCTTGTCGGAGCGGGTTGCGGGCTCGACGGAGCATTATCTAAAGACATTTCTGGGTAATCTGCCACGCACGACGGATTGGTAGCATGCATAAGCAGCGGACAACGAGGACCGCTGGCGTTAACAGGCTCTATCGGGCTGGAGGTCGACGGTTTGCGCGACATTGTCCGCAGTTATGTTCGGAGCGCCTTGAGTGATGTGAAGGCGGTTCTCGTGATTGGTGAGGCTGGCTTTCTCAGGAAAAGCAAGCCATTCTGTGATGTGGGACGTCATCACACGGGTTAGGCTGGCAAGATCACGAACTGTCAGATCAGTCTGTTTGCGGCCTATGTGGTCATATCGCGGGGTCATGCTTTTGTGGATCGCGCCCTGTATCTTCCCAAAGCCTGAACTTCGGATCCGGTACGGTTGTCCGCAGTCTTTGTTTCTGTGGATGTGACGTTTGCGACTAAGTCCACTCTGGCCTGACAGATGATCGAGCGCAGTCTGCAGGCCGGCTTTCCTTATCAAATAATGGGTTGCTGCTGACAGTGTTTATGGCGTGGGTGAGATCGAGATGGGTCTGCGTCATGCTGCAAAGGGTTACGTTCTGGGCGTGGTAGGAAACCATTGGTTCAACTGTTGGGGGCTGGGAAAAAGACTGGTCGCGGGAGAAGCTCGTGACATCACTCGGGACGCTCCGGAAAATGTCTCGGTCTTCCTGTCGACCGAACACGGAACGAAAGGCGAGTGCCAGTATGACTGGCTTGATGCCTGCTCGCCGAACTCGAGAGGACAGACTATACTCGGATGATAGAAGGGCTTGGGGCCAGAGGACTGCTCGTGCGGCGAAATCCGGCCGACGGGGATCGCGCGTGTTTTAATCTCTGGTGCCCTTTCAGAGACAATACTTGAAAAATTTGTCCAGGTTGAGGGGATGCGTTGGCGGATCAAGGACGATTTCAGAAAGGCCAAGAATGAACGCGGCCTCGATCACAATGAAACTAGGTTCGTGCACAGCTGGTATTGTCATGTGTTGTTTATCATGCTGGCCTATGCCCTGATGGCTGGCATGCAGGCAGGAGCACGCAGGTGAGAGGCTTCCCAAACAAAGGCAACCAGTCCGGCACGAGCTTGATCCGGTGGTCCATTCAGGAAATTCAGCGTCTTATCTTCAAACTGACTCAGTGTCAGATCTCCATCAGCCACATCCTGCACTGACCATGCTTCTGAAGACCATATTAGGCAACTGCTTATGCCTCCTACCTGAAAACACAACTGTAGTGATAAATGGCCCCTAGGAAAGCCATTGAAGTTGTATAATAATAGAGAAACATACAAATTTGGACCAAAAAGAGAAAAAAATGACCGAACAATACAAATATAAGTACTCAATTATGACATGCTGCCGTTGGGAATACAATAATATATCAGAATGGATATCATACCATAAAGAATTGGGTTTCAATCATATTTATATATACTGTAATGATGATGATCCAAGAGATTTATATACAAATTGTATTCCATTTCTTTCTGAAGAAAATAAATACGTGACATTTATTCATTGCACGGAGGTAGGGAATCAAGCTGGAATGATATTAGATTTTCTGAAAAGATTTAAAAATGAAACCGAATGGATTACTTTTCTAGACATTGATGAGTTTTTTTTACTGAGGAATGTGGATAATGTCGGGAATTTTATGTCTAAATTCCAAGAGGATGATGCTGTTTATTTCAATTGGTCGATGTTTGGGACAAATTCTTTCGAAAAAAGGCCTGAGGGAAGTGTTCTGCTAAATTATTTTTACAGAGAAGAAACGCTTCACCCTCTAACAAAAGTAATATCAAAAACTAAAATATATTCAGATCAGTGGATTGAAAAAAATCCAAGTGATTCTATTCATCACGGAATAAGCAATTACTTAATTAATTTTAAATGCGTTAATGTTATTGGGAAAAGTATAAATGATATAATTGGTGGAGATGCCGATAATTTTATTGAAAATCAGGCTAAATATTTATCGAACAATTCGAACCAGATACGATCTGTCGCCGTGGTAAATCACTATTTCATGAAATCAAATGAGGATTTTATCCGGCGTTGGCAACGTAGTGTAAGCAAGACTTTTTCCAATCAAAAGATTTGGAAAGATGCATTTGATAGTGGTAAATACAAAGAGATAATTAAGTTATCCAATGTAAAAGATACTTATCTACGAGATTTTTGGAGAAAAAAGACCAGCGGCGCATTTCAAATTACTATTGGAGATAAAAGTGTAATTATTTCTAAAGGTAAAAAATGTACTCAAAGTTCGATATCAGAATGGTCCAAAGGTTCTTCGTTAGAAGAAGATGCAACTTTTTTAGTGGAAGATGTAAAAGAGAGTGCGTATAATAATCATACCTCTCTCGAAGATAACCCTTGGTGGATGATAGACCTCGAATCCATAAAAGAAATAAAAGAAATAAAAATATATAATAGAAACGATTCAGTATTAATCTCAGAGAGAATAAAAAACATAGCTATTTATTTTTCAAATTTCGGTGATGAATGGAGAAACAAGATTTCCATCTCCGATATAAATTGGGGAGATGAAAACATATTATTAGTAAATCTTATGGAAAATCCAATAGATGCACGATTCTTAAAAATAGAAGTTGTTGGAGAAAATTTTCTCCACTTTAGGGGTGTGGAAATATATTAAAAGAAAACTAAATATTTAGGATAATTAGTTATAATTTATTAGAGATTTTTTGGAGATTTACGGATAAGCGTTTCGTCATAGCATAAGGTTTTTCCATAGCGATATGGATCATGGCCTCTGCGATGTCGATCCGCTATTCGTAGTTCTTTACAAAGTGACGTAAGCTGATCATTCAGCCGAATGTCCGTTCAACGATCTATCGATATATAGAGTCCTAGGGTCTGTTAGGTCTTGATATAGTCTGCTGTGGTCGCGATGAGGGTGACGGAGAGGAAAGGTGCGGTTGTCTTCTCGTATTGCGATAGCCCTCCAATCCCTGAGTCTTACCCAAAGATTTTCGACCAGATGCTGGTGCCTGTAAGCTCATTTCGGATAGGCGACCTCTGGATCATTTGTCTTGGGGGAATAACAGGACGAGATCTACGGCTCCAGAGATCTTCACGGAATTTGTGCGAGTCGTATCTATAATTCCAGATGAGATAGGTCGGTGGAGAGAGTAAATTCAAGCAGGACCTGGGCACACGGCAGTTCTTTGTACACCTGTCCGGACGACAACGAAGGACAATGCCCTGCTGTGGCCGTTTGCAACAACTACACAGCCCCTAGTGCCAGAAAATCACGAATATCATCAGTCGAAGGGTCTTTGGTGGAATTTTTCCCTTTAGCCAGACTTCTTCGATCAGAAAAAACAGACTGCATTATGCTAATTGCAAACATCCATGCAGCCCAGTCTGTCATTCAAGGCCTAGTAGGCATTAGCAGAGGGTCAAGTCCTACCTGAAGAGATTAAACGATAATTCCAGTAAATAATTCTTTTGAAGTATGGCTCTTATAATTACGCTTTACCGATGATGTCATCGAAATTTTCGGATGTTTTCCCATAACTCAGCGTCAAACATAAGTTTGAGTGTGTGTTGGCTAGAGAATTTTCTCAAAAATAACTGTTTTCTGGAGAAAGTCAGGACTTGTTGGTGAACCGGCTGGGACTCGAACCCAGGACCATTCGATTAAAAGTCGAATGCTCTACCAACTGAGCTACCGGTTCATCCGCACGCTGGCTACCCCACAATCCGTGGAGGCGTCAACCTCCAAACCACTAAAATGTCTCTCCTTTTGTTCGGTCATGCTGATTTGGGAGAATGGCTTCAAGAATTTTGTATATTATGTTATAACATAACTAAATTTGAATACTCTTTTTCGGGAGGCCATCATGTCCACCTCTTCTTTCATTATGGCACATCGGAATGAACAGAGTGGGAAACCGGTCGTTGCGGTTGTGGCCAATGACCAGACAATCCGGCATGAGATCTGGCGACGCTTTTCCGGAGATGAATGGGAAGCATTTGATCAACTCCCTCTGTCTGTTCGACAACGTCTGAACGAGCATGTTTATAACGCGTGGTCAGTCAATGTTCTGATGCTCTGGAAGCATTACAAACGCGTTCACGGACGTTCGCCGCGCGCGGAGCGGGCGCTGATCCGGTACCTTGATTATTGCGAACGACTGGAACGCAGGGCTTTTGCGGAACGTTATATGGAGCAGTACGGTACGCTTTACCCCCATGATGCTGCGCGGGCCACCATCCTGCGTCAGGAACCACAAACAGAAACGCCCTGACCGGAAATCCGGTCAGGGCGCGTAGCGGAAAAACAGTCTGTCAGGAGCCGCAATCAGGCTTCGACATAAGCTTTGACGATCGTGTCAGGGTCCTTGACCACACCGCCAGCACCAGAGCCGCGCTTGATCTGGTCAACATGCTCCATGCCTTCGATCACCTTGCCGACGATCGTGTACTGGCCGTTCAGATGCGGACTGGCGTCGAACATGATGAAGAACTGGCTGTTGGCGGAATGGGGTGCCATCGTGCGGGCCATGCCTACTGTACCGCGTTCGAACTTTGCCATGTCCGTGAATTCGGCCTTCAGGTCTGGATAGGAGCTTCCGCCCGTTCCTGTGCCCGTCGGGTCACCGCTCTGGGCCATAAAACCTTCAATGACGCGGTGGAACTTCACCCCGTCATAAAAACCTTCGCTGGCCAGTTTTTTCAGTCGTTCAACGGCAAGCGGGGCTAGATCGGGACGCAGTTCAATGACGACCTTGCCGCTCTTGAGTTCGAAAACAATCTTGTTGCCCTCGGGTACCTTGGTATCGGACATGCGGAAAACACCTTTCAGAAAATAATCTTGGACTCTATGTCGGTTCCCGATCCAGTTTCGACAAGACAATCCGTTCAACATCTTTGCTGACAAAAGGAGAAATATCTCCTCCCAGTCGGGCAATTTCCTTGACGATACGGCTTGCTGTCGAACGGTTCGTTTCCGATGCCAGCAGAAAAACTGTTTCGATTTCCGGCGCCAGTCGACGTAACACGCCGGAGAGCTGGCTTTCGAAATCGAAGTCTCCGGCCGAACGCAGGCCACGGATCACGGTGCCGGCTCCGGCCTGCCGTACGGCAGTGACCAGAAGCGTATCGAACCCGATGACTTCGATCCGTGAGGCATGAGGCAGCTTTGCCACTTCGCGGCGCATGGCATCCAGCCGTTCATCCAAGGACAGAAGGGGCTGTTTGCCTTCGTTGATGGCTATGCCGACCAGAAGCCTGTCAAACAGTACCGATGCGCGCTCTATGATGTCGAGATGGCCGAAAGTCACGGGATCGAACGTGCCGGGATAAAACCCGACACGTGGATCACCCTTACTCATCCGTAGAAGCGTCCCCATCCGGAGCTGGTGTTTCGCTGTCTGCCGGGCCGGCGTCACCGATGACTTTGGCCCCGGCTTCGGACGTTTCGTCAATGTCCCCTTCCTCTCCGTCATCCTCGACGACCGGGAAGACGCAGATGACCGTCTCGCTGTCATTCAAGCGGAAGAGTGTGACCCCGCTGGCCTGGCGTGCCATGACACGCACCTGCGATACGGGCAGGCGGATCAGGCGTCCCGTATCGGTCACGAGCATCACGTCCGTGCCATCCAGCGTCGGCAGGGTTCCAACAACTTCCTTGCCCCTGCGGTTGGCGGAGAAGGTCATGTTCGTGATGCCCTGACCACCCCGTCCGGAGACGCGGTAGTCATAGGCCGAGGACCGGCGTCCATAGCCGCCATCAGTGACGGTTAGCAGGATTTCCTCTTGCCGCTCCAGTTCCTCGAAGCGCTCCTGCGACAGGTCACCGATGATTTCCACGGCTTCCTCATCACCGGAGACGGTGTCGTCGTCGCTTTCGCCGATAGCGGCGTTTTCGGCGCGGCGTTTGGCATTGGCCATCCGAAGATAGGACGCGCGTTCTTCAACGCTGGCATCCACATGGTTGAGGATGCACAGGGAAATGACCGTATCGCCTTCACCCAGACGGATACCGCGAACGCCCGAGCTGCCACGACCCGCGAAAACACGCAGCGTGTCGTCCGTGATCTGGAAGCGGATGCAGCGGGCGTTCTTCGTCGCCAGGAAGACGTCCTGTCCTTCACGGCATGTTGCTACGCCGATCAGGGAATCTCCTTCATCCAGTTTCATGGCGATCAGGCCGGACGAACGGATGTTGCGGAAATCGCTCAGACGGTTGCGGCGGACATTGCCGCTGGCCGTCGCAAAGACGAGATGCAGGTCTTCCCACAGTTCCTCATCCTGCGGCAGTGGTAGGACGGCGGTAATGGCGTCCGATCCCAGTTCCGGCAGCAGATTGACGAGGGCACGGCCTTTGGATGTCGGAGACGCTTCCGGCAGATGCCACACCTTTGTGCGATAGGCCTTGCCCCCGGAAGAGAAGAACAGCACCCACTGATGGGTGTGGGCGTTGAAGCTGCGGACGATGACATCGTCCCCCCGCCGTCCGGCCGCCGTCCGGCCACGTCCCCCGCGGTTCTGGGAGCGGAACATCTCGAGGGGCGTGCGCTTGATGAAACCGTCACGGGTAATGGTCACGACCATCTGGCCCGGCTCGATCAGGCTTTCATCGGACTGGTCGCCCAGCGCATCGGAAATCTCCGACAGGCGAGGGGTGGCGATTTCGGCCCGGGCCGCCAGAAGTTCGTCACGCATGACTTCCATGCGGCGGACATGGCTTTCGATGATTTTGAGCAGTTCGGCGATCTTTGCCGCGACTTCGCCCAGTTCCCCTTGGATCTTTTCACGTTCCAGGCCTGTCAGGCGCTGGAGCCGCAGTTCAAGAATACCCCGGGCCTGCGCTTCCGTCAGGCGGACCCGCCCGTCAATGATGACATTGCCCTCATCGTGGATCAGTTCCAGCAGGGGCTGGACGTCCGAGGCTTCCCAGTCACGGGCGAGAAGCGCCTCGCGGGCTGCGGCGGCGTCCGGGGCCGCGCGGATCAGGGCAATGACCTCGTCAATGTTCGCAACAGCCAGAACCAGTCCGACCAGAAGGTGTCCACGGTCACGGACCTTGTTCAGATCGAACCGTGCCCGACGCAGGATGACGTCCTCGCGGAAGCGGATGAAGGCTTCCAGAACGTCTTTCAGTCCCATCGTCCGGGGCTTGCCCTCATCGAGCGCCAGCATGTTGACGCTGAAGGACGTCTGGAGCTGCGTGAAACGATAGAGCTGGTTCAGTACCACTTCCGGTGTGGCATCGCGCTTGAGTTCAATGACCACGCGCATTCCGGACCGGTCGGACTCATCGCGGATATCAGAAATGCCTTCGACTTCCTTGGCGCGGACAAGATCGGCAATCTTTTCCTGAAGTGTGGCCTTGTTCACCTGATACGGGATCTCGGTCACGATGATTGCCTGACGGTCCTTGCGGATCTCCTCGATCTCGGCCCGCGCCCGGACAGGAATGGACCCGCGGCCCGTTTCGAACGCCTTGCGGATGCCGCTGCGCCCCATGATGATTCCGCCGGTCGGGAAATCCGGGCCGGGGATAATCTGCATCAGCTCATCAAGTTCGATCGCGGGATTGGCGATCATCGCCAGTGTGGCGTCGATGACTTCAGCGGGGTTGTGCGTCGGAATGTTGGTGGCCATGCCGACGGCAATACCCGAAGCGCCGTTGACCAGCAGGTTCGGGAACGACGCCGGGAGAACCGTTGGTTCGTTCTCGCTTTCGTCGTAGTTCGGCTGGAAATCGACCGTATCGCGTTCGATATCATCAAGCAGGAAGGATGCGGACTTCGCCAGGCGCGCTTCGGTGTAACGCATGGCTGCCGGGCTGTCGCCATCGACCGATCCGAAATTACCCTGTCCGTCGATCAGCTTGACGCGCATCGACCAGTGCTGCGCCATCCGGACCATGGCGTCATAGATCGAGCTGTCACCGTGCGGATGATATTTACCCATCACGTCACCGACTGCACGAGCCGATTTGCGATAGGGCTTGTCTGATGTGAAGCCGCTCTCCCGCATGGCGTAGAGAATGCGACGATGAACTGGTTTGAGCCCGTCCCTGACATCGGGCAGGGCGCGCGACACAATGACCGACATCGCATAGGCCAGATAGGAGGAGCGCATCTCCTCCTCGATCGTTACCGGAAGGCGGTCGGAAGGAACAAGATCAGCCGGCTCGTTCAGGTCGCTCAAGACAGGTCCACCATACTAGGATTCAGTTTGTACAGCATACCGCATGCCGGTCTGCTGCGCCACACCTGCCCCGCGGCTCGCATGATGGCAGGTGTGGTGCTTGCCCTGTTCCGGAGTCATCCGCCCCGCAGAGGCAAAATGAGCTTCGTGACCATTTTCCGGGCGTTTCCTGGGGTAATGACCCCGATCAACGAATCATTAACGAAAAACGGGCAGAATCACCGTTCGGTTTGCATATTATTAACTTGTTTTGTGTCTGTCTTGCAGTTAACAAAAGACCAACATTGGCCAGAAACCTTCTTGCTGGCAGACTTACGGATATGAATAATGACCGATAATACAACGGATTATAAAAGCGGCGAGCAGAGCTTCCACCAACATGACGACCAGTGGCGCTGGACGGGACCTGCCACCGGTGGTGACTGGTCCGATCCGGCAAACTGGACGCTGTATAACAGCCAGAACCAGCCGGTTGATACGTCTGGTTCGTCCTATAATGGCGACGCCATTCCGCAGAGCGAGCAGAACGCCGACGTCAACGTTGGTTATGACAATAATACCACGCCGTTTACCGTTGTGGACAATGCCCCTGACTACACTCAGATCCGCAGTCTCAGCGTCTGGCAGAACAGCACGCTGAAAATTACTGCACAGAGTGACAGTAGCGATCAAGGCAATGTCTTTGCCACGGCTGGCTTTGAAAACGACGGCACGATCATCGTCGACACCCCGTCCAAGGTCGAGTTTGGCGGCGTTACCATGAACCGCAGTGATGGTACGTTCACCATTATCAACAACCATGGCAACGTGACCTTTGATGACGGACGTTTCAACAACGGTGGCACGCTCAATCTGATCAACGCTTCTCTCGGGACGGCGGATCAGCCCATTAACGTTGCTGGCGGCACTATCAACCTCCAGCAGAACAGCACCCTGTACGCCAATGATTATGGAGCCGGGGCTACGATCAATGTCGATCCGGCCACGGTCAATACGATCTATCTGAATGACCGCTATTCCAATGACAGCGGCACGGTTCAGGGCACGGTCGTCAATGGCGTTTCCGCCAATACGCAGTTCGGCATCCTGTCGGGCTCTTCCCAGCCGGTTTCCGCTGACTACACGCAGAATTCCGACGGGTCCTACACCTTGAAGATCAGCCTGCAGGACGGTCGTTCCATCACGTTCCCGACCGTCACTACGGCAGATGGCTACACGCCACCGGCACATGAGGCGATCGTTCAGGACGGCACGAACGGCTGGCTGATCGAAAGCCCGACCGCTTCCACGGTTTCTTACACGGGCAGCGATCTGCACCAGCAGCTCTCTGTGATTGCAACGGATGCCCAGAATGCCGGGGGAGCTACCTCCCAGTACAGCAGCAACAGCAACAGCTTCCATCAGCATGACGACCAGTGGCGCTGGACGGGACCTGCCTCCGGTGGTGACTGGTCCGATCCGGCAAACTGGACGCTGTACAACAGCCAGAACCAGCCGGTTGACACGTCCGGCGAGTCCTATGGTGGTGACGCCATTCCGCAGAGCGAGCAGAATGCCGATGTCAACATTGGCTATGACGGCAACACCACGCCGATCACCATTGTGGACAATGCCCCTGACTACAACCAGATCCGTAGCCTCAGTGTCTGGCAGAACAGCACGCTGAAAATCACCGCGCAGGGTGGCACCGACTACCAGGGCTATGTTTTCGCGACGGCCGGTTTTGAAAACAACGGTACGATCCTCATCGATACCCCGTCCAAGGTTGAACTCGGCGGTGTGACGATGAATCGCGACGGCGGTGTCATCACGATCGTCGGCAACCAGAACAACGTCATTTTCGATAATAATAACGTCAATAACGGCGGAACGATCAATCTGGTTAATTCTGCTCTTGGCAGCCCGACTGATCCGATCTGGGTGAATGGCGGAACGGTCACTCTTTCCCAGAACAGCAGCCTGTACCTGAATCCGGGTGAGTCGCTGAACACCATCAATGTCGATCCTTCGACGGTCAACACGGTCTATGTCGAAGCCAATGGCTTCCTACATGGAGGAAGTGCCAACAGCCAGAATGTCATGGTCAACGGCGTCTCCGCGAACACGCATTTCGGCATTTCCGGTGTGACGTCCGCACCGAAGACCGCGACCTATACGCCAAACGATGACGGCTCCTATACCCTGACAGTCACGCTGGCCGATGGCCGGACCCTGACTTTCGGCGACATCCACACGGCTGACGGCTATACGCCCGATGCATCTGCAACCATCGTTCAGGACGGCACGAATGGCTGGCTGATCGAGGACAAGGGGGTCACGGTCTGCTTCCTTGGTGGCAGCCTGATCCGCACGCCTGACGGTGACGTGGCGGTTGAGGATCTGCGTCTGGGCGACACCGTGGTGACGTTCGTGAACGGCGAAGCAGCGGAACATCGGATCACATGGGCCGGCAAGGCACATCAGATGGTCCAGGCGGGCGTCTCCGATGACGAGGCTGGCTACCCGGTCCGCATCTTCAAGGATGCCATTGCCGAAAACGTGCCTGCCGCTGACCTTCTGGTTACACCCGAACACTGCCTCTTCCTGGAAGGCAGCTTCGTGCCGGCCCGTATGCTCGTGAACGGTCGTTCCATCGTTTATGACCGCTCCTACACGTCCTATGACTACTTCCACATCGAGACGGCCGAACATTCCGTCATCATGGCAAACGGGATGCTGACGGAGAGCTATCTGGACACCGGAAACCGCCGCTCCTTCCGTCAGGATGGCACGCTGGTTGCTCTGGGTGGACAGATTCGTGACTGGGCTCATGACGCAGCAGCACCGCTGGCTGTCGAGCGTGCCATCGTCGAGCCCCTCTTCCGCCGGATCGAAAGCCGCGCCATTGAGGCCGGTCTCGAGAACACGGCTGTCGCACCGGTTCTGACCACGGATGCAGACCTGTATCTCGTTTCGGATCGTGGGGAAGTCATTCGCATGGTCCGTCAGGCTGGTGACCGGGCCATGTTCATGATCCCGTCCAGTGTGAAGACTGTGCGGATTGTCTCCCGGACAAGCCGTCCGAGCGACACGGTCGGTCCGTTCGTTGATGACCGTCGCCAGCTTGGCGTTCTGGTGGGTGGCGTTACCCTGTTTGACTCGGGTGTTACGGTCTCCATCGACCAGCATCTGACGGATGCCGGCCTTGCTGGCTGGGATGTTCAGGAAGCTACGGCCTGCCGCTGGACGAACGGTAATGCCGTCCTGACGCTGGGTCAGCGTCAGCCGAACAGCATCGGTATGCTGGCCATTCAGGTTCTGGCAGCCGGTCCGTATGTTCTGGAAGATGGTGCCGAAGGCGTCATGGTCGTCAACGTCTGATCCTTCCGGATCTCTGATGACGGAAAGCCTCACCCTTCGGGGTGGGGCTTTTTTTATGAGCCTGTCCGGGGGTTTACTCCCCGCTTTCCGGCCAGTGGACCTGACGGAGACTCTGAATGAATGCGGCAAGAGCGGGCGGTTTCTGACGGCGGCTGGAATAGTAGAGGTGATAGGGCTCGAAGATTTTGCGGCAGTGGCCCAGAACGTCCATCAGGTCTCCGGCCGCGATCCGTTCCGACACGAAGGTACTGGGAAGCCATGCCAGCCCCAGTCTCGCCAGACAGGCCCGGCGAACCTGAGACAGATTTGTCAGAACGAACTGCCTAGTCGTCGTCGTAACCCGGATGTCCCTGCCGTCTTCATGGAAATGCCAGGCTAGCAGTTCGCCATGGATGGGCAAATGCAGATTGATGTAGGGACAATCCGCGAGATCACGGGGTGTTCGGGGAAAGGGATACCGGCTGAAAAAATCCGTGTCCCTACGACCGACATGGGAATTTCCTGTCCGATCTGAAGCGCGATCATGTCTTTGGGCACGAGCTGGCTGCGACGTATGCCCGCATCGTGACGTTCGCGCACAATATCCGTCCGGCCATAATCAGTTGTCAGATCGACACGGATGGCCGGGTATTCGGTCAGGAACCGTTCCAGCACCGGCCAGATGGCGGATTGTCTGGCTCAGGGCGGATTGTGAAACGCCCAGACGGGTCGCAGCGCGTGTGAAGCTGTCCTCGGTGGCGACAATGAGAAAAGCGCTCAGGTCCCGAAGATTTTCAGTCATTATCGGAAAGCATAATCAAGGATGTCTTCGGTATGGCAATCTGCATCATGGAACGAAAAAGCCCGGAGATGCGGCAGGCACCTCCGGGCTTTTTTGAACTAACGTTGGACGGGCGCACTCAGAATGGGATTTCGTCGTCCAGATCGTTGTCCGGTGGAGCGTCCCAGCCGCTGTTGCCGCCGCTGCGGTTTCCCCCGCCCGAAGCGGGGGTGGCTCCGCTCCGGCCGCCACTTCCAAAGCCGCCTTCGCTACCGTCTCCAAATCCGCCGCTTCGGCTTCCGCCGCCGCCATAGGAACCGCCTTCGTCTCCACCGCTCCGGTTGCTGTCGATCAGCACCAGGTCACCGCGGAAACGGTCGATCACCACTTCGGTCGTGTATTTTTCCTGTCCGGACTGGTCTGTCCATTTGCGGGTGCGCAGTTCGCCTTCGATATAGACCTTGCGGCCCTTGCGCAGGAACCGCTCTGCCACATCGGCCGTGCGTTCGTTGAAGATGACGACGCGGTGCCATTCCGTGCGCTCGCGACGCTCCCCGGACTGGCGGTCGTTCCATGTGTCAGACGTCGCCACGGTCAGGTTGACGATCTTCGTTCCTGACTGCGTATTGCGGACTTCCGGATCCCGGCCCAGATTTCCGACCAGAATCACCTTGTTGACGCTACCTGCCATTCCGTACCAACCAATTTTCTCGAATTGTTCTTTTCATGCGGCTCAGAAAGCCCATCTATAAATGATCTAGCACCCCTTCAAGGGCGTTCCCATCTCACAATCGCATCTTCTCCACAATTCGGGGGTTCCGTGAGCTTTCCAGACAATCATTCGATCCGCGTCCGTGGGGCCCGCGCCCATAATCTCAAGAACATCGACGTCACCATCCCGCGGGATTCCCTGACCATCATCACGGGTCTGTCAGGTTCCGGAAAATCTTCTCTGGCCTTCGATACGATCTATGCGGAAGGGCAGCGGCGGTATGTAGAAAGTCTCTCCGCCTATGCGCGCCAGTTCCTCGAACTGATGGGCAAGCCGGACGTGGACTCGATCGAAGGGCTGTCCCCGGCCATTTCGATCGAACAGAAAACCACGTCCAAGAATCCGCGCTCGACTGTAGGTACGATCACGGAAATTCACGATTACATGCGTCTTCTCTGGGCGCGGGCAGGTATTCCGTATTCCCCGGCGACGGGACTGCCGATTGAGGCCCAGACTGTCAGCCAGATGGTCGATCGTGTCATGGCGATGCCCGAGGGCATGCGGCTGATGCTGCTCGCACCGGTCATCCGTGACCGCAAGGGCGATTGCAAACGTGAACTGGCCGAACTCGCGCGTAAGGGCTTCACCCGCGTGAAAATCGACGGGGAGCTGTACGAGATTTCCGAGGCGCCGGAACTGAACCGCAAGACGCGCCATACGGTCGAAGTCGTGGTGGACCGGATCGTCGTCAAGGCGGGGCTTGAATCGCGTCTGGCGGACAGTTTCGAAACGGCGCTCGAGCTGTCGGACGGACTGGCCTATGCCGAGGAGGTCAAGCGCGCGGGCGAGAAAGAGGCACTGGCGCATGTCGTGTTTTCCTCACGTTTCGCCTGCCCGGTTTCAGGTTTCACTCTGGAGGAGATCGAGCCGCGTCTCTTTTCCTTCAATGCACCGATGGGTGCCTGTCCGGTCTGTGACGGGATTGGCGTCGAGACCCATTTCGATGAAAACCTGATCATCCCGGATGACAGCCTGACGCTGGCAGAAGGGGCCGTTGCGCCCTGGAAAGGCGCCAGTACGGACTGGTACGACCAGACGCTCGCGGCACTTGCCCGTCATTGCGGCGATGACATGGACACGGCCTGGAGTGATCTTCAGCCTGCCACGCGGGAACTGATCCTGTACGGATCGAAAGAGCCGATTTCTATTCCCTATCGGGATGGCAGCAAGGTCCATACCGTCACCAAGCCGTTTGAAGGTGTTCTGAAGAATCTTCGCCGGCGTATGGCGCAGACGGACAGCATGTGGGTGCGGGAAGAACTCTCGCGTTATCAATCCGACAAACCCTGTCATGCCTGTCATGGGGCGCGGCTGAAGCCTGAAGCCCTGTGCGTGAAGGTCAATGGGCTGAACATCGCCGAAGCCTCGGACATGCAGATCCGCAAGGCGCTGGACTGGTTTTCGGGCGTGGAAGACACGCTGACGCCCCAGCGTGCCGAAATTGCCCGACGAATTCTGCGGGAGATCACGGACCGGCTGCATTTTCTTGACGATGTAGGGCTGGATTATCTCACCCTGTCGCGTGGGTCGGCGACTCTTTCTGGCGGCGAAAGCCAGCGGATCCGTCTGGCGTCCCAGATCGGGTCTGGGCTGACCGGCGTACTGTATGTGCTGGATGAGCCGTCGATCGGCCTGCACCAGCGCGATAATGAGCGTCTTCTCGGGACGCTGGAGCGTCTCAAGCGGCTCGGCAATACCGTCATTGTCGTCGAGCATGACGAGGACGCCATCCGGGCAGCGGATTATCTGATCGACATGGGGCTGGGTGCCGGCACGCGCGGCGGCAATGTCATTGCCTACGGGACGCCGAAGGAAGTCGCGAAGAACAAAGACAGTCTGACCGGGGCCTATCTGTCCGGACGCCGGTTCATTCCGGTTCCTGAAACGCGGCGGACGTCTGACCGGACGCTGAGGCTGTGCGGGGCGACGGGCAACAACCTCAAGGATCTGACGGTCGATTTCCCGCTGGGAACGTTCATTGCCGTGACGGGTGTGTCAGGTGGTGGCAAGTCCACGCTGGTCATCGACACGCTTTACAAGGCCCTGTCCCGCCAGCTCATGAAGTCGAGCCAGACGCCGCTTCCGTATGACCGTCTGGAAGGCGTGGAAAATCTCGACAAGATCATCGAGATCGACCAGTCCCCGATTGGCCGGACACCACGCTCCAACCCGGCGACCTATACGGATCTGTTCGCACCCATCCGGGACTGGTTCGCGGAACTGCCGGAGGCCAAGGCGCGAGGATACAAGCCGGGGCGTTTTTCCTTCAATGTGAAGGGTGGGCGGTGCGAGGCCTGTCAGGGTGATGGTGTCCTGAAGATCGAGATGCACTTTCTGCCGGACGTATTTGTGACCTGCGATACCTGCAAGGGCGCGCGTTATAATCGTGAGACGCTGGAAGTGAAGTTCCGGGGCAAGTCCATCGCCGATATTCTGGCCATGACGGTAGATGAGGCGCTGCCTTTCTTCCATGCAGTGCCGAAGATCCGTGACCGTCTGGCCATTCTCCAGCAGGTCGGGCTCGGATATGTCGCGCTGGGCCAGCAGGCGACCACGCTGTCCGGCGGTGAGGCGCAGCGCGTCAAGCTGTCCAAGGAACTGGCCAAGCGGGCGACGGGACGCACGCTCTATATTCTCGATGAACCGACGACGGGGCTGCATACGGAGGATGTCCGCAAGCTGCTGGAAGTGCTGCATGCGCTTGTGGATCAGGGCAACACGGTGCTGGTGATCGAGCATAATCTCGAAGTCATCAAGACGGCGGACTGGCTGATCGATATTGGTCCGGAAGGCGGTGATGGTGGTGGTCAGGTCGTGGCGAGCGGAACGCCGGAGGATATTGCCGCCTGCAAGGCCAGTTATACGGGGCGTTTCCTGGCACCGCTTCTGAATGCTCCCGGCGTGCGGCAACCCCGTGAGACCGCATCCATCGGGACGCCACAGGCAATGATTGACGCCCGGCCACCGCTTAAGGCGGACCGGAAATCTGCAAAGGCCAAAGCAAACAAGCCTGAAGCGAAGGAAAAGACCTCCCGGGCGCGTCCGCGCGGAGCCCGGAATAAGGTGAAGGCCTGATGAAACCGGCATGATGATGGGCGAACCGGCTGTATGCATTAGCGGACGTATCAGTCTGGCGGGTGTGCGGTTCTGATGGAGCGGGTGTGGAAGAGTATGGCGGGTATTCTGGCGCTCCCTTGTGTGGCCAGCGCTCCTGTGCCTGCTCCGGTGCGTCTGTCACCGGCTGAGGAAAACCTGATCGCCAGCAAAGTGAACGCGATTGCTGACCCGGCGGAGCGGCGGGCCGTGCAGGAGCAGGGACTGCCGTGGATGGCAACAACATTCCTGTGTCAGGATGCGGCACGCCCCGTTCTGGCAGGGATAGGCAGTGCGCCACATCGGTTTTTCCTTCAGGATGACCAGCCGGACAGTCAGCGGATCGTCACACCGTCCCTGTTGCAAGGGCGGGGGCAGTTCCTGAACAGTGGCGACGGTCCCATTCACTGGACGGCGTTCACATGGTCCTGTCATCTTGATCCGGCGACGGGACGGGTGGCGCGTTTCGATGCTGTTCCGGCGGGGAAAAGCCAGCCTTTTCCCGAGTGTCGGGTGTCACAGATGACACTTCGGACGGATGATGAAAATGGTGCGTTCGATGGCATGTCCCAGAGCGGCACGCGCATCATCCTACACAATTCCGGTCCTGCGGCCTGTGTGATGTCTTCCCTGCCGCGTCTTTATCTTGAGGACGGTGCGGGCCATGTCTTGCACTCCAGATCTGGAGCATCTGCGCAGAAACAGGTGGTCATCAGACCAAACGGGACTGTGACGGCCTCTCTGCACTGGGTGTCAGGGGACGTCTATCCGGAAGGGCGGTGCGTCACGTCGAGCAGGATGGTCATGGATATGAGGGGTGGTCATCTGCAACAGGCCTTTGAGCGGCATCTGTGTGTCGGCGCGTGCGGAGACGTATTTCGATCAGACGCCCCTGACGGGAAAATAGGTTTTCCGAAGTCTTTATCAGGCGTGTGCTGGTCTGTAGCGGTGTGGCGCAGTAAAGAAAACCTGATGTTTCGAAAAAGAACGTAGCGGGAAAGGAAACGGATATGCGGTTTCGGATTGGTATTGCGCTGGCGCTTCTGCTGACGCTGTCGGCCTGTGGGCCGGATTATGGCGAGCGGGGCTCCCGCCAGTATCGCGGGGACGGTTTTGGAAATGTCGGCGCCGGTCAGAGCAGTTTCGGGTATCAGGGCGGCCCGACCTGAGATCGGCCCGCCACTGAGGGAAAGCTGGTTCAGGACAGGGCGTCCTGAACCAGCTTTCCCTGCTGGGCAGCATGGGTTCCCGGCAGGCCGGTCGCGGGAGACGCTGCGCTTTCGCGACCTACATAGACCGGACGCTGGACGCGATGCCCGCTTTCACGCAGGGCCCGTTCAATCCGGCGATCCACGAAAATCCAGGGGCCGTTGTTCTCCGGTTCTTCTTGGCACCAGAGAACCTGTTCGGCGTTCCTGTGGCGTGAGAGCTGTTCCATCAACCCGTGATGCGGGAAAGGATAAAGCTGTTCGAGGCGGATGATGGCCACATCCTTCAGGTTCCGGCGCGTCCGTTCGGCCGCGAGATCGTAATAGACCTTGCCGGAGCAGAGGATGACCTTGCGGGCATCTTCGGTTTTTTCCGGATCAGGCAGAACGGGACGGAAACGGGTATGCGGTCCCATTTCATCCAGCATGGACACGGCATCCCGGTTCCGCAGAAGGGATTTCGGGGTAAAGACCACCAGAGGCTTGCGACAGCGCCGGGCAATCTGCCGACGCAGGGCGTGGAAATAGTTCGCCGGGCTGGTGATGTTGCAGACGCGCATGTTGTTTTCGGCGCAGAGCTGGAGAATACGCTCGATACGGGCGGAAGAGTGTTCCGGGCCACCACCTTCATAACCATGAGGTAGAAGAAGGGTCAGGTTGGATGTCCGCAGCCATTTCGTCTCGCCTGAGGCCACGAACTGGTCGAGAATGATCTGGGCGCCATTCGTGAAGTCTCCGAACTGGGCTTCCCACAGGACGAGCGCGTCCGGATCGCCCAGGGAATAGCCATATTCAAACCCGAGAACGGCATATTCCGACAGTGGAGAATTCCAGATGTTCAGCGGGGCCTGATGCGGGGCGATGTGCATCAGGGGGGTATCTTCACGGCTGGTTTCCTGATCGAACAGAACAGCATGACGCTGGCTGAATGTGCCCCGGCGGCTGTCCTGCCCGGAAAGCCGGACGGGGTGACCGTCCATGGACAGGGTTCCGAAGGCGAGGGCCTCCGCCGTGGCCCAGCCCAGTGGTCCACCATCGGCCACGGCCTTGCCGCGTGCCATGATCTGGCGGGCCAGGCGGGGATGCACGGCCAGGCCGTCCGGGATGGTGCCGATGGCTTCGCCTACGGCGCGCAGGCGGGCCAGCGGTACGCCGGTCATGGGCTGGATGCGCTCGGGTTCGTCCTGAAGGCGTGTCGGATCCTGCGGGCCATCCAGCCAGTCCGTGGCATCCGGATGATAATCGGTGGAGGCGGCGAACTGGTCTTCCAGTTTTTTCTGGAAATGCTGCCACATCGTCTCGACGTCCTGTTCCGACAGGATTCCGGCCTTGATCAGGCGGTCCGCATAGAGACGGCGCGTCGTCGGGCGGTTCTGGATGGCGCGGACCATTGCGGGCTGGGTAAAGGCGGGTTCGTCCGCTTCATTATGGCCGTGACGCCGGTAACAGACGATGTCCAGCACGATATCACTCTGGAAGGTGGCGCGCCATTCATGGGCCAGCAGGGCGCAGCTGGCCACGGCGTCCGGGTCATCTCCGTTTACATGCAGGACGGGAGCCTGGATCGCCTTGGCGATATCCGTGTTGTGCACACCGGAATGGGCATCGGACTGAACGGTAGTGAAGCCGATCTGGTTGTTGATGATGACATGAACGGTACCGCCCGTGCGATAGCCTTCCAGTCTGGAGAGGGAGAGCGATTCGTACACGACGCCCTGACCGGCGAAGGCGGCGTCGCCATGGACGAGGATGCCAAGATGGCGGTTGCGGTTTCTGTCCTTTTCACGGTCCTGATCTGCGCGGACGCGGCCGAGCACGACCGGATCAACGGCCTCCAGATGAGACGGGTTGGGCAGGAGCGAGACGCGCATCGTGCGTCCGGCATGTTCCAGTGTCGTGGCGGTCCCGAGATGGTATTTGACGTCGCCTGAGCCCTGGATGTTATCGGGTTTGAAGGATGCGCCGGCAAATTCGCTGAAAATGGCGGCGAAGGGCTTGCGCAGGATGTTGGCCATCACGTTCAGGCGGCCACGATGTGGCATCCCGAGAGAAACGGAACGGACATCCTCCCGGGCGGCGGCGTCAATCAGAACGCGCAGGGCAACGATAACGCTCTCGCCGCCTTCAAGGCCGAAACGGCGCATCCCCATGAAACGCTTCTGGCAGAAGGCTTCAAATCCTTCGGCACGGGTCAGGGCCTGCAGGATGCGGCGCGGCTCCATGGGACTTGGGAGGGGGCCCTCCTCCAGCCGATTGATCCACCATTGACGCTGCGCCGTATCCTGAAGATGCATGAATTCGGCGGCAATGGTTCCGCAATAGGCACGACGCAGCCGGGCCAGAAGATCACGGTCGCCATCCGGGGGTGTGAGTTCGGGAATATCCGGCCGTGGCGCAATGTCCAGCGGATCGAGCCGGGCCAGGGAATGGCCACGGAGGCGATAGGCGTTTTTCAGGGCTTCGGCGCTGCTGTCTTCGGTCGGGGGGGAGGATTTCTCGGCGCCAAGGGTGGCGAACAGGGCAGCAAAGGCCGGATCAACGGATGCAGGGTCATCCTGCCAGCGTGCGTGCAGCTCCGCCAGATAGATGGTGTTGTCGCCGTTGATGGCATCCCGGTCGTCGTGATGATCGCCCATGAAAAATATTCTCCTGCCCAGGGAGGCGGAGTCTAGCGGATTGGAAGGGACGGGCCAATCTTGCCGAAAGTGACAGATCCTGACAGGGAGAAGCGTTTTTTTATCGCATCCGGCATGTCATTGGCCTGTTGGGAAATGCCAGAACGAAAAACGGACAGGCATGACCCTGTCCGTTTCCTGTCTGTCTTTTCTCTGAATTCTTGCGTTCAGAACTGTGCGGCTACGGTCCCGAAGAATTCGCGTGGCGCAGCGACGAACAGGTTGGCGTTGTCATCACCGGCAACGGAAGCCGCGCCGTAGACGCCGCCGATATAGTTCTGATTATACAGGTTGGTGATACCAAACGTCGTCTTGAGATTCTGGGCAAAACCGACTTTGCCGAAGTCATAGGCCAGGTTCAGGTTCGAGGTCCAGTAAGCCGGGATCTGCTCGTCATTGGTATAGGTCATCTGACGGGCGCTGGTGTAAGTCGTATTGAAGTTGAACGTGGCATGATGCCAGGTATAACTGACGTCCACCTTGTACATGAACTTCGGGTAATAGACCTGATGCTTGCCCTTGATGCTGACGTAACCACCATTATACGGAAGGTGGGAGTCCTCATAGGTGGCATTGTTCCAGCTGAAGCTGTTCGTGATGGCGAGACCGCGGACAGGACGTAGCGTTCCAGCGACGTCTGCGCCGTTCATTGTTTCACGTCCGACATTGATGAAGGCGCCGTAGGTGTTGCTGGTTGATCCGGTCGTGATCGCTGCCAGACGGTTGTAGTAATCGGTGTGGTAGAAATCCACGCTTCCCGAGAAGAGGGTGGAATTGTAGCGGTACCCGACGACATAGTTCCATGTGCGTTCGGGTCTGAGGGTTTTCAGGTTCGCGTTGAAAACACTCTGCGCCGAATTGGTAGCAGTGCCCAGACCGCCCCAGGCCGTGCCGCTTGAAGACTGCTGGCCATAATCATAGGCCCGCATGTTTTCAGCAATATCGAAATAGACTTCATGATGATTCAGGAAGTGATAGTCGAAATTGAAATGCGGCAGGAACGCATCGGCGGCCGTCAGGCTACCCGTGGCCGGGTGGCTGTAATAGGTGCCCCAGTTCGAATATTTTTCAGTATTGTCCGTGCTGGTGCCACCATGGGTTGTCTGAAGCATGGACTTGAAGCCGGCAGTGACGGTCATACCCGGGATGATCCGGTAGGTATCCTGAAGGTAGAACTGGAATGTATTGGTATTGAACGAGTCGCTGTACCACTGGGTCCCGTTCGTGAAGCCGGAGAGGGACGCATGGGGATAGTTGACGCCGTCCTCGTACATCATCATCGGGTAGTTGAAGCGGTCATTCTCGTACCAGACACCGGTCTTGATGGTGTTGTTGTAGCCGGCGTGAATATCGAAGTTCTGTACCAGGCCAAGACGGCGCACATCCGGATGACCGACTTCCAGCGCCATGGGGACCTGCGAGGACGGTGAGACTAGGAACGGATTGGTTCCGGCGTAATCACCGTTCGAGACATGTGCGTAAGCAACGGTCTTGGAATCGACGTTCGGGAACAGATGGAAATCACCCGTGATGGCGGACAGATAGTTCCGCTGGATCTGGGTTCCGTCATAGGCATAGTCGCCGACTTCGTCGTTGGACAGGACGCCTTCCAGTCCCGGTGGAACGCCGCCGTTCTGCGCGTAGGTGGCATATTCCTTGGAGAGGGCGTAGTTGGGTTTCAGATAGGTGGTGTTTCGCCCCATCTTCTCCCACATGTTCTTGGTTAGACCGAGATAGTTGTACTGGGAGAAGTTCGAATAGTCGAAGACAGCCGTAATCTTACCACGGTCGCCCACGGGCTGGACCAGTTTGAAATTGGCCTGCTGTTCCTGCTGATCGCCATAACCTTTCCAGTTGTTCTGATCGGTCCGGGCATAGGCGGCGTAAAATTTTGTGCCGGTGTGGTTCAGGACACCACTGTCCACGCGTCCGAAGGTCCGGAAGGCATTGTAGCTGCCGAACAGCTGGCTCACACGCCCACCGGCCTTGTCCAGCGGATCATCCGTAGCAAAGGTGATGGCGCCGCCAAGGGTCTGGGCTGAAGGAGTGTCCAGTGCGCCTGCTCCCTGGGACATGGTCAGGCTGCTGATATTTTCCTGGATTTCCATCTGGTCCACACCCAGGCCGTTCCAGTTATGGAAGCCCTGGCCGCCCATGGGAATGCCATCCATCGAGACGCCGAGCTGTGTCTGGTTGAAGCCACGGACATAAAGCGTATTGGCGACCGTATCGAGGCCAAACGCATCGTCGGAGGCAAAATTGGCACCCGGTGTGGTAAGGGCCAGGATCTGCATCGGGCTTGTACCGGCCACGAAGTGATCCATCGTCTGGCGGCTGACGACTTCGACCGCACTATGGCCGCCCCGGCGATGGACGTGAATGGTCATTGTCTCGGAGCCCGATTTGACCTCTGCGGGCCGTTTGTGCACGGCATGAGCAGTGGTCTGAGGGTGATGCCCGGGACGAACGGAGTGCATTGGACTGCGTGATTTTTTGCTGGTGGCAGAAATTGTACTCGCCTGGGTCGTACCAATGAGGAGACCGGCAAGAGCAGCACTAGAGAGCAGATGTCGTCCCAATCCATTCATGGTGGATCGTGTTCCTGTTTTCCGAGATTAAACGGTGCGTATCGGGAAACATCGTATGTCAAAAAAAATTCACAAAACAATATGTTGAATGAGGGTTCTTTTCCTGTTGCTATAGTAATGATGCAGAAAAACAACACAGCCTCAGCTGTGCTGTCTTTCAAGAGCGGACAAAAACCTATTCCTGGCATTTGTTACTTTAATTAAAACATATAATCGCAATCTCTTTGTTGAATGCCAATTTGTTTTTTATCCGAAATAGTACGCCATTGACGCAATGCGTCGCTCCAGGGATTTTCGCCCAAAGGAGGTCTCCATTTCATCGAAAACGTGACAGGCGCCGGGGATCACTTCCAGTTCTACGGGGATGCCGCTGCGAATGAGGGCACGGGCATAGGTCAGGTTTTCATCCAGGAACAGATCCAGCGTGCCAACAGAGAGGAAGGCAGGCGGAAGCCCCGACAGGTCTGTGGCGCGGGCGGGCGATGCATAGACGGAAACGTCCGCACTGGCAGGGAGCACCGGGTTCAGGAAAGCCTGCCAGGAATAGGTATTGCTGGCGCGGGTCCAGATGAACTGTCCGGCGACGGGAGAAGGATCGGATTCACCAATGATCGTCCGGTCATCCAGCATGGGATACAGCAGGTTCTGGAAAAGAATGGCCGGGCCTTTCCGGTCGCGGGCCAGCAGGCAGACGGCAGTGGCGATGTTGCCGCCCGCGCTTTCTCCTGTCACGCCGATTTTCGCGGGGTCGATTCCGAGGCTGTCGGCATTGTCGTGAATCCAGCAGAGCGTGGTGTAGGCATCCTCAAGACCACCGGGAAAGGGTGTCTCCGGAGCGAGGCGGTAATCGGGAGAAATGACGACGCAATCCAGCGCCTGTACGAATTTGCAAAGCTGGGTGGTAGCGAGCTCGGGACGTCCGGCCACCTGTCCGCCGCCATGAAAATGCAGCAGGACGGGGCGTGATTCCGAACTGCTTTTGTCGGGACGTAGGGTGAAAAGGCGGATATCCGGTGCGCCATCGGGGCCGGGAATATGAAGCTGTTCGAGTTTGACGGGGTAATCTTCGGCCTGAAGGAAAGCCTGTCCTGCTTTCTGGTCGAGAAAGGCGCGGAAGGACGTCAGCGTTTCTGCGGAAACATCCGTGCTGCCTGTCCGTTCGACGAGAGGGAGAAGTTCGGGACGCAGAAGGGGAAGGGTATCCATGGAACCGCTTTCATGCTGGGGCGAAAAACAGTGAAAAAGGCAAGATATCCAGTCGTCCGCCGGGTTGAAGGCAAAAATCTGGCAAACCTGCCACAAAGTTGCCGCAACTTTTCGGGGCGAGAGTCGTCATGTTCCTGTGCCGACTGTGTGGCCGGCCCTGTGATGGGGAATGGTACTCGTGCGTGCTCTACTGTTTTTGCTTGCTCTCATGACGATTGATGTTTCCGCGGGAGAGGCCCGGGATCGGACGCCGGTCGTACAGACCGTGTCCGTACAGGATGATCTGGTGGAAGATATTGGCATGTCAGCCGTGGACCGTCGTTCCGTGATCTGTCAGGTCACGCCCAGACTGCTGCATACGGCCTGGGGGCCGGCGGTGAATGAGCCCGCCCGCCCGCAGGTCTGTTCCGGTGGAGCAAACCGGCTGGGAGCAGGATATGTTCGTTATCTGGCCACGAACAGGGTGGTTCGGCCTCATAAGCTGCGGAAAGGGTAATATCCTTTCATGTCAGATGGCCTGACAGACACGGAATAGGCCTTGTCGCCCGTCGTGGGCACGTCTAGCTTTCCGAAGCATGAGCAGGATTTCTCTTGATTATGATGCCTTGAAGCACGTTCCGGTGGAGGAGAAGCCATTTCCCCATGTGGTAGTGCCGCACTTCGTAGGGGATACGGATCTCAGAAGGGTGGTATCCGGACTTCCGGAAATGAGGTCCGGTGGTTCTTTCCCCCCTGAAGCACTCAGGTTGCCTCCGGATGTTTCCGCCATGATCGCCGAATTGCAGGGGCCGAAGCTCAAAGCCATCATTGCGGAGAAATTCGGGCTGGATCTGGCGAAGGCGCCGACCATGCTGACTGTCCGAGGTCGTACGCGCGAGAAGGACGGACGGATTCATCGGGATTCTGACGCCAAACTGGTGACGGTCCTGCTCTATCTGAACCCGGGGGGAGAAGACTGGGCATCGCGCGACGGATGTCTCCGGCTTCTGAACGGGCCGGATGATGTCGAGGATTACGACGTTGAGGTAACACCTGCCGAAGGAACGCTGCTGGTGTTTCCGAACGGGCCGGACACATGGCACGGGCATCGGCAGTTCGTGGGAACGCGGTATGCGATTCAGCTCAATTACATGGCGACGGGACGCAAGGCGCAGTACGAGCTGCGGCGTCACCGTCTTTCGGCGCTGGCAAAGCGCCTGCCCTTCACGGGCTGAATTTTTAAGAAAACGGAAAGAAACATCATGGGATATCGGGTTGCAGTCGTTGGCGCCACGGGAGCGGTGGGGCGGGAACTGCTGCGCATTCTGGCGGAACGCAATTTCCCGGCGGACGAGGTGGTGGCGCTGGCGTCGCCGCGATCGGTTGGTCGGGAGGTTTCTTTTGGAGATGACAAGGTTCTGAAGGTCCAGAATCTTGAGACGTTCGACTTCAAGGGATGGGATATTGCCCTCTTTTCGCCAGGTGGGGCCGTTTCAGCCAAGTATGCGCCAAAAGCCGCAGCGGCCGGATGCGTAGTGATCGACAATACGTCCCATTTCCGCATGGAACCCGGCATTCCCCTCGTCGTGCCGGAAGTGAACGCATCGGCACTGAAGAAGGCGAGCCGGGGAATTATCGCAAACCCCAACTGCTCGACGGCCCAGATGGTGGTGGCGCTCAAGCCGCTGCATGACCTGTTCAATATCCGGCGTGTTGTCGTGTCCACCTATCAGGCGGTGTCCGGCGCGGGCAAGGATGGCATGGACGAGCTGTTTGCCCAGACGAAAGGGACGTTCGTCAACGATCCTCCGACGGTGGCCCAGTTCACGAAGCAGATTGCTTTCAATGTGATCCCGCATATCGACCGTTTCCTTGAGGATGGCTCTACCAAGGAAGAATGGAAGATGGCGGTCGAGACGCGCAAGATTCTCGATCCCGACATTCAGGTTCTGGCAACCTGCGTGCGTGTTCCGGTTTTCATTGGTCATTCTGAAGCCATCAGCATCGAATGTGAAAAGCCGGTCGACCTGAAAAAGGCACGGGAAGCTCTGCGCAAGGCCCCTGGCGTCATCCTGCGCGATGAGCGTGAAGATGGGGGATATGTCACGCCGATTGAATGTGTCGGTGAGGATGCGACGTATGTGTCCCGGCTACGGATTGATCCGTCTGTCGAGAATGGTCTGGCTTTCTGGTGCGTGTCTGACAACCTGCGCAAAGGGGCAGCCCTGAATGCGGTGCAGATTGCGGAAAGCATTGTCCAGCAGGGACTGCTGAAAGATGGCCAGCTTTTCAGGCGGAATGAAATTCCTGATGAGGATGAGGCGGTCTAAGCGCCTGATCCTTCCATAGGGTTGATGACAAAAAAAAGCGCACCGGAGCGATCCTCCTGGTGCGCTTTTCTGTTTTTGTCTGACGTTCTTGTCCGGAAGGACCGGAAGAGACGTCAGACTGTACAATCTGTTCAGATCGTGCCCGGGATCAGACCGGGGAGAGTTCGGGCCAACCTGTTTCCGGACGGTCCAGATGCTTGAGAAGATCGTGGTCGCTGACGTTTGTCAGGTCCTTTGTCAGGGTCTTGAACAGTTTCTTCGTGGTCGGCTTGTCAAGATGCTCGCGGATGGCATGGAGAGCGTCCGCCGGAGCGATCAGCAGAATGCCTTCCACATTGCTATCCTGTGCAGCCTTGTTGATGTGACCGGCCAGATCATGGGTGAAACGAACCTTCAGCTGTTCGTTCGGGTTGGTATGAGGCGCCTTGATGGAGCCGACATCCTTTTCTGCATTTGATCCCTTGTGCAGGTCAAAGCTGACAATGGTGCGGAGCTGGGGGCCTTCAAGGCGAAGAAAACGGGCTTTCTCACCATCGGCGACAACGTAAATGACAGGATCCTGGGTAGCCATAACTACAATTCCTTACGGTTCAATCGAACTGATTGAATTTTAACAGAACTGAGATGGGATGGTTGCACCATCTTGCAAGAGCGAGACGATTCCTTTCTCGCTACCTTCTTGATAGAAAACAATATTTCTGGGAATGGAGCATTTTTTTCGCAAAGGATGCGTTTTTTTCTTGAATACGCTGCCGGAGATGCTCAATCTCTGAATCGAGCCCTCAAGAAAAACTTCCATCAGGGCTCTAAGGAGGCAAGTATGGCTCTGACGAATGCTCTTCTGCCGTATATCGGCCCACTGGGTGTCGCTCTGGCGCTGTTCGCCTACTGTACCTCGCAAGGATCTCTGAAGTCTAGTCTCTCCTATGCGAGAGTAAGGCACCGACGATAGCGTCCCGAAAGGGACGCGTATCCTGCATACGATTTTCTCTTTCCTCTTGTCGTGCCCGGCCCCAAGGTAAAGGGCACTATGACATTTTTTCATAAAACCTCCCGTATTGCTCCTCCGCCTGAAGGGCGGTCAGGTGTCCTGCTCGTTAATCTTGGTACGCCCGATGACACAGGTTATCTCGCTGTCCGGCGTTATCTGAGCGAGTTTCTTTCCGATCGGCGCGTAATCGAAAGTCCGCCCTTGATCTGGCAGCCCATTCTTCAGGGCATTGTCCTTGCAAAACGTCCTTTCGCCAGTGGCGCGAATTATGCGCGCATCTGGGATCGAGAAGAAAATGCTTCACCATTACGGGTCTATACCCGCCGGCAGGCTGAAAAGCTTGGCGAAAGGCTGCGTGCTGACGGCATTCCGGTGGAATGGGGCATGCGCTATGGCCAGCCATCCGTAAAAACGGCAGTTGCCAGCCTGATGGATCAGGGCTGTGACCGGATTGTCTGTATCCCGCTTTATCCCCAGTATTCCGCTACAACGACTGCCACCGCGAATGATCAGGTGTTCCGGGCGCTGATGACGTTGCGTCGTCAACCGTCTGTTCTGACGCTGCCATCTTTTCCGGATCATCCGCTGTTCATTAGGGCACTGGCAGAATCGGTGCAGCAGACCCTAAAGGCGCTTCCCTTCAAACCGCAGCAGATCGTGGCGTCCTTTCATGGTCTGCCCAAGGTCTGTGTGGAAAAAGGTGATACCTATCGGGATGAATGTGAGCGGACGATCGTGGCGTTGCGGAAAAGCCTTGGCCTGGAGCCGGATCAAATGCCGATGACTTTCCAGTCACGTTTCGGGCCGCTGGAATGGATCCAGCCTTACACCGCGCCTTATGTGACGGGCCTTCCCGCGCAGGGTATCAAGAGAATCGCGGTCATCATGCCGGGTTTCATGACGGATTGTCTGGAGACGCTGGATGAAATCGGCAATGAACTGAGGGAAGAGTTTATTGCGGCAGGTGGCGAAGAATTTGCCATCATCCCCTGCCTGAATGACACGCCGGAAGCGGTGGACCTGCTGGAAGGTCTGTCCCGCTCCGCGTTACGCGGGTTCGCGCGCGAGTGATCGAGCACGACGCCAGGCTTTAGGACTTTCAGAAAAAAACCCCGCCGTAAAAAGGCGGGGTTTTCTGTTTGTCTTAACGCTGCGGGGCCGGCGGCGTGTTCATGCCTGGCTGACCGGGCTGCGGATGTTCGAGGTCGTACCAGTCCGCTTTCTGTTGAACGGAAGCAGCATCATGATGGCGCTGCCACCAGCTTGCGTTCGGATCAGCGGGATGTTCCTTGTCCCACAGTGCGGCTTTTTCACGCAGGCCTTTGCGGTACTCGTGGCGACGGTACATGCCTGCGGCGCATCCGCCGACTGCGCCAACCACACCATGATGATTGGCTACATGACCGCCAACCGCGCCAACTGCGCCATATTTCAGGCATCCGCCAGGTTCAGCCAGAGCGGGTGAAGCCGAAAGCAGAGCTGTAAGAGCCAGAAGGGCCCGAGTCTTGCTGGTCATGAAGACAGTTCCTTTGTTCCGGTCTCTCATGAAAAGAGAGACTGTTGGGCATCAGAAATAGGCAGAAAGCCCCGGACTTTCAACTGGCGCTCATCGGGGGACAAATCAGGGCTTGCATTGCGCGCAGCGTTTTTCTATAACTGTGGCATTGAGCCATAATTAACTTGTCACCGGCTCGATAAAAGATTTCAGAAAATAGTTTTTCCAGAGGCGCGCCGTTCGGTAGCGCCTCTTTTTTTGTCTTATTCAGCAGGATTCCTTGTCGTGGATATTTCATCTTTCGATATGTCCGGCCTGCTGGCGGACATACCGACCCGTTATGAATTGTGGGTGGCTCTCTTCATCATCTCCTGCAAGCTGGTCACGGTGTTTGTGCCGCCACCCCAGGAAAAATCATTTTTTAGCGGTCCTTACCGCCTGATTGCATTTCTCGGTCTGAATATCGGCTGGGCAGCCACGCATCTGCGCATGTCTGCACAGCCTTCGAAAGCTGCATCTTCTTATGCGAAGGAAGCAGAACCCTCTCCGTCTCCAAAGTCCGGAGACAGGTAATACGTACGACGATCGTGCGGTTTTTCTTCTGAAAACAATTCAATACGGAAAAAAATAATGAACGCTTCTGCTGTCAATCAGTATAGCTCGCGCTGGACTATTGCCGACGCCATGAAAATTCATGCGGATGATCCCACAACAACCATGCCGGTGATCGACTATGCTTTCCCGGTCATCGATTCCAATGTCTGGCAGTGGGACACTTGGCTGCTGCGGGACATCCAGGGTCGTACCGTCACGTACAAAGGCTGGTATGTCATGTTCGCCCTCGTGGCGGATCGTTCCGCCACGGGTGATAACGTGGAAGGCTGGCATAGCCGTAACAACTACTCCTACATTGCCTATTACTACAGCAAGACCGGTAATGGTTCCGACTGGGTGTTCGGTGGCAATGTCATCAAGATGGGTGCCAACAAGCGTGACTGGGAATGGTCTGGCTGTTCCGTGATGCGGGAAGGGACCGGCAATGTCGTGGACCTTTTCTATACGTCTGTGAACGGGACTCCGTCTGAATCCGTTCCGGCCCATACATCCGGTCAGGTCATGGCGGATGAAAATGGTGTCTGGCTGGAAGGTTTCGATGTCTGCACGGACATGTTCCAGGCCGATGGCGTAAATTACGCCAATATCGTCGAGGATCCGTATTGGGATTTCCGTGACCCGCATGTGTTCCGCAATCCGGGTGATGGTGAAATCTATGCGCTGTTCGAAGGCAATGTGCCGGGAATGCGGGGCGATTTCACGATCGGTACGGACGAAATGGGCTTTGTGCCCCCTGCGACGACGGTGCCGGGCGGCGCACAGTACGGTGCGGCCGCCATTGGCATTGCGCGGCTTGTCTCCGATTACAAGGAAGGAGATTTTTCACGTTGGGAACTGATGCCCGCGCTGGTGACGGCGCTCGGGGTCAATGACCAGACGGAGCGTCCGCATCTCGTCTTCCAGGATGGTCTGACTTACCTGTTTACGATTTCCCATCACTCGACGTTTACGGGTAACAGCACCGGCCCGGACGGAGTGTATGGTTTCGTATCGCGCAACGGTATCTTCGGACCGTATGCTCCGCTGAATGGCTCCGGCCTTGTTCTGGGGAACCCTTCCAGTGCTCCTTACGAAACCTACTCGCATTTCGTGGATCCGGCAGGTTACGTCCAGTCTTTCATCGACACGCTACCGCAGCCCGGCTCCACGGATCCGGAAAATCCGACAACCTATCGCATCGGTGGGACGCTCGCGCCGACCGTGAAGATCGTGCTGGAGGGCGAGCGTACTTATCTGACCGAAGTTCATGCCTACGGTCAGGTTTACGCACAGGCTGCCTGGCCAACCGGCGCGGCCTGGGATAAGCGTTCCTGAGCTAGGTCTTTTGCCTTCCTCCCGATTGGGGGGAAGGCATTTTTTTGCGTTTCAGGAGATAAAGAGACGATTCAGCCGTAAGGCAGGGGGTTGTCGAACATGGAGTTCATAGTGGCTTCCCCGTCATTTTCCGCATCTTCACGCAGGGTTTCCTGAGCAGCCAGATCGTCCGGGTTCATGCTGTCGGGACAGGGATCGTTGTCTTCCGGATCAGGTGTCATGATTTCCTCCTCTGGGATGGAAACGAGTATTGCATGACAGAAGGTGGAAAATCCATTTTTGCAACGGAGAGATCCACATGCCGATATCTTACGCAAATGCGGCACCGGGGGCAGGGGCTTTTATGCCGCTGTTCATGTGGAGACGAACAGACGGGCGTACCGTATGTCTGCCTGAACCAATCGATAAATTTTTGGGGCTTTTCTAAAATCGGCTGGTCGGAGTGAGAGGATTCGAACCTCCGGCCCCTGCGTCCCGAACACAGTGCTCTACCAGGCTGAGCTACACTCCGGCCGACGGCGCTTTTCCTACAAGGGATGTGTAATTCACGCAAGGGGCTCCGATGAAAAATTACAGGACGAGCGCCATTCACCTCGGATTTCTTCGTGACTACAGAACGGTCTGAACCTGTCCCTGAAGATTCCACAATGGAAGAAAGCCGACTCCACCATCCGCGGCACTGCCTTGGCAATCGCCGGAATTGTCATCCATGACAAAAAGGCGGTCTGCGGGAACCAAGAAAATTTCCCTCACGAAGTGTCATGAAAAAAGCGGGCGTTCTGCTATGGAAACACCCGCTTTTCCTGTTATCCGGCCTTGAAACCCTGAGCCTTACAGGGATTTTTCGAGTTCCGGAAGGATCTGGAACAGATCGCCGACAATCCCGTAATCCGCGACTTTGAAGATCGGAGCTTCCGGATCGGCATTGATGGCCACGATGACGCGGCTGTCCTTCATGCCGGCCAGATGCTGGATCGCACCGGACAGGCCCACGGCGATATAGAGCTCTGGCGCTACGATCTTTCCGGTCTGGCCAACCTGCATCTCGTTGGGAGCAAAACCGGAGTCCACGGCTGCCCGAGAGGCACCGATGGCAGCATTCATCTTGTCGGCAATCGGTTCGAGCAGCTTGAAGTTTGCTGCGTCCTTCATGCCCTTGCCGCCAGAAATTACTACGCGCGCAGATTCCAGTTCCGGGCGGTCGGAAGTGGAAAGTTCGACCTTCACGAAAGCGGAAGTTTCCCCAGCCGGCGCATCCAGTGTCTCGATGGGAGCAGAACCGCCATCCTTTGCCACCGGATCGAAGTTGGAGCCGCGTACCGTCAGCACCTTGATGCTGTCAGCGGAGCGAACGGTCGCCAGTGCGTTTCCTGCATAGATCGGGCGCACAAAGGTCTCGGCGTCCTTGATCTCGATGACATCCGGGATGGGCTGGACATCCAGAAGACCTGCGAGACGTGGAAGAATGTTCTTGCCCGTTGCGGAGGCGGCCGCCACGATATGGCTGTAATCCTTTGCGCGGGACGCCAGCAATGCGGCAGCCGGTTCGGCCAGTTCATTGGCGAGCGAGGGAACGCTCAGGACACGTGCAATACCCGGCAGGCGGGCAGCGGCGTCAGCACCTTCACCAAAGACGAGGGCATCCACATCCCCGAACCGGGAGGCTGCGGCGATGGCGGAACGGGAAGCCTGACGGACTTCACCGTTCTCGACTTCAACCAGAACAAGAGCGGTCATTAGATCACCTTCGCTTCTGTCTTGAGCTTCTCGACCAGTTCGGCTGCGCTGTTCACCTTCACGCCTTCCTTGCGGGCAGGTGGCTCGGTCACGGAAACGACCGTCAGGCGCGGGGCAAGATCAACGCCGAGGCTGTCGACATCCAGTGCCTCAAGCGGCTTCTTGCGGGCCTTCATGATGTTCGGCAGGGAAGCGTAGCGCGGTTCGTTCAGGCGCAGGTCCGCCGTGATGACGGCAGGGAGCGTCAGGGCAATCGTCTCGATTCCGCCATCGATTTCACGAGCGACTTCAACGCGACCATCCGCAACGGCCACGCTGCTGGCGAACGTGCCCTGGGGCCAACCCAGCTTGGCGGCGAGCATCTGCCCCGTGGCGTTCATGTCGTCATCGATCGCCTGTTTGCCCATGCAGACAAGACCCGGCTGTTCGCGTTCGACAATCGCCTTGAGAGCGTTGGCGACGGCCCGCGGTTCCAGCGTCTCGTCCGTCCGGACCAGAATGGCCCGGTCCGCCCCCATGGCCATCGCCGTGCGCAGGACATCCTGTGCCACCTGCGGACCGATGGTCACGACCACTACTTCGCTTGCCGCACCTTTTTCACGAAGGCGTACCGCTTCTTCAGCGGCAATTTCGTCGAACGGATTCATGGACATTTTCACGCCCTGCGTTTCGACGCCGCTGCCATCGGCCGCTACCCGCACCTTGACGTTGTAATCGACCACCCTTTTGACTGGGACAAGAACTTTCATCGTCATCTTTCGCTGCTGTCGCCGCTGGAAAACGGGCGGCATCGTAGCGGTGACAGCCTGAAAAGTCACACCCCCGCGATCAGATGCGCCCGATGGGCCGGAACTTTACATCCCAACCGGATAGTTCGGGCCGCCACCGCCTTCAGGCGTGCACCACTCAATATTCTGGGTGGGATCCTTGATGTCACAGGTCTTGCAGTGCACGCAATTCTGCGCGTTGATCCGCAGATTCCAGTCATTTTCGCCGGTTTTTTCCTGCTCGTACACGCCTGCGGGGCAGTAACGGCTTTCCGGCGAATCGAAGACGTCATGATTGACGGTCTTCCAGATGGCCTGGTTCCGCAGCCTAAGATGAACGGGCTGGTTTTCCTCATGGTTTGTCGCACTGAGGAAAACGGAACTAACGCGGTCGAAGGTGATTTTGTTATCCGGTTTGGGATAGGCAATCTTTTCGCACAGAGATGCCGGTTTGAGTGTTTCGTTATCGCCGTGCCGATGATGCAGTGTCCAGGGCGCGCGCCCACGGAAGATCATGCTGTCGATGCCGGAATAGAGTGCACCGAGCTTCATGCCCCATTTCGAGAACGCAGGCCTGATGTTGCGGACGTCTCGCAGTTCGGACCATAGCCACGAGTCCCGCACGCGCGCCGTCATGCTGGCGGCTTCCCTGCGGTCTTTCTCCAGTGCTTCAAATACAGCCTCCGCGGCGATCATGCCGGATTTCATGGCCGTATGGGTTCCCTTGATCTTGGGTACGTTCAGGAAACCGGCAGAGTCACCGGCCAGCACGCCACCAGGGAACGTCAGGCGCGGAATGGACTGGAACCCACCTTCCGACAGGGCGCGCGCACCATAGATCAGGCGCTTGCCCCCTTCGAAATGCTCGCGAAAGGCAGGATGCAGTTTGGTGCGCTGCATTTCCTCGAAAGGCGAGAGATAGGTATTGCTGTAATCAAGACCGGTCACGAAGCCGTAGCTGACCAGGTTTTCCCCGAAATGATACAGCCATGCTCCGCCATAGGTGTGATCATCGAGTGGCCAGCCGAAGCTGTGCTGCACCAGACCTGGACGGTGTTTTTCCGCCGGAATTTCCCAGACTTCCTTGACGCCAAGGCCATAGGTCTGCGGATCGACGCCCTTGCGCAGACCAAAGCGCTTCATGGCATGGGCGGAAAGGGAGCCACGCGCACCTTCCGTCAGGATGGTCTGTTTCGCGCGCAGGATCATGCCGGGGGTGAAATTCGGACCATGCGTTCCGTCGCGTTCGATGCCCATGTCACCGGTGACGACACCGGCGACGCGATTGTCCTCGATGAACAGTTCCGCACCGGGAAAGCCTGGATAGACTTCAACACCAAGGGCTTCGGCCTGCTCACCGAGCCAGCGGCAGACTTCGCCAAGGGAGACGACGTAATTGCCGTGATTGGCCATGTGCGGCATCACGCGGTCCAGATACGGGATCTGGATGGCGCGGCTTTCCGTCAGGAACAGCATCCGCTCTTCCGTGACCTGCGTCCGCAGGGGAGCGTTCAGGTCACGCCAGTTCGGGAGTAGTTCCTCTAGGGCGCGCGGCTCGATCACCGCACCGGAAACGATATGCGCGCCGATCTCGCTGCCTTTCTCGATCAGGCAGACCGTCGTGTCCGGTGCGAGTTGTTTGAGGCGGATGGCCGCGGACAGGCCGGCGGGACCACCACCGACCACCACGACATCAAATTCCATTTCTTCGCGTTCGATCTGGGTCATGATGTCAGGAACTCGCTGTAAGACAGAAACGACGCCGCACCGACGTCAGGATTTTACGGAAGTCGCGTGAAGGTCCAGTAGAAGGGCTGGCGTCCCTCGCGGAAAGCCTTGGCTTCGTAACGGGTCGGAGACCAGTCATCTGGCCGTTCCGTCACAGGCGCTGGCGCATCGAACAGATCCTGCTGGCCCATCACCTCCGTCACCCATTCCTGATAGACCGGATGATCGCTGGCAACCCGCCAGATGGCGCCCGGCTTGAGAACGCGGTGCAGTTCCCGAAGGTTTTCCGGATGAACGAAGCGGCGTTTGGCGTGGCGGGATTTGGGCCACGGATCCGGGAACATCAGATAGGCCCGGTCCACACTGGCATCCGGCATGGTTTTCAGGAGCTGGCGGGCGTCTTCGGGCCAGATGCGGAAATGCGGGGGAGGCGCGGCCGTGGCTTCTTCTTCTTCCGGGACGAGCCGGGACAGGAGCGAACACAGGCCGTTTTCGAAGACTTCGGAAGCAATATAGCCGACATCCGGATTCATTTCGGACTGTGCTGCAGCATGTTCGCCGCCGCCGAATCCGATTTCAAGAAACACGCGCGAAACCGGATCCGAGAAACCGGCGGTTGGGTTTCCCGGAGACATGAAGGAAAAGCGCGGCAGCGCCTCATCAAGGAGGCGCTGCTGTCTCTGGCGGAGCGGATGGCCGCGCTGACGGCCATAAAGCCGCTCCGGCTGGGGTTTGAGGGACTGTGTCAGGGTTTTGCCCCGTGGTCTTATCGGTTCAGGGCGTTCTTCAGCGTGGTGACCAGGTCGGTCTGTTCCCACGTGAAGTTGTCCAGTACCGGATCTGGCGCACGCCCGAAATGTCCATAGGCGGAAGTCGGTACATAGATCGGACGGTTCAGGCGCAGATGCCTGCGGATGCCCCGAGGGGACAGATCCACAACTTCGTTCAGGATCTTGCCGAGACGCGCTTCGTCCACATCCTTGCCCGTCTCGTCGAGGTCGACATAGACCGATAGCGGCTTGGATACGCCGATGGCGTAGCTGAGCTGGATCGTGCAGCGATCGGCAAGACCTGCAGCAACGACGTTTTTCGCGAGGTAGCGTGCGGCATAGGCTGCGGAACGGTCTACTTTCGTAGGATCCTTGCCGGAGAAAGCACCGCCGCCATGCGGAGCTGCGCCACCATAGGTATCGACGATGATCTTGCGGCCCGTCAGGCCGGCGTCGCCATCCGGGCCGCCGATCACGAAGTTGCCGGTCGGGTTCACGTAGAACTCGTCTTCCGGGCACATCCAGCCGTCCGGCAGGACTTCGCGCACAACGTCGCGCAGCGTCTCGCGGATCGTGTTCTGGCTCAGGCCTTCGACATGCTGGGTGGAAATCACGACGGACGTGACACCTACCGGCTTGCCGTCGACATAACGCAGCGTCACCTGGCTCTTGGCGTCCGGTAGCAGGCCGACACCGCGTGCGTCACCGTTCTTGCGGTAGTCGCGGATACGCTCGAGGATCGTCTGGGCGTAATAGAGCGGCGCCGGCATGAGATGCTCGGTCTCACGCGTAGCGTAACCGAACATGATGCCCTGATCGCCGGCACCTTCGTCCTTGTCGCTTGCGCTGTCGACGCCCTGGGCGATATCGGCGGACTGGGCGTGGAGGTAAGACGTGATGTCCGCTTTTTTCCAGGAAAAGCCTTCTTGGTCGTAACCGATGTCCTTGATGGCATCGCGGGCACGGTCGATCAGCGTGTCTTCGACGGATTTGGGGCCGCGAACCTCACCGGCCAGAATGACGCGGTTGGTCGTGACCAGCGTCTCACACGCAACACGCGCTTCCGGGTCGGCAGAAAGATAGGCATCCAGTACGGTATCGGAAATACGGTCCGCTACCTTGTCGGGGTGACCCTCGGAAACGGATTCGGAGGTGAACAGGAAATCGCCGTGATTGCGCACTCAGGGACCTCGCAGGGAATGAGTGGTGAGAAGGGTCGCAGCCAGTCTGGCAGAGAGACTGCGGCATCATGGAAGGTGAGGGCTTGGCCGAATTGGACGCAAGGGTCAAGGGGGCAGGAGCGACATTGGTCAAAAGAGTTCCCACGGAATGGGAGGAAATTTTCCGCTGTCCGGGACATCTGTGACGCGGAAGAAAAATCATCGGATACGTCGTTTTTCAGCCGGGGCGGTATTGGGTGTTCCTGTCTGCTTCCTGTACGCTGAAAACTGCAACACCATTATCCGGGAACAGAACCAATGACAGTATCGGGAAAGAAGTTTAGCGGTAAAGTCTGTCTGGTTACAGGTGCGGGCGGCAATATTGGTCTGGCAACGGCCCTGCGACTGGCAGAGGACGGAACGGACATCGCCCTGCTCGACATGAACCGGGACGCGCTGGACAAGGCGGAAGCCGAAATCCACGCAAAAGGCGTGAAAACCTCATCCTATGTCTGCGACGTGACGAATGAACAGAATGTCATCGACGTGGTCGAGGAGATCATCCATACGTTCGGCAAAATCGATTTCCTGTTTAACAATGCCGGGTATCAGGGAGCTTTTGCGCCGGTGCAGGAATATCCCTCCGAAGACTTCCCCCGCGTCCTGTCCATCAACGTGACGGGGGCTTTTCACGTGCTGAAAGCCGTATCGCGACACATGGTAACCAATAAATACGGTCGCATCGTCAATACGGCGAGCATGGCCGGGGTGAAAGGACCGCCGAACATGGCGGCCTATGGTGCATCCAAGGGAGCGATCATCGCGCTGACGGAAACGGCGTCGCAGGATCTGGCGCCTTACAACATTCGCGTCAATGCGATCAGCCCGGGCTACATGGGGCCCGGTTTCATGTGGGACCGCCAGGTGGAGCTCCAGGCCAAGGCCGGGACGCAGTATTTTTCCACCAATACCGAAGAGGTCGCCAAGCAGATGATCGGCAGCGTGCCGATGCGCCGCTATGGCAACATCAATGAAATCCCGGGAGTGGTCGCTTTCCTGCTGGGGGATGACTCCAGCTACATGACAGGCGTCAATCTGCCGATCTGCGGCGGCTGATACCAGTTTCCAAGGAGCGGAAGGGCTTAGTCCTTCCGCTTCAGGACATCCGCCATGCCATACAGCCCGGCCGGGCATCCTGCCAACCATCGTGCCGCCATCAGCGCGCCACGGGCAAAAACGCGGCGATCCAGGGCCCGATGCGACAGCGTGATCTGCTCGTCTGCCGCCATCAGGACCAGATCATGTTCTCCGACAATCTGGCCGCCCCGGAGAGAGGCAAATCCGATTGCTCCGTCTGGGCGACGGTTATTCTGATCCGTCCGGGCGACGTCTTCCAGTTTTACGCCGCGACCGCCCGCAACGGCACGGCCAATGGCCAAGGCCGTGCCGGAGGGCGCATCAAGCTTCTGGCGATGATGGATTTCCAGAATTTCCGCATCATAATCGGGAAGGGCCGCGCCGAGCTGCCGGGCCAGATCGAGAAACAGTGTGAGAGCCGGAGAAAAATTCGCGGCCTGCAGAACGGGGATTTTCCGTGCGGCTTCTTCGACCGCTTTCTGATCTGAAGCATCGAGACCTGTCGTGCCCAGAACCCAGCCGCAGCCGGCCGCCGTAAAGGCCTTTGCATGTGAGCGCACGGTCGAGGCGTGGCTGACGTCAATGATCACATCGCACTGCCGCGCCAGAGCGGATGGGCTGTCGGTGACGTGACGGGACGGATCCGCTGTACGGGACAGACCGCCCGCGAGGGCTGTTCCGGCCTCTTCGGCGCAGAGGGTGCCAAGCCGACCGGTGATGCCGGCAATGCCGATTTTTGGGGATGTTGTCATGATGGGACAACTCATCACCAATCGAATGGAGGATGCAAGGCGGAAAGCATCCGCTCTGCACCCTTTTGGAAACGGCTCAGTCCGTGACGCCGGTATCCGGACCGAAAGTTTCGTACCGGAGCCGGTTTGTCGCGATGCCGGCTTTCGGAAGGCCATTCACGATATCCCGCATGAAGCCGAGTGGGCCGCAGATATAGACGGTGGCTTCTGCCGGGATCTGCTGCGCCACCCAGACGGCATCCGGATGTCCATCCTTTTCCGTCAGGCGCGTGGTCAGCCGGATGCGTCCATCCGAATTACGGGCCACCTCGGCCAGTTCACGCGCGAACGGAGCGGTTGCCGAAGAATGGGCAACCTGAACGATCTGTACGGGCGTCGTGTTTTCCGGGCGGCTCAGAACATCCAGCATCGGGATGAAGGGTGTGATGCCGATCCCGGCGGCAACGAACGCGATCGGACCGTTCAGTTTTTCCGGCAATGTGAAATCACCGGCGGGCGGAGACAGCAGAACCGGCGTGCCGGGGCACTGGTCACTGTTCAGCCAGGTTGAGACCGCGCCATTCGGGATATGTCGGGCGGTGATCCGGTAACCATGGCGATGTCCGCTGGAGGTGATGCTGTAATTGCGGCGTGTGCGGCCATGGCCCGGAATCTCAAGATCGACACCCAGATACTGACCCGGCTTGGGTGCGATGACCGGCTTGTTGTCGGCAGGACGCAGATAGACGGACGTGGCGGTCTCGCAGTTGCGTTCCGTGCGGTCGATAATGAACGGACGCCAGCCGGTCCAGCCGCCTTCGGCATGAGCGCTGGCGTCATAGAGCTGATGTTCACGACCGATCAGGATATCGGCCAGTGCCCAGTAGGCCTTGCCCCAGGCGTTCAGGATGTCCGGAGTTGCGGCATCGCCCAGTACGGATTTGATGGCGCCGAGCAGGGCGGTCGCTACATGCGGATAATGCTCTGGCTGGATTTCGAGGCTGACATGCTTCTGGGCAATACGCTCCACTGCGCTGCCCATGACACCCAGATTGTCGATGTTCTTCGCATAGGCCAGCACGGCCATGGCAAGGGCGCGGGGCTGGGCGCCATTCTTCTGATGAGCCGGGTCGAACATTTCCGCGATGGTGGGATCGGCCAGAAGGCGGCGATACATTTCCGTGGTGATGTCGAGGCCGTGTGCCTCAAGAGCCGGGACGGTGGCCTTGATGATGGCGATATCCCCGGGCGTCAGACTGCGATCGGAAGAAGTGGACATGAGCGGTCCCCTTAAAGGTATATTTAAAATATACCTTTAAGAACGTGACTTCACACTGTCAATCCTGCAAGAAGAGACCGCCATGCGTCTCACTCTTCATACTGATTATGCCCTGCGCGTTCTGATCCATCTCGGCGTTCATACAACCCGCCGTGTCTCGATCCGTGAAATCGCGCAGGCCTATCGGATCTCCGAAAATCATCTTGTGAAAGTCGTGCATCGGCTGGGGCAGGGGGGATTTGTTACCACCATCCGCGGACGAGGCGGCGGGCTCGTTCTGGCGCGTCCCGCTGACCAGATCGTGGTCGGTGATGTCATCCGGTTCACGGAAGAAGACATAGCGTTGGTGGATTGCGAAGGGCGGAACAGCACGGACGGGCAGCCCTGCATTCTCCTGTCGGCCTGCGTGCTGCGTGGAGTGCTTGGAGAGGCGCTGGGCGCTTTTATGTCCGTGTTCGACCGTTACACGGTGGCCGATCTTCTGACGGGAAAGGAAGCCGTGCTTCTGGCGCCCGCTAGTTCAGTCCAACCTGAACGGCCCTGAGCGGTGAACGGGGATGTATCTGACATATTATGTCACTGGAATGGAGTTATATTCCGGATTCTGGCCGGAAATCTCTTTTTCGGGGAGTGCCGCGCCTGGCTCTGGAAGACAGACAGGCTGTTTTCGTCTCAATGTGATTGGATACGGCGTCCATCCCGCGCGAAGGTCAGCCGTTAATGCGAGTCTTGAGACTCAGAAAAGGAAGCGGTTTTCATGCCTGATGCAACCATGGTCCGTCAGATCGCCGGGAAACCGGGCTTTATTGCAGCGCTCGACCAGAGTGGCGGTTCGACCCCGAAAGCCCTGGCCCAGTACGGCATTGGCTCAGACGCCTATTCGAACGACGAAGAGATGTTCCGCCTGATGCATGAGATGCGGGTCCGGATCATCACATCACCTGCTTTCAGGACGCACAAGGTCATAGGAGCCATCCTGTTCGAAAGAACCATGGATGGCGATGTGAACGGGACGCCGGTGCCTACCTATCTCTGGAAGGAATCTGACATTGTTCCCTTCCTGAAGATCGACAAGGGACTTGAAGCAGAAAAGGACGGGGTGCAGCTCATGAAGCCCATTCCCGGCCTGGATGCCCTGCTGGCCCGCGCCGTGAAGCTGGGTGTGTATGGCACCAAGGAACGTTCGGTCATCCGTCTTGCCAATCCTGATGCCATCCGGGCAATTGTCCAGCAGCAGTACGAGCTGGCGGCGCAGGTGGCGTCTCATGATCTTGTGCCGATCCTGGAGCCGGAAGTACTGGTGAAAAGCCCTGAAAAGGCGAAAGCGGAAGACCTTCTGCTTCAGGAGCTCACCCGTGGTATCGAGGCGCTGCCGGGCGATTATCCGGTCATGCTGAAAGTCACGATCCCGGAGAAGGCCGATCTGTACGCTTCGCTTGCAGAGCATCCGCGGATTCAGCGCATTGTCGCTCTTTCGGGTGGGTATCCGCTGGACACGGCCTGTGAACGGCTGAAAGCCAATCACGGCATGATTGCCAGTTTTTCGCGGGCGCTTGTGGATGACTTGCGGGTTTCACAGTCCGATGAGGAGTTCAACGCCATCCTCGGCCAGACCGTGGGCAAGATCTACGACGCCTCGGTCAACAAGACCTGATCATCCCGGAGCGCGGGCGTTCGTAATCTGTCGGGACGCTCGCTGACCCGCATCTGACCTTTTCCCTTTTCTCCGTCCTTGGTCGGCAATCATGGTCCTGATGGAGCCATGACGGAGATAGACTGCAAGGATGTGCTGCAATGACGACGACCCTCTGGCTTGTCCGTCATGGTGAGACGGAATGGACGTTGAGCGGCCAGCATACAGGCCGCACCGATATTTCCCTGACGGAAAACGGGCGAAAGCAGGCGCAGTCTCTGGCACCCCGGCTGTCGGGACAGGCTTTTGATCATGTGCTCTGTAGCCCGCTGCAAAGAGCGCGCGAAACCTGTGCCCTCGCTGGATATGAGGCGCGGGCACAGATAGAGCAGGATCTGCTGGAATGGGATTACGGTATTTATGAAGGGCGGACATCCGCCGAAATTGCCAGTGCCGAACCGGGCTGGTCCCTGTGGACGTCTTCCGTCCCCAATGGGGAAACGACTGCCGATGTGCAGTTACGCGCGACCCGACTGGTGAACCATCTCCTCGAATTGGGCGGAACGACGCTCCTGTTCGCCCATGCCCATATCCTGCGTTCCGTTATTGGAGTCTGGGCAACAGGAGATGTCAGGCTGGGAGAGCATATTGTTCTGGATACAGGTTCTGTTTCCATTCTTGGTTTTCACCGGGATGCACGGGTCATCCGGAAACTGAACGCCTGACATACTGAAACGGGAAACGGCCCTGACCTTCCCGGTCAGGGCCGTTTCCGATGGGAGGGCCGTGATCTGCAGTCGGATCAGCGTCCTTCGAAGAAGTCCCGGACCTTGGCGAAGAAGCCACTGTTTTCCGGGCTTGCCTTTGTGTGATCGTCCCCTGCTTCCTGCTCGAATTCTTCCAGAAGTTCGCGCTGGCGTTTCGTCAGGTGGTGCGGTGTTTCGACGCTGACCTGAATATACATGTCTCCCCGTGCAGACGAGCGCAGGACGGAGAAGCCCTTGCCGCGCAGACGGAAGGTTTCACCTGTCTGGGTCCCGGCCGGGATGCGGACCTTGCTGCGGCTGCCATCAATGACCGGAACTTCCACTTCCGTGCCCAGTGCCGCCTGCGTCATGCGCAGGGGAACGCGGCAGTAGATGTTGGCGCCATCACGCTGGAAGATAGAGTGGTTCTCTACCGAGATGTGAACGTACAGGTCGCCCGGCTGGACGCCTTCGCCTCCGGCTTCGCCACGCCCGGCCATGCGGATGCGCGTTCCATCCTCGACGCCAGCGGGAATATCGATGGAGATGGTTTCGGTTTTGGCTTCCGTTCCCGTGCCATGACAGACCTTGCACGGATTGCGGACCGTCCTGCCCGAACCATGACAGGTAGGGCAGGGACGCTCGACAAGGAAGAAACCCTGCTGCGCCCGCACCTTGCCGGCACCGTGGCATGTCGGACAGGTGCTGCTGCCCCCGTCCGCATCGGCAGAGCCCGAACCATGGCAGGCTTCACAGGCACCGCGGGTGCGGACTTCCACATCTTTCTTGCATCCAGAGAAAGCCTCCATCAGCGAAATCTCGACATGTACCTGAACGTCCGCGCCTGTGCGCCGGCCGCCACGACGACCGCCCATCATGTCTCCGAACATCTGTTCGAAGATATCGCCCAAGCCGCCGGGGCCTGCGCCGCCGAAGCCACCAAAACCACCGCCAAAGCCGCCGCCGCCCATGCCGCCTTCAAACGCGGCATGGCCGTACTGGTCATAGGCGGCGCGCTTCTGGTCGTCCTTCAGGACGTCATAGGCTTCGTTGATTTCCTTGAACTTCTGTTCAGCCGTCGCATCGCCCGGATTGCGGTCAGGGTGGTAACGCATGGCCTGCTTGCGGAAGGCTTTTTTCAGCTCGTCCGCAGAAGCCGTGCGGGAAACTTCAAGGCATTCGTAATAATCGATTTTCGTGGCCATGAGCGGTCCTTGTCTTGAGGGCCGGGAAAAGGGGCGGTCCAAACGAGAAACGGCGCCCACCCCCTTGCGGGAACGGGCGCCCCTTCGAAAACAAGTCGGATGGGGCAGGTTGCCCCATCCCGGGAAGTCACCCGATCAATGCTTCTTGCTGTCGTCTTCGAGGTCTTCGAAGTCGGCATCGACGACGTTCTCGTCCTTTTTCTCGCCTTCCGGAGCTGCACCTTCAGCACCCTGCTGGGCCTGGTAAGCAGCCTGACCGACCTTCATGGCGGCCTGCGTCAGACGCTCGCTGGCGCTCTTCAGAGCTTCCGCGTTGTCTCCGTTCAGAGCCTCGCGGGCAGCGGCGATCGCAGCTTCAGCTTCGGACTTGTCAGCAGCCGGCACCTTGTCACCAGCCTCGGTCAGAGACTTTTCGGTCTGGTTGATCAGGCTTTCCGTGCTGTTGCGCAGTTCGACCTGCTCACGCTTCGCCTTGTCGGCCGCGGCATTCGCTTCGGCGTCCTTGACCATGCGCTCGACGTCGGACTCGGACAGACCGCCAGAAGCCTGGATCTTGATCTGCTGTTCCTTGCCCGTCGCCTTGTCCTTGGCGGACACGTTGACAATGCCGTTGGCGTCGATGTCGAACGTGACTTCGATCTGCGGCACGCCACGCGGGGCCGGAGCAATGCCCGTCAGGTCAAAGTTGCCCAGCAGCTTGTTGTCAGCCGCCATTTCGCGTTCGCCCTGATAGACCTTGATGGTCACGGCGTTCTGGTTGTCTTCGGCCGTGGAGAAGGTCTGGCTCTTCTTCGTCGGGATCGTCGTGTTGCGGTCGATCAGACGGGTGAAGACACCACCCAGCGTCTCGATACCGAGTGACAGCGGCGTTACGTCGAGGAGCAGGACGTCTTTGACATCACCCTTCAGGACGGCGCCCTGAACGGCTGCACCAATAGCGACCACTTCGTCAGGATTGACGTTGCGGGCAGGATCCTTGCCGAAGAATTCCTTAACCGCTTCGATGACCTTCGGCATACGGGTCATGCCGCCGACGAGGATGACTTCATCGATTTCGCTGGTGGAGACGCCGGCGTCCTTGATGGCGGCACGGCACGGGCCGAGTGTCCGCTGGATCAGGTCGTCGACGAGACTTTCCAGCTTGGCGCGGGTCAGCTTGACGACAAGGTGCTTCGGACCGGAAGCGTCAGCCGTGATGAACGGCAGGTTGATCTCGGTCTCCTTGGAGGAAGACAGCTCGATCTTGGCCTTCTCGGCCGCTTCCTTCAGGCGCTGCAGGGCGAGCTTGTCACCGCGCAGGTCAATGCCCTGGTCTTTCTTGAACTCATCAGCCAGGTAACCGATGATGCGGTTATCGAAGTCTTCACCCCCCAGGAACGTATCACCGTTCGTGGACTTCACTTCGATCACGCCATCGGAGATCTCGAGGATGGAGACGTCGAACGTACCACCACCAAGGTCATAGACAGCAACTGTGCCGGAATCACGCTTGCCAAGGCCGTAAGCCAGAGCGGCGGCGGTCGGCTCGTTGATGATACGCAGGACTTCCAGACCGGCGATCTTGCCCGCGTCACGCGTTGCCTGACGCTGTGCATCGTTGAAGTAGGCCGGAACGGTGATGACGGCCTGCGTCACGGTCTCGCCAAGATAGGCTTCAGCCGTTTCCTTCATCTTACCGAGTACGAAGGCGGAGATCTGCGCCGGAGCATACTTCTCGCCGCGGGCCTCAACCCATGCATCGCCATTGTCACCACGGACGATGGCATACGGCACCATCTCCTTGTCCTTCTGGACGGTCGGATCGTCGTAGCGGCGGCCGATCAGACGCTTGACGGCATAGAAGGTATTGGACGGATTGGTGACAGCCTGACGCTTTGCGGCCTGACCGACGAGGCGCTCACCGTTTTCGGTGAAAGCAACCATGGACGGGGTCGTGCGTGCGCCTTCGCTATTCTCGATGACCTTCGTTTCGTCACCCTCGCGTACGGCGACGCAGGAGTTGGTGGTACCGAGGTCAATACCGATAACTTTGCTCATATGCTTTTTGTCCTTTCAGCGGTCCGTCCCGGCCCTGTCAGGCACCAGGGCGAACCCTTGACGTCAGTGCGGACCCTTCACAGGCCCGTGTTTCGACTCTTGATCTAGGAAAGGGGATGTTTCCTTTCAAGAACCGTTCCCAGAGATTTCTGTCATATGTGTCATGAATTTCAAGTGGCACGAACAGAGAGAACGGGCCTACTCCCAGAAGAATTGTGGAGAGAATTTCAGAAATCCCCCGCTCTTTTTAGGAGAGATATGGCTTCCGCTTCCCCGTTCAATGGTCCAGTCTCCAGTCCAGCCATGCCGAAACATCCGATCCGTCATGCCACGCTGGTGGCTACTCTTGCCTGTCTTTCCGCCTGCGGTCCTCTCGGGCCGGGACATCTGCGAAATGACCAGCTCGAATATTCCCGTGCACTTGGGGATAGCCAGAAGCATGAAATGCTCCTGAACATCGTCCGCCTGCGCTATGCTGATCCCCCGACCTTCCTCGACACCACGCAGGTCATTGCCGGATATAGCCTTTCGGAAAGCGTGAGCGGCGGGTTTTATGCCTATCCCGCCACGGCAGTGGGCAATTACCTGTTCGGAACGGGAACCATGACGGCCGGTGAAAGTCCGACCTTCACATATCAGCCCGTGACCGGTCAGCAATATGCTGAAAACGTTGTCAGGCCTATTTCTCCCACCGTCATCATGCCGCTCAGTCTCGGTGGCCTGCCCATTGATACACTGCTGCGTCTGACGGCCCAGTCGATTGATGGCCTGTCAAACGTCCGCGGTCTGGGGGCCGGGCCGTTCGGTGGTGGGTCCGTGCGATTCTACCTTCTGCTGCACGATCTGCGTCAGCTTCAGATCGCTGGCGCCATGACCATCCGGATCACGACCGATGCACCACCCGCTCAGGGGGGGAACAACAAGAAAGGGAATAATAGTGGCGGCAAGTCCGACAACGGGGGCGGAAACAGCGCTGAGCATGCCTATCTTGTTCTGACATCGACCTCGGACAGCAATCTCCTGTCCATTCAGGCGGAAGTCCGCAGACTGTTACATCTCGATGTCCATGCGGAGGAAGCCGAGATCGTGTACGGGCCCTATCCCAAGCATCCGGGGCAGATCGCCATTCTTACACGCTCGATGCTCGCCATGCTCACGCAGCTTGCCTATGAGGTCGAAGTTCCGGAGGGGGACATCAAGAGTGGCCGCACTCCGCCTACCATCGGTCAGGTCGGGATCGAGAATCGTCCGGAAGTGCTGATTCATTCCGGCAAGCACGCTCCGAACAAGCGCTATGCGGCCGTGGAGTATGAAGACACATGGTTCTGGATCGATGACAAGGATTTCCAGAGCAAACTGGCATTTACGATGGTTCAGGTTTTGGCGGCTCTCGCTGCTACCAACCATACAGCGGGTGCCGTGGTAACGATTCCAGCCGGGTAAAAGGCAAGTAATAGGAATGTGTTCTGAAAATGATTATTTTCACTAAAAAGTGTGGCTATCTTTTCTGAACACGAATTTGTCACTAAAACGCCATCGAAGGATTATGGACCTCCTTAGACTTATGGACTTACCGTTTGTCCATCAATCAAGGAGGCTTTTGGTTATGCCGAATACTTACGGCAACAGAACCCCCGTGGAATGGCTTGTTATCCTTCTGGGGATCGTAATCGTTCTGGTGGCTCTGTTTTTTGTCATCGGAGGGGCGGATCTCGCCATGCTCGGTGGCTCTACCTATTATGTGATCTGTGGCATCGTGCTTCTGGCGAGCGGTGTTTTCATGGTGATGGGGCGTACTCTGGGAGCGTTCCTTTATCTCGGTGCTCTAGCTTACACCTGGATCTGGTCTTTCTGGGAAGTTGGTTTCAGCCCCGTTGACCTTCTTCCCCGTGCTTTCGGGCCGACTCTTCTCGGTATTCTCGTGGCCCTGACCATTCCTGCCCTGCGTCGGATGGAAGCCCGCCGTACTCTGAGAGGAGCTGTCTGATGCGCCGGTCCCAACTTTTCGCGACCGCAGCCTGTCTTTCGCTGGTCTGTGCTCCGTTCGCCGCCAATGCCCAGTTCGCACCGTCCGGTACGGGCGGCCCGCCATCTCCGACCGTTCCAGGTCTGGGAAACGGTACGACGGCATCGGAAAACGGAAACACGTCCGGTGACCGCGGTAACCCCTACGAGCCGACGGCACAGACCCCGGCTCAGAAAGGCTTTTTCGCCGGCCCGTCCCCTTATGCCCCTCAGGCACCGGGCGTCAATGCGGCCAACCTTCCCGACGATCCGTCTTTGGATCCTAGCCAGGTGCCCCAGATGGTCCCGCAGCAGAGCGCCAGCCCTGCAGCCGGTGACTGGGCTGCCTATGGCAATGACGATAGTGAGACCCGTTATTCTCCGCTGTCGGAAATTACACCGGAGAACGCATCCCAGCTTCAGGAAGCCTTCGTCTATCATACGGGCAGCTATCCCCGTAAGGGACAGGTCAACAAGTGGGCTGCCGAAACCACGCCGATCAAGGTGGGTGACGGTCTGTACATGTGTTCGGCCCTCAATGACATCATGAAGCTCGACCCGACGACGGGTAAGGAGATCTGGCGTCACAATCTGGGCGTCAAATACGAGTCCATTCCCTACACAGCTGCCTGCAAGGGTGTGACATACTTCACGTCGTCACAGGTTCCGGAAGGACAGCCCTGTCACAACCGGATCATAGAAGCCACGCTGGACATGCGTCTGGTGGAAGTGGACGCTGATACCGGCAATGCCTGTCAGAGCTTTGGCTTTAACGGTCAGATCAACCTGATGCAGGGTCTGGGTGAGTCCGTCCCGGGCTTCGTATCCATGACCACGCCGCCGCCGGTGGTGAATGGCGTGGTGGTTGTGAACCATGAGGTTCTCGACGGTCAGCGCCGCTGGGCGCCATCCGGTGTGATCCGTGGCTATGACGCTGAAAGCGGCAAGTTCGTCTGGGCATGGGACGTCAATAACCCGGACGATCATAACCAGCCGACCGGCAATAATCATTACAGCCGTGGAACCCCGAACTCGTGGGCGGCCATGACCGGCGACAACGAGCTTGGTCTTGTGTACGTCCCGACCGGCAACTCGGCCTCGGACTATTACAGCGCGCTGCGTAGTCCGCTGGAAAACAAGGTTTCGTCTGCTGTTGTGGCGATTGACGTCAAGACGGGTTCCCCGCGCTGGGTCTTCCAGACTGTCCATAAGGACGTGTGGGATTATGACATCGGCTCCCAGGCCACCAAGATCGACATGCCGGGTCAGGACGGACAGACCGTTCCCGCCCTCATCATGCCGACCAAACGCGGGCAGACTTTTGTGCTTGATCGTCGGACGGGTCAGCCCATTCTGCCGGTCGAGGAACGTCCTGCACCGTCTCCAGGTGTGATCCCAGGCGATCCGCGGTCTCCGACGCAGCCTTGGTCCACCGGAATGCCAGCCCTGCGTCTGCCGGACATGAAAGAGAAAGACATGTGGGGCATGTCCCCCATCGACCAGCTCTTCTGCCGCATCAAGTTCCGTCGTGCGAATTATGTGGGTGAGTTCACGCCGCCGAGCGTCGACAAGCCCTGGATCGAATATCCGGGTTATAACGGCGGCAGCGACTGGGGCTCCATGTCCTACGATCCCAAAAGCGGCATCCTGATCGCGAACTGGAACGTCACGCCGATGTATGATCAGCTTGTGACCCGCAAGAAGGCCGACCAGCTTGGCCTGATGCCGGTCGACGATCCGAACTACAAACCGGGTGGCGGTGGCGCCGAGGGTAATGGTGCCATGGAAGGAACGCCTTACGGTATCGTTGTGACGCCGTTCTGGGATCAGTACACGGGCATGATGTGCAACCGTCCGCCCTATGGCATGATTACGGCCATCGACATGAAGCATGGCCAGAAGGTCCTGTGGCAGCACCCGCTGGGTACGGCCCGTGCCAATGGTCCGTGGGGTCTGCCGACCGGACTGCCCTGGGAAATCGGTACTCCGAACAACGGCGGTTCCGTCGTGACGGCCGGAGGCGTGATCTTCATCGCTGCGGCTACAGACAACCAGATCCGTGCCATCGACGAGCGGACAGGCAAGGTTCTGTGGGAGCACGTCCTGCCGGGTGGTGGTCAGGCCAATCCGATGACGTATGAGGCCAATGGCCACCAGTACGTTGCGATCATGGCAGGTGGTCATCACTTCATGATGACACCGGTGACCGACCAGCTGGTCGTCTTCAAACTGCCCGATAACAAGGGCTGATTACAGGCGTGGCGGAAATACATTGCACATCCGCCACAGTCCATCGTCAGGGGGAGATTTTCGTGCTAGAAATGGCAGGAAGTCTCCCTTTGGTGTTTCTGCCATGCAAGTTGGACGGTCGAAACGGCCCATAGGCAGCCTTCTTTCGGGATCACCTTTCCAGAGCGGCTCGCCAACACATCCATGACCCATCGTCCTCCCGTCATTCTTCAGGTTCTGCCTGCCCTGAGTACAGGTGGTCTGGAACGGGGTGCGGTGGAAATTGCCTCCGCCATTACTATAGGAGGCGGTCGGGCGCTGGTCGCTTCGCGGCCGGGACCGCTGCTGGTTCAGCTTCGTCATGCCGGAGCCATACATGTTCCGCTCGATCTGAAAAAAAATCGCCTTTTGCCATCCGTCGTCGTGCGCGGGATTTGCAACGTCTGATTCGTGAACAGGGGGTGGATCTGGTCCATGCCCGCTCCCGCGTTCCGGCATGGTCGGCCTGGCTGGCCTGCCGCCGGGAGGGAATCCCCCTCGTGACGACATGGCATGGCGTTCATGAGGCGAAATGGTGGGGGAAACGGCGCTACAATTCCGTTCTAGCGCGTGGCGCGCGCGTTATTGCGATCTCGGATTTCATCGCCGGCCGGATGAAACGCGAATACGGCGTGACAGACGACCGGCTGCGGACCATTCCGCGCGGAGCTGATCCCCGGCTCTTCAGCCCGGATGCGGTCTCTGGCGAACAGATCCAGACGCTGGCTGAGGCCTGGGATCTCCCTGACGATGCGAAGGTGATCTTTATGCCGGCGCGTCTGACCCGATGGAAAGGACAGGGCGTCCTGATCGAGGCGCTTGCGCTGTTACGGCGCATGACGGAGACGGCATGGGTCTGTGTCCTGACGGGGCCTGAAACGGACCGGAAATTCGCGCAGGCGCTGGGACGGCGCGTCCGGGAGCTGGGTCTTCAGGACCATGTCCGTTTCGCGGGGAACTGCGCTGACATACCCGCCGCCTGTGCTCTGGCGAGCGTTGTTGTGGCGCCGTCGCTGCGGCCTGAACCTTTCGGCCGGACGCTTGTAGAAGCGCAGATGATGGGACGTCCGGTGATTGGCACTTCGCAGGGTGCCATGATGGAGACCGTCCTGCCTGGGGAAACAGGTCTCGTTGTCCCGCCTGATGATGCGCCTGCCCTGGCCGCGGCGCTCGCATCTGTCCTGTCCGCTCCTCAGGATGCGCTGGACTGGCTGGCGGAAAAGGCCCGCGCCCATGTTCTCAGACATTACACCATCCGTCAGATGCAGGCTGCGACTCTTGGAGTCTATGACGAGCTTCTGGGTATTCATTTGCGGGAAACGTTCGAAGGACAAGTACGATGAAAACCGATGATGGGGCCTCAAAGCCCTCCGCTCCCCATTTCACGGATCGGGCACCGGCGGCCCAAGAGGAACGCCGCGCGCGTGAGGCCAAGGCCCTGCGCGCCAATCTTCTCAGGCGCAAACAGCAGCAGCGTGCGCGTCCCGAGGGCGACGGCCCTGCTTCCGACTGACCAGGCCCGCCATTCATGACAACCTCTTCTGGTCTTGTCCTGCCCAGCTGGCAGGAAGTGGCGCTCGGTATCGTCACGGCCCTCTGGGGTGGGACGTTTCTGGTCCTGCATATTGCCATGCAGCATTGCGGGCCCATGCTTTTCGTGGGCGTCCGCTTCGCGCTGGGTGGTCTGTGTGTTGCGCTGATCGCCGGGCGACGGATGCTGGACATCAGCCAGCGCGAAATCCGTTCCGGCGCGTTGATCGGGATTGCCTTGGCCTGTGGATACATCCTCCAGAGTGCCGGCCTGCGGGACATCGCCAGCAGCCGATCGGCTTTCATCACGGCGCTCTACATTCCGCTGGTTCCTGTCCTGCAATGGATTTTCCTGCGCAAGGCGCCACATCTCATGAGCTGGGTCGGAATCGGGCTGGCGTTTGCCGGGCTGGTGGTTCTGGCCGGTCCGGCTGCGTTGTCCCTGTCCTTCGGGCTGGGGGACCTGCTGACCTTTCTGGCGGCGACCTGTATCGCTACGGAGATCATCCTCATCAGTCTGTTCGCACGGGGAGTGGACAGCTTTCGTATCACGGTCGCGCAGCTCCTTGCAGGAAGCCTGTTTTCTTTTGCCCTGATGATCGTGACGGGTGAGGGTGTGCCATCCTTTTCGTGGATCTGGTTATCTTGCGCGGCAGCCCTAGGAGGGTTGAGCGCCCTAGTGCAGCTTGTCATGAACTGGGCGCAGAAATCGGTTTCACCCACCCGTGCAGCGGTCATTTATGCTGGGGAACCGGTCTGGGGCGGTCTGGTCGGATGGCTGGCAGGTGATGCACTGGGAAAGAGTACGCTTCTGGGAGCCGCACTCATCGTAGGGGGAGTGCTGGTCAGCGAGCTCCGTCCCGCATGGCTGGTAAAAGGGCAACAGTCGCTCACGAAAAATGACTGAAGTGACACATTGCGTGAAGAGCGGCGGATCGCTAGAGCAGGTCATCCCCCGCGCCCAGGAGTAATGCCCCTTGTCTGTCATGCCCGATACATGGATCCGCCAGATGGCTCAGGAACACGGCATGATCGAACCGTTCGTCGAAGCCCAGAAGTGCGACGGTGTCATTTCCTATGGCCTGTCATCCTATGGTTACGACGCGCGTGTGGCTGAAGACTTCAAGATCTTCACGGATGTGGACAGTGCGATCGTCGATCCGAAGAATTTTGCAGGCAACAGTTTCGTCACACGCAAGGGCGACATCATCATCCCACCCAACAGCTTCGCGCTGGCCCATACGGTCGAGTATTTCCGTATTCCGCGCGATACGCTGGTGGTGTGTCTCGGCAAGTCCACTTATGCGCGCTGCGGCATCATCGTGAATGTCACGCCGCTGGAACCGGAATGGGAGGGGCAGGTGACGATCGAGATCAGCAACACCACGCCACTTCCGGCGCGGATCTACGCGAATGAAGGCATCTGCCAGTTCCTGTTCTTCCAGGGTGCGGGCCCCTGCGAAGTCAGCTATGCCGACCGTGCCGGCAAATACATGCGCCAGTCCGGCGTCACCACGCCCCGTCTCTGAAAGGCCCGACCAGGGAACGCATCATGGACCGTTTCATTATTCGTGGCGGACAGCGCCTCTCCGGTGAAATCGAGATCAGCGGGGCCAAGAATTCCGGCCTCAAGCTCATGGTCGCCGGGCTTCTGACGGCGGAGCGCCTCGTCCTGTCCAATGTCCCGCAGATTGCTGATATCCGCACGATGCGCGATCTCCTGATGAGGCTTGGTCTCTCGGTGGAGGAAGTCGCGCCGCGCACCCTTTCCATCGGTGGAGAAATCGCATCGGTTGAAGCGCCGTATGATATTGTCTCCAAGATGCGGGCGTCCATTCTGGTGCTCGGTCCGCTTCTTTCCCGCGCGCGGGAAGCGAAAGTCTCCCTGCCCGGGGGGTGCGCCATCGGAACCCGTCCGGTGGACATGCATCTCAAGGGGCTTGAAACGCTGGGGGCGGAGATCCGTCTGGAAAACGGCTATATCAATGCGACGGCACCCAATGGCCTGAAGGGAGACAGGATCGTCCTGCCTTTCGCAAGCGTCGGTGCGACGGAAAACCTGCTGATGGCCGCCACTCTGGCCAAAGGGCGCACAGAGATCGTCAATGCCGCACGTGAGCCGGAAATCAGCGATCTCGTCCATTGCCTGAATGCCATGGGCGCGAAAGTTACGGGTGAAGGATCGGGCACGCTGGTGATTGACGGCGTGGAGAGCCTGCATGGCGCGAATTATGCCGTCATGCCTGATCGCATCGAGTGTGGCACCTATGCCTGTGCTGCCGGGATCACAGGGGGTGATCTGCTTCTGGTGGGCGGTCGCGCACAGGATCTCGGCGCTGTCATTCGCACGCTGGAGGAAACAGGCGTCGAGGTTCTGGAAGAAGAACGAGGCCTCCGCGTCCGCCGGAGCGGAAGCCTGAGCGGCGTGGACATCATGACGGAGCCCTATCCCGGCTTTCCGACGGACATGCAGGCGCAGTTCATGGCCATGCTGTCCATTGCCGAAGGAGCGTCCCTCATTACGGAGACGATCTTCGAGAACCGCTTCATGCATGTTCCCGAACTCAACCGGATGGGCGCACGGATCAACCCGCATGGCCGTTCCGCGATTATCCGTGGCGTGCCAAAGCTCTCCGGTGCGCCTGTGATGGCGACGGACCTGCGGGCATCCTTCTCCCTCATCCTGGCCGGACTGGCGGCGGAAGGCGAAACGCAGCTCAGCCGCATCTATCATCTGGATCGCGGTTATGAAGGCGTGGATCGCAAGCTGGCTGCCTGTGGCGCGAATATCGAGCGCGTTTCGGACTGAAGAAAATGAATAACGAATCTGGAAGAAGATCGTGAAAACTGCCCGGAGCCGGTTTTTCCAGAAACGGCTCCGGGCGCCGTTGTTATGAGAAGTATTTCAGAAGTTCATCTTTGAAGATGTCGTTGTGGTCCTTGATGACGGCTTCATCAACCATCGCGACTGTTACGCGCGGGTTTCTCAGGTAAGGGACGCCAGACTGGGAAACGGCAGTCAGGACCAAAGCGCCATTCACGGACTGTCCGTTATGCGTCACGAACTGCGGCACAAGTCCCAGAGGCGTGTAAAGACAGATCTCTTCAAGCGCCGTACGGTATGATTCGGTCGTGATCCTGAGAAACTTGGCCAGTCGGAACAACCTGCTGAGGTCTCTGTCTGTCCGGGATGTCAGACACAGGAAAAATGGATCATGTCCCTCTGAGGAGGGCAATGAAGAAAGCGGTAGAGCGTTCAGAGCCTGATATGTCGAAAGGAAGAATATTCCTTCGGTCGCGGGATTGATGAGGAAAACCCTGTCACAGCAGGTCTGGCCAAGGACGCCCCTACAGTAACTTGAAATTTCTCGGCTCATGGCGGCGTAGAGAATGGCGCCTCCAAAGCTGTGTCCCCAGTGATAGACCCTTATCCTGCCCTGGTTTTTTCCTCCTCCTGCAGGGCTGGTGTTGTACATGACCCGCAGTTCGCCCAGACGTGTGACCAGTTCGAGCAGACTTCCTTCCGAGATGATCCTTGTGCGTCTGGAGCGGTCGTAGAACGTGATGCTCTTCTGAATGAAATTGTTATAGCGCTGCCCTTGCCAGCCGACATAAATTCCCATGACGGCTTTCCCGGGCGATACCGCTCTGAGTCTGGCAATGTAGTTGCTGAAATCTATGAGGTTTCTGTCTGTCGGGGCGGCATTGTGATTCCATCCGTGGATGAACGTGATGATCACGATCTGCGCTTCCGGGGTAGCTGCAGCTTTTTCGATATCTTGAATGATGGACGTGATTTTTCCAGGGTCGAACGCCATGCCCTGATCGTCGAGTTCAAGGACGAAAAAATCCTGGCTGATCTGCAAATCAGACGGAAAATGCCGCCCCGTCCTAAAGATTGAAGTTGGTTTGTCAGACAGTCCGCTGAACGTTTCGAGAAAAGCTTTCAGCGATGGAAATGGATCCAGTTTCCCTGTCAGGCAAAGGCGGCGCAGGAAATAAAGTCCACCAAGCGCAGCAATTCCGAGTGTAACGAACAAACAGATCGTGAATATTCCATGCAATAGTAATAATTTGGAATAACTGCTTCCAAATTTTGCTGATATTTTAAGTATCTTCAGAAGAAGGAGTGCCAGAAGAGACAGAAGGAAGGCAGAAAATACCTGCTGAATTCCGATCAGAAAGCCGCAGATAATTCCCAGGATAAGATAAGGGTTTTTTGATGTGCATGGGGAAGACAGGGCGTCATAGGCAAAGAGAATGAATGCCCAGATTCCGAAGAAAACGAGGCCTTTCAAAATCGATTTCACTGTCAAAAACCTCGTATCTGAAATGAATGCTGTTAAATTTCTGTTTTCTTACTGAATCAGGCTTAACCGTTTCGCATGAGGTATATATTTCAATTTCTGATCCTGACAGAAATTTTTTTGGCTTCTGTCCGAAAGCGAACAGTGATTCCGTATGGACCGCAGCTCTGAAACAGGATCGCAGGGGCATTCCTGCGGTTCTATCCGTCCCGGATATGAGGCAGGAACGGCCATCAGACGAAAAAATGGAATACGATGGCTGCAATCAGGATGGTCACGGGCAGTCTGGTCACTCAGACCGAGATAATTTTGCCGAGCGTCTTCATGTTGATGCTGACGTCTGGACATTACGGTTCCCGCCACCCCGGATGTGATGATGGGAATGATCGAAACTGGAAAGCCGGTATAGGCCGCCATTGCGATCAGCCGTCTGGCTTCAGATACTCCTCTGGTCAGTTCCGTGGGGTCAACCGGGCACCGAGATCATCGATCCGATGCCTTGTCCCGTGTTTGATCTTTCTATCCGTTGAGAAAGTACGGATAGTGCTTTCCTGATTTTTCACAAACCGTTCGCAAATGATGTCCTTTGTGGGAAAATTAGGTTGGGGCGTGCAGCAGCGCACGTTGGAACAGGGCGTTGGTCCAGCTCATGGCCTGAAGATACAGGGCGGCATCGAACCGGGGGGCACCATCACGCAGGAAGGCATGCTGTCCGCCTACTTCATGCCATTCCAGCGTGATCCCGGCTTCTTCCAGTCGGTCCCGGATAATGCGGCGGCCTTCATACGGAACGTGTGGATCGGACTGGCCCCAGACCATCATGAGCTCACCGGAAATCCCGTCAGCACGGCGTAGGGAATCATCAGATTTTCCGGCACCAAGCGTCGCGCTGTGCAGGTCAGTGGCGTAAAAGCAGGCTGTCGCCTTTACGGCCGGGTGCAGGGCAGCCCGGTAGGCCAGATGCCCTCCAAGACAGACGCCGAAGGCACCTATCGCGCCTGAACAGGGTGCGTAACCATGCAGCCAGTCGATCATGGTTGCGGTGTCACTGTCGAAAGCCGCCACCGGTTTGGTATATTTCAGCTCATTACCCCGGTCCGTGCCAGCTTTGTCGTAAGCGAGCGCCGTGCCGGGCGCTTCGTATTCGTGATAGACTTCGGGAATCACAACCACATAACCCTGACCGGCAATCATGGCAGCCAGACGTTCGATTGGCGCTGTTACCTGATAGATTTCCGAATACAGGATCACTGCTGGGTATTTTCCGGCCGCCACGGGCCGGAAGACATGTACGCGCATCGGGCCGGTTGGTGTCGCAAGATCGACATGTTCGTCAATGCGGATCAGCATGGCGGGAAACCCTTGTCCTGAACGGGCGGAAACTGTGAGCACCGGTGATGTCAGACCGGGGAAAAACTGCTCCCGGACAGGCCGGGAGCAGAAGGTATCAGGCTGTAACCGTGGCGTCGGCGGGCTGGGAGACGAGGTTTGCCAGCGTGGCGGCCGTCCCGTCAGTCTTCAGCGCCGTTCGCATGGCGACAAACAGATTCACGAACGCCGGATTGTCCGTCAGGCCCCATCCTGCAAAGACTGTCATGTCCAGAGCCCGGGCCGGATCGGCGGCGGTGACGAGGGTACGGTCCGCATCGGAGAGACGGGGTTCGGTAATGTCATAGAACGCCTCGGTGTCGTCCCGGCCGCCCAGATAGGCGCAGTAGCAGGCCAGAAGGAACGCGATGCGCCGCATGTCCCCGTTTTCCTTCACAACGGCTTCTGCCGTGGGACGCACGAAGACCGGTAGTTTGGACGTGCTGTCGGACGTGATGCGCAAAAGCTGGTCATTGACAGCCGGGTTACGGAAACGTTCAAGCAGAAGCGCGCCATAATCGGGCAGGCTGATGCCTGGAGGGGCGGTCAGATGGGGTTCCGCATCCCAGCCGAGAAACTGCTGGAGCAGACGGAAGAGGTGATCGTCCTGCATTGCCTCGCTGACGAAACGGTATCCCATCAGGACGCCGGGTAGCGACAGCATGGAATGCGATGCGTTCAGCATCCGCAGCTTGACGCGCTCATAAGGCTCGACGTCATCCGTGAACAGGACGCCTGTCTGCTCCCAGGCCGGACGACCGTTCGGGAATTTATCCTCCACGACCCACTGGATGAAATCCTCGCAGTAAAGCGGCGCACGGTCATCAATGCCGCTTTCGGCATCCAGCCGCTGGATATCCTCCGCACGGACTGCTGGCGTGATGCGGTCCACCATGCAGGATGGAAAGGCGACGTTCTGCCCGATCCATTCCGCAAGGGTAGCATCCCGAAGCTTCGCAAAGGACAGCACGGCATTGCGGGCGATGTCCCCGTTCGCCGGGACATTGTCACAGGACAGGATCGTGAAAGGCGCCGTTCCGGCATCGCGGCGCAGGCGCAGGGCCTCCGCCAGAAGGCCGAACACTGTTTCCGGGATTTCACGATGGATATCGGCGGCAATGACGGGATTATCCGTCATGAAGCGGCCATTCTCATCCGTGTAGTAGCCACCTTCGGTGATCGTCATGGTGACGATGCGGATGGCCGGGTCCGTCAGGCGATGCAGCGCCGCTTTCCGGTCGGAAGGCGCGTGGACGTATTCGACAAGCGACTTCACCACGCGGACCGTGTCTGGGCGGTTCGGCGGACATTCGCGCAGCGTATACAGCCCGCTCTGACTCTGAAGGGCTTCTGCTTTTGCGATTTCGGAGGGGTGATCGAGCACCCCCATGCCGACAATGCCCCATGTCTCCTGTCCGGGCAGGGCAAGGGCACGGTCTACATAGACCGCCTGATGCGCCCGATGGAAATTGCCTACACTGAGATGGGCTATCCCGGGTGTGACGGTCTTGCGATCATAGGGGAGGGTGAGGATCGACTCTGGCAGCTGGGCCAGCGTCTCCGGTGTCAGGATCATGATGGTGCTTCCGAACGAAAGGACCGACCCCTTTTAAGAGCATAAAAAAGTGAGGGAATAGGTTTTGGCCTTTATGAATTTTTTCTAATAAACTTCTCGTTCCCGCGAAGACCGCGGAAATATCGTCAGACCTGATACAGCGAGACCTATACAAAAGGTTCCTGTGTCTCCGGCATGGAGACGAACCCCGGCAGGGCTTCCACCCGGTGAAGCCAGTTCCGGATAGAAGGACAGGCGTCGAGAGACAGGCCACCTTCCGGTGCGCGGGCCACATAGGCGTAGCAGGCCAGATCGGCGAGTGTTGGTCCGGTCCCTGTCAGGAATGTCCGGTCTGTCAGTGCTTTTTCCAGAATGGGGAGGAAACGACGGCCGCGCGCCTGGGCGGCAAGCAGTTCTTCCTTCGGGTGTTTCCACAGGGTGGCGGCACGAGCTGCGGCCAGCCCGAAGCGGATCTCCCCCGCGGCGATGGAAAACCATCTCTGGACATGCGCTTCACCGATTGGATCGGTGGGAAGCCATGAACTGCCTGGAGCGTATTTCCGTGCCAGATAGACGAGGATGGCGTTACTGTCGCAAAGCGTCAGGTCGCCATCCTGAAAGACAGGAATCTGCCCGAGCGGATTCAGCGCCTCCACGACGGGATCATGGGGGGCGACTTCCACCGCGCGGTAATCGAGCTTCAGGATGGACAGAAACAGCCGGACCCGGTGGACATGACCGGAAACGGCAAGGCCATAAAGGACGCGCATGGACTTTTCTCCTTCATAGACTAGAGAGAATGATCCGAGGGCAGGGACGTGTCCAGCGTGACGGATAGGCGCGGGCATTTTATGCTTCCGCTATCTTTCCGTTCTGCAGGATTCATCCATGAGTGCTCCCATCCATCGCCTGACCGAGGACGAACTCGTCCCGATGGTTGACGCTGTCCTTTCGGCCGAGACGGACATGATTGCCAATATGGCCAATATTTCCGCCATGCTGTTCGAGGCACTCCCCGAGATCAACTGGGCGGGTTTCTATGTCTGGCGGGACGGGCAGCTCGTTCTCGGGCCTTTTCAGGGGCGGCTGGCCTGCACGCGGATTCCGAAAGGCAAGGGAGTCTGCGGTGCGGTGGCCGAAAGCTGGAAAACCCTCGTTGTGTCGGACGTGCATGCCTTTCCGGGCCATATCGCCTGCGATGCAGCTTCGGCTTCCGAAATCGTGGTGCCGCTCGTGGTCGGAGATGAACTGCTGGCTGTGCTGGACATCGACAGTCCGGTGAAAGGTCGGTTCTCCGCCCACGACCGGGAGCGTCTGGAGAAGGTCGTCAGCCTGCTGGCCGCGCGGCTGACACCCTGAGGCTGGATCAGGCCGGGACGTGAGCGCCAAGATGCGCCATCAGTTCTGGCACATCTTCGACGACGGTGAAAAGCTTCCGTGCGGACGGATCGGCGAAGCCTTGTTCTACGGCCTCGTTCAGTGTCCGGACCAGGGAGCGCGCCCAGCCTCCGATATTGACGATATAAATCGGATTGCTGTGCAGGCCGAGCTGCTTCCAGGTCAGGATTTCCATCAGTTCGTCGAACGTGCCCAGGCCGCCAGGAATGATCGCGAACGCATCGGACAGTTCGAACATGCGTGCCTTGCGGGTATGCATGTCTGACGTGATTTCGAGTTCGGTGACGCCCGTATGCATGACTTCGCGGTTGTGCAGAAATTCCGGGATGATGCCGATGACCCGTCCACCTGCCTGCAGGGCTGCATCCGCGACCGTTCCCATCAGCCCGACATGGCCGCCGCCATAGACAAGCGTGATGTCATTACGGGCGAAGGCCGTCCCCACGGCGGCAGCGCCTTTGGCATAGAGCGGTGAATTCCCGAAACGCGAACCACAGAAAACAGCGCAGGAACGAATGGTCATGACGGGTCCTGTTGCAGAAGAAGATGGAAAGAGCTCACGCTGAAGTCCCTTTCAGCGTGCGGCTGATGAAAATGCCCGCCACACAGCACAGGGCTGCCGTGCCAAACATGGCCTGATACCCTGCGAACTCGATGATCTGCCCCAGCAGGAGGCCAGAGCATGCAATGGCAAGGTCAATGAAGATCGAATAGGCGCCAAGGGCTGCGCCCCGGTTTTGCGGCCCCGCACTGTTGACGGCCAGAACGCCGAGCGCGGGGAACAGGAGCGAGAACCCCGCACCCGCGAGCGCCGCGCCGATGATAGCCGCTGCGGGAGACGGGAAAAAGGACAGGACCATCAGGCCGATGCATTCCACCGCCAGTGAGACGATGGCGACGAACACACCGCCGCGTTTACCGATCTGCGATGCGAAGAAAAAGCGGATGACGACGAAGATGAAGCCGAAGACCGCCAGCGCCGTGGCCGCGCCCTGCCAGTGATGGATGGAGTAGTACAGCGCCAGAAAGGAGGAAATGGCGCCGAACCCGATGGACCCGGCCGCCAGCGCGGCGCCATGCGGTAGAACCAGCCGGAGCGCCCGTGGAAAAGAAATGGGGGCTTCCGTGGAGGGAACAGGTTTGACGCCATGATAGAAGCCGATGAGCGCAAGGCCGAACAGCGGAAGGGCGACGGACAGCAGTCCGACCGAAACAAGCCCGCCATAGGGATGGGGAAGTTCCGAAAGTTTGGCCCCGATCGGTGCGCCCATCGCGATGCCGCCATAAGAGCAGATACCGTTCCATGAAATGGCGATGGCGGTGTTCTCGGCCCCGGCCCGGCGGATATTCCAGACAATCACGCCCGTGGCGGCCCAGCTTTCCGCCCATCCCAGCAGAAGGCGACTGAACAGCAGGACCGCCAGGGACAGGCCTGGTGTCGTTCCCAGCATACCGGAGACAGCCATCAGGATTCCGGAGAGAACACAGGTAACAAGGCCACCCACCACGACGGGTTTCGGGCCGATCTGGTCCACCAGCCGGCCGGCGGAAGGGCGCGCGGCAAAGGTTGCGAAATACTGGAGGGAAAAGGTCAGGCCAGCGACGGTCGTGCTGTAGCCAAGACCTTGATGAACGAAAATCGTCAGAACGGCATTGGGCAGTCCGATGACGATATAGACCAGAAGATTGAATAGCACGACCGCAAGAACACGCTGTGTCGGTGAGGGGGGCTTCACCGGCGTTTCTTCCGCAGTCATGTGCTGGTTCTCCCGTTTCTGTGGATCACTCCGGAAATGGGAGTGCCCTTATGGCATAAGACAGATGATCCCATCCGTCACGGGCAGGTCTGGAAACCCTTCCGCAATAATGGCATTTTGCGCAACTGATCCGATGGTCGCCCCGGCGCGTGAGGCGCCGGGTCTTACATCCGTATGTGTCGTGTCTGCAGATGGTCTGCTATGGCAGAACACGCCTGCCGGCGCATGGGTTCCGGCAGGGATGGTAGGGCGTATTGCTCAGGGCGGCGCGTCTGGCTGCCGATTGCCTGGAGCACACCCTGCTGACCGATATGAAAATCCGTGTTTTTCAGGGCGTCTGGTTCCTGGTCGGATGCATTGACAAGAGGCATCGGCTGCCTGCCCGACACGAAACCCTGCTGCACACAATAGCGCAGGGCTCCCGTTAGATTGCCGTAGCTGGCAGTTGCCAGTTCCGGCGCGCCGAGCAGCACCGCCGGATCGCCACTGCGCGATACATGTCCTCCGCCCTGCGCCAGCGCCATGGTTGTAGGAAAATCAGGGGAGAGGGCGGATTGTTTCACGCAGCCTCCCAGCGCCAGGGGAAGTGCGCAGACCAGTGCACCGATGATCAGGACATCGGTGCGAACCCGGTGGAAAACGTGGTACATCGGAGTGGATATCATTCCTGTCAGGCGGCATGGGAAAGCTGACAGAGCAGCCTTCGGGCGGCAATACAAACGCCTGATATGGAAAAAGTTGGGCAACGGCGTGAAACATTACGCCTGTTTCCATCAATTCCATGAAGTCATGGGTCCTAAAACAGCAGTTCCATCTGCGAACGAGAGGGGCTGCTGTCCTGAACCGGTGTGCTGAGGCCTGACAGCGTCAAGCCCAGAAGCCTGATGCCGGGCATGACGGGAAAGAGCGGACGCATGAGGATCTGTCCGACTTCCCGCAGTTCCGCTTCGGATGCGACGGGGCGGGCAAGCGTGCGGGCCCGGGTAATCTGTCGGAAATCCGCGTATTTTACCTTGAGGGTCACAGTCCGGGCCTGAAGATTGCGCCGCAGGGACTGTGACCAGAGTTTCGCCGCGATCTGGTCCAAGGCTTCCAGCGCTTCGGAAAGAATCAGCAGATCGGTCAGGTAGGTCTGTTCCGTCCCCAAGGATTTGCGTTCCCGGTCGACTACGACGGGTCTGTCATCAATTCCGCGTGAGATCCCGTGATAGAACAGAGCGGCCTTGCCGAAATGACGTGTCAGGACAGCAAGACTGACATCTCGGAGATCTTTGCCTGTCTCGATTCCCAGCGTCCGCATCCTGCGCGCCGTTGCTGGGCCGATACCATGAAACGAACTGACCGGCAGATCGGCCACGAAATTCGGTCCCATGGCGGGCGTGATGAGAAACAGTCCGTCAGGCTTGCGATAATCGGAGGCCAGCTTGGCCAGAAAGCGGTTATAGGACACGCCCGCGGATGCCGTGAGCCCGGTTTCCATCCGGATGTCCTCGCGGATGCGCTCGGCAATCAGTGTGGCCGAACCATACGCGCCAAGATGATCCGTCAGGTCCAGATAGGCTTCGTCCAGTGAGAGCGGCTGAATCAGAGGCGTGTAGCGGGCGAAGATGTCGCGGATCTGGGCTGAAACGGCGCGATAAACGTCAAACCGCGGCGGAACAAACAGAAGGTCCGGGCAGAGGCGTTTGGCCTTGAGGGACGGCATGGCCGAGCGCACGCCGAAGGGACGCGCCTCATAACTGGCGGCCGCGACCACGCCGCGCGCCTCCCCCCGGCCCACAGCAATGGGTCGGCCGCGCAGGGCGGGATGATCACGCTGTTCGACAGACGCGAAAAATGCGTCCATGTCGATATGCACGATGCGGCGGAACTCCATCCCTCCAGTCTCGCCGATCAAAGAGAACGAAACAAGATCAGGATCAGCCATGAGCATCGAAGACGCCCGCCGCGCTGCCGGTTTCCAGACCCTGTCCAGCCGTCTGGCCTACCGCAACCCCTGGACTGCCCTGCGGGAGGACATCATCGTCCATCCGAATGGCCGGGAAGGACTTTATGGAATTGTCGAGCGCGGGGAGTTTGTCGTGATCCTGCCGGTCCATGCGGACGGGAAGGTGACGCTGATCCGCCAGTTCCGTTATCCGGTGGGCGAACGCCTGTGGGAGCTGCCGATGGGCATGTGGGAAACGAAGGAAAACGTCGACCCCGTAGAACTGGCCCTGGGTGAACTCCGGGAAGAGACGGGCCTGCGCGCCGGGGAAATGATCCATATCGGCACAATGTACCAGGGTGCGGGATATTCGAACCAGAAAGGACATGTCTTTCTGGCCCGCAACCTCACGCGGGGTGAAACCGCGCGCGAGGATACGGAACAGGACATCACCACCCATGATATGACGCTGGCCGCGTTCGAAGAACTGGTCAGCGGGGGAGACTTCAGATGCATGGTCTCTCTGGCCGCTTTCGCGCTGATCCGTGCGAAGGGGCTGATCTGACCATCAGATTACGGGATCGAGGAATACCACGTCCGAGCCGCCATTCTCGACCAGCGGGGTGATAGCGTCATTGAAGATCCGGCCATGTTCCGTCGCCATATGGGCAGCGAAGGCAGCTTCATCCCGATAGGTTTCCTCGACGTGAAAGGAATCCGGATCACTGGCGAGGGTATAGACCACGAAACGCTCGCAGCCCGGCTCTGCGCGGACGTCGCACGCGAGGTCGGTCAGAAGGGCGCGGAGCCTGTCGCGCTGGCCGGGCAGGGCTTTCATCGTGGCGTAAAGTGTTTTGGGCATGAAACAGTGGTCCCGCAAGGTAAAAAAAGCTGGCGCATGAGGTGCTGTCATCCTCAATGGGCGACCTCGTGCCGGGCAGCAAGCGCATGTTTCCGTGAGGGGCTCATGAGGGAAAGGGATCAGTCATCGCCCGTCAGTTCCTGACAGCGCAGGAACGCCAGCTTTTCCCGGAAGAGAAATAGGACATAGTAATCGAGTTCCCGGCTGCGGGTTTTTGTCGTGCGCGTGTAGAAGGGATAGATGTCGAACGGTCCTTCTAGGCCTGTTGGCTGCGGCTCGGATTCCAGCACGCAATTGACACGGAAGAGCGGCATGTAAACCGCATCGTCTCCCGGATTACGCCGGACATGCCATAGATTGCGTCGGAATTTCCGCAGGCGATCCGGCAGGACGAAGACGATGGATTTCTCGATGAAGCCTTCCGGAAAGACAGCCGGCCGATAATATCGCATGTCTTCCGGCATGTTGCAGAAATAGGGATGGTCCTGAACGATCATGACCTCCCTTGTATCGCAGGGGCGGTCCCGGGCGAAGGGTCAGTCCTCGCGGGAGGACGTTCCGCCGATTTCCGCCGCGGCCTGCTGGAGGATCTTCACGATCCGGCGCAATTCATCGGCGCTTGCGCCTCGTTTTGACTTGAGGGCCATCTTCAGCGCCTGTCGTGCATCATGGAACTCCTGTCCCAGGGTGGGATCCAGGTCATTGATGCCGGTAAAGGCATCCCGCACATCCGCCATCCGCGCTCCGATCCGGCAGAGAAGGTCAAGAATACGGTCGGCTTCTGCGCTGTTGGACTCATAGTGCTTCAGTCCCTCTTCCGTCAGGGCATAGCTCTTGCGGTTGCCTTCCTGCGTGACGGCGGCAAGGCCGGCTTCCTCAAGATAGGTCAGGGAGGGATAGATGACGCCCGGACTGGGCTTGTAGAACCCGCCAGAGCGCTCTTCGAGACGGCGGATCAGCTCATAACCATGGGCGGGTGCTTCATGGAGCAAGGCCTCGATGACGATCTGAAGTTCATCCGCCGTCAGTTTGCGCCCGCGGGTGAAACGGTCATCACCGAAACCACCCGGGCCACCTCTGCCGCGGCCTCCGCCACGCCCCCCGAAGAACCCCCGCCGTTCCCGGTTGGCGTGTCCGCCTCGGCCTCGGCGTTCGCGGCCTTCCGGTCCATCACGAAACGGCCCTTCACTGGAAGCGGCGATCTCTTCGCCGCGGAAACGTCCCTTGTGTCCCTTGGCCTGTTCATGACCGTGTCTGCGTCCACGGTGGGCGGGTTCTGCCGATGGTCTGGCGTGCTTGAAAGATTTTCGAACGAACATGATGTTCTCCTTAAGTGATATATCGAACGATATAGTATCTTAAGATATGTACGCAAGAAGAATCTCAAATTTAATTTTGCTGCATAGCCGTGTGGCATGGAGGCTGGTATCGGGCGAGGATGGGTAAGCCGTTCCTTTCTCCCCCCGATCCGGATCTGCGACGGACGCTGCGCCAGCTCGTGCCATGGCGGGCCGCGCTGACGATCGGCGCGATGCTGGTGGGTGTCGCACTGCTTCAGCGCCTGCCGTTCATCCATCATCTGCTGGAAAACGCTCCGCACTGGCACGAGACGCCAGGCGCACCGCTGTGGTTCTTGCTGCTGGCGATTCCCTACAGTGCCTGCGGGCTGCCGCGGCAGGCACTGTGCGTGGCAGCAGGGCTTGCATTTGGTCTGTGGGGCGGCCTTGGTTTATGCTCGCTTGCCTATATGCTGGGTGCTGTCCTGGCATATGGCTGGGCAAGGGGACTTGCCCCGGCCGCATTCCGCACACGGCTGCATGACCGTCTGGAGACCGATTACGCCGCACTGGCGCACACACTGCACACAAAACCGTTTCGTGCGGTTCTGACCCTGCGCCTCATGCCGGTCGGGTCAGCGCTGCTTGTTTCGACTGCCGCAGGACTGTTTGAATTGCCTCTTCTGCCGTTTTCACTGGCAACCTTTCTGGGAGGGCTGCCTCAGACGCTGGTGTTTGTTCTTGTGGGGTCAGGGACACGGATCGGTCATGTTTTTCAGCTGGGTCTTGCGGGAATTCTCTTCGTCGTGTCGGGTGTGTTCGGGGCGCTTCTGCTGCGTCGGAATGATGGCCCGGCCCGGCATTACCGAACTGAGGCTGTGACAGGCAGACGCGAATGACAGAACAGAGAGTGCCATTCCGGCGCGGCGATCCATTACCCGGCTGGCTTCCGCTGTTGCTGGGGATTTTTACGGCGGTTGGCCCCGTTTCGACGGATGTCTATCTGCCGGCGCTTCCCGCCATGGAGCATGAGCTTCATGCCGCTTCCGGCTCCGGCAGCGCCACCATGGCAGCATGGGTTGTCGGGCTGGCTCTCGGGCAGATCAGTATCGGCCCCATCTCGGACCGCTTCGGACGGCGCATTCCGCTTCTCATCGGGATGCTTGGCTATACGCTGGGCGAGATCGGCTGCGCGATGGCGCCCAGCATGTCCATTCTCTGTCTGTGTCGTGTTTTCTCAGCCCTCATGGCCTCTGCCGGTCTTGTTGTCCCGAATGCCTGCATCCGGGACCTGACGGAAGGCGATGCGTCCTCCCGGCTCATGTCCCGGCTGATCGTCATTCAGGGGACGGTACCGATTCTGGCGCCGATGCTGGGTGGTCTGGCGCTGAAATTCGTGGACTGGCGGGTCATTTTCTGGGCGACAGCGCTGTATGGCGGACTGTGTTCACTGGCCCTGATGACCATTTTCCCGGAAACGCTCAACCCGCATGACCGCCGGGACCTGCGCCTGCTCTCCATTGCTGAACGTTATCTCTACATCCTGCGGATGCGCAGTTTTATTACCAATGGCATGGTCTGGAGCTTTCTGGGTTTCGTGACCTTCACCTACCTCACGGCCGCTCCGATGCTGTTCGAGGAAGGTTTCGACATGACGCCGGCCGCCTATGGCATGCTGTTCGGGCTGTTCGCCATCTGCATGATCGGCGCCTCGGCCATCAACGGGCAGCTTGTGGGCCGCGTCAGTACGGGACGAATGCTGTTCAGTGCGCTGGGCGTCAGCCTGTCGGGATGTCTCATCCTGACGGTTCTGGCGACCATTTCGGCGGCTCATCTGTCTCCTGCCGGACATCTGGCACATCTGTTCATGTGGCCACTCATTATCGCTCTCATCATCGTCATGGGACCGACGGGCATTATCGGGCCCAATGCCATGGTGGGCGTCCTGTCCGAACAGTCCGATCGTGCGGGCTCCGCATCCGCGCTGGCAGGGACGATGCAGTATCTCTTCGGGGCGGTGGCGAGCGGCCTGTTCGGGCTGATGCCGACGGGTACGGCCATACCCATGGCTCTCTTCCTGTCTTTCGCCTTTATTGCGGCGATGTTCTTTGCCACGCTGCGTCCGAAACTCACTCCCATGGCCGTGCCTTCAGGAGACAGGACGTGAAAGCCCTGCTTGTCGAAGACGATTCGTCTGTTGCTCTCGTGGTCCAGATGGTCCTGCAGAAAGAAGGCTGGTCCGTTGAGGAGGCCCCTGATGCCACCCGTGCGCTGACGGCGAAAACGCCGGACCTTCTCGTGACGGACCTCAATCTTCCTGGCGGACAGGACGGAACGGCGGTTGCCCGCCAGTTGCGGCAGCGCAATCCACAGCTGGCAGTGGTGCTGATTTCAGGAGATTTCGAGGAGAGTGGTCCGGGACCGAACGCGATGGTCACTCTCTCCAAACCGTTCCGTCGCAAGGCGCTTCTGGATGCCATTGCACAGGCCCGTTCCATCGTCTCCGGTGGCGGCGGGACTTGAGTCGGGCGGAAGAGTCCCCTACATGCCCCGCTGTTTGCCATGACCAGATGAAAGCGGTGTGAGATGTTGTTCCAGGAGCCCAAGGCCATCGATCTCAAGGATTATATCCGCGAGGTTCCGGATTTTCCGAAACCGGGCATCCTGTTTTACGACATCTCTACCCTGATCCGTTCTGCAGATGCCTGGCAGGTGGCGACCGGCCGTCTGGCGCGTATCATCTCCGCCTGGCAGCCGGACATGCTGGCGGGAATTGAAAGCCGCGGCTTCCTGACCGCTGCGCCGCTGGCCATGCGTCTGGGGTGTGGTTTCACGATGCTGCGCAAGCCTGGCAAGCTGCCGGGCAAGACCATCTCCCTTCAGTACGGACTCGAATATGGCGAGGACGAACTCCACATTCAGGCCGATGCGGTCAAACCCGGACAGCGCGTGGTGGTTCTGGACGATCTTCTTGCAACGGGCGGCACGCTGGCGGCCTCCGTTGCTCTGCTGCGCAAGGTCGGAGCCGAGGTCGTCGGGGCGTCTGTTCTGATCGAACTGGCAGGACTGAAGGGACGTGAGAAACTGGACGTGCCGCTCAACGCTCTCATCACTTACGACGAGTAAGGAACGTACAATGGCTGGTATGTCCGCGCTCTGGCAGACCCGTTACCGCACTCCCGTTCCCGGGAATCTGCCGGATAATCCTGTTCTTGAACTGCTGCTGAAACATCATTCAGTCCGGGCATTCCTGCCTGACGCTCTTCCTGAGGGGACGCTGGAGGCCGGAATCGCAGCAGCATCCTCGGCCGCGACTTCCAGCAACCTCCAGACCTGGTCCGTGGTCGCCGTGGAAGATCCCGAAACGCGCACCAGACTCGCCGAACTCTGCGGTAACCAGAAACATATCGAGGTCGCCCCCCTGTTTCTGGCGTGGATCGTCGATCTGGCGCGTCTCGAGCGGGTGGCAGACCGCGCCGGCCTGGCGCATGAGGCCCTCGATTACGAGGAAGCCTTCACCATGGGCACGCTCGACACCGGGATTGCGGCCCAGAATGCCGTGACGGCTTTCGAGTCGATGGGACTTGGAACGGTCTATATCGGCGGGCTACGCAATCATCCCGAGGAGGTCGCAACGCTGCTGAACCTGCCGAAACGCGCCTTCGCGGTCGTCGGAATGTGCGTCGGTCGACCGGATCCCTCCTGCCAGAACGGCTACAAGCCGCGTCTGGGTCAGGATGTCGTGATTCATCACGAGCGGTACAGCGCCGTCGGGGAAGCGGAAGGAATCGCTGCCTATGACCGGGTAGCCGATGCCTACCAGCAGGAGCAGGGGCTTCCTCACCGCGCCTGGACCGAAATCGTGGCCAGACGCGTGGAAAGCTACAAGGGGCTTGGTGGGCGACACGTGCTCAGGACCGTTTTGGCCCGGATGGGCTTCCCCCTGAAATAAAGCTGTCAGGAAAGCGCGACGACTTTCTGCCTCTGGCTACCCAGTCCTTCGATGCCCAGTTCGATCCGGTCTCCAACTTTCAGATAGACCGGGTCGGGCCGTACCCCCATGCCGACGCCGGCCGGAGTGCCGGTGGCAATGATGTCTCCGGGCGTCAGTGTCATGTACTGGCTGACATAGGATACGATCGTGCGGACATCGAAAATCATGTTGCGGGTCGTGCCGTGCTGCATGCGGTGGCCGTTCACGTCCAGCCACAGTTCCAGCACCTGCGGGTCCGGCACGTCTTCTTTCGTAACCAGCCAGGGACCGACCGGCCCGAACGTGTCGCAGCCTTTTCCCTTGTCCCACTGGCTGGACTGGAGCTGGAAACCCCGTTCGGATACGTCATTGGCGATGCAGTATCCTGCAACGTGATCAAGGGCCTGATCGCGTGACACCCGGGACGCCTGCGTTCCGATGATGACGGCCAGTTCAACTTCCCAGTCCAGTTTCGTGGAGCCACTGGGCTGGATGATGTCCTCGTCCGGGCCGCAGAGCGCGGAGATGGCCTTGAGAAAAATGACCGGTTCGGATGGCGTCGCCATTCCGGCCTCGCGGGCATGGTCACTGTAATTGAGGCCAATGCCGATGTATTTGCGGCTTCCCGTGAACGGGAGGCCATAACGTTGCGTCTCTTCGACCACGGGCAGGGTCGCCCGGTCGATCCGGGCAAGGGCCGCCAGCCGGTCCGGTGCCAGCGTGGTGACATCGATTGTCTCCAGATGACCGGCCAGACTGCGGAGCCTGCCATTCAGATCAATCAGTCCCGGTTTTTCCTGCCCGGCAGGACCAAAGCGACAGAGCTTCATCGAAAACCTTCCACCCGTCATGCCATCCGCCGGAAAAAGACCTGGGGGAGTGCAGGACAGTCCTGTTAGCCGGTTTGCGCCGGTTCGCTCTTCAAACCTCTGACAGCATGAAAAGATGCCATCCCCTTTTGGTCAGCGTCCTGCGCGCAGTATAGCAGGACGCTGCTGTCTTCTTGTCGCCGGAGGTTCGTCCTGACTGCGTTCCCGATTCCAGACTTGCCCGTGACGGTCATCCTGCCGGAGTTTCTGGCCACGCTGGATGCCGGCTCAAACGCCGTCCTCGTCGCCCCGCCGGGAGCGGGCAAGACGACCGTCACGCCGCTGACCCTTCTGGCGGAGGCATCATGGCTGGAAGGCCAGAAGATCATTCTGGTAGAGCCAAGGCGCGTGGCAGTCCGTGGAGCGGCGGCCCGCATGGCGTCCACGCTGGGGGAAAAGCCTGGCGGTACGGTCGGGTTCCGCACGCGCACGGACTCCGCCGTTTCGGCGCGGACCCGCATCGAGGTCGTGACGGAAGGACTGCTTCTGCGTCGCCTGCTGGCTGATCCCCTTCTGGACGGGGTAGGAGCCATCCTGTTCGACGAGGTGCATGAACGCTCGCTGGATCTGGATGCGGCGCTGGCGTTCTGCCTCGACATCCAGCGCGAAATGCGGCCTGACCTGCGGATTGTCGCCATGTCCGCTACGCCCGATGGCCGGGCTTTCACCACACTCATGCAGGCCCCCCTGATCGAGAGTGAAGGCCGCCAGTATCCCATCGACATCCGCCATACGCGGGATATTCCGCACCCACGTGACCTTCCGGCAGTCTGCGCTAACGCCATCCGGACGGCTCTGGCACAGGAAGAAGGAGACATTCTCGCCTTCCTGCCGGGTGTGAGTGAAATCCGGCGAACGCAGGCCTTCCTGGGAGAGGACGTACCCGTCTTTCCGCTCCACGGTGAACAGACCACCGAAGATCAGGACCGTGCGATCGCACCCTCTACGCAGCGTCGCGTCGTTCTCGCCACGTCCATTGCAGAAACCTCCGTCACGGTCTCCGGTGTGCGGATCGTCGTGGACGGAGGGCTGCGTCGGGCACCCCGACTGGACGCCAATACCGGATTGTCTCGTCTGGAAACGCTCAGGATTTCCCGTGCGACCGCGACCCAGCGGGCTGGCCGTGCCGGGCGTCAGGCGCCCGGGATTGCCATCCATCTGTGGTCTGAGGCCACACAGCGTAGCCTCAGACCACAGGATGCGCCGGAAATCCTTGTGGCTGATCTGACGGATTTCGCGCTCGTGACGGCGGCTTGGCGCGACGTTATGGGGACGGATCCGGACACTCTGCCTCTGCTGGACGCGCCACCGGCAGGCGTGCTGGCGGCCGGTCGGGAACTGCTGCGCGAACTCGGCGCGCTGGATGACGGCGACCGGATTACCGAACTGGGCAGACGCATGGCCTCTCTGGGGACGCATCCCCGGCTGGCGGCCATGCTCTGTGCAGCGCGCACCTTACCCGAGCAGGTGACGGCGGCCTGCCTTGCGGCCCTGCTGGAGGAACGCGACCCGCTTCGCCCGCGCCCCAACACGCGCGGCGGCCCCTCTGCCGGGGCGGATATCCGGACCCGTCTTGCCCTGTTCGAGCGGGACGATCCGCGTGCGGACCGGACCAGCGTGTTCCATATCCGCCAGTCCGCGAAACGTTTCCTGCGGCGCATGGGAGGGCGGGATCTGCCGTTGCTCCCGCTTCCGGATTATGCCGGGGCCCTTCTGGCGGCCGGTTTTCCCGATCGTGTGGCTCAGGCCGCAGGTGAAATGGGACGCTTCCGTCTGGCGGGAGGTGGAAGCGCGCGTGTTTCGGCGAACGATCCGCTGGCCCGGGAAAAACTTCTGGCCGGCGCAGCGTTCCATACCCGTACAGCCACGGAAATCACGCTTGCCGCTCCTCTGGACCCTGCGAATCTTCCTGCCACATTACTGGAGCGGACCCGCGAACAGGTGGAAACAAGTCTGGACGGAACCTCCGGTCGCATCATTGCGCGCCGCCGCCTCCGTCTGGGCATGCTCGTGCTGCGGGACCGGAACGAAGAGTTAACGCCGGAGGAGGCACAGACCCTGCTGTTGCAACAGGTCGCATCGGACCTGACCGCAACGCTCGACTGGACGGACGCCGTTCGCCAGTTTCAGGCGCGTATCGCCCATGCGCGCCGGACCTACGCCTCCTATCTGCCGGATCTTTCGGACGAAGGACTATCCGCCTCGCTGGGCTGGCTGGAACCTTATCTGGCGGGGTGTGACCGTCTGGCGCAGGTCAGGGCGCTTGACCTTCTGTCCATTCTGCGCGCCCGTCTGGAGTATGCCGATCTGGCCGATCTGGACCGCAACCTCCCGCCCCGTCTGGTCCTGAAAGCCAGCACGCACGACATCGACTACACCACTCCCGTTCCGACGGTCTCCGCCCGGGCGCAGGCGTTCTATGGCACGGCGCGTACGCCCCTCCTCGCGAACGGGCAGGTCACCCTGCAATGCGCACTTCTTTCTCCGGCTGGTCGTCCACAGGCCATCACAGCGGATCTGGCCGGGTTCTGGAAAGGGAGCTGGGCCGATATGCGCCGGGATATGCGGGGTCGTTACCCAAAGCATGACTGGCCGGAAGATCCCGCCACGGCCGAGCCGCCGAAGCCCCGGCCGGGCCGCTCCGGAAGTCGGTAGGGGCGCAGCTGACCGCAGGCCCTTACCCTGTTTTTGGCCCTGATGGCGCAAAGGCGTGTTTTTCAGGAAACGCAAGGACAACGGAACGACGCCTTTTGCTCTCCCGGTTTAGGCACGGGCCGGATTTTATGTTAGCAGCAGAAATATGACGATGTTCCTGACCTGTTTCCCATGAATCGGACCCTGCAGGCCGCTGCGATCGGCGCCGGAACGGCGACCGTCGTGACGATGGGGATCATGTTCGCCCTGCGCGGTCATGATTCCGGCCTGCGGATAACGCCCGTATCACAGGGAACAGTCCCGTCCTCCAGCACCCCGGCAACAGGGCAGTCTCTCTCTCCGAAGATCCCTTCGACCGTTATCCCGGACCATACCGTCGCCGGTGAAAAATCGGACCAGAAAGGCATTCCCCTTCAGGCCCCGGTTCCTCCCGCTGCCCCCGCACTTCCGCCGCTTCTGGTCAAAAACGGTCCTCTGAGTTTCGCGCCGCTTGTGCGACAGGTCATTCCCGCCGTCGTCAACATCGCCATTACCCAGAACAGTCCGGATGGTCATGACCATACGCCGCCCCAGATCAGGGGAACGCCCCTCGAGAAGCGCTATCACGACCGCATGAAGCGGGAGCAGGAGGAAATGGTGGGTGCCGGGTCCGGGTTCATCGTTGATCCCTCCGGCATCATCGTGACCAACCGCCATGTCGTCGGCGGAGCGGACAAGGTCGTGGTGTCCCTCTCCAACGGCCATGAAATGCCTGCACGCCTGCTGGGGGCGGACCCCCTGACAGATATCGCCGTAATCAAGGTGGACAGTCCCGAGCCGTTGCCGCATGTGACCTGGGGGAATAGTCGTCAGACCGATATCGGGGACTGGATCCTGGTGGCAGGCAACCCGTTCGGGTTCGGCTCGTCCGTCACGGCGGGGATCGTTTCCGCGGTGGAGCGGGATCTGGGCATGAGTTCGCTCGACGACTTCATTCAGCTCGACGCCCCGATCAATCCGGGTAATTCCGGCGGTCCTGCTTTCAACATGCGCGGGCAGGTCGTGGCGGTGAACGCGGCGATTGTGACCCCGGCGGGCGGTTCGGTCGGCATCGGCTTCGGGATTCCGTCCGAAATCGTGGAGCCGGTTGTGGCCCAGATCGAGGCCACCGGCCATGCCGAACACGGCTGGCTGGGCATTACGCTCGATGACAGCGACACCCAGATCGGCATCGCGGATGTCGATAGTGGTGGCGCAGGGCAGAAAAGCGGCCTGCGCCGGGGAGATATCGTCCGGGAACTGGACGGCGTTCCTGTGACGAGTGGCCGGATGCTCCTGCGCAGTATCGCCGCGGCCCGCCCTGATACAATCCTGACCTTTACCATCCAGCGCGGAAAGAACACCCTGACATTGCCGGTTCACATCGGACGCCGCCCGAAGGATGCGGGCAACTGATGTCCCCAGGCATCAGGGCAGCCGGTGTTCTGGCGCTTCTGGCACTGGGCGCCTGTCAGACGGCTCCGCCTATGCCCGGGCAGGGGAAAGGCGGCTACGTGGACGGTCCCTCCGAAGCTTCGCCCTATTCCTGGGGGCCGATCCAGAACTCTTCCGTGCAGGATGCGCAGGAATCCGATTTCGATGACCATATTCCCCGCTAGGAGGCATGGGCGGAAAGGTGGCTTTGACCCATCGCGTGAAGCCGGTATCCTGTTGCGGAATGCACGGCGCATGAACGTGCCAGGTTTGAAGAGAGCGGAAGACGATGCGTATCCTGCTGGTCGAAGATGATCCCACCGTCCGGGCATTCGTGCTGAAAGGCCTCAAGGAGGCCGGGCACGTGGTGGATGAAGCTGACAACGGCAAGGATGGCCTGTTTCTGGCGGTCAGCGAACATTATGACGTCGTGATCCTTGACCGGATGCTACCCGGCGGCATTGACGGACTGCGCATCCTGGAAACCCTGCGCGGACAGCAGAACGGGACGCCGGTCCTGCTGCTCTCGGCGCTGGCGGATGTTGATGAACGTGTTGCCGGGCTCAAGGCTGGCGGTGATGATTACATGACCAAGCCGTTTGCGTTTTCAGAACTTCTGGCCCGGGTAGAAGCACTTGGCCGTCGCGGCCGACCGGAGAGCGCGCCCCAGACGCGCCTTGTCGTGGGCGATCTGGAGATGGATCTGCTGGCCCGCACCGTGAAGCGCGGCAACGAGAAGATTGATCTTCAGCCACGCGAGTTTCGTCTGCTGGAGTTTCTCATCCGCCATGCCGGTCAGGTCGTGACACGGACCATGCTGCTGGAGCGGGTCTGGGATTATCATTTCGACCCGCAGACCAACGTGATCGACGTGCATGTCTCGCGTCTGCGGCAGAAGGTGGACAAGCCGTTTGACAAGCCCCTGATCCATACCATCCGCAACGCCGGTTACATCCTCCGGGCGGACTGAGATTCTGAGCGTGTTCTCCCGCCTGAGGAAACGCCTGCGATGGCCGGTCCGGTCCGCCGGGGTGAACTTCGCCCTGGCCTACGGGCTGGTCTTCGTGATCTCGGCGGGGCTGTTCCTGTCCTTCATCTGGTGGAACACCACGGGTGAACTCGACCGGCAGGTCGAGGCAGCAGTAGAAGTGGACGCCAACGATCTGGCCCATCGCTGGGCCGATGGCGGTCCGGCGGCCCTCCTCATGGCCATTCAGGACCGGCTGGATCAGAACGTCGAGGACGACGAACTTTACCTCCTGATCGGGCCGGAAGGCCGGAAATATGCCGGAAACCTGCCCGGCTGGCCCGTGGTCATCACGAGTCGGGACCGGTTTTATGAACTTGCCATCCGCCGGGAAGGCTTCCGCACCAATGCGAAGATGCACGCCTATGACCTGTCGGGCGGGTTCCATCTCATCGTTGGCAGAGATGTGCGCGGGCGGCAGCTAGTCCGGCACGTCCTGACCGATACGCTGATCTGGGCCTGGATCATGGTTTCCATGCTGGCGGCGGGTGGTGCGCTGGCGGTCCGGCGCATCTTCCGTCAGGTGGTCCGTTCCATCGCGCGCACGACCTCCGCTGTGGCGCAGGGGGACCTCAGCCGCCGCATTCCCCTGACCGGCAATGAGACTGACCTTGTAGCCGAAACCGTCAATACGATGCTGGAGCGCATCGACCGTCTGATGGACGGCGTGCGTCAGGTCTCCAACGCCATCGCCCATGACCTGCGAACCCCGATCACCCGTGCCCGCGCGCGGCTGGAGGATGCGAGCCTCACTGCCACCTCGATGGAGGAACTTCATGCCGCCATCGATCGCGCAGTCGTGGACCTAGATCATGTGACGTCCATTTTCGAGGCCCTTCTGCGTATTGCGCAGCTTGAAGCGGGGTCCCGCCGGGCGGCCTTCACGGTTCTGGACATCGCGCCGCTCCTGACAGGGCTGGGAGAACTGTACGAAGCTTCCGCCGAGGAAGCGGGGATTGTCCTTGCACTCGAGATTGCGCCATTGCAGCCCGTGAACGGAGATCCCCACCTGTTGCAGCAGGCCGTGGTGAACCTTCTGGACAATGCCATCAAGTTTGCCCCGGCGGGCAGCGTCATCACGCTGTCCGCACGGATGCAGAACGGACAGATCGCCATTACGGTCGCGGATCAGGGGCCTGGCATGAGCGCGGAAGACATGAGCCGCGCTTCAGAACGGTTTTTCCGAGCAGATGCCGCTCGCAATACACCCGGAGCGGGGCTGGGACTGGCACTGGTGCAGGCGGTCGTCAGCCTGCATGGCGGCCGCATGGAGCTGCGCGCCGGAGAGCCGGGCCTGCTCGTGACGCTGTTTCTGCCTGTCGCCGCGACCGGAAAAGACATCGCATGACGGAAGTTTCATGCGGCTCTCACTCTGGGATTAGCTGTCCTGTGGCAAAGTACTTTTAATGCGTCCGTTTCTGATCTCTCCCGTTACTGTTTCGGTGATCTGCCTGATGGGCTGTCTGGCTGCCGCGCCTGTCGTGCATCCCGTCACGCCTCTTCCCGTCAGCCGGACGGATGGCGTCATTTCCGTGACATCGGACAGCATGGAATACTGCCTTCGCCTGAAGGAGAGCGTGGACAGGCACCTTGCTACCCCTCATGCCGTTTCGCTGGGGGCGATGGAAGATGCCCGGCATCTCCGCCGCGAAGGTGATCTCCTGTGTGCGAAAAATCATGTCCGCGCCGGGATTGAACGTCTGCGCCGGGCGCTGATCCTTCTGGAACACGGTCAGGAAAAATTATGAAACGGCTTCTTCCCTCCGCTCTTGCGTTCGCGCTCATTGCCGGAACGCCGTTTCTTTCTCCAGCACGGGCAGCAGACATGCCAGCTTCCAGCGTCACCGAACTTGATTTCTCCGTCACGGGGGAAGCCCGCGCCCTGCCCACGCTACTGACAGTCCGGCTTTCAGGCCAGCAGGACAGCTCCTCTGCCGCCGAGGCCCAGAAGGCGCTGAATACCCGGATGGCCAAGGCGCTTCAGACCGCATCCGCACAGGATGGCGTCGAGGCCCGGGCAGGTGGATATTCCATGACGCAGATCACGCTCGACCACGGAACGTCCCGCTGGACCGCACGTCAGGAGATGCAGCTGAGCGGGACAGATTCCGTGCGGCTCCTGTCTCTGGCCGGTGCATTGCAGGCGCAGGGCCTGATGCTGGAAGGGCTGGACTGGTCCCTCGATGCCCATACGCGCGAACAGCTTCTTCAGCAGGCCCGGACGACAGCCCTGCGCAAGGTTCGTCCCCAGGCGACGGAAAGCGCCGAAACGCTGGGGCTGCATGTCCTGCGCCTGAAGCAGGTGCGGGTCTCTTCCAACGAACCCGGGCCGCGTCCGCTCATGATGATGGCACGCATGGCGGATGCAGGCCCCGCTCCGCAGCGGACACTGGAGGAACAGACGATCCGGGTGGACGTGTCCGTGCAGGCCGAACTGGCTCCCTGAGGGAAGATCTGGCGGAAGGATATATCTTTCTGCTGCGGGAGAGGGGTGTTACGATTCTGAAATATGATCGGACGTTTCTTTCCAGCCCTCTTCCTGCTGGTCTTCACCATGGGGCAGACCGCCTTCGGCGAAGACCGTGGTGGAGACCGGATGGTGGTGCGTGGATACCGGTCCGAACAGGTTGACCGTACCGTCAGGGAGGTCCTGACCCCGCCGCCAGGACATCAGGTACCACGCTGGAACATGCCGGTCTGTACGGAGTTCAAGGGACTGGACGCCCCGACAGAACAGCAGTTCCGCCAGCATATGACGGCGACGTTCAGCCGCTTTGGTGTGACAGCGAAATTCTCCTGCCGTTTTTCGCATCTCATGGTGTTCGTCACCACACAGGCCACTCCTCTCGTGGACCGGATCCTGAAACGGGACCCTTCCCTGATGCAGGGGCTGGATACTGATCCGCGTTTCTGGACCAACGGCGATCGTCCCTCAAAGGAAATCATTGCCGCCCTGCGCCGGGATTATCCGGTCCGCTGGTTCGCGGATGTCGGCGTCGAGGATGCCTATGGCGTGCCGCCCATGATTGTACCCGGAGGCAGTGGTGTCGTATATCTTTCCCAGCCCCTGAACACGACGTTCTTGGATCCGGAGACGCGTGAGGACCTGAAATACATGGTCGTTATCGTCGATCTGTCGAAGATGGCAGGCGCATCATGGTCGTCCATCTTCTCATACGTGGAAATGGTGGCGCTGCTGGACCCTGTTCTGAAAGATTATGACAGCAGGGACACCGTTCTTGGCGCTTTCATCCATAACCGGCAGGTCCAGTCAGGTCCCTTCACCCTGACCCCGATGGACGACGCCATCATTCACGCCGTCTATACGATGGACCTGAACGAGGAAGCCCGGACTACCCGCGAACTGGTCACCGGATCCGTAACCCGCACGCTGATCCGCTGATCCCGGGCTAGGCGAGTGTCATCAGCGTGGGATCACCACAAAGCGCGGCCGTGTTGACCGTCATGACGCGTTCTTCCAGCAGCCATTCCGGGCGCACGTCGTTCAGGCAATAGATCGGCACGATCGCGCCTTCCCGGTTTGTCAGCGTACTGGCGGCCTGTCGGGCAAGGGCGGATGTGGGCTCCATGAGCAGTGCCGCGCATTCGGGCAGTGCCCCCGGATCGACGCGCTGGATACCGTCCGCCAGCCCCTGCGGGAGGCGCTGCATCCATTCCAGGGCGTGATCCGGCCCCAGAACCAGCGCTGTATTTCCGGTCCCGAGAGCCATACCCACTGCCCGCAGGATGGCAGGCCAGCTCTCACCTGCGCACAGGATGGCTCCGCGAGGCGCCAGCGTGAGAGTATTGATCTCCCCCGAAGGGCCAGGCAGGTTCAGTACGGCGCCCGTCAGTTCATGGCTGATGTCCTGCCGGATGCGACGTGCCGAGACGGCGTCCCGGCTTTCCAGAAACGCCACCAGTCCCCTGGCGCGTCCCGGAATTTTTCCCGGCTGTCCGTCTTCGGGCAGTCTCCAGTTCCCGGCCTTGGCGACCATACGCCGCAGGGCAAGGGGTCCGCCCGCCTTGGGGCCGTTACCGGACATGCCGTTTCCGCCAAAAGGCTGGGACCCGGCGACTGCTCCGGTCATGGGACGGTTGACGAAGATGTTGGCGGCCTGGATCCGGTGTGTGATGCGGTCGATCGTTGAGGTAAGGCGGGACTGTACGCTGAAGGTCAGGCGATAGCCCATTGAATTGACCGCGTCGATCACGCCATCCATCTCCGAGCGGGCGAAGCGGCGGATATGCAGGACCGGTCCGAAGACTTCCTGTGGAATATCCGCGACACGCCCGATCTCGATCAGGGTCGGGGCCAGAAAATTTCCGAACAGGCAGTTTTCCCCAAGCTCGGGAGACCAGACAGGCCGCCCGGCACGGCGCATCATGTTGATGTGGTCTTCCACCTCTGTCTGCGCCTCGGGAGAGATGATCGGCCCCATCTCCGTGGAGAGATGCACCGGATTACCAAGGGACAGTTCCTGTATCGCGCCCCGCAGAAGGGACAGCACCTCATCGGCACAGTCTTCCTGAAGCAGCAGGATGCGCAGGGAGGAGCAGTGCTGTCCGGCGCAGTCGAACGCCGAGGTCAGGATGTCCTGCACCACCTGCTCCGGCTGGACGGAACTGTCCACCAGCATGGCATTCTGACCACCTGCCCGTGCGATCAGTGGCATCCGCAGTCCCGTTCGGCTCCTGCGGTCGAAAACCTGCCGCGAGAGGGCCTTGGCCACGGGGGTCGAGCCGGTGAACATCACGGCGTCAATGCGGGGATCCGCGACCAGCTGCTCCCCGACCGATCCGTTCCCCGGCAAGAAATGCAGTACATCCGCCGGAATCCCGGCCGCCAGCAGATGCTGGACAACATGAAAGGCAATGAATGGCGTTTCTTCCGCTGGCTTGGCCAGAACGGCATTGCCCGCTGCCAGAGCTACCGTCACCTGCTGCACGAACGCCGCCAGCGGACTGCACCAGGGGCTGATACAGGCGACCAGACCCAGCGGCATACCGGAAAGATCCTGATCCTGAAGGGATTCGGCGTCATAGCGTATGAAATCGACCGCACGCCGGACATCATCCAGTGCCGCGGGGAAGGTCTTGCCCGCCTCGCGCACCAGAAGCGCCATCAGGGTAAAGATATCCGCTTCCAGCCGGTCCGCTGCCGCCTGAAGGATCCGGACGCGCTCCTCACGGGACCGGGCGGCCCAGCCCGGCTGGCCCCGTCCGGCGGTGTCTAGCGCTGCCAGAAGGGTCGGGCCATCTGTTTCCACCACGTTGCCAAGCACGTCATTGCGATCGGCGGGGTTGCACAGCGTCCGGGGAAGACGCGGAGAGGAAGGAGCATCCGGCGTGAGCGGCCCCGCCTCAAGGAAGGGAATCTCATCCTTCAATGCATTCTGAAGCGCCCGCAGGCAGGCCTCGTCCGACAGGTCGTATCCACTGGCGTTGCGGCGTCCGGGCGCGAAGAGATCCGCTGGCGCCCGGATGGCCCGGCTGGCGCGTTCGGTCGGACGGATGGCCCGAACGGCCTCCACGGGATCAAGCGTCAGCGCCTCGATCGTGGCCGCTGGGTCCGCATCACGGTTGAGGATCAGGGACGTGGCGCCATTTTCCAGCAGATGCCGCACGAAACAGGGCAGAAGCCTGTCATGAGGGCCGACGGGCGCATGGAGACGGCATGGAACATTCAGGCCCTGCTGGCGCAGAAGCGGAATGATGTTCGTGCCGTTGAGACATTCGAACTCGTAGCTTCCGGCTTCCTGTTGGCCTGCGAGCGCCTGAAGATGGCCGATCGTGCGGGGATTATGGGTGGCAAAGCGCGGATAGACTGCATCCAGCGCACCCAGAAGGGTGCGGGCGCAGACGAGATAGGCCAGATCCGTATGACAACGGCGCGTATAGACCGGGAAATCCGGTAGCCCCTCGTGCTGGGCGCGGCGGATTTCCGAATCCCAGCATGCGCCTTTCACGAGCCGCACGATAATGCGCCGTGCGGTTCTGCGGCCAAGATCGATCAGGAAATCCAGAATCGCCGGCGTGCGGCGGTCATAGGCCTGGAGCGTAAGCCCCAGCCCGTTCCAGCCTTCCACTTCCGGCTGTCCGCACAGGGCCTCGAACAGATCGAGCGTCAGTTCCAGATGCGTGCTGTCCTCACAGGAAAGAACCACCCCGATATCGAGCTGTCGCGCCCGGCCGATCAATCTGTGGAGAACGGGAAACAGTTCTGCCATCACACGTTCCCGTCGTGCCCGCCCGAACCGGGGATGCAGAGCCGGAAGACGGATCGAGAGAGATGGCCGCTCGTAAAGTGTCCCCGTCACGCCGGCATGACGGCCCAGCGCTTCTAGCGCCTCTTCATAGGTGGTGAGGGCCTGTGCCGCCTGATCTGCCATCAGGGCAGTGCAGACCTCCATCTCGTAGCAGAAGGTGAACCCATCCTTTTCGCGTGGCTGGGACGCCTTGAGGGCTACTCCGATGTCGGAGCCGAGAATGAATTCGTTACCCGCCTGATGAAGCGCCTTGTCCAGTCCGCGCCGGATCATGGGCGCGCTCGTCTGGAGCGTCAGCCTACGCAGACTGAACCCTTTCGCCTGCCTCAGCTTGGCTGCCAGCGTCATGCTCCGGGCCATGGTGTTGACCAGCGGGGAGCGCTGCCAGCCCGTATAACGGCTCCAGTCCGTCTGGCCGATCTGGTCCCGGATCAGGGCGTCCCGCGTCGGGGTGTCAGGCACACGTAGGAACGCTTCCATCAGCGTCAGAAGGGCGGTTCCTTCCGGCGAGGCAATTGGAAAACTGTGAAGCAGGCTCTCTACGCTACCCGCTGGCATCCGGCGCAGGCTCTGTGCCAAAGTCCGGGCCAGTTCGGATGCCTGTCGGTCCTGTTCGGGCGTCAGCTGCGCTTTCGGCAGCAGAGCTTCGATGCATTCCGCTTCCGGTCGGTAATGCGCCGCGGAAATGGCGTCCCGCCGGGCCGAGCGTGGCGCCCGTGACTGAAGCAGGCGGGAAAAGGCACGGAGCGGCCGGGGCCGGGGAGATGGAGATGAATGGGGCATGGGTCCATTCCAGACGGCCAGAACCCTGAACAGGTTCTGTGACAGAACACGGGCGTCTTAGCGCAAGCCTTGCCCGAGAACACCCTGTCAGGGTGAAGAAAGCGGATTTATTTTATGCGGTCTTTGGGAAACGGGGCAGTACTGCAGGCGGTAAAGGGCGGAAACATGGGCTTTCGAACGCAATCTTAGGCTTTTCTTAAAAGATACTTCCTTATTCCCGGAAGGAAAGAGGAGTCCGCCATGACCCCCCCCGCATCGTCCCCGAGTCTGCTTTCCGATGCCCCTTTCATCGCACGGATCAGACACATCATGAGTCTGACCGCTCCGCAGCAGCGGTCGCAGGCTCTGGAAGAATTGCTCCAGACAGAACCGTGCATGCCGGATACGGCAGGAGCGACCTTTCTGGTAGGTGGATTGTATGAACGGTATGAAGCCTGGGAACAGGCGGCGGCGTTTTTCAGCCGCTGTGTGGTTCTGGCTCCGGAGGCACATCGGAGCTGGCACCGGCTGGGCATCACCCTCTTTAACATCGGCGATCTGGACAACGGCGCGGACGCTCTGCGACGCGCCATCGCCCTGGCACCAGAAAACCCTGATTACAGGATTGATCTCAGCATGGTTCTCTCCCGTCAGGGCGCGTTCCAAGAGGCGGCCTGTCTGGCACGCTCGGCTCTCGAACTCCGCCCAGGGGATGCCAGTGCCCTGAACAATCTGGGCCATGCCTTTCAGTGCATGAACCGCTCCGGGGAGGCTCTGGCCTGTTATGACCAGGCCACTCAGATTGATCCCGGGAACGCGACTGTCCGGTTCGGGCGGGCGACGGCGTTCCTGCGGGCCGGTCAGTTCCGGGAGGGCTGGGCGGAATATGAGTGGCGCTGGGGAGCATGCCAGATGCCGCGTCTGGATCTCGCCGTTCCGTTATGGGAGGGGCAATCCCTCCGCGGGAAGACCATTTTCGTCCATCATGAACAGGGTTATGGCGATACGCTTCAGTTCGTCCGTTTGGTGCGGATGCTGGCCGGGAAAGGGGCGAAGGTCACCCTTCAGGTTCCGCTGCCCCTGAAGCGGCTGATGGAACGCGTGCAGGGCGTTACGGAAGTCACGGCCACGCGGGAGTCGTTCCTGAAGCCGAATTACCATGTTCCGCTGCTCAGCCTGCCCCTGCGGCTGAAAATCGATCCATCACGCCTCTCTTCCTTGCCTTACCTGTCTGCCCCGCTGGAGGAGCAGGTCCGGCAGGGTGGTGCGTTGCGGCAGGCTCTGACGGCGGGACAGGCACGGCCTGATCTTACGGTCGGGCTTGTTTGGGGCGGTGATCCGCGGCCGCATGACCAACGCGCCTTTCAGACGGATCGCCGTCGCAGTGTGGTCCTTAGCCGGTTGGCCCCACTCTTTGCCGTGGATGGGGTCCGGTTTGCCAGTTTTCAGATGGGGGCTCCCAGACATCAGATCGCGGAGACGGGGTTTCCTCTATACGATGCAACGGACGGCATCACTGATTTCGCCGATACGGCGGCGCGGCTTTACGGTGTCGACCTGCTGATCAGTGTGGATACATCCATGGTCCACCTGGCCGGAGGGCTCGGGCGCCCGGTCTGGATGCTGTCGCGTGCGGACGCATGCTGGCGCTGGGGCGAAAGACAGACCCTTACGCCCTGGTATCCTACCATGCGTATCTTCCATCAGCCGGTCTCTGGAGACTGGGAGAGTGTTGCTGTGGACGCAGCGGAAATGCTGCGAAAACTCGTTGCGATCTATCGCGCCCATCAGGAGACCGAAGCGGCCTGAGCCTGTTCCCGAATCGCAGGGCGCTTCCCATGGAATGATGTTTTTTCCAGCTGGAGAGCGGCCCGAAAGAGAACAGGCATAAAAAAACCGACGCTCCGTTCCGGGACGGGAGCGCCGGTTTTTTTTCAGTATGCGTCAGGATGATCGGACGCCGCGTTCAGCGCGGAGCCAGAACCATCAGCATCTGGCGGTTTTCGAGGCGAGGCATCTGTTCGACCTTTGCCTTCTCTTCTACCTCAATGCGGATGCGTTCCATCATCCTGATACCCAGTTCCTGATGGGCCATTTCACGGCCCTTGAAGCGCAGGGAAACCTTGACCTTGTCGCCTTCGTCCAGAAAGGTGTTGATGGCCTTGAGTTTCGTCTGGAAATCATGCTCGCCCGTTCCGGGACGAACCTTCACTTCCTTGATCTCAATAACCTTCTGCTTCTTCCGGGCCTCGTTCTTTTTCTTCTGCTGTTCATACTTGAACTTGCCATAGTCAAGAATCTTGACGACAGGCGGAACGGCAGTCGGGCTGATTTCCAACAGATCAAGCCCAGCCGAGAAAGCGCGGTTCAGGGCGTCACGTGTTGACATGACACCAATCATTTCGCCGGCTTCGTCAATCAGACGAACCTGTGGAACACGGATTTCATCGTTGACGCGCGGTCCTTCACGGGTGGGCGCGGCCTGCATCGGCGGTCTAGCTATGGTCAGCTCCTGTCATCAGTTTCCAACGGGGACCGAGCCGAAAAGTGTCACCCGCCTTCATGATGAAAGGCGGGATGCGGCCAAATCGATCCCGTTACTTCTGCAAATAGTCCTGCATACCTTCCGGTGCAAGGGGATTACACTCAATCCTATGTCAGTCTTGCCAGATCGGGTGGAAGCGACTCGTCCCTCAGGGTCTTCACGGCGTCATCGAGAGACAGGATTTCCTGTGCAGCCCCGCCCAGACGCCGCATGGCGACCTTGCGTTCCCCCGCCTCCCGGCGTCCGACCACGAGGATGACCGGAACGCGTGCCAGACTGTGTTCGCGGATCTTGGCGTTGATCTTGTCGCTGCGGACATCGGTTTCGACCTGAAGCCCCGCGGCCTTGAGGGTCTTTGCGACCTCATGGGCATAGTCCGAGGCATCGGAAACGATGGTGGCCACCACAACCTGCGTCGGTGCCAGCCAGAGTGGGAACTTGCCTGCATACTGCTCGATCAGGATGCCGATAAAGCGTTCGAAACTCCCGAGAATTGCGCGGTGCAGCATGACCGGGCGATGCCGGTTGCTGTCCTCTCCGATATAGGACGCATCCAGACGTTCCGGCAGGACGTAATCGACCTGAAGCGTGCCGCACTGCCAGTCCCGTCCGATGGCATCCGTCAGGACGAATTCCAGCTTCGGACCGTAAAATGCACCTTCGCCGGGATTCAGTTCATAATCCACACCTACGATTTCGCAGGCTTTCTTGAGCGCGCCTTCCGCCCGGTCCCAGGTCGCATCGTCGCCCGCGCGCGTTTCCGGACGGTCGGAGAACTTTACGCGAAAACTCTCGAATCCGAGGTCCCTGTAAACCTCATCCAGCATCCGCACGAATTTCGCGGTTTCATCCGCAATCTGGTCTTCCGTGCAGAAAATATGCGCGTCATCCTGCGTGAAGCCACGGACGCGCATGATGCCATGCAGCGCGCCGGACGGCTCATACCGGTGGCAGGCTCCGAACTCGGCCATGCGCAGCGGCAGTTCACGGTAAGACCGGAGGCCATGGCGAAAGATCTGCACATGGCATGGGCAGTTCATCGGCTTAAGGGCAAGGGTCTTGTCCTCGTCCTCCACTGTCGCGACGAACATGTTCTCGCGGTATTTGTCCCAGTGTCCCGAGGCTTCCCACAGGGCACGATCCACGAGCTGCGGCGTACGCACTTCTTCGTAGTCGTTGCGTGTCTGGGCGCGGCGCATGTACTCCTGAAGCACCGTGTAAAGGCGCCAGCCTTTCGAGTGCCAGAAAATCTGTCCGACCGCCTCTTCCTGTGTATGGAAGAGATCCATCTCGCGGCCGATGCGACGGTGATCGCGCTTCTCTGCCTCTTCCAGACGCAACAGATGGGCGTCCAGCTCCTTTTTGTCCCGCCAGGCGGTGCCATAAATGCGGGTCAGCATGGGGTTGCGGTGGTCTCCGCGCCAGTAGGCACCTGCCACGCGCATCAGCTTGAAAGCGGTCCCGACATCGGCAGTGCTGCGCAGGTGGGGGCCACGGCACAGGTCAAGCCATTCACCCTGACGATAGATCGAGATTTCCTCGTTTTCCGGGAGATCGCGGATCAGCTCGGCCTTAAAGTTCTCGCCCTTCTCCTCGAAGAACCGGATGGCGTCGTCACGGTTCCAGACTTCGCGCTTAAACGGGGCGTTGGCGGTGACGATTTCGCGCATCCGGGCTTCGATGGCGTCGAAATCTTCCGGCGTGAACGGCTTCTCGCGGGAAAAATCGTAATAAAACCCATCCTTGATGCTCGGTCCGATCGTGACCTGCGTCTCCGGCCAGAGAGACTGGACGGCTTCCGCCAGAACATGCGCCGCGTCATGGCGGATCATTTCCAGTGCCGCTTCATCCTTTTTCGTGATGAACCTGACGGTGGCATCTTCCAAAATCGGGGTATCGAGATCGACGAGCTTGCCGTTCACGTCCATCGCAAGGGCAGCCTTGGCGAGACCCGGCCCGATGGAGGCCGCGATGGTCGTGCCCGTCACGGTCCCGTCGAAGGTGCGGACGCTTCCGTCGGGGAGTGTGATGGCGGGCATGGAGATCGCTCCTCTGCGAGTGGTTCCGGCAGCCCTCTGCCGGAAAAAGACAGCGGGTAAATGGCCCTAATCCGGGACGGCTCGCAACCCCTTCCCATCAAAGGAATACGGTTTTTCAGCCTTCTGGCGGGGTCTGGAGTACAAGCGGAGGAAAATTGGCGGGATTGGGCGCCCGGCCTTCCTGCCAGCCGGCTTCCATGAAATGGATCAGCGGCCAGATCCCGTAATGCGGATCAGCCATCACATCGGGGTTGGCCTGTGCGTAGAAAACCGGATCGAACGCGACATATTCGTGACGTGCCGGTGTATCGAGGAACCGATGAGCCGCAAACCGGGCGGCAAGATTCAAGGCAGGTTCCGGCACCGGACCGGTGCCCAGCAAAGGCTCTACGGCAAGGCCCAGTTCCTGAAAGCGTTCCGCGATGACGGGCGCATACAGATCCGGCGTGTGACGGTAGCTGTTCAGGAACTCTTTCGCACTGGCATGGAAATAGTATCGCAGATGCGCACCGTCCTGTGCATGAACGGGACGGGGGCCTGTTCCGGACGGGTCCAGCTTCTGCCGGGCAAAGCGGCGGATGTCCTCGTAGTCCGGACGGTTGTGCAGATGGATATGCACGAAGGCGGTCTGGATATAGCGCTGACGATGGATGGTCTGCGGGTCGTGGAAGCCGCGGTCGAGGCTGCGGATCGTTCCGGCCCGGAACAGGCAGCGACGGACGATCTGAGGCCCGTAATAGTTCGGCGCACTAGGAACATTGAGGAGCAGCCGGTCCGTGAGGAGCGTGGCCTTCTCGTGTTTCAGGCGTTCGAATTCTGCAAGGATGATGGCGGGATCAACTGAAAGCTGGTCCAGGAAAACGGCCATGAACTCGTCGCAGTCGAGCGGCACGGCAAAATCACAGGCCCTGCCAGCATCCCACCGCCGGATGATCCGCGTGATGACGTCGCCCTTGTGCAGGAAATGCTCGCGCTCGGGAAACTCCCGGATGACCGTCAGTCCCTGCGCCTCATAACGGTTCTGGATGTCCAGAACTACCGGGTCTGTCGAGCCGTTATCAATGACCGTCAGGTTGGAGAGGCCGAAAATCGCTGCATGCCACCGGATCCAGGGTTCGAGAAGCGTCGCCTCGTTCTTCTGCATGGTCACGCAGCGGATGACGGTCATACCGGCAGCAGTGCCTCCACGCGGGACGCCGGCAGCAGCGCCAGATCGGGGACGACCAGGATTTCGGTCCGGTCTGCTGACAAAGTGAGGGGAGCCGTCAGACGCGGATCGCTGGCAGAGGAAAACAGGGCGATGATGGGTGTATCCATCGCAGCGGCCAGATGCATCGGCCCCGTATCGTTTCCGATCACTGTTTCCGCCCCATCCAGAACAGCTGCGAGTTCAGGCAGAGTCGTCTTGCCTGTCAGATCCAGCGCGTCCGGGCAGGTCCGAATGATGGCCAACGCCAGCGGCTTCTCTTCGGCACCGCCTATAATGACGGGGCGGATGCCACGGGCTTCCAGTGAGCGCGCTACATCCGCGAAGCGTGATACGGGCCAGCGTTTCTGGGGGCGATGTGGCGCAGCGCCGGGAACCAGAACGGCATAACGGCCCGCAATTTCGGGGCCTGCGCCTTTCAGCCAGTCCGGAACCGTCCGAGGCAGGGACGGCACGCCCGCGGCCCGAAGCTGGTCATCCAGCCGCGCTAAAGTGTGCATGTCATTGCGCGACGGATTGGCGTGCGGCAGATCGCATCCGGGAGAAATGCCCGACCATGAACGCGGCTTTCCGGCGAGACGGTAATAGATTTTCGAGCGGCCGGAGGTCTGGAGGTCGAATACCTGATCGAATCCCCGCAGCTTGCGTGAAAGACGCCACAACCCGAGTGGCCTGCACAGGGACGGACGGTCATCGACCATGACATCGTCGAACCACGGGGAGGCCAAGGCCAGATCCACAAAGGGTTGCGTAGTCAGAAGGGTGATGGAGGCGTCAGGGAAAGCAGCCCGGATGGATGCGAAAGCACCGAATGCCTGAATGAAATCACCCAGCGCGCCAAGCTTTATGACAAGAATGCGGCTCATGCCACCTGTTGTAGCAGGCTGTGGCGGCGCGCCAACTGGTCAGAGCGGTGTTCCGCAAAAGAAATCCCCTTTCCTTGGGGAAAGGGAAATTCCATGGGGCAGGATGTCAGGCCGTCGTGTTGAGGCCCGGGGATGTGCTGGCGGCGCTGGCCTCTGGCGTTCCCTTGGCGACGACGACCATTGCCGGTTTTAGCAAGCGTCCCTTGAGCAGCCACGCCGGCGTCCAGGACTGCATGACATGGCCCGGTTGATGCTGGTCGGACGGCTGTTCGGCCATCGCCTGATGCAGGTTGGCGTCAAACGGCTTGCCTGTCGGGTCCTCGCAGGTAATACCGTGGCGTTCGAGGATGTTGAGGAAAGAGCGTTCCGTACCCTCGATGCCCTCGCGCAGCTTGGTGATGAGCGTGTCCTCGCCTTCCGTCTTCGGCGGGATGGAGGCCAGTCCGCGCTGGAGGTTCTCAGCGGCTTCCACCACGTCGCGGGCAAATTTCTGAATGGCGTACTGGCGCGCATCCTCGACGTCACGCTTGGCGCGGGTGCGGATGTTCTGGTTCTCCGCTTCCGAGCGGACCCAGCGGTCCTTCAGTTCCGCGACTTCGGCTTCGAGGGCCTCAATGCGGGCTTCCGGGGTGGTCTCATCCACCGTTTCGCCGCCGGTTTCGTTCATGCCGGGAGTCTCGACGCCCTGATCAGGCGCATCGTTGACCGCTTCCGGTGATGCCTTGTGGTCTGTCATGTCACGACCTTTTGCTATGGGACGGGCCGTCACGCGGCCCCGTTCTCTTTCAGGAGATAACGCTGATTGTCTTAAAGACAAGGGTTGCAACCGCGCGGGATGTCATTGAAATGCCTATTTTCTGACCTAGCCGCTTCTTGAGCTATAGTTCCAACACGCCTCAGCCTTCAGCAGACGGACCCCTTATGGAGACGCCCCGAACCCCCACCATGCCGCCGACGGCTGCTTCCCAGCCCGTGGCCTCCCCGGTTGCCGCCCCCATCATCGCGCTGGTGGATGACGACCGGAACATACTGACCTCCGTGCAGATGACGCTCGAATCCGAAGGTTTCATCGTCCATACCTATACGGATGGCGAAAGTGCGCTTCAGGGCATTACCTCGCGGCCGGTCAGCTTGGCGGTGCTTGACGTGAAAATGCCCCGCATGGACGGCATGGAACTGCTCCAGCGGTTGCGGGCGCGTTCGCATCTGCCTGTGATTTTCCTCACCTCCAAGGATGAGGAACTGGACCAGCTCATGGGCCTGCGCCTCGGAGCGGATGACTACATCACCAAGCCGTTTTCCCAGCGACTGCTGATCGAACGCATCCGCGCGCTCCTGCGCCGTCAGGACGCCAGCCGCGCCGAAGCCACCGGCACGGCCGCCGTCAGTTCCGCCATTATCCGTGGCAAGCTCTCGCTGGATGAGACGCGCCATCAGTGCCTGTGGGACGGGCGCGACATCGCCCTGACAGTGACGGAATTCCTTCTGGTCAAGGCGCTCGCGCAGCGGCCCGGCATGGTGAAATCCCGCGATCAGCTCATCGACGCCGCCTATGGTGACAACATCTATGTTGATGACCGCACGATCGACAGTCACATCAAGCGCGTTCGCAAGAAGTTCCGGCAGGTGGATGACGACTTCAACCAGATCGAGACGCTTTATGGAATCGGTTACCGTTACCGGGACGAGTAACGCTGCGTGACGGGATCCTATCCCTCCGGAAAGGGCTGGCCGCAGGACGAACGTCCTGATGGTGGTCACATTCCGCCTCCCCCCGCCGCTTATGATACCGAGGCGCTGGACGCCGAGCGTCTGGCGCAGGGCCGTGAGCGGCGGCGGGCCGGCTCGCGCCGTCATACGGCGGGGCGGTTCCTGCGCACACTGTTCCAGCGGTTCCTGAAACGGGCCAGGCCGCCTTCCGCGTCCCTGTCTTCCCGGCGCAAGGCATCTCCGCTTCTGATCCGGATTCTGCTCCTGAATGCGCTGCCGCTGGTGTTGCTCGCCATCACGCTGCTGTTTCTTGACCAGTTTCAGAACGGTCTGCTCGAAACGGACGTTAATGCCCTGCGTGAACAGGCCCATATCTACGCGGGCGCCATTGGGCAGGACACCGTGCGTGTTGCCCCGGGCGCCCGGGGCGGGCATCCTGCCCCAGGCGGTGACCTGATGCTTGACGCCGCCAAGGCCCGGCCGCTTCTGGCCAGCCTGACCGAACCGAGCCCCAACGCCCACGCACTTCTGTTCGATCCTGACGGAAAGCTCGTGGCCGACAGCCGGACCGGACCGCGAGTTCCGAAGGGCGTGCCCAGGCCGGACCCGATCACGGACGGCGCCTGGCAGCCACCGCATCGTAACGTACTCCAGCGGTTTTACGACTGGCTCCTGTCCTTTCTTCCCCTGACCTCCAGTGAAGGCGTCGTGACGCTTGATACGTCCGACACTGCGCTGGAAGGCCCGCAGGATGCCCAGCCGCTCAGGCCACAGTCGGAACTGCCGCCCTATATCCGCCGTACCAGGGATCATCAGCTCGTGGTGACAGTGGTCGAGCCGGTGGTTCATGACGGGCAGACGGTCGGTGAAATCCAGCTGACCCGCCATGCCCCGGAAGTGGACCGGACGCTGTTCGAGGTCCGGTCCTCGATCCTGTCGCTCGTTCTGGCGGCGCTGGTCGTGACGGTCCTGCTGTCTTGGTATCTGTCGCTGACGATCGCCCGTCCGCTACTAATGCTGGCGCGGGCCTCAAACGACATGCGCGAGACCGATGGTCGCAATGATCTCGTCTCCGAGCGGCTTCTGGCCCGGCGGGACGAGATCGGCATTCTCGCCCGGTCCCTGCGGGGGAGTGCGCTGGCGCTCTGGGCCAGAATGGACGACATCGAACGATTCGCAGCCGATGTCAGCCATGAGATCAAGAATCCGCTCTCGTCCATCCGCTCCGCCATCGAGACCCTGCCCAGAATTGAAAATGGAGAGCGGCGGGATCGACTGATGGGTATCATCAGCAGTGATGTCAGGCGGCTGGATCGCCTAATTACTGACATTTCCGATGCAAGCCGGATCGACGCCGAGCTGTCCCGTGTTCGTCCCGAACCCGTGGCGGTGGTGGCGCTTCTGTCCATTCTGGCGGAAATGCATCAGACGACGCGACGCGAGGACGATCCGATCCTGCGGCTGGACGTGCGTGAACAGGACCCGCCCCTGAAGGCGCTCGCGGTGGAAGACCGGCTGGTTCAGGTCCTGCGGAACCTGATCGGCAATGCCGTCTCGTTCTCGCCACCACACGGCGTAATCGCCCTTCATGCCAGCGCCCGCGAGATCGAGGGGCTGGGTTCAGGAACGGGGAGCGTGGTGGAAATCACCATCAGCGATCAGGGCCCCGGTATCCCCCCCGGCAAACTGGAAAGCATTTTCGACCGCTTTTATTCAGAGCGACCGAAGGCCGAGAATTTCGGCCAGCACTCCGGCCTTGGACTGGCCATCAGCCGTCAGATTGTCCATGCGTTGCGGGGAAGTCTCTTCGCCGAGAACATCCACGGTCCGGGCGGTGAGATCCGCGGAGCGTGTTTTGTCGTGCGGCTGCCGCAGGCATCCTGATATTTTTTGACAGGCGTGTTCCGAAAACCCGGTAACGGGAATGTCCGGCATCTGTCTGTCCGGAAAGGGCAGACAGAGCAGCAGGCTGGCCGAGAAAGGCAGAGCAAGCGAGAGAATCGCCAGCGGGTGGAGAGACATGCAGAATCCCTCCGTTAGAGCCGCGGTGTTCCATCGGTGTCTCCCGCCAGAATGACATGCCCGCGACGATGGCTGTCCTGCTGGTATTCCCGCAGGTCACGCAGATCCCGGAACGTGTTCTGGCGGGCGTCCTGTGCGCAGGCCTCGATGTCGTAGAAGGTATCGGCCTGCGGCGTCGCGAGAGTTTGGCAGATATTCTGCGCGGTCGTCTCTACACGTCGTGCAGCGATTCGCCAGTCCTGTTCACGGGTGAGGTCCAGCCCGGAGATGTCTACCCGCTTGCTAAGAGTGAAGGCAGAGTCAGATGTGTCCACGCCCTGTGCGAAGACAGGAGCAAAAGGCAGACCAGTCAGCAGAAGGGCGGCGGCGACAGGGAAAAGACGGGACATGGTAGAGGCGCTCCTGAAGAGAAATCGGGTGGTCGTGCCACCTGGATTCTTTCAAAGCAGAAAGCGTGCCAAACCTGCTCGAAAGCCGCTTTCTTTTAGAAAAAAAGCAACCTTAAAGAGATATTTCACCAAAAATGGCATAATACACCACGGAATGATCTTTTATGCCTATTACGCGTGCGGACTGGCTGCGACGCTGAGAGCGATGCGCTGTCCGGCGAGCGGAAAACGTTTCACGATCCGCAGTGTCATGATGGGCCGGGACGCTGCAAGCGCCTGGTCCAGAATGGCCTGACACTGCCCGAAAGCATCTCCTTCGCGCAGCATTGCCGCGACGTGACGAGTATGGCCCAGGGTAAGGTCATGCTTAGCCAGCGCCCGCCCTATGGCATCCAGTGCGGCCTGACATTCTTCGGAAAGGCGCTGAGGACGCTCGCCCTGCGGGTCAAGACCGCTGAAATCGGTACAGATGACTTCATCGCCGTGCCGCGTGATGGTTTCATATGTGGGGGAAATGCCCATATGTCAGTGATTCCCGGTGCATCGGTCTGGGCCTGTCGGTCGCGCAGGCGATCTGACTCTTAGTCCTGTCACGAAAAGGTCGCAATCTGTGCCTTGTTCCCCACGGTCGAACGAGAATTTGCCCGAACCCATGACGATCCACGCTTCCTGCGTGGCATGGAACGGGATGGGTGTCCTCCTTCTGGGGCCGCCGGGCGCAGGCAAATCCGATCTTGCCCTGCGGCTGATGGATGCCGGATTCCAGCTTGTCGCGGATGACAGGGTCATGCTGGACGACTCTGTCGCGTCTGCCCCGAGGCGACTGGCGGGACTCATCGAGGTGCGGGGTGTCGGCATCCTTCGGACACCTTTTGTCATAAAAGTACCTGTCCGGCTGAAGGTTCATCTGGGGGAAAACGGCCCCCGTCTGCCTGAGCCCGATCCCGAGCCCGGAAGTGATTGCGTCGTTCTGCGTCTGGACCCGGGTTTTCCGGGCGTCGTAGCCCGCATCAGGGCCGCCCTGCGTGCCGTCGATGGAACGTATGGCTGGGTCGCCGGAGCGGGTGGCGATATGGCAGACTCGCACTCTGATGAAATGGTTCCGTGCGAAACGAAAAAGGGCTAGAGTGAGGCACATGACAGTGGCGAACGCCCCCGAGTCTGCGCCTTCATCAGGATACGGTCCCGGACCGAGACGCGTTCTGATTGTCACAGGCCTGTCCGGCGCGGGGAAATCATCCATTCTGCGGGTTCTGGAGGATCTGGGCTACGAGGTTGTGGACAACCCGCCCTTGCACCTGCTTGAAGCGCTGCTCACACGTTCCGGTCCGCGACTGGCCATTGGGATTGATGTCCGAAGCCGGGGGTTTGAAGCCCACAGGGTTCTTGAGGATGTGACGCGACTCAAGCTCGTTCCCGGCACAACCGTCCAGCTTCTCTATGCTACGGCGGAACCCGAGGTGCTTCTGCGCCGCTTCACCGCAACCCGACGGCGCCATCCGCTGGTCAGCAGCGGCACAATTCTTCCCGGAATCGAGCAGGAAACCGAACTTCTGACCCCGCTTCGGGCCAGTGCCGATCTTGTCATCGACACATCCGATCTTCCTGCTCCCGAACTGCGCCAGCTGATCGAGACGCGCTTTGGCAGCGAAACGGCGGATGGACTGACGGTCGCGCTGATGTCCTTTGCCTATCCGTCCGGTCTCCCGCGGGAAGCAGATATGGTCTTCGACGCCCGTTTTCTGCGCAATCCACATTATGATGCCTATCTCCAGCCCCTTACAGGTCTGGATGAAGCCGTTGTGCAGTACGTCAAGGAAGATCCGGCCTATCCAGCCTTTTTTAGCCATGTTCACAGTCTTCTCGATCTTGTGCTCCCGAGATTTGTCGGGGAAGGCAAGAAATATGCCACCATCGCCGTTGGGTGCAGCGGTGGCCGCCACCGTTCCGTGACCATCATCGAGGAACTGGCGCGCATTCTGCCGCAGACCGCCCCTGTCGGACCCATGATGGTCCTTCACCGTGAACTCGCCCGCAAAGGCTTGGCGTCCTGGCGCTGGGCCGTTCCTCCACAGGACAGTAAAGCATGATCGGACTGATGCTCGTTACGCATGGTCGCCTCGGGGACGTCCTGCTGGAGACAATGGAGCATGTTGCCGGACCCCAGTCCCAGATCGGAATCGTCGGCGTAGGTGATGACGATGACCCGGCCGTCCTCCGCCCCGGCGCGGACTGTCTTCTGCACAGGCTCGATACGGGTGATGGCGTTCTGGTTCTGACGGATATTTTTGGCAGTTCTCCTTCTAATCTTGCCCTTTCGCTCCGGGAGCCAGGGCGGGTGGAAGTGGTCTCTGGCGTCAATGTGCCGATGCTGGTCAAGCTCGCCAAGACGCGGGCCTGTCTTGATCTGGCAGGTTGCGTGGACAAGGCGACCATCGCGGGACGGAAATATATCGCGGTGGCTTCGCAGCTTCCCGATCCCTGCCTGCATGGCGGTCCACGAGCCTGCATCCTGCCGGTTCACTGAAGCATGAGCGATACGACCCTTTCCCCCCGGACCGTCAGCATCGTCAATCATCTGGGCCTGCACGCTCGCCCGGCCGCAAAAATCGTTACGACCATCGAGCGCTTTGACGCTGAAACCACGGTTGAACGGGGTGGCAATGTGGTCTCGGCCCTGTCGATCATGGGGCTGATGATGCTCGGCGCCGGGGAAGGGGAAACCGTAACCCTCCGGTCCCACGGGCCGCAGGCCGCCGAGGCTCTGGATGCGCTTGAAGCCTTGATTGCCGATGGATTCGGTGAGCGTGACTGATGGTCCGGGTTCGTCAGGGCGCAGCGTGAAAGGACGTTCGCCCCGCGCCAGTCGTCGCGGTCACCGGTCATCCGTTACCCTGCAGGGAAAAGCTATCACACAGGGAATCGGCCTTGGACCGGCCGGTCGTGTCGAGGAATTGTCGCTTCCCGAAATCAGCGAACGTTTCAGCGCCATCGGCCCGGAAGCCGAGCTTGTCCGTCTTGATGAGGCCATTGGCCGTGCTCTTCATCAGATCGACAAGATGCGGGACCGTCTGGTCGGACTGCCGGAAGAGGGGCGCGAAGAAATCGCCATGCTCCTGACGGTCTATGAACGTATGCTGGGGCCTTCGCGCCTGACGCGGCAGATACGGGCGCGGATTGAGGAAGATGGCCTGTGCGCCGAGGCCGCTGTGGACGAGGTCAGCGAAGCGCTGGCGCTTCAGGTTGCACGCACCGCCGAAGCCATGGCGCAGGAAAACGAGGATCAGGACGCGGATGCCAATCTGCGCCTGGCGGGCGAATTTGAGGAAATCGGTCGCCGGCTCCTGCGGAATCTGAGCGGTATTTCCTATCGCGCCTTCTCCAGCATGCCGCCCGGCTCGGTGCTCGTGGCGGAGCAGCTCCGTCCGGCGGATGTGGCAATGATCGACCCTGCCCGCGTTGCGGCCGTCGTGACGGAAGGTGGTGGCGGGGCGGACCATACGGCTATTCTCCTGCGCGCCCTCGATATCCCGGCTATTCTTGCCGTGCCGGATCTGATGGCACAGGTGCAGGAAGGCGAGATGCTGGTCGTGGACGGGCATCTCGGGACAATCACCCTGTCTCCCGGCGAGACGGAACTGCGTCTTGCACGTGAGGCCGCCCAAAAGGAGGCAAAGGAAAAACGCGCCTTCGGGCGTCTCAAGCGTCTTCCGGCGCAGCTTCACGGTGGCGAGCCGATCGAGCTTCTGGCCAATCTGGAACTGCCTGCCGAACTGCCAATGATCCTGCGGAACGGAGCCAAGGGAATCGGTCTCCTGCGTAGCGAATTCCTGTTTGGCGAACACGATGACCTCCCCGACGAGGACGGGCAGGCCGCAACCTATCGCTCCATTGTGGAAGCCATGGACGGACGCCCGGTTACGATTCGTGTGCTCGACTGGGGCGGAGAGAAGGGACGTGCCTGCATGCGCCGTCTCGGCATTTCCGAACACGTTGCGGACGGGGATAATCCGGCGCTGGGCCTGCGCGGCATCCGCCTTCTGCTTCGTGTGCCAGAGGTTCTGGAAACGCAGTTTGCCGCCATCCTTCGCGCAGCCATGCCTCATGATGGACAGGATACGCCCGGGCCTGTGCGGGTGCTGCTGCCGATGGTCACGTCCGCCGATGAAATCACCGCCGCACGCGAGATCTATGAAAAGGTGGCGCGCCGCCTGAAACGGAAAGGACATACCCTGCCCGATCCGCTTCCACCTCTGGGCATCATGGTTGAAACCCCGGCGGCGGCCCTGACAGCGGATACGCTGGCCCAGCATGCCGATTTCATGGCCCTCGGCACCAATGACCTGACGATGTACACGCTGGCCGTGGATCGTGCGGATTCCATGGTGGCGGACCGTTATACGCCTCTGCATCCGGGCGTGCTGAAACTGGTCGGTATGGCGGCGGATGCAGCGCTTCGGGCGCGTAGGCCGGTATCGGTCTGTGGGGAAATGGCGTCTGTTCCGCAGATCGTGGCATTGCTGATCGGGCTGGGCCTACGGTCTTTTTCCATGAATTCAGCGTCCCTGCCGCGAGTCAAGCGTCTGCTCCGGACCCTGTCGCTGGAAGACTGTGACCAGTTGCGACGGCAGGTCATGATGGAAACGGACGCGGAGACCATACGCCAGCTTGTGCGGCAGTTTGCGCCCTGAGCGCTGCGGGAATTCCGTTCGGCCCTATCGAAAAAACATCCTGAAGTGCCATATTGACGTCATGCCGGATTCGCTTTCTGCCCCTTCCGTCCCGGAAGGCCTTTCATTTTCTCCCGTAGTGACCGCGCGCCTTGATGACGTGGCGGAGTGGTGCCGTGACAGGGGGCAGCGCCTGACGGAAACACGCCGTCAGATCCTCGGCCTGATCCTTTCGCATGACCGGCCCTCCGGAGCCTATGACCTGCTGGGCCGATTGCGGCCCGTTCATCCGAATGTCGCTCCGCCTACGGTTTACCGTGCACTGGATTTCCTCCTTGAGCACGGACTGATTCATCGTCTTGAGCGTCTGAGCGCGTTTGTGGCGTGCTCTCATGCGGTGGTCTGTCATCACGGATGTGACCACGGGGAATGGGGTGTGCATCGCGCGCAGTTCCTGATCTGTCGGGAATGTGGCCGGGCCTGGGAACTGGAACAGGAAACGGTGGCGCCTGCCCTGATGACTGCCGCCCGGAAGGTGGGGTTCAGGGCAGAGGCTGCTACCGTCGAGATCGAGGGTCTGTGCGCCGCCTGCCAGAAAGATGGATCTATCGCCGCCCCGACAGCCGGGCACGGCTAGCAGACAGTGGGCGAGCGTCGCTCCCGGTCGGCCGCGCTGCCTTTCCCCGCCCTGCCGGTGCAGCGGAAGGATCGTCCTCCCGTCAGTTCCCGTCCTCAGCCGCCCGCATCCTCTTCACAGCCCGACCTGCTGGACTGGCAGCCGCCACAGACCCATCTTCCCGCAGCGGACGTGGAAGCCTGTCTTCTTGAACCGTCCGGTTTCCGTCCGCCATCCGGTGAAGCATTCCTTTATGCACTGGTAGAAATGGCGCAGGGCGAGGGTTGTCTGCGCGACGGGCTGGCTCTGGCGGATGAAACGGTTTTTCTGGACGGTATGAGACTGGCGGCTGATCTGGCAGCGTCCTCACCAGAGCAGGACGTGCGGATCCTGCGTGTCCGCCGCCGCCTGATCCTGCCCTGGCTGCGCCCCTATGGGCCGAAAGGACAGAAATGCTATGTCCTCGTCTTTCAGGCCGGCACGATCAGATAACGGAACGGGGAACATCGGAATATGACAGGACAATCGGGGCTCCTTGCCGAAGTCACGCGGGGCGGACGGGTGGAATCACGCCATCTGGGCTGTGCGGTGGTGGTGGATGCGGATGGAAACATTGTCTGGGCTAGCGGCGATGTGGATGCCGCCGTTTTTCCACGTTCCACCGTCAAGGCGCTTCTGGCCATTGAACTGGTGGAGAGCGGAGCGGCGGACCGACTGGGACTGTCGGCGGAAGCGCTGGCGCTGGCCTGTGCATCCCATGGTGGCGAGGAAGCCCATACCCGGCTAGCGGCGTCCATGCTGGAAACAGTGAATCGGGATGCGACGTCCCTGGAATGCGGCACACACTGGCCGACTTACGAGCCGGCGGGGCGCATACTGGCGGCGCATCATCAGCAGGCCTGCGCGCTTCATAACAACTGCTCCGGCAAACATGCCGGGATGGTGTGTCTCTCCTGCGACCAGGGCGTGGACCCGACCGGCTATATCGACCCCGCACATGAGATCCAGCGGCGCGTCACGGCTGTTCTGGAGACCATGACCGGAACGCCTCATGACGCGGATAATCGCGGGATTGATGGCTGTTCCATGCCTACCTACGCCGTACCTCTCCAGGCACTCGCCCTGGCTTTCGCCCGGTTTGGAACCGGTCACGGGCTGTCTGCCGGTCGCGCGAAAGCCACGGCGCGGCTGCGGCAGGCCGTTGCGGACAATCCGTTCATGGTAGCTGGCAGCGGACGTTACGACACGACGGTCATGGAACAGTTTGGAACCCGTGCTTTCGTCAAGATGGGTGCGGAGGGCGTGATGGTCGCCGCCCTGCCCGAACAGGGCCTTGGCTTTGCGATCAAGACGGATGATGGCGCCAACCGTGCGGCGGAAGTCGCCATGTCGGCCCTATTGCGGAAATTCGGCAGCGATACGCTCCTGCGGACAGCCGAAGACCGTCAGGTTCTGGACAGTACGGCGCGGCAGACCCTCAGGAACTGGAATGGCATGACGGTCGGGGATATCCGGGCTGCCCTGACAGATTAACTTTTTCGTGTTATAGGTTACAGAATGGACATCTTTAACAAGGGGAGATGTTCGTTCCGTTCACCCACACGAAAGGCAGCCGCCACTTCATGAATCATCAGGTCGAGACCACACAGCCCGTTCCGCCCCAGACTGACGATACAACGTTCTCCTTTTTCGATGCGACCCGGTTCAAGATCATCGCCATCGGCGTGATCGCAGCGCTGGCAGGGTTGATGTCCGGTCTTGATATCGGGGTTGTGGCAGGGGCACTCGACCTTTTCGGCCATCAGTATCATGCGTCCACCGTCGCCCTGGAATGGGTGGTGAGTTCCATGATGGCGGGGGCTGCCGCAGGCGCGCTGACGGCCGGCTGGCTGTCCCGCACGCTCGGACGCAAGCATACCCTGATCCTGGGTGCAGCCATTTTCGGGATCGGTACGGTCGGATGCGCGCTGAGCTGGTCCGTGGCATCCATGATCGTCTTTCGCGTCATCATGGGAATGGCCGTCGGAATTTCCGCTTTTACCGCGCCACTTTATCTCTCCGAAATCGCCAGTGAAAATTCCCGTGGGGCAATGGTCTCGACCTATCAGCTCATGGTGACCGTCGGCATTTTCATCGCGTTCCTGTCCGATACGTACTTTTCCTACAGCGGGGATTGGCGGTGGATGTTCGGTGTGGCCGCCATTCCGGCCGTCCTGTTCCTGATCGGAGTGCTTTTCCTGCCCTACAGTCCGCGCTGGCTGATCATGCAGGGACGGCACAAGGAAGCACGTCAGATCCTGCTCGACCTGCGCGATGATCCGCTTGAAGCGGCCAAGGAGATTCGTGCCATTCGCGCCCAGCTTGAAACAAAACAGGAAGGTTTCCGGCTGTTCCGCACGAACCCGAACTTCCGGCGGTCCGTCGCGTTGGGCATCATGCTCCAGATGATGCAGCAGCTCGCGGGGATCAATATCGTCATGTACTACGCACCCAACATCCTTGCGGCAGCGCATTTCGATGCTCAGGCGCAGATGTGGTGCACGGCCATCATCGGGCTTGTGAACATGCTGGCGACGTTCGTGGCGGTGGGGCTGGTGGACCGCTGGGGGCGCAAGCCGATCCTCTATACCGGGTTCAGCGTCATGGCGCTGGGCATGGCGTCTCTTGCGCTTCTGCTCCAGACCGGCATGACGACGCAGTCTTCCCAGATTGCCGCCGTTTTTCTGCTGATGGTGTTTTGTGCCGGTTTCGCCATGTCAGCCGGGCCGCTGATGTGGGTGCTGTGTTCGGAGATCCAGCCCATGGCCGGGCGTGATTTTGGAATGGCGATTTCCACCTTCACGAACTGGATGACGAACCTGCTCGTTGGCGTCAGCTTCCTGACATTGATGGAAATATTGGGAACGGCGGGCACGTTCTGGCTTTTTGCAGGCTTGAATGCCCTGTTTCTGGTGCTGACCATTCTGTTCGTACCGGAAACCCGGGGCATGTCGCTGGCCCTGATCGAGCAGCGACTCATGAGTGGCGTGAAACTGCGGAAGCTCGGTCGCTGATCTGATCTGCCTCGACCAGACCCGTGAAACGTCCGGTCGTCTGACCGGACGTTTTTTTATAGGATGCAGCCAGTAAGGATACTGCTTCATGAATGAATCCGTTCTGTCGTCCACCAATGTGAGCCGCGGCGGCGTCCTGTTGGTCTATGGCCTGTATATTGCGCGTTTCTTCACGGGTATCACGCTGCTGGTCGGTGTTATCCTGGCCTATGTGCTGCGCGGAGGGAGCCAGGGGCTGGAGCGGGTTCACTTGAACTGGCTGATCCGCCTTTTCTGGTATGATGTGGCGTTCATTATTGGCTGTCTTGCCCTGTTCGGAGCCTGTTTCATAACCGAACCTCCTGGCAGTTCTGGACCGGGGCAACTGATCTTTCTTTTGCCAATCGGAATCTTCACGCTGTGGAACATCGCGCTCTTGGTATCCCTGATCTATGGCGTCCGGGCCCTGACGACAGGAGAAGGCCCCGTACCCCGGCGGCTTCATACGCTAGCAGACTGAAAACCGGCTCCGGAAACTGGTGGATCTCGCCATTCTGATCTCCCCTGTGTTCACCCTCTACGCCAGAAAGTACGGCAAAACAGTGTTGGCATGATTTCTGCATGATCTCTCCCTGTTGAGACCATTCTTTCAGGGAATACCTTCATGTACGCAGCCCACATGCCTTACGAGCCTGTCCGGAAGGACACGGGACGGGACCTGATCCTGCTGATTTACGGGCTGTATATCGCCGGTTTCTTTACAGGTGTGACGGCCTTCATCGGAGTGCTGATTGCGCATAGGGTCCGGCGGAACGCTACCGCTCTGAACCGGGCGCAGCTGGACTGGCAGATCCGTCTTTTCTGGTATGGCGCACTGTCCCTGACCGTGATCGGGGCCATTCATCTCATGGTTGCCGGTCTGGGCGCCCTGACGGCGGGACTGGGACTGGTTTTCATGGTCATTCCGTGGGGTCTGACGCTGTGCTGGGGTCTTCTGACCGCTTGGGCCATCGCCCGGGGCATGCATGCCCTTCTGCTCAACCGTTCCGTTGCGTCCGCACGGTTCTGCGCGTGAAGGAGACCGCCATGCTTCCCCTGATTCGCATTTCCCGTGTCCTTGCTGGTGTTTTCTGTCTGGCAGGAAGCGCCGTCGCCAGTCCGCTCGTGCAGAAGAGCATAAGTGATGACCTGACCCTGTCCGACCTGCCTACCGGTGGAACGCTGTCCACGATATCCGGTGATCTCACGCTCGGCTCAGTATCCGGCCCGCTATCAATCCGGACAGTCAGCGGGAACATCACTGTCCGCAGCGCCACTGACCGGACCGAAATCCACACGGTCAGCGGGGATGTCCGTCTGGGTCACGCAGATGGCTCTCTCACCATTCATGCCATCAGCGGTGATATGTCCCTTGGTGCCGTGAACCGGGACGTGAACATCAAAAGTACGAGCGGGGACGTGGTACTGACCGTGCCTGCTCCGGCCGGAACGCCAAGGATCATCGATCTGACTACGGTTTCCGGAGACGTGACGTTGCATCTGTCACCCGGTTTCAGCGGAACCTTCAACATCCGGGCCGTTCAGAGCAGCCATGACAGTACCTTTCCGGTAGAGCAGGCGCTTGGCCTGACGGTCGCGACCGGGGAATGGGAAAGCCATGTCCTCTCTTCGACAAAAACCCGGACTGTTACCGTGACCGGCAGTGTGAATGGTGGCCGTGACCAGATTCACATCAAGACGACAAGTGGTAAGGTCCGGCTTGTTCAAGACTAGAACTGACTGTCCCAGCCAAAGTCCTTTAATGTGGCCGCCATGGCCGGGGAGGGTGAAGCTTCGGCGGCCAGTACACTCTCCGGTACCGTGACCTCCAGTCGCCGGGCCAGCAGATGCAGCCCCGCAGGGCAGGAGGTTCCATAAACAGGATCGCCCAGGATCGGAGTCCCGAGTGCTGCTGCGCAATGGGCACGGGCCTGATGGGTGCGTCCGGTCAGAAGATCCAGTTCCAGCCAGCATAGACCATCCTTCCGACCCAGAACGCGCCAGTCCGTCCGGGCATTGTCCCCGTTCGCGTCCACGACCATCCGCCATCCGTTCCGGTCCGACCGTTTGAGCAGAGGGCCCGTGATGCTGCCGCTGTCTTCCGGTGGGTTTCCAACCACGACGGCCCAGTACAGTTTGTGCGTCCTGCGGTGACGGAAAGCGTCCTGTGCTTCCAGAAGAGCCGTCTTGCGTCGGGCGATCAGCAAACAGCCGGCTGTATCCGCATCCAGTCTGTGTGCCAGCCAGGGGCCGCCACGTGGATGGGGAACCAGCCGCGTTTCAACGGAATCCCGCGTGGAAGGGCCGGGGTGAACCGCCAGTCCGGCCGGTTTGTTCAGGATCAGGAAACGCGGTGTCTCCAGCAGGACGGGTAGGGCGCATCCCTCACGGAACAAGGCCCGTGGGGTAGGCGATGCCGCCGAAGAGACAGGGCCGGATGGGAAGTGGGGCCTACGCGGCCGCCGGTCATTCTTCCTCATCCGTCTTGCGGCGGATCAGGATCTCGCGCTTGCCCACATGGTTGGCAGGGCCAATGATGCCTTCCTTCTCCATCTGGTCGATGAGCTTGGCGGCCCGGTTATAGCCGATCGACAGATGGCGCTGGATGAAGCTGGTGGACGCCCGGCCTTCCCGCATGACGATATCGACCGCCTGTTCGAAAAGACTGCCCTCGCCATCGCCGCCTCCACCGGAGGCACTCGAACTGCCGCCGGTCGCAGCGCCGTCATCATCCCCGCCCGAGACAACATCATCGTTGTAGATCGGGTCTCCCTTGGAGCGCAGATCCGCCACGACAGCTTCGACCTCCTCATCCGCCACGAACGGACCATGGACGCGCGTGATGCGACCGCCACCCTGCATGAACAGCATGTCACCCTGTCCCAGAAGCTGCTCGGCGCCCTGTTCCTGGAGGATGGTCCGGCTGTCGAACTTGCTGATGACCTGAAAGGAGATCCGGGTCGGGAAGTTGGCCTTGATGGTACCGGTGATGACATCCACGGAGGGCCGCTGCGTCGCCATGATGACGTGAATGCCCGCCGCACGTGCCTTCTGGGCCAGACGCTGGACCGCGGACTCGATTTCCTTGCCCGCCACCATCATGAGATCCGCCATCTCGTCGATGACCACGACAATATAGGGCAGGTTCTCCAGCGGTACCTGCTGCTCGTCGAAGACGGGCTTGCCGGTTTCGGGGTCAAAGCCGGTCTGGACACGCTTGGTCACCATCTCGCCCGTCGTCCGGATCTGCGTGACGCGTTCGTTGTAACCGTTGATATTGCGAACCTGAAGATGGGCCATCAGGCGATACCGACGGTCCATTTCTTGCACCGTCCATTTGAGCGCGCTGACAGCTTTGTGCGGTTCGGTCACGACGGGGGTCAGCAAGTGCGGAATGCCGTCATAGATCGACAGTTCGAGGATCTTCGGGTCGATCATGATGAGGCGGCATTCTTCCGGGCTGAGTCGGTAGAGCAGCGATAGGATCATCGCGTTCACACCCACGGATTTACCCGAACCGGTGGTGCCCGCCACCAGTAGATGCGGCATCTTCGCCAGGTCCGTATAAACCGGGACACCGGCAATGTCCTTGCCTAGCGCGATCTGCAAACGCCCCGTGCCGTTCGCCCATTCGGGCGTCTGGAGCAGCTCGGAGAAGTACACGGTTTCGCGCTTGGCGTTCGGGACTTCAATACCGATCACGTTGCGGCCCGGAACCGTGGCAATGCGCACGCTCAGGACGGACAGGGAGCGCGCCACGTCATCCGCCAGCCCGATCACGCGGGACGAGCGGATGCCCGGTGCGGGTTCCAGTTCATACAGCGTGACGACCGGCCCGGCGTGAATGTCCCCGATTGTGCCCTGAACGCCATAATCAGCCAGAACGCTTTCCAGAAGACGGGCATTGGATTGCAGCGTTTCCTGTGAGGGGCCCGTAGTGGCATGGGGCGGTGGCGGGTTCAGAAGCTGAAGCGCCGGGAGCTGCCAGCCTGTTCCGGACGGAGAGCGTGGAGCCGGCCGTGGCGTGGCGGCAACCGGCGCGGCCGGACATTCGGCCCGGCGCATGCCGAAGAAGCCGCGTTTCTCCGGCACGGGCTGCGGCTGGGGCTCGATGCTGCTCTGCGGATACTCGTCATCGCCCTCGTCATCCACATGGCGCGGTGCGGGCGGAGCGGAATCACGCTGCCGGGCAATCTGGGCCAGACGTTCGGCATAGGGGTTGGAAGGGGCGTCCTCTTCCTGCGGGAGGGGGGGTGGTGTCGGGGAGGTTCTGCGCGTGGCGGCAGGAGCCTCGTAGGAATCGTCCGGCCCTTCAAGGGGTGGCTGCATCCAACCTGTGTTTTCCGGCACGAACGGCTCGGGCCGCGTCCGCGGGTCGCTGCGTCCAAAACTCCGGCGCAGGAAGGATAGAGGGGTCGCGTCAGCAGCTGGCGCACCACCCGCCGGGCTGGTCTGAAATTCATAGAGGCGAGGGTCTGGTGCGGGGCGTCCGGGTGTATCCTGAGGCCCGTTCATGCGACGTGCCAGATCGAGCGGCTTGCGTCCCAGCAGAAGCAGACCCTGTCCCAGAGCGCGCCATTCGCGTCCCTGAAGCCCCATGGCCAGAGGCATGAGAATACCCATCAAGGCCAGAACCAGCAGAACGGCGATGGCATTGCCGGCCGCACCGGCTTCCGCCTGCGCTGCGTCAAGAATTCGGTGGGCGCAGGAGACACCCATTTCCCCGCCCAGTCCGCTGGCAGTCGGCCATCCGACCTGAAGACCGGGGATGAGAAGCTGGAGGGTGCCGATGAAGGTCGCGCCCGCCGGAAGCAGGGCCAGCGCCGAGAGCACGCGGACAATCGGCACGCTCATTCCATGGTGGCGCACCATCCGCCAGGACCAGGCCAGCAGCACCACGATCGGCAGTCCGGCCCCAAGGCCGAGCCACTGGATCAGCCCGTCGGAAACGGTCGCGCCCGTCCGGCCGAGGTAGTTGGTCGGCTGCGTTCCGGTCGAGGTGTTGAAGGAGGGGTCGTGCGGATTGAAGCTCCAGAGTGCGATTCCGATTCCGACCGCAAGGATCAGCAGGCTGAGCCCGAGCAGTTCCATGAAACGGGCGCGCAGGGCGCTGCGTAATCCGGGTGTCATATGCCGGTCATGCGCGTCACGAACGATGTTGCGCATTGTGCTGGTCGATCGGCTGAACGCGGCCAAGTCTCGTCACCCCGTCGGTTTTCTGGTTTGCGATGCTGGAATTTCTTCTGAACTATAGCTGACAGGTCTCTGAATACAGAAGGAAAATTAAGAAACTGTGGCGGAATGTCGCCAGATCGTCACCTTTGCTGCGCCGAAGCGGCGTGAGGACAGGATTTCTGGCGTCAATGTGGGCATAAAGTGTTCAGAAGGAGGCACGATCGGTGTGAAATCTTCCGTTGCACCGGTTTCCGCAACGATCAGGGCGCCCTCTGCCAGCCACCCTGTCCGCGCCAGCGCCCGCAATCCCGATTCGACCAGCCCCTTGCCATAGGGAGGGTCGAGAAAGACCAGCGTATGCGGTTCCGTTGCGCGGGGAGGGTGAGTGACACTGCAACTCAGGACGCGCGCACGGTCCCGCTCGCGGCAGACATCCAGATTGGCGCGCAGAGCCGCCAGCGCCGCCCTGTCCCGTTCGATGAAAGAAGCCCGGATAGCTCCGCGTGACAGGGCTTCAAGCCCCAGAGCGCCTGTTCCGGCATAGGCGTCCAGGACAATGGCCTGTTCCAGTTCCTCCCGTCCGTACCAGGGCGCATGGGCCAGCATGTCGAAAATGGCCTGCCGCGTCCGGTCCGAGGTTGGACGTGTGCTATTGCCGTTCGGCGCCACCAGCGCGCGACCTTTGTTTTCCCCCCCAACAATCCGCATGGATCAGCGCGTCCGCTTCCGGGACGGGGCCGGCAGGTCGGGGATCTGTTCGCGCAGGATCTTGCCCGGCACTTCCTCAAGTTCGCGTACCTTGAGCTGACCGAGCTGGAACGGCCCGTAAGACAGGCGGATCAGACGGCTGACATGCAGGTTCAGTCCTTGCATGACGCGCCGGATCTCACGGTTCTTGCCTTCCCGCAGGCTGACCGTCAGCCAGGAATTGTCGCCTTTCGTGGAGTCCAGCGCTGCTTCGATGGAACCGTATTTCACGCCTTCATATTCGAAGCCGTTGGCAAGGGAGGCCAGACGCTTTTCATCTACCACGCCAAAAACGCGCACGCGGTAGCGGCGCACCCAGGCATTGCCCGGCAGCTCCAGCCGCCGGGCCAGTTCGCCGTCATTGGTCAGCAGCAGAAGACCCTCGGAATTGATGTCCAGTCGCCCCACGCTGATGACGCGCGGCATCCCTTCCGGCAGCTTTTCGAAGACGGTCGGCCGTCCCTGCGGGTCCCTGTGTGTGGTCAGCAGGCCATCCGGCTTGTGATACCGCCAGAGGCGTGTACGTTCGGGGACATCGATCGGTTTGCCATCGACCAGCACGATATCGCCCGGCTGTATAAATGTTGCCGGATGCGTGACGAGCTGGCCGTCCAGTTTGACGCGGTTGTCCTCGATCATGCGTTCCACATCTCGCCGGCTGGCGACGCCGGAGCGGGCCAGATACTTGGCGATGCGTTCGCCCTTGGGGGAATTGTTTTCTTCGGTCATCGTGCTGCTGCCTCCACCAGCGCCGCATACAGGCGACGGTCGCCGGGGTCGAGGGTGAATTCGGGGTGCCACTGCACGCCAATGGCAAAAGGAACGTCATCAAGTTCGATGGCTTCGATGATACCGTCCGGAGCGCGGGCTGAAACTGTTGCCCGTCCGGCGTTCCGCACGGCCTGATGATGGGATGAGTTCACATTCATCCGTTCCGTCCCCACAATCCGCGCCAGACGGGTGTCGGGCAGGAGGGCGACCTCATGTCCCGGCTCGTGACGCGGATTGGGCTGTTCGTGCAGACGTTCCGGCGGCAGGTGCTGGATCAGCGTGCCATCGGCTTCCACGGCCAGAAGCTGCATTCCGCCACAGATCCCCAGAACCGGCTTCCTCTGCCGCAGCGCGGCGCGCAGGAGTGCCTGCTCGGCGGCTGTCCGGGCAGGGCGTGGTGTGGTCAGCGGATGAGGGACCTCGCCATAAAGCGCCGGATCGATATCAAAGGCTCCACCCGTGACGATCAGTCCATCCAGCCGGCTTATCAGGTCTTCCGCGTCGCCCGTATAACCCAGTCCGACCGGCAGGCCTCCAGCCATGCTGACGGCAGTGAAATAGTTTTCCCGGAGGGCGTGGAAAGGATATCGTGAGAACTGGCCGCTCCCACCAGGTTCATGGTCAAGGGTCAGGCCGATGAGAGGTGGACGGGAAGGGATCATACGCCGCATCATCGCATCATGATTCAGGACGAGACAAGCCTTTCTCCGTCAGGGTTCCGCACCGATGCCCGCCATGCCATGCGGATGGCCCTTCAGGCGGCGCAGGCGGCGGCGGACAGGGGAGAAGTGCCGGTCGGGGCCGTTGTCCTGGGGCCGGACGGGACGGTACTTTCCGTGGCATCCAACCGCGTGGAAGCCACGCATGACGCTTCCGCCCATGCCGAACTGCTGGCCATGCAGGAGGCGGCGTCCCGCCTCGGCTCGCCACGTCTGAGTGGCTGTACGGTGGTCGTCACGCTTGAACCCTGCCCGATGTGCGCGGCGGCGATGGTGCATTTCCGGATCGCGCGCGTGGTGTTTGGAGCCTATGACCCGAAGGGGGGTGGCGTGGAACATGGCCCCCGTCTTTTCGAACGTCCCGGTTGCCTGCACCGGCCTGACGTCATTGGAGGGGTGAGGGAAACCGAGGCTTCCCGCCAGCTCAGGATTTTTTTCCAGAAGCTTCGGCAACGGCAAACGGAACGGCTTACGGATGTTTCACACGGCGTTCAGCTTGCGGAACGGAACGCGCGTTCATAGTTCTGACCTGTAACGACCGCTCACCTGCAACCCGTCGGGATGGATATGACCTCACGTTTCCGCACTTCCCTCGCCGCTTTCGCCGCCACTACCATGCTGGTCACGGCTCCAGTCGCGCTGGCTGACTCGGCCACCACCGCGTCCGGAGCCATCAAGCCCCAGACCGGGGTTCAGGCGCTTCCGAACTTCGTTAACCTCGTGAAGCAGGTGAAACCGGCCGTCGTCTCCATCACGTCGCATATCAAGGCTGATGTCGCGGACGAGGAAGAAGACGGTCCCGGCGGTGGGGGCGGAATGGGAGGCATGGGCGGTTCGCCTTTTCCTTTCCCCTTTCCGTTCCAGATGATGCCGCAGCAGCAGCCCCGCCGCACGGTCGAGGCCCGCGGGTCCGGCTTCATCATCTCGCCTGACGGTTATGTCGTCACGAACAACCATGTCGTGAATGGCGCCACCAAGGTGACGGTCACGCTCGATGACGGCACGACGCTACCCGCCAAGATCATCGGACGCGATCCGAAGACGGATGTCGCCCTTCTGCGCGTCAAGCCAACCGGCAAGCTGCCCTTCATCGAACTGGGCGATTCCGATGAGGTCCAGCCGGGCGAATGGGTGATCGCCGTGGGTAATCCCTACGGTCTCGGCGGTACGGTGACGGCAGGCATCGTCTCTGCCCTCGGACGTGATCTCCATTCCGGCGCATATAATGACTTCATCCAGGTCGATGCGCCGATCAATCACGGTAATTCCGGTGGCCCCCTGTTCACGCAGGACGGCAAGGTCGTCGGGATCAACTCCATGATCATCTCTCCCAATGGCGGCGGCTCCATTGGTATTGGTTTCGCCATTCCGTCCAACACCGTGAAATCCGTGGTCAGCCAGCTTCAGAAGACTGGTCATGTTATTCGGGGCTATCTCGGAATCGAAGGGCAGGACATCTCTCCGACCATGGCGCAGGCCCTCAACCTGAAGGCTCCCGAGCCGGGGGCCCCGCCCCATGGCGCGCTTGTGGCATCCGTTTCCAAATCCAGCCCGGCCGAGAAGGCAGGGATTAAGAGTGGCGACGTCATCCTCACTCTGAACGGCAAGCCGATCAAGAACGGGCATGATCTGGCCGTGAAAGTGGTGTCCATCGCGCCGGGTACGAAGGCAACCCTTGGGCTGCTGCGTGACGGCAAGCCCATGGATGTGGACTTCACCGTTGGCAACCTTTCCGCCCATGATCACGGAGACGGTGACGGCAGCGATGCCACCCAGAATTCCGGAACCGGCAAGCTTGGCGTCTCCCTGGCGTCCCTGACGCCGCGCACCCGTCAGGAACTGGGGCTGGATGACAGCGTGCAGGGAGCCGTCGTAGCGGATATCGTTCAGGGCTCTCCTGCCGATCAGGCCGGAATCCGTCCTGGTGACATCATTGTCGCGGTCGGCAATCACGTAACGCCGTCCCCGCGCGCCGTGGTCTCGCAGGTCCATGAGGCCCTGTCCCACAAGCAGCCGCCTCTGCTCCGTATCCTGCGTGATGGCCAGCAGCTCTTTGTCGCTGTCTCTCCGAACGGGTCGGATGATGACGGTTCTGATGACGGGCAGTAAGGCCGTCACGGAATGACAGGCTGGCCTGCGGGCCGGTCATGGAAAAGGCGGAAGGACCATGTCCTTCCGCCTTTTTTGTAGCGTTGTGCCCGGCCGGAAAGCTGACAGTGATGCGTTAGGACAGGATCTTTCTCAGCATTCCGGAAAGTTGACCGCCAGTCCGCCGAGGGATGTTTCCTTGTAGCGATGGTTCATGTCGCGTCCGGTTTCCGCCATGGTGCGGATGACCTGATCGAGGGAGACATGATGGCTGCCATCCCCGTGCATCGCGAGAGACGCCGCATTGATCGCCTTCACTGCGCCGAAGGCGTTGCGCTCGATGCACGGTATCTGCACAAGCCCTGCCACCGGGTCGCAGGTCATGCCCAGATGATGCTCCATTGCGATTTCGGCGGCGTTTTCCACCTGAAGCGGGGTCGCTCCCAGCGCAGCGGCCAGTCCAGCCGCCGCCATGGATGCCGCAACGCCCACTTCCCCCTGACAGCCGACCTCCGCACCCGAAATGGAAGCGTTCAGCTTGAACAGCCCGCCGATGGCGGCTGCCGTCAGTAGAAAGCGCCGCTGACCGTCCAGCGTATAATCTGGGCAGAAGTCACGGTAATAGCGCAGCACGGCAGGGATGACACCCGAAGCGCCATTGGTCGGCGCCGTCACGACACGCCCGCCTGATGCGTTCTCTTCATTGACGGCGATGGCGAACAGGCTGATCCAGTCCATGACGGCATGGGGCGAAGGCCGGTTGCTGAGTTTCGTTTCCTCCAGCTTCCGATAAAGCGTTGCGGCACGCCGACGCACATTCAGGCGGCCAGGCAGCGTGCCGGAATGGTGCAGTCCGGCCTTGATGCAGTTCATCATGACATCGGCAATCCGGTCGAGATAGGCCTCGATCTCCGCCCGGGCGCGCAGGGCGCTCTCATTGGCCAGAACGACACCTGCGATATCCATTCCCGTTTCCGCCACACGCGCCAGCAGTTCTTCTCCGTTCCGGAAATCATGCGGCATGTCCGGCAGGGTATAGGATGTGGTCTCGGCTGCGTTTTCCGGCACTATGAACCCGCCTCCTACCGAACAGAACCGCTGGCATGAGAGGCAGTCGCCTTCAGGAGAGAAGGCCTCGAACTGAAGCGTGTTGGGATGGAACACGGGAACGGTCTCCCGGTCCAGGATGATGTCCCGTTCCGGATCGAAGGGAAGAACGCCCTCCGCCCTGTGCAGGACATGTTTTTCCCGTGCCGTCCGGACGATCCTGTCAGCATGGGCCGGATCAACCGTTTCGGGAATCTCACCCGCCAGACCGAGAATGACGGCACGATCCGTCGCATGGCCCTTCGCCGTCCATGCCAGGGAACCGTAGAGTGTGACCTTCAGATGTGCGGGTATCTGGTCTGATGGCAGACTGCCCATGAAACGATGGGCCGCCCGCATTGGACCAACGGTGTGGGACGAAGATGGCCCGATACCGATCCGGAAGAGGTCAAACAGGCTGATCATGGAACTTTACCATTCTGAAACAGAAAACGTCTGCCCTTCTGGCGCCTCCGGTCAGGATCTGACAAGCGGGTTGGCGCCGTTTCGTTCAGGGGCGTTCCTGTCAGAACGGTACCCGTGCGCCATTAGGCGCTGACTTCCGCCAGAAGGGCGTCTACATCCTGTGGCCGCGTATAGAAACTGGTGACAAGCCGGATCAGGGTACCGGATACGCCTTCCGGCGTTGGCCAGCGGTAGAATCCGTATCCCGCAGCTTCAAGATCCCTGACAACCGGCTCCGGCAGGATGACGAAAACCTCGTTTCCATGCGTCTCATAAGGGAGATGCGCTCCAATATGCCGGTGCAGTCCCTGTGCCAAGCGCTGGGCCATGGCATTGGCCTGTGCGCCGTTTTTCAGCCAGACATTATCATCGAGAAGCGCCAGAAGCTGGGCGCTGAGGAAGCGCTGCTTGGACCACAGATGTCCACTGCGCTTGACCCGGCGCAGGAAGTCCCTGGCGGGTGCCGCCGTCCGGTCATTGAGGAAAAACACGACTGCTTCTGCTGCCAGCGCCCCGCATTTCGTTCCTCCGAACGTCAGGACATCAATGCCCGCCCGCCAGGTTACGTCCGCCGGCTCACACCCCAGATGGGCGACGGCATTGCTCAGCCGAGCGCCATCCAGATGCACGGCAAGGTCATGGTCATGGGCCAGACCCGCGAGTGCTTTAAGGGCATCGGGCGCGTAGGTCAGACCCCATTCGTTGGCCTGCGTTAGGGAAAGGGCCTGAATGGGCGGGGCCAGAATACCGCTCTGCCGGTTGGCCTTAAGAACAACTTCCAGAGCCGCTGCATCCATGCGGCCATCGTCGGAGGGAATGCTGACAAGCTTCGCTCCATGGGTGAAGAATTCCGGTGCGCCGCCTTCGTCGTTGTTGATATGGGCGCTCTGGTCGCACACGATGGAGCCATAGGGCGCCGTCAGTGCGGAGAGGGCCAGACTGTTGGCTGCCGTTCCGGTCACAATGGGGAAAACGGCGACGTCCGCTCCGAAAACTTTACCGAAACGCCCGTTCAGCGCACCGCTCAGATCATCGTCGCCGTAAGATCCCACACATCCCGTGCCGGCCTGCAGAATGGCCTCAACAACCTCGGGACAGGCAGGAGTGACGTTGTCACTGGCGAAATTCTTGCGTATTTCCTCGGTCACGAGATTGTCCTCAAAAGATTTCTGAGACCGTCGCGGGTCGTACACAGAAGCGTAATCGAAACCCCGATCCGTTGTCATCCGGAGAACCCATAATCATGCTGTCCCCCGAACTGGCTGCAAAACTCATTGATGGCAAAGGCATTGCCCGGACGCTGACGGATCAGATCGGCCGCGAAGTCCAGAGTTTTATGGACGAGGGAAACGCCGTGCCGGGGCTCGCCGTCGTACTGGTCGGTAATGATCCCGCCTCGGAGGTCTACGTCAAGAACAAGGCCATCCAGACCCATCGCGCCGGTATGCGGTCCTTCATGAACATGATGCCGCAGAGCACCACCCAGAACGAGCTGCTGGACCTGATCGCACAGCTCAACGCCAATCCGCAGATCCACGGTATCCTCGTACAGCTGCCCCTGCCACCGCAGATCGATCCCGCCATCGTGACAAACGCCATCGCGCCGCACAAGGACGTGGACGGTCTGGGAGAGGTCAATGCCGGCCGTCTTGCGCTGGGTATTGACGGAATTGTGCCCTGCACGCCGCTGGGCTGTCTGATGCTGCTTCAGTCCGTGCATGAAGACATGACGGGAAAGCATGCGGTCGTAATCGGGGCGTCCAATCTCGTGGGGAAACCGATGGCCCAGCTTCTGCTGAATAAGAACTGCACGGTCTCCGTCGCCCACATCCATACGCGCGATACAAAGGCGCTGGCGCGGGAAGGGGACATTCTTGTCGTCGCGACCGGCAAGAGTGGGCTCGTGCGCGGGGACTGGATCAAGCCGGGCGCAACCGTCATCGATGTCGGAATCACCCGCGTCCCGGTCGGGGATGGCAAGACGCGGCTGGTGGGGGATGTCGTTTTTGACGAGGCGCTTCCGGTCGCGGGACGCATTACGCCTGTCCCCGGCGGTGTCGGGCCAATGACCATCGCCTGCCTGCTGCACAATACCCTCCAGGCCGCCCGATACGCCCGGCACATCCAGAAAGGAAATCCTTCTTCATGACATGTGTCTCCATTGAACTGGTCCCCCGTTCAAAAGAGGCCCTCCGGGCAGACGTGGAGACAGTACGGCATGTTCTGCCTCAGGTCGGGATGCTGAATATCCCGGACCTGCTGCGGTTCGATCTGCGAAGTTATGAAGCGGCGTCCGAAGTGGCGGGTGAATATCCCCTTGAGGTCATCCCGCATATCCGTGCCATCGATATCGCGCCGGGGGCTCCGCTGCCTGGCGTAAACCTCCCCAATCTCAAGGCTGTGCTGGTCGTGGCGGGCGATCCGCCCCCGGCGGGAGGAGGGCATGTTATTTACCCCAACACCTCCACGCAGATCATCGAACGTTATCGCCGGGAAGCACCGCATCTGGATGTTTATGGCGTCTTTGACCCCTACCGGCGTGCGCCATGGCTTGAACTCGAGGAAGTTGCCCGCAAGCGTGACGCCGGGGTCCGTGGTTTCTTCACGCAGCCTCTTTTTGAACGCCCGATGCTGGAACTGTGCATGGACTGGCTGCGGGACGACACGGTGTTCTGGGGCATTTCACCCGTTCTGGGAGAGCGTTCCCGCCGGTACTGGGAGCGGATCAATCACGTGGTTTTCCCCCATGATTATGACGGCACACTGGAAGGTAACATCGCCGCTGCGCGCCAGATGCTGACAATGATCCGGGAAAAAAATGACAATGCCTACATTATGCCCCTGAAAGTGGATCTTGCATCTTATCTCGGAGAGCTGAGTGATATTATAACGGCTTAGAACCGAAATCAGAACGGAAGGCCGGTCCGGATGCATAGACGCCTTTTTCTCTTGTCCCTGCTGGGAGGCGTACTGGTCCCGCCCGTACTCTGCGCGAAGACCCCGGCTGATCCAGCCCGGATCTTTGCCCCGCTGGTCCTTCCGGATGCGCCAAATGCCTATCGTTCCGGTTCCGGTCTGCCAGGTCCGCAGTACTGGCAGAACCGCACGGATTACACGATTCATTCCCGGATCGACACGCAGACCCATGTCCTGCATGGCTCCGAAACGGTAGCCTATACCAATAACAGCCCCGACCAGCTTGATATCCTCTGGCTTCAGCTCGACCAGAACATCTACCGTCCTGATGCCCGCGCCGTATACGGGGACCGGTATGACAGCCACCATACGGATGGCCTGACCGTCGAGCGCGTCTCGATCGTTCAGGGTGGTCATGAAACCGAGATCACGCCCCTGATTTCGGATACGCGGATGCAGCTCCGCCTGCCGCGTCTGATCGAAGCGCATGGTATGGCCTATGTGAAAGTGGACTGGCATTACACCCTTCCCGGTCCCTGGGGCGGACGTACGGCAGTAACGCCGAATCGGGCGGGTGACATTTATGAAATTGCGCAGTGGTATCCGCGCCTGAGCGTGTATGACGATCGTCGCGGCTGGAACACGCTGCCCTATCTGGGGCAGGAATTTTTCCTGGAATACGGTAATTTCGATTACAGCGTGACGGTGCCGTGGAACTATACGCTCGTCGGATCAGGTGCACTTCTGAACCCGGAGCAGACCCTGACGCCAACGGAGCGCTCCCGCCTCGCCCAGGCCGCCCAGAGCGATACGCGCGTCATGATCCGGACGCTTGATGACGTCACGGACCCGAAGAGCCATCTGAAACAGAGCGGCGAAGCGACATGGCATTACGGCATGCACAATTCCCGTGACGTGGCGTTTGCAGCGTCACCATCCTTCCTGTGGGATGCCGCACGCATCAGGCTGCAGCCTGTCGTCCCGTGGGCGAACTATCATCCCGTGCCGCGGCTGGCGATGTCCATCTATCCGCGGGAAGGCATCGGCCCCCATGGCTGGGACCGCTCCACCGAATACGTCAAGCACGCCATCGAATACTTCTCGTCCCAGTGGTACGAGTATCCTTGGCCAAACGCCGTCAATCTGGCTGGGCATGGTGCGGGCATGGAGTATCCCGGCATCGTGTTCGACGGCATCAGCGATCGTGATCCGGAACTGTTCTGGATCACGACCCATGAACTGGGACATAGCTGGTTCCCCATGATAGTCGGCACTGACGAGCGCCGTAACGCCTTCATGGACGAAGGCTTCAACACCTTCATTGATGCCTATGCATCCGATCACTTCAAAAACGGCGAATTCGCCCCCAAACGCGATTCGGAATTCGCACCGGAAACCGGAAATCCGGCACAGGACATCGTTCCCGTCCTGACGGACCCGCAGGCTCCCACTCTCATGACGCCGGCTGACGCCATTTCCGAGCATTACCGTCACAGCGTTTCCTATTTCAAAGGCGCCTATGGGCTGAAACTGCTTCGGGAGCAGATCCTCGGTCCGGTCCGGTTCGATGCGGCGTTCCGGCGCTATATTGCAAGCTGGGCATTCCGTCACCCGTCCCCCTCGGATTTCTTCCGTATGATGGAAAGCGAAGGCGGGGAGGATCTCGGCTGGTTCTGGCGCGGCTGGTACTTCACGAATGCTGCCCCGGATTACGCGCTCGGACATATCCGGCGTGACGCTGGAAAACCGGCCGAAGTCCAGGTTCTGAATTATGGAACGTTGCCCCTGCCTGTCGTCCTTCATGCGGAGTATGCGGACGGCCATTCGGAAGATGTCCGCATCCCCACCGAGGCCTGGCGGCAGAAAAGCGATATACAGGTTACTTTGTCAGCCCATTCAGGACTGAAGGCCGTTACGCTGGACCCGAATCACGTTATTCCGGATATCGACCGTGCGGATAACAGGGCAGTGCTTGCGCCCTGAGGCAGGGCTTCGTGGTGAAGGCGTGGAATGGTCTTCACCATGGGTTTTCCCTGCAGGCGGCCAGCGAGAAGGGCCGCGCAAAACGCACCCTTCTCAGCCCGTCAATTCCAGTGACGAACGATCGAGAGAGGTCGAAGACGTCGCGGAGGCCTGAAACGCAGGCATGGAGGCATCCGGAGGGATAGAAGCGCTCAGGCCTTCGATCATGTCAGTGTTGATATCGATGATGGGCTGAATACTGTCAGTGTTGTTCAGGGCCTTGTTCGACTGGTTCATGGACCAGCTTCCCAGTGTCAGAAGATCCTTCTGGAGAATGACATCCAGCGGGCAGTCAACGCGCTGGAGGCTCTGCATCAGAATGCCCCAGAGTTTCAGATTGGCTGAGAGTGCTTCGACTCGTTCATGGGACCGTCTGGCCCGTGCCAGCAGATCATTGACGTGACGGAAGGCCATGGCTTCCAGTTCGCGGGGTGGCAGATAGGCACCAGACTGCTTCTGGTATTGTGAGGCGGCGTAGGTCATGGGCAGAAACTCCGTCAGGAAAAGAACTGTTTCAGCGGTATTCCGAAATTCGTGGAGGAAAAATCTCCCGGCGCATGCAGAAAACCGCTGAAGCAGTTCCGGCAGGATGATGAAGGGTGCCAGTAGTCCGGCACCCTTCATCCAGCATCAGCCGCGGAACAGGGTCATGATGTTGGAGGACTGGGAATTGGCAATGGACAGGGACTGGATGGCCAGCTGCTGCTTCGTCTGAAGTGAGGTCAGCTTGGCGCTTTCCGCTGCCAGATCGGCATCCGTCAGGGCGCCAACACCCGTCGTTAGGGAGTCGGACAGGGCACTGTTGGAGCTCTGAAGCTGCGTGATGGTATTGGATGCCACACCCAGGCTGGAGGTGATGCGGCTCATCTTGTTGATAGCACCCGTGACGGCAAGCTGGACAACGTCCGTGCCGGATGTGGTGGCCGTTGTTGCAGCGGCCTGTGTATCGGCCGTCAGGGACATGCTCGTTCCGGCCGCAGACATGGTTCCGAACTGGACACCACTGCTGGCGTCCAGATTTCCGCCTGCGATCGTGAGGGTGCCGTCATTGGCGCGGGAAATTCCGAACCCGGCATTGCTCACGGCTGTCATGAGCGTGGTGGTGCGATCCGTGTCGCTGCTGGCCTTGCTGGTGTCCACATCCACGATCTGGGTGTTGCGGGTCGCATTGCCATTGCTGTCGAAGCCGCTGCTGATGGTGTAGGTCGCGTTGCCGCTGGCGTCGGAGGACTGGGTAATCGAGTAGCTTTTGGACGGATCAGAAGAATTGTTGAAGGTATAGACGGTCGAACCATCCGAGTTCGAAACCGGATTTCCACCCGTGATGGTAAGGGAGCCGGAGCTGCTTGCACTGACGGCTGTGCCGGCTGTGCCTGTGGCGAGGCCGATGGCAGAATTGATTTCAGATGCCAGTGCGCTGCCGGCACCCGATGTGGCGCCCGGCGCATCGTCCAGAACGAAGGCCGTGGTCGTGGCCGGGTCATTGGCGGTGCCATCGCCATTGACAGCCGTTGTGCTCTGAAGGGTGAGCGTGTCAGCCGTGGCGCCCGTGGCGGACAGGGTCGCAGCCGCAGAGTCAGCACCGGCTAGAGACAAGGTGGCACCCTTCATGGTGGTGCTCAGGCCGTCGAGACCGAGTCCACTGGCCGTGGCGTTGAAGCCGCTCTGGGTGAAGAGGTTGCCGTTGCTGTCCTGCGCGGCAGACACGGATGTGTATTTCACGCTGCCGCCCGTCTGACCGGAGAGCAGGTTGATGCCCTGGAAAGATGAATTGTCGGTCGCGACGTTGATTTGCTTCAAGTAGCTGGTGAGCTGGCTGTTCAGCGTGTCTTGGTTCTCACCGTTATTGGCGGCGTTCGTAACCGTTTCCGACATGTTGCTCAGCGTGTCGGCGATGGCACTTCCCTGCGTGCTGGCCGTGGACAGGGCCGCGCCGGCGAACTGCAGTCCCGTGGAAACGCCCTTGAGCGCCGAGATCTGGGAGTTCATGGTCTGTGAAATGGCATAGATGGCCGGATTGTCGCTTGCGGAAGCCACGCTCTTGCCTGTGGAAACGGCGTTCTGGGTCTGATCCAGCTGAGCCGTGGTCTGGTTCAGGACTGTCAGGGCCGACATGGCCGCAGTATTGGTATTGATTGACATCGACATGGGATTTTCTCCGTCAGTGCATTTTTGCTCCTTCACGATAGGGGATTAGTAGTTAATGGAACCTGAATCAGGTTCGTTAAAAATTAGAGACGAAATTACCATAAAAATATTAATGAATGATTAAATTGACGGGAAAAATGACATTTTCTAAGTAAATATTGGAAAATAATAGCCCTCCATTTGGTTCGGACTGACCTGATGGCGGCGCAGTCCATGCGGCCAGTTTGGCCCCGGCAGGCATGTGCCATGCATGGCGCTAGGCTGGCTAACTTCAGGAGGCAGTCGAACCGGACGTCCGTATCGTGGGACATTCAGCAGACAGCAGAAGATGAGGCGGTCCGAAGGTTTCCACGCATCGAGGCAAAAAGGATAGATCACGGCTTCGCTCCGGATCGTGGTGACGCTGTGGGTGCTTTCACGGTGATGGCAGAAAAGGGCTGTCACCCCGATGACGGGTAAAATTATCGGACAGGGAGCAATGAGGGCACGGTTCCGCCCGAAAACCGGGGAAACGGGATCTTTCCGCTCCAATCCGCTTTCAGGGCGATATGCGAAAACGTTATGAGCGTTCAAGCGAAGGGAACGGATACTGTCAGGATTTGTTGCTTGTGATGTCTGTCCCCCCGTGATTATGGAAAACAGTATGGCGCCCAATCTTTCTGATCCCGATCTGCCCGCCCGCATCCTTGTCGTCGAAGATGACGCAGGGATGCGAACGCTCATTCTCCGTGCCCTTCAGGGGGACGGTTTCCGTGCCCGAGGTGTTGCCAGTGGTGACGAGATGTGGACAGCGCTTCAGAGCGCTCCTGTCGATCTCATCATCATGGACATCATGCTTCCTGGCACCAATGGCATTGACCTCTGCCGCGCGCTTCGCAGCGGGCAGGGAGCCGTTCACCCTGATGAGACCCCGCCGTCCCAGGTACCCATCATCATGGTCTCTGCCCGTGGCGAGGAGCGTGACCGGGTCACCGGACTTGAATCCGGTGCGGATGACTACGTTCCCAAACCCTTCAGCCAGCGTGAACTGCTGGCACGGGTGCGGGCAGTCCTCCGCCGGGGAACATCCGTTGCCCCTACGGAGAAGGTCCGGCGCGAGAAGCTGCGCTTTGCCGGCTGGACGCTCGATCTGCGCCGTCGTGAACTCATGGACCCCACAGGGGCTACTGTGGATATTTCCGGCGCCGAACACGACCTGCTGACGAGCTTTCTCGACAATCCGCAGCGCGTCATCGCCCGTGACCGTCTGCTGGAACTGTCTCGGACGCGTCTCGGGGATGTCTCGGACCGCAGTATCGACGTGCTGGTCAGCCGTCTGCGCCGCAAGCTCGGGGCTGATGCCGATCAGCTGATCCGGACGGTTCGGGGACTGGGATACATCTTCGTGGCTGAGGTTGAACGGATCTGAACATCCAGAACCGCATATTGCTGTGGCCTCTCGGTCTGGTCGGACGTGTCTGCGTTGTCCTGACCGTGGCGGTCACGCTGGTGTTCCTCACCAACGCCGTCTTCTATGGTGAAGCGGAGATGTACATCGTCGATGATGTACGGATCGCCCAGCTTGGAGAGGCGCTGAGTACAGATCTTCGCGTTCTGGCGGCCGCTCCCGTCAGCCAGCGTTCGTTTCTTGCCGTCATGCTTTCCGGCAATGAACTGAACGTGAGCTGGCAGCCCGCGGCCTCTTCGGCGCCCCCGCCTGGTTTTCAGGTCCATCGGACGCCAGCCCTGCAGCAGCTCATCAACCGTCTCGAAAGCGATGATCCTGTTCTGGCGAAGGCACGGCTCGATCTCTACACGCTTGGGCCCGGGAGTGCGGACGTCCTGGGGTCCGAGCGCCTGCCGGACGGAAGTTTCCTGCGATTTCGCGTGCCCGGCCTTCTGGGGCATCACCGCGTCACGCGCGGACTGGCCGCCGCCGCGATCGCTGCAGGGGCGGTAGCCATCGCCGCCACCATGCTGATCCGGGGTCTCAGCATGCCGCTGCGGGCGCTGTCCTCCGTGGCGGACCGGATCGGCGCGGACGAGAACTGGGTGCCCCTTGCCGAACGTGGCCCGCGCGAAGTGCGCGGACTGGCCCATGCCATCAACGCCATGCAGACACGCATCCAGAGCCTTATCAATGACCGCACGCAGGCGCTGGCGGCTGTTTCCCATGACTTGCGCACTCCCCTGACCCGTCTGCGTCTGCGCTGTGGCTTTCTGGCTGACAAAGATGCGCAGGCGGCCATCGAGGCGGATCTCGACGAGATGGAAGGCATGGTTAATGGCGTCCTGGCCTATCTGGCCGGCGCGGATGACCCGGAAGTTCCCCGTACGATCGATATCGTCGCCACACTCAACACACTGGTGGATGATCAGGCCGATCACGGGCGGGATGCCCGTTATGAAGGGCCGGACCGGATGCTGGTACGCGTGCGGCCTCTGGCCATGAAGCGCGTGCTGTCCAATCTGGTCGAGAATGCGATTCATTATGGCGGGAATGTTCTGGCGATGCTGAAATCCCATAAGGACGGCAGTCTGGAAATTTCCATCAGCGATGGCGGTCCGGGCATTCCGGAGAGCGAATACGAGCGTGTCCTGACACCGTTCTATCGTCTGGAAGGCTCTCGCGGGCGGGCGACGGGGGGAATCGGACTAGGACTCGCCATCGTCTCGCGTGAGATCCAGCGTGAGGGAGGTGTACTGCTTCTGGGACGCGGCGATGCGTCACAGGGTTATGGCGGATTGTGCGTGACCATTATCCTGCCGGGAGCGGACGAGGGCGGAAAGCCGGTGCTGGCCTGAAGAAAAAGAAGTCGGACTAATGTAGTCCCGACACTTGCACCCGAAGCCGAAGTGGCACATGTCAGGTCTCATTGAAGAATGAGGACATGACCGCAATGTTCATCGAAACAGAAGATACTCCCAATCCCGCCACGCTGAAATTTCTGCCGGGGCGCGCCGTAACCGGCGATTTCCGCCCTGTCGATTTCGGGGATGCAAACTCCGCCAGCGGTCGCTCCGAACTGGCTGAAACGCTGTTTGGTCTCGAGGATGTCCGGCGCGTCTTCCTGGGTAGCGATTTCGTTTCCATCACCAAGTCCGACGGCATCAGCTGGGGTGACCTCAAGCCCGTGGTGCTTGGAACGCTGACGACGTTCTTTGAGAATGGCCGTCCTGTCCTGTCCGGGGATGCGGAAGTTCTGGATCATGACGTTGCGGCAGAGGACCGCGAGGTCGTGTCACGCATTCTCGATCTGCTGGATACGCGCGTGCGGCCGGCTGTGGCGGGAGATGGCGGCGACATTGCGTTCCGTGGCTACAAGGAAGGCGTTGTCTATCTGGCCATGCAGGGCGCCTGTTCAGGTTGTCCGTCTTCCCGTGCTACACTCAAGCACGGTGTCGAGAACATGCTCCGTCATTACGTGCCGGAAGTGGTCTCGGTCGAGCAGGTCGAGGATTGATTGGGAATTATGGACGGGCAGACTTCGTCTACAGCTGAAACGGCTTCGGGAACTTCGATACTGACCGGTCCCGTACCGGAAGCGGAGGTTCTCTTCACGCAGGCCCGGACGCCGAGAACATTCTCGTCGCGTCCGGTGGAAGACGATGTCCTGCGCCGTCTGTACGAACTGGTCAGTCTCGGCCCGACTTCAGGCAACTGTTCTCCGGGGCGGTTTGTGTTTCTGACGACGCAGGATGCCCGCGAGCGCATCCGTCCCGCCCTGTCGCCCGGCAATGTAGAGCGGGCCATGGCCGCGCCGGTGCTGGTGGTGGTCTGTCACGATCCTCTGTTTTTCGAAGCTCTGCCCCGCCTCAATCCGCAGGACGGCCTGCGTGACTGGTTCGCGGCAGATGTGGGGCTGTCCGAGGAGACAGCCTTCCGGAATGGAACGCTTGAGGGTGGATACCTGATCATTGCCGCCCGGATGCTGGGGCTTGGCGCAATGCCCATGTCCGGTTTCGATGCCTTCACCATTGAAGACACGCTGCTGGATGCCTCGGGCTGGCGGGCCAATTTTCTGGTCGGACTAGGTTATCCGGCAGAGAACGAACCCCATCCGGACCATGTGACACCGCGCGCGCCCAGGCTTGATTTTTCCGAAGCATGCATGTGTCTGTGAGAGCCGTTGTTTTCAACGGAGCCGGAGCAGGAACAGGAGCGACAAATCTCGTCGCCCTCATGCAGGACGGCGCTGTGGTGGCGCAGGAACAGCTTGCCGGGCGCGGTGCATCGGAACATTTCGCACCGCTGACGCGACGTCTGCTGAGGCAGGCGGGATGGCAGGACGCACCCGACCGGGTCGTGGCCGTGACGGGGCCGGGCTCTTTCACCGGGTTGCGGTCGTCCCTGTCTCTAGCGGCCGGACTTGCGGAAGGATGGAGTTGCCCGACCTATGGCGTGACGCTTGGAGCAGCCCTGAGGGCCACGCTGGGGCGTCCGGATGTCACCTGTGTCAGTGTGGCTCGGAGAGGGCGACTGTTCGTTGATCCGCCTGCTGGGCCTGTTGTCGCGGTCCAGACCACCGATCTGGACCCGGCAGGATGGTCGGCGGTTGCTGGAGACGGAGTGGAAGAGTATTCCTCCTGGCCCTGTGAGGCTCTGACCTGTTGCGCGCCGACGGCTGCCGGGATCTTTCAGGCGTCACTCAGGGAATGTCCAGCGCCTCTGCGACCTCTGTATGTCGACCCGCCCGAGGCGCGTCCTCCTACTGGTGGCCTTCGTTCCGCGCCGCAATGAATAAGGAACAGGGCAGTCTGCGGTTACAGGTCATGGGGCTGGAAAGCGCCAGGGTCCTGGCCGCCCTGCATGCAAGAGCTTTTGCGGGCGGCGAAGTCTGGGATGAAGCGTCTTTCGTATCCCTGCTTTCTACACCCTATACCGAGGCCGTTATTGCCCTTGATGAGGATGACCCTGTCGGATTTGTGCTTTGCAGGACTATTGCCGATGAAACAGAAATCCTCACCATTGCTGTCGATCCAGCCAGACAGGGGCGTGGAACTGGCACGTTACTTGTAAAAAGTGTTTTAGAAAAAAGCCGCGTGTTTCTTGAAGTTTCAGAGTGTAACAAAAAAGCGCGTGCCTTGTATGAAAGATGTGGGTTTGTAAAAGCTGGCTTACGCCGGGCATATTACCGTGATGGAAGTGATGCCTTGGTTCTGGTTTCTAGTGTTTGAGAACCAGCAGGCAGTAAACATCCTCCCGTCCGGAAGTAGTAGAGTTTTCAAGGATATGGTGCCCCAGTGACTGGACCGCGGAGGCTACGTTCTGCCTGGGTTCTTTGCCTTTGACAAAGATGGAAAGACGCTGCCCGGAAGTCATGGCGTCAAGTCTTGCGCGGACATAAACAGTCGTCATAGGACAAACTTTCTCAGTTACGTCTAACGAAAATGTTTCATTTTTTATCATGTCCGGATTACTTCTTTTTTATGCTTGATATTGGAATATCATTACTGTTAAAAGCGCCTCCTTTCAAGGATGAAGGACTAGTACAATGTCGCAAGAGACTTTCGACCCTGATCTGCGCCGCCTGACCGCCCAGATCGTTACGGCCTATGTGTCGAGCCATGATATCCCCGCGGACAGCCTGCCGGGTCTGATCCGTTCGGTGCATGAATCCCTTGCGAAGGTGGATGTCCCTGAAGAACTCCCGCCGGAGAAGCCGGTTCCGGCCGTCCCGCCCCGCAAGTCCGTTTTCCCGGACTACATCATTTGCCTCGAGGACGGTAAGAAGCTGAAGCTTCTGCGCCGCCATCTCAAGACGGCCTACAACATGACCCCGCAGGAATACCGCGAGCGCTGGGGCCTGCCGGCTGAATATCCGATGGTTGCACCCAACTACGCCAACCACCGCTCTTCCTTGGCGCGCAAGATCGGTCTTGGCCGCCGCCGTGAAGAAGAAGAGACTGACTGAACAGACCTGCCGTCGTCTTCCCAAACTTCATCCCAGAAGGCGGTGGTGCGTTCCGGTCCGGATAGAAAGCTCCCGATGGACAACCATGCCTTTTTTCGGCTAGGCCGCTAGATATGGTCCTGGATACGAAAACGGATAAACGGGCGCGGAATCGGAAAGAGGCCGGCTCCGCTGTTGTGGAGGATTCTCCCATCGCGCGACTGTGCGTGGAGAATGGCCTGAAAATGACCGGACAGCGACGCGTGATCGCCCAGGTCCTGTCGGAAGCCGATGACCACCCGGACGTAGAGGAACTTTATCGGCGCGCATCAGAGATCGACAGCCGGATTTCCGTTGCGACCGTCTATCGTACCGTGCGCCTTCTGGAAGAAAAAGGCATTCTGGAGCGGCGCGATTTCGGTGGCGGCCGGGCGCGCTATGAAGCCAGTGACAGCGGTCATCACTATCATCTGATTGATGTCGATACCGGGCGCGTCCTCGAATTCGAAGACGAGGAGCCGGTTTTACTGCTCCGTCAGCTGGCGGAGCGGATGGGGTTTGATCTTGTCTCCCACCGGATCGAACTGTTTGGCCACCGTCGTGCGGATGCTGATGACGGCAAGAAGATTTCCCCTGCGGTAAATGGAAAAAAGAGCGCGACATGAGTATCAATCCGGGCGAAAAAACCGCCTCCGCTCCCGTTGCGGATGGCGCATCGAAGCCCGCTCATTCGCTTGCCAGCAGTGAAACCACGCTGCGGCAGATGGAGACTCTCTCCACGCTTTCCCTGAACCGCGAAGGCGGTTTCCAGGAATTGCGGGGAGGCGCCCTGGGCGTACGGATCGCCGAGACCGCTGCCGAGCGTGATGCCGCGCAGGCCCTGCGTTACCGCGTCTTCTTCGAGGAACTGGGCGCACGCCCCGATGAACGGACCTTCCGCACCAAGCGGGATGTGGATGCGTTTGACGAGGCTGCGGATCATCTCCTCGTGATTGATCATTCCAAGGGCTCCGGTCCGGAAAGCGTGGTGGGCACCTACAGGCTGCTGCGCTCCGATGCGGCAGAGCGGGTAGGACGGTTCTACACGGCGTCGGAATATGACATTTCCGTCCTGACGGAATTTCCGGGTCGTCTGCTGGAAGTTGGGCGTTCCTGCGTTGCGAAGGAATATCGCGGGCGCACCGCCATGCAGCTCCTGTGGCGTGGCATTGCCTCCTATATCTTCCTGCATCGCATTGACGTGCTGTTCGGCTGTGGCAGCCTTCCGGGAACTGATCCGGATGCCTTGGCTGACCAGCTGACCTATATGCACCACAATCATCTTGCGCCACCCGCACTGCGTATCCGTGCCCTGCCGGAGCGATATGTGGAGATGCAGCGCACCGACCTGCATGCCCTCGACTACCGGGCCTGCCTGAACAAGCTGCCGCCTCTTCTGAAGGGGTATCTGCGGCTTGGGGGGTATGTTGGCGATGGCGCCGTGGTGGACGAGCAGTTCAATACGACGGATGTCGCAGTGCTGGTGAAAAGCGAACTGCTGGCGGACAAGTATTACCGTCACTACGAGCGTCGCCTGCGCGATGCTCTCGATACCTGACGGAAACAGGATATAGACCGGACCAGCCTGCGGTCCGGCTGCCTTTTTTTCCAAGCCAATAGTGGTCACATCCATGATTTCGACGCTCCCTGTCCGCGGCTGGCGGCTGGCCGGACTGATGCTGCTGGCAGGGGCTGTCGCGGCCCTGTCCCTGCCGCCGGTTCATGCCCTGTTTCTTCTTCCATTGGGATTGATGGTCCTGTTCCGCGTTTCGGAAGATGCCAGATCTTGGAAACAGGCAGCCTGGTGTGGGTTCCTGTTCGGAATGGGATTTCATACGACGGGACTATACTGGCTGACCAATGCCATTCTGACGCGCGTTCACGAATTCTGGTGGGTTGTCCCGTTCGCTGCGCCGGGTGTTTCGCTCATTATTGCGCCATTGGTCTGTATTCCGGCTGTCCTGTGTCGTTTGGTGCCAGCGGGTTGGCGACGTGTGCTGCTGTTCGCGGGAAGCTGGACGCTTGCAGACATGTCCCGGGTTCTCATTTTTTCCGGCTTTCCATGGAATCCTCTCGGGAGTGACCTGGAACTTCCCGGATGCATTGGCGATGCGCTGATCCAGCCTGCGTCCATTCTGGGAGTGGATGGTCTGACGCTGACGCTGGTTCTGGCCTCTCTCGCCATTTTTCAGGGGCGTCGGGCTGTGGTCGCCGTCGCAGCCATCGCGGTGTTGTGGAGTGGCTTCGGGATATGGCGGATGGAAAAGGCCAGGCCGCTGGCCGTGATCAATCCGCGCGTTGTACTGGTGCAGGGCAATGTCGAGGAAAGCGAGATCATCAACCGTTCCCAGTCGATCGAGAATTTCCGGCGATATCTGCGTCTGACCCGGGAAGGAGCGGACCGCGCTTTCGCCCAGGGAGATGACCGTCCTGTCGTTGTTGTCTGGCCTGAATCCGGTTTTCCCGGGATTCTGGATGAAGATGAACTGGCGCGACAGATGATCGGACAGGCCAGTAGTGGCGCGCCCGCCCTGATCGGTTCCGATCGCCGCTCCGGCAGGGACTGGTTCAACAGCCTCGAAGCCGTCGCTCCCGATGGCAGGATAAAAGCCATCTATGACAAGAGCAGGCTTGTCCCCTTTGGCGAATACCAACCCTGGATCATCCCCTTCAATGTGCTGCCCGGTGTGTTGACGCCGGGGCCGGGTCTGAAGACATGGGATCTGCCAGGGATAGGGCGTGTCGGGCCGATGGTCTGTTACGAGATCATTTTTTCCGGCTCCGTGGTGGCGCATGGACAGCGGCCGGACTGGCTGGTCACGATTTCCAATGACGCCTGGTATGGCAACAGCGCCGGTCCGCGCCAGCATCTCGCGACTGGTCGCATGCGGGCGGTGGAAGAAGGACTGCCGGTCGTTTTTGCCAACAATACCGGCATTTCTGCCATCTATGACGCGACAGGCCATGAAACCGCACGGCTTGGCTGGGGACGGGCGGATGTCGTGGTCAGCAACGTGCCGCCGCCCCTGTCGCCCACCGTTTTCGCCCGTTATGGCCGGGCCATTCCCATAGGACTTTCCGTTCTCTGTGTGCTGCTGTCCCTGCTTTTCCGTCCGGGAAAGTCAAAGGAGCGTATGGTATTGGTTGCTAAAGGTTAACATTGACAATTCAGGGTTGTTTTTTTACCTTTCGGTGAGTTCTCGAAAGGCAGAAAGATGTCTCAAGGCCGTCCCAGAACGGAGCCCAGAAGCCCCGCTGCGGCTGGACCGGTCGATGTCCATGTCGGCAACCGCATCCGGTTGCGTCGGACGCTGCTCGGACTGTCCCAGGAAAAACTGGGCGAAGCTCTGGGGCTGACCTTCCAGCAGGTCCAGAAATACGAACGCGGGACGAACCGCGTCGGAGCCAGTCGTCTATATGATCTGGCGCGCGTGCTGGATGTTCCGATCGGTTTTTTCTTTGATGACATGCAGGCGGCATCCGCTCCAGCAACTGCGCGCTCTTCTGCACTTTCTAGCGTTTCCCCGCCAGCAGGAAGCGGTTTTGCGGAAGCCCAGTCCGCCTTTGGCGGTCCTGCGCCCAAAGCAACTCCAACCATGCCGCGGCTCTTCGATCTGCCGCCGGATGAGGCTTCTCTTTTCAGCCGCCGCGAGACGGTAGAATTGGTCCGTGCTTATTATCGCATTCCGGATCAGGCCGTGCGCAAGAGGATGCTGGATCTGATGCGCAGTCTCGCTCCACAGGGCGAAACCATGGACTGATCATTCGCGACGCAGAATGCTGTCATTCAGGAAGGATGCCAGTTTCCCCGCCTTGAAATCAGCACGCAGACGATCTTCGTCATATTCATTCCTGACCCAGTCGAGAAACGGAATGCGCCCTTCCGCCTCAGCCCGGTAGCGTAGGAAAAACGCGTCCAGAATACCCGTACGGGAGCGATTGAAATGCCCGAAGCGCCAGTGAAGCTGGCGCAGGGCATCATCGGAAGTTCCACCCTCGAACAGCAGGACCAACCCGGCCGCGAGACCGGCCCTGTCCGCACCGGACTTGCAGTGCATCAGCATGGGGAACTGAAGGGTCTGGTACATCTCGTGGAAACGGAGAATGCGGTCCCGGTGCGGCGCGCCCCGGCTCTCGAAAGCCATGTCCAGGTGTGTCAGGTCCAGACGATGACTGGCGCGGCGTGACAGAGCGTCGGAGCCGCACTGTCTGTGTCCGCGCAGGTTGACCAGTGTTTTCAGGTTCAGGCGGCGGACCAGACTGCGTAGCCGGGCAGGTGTAGGATGGTTGCAGCGCCAGACCTTTCCGGGCACGACGGGGGACAGGTTCGTCCATCCCAGACGGAAAACGGAATGGTCTACAAAAAGACTGTCCCACCAGGCACGGCGTAAATCGGCAGGGGAGGTGATCCGGCCCTTGAACATGAGGGGTCCTGTCCTTGAAGGAAGTGTGCCGCAATGGCTGGAAATGTAAGGCTGTGTCCCATCCCAAAGAGGGATGCGTCAACCGCCGAAAAGTGATAGAGGGCACGACTATGCGCTCCCTCTCTCTTTCACTTCTTGTGCTGTCCTGTGTGGCCTTGGGTGGATGCGGTAGTTCCGCTCCCGATATGGCTGAACTTCCACCTCCCGGCGCCGGACCTGACCACGGCCATCATCGGCCCCGGCACGGAAGTGGCGTCTCCTATGCGGATGATGCGCCAGTCATGATGGCCATGCCACCGGGTGCGGAAGGTGGCGGCGCCACCAGTGATGGTGGTGGCCGGAGAGCCTCTCCGGGGAGCGTGACCTTCGGTTCAGGCGATGGCGGCGGAAACTCGGCCGACGTCACGCCACAGGCCGCTGTTCCGGATACGGAAGTGACTTACGGACAGAACAATCAGAAGAACTGATGCCTGATATCCTGCCCTGACGACGGCGCATTGTAGACGGGACGTCTTCAGCGCAAAGCCGCAGAATGACCGGCCCGAAGTCACCCGGAGGGAAACTTCTAGGCACAGGTGGCTTCCGGTCTTCAGTCGCCGAGGGCGCGTGCCTCATCCGGCAGCATGATGGGAATGCCATCCCGGATCGGGAAGGCAAGCTTCGCGCGTGGGCTGACAAGCTCCTGCGCTTCCCGGTCATAGGTCAGAGGACCTTTCGTGACCGGGCAGACCAGCAGGGACAGAAGACGGGAATCAAGTTCAGTGTTCATGATCATTCCATGCCCCGCTCAAGCAGTTCCAGCAAGACCCCGGCGCGTTCGTCGAGGGTTATGGCTTCAAGAAGGGTCTGTTTTTCATCTGCGCTGAAGGGAACCAGCATCGGCAGGACGACGAGCAGCATGTCATCGTCCATCTCCTCGATGACTGACCAGGTAGTCTTGAGCTGGCGCGCAGCCAGATAGCGTTTCAGTCCATCGAGCAGGGCCTTGCGCGTTACCGGCAGGGGGTCGTCCTCCACCATGTCGCCCGCAAAGGGAGAGGCATCGATCAGGCCCTGCCGCCAGCTCCGGTCCGTCGCTGCTTCCCGCAGTAGCCGGAAACGGCAGATTCCCAGCAGCGTGATGGAGAATGTGCCATCCGCATGTTCCGAAAAATCGCTGATCCGTCCTAGCGTCCCGATGCGGTGAAGTTCAGGCTCGGGTGAGGGATCATTTTCGTCCAGAGGCTGGATCATCCCGATCAGTCGCCGGTCCGCCAGCGCGTCTTCCACCAGGCTGACGTAGCGCGGTTCGAACACCACCAGTGGCAGGCGCCCTTCCGGCATGAGCAGGGCACCTGACAGAGGGAACAGTCCGACACGCGGTGGAATGTCCGCCAGGGTCATCTCCGTGATCGGCGGAACGCGGCGGGGGGTGTCATCCTCATCATGCAGCATGTCGGATGTGTTGGTCATAGGCTTACGAGAACAGAAGGGAGGAGAGTTTGCGCCGCGCCGACAGGGTCACCGGGTCGGTATGACCCCATGCCTCGAAGTAGCGCAGAAGCTCGGCTTTCGCGGCACCGTCATTCCAGTCGCGGTCAGCACGGATGATGCCGAGAAGGGTCTCCGCAGCGTCTTCGCGTCTGCCGGTTGCATTCAGGGCTGCTGCGAGCTTCATCTTCAGGTCGAAATCCTGTGGAGCGGCTGCCACCTGCTGGTGCAGGCCTTCCAGTTCCGCTGCCGCCGCCGCGCCTTCCCTGTGCAGGTCCAGCGCGGCGCGCGCACCCGTGATTTCCGGGTTGGAGGCCAGTTTTTCCGGGATCTGGGAAGAGGCATGTTCAGCTGCTTCCGTCTCGCCCAGGGCAATGAGTGACCGGATCAGTCCGGCCCAGGCTTCGGCGTTTTCCGCTTCAGTCTCCAGCACCTCACCATACAGGCCCGCAGCCTCGGCAGCCTGATTGTCCGTAAGGGCTTTTTTCGCGGCGGCGAGAAGATCGGTCGCGGGCATGGCGCCGCCCGCCATCTTCAGCAGCGCTTCCACGAATCGGCGGATTTCGCTTTCTTTCTGAAGCCCCTGGAATAGATCGAGCACCTGTCCCTTCCAGAACGCCACCACGACAGGAATCGACTGAAGCGGCAGTCCAAGCTGCACCAGCTGCGCGGCAAGGGCCTTGTTGGCCTCGACATCCACCTTGACGAGCTTGACGCGGCCTGCCGTGCTGCCCACGACCTTTTCGAGGACAGGCGCCAGCTGTTTGCAGGGGCCGCACCAGGGCGCCCAGAAATCGACGATGACAGGAATGGTCCGGCTGGCTTCCACGACTTCAGCCATGAAGGTGGTCTGGTCTGCGTCAATGACCGTCGCGCCCGCGGTCTTGGGCTGGCCAATCAGATGTTCATCAAAAGTGCTGCTCATGAAAGGGACCACCGGAAAGGAATGGGAAAAAGGATTCCTGAAAGATCGGTTGCATGAAGGCAACGTGCAAGTCTGGCCCTGAAATGGACGGACAGGGAAAAGCTTTTACGAAAAATTTTCTGCAAACGGTGTTCGCCCTCTTGCATGGGATGCCGCTTTCCGCCATAAGCGCGTCCACGGAATGCGGGTGTAGCTCAGGGGTAGAGCACAACCTTGCCAAGGTTGGGGTCGTGGGTTCGAATCCCATCACCCGCTCCAGATGAAAAAGGCGCCACTAGGCGCCTTTTTTCGTATCCGTACCTGCCTGGAAAATCTATCAGCGGTGCTGCATGCGGATTGTGTTTCCCCTTGCGCCGAATCGTACTTTCCGCCATAAGCGCGTCCACGGAGTGCGGGTGTAGCTCAGGGGTAGAGCACAACCTTGCCAAGGTTGGGGTCGTGGGTTCGAATCCCATCACCCGCTCCAGATGAAAAAGGCGCCATCAGGCGCCTTTTTTCGTATCCGTTGCCCATCGGCTCCCAAGGCGGCCAGACGGAATATCCCGCTGGCCCGGCATGACCTCAGAAAAACTGGATATGGCTCTTGAAGCCCAACATGGCTGCATCCCGGAGGCCACTCTGCGCGCCTGGGCGGAAATAGTACTGGAAATCCGGCGCGAAGGTGATGCCGCGCCAGACATGGATGCGATACGTGGCTTCCAGCACCTCGCCAAAAGTCTGCGGCATGAGGGATCCTGCCATGAGCGACATGCCGCGTTCGGCCTGCAGCCGCTCGGTTGCGGTCGCCCATTTTGAGACACGGACGTAGGAGAAGTTGATGCCGATCGTGTCCAGCGGACGGGAGGCCCAGAACCCGCTGTCGATCAGGCCGACTTCATATTGCTGCGCCCGGAGCTGCGTGCGTGGGCTGTTGGCATACATGCCTCCGATGATGACCAGCCCCGCATCCGGATTGCCCCTGACGTGATGGCGCAGGATCATCTGGTCTGCCAGCGCCCAGGCCGACCAAGAGTAATGAACTGTGCGGGCCCCCAGGCCTGTCAGAACATAAGGATTGCCATTCACGTCATAGTAGTTGTCCGCATGAGGCGAATTGTCGATGGCATAGCCCAGCTTGTAATGTCCGGGCAGGCGGTCCTTGCCGAAAACCGGCTCCCAGCCTGCTTCCACAGGGATGGACTCGCCCGTAATGTCAGCGCCGTTGAACTTGAAGCCGGTCCGGTACTGCACGTTTCCATACAGTCCGGCTGCAACGAAATAGACACCCGTCTGGATATATGTGCTGGTCGTCGGGCGCGTGCGGATACGGAAGGCCCAGTTGGCGTCCGGATAGGATGAGTGCGCGATATTGTCCGAGGATGCCTTGGGGTTACCGCAGAAGGCGTTGTTCTGGAACGTACAGTAGAGCGGGTTGGACGAGAAATCGTTCAGGAACGGAATTCGCCCGCCTGCCAGATCGACCCGTCCTTTGGCGATGGTTTCTTCGGCATAGGCATAGACAAGGTGAACCACGACGTTGCCACCTGCACCGTAGATTTCGGAGCTGGGGTTCAGGTTGTCTCCAAACATGCGGCTGGCAGGAATGCCATACCGTCCGACGACGAGCATATGTGTCGAGAAGCCGCGCAGACCGGCCAGCCGTTCCCAGTCAATGTCATTTTCAAGGCTGTACTGACCCGCGTTGCTGCTGCCCTGTTTCAGACCATAACCCGGAGTCGGTTTGGTAATGGCACCCGAGAATTCGTTCGTGGTGTCCATTGTGAAGGCAACGCCCCGGTCCCGCAGCCAGCTGTTCCAGCCAAAGGGATTGACCAGGATCGCTTCCGGCTGAGGCAGGGGTGGAACCCATTCCTGACCGAACTGAACCACGTTCAGCGGTGTATTGACGCGCTCGCTGGGGAGGACGGAGTTCTGATCCGGCCAGGTGGTTCCGGGTGTTGCGGGCATGGCGCCCCCACGCGCCTGAACAGTGGAGACCTGCTGAGGAGACGGCGCTGATTGCAGGACGGTCCCGGATTGCGGCGTCCCGGTGGAAAGATCCGTACCTTGGGCGACGACGCCTGAAGGCAGGAAGATGGCCGCGCAGAGGGCGACACGAAAAGAGACACGGGACAAGTCTGTGCTTCCTTGGGGAACGGGTTGAGCATCATTTCATAGGATGAAGTTTACCGCTAAAGAACAGAAAAAATCCGTACCCCCGGATGCAATTAACGCATGACGCTACTCTTTAATTGAAAAAACCCGCTCCTCTTATGAAGAGGGACGGGTTTTTATCGTATAAAGTCAGAAATCTTTTGAAAAGATCCTGCTATTATTACCAATAATTACTTGTAGGCGGCAATTGCTGCTTCGATCACCTTGCCAGCCTCGGCCTTATCGGCCCAGCCCGTGACCTTTACCCACTTGTTGGGTTCGAGGTCCTTGTAGCGCTCGAAGAAATGCGTGATCGCCTTGACGGTAATCTCCGGCAGGTCCTCGACGGACTGAACCTTGGAGAACTGCGGATGCACCTTGTCGTGCGGGACGCAGATGATCTTCTCGTCCTGTCCGCTCTCGTCTTCCATCTTGAGCATCCCGATCGGACGCGCCCGGATGACTGCACCCGGAACGACAGGCGCCGGTGTCAGAACGAGAGCATCTGCCGGGTCGCCGTCAGCGGCCAGCGTGCCGGGAATGAAGCCATAGGCGGCCGGATAGGCCATCGGCGTGAACAGGAAACGGTCCACGACAATCGCGCCGCTGTCCTTGTCCACTTCGTACTTGACCTGTGAACCCTGCGGGATCTCGATCACGACGTTGATGTCGTTCGGTACGTCCTTGCCGGGTGAAATCTTGGAAACGTCCATGATGTTCCTGTCCTGAACTCTGTTGAGACGGCGGCGATACTAGCCACGCCATCCGCGTCTGCACAGTCCGGAAGGAAGGAGGAAGTCCCGAGGCAATAAAAAACTCCCCGCACTCACATGCGGGGAGTTTGTACCATTCAGATTCGTTCAGGAATCGTCAGAGCATCGGCTGTGCGGCCTGGAGAGCGGCATGGCAAGCTGCACGACGGTCGTCCTCATTGGTGTAGGCGACGAGGTAGTACTGCTTGCCATTGCTGTTGAAATAGCCGGCCGTTCCGAGGGCATAGTCATAATTGCCAACGGTCTGCTCGGTGGCCTTGTACTTCTCGGCCAGTCCGTAAAGAACCGGGTTGCCTTCATCATAGGAGACATATTCCTCCTCGATGCAGTAGTTCATGATGCCGGCAAGGTTGGTAGGAGAAACGCTGCTGAAATCCTTGCCCGGAGTACCCTTCACGGCCGGCGGCGGCGGAACGGTCTGGGCGTCGTCCTGCGCCATGGCGGCCGTGGAGACCAGCCCGAGCCCGAGGGCGAGGCCGAGGACGGGTACGATACGACGAAACATCACGGTATCCTTTCTGAAGACCCTGTCTTCCGCGGAAACCCGCGGTTCAGAACCTGAATTTTCTCTTCTTTGAAAAAAAAGGGAAGAGTATTTCAGAACATTTCTTCGTGAGGTTTTCGTGAGCGGGGATTTTCTGCTCAGTGAGCGGTCCCTTCAGTCGGATCCAGATAGGGGCTGTTAGCGTCGAAAAAGATCCGGTTCGTGTCCAGTTCGGTAGCGATCACGTCCAGACTCGTTAGCGCGCCGATCAGCAGAAAACGGGTCCGCACGTCCGAAGCCTGCGCCTCGCAGTCGCGCAGGCACAGGATGGCCAGACGCGTGGCCCGCAGGGTGCGTCCGTAATGTCCGTGATACCGGCCCGTGAAGTGACTCATGCGCCCCAGAACGAGATCCAGCGCACGGTCGGCCCGGGGGCCCAGGGTGCCGTCATGGCGGATGATCTGCACACGCAGCAGATTCAGCATGACGCGCATCGCCGAGAGGATTCCCTTCAGATAGGCCTGAATGACCGGATCCGGTGTGCTGCCGGAATTCGCCATGAGTCGCACGAAACGGTCAACGTTGCGTGCAACGATGCTGTCCACTGTCTCCGAGGCCTTGCCCGTGGCGATGCGGTGAAGGTCGCGCAGGATCTGTGACCGCATGGTCCAGCGCTGATGGGCGGGATCATAGGGCAGGAAGACGCGGTACATCCATGTCGTGTAGGTCAGGCCCAGGATCAGGGGGAGTGCCGTATTGAAAAAGGTGATCTCGTTCGTGCGCCCCTGATTGGCAGGACCGATCAGGATGGGAAGAAACAGATTATAAGATACGGCAGGCAGTGTCAGCGGCGGATACGCAAAGGCGAACCCTCCCAGAAGCATGGCCAGCCCCGTCCACATTCCGAGCATCTCGAACGTCGTCGGTTTGGCCAGAAGCGCCAGATCGAGAATTCCGGCCGCGACCACGGCGCAGTATGCCCCGTGCAGGAAGGCCTGCGTCGCAAGGGCAGGCCGTTCAAGTGTCGAGAACAGGCTGCATGCGATGGACACGAACATGATGAAGGTCAGGCCCTGAGGCCAAGCCGTACAGATCCAGATCAGTCCCGCCCCGAAAACGGTGACGGAGGAGCGCAGGCTGTTGGTAATGGCCTGCTGCCAGTCCCGGTAGGACCGGATGGGGTCATGGAAATGGTCATGGGGCTGCGGATGGCGGCTGGCTTCGAACTGCTGAAGCGCCATCCGCAGCGCGTCGATCAGTTCGATAAGGGCCTGCTGTAGCATGCCATGTCGCAGAACCGCGCCACGGGCGTCATTGTTCGGCAGATCGGTTCCGAAATCCCCAACCATGCGTTTGCGACAGTCCTGACGCAGTTCGCGCAGGCCCGCTAGAATGGAATCCATGCTCTCCGAGCTTTCCAGCCGCGCAGGCAGGCCGATAAAAATATTCCGGATTCTGTCCGCTTCTACCCGGAAATCATCGTCCTGACTGAGAGGCAGGCGCATGAGCGTTGCGAGATCGAGGGCGCGGGCGAGCAGGACAGCGATATCCCCGAGCGCAGCGCGCGCGTGATCCCCCGCATGATCCCGCCGTCCCAGTTCCACTTCAGCGAATTCCACCTGGTCCCCGAGGGTCGTGATCTGGGTGAAAATCGTCTGTACATTGGCGAGAGCGTTTTCTTCTCCCGTCAGGATGCCGCCAATCGCCGTCAGGGCGGGTTTGAGCGTGCCTTCGAAAGTCGTGGCGAGCTGCTGGCGCGTCCGGTTGGTCAGACCAAGCTGGAAAAGCCCGGAAATGGACGCTTCGAGAACAATTCCCAGAACGATATAGGTCGCGCGGGACGCGGCGATCTGGAAAATGTGGTTGGGGTCCGCGATGCCGTCGAGCGAGACGATGGCGTAGGTAAAACCAGAGGCCCGCATCCCGTGGATGCGGTAATTGGTCATGGAGGCCGGACCGGGCAGGAACGTGCCGATCATGCAGAATGTGCCGATCCCCACCGCCAGCATCAGGATGAACATGAGTGGCGCCTGCGGGAAAACGCCCACGAGCACGATTCCGCTGATGACGCCGACAACCATGCCGAACAGATGCCATTTCGCCTTGGCGAGACTCCGCCCGCGGGTTCCCTGTGCGACCATCCAGACGGTCAGGGCGGCCCATTGCGGACTGCCCAGCTCCATCCAGAGTGCAATGCCGAGAGCAAGAAGAGAGGTGCAGGTCGTCCGGAGAGCATACCCGGCCATGACCGGGTCCGGAGCGTAAAGCCAGCGCAGCTTGCGGATAAGTGCGTCAGGCCATGTTAGTGTCATGCCGCGCATGAACCACACGCTGATTGCGGGGCGTCAGCAGGCATAGGGAATCTCCCGGAAGCAGGCAATTGGACCATCCGGCCATCTCGCAGCAGCAGCAAAGGTCGATGAAACGCCCTTTCAGGAACGGGAAGGCGTGACACATTAACTTAAAAAGGCATATTTAACCAAGTCAGCCCTTGCAAAAATGCCTTAGTTAAGCAATTTCGTGCTGCACCCGCGCGCCTGTAGCTCAATTGGTTAGAGCCGGCCGCTCATAACGGCTTGGTTGGGGGTTCGAGTCCCTCCGGGCGCACGGTGCTTTATCTTTCGCGCGCTGACAGATGTCGCGTTCCTCCCATGCCCACCCCAGTTTCAGGAGACCTGCCATGGCCGCCTACCAGTATGTCTATGTCATGAAGGATCTCACCAAGGCCTATCCGGGTGGACGTGAGGTCTTCAAGGGCATTACCCTTTCTTTCCTGCCCGGCAGCAAGATCGGTGTTCTCGGCGTCAACGGCGCCGGTAAGTCCACCCTGCTCAAGATCATGGCCGGGATCGAGAAAGAATATGGCGGCGAAGCCTGGGCGGCCGATGGCGTCAGGGTCGGTTATCTGGAGCAGGAGCCGAAGCTCGACGAGAACCTGACAGTCGGCGAGAATGTCGCGCAGGGTTTCGGTGAGCTCAAGCAGGCCGTTGACCGCTTCAACGAGATTTCCATGAAATTCGCCGAGCCGATGACGGACGAGGAGATGAACGCTCTCCTCGCCGAGCAGGCCGAGCTTCAGGAAAAGATCGATGCCGGTGACGGCTGGGAACTGGACCGCAAGCTCGAAATCGCTCTCGACGCCCTGCGCTGCCCCCCGGCAGACAGCTCCGTCAAAAATCTTTCCGGTGGTGAAAAGCGCCGCGTGGCCCTGTGTCGCCTGCTGCTTGAAAAGCCTGACCTGCTGCTGCTCGACGAACCGACCAACCATCTCGACGCCGAGAGCGTGGCCTGGCTGGAAAAGACGCTGCGGGATTATCAGGGCACGGTCATTGTCATTACCCATGACCGTTACTTCCTCGATAACGTCACGAACTGGATTCTCGAGCTCGAACGTGGCCGCGGCTATCCGTTTGAAGGCAACTATTCCTCCTGGCTGGCGCAGAAGCGTAAGCGTCTGGCGCAGGAAGAGAAGGAAGAAAGTGCCCGCCAGCGCGCCCTGGCTGCCGAGCAGGAGTGGATCAGCAGTTCTCCGAAAGCCCGTCAGGCCAAGAGCAAGGCCCGTATCACCAAGTACGAGGAAATGCTGGCCGCCAATGCCGAGAAGGCAGGTGGCACGGCGGATATCGTCATCACGCCCGGCCCGCGTCTTGGCGGGACGGTCATCGAGGCCGACGAGCTGTGCAAGGGCTTTGGCGATCACCTCCTGATTGACCACCTGAACTTCAAGCTGCCGCCGGGCGGCATCGTTGGCGTGATCGGCCCGAACGGTGCGGGTAAATCCACGCTGTTCAAGATGATCACAGGGCAGGAAAAGCCGGATGGCGGATCACTGAAAATCGGTGAGACCGTAAAGCTCGGTTATGTGGATCAGTCCCGTGACTCGCTGGATGACAACAAGACCGTCTGGGAAGAAATTTCCGGCGGGACGGATGTGATCCAGCTCGGCAAGCGCACTGTTCCGTCCCGGGCTTATGTCGGTGCCTTCAACTTCAAGGGTGCAGATCAGCAGAAGCGCGTGGGCGTCCTCTCCGGTGGTGAGCGCAACCGGGTTCACCTGGCCAAGATGCTCAAGCAGGACAGCAACGTCATTCTCCTCGACGAACCGACCAACGATCTTGACGTCGATACGCTGCGCGCTCTTGAAGATGCCTTGGCTGATTTCGCCGGGTGTGCGGTGGTCATCTCCCATGACCGCTGGTTCCTTGACCGTCTCGCCACGCATATCCTCGCCTTCGAAGGCGACAGTCATGTCGAATGGTTCGAAGGAAACTTCCAAGCCTACGAGGAAGACAAGCGCCGCCGTCTGGGCCCGGATGCCACGGAGCCGAGCCGCATCAAGTACCGCCCTCTGGCCCGCTGAGGGTTTAGGGGCTACCCTTTTTTTTCATCGGCACCGGGGCAGGTCAGTCTGTCCCGTTTTTTTTTGATCTTCTGAGGAGGTGCGCGGTTGCTGGGGCGCGAAATCCGCACGGCACGTCTTGTCCTGACACCTGTCAACTGGCCGGATCTGGAAGCCATGGCCACATTGAAAGCGGATGCCGGTGCGTTTGGCCGGATGCTGGGTGGTATCCGCAGCCGCCTTGAAACCGAATCAGAAATGGCGGCGGATGTTGCGCTCTGGGCGCGGCGCGGCGTGGGGATCTTCACGATCCGGGAGCAGGGACGCTTCGTCGGGATAACGGGCGTTCACGAGCGTCCGGATGGTCGTGGGCTGGGATTGAGGTTTTCGATTTTTCCATGGGCGGCCGGGCGTGGCATCGCCCGTGAGGCCGCATCCGCTGCGCTACGTTTCGTGCTGGATTCAGGAGAAAAGCGCGTCATCGCCGTGGCGCGGGAGGATAACCTGGCATCCCGCATGGTGCTGGGCAGTATCGGTATGCGGCATGTCGAGACCTTCCTGCGGGATGGAGACACGATGATGCTTTACGAAAGCTTGGCGGACAGCTGACGGACCAGTTCGGACGTCCCACTTCTGAAAGGAGATGGGACAGCCATTTTCAGGTGCCTGCGGGCCTGAAGAACCGGGGCGGGCTGGGGTTAAAAAGTGCTCCCAGCCCGCCGGGGGGCGTGGTTAGTGCTGGACCTGACCGTGATGGCTGAGCTGATGCTCCAGCGCCACGTTCAGGGCATTCACGTCCCCGCCATGATGGGCGAGATAGGAGCTGTAATCGCCGCGCTGACTCAGGCGCAGGCTGGCTCCTTCACCGTACATGTCCACCACTTTCGACGGATTACCACCGATGACGAGCTGCATGTTCACTTCCTGCTGGCCCGGACGGTCAATCAGGGCAGTCACACGCTCGCCGTCGGGGGTGGGCGTGCTGCCCGTCACGCGGAAACTGACGCCCTGATAATTGCCGATCTGATCCGTCACCGTGTTGAGCAGGACTTGATCGAACAGGGAAAGGTACTTGTTTTTCTGCTCTTCGGTTGCACTGCGCCAGTACTTGCCGAGGCAGTAACGGCCGATGCCGGCGATGTCCACGTTCTGCTGAAGCAGCGGAAGGACCTCGCGCCGTTTTTCCTCAAGCGGTTTGCTGGAATTGATGATGGTCGCCAGCTTGGTGCCGAAGCTGTTCACGAAATCGGTTGCCGTGTTGGCATGGGCCACACCCGTTCCGGCCATGAGGGCCGCGGCGAAAACACCCAGTATGGTGCGGCGTGAAAAGACGTTGAACATGCAGTTTTCCTCAGTTGTACCAAGCTGGTGTGGTGGCACGGTGATCGGCCTTGATGGCGTCGATCTGGCTCTGACGGTTCTGCTGCCAGGCGCTACGGATGTAGGAATAGGGGTCGAGACTGTCCTGCTCCACATGGTCGATCTGGTCGATGCTGTTAGCGTATCCCTCCAGCGTTCCGGCGACGTTATAGGCCCAGTTGAATGTCAGCAGGTCATAACCACGCGGAACGTAGTTGATCGGTGTCAGACCCTGACTGATGGCATAGCCTGCACCATCGCGGAAATTGGTTGGTCCGACGAACGGAACGAAGAGATAAGGCCCGCTCGCAACACCCCAGCTTCCTAATGTCAGGCCCGGGTCGTTGTCATGTTCCTTGTAGCCCACCATGCTTGCTACGTCGATGAAGCCGGCAACGCCCGCGCTCATGTTGATGGCAAAGCGCATGAACGAGTCTCCCGCCATGCGCGACTTGCCCGCACCAACATCGGAGAAGAAGACCGACGGCTCACGCCAGGTTTCATTCACATTCGCGATCGAATGACGGACGGGCTTGGGGATGGCCCAGATCCAGGCTTTCCCGATCGGACGCAGCGCCTTGTGATAGGCCCACATCTGCACATTGTACATCTTGCGGTTCAGTGGCTCGTAGGGGTCATTGGCCGCCTTGTAGTCCGCCAGATCATCAGGATCCTTTGGAGGAGGGTTACGCAGTGAGCCGCAGGCACCAAGCGTCAGAAGCGCCAGAACGCCCGCAAGCGTCCTGCTCCGTCGCGAATATCCAAGCCTGTTACCGTTCGTATCCTGCCGAGAGTCCATAACCATCCCCAAAACACCCATCCTGGCTGCACCTCACGAAGACTTCATCCGGAAACGGTCATTTTCAGAATCCGTTCCCGTCGAAACCTCAGCCAGGGCCCCGCTCCACGAGCCATCCGTCGCGGAAAACTGCGGCAGGTAATAGTCATACCGCATCCCGTCGGAACTCGCATCCCTGTATGTTCGCAAATACTGCCTGCGTGAAGTCACATAAAACTTTAACGATACAGCAGCTTGCGGGTCGTTCTGACTGCTTTGACGATCGAAGGAATTTCGGAGCAGTGTGACTTCAACTCAACAGTTGGAGGTCCTGTCGTGATCATGTTTTCCCCGCGTAAAAGCCGATTTCTGGCCACCGTTGCTGCGGCTGCGCTGTCTCTTGGTGCAGCTCAGGCACACCCGTCCGTCAACACCCATCCCTGGGGCAAGACCCCTGATGGCAAGTCTGTAAAGATCGTGACGCTTCAGAGTGGAAACGGTGTCACTGTCCGCGTCATCACCTATGGCGGCGTCATCCAGTCCGTTGAAACTCCGGACCGTAACGGACATCCCCAGGATATCGTACTCGGCTTCAGCAACCTGAACGGTTACACGGTGGATAGCGCCAAAGGCGGACTGTTCTTCGGTGCCATCATCGGCCGGTATGCGAACCGTCTGGCAGGCGGATCTTTCCCGGTGGAGGGCAGGACGTATCATACAGACATTACGGCTCCGCCCAATGCGTTGCATGGTGGCAAAAAGGGTTTCGACAAGAATGTCTGGACGATCGAGAAGACAGGTCGGAACGCCTCTGGCGCCTATCTGACGCTGAAACTCGTCAGCCCGGATGGTGACCAGGGTTTCCCCGGCAAACTGACGACGCATGTGACCTACACGCTCAGCCCGGATAACGCCTTGTCTCTGCATTATGTCGCCACGACCGATGCGCCGACGGTTCTGAACCTGACGAATCACAGCTACTGGAACCTGAATGGGGAAGGCTCGGGCTCGATCGAGCCCGAAGTTCTTCAGCTGAATGCTGATACCTTTACCCCGACGAACAGCACCTCACTTCCGACCGGACAGATTGCGTCCGTCGCCGGGACACCATTGGATTTCAGCAAGCCGACAGCCATCGGCGAGCGTCTGCGCAGCAACGATCCGCAGATGATGTATGCGCGTGGTTATGACATGAACTGGATCGTCAATGGCGCTTATGGTCAGGCGCCGCGCCTTGCTGGCAAGATCTATGATCCCCGTTCGGGCCGGAGCATGGAAATCCTGACGAACCAGCCAGGTCTTCAGGTCTATACGTCCAATTCCCTGGATGGCGGCTATGCGGGTATTTCCGGTCATGCCTATCGCCAGACCGATGCCATCGCCTTCGAGGCCGAGCACTATCCTGACAGCCCGAACCACCCGTCTTTCCCGACGACGGAGCTGAAGCCGGGCCAGACCTTCGATTACACGACGACGTTCCGGTTCTCTAACCAGTAAGAGGCCGGAGACTGCATACAAAAAAGGGGGATGGCTTCTGGGCCATCCCCCTTTTTGCTGGAGTGATCCGTCTGGAGAAGGATCAGAAGTTCACACCTGCCTGCAGGAAGACATAGCGGCCAGTGTAGAGATCGCCATAAAGACCGGCGGCGCTGTTTTCAGTCGCATCGGCCACGAAGGGCGGCTTCTTGTCGAGCAGGTTGTTGACACCACCCTGGAAGTTCCAGTCCTTCCAGCGATACGTCACGGTGATATCGTGCGAGAAGATGCCAGGCGTCTTGGTACGGCCATAGCCGTTCGCACGGGTCAGGTCAGACGTGCCGTCGTTCCAGCGCATACCGCCCGTGTACTGCATCATGTAAGTGATGCCGATGGCGCCATGCTGCCAGGTTGCGCTGGCATAGTCACGCACCCGCGGGTTGCCGGAGCCGTTCTGATAGAACATACGGCCGGCGTAGTTGTACCACTTTCCGCCAACCTCGTTCTGCTGGAGATAGCTGACAAGCTGCTGGAAGTTATTGCTGAGGCTCAGCACGTCCTGACGGGACACACGGATGTGGTAGTCAAGGTCGAAGTCGATACCGCTCGTCTTCAGGCCACCGATATTGTCATAGGTGGCATTGACGGCGTTGAGCTGGCCCGAGCTCAGACGGGTGATGTCACCACAGTAATTCGTGTTCGAACCCGTATAGCACTGATCCATGATGTACTGGCTGCTCAGGTACGAGATCATGTTCTTGAGCGTGTAGTGCCAGTATTCCACGGACGCCGTCAGACCCGGAATCCAGCGCGGCGTGATGATTGTACCAACCGTATAGGTCTTGCCGGTTTCAGGGCGAAGAGCCTTGTTGCCACCATACAGCGTCGGCGCCTGACCAGCAAATGCCGAGGAGAACGTTTTGGTGTTGATGCCCTGCTTGGCGCAGTTGGCTGCGACAAGCGGGGAAGCCGCACCATAGGTGGCGGCCTGCACGGAGTCACAGGGATCGGTCGCCGAAGCGTAACCCAGCGACTGTCCGCCATACAGTTCGTAGACGTTCGGCTGACGGTAGGACGTTCCCAGCGTTGCACGGAAACGGATATCACGGATCGGCGCCCAGTTGATGGAGGCCTTCCAGTTCTTCGTACCGCCGAAGGTGTTGTAAGCGGAATAACGGCCCTGCGCATCGATCGTCAGATCCTTGGCGAGGAACGCGTTTTTCAGCAGCTTGATCTGACCTTCCAGATAGCCTTCCGTCACGTTGAAGCCACCGCCCGTGTAGGATGCGGAGTTCGTCAGCGTCTGACCGGCAGCCACCAGCGGATCAGGGGAGTAGGACAGCTGCTCACCGCGGTGTTCCATACCCAGCGCGATACCCAGATCACCACCATTGTTCCACGGCATGTGCGCGACATGGTTGTTGTTGATACGGACGTTCAGGTCACGCATCTGATAGTAGTAGTGATCGTGTGACGTATAGTTGGAATATGCTGCCGACTGGGGAGACATCTTGCCGAACGGATCAGCAGCAACGCAACCAGGGGAAGACGAGCAGAGCGTCGGGCTGTAGGTCAGAAGACTGTTGGGGTCACCCGGTGTGGTCGGGGTCAGACCATAGGAGTTCAGCAGCTTGGTGTAGTTGCCGACGCCTGACGTCTGATCCATGTCCTGGTTCCAGGCATAGGTGTAGGAAACGTCATATTTCCAGCCATGGGTGATATCACCCTTGATGCCGCCAATACCGGTATAGGTGTCAGAGGCGTTTTCGGTGCGGCGGTTCCCCCACTCACCCATACGCCGATACATCTGCACTTCTTCACCAAGCGAGTTGTAGGGCGCATTAGCCGGAATTTCGATCGCACTCGGCATCGTCGAAGGATAGATGCTGCCCATGGCGGGCATCGGCGCCATATAGGCGCTGGAGTTACGATGGCTGTAGTTGAAGTTGGCGTAGGGCGTGAAATGGTCATTGATGTCGTAATGGGCATCGAATGACAGGGTCGCATCCTGCAGGGAGTTCGTCAGCTGCTGGTCCTGGCCGTAGTTGTAACGGTCAGCGTTGGAATAGTTGTGCAGGTTATTGGAGTTCGTCAGGTTGCCGACAAGGCTGCTGCCATCGTCCTTGAAGTAGCGGCCGGCCGTCGGAATGGACGAGCCGAATGTTACGTCTGACGCGCTGAGCGGATCGTTGGACTGAACCGGATTGGCCCAGGCCCGGTTGCGCTGCATGATACCGGACTGCGTCATGTAGGAACCGGCAACCGTGACGTTGCCCTTGCCATGATCGAAGTTCCAGCCCTTGTAACCGGAGATCATGCCCGTCTGGCCATCGCCGCGGTCGGTGATGCCACCACGGATGGTGATGTTGGCGTCGTTCAGGTTGTGCTTGAGCTTGATGTTGATAACGCCGGAGACCGCATCCGCACCATAAAGCTCGGAACCACCATCCTTCAGGATTTCAACGCTCGCCACCTGGTGAACGTTGATGGTGTTCATGTCAAAGCAGCTGCTCTCGCCATTGATGGCGGCGCGCTTGCCGTCAATCAGGACCAGAACGCGGTTGGTGCCGAGATTCCGGAGGTCTGTACAGGCCGTGCCGCCGGTACCGTTGGTCTGGCTGTTGGTCTGGCTGCTGGAACCCACGGACGGCAGACGCTGCAGGAAGTCACTCAGCGTCGTGGCGCCAGTCTGCTCGATCTGCTTGTTGGTCACGATCTGGACCGGGTTCGCATTGGTATTGTTAGACGTGCTCAGGGCCGAACCCGTCACGACGACCGTTTCGGCGCGTCCCGTGTCGATGGAGCGCAGGGCCGAACCGGACGTGTGCCGCACAGGCTGGGCAGCTCTGTAGGTCGTGCCGGTGGTGGAAGCCGGAACCGCCGCGGCGGAAGTGGCCGTTGCTGCGGGCGTGGCCGCCGTTGTTGTCCGGTGCGTAGAGACGCGTTTTTTCTTGGCGCTGGTATGATGCGCGGTGCTGCCATCCTGCTGAGAGGTGGACTGTGCCTGCGCGGCGGCGTTCCACGCCAGTCCTGTCGCCAGGATCGAGGCGCAAAGAAACAGTTCCTTGCGTCGGGTAAGGATCATTTCGGGACTCGCGAAAAGTTAAAAACGGTTCATTCCCGAGCATGATGTTTTTGTGACGGATTTTTGTCTATCTGCAACGAACTTGTCAGGAACTGTAAGCGCTACAGTGTTGCATAAAAAGCATAAGTTGGACACACTATGATACAATAAGCGCGATTCAGGGTCTCTGAGTCAGGATGTCTTGCCCGACAAACAAGGAAAAAGACGTTTTTTCGCGCTGATGAAGCCCTGATTGTTGCCTATTCGCCCGCGACCTGACGCATATGTCCCACAGGCCGGGCGGGGTTTCCCACAACGGTGGTGTGGGGTGGAACATCTTCAAGAACGACCGTTGCCGCTCCGATCCGGGCATATTCTCCGATGACCAGTCGGCCCAGAACCTTGGCGCCCGCACCGATCATGACGCCCCGCCGGACAATCGGATGCCGGTTCCCTGTCAGTTTCCCTGTGCCACCAAGGGTTACACTCTGGAAAAGAGAGACATCGTCTTCAATGATGCATGTTTCACCGATGACGATGCCTGTCCCGTGATCGATGGTCAGGCGCTGCCCGATCCGTGCGGCCGGATGGATGTCGATGGCGAAAAGTTCGTTGACCCGGCTCTGGAAATGGTGCGCCAGATGACGACGATCCTGCCGCCAGAGGTCATGGGCGATACGATAGGCCTGCAGGGCCTGCCATCCCTTGAAGAACAGGAACGGGGTAACGAGGTCGGGACAGGCCGGGTCACGCTCGCGGGTGGCAAGAATGTCAGCCGCTGCAGCCACGGCGATTTCCGGACTGGCTGCCAGAATGTTCGCGACAAGTCGGGTGATGGCCGTGGCAGAGATCGAACGGTCCGCCAGTTTCGTGCCCAGCAGGGAGGCGAGAGCGGACTGGAAATCCGCATGATCGCCAATATTCGTAGCGAAGACATCCTGAATGAGCGGATCATGGCAGCTGCATGCCTGGGATTGCATCTCCCTCCACAGGAGGGGCAGATCAGGCATCTTGATCATACGCCCATTGCTCGCTTGACGAAGGCGCGGCGCAGGCCCGGCAGGCGGTTAACCCCGGCGATACCCAGATCGCGGAGACGGCGCAGGACAGGGTTGTCATTGCCAAACAGACGCTCCAGCGCATCGGTCGCGACGAGCATGGCCATGTTCGCAGGGCGAGCGCGCCGCTGGTAGCGGAGCAGAAGCTCCCGGCTGCCCGGATCGGCATTGCGCTCATACGCCTCGATCAGCAGATCGGCCAGTTCGATCACGTCCCGGAATCCGATGTTCAGGCCCTGACCGGCGATCGGGTGGATGCCATGCGCCGCATCCCCCACCAGCGCAAGGCGTGGTGCGATATAGGTCTGGGCATACTGGGCCGAAAGCGGATAGATCCAGCGCCGCCCGACAGGCGTAATGGCGCCTAAATCCTCGTCACCCATGCGGGCCGCGATTTCGCGGGCGAAAATCTTGTGCGGCAACTCATAGAAGCGATGCGCCCGCCCGTTACCTTCCGCCCAGACAATGGCCGAACGGTGCGGATGATCCTCCGTTCCCGGCATGGGCAGCCGTGCGAATGGCCCTTCAGGCAGGAAATGCTCCAGCGCCACGCCATGATGGGGCTTTTCATGCGCGATGGTCGCAACAATTCCAAACTGGTTGTAGGGAATTTTCGTGAGTCCGATACCGGCCTGTTTGCGCAGCGGGGAGCGCCGGCCTTCCGCCGCGACCGCCAGTCGCGCCGTCACGGCCCGCCCGGAAGCGAGCCGGACAAGGACATGGTCGGGACGGAAGGAAAATGTGCCGAGATCCGGTGCGCGGACGTCTAGTGTCCGGTACTGTTCCAGGGTGCGATTGATGGCCAGACGAAGGTCACGCGCTTCCACCATCCAGCCGAAGCTCTGCCCTTCCGGAGCATCATCGTGATGAAAGTACAGCGAGAGCGGAGAAGGTGCTTCATGCGGGCGCCCGTCCGTAACGCGGATTTCACGGATCGGCTGGGCCACTCCGGGAAGATTGTCCCAGATCCCCGCAGCCTCCAGCATCCGCCGGGATCCTTCGGCAATGGCATAGGCCCGGCCGTCAAGGCTGGGGTCTTCCATGCCCGGCAACGCTGCATGGTCGATGAGCAGGACGCGCATTCCCTCTGCCGCCAGACGACAAGCCAGAGTCGCTCCCACAGGGCCAGCGCCATTGATGCAGAGATCGTAATGGGTTTTTCTCATCGTGCTCGTCTCCATAGGCCCCTTGTCCTACTCCTGTGACAGGATGAGCGGAAGGGGGCAGCGTTACACGGAAGGCGGGGCAGACGGGGCAGGCGGTATTTCCGACGGATAGCGCATAAGCTGGAACCTGATCAGTGCAATGACGGCATCCAGAAACCTCCGCCCGGGATTCTCGAGACAGAATCCCCGGAAAAAAGCCTGCTCGTCCATCAGTTTCTGACGATTTTCCGGCATGCTCAGAATACGTTTTTCCTGCTGGTACCAGACCTCGTCCAGCGCGGAAGAATATCCCGGATACCAGTGATGGAAGATCGCGGATTCCGCCGGATTGGCGGATGCGAGTGCTTGCGTGAAATCCCGGCAGGGGCACATTCCGATGCCATACCCGTAAGCTCACGAAACATCCGGCGGGGGCGGGTCATTCCGAACCCTGACTTCCCTTTTTTGTCCAGATCGTAGATCTCGCCGTTGTCACCGGTCACGGTGGAATTCAGTTCACGTGCGATACGAATCATTCTGGCCGTCAGGATATCTCACGACGATTTCTCCGTTACTTCCAGGCAGTGTTTGTTCTTCCACGCGGCTTTCAGGGTCAGGGTTGGCCTGTCAGTCAGCGTCGGTCGTTCCGTAACGGGTCACGTCGTTCTGTACGGAAAAACGAAGTTCCTCATCCCTGCTGATAACCTTGAATCATTCGTCGAGCGTGATGTGCCGGCCAGGATGTCCGGTCAGATACGGGACACAGGTAATGCGAAGGTCGTAACCCATGGGGAAGCTCCCAGTGCGGCAAGCGGCAGGATGCAGATCTCCGTATCCATGGAAACAGCACAGATAAAATGCCAGCCCTTCCGGAACACTCTGTCGGGTCACGTGTTGAGACATCAGATGATACAATTCGGGTCTGACAGACGTGCTTTTTTCCAGATGGCAGGCATGGCGGGCGCTGCGCTGCCATGTGCCGAACAGTTTTCCGATGCTGATGCTTCTGCTTCTTCTGGGCGGCTGCGGGCATGATGGCATCACCTTCCTGCACCCGGGCGGGCCGGTTGCAGAACATCAGCGGAACTGGCTGCTCTTCATTCTCGCGGCGCTCTCCGTGGTGGTGGTGCCGGTGTTCATCGGCGTTCCCTACTGCATGTGGCGCTATCGCCTGCGTCGTGATCCGGGAGATTATCGTCCGACATGGGAGTCGTCCCGTATTCTGGAATGGCTCGTCTGGGGAGTCCCGACGGTGGTTGTGGTTATTCTCTCCCTCCTGATCCTCGGACCGGAACGGCGATACAGCCCGGCTAATCCCGTCGGGACCGATGCCCCACTGGACATCCAGGTAATCGGTCTGAACTGGAAGTGGCTGTTCCTCTATCCGGACCAGCATGTCGCTAGCCTCGATACGCTGGCCCTGCCGCAGGGGCGGGAGATCCGGTTCCACCTCACCAGTGATGCCACCATGCAGTCCTTCTTCATTCCCGGTCTCGGCAGCCAGATCTATGCCATGGCCGGAATGGTGACGACCCTGCATCTGCGGGCAGACCGGACAGGGCAGTATCTCGGGGAGAACACGCAGTTCAACGGCATGGGCTTCCAGGGCGAAAAATTCCCGGCCCTCGTTCTGTCGCAGGCGGATTTCACGCACTGGATGAACGAGGCAGACCACAGCCTGCATATCCTTGATGACGCCGTTTACCGGCGCGTTCTCCAGCCCGATGGCGATGACCGGGACGTCGTGTCCACTCTCGCCCCCGACGATGCATCCGGAAATCCGCTGCAACCGCAGGGCCTTACATTCTCCCATGTGCCGGATGGCTTTTTCATGTCGGTCGTCAATCATTATCACCAGCCCCCACTTCCCGGACGGAGCCTTCCATGACGTCCCTTCTGCTGGGTAAACTCGGCTTTTCCGCTTTTCCGTTCTATAGCGCCATCGCAACCTTCGCCGCCTCCATGGTTGTGCTGGGGACCATCGGCGTTGCGGGTTTCATTACATGGCTCAGGGGCTGGAAGACGTTCTGGACCAACTGGCTAACCAGCGTGGACCATAAGCGCATCGGCATCATGTATGTGGTACTGTCCCTAGTGATGCTCCTGCGTGGCGCCATCGAGGCTATCCTGATGCGCGCGCAGCAGGCCGTGGCGTATCAGTCCGCAGGTTTCCTTCCTCCGGAACATTTCGCACAGCTTTTTACCACGCATGGCACGATCATGATCTTCTTCATGGGAATGCCGTTCCTGATCGGGCTCTACAATTTCGTCCTGCCGCTTCAGCTCGGGGCCCGGGATGTCTCCTATCCGGTCATGAACGCCGTCAGCCTGGCCTTCACGGCGGCTGGCGCGGTGCTGCTGATGGTTTCGCTGTGCATCGGTAAGTTCTCTACCGGCGGCTGGAGCGGTTATCCGCCCTACACGGAACTGACCTACAGCCCTGATGTGGGCGTCGATTACTGGATCTGGGCCGTCACGCTCAGTTCAATCGGCAACACCATGACCGGCATCAACTTTGCCGTCACGATCTACAAGAAACGTGCGCCCGGCATGTTGCTGTTCCGGATGCCGCTGTTCTGCTGGACGGGCCTGTGCATTTCCATTCTCATGATCTTCGCCATGCCGCCCCTGACGGTCGCCACCCTTATGCTGGCGCTCGACCGCTACATGGACATGCATTTCTTCACCAATACCGGTGGCGGGAACATGATGAACTACGTCAACATGTTCTGGCTGTTCGGGCATCCGGAAGTCTACATCCTCATCCTGCCCGCTTTCGGCGTCTATTCCGAAACGATTGCAACGTTCTCCTCCAAGACCCTCTACGGTTACACATCGCTCGTCTGGGCCTCCATGTGCATCGCCGTTCTGTCCTTCACCGTCTGGCTGCACCATTTCTTTACGATGGGGCAGAGTGGGAACGTCAACGCCGTCTTCGGCATCGCCACGCTGCTGATCGCCATCCCTACCGGCGTGAAGGTCTATGACTGGATCCTGACGATGTTCCGTGGCCAGGTGCGCCTGACGGTCCCGATGCTCTACGCTTGCGCTTTCATGATCCTGTTCACCATCGGGGGCAGTACGGGCGTCATGCTGGCCAATCCCGGCTTCGATTACCAGGCGCACAACACGCTCTTCCTTGTGGCGCATTTCCACAACATGCTGATCCCCGGCCTGCTGTTTGGCATGCTCGGCGGCTATCACTACTGGTTTCCCAAGGCGTTCGGCTTCCGCCTGCACGAAGGCTGGGGACGCGCGGCTTTCGGGTTCTGGGTTTCGGGCTTCGTGTTCGCGTTCATGCCGCTCTATGCGCTGGGCGTGCTCGGGATGCCCCGCCGCAGCCAGGAATATTTCGAGGGCGCCTACCTGCCTTATACAATCGTGGCCCTGTTCGGTGGCTTGCTGATCGGCGCCGCGCTCCTGAGCATGATGGTGCAGCTCTGGATCAGCATCCGTCACCGTGACGAACTGAATGTCTATGCCGGTGATCCATGGGATGGTCGCACGCTGGAATGGTCCATCTCCGCCCCACCGCCGGAATACAATTTCGCCATCCTGCCGCAGGTCCATTCCCGCGATGCATTTTTCGCGGCCAAGATGGACGGAACGGCCTGGCAGGCGCCCGAAACCTATCATCCCATCGAGATTCCCACCAACACGCCCCTTGGACCGATCTGCTGCATGTCCATGGCCGCGACGGGTTTCGCCCTGACCTGGCATATCTGGTGGCTGGCCCTTCTCGGTCTGATGGTTTTCGTCGCCGCCATCATCATCCGCAGCTTCAACAAACACACGACGCGCATCCTCAACGCGGAAGAGGTCAGCCGGATCGAGACGCGCTGGCTGAATGCCGTCCGTTCCACGCCATCCGTCACGGCGGATCAGGAACTGACCCTTCACAATCACGGTCTGGTCAGGGGACCCGCCGAATGAGCCAGTCTGCCAGCATGAGAGGCCCGAGCACCACCGGGCAGGATATCGAACGGCACGGTCGGGACCACACACCGCTCGGACAGCCCCATACCGAAACTCAGGCCCGGGAAGAAAGCGAGGAAGTCATGTTCGGCTTCTGGATCTTCCTGATGAGTGACCTCGTCATTTTCGCGATGGTTTTCGCGACCTATGGCGTCATGCGTGATGCACTCGCCGGTGGCCCTGGCCCGAAAGGCCTGTTCGACCTGAACAGTGCCGCCATTGAAACGGTCGTCCTCCTGTCCAGCAGCTTCACCTGCGGCATGTCGACCCTCAGCGCGAAATACGAGGAATCCGCAGGCAGGACAGTCGCGTGGCTGATCGTTACGCTGCTGCTGGGCTTTGTCTTCCTCGGTTTCGAGGTTCATGACTTCATGGACATGGTGTCAAAAGGCGGCGTGCCATCACGCAGCGGCTGGCTGTCCGCTCTCTTCACCCTGATCGGGACACACGGGCTGCACGTTACGGTCGGATGCCTGTGGGGCCTTGTCATGATCGTGCAGCTTTTTGTCTTCGGTCTCGATCAGGACGTCCAGACGCGCCTCATGCGTTTCGGCCTGTTCTGGCATTTCCTTGATATCATCTGGATCGGGATTTTTTCCGTCGTCTATCTGCTGGGACTGGCGCCATGACCCCTGAAAGCCGCAAACAGGAACGCATTGAACGCATGTCCTATATCAAGGGGCTGCTGTTCGCGCTGATCCTTTCCGCCCTGCCTTTCGGGCTCCTTGTGACGGGGGCTGCCAGTGGTCGCATGCTGGTCGGAGCCATCTTTCTGGCAGGGCTGATCCAGGTCGTCGTGCATTTCCGCTATTTCCTGCATATCGACCTCAGGCGCTCTCACCGCGATGACCTCCAGCTTATCCTGTTTTCGGTCCTGATTGTGTTTCTGATGGTTGGTGGTACCCTCTGGGTCATCGGAAACCAGCACGCGATGATGATGTAACGCGCCTCAGGCAACGTCCTGGCCACAGGGAATGTCCTCTGTCGTTCCCCCGCAATCTGTCACCGCGGCGAATTACAAATACCGCGGAGACGATGGCCGTCCGGCTTTCCTCCGCTTCCGGGCTGCCCTTCCAAGGAAGAGAGGAGGGCGGCCCGGTCTGTCAGAGGGAAGAGACCGGAGCGCATGATCGAAAACAGATACATAAGCCTCGTGGCTCATCTGCGGGTTCTGGTGGACTGGATGCCCGCGCCACTGGGCTCGATCATGCTGCTGGTCTTCGCTGCTGCCGTCGCCTGGTTCCTGAGCAGTGCCATCATGAACGTCCTGCCGCGTCTTCCGGGTCTGCGGCGGATCCAGCTCATTCATGCTATTATTGCCCGGCTGCACACGAATATCCGCTATTTCCTGATGCTGGTCGCTGTCACGGCGACGCTTCAGGCTACGACGGGCTTCACCCCTTCCACCGAAATCTTTCTGTCCCAGACTTTCATCTGCCTGTTCATCCTTAATCTGGGCTTTGGCATCATCAAGACGTTCCGCTTCGTCACGGACAAGTATCTCGAGCGCATTAGTGCCCGTGACCATACGGATGACATCACCGCCCGCGCCCACCAGACGCAGATCCGCGTCCTTCGCCGCCTGATCGAGATCTGTTTCGGTGTCCTGACGGTCGCGTCCTCGCTTATGGTCTTCAACTCGGTGCAGAAATTCGGCGTCTCGCTTTTTGCCTCAGCGGGTGCGGCGTCCCTGATCGTCGGTCTGTCCGCCCGCCCGGCCCTGTCGAACCTGATCGCAGGCATCCAGATCGCCGTGACGCAGCCAATCCGCATGGAAGACATGCTGATCCTGAACGGTGACTGGGCCTGGGTGGAAGAAATCAACGCCACTTACGTCGTCCTGCGGACATGGGACCGGCGGCGCTATATCGTGCCCATCTCCTATTTCCTGGAAAATCCGTTCCAGAACTGGACCCACAGTTCCCCCTCCCTCATCGGCTCGGTCTTCCTCTGGCTGGACTACCAGACGCCGATGGATCGCCTGCGGGATCTGTTCTACGAGGAACTGACCCATTGTCCGGACTGGGATCAGGACAAGACCTCGCTGGGATGCCAGATCGCCGACAGCAACGCGCAGGTCATTTCCATCCGCCTGATCGCCGGCGCGGCCGATGCGAACGGAATGTGGAACCTGTGCTGTGACATCCGCGAACGCCTGCTCAAACGCATCCGCGAGGAAATGCCGGAATGCATGCCGCGCGAACGGACCGCCATCGTCTCCAACGCTCCCGATCAGAGTCCGTGGCCGGATAACGTCATGTCCCCTCCCGTCAACCGCCCCTCGACCGGCCCCTATCGCGGACCCGATATTGCCGCTGGTTCCGCAAAACAGGGATAACGTGCGGCGAGGATCGTTTCACGCTCCGGACCGGCAATATCATTATGAAACTGGCACGAACTGGGGCATATTCGCCGTCAGACTGCCTGACCGTAATTGAGGAACGCTTTTCGTGAAACTCGTCACAGCCATCATCAAACCGTTCAAGCTCGATGACGTCCGTGAGGCCCTGACCCCGCTCGGCGTACAGGGCCTGACCGTCACGGAGGTCAAGGGCTTTGGGCGCCAGAAAGGGCAGACCGAAATCTATCGCGGTGCCGAGTATCACGTCAGCTTCCTGCCCAAACTCAAGATCGAGGTCGCGGTCGCGGATTCCATTGTCGAGGACGTGGTCGAGGCGATCATGACCGCGGCCCGGACCGGCAAGATCGGTGATGGCAAGATCATGATCTCCAGCCTCGACCAGATGATCCGCATCCGGACCGGAGAGACGGGGGAGGCCGCCCTCTGATGAAACGTCTCTCTCTGGCCGCCGCTACGGGGGCGCTCTTCCTGCCTATGGCGGCATGGGCCGCGCCGGACACTCCTCCTGCTATCGATACGGGGGATACGGCCTGGATGCTGGTCAGCACCGCCCTGGTGCTGCTGATGACCATTCCGGGGCTCGCCCTGTTCTATGGAGGCATGGTCCGCAAGAAGAACGTGCTGGCCACGCTGATCCAGTCCTTCATGATCTGCTGTATCGCCAGCATGGTCTGGATGGTGGCTGGATACAGTCTGGCCTTCTCTAACGGAACGCCATGGATCGGCGGCCTGTCCCGTTTCTTCCTGCATGGCATTGCTGACGGTTTCCATGATGGCGTGGATACCGCCTTCACGCTGGGCGCAGGCACGCCCGCGGCCGCACCGATGACCATTCCCGAAAGCGTCTATCTGATGTTCCAGATGACGTTCGCCGTCATCACGCCAGCTCTCATCACCGGCGCCTATGCCGAGCGCATGAAGTTCTCCTCCATGTGCGTATTTACGGTGCTGTGGCTGCTTCTGGTTTATGTGCCGGTGGCGCACTGGGTCTGGAGCCCGACCGGATGGGTCGCGGCGCTGGGCGCGGTGGACTTCGCAGGCGGCACGGTCGTGCATATCAATTCCGGTATCGCGGGTCTGGTCTGCGCCATCATCCTTGGCAGACGGCGCGGGATCGGGGCGGAAGACATGTCTCCTTTCAACCTGACCTATGCCATCATCGGCGCGTCCCTGCTCTGGGTCGGCTGGTTCGGCTTCAATGCGGGTTCGGCACTGGGCGCGAACGGCCGCGCCGGCATGGCCATGCTGACCACGCAGGTCGCCGCCGCAGCCGGTGGCGTAGCCTGGATGATCGTTGAATGGCTGCGTACCGGCAAGCCGACAGCGCTGGGCATCATCTCCGGTGCCGTGGCGGGGCTCGTCGCCATCACACCTGCCGCAGGTTTCGTCCTGCCTGGCGGAGCGGTGGTGATCGGTCTGTTGGCCGGAGCCATCTGCTTCTGGAGCGCCACCTGGCTCAAGCACCGCTTCGGTTATGATGACAGCCTTGATGCATTCGGTGTCCATGGCACGGGCGGCATCGTCGGCGCGATCCTGACGGGCGCGTTTGCTTATGGCCCGCTGTCAGCCACAGCCTCCAATCCCACCGGCACCGTGGCCAGTGTTCATCAGGTCATTGCGCAAATCGAGGCCGTGGGCGTGACGATCATCTGGTGTGTCATCATGACTACCCTGATCCTCAAGATTCTGGACATGGTCATGGGGCTTCGCGTTTCCCCGGAAGAGGAGCTTGAAGGTCTCGACATGGTCCTGCATGGTGAGCGCATCAACTGATGCGCGGCCTGCCGGCTTTCTTCGGAAAACGGGAGGCCGCAGCCTTCCGTTGCGTTACGTACAGAGGATGTTTCTCCATGGCTTTCAGCCACACACTGTCCCGCCTGTCTCTCGCCGCCATTCTTGCAACAGGCCTCGCGGCGGTACCGGCGCATGCCATGACCGCCAAGGAATGCCACGTCGCATTCCAGACGGCCAAGAAGAACGGCACCCTCAACGGGCAGGCCTACAAGGCCTTCAAGGCCGCCAACTGTGGTGACAATAGCAAGGCCGCCGCTCCGGCTACGGCAGCAGACGCCACACCAACGGCCACCTCGAAGGCCAACCCGCCAGACTCTGAACCGACCGGCACGAAGGCAACCATCCCTGCCAAGGCGCCTGTCGCCGCTTCGGGCAATGTCGTATTTCCCTCCGCGGTGAGTTCAAAATACTCCAGCATGTCTGCCGGCAAGGCCCGTCTGGAAACCTGCGTCGCGCAGTACAACGCCAACAAGGCAAGCGGCGGCAATGGCAGCCTGAAATGGATCCAGAAGGGCGGTGGGTACTGGTCGCAGTGCAATGCCCGCCTGAAGGGCGAGTAAGCTTCCGGTTTTCCGAAAACCCCTCCCTCATCGGAGGGGTTTTTCGTTTCAGGGCACTAGGCTCGCAGATCAGGTCGTGGGGAAGGGAGGCTGCCCGTTGGAAGCCGTGGTGCCACCATCCACTGGCATGATAAGCCCAGTGATATAGGCTGCGTCCGCGCTGGCCAGAAAGAGAATGGCGGCGGCCATGTCTTCCGGTTCTCCCATCCACCCCAGGGCAACCCTGTCCCGCAGGCTCTGAAGATAGGGCTCGTTATCCAGCATGTCCTTTGTCATCTCCGACCGCGTGACAGACGGGCAGATGGCATTGATCCGAACGCCATCGCGCCCATGGTCCAGCGCCATGGCCCGCGTGAGGCTGACCACGCCGCCCTTTGCCGCATCGTAATACGGTGTGTTCCAGTCCCCGCCGATCCCGGAGACAGATGCCGTATTGACGATACAGCCCTTGCTTTCAATCAGATAAGGCAGGGCCGTACGGCTGACATCCACCGTCCCGCTCAGGGTGGTAGCGCAGACGCGCTCCCATTCTGCCCAGGGACTGTCCAGCACAGTGCCGAGCGCTGTCGTCCCGGCGTTGTTGACCAGCACATCCAGACGGCCAAAGCGCTCATTCACCATGCTGATCATGGTCTGAACCTGTTCTGATATTGAAACATCTGTAATGGAGGGAATGGCCTGTGCCGGTTCCAGCCTGTCCATTGCTTCGTGCAGGGATTCCTCCTGTTTGTCGGCGAAAATGACCGTCGCGCCTTCCTGAACAAAACGCCGGGCCGTAGCCTTCCCGATTCCGGACGCCGCGCCCGTCACGAGAACGACCTGACCGGGAAAACGTGTGAGACCCTGAAGAGGCATGGGAAAATCCTTTTTGTGCTGTGCCCCTTACGCCTCAGTATCGGAAAGGTTTGATACGCCGGGGGAACAGGGCAGTCTGAACGACGCCGCAGAACCGGAAATGCCTCCTTGCATGGTATTGCGCCCTGTATTCCATCAACAAAAACCTGAAGGAAACGACTGCTTTACGACCATCATCCGTATGGAAAGCGGTACAGGGTCGAGAACCTTTTCGGGAAACTCAAGGGCTGGCGTCGTATCGCAACGCGTTACAACCGGTGTGCCCACACTTTCTTCTCAGCCATCTGCCTCGCAGCTACCGTCATCCTCTGAATGACTCTTCTCCAGATTGTCTTTTATCCTGACAACGTTGGAAACGATTGGCTGACTGATCCAGGCATTTGCAAGGCCGCTCCAAAGGTCGAGACCGGAGCGTGCGGCATATCGCTCGGACTGTGTCATGGCATCGCTTCTACTGGCATCCTGTTTCAGGGCAAAACCATTCATATCATCAGCGAGACGCTCCAGAATGGCTGCCTGCTGATAAAGAACCAACGTTTTTCGCTCAGGATCGGATATCTGTTCGAGAACCCGCTCAAAATGGGGCTGACATAGTCCTGCAGCGCGCTTTAGCGCAGACGGGTCATGTTCGATCGTGTAAGCCAGTTTTCCAATCTGTTTGCCAACTATCCGGGCTGCCACCTCACAGGCAGAACATGTCTGCGGTAAGTCCTGCTGGGTTATACCATCCGCACGCTCACGCAGACGTGCCGCCTCCCTCATGAATAATGGAGCACAGGCCGTGGCAATTTCACGAGGCGCAGCAAGCTGTTGAAAGGCATGCATATTGAGGTGCACAGAGGCCCCCATCCTGTAGAAATGCAGTTCTTACAATCTGACGACTACGTAAAGCACCTTGCAAAAATGTCAGATGATCAAAGACGTTTTCCTCGACATGCTGACAGACAGGACAAGGAGGAACTTTTCCGCGAAAAACATCTTGTGCGATCTGTCCCGCGTGAGATGCATCATCCTGATCTGTTGCGACCTCATGGCGAATATTTTCAACCCATGAAAGCAGGAACGCAGCATCACGCGGGGAATCCTGCTTTACGGCATCTGTAAGACGGGCACATATATCTGTCAGAAATGTCTTACGTCGCCTTTTCAGCAAGAAATCTGACAAAACCTGTTCCAGAAGAAGCAATCCCGATCGCTGCAACAGGTCATCGTCATGCGACAGTCTTGCTTCCAGGGCCTGAACGGCACTCAGACAGAATATCTGATCATTCTTCATGAGCCCATTCTCACGCAAAATCTCGTGTAGAACTTCAGACCTCTGCAAGAGATCCAGGTCGGAGGCAAGATCAGCTTTATTCAGAACGGGAAATAATGGCTTATGTATTGATGCTATTTCTCTCAGCAGGCTGTTCTCGTCAGAACCTAACGGAGAATCGCAGGCCGTCACAAAGACGAATACGTCTATCTCAGAAAGAAACTCTAGCGTCGTCTCTGTATTGGCGTGAATAATAGAGCCTATCCCGGGGGTGTCAATAAATCGGAAACCTGATTTTAGAATGGGTGACTGTAGTATAATTTCAACTTCTTGTATCCTTCGTCGGTTGGCGTGATTGCCATGCTCCGTGACATAGTCTTTGATTACGGAAAGAGGGATATCTTCTGTCAGAGAGGTCGCCTGAAAGTGAACAATAGCTTTTTCTTCTGTCCCGTAACGAAGACTGGTAATCACGGATGTGAGCGGTTCTGCTCCCATCGGTAGCCGATCAAGACCGGTCAATGCATTAAGAAGCGTCGATTTGCCTCGGCTATAACGACCGACGACCGCGACATTAAAACGGTCCATGGCCAGACGTTCGAACAATATTCGATTGCGAAGCGCCGTATCAGAGCACCATGGCAGTGCCCTTACAATCTCAGATAGGGCATACTTGATAGCTTGATACTGCTTCAGTTCCATCGGGATGATATTTCTCTCGCCAAGAACCAAGTGGTTCGGAAAAAGAGGGCTGACTGAACTCGAACCTGAGCCTAAAAACGGAAGACGAGATTGGACTGGTAATACGTACTGCTCGAACCGCCAACTCGATCGAGAGAGTGGGAGGTTATGAAACGAGCGACATATTGCGTCCAGGTAAGATGACGACCAATCTTCAGGTCCATTGACGCCTGCGGTGCCATGCCTATGAACCCACCGCTCATGGGCCGAGTAAAAGTATAACGTCCGGCCAGGAAATAGGAATAGACTGCATCATCCGTGCTTTCACGCCAGTAAAACGGATATTTCAAGGAAATATTTAAAAAAGAAAGCGGATTTAATGAAAGAAATGGCGTAACCCCAACAAGATTGGAGCCGGTTAGATAAGTCGTGGTATCGATATAGTTCGTGTTGGGTCCGAAGGGCTCGATATAGTTTCCCAAAAGACCGGTACGACTATTTGCACCTCCGCCTGAATAAATATCTGTCTGTATGCCTAGAAGCGGTACCCATGGTACTGACCGAAATCGGTAGGCGAGGCTCGTATTGATGGAAAACGCTGCTACAGGCCTGCGCATACTGCTGTCGGCTTCGTGAAAGATGCCGCCCTGATAGATACCTCCCATCGAAAAAACCAGCGGTCCTGCGCTTCCATGCCAGCGGAAGCCTAAATTGTTGCGGGTTGTTGATCCAGCGAGCGCGCCCTCCACTGTACTGGCTGCCGCAGGATGCCCGGCCAGTTTGTAGCCAATATAAAACAGATCAAGAAACGACCAACCGATACCGCCGAACACGTGCAAATCTGGCGGTGCGACGGTGATATTCACACCATAAAGGCGATTGTTGTAATTTTCGGTGTCTTTGAAATCTTGTGCTCCGGAGTGAGTATCGTCAGTCTGGACAAAATCGAAAGCATCGACACGTACGCGTTTCCAGACCGAATAGGCACGGAAGCCGTTCCACGAAATGGGTATATTGGGTGTCTGGCGGTTCGAAAGCATATATGGAGGTGCATCAAGGAACTCCTGACGCCCAAAAATGAAGCCCTGTCGTGCTCCGAAAGCCTTGCCGGTAATTTCGATGAAAGCCTGCTGTAGGTCGATTGCTTTCCGATAGGTAGGACCGTAGCCGAATGCGTTCCATCCGGCGGCCTCACCATTAACCAGTTGCCCGAACACGCGGACATGGGTGCCAAGATGAAGATCCGCGCCATAAAGATTGCGTACGGTAAACCGGCCCGAATCATTATTGTGATAGGCACCAAGATCAGGCTTGGAATCGAACCAGTTGCGCAGACGGGTTTCGCCGGAAAGACTGAGCCAGATGGAGCGGCTATCGTTCAGATCGATGTGTTTCAGTGCATCCAGCGGATCGTGTGGAGAGCATGGCCCGGAAGGAAGCTCCCGCCACTCTTCCGCCCAAGGTTCCGTGCCATAATTTTTGACAGGCCCAAATCCTGCTGCCGAACCATCACCACGATTGAAAACACCCCATTTCCCTTGATGACTGAGCGACCTCACATCAGAGCCGGACGAACACGTGTCAGATGCCGACGATGTAGCTTCTTCTCGCGACGGCACTTGGAATGCTGATGTAGTGGTATCTTCCTGAGGCAGCTTGGCTATTGCTGCAAAAGCAGGAAGTGGTCTGAACCCAATCGTGACAATGGATGCTATCAACCACAACATGCCATGAAGGGTATTGAGCCGAAATTGGGCAATGGCGATCCAGAATATGCCGGCAGTAATTCGCCATACAGGCGGGGAGATATGCTGGCATGACCAAAAAGTTCGACCGAATAAAACAGGCATGGTGACGGACACACTCCTCCTCACGGTTGCATGCGAGGTAGGAATCATCAGCGCCCCGAAGGATCGCGGTTCGACGTAATGAGGTCAGGCAGAGTCCATTGCCACTACAAAAAAGAAATGAAAGCGGAATGTATGTCAAGATCTGGTCGAATGGTAATGCATTATGCCTCGGGGCATGTTGCCCAGTCTCCGAAAGAAATGGGATACGGAATAAGACGCTTTTGAAGAAAGCGCCTGTGGACGTCATCAGTTATCAGTCAAACGCCAAGCCATCATATAGAGCACTTGTTATGTTCCTGCTGATACTTGAGGGTATCAGCCGCATTTAGGCTCAGGACCTGTTAATTTGTTGAGCTGAGCGGGAGCGTCTATGTCATCCATAACGGCCTTCAGTGAAAAAAGCCTATGGCTTACACAAGACTTTATACAAGCGTTTCATTCTTCAGGGTTGCCTGGGCATTTTCGACCGGATTTTCGTCGCGCTGACAGAACGGGCTGGGCGTTCGAAGCGTCTGATGATCGATGCTGCATGTTGTGTGTGACGGCCAGGGACCGGCCTGCCCACCTCATTTGCCTCGCTGCAAACGTCATGTTCTGGCTATGAGTCCTGCACCTAAGGGCTGGTATCCGCTCGGACGAAGACATGGTTCGTGGCGTAGGATAGCCAGATATCGTGCCGTGCGAACCAGTCTGCCCCGAGCAGCATGTCCGCCTGGTCATGCACTGGTGCCACCGTCAGGACCGGGTGGCTCCAGACCATTCCGCCCATGTCGAAGCGCTGGAAATGATGCCAGTGATAGCGCCGTTCATTCAGGTCCACTCCTGCCGTTACGCCGCCGGGGTCGCGCCCGAGCTGCTCATCGGTCAGTCCCAGACGATGGGCGAAATCCGTACTGACGATATGGGAGCGTGCCCCGCTGTCGAGCAGTGCCGTCCCGGTCGCACCATCGAGCGTAAACGGGACGGTCAGCCGTCCGGATTCCTGCTTCGTTGCGACAGACAGCCATTTTCCGCTCCAGAGCGGCGGTGGACGGCAGACGTCCGAACCGGCCCGGACCGTCCAAAGGATGAGCCTGTGCCGGGGGACGTCGAATTCCACATCATAATCCGCCAGCACATCAGCCCCCAGCAGGCCGAGAATAGGCGGCTGGATCGTCGGAGAGCCTGGCAATGCACCCACGGCCATCGTTCCACTTCCGAGATCGAGCGTCCCCAGCCGCAGCTCCCGGATGCGGACATTAGGCACGAGGCGGGGCCCTCCATTCGGACCTAGCATCATGGTCCGGTGCGCTGGGTCGGCAGGAAGACGAAGCAGCGCCACGCCACGTGGCGTCATGAGGCTCCCTTCCGATCCTGTATCCACGATCAGGGATACGTCCCGTCCTTCCACCGTGGCAGGAACACTCAGATAGCCTCCATCATCGCGCAGGGGGAGCGTCACGGCCTGCCGCGTCTGGCAGACCGGAGCCGCCGCCAGTCCCTGTATTCCACCCTGAATGGCACAGAGCGCCACAAACAGGCCAGCGACCAGAAAACGCCTCATGAATCCTGTCCTGCCCGAGGATGGGCCTTCTGCCAGACTTCCAGAAGGCGTTTTTCATCCGCCAGCGTGTAGGTCTGTGTCGTGGAGAGACAGGCATGTCCCATCAGCTCCTGAATGGATCGCAGATCGGCTCCGCCTTCCATCAGATGGGTCGCAAAGGAATGACGAAGCGCATGGGGCGTAGCTGAATCGGGTAACCCTTCACCTTTACGCCATTCCCGCATGGCCCGCTGTGCCACCCCCGGATTGAGCCTCCCGCCTCGCACACCACAGAACAGGGGCGCATCCGGCGCGGGGGCAGGGTGGGCGGCTTTCCAGGTCGCCAGTGCTTCCTGTACGGCCGGCAGAAGCGGCACAAGCCGCTCCTTGCCCCCCTTGCCGATGACGCGGAGCATGTTTGCGCCCGCCGCCGTCAGATCGCGCACATCCAGCGCCAGCGCCTCCCCGATGCGCAGCCCCGTTCCATAAAGCAACGTGAAGAGCGCCCGGTCCCGAAGGGCTGCCTGACTGGTCTCCGCATCATCGGAAATGCCCTCTGGCGCGCTGAGCGCCTGCACGCGTGACAACGGGCGCGGCAGCCGTTTCTTCAGCCGCGGCGTCGCCAGAAGGGACGGGGCTGGATTGGAGACGTCATGACGCAGGGCCAGATACCGGTAGAAAGACCGCAGGGCAGAAACACGGCGCGCACGGGAACGCGCGCGGCCATCCGCACTCGTGACGCGGCGGCCCGGCTTTTCCCCCCGCGCCGTTTCATGCGCCAGCCAGGCGCGCAGATCGGCGAGGGACAGGGTCTGAAGTGCCTGAAGGGTCACCTCTTCCCCCAGATGCTGCCCGAAAAAGTTCAACGCCAGAATGATGTCATGCCGGTAGGCTTCCACCGTGCGGAGGCTGGACCGCTTTTCGTGCTGAAGCCATTCCGTCCAGTCCCGCAGGGCATCAAGGGCCATCATGGCGTTCCGGGTCCGGAGAGGTTAAAAAGGATCATGGCATCACGCAGCCTACCCAAGCCTGACCCGCGGCGAAAGCCACCCGTCACCGGAACGCGCATTCCGGTGCTCGTTCCTCTGCCTTTTCCGGGTCCGCTGGACTATCTCGCGACCATTCCCCTGCAACCGGGAGACCTCGTCTCCGTCCCGCTGGGGCGCCGCGAAACGATCGGCTGCGTCTGGGATGCGACCAGCACCGTTCCGCAGGATTTCGCCATCCCGCCTTCTCCCGAGATCGCCCTGGCGCGCCTGCGTCCTGTCGCGGGGAAGCTGGACGTCCGTCCGCTGCCGGCCAGCCTGCGCCATTTTATCGACTGGGTTGCGGCCTATACCCTTACACCTCCCGGGCTCGTTCTCGCCATGGCGACGCGCATCCATCTGAAAGACCCGCCCAGACCCGCCCTGGGCTGGGTCCGGACCGACGCTCCGGAAGACGGCCTGCGCCTGACGCCCGCGCGGAAGGCCGTCCTTGCCGTCGCATCCCGGACACCGGTAACGACCGCCGATCTTGCTACCCGAAGCGGCGCCAGCGCGGCGGTCATTCGCGGGCTGGCGACGGCTGGCCTGCTGAAGGAAGCGGTCATCGCAGTGGCGTCCCCGTTCGCCACGCCTGATCCAACCCACGGGGCGCCGGTCCTGTCGGATGAGCAGGCCGAAGTTGCGCAGGAACTCTGCACGCCCGTGAAGGCGCACCGGTTTCAGGTCTCGCTGCTGGAAGGCGTCACCGGTTCGGGCAAGACGGAAGTGTATTTCGAGGCCGTGGCTGCCTGTCTGGCCGAAGGACGGCAGGTTCTGGTCCTCCTGCCGGAAATTGCACTCTCCGCCCAGTGGACGGACCGGTTCATCCGACGTTTCGGCGCGGCTCCTGCCGTCTGGCATTCCGATCTCGGGAGCAAACGCCGCCGGGAAACTTGGCGTGCCGTGGCGGACGGGACGGCGCGAGTGGTTGTGGGCGCGCGTTCAGCCCTGTTCCTGCCTTTTGAGAATCTGGGCCTCGTTGTTGTGGATGAAGAGCATGAAAGCGCCTTCAAGCAGGAAGACGGCGTCATGTATCACGGACGGGACATGGCGGTGGTCCGCGCCCGCCTGGCAAAAGCGCCTGCCATCCTCGTCTCGGCCACCCCCTCGCTCGAAACGCTCGCCAACGTGGAATCAGGCCGCTATCGCCACGAAATCCTGACCTCCCGTCATGGCAACGCCACGTTGCCGGATGTCTCTCTTATAGACATGCGGAGCGACCCGCCCGAGCGGGGCCTGTTTCTGTCCCCGAAGCTGTGCGGCGCGATTGATGAAACCCTGAAGGCCGGGGAACAGGCCATGCTGTTCCTCAACCGCCGCGGTTACGCCCCTCTGACGCTGTGCCGCGCCTGCGGACACAGGATGGCATGTCCGAACTGCTCGGCCTGGCTGGTGGAACATCGCGCGCGCGGTATCCTGACCTGTCATCACTGCGGACATACGGAGCGGATCCCCTCCGAATGTCCGCAGTGTCATGCCGAGAACTCCCTTGTGCCGATCGGTCCGGGGATTGAGCGCATTACGGAAGAGGCCCGGATGCGTTTTCCGGATGCAAAGCTTCTGGTCATGTCATCCGATACACTCGGTTCTCCTGCGGCTACGGCCGAAGCCGTGCGAAAAATCTCGGATGGGGAGGTCAACCTCATTATCGGCACGCAGATCGTCGCCAAGGGATGGCATTTTCCGAAGCTCACGCTCGTCGGCGTCGTGGATGCTGACCTGGGGCTGGGAGGTGGTGACCTGCGGGCGGCGGAACGGACGGTCCAGCTCCTGCATCAGGTTGCCGGACGCGCCGGACGTGCGGAACACCGGGGACGTGTCCTGCTGCAGAGCTATGTCGGGGAACACCCGGTCATGACCGCGCTGGTCTCCAACGATTTTCAGGCATTCATGGAGCAGGAGGCCGAGCAGAGAAGGCCGTCCTTCTGGCCTCCCTATGGCCGGCTGGCTGCGCTGATCGTCAGCGCTCCGACCGCGGAAGGAGCAGATGCTCTGGCGCGGGAACTCGCCCTGGCCGCGCCGGAGAGGGAAGGGGTACAGGTACTGGGGCCCGCGCCTGCGCCGCTTTCGGTTTTGAGGGGACGCCATCGCAGGCGTCTTCTGCTGCGGACCATGCGGGGAATCGCCGTTCAGCCGATTCTCCGTCAGTGGCTCGCTGATATCAAACCGGCCGGTGGCGCAAAGATCGACATCGATATCGATCCGATCTCGTTCCTGTAGGCTGGAACAACATTTGTGAACGGGGCGCTCACCGAACGCCCCGTGCGGTCTCAGCCCTTGCGTGCGCGGAAGAACTGCACCGCTGCGGTGACGACCGAGATCACGGCCAGCACCTGCTGAAAGTAGGGACGCAGGCGCTTCGGTCCGAATGTCGCCATGGCGGTCATGCCTGCCAGCCCGATCTCGCGGGCGCGCCCTGCATGTTTGCAGCAGGACTTCATCCGGCTGCAACAGCTCTGTTTCTGGACGGGTTTTTCTACGGTTGTGGAATGTGTCGTCATGGAATCCTCCTGATACCGGAATCAGGGAACGAACACGGCCGGATGCAAGAGGTTGCGCGGCGGTTCAGTCCTCCTGTCCTTCTTTTTCTTTCTGAAGGGTTTTAAGCTGCCTGTCTGCATCCGGCGCTTTCGGGTCCAGAAGCATCATCTGATGATAGGCGCGCAGCGCGGCGTCCGGCTCGTGGCGTTCATGCTCCGCCTCGGCCAGCATTCCCCATGCCGTTGGGTCTCCCGGGTCGGACTGGAGTTCGATTCCGAGATCCTCGATCGCCCCGTTATTGTCTCCCGCAGCCAGCCGCACGGCCGCACGCTGGCGACGCAGGATAAACTGATCCGGCTGGATCGTCAGGGCCGAGGTCATGTCTTCTTCGGCGGTCTGGAAATCGTTCTTGCCCAGAGCCTCCTGCGAATCGGTCAGGAGCATCCGCGTACTGCCTGTCAGGGCCCTGCTGCGCAGAGCTTCGGCCTGGTCTGCCAGTTCACGGGCCTGTTTCTCGTTCCCCGCCATGGCAAGAGCCTTTTCCGCCGCCAGGAGCCGCTCATGCAGCGTCCGGCGATGCGGACGGGCAGAGGCCTCTGGCTGTGTCTTGCCGGAAGCGGGAGCCGGAGATTTCGTGGCCTGCGAGGGCGCAACCGCGGGCGGGGCCGACGCGGGCGGCGCGGCAGAAAGCTTCCCCGGTGCAGACAGCAAAACGGCGCCAGCCAGCAGCCAGCGCCGTTTTTCCGTCATCCGGCGATGCAAGGCAATCAGCCCTGACGTGCCTTCAGGCGCGGGTTCTTCTTGTTGATGACATAAACGCGGCCGCGACGGCGGACAACGCGGCAGTCCTTGTCGCGGACCTTGGCGGACTTCAGGCTGTTACGGATCTTCATGGTGTTTCCAGGCTCTCGACGGTATGGCCCTGCGGGCCGGGCAGCGGGCCGGAAAGCCCGCAAAAGAATGGCTCCGCTTAACGAGCGCTCTTCCATGAGTCAAGCTGCGCGCGCGGTTTTACAGGGGAAAACAGGCAGCGGAGGGGTTTTTCAACAACTTGCAACAGCAGGCGTAAAGCCCTTTGTGCGATCCGGATTTTCCCCTAACGTACCCCTCATTATGAAAAAAAGCCATTTTCTGGCCGTCCTGTTGCTGGCTGGCCCCCTTCTCGCGACGATGCCTGCCCATGCTGCTGAAGGCGCCAAGACCAATGATGATGATCCCACCATCAACCAGCAGGGGGTGAACATCAACCGCATTCTCAGAGTGCTTCAGGCCAATCCTGACCAGGCCAGCGATTCCTGCATTAACGCCCTCAAGGAAATGCACAAGGCCCAGGACGTTCTGGGCAAGGAAGAGGGCAGCGACAGCGAACACAACGAAGATCTCGCCGTGGCGCGTGATGTCCTGTCTTCCGAGATGGAGGATGTCACGAATATGTGTGGTGCCGACGCGCGAACTCTTTGCCGGGACGTTGACTCCAGTAAAACGCCCAATCTGGCAAAGGCCTGCACTGCCCTTCCACCTCTCGACGAATAATCATTTCGCATCATCTGAATACTCGCTTGAACCTCGTCAAAGTATGTCAACAGCAGACGGGGGCTAACCTTTTGCAAACAGCAGGACTAGGATAGCGCTCGTATTTTGTTGAGTGAGGTCATGGGACGGATATCGGGATGAAGGATTTGCTGGGCAGGAGTACATTCTCTTGACTTCGGCGCTTCAGTCTGTGTTCCGGCCCGGCTGGCTCCATTTCAGTGTCCGGACATGGCTGGCGCTGGTTCTGGCTCTGGCCACGGCGTTCTGGTCGCAGCTCGATGCGCCGGCCAGTGCGGGGGTCACGGTCATGATCCTTGCCCAGCCCCTGCGTGGACAGGCGCTGTCCAAGGCGCTCTACCGCCTTGCGGGGACGTTCCTCGGCGTCAGCGTGTCCATCATCCTTGTCGCGATGTTCAACCAGGAGCGCGCCCTGTTCCTCGGGGGCACGGCGTTGTGGATCGCCGGCTGTGCCTTTGTCGGCTCGCTCGAGCGCGACTTCCGGTCCTACGGTGCCCTGCTGGCGGGATATACCGTGGCGCTGGTGGCCATCCCAACCATGGACGATCCGCAGAACGTCTATCCAGTCAGTATCGCGCGCGCCTCCACCATTGCCATTGGCGTGGCTGCTGTTGCCGTCGTCAACATCCTCGCCGGATCCCCTGAAGCCTGGAAGCGTCTGTCGCAAAGCATGGAGCTGCTGTCCCATCGTGTGCGGCAGACGGGCAAAAACGCCCTGATGGGAGAGCCCATTCCCACGCCCGCGGAGATGACAGGCCTGGCGGCGGAAATCCTTGCCCTCATGACCCAGATCTCTTACGCCCGGACGGAAGTGGAGCGCGGACGGCTGCGCATGGCCGGCGCCCGCCTCGGCATCATCGGAATGCTGACTGTTCTGACATGCAGCCGCGCCATCTCCTATCTTCTGGAACGCGGCGGCATTTCCGACCTGCTGATCCGTCATATCCGGGCCTGGCATGAGCGCAGCGAGGATGGAACGGACCGCAAGGAGACGATGAACACCATTCTTGATGATATCCGCCACGAAGACCCTGATTATTTCCCGACGGCGCGTGAAGCCTGGTTTCTGGAACGCAGTTCGACCCTCCTCAGCAATCGCCTGCACATCCGCACCGGCATGAACACGCTGCTGCGGGCCACGCCTGCGGGTGATGCCCTCAAGCTGGCGCAGCTTGAGAGCGAACCGGATTACGTTACCGCCTTCATCAACAGCATCCGCGTCCTGCTGGGCTTCAGCATCACCGCTGCAATCTGTGTCGGCTCCAGCATTCCCGCCTCCTTTACTGCCCTGTCTCAGACGGCCCTTGTCCTGACGCTGGCGTCAACGGCGCTCGATACGGCCCAGTTCGGTAAGGGGGCAATCATCGGAATGCCCGCCGGAATTCTCGTCTCGGCCTGGCTGGATTTCTATGTGCTGCCCCATGTCGGCAGCATGTTCACGCTCGCCCTCGTCCTGTTGCCGCAGACGATCGTAAGCTGTCTTCTGCTGATGAACCCGAAAACCAGCGCCATCGGCTTCAATTATGGGGTGTTCTTTCTGGTCTTCATCGGTCTGGGTAACCATCACAACTATGACCCGACGGCCTTCATTACGCGCAATACGTTCTATGCCCTCTCAGCCGTCATTTCCTTCATTCTTCTGGTTCTGCTCTGGCCACCGACCGCACGCCGTCACCGTTTCAGGCTTGCCGTCTCCATCGCCCATGATCTGGAACAGCAGCTTTCATGGCACGGTGAGAAGATGGGGCCTGCGCTGCTGAGCCGTAAATATGACCGCCTCAGCCAGTTCCTTCTGTGGACGAACCGGATGAACAGCAAAGGCCTCGCTCCCAAACGGGTGTTCGACCAGTTCGTAGGGCTGGAAGATTTTTCAAGCACCATCGCCCGTGTCCGCCATTATCTGGACGATGCGGGTCATGTGCCTACTCTGCGCCCGCTCCTCGGTCCCGTACGGCGGGCCATGTCACATGACCGACTGGGCCTGCTGGAAGCGGAAATTCCCGACCTTCAGGAACTCTTCTTCCAGCGTCTGGCCCAGCGTGTGAAAGGGGAAGAAGTCCTGCTGATCAACTGCATCGGCGGGCTGGAAGCTGTCCGCGCCCTGCTGGTTCACAACCGGGCGGCAGTGCATCGTTATGGAATAGGACGGAAAAGATGGTGACGACACAGGTCATCGATCTGGATGGCGTGCTGGTTTCGGCGTTCGTCATCAACCTGGCCCTTGCCCTGCTGACGCTGGCCATCCTGAGATGGACGCTCGCGCTCTTTGATCTCTGGCGCTTTGTCTGGGATCCGCCTCTGGCGCAATTCGGTCTCCTGATCTGCCTGATCGGCCTCTACACTCTCATCCTCTGACGACAAGGCTTCTGTTCCGTGCTTGCCAGTGCCCATCGCCTGATCCGTTTCTCGGTTACCCTCTGCATCCTGATCGTGGCCGCCGTGGTTGTCATCATCCTCTGGGATTATTACACCGCGTCTCCCTGGACCCGGAACGGACAGGTCCGCGTGCAGGTGGCGAACATCGCCCCGCGTGTTTCCGGCCAGATTCTGGATGTAAAGGTGCAGGACAATCAGTTCGTCCATAAGGGAGACGTGCTGTATGAAATCGATCCGTTCGATTTCAAGGTCCAGCTTGAGACCGCACGCGCCAAGGTAGCCGAGCGCAAGGCGGACTGGGCCTTCCGCGTCAACCAGGCCGAGTGGCGGCGCGCCATTCCTGGTACGGCGGTCTCCAAGGAAGAAAAGCTGGAATACGTGGCCATGTCCCAGCAGGCAGAGGCGCAGTACAACGCGGCACAGGCTGCTCTGCGGCAGGCGGAAATCAATCTGGAGCGTACGCAGGTCCGCAGTTCGATCAATGGCGTGGTGACCAACCTCATCATGCGGCCCGGTGACTTTGCGACCGCTGGCAACGTGAACATCCACATCATCGATACGGCCTCTTTCTGGGTGGATGGCTATTTTGAGGAAACAAAGGTCCATGGCCTTCAGGAAGGCGATCTCGTCCGCATGGACCTCATGGGCTTCCACGAGCCCCTCTTCGGCCATGTGGAGAGCGTGACGCTTGGCATCGCGAGCAACAATGCACTGGTCAACAAGCAGGGGCTCCCGACTGTCGATCCGGTCTATACATGGGTCCGGCTGGCGCAGCGTATTCCCGTCCGTGTAAAGATCGACACGGTCCCCAAGGACCTGACGCTGGCCGCCGGCATGACCGCCACCGTCACGATTGTCTCCGAGGAAGGAAACCGCCGTCACCGCTCCACGCAGGATGCCCTCCAGCATTTTGGAGACGACCTGCGCCATCTGGTCGGCCATCGCTGACCGGAGGGATGCAGCGTCTGACATTGTCTTACAGGGAAGTATGAGGAGGCAGGGCTGAGCCTGAAGGTCCTGTGCCAGACCTTCCTCCGTTTCCGGGTATTGCAACGGGACAATATTTTACAAAACGTCATCGTCAATCGTCCGGCTTTCCTCTAATCAGGCCCGACGAGGCATGAGCTTGGACGAATGACGGCACCCAGAAACAGCATCGCTGCGCAGACTGCCCTCGTCGCTGGCGTCGAAATCCTGTTTTTTTTTCCGATTGCTCTCGCGAACTGCGGTTACATGGACGATAACGCCCGCGTCCTGCACGGCTATGCCTGGGGGCGGAGCGGGCGGATCTTCTCAACCCTGTTGATGAATGCCCTCGATCTGCGGGTCGGAAACATTCAGAACATCGCTCCCCTCGGGCAGTTTCTCGGTCTTCTGGCCCTGTCCCTGACGGGCGTCTGGCTGGCACGGCGGCTGAGCGGTGAACGGTACCCCGACAGCGTTACGCTCCTTCTGTGCGCGCTACCGCTGGTGGTGCAGCCCTTCTTTCTCGAGAACCTGTCCTATCAGTTTGACGCCCTGCCCATGCTGCTGGCCCAGAGCTGCGCCGTCCTCGCCATCGGACGTTCGGAGAATGATCACCCATGGCGCCAGTCCGGGACGGCAGTCGCCCTTCTGTTCAGCGTCATGGCGTTCTACCAGCCTGCGATCAATACGTTCGTGGCCGTGTCCCTCGTTGTGTTCCTGCGTGACTGCCAGACGACCAGCATCCCGCTCGTCTGGCGGTGTATGGGGCGGAACATGCTGGCCCTGCTGGTAGCTGCCATCCTCTATCATGTCCTGATCACGCGGCACTTCGTCCATGGTTCCTACGAGGACGGGCACGCCGTCATGCGTGGCTGGCAGGACGTCAACACGGACGGACTTCTCATCAACCTTTCCGGGACGATGGCGCTGCTCCGCCCCCTTCTGACACCTGGTCCCGCCCTGCTTCTGGGACTGTTCTATGCCGTTGGAACGGTTTACGCCGGATGGATCGGTCTGCGGTGCATCCGGGAGCGCCGTCTCCTGTCCGTACTGGCCGGAAGCGTCGGGCTGCTGGTGCCGGTCATGCTGGTTGTCCTGCTGTCCGGGATCATCCTGCTCCTGAAATATCCGATCTATGAACCGCGGATATTCATGTCGTTTTCGGCCTGTCTGCTGCTGGGCAACCTGGCTTTCCTCTTCGGCCCTTTCCGGAAAATGCGCTGGTTTGCCGCGCTGCCGGTACTGTATTTCCTCGTTCTGTCCTACAGCTATGGTAATGCCCTGAAGGAACAGACCCGCTTTGAAAACGCGCAGATCCAACGTCTGGCCGGCGTTCTCGATGACGCCGGTTTCAAAAAGGGAGACGATCTGTTCATCTATGGTGACGAGGCCAGTTCTCCCGTCGTCCGGAATGCCGTGTCGGCCTTTCCGGTCCTTGCTCGCCTTCTTCCCCGACAAGGGCTGCATGACGACGATATCTTCGGCTTCGTGATGTTCCGCCAGAACGGTGTGGACAGTCGCGAACACACGCCAGCCGAATGGAGTGCCGCCAGACAGTTCCTTGGACCGGCGACGCTGGTCCGGCAGACCCCCAGCTTCGCGCTTTACCATCAGGGGCACGCCTTTGACCTCGTTCTGAAACAGGCTCCTGCCTGACCCGTTTCATCTCCTGATCACACAGGCAGGGAACACCCCGAAAAGAAGTGCTCTGTTCAGGCAGAGCCCCTGAACTCCAGTCCGCGCCCTGAATCGCCGGACCGTACCGTCAGCCGCTCCGCATCATTTCCCGGTCTGCCCTACACGATCAATCGCCCAGATGGCGAAGGCCTGCACCAGCGCCACTTCTTCAAGACGTTTGAAACGTCCGGAGGAGCCGCCATGTCCGGCTTCCATGTTGATCCGGCACAGGAACGGACCTCCGGATGCAACTTCCCGCAGCTTTGCGATCCATTTTGCAGGTTCCCAGTAGGTCACGCGCGGATCGGACAGCCCCCCCATGGCCAAAACAGGCGGGTAATGCTTTGGCCCGATATTGTCATAGGGCGAATAGCTGGCAATCAGGTCATAGGCCGCAGGGTCTTCCAGCGGATTACCCCATTCCGGCCATTCCGGCGGCGTCAGCGGCAGCGATACGTCCGACATCGTGTTCAGCATGTCCACGAACGGCACCTGCGCCGCAATGCCTGCAAACAACTCCGGCGCCATGTTGACGATGGCGCCCATCAGAAGCCCGCCTGCGGACCCGCCCTGCGCCACGATGCGCCCGGCTGACCCGTAGCCTTCAGCCACGAGATGCCGGGCCGAAGCGATATAATCCGTAAAGGTATTTGGTTTCTTCGTTCCGCGTCCTTCAAGGAACCAGTTCCAGCCCTTCTCCGATCCCCCACGGATATGGGCAATGGCATAGATCCAGCCCCGGTCTACAAGACTGAACACGGTCGTCAGGAAGCTGGCGTCAATCGCAATGCCGTAAGACCCATAACCATAAAGCAGCAGCGGCGCGGAACCATCCAGTGTCTGCCCGCGGCGCATCAGCACTGTCACGGGCACCTGCTCTCCATCCGGAGCGGTAGCGAACAGGCGGCGCGTCTCGTATTGCGAGGCATCATGTCCGGATGGCACCTCTCGCACCTTGCGGAGGACACGCTCTCCCGTCGCCATGTCGTAATCATACCAGTGCGCCGGTGTGGTTGGGGACTCGTAGATGTAACGCAGGGTCGGGCGGTCATATTCGAGCGCGCCCTGCATTGTCAGGTCATAGGCCGGTTCATCCATGCGGATGGTCTGCGCCTGTGTCCGCACATCGCCTGTTACGCCCGCCTCCACGACGAGAATATCGATATTCCCGTCCCGTCGCTCCGCCCAAGCCAGATGATCGCGCGACGCGCTTGCGCCCAGCAGGTAATGGCCAACCCGGTAAGGCACGAATGGCATCCAGTTTTCCCGCCCCGTGGCAGTCTCAGGTGCCTGCATGAACTGGAAGTCCACCGCGCCACCCACATTGGTCAGAATGATGAAGCGGTCATTCCAGTGCGTCAGGGAATACCGTTCCCCACGGATGAGCGGCGCCGCCACAACCGGCTTTGCCGTCGGATCGACCGCCGGGATCAGCAGCGTCTCGTTCGTGTCATGATCGCCCCGTTCGATGATGATCCATTTCCGCGATGCCGTGGTGGCGATGCTCAGGAAAAAACCCGGATCGGTCTCGTCAAAGACCAGCACATCGTCTCCACCCGTCAGCGGGCGGCGATAGATCCGCGAGGGCCGGCCATTGTCATCGCGGTAAATCCAGAACAGCCACTGGCTGTCAGGGGAAATGGTAAAGCTGCCGGTCGCACTTTCCACCGGCGGAGCGCAGAGTTCCCCGGTCTCAAGATCCTCGACCTGGATGCGATAGACTTCCGATCCCTGGACGTCTTCCGCATAGACGAAATAGCGGTGATCGTCCGAATGGGTCGCCGCGGCAACGGTATAATAGTCATGCTGCTTCGCCAGTGCATCCGCATCCAGCAGCACCTGCTCGGCTCCGCCCCCGCGCGGTCGCCGTGCGCGAATGGGATGCTGTGCCCCTTCGGCAAACCGGCTGTAATATTCCCATGGTCCATGCGGAACCGGGACGGATTCCTCGGCTGGCGGGACGCGCCCGATCATCTCTTTCAGAAGCTCTTCCCGCAGCGGCTCCATGTCTTTCAGGACCGCATCCTGATAGGCGTTTTCCGCCTTCAGGTAGTCGGCAATGTCCGCTCGCAGGACGGAAGGATGACGCAGAACCTGCTGCCAGTTCTCGTCCTTCATCCAGGCATAGGAATCCGTGCGGGTCCGGCCCAGTTGCCTGATCGTGACGGGGTCGCGGCGGGGAGAGGGCGGAAGAGGCAGGGTATGGGTATGATCTGACATGCCAGAACTCTGGCGCAGAAAACGTGCAGACTCAATCTGCCCCATGCATCAACCCTCACGGCATGGCAAAGAGCAGAATGGATTTCAGGGAAAAATGATATCCATCAAGAAACTGCGAATGAAATATGGTGTTATAGCCGCAACGGTCTGTATCACACTGGTACCCTGCAAGGGTACGGGATGATACAGACCCAGTTGGACTGTCACGTAATCATCTCAAATATGGAAAGAAAACTATCATGATTACGAAAAATACTTTTGCTCTTTCTGCTTTTGCTGCTCTGGCATTTTCCGGTGCGGTCTCCGCACAGACAATTCCTGCTGAAGCACAGACCCGTCCGGTCGCCACCGTGCCCCCCGGCACACAGGCTGTCATCACCCCTAACCATGTCCAGGCCGTCAGCGGCGTGAACGGCGTGCAGACCTCGGCATCGCCCGGTTCTCTCGACGCCTATGGCCTCCCCTCCATCAAGGGCGCGCAGGCCGGCAACGTCGCGGGCCTGACCTATTACTGCCTGCACAATCAGCTTGTTCTCGGTACGGCACCCATCGTCGCGTCTCGTACGCTGGCCAAACGCCCGGATGTGCAGAACGACCAGTTCTACTCGCTGGGTGGCAAGGGCCTGCTTCAGACCGAGGGCAACAGCACCTTTGACATCACGACGCTGGGCAAGACCAAGCGCGTCATGCTCTGCAATCAGCTCGTCAAGAAAGCTCAGGTTATGGGAAACAGCGCCGTCGTCGGGAAATAACACCCCGGCAGGCGTTCCTGCTCAGGGACGGCCAGCAACAAAAAAAC
>NZ_AGQV01000006.1 GCF_000234355.1 Gluconobacter morbifer G707 | reverse complement strand
TCTGCGTGAAATTCCCTGAACCAGTGACAGAACCGCTCCACCCCTGCAGGCAGGTTCGTAACCGGTTTCCAGCCACAGACACGCTCAATTTCGTCCAAAGACGCCCAGGTCGATTCCATGTCCGCGGCAGGTCTCGGCTGCCGATGGATGACAGCCTTTTTCCCCAGATTGCTCTCCAGCAGATCGATCAGCCGGGTCACTTTCTGCGGACAGTCCCCACCCAGGTTCAGAACCCGCGCCTTTCTCTCACTTTTCAGGGGCGGCCTGTCAAAAACCGCCAGAACGCCTGACGTGATATCATCAATGTAGGTGAAATCCCTTGCCAGCCCATCCCCGTCGTAAAGCGTAAGGGGACGGCCCTCCCAGATTGCCCTGGCAAAACCGTAATAGGCCATGTCCGGTCTGCCCCAGGGCCCATAGACCGTAAAAAACCGCAGCCCCGTCAGTGGCAGACCATGCAGATAGGCATATGCAGACGATGCCAGTTCGCCTGCCCGCTTCGTGACAGCATACAGCGATCCCGGCTCATCAACCCGGTCCGTTTCCCGAAACGGCAGAGATCTGTTGCGTCCATAAACAGAAGAGGATGACGCATAGACGAAATGCCGGAGGTTGTTCAGCTTCCGGGCCGCTTCCAGAAGAACAACCTGCCCCATGACATTGGCATTGACGTAGGAATACGGATCTACCAGCGAATACCGGACACCAGCCTGCGCTGCCAGGTGCACAATCCCCTCAATATCAGGATGCTGGCCGATCAGTTCCTGCACCCCATCCCGATCAGCAATATCCAGCTTCTGAAACCCGAAACCTTTCCGACCCGCGAGACGCGCCAGACGTGCTTTCTTGAGAGCCGGATCGTAATAGTCATTCAGTGTATCAATACCGATCACCTCGGTGCCACGATCCAGAAAAGCCTGAGCAACATGGGATCCAATAAATCCCGCAACGCCCGTAATTAAGATCTTCGTCACAGGCTCAACGCTTCAGAGAAGCGCCACTGACCTCATCCCCGACCTGAATTCCCAGTTCCGCCGTGACCCCGCCTGCAAGCTCAAGCGTATTCGCCACCTCTCCCTGACTGCTGAGAATGGCTTCACTCCGCGGAACAGCATTTTCGACGATGGCATGCACATGATTCGTCGCGTCGATGAAAACGATATCCAGTGGAACGAGCGTATTCCGCATCCACATATCGGAGACCTGAGGATGCGGCCACAGGAAGAGCATCCCCCGATCCTTCGGCAGACTGGTCCGAAACATCTCGCCGACCTCCTGTTCCCGGGGCGTCTTGGCCAGTTCCACCGTAAAATGATGCGCCTGCCCGTCTTTCGTCCGGATCACCAGCGAAGATGTCGGCAATTCCGCCTGCGCTTTCGTAATCGTTTCCTGCGCCTGAACCGGAACGACAGACGTCGCGGCTCCACCCAGAACAGCCGTCAAAACACCCAATACAAGCCGACGCATCATCAGTTATCCTTAAAAATTCAGAATTGGTGCGCAAAAAATGGATTAGACTGCCGCTCTTCACCAATTGTCGTGGGAAGACCATGGCCGCACAGAACCACGGTATGCTCCGGCAATGTCAGAAGATGCCGCTTTATGCCTGCCAGCAGGGCCTCATGATCGCCATACGGAAAATCGGTGCGCCCTACCGTATTCCGGAAAAGCGTATCCCCCACGATCGCCCGCTGACTGGCCCGATCAATAAAGACGACATGCCCCGGTGTATGACCCGGCACATGCTCAACCGTCAGTTCATGCCCCAGAAGCGAGAGCGTCTCACCTCCCGCAAGAAACCGGTCCGGCTTCACATTGCGCAGTCCGCTCAGACCCAGACTGGCCGCCTGCGCTTCAATACCGGACAGCAGGAAAGCATCCCTCCTGTCCGGCCCCAGCACGGGAACACGCGTCTCCTGTCTGTCATTCAGTCGCTCACGCAGAGCATCAGCCCCGCCGGCATGATCGAAATGTCCATGCGTCAGAAGGATGGCCTCCACAACCTGCCCTTCAACCGCGGTCAGCAGATCATCAACATCCCCACCCGGATCAATCACGACAGCCCGCCCCTGTCCGTCAGAAAGAACAGTGCAGTTCTGTCGCAACGGCGTGACGGGTATTCTTTGCACTTCGAGAGAAGCCATGATCTTCCTGCTCTCCGCAGTTCATCCTTCTCCGGGCGATACAGGCTCCGCCAGATCATCACAAGCCATCCCGATTGACCGCCTCTGAACTGGCAGTCAATGTGGCCTCCGTATTCTTCCCATAATCTCAAGAGGACATTCCGACATGAGCCGCATCATCCGCACGGAACCGAACGCCATTCTCTCGAAAGCGGTCGAATATCACGGCTTCATCTTCACGCAGGGTGTCGTCGCCCGCGATCTTTCCCTGGATGCCGAAGGTCAGACACGCGACATTCTGGCCCAACTGGACGAGATCCTTGAAGAACATGGCACTGACAACACCCGCATCCTCCAGGCCCAGATCTGGCTGAAGTCCATCAGTGACCGCGACGCCCTCAACCGCGTCTGGTCCGCATGGCTTCCCGCAAACATGGCACCCGCCCGCGCCTGCGTTCAGGCCGAAATGGCAGACCCGCGCGTTCTCGTGGAAATCATGCTGACCACCACGAAATAACTCGTCCGGACAAATAAGGCATCTTGATGGCAGAGTGGGGCAGGCAAAGGATTTTCGTTCAAAACGAAATTTTAGGCCAAAGCTCTGCATTCGGCACTTGTCAGGGTTGCAGGAAGATTGTTACCTCCCTGTAACCCCGATAACACACCCCATCACAGGATCATAAAGATCGTGACGCAAAAAAGTTGCCGGAAATCTTTCTTCTCTACTCTGGCGCTTGCAGCAGTCATGCTCTTTTCGGGCCATGCCGAGGCACGGCACGTTCGTGGCCACGCCACGCACCGGGCATCTTTCCGGCATCACAGCGTCCATCGCGGCGGATATGGTCACGTGCTTCAATGCGTGGCGTTCGCCAAGGAGGCTTCGGAAGTCTCCCTCCGCGGTAACGCCCGTGACTGGTGGTATAATGCCGCCGGGGTCTACGCCCGGGGCAACGCACCGGAAGCCGGTTCCATCCTGAACTTCCGCGGTATCCGCCGCATGCCTCTGGGACATGTCGCCGTTGTCCGGGCCGTCGAAGACAACCGGACGATCTATATCGACCAGTCCCACTGGAACTCGAACGGGGTGGCCCGGAATGTCCGCGTCGTGGACGTTTCCCCCAACAATGACTGGAGCGCCGTCCGCGTCTCCCTCAATGACAGCAGCGGCCGCCTTGGCAGCATCTATCCGACCTATGGCTTCATTTACAGCCGCCCGGATGGTCAGAACGCAGCCCCGCAGGTGGTGCTTGCCCGCGCGACGACCTTCCGTCATCGCGGCACCATTCAGGGTAGCAGCCCGCTGAACCACCCCATGAGCACAACGGAAGTCGCTGAAGCCCCGGACGATGCCTTCACATCAGATGCTCCGAATCGCTCAATTCGCTGAACACAGCCCATCCTGATGCCCCAACGAAAAAAGGCAGACTGTCCTGACAGTCTGCCTTTTCCGATTCGTCCGTTCTGAAGACGTCTGTCAGTCGTCCGGTCGCGATGTGCGATGATAGGGATGACCGCTATTAATCGCCTGGGCACGAAAGACCTGTTCAGCAAGCATGACCCGTACCAGCATGTGCGGCCAGGTCAGCGCTCCGAGAGAAATGACGGCATCGGCCCGCTCGATCACGGACCGGTCAAGCCCTTCCGCCCCACCAATGATGAAATGAACCGGCCGTCCCGATTCCTGCCAGCGTGACATCATCCCGGCGAAACGGGAACTGTCAGGCGTTTTCCCGCCTTCATCCAGCGCCACCACCAGGGCATTTTCGGGACACGCTCCCAGAAGCTCCGCTGCATCACGCCGCTTCTGTTCCTTGGCAGACCCTTTGGAAGGGTTCAGCTCAACCACATCGAGGGCAGGCCGGAGTCGCGCTGCGTAGCGCTCGAACAGATCCCGTTCCGGTCCTGCCTTCAACCGGCCAATCGCGACCAGTTTCATTGTCAGTCCTGTTCGTCGCTGCCCTGGCCTACAGCCACTTCCTCAGCATCCAGCGCATCGAGGTCCGCGCCCCACATCCGCTCAAGAGCATACAGCTCCCGGCTTTCCGGCTTGAAAAGATGAACAACAATGTCGCCGGCATCCAGCAGCACCCAGTCGCTGCCATTGGCGCCCTCGACCAGAATGTTCTTGTGGCCTTCTTCACCCAGCTTGCGCTCGATGTGATGCGCCATGGACGCAATCTGACGGTCAGCCAGACCAGTCGCAATCACCATGGAATCAGCGAAACTGGCGCGCCCTACCAGATCAAGCACCACAATATCTTCAGCCTTGTCATCTTCCAGGCTGGCCGTGATGATGCCAAGCAGCTTCGTCAGCACATCGGGCTGCGCTTTCGTGCGCTTGGCAGCGGCTTTCTTCGGACCAGCCGCCGCCGCTTTCTTGCGCGGGGTTACCGGAACCTGCGGGTCGGTGGAAGTCGTCTTGATGATGGTTTTTACTCCTGATCCGGTTCCGGACACACCTGCCCGGACTCACGCAACGCTGTAGCCGATATATCGTTCTGCGGGGCAGAAAGGAACGTCCACGCTCCCCCTTTTCGATTCGCCAGCACGGGCGACTGCCGGGACGGTACGCGATGCCACCGCAGCACGGACGCTGCCGCCCCTCTCAGGGCAGGCGAGACACTTCCCGGTCTGGGCAGAACGGCAATCGGCACCAGAGCCGCCAGCCTGCGCCAGTTCTTCCAATGCGAGAGCTGCGCCAGACCATCCGCCCCCATCAGCCAGACAAAATGGACATGCGGAAAACGCTGCTTCAGCAACGTCACCGTCCGGACCGTGTAACGCTGCTTCAGACACGATTCGATATCGGTCGCAAAAATGCGCCGCCCATCCGCAAGCCGCCGCGCTGACGCCAGCCTCGCCTTGAAAGATGCCATGCCCTTGCGGGGCTTGAGCGGATTGCCCGGCGAGACCATCAGCCAGACCTGGTCCAGCCGCAAAGCCCGCAATGCCCGCCGCGCCAGTTGCAGATGCCCCGGATGAGCCGGGTTGAAGGACCCGCCAAGCAACCCGATTCGCATCCTGCGACCATCACCAAAAGTCGGAATCTGTGAAATCTGCGTCAGCCTCGTACCTGCCCGTTACCCGTCACCTCGTAACGGTAGCAGGTCAACTGCTCGAGTCCCACTGGCCCACGGGCATGCATCCGCCCCGTGGCGATACCGATCTCGGCGCCGAATCCAAACTCCCCGCCGTCACAGAACTGCGTGGACGCATTCCACAGAACGACCGCACTGTCCGTACCGTTCAAAAAGTCCGCCGCAGCCTGCGCGTCTTCCGCAATGATCGCCTCCGTATGGCGGCTGCCGTGCCGTGCAATATGGGACAATGCACTCTCCACACCGTCCACAACCGCAATGGACAGGATGGAATCCAGCCATTCCGTGTCGAAATCTTCAGCCTTTGCCACGGGCAGGGATGGCACGATGGCCCTTGCAGCGTCATCCGCCCGGAAAGTGCACCCTTTGGCCGAGAGATCCGCGATCAGAAGCGGCAGGAGTTCCGGAGCCATCGCCCGGTCAATCAGCAGGGTTTCCGTCGCTCCACAGATACCCGTCCGCCGCATCTTGGCATCCAGCAGAACCTTCCGCGCCATGCCGAAATCGGCACTGGCGTGAACATAAGTATGATTCAGCCCATCCGCATGGGCCAAAACCGGCACCCGCGCCTCCTGCTGAACGCGCTCCACAAGCGCCTTGCCACCGCGCGGAATGATCAGGTCAATGCCGTCAGCGGCCTGAAGCATGGCCCCCACAAGCGCACGGTCAGCCGAAGGTAGGATCTGCACACAGGCCGGATCAAGCCCCGCCTCTTCCAGCCCCTGCGCCATGGCATCCTGAATGGCGCGGGCGGAATGAAGGCTTTCCCTGCCCCCACGCAGGATCACGGCATTTCCGGACTTGATGCACAGAGCGGCCGCATCCGCCCCGACATTGGGACGGCTTTCGTAAATCATCCCGATCACACCGATCGGCACCGCCACACGACGGAAATGAAGCCCGTTCGGCCGATCCCACTCCGCAAGGACACGTCCCACCGGATCCGGCAGCGCCGCCACATCCTCCAGACCCTTCGCCATGGCCTCGACCCGCTGCGGCGTCAGGGTCAGACGGTCCCGGAAGGCCACCGTCCGGTCCGCGGAAAGCCCGTCCAGATCCTGCCGGTTCGCCAGAACGATCTGCTCCGAGCGTGACCGCAGGGCAGCAGCAGCAGCCCGAAGGGCCTCATTACGCACAGCCGTCTTCGCCCGCGCCAGCGAACGACCTGCCTGACGGGCCCTGTCCGTCAGGCCTTTCAGAACGGCCCGTGCTTCAGACATTGAACCGGAACAGCAGGACATCACCGTCCTGCACAACATAGTCCTTGCCTTCGATCCGCAACTTTCCGGCTTCCTTTGCCCCCGCTTCCCCGTTGCAGGCCACATAGTCGTTGAAAGCCACGGTCTCACACGCGATAAATCCGCGCTCGAAATCATTGTGGATCACCGCCGCAGCCTGCGGGGCCCTGGTGCCTTCCGTAATCGTCCAGGCCCGCGCTTCCTTCGGCCCAACCGTGAAATAGGTCCGAAGCCCCAGAAGACTGTAACCAGCCGCAATGACACGATCCAGCCCGCTGTCACTCAGCCCCAGCCCTTCAAGGAATTCCGTGCGATCCTCCGGTGGCAGCTGGCTGACTTCGGCCTCAATGGCAGCCGAGACAACCACCGCGCCTGCCCCTTCCTCTTCAGCCCGCCGCCGGACAGCCTCCGAATGCGCATTGCCCGTCGCCGTGGAGGCTTCCTCGACATTGCAGACATACAGAACCGGCTTCGTGGTCAGGAGCTGAAGACGTGCAGCCTCCTTTTCCTGCCCCTCGGGCACGGCAGTCCGAGCAGGACGCCCCTCACGCAGCGCCGCGATCAGCGGTTCGATCAGTTCAAGCTGGGCCTGTGCGTCGCGGTCATTTCCGCGGGCACGCTTCTGCAGATTGACCTGCCGCTTCTCCAGACTGTCCAGATCCGCCAGCATCAATTCGGTTTCAATGATGTCCGCATCCCGAACCGGATCGACGCCCCCTTCCACATGGGTGATGTCATCATCCTCGAAACAGCGCAGCACATGGATGATCGCATCCACTTCACGGATGTTGGCCAGGAACTGGTTCCCCAGACCTTCCCCCTTGGACGCGCCCCGGACGAGCCCGGCAATATCCACGAACTCAAGGCTCGTCGGTATCGTCCGCTGGGACTTGCCAATCCGCGCCAGCGTATCGAGCCGCGCATCCGGTACCGCAACACGCCCCGTATTCGGCTCGATGGTACAGAACGGGTAATTCGCAGCCTGTGCCGCCGCCGTTTCCGTCAGGGCATTGAACAGCGTGGATTTACCAACATTGGGCAAACCGACGATGCCACAATTAAAACCCATGATGCTCTCCATCTCTCAGGCCACGCAAAATGGCGGCCACAGCTTGAAAATCCGTTGCCCTGTGTTCGCAGAAACCGGCGTAGCAAACAACAGCCCGCCCCGACAAAACACGGGCCACGCCTTATAATTTCGCGATTTGAAAAAACCACGACCACAGAGGCGACAGCAAAATATCTGTATTTAACCTGACAGCATTTCAGCCCGTCAGAAGCGCCACTTTCGTCATGAAGGCTTCATTCTCGCCCCTGGCCAGAATGGGAGCAGCATCCGCGATGGCTTCAAGCCAGCGCTCCAGCTCCGGCTCTTCAGCCTTGGAAAAATTGCCCAGCACATGCCCCGTCACCCGGTCCTTGTGCCCCGGATGGCCAATGCCCATCCGGACCCGCCAGTAATCCGGCCCCGGAAGACACCGGTCCATGGACCGCAACCCGTTGTGACCGGCCGCACCGCCACCGCGCTTGATGCGCAGCCTGCCGAAGGCAAGATCGAGTTCATCATGAAAGGCGGTAATATCGGCCTGCGCGATCTTGAAGAACTGCGCGGCCTGCTGAACGCTGTCACCCGACAGGTTCATATAGGTCATCGGCTTGAGGAGCAGAATTTTCTGCCCCCCCCCCAGCACACCTTCGGACGTCTCCCCCCGAAAGCGCTTGCGCCACGGCGTGAAACCGTGGCGCCTGGCGATCTCGTCAACCGCCATGAAGCCGATGTTGTGTCGATGACGGCTCATCCCCGGCTCGGGGTTGCCGAGACCGGTCCAGAGCCTCATGACTTACTTCTTCTTGGGTGCAGCAGCAGCTTCGGCTTCAGCAGCAGCCTTGGCGGCAGCTTCGGCTTCCATCTCGGCGTCGATCGTCGGCGGCGCGATGGAGGCGATCACCATGTCCGCGCTCTGACCGCTCGTCAGCACAACGCCTTCCGTGCCCTTCAGGTCTTCCCAGCGCACGCTGTCATGAATGTCGAGCGCGCTCAGATCGACCGTGAAGTGTTCCGGAATGCTGACCGGATCAACCTCGACGTCCACGGAGTGACGCACAACGTTCAGAACGCCACCGCGCTTGATGCCCGGAGCCTGTTCTTCACCCGTGAAGGCGATGGCCACCTGGACATGAACCTTGTGACCGGCGGCAACGCGCTGGAAGTCCACATGCAGCGGAGCATCGGTGACCGGGTGCAGCTGAACGTCACGGATCAGGGCCGGGACAGGCTCGCCACTCTCGACCTGCAGGTTATACACGCGGGAGGACCAGCCACCACGGTGCAGTTCCTTCAGAACCAGACGGGGGTCGAGGGAGATAATGACAGGCTCCTGCTTGCCACCGTAAACCACGGCGGGAACCAGTCCCTGACGTCTCGTAGCGCGCGCTGCCCCCTTACCAGCCTTCGCGCGCGGGGAGACAGCGAGTGTCGTCAATTTAGCCACTGTTACGCTCCTGCGTATGAAATTATTCGTCAAACACGGACCTCCAGGGGTGCCCGTGCGAGCGGCGGATTAGCGGAAAAAACCGCATAACACAACCTTTTCCGCTCCCACCGCTGCCTCACGCCTCCTCTCTGGACCCCACACACCGCCACGGATAGGCTTTCTTTCCTTTCCGCAACGTCCAGAACACTGTCCCGCCCCCATGACCATCGCCGCCCGGATCGAACGCCTGCCCTTTACCGCCTTTCACTGGAAACTGCTTCTCCTCGGCGGTCTGGGCTACACGTTCGACGGGCTGGACTCTGCCATCGTGGCTTTCACGCTCCCCATGCTGAAAACCCAGTGGCACCTGACCGGCCCGGAACTCGGCACTCTCGGCAGCGCCACCTATCTCGGTTACGGACTCGGCGCCCTGCTGGCCGGATGGCTCGGGGACCGGGCAGGCCGCCGATACGTCATGATGAGCGCCCTGATCGTGTACGCCATCGGCTCCCTGCTTTCCGCCCAGGCCTCGTCTTTCGGCGGCTTCTACATTTTCCGCCTGATTGCCGGTCTGGGCGCCGGCGCGGAAGGCACCATCATCGCCCCCTATCTCAGCGAATTCGTCGGAAACCGCTACCGCGGCGCCTTCACGGCCGCCCTGACAGGCTTCTATTCCTTCGGATACGTCACAGCCGCCATTCTCGGCTTCCTGCTGATCCCTGCATCTCCGGATGGCTGGCGCTGGGCCCTGGCCTGCACTGGCCTTCCCATCCTGATGCTGCTCTGGTGGCGCCGCGCCCTGCCCGAATCCCCCCGCTGGCTGGCCCGGCGCGGCCAGACGGCAAAAGCCTCCCTGATCGTCGGACAGATGGAGCGCCATGCCGGACTGGAACCCGGATCAGTCCCACCCGGAACCTGCGAGATCGCCCCCGCGCCTCCCCTGAAGACCCTGTTCGAACCCCCGATGCGGCGCACCACCTTCATGAGCTGGATCATGTGGCTCGCCATTACCTTCAGCTTCTATGCCTTCTTCACCTGGATCCCGAGCCTCATGATCGCCCGGGGCATGACCATTACCCGCAGCTTCGGTTACGCCATTTCCATCTATGCCGCACAGCTTCCCGGATACATGGCCGCCGCCCTGCTGACGGAACGCATCGGACGCCGCACAACCGTCGCCCTCTTCATGGTCCTGGGCGGCATCAGCGCGATCGGCATGACCGCCAGCCAGACACCTGCGCAAATTCTCGCCAGCGGTATCCTCATGTCCTTCTTCATGAACGGAACATACGGCGGCATCTATGCCTACACGCCCGAACTGTTCCCCACGTCCCTGCGCGCCCGTGGCATGGGACTGGCCGCCGCCATCTCCCGCCTCGGCGCCCTCTCCGCTCCCATCCTGATCGGCTGGCTCTATCCGGCAACCGGCTTCCCGGGCGTGTTCGGCCTGACAACCGCCGTCCTGCTCGCAGGTGCTGCCGTCACACTGATCTTCGGCCCCAAAACAGAAAAACGCCCGCTCGATGACGAGCCGGCGCTTTCCGTTCCTGTCTCCTGAGACCGCTGACCGCCGCCTCAGAGCATCGGTGTTCCGCCATTAACCGTCAGAAGCGCTCCGGAGGTGTAGCTGTTCAACGGATCCGCGAAATAGACGTAAGCTCCGGCCAGTTCCGCCGGCTGCCCCGGCCGGCCCAGCGGAACATCGGTCCCGAACTCTTCCTGATCCTCAACTGGCATGCCCGTCGCAATGAAAGGCGTCCAGATCGGACCCGGCAGAACCGCATTCACCCGGATGCCCCGTCCGGCCAGTTGCTGCGCCATGCTGACCGTGAAATTCGCAATCGCGGCTTTCGTCATGGAATACGGCACAAGAATCGGCTGCGGAACACGCAGATTGACCGAAGACGTGTTGATAATGCTCGCCCCGGGCTTCAGATGCAGCAATGCCGCCTTGGTCAGATGAAAGAGAGCCGACGTATTGGTATCGAAATGACGTTGCCATTCCTCTTCGGTCACCTGTTCCAGCTTCGCCCGCGCTTTCTGGAAGGCGGCATTATTAACCAGAATATCCAGGCGCCCGAATTTTTCGATGATCTGCTCGATGATGGTGCTGCAATGCTTCGCATCCCGCAGATCCCCCGGCAGCAGTTCGCATCGCCGGCCCTCCGCTTCCACCTGCGCCGCAATATCGCGGGCATCTGACTCCTCGCTCTCCAGATAAGCGATGGCGACATCCGCCCCTTCCCGGGCAAAGGCCAGTGCAACCGCCCGTCCGATCCCGGAATCACCCCCCGTGATCAGAGCAACCTGATGCTTCAGCTTCCCGGATCCCCTGTAGGTTTTCTCACCATAATCCGGTTCCGGCGTCATTTTCGAAGACAGGCCGGGAAAGCGCTGTGGCTGCGCCTTGAAAGGAGGGCGGGGATAACAGTGACGGGGGTCAACGGACATCGGTCATTTCCTGTCCAGCAAGGCATGTATCGTGTCGATCAACGAGACATCTTCCTCCCCGGTTCAGAATATTTTCAGGAAATATTTTCCGGAACATTTGTCCAGTTCCCGGCTTCTTAGACCATCACAGCCCTGCGCACGGCTGTTTCCCTCCAGATCACCGGGCCTGCGATCCAGTCACATTCCCGCGGGTTCACGAAAGAGGCCACACGACATGACAGACAGTTCGGACAAACGTACGACCGTCACGATCAATGACCAGACCGTGGAACGCGGGCCCCAGGGCGCCACCCATCAGGTCGCAGGCAGCGACACCCCCACCATGACCACCCAGCAGGGTGTTGCCGTCGCCGATGACCAGAACACCCTGAAAGCCGGCGCCCGCGGTGCCGCGCTACTGGAAGACTTCCACTTCCGCGAGAAGATCTTCCACTTCGATCATGAACGTATCCCCGAACGCGTCGTCCACGCCCGCGGCTACGGCGCTCACGGCTATTTCGAACTCACGGATTCCCTGTCCGACTACACGTCAGCCAGCGTTCTGGGAAAAACCGGTGTCCGCGTTCCGGCTTTCGTGCGGTTCTCCACGGTCGCCGGCGGCCGCGGCTCTTTCGACGTGGCCCGTGACGTGCGCGGTTTCGCCGTAAAACTCTACACGGAAGAAGGCAACTGGGATCTCGTCGGCAACAACATTCCCGTCTTCTTCATTCAGGACGCCATCAAGTTCCCCGACATGGTCCACGCCGTGAAGGAAGAGCCAGACTCCGGCTTTCCGCAGGCCCAGTCGGCCCATGACAACTTCTGGGATTTCGCCTCCCTTTCCCCGGAAACGGTCCACATGCTCATGTGGATCATGTCCGACCGCGCCATTCCCCGGTCCTTCCGCTTCATGGAAGGTTTTGGCGTCCATACCTTCCGTCTGGTGAACGCCGAAGGCAAATCCACCTACGTGAAGTTCCACTGGAAGCCGAAGCAGGGCCTGCAGTCAGTCGTCTGGAACGAAGCCGTCAAGATCAACGGCGCAGACCCCGACTTCCATCGCCGTGACCTCTGGGACGCCATCCAGTCCGGGCAGTACCCGGAATGGGAACTGGGCGTGCAGCTTTTCGACGATGACTTCGCCGACAAATTCGATTTCGACATCCTCGACGCCACGAAGCTCATCCCCGAGGAACTGGTGCCCGTCCGTCGCATCGGCCGCCTGGTGCTGGACCGCACAGTGGACAATTTCTTCGCCGAGACGGAACAGGTGGCATTCTGCACCCAGAACGTCGTCCCCGGTATCGACTTCACGAACGACCCCCTGCTACAGGGCCGGAACTTCTCGTATCTCGACACCCAGACAAAGCGCCTCGGTGGCCCGAACTTCACCCACATCCCCATTAACGCACCCAAATGCCCGTTCCAAAACTTCCAGCAGGACGGCCATATGGCCATGCACAACCCCAGGGGCCGCGCCAATTACGAGCCCAACTCTTGGGGCCGTGGACCGCGTGAAAATCCGACCACCGGCTACAAACATTACCCTGAAAAACTGAGCGGCCAGAAAACCCGCGAACGGGGCGAACTGTTCGCCGATCACTACAGCCAGGCCCGGCAGTTCTTCATCAGCCAGACCCCGCCCGAACAGACGCACATCAAGAACGCCTTCGTCTTCGAACTCAGCAAATGCCAGACCCCGGCCATCCGCGAACGGGTCGTCGCCCATCTGCTGAACGTCGATGAAAAGCTGGCGCGGGGCGTCGCGAAAGGGCTGGGCCTGACGTCCCTTCCTGAGGCGGCTCCCCCTGCCCGCGAACCCCTGACGGACCTGCCGCCCTCCAACCCCCTGAGCATCCTCAAGAACGGTCCTTCCAGCTTCAAGGGGCGCAAGATCGGTGTTCTGGTCACGGACGGAACGGATACGGGCCTGCTCCATGCCCTGAAGGACGCCGCAGACGCCGAAGGGACAATTCTCGAACTCGTGGCGCCCGTCGTCGGCAGCGTCAAACTCTCGGACGGCAAGGTTCTGGCCGCTGACCAGAAAATCGTCGGCGCCCCGTCTGTTCTGTATGACGCCGTGGTCCTGCTCCCCTCCGCCAGCGGTGCCAAGCTGCTGACCGGTGAGGCGACCGCCCGTGACTTCGTGGCAGACGCCTTCGCGCACGCCAAATTCATCGGTTACGGCAAGGACGCCCGCCCCCTGCTGGCCAAAGGCGGCATCACACCGGACGACATCGACCCCGGCATCCTGCCCCTCAACACGGCGGGAGACTTCCAGTCCTTCATCGAAGCCTGCCGGAAACTCCGGTTCTGGGACCGGGAAACCAGAACACACGCCGTCTGAACGTCACCAGCCGTCCAGTACAAAAAAAAGCCGGGGTCAACGCCCCGGCTTTTTCATGTCATCCCTCAGCCTTTGGCCCGGATCACCGAAATCTGGTGCCCGATCTGACCGCCACCCGCCAGCGTACGCCGCCGGTGACTGAAGAACCGCTGATTGGTCAGGGTATCCACACCCAAGGAATTGACCGTCTTCAGTCCCGCCCGCTTCAGACGGAACAGGCAGTATCCCGGCAGGTTGAAATAGAAATGCCCCTCCTTCTGCCCCGGCAGAAAGAACTGTTCCGCTTCCCCATCCTGCTTGAGCACATCGGCGTGCATATCCGACCCGACCTCATAGCTCTCCGGACCAATACAGGGACCAACCGTCGCGACGATTTCCTTCGCGCCGAGCGTCTGCATCTGCCTGATGACGGATTCCAGAATGCCCCCGGCCGCTCCACGCCACCCGGCATGAGCCGCCCCCACAATCTTCCCGTCCGCCGAAGACAGCAGCACCGGCCCACAATCCGCCGTGATGATGCCCACCGCCACATCCGGCCGGTCCGTCGCCAGCGCATCGCCATCCGGCCCGTCACCGATCTTCCACAGGGACGTCCCGGACGTCACCGGAACCGTCACATCACTATGCGTCTGACGCAGTCCCAGAAGATTCGCCGGCTCGACCCCGATTTCCTTCGCGACCCGGGCCCGGTTCTCCAGAACATTCGCCTGTTCATCCTGGGAATTCAGCGAACAGTTGAGCGTGTCATAGGGCGCCGGGGAAACGCCGCCCTCGCGCGTAAAGAAACCATGCGAAACATTCAGAATCCCGCTGCGCAGGAACCATTCACCATCAGACATGAGCCGTCTCCTGCGCAGGACGTTTGAATGCATAGGTCATCAGCCCGATCCCCGCGAGCGCCATGGGAATGCAGAGAATCTGCCCCATCGTCACACCCCCGGGCAGAAAGCCGATATTCGCATCCGGCTGCCGGAAAAATTCACAGAAACTCCGGGCGCAGGCATATCCGAAGAGAAACAGCCCGGACAGGAAACCGAAATGCGCCCGCAGAACCGGCTTCCCCGCGGCAAACAGCATCACACACAGAAGCAGAACCCCTTCTGTCAGGGCTTCGTAAAGTTCAGAAGGATGCCGCGGCAGCGGACCCCCCGTCGGGAACACCATGGCCCAAGGCAGATCCGGAGACGCCGGACGCCCCCACAGTTCCCCGTTCACGAAATTGGCGCAGCGGCCCAGTCCAAGGCCAATCGGCACCACCGGCACAATCCGGTCCGAAAACCCCAGAAAACTGAACCGGTTCCTGTGCGCGAACCAGGCCAGCGCCAGAATGACGCCCAGCGCCCCGCCATGGAACGACATTCCCCCATCCCAGGTCTTCACGATCTCCAGCGGATGGGACAGATAATCCAGCGGCCGGTAAAACAGGACGTAGCCAAGCCGCCCCCCCAGCAGAACGCCCAGAATGGCATAGAACAGGAAGTCATCCACCTGCTCTCCCGTCGCCACAGCCGGCGACAGACGGCACAGCCTCTTGGCAACAGGCAGCGCAATGATGAAGGACACCATATAGGCCAGCGCATACCAGCGCACGGACAGCGGACCGATATGGAAGGCAACCGGGTCGAACCCCGGGAACATCAGGGGATGGCTCAAAGATTGGGCTCCGGTCGGGACAGATAATCACGGACATAACGGCCAATTCCCTCTTCCAGGGACGTAAACGGCCGATCATAACCAGCAGCGCGCAGACGGCTCATATCCGCACAGGTAAAAGACTGATACTGCCCGCGCAGCTTCTCTGGCATGTCAATGAATTCGACATCTCTCGCGCGGTGCATGGCATCACAGACAGCATGGGCCAGATCAAGATAACTCCGTGCAACACCCGTGCCGCAGTTGAACAGACCGCTGACCTGCGGATGATCCAGAAGCCAGAGCATGACTTCCACCACATCACCGACCCAGATGAAGTCCCGCTTCTGCTCCCCGTCCGCAAGCCCGGGCACATCCGACCGGAACAGACGCGCGGCATGACCCGTCAGCAGCTCGTCATACTTGACCTTCACCACAGAGATCATCGACCCCTTGTGATACTCGTTCGGCCCATAGACGTTGAAAAACTTCAGTCCCACCCACTGCGACGGCACGGGATGCCCGCTTTCCACTTCCCGCTTTACCCACAGGTCAAAAGCCTGCTTGGACCAGCCATACAGGTTCAGCGGCTTCAGATGGTCGATGCTGTCCAGCCCGTCATGGAAAAGTTCCGGCCGGTCCGCCGCGCCATAGGTCGCAGCCGAGGACGCATAGATCATCCGCACACCACGCCGCGCGCACCACTGCCAGAGTCTCTGGGACAGGGCCACGTTCGTGGACCAGACAAGATCCCCGTCCCGGGCCGTCGTCGCACTGACGGCTCCCATGTGGAACACGGCCTCGACCTGGGGCTCGGTTGCCAGAAAACCGGGAAGCTCCTCGGGCGTAATGATGCGATCCGGCGCATGGGACGCAAGATTGCGCCACTTCCCCCCGTCATGCAGCCGGTCGACAATAACAGTCCTGTACCCCCGGAGACGGAGGGCGGCATGCAGACATGAGCCAATGAATCCGGCCCCGCCGGTGACGATAATCATCCTTCCTGTATAGTCTGCCCCACACAACGATCCAAGCGACGCGCCACAGACGACACGCCGCCCACCCGCAGGAGATTCCATCATGTCCGACCGCCCCCGCTTTTTCGATGACCTCGCCGGCCTCGCCGGCAATGCCTTTTCCGCCATGACCGGCGCCCGCGAGGAGCTCCATTCCATCATCCGCACCCGTGTGGACGAAATCCTGAACAGCCTCGACCTCGTCCGCCGGGACGAATTCGACGCCGTGCAGGAAATGGCAACCCGCGCCCGCATGGCTCAGGCCGAAACGGAAGCCCGCCTCAGCGCCATCGAATCGCGTCTTACCGCCGTCGAAGAACTGGCCACCGAAGAAAAGGGCGGTCCTCAGGGCTGATCTGCAACACATCTGTGGCAGAGATGCCGGGCTCCGTGCGGTAATACTTGCACGGAGCCCAAACGCCCCATAACGTGGTCATACCGGAAAGTGGAACCCTCTTTCCGGACGCAGACATCTGGAGCGCCGCGCCGGCGCACCGCCGGTGCCAGGCGCCACGGCCTTGGGAGACACGCCATGCCTGCCCTGACCACTTCATCCCTCCAGGAAACCGAATCCCATCCGCTCGACCTGATGGAACAGGTCATGGGCCTGTACGAATGGGATTTCGAACGCCTCGCCCCGACCGAAATGGTCGCGCAGGCTCCCGGTCAGTGGTGTGATTACACCCTGCATTTCACATGGTCTGACGAACTGTCCGCCCTGCATCTGAACTGCATGCTGGATCTGCGCTCTCCCGCGGCACGCCGCAGTGACGTGCATGAACTGGTCTCGCTGGCCAATAACCGCCTCTGGGTCGGCCATTTCACCATCGATCCGGAAACCGGAACCCCCGCTTACCGCCATACCCTGCTCATGCGGGGCGTCAGGACACTGCCCGGCGAAAGCATGGAAGACCTCATCGATATCGCCATGTCCGAATGTGAACGTTTCTATCCGGCCTTCCAGTTCGCACTCTGGGGTGGAAAAGCACCACAGGCCGCCCTGGATGCCGCCATGCTTGACTGCGCCGGAGACGCCTGACCGTGCCATCCGTTCCCTCAATCCTTCTGGCAGGCTGCGGCAAGATGGGAGGCGCGCTGCTCGATGGCTGGCTCGCCTCCCCCACGCCGCCACGTCTGGTTGTCCTCGACCGTCACCGCACCGGTTCGGACGATGATGTCCGCATTGTCCGAACCCCATCCGAGATCCCGGCGGATTTTCAGCCGGACATCATCGTCCTCGCGGTCAAGCCCGGCGCCGCGGACGACACGATCGCAGCACTTGGCGCCGCCCTTGGCCCGAGACTAGCCCGAACCGCCATCCTGTCCGTCATGGCCGGTCGCACCTGCGCTTCGCTTTCTGAAGCCGCGAAAAAAGCCGGCGCGGATATCCCCGTCCTGCGCGGCATGCCCAACACTCCTTCCGCCATCGGCGCCGGCATCAGCGGATTTTACGCTCCTCCGGCAGCCACGGAAGAACAGAAAACCGTCTGTCACGACCTCCTGTTCGCGGTTGGCGATGTCGTGACGCTGGACAATGAAAAAGACCTCTCCGCCGTCACGGCCATTTCCGGGTCTGGTCCGGCCTATGTCTTCCTGCTGGCGGAGCTGCTTGAAAAAGCCGGCATCACGGAAGGGCTCTCCCCCAAGATCGCCCGTCGTCTGGCCCGTGGCACCATCTACGGCGCCGGCAGAATGCTTGATGACATGCCCGAAAACGCCGATGAACTCCGCAAGGCCGTCACAAGTCCGAAAGGAACCACGGCCGCCGCACTCGAAATCCTGATGGCTCCTGACGCCTGGCCCCGGACGGTTGAAAAAGCCGTTGACGCCGCGACGAAACGGGCCGACGAACTGGCGAACTAGTTATTTGTTTATGGTAGAGGACTTGTTGCCAGCAGCAGGCACTCCCACCATAAGGCAGTCCTCACAGACAGGAGACGGGTATGGACGAACGGCAGGATCCATTTGCAACCGACGATATGGCTTCGGAAAGCCGGTCGGAAATGGACAGGGAAGCCTTTGACCTTGCCCTTTTACAGTCCGCCCTGACCCTTGCGGGCGACCGGGGCTGGCATCGCTTCTCCCTTGTGGAGGCTGCCCGTGATGCCGGGCTGCCGGTCGAGAAAGTCCGTGCGCTCTATCCGGTCAAACCGCTTCTGCTCCTTCTGCTGGGACGGCTGGCAGATGAAAGCGCCCTGCGTGATGACGGAAACGGCGGAACGCTGCGCGAGTATCTGTTCGACCTGATGATGCGCCGCTTCGACATTTTTCAGGAATACCGCGAAGGCCTGCGTGCCGTCCTGCATGCCTTGCCCTATGATCCGCCGCTCGCAGCCCTGCTCACCGGTGCCACGCTGGATTCCATGCGCTGGCTCGCCGAAGCCGCAGGCGTGGATTGCGCCGGTCTGGGCGGAATATGGCGGGTCAACGCTCTTGCCGCCGTCTGGGGGCATGCCTTCCGGGCATGGGAAAAAGACGAAAGCTCCGACCTGTCCAGCACAATGGCCGCTCTCGACAGCGCCCTCGGCCGTGCCGAGCGTCTTGGTATCCTGAAACCGTCCCCTCGCCGCAAGATGGATGAGGCCATGGCCAATACCGGCCTGCCGGATCACGATCTGGAACTGGAATCCTGAGTTCGGGCTTTACGAAGCCCGTCGGTTCGGACTAAAACCCGAACCGGCCAATACAGCGGACCAGTTTCCGATGGGGTGTAGCCAAGTGGTAAGGCAGCGGATTTTGATTCCGCCATGCGGAGGTTCGAATCCTCCCACCCCAGCCAGTCTCATTCTTCCTTATCAAGCGTCTGCTTCAGGCCCGGACTGGCCTTGAAGCGCACTGTCCGCTTCGCCGGCACCTCGACGGGCGCGCCAGTCCGGGGATTGACCGCCTGACGCGCTCCCGTTTCACAGACAGTAAACGTCCCGAACGAAGGCAGGGTAAACCGCCCTTCCTGCCGTAATTCCTCAATAATCGCATCCAGAAGATCATTGGCGGCCCGCTGCGCCACAACGCCGGTGCACTGGATCGAATCCTGAAGAACAGCGGCAAGAAAAGCTTTACTCATATGCAAACTCCCGGAACAACAGATAAACTATAGACCGGTGGATCGGAATTTCAGACAAGAAACAGGACGTCTTTGACAAAATCCAGAATTCTCGAACGTTTCAAAACCCCGGTGTCCCCATGTCGCGCTCTGTCTGCCTTTTTGCCTATTACGATCCTTCCGGGACGCTGGCCCCGCATACACACCATCTTTTACGCCAGATTGCAGCCTGTGGTTTCCATCTCCATATTGCCGTCTCCGACCCCGCAGCGGAAAGCATTGCGGAAATGCTCCGCCGTACACTGGCGGAAACCGATCCTTCCATCTGCGCAACCTTCCATCCGCGCTCCAATACAGGCCTCGATTTCGGCGCTTGGCAGGAACTGCTGGCACAGGGATGCGACGCAGACGCCGAGGAAATCCTTTTCGCGAATGACAGCGTCTTCGGCCCCCTGACCCCGCTTCCCTCCCTGATGGACACCATGCGTCAGAAGAATCATGATGTCTGGGGCATGGTCCGTTCCGAAGCCGTGGTCCAGCACCTGCAATCCTGGTTTATGGTCATGAACCGCAAGGCGCTGGATCATCCGGCCATCCGGCGTGTCTTCCAGCAGCCTTTCACGGAAATGAGCAAACCGGAGATCGTTCTTCACGGCGAACTGGGCCTTGGGCTGGCCCTGAAGGCTTCCGGCCTTGAAACAGGCGCCTCATGGAGCAGCCGCCGCGGATTGGCCCGCCTGCTCTCCCTCAATCCCATGCATACGGACTGGCGCACGGTCCTGCATTCAGGCCGCGCCCCGTTCATCAAGACAGAACTCCTGCGGGACAATCCAAGCGGCATCGCCTCCGCATCCCTGTGGCGGCAGGAAATACCGGACCCGGCTTTTTTCAATCCGGACTGGATTGCCCGCTACCTGGCGTTCCATCCTCCCCGCCATCAGCAGAAACGCGCAGGCTTCCGGGCCCGTCTCGTTCAGGCCATCGCCAGCGAAGACCGACGCCGCGCCCTTCCTGCCCTGCTGCTCGGACGCTGATCAAGACGCGTCGCGGGCCACATCCTGAAGATACCCCAGCAACTCGGACGCCTGCTGTTCATACGTCGCCAGACGATCCTTGAAGGGATTCACATAGCCCTCAAACCGCTCCGGACTGTCCAGAAGAGCCTCGATTGCCCGCGCCAGCGTCTGCGCCTTTCCGTCCAGCGGCAGATACGTGCCATTCACACCATCCACAACGTCTTCAGACTGTCCCCCCGGCGCCGTCGTAACAACCCAGACGTCCCGCGCCAGCGCCTCGCGCACCGTCAGCCCGTAACTTTCTTTCCACTGGGACGGAAACAGCAGGACATCAATCCGATCATAGAAATCGTCCAGCCCATCCTGCCCATAAGCCGGAACAATCCGTACCGTCCCCCTGACAGACCAGTCTTCCGGATGAATGGACGCAAAACCCAGATTGAGCTTGTTATCCACCAGCACCAGCTCCCAGTCGCCGCGCTTGAGAGACTGCATGCATTTCCGCAGGGTCGGATAACCCTTGACGGCCTCTGTTCCGCCAACGAACCCGAACCGTAAAGGAGCACCTCTTTCGCGCCTGCAGTGCGGCCGTTCCGGCCAGCGGAAACCGTTCCGGTTCACGACGATACGCGCCGGCTCCACACCATTGGCCAGATAAAGCTGCCGGTGCGCTTCCGACGGACTGATGAGCAGAGCGGCCTCTGCCAGTGCCTGATGCATGATGACACGCCGATCCTCCAGATGCCGGGCATGCGGCAGACAGGCCTGACAGACCCGCTCGTCAATCCTGGTCTGGAAGCAGTATTTCCCGTCCTCACGCACCATGAACTGCCGGTCGCACAGCCACCAGGCATCATGCAGCGTCAGAACATAAGGCACACCCCGCTCCTGACAGAGACGCAGCATGGCCGTCCCCAGCCCCTGCGCCGCATGGATATGAACCACATCCGGCTGATAGGCCTCCAGCCAGCCCGCAAACTGCTCGGCCATATGAGGATTATCGAGAGACGCAATGACATCCGAGTCCCCCGGCACAATCGCCGACAGAACATCCACCCCGTTCGTGACATACCGGATGTTCCCCGACAGCCGTCCCTCCAGATGCGGTCGGGAGGTCAGCACACCCACCTCTACCCCCTGCTCCTTCAGGCGATAGGCCATTTCCTCGGCAATAATCGTGGCGCCCCCGAAAGAACGCGGCGCAAAATAGACATTCGCCACCATGACACGCAGCCTGTCGCGCTTCCGGGGCGCCGGCGGCATGCCGAACAGCGCCCGCACCTGCGTCTGCGCCATGGCGTCCGGCGCATAACGGTCCAGAACATCCCCGTGAGCCACGTCCGCAAGGCGTGCACGCAGGGCAGGATCACGCGCCAGCGTCAGAAAAGCCTGCCGCCATTCATCCGTCGTGACCGCAAGCAACCCGTTTTCCCCATTGCGGATAACCGCCAGAAACGCATCCCGCGGCGAACAGACAGCAGCGACCCTCACCACTGCGGCTTCCAGAAATTTGATGTTGCTCTTGCAATCGTTGAACAGCGTCGCCTCCAGAGGCGCAATCGCAATATCGGTTTCAGACAGCGCCTGCAGATAATCGCGATAGGAAAGCTCGGTCAGACGATCAATCCGGTCTCCAAAAGCATCAAACGCAGGCGAAAGCGTCAGCTGCCCGATCACACGCAAACATAACCGCGGTTCTTCTTCCATCGCCGCCAGCAGACCCGCTTCCGCCTGCCTGAAATCCTCGTCATGCGTGTTCGTGCCGGATCCGTAAGACACCCAGACGCGCCCGTCATCGCTTCCGGAATAAGGCGGCAGCGAAGCGGCAATCTCCAGCGTTTCGCGATCAAGCGCATTTTCCACAATATCGACATCTGACAGACCGGCTGCCTTCATGGCTCCCGCCAGCGCCCGCGTGGATGCCACGCCCCGGCCACAGGCCTGCATACACTTGCGGAACAGCACGACCCCTGACATCAGCAGATCCCGCTCGGACCTGGGAAGACTGTCGATATTGCCGTTCTGACGATACTCATCCGCATCGAAGATCAGATCATCGACCTCCCATCGCGGCTTCAGACGGAGACGATGCGCCTCGTGCACCAGCTTCAGGGCATCATCAAATCCCGGCACACGATAGAAAATCACATGGGTGCAAAGCTGCAGGGCAGACATGGCCACCACGATGTCCCGCCAGTCCACAACCTGAACCGTCCATCCCAGCGCCTCAAAAGCATCGCGTTTCTGCCAGACACGATACTTCGCGCACTGACGCAGGCTCATCTCGGCAATAATCAGAATGCGCGGCGCCAGAGGCGTGGCCCGCAAATCCAGAACATCGTCATACAAAGCCTCCGATGCCTGCTTCCGGCCGGGAGATGACAACGCAGAACGCTCTTCTTCCGTCGCGCTTTCCGGCGAGGCCGCAGCTTCCGCGACTGAAGGATCGATCTTCAGGCCGGCTTTCTTCCGCGCCTGCCGCACTTCCATGCGCTGCCGGCGATAGACCGCTGCCTTTTTCCCCAGAGCCTGTCGAACCGCAGGAAGCCCCCCTTCATGCCACAGCTCCGACAGTTCTTCCGAGGCAACCTTCAACGGCTTTCCGGAGGGCAGACGTCCCAGACTGAGGGACCGAAGAGCCCGCAACGGCATCGTCACCCGCCAGGAGAGGGACCTGTGCATCAGATTAATCTGATGCCGAAGGTGAGCATTTTCTCCCTGAAGGCCATCAGCCCGCATTCCGTTCAGACGCGCCGAACTCCGGTAACTATCCAGAAGGATTTTTTCCGGATCACCTTCCGCACCGAGAAAATCAGTCTGTTCAGGCTCAAATACAGAAGTCATGAAAGCAAAAATCCGGACGGGAAAACAAAAAAAGAGCTGGGCCTAGAAGACCCAGCTCTTTTCTACAATCCTCCGCCCGAAGACGGAACAGATCAATTAGCCAGTGAAGTTGGAAGTCTTGAGATCCGTGACACCAACGAAAGTGATCTTGGAGTTGTCGGACAGGGCAATCGTGGTGTTGCCACCGCTGACTGTCGCGTCGTTCAGGACCGTCTGCAGCGTGTTGCTGTTCAGGCCATAGTTGTACAGGGCCACCAGGTTACCGGCTGCGCTGCCGAAGTCAGTAATGGTGTAGTCGCCACCAGCCTTGCCATCAACGAGAGCAAAGAGGTTAGCTGCGCCCGAACCACCCGTGAGGGTCGCGTTGCCCGAACCACCGACCATCGTATCAGCAGCAGAACCGCCGATGATGGTGTCGTCGCCCGTGCCAGCGAACGCATTGATAGCCGTCTTGGAAGCGGAGGCGTCGATCGTCTCGCTGCCATCGCCAGCCACGTACAGAGCCGTACCAGACGTACCCGTGTACTGGATGTCCTGACCGGAAGCGCCGAAGAGGGTGGCGTTGCCAGCCGTGATCGTCGTGGAACCGGTGCCGTTCAGGAAGGTGAGCGAGCCACCAACGCTGAGGTTGTTGCCGGAACCGCGGATCTGTTCCAGATCGCCCGAAGCCGAGATCGTATCGTTCTGGCCACCGGAGATCGTGGACATGCTGCCCGTGGTGAAGTACGTGCTCGAGCTGCCGCCGGTGATGCTGCTGTTGCTGCCAACCGTAACATCGTTGTGGCCGGTCGTGTCGTAAACCGTTGCATTGTTCTGCAGGCTCACGACAGAGCTGCCGCCCAGCAGGGTCACGGTGTCAACACCGCCGCCGCCGTCGATCGTATCCTGACCTTCCGAACGGACGACATTCGTGCCGCTACCCAGATAGATCAGGTTGTCGCCCGTGCCGCCGTCGATGGTGCTGTTACCATTGGTGCCCAAGATCGTGTCATTGCCCGAACCCGTAGCAACGTTCCAGCTGCCCGTCTTGCCGCTGCCAAGGAACACGTTGTCCCCGAGGCCACCAACAAACGAACCGCTCTGGTCACCGGCATACACCGTAACACCAGCCTGATCGCCGGCGAGAACACTGACGGACGAAGCCGTGTTGTTCCGCAGGTCGATTGCCACACCGCTGTTCAGCGTATCCTGCGGGTTCGAAGAGTCCCCGTAGCTGCCGGCAGCAATGTAACCAAGCTCACCATTGATTGTATAATAGCCACCCGAACTGATCAGGCCCTGTGCAGCGCTTCCACCCGTGATGGAGTTGCTGCCAGACGTCAGATCATAATGGGCGCTGCTCTTGAGGCCTGCCACCGCAGAACTGTAAAGTCCCGCGAGCGTCTTGGCCTGGGCACCATCGACCGTGACTGCGAAAGTCTGGCCGGAGGCGCCAACAACTGTAGTAATGTCAGCCATTACCCTGCGCTCCTAAAACAAAGTTGTCTCGCACTGGCAGCCCTGAGACCACCCAAATGATCGAGTATCGACTCCAGTCTATACCAAACACGGCCTGCAGGATGCAAACACGTTTTAAGGCACGAACCTAAAGTCGTCACAATCAAACAGGACAGTTTCCCAGTTCCGTTCCCAATGCACGGTTATCTTTCTTCACTCCGGAAAAGGAAGAAAGGGGGAAAACGCAATACCCCGGTCAAAAATACCCGGACAAGCCGAAAGGTTGCACTTTTCACGATATTTAATGGAATGAAGAACTTAATAAATTCTCAACAATTTTCCTGGGCAGTGGAATTTCTTTTCGGATTTGCCAACAAATTTTAATGCACTACCTATGACGTCACCGTTCCTATCACGAGTATTCCCTGTGCCCGAGACAGCCTCACCCGTTTCCCCTCTCGCCGGAACCAACACCCTTCTCGCCGAACTGATCCTGCTCCTGACGGAGCCCTTTTCTTTTCCGGAAGAATGCGCCCTTTCAGCCACAGACAGACATCACATCCGGGTGATTGCATGGTTAGGGAAACAGCTGGCCCGGGAAACAGGCACACCAGGCCTTGTCTCTATCCGTGAAAATAGTGGCTTTTCCACAACAGCCATCCGCACCCTGTCCCTGTTTCTTCAGGAAAAAACCTACCCCGCTGAACTGACCGTCCTTCAGATTCCGGCTCCTGCACCTTATCCGCCGGAAACCATTCTGGGCATTACGGGCTCCCCGCAAGACCGCCCAGCTTCCCCGAAAACACCCATCCTGCTGTATAAGTCTACCGGACAGGAACCAGCACAAGGTCTTTCACTCGGAGATGACCTGACACTCCTCGCCGCTGGCGCCTCAGACTTCCTGCAGCTTCTGGACACACACACACCGGACACCCTCGAATTACGCCAGTCGCTTCATCGTCTCCTGAGAACCCAGTTGCAACAGGACCAGACACGCGAAAGCCTGGAAAAACAGCTTTCCATGACACAGAACCTTTTATCCCGAAGTCACCACGCCTCCTGTGACCTGCGCATACAGACCCGTATCCAGACGACCGAAAAACTCCTGGCGGAACAGGAAACACAAGACCTTCAGATCCGCGCCAGTCACTACCAGTCGCTCAGTGAAGACCTGGAACAGAAAATACAGACGCTTTTACTTGAGCAGACAGAGTCCCGCCTCAGGCTCGAACAGTTCCAATACTGGCAGTCCGCAATCCAGCACAACGCCCGTCAGACAGAACAGGCCGTCCAGGACCAGAACACCCGGCTAACAGACAGCAACGCCGGACTGGACGCCCTGCGGGACTTTCTTTCCCATCCCGCACCACTCTGGCGGCGGATCCTGCGTGCGCTCAGAAAGCCTTTCGTCCCCCACATCCCGACACTGCCACCCACCCTGTCCATTCCCACACTTCCGGATTTACCACCCGTCCAACTGCCTCAGTCCGTTGAGGCCGAAGACATGACCCTGATTTCGGAACCGCCCGCCCCGCAGATACAAAGCACCATCCAGAACATTCTCTTCATCGCCGGCGAACCCGATACGCCTGGCGTCGCCTATCGCTGCGACCGCAATGCGGACGCCGCGCGGCATGCCGGTTTCAATGCACGCATCCAGCCCTGCGCGACCGTCGGTTACGAAGATATCCAGTGGGCGGATGTCATGGTGTTCTGGCGGGTCGAGTATAGCGGCCATGTGGGCACCATTCTGGATCTAGCCAGGGAAAACGATGTCCTCACCATCTTTGACGCCGATGACATCGTCTTCGTCCCCCATTACGCCCGCATCGACCTGATCGACGGCATCCGTTCGATCGGCGCCACGGAAGAACGCATCGAGCGCTGCTTTACCGACATGCGCCGCACCCTTCTGCGATGCGATCAGGGTTCAGCCTCCACCGAGGAACTGGCCCACGCGATGCATGAACTCAAACCGGTCGTGCATCTCCTGCCCAATGTCTATGACGAGGCCTCTCTCCATCAGGCACGGCTGGCCCTCCGTATGCGCGGGGAGCCTGGTCGCCCCGCTCCCGCCACGGATCCTGTCAGGATCGGATACGCCACCGGCTCCCGCACCCATCAGCGCGATTTCGCACGCGCCTGTTCCGCCCTGGCCGAAGTCCTCGCCCAGCGTCCACAGGCCCGTCTTGTCCTCTTCCGGGAGAAGGACAACCACCGTCCGGTCCTTCTGATGGAGGAATTCCCGGCTCTCCGGGCCGTTGAATCCCAGATCGAATGGCGGGATATGGTCCCGCTTTCGCAACTCCCCGCAGAATTCGCCCGCTTCGATATTTCCATCGCCCCCCTGGAAACGGGGAACGTCTTCTGTGAAGCCAAGAGCGAGATCAAGTTTTTCGAACCCGCCCTCGCAGGCTCCGCAACCATCGTGTCTCCCACCGCCCCGTTCCGCCGTATCGTGCGCAACGGTGAAACGGGCTTGCTTGCAGACACTGAAGACGACTGGAAAGCCGCCCTCCTGACCCTGATCGACAATCCCGGGCAACGCCTGCGCATGGCACGGGACGCCTATCATGATGTCCTGTGGCCATTCAGCCCCCAAGCACAAAGCCGCCGCATGAAACTGGCCCTCACATCCCTGCGCAATGACGAAGACGCCGCAGCATCGGTCGAAACCCTCCTCGCCCGCCAGCGCCTCGGCCGCCCCGAAGTCCCTGTCATCCCGGACAGCGAAACCCTTTTCCATCATGACGCCCTGGCCGAAGCGGACGTCAGCGTCGTGATCACATCCTATAACTATGCAGCCCATATCCTGGACGCCCTCGATTCCGTCGCGTCCCAGACCCTCCTCCTGCTTGACCTGATTGTTGTTGATGACGGATCGACCGATGACTCAACAGACCTGGTCCTGGCCTGGATGGAACGGAAGCGCGACCGCTTCAACCGGCTGATCCTGCGACGATCCCTGCACAATGCCGGACTGGGAGGTGCCCGCAATATCGGCATGGACGCCGCAGAAACACCCTTCATCCTGCAACTGGATGCTGACAACACCCTGCGCCCCGCGGCATGTGACACCCTGCTGAAAGCCATGACCTTCGGCACCGCCTACGCCTACCCGGTCATTGAATGTTTCGGTGAAAAAGGCCCGATTCCAGCCCGTTCGGACACGGACCTGCCCTCTCCTCCCGGAGCAACGGCACTTCTGGGCGATCTTCCGTTCCACCCCCTGGCCCTCGTGTCCGGCAACAGGGTGGACGCCATGGCCATGATCGCAAAATGGGCCTGGGCAGCAGCTGGCGGCTACTATGTTTCACGTGAAGCAATGGGCTGGGAAGATTTCGATCTGTGGTGCACCTTCGCGGAAATGGGCCTGCCAGGCCATCTGGTCCCCGACATTCTGGCTGATTACCGCCAGCATGACAGCTCCATGACCAACACCTCCACGGAAAAAGCCACCCAGAAAGCCCGCGTCGTGGACTTCGTACAGCAACGGCATCCCTGGATCCGCCTGACAGCCGAAAGCGCCCGCCAGCGCCTCTGAAACAAAAAAACCGTCACCAGCAAAGGCCGGTGACGGTTTTTCCAGATCTTCAGTCAGGAGACCGGTCTGTCACCGGCCCCTGAAAGACAGACGCCCGATCAGAACGGAGCGTCGATATCGACCACGTCAATCAGCTTGTGATTGACGAATTCCTTGATGCCCAGACCGATCAGTTCGCGGCCATAACCCGAACGGGCCACGCCACCGAACGGCAGATCAGCCTTCACCATCGTCGGATGGTTGATATAGACCATGCCCGTGTAGATCTGCTCGGCAACCTTCACACCGCGCTTCGTATCCTTCGTGAAGACCGAACCACCCAGACCGAACGGCGAGTCATTGGCAATGCGGATCGCATCCTGCTCGTCCTTCGCACGATAAAGCTGCGTCACAGGACCAAAGAACTCCCACAGACGGGCCTTGTTCTTCTCATGCAGGTTCGTCATCAGCAGCGGACGGAAGAAGGCACCCTGCTTCGGCACTTCCGGACCGATCGCTTCGACGACAGCACCCTCATTCTTGGCGTCTTCAACCTGCGCCATCAGATCATCCGCAGCCTTCTGCGAGGAAAGCGGTGCCAGCGTGGTCTTCGGGTCCATCGGATCGCCCGGAATCAGCTTGGCAACCTCAGCCTTGTACAGCTCCAGGAACTTGTCATAGACGGCGTCCACAACAACCATGCGCTTGGCATTCACGCACACCTGACCAGCGTTCCAGTGACGGCCATAAGCCGCCCACTTCGCGGTCTTCTCGAGATCCGCATCTTCCAGAACGATCAGCGCATCCGAACCACCCAGTTCCATGGTGGACTTCTTCAGTGCCTGGGCCGCCGTGCTGGCCACGATCGCACCCGCCTTCTCGGACCCCGTCAGGGCCACACCACAGACGCGCGGGTCATTCAGAATGACTTCCGTATGATGACGGGCGGCATACAGGTTGCGGAAACCACCCTTCGGCAGACCGGCTTCCTGCATCAGCGCATCAAACGCCGCAGCACACTGCGGAACGTTGGAAGCATGCTTGAGAATAACCGTGTTACCAGCCGAAAGCTGCGGCGCGACGATACGGGCGATCTGGTAGTACGGGAAGTTCCAAGGTTCGATGGCGAACACGATGCCCTGCGGCTGATGGATCAGGACGGCCTCGCCTTCCTTCGGATCCGCAACAGGCAGCTTCTCCGGCTTGAGCAGGCTTTCTGCGTTCTTGGCGTAATATTCAAGAATTTCCGCCGACAGAATGACCTCGGCCTTCGCTTCCGCAAAGGTCTTGCCCATTTCAAGCGTCATCAGCTTGGCGTGTTTTTCAATATCGCGGCGCAGGATGGCGCCGGCTGCCGTCATAACCTTTGCACGGTCCGCAAAAGACGCGTTCCGCCAGTTCTTGAACGCCTCATAGCCTTCGGTCAAAGCCGTCTGGACTTCCTGATCCGTCGCTTCGGGAAAGCTCTTGACCAGTTCGTTCGTGTAAGGGTTTGTCGTTGCATATGCCATGACGATGTGAGTCCCTGCCTGTTGAAAAGGGTAATTCGCATATTGGTATGGAAAGCCCGATGCGAAAGATCCAACCGCCCAAATCCGAAAAAGTTTACAAACCCGTGTTCGTCTCCGGGACGTTTTCCGCCAGATCCTTCATCCACAAACGGGCATTTCCATCCGAAGGTGCTCTCCAGTCCCCACGCGGAGACAGCGCTCCCCCCGCAACGATTTTCGGTCCGTTCGGGGCAGCTGAGCGCTTGAACTGGCTCGTAGCAAAAAACCGCTTCACGAACACCCCCAGCCAGTGACGGATTTCTCCCAGCCCATACGCAGCCCGCTTGTCCGCTGGATAATGGGCCGGCCACGTTCCCTTGTCCGCATCGCTCCAGGCCTTTTCCGCCAGAAAAGCCACCCGGGACGGACGGAACCCGTATCGCAGCACATAAAACAGCGTGAAATCCTGAAGGGCATAAGGCCCGATCGTCTGCTCTGTGCTCTGGATGCCCTGTCCCGTATCCGGCACGAGTTCCGGTGAAATTTCGGCACTGACAATCCGTTCCAGAACACCGGCAGTCCGTTCTCCCAGCCCACCCTCTTTCGCCAGCCAGCGGATGACATGCTGGATCAGGGTCTTCGGCATCCCGGCATTGACGTTGTAATGGGACATCTGGTCCCCCACGCCATACGTACACCAGCCCAGCGCCAGCTCGGACAGATCCCCCGTCCCGATCACGATCCCATTATGGAAATTGGCCAGACGGAACAGGAAATCCGTCCGCAGCCCGGCCTGCACGTTTTCAAACGTGATGTCATGAACCGGCTGTCCCTCCGCAAAAGGATGCCCGATCCCCGCCAGCATGGTCCGGGCCGTCGGGCGGATATCCAGCTCGTTGGCCTGAACGCCCAGTGCCTCCATCAGAAGATGCGCAAGGCTCCGGCTTTCCGTCCCCGTCGCAAAACCCGGCATTGTGTAAGCCAGCACATGCGACCGCGGCCACCCGAGCTCATCCGCCGCCCGGACCGCCACCAGCAGGGCCAGCGTACTGTCCAGCCCGCCCGAAACCCCGATCACGGCCCGCTGCGCCCCACTGGCCTCCAGACGGCGGCGAAGCGCACTGACCTGAATGGTCCACCCCTCATAACAGTCCCGCGCCAGCGTGGCCGGGTCAGACGGTACGAACGGAAAGCGCGGCACATCACGGCGCAGCCCCAGATCCCCTTCCGGCGGGGCCAGCACAAATCCGACCGTCCGGCAGGACAGCGCATCCAGTCCGAACTGCCCCGTCCGCATCCGCTCCTGCCGCAGCAGCGCCAGATCCACATCCGCCGTAACCAGTCGCTCTCCCTGCGGAAAGCGATCGGATTGCGCCAGAAGCCGACCGGCCTCGTGAATGGAAACCTGCCCGTCCCAAGCCAGATCGGTCGTGGATTCCCCTTCCCCCGCCGCGGCATAGGCATAGGCCGTCAGGGTCCGCATGGACTGCGCGCGGCACAGAAGGGAGCGGTCATCCGTCCGTCCGATCGTCACCGGTGAAGCCGAGGGATTGAGAACGACCGTCGCCCCCGCCTGCGCCAGACCGCTGCTGGGCGGCGCGGCAACCCAGAGATCCTCGCAGATCTCCACCCCCAGGGTCAGCCCGGGAACATCCTCCGCCCTGAACAGAAGATCGGTGCCGAACGGAACCTCCTCGCCCTGGAAGCACACCGTTCCTGTCGTCCCCAGCCCGGCGGTAAACTGCCGCGGCTCATAGAACTCCCGATACCGGGGAAGCCAGGATTTGGGCACGATCCCGAGAACCCGCCCCCGATGCAGCACCGCCGCACAGTTATACAGCAGGTCCCCCCGCCGCAGCGGAACACCCACAACAGCCACGGTCATGAGAGACTGCGTGTCCCGCGCCAGATCCCGCAACGCCTCTTCCGCCCCCGAAAGCACCACGTCCTGAAAGCGCAGATCATCCAGCGTGTACCCGGTCAGCCCAAGCTCGGGAAACACCGCCACCGCCACACCCTGCCGGTCACAGTCCTCCAGAATGGCCCGTATCCTGCGTCCATTTTCCTCGGGCACCGCCAGCGTTACCGGCAGCGTACAGGCCGCGATCCGGGCGAATTCCTGATGATAGAGGGAATGGAAGCGGGTCATGGAGTGCCTCCCCGGAACGAGTGGGCCTGCCCGTTAAGGCAGCTGCGAATTTTCATGAAAAGACTGTTGCAGAAGTGAACCTGTGAAGGCGAGCCCCGTTCAGAACTATTCATTCCGGTTCCTTCCTTCGAAGGATACCATAACGACAGGGGAAATACCCATGGATCTGCTTCGCTGGACGGTTGTCTTCCTCATTCTCGCCCTATGTGCCGCAGTTCTGGGCTTCGGCGGAATTGCAGGTGATTTTGCCTATATCGGCAAGATCCTTTTCTTCGTCTTCCTAGTCCTGCTGATCGTCAGCCTCATCTTCGGTCGCGGCCGGACGCGCCTCTGACCGCCTAGCGCCGGGAGCGCAGCATCCGCACGCTCCCGAACGCGGCCAGCACAAACACGATGATTGCATAAAGCCCGCCCGTCTCCGTCATGGAGATGGGCAGCCCAAAAAGATAATCCGGTGCATCGCAGGGCTTGTTCGGACGGGCCGGCATACTGGCCATCCAGTCCTTGAAACTCCCGCCATGAAAAACCGGAGCGCGACATTCAGGCGCCGGGCTGGGCCACCACCCATGCTCCACACCGGAATGTAGAACCGCCAGCCCGATACTGGTCATCAGGCACAGCAGCCCGACGAACACCCCATATTTCGCAAACCGCTTTGGCAGGATCAGCGTCAGGGCGCCAGCCCCGATCAGAACGCGCCACGGCCGCCGCTCCCATAGACACAGCTCGCAGGGCGCAAGCTGCAACCGGTGCTCGGCGTACCAGACCATCCCCAGCGCAATAATCCCGGACAGAACGAACAGCCCCCCCAGTAATCGTGTCTGGGCGGGCTGTGTCGTTCTGCTCAGGATCATGCTCGGACGGTCTCCAGACTTTCGAGAAACTGCTTGGCCCAGCTCCCCGCCGTATTGCGGCTCACTTCGCCATAGATGGCGGACCATGCATCATGACGGGCCTTCGCGTCCATGGTCAGAGCCGCATGAAGTGCATCAGCCATCCCTTCCGCGTCCAAGGGATTGACCAGAAGCGCCTCCGGCATCTCCGGAGCAGCCCCGGCAAAACGGCTCAGAACCAGCACACCTGGATCATCCTCGTCCTGTGCCGCAATGAACTCCTTGGCGACCAGATTCATGCCATCCCGCAGCGGCGTGACGAACCCGACATCCGCCACACGATAGAGCCCCGCGAGGATCTGCCGCGCAATCGGCCAGGTCGTATAGCGGATCGGCACCCAGTCCGGCGTGCCATAGGCGCCATTGATCGTCCCGACCAGACCGTCCAACTCCTCCTTCAGGATCCGGTAGCTCTCGACCCCCGAACGCGAAACAGGCGTGATCTGGATGAACGTGACCTGCCCGCGATGCTCCGGATAGTTCTTGAGAAGCATCTCAAACCCGCGCATCCGCTCCGGCAGACCCTTGGAATAATCCAAACGGTCCACCCCCACGATCATGCGCGTGCCTTCCAGCGTATCAACAATCCGGCTGACCTCATCGGACGCCGCACTTTCGATCGCCTGCTGACGGAAACTGACCGGATCGATCCCGATCGGAACCGCCTCCACCTCCTCGTCAATGCCGTAGACCTCGAAACACCCTTTCAGGTTGGCGGCGTCTTCCGGTGTCTGCACACCAATGCGGTCACATCCGGCAACCCCCTCCAGCAGACGTTTCAGCTGCGGCAGAAGCCGGGCAACGCTCCATGGCGGGAACGGAATGTGCAGGAAGAACCCGATCCTGTTCCTGACCCCGCGCTCACGCAGCATCCGGGCCAGCGGAAACAGGTGGTAATCATGGATCCAGACAACATCGTCATCCTGCAGCAGCGGAAGCAGCCTGTCTGCAAAGACCTCGTTGGTCTCGTAATAGACATCGCAGTCTTCACGCGTGTAGCGGATGAGATTGGTGCGATAATGGCAGAGCGGCCAGAGAACCCCGTTGGAAAAGTTCAGATAGAACCGGTCATACTGTGAAGGCGTCAGGTCAAACGTGACATAGGTCACGTTATCAAGCCGGTCCTCCTCTACAGGTCGTTCCCCCGCATCCTCAGCCTGCTGTCCGGACCACCCGAACCACAGGCTCTCCCGCTTCTGGATCGCGTCATACAGCCCAACGGTCAGACCGCCAGCCGGCTGTGTGCGCTCCCCAGGTGCAGGCGTACGGTTGGAAACAATAATCAGACGCCCCATCCACGACCCTCCGCCAGTCCATGCAACCATTCCCGGAATGTTTTCGCATCCGGAAAATCGTCCGGAATGAGCCAGCCCGCACCACCCATCTGCTGCGCGGCCCTCACTCCGTCCCTGTCCGTAACGTCATCTCCCACAAAGAGTGGCAGACGCCCACGAAAAGGAGATTCGACCATCAGTTCACGGAGTGCCGTGCCCTTGTCCACACCCAGCGGGCGCAGCTCGATGGCCATCAGAGCATCCTGAAGATGAAAGCCGCTCCGCTCGACCGGCCAGCTGGCCGTCAGCGCACGGAAATCAGGCTCCGCTTCAGGTGCTTTCCTATAATGAAGCACCATTCCGGCTTTTTTATGTTCAACATGTGCCCCGGGGAAACACGCCTCGATGTCCATTGCAGCCCGGCGCCAGTCTTCCGGCACATCGGGCAGGGCACGCCCCTGAATGTCCGCACCCGGCGCGGCACGAACCATCACACCATGCTCACCGGCAACAGCATGAGGTACACCCGGCAGAAAATGATCGATCTGGGCAATGGGACGCCCCGTCACAATCGCCAGGGCACCTCCGAGCATGTCTTTCAGACGCAACAGGTCAGGTACGAGACCTTCGGAAACCTTCACGGTGTCAGGAGTGGGCGCAATATCGACGAGCGTACCGTCGAAATCCAGCAGAAGTGCTGCTTTTGAAGGAGGAAAAGGGACATGAATCATGCGGCTGACATCTCTTCCGGTCTCTGGATGATGGCCGCTCCCCCTTCTGCCTACTCGAGGCCCGGATCGGCTTCGGGAGGCGGCAGGGGCTGGCCGTTACGGGGAGCGGACGGCGTTGCAGGAGCAGCGGGCGCTAGCGAAGGGGCGCCCCCAACGGGAGGAGCAAGCGGAATCGGCGTATGACTGTCCGGCGCCAGAGGGACCGCCCCACCATCCGGTGAAGCCTGATCAGGCCGATCATCGCCGCCCTCTTCCTCCGGGACAGACGTATCAGTCAGTTGTGGCGCCTTTGTGACTGGCAGGGGACCAGCCTGCGGAGCCACCGTCTCTCCCCCACAGGAAATGACGCGGACATCATAAAGCGGACTGCCATAGGTCGCGACGGCTGGTTCCTGGGCCAGCATCCACCCGTCAAAAGGTGGACGCGTCTCATCCGTCGCATCCTTCAGATGCAGAAGCGCAGCCGAATCCGCCGGCAGGGTCTCGGGCCGACTGACACACCGCTCCACCGCAACATTCAGACTGTGATAGGACGCCGAACCGCCCACCGGGACCGTCAGGGTCTCAAGATGGGAATCCAGCCGGTCCAGAACGCGGATCACGGCCGTCGTCCGCCCCTGCCATATCGTGGCAGGATACATGGCAGGCGGCGCCACCGGCGTCGCTCCCAACGCTGACCCGGCCATCGAAAACGCCAGCAGGACCGCAGAAGAAAGGATGTTCCGCCGCATCATGCCCTCTGTCCCGGATGCGTCGGGTCTTTCAGGTCGGCCAGCATGGCTTCGAATGTGCGGCGCATGGCGTCCGGCGTCACTCCCATGAGGATTCCGTCTTCAAATGCGTCCTGAAGGGCCTGACGCAGTTCCGCATCGTTTTCCCGCAGGACACGCAGCTTCTCCGTACAGGACACGGCCTCTCCCTGCCGATCAACCCATGGAAAATCCTTCTCCGTCACGGCTGATCCGACAGCCCCCCGGAGGAAGGTCCCGAAGCCTTCCGGCTTTTCTGGAGGGAATCCGTCACAGAGAAAATGAACTTGCTCAGAAGCTGCTCCAGACTGATGGCCCCCTGCGTTTCCGTCATCAGGCCGCCGGGCTTGAGCAGAGTGTCCGCCCCGCCAGGAGACAGCGCGATATACTTGCCCCCTAGGAGACTGTCCGAGGTCACGATCGCAGCAGAATCGGTCGGCAGCTTCACATCAGGTGCAAGAGTGAAGGTGACCTGCGCCTGAAATGTCTTGGGATCCACCGTTTCCGACAGCACATGCCCGACGGTAATGCCCGCAAGACGCACATCAGACCCGATCCCCAGCCCGTCAATCTGGCTGAACGACGCATGCACGGGATAGCCGTCATCACTGCTTTGCTGATGGCCCACCATGGCAGCCACGAGCAGGCCGCCCAGACAGGCCAGCACGATGAATCCGGCCATCAGGTCCACCCGGTCGTGGCGGGCCGTAGCTGCGGTCATGACGACACCTTCGAAAAACTCATTCCCATCTGCACTACCCGACTCCGCCGCCCACGTCCAACCCCTCCATCATGAAGAAACCGGCCCCGTCCCGGATGGAATTCAGATGTTATCCCCCATATCCCCATGTTTCCGCCCATTAACGCCTTTCCGGAGTGCTTTTTCCGGCTTCCGGCACCCCCGAGCCGAGGCGTAGATTCGTCTTCATGACAGCCCGCCTCCACTGGACCGGCGTTCGGATGAGAACGCTTCGGGTCACGACCGATCCTGACGACAGCACCCTCCGTGCCGTCACCCTTCCCGCTGCATGGGAAGATGACGCCGCGCAGGCTCTGGCACAGCTGACCCCCGGCGTCGGCCCCGTCCGCCTGTCCTCGGAAGCAGCACGCTGGATCGACACCATCGATACCTGCCCGCCCCTGCCCGGCTCACCATCCGGCATGCCGTCGCCGGGCCGCAGCCTCTCCTGCCTGCTCCTGATGCGCCAGCTCGCGCCGAACGCCGCCCTCTGGCAGCGCCAGCCGGACGGAACGCCGGGCTTTGTCATCCGCCTGTCCAGCTTCGTTCAGGAAGACGGTTTCGCGCCGGAGCATTACATCGCATGCCTGAAGCTGGCCTGTGATTCCCTGCGCCGCCTTCACGCCGCCACCCGCATCGAACGCACGGGCGAACTTCCCCTGTTCGATCTGCCGCCCGATCCGGCCCATGAACCCGCCGGAATACTCCTGCTGACAGATCTTGATGCCTGCCTAGCGGCCATGGGCCTGGACTACGACAGCAACGACGGCCGCAACGCTGCCCGGGCACTGGCGGCCACTGCCACCGCCATCGCCCGCGCCGGGACCGATCTCCCCATTCCCGCCATTCCGGCCTCCCCCCTCCCGGATATGCGCGACCTGACCCTTTCAGCCCTCACGGCGCTGGACGGACAGAAACTCTGCCCGCTTGAAACGGGCTTCTCTTCCCCCGGCCCTTCCGATGCCCTGCTTGGCGTGGAAGCCTGCGGCCTCGCTCCGGTCTTTTCCCCCCTGCGGGAAGACGGCCATCTGCGCGCCTCGACAACCGCAAGACTGGCCCATCGCGGCCTGACGCCCGAATCCGCGCTGGCCATGGCCCTCTCCGGGGAATTTCCCCTTTCCCCGCCCCGTCCCGAAGCCCACATGCTCATGCACAGGGCTCTGGAGGGACTGGTCGATTTCCTGCCCGAAGTTCCGGAACCGGAAATGGCGAACATGCTGGCCCGGCTGGAACGCGGCGTCCGACGCCCCCTGCCGATGCGTCAGACAGGCTTTACCCAGCGGACCGCCGTCGGAGGTCACAGCCTCTTCATGCGCACCAGCGAATTCGAAGACGGAACGCTGGGTGAACTCAGCCTCGTCCCGACCCGTGAAAGCCCCATGGCCCGTGGGCTCATGGAATGCCTGGGACAGGCTGTCAGCATCGGTCTCCAGTTCGGGGCACCACTGGAAGCATTCGTAGAACGATTCGCCTACACGCGCTTCGGCCCCGCCGGAACCGTCGAGGGCGATCCGAAGGCAGCCTATGCCAGCTCCATGCTGGATTACGCCTTCCGAACCCTGTCGGATGCCTATCTCGGCGAACACATGCCGGATGCTCCCCGGATTGAACCGGATGCTGACGATCCGGCCCCGATGCTTCCCTTCGACCAGTCTTCCGGAGAACCCCCTCGCGGACGCCGCCTGAGACTGGTAAGTTAGGAAGAAAATGCATGCTCCGGCGGTCCCGTGGCGGGAATACATTGACAGCCCGGGGACACGCCGGTAGCAAGCGCCTGCGCTGACACGGAATCCGGCTCATGATGACCGGAGAAGAGGATGCGCACAGGGCAAGGGATCAGATCGCGTGGGACACGCCCCTTCCGATGGTGACGAAAACTTCGATGCGCGCCTGAAACGCGCAAGCCGGAGACTGAATCCCCATTCGGAGGACTCCTCCGCAGACGCCGATGACGATGGCACAACGATGTCATCCTTCGGCCTCGCGATCCGGGTGGGGACGGACCTTGTTGCCGGTCTGGCCGTTGGCGTGGCGATTGGTTACGCTCTGGGCTACTGGCTGGGATACAAGGCCCTGTTCCTGACGGTCTTCGCCCTGCTTGGATGTTGTGCCGGCATGATGAATGTCTGGCGGGTTTTGAATGGGGCGGGCATGGTGTCAGGCCCCACAGATGATGGGAGAAGCCAGCGTGGCAGCCGGATCGACGATTGACGCGCTCGGACAGTTCGAGCTCCATCCGGTCTTCGGGTCCGTGGGCGAGGCCCTGCGGTTCTCGCAGTCACCCCTGTTCATGATCATCGCCGTCGTCCTGGTGCTGGCATTCCTGTATATCGGGATGCGCCCTGCCGCCGTGGTTCCGGGCCGCCTCCAGGCCGCCGCCGAAATCGGATATGATTTCGTCAGGGATCTCGCCGTCGGCACGATGGGTGAAGAAGGCGCCGTCTTCTTCCCCTTCGTCTTCACGCTGTTCTTCTTCATCCTCGCCGGCAACTACCTCGGCCTTCTGCCCTTCTCCTTTACCTATACCAGCCACATCGCCGTAACCTTCGCTCTGGCGGCGCTGGTCTTCGTGATCTCGATCCTCGCCTCCCTGCGCTTTCAGGGACTTGGCTTCTTCCGGCACTTCTTCCCGGCCGGCACGCCGATCTGGCTTGCCCCGCTGCTCGTGCCGATCGAACTCATCTCTTTCCTTTCCCGTCCGGTCAGCCTGTCGATCCGTCTGTTCGCCAACATGGTGGCGGGTCACGTGCTGCTGGAAGTGTTTGCCGCTTTCACGATCATGCTCGCCGGTCTGGGCGCGTTCGGCCACATCCTGGCCGTCGCTCCGATCGCGATCAATATTGCGCTGACGGCTCTCGAGCTGCTGGTGGGTGCGCTTCAGGCCTATGTGTTCGCCATCCTCACCTGCATCTACCTGCGCGAGGCTGTTGCTCACTGAGCACGACCCCGCCACTCCCTGTATAGATCCTAAAGGAAACTGACCAAATGGACGTTCAAGCCGCTCACGAATTCAGCATCGGTATCGCCCAGGCCGCCCGCGACCTCGGCGCCGGTATCGCCATGTTCGCTCTCGCCGGCGTCGGCATGGGCCTCGGCAACATCTTCTCCACGCTCGTCAGCTCCGTCGCCCGCAACCCGGCCTCCCGTCCGCATGTCTTCGGAATCGGCATCCTTGGCTTCGCCCTGACGGAAGCCGTGGCCCTGTTCGCCCTGCTGATCGCCTTCCTGATCCTGTTCGCCTGAGGCCGGACATGCACCGCACGCCACGCCTTTTCCTGTTCGCCGCTCCGCTGGCGGCCGTGCCGGTCCAAGCGCTGGCTGCGGGCATGCCACAGCTGAACGTCCACGATCCGCTGCTGATCGGACAGGTCGTCTGGGGAGCCGTCATCTTTGCCGGCTTCTACCTGGTTGTCAGCCGCTCCGCCCTGCCGCGGATCGAACGGGTGCTGTCCGATCGCCGGACCCGCATCCAGAATGACCTCGATATTGCCCGCCGCGCAAAAGCCGAAGCCGACAAGGCCACGGCCGATCTGGTCCGGGCCCGTCATGAAGCCGCCGCACAGGCCCGCGCCAACATCGAGCGTATTCAGAACGAAGCCCGGACAAACGCGGAAGCCCACGCAGCAGCAACGGCCAAGCGCCTCGAATCCGAGATCGCCAGCGCCGAGAACCAGATCGCGCAGTCCCGCGAACAGGCCCTGTCCAGCGTGCCCCAGATCGCCACCGGCACCGCACAGGCTCTGGTGACGCGTCTGCTCGGGACGCAGCAGGATGAACAGACTGTCGCCAGCGCCGTCGAACGCGCCAGCGCCTGAAGGAGACGACGATGTTCCACGAGCCCCGTTTCTGGACTGCTCTCGCCTTCATCCTATTTTTCGTCATTTTCGGGCGGAAGATCTGGCCGGCCCTGACAGGCTACCTGGATGCCCGCGCCGATGACGTGCGTCGCGATCTGGACGAGGCCGCCCGTCTACGCCGGGAAGCCGAGCAGATGCTGGAAGACGCCACCCGCGAGCGTGAAAAGACGCTGGCGGAGACGCAGGCCATGATCGCCAATTCCGAAGCCGAGGCCGCCGCCCTAGCCGAACGCGCCCGCAGGGAATCGGAAGAAGCGGCCGCCCGTTATGAAAAGATGGCCCGTGACCGCATTGATGCGGCCCAGCGCGCCGCCATCCGTGAAATTCAGGAATGCGCCCTGCAGATCGCCGTGTCCGCCACGCGTGAAGTCGTTGCCAGCCAGCTGTCCGAAAAGCCGGAAGTCGCCTCCAGCCTGGTGGAAAAGAGCATCGCAAGCCTGCCGGACGCCCTGCGCCGTTCAGCGGCCTGATCCATGGCATCTGCCTCCCTGCGCGAACATGGACAGGACGGAGAAGAAAACACGTCCCTGTCCATCGTCATGGCGGTTCTCAATGAAGGGGAAAACATCCTTCCCGTCTGCCGGGAACTGGCTGAAACCCTCTCACGCCTTTCTCCGGGAACAGAAGTCCTCGCCATCGACGATGGCAGCACCGACACAACCGTCCAGCAGCTGCTGGAAGCACGCCGGACCCTGATCCCCACCCTCCGCATCATCAGCCACCCCACACGGCTGGGTAAATCCGCCGCCCTGCGCACAGGCGTTACCGCTGCAAAAGGCTCATGGATCGCCACCATTGATGGTGACGGACAGGATGACCCGCAGGCCATCGTCGAGATGCTGGAGCGGGCCCGGACATCCAACGGCGCGCCCCCGCTCGTCGTCGGCGTCCGGCGCAAGCGGAATGACCGCCTCTCCCGCCGTGTTGCAACACGCCTGGCCAACGGCCTGCGCCGCCGCCTGCTCAATGACGGCTGCCCCGATACGGGCGCACCCCTGAAACTGTTTTCCCGGGCGCTTTTCCTCCGCATTCCGCAATTCGAAGGCGTCCACCGCTTTCTTCCCGCGCTGCTAGGTCATTATGGCGCGCCCCTCATCTGCATCGAGGTGCAGCATCGCGCCCGCCTGTACGGGGTCTCCAAATATACCAATTTCAATCGGGCTCTCGTGGGCATCCGCGATCTGCTCGGTGTGATGTGGCTTCAGAACCGGACACATCTTCCCGATCGTCTGATCGAACACTGATCCACATCCGGCCGGGCTGGTCATCAGGCCATTCCCGGGCCAGCATGTTCTGACGGACCGGAACGGAGCGCCTTTCATGAAACTGACCCTCCGGCATTATGTCCTGCTCGGGCTTGTAACGTTCATTCTGGCCCTCCCCGGACGCATGTCCCTTCCTCCGCTGGATCGCGACGAACCCCGGTACATGGAAGCATCCGAACAGATGCTGACCTCCGGCAATTTCATCGATGTGCGTTTTCAGGACAAACCCCGGTATCTTCAGCCGGCAGGCATATACTGGCTGGAAGCCGCCTCCACGGCCACCATGGAAAAACTTCTGGGCCCGGGCGTCCTGCGCAAGACCTGGCCCTACCGCATCCCGAGCCTGCTGGCCGCCGCCCTCATCATTCCCCTGACGGCATGGATGGGCGCACTGCTTTTCAACGGTGCAACCGGACTGATGGCCGCCGGCCTGCTGATGGTCTCCACACTGTTCGTGGCCGAAAGCCATATGGCCACGATCGACACCGTTCTCCTGCTGGATATCCTCTGCATCGAGGCCATGCTTCTGCGCGCCTATACGGACGAACAGAAAGGACATCCAACCCCGCTGCCCGTCGCCCTGGGGTACTGGCTGGCCCTTGGGGTCGGCCTCATGCTCAAGGGACCGGTCACCCTCATTCCCGGTTTCGGAACCCCGCTCGCCCTCTGGCTCACCACACGTGACCGCACCTGGTGGAGCCGCCTGCGCCCCTCATGGGGCTGGCTCGTAATGCTGGCCGTCGTCGTCCCGTGGTGTGTCGCCATTGATGTCATCAGCGGAGGTGACTTCTTCGCCCGGGCCGTGGGACGCAATTTTCTCGGCAAGGTTGCTCACGGTCAGGAAGCACACGGCCTTCCGCCCGGCTTTCACCTGCTTGTCTTCGGTCTGGCCTTCTGGCCGGGCTCCCTGTTTGCCGTCATGGCCATCCCGGCAATCTGGGCCAAGCGCAAATTACCCCAGGTCCGCTTCCTCCTGTGCTGGATCATTCCGCACTGGCTGGTTTTTGAACTGATCGCGACCAAACTCCCCCATTACGTCCTGCCAACCTATCCCCCCATCGCGATCCTAGCCGCCGCCGGTCTCATGGCATGGCCTGCCGTGGCCACCCGGCCCTGGGTCAAAGGCCTGATCGGATTTTACGGCGTCCTGTGGAGTGTAATCGGGCTGGCATTCTGCGTGGCCGGGACCGTCCTGCTGTACAGGATGGAGCATCTGCTTTCGGTACGGGAACTGATGGCGTTCGGAGGGTCACTTCCCCTCATGCTGGCCGCCATCATTCTCCTCCTGCGCCGCTACCGCCAGCAGGCCGCATTCTGTGCCATGGGGGCCGCCGTCCTGTCACAGGCCGGCCTTTTCCTGGCTGTCATCCCTGACCTGCACACCATCCGCTTGGCCCCGCGCATTGCCGCTCTTTTTGATGAAGTCCGTCCCTGCGAAAACAGTGTCTTGGTCTCGACATCCTATTCAGAGCCCAGTCTGGTCTTCCTGGTTGGTCAGCAGACACAGCTGATCGGCCCCGTCGAAGCCGCCCGTTATCTGCACGACCACCCCCGTTGCAGTCTGGCACTCGTGGATCGCAAAGACGAACCCACGTTCATGCAGGCCCTGAAAGCCAATGACCTCGAAACAGTGGAATACGGACGGATCAAGGGCCTGAACTATTCCAATGGGCACAAGCTTGATCTTGGGCTTTTCGCCCCGCGCTGACAGGCCCCCTTCCTGCGGGAACGACTATTTCCCGTCGTGTGCGCTCTTCCCGGATTCCCGGACTTTCATCCAGGCTGACAGTGTCATGGCACGGACGACCTGCCCAAGAGACTGGGCAAGATGCTGCGTATTTTTCCAGTCTTCCTTCAGCGTCATTTGCATATTCCCTGAGTTCCGAGAAAGTTACCGAAAGTATCGAAAAAGAAAAAAGAGTGTTTCCAACAAAATTCTGAAAATGACGTCTTTTTAGACTTCGCTTCTCAAGAACAAAATCGAAACGATGTCTCCGTCATTCATAACAGAACGGTCTGAGCGAAAGACAGATAAACCTCACGATATTTTGTTTCAAAAGATGTCATGAAAATTGTCCCGTCCCGGCATAATGTCCGCAAATCAATACAGGAACACCGGAAAGGATAATCATGGAGGACGTCGAGCGATCCAACTGGAACAAGGGGATCACTTACGCGCGCTTTATCGGACAGCAACTCCGCAACCGCTCGCACAATCTCAAGGAAATCTCTCCCATCGGCCCGTCAGATGTCGTTCTGAACGGTAACGAGATTTCCTGGACGAAAACCGGCTACACCGCCGAGGAAGGAAAACGCTTCGCTGTCCGCGCCTCGGGCGCCCTTCTGATCAACAAGGCCCTCAGCCTTTTCCTGCAGCCCAAATCGGGACTGTGGGTCAGGATCGGAGACAAGGCGCCTGTCCGCAAGGTCGTCTTTGACACCGAGACCGTGTTCGAGGCCTGGGCGTCCGGCCCGGTCGAAGTCCTCGCCCAGCTGACCCCGAGATGGACAGACAAGACAGGCAACTTCATGCCTGATCCCCGCAGGCATCACCCCGGCGGAATTGGCGTCAACGTCTGCGCCAGCGAGAAAGAGGTCACAAAACCCTCCCTACCCGAACACTGGGAGTACATGTCTTCTTTCGGAGCCACGAACATCTTCTCCGGCTCCAGCAACGATATTGATGTCTGCACCTCCGAGGGAGACTGCTGCATCATCAAGACCGCGGTTGACGTCCCTCTCGACCGGGAAACACTCGTCTCATGGTCATGGATGGTGGAGCAGCTTCCCTCCAACCTTCCGGAAGATCTGTCCGTCACGCATGATTACATCAGCATCGCATTCGAATTCGATAATGGCCGCGATCTGACATACATGTGGAGCAAGGACCTCCCGGCCGGACATCATTTCAACTGCCCCCTCCCATGGTGGTGCCAGCGGGAAACGCACTGGGTCGTCCGCTCCGGAACCAACGACCTCGGAACATGGCACGACGAAAAGCGTCGTCTGCTGTTCGATTACAACCGCGCCATTCCCGGCCCCAACCCGGAACGCATCGTCAGCATCTGGCTGATCGCCAGCTCGTTCTTCCAGCGCATTGAAGGACGCGCCAGGTTCCGTAACATCCAGATTGAAAAAGAAAACGGAACAACACCTCCCGTTCAGCCCGGTTCTTCACTGATCTGCTCTGACTGACAACAGACACCGGTGTCTTCTGAAGACAGCATGACGTCTCAGGCTGGTTCCCAATACTCAACCTGAGACGTCACTCTCTCTACGAAGACCTTCCATGTCGGTCTCTAAGCCTGTCAGAAACCATCCATAGCGCCGTTTATACTATCGCTACCTGTTCCTGGCCCCATGCCGGCCCTTTCAGAACCTGTCAGACCCTGTCCAGGCAAAGAAGCACCAGGAAGCCCCTCCCCATAATTCCGACCCGAACCAAAGCCGCTACCGACGGTTATCGATCCGTGAACTTTCCTGTCCGAAACCGTTCCATCATCCGGATTGTCCGCACTCCGGTCAGGAACCACCGGCCGCAGAAGAGCATCATGTGAATTCGCAACTGGCGGACCGGCCGGCCGCGAACACCCTGTCAAAGCAGACACGCCTGCCAGCAGGAAGACAACTACCCGCACATCAATCATTTTTTCAGAACACAAACCACTCGCGTGCCTCGCCTCGCATTGGATTCCAGCCTGACCCCGGGGAAAAACACCCTTTCCAGCTCTGCACAGCACAGATAACCGCCAGAGGGATCTACTTTAAAACCTGCGCCACTCGGCAATTCTCAAGACAATACGACGGAAAACCAACCGAAACAGTCAGAGCACTCCGCTCCGGATTTCAGCATGAAATACAGTTTTCAACCCGGATCACGAATCAGCAATTTCAAGAAAAAACAGACACCATGGTGGAGCTGAGGGGAATCGAACCCCTGACCTCCTCATTGCGAACGAGGCGCTCTCCCATCTGAGCTACAGCCCCATAGTGAGCCTGATAGTTCAACCCTTTTGCCTGCCCTGTCAAGGCATCTCGCCGCAGGAGTTGTCCTTCACAATGCAGGCAGGATACAAGCATGTAGGCCCGGCAGAGATGGGTCGTTCGTGACATCCAGCGAGGTTTCGAGAATGGTCGCCCTGCACTCCATCATCCTTATGTTGATCCAGGCCTTTGTCTGGGCGCTTCTGGCCTACTGTATCCTGTCCATGCTCCTCGGCTTCGGCGTCATCGACATCCGGAACCGGTTTTTCTATTCCATTTTCAACACACTGGCCCGCATTGTCGAACCGGTCATGAGCCCGATCCGCAACATCCTGCCCAATACAGGCGGCGTGGACTTCTCCCCCATGATCCTGCTGCTGCTGATCCAGTTCGTGGTCTATCCGGTCGTCAACCGGATCTTCATCACACTGATCGTTCACAACGGCGGCAATTTCTGACGCCCCGGCGCTAACGAACCGCCCGCCAGACGTCTTCCATCGCGTCGATCAGAACATCATGCCCGGCGCTCCATTGCCCTTCCCGCCCCGGCGGCTGCATCCAGACGCGCCAGTTCTGTCCGGCTTCACGCTCGATGCGGATAGCCCAGTCAGCGGGCAAACGCCCCATGAGCCGTTCAAACCGAACCTCAGGGGTCAAGGGTCTGGCATAATTATGCCCCATGTCGCGCTCCTCCAGTAAGACAGGTGTTTCCTCTGACAGGGCCGGACAACAGACTTCAGCCCGTCCCGCCTACCGTCAGACCCGCCAGCTTCAGCGTGGGCTGACCAACACCGACGGGAACACCCTGCCCGGCCTTTCCACAGGTCCCGATGCCTGGATCAAGAGCAACATCAGACCCGATCATGGAAATCTGGTTCATGGCATCGGCCCCGTTCCCAATCAGCGTGGCCCCCTTTACCGGACGCGTGACTTTCCCGTCTTCGATCAGATAAGCCTCCGATGCGGAAAAAACGAACTTGCCGGACGTGATATCAACCTGCCCGCCACCGAAATTGACCGCATAAAGCCCCCGCTTCGTGGAGCGGATCATCTCTTCCGTCGTGGCATCGCCTTCCAGCATCACGGTATTGGTCATACGCGGCATGGGCGCATGGGCATACGACTCCCGACGACCATTCCCCGTCGGCGCAACCCCCATCAGCCGGGCATTGAGCCGGTCCTGCAGATAGCCGGTCAGAATACCGTCTTCGATCAGAACGGTCCGTCCGGTCGGCGTCCCTTCATCATCAATACTCAGCGAACCCCGCCGCTCGGGAAGCGTCCCGTCATCAATAACCGTCACACCCGGCGCGGCAACGCGCTTGCCCACCATTCCACTGAAGGAGGATGTCCCCTTCCGGTTGAAGTCCCCTTCCAGCCCATGCCCCACGGCTTCATGCAGCAGAATGCCAGGCCACCCCGGTCCCAGAACCACATCCATTTCACCAGCCGGCGCAGGCCCCGCCTCCAGATTGACGAGCGCCTGACGCAGGGCCTCATCCACAGCCCCACGCCAGGTCTCGGGCGTCAGAAGCCGGTCAAGCGCAAACCGCCCGCCCTGTCCGCAGCTTCCGCTCTCCCGCCGGCCATCCTTTTCAACAATCACCGACACGTTCAGCCGCACAAGCGGGCGAAGATCCGCCATCCGTCCTCCGGCATCCGCCCGACGCATGATCTGAACCGCCTGCCATTCCGAACTTACACTGGCACTGACCTGCACCACACGCGTATCGAGGCCCCGGGCATAGGTGTCGATTTCCGTCAGAACAGCCGCACGGGCCGCAAAATCCGTCTTTTCCAGAGGGCGGGAATCCCCATAGAGACGCTGGTTCGTCGGGCGCGGGCCCGGCGCCATCGTAGCGCTCCGCCCCTGACGAACCGCCCCGACCGTGGTGACGGCACGGGCCAGCGCATCCTGGCTGATCTCATCGGCATGGGCGAAAGCGGTTTCCGTTCCCAGAACAGCCCGCAACCCGAACCCGGACGAGGTGCTGAAACTGGCAGAACGGATCGTCCCGTCATCAAGCGCTATGCCCTCATTCTCACGGTATTCGAGAAAAAGCTCCCCGTCATCGACACCTTCCAGCCCCCGCGCCACCAGCGCTTCGGCATCATCCCGGGTCAGCCACGTTTCAGGACGTTCAAAGAACAGGGCATCGGTTGTAGCCAGAGCCCCCAACGCATTTTCAGCAACAGACATGGATGGTCTCTCCAGACGGAAGGGCATTGAAATCAGTTCCCTGTAGGTAACGCATTTCCCCGCCATTACGAGGGGGCGCTCTCCTTCGACAACGCCTTTTCCAGCCGGTTCAGGGCTTCCTGCAACAGAGCCGGCTGCTTGCAGAACGCAAACCGGATCAGACTCCGCGGCGGCTCCGGCCCCTCCGGGTCATAAAAAGCCGAGACAGGAATAGTCGCAACACCGGCATGCTCCACCAGCCAGCGCGCAAATTCCACATCCGTCCGCCCCTGCGCATGCCGTGAAATATCAGCAACCACGAAATAACTGCCATCCGCAGGCAATGTCGCAAAACCCAGCCGATGAAGCCCGTCCCTCAGAAGATCCCGCTGCCGTTCCATCGCCCCGGAGAGAGCGACATAATAGGCATCATCCTTGTTCAGCCCGTACGCCACGGCCCGCTGAAGATTGGGCGCCGTGGCAAACACCAGGATCTGATGCGCTTTCGCCACCAGAGACGCCAGCGGCGCAGGCGCCGTGACATATCCAACTTTCCACCCCGTCAGGGAGAAGCTCTTGCCCGCACTCCCGATCCTCATGCACCGCTCCCGCATGCCGGGCAGCGTCATCAGGGGAATATGTTTCACGTGGAACGTCAGATGCTCATAAACCTCGTCACAGACCGCATAGACATCATGCTCACGCAGAAGCCCGGCAATCAGCTCCAGTTCCGCACGACTGAAGACCTTGCCCGCCGGGTTCATAGGCGAATTGAGAAGAAGCGCCTTGGTCTTCGGACCAAACGCCGCCCGCAGTTCCTCTTCCGGCAATGACCAGTGCGGCGGCTGAAGGCGCACGCAGCGCGCAGTCGCCCCGAGCAGCTTCAGGGCCGGCAGATAGGTGTCATAAAGCGGCTCGATCAGAACCACCTCATCCCCCGGCTCCACCACCGCCATAAGACACGCCGCCAGCGCTTCCGTCGCACCGGACGTCACCACCACTTCCGTCCCCGGATCAATCTCCAGGCCATAAAACCGTCTGTTCGATGCCGCCACGGCCTCCCGCAACTCCGGCAAGCCGGTCAGGGGCGCATACTGGTTGCGATGATCCTTCAGCGCCGCGGCCGCGACCTCGATAATATCCGCAGGCCCTTCCGTATCGGGAAATCCCTGCCCCAGATTGATGGCGTCATGTCTGGCCGCCAACTGGGACATGATCGTGAAAATCGTCGTTGGAAGACTGGAGAGGTAACTGTTTGGCGTTTTCATGATGTCGGGCTTTGTTTTTCCGGAAACAGGAAAATTACCATTGCAGCCAATATGCCTTCTGAAAAGAAAAAGAGCACGCCCCGCCCCATGTTCCACGATGACAGCCCGGGCTTCATCCCCCGGCACCAGACACGCGCCACAGGCCTTTTCCCGCCCCCGATACCGGTTTCCCGCCCCACCCGCAGACCCTGCTTTCGGGAATGAGCAATGAACCCGCGATATTTCACGACAGAAAAGACATTTTCGGCTGCCGTTTACCCTCTTTCCGGAAAGAAAATGATCTCCGTCGCAATACTCGACAGATGGCAAATTGTCGCCTAATCGTTTTGCGGCCGTTCACACGATGCAAGGCGACAGACTGATGGCAAAGAAAGCCCCTACCTCCACTTCTGCGAAACCGAAGGCCGCTTCGGCGCGCAGCTCCGCTGCAAAGCCCGTAGCCGCCACCGGCAAACCACCGGCACCAAACCCCGCGGCCGTGGCCCGCGTTTTCGAGATGATCCAGGAGCACGCGGCAGAATTCGTCGATCTGCGCTTCACCGATCCGAAGGGCAAGTGGCACCACACGACCCAGACCGTCTCCACGATCGAGGATGACACCTTCACCGAAGGCTTCATGTTCGATGGCTCCTCCATCCAGGGCTGGAAAGCCATCAACGAATCCGACATGATCCTGCTGCCGGACCCGGAAACGGCCGTCATGGACCCGTTCTCCGCCAAGCCGCAGCTGATCCTGTTCTGCGACATCGTGGACCCGAAGACGGGCGGCTTCTACAACCGCGACCCCCGCTCCACCGCGAAGCTGGCAGAAGCCTACCTGAAGGAAGCCGGCTTCGGTGACACGGCATTCTTCGGTCCGGAAGCCGAGTTCTTCATCTTCGACAACGTGCAGTTCGGTACAGGCCCGAACTTCGGCATGTACCAGCTCGACAGTATCGAAGGCCCCGGCGCTTCCCTGAAAGCCTACCCGGAAGGCAACATGGGCCACCGCCCCGTCGTCAAGGGTGGATACTTCCCCGTCCCACCCGTGGACAGCGAGAACGACCTGCGCGCCGAAATGCTCTCCACGATGGGCGAAATGGGCCTGCCGATCGAGAAGCACCATCACGAAGTCGCCCAGTCCCAGCACGAACTCGGCACGAAGTTCGCAACGCTGGTGAAATCCGCCGACTTCATGCAGATCTACAAGTACTGCGTGCACAACGTCGCCCATTCCTACGGCAAGACGGCAACATTCATGCCGAAGCCGATCTCGGGCGACAACGGCTCGGGCATGCACGTCCACCAGTCCATCTGGAAAGACGGCAAGCCGAATTTCGCAGGTGACAAGTATGCTGACCTGTCCGATGAAGCCCTGTACTACATCGGCGGCATCATCAAGCACGCGAAGGCCCTGAACGCCTTCACGAACCCGTCCACCAACTCCTACAAGCGCCTGATCCCGGGCTTTGAAGCTCCGGTGCTTCTGGCATACTCCGCAGCGAACCGTTCGGCATCCTGCCGTATCCCGTATGCGACCAGCCCGAAGGCCAAGCGCGTCGAAGTCCGCTTCCCGGACCCGACGGCAAACCCCTACCTCGCCTTCGCCGCCATGCTGATGGCCGGTCTGGACGGCATCCGCAACAAGATCCACCCGGGCGACGCCATGGACAAGGATCTGTACGAGCTGCCGAAGGAAGAGCTGGCCCAGATCCCGACGGTCTGCGGCTCGCTCCGTGAAGCCCTCGAAGCCCTCAAGGAAGATCACGCCTTCCTGCTCGAAGGCGGCGTCTTCACCAAGGACCAGATCGAAAGCTACATCGACATCAAGTGGCCGGAAGTCTACAAATTCGAACACACGCCCCACCCGGCAGAGTTCGAAATGTACTACTCCGTCTGATCCGGACGGTCAGTCAGTTCGAGCGGAAAAGCCCGGCCATCGCGCCGGGCTTTTCTGTTTCCGCCCTCCGACCAGATCCGCCCCCATGCACCCGCCCATTCTGCAAACCTTTTCCCATTCCCTGCTCCCCCTGCTGGACATTGCGGGAACGGTCGTCTTCGCCGTGTCCGGCGCCCTCGAGGCCGCCAGAAGACGCCAGACCATCCTGACATTCCTGTTTTTCGCCGCCATTACGGGCGTAGGTGGCGGGACCGTCCGGGATCTCCTGATCGGTGCGCCGGTTTTCTGGATGCACGTCTCCGCCCCGATCGCGGCCTGCCTGCTGTCAGCGCTCGTCGTGTGGTTTACACCTGGCCGCCTCTGGTCAGAGCGCGCCGTGGACTGGTTCGACGGCATCGGCATCGCCGCCTACGGTGTCTTCGGATCCGCCAAGGCCCTCGCCTACGGCATCCCGATCCTGCCGGCTGCCATCATGGGCATCGTCAGCGCCTGCATGGGCGGCATCTTCCGCGACATGCTGGCCCGCGCCCCCTCCATCATCATCCGGCCGGAACTCTACGTCACGGCCGTAGCGCTGTCCTCAAGCCTGTATGTCACCCTGACCGCCCTAGGCTGCCCCCTCTTTCCAGCCGCAGCCTTCGCGTTCGTAGCAGGCTTTCTCGTCCGCGCCGGCGCCATCCGCAAAGGCTGGGGCCTCCCCACCTATCGCAAGTAACCCCTACTTCAGGCCTTCTTCACGAATTGCGATTTCAGGTTCATCGCCCCGATCCCGGCGATCTTGCAGGCAATATCATGGCCATCGCCACCATCCACCAGCCGGATACCCTTGACCTTCGTCCCACCTTTTACAACCAGGGACGATCCCTTGACCTTCAGATCCTTGATGACCGTCACACTGTCCCCATCGGCCAGCACGGTTCCGTTGGCATCACGGATGACCGCACCCTCCGCCGCCGGATCATCAGCCGCAGCCGCTTCCGGATTCCATTCATGTCCACAATCCGGACATACCCACAGACTGCCATCAGGATAGACATGCTCCGACGCACAGACCGGACATTTCAGTTCATCGCTCACAGGCACCTCACATTTATGTGACATCCACTTTACGACATTCCCCCTTCCACGTCCCCTCCCCATAAAAAAAGCCCGCAGAACGCGGGCTTTTTTCAAAAACAGTCTCGCTCAGACCAGGTCAGACCACGTCAAACCCGACCTCCTCAACCGTCTCCTGAAGCTGCGTCGGCGAAACTCGCATGTCATCGTACTGGATGACGGCCTGCGGCGGTTCCAGCGTTACCTCCGCATCCTCAACACCCTCTACGCCTTCAAGGGCTTTCTGAAGCCTGCTGGAACAGCCTGTACAGGACATGCCCTGTATCCTGAATGTCGTGGATGCCATCAGTTTGTCCTCCCCTTGGCCAGACAGCCCATACCGTCAGACCAGATTACGTTTTCCCCGCATTCATGCACCAGCGGAAAACACCGGAACCTCGCACCCCGCAGTCCTTCAGACTGCGTCCGTAATATCATCCAGCGGGCGCACCCGAAGTACATCGACCTTCGCACCCAGCTTTTCAAGAAGACGCGCCAGCGCCCTGAAATGCGGCGTCTGGAGATGTTCCTCAAACCCTTCGCGGGAGGCCCATTCCTCCTGCGCGGTAAACCGGCCCTCTTTTTCCAGATCCCGGCTGACCACATACCGCTTGCACGCTTCTTCCTGCCGCGAAGCAACCGTGCAGCGCACAAATTCCTGCTCAACGGTCGCAGCATGTTCAGCGGAAACACTCACAACGGCAACGATGGATGTCAGATGACTCAAAAGATTTTCTTTCCTGGCAAGATCCATCGCTTTCACGATGAAACAGTCTGCTTTTCAGCCTCATATGGCTTTTTCCTGCCCATCATGACAGCCTTGTGTTTCACGTGAAACGGTTCCGAAAGGTATTTCCCTCATGAGTCTGGCTTCCGTTACCGCTGACCTCGCCGCCCGGGCGCCCGATCTTCCCCCCATCATCACGGATTCCCCGACATCCACCGTCGAATCCGCGGCCGCCGTGCTGGGTGTGGAACCGGACCAGATTGCAAAGACACTGGGCGTGAAAATTGGCTCAGGTTCAAATGCCCGCACGGTCCTGATCGTGGTCGCCGGCACGCGCCGTCTGGATAACCGCCTGACAAAAGATACTTTCGGCGGTCGCCCGCGATTTCTGAGCGGAGAAGACGTCCTGGCCCTCACAAGCCACCCGCCGGGCGGCGTCTGTCCTTTCGGACTGGCCACCCCCCTGCCGGTTTACTGCGACGAATCCCTCAGGGCGTTCCGTGAAGTCTATCCCGCCGCAGGCGCCATCAACGCCTCCGTCCGCCTCTCCCCAGAGCGACTGGCGGACCTGACCGGAAACCAGTGGGTTAACGTCACAGTCCCGTCCTGATCCTCAAAAAAAGGCAGTGCCCCCTACAGGAACACTGCCTCCTCCGCCGGATCCGCCAGATCAGTCTTCCGCGTAAGATGACATGTCCGGACAGGAGCAGATCAGATTCCGATCCCCCCAGGCATTGTCCAACCGTCCAACCGGCGACCAGTATTTGGATGTGTTCACACCCCCCGGGAAACATCCGGCTTCACGGCTGTAACGCCGCTCCCAATCCCCCACCAGATCGGCGGTCGTATGCGGCGCGAAACGCAGGGGGCTGTCTTCCATGCCAATGTCCCCACCCTCGACCGCCGCGATTTCCTGGCGGATCGCGATCATCGCCTCGCAGAAGCGGTCCAGCTCGCCCTTCCCTTCGGATTCCGTCGGCTCGATCATGAACGTCCCGGCAACGGGAAAGCTGACGGTCGGCGCATGGAAACCATGATCGATCAGCCGCTTGGCAATATCATCCACCGTTACGCCAACGGCATCCTTCAGCGGCCTGAGATCCACGATGCATTCATGCGCCGTAAACCCGTTCGCCCCCCGGTAGAGAACCGGGTAATGCCCCTCCAGACGCGCCGCAATGTAATTGGCGTTCAGGATGGCCAGTTCCGTCGCACGACGCAGACCTGCATCGCCCATCATCATGATATAGGCCGCGGAAATGGGAAGAATGGACGCGGACCCATAAGGCGCGGCGGAAACCGCCACACCATTCCTGCCTGGCAGATAGGGACGGAGATGCTCGCGCACCCCGATCGGCCCCATGCCCGGACCACCACCGCCATGCGGAATGCAGAACGTCTTGTGCAGATTGAAATGCGAGACATCCGCCCCATAAAGCCCGGGCCGCGCCAGCCCGACCTGCGCATTCAGGTTGGCCCCATCCAGATAGACCTGCCCTCCGGCCGCATGCACAAGATCACAGATCTCCACGATCCGCTCCTCGAACACGCCATGCGTGGACGGATAGGTGATCATGATGGCAGCGATCTGCCCATCATGCCGCGCAATCTTCGTCTTCAGATCCTCGACATCGACATTCCCGTTCTCATCGCAGGCCACGACAGCAACCCGCATCCCCGCCATCTGGGCGGAAGCCGGGTTCGTCCCATGCGCGGATGCCGGAATCAGACAGACATCCCGCTCCCCGTCTCCCCGCGCACGATGATAGCCCCGGATAGCCAGAAGACCGGCATATTCACCCTGCGCACCGGAATTCGGCTGAAGCGAAACCGCATCATAGCCCGAAATGGCACAGAGCGTACGCTCCAGATAGGCGAACAGTTCGGCATAGCCCTGCTGCTGGTCTGCCGGTGCAAAAGGATGCATCCGCGCAAATTCCGGCCAGGTGATCGGAATCATCTCCGCCGTGGCGTTCAGCTTCATCGTGCATGACCCCAGGGGAATCATCGTGCGATCCAGCGCCAGATCCTTGTCGGACAGGGCCCGCATGTACCGCAGCAGATCCGTCTCGGACCGATGGGCATGAAACACCGGATGGGTCAGCAGATCAGCAGAGCGCCGCAGCCCGGCAGGCAACCGCTCCGTAACAGCGAGGTCCCGCTCCAGGACACTCACACGCCCATCCTCCGGGCAGAACGCCTTCCAGACTGCAATGATCGTATCCGGCGCCGTCGTCTCGTCGCAGGAAATGCCGATCCGCCCCTGCCCGGCATCCCGCAGGTTAATGCCTGCCGCCAGCGCCCGCTCCATGACGGACGCAGCATCCACGCCGGCATTGACCGTGATCGTGTCGAAGAACGCATCCGTCTCCACGGACAGCCCAAGAGCCTTCAGCCCTTCAGCCAGAATGCTCGCCATCCCATGGACCCGCTCCGCAATGGCCCTGAGCCCCTCCGGTCCATGATAAACCGCATACATGGACGCGATGACAGCCAGCAGCACCTGAGCCGTACAGATGTTGGACGTCGCCTTTTCGCGGCGGATATGCTGCTCACGGGTCTGGAGCGCCAGACGATAGGCCGGATGGCCCGCACTGTCGCGCGATACACCGACCAGACGACCCGGCATGTTGCGCTTGTAGGCATCACGCGTCGCCATGAACCCGGCATGCGGGCCACCACCGCCCATCGGCACCCCGAACCGCTGCATCGAGCCAATGGCAATGTCCGCTCCCAGCGCCCCCGGACTTTCCAGAAGCACCATTGCAAGGGGATCGCACGTCACGGCCGCAATCGCCCCATGATCATGCAGCGCCGTGATGATCCGGCGTGGATCACGAACCGCACCCGAAGACCCCGGATAGGACAGCAGCGCCCCGAAAACGGAAGACGCATCCAGATCCGTCTCCGGGTCGCCGACAACGATCTCCCAGCCCAGCGGCTCGGCCCGGGTCCGCACCACGTCGATGGTCTGCGGATGTGTATCAGCATCCACGAAAAACCGGTTGGACTTCGCCTTGCCCACCCGTTTTGCCAGCGCCATGGCTTCTGCGCAGGCCGTGCCTTCATCCAGAAGGGACGCGTTGGCAATGTCGAGCCCGGTTAGATCCGCCACCAGCGTCTGGAAATTCAGCAGCGCCTCCAGTCGGCCCTGACTGATTTCCGGCTGATACGGCGTATAGGCCGTGTACCAGGCCGGATTTTCTAGGATATTGCGCTGAATGACCGGCGGCAGGATCGTATCGTAATATCCCTGCCCGATCATCGAGGTCAGAACCCTGTTGCGCGATGCGATCCCGCGCAGCCGGGTCAACGCCTCCTGCTCCGTCAGCGCCGGACCGATCCCGTGATCGCCACGGTCAAGAATGGCGTCAGGAATGGTCCGGTCGATCAGATCCTCCAGACTGGAGGCTCTAACAGTACGGAGCATCTCATGAATATCCGCAGGGCGGGGGCCAATATGGCGGGAGCTGAAAGCTTCGGTCTGTTCAGGCCACAGGATGGTCACGGCGGTCATTTCTCTGGCAGGTTTGTCAGGACGGGAATCAGGGCACGAAAAGAAAAAACGGGCTTCCCTGCTGGAAAGCCCGTCCGAGCCTCAGAGGCTCTTGTACTGCTCGGCCGTCAGCAGGCTCTTCAGGTCATCCGGGCTGGAAATCTTCAGCTTGAAAATCCATCCCTTCCCTTCCGGATCCTTGCCCACCAGCGTCGGATCATCGGACAACGCCGTATTGAAACCGGCAATCGTTCCGGCCACCGGCGCATAGATGTCGGATGCTGCCTTCACGGATTCCACAACAGCAGCGGCATCACCGGCAGCAACTTCGGTGCCCTCGTCCTTGGCTTCAACAAAGACCAGTTCACCCAGTTCCTCGGAAGCATGGGCTGTAATGCCGACAGTAGCCTCGTCACCACCATCGAGGCGGATCCATTCGTGGGATTTGGTATAATAAGTCGTCATGACTAGGTTTTTCCTTGGATGATCTTCTGGAACGGACAGTTTACCGCTTGAAACCGGGGGCCACGAAAGGCATCGCCCGGATGTGAACCGGCACGAACTTTCCACGCAGTTCCGCAAAGAGCGGGGTACCAGTCGCGGCATGATCCGCCGCGACATACCCCATGGCCACCGGAGCCTTCACACTCGGGCCGAAAGCCCCTGACGTCACGACACCGACTTCCGTCTTCCCGTCAGCATCGGCATACAGCTTCGCTCCGGCCCGCACCGGAGCGCGGCCTTCAGCCATCAGACCGACACGCTTGCGGCCTACGCCCTCGCGCGCCTGACGCAAGACAACATCTGCTCCGGGGTATCCTCCTTCCCGCGTACCGCCTTCGCGGCGCACTTTCTGGATGGCCCACCCCAGCGAAGCCTCGATCGGGGTCGTCGTCGTGTCGATGTCATTCCCGTAAAGGCACAGGCCCCCTTCAAGACGCAGCGAATCCCGTGCGCCAAGACCGATCGGCAGAACATCAGACTGCGCCAGAATCGCACGGGCGACCTTTTCCGTTCCTGACGCCGGCAGGCCGATCTCGTAACCGTCCTCGCCTGTATATCCCGACCGCGACAGCGTGACCGGCACACCGGCAATATCGGTCTCGATCATGTCCATGAACCGCATCTCCGCAGCGGCAGGGCACAGCGGCGCCAGAGCCGCCTGGGCGCCAGGCCCCTGAAGAGCCAGCAACCCCCGGTCAAACTGGCGCGTCACGATACAGCTGCCCTGAAGGGCTGCCTCGATCCGGTCCGCGTCCTGCTCCTTACAGGCCGCATTGACGATCACCAGAAGATCCCTGCCCATATTCGCGATCATCAGATCGTCCAGAATGCCGCCCTGGTCGTTGGTCAGCATACCATAGCGCTGCCGCCCGGCTTTCAGCCCGACGATATCAACCGGAACCAGTGTTTCCAGGGCCAGTGCTGCATCTCTCACGTCGCCACTTTTCGCCGCAATGCGGATCTGCCCCATATGGGAGACATCGAACAGACCGGTCTTCGCGCGCGTATGCAGATGCTCGGCCATCAGCCCGGCCGGGTACTGCAACGGCATCTCATACCCGGCGAACGGCACCATTTTCGCACCAAGCTTGAGATGAAGATCGTAAAGAGGCGTGCGCTGAAGAGCATCGGTCATGCGGCAGATCCCAGCCCGTAAAAGACATGAAATGGCAGACGTCTCCGAACCCTTTGCCGGAAAGCGCCGCCCCTTCTGTCCTTTCGCCTGAGATCGCTATCCCGTCGGCGGGTGCCGAATGCACCACTCTCCAGAATATCCAGTCCGACTCGGTCCTTTGGCCTGAGAGTTTCCGGGGCGGTTGCTCCTTCGGCGCTGGCTGTACGCCAGTCTCTCCCGTGTCGAACGAAGTTGATCCTGCCAGTTTTCGAATTTGTCCGCAATCATTACGATCAGTCGCGCGTTATGATTTTCCATCCCCATCCAGAGGAGACATTTATGAGCGGAATTCTGACCGTCCTCGCCGAATTTGAAACAACACCCCAGACCCATGACAGCTTTCTGCAAGCCTGCCAGGAAGACAGTGAACGCTCCGTCGCCGATGAACCCGGCTGTCAGGGTTTCACCGTCCTGACCCCGCAGGACCAGGCCGATACCGTCATTCTTTACGAAGTCTATGATGACCGTCCGGCGTTCGAGGTCCATCTCAAGACGCCTCATTTTGAAAAGTTCGCCCGTACCGTCAAGGAACTGGGAATCCGGGAACGCTCCGTCCGCTTCCTGAGCCGCCGCTCCTCATGAGAGCCGTTTTCCTGACAGCCGCCGCAGCCCTTCTTCTGTCTGGCTGCGCCCGGACAACGCCCCGGAACCATCAGCCCCACATGATCGGGATGCCCAATCCCGCAAGTGTCTTCTGCAGGCAGCAGGGGGGCACGGACGAAATCGTCAACACCTCTCACGGGCAGTACGGCATCTGCCATCTGCCCGAAGGCCAGCTCTGCGAGGAATGGACGCTTTACCGCGATCATCGCTGCGCCCTGCCAAAACGCTGATACGACACGACATTCCGTTCCACCGCTATTCCCGGCAAAGACCGCGAAAACGGAACGGAATGTCACAAATCTTTCCGGGAATAAGACCTCGAAGAAGAAAAGTAGAACGCCTATAGTTGCCGGATCATAATATTCTCCAACATCCGCAGGCCTGCTTTCGTGTCACCACAGATTAACCGACGTGCCCTTCTGGGCATGGGTGCCGGTCTTTCGATGAGCGCCCTTCTCCCTTCCATCCAGCGCGCCCGTGCCATTCCCGCCCGGCGGGACAGCGGAACGATCGAGGACGTCCAGCACATCGTCGTGCTGATGCAGGAAAACCGGTCCTTCGATCATTATCTGGGTCACCTCTCAGGCGTCCGCGGCTATGGAGACAGACACGTCATCCGCGGCCCGGAAGGGCGGCCCATCTGGTGGCAGAAACGCCAGAACGCGGAAAACGGCTGGATCACGCCCTTTCATCTCCCGACCCAGACCAGCAGCGCCGAATGCGTCATGGACCTCGATCACAGCTGGCGCCCCACCCACGGCGCGATCAACAAGGGCTGGAACAACCAGTGGCCCCGTCATAAGAAAGACATGACGATGGGCTACTACACACGTGAGGACATCCCCTTCCACCATGCACTGGCGGATGCCTTCACCACCTGCGACCATTTCTTCTGCTCGACCCCGACGCAGACCCATCCCAACCGCTATTATCTCATGACTGGCATGGTGGATCCCACCGGTTCGGGCGGCGGTCCGATCCTCGACAACGTGGACTGGGTGGACAGGGAATTCTACCCGCACGTTCCCAACCCCTTTACGTGGACCACCTATCCCGAACGCCTCCAGAAGGCCGGAGTCTCCTGGCAGGTCTATCAGCAGGGTCTATCCGGCTCAGATGTTGAGAACGGAAATTTCGGCACCAATATCCTGATGTGTTTCCGCAATTTCGTAGACGCGCCGCCCGGCTCCCCGCTCCACGAACGCGCCATGACTGCCCGCACGCTGGACCTCCTGCGGCAGGACGTTCTGGCAGACCGTCTGCCCCAGATCTCATGGGTCCTGCCTCCGGCCGCCTACTCGGAACATCCGCGCTGGACACCCGGCTACGGTGCAACCTTCATTGCCCGGACACTGGACGCCCTGACAGCCAATCCGGATGTGTGGGCGCGGACTGTCTTCCTCGTCATGTATGACGAGAACGACGGTTATTTCGATCACATGGTCCCCCCACAGCCTCCCACCCCCGTCCTGCCGGGCAAAAGCACTGTCCCTGTCACGGGTGAAATCCATGACCGCCCGACACCGTTCGAACCCGGGCGTTATACCGCTGACATGCTCCCCTACGGCCTTGGACCACGTGTCCCGGCTTTCGCCATCTCACCATGGAGTACGGGCGGATTTGTCTGTTCGGAAGTCTTCGATCACACCTCCGTCCTGCGCTTCATGGAAGCCCGTTTCGGCGTGGCGGAAACCAACATTACGCCCTGGCGCCGAGCGGTCTGCGGCGACCTGACAGGCGCCTTCGACTTTTCCCGCAAACGCCACGCCACGGTGCCGCTGCCCGACACACGGGCCTATCGCGCAATCGCCGATGCGTCCTGCAAACTGCCCAGTCCCGTCATTCCCCATGAAAGCACGCTCGCGGATATCGGCCCGGTCGAACGGGGCAGCCGCCCCGCCCGTCCATTGCCCTATATCCTCGCGGCGGATGTAACGCGCTCCGAGTCCGGAACCGTCACGTTCTCCTTTCGGAATGACGGGACACAGGCAGCGTGTTTCTATGTCTATCATGACGAAACGCAGGAGACCCCGCGCCGCTATACGGTCGGTGCCGGTCAGTCCCTTCAGGACAACTGGGATACGGACCGCAACAGAACACACTGCTTCACGGTCACGGGCCCCAACGGTTTTGCACGCTATGCCCGGTTCACGCCCCACCCTGAAATCCAGACCACGGCACAACATGACGGGACGTCATCCGCCCTGCAGCTGACATTCCGCAACAGCAGCACCCATGATCGCCTGCTCACTCTGCGTGACAACGCCTACGGCGCAGAAGACCAGACCATTTCCCTGCCTGCCGGACAGACACAGCAACTGACCCTGTCTCTTGCCGCAAGCCATTGCTGGTATGACCTGACCATTTCCACAGACCAAACCGATGGCAGCATCCTGCGTCTTGCCGGTCACGTGGAAACCGGCAGACCTGGCATCACGGACCCAGCCATGGGCACCACGCTTCCGAGCTGACAGCCCCGCCCCCTGGGATCAGTCGGTCAGGAAAGCTCCGGCAGATCCCGCAGGGCATCTTCCAGCACTTCGGATGGCATGGAGGCACTCTGGGCCTGCGTCGGGAACATTCCGTCCCGAACCTCAGCAACATACTGGCCAACAGCCTGTGTCATCTCCGCGCCGATCTCCGCGAACCGTCTGGCATGTCGGGGCGACTTCTCGTCGAACAGCCCCAGCACATCATGCCAGACTTGAACCTGGCCATCACAACCGGCCCCGGCGCCAATCCCGATTACCGGAATCGTTAACCGCCGGGAAACAGCTTCCGCCAGAGGTGCAGGTACGACTTCCAGAACAAGCGCGAACGCCCCGGCTGCTTCCAGCGCCAGAGCATCATCCATCAGCCTGCGCGCGGCCGCAGCTTCCCTGGCCTGCACCCGTAGCCCGATCTGATGCTGGGACTGTGGCGTCAGGCCAAGATGCCCCATGACAGGCACGCCCCGTTCCGTCAGATGCCGGACGACAGGAACGATTTCAATGCCACCTTCCAGCTTGAGCGCCTGACCACCTCCTTCCTGCATCACGCGCCGCGCCGCCGTCACGGCGTCCTGCTTCGTGGCATAGCTAAGAAAGGGAAGATCCACGACGACCAGTGCTTCGCGGCTGCCCCGCATGACCATACGGGCATGAAGGATCATGTCTTCCACCGTCACAGGCAGCGTCGTGTCATGACCATGCATAACCATGCCAAGCGAATCCCCGACCAGCAGCATCGGCACACCAGCTCGCTCGGCAATCAGGGCCGAAGCAAAATCATAGGCGGTCAGCATGGCGATTTTCTCGCCCGCAGCCTTCATCTTCCGGATGTCGAGTATGGTCCTGCGCCGGCTCATTCGGGAACTCCTGACAAATGATGCCTCTCCTTAGACAGACCCTCTTTTCCGGAGCAACCCCACCTCACGCAGCACGCCATAAAACACGGACCATGCAGGATACTTCCCGCACGATCCGTAAATTCCGCAGAAATACGCCGCATTCCTTACGTGCGCGGCAGATGCTCTGCGATATAGGGCGGCAGATTGAAGGCACCAACATGTATTTCCGGCGTCCAGTAGCGGGTCGTACCGATGATGCCGGCTGCCTCGCCCCGGGCGCGGATCTGCTCCAGCGTCTGGGTGTTCGGAGACTGCCCCTTGGACGCCATGCCCAGCGTCATGAAACCACCCACATAGGTCGGTACCGCCGCAACATATGCCGTCACATGCGGAAAGAACTTCGCACGACGCAGACTGGTCTCATGCAGTTCATCCGCCTGCATGAACGGTACGCCACACTGATTCACGATCAGCCCTTCATCGGACAGGATCCGTGCGCAGTTGCTGTAGAATTCATCCGTGAAAAGGACTTCACCCACGCCGATCGGGTCCGTGCTGTCCACGATAATGACATCGAAAGACCCATCTTCAGCCTTGGCCACATAATCAATGCCATCGCCCACGATCACGTCCGCCCGGGGATCATTCCACGCATCGCCGGCAATATCGGGGAGATACTGCTTGGACAACTCGATGACAGCACCGTCGATTTCTACCATGACGGCTTTTTCCACCGTGTCATGCTGAAGCACACGCCGCAGAACACCACCGTCGCCCGCGCCGATAATCAGCACCCGCTTCGCGCAGGGATGCGCCAGAAGCGGCACATGGGTCAACATTTCCTGATAGACAAACTCATCACGCTCGGTGATCTGGATGACACCATCCAGCACCAGGACCCGACCATGACTGGAGCTTTCAAAAACCACCACGTCCTGAAAATCGGATTTTACGCGCGCAAGCTCCCGCGTCACGAGAAAACGCTGTCCCCAGTCCGGGTACAGGGTCTCGTTGAGCCATGTTTCAGCCATGGATCATCGTTTCCTTATCGGATTATATCGGAAAGGGGCCGTTTTCGATACGGCCCCTTTGAGAAATCAGGCCGCGTCGCGCGCCTGATCCTGCACGCGCCCGCGACGAACCGCATCCACTTCAATGCGACCAGCCTGGAAGAGGCGCTGCATGACCGGAATCGACAGATTCGGATCACAGGCACCACACATGAATACGTCAACGGCGGCAAAATTCCGCTCGGGCCATGTGTGGATCGAGATATGGCTTTCCGCCAGTACCAGCACGCCCGACACGCCACCATTGGGCGTGAAATGATGGAAATGGCTGTGCAGGATCGTAGCTCCGGCCGCCAGCGCGCCTTCGCGCAGCGTCTCATCGATCCGTGCCGGATCATCCAGATTCCGGGCATCCCAGAAATCAATGAGCAGATGATTGCCAGCAAAACGCTCGCCGTCACGCTCGATAAAATAATCCTTGCGCTCGTCTTCAAAAGAGTGAGCGTCGCTATTCTGGATATCTCTCGGGAGTCCCGATACCATCCCCAGTTGAGCAAGTGCGTTCATCACGTACCCCCAAACCAGTAGACAGCCTGTTGGGCGAAACCGCCCCCTTGGGCCAGGAAGCGCGGTAGTTAGACCCCCTTCCCATGCGACGCAAGAACTTTCTGGGTCGATTCTCCAATATGTCACACAACCCTCTCGACCCATGTTTTCACTGCATGGCAAAAGGATTTTCCATCACATAATCGCGGAGAAACCTGTTTCTGGGAGCAGGGGCCTTACGCTCTCCCGCCGGGAGGCCTATCTGTCATTATTACAAACCTTGCAAACAGACATATTCGAAAACAATGCGATTACTGATTTCAGCTACCGTTCTTGCGACCTCTCTCCTGACATCCATTCCGGTCCGGGCGTCGCCCCTTACCCTTCATTTCCCGCCCTACACCAACGGTACGACCGTCTCCGGCACGGTTCAGGGCACAGAAATGAACCGGTATTTTCTGTCTCTGAAAACAGGCCAGCGCATCATCGCCCACATCCATTCCAGTAACACGCGGGTTTTTGTCCTGCTGCGGGATCCGAATGGTGACGTCCTGTCAGATTCATCACAGAATCACATGCCCAACAATCTGGCTGTGTCCCTCGCTCCGATGGACGGGCTCTATTCCCTGGAAGTCTTTCTCTACCACGCCACCAGCCAGCAGCCCGCCCCATACACACTGGGCGTCACAGCCCGCTAGGGAGCCATGATGCCCAGCGTCAGGACCCGCCAGGGAAAACACCGTTTCCCCTGACAGTCATCCGTGATCAGTTCTTGTCCTTGTCGACAAGCTTGCCCTTCGCAATCCAGGGCATCATCTCACGCAGCTTCTCACCGGTCTTCTCGATCGGATGTGCATCGTTCCGGGCACGGATGGCCTTGAAGCCCACACCACCGGACTGATTCTCCAGAATGAAGTTCCGCACGAACGTGCCATCCTGAATGTCCGTCAGAACGCGCTTCATCTCAGCCTTCGTTTCCGGCGTAATGATGCGCGGACCGGTCACATACTCACCATACTCCGCCGTATTGGAGATGGAGTAGTTCATGTTCGCGATGCCCCCTTCGTAGATCAGGTCCACGATCAGCTTCATTTCGTGCAGACACTCGAAATAAGCCATTTCCGGCGCATACCCGGCTTCGGTCAGCGTCTCGAAACCAGCACGGATCAGATCGACAAGGCCGCCGCACAGAACAGCCTGCTCACCGAACAGATCCGTCTCGACCTCTTCCTTGAAGGATGTTTCGATGATGCCCGCACGGCCACCGCCATTGGCTGCGGCATAAGACAGCGCAATATCCAGAGCATGCCCCGAAGCGTTCTGCGCGATCGCCACGAGTGTCGGCACACCGCCGCCACGCTGGTATTCGGAACGGACCGTATGACCCGGACCTTTCGGTGCGATCAGGAACACATCCAGATCCGGACGCGGCTCAATGATGCGGAAATGCACGGACAGACCATGAGCGAAAGCGAGTGCGGCTCCCTGCTTCAGGTTCTTTTCAAGGGACTCCTTGTAAAGCGCACCCTGGCCTTCATCCGGCGTCAGCACCATGACCACATCGGCCCAGGCAGCAGCCTCGCCCGGCTCCAGAACCTTGAAGCGCGCATCCTGCGCCTTCTTGACGGCAGAGGACGTCGGACGCAGACCGATGACAATGTCGGACACACCACTGTCGCGCAGATTGTTGGCATGCGCATGACCTTGGCTACCATAGCCGATGATCGCGACTTTCTTGCTCTTGATCAGATTCAGATCGGCGTCACGATCGTAATACACCCGCATCAGACAGGCTCCTTCTTAAGATGAAATATTTCCGGACCACGCCCGATGGCGGCGATCCCGGTGCGCGAAACCTCGGCCAGCCCGAGGGGGCGCATCAACTCGATGAATGCGTCGATCTTGTGGGAAGCGCCCGTCAGTTCGAACACAAAACTTCCTGCCGTCGTATCCACAGGCCTGGCGCGGAAGGAATCAGCAATCCGAAGCCCTTCGGTCCGTGCTTCCCCGCGGGACACAACCTTCACCAGCGCCAGCTCCCGCCCGACATACGCCCCTTCTTCCGTCAGGTCACACACATCATGAACCGGGATCAGACGTTTGAGCTGCGCCTTGATCTGCTGGATCACCATGGGTGTTCCCGACGTCAGGACCGTAATCCGTGACAGACGCTGCTCTGCATCCACAACAGCCACGGTCAGGCTCTCGATATTGTAGCCACGACCGGAAAACAGCCCTACAACCCGCGCCAGGGCGCCACTTTCATCCTCGATCAGAACGGAAATGACCGAATGTTGGATCGTTTCTGACATCAGACCAGCATCTTCCCTTCTTCGGTCAGTCCCGCCGCTTCGGAATCCTGATCGGGACCGAGCAGCATCTGGTTATGCGCCGCACCCGAGGGGATCATCGGATAGCAGTTCTCATTTTCAGCGACACAGATATCCGCAATAACCGGCCCGTCATGCGCCAGCATCCGGCGGATCACATCATCCAGTTCCCCGACCGTCGTGGCGCGCATTCCCGTCGCATGAAAGGACTCCGCCAGCTTCACGAAATCCGGCAGCGCTTCACTGTAGGACTGGGAATAACGCGAGCCATGCAGCAGTTCCTGCCACTGGCGCACCATGCCCATGTAGTGATTGTTCAGGATGAAGATTTTTACCGGCAGACGATACTGCGCGATCGTCCCTAGTTCCTGGATGTTCATCAGGGTGGACGCCTCGCCTGCAATATCAATCACCAGCGCATCCGGGTGAGCGATCTGCGCACCGACCGCAGCCGGCAGACCGTATCCCATGGTTCCCAGCCCGCCAGACGTCAGCCAGCGGTTCGGCTTGTCGAACTGGAAGTGCTGCGCGGCCCACATCTGGTGCTGCCCTACTTCCGTGGAGACGAACGTGTCACGCCCTGTCTCCTGTACGAGTTCGTACAGACGGCGGATGGCATGCTGCGGCCGGATGATGGCGTCCGAAGCCATGTCCTGCGTGAAGCCGAACCCATCCACACTGCGCCAGGAGTTGATCTGGTTCCACCATGTCTCCAGATCCGGCGCCGGCGTATCCCCCCAGGCTTCAATCAGGGCTTCCAGTGTATCACGGACATCCCCTTCCAGCCGGACATCGACCGGGATGATCTTGTCGATCTGGCTCGGATCGATATCGGCATGAACCTTGAAGGAATTGGGCGAGAAAGCATCAACCCGACCGGTTACACGGTCATCGAAACGCGAGCCCAGCGCAATCAACAGATCACAGCCATGCGTCGCCATGTTGGCTTCGACCGAACCATGCATCCCCAGCATTCCCAGGAACTGTGGATCCGGAGACGGAAATGCCCCCAGTCCCATTAGCGTGGACGTCACGGGAAAACCCGTCCTGCGCGCAAGGACACGCAGCAGCTCTGAGGCTTCCGGTCCGGAATTGATGATGCCGCCGCCAGTATAGAACAGTGGGCGCTTTGCCGTTTTCATAGCCGCAACGGTTCGCGCGATGGCCTCCCGGTCCGGCCCGCCCTGATGGCGAAAGCGCTGCAGCCGCGACAGCGCCGGTTTCGTCAGCGGCGCCCTGCCGACCGTGATGTCCTTCGGAAGATCCACCAGAACCGGCCCCGGACGACCGGACCGCGCGACCTCGAACGCTTCCCGGATTGTCTGGGCCAGTTCTCCCGGTTCCCGCACCAGATAGTTGTGTTTGGTCGCAGGACGGGTAATGCCCGTCGTATCGGCTTCCTGAAAAGCGTCGTTACCAATCAGCTTCGTCGGCACCTGCCCCGACAGGCAGACAAGCGGTATCGAATCCATCAGGGCATCTACAAGCCCTGTCACGGCATTGGTCGCCCCTGGACCCGACGTCACGAGCACGACACCCACCTTGCCCGTGGACCGGGCATAAGCTTCGGCCGCATGAACCGCAGCCTGCTCATGACGCACCAGAACGTGACGAATGCGATTCTGCCTGAAAAGTGCATCATAGATGGGAAGGACAGCCCCTCCCGGATAGCCAAAAACGACCTCTACGCCCTGTTCATCGAGAACGCGCAGAAGCACCTCCGCGCCGTTCAGCGCTTCGTTGCCCGTCTTCGCGTCTCTTTCAGCAGCAGCAGTCACTCTGTCCTCCCAAAGTATGAGGCGGGCGGTTTAGAACGGACCGGCAGCGACGTCAACTCGATCCGATATAAAATTTTCTATCTTTTCGTATTCACTTTTCGATTCTTGCGTATAAGCATCATATCTGAGCAATGAAATTATTGAGTCTTCCTTTTTGCCCAGTGCATGATGCCGGAACCAAGTCGCCTGCCGCCGGGTATACCGCCCCGTGGCAAGAACCGCAGAATCCCGTGCCTCCTCTAGACTGATGTCCCCCTGCAGAACAGCCGCAAGTTCCGGAACGCCATGCGCCCGCATGGCCGGAAGCGCCGGATCGAGCCCCCGCCCCAGCAGATCCTTCACTTCACGTTGCGCGCCCTCTTCCAGCATGACGGAAAACCTGTCTCCGATCGCCGTCCGCAACCTGTCCCGCGGCGGATCAAGCTGCACAGAAATGAACCGGCAGGCCGCAGGGGGAAGACCGGGACGCCGGCGCCACCAGGCCAACCCGTGCCCCGTTCCGCGCAGAACCTCCCATGCCCGGGAAATCCGCTGGCTGTCATTGGGCCGTAAACCACCAGCCGTCTCTGGATCCTGCGCCATCAGCCGCTCATGCAGGGCCGCCGGACCGATCTCCCCCACCAGACGACGCGCCTCCGTCCGTACGTCCTCTCCCGGGTCCGGCACTTCCACCAGACCGTCCGTCAGCGCCCGCATGTACATGCCCGTACCGCCACAAAGGACGGGCAGCCGTCCCGCTTCCCAGGCTCTGTCCATTTCCGCAAGCGCCTCCGTCCGCCACCAGGCCACACTGCCTGCTATGGCCGCATCCAGCACCCCGTACAGCCGATGGGGCACAGCGGCTTCGTCAGCTGCATCCGGCCGCGCGGTCAGGATCCGCAGATCACGGTAAACCTGCATGGAATCCGCATTGATAATGGTCCCTCCGAAACGGAGGGCAAGACGAAGAGCCAGAGCCGACTTGCCGGAGCACGTCGGGCCAGCCACAATGATCGCAGTCTTCGGGGCGTCCATTCCCCGTTCCTGCCACACGTGCCGGACCGTTACGAGAGCTCATGTCCCTTCCAGCCGTTCTTACCCTCATCGCCGATCGCCGATCGGGTTCCCTCAAGCCGGAGGCCATCGACGTGGCCCGCACGCTCGTCAAGGGCAAGGCCCCGATCGTCCTGTCGGAAGGTGAAGCCGTGGACATCCCCTGCGGAACACCCGGTCCCGGCGCGCCCAGTGCCGCCACCATCCGCGCGACGCTCGCCCCCTACCAGACCGATGCGCTCCTGCTGAAAACGCGCGGCCGTCGCAAGGCCGTGCTGGTCGCGGACATGGACAGCACGACCATCACGGGTGAAACGCTGGACGAACTGGCCGACCTCCTCGGCTGCGGGGAAGAAGTCGCGGCCATCACCCGCGCATCGATGAACGGGGAACTGGATTTCGACTCCGCCCTCGAACAGCGCGTCGCGCTCTTGGCCGGAAAACCGGCTTCAACACTCGAGGACGTCTGGAAACGGATCCGCCTGACAGAAGGCGCATGCGAACTGGTCCAGACCATGCGCAGACACAATGCCCGCACAGCCCTCGTCTCGGGAGGATTCACATGGTTCACGCAGCGTGTCGCCAGTCTCTGCGGCTTTGACGAAAATTACGGCAACGTTCTGGAAATCGTGGACGGCAAACTGACCGGCAGGCTGGAAGGCCCCATCCTCGGTCCGGACACCAAGCGCGTTCATCTGGATCGCCTGGTAGCGGAACGGGGCGTGCAGCTTCGCGCCGCCCTGACAACCGGAGATGGCTCAAACGACATTCCCATGATGGCAACAGCCGGGCTGGGTCTGGCCTTTCACGCCAAACCCAATGTCCGACGCATCATCCCGCACCAGATCAATTATTCCAGCCTGCGCGCCCATCTGTTCGCGCAGGGCTATTACGCCCGCGACTTCGCCACGGACTGACACTTTCCCGGGGCCGGCCCTGTTTCCGGACATCCGGAAAACAGGGCCTCCTGTCTTAGTATCCCCCAGTATAGGAGGGAACTCCGCCATAGGACGGAACCGCATAAGGATAAGGCGTCGGGGCATACCCACCATACGCTCCGGCAGGAACACAGCCCTGGTAGGAATTCCCGTAATATCCGGGAGGACACACCGCCTGGGATTCCTCGACAGCCATGCCAGTAGCCAGACCAAGACCGACGCCAAGTCCCCAGCCCCAGCCACCCCAGCCCCAGCCGCCGCCCCAGCCCGGCATTCCCCAGCCATAACCGAACCAGCCAGGACCACCCCAGCCGTTCCAGCCACCCCAGCCCGGGTACCCCCAGCCGCCAAAGCGGGGACCACCCCATCCGCCTCGCCAGCCACCGCCAAAACCGGGACGAAAACCCCAGCCACCGCCGCCACGAAAACCTTCTGGTCCTCCACGGAAACCGCCCGGACCGCCCCCGCGGAAACCACCTGGCCCTCCGCCAAATCCGCCACCACGAAAACCGCCACCACCTGGTCCTCCCCCATGGAAGCCCCCGCCTCCATGGAAGCCTCCCCCCGGACCGCCATGCTGCGCCAGCGCCGTTACCGGAGAAAGACCGACAGCCAGAGCAAGCAGAAACGCGGGAGACATTTTTGACATAGGGTTCATGGCCCCTCTCCTGGGAAAAAACCGTATCAGTTTCTTATATCGGATCAGAGTGTGACACCGCAAAGATGGTTACCTCAAGGCGAAACAAGTCGTTTCACGTGAAACAAAGCAGTCACTTCACCCTGTCATCGCCGGCGACGCGCGCCGATATGCCCTCCCAGACGCTCCAGCGCAGCGCGAAGTTCCTCATCCTCTACCTCCGGCACCTCGACGGGACACGGCTTGGGACGCGGCCGTGCAGGGCGCTCGAAAGCCGTCATGTCCTGCACGATCCTCAGACGCTGGATACTGCTCTCTCCCCGCAAACCACAGGCCGTATTGATCCGTTCCAACAGCTGGGGCGTAAGATGCTGGAGCTCCATGGCAATAGGCCCGGAACAGGCGATGGTCAGGGTACCCGCGCTCAACCGTCGCGGCTCTGTCTGACGTGCCAGACGAAGCCCGACAAAATTCTCCCAGTCCATCATCAGACGAACCAGAAGAGGCGACTTTTTGCGAAAAGCCGTTTTCGTCAAGGTGGGCACGAAAGTCCCGATCTGGCGCGCGCCCCAGTTCCGGCGCGGCTGCCATGTCGTCTGCGTATCCGTCCCCTGTGGCCGGGAGCGCTTGTCCGGAGACTGATCCTTCTTCATATCCGTATCCGTGACTCCTGATGCATCAGCCCTGCTCCGCTGGTACGACACGCACCGGCGCATCCTTCCCTGGCGCAGCCTCCCCGGGCAGCGCCCCGATCCCTATGCCGTCTGGCTTAGCGAGATCATGCTCCAGCAGACAACGGTCAAGGCCGTCATAGACTATTACAACCGTTTCCTCACGCATTACCCCACCGTGCAGGGTCTCGCGAACGCACCCTTGGAAGACGTCCTGCACCTTTGGGCCGGACTGGGTTACTACGCCCGTGCACGGAATCTCCATGCCTGCGCACGGCGCGCCAGTGAACTGGGCGGCTTCCCCGAAACGGTTGACGCCCTCCTTACCCTCCCGGGGATCGGCGCCTATACCGCCCGGGCCATCGCGGCGATCGCCTTCGGTCAGCCCGTCGTCCCGGTGGACGGAAACGTGGAACGGGTCACCGCGCGCCTTTACGCCATGGAAGACCCCCTGCCCGCCAGCCGCTCCCGGATCGCCCAACAGGCTGCCCACCTCAACGCCGATGCTGAGGCGCAGGCACGCCCTTCCGATTTCGCACAGGCACTATTCGATTTAGGCGCCACGATCTGCACTCCGCGTGCACCATCCTGTCTGACCTGTCCCTGGCGCACATCCTGCATCGGACAGTCCCGCGGCATTGCCGCAAGCCTTCCTGTCAAGGCACCAAAACAGGCACGGCCCGTTCGTTACGGCGCGCATTTCGTCCTCCGGGATGGAAAGGGAAATGTCCTTCTGCGCCAGCGGCCCCCAAAAGGTCTTCTCGGCGGCATGGATGAATGTCCCGGAACGGAATGGCGCAGCACTCGCTGGGCCGAAGAAGACGCCCTGTCTCACGCACCTTTCCTAACGCAATGGCAGGACCGTGGAACCGTCACGCATGTCTTCACGCATTTCACACTTCATCTGACAGTCTATGAAGCCACCCTGCCCGCAGGTCATAATGCAGGGATCAATCAGAGCTTTGGCACGTTCCGTCCCGCAGAACGCGCCGCCCTGTCCGGCGTCATGAAAAAATGCCTGCTTCGGGCCGACCAAGATGTGGAGACGACATGACCAACTCATCACCGGAACTTCGCCTGTGGTTCATGGACTGGCATGGAACGATGCTTGATCATGATCCCGTGCGGGATTTTTTTGTCAGGAGCCCGTTCCAGCCGGACCTGCTGCCCGACATCTCCGCCCTGACCCCCCTGCCGTTCACCCTCCCGGCAAAAATCCGCTGGGAAAAGCGTCTTTCCATGCCACGCCCCTTCCCGGACATGGAGATACTGGAAAAAGAGAATAATCTCGTTTTCATACTGCTTCCGGGCACGCCCTACCAGATGATCAGCGCCCCCGACGCATTTCGCCCTCCCAACGGTTTTATCGGCCTGCATTCCCATAACCGACTGGAGTGGGAAACCTTCCTGCCTCTGACGGAATTCATGCTCCGCGGCCTGTTCCGTCTGGAATCGGACAAGCTCCAGCTACAGACGGAACAGGATGATATACCCCTTCCCGCCCTGACCATCACCGAAGGATTCATGGGGCATCTGGGACCCCACACTCTCCCACTGAACCGGAATCTGGAGACTTTCGTACAGATAGGTCGGGCATCTCTTTCCACGCCACAGCCCTTCACACTGCGACTGGACAATGAGGAAAGCCTGACCCTCGTCATCAGGGCACGGCCTGACACAATAGGACAGTAACTTCACATCTTCCGTGAAAGACAGGCCTTCCTGCACCTTCCCGAAACAGCCAGACGTTGGCGACGCAGAGGCATTTCAGCCAGGAGCGCGCCATGTCATCCAGCCTGCCAGACCATAATCATCCAAATGACCCTTCCCTGTTCGATACAGGCCGCCTGAAAGACGGAAGGATCATTTTCGACACAGAAACTCCCGCAACAGGCACTCCGGAAAAGCAGATCCCCCAGATCCTTCCTCCTGCCGAGCGGGTAGGATTCGCCATCATGGGGCTGGGGAGGCTGACCCTAGAGCAGATCCTGCCCGCTTTCGCCGAAAGCGGGCTTGCACGCGTCGTGGCTCTCATTTCGGGCCGCAGGGAAAAGGCCGAAACTGTCGCGCGAAGCCATGGTCTCACCGCTTCGGACATCTTTGGTTATGACGAAATCCACCTGTTGAGCGAACGTCCGGACATTCAGGCCGTCTATGTTGTCACGCCCAACGCCTTTCATGCTGAACAGGTCGAAGCCCTCGCCGCCGCCGGAAAGCACGTCCTGTGCGAAAAACCCATGGCCAACACCTCCGAAGAGGCGGAACGCATGGTCGCCGCCTGCCAGAAAGCCGGCGTCAAACTCATGATCGCCTATCGCTGTCATTACGAACCCCTGAACCGGGCCGTCGTCCATCTTGTTCAGAGTGGTGAACTGGGCCAACCCAGACTGATAGAAGCCGTCAACACACAGTTTCAGCAGGGTGCGGACCAGTGGCGTCTCAACCCTGGACTGTCAGGCGGAGGCGCACTGCCGGATATCGGCCTGTACTGCCTTAACGGGGCCCGTGCGGTCCTTCTGGAAGAACCAGGCATGGTCTTTGCCCAGATGGTCAGTCCACCAGACGATCCACGGTTCACTGATCTGGACGAGACGTTTTCTTTCATGATGCGCTTTCCCTCCGGCGTCATTGCAAACTGCACGACCAGTTATGGCGCCTATGAATGCAAGGACCTCCGCATCAGGCTTCAGAAAGGCTGGATTGAACTGGAAAACGCCTTTGCCTATGGCGGACAACGCCTGCGCGTGGCCCGGCGGGAAGGAAATCATGAAAGCATCAGCGAGTGGCGTCTGCCGCCCAGCAACCAGTTTACCCTGGAACTGGACCATTTCGCAGACTGCATCCGACGCGACGTGATACCCCGTACTCCCGGCGAAGATGGCGTGAAGGACCAAAAACTAATGGAAGCCCTTTATCGTTCCGCCCGGACGGGACAGATGATCACGCTGGATGGCTCCTGACCGAAGAGCCGGCCCTCTCCCGCTGCCGTAGGATTGATCTTCCATGAACAACGGAATGGCAGCTCCGGAGTCCGGCCTCCGCTTCTGGATAAACGTGAAAACCATGCAGGTATTTTGGAAATATCCACATATCAAACTCCTTTGTCCCTTCGTTATTTGAAAGGAAAAAGTAGTAATTTTGTCTCCTTTGAAGAGAAGGAAGCCGTCATGTGCAGAAAATCAGGCTTTTCCACCCAAAATGACCATCACCCTACTTACTTACAAACTCCCTGTATTCCCGAAAAATGACAGTAGAATTATTTTTATTTTCCTGATTTTTATCCCCTTTTTCGAAAAGGGTTTTTTCAAATTCTTGTAATATTCTGCTTCCCTACTTCACAGCACCCATTTTTGCCTTAAACCTTCACCCGTCTGGAGCAGATCGGTGACATTGAAAATGGCCGGGATGTCTCCTTGGCTGTTATGGGAAGCTATGTTCAGGGCAATCACTTTCTCTGCCGTTTGCACCAAAACCTTTTCAGAAATGGTCCGTCTGTCCATCCGCGGTGTGGAAAATTTTCTTCCACAGGAACACCCCCCTGGCTCCGGCCAGGTCCAGCAGACCGATCTTCACCGAAGCGCTTCCCACACCTCTGCTCCAGACACCCGACCGTCCGTCTCGCAGACAGGTCCGGTCCAGGAAATACATATCCATGCCAGCCACTGGTTCCTGCTCCCCCCGGGGAAACCACACCACCGGCGCCCCATGGAGGCTCCGCGCGTTTCGCAGTCCGTCAGGTCCGTTCCACCTGTCCGGCTTTTCGGCGAACGATCATCTTTCCCATTCAACGGCCCCGTCTCCGGCCAGATTTCTGCAGTATCAACCCGTTTTTCCGTTTTTCTTCAGAAATCCGACCGACCACACGGCTCCTGAGGTAATGAAACCATGACCTTTACTGTCGGACACTATCTTGCCGAACGTCTCGCCCAGATCGGCCTCAAGCATCATTTTGCCGTGGCGGGTGACTACAACCTCGTGCTGCTGGACCAGCTTCTCGAACATGGCGGCATGAAGCAGATCTACAGTTGCAACGAGCTGAACTGCAGCTTCTCGGCAGAGGGATATGCCCGTGCAAACGGTGCAGCAGCCGCTGTCATCACCTTCAGCGTCGGTGCCATTTCAGCCATGAACGGCATCGGTGGCTCCTATGCCGAAAATCTGCCGGTCATCCTGATCTCCGGCTCGCCGAATACCAATGATTATGGCACGGGCCACATCCTGCACCACACGATCGGCACCACGGACTACAATTACCAGCTGGAAATGGTCCGTCACGTCACCTGTGCGGCAGAAAGCGTCATCTCCGCTGACAGCGCCCCGGCCAAAATCGACCACGTGATCCGCACGGCGCTACGCGAAAAGAAGCCGGCTTATCTGGAAATTGCCTGCAACATCGCATCCCAGCCCTGTGTTCGTCCGGGTCCGGTATCGTCTCTGCTTTCCCATCCCGTTCCAGATGAGGAAAGCCTGAAGGCCGCCCTGAACGAGAGCCTGAACTTCCTCGAGAAGCGCAAGAATGTCGTCATTCTTGTCGGCAGCAAGCTGCGTGCAGCGGAAGCCCTTGAGGAAACCGTTGCCCTGGCGGACAAACTGGGCTGCGCCGTTACGGTCATGGGGGCGGCCAAGAGCCTGTTCCCTGAAACGCATCCCGGCTTCCGTGGCGTTTACTGGGGTGAAGTCAGCAGCCCGGGCGCCGAAGAACTTGTCCAGAAGGCGGATGGCGTCATCACGCTTGCCCCTGTCTGGAACGATTACTCCACCGTCGGCTGGCGCGACTGGGTCCGCGGTGAACGCGTGCTTGAGGTCGAACCGCATCGCGTCACCGTCAACGGCAAGACATTTGAAGGCTTCCGCCTCAAGGAATTCCTGAAGGCCCTGACCGAGCGGACCTCGGCCAAGCCTGCATCCCTGACGGGCGAATACAAACCGGTCACGCTGCCCAAGGCCGACCCGAAGAAGCCGCTGACGAACGACGAAATGACCCGTCAGATCAATGAACTTGTCGACGGCAATACAACGCTCTTCGCCGAGACAGGTGACTCCTGGTTCAACGCTGTCCGCATGAACCTGCCCGAAGGTGCCAAGGTCGAGTCCGAAATGCAGTGGGGCCATATCGGCTGGTCCGTGCCGTCCATCGTCGGTAACGCCACCGCCGCACCGGAGCGCAAGCATGTCCTGATGGTCGGTGACGGGTCTTTCCAGCTTACCGCGCAGGAAGTGGCGCAGATGGTGCGCTACGAACTGCCAGTCATCATCTTCCTGGTGAACAATTACGGCTACGTCATTGAAATCAAGATCCATGACGGCCCGTACAACTACATCCAGAACTGGGATTACGCCGCTCTGGTGAAGTGCTTTAACGGCGGCGTCGGCGGTGAAGGCGGCGGTCATGGCCTCGGCCTCCACGCTACCACGGGCGAAGAACTGGCCGAAGCCATCCAGAAGGCCAAAAAGAACACCCGCGGCCCGACCCTGATCGAATGCAAGCTCGACCGGGAAGACTGCACGAAGATGCTGGTGGAATGGGGCAAGCGCGTTGCTGCCGCCAACTCACGCAAGCCGAAAGTGGACTGAGCGTTTCTTCAGTCCGCCTATCTGATCAGACAACCCCCCGCACTCCGGTGCGGGGGTTTTTTATTGTGCCGTTTCAGCAGACTAAAAATATTATCCCGTCACCAGGTGTAATCTGGCTTACAAACATCATGTCAAACAATGTCTGCCACATTCCATTTCCCCGAGGTTTTCATGATGCGTCCCGCCTTTGTCCTGATGGCAGCCCTGTTCGTGCTGGCGGGCTGTGAATCACAGCGCCAGATCATCACCCAGAAAGAGGATTACCTCCTGGCGGCTGGCTTCCATCAGCAACCCGCCAATACGCCGAACCGTATCGCCAAGTTCAGGAAAATGCCGCCCCACCGCTTCATCCGCCAGGTCAACGCCACCAGTCACGAACCGGCCTATCTGTATGCTGATCCGTCCATCTGCGGCTGCCTCTATGTCGGAGACGCGAAAGCCTATGGGAAATATCTGGCGGATCAGAAAAAGCGCAATCTGACGACCGAAGAGGAAGATGGCGAGATCATCGACACTTCACATGTCGGATGGGACTGGGGTCCCGCTGGTCCCGGCTTCAATTCAGGCTACGGTCCGGGCATGGGTTGGTAACCGCTTCTCCTGAAAGACCATTCCCGTTCATGCATCTTGGCCCGAGATGGACGTCAGAGCAGCCGGGCAATTTTCATGAACAGGAAGGTCACGCCCATGAACACGAAACAGACAACCCCGGCTTCAACCGTTCCCCAGGCTCCGCCCGCCAGGAACATGCCCCCCGTATTCATGCCAAAAAACCCTGTCACAAACGTGGCGGGCAGCATTAACGTGGTTCCCACCGACACGATGTAAAGCCGTCTGTTGGTTTCTTCCGCCTGGTTGGAAGCCAGCTCATCCTGCAGGGAGCGCGCCCGGTCCTGCAGGGCAATCAGGTCATCCAGCGCCGCATGAACCTGCCGCTCCGCCCGGTCCCGCAGTTCGTCCTCCGCCCACTCAGGCAGGTCCAGATCCTCGTCCTTCAGAACGCGGTCAATCGGTGTCACCACGCGGCGCAGTTCCGTCGCACGACGGCGCACCTTACCCACGATACTACCCAGATGACCCAGATCGGAGCGATGCTCGATCAGAAGCAGAACATCCTCCGCCCGGTCCAGATCATCATCCAGCTGCCCGAGCTGCCGGCGGACAGTCCCCGTGAACTCCCGCAATGCCCGGTCAATGATCCCCGCCGGTGTACGGGGAATATGATCCGGCTTGAGAGAGCGGTACGCCGCACCCAGCACGGGAATGGGATTGCGCCGCGTCGTAATCAGCAGATCGGGCCGCATGGCAAAACGCCAGGCACAGATCTCACGGTCTTCTTCTGACAGGGCATCATCAAAAGCCGGAAGCGCGCCCCAGATGAGATCACCAAACGCCTCAAGCGCAATTCCGTATTCCGTTTCCGCCAGCATCGCGCAAACGTCTTCAGGCAGATCAGGCAATGTCGCCACATGTGCCCGGGCCGAACTGTGAACCGTGTCGAAATGCAGCCAGTACCACCCTTCCCCCTGCGGAGAACGCTCGGGTGCCAGCAGCGCCTCTACCTCGGCCGAATTCAGGGCCCGCAGTTCCTGACCCGGCACTGCATGAACAGCCCAGACAAGCCCGTTGGCGAAAGCGGGCGTTCCCGTTTCCTGATGGGCAGGATCGAGGACCGTGAAAGGAAAGTTGTAGGCGGTACTGTCTGACACGGCATCCTCCTGTTCTTCAGGGGGTCTTCGGGGCCGGAACGACTGGCGAAAAGCGGCCTGTAGGCTGGATTGCCGTTGTCTGACACGGTCCGGCAACGGACGCAATATGTCGGGCCGGAGCAACTGTTCCGCATTTCAGGTGTTAACAGAGTCCCACTGGGAGAACCAGTTCTTCCACAATAAGGAAGGAACAGTCATGTCCATCCATTTCAAAACATCCCTGCTTGCCGCCAGCCTGCTGATGGTCGCTCCGGCCCTCGCACCTCAGGCCCGGGCGCAGGCCGTCAGCGTCCCCAGCAACGATCAGCCGCAGTCCGCTGCTTCCGCCGCCAGTAAGGCAGCCCATTCGGACATCGATCAGCCCAACAACCGTCTGCCCACGAACCCGCATACGGTCGCCGAACAGCCTGATCAGCCACCGCCGACCTCGCCCGGTCACATGCAGTCTACATCCCAGACAGGCAGCGTGCCATCCGACCAGTCCAACGTCAAAAACGTCGGGACGAGCCATCACCGAAGCGGTCACAAGCATCGCGGCATGAAGCATACAAGCCCGGACAGCACGTCTTCGGACGGCTCGCCACAATAAAACCCCGCCCTGCACCGGAGCCGCACTTTCCGCAGCTCCGGCAAGGCTCTATACCTGCTGCCATCCAAGACGGGCAGTAAGGGCCTTATTATGACGACGCAGGATTACAAGGTACGCGACATCTCCCTGGCGGACTGGGGCCGCAAGGAAATCTCCATCGCGGAAGGTGAAATGCCAGGCCTGATGGCTCTCCGCGAAGAGTACAGGGACGCACAGCCGCTCAAGGGTGCCCGCATTGCCGGCTGCCTGCACATGACCATCCAGACCGCCGTTCTGATCGAGACACTGATCGCCCTTGGCGCGACTGTCCGCTGGTCGTCCTGCAATATCTTCTCCACGCAGGATCACGCCGCTGCCGCCATCGCTGCAGCCGGTATTCCCGTCTTCGCCTGGAAGGGCCTGACGGAAGACGAGTTCAACTGGTGCATCGAGCAGACGATCAAGGGACCGGACGGCTGGACACCGAACATGATCCTCGATGACGGTGGTGACCTGACCGTCATGATGCACGACAAGTTCCCGGAACTCCTGAATGAAGTCCGCGGCCTGTCCGAGGAAACAACGACCGGTGTTCACCGTCTGTGGCAGATGCAGAAAGCAGGCACGCTGAAGGTTCCCGCCATCAACGTGAACGACAGCGTCACGAAATCCAAGTTCGACAATCTTTATGGCTGCCGTGAAAGCCTAGTGGACGCCATCCGCCGTGGTACAGACGTCATGATGGCCGGCAAGGTGGCCGTCGTCGCCGGTTACGGTGACGTAGGCAAGGGGTCCGCCGCGTCTCTGCGCAATGCGGGCTGCCGTGTCCTCGTGACCGAAGTCGATCCGATCTGCGCGCTTCAGGCCGCCATGGAAGGCTATGAAGTCGTGACGATGGAAAACGCAGCCCCGCGTGGCGATATTTTCGTCACCTGCACGGGCAACGTGGACATCATCACGATCGATCACATGCGCGAAATGAAGGACCGTGCGATCGTCTGCAACATCGGCCACTTCGACAGCGAAATCCAAGTCGAAGCCCTGCGCAACTATCGCTGGAACAACATCAAGCCGCAGGTTGACGAGATCGAACTGGCGCCGAACCACCGCATCATTCTCCTTTCCGAAGGCCGTCTGGTGAACCTCGGTAACGCCACGGGCCATCCGTCCTTCGTGATGTCCGCCTCCTTCACGAACCAGACGCTGGCCCAGATCGAATTGTGGACGGCTAAGCCGGGCCAGTATGAAGTCAAGGTTTACACCCTTCCGAAGAAGCTGGACGAAAAGGTCGCCGCCCTGCATCTCGCCAAGGTTGGCGCAGCGCTTTCCGAGATGAGCAAGAAGCAGGCGGACTATATCGGCGTGCCGGTCCATGGTCCCTTCAAGCACGAAGAATATCGCTACTGATCGGAACAGGACAGGCAGGACGGACGTTCTGCCTCCACATCACTGACTGACAGGAGTTTCCCCATGGGTCTTTTCACCAGCATCATGTCCAAGATTTTCGGACATGCCGAAGCTGCTACACCGGCTTCGGGCGCAACGGCCGCTACAGCCAACGCACAGGCCGCAGCCGGAGCGCCGGGAGCCGCCGCTCCCGCGACGCCGTCCGCGCCCGTGGATGTGGATGCCGTCCTGTCGGACCTAGCGTCCAAAGCCGGGCAGCCGCTGAACTACAAGACCTCCATCGTGGATCTCCTCAAGCTGCTCGGTCTCGATAGTTCTCTCCAGGCCCGCAAGGAACTGGCTGGCGAACTGCACTACACGGGCAGCACGGATGATACCGCCACGATGAACGTCTGGCTCATCAAGCAGGTCTATGCCGAGTTGGCCAAGAATGGTGGCAAGGTCCCGGCTGACTGGACGCACTGAACGCGCGCTCAGGTCTGTCTCGACCCGTAAAAAAAGCCCGGCTGGAAACAGCCGGGCTTTTTTTACCAGGGCAAAGGACGCTTGTCCGCCAGCGGATCGATCTTCGGCTGCGTCAGCGGGCCGGAATCAATAACGATCACCATGTCCCCGGCGATCGGTGTCGGCTGACGATCCTTGGGAAGCAGTGCCTGAAAGCGTGGATCATAACTTGCCGCCTGTTCATACTGCACATCAATCAGCCCGTAATGATCCATGAACCTGTTCATGGTCGCGGGAATACGGATGCATCCTTCCGAAGCGGGGTGCCCCAGCCGCCATTCCAAGAACTGCGGATCGGTCGCGTGGATCTCCAGACGGATCTGTCCGGTCTCCTGCCGGGGAAGCCAGCCTTTGGTCGCTGTCTGCCATCCCATATCCCACACGCGCGAACCCTTCGCACCGATCCCGCGGATACCGTATTTGTTTTTCGTCCCTTCGGCGCGATAGCCAAGGCGGTCCGTCGTGTTCTGAAAAACGCCTGTAGGTGTGATGTAATAATATTTGCGCCCCGTCGTCCCGGTGGAGACCGGTGTTCCACCAAGGGATTCCCAATGCGCATCCGGCAGCGCCAGCACGAAATCAAGCCGCTGAACCCGCTCGTTGCGATCCACCACCATGACAAGCTGCGGCCGGGTTACGGGCAGGCCGGACTGTTGGACGGCAGCCTGCGCCATGGTTAGAAATGCAGCCCGACGCTCCGGTGTATAGGTGGAAAACCGCTTGACGCTCTTCTTCATGGCCAGCGCCAGTCGTGAAGCCTCCTCCCGCGCCTGCTGGTCGCTGACGACAGGAAGCGGCGGAATATCGACCGGCGGTGGGGCCGTCGTCGTGTCTGTCGGCGGATTGCTGGCGGGCGGCGGGACAGTTCCCTCAGGCGCCGCCGGCATTATGGCCTGTGACGGCGCGGTAGGCGTGATGCTGGTAGAGCGGGCACAGGCGGAAAGCGACAGGAATCCGCCTGACAGAACTGTCGAAACACACAGAAGAGCCGTTGCGCGAACCACCCGGGAAACAGAATTCAGCATCAGGACACCACCCTCGGGTTCAGTTTGTTGAAAGAACGCGAGGGCACAGCAGATCTGTCCGGCGTTCGATGAAGGCTGGATGCCCGATAACATCCCGCCTCCACATGAAAGGTGTCACAGATCCAGCAGCAGCCGCCGCGGATCTTCGACAAGCTGTTTGACACGCACCAGGAAACTCACGGCTTCCCGCCCGTCCACGATCCGGTGATCATAAGACAGCGCCACATACATCATGGGCCGGATAACCACCTGCCCGTCCCGCGCAACCGGACGGTCCTGAATGGCATGCATTCCCAGAATACCCGACTGCGGCGTGTTCAGGATCGGCGTGGACAGCAGCGAACCGAAAATCCCGCCATTGGTGATGGAGAACGTCCCGTGTGACAGTTCCTCCAGCTTGAGCGCACCGGCCCGCGCGCGCTTGCCATAATCGGCGATCCGGCGTTCCAGTTCGGCAAAGCTCATCTGGTCCGCGTCATGAATGACCGGCACAACCAGACCGCGTTCCGTCCCGACGGCAATGCCCAGATTGACGAAATCACGATAGACGACTTCATCGCCCTCGATCTGGGCATTGATGGCTGGATAATCCTTCAGCGCCCCTACCACGGCACGGGCAAAAAAGGACATGAACCCCAGACGGACGCCATCATGCTTCTTTTCGAACTCATCCCGGTACTGCGCGCGCAGCGCTCGTGCAGCGGACATGTCGATTTCGTTGAACGTCGTCAGGATGGCGGCCGTGTTCTGCGCGGACTTGAGATTCCGCGCAATGGTCTGCCGCAACCGTGACATGGGAACACGCCGCTCGCGCTGGTCCGTGCCCGTAGGTGGCGAAGCCGGAGAACGGGGCGGAACAGGCCTGGACACCGGCGCAGCAGAGGGCGGGATCGGAGCCTGACTCGGAGCAGGAGCCGCTTTCGGAGCTTCGCGCGCCGGTTCGGGCGCAGCCTCGGATGCGGACGAACCATCCGATTGAGGTTCGGGAGCCGCCGGTTCCGGGCTCGGGGGCGCTTCAGCCGTCTCGTCCACGTCTCCCAGAAGGCCACCGATCTCCACTTCTGTTCCAACAGGGAGACAGTGCTCCAGCCGCCCAGAAGACGGTGCCGTCACCTCGACGCTGACCTTGTCCGTCTCAAGCTCCACAATCACGTCATCATGCCGGACGTAATCGCCCTCGTGCTTCACCCACCGCGCGACAGTTGCAGTCGTCAGGCTTTCGCCCAGTGCAGGGACCCGAATCTCGACAGCCATCGTTCTACCTCACTTGCAATCCGCCCCTGTCCGGGGAAGTCTCTTCGTCTTCTGGGCCGGTGGGCCGGCACGGGTTCATCCAGACCATGATAATGCATCCTTCCCGCCAGCGGGAGGCGGGAACCTTCTCCTGATCAGGACTTTAGAATTCTATAGAGACAGGAACCGTCCATGACCACGCCTCCAGAATCCCCCGCCTTTCTGACGTCAGACCACATTTCCCACCGCACCCGTAATATTCTCCTGAGCCGGATGGAACAGGAAACCCTGTCCAGACCGGAAGTTCTTTCCCTGTCAGCTTTCGCCGTTCTGGACGCCCTGATCCCCGTTCTCCTGCCACAGGACAGCGTCCTGCCCGGTCATCCGCTCAACCTCGCGGTCCGGATTGACCGCGCCCTGGCCGGTCCGCGTGACGGCTGGCGCTTCGCCGAGCTTCCGCCCGACGCACAGGCCTGGGAAGCGGCTCTCCTGACACTGGATGATGTCAGTGTCAGGCGCCATGGCATGCGGGTACTCCATCTGGCCGCAGACCTGCGGGGAGAGTTGCTCGATGACCTACTGGCCGGGACCATTGGCCTGCAAGCGAAAGGACGGCTGACCCCGGCGCAGATGCAACGCTGGAGCGGTGACCTCCGCGCTGATGTGGTCGAATGTTTTCTCTCCGATCCCACCGTACAGGCCGCCCTGGGCATTTCCGCAAATCTGACGGGTGGAGACGACATCATCCAGGGCTTCCATTCGGTCAGTCCGGACAGCCGGGAGGATTTCGAACCCTCCCCTACCGCGCCCGTTTTTCAGGACTGAACCGGACACCACAATGAAAACCTATTCTGACACGGAAACCGTCGATGTCGTCGTGGTCGGCAGTGGCGCGGGTGGCGCCCCCCTTGCCGCCGAACTGGCACGGCACGGCAAGAGCGTGGTCGTCCTCGAAGCCGGCCCGGCCTTCTCCGCCAGAAACCATACACCGGACGAAATCACGGCGCGCGAACTGTACTGGCTGAACGAACGGCTTTCCACTGGTACGCACCCGCAGGCTTTCGGCGGCAATAACAGCGGCACCGGACTGGGCGGTTCCCTGCTCCACTATGGCGCCTTCATGCCTCGCATGGATGCACGGGACTTCCACCTGCACACTGAGACCGGCAAGGGCGTGGACTGGCCCTTCGGTCTGGACGAACTGCTGCCCTATATCGAACGCGTGGAATCCTTCATCGGCGTCTCCGGTCCCGCCTCCTATCCATGGGATGCCAACCGTCGCTACGCCTACCCGCCTCCGCCAGCCAATTCAGCTGCCCTGAAGATGCGCGAAGGCTGCGACGCACTCAGCCTGAAGCACGCTGACGGTCCCGCCGCTCTCATCACACGGAACACGGAACAACCCTGGTTCGGCGAGCGCGCTGGCTGCGTGAACTGCGGAGCCTGCCATCAGGGCTGCCGTAACGGCGCCAAATCCGGCGCGGACAACACCTGGCTCCCCATGGCAGTGGCCCATGGGGCCGAACTCCGTCCCGGCTGTGTCGTGCATGGCCTTGAGCGGGATGGAACCGGACGCATCACGGCCGTCATTTACCACAGAGATGGTCAGGATCACCGGCAGCGATGCGAAACCGTTGTTCTCGCAGCCGGTGCAGTAGAAACTCCCCGCCTCCTGCTCCACACTGGCCTGGCCAACAGTTCCGGACAGGTGGGAGAAAACTATATGACCCATGTCTCCACACAGGTCTGGGGCGTCTTCGACGAGGACATGCGTCCGAACCGGGGCTATCCCTCCCTCACCATCACGGAAGACATGGTCCGCCCTAAAGACGCGGACTTCGTCGGTGGATACCTGATCCAGTCCCTCGGCATGATGCCACTGACCTGGGCCTTAAACCTGGCCCGCAGCACAACAAGACGTGGACACGATCTCACGCAGTCCCTTGCAATGTACAACCGGAGTGCGGGCATCGGGATCAACGGTGAATGTCTGCCGCGGCCGGAAAACCGCGTCACGCTGTCAGACGAAACGGATGCCCTCGGCGTCCCGAAACCCCTGATTTCCCATTCCTACGGACCGAACGAACTCGCCATCCACGCCCATGCCGCGAATCTTCTGGCCCGTCTCTGGAATGCCGTAGGCGCACAGGATATCCGCGTCATTGACCGGGCTGCGCATATGATCGGCACCTGCCGGATGGGAACCGATGGCGACAGCGCCGTCGTCAATTCCGTCGGCCGCAGCTTCGACATCGATAATCTCTGGATCTGCGACCATTCCATCTTCCCGAGCGCCGCCGCTGCCAACCCGGCACTCGCCATCATGGCGCTGTCCCTGCGAACTGCAGACGCCATGCTGAAAAACTGACATAAATCAAAGTGTCAACGCGAGGTGGTCTCTTCTTGACACCGCCTCGCGCGCTCCGGTAATCGGACGGAGACATACCGGCGGCGTTCCTGCCTCCCGGTCTCCTTTTCCAACCGGATGACGCACGCTTCAGGTGTCGGCCCCCTCGCCGCATGGCAGGTCCGGACATCCAGAGCTTCCGCTTCGCGGTCCCAGCGTCAGGCTGGCGCATCCTCCCCAATCAGGTCTGCCATCAGGCACATCAAGGCGCGTCTTTCATGCATCTCGCCGAACTGAAGAAGAAATCTCCCGCCGATCTGCTGGCTTATGCAGAAGAGCTGGAGATCGAAAACGCTTCGTCCATGCGCAAGCAGGACATCATGTTCGCCATCCTCAAGACCCTTGCCGAGCGCGATCAGGCGATCTACGGCGACGGAACGCTGGAAATCCTGCCCGACGGCTTCGGCTTCCTCCGCAGCGCGGAAGCCAATTACCTTCCCGGACCGGACGACATCTACATTTCCCCTACCCAGGTGCGCCGCTTTGGCCTGCGCCCCGGCGATACGGTGGAAGGCCAGATCCGCGCCCCGCGCGACGGCGAGCGCTACTTCTCGCTCCTGAAGGTCGACACCATCAACTTCGAGAGCCCGGACACCGTCCGGACCCGCATCAACTTCGATAACCTGACGCCGCTCTACCCCGAGCGCCGCCTGAAAATGGAAGTCGAACAGGCAGAGACCGCACCGGTCGAGAGCCGCGGCAAGGGCAAGAAGGATCAGCGCGACTACACACCCCGCGTGATCGATCTCGTTACCCCGATCGGCATGGGACAGCGCGCCCTGATCGTGGCCCCTCCCCGGACCGGCAAGACCGTCATGCTCCAGAGCATTGCGTCTTCCATCTCCGCCAACCATCCGGAAGTGTTCCTGATCGTCCTGCTGATCGACGAACGCCCGGAAGAAGTAACGGACATGGCGCGTTCCGTTCGCGGTGAGGTCATTTCCTCTACCTTCGATGAACCCGCGACCCGCCACGTCCAGGTGACGGAAATGGTTCTGGAGAAAGCCAAGCGTCTCGTCGAACACAAGCGCGACGTGGTTATCCTTCTGGATTCCATCACTCGCCTCGCCCGTGCCTACAACACCGTCGTCCCCTCCTCGGGCAAGGTGCTGACGGGTGGTGTGGATGCCAATGCACTCCAGCGGCCAAAACGCTTCTTCGGTGCAGCCCGTAACATCGAGGAAGGTGGCTCCCTGACCATCATTGCCACCGCCCTGATCGACACCGGTTCGCGCATGGATGAAGTCATCTTCGAAGAGTTCAAGGGCACAGGCAACGCCGAGCTGATCCTCGACCGCAAGCTGGCCGACAAGCGGACCTTCCCCGCCATCGACATCACCAAGTCCGGTACCCGCAAGGAAGAACTCCTCGTGGATCGCGCCGAACTGTCCAAGATGTGGGTATTGCGTCGTATCCTGGCGCCGATGGGAACGATGGACGCCATGGACTTCCTGCTGGACAAGCTGAAGTACAGCAAGTCCAACCATGACTTCTTCGAAGCCATGAATAACTGATCCGTAATCTGTGCGTCACAGACAGGAAAGGGGAGCTTTGGCTCCCCTTTTTTGTGTCTTTCATGCCGCGCCTGACGCGCGTTTCACACACACCGTTCAAGGGTGAGAAGCATCCGCTTGTCCTCCAGTCCCCCCACCCCGGAATACCCTCCCAGACCATGCGATCCGACTACCCTGTGACAGGGAATCAGGATCGGCACAGGGTTGGCGCCAACCGCACCTCCCACGGATCGTGCGGACCCGCCCGCAAGAGCCGCTATCTGGGCATAGGTCCGGGTCTCTCCGTAGGGAATCCGCAGAAGTTCCTGCCAGACCCGCTGCTGGTATGGAGTCCCGAACGGGGCATAGAAGAGCTCCGCGGAATCGACTTCTTTCCCGTCAAAATAGCGTTCCAGAATGTCTTTCGCCTTCACGAGAAGGGGAGACTCCACTTGGTCGCGTCCCCATCCCCAGTCGAGAGCGACAATTCTGCCGTCCTCCTCACTGATGGTAAGGGCGCCGAGAGGGGAGTGACATGAGATCTGTGGCATGCCGGTCACGGTGCCTGACACCCAAAATGGCGTCAATCATGCTTTTCAGGGAGAATTGGCGCCGCCAGAGCTATGCATTCAGTGCATATAATAGAATTGCGATATACCGAAAAAACATATGGAACCAGTTTTATACGATTTGCGGAAATATTCTGTAATGTGTTGGGAAACTGCCATTTTCTGTAGCAAATTTCCGCCCATTCATTTTCCGGAACGCCTGCGCAACTATTCAAATCGAAGCATTCTCATTCGTTGGCTTCAATAGTTTCCATAATCCTCACGGAAACGTCAGAAGCCCGGTTTTCCGTAAGCAATAAAATAGGCACAGTAAGTTCTCGTGTTGTCGGTGTTCGAGACGACTTAAGTTTTTGCGAAAGGCTCTCAATTAGAGACGATCCTTTCCGCACTTAACCAGTCTTGATTATCGCAGCAGAAAACAGTCTTTTACAAAAAGGACAGTTGGATCATGGCTTCTGGTCTACTGACGCCGATCAAGGTTACAAAAAAGCGCCTTCTCAGCTGCGCCGCCGCTCTGGCAATTTCGGCAGCTGCCCCTGTTGCCTTGGCGCAGGATGAAGATACTGGCTCAGCAATTATCAGCGCCGACCATGGCGGACATCCGGGTGACTGGATGTCTTATGGTCGGTCCTATTCCGAACAGCGGTTCAGCCCGCTCAACCAGATCAACCGGAGCAATGTCGGCCACCTGAAACTGGCTTGGCATTACGACCTGGACACGAACCGTGGCCAGGAAGGTACGCCCCTGATCGTTGATGGCGTCATGTATGCCACCACCAACTGGAGCAAAATGAAGGCGCTCGATGCAGCGACCGGCAAACTGCTCTGGGACTATGACCCGAAAGTTCCGGGCAACATTGCCGACCGTGGTTGCTGCGATACCGTCAACCGCGGTGCTGCCTACTGGAACGGCAAGGTCTATTTCGGCACGTTCGACGGCCGTCTGATCGCCCTGGACGCCAAGACCGGCAAGCTGGTCTGGAGCGTGTACACCATCCCCAAGGAAGCCCAGCTGGGCCATCAGCGCTCTTACACGGTTGATGGCGCACCGCGCATCGCCAAGGGCCGCGTCCTGATCGGTAACGGTGGTGCGGAATTCGGTGCCCGCGGTTTCGTCACGGCCTATGACGCCGAGACAGGCAAGCTCGACTGGCGCTTCTTCACGGTCCCGAACCCTGACAACAAGCCGGACGGCGCAGCCTCCGACAAGATCCTGATGTCCAAGGCTTTCCCGACCTGGGGCAAGAACGGTGCATGGAAGCAGCAGGGCGGTGGCGGCACCGTCTGGGACTCCCTCGTCTATGACCCCGTGACGGACCTCGTCTATCTGGCTGTCGGTAACGGCTCGCCGTGGAACTACAAGTTCCGCTCCGAAGGCAAGGGCAAGGATCTCTTCCTGGGCAGCATCGTGGCGCTGAAACCGGAAACAGGCGAATATGTCTGGCATTTCCAGGAAACGCCGATGGACGAGTGGGATTACACCTCCGTCCAGCAGATCATGACGCTTGACCTGATGGTCAACGGCGAGAAGCGCCACGTCATTGTTCATGCTCCGAAGAACGGCTTCTTCTACATCCTCGATGCCAAGACCGGTAAGTTCATCTCCGGCAAGCCCTACACCTACGAGAACTGGGCAACGGGTCTGGACCCTGTGACGGGCCGTCCGAACTACGTGCCCGACGCTCTCTGGACCCTGACCGGCAAGCCCTGGTACGGCATCCCGGGTGACCTTGGTGGCCATAACTTCGCCGCCATGGCCTACAGCCCGAAGACGAAGCTGGTCTATATCCCGGCCCAGCAGGTTCCCTTCGTGTATGACCCGCAGAAGGGTGGCTTCAAGGCTCATCATGACAGCTGGAACCTTGGTCTGGACATGAACAAGATCGGTCTGCTGGATGATGATGATCCGCAGCACAAGGCCGACAAGGAAAAGTTCATTCACGACCTGAAGGGCTGGATAGTCGCATGGGATCCGCAGAAGCAGCAGGCAGCATTCACGGTTGACCATAAAGGTCCGTGGAACGGTGGTATTCTGGCAACGGGCGGTGACCTGCTGTTCCAGGGCCTCGCCAACGGTGACTTCCATGCCTATGACGCCACGAACGGCAAGGATCTGTTCAGCTTCCCCGCCCAGAGCGCCATCATCGCGCCTCCGGTGACCTATACGGCCAACGGCAAGCAGTATGTCGCGGTTGAAGTGGGCTGGGGCGGCATCTATCCGTTCTTCCTTGGTGGTGTGGCCCGGACATCCGGCTGGACCGTCAACCACTCCCGCGTCATTGCCTTCGCTCTTGACGGTGACGACAAGCTGCCGCCGAAGAACGAGAAGGGCTTTGTCCCTGTGAAGCCGCCGGCAAAGTGGGATGAAGCCCGCGTTCAGGATGGTTACTTCCAGTTCCAGACCTATTGCGCGGCCTGCCATGGCGACAACGGTATCTCCGGTGGCGTTCTGCCGGATCTGCGGTGGTCCGGTGCGATCCGTGGTCACGAGAAGTTCTACAAACTCGTGGGCAAGGGTGCTCTGACCGCTTACGGCATGGACAACTTCGACACCTCCATGACGCCTGACCAGATCGAGGATATCCGCAACTTCCTCGTCAAGCGTGCCAACGAGTCCTACGAGGGCGAAGTCCAGGCGCGTCAGAATCCGGAAGGCGTTCCGACCGACCAGTTCCTCAACGTTCCCCAGGGTCCGGTTGAGCCTGCAACTGCGGACCATCCGTAACGGGCAACCGTTACGGTAAAAGGAGGCACGTGACATGCCTAAGGCATCAATTCGCGACAGGCTGGTATCTGAGATGAAACAGGGATGGAAATACGCGGCCGCTATCGGCCTCATGGCAGTGTCTTTCGGCGCTGCCCATGCCCAGGACGGTGACGACGCCCTGATCAAACGTGGTGAGTACGTTGCACGTCTTTCAGACTGCATCGCCTGCCATACGGCTCTTCATGGTCAGCCCTATGCGGGCGGCCTTGAAATCAAGAGCCCGATTGGCACGATCTATTCGACCAACATTACGCCGGACCCGAAATACGGTATCGGTAAATACACACTGCAGGAATTCACGGTCGCCCTGCGCAAGGGTATCCGCAAGGATGGTGCAACGGTCTATCCGGCCATGCCCTATCCTGAATTTGCCCGTCTTTCCGACGACGACATCCGGGCCATGTATGCCTACTTCATGCATGGCGTGAAGCCGGTTCCCCGTCCGGACAAGGCTCCGGACATTTCCTGGCCGATGTCCATGCGCTGGCCGCTGGCCATGTGGCGCGCCATGTTCGTTCCGAACGTAACGCCCGGTGCTGACACCAGCATCAGCGATCCGCTGGCTTCGCGTGGTGAATACCTCGTGAATGGTCCGGGCCACTGTGGCGAGTGTCACACTCCGCGTGGCTTCGGCATGCAGGAAAAGGCCCTGACGGCCAAGGGTGGCGAAGTCTACCTGTCCGGTGGTGCACCGATCGACAACTGGATCGCTCCGAGCCTGCGCAGCAACAGCGACACGGGCCTGGGACGCTGGTCTGAAGAAGACATCTACCAGTTCCTGAAGAGCGGCCGTATCGATCATTCCGCCGTCTTCGGTGGAATGGCCGATGTGGTAGCCTACAGCACCCAGCACTGGACGGATGACGACCTGCGCGCCACCGCCCATTACCTGAAAACCCTGCCGGCCGTGACCGAAGGCCACAACCTGGCACCGGGCGACAATGGTGATACGGCGGCCCTGCTCGCCAAGGGTGCTCCGGGCAATCCGGGAGCAAAGGTCTATCTCGACAACTGCGCCATCTGCCACATGAATGATGGTACAGGTGTCAACCGGATGTTCCCGCCACTGGCTGGCAACCCGGTTGTCATCACCGACAATGCAACCTCGCTCGTGAACGTCGTGGCATTCGGTGGTGTCCTGCCTCCGACCAACTCCGCGCCATCCGCTGTTGCCATGCCGGGCTTCAAAGATCACCTGTCTGACCAGCAGATGGCAGACGTCGTGAACTTCATGCGCAAGGCCTGGAACAACAACGCACCGGGCAAGGTGACGGCTTCCGACATCCAGAAGCTGCGCACGACGGGAAATCCGGTCTCCACCTCCGGCTGGAACACCAGCAGCCAGGGCTGGATGGCCTACCACCCGCAGCCTTACGGCGCAGGCTGGACCTTCTCTCCGCAGACCCATACGGGCGTGGACGACGCACAGTAAGTCTCTCCTGAGACAACTGGCCTGAACAACCGGGCGGATCGGAAACGGTCTGCCCGGTTTCTTTATGTGCAGACGGTGATTTCACGACACGCTTTCCTGCACTATCATGAGAGGCCATGATTCCTTCTGCTTTCCTGGCCCCACAGGTCATTTTCGCGCTCGCCACCGGCGCAGGCCGTGCAGCCATCGCCATCATGCGCGCCAGCGGATCGGGCAGCGCCCTGATCCTAGGTGCCCTCTGTGGCAGTCTTCCAGCCCCACGACGTGCCAGCCTCCGCACACTTCGTCACGATGACGAAATTCTGGATCAGGCCATGGTGCTCTGGCTGCCAGGGCCCAATTCCTATACGGGTGAAGATGGGTTCGAACTGCATCTGCATGCCGGACCAGCCGTTATCGCACGTGTTGCGGACGCCCTGACGGACCTCGGAGCACGCCCTGCTGAACCTGGTGAGTTCACCCGTCGCGCGGTCCAGAAAGGCCGGCTGGACCTGCTGCAGGCCGAAGCCATCGCCGATCTGGTGGACGCGGAAACCGAAAGCCAGCGTAAACAGGCCCTCCGTCAGGCAGACGGCGCACTGAGCCGCCTCTACGACTCCTGGGCACAACGTCTGCGCCTCGTTCTGGCCCATCAGGAAGCGCTGATCGATTTTCCGGATGAAGATCTTCCTGCCGAAGTGGAAGACGGTCTAATGACGGAGTTAACGGCCCTAAGAAACGAAATGGATGCCCATCTGCACGACAATCGTGGCGAACTCATGCGTCAGGGGCTGACCGTTGTTATCGCAGGCTCTCCCAATGTCGGGAAATCCAGTCTTCTCAATGTATTGTCCGGAACGGATGCCGCCATTGTCACCCACCGGGCCGGAACGACGCGCGATGCCATTGCCGTGGACTGGGTTCTGGAAGGGGTTCGCCTGCGACTGGTGGATACGGCGGGACTGCGCGAAACGGAAGACGAGATCGAGGCAGAAGGCATCCGGCGCGCCCTGTTTCACGTGAAACAGAGCGACATTGTCCTGCACCTCATCGGCCCGGAAGAAAGCGTGGAAACTCTTCAGGAAGGAGAAATTCCCGTAAGGACAAAAATCGACATCGCACCCGCCCCCCCGAACATGCTAGGCATCAGCACCCGGACAGGCGAAGGGATTGTCGCACTACGCCAGCTTCTGGCGGAGCAGGTCAAAATCCTGACGGCAGGCTCTGCCGCACCACCGCTGACCCGGGCCCGTCATCGGGCTGGCATTCAGGATGCTGCAGCCCACCTGGATCAGGCGCGGACCACACTGTGGCCGGAACTCAGGGGAGAGGAACTCCGCCTGTCCATGCAGGCTCTTGGCCGTCTGACAGGCCGTGTTGATGTTGAATCCCTGCTCGACGCTATCTTCGGGCAGTTCTGTATCGGGAAGTAGATTTTGAGCGATTTCGATGTCATCGTGATCGGCGGCGGACATGCCGGCTGTGAAGCCGCGGCTGCGGCTGCGCGTTTCGGAGCCCGGACGCTCCTCCTGACCCACAGACTCGAAACCGTCGGCGCCATGTCCTGCAATCCGGCGATCGGCGGTATCGGCAAAGGCCATCTTGTACGGGAGATCGACGCGCTCGACGGCCTCATGGGGCGGGCGGCTGACCGGGCCGGAATTCACTTCAAACTCCTGAACCGCTCCAAAGGACCAGCCGTACACGGCCCTCGCGCACAGGCCGATCGCTCGCTCTACCGTGCCGCCATTCAGGATCTTCTGGCCGCTACACCCAACCTGACCATCATGGTTGGCGCGGCTGGTGATCTGATCGAAGAAAAGGGACGCATCTGCGGCGTCATCTGCGAGGATGGCCGGAATTTCAGATGCGGCGCCGTCGTTCTGACAACTGGCACCTTTCTCCGGGGTGTTATTCATGTGGGCCATGAGCAGAAACCCGCAGGCCGGATTGGCGACCCACCAGCCACAAAGCTCGGCGAACGACTTGAAAAGCGCAACCTGCGCATGGGACGTCTCAAGACCGGGACCCCACCCCGTCTGGCCCGGAACAGCATCGACTGGGACAGCCTTCCCGAAGACCAGGGTGACGAGACGCCCGAACCATTCAGCACTCTGACCAACCATATCACGAATCCGCAGATTTCATGCCGGATCAGCAAGACCACGCCCGAGACGCACCGTATCATCACGGAAAACCTGCAACGCTCCGCCATGTACGGAGGCGCCATTGCAGGCCGGGGACCCCGTTACTGCCCTTCCATTGAAGACAAGGTCGTCCGCTTCGCCGAGCGGGCATCCCACCAGGTTTTCCTGGAACCCGAAGCCCTGCCCGACAGCCCGGGTGGCGATCTGATCTATCCGAATGGCATCAGCACCAGCCTCCCGGCTGACGTGCAGGCCCTGATGGTCGCCTCCATGCCCGGACTGGAAAAAGCACGGATCGTGACACCGGGTTACGCCGTGGAATACGACTACGTAGACCCCCGTGAACTCATGCCGTCCCTCGAACTGCGCAACCTGCCGGGCCTTTATCTGGCAGGACAGATCAACGGCACAACCGGCTATGAGGAAGCGGGCGCACAGGGCCTGCTGGCGGGTCTGAACGCAGCACGAGCCACCGGAGGCAACGCTCCCCTGATCCTTGACCGGAGCGAGGCCTATCTGGGTGTCATGATCGATGACCTGACCCTGCATGGCATCAGCGAACCCTATCGCATGTTCACCTCCCGCGCCGAATACCGCCTGACCCTGCGGGCGGATAACGCGGACCTGCGTCTGACACCAAAAGGCATCGCGGCAGGATGTGTCCTTACCGCGCGACAGACAGCCTTCACTGCGGAGAAAAACGCCCTTGATGCCGCCATGCGCAAAGCGGCTGACACGACCTTTCTGCCACAGGTTCTGCGGGATGCCGGGTTTGAAGTCTCGCTGGATGGTCGACGGCGGACCCTGCTGGACGTGCTCGCCAGCAATGGAGATTACACGAAGCTGGGAAGCCTTGCCCCCTGGTTCACCATGCTGCCGCTGCGTGTGAAACGTCACGTGGAAACTGAAGCGCGATACGGTGGATACCTTCACCGTCAGGAACGCGAGATCAGACAGCTTGCCTCTGAAAGCGCCATCGCGCTTCCTGCCAATCTGGATTACACTGCCATTGGCGGCCTGAGCAGCGAGATGCGTGAGCGTCTGGCGCAGGCCCGTCCCACCAGTTTTGCAGCGGCGCAGCGTGTCCGAGGGGTCACACCTGCCGCGCTCGTGGCTCTGCTGGCGCATGTAAGGACGCTGTCATGACCACCGTTTCACGTGAAACGCACGCAAGACTGGAACGCTTCGCCGACCTGCTCGCGCAATGGAACACGAAGATCAATCTGGTCAGCCCGCGTGACGTGGCATCTCTCTGGCCCCGCCACATCGAAGACAGCCTTCAGCTTGCGGAACTGATTCCGGCGGGAGCAACCATCACGGATCTCGGCTCCGGCGGAGGCTTCCCCGGCCTGATCCTTGCCATCGCGACGGATAATCCCGTCACCCTTATTGAATCCGACCAGCGCAAATGTGCCTTCCTGCGGGAAGCTGCCCGTATCTGCGGCGCAAAGGTCACCGTCATTCCAAAGCGGATCGAAGCCGCATTCCCACCGCCGGCAGACATCATCACTGCCCGTGCGCTTGCCCCCCTGAACAAGCTTCTGAACTGGGCGCGCCCCCTTCTCAGGGAGGATGGCGTCTGCCTGTTTCTCAAAGGTCAGAAAGCCCCGGAAGAGTTGACCGAGGCAAGCCGTGACTGGCACATGACCTCCACCATTCTGCCCAGCCGCACCGATGGCGGCGGGGCCATCATCAAGGTCAGTGATTTCAAGCGTGTCGTCTAATCCTGCATCCCCCCTTACCCGGATCGTTGCCGTCACCAACCAGAAGGGTGGCGTCGGCAAGACCACGACAACCATCAATCTCGCCGCTTCCCTGGCGGCAAAAGGGCAGCGCGTCCTGCTGGTAGACCTTGACCCGCAGGGCAACGCGTCCACCGGTCTCGGCATCGAATACGATCAGCGCAGCACAGGTACTTATGCCGCCCTGATGCAGGAATCCGAACCGGACGCCCTGGCCCAACCAACCCAGTTTGACAATCTTTCGATCATCACCGCCAATAACGAACTGGCAGGTGCGGAAATCGAGATGATCGGCGATGGACGGCGGGAATACCGTCTAAGGGATGCCCTGCGCGCCCTCGAAGGCCAGTACGATACCATCCTGATCGATTGTCCCCCCAGCCTCGGCCTGCTGACCCTGAACGCACTGGTCGCAGCCGATGCCGTGCTTGTTCCGCTACAGTGTGAGTTTTTTGCACTGGAAGGTATCAGCCAGCTCGTCCGCACGATTGACCGCGTCCGTCGTGCCTTCAATGCCGATCTCCACCTCGAAGGCATCGTGCTCACCATGTACGACCGCCGCAACAATCTCTCCGAACTGGTGGCCCAGGACGCCCGCGGCTTCTTCGGAGAGCAGGTCTTCGAAACCCTGATCCCCCGTAATATCCGCATCTCCGAAGCACAGAGCCACGGCAGTCCCGTGCTGCACTATGAAGCCCGCTCCACAGGCGCAACGGCTTATCTGGCGCTGGCGGAAGAACTCATGAAACGAACTGACAGCAGGAAGAAGGCGTAAGGCGCGATGGCCAAAAAAGACAGCTCTCCCCGTCTTGGTCGCGGTCTTGCCGCTCTTCTGGGCGATCAGGCTCCGCAACTGGCCCGTGCTACCCGGCCCAATGCGCCTACTCCCCAGCATACTTCCCTGCCCGTCGATGTACTGGAGCCCAGTCCCTTTCAGCCCCGCCTGGACATGAACCCCGAGCGACTGGAAGAACTCGCGGATTCCATCCGGTCACGAGGCGTGCTTCAGCCACTGCTTGTCCGTCCCGATCCCCAGAATCCAGAGCGTTATCAGATCATCGCAGGCGAACGCCGGTGGCGCGCATCCCAACTGGCAGGCCTGCACAATGTGCCCGTTCATGTCCGCCAGCTTGACGATACGGACGCCATGGCGGCCGCGCTGGTCGAGAACCTACAGCGTGCCGATCTGAACCCGATCGAGGAAGCAGAAGGTCTGCAACGCCTCATCACGGACTATACCCTGACACAGGAAGAACTGGCAGGCGCAGTCGGCAAGTCACGGCCGCACATCACCAACATGATGCGCCTTCTGAACCTGCCCGACGCCGTGCGGGCCCATGTCCGTCGGGGTGAACTGTCAGCCGGGCATGCGCGTGCCCTTCTCGGCCACCCGGATCCCACCGCCGCCGCAAGAATCGTTCTGGAGCGCGGCCTCAATGTCCGCCAGACCGAAGCCCTCGTCGCTGGTCGGACAAGCGAGACCCGGGAACCAGAAAAGACGCGCCGTGACACCGAAATTGTCCAGCTTGAACGCGATCTCTCTGCTCGTCTCGGCCTGAAGGTCCACATTTCCTATGACGGAAAAAAAGGCGGCACGCTGAAGATCGATTACAAATCGCTGGAACAGTTCGAAGGCGTCCTCCGGCTTCTGAAACCAGAATAAGACCCTCTCCAGACAGTTTTTCCATTTTTTAGCCTGAAATGGAAAAACCCTCTTGCAGGACAACCCATCCTGCCGTTATAAAGCGGTCCACCGGTAGACGGGCCATGGGCACATAGCTCAGTTGGTAGAGCAGCTGACTCTTAATCAGCGGGTCCAAGGTTCGAGCCCTTGTGTGCCCACCATGCCCGTCTCCGGTTATTCCCTTGAAAATCTGCGATTTTTAGACTGTCCCAGCAGCCTACAAGGCTCTTGCTGGATTGTGGCTTTGCGGACTCTGCGAATCTCCCGGACTCAATCCGGACTCATCTGAAAAACATTGGCCTTTTTGCTGCCAGCATGGGCCACCCCGGAACGTCACGCTCTCAACAGCAACAACAACAACACAAACCCATTTTTCGGTTTATGCAGAAAGTGCCTCTTACCGGGGTGCGAACTACCCCCGGATGGCACCCCCTCCAGGAAGGACCCAAACGTTTTTCCGGGCCCCCTCCCCCGCCACCCCTTTCCTCCTTCGAGAGATATGCGTTTTTTGCATACTTCCGAGGGTATTGGCTCTGCCTTTCTCTACCTAGCATCAAAAACGGTGTTAAAGGTGTTAAGGTGTTATTCGCCTCGCAACCCATTGTTTTATATGGTCTTTTCAATAACACCTTTTGGGATTGCCCCGTAACACCTTCTAAAAGGTGTTATTGATCGCTCGCACAATTTCCCGGAAAACTGCGGTTTTCTTCTATCGGTCGCTTCTGGGTTCAACTCCGCTCTGCCAGCCTCATATGGACAAGCCATGCGCATAACGCATAACAAGACGAAAATTGCGGGAAGGAAACTTCCTGCGCTGACCGCGCAGACCACACATCCGGGCCGCGCCGGACCAGTCCGATCTCAGGACCCAGCAGGCAGAATGCGGTAGACACTGGCCCTCCAATGCCCAGGCGCTTTGCGCCCGGCGGTGGAAGCCCCCACCCTCTTTTCCGATCGAATGATTTGCCGCCCGGCTGCCTGAAGAGTCTGCTCCTGAATTGTCAGACCCTAGCAAAAGGAGACCGCCTCAGCGGTCCCCCTCCTCCGTTCCGAGGATAGACGCCTTCACCTCATAGGCCCTGACGTTGCGATGACCAGGCGGAGAAATGACTGCAGAGTTCTTTGCCTTCCCCGGCAGCAGATATCCCGTCTCAATCAGCGTCTGCACAGCATTGCGCCGGTTCAGCCCCGCCAGAGCTTCGGACATCCCTTCAGCGGTCAGGAAGTAGCGCCATTCATACCGTCCGCCGTCTCCCTTCATCCAACGCTTCCAGCCTGCCCGGTTCTGAGTCCGGAACCGTTCGCCCGGCGGCTGGCTCTCTTCTGATTGCGCGGCATCCGCCTGGACAGGATCAACCCAGCGCTCAAACCGCGCCTCACCATTCTTGGCAATGAAATCGCGTAGCTGAGCCACGGCTTGCTCATCCTCCCGCCGTCCAACCGTGCCCCGTTCTGCAAGCCACGCCTCGAAGCAGATCCCAGCCATCACGCCGGGCGTGTCCAGATCCCAGCCTGTCAGTCCATATTGCGTCGCCAGTTCACCGGCCGCCGCCACCATCGCAAACCGGGCAGCAACACTCCGCACCTGTCCCGAAGCTTCAGGATAGGGCTGCAACCATTCACGCATGATATCACCCATCCGGGCCCGGAGCCGATCCTGGACAACTTCATTCCCTGACTGCGCCAGCTCCTGTGTGAGCTGATGGAGAAAGGCACGCAGCGGCGCACCAAAATATTGCCCCGTGACCACCCGCAGATGACGGGCAAAGGCGTCCGGCGTGTCGTGGTCATGGACATGCTCAAACAGTCCCTGTCCATGTCCGGCATCAGCAGGCAGATCCGCAAACCGCACTTCCTGCCCGGCCTTTGTCGCCTTTCCGGCCTCCCGGTTCAGATCGGCCAGCCCGAGCTCACCGGTAGACAGAAAGAGAATGCGAAACCGCGCCACGGTCCGCGCTCCACCCGTGCGAGAAGCACGCGCCTTGCCCTGCCCGTTCGAAAGCAGATAGGCGACCTCACCAGCTTCACGCGGATCCAGCTGTCCAATTTCATCCAAAGGCAGCAGCACATCACAGCTCGCCAGCGCCGTGCTTTCGATCCCGTTTCCAGTAGAGCGCCAGGAGCGAATATAGCCTCCTGCCCCATTCTGAGACGTGCCACCACAGACCGACGCCGCCACCCTTAAAGCCGTGCTCTTGCCCAACCGACTGGAGCCCTTGAACGAGATACCGCCGCCTTCTTCACCCAGCAGCCCCAGAAGCGGCGCGGCAAACGCACAGGACGCGGCAAAGACCAGCCGGCTGTTTTTCATGCACAGCGCACCAATCTGGATCTTCCAGTCCTCAACCGTGCCGGCCACCCCGAACAGCGATGCTTCACGATCCAACGTCTGCAACACCACACGCTCAGAGGTCTCTCCCAGCGTTTCATCTGGCAGGACAAACACATCCCCGCCACCAAACCGATGCCAGCCGATCCGCGTGACACTTCTGGCCCGCTCAGAATTCCGCAAACTCGCCAGCCACTCCAGGAAAGCCGCCTTGGCTTTAGCGCCTGCGCCCAGCGTCAGGCCGCCATCTGCCAACCGCGCCCGGATCTCATTACCATCACCAGCGATCAGGGCACGCGCAAAGGCTTCCTCATGCCGATGACCGTCACGATCATGCCAGGCGAGAAGCAACCCCCAGTTCTGCCCAGCCTCATCACGTGATTCTCCCAACACCTGGACGGGACCGCAGAGGAAAAAGGGAGCGCCATCACCATTCCGACGCCAGATCCCATCATCTCGATAAATGAACCGCCGGTCTTCACTGACCTCCTGCGCCTTCGCGCTGCCCTGATTGGCTTCTGGAAACTGGACCACCTTGGCGTTCTCAATTCCCTTGCGAATATCAGACCGGCCGCTCTGGCTTCCCGTCTGTGTCTTTTCCCCGGAGGACATCGTTCCAGTCTCCATGTACGATTTCAGGCATGGCGAGCCGAACTGTGCGGCTCTGCGATGCGAATTTCTTGAGAGCGGCTTCCAGAGCGCGACGGGCTTTTTCATTCCCGCTGTCATTGTCAGCCGCGATGATGATGTCTTTGAGAGTGTCCGGCAGAGCGACGGCCGCCATATTGCTAAGTGACACAGCCGACAACACCCGGAACTCGGGGCAGGCCACAGCCACGGACAGCGCCGTCTCGATACCTTCCGCGATGACCGTCACGTCACCTTCCTGAGCCACGCCCAGAGCTTTGCCTGATGCCCCACGCCACAGGCGCACGCATCCGCCCGCGAATGATCCGAGCACCTTCTTGGCGTTCTGAAGGTCGGCCTTTACCCAGCCGCCGCCGGGCGTCTCACCCAACCAGGTCCGATGCACAGCCACCAGCTTTCCGGATGGTCCGCAGATGGCCGCGATCATGGCGGGAAGCGGTCTCTGCACCTCGGCACACCAGACAGACGGATTAAACCGCAGCGCACCAGGAGCACGGCCCAGCTCACGCAGAATAATGCCCCGCCCGGCGAGATACGCCTCAACCGGTGTTCCGGCGATACCGGCCGGAGTGTCATGCCAGAGCTTCCGCGCGGATGCCCGCTTGCGCTGGGCTTCCTGATCCAGATCCTCACGCCCGCGATCCAGCGCAACTTGCCTGCGCTCAGGAGCCCGAAAGGTCGGCGCAACTCCGTCACCCAGCCCCAGCCAGCTGACAGCCCACTTCATCGCTTCCCGCCGATCTTCCGCGAACAGGACGGCCGCCACCAGATCCAGCGCATCCCCGCGCTCGCCTGAACTGAAGTCAGCCCAGACACCTGCCCGGGAACCATTCAGATGGACGGCAAGGCTCTGTCCCTTTTCGCCAGCCAGAGAGCCACACCGCCATTCGGCACCGTCCTTTCGACCGTTCGGCAGCAGCTCCCGCGCCAGAGCGCCAATGCGCTCTGCCAGCATCCGTGAGAGCGTGCCCGCGTCGTACCTCATACGGGTTCAGGCTCCAGATTAGGCCACACCATGAGAACAGGGCAGCGCCCTTGCAGCGCGTCCGAGAGGGTAGTGCAGGCGTCATGAAGATCCGGCACGTCATTGACGACACCACCTTCACGCTCACGCAACACATCCAGACGGGCTTTGGCCTGCCGTATAAGATTAGACGCTGCCCTGATCGCCGGATCTGCATAGGCAAAGCGCCGCCGTTCCAATTCCATCAGGAGCCATTCTGCCCCCCAGAGCAAAGGAAGCGTCAGGTCATGAAACTGCTCGCAACACGCGCCGTCTGGCCCCGCCATCATCCACGTTAAGGGCCACCACCCCGGCTCCCGCACATGGGCTTCCCACTGCGCCTCAGAAAGCGCATCCCATCCGGCGCCGGGCGGAACGAGCAGATCATCACCCTTTTGCGCCACCAGGTCAGCAGCGCGGCGAAAGATCGCCCTTTCCTCCATAGTCCATGCAGGCAGATCGTCGCATTCTGCCGGAAAGAGCAGTCCCAGGATCGCCAGTTCAGCAACCCCAAGACGGAATTGCACAAAACCGACACTCATGGCGTGCCCTCTCGGGAGGAGCCGCGCAAAACTACAATGTCGCCTGCCAACCCGACGATCGCCTTTCCAGCGATCAGTCTTTCCGCTGCTCTATCGCGCTTTCCAGCCAGTGCAAGAATGCTCTGCCAGCCAATGGCATCAAGCCAGCGGCGAGCCTCCACTGCACGAAGATCCTCATCCAGACTGATCCGAAACCAGATCAGCGCTGCTTTGAGAGACTGAAAGTGATCTGCGGCTTCTTTTTCCCCATTCGCTTGGACCAAAGCCGCGAAAGAATCATCAGCTAAGAGGATCTTCCGCAATTCGGACCAGGCCGCCATAAGCCCAACCACCGCAGCCTGAGAAGGGACAGGCCGGAACTGATAGCGGCCATGCCGCCGAAGCGTTTCGTCCATGCCTGGCCGCCAAAAACTATTCCAAACATAGTCGTCACACCCCCGACAGAATTTCAGGAAGCGGACCAAGATATTCGGCTTTGAATCAGCCGGAGGAGCCCAGAGCAGGACACCCACCTGAGAAGCCCGAGACACAGCAGAGGGAGCAGCATGAGAATTTGTCAGCATGCTGGCCGCCCCTTCTGAGAACGTACTGTTGCGTCAGCCGTGGACTGCACAGAGCGCTCAGAAATCCAGCGTTCCAACTCCGCAACGCTATAACCGACACGCCGCTTACTCAGCTGGACGAAAGCAGGCCCGTTGCCACTGAGCCGCATCGCCTGAAGGGTCCGATAACCTAGTCCAGTCATTGCAGCAGCCTGCCGCTCAGACACGACCAGCGGCGCAGGGGATGACCCCTTGTCCTTAATAGAAAGCATGAATTTTTACCTTCCTTGCGTCTCAAACAGCAGCGTCACGCCGTGTCCGAATGATGCGAGGATGTTCAGGAACGTCTTGGAATGTCGGCCAGTTAGGTCAGAAATGAATTACTGACTATTTCAATTATTGGCAGATTTCCGGGCCTTTTCCTTTTCTGCCTCTAGCTTTTCGCTTGCTTTTTTTGCCGCCAGCTTTGCGCTTTCTTCTTTGACCACCGTTCGAACCTTGGCCGGACTGAGCTTCAGATCTTTTTTTGCGAGCTGATCTAGAACATACCGCTCGCATTCCGCCTGCTTTCCACGCTCTTTAAAAAGCTCACCTTCTTCTTCCAACCAGGCACGCGCGACACTTCTGGCAAACGTGGTCTCTGCTTTCTCAGGTCGACCGGGACCGCCCGACTTTTTCACACTGGAGACGGCAGGCTCAGATGCAGCAGTTTCTTCCGCCCGGAATATTTGGATGTAAGCAAGACGAATAAACTTGGACTTGGGAAGCCATATCCGGATCGTAAGAGATCCGATGAAATCCTCAAAAAAGGAAGAACTCGATTTCGGAGGCCGGACGAAACTGCAATCCTTCCAGACGCCGCCAGGTGGCTGATAAGAACCCTTGTCCTCGAAGATCCGACACCTTTCCCCAGACGCACAGGCAAAAGACCGAAATTCATCTCTCATGGTATTGAGAGCAGTCTCTAATGCCTGGATTTCTACAGGGATTTGCGGAACAGGCCGATATAATGCCGGAGATGAGGAAGGCAATTTTGAGACACTGAAACGTATCCGACTTTTCCGAACAGCTTCCGAGATTTCGTTATAGCGACCATCCTTTGCGCAGGCCTCCCAAGCGACACGGCACTGATCCCAGACCTGCGCAGAGACGATCTCACGCAAGGCATCAGCCAGCCCTACCCATTTACCGGTAGTTTCTTCCATAGCCGCCCCACGCCAGCCGTCCCCACGCATGAACTGGAGCGGCGCGGCGGGCCAGACGTGGGGTTCCGGCGTTCGGCGGCCAGACCTAGCCGCGCCAGTTCCAACCATGCGCCCCGTGCAAACCGAGAACAAGCCCTGAACAGAACCGGCCCGCGTAGAACCGCTCGATCGTAATGCAGTCCCGTTCATGCCGGCATCTCCACGCCCTGCCAGAGCTGCCCGAACAGTCCATGCTCCTGGTCTGGCATCTGGAGCGTTACTGCATCCACCACCTCGCTCAGATCGCGCTCACTGGCTTTCATGAGAACCGGCAACGCAGAGGACAAGCACCTCACCACCCGCGTCACATTCTCTGAGCGGTACAGAGGAGCGCTCCCACCCACTGGCTCAAGATCCACTGCACGGAGCGTTTCCAACGCTGCGCAGACCTGCACAGCAGCATCAGCCAGAGAGACGGATGGCAAGAGCGGCAGCATGTCATGAAGCGCAAGCTCCACGCTTTCGGCCGCAGCGGCATCCAGAGCAAGCCGCCTCTTCTGCGCAATCACTGTAGGTCCCGCTAGGTCATCTTCTGCATCAGTCCGCTGATCCTTGAGGCGCTGGGCGCGGCGCATTCGCTGCACTGCCTCATAGGGCCCAAGCACATCCACAGAAGCGGCAGCAGGCACTTGCGCCGGGCCACCGCGCATGACCTGCGCCTGATCCCGCAGGATCGCCGCAGCCACCTGCCCGAACCAGTCCGGAGCCTCGGCAATCAGACGATCATAATCCATCTGAGGACGCCCCAGCGCGGCCAGAGCTTCCATCTGAGCCTTATGTCCTTCCGGCGTTGTCGCCCGCTGCACCAGGAGATCATCCAGCAGCTCACGCGCCCGATCAGACACAGCCTGAGCCTCAGGGCTGGCAGGATCTGTTTCCATCAGTTCATCCTTGGCCCGCATCACCTGGACGAACTCACCACACAGACGGACCAGAACAGCATCAGCACCGTCGCCACATTTTGACGCAGCATCCCTATCCGGCACCTCCTGTGCTGACTGCTCCGCCGCTAGATCCCGCAACACCACATGCACAAGCCGTCCGAACCCGTCAGGCGCATGGGCGATCAGTTCATCGAATGATCGCAACGGCCCTTGAGCCGCCAGCAGCGCCCGCATTTGCGCTGTTCGGCCTTCCGGCCCACAAGCCCGGCGTGACACGATCTCCTGCATGAGCATCTCAATCCGCGTTTCTAGAGACGCATGCCTATCAGCCCAGCGGCGGCCATCAGAGGGGTTCGCATCCCGCTCAATCCGCATACGATTCCGCTCATCCAGCGCGGATACGAAGGCGTCACAAGCCTGAACCAACGCGCCATCAACCCTGACATTCCGCACACTCACGGTAGGCGCACGCATTGCATCACGCGCCAGCGCGGAAGAAAGCCGCTCCGTAGGCGATGCCTCGATGTCGTCTGCAACACCGCCGCCGATCAACTGCAACGCCTCTGCCCGTGCCCGTTGTCCCTCAATCGTCAGAGCCGGCAGCGAACACGCGCAGTCCAATGCCCGGCGGAAGTTCTTCTCCCAAAGAGCCGACACCGCAGGAAGCGCCATAGGATCGGCCTCTTGCTGGATGCGTCTCCGTTCAAGTCCGATCAGCTCCTGACAGGCTCGGATCAGAGCCTCATCCGGCTGTCCCGACGCCACAGACACGTCTTCAGGCCCGGCAGCAATCTCTGCCCCCTGTATTGCCTCGATCATCACAGAAGCCCTCCCCGCATGTCTTCCAGCAGAGAGCGCATCAGGGCTTCCCGCATGTTGCGCGGCACCACAGCGTCACCTAGCACCAGCCGAACAGCGCGGGCTTTGGCTTTGAGGCCGTCCCGAGTTGCAGCCTTCGTTTCGCAGACGTCGGCAATCAGAAGCTGACGCTGGGCCAACAATCCACCCAACTGGACAGCCGGAAAATTGCACCTCCCTGCGAGCCGGGATTGCCGCCACTGTTCTATCTCGGTCAGATCCGCACACAGTCCGACCAGACGCGCATCAGCTGGGGGCGCACAGAGCGTCACTGAGTCCGCCGTGATGGCCTCTGCTCCCGTAATGGCAGCAAGCCCAGCGAGACGGGCCAGACCGGTCACAGTCGCCGTTCTGGCTTTGGATTGATTGTGCGTCATGGCCGTGCTCCTCCCGCTTTCGCAGACGCCAGCAGAAGCGAGGGTCTGGCATGATGATGAACGGATTTCGCCGGACCGTGCAGGTGCTCAGGCTGAGCCAGTGTCAGGGCGGAAAGCAGGAACAGGCCTGCACCCAGAACAGCAGGGGCTGCCTCAGATGCAAGATGCACAGACGCAATCACTGCCCGGCATAAGCCGGACGTGGTAAAGGCATGAATAGCCATTGCCGAGTACTCCCTCGGGTTATGGTTAGGCGCGGTTAAGAGGTTCCAGCTCTCAACCGTGCCGCTTTTCGATTGGCACAACGTCCAACCTCAATTACTCTGATAGAGGTTTGATCCAACGTCAATCAAAAAGATAGAGGTCCGGTGGAACTGTCAGCTGCTCAATGCCGTGGTGCCCGTGCAATGCTAGGCATCAGCCAAACTGAATTGGCAGAGGCTGCGTCTGTGTCGCGCCAGACTATTGTCGATTTTGAGAGAGGTGCCCGCACCCCATACGCGAACAATCTCGCAGCCCTTCGAAAAGCCTTGGAAGCCGCAGGCGTAGAGTTCATCCCCCAAAACGGAGGCGGCCCCGGCGTGCGCCTGAAGGAGAAAACATCCCGATGAGCAACGGCGAGATCATTCTCTACAACACCGAAGATGGCCTTACGACGATTCAACTCCGAGCCATCGAGGGCACCATCTGGCTTACCCAAGCTGAGATTGCAGAATTATTCGATACAACAAAACAGAACGTCAGCCTTCACCTTAACAACATATTTTCGGACCAGGAGTTGGCCCCCGATTCAGTTGTCAAGGAATCCTTGATAACTGCCGCAGACGGCAAAGCCTACAATACGCTCCAGTATAATCTCGACGCCGTGCTCGCCATCGGCATGCGCGTTCGGTCACCACGAGGGACCCAGTTCCGACGCTGGGCTAACAGCGTCCTGAAAGAGTATCTCGTCAAAGGCTTTGCCATGGATGATGAGCGCCTGAAGGACCCGAAGCATGATTATTTCGATGAGCTTCTCGGGCGCATCCGGGAAATCCGGGCATCGGAGGCACGCTTCTATCACAAGGTCCGGGATATCCTCTCGCTCAGCGAGAACTATGACGGAAGAAGCCAAGTGGCGAGAGACTTCTACGCCACGATCCAGAACAAAATGCTTCATGCCGTCACAGGGCACACAGCTGCAGAACTGATTATTGCGCGTTCAGACCCTCAAGCCCCGAACATGGGGCTGACGTCATGGAAAAAGCAGCGTGTCTGCAAAGAAGACGTCACGGTCGCCAAAAATTACCTGGGCAATCAGGAAATCCAAGAACTCAACCAGATCGTCACGATGTTTCTTGATACGGCCGAGCTTCGTGCCCAACGCCGCCGGACCATTCAGCTTAAAGAATGGGAAGGGGTGTTGGACACCTTCCTGAAAAGCAACGAGTTCCCTGTTCTGCACGGGCCGGGAAGCCGATCCCAGACACAGGCCAAGACCGTTGCTCACCAAAGATACGAAACTTTTGACGCAGGCCGTAAGCTCGCAAACCGCAAGAAGACGGAAAGCGAGCCGGACATAGACGTGAGCGTCGCCCTGGAAGACATCGAGAAAGCTGTACGGCTTACTCGAAAGAGAAGGCAGGACTGAGCGTCAGCATCAGAACCTCACATGCGCCTAGAACAGTCATTGAGAACGTCAGGAGAAAGAATGCGCCGCCTTAATACCAAAACGCTTCTCATGGCTCTTGCGCTGCTCTCTCCTGCCACCGCTTTGGCAGACGGCGTTTTTCATCCCACCGGGCAGTCCTATGCCTGTGTGAACCCACGAGCCACACGCGCACTCGCCAATCACACGGATCCGCGCCAGAACGATCCCGGCTGGGTCCACTTCGTCATCACGGACGGTCGGTGCTTTCAGGTGGATCCCGGCGAGAAATGGGAACAGATCAGCCAGGAAAATGGGCTGCTCCTTTTGCGCCGCGATCCGCCACGCACTGGCATGCCGCCACTATTCTTCCTTCCCCAGCAGGTATCTTCCGGCGTCCCCATAGCTCCTCAGCCTTCTGCTGAGGCCCCAACAAACGGACCGGTGCAGCTTGCCCCTGTAAGCCCAGAGCCAGAAACACCACCGCAGTCCTCTGGCGAAACCACCGATATTCTTCCGAAGGGCTGGCAAAAGCCCCGGCACGACACAGCGCCTCCGAAAGATGCGACCACAGAAGAAGATTCTGCTCCAAACGAACCCGCCTCTCCTGTCTCGCCTCCTACTGTTTCCAAATCCGCACCAGACACGAACTCTGGCTACGGCGGAATCCTGTTTCTTCTACTGATTTTTTGTGGAGTAGCCGGCTATTACGGCTTTCGCTTTTGGCAACGTGCTGATGATCGCCGACGCCGCATGGAGCGAGAACAACAAGCCTGGGAAATTGCACAACGAGAAATTTATGCTCAGGCGAGCACGCTACAGATCAAGCGCTTTCAGAAGCTGATTCGTGATGACTACGGAACTCTCGATGTCAGCAGATGGATGAAAGAGATTGATTATTTTTGTAGCAGCCGACTTCTGCCCCTTCTGAGCCTGGGGAACATGGTGGATCAATGGCCTTTGATCCAAGATCGCGCCCGCCAGCTCATTGATGATGTGGCCCAAGGCACACCACCAGGCGCCGTCTTGAACCAGAAGCCTCTAAGCGATCCACGTGTATTCGATCCACAGATGGATCCCATCGACTATGAACGCCATTGCGCGCTGCTTCTGGAACAGGCGGGCTGGAATGCGCGCGTTACCCAAGCCAGTGGCGACCAGGGCGCGGATGTCATCGCAACCAAAGGCGGCCGGAAAATCGTGGTGCAGTGCAAACTCTATAGCCAGCCTGTCGGCAACAAAGCCGTGCAGGAAGTCTACGCCGCCAAGCAACACCAGCAGGCAGATGAGGCCATCGTGGTCTCAAATGCCGGCTACACCATTCCGGCCCGCCAAATCGCGGCCACTACAGGTGTGCATCTGTTGCATCATCAGGAGCTGGCCTCTTTCTGCGAACGGTTGGCGGCTTGAATGTCTGATGGCTGATACCTAAGACCAGGACATTCATTCCGCCATTCTTGCGCAGTGGTAACCTCGCCGCCGTCACCCGTACGTGATTACAGGGCCGCCAGATCGCGTAACCATAGGTCGGGTCGAAGGCTGGACATGCTGTCGGTGCCTCTCAGACCGACGAGACACCGTCATAGCAACCTCTCCACCACCATGCGGCTCGGGCAGGTTGATCACTTCAGGCAGCAGATCCGTACGCTCGCCCCGGAATGCACCTGAAGCTCCGTATTTCACGACCTGGACGGTTCCACGAATACCTGTCACGACAGTAGGTGCCTGGGCGGCAAGAAGAGAGCGCCTACGGTCATCATTGGGAAGCGACGCAAATGCGTTTCTCGCTGCTTCCAGCTTCTTCTCGCTGTCCTTAATCTGGGTAGCGAGCGAAACACCCATGGTAAGCAGTTCCTGCATCCTGACGTATTCTGAATCCTTCCAGTCGGTCAGGCTTGCAACAAGCTGATTGTGACGTTCGATCTTCCCAAGGAATTCGGCCACCTCGGCTTCTTCTTCAGCATTGCGCAGCTGATCGGCCGTGGTCTTCCGAAGCTTTTCAAATTGCGCCAAAGAGATTTTGGCTTCTTTCAAAAGGACATCGTGATTAACGACCTCTTTCGCAGTTCCTGTAGAGAGCAGGCCATTTCGTGCCACTTCTCCATCGCTCAAAGCGGATTTGATCGAAGAAATCTCAGCGTCAATCGCTACAAGCGCGTTTTTCAGATCATCAAAGCTGCTGGACAATGGGCGAAAATCAGCGATTTTTGCAGTTTCCATGTTCATCTTATGCCCTTCCCGATTTTGTCAGCGCTTGCTTCGGAGATCCCGGCGCGTGATCGGCATATAATTTTTGATGAGTGGCGAGCATCCGACGCGCAACGCCGGACGACTTCTGCGCCTGGGAAGCCTCAACATCGGAAATAAGTCCGGAATTGAGGTGTGCAAAACGGTTTGAAAGACTGCGGTCTTTCTTCATTTTCTTCTTCATATTGTACCTCTGAAATTAAGACGCGTTCTGCGAAACCACACAGGACGCTAACCAGCTCTCGAAATGATCTCGGCGAACAAAAACCCGCCCGCCAATCCGGGTCATTACTGGCCCTTTCTGTTCCGAGAGATATTTACGCATCGTTCGAGAAGTAACTCTCGCCAAATGCGCAACCTCTTCTAAAGAAAGAAGCTTGGATTCTTCCACTATTATCCTCCGAATCCATTCCGGATGAGAGAATTGCCTTAGAGAATTTTTAAGACAATAGCGGAAATTTTAGGAATTTATTGGCGTTGGTATTTGTCGCGCAATAAGACGCAAGGAAGCGCAATGGGGAGAAATAACAGTTATTCACAATTTCGTGATAATAACCACCTCAAAGTAGATGAAACGATATTGTGCGCCGCCACGATCACAGGCATCTGAAAAGCTTGGAACCTGCAGGCGTAGAGTTCATCCCCCAAAACGGAGGCGGCCCCGGCGTGTGGCTGGCCTCTGCCCAACAGGAGTAGAGCGCATGAACAACCAGCGGATCGACGTTATGAAAGATGGTAAAAGGATCGGCTGGTATCGCGTCGATAAAGGCCTGATCATTGTGACCAGCGCCAAGAACGCACGTTCCAAAACAATACGCGCATCAACAGGGGATAACGAGGGTCTTGCCCGCCTTATGCTGCACGAACCATGGGCTTCCTGAAGCCTGCACTCAGATCCTGAAGAAAGCGCACCCAATGAGCAACGGCGAAATCATTCTCTACACGACCGAGGACGGAGAACAGACCATCCAGCTTCGAGCGATCAAAGGCACGGTCTGGCTCACGCAGACTGAGATCGCCGATCTTTTTCAAACCACTGTCTCGAATATCAACAAGCATATCAAAGGGATAATCGCCGAAGGCGAGCAGAGCGAGGCAACTATTGAGAATTACTCAATAGTTCAAACTGAAGGCGACCGCTCGGTTGAGAGGCTGGTTGCCCATTATAGCTTGCCTATGATTCTGGCTATCGGGTTCCGCGTCCGCAGCCCACGTGGCACGCAGTTCCGTCGCTGGGCTTCGACAGTCCTTTCGGAATATCTCGTCAAAGGCTTTGCCATGGATGACGAGCGCCTGAAGGATCCGGATTCCGATTATTTCGATGAACTGCTCGAACGCATCCGGGACATCCGGTCATCAGAAAAGCTGTTCTACAAAAAGGTATTGGAAATCTACGCAACCAGCGTTGACTACGATCCGAAAGCGGAGACCTCCGGCCGGTTTTTCCAAGCCGTGCAGAACAAGATGCATTGGGCAGCGCATGGCCATACAGCGGCCGAAGTCATCAATAGCAGAGCCAACGCAGATCGGGATCACATGGGCCTTACGTCATGGGCCAACCAGTCGAAAGGTGGTCCTCCACGTAAGGCAGACGTGGACATAGCGAAGAATTATCTCGAAGACGAAGAGATTGCAGCCCTCAATCGTATCGTTTCTGCCTACTTGGAGTTTGCCGAATTTCAAGCCATGGGCCGCAGGCAAATGACGATGAAAGATTGGATCTCCAAACTGGACGACTTCCTGCGCTTGGGCGATCGGGACGTGTTGACGCATGCAGGAAAGTGCAGCGCGTTAACAGCGAAATTGAAAAGCGTTGAAGAATTTGAACGTTGGCGCAAACGGGCCATTGAAAATCCGAGCCCGGCGGAGCGACATTTCATGGAAGCCATTGGCAACGTGAAGCAGCTGGCAAAGAGCAGACCAAAGAAGCGGCCGAACTGAGTGGAGGTTTGCGTGGGCTTCGACTTTAACGACGATGAAATGGATGAGCGCACCCTTCTGGAGAAGGTGGAAAAATTCCAGATGGCGCTCATCTGCAACGCCACAGGCGATAGCAGAATGGATGAAGAGACGTTCAGCCGACTTCGCCAAGAGCTCTTAAGCGATCCAACCATATCAAGCCGCCTCCCTGATTTCGTACGACGTCACCGCAACAACGATCAGTTCTGGCAGTTCATCAAAGCCCGCTACAGGACCTATCTGGAACGCCGGAAATATATCTGGGGCGGCTTTCGGCCAACGCTGGATTATCTTGAGGCGCAGGCGACTGGCGTAGGTGTGGCTCCCATGACCGAAGCTCTGGAAGCCTTTGATCCCGAGCATGTAAGTGCGATCTGGCAAAAGGCACTGGATCGCCGTTTGGTCGATCCCGATGGAGCAATTACCGCAGCCCGGACACTGCTCGAAACCGTCTGCAAACATATCCTGGACGACGCAGGAGAAGCCTATTCCGAAAAAGCTGACCTGCCAAAGCTCTGGGCCCTTACAGCCACATTGCTGAACCTTGCTCCTCACCAGCATCAGGAAGATGCCTTCAAGACCATTCTGGGCAACTGCCAATCGGTGGTGAACGGACTGGGCTCAATCCGGAACAAGATCGGTGATGCCCATGGGCAGGGGCGTCGACCTATAAAACCCAAACCACGCCATGCTGAATTGGCGGTGAACCTCGCTGGAACCATGGCGTCATTTCTTGTTACGACATGGAAGGAAAAAGCCTCCACCTGAATGGACAAGTATTAATATAGTTTTCCATAGACACAAATATTATACATGCCCCGAAATAAATTGATTTATAGAAAGTATTTTTATGCCTTTTTATATTCGAAAATCTGTTAGCGCTGGCCCTTTCCGATTCAATTTTTCAAAAAATGGGATGGGTATTTCTGCTGGAGTAAGAGGACTACGCATTGGTACTGGCCCTAGAGGGCATTATGTACATGCCGGAAGAGGTGGAATTTACTACCGGGCTTCGATAGGTCGAGCGGGAGAAAAATATCAGAGCAGAACAAACGCTCCCTTCAAAAAACCAGCATATACGCTGCCCAATACTGATCCCGTACAGATGATAGAGATTGAATCTGGTGATGTATTGGAAATGCGAAATGAAGCCTATCAAGATATCTTAGACGAATTGAACGCCAAACGCCGTCAAATGCGAGCGGCACCTCTGCTGTTCTGGGCAACGGTTATTGTGGCTGCGGTCATGGCCATATTTCTAAAACCCGAGTTTATACTCATAGGCCTACTTAGTCCTATCCTTTGGGGTGTTGGCCATGCCCTCGATGCCGCTCATCGTACAACGGTTCTCCTCTACAATCTGGAAGACAATATCCAGACAGCCTTTCAACAAATGACGGTCGCGTTTGATCGAATGTCTAAATGCCATGGAAAATGGCACATTGAGGCTGGAGGAGCAGTTAAGGATCTTACGACTTGGAAGAGAAACGCTGGTGCAGCTTACCTCGTCAAAAAGAAGCCAACTTCCCTTTCCTATGCTTTACCCCGTGAAATACGCTGCAACATTACACCTCCTTCCTTGAAGGTAGGAAAACAAACCATTTATTTTCTGCCTGATGTGGCTCTTGTGGATGACGGCAAAAAAATGGGTGCCATTGGATACACCGATCTACAATTACGCTCTCAGGATAGCCGCTTCATAGAAGAAGGCAGAGTACCTTCCGATGCAATGGTTGTTGATCATACGTGGAAACATCCAAATAAAAAGGGCGGCCCTGATAAACGTTTCAGGGTAAATCCTCGTCTACCTATTTGTCTCTACGAAGCCTTACATCTCAGAAGCGAAAGCGGGCTTCAAGAATTGGTCGAGTTCTCAAAAAACGGTGTCGCAAAAAATTTTATCGCGACCATTCATCCACTTCGTTTGAAGGTCGTACAGGCTCCTGAAATTGATAATACGCCACAGATCCCTCCACCTGATGAGACGGTAGCCTCATAAGCGGAAAATTTGCGACTTACCTATTCCTGCCCATCCGAACAGAGGAAAAGTAGCTCAAAAAAACTGGGCTATGAGCGCTTCAGACTCAGATGCGTGGCCAACCTGCACGATATTTAGAGGTTGGCCCCTTGTGATTTCCTGCGTTTCAGGGACTCCGCAAAGAAACCACCTTGCCACTAGCACCATCCAGAGCCGCCTCCTTATCCAACTGAAGGACATGGACGGCCCAGCGATCCAGAGCAATCTCCCGCTCTTTGAGAAACTCATGCCGCTGATAGACGGCTGCCACCCCTTTGATCGTTCCCTGCACATGGTTCAGCACCCGATCAGCCACATGCGGTCCAATCCCAAGGCGAGCCATGACTGTCACACCCGTCCGCCTCAGGTCATGCAACCTCCAGCCCGGCGCAGGCAAGGCGCAGACTTCTTTTCCCGATGAATTTTTGGCCGGATCCGCCTCGATCAGCTTCTCCAGGCGCTCCTTGGCCCCTGAGAAGTCCGAGATGGGCGTTCTCCCGGTGTTAGTGAAGACGTAGGTGGAAATGGCGCCTGTCTTCGGATCTGTCTGCCTGTGCAATGCCGCCAAAACATGCCGCGCCGGTTCAGAGAGATGGACGATATGGGCTTTACTGTTTTTTGTCCGCTCAGCCGGAATGGTCCAGGTCGTCAGATCTGGCGAGATCTCCTCCCATCGCATCTCCGCAACCTCTGTTCGGCGCTGCAGGGTCAGCAACAGCAACCGAAAGAAGGGCCCAAAGGGGTAGGCCATCTGTCCAGCCGCCCGCCATATCTCACCGACCTCTTCATCAGTCAGAACGCGATCCCGCGAGATCTCCCGTCCTTCCACGATCAGGCGGATAAACGGATTATCATCCACCAGCTGACGCTTTACAGCCCAGGCGTACATGGAACGGGCATAGGCTTGCAGCCGCCGGGCTGTGGTGGGGTGCTCTGCTGCGATCTCATCCAGTCGCGTCTGAAGCTCAGAGGCAGTTAGGGACTGGGCAGGCCGATCCAGAAACTGCTGGAAGTTATAGCGGATGCGCTGCGGCCCTTCCCTCTTGTAGACCGCGCTATGTTCCCTGAGCGCCATGCTGGCCCAGCGATCAATCAGGACATCCAAGGTCAGTGCATCTATTGCGGCCTGCGCTGCCTGCTCCTGAAGGGAGGCCTGATAGGCCACCACCTCCGCCTTGCGTTCGCCTACTGGATCTCCGCCAGCCAGGACGCGCCCACGAGCCTCCTCAGCCATCTTCCGAGCCTGTGCAATGGTGACAGCCCCATACTCTCCCAGCTTGAGGCGACGGACCTTCCCCGCGTAGCGATACTGAAAGAGGAAGATCTTTGCCCCGGTTGCCGTGACACGGACCAGGAAGCCCTTCGTCTCCGTATCCGAAAATAACGCGTCCCGTTTGCCCGGCGGGCAGGTGAGAGCGTCTATTTCCCGTTTTGAAAACCTCATGCCCGAGGCTCCATAACACCTTTAACACCTTCAAAATCGAAAGGTGTTAGTGGAGAAACCGGAGAAAAACAAAATGAAATCAATATATTATATATGTGAGTAACACTAATAACACTTATAACACCGTAATTGTGTAGCTCCCTGAATTTCATTTTGCCTATTTCCCCTATCCGGACCCGCTGACGGGTTTTCGCGGACTCAATCCGGACTCATCTGAAATAGCAACTGTGGCGTCTCTGTGCATCTCTTTGCGTGAACCGTCTCAGGCGCGCTTCTGTAAAGCGTTGTTATTGCGTGGCTTTGCGTTTCCTTGCGCCTTAACTGCATTTCTCCGGGCGTAACTCTTAATCAGCGGGTCCAAGGTTCGAGCCCTTGTGTGCCCACCATGCCCGTCTCCGGTTATTCTCTTGAAAATCTGCGGTCTCTTGAACCTTTCTAGGCGGCTATCATCAGCCTTTTCTTTGAGCTTCATGAAGCCGGGCCTAATCTCCTAGACTCCATCCAGCCTCATTTGAAAATCTTCTGTCCATCTGCTCACAAATGACGGAATTGATATTCCTGTTGGGCTGATGTCAGGATCAAGAACAAAGATCGGTAGTTATGCCTGTCATTTTCCGCCCCGTCTTTTGGGTACCTTGGACTTTATACTTCCGTATTATTCCGATTTCACAACAACAATTCCGGTGAAAAATGTCGTATGCTTTGGATGATCTTGGTCACCCAACCTCATGCTGACCCGTATATCCCCCTGCAAACTAACCGAAACAGGACAGTTCTTTCATCTATCCTGAAAACCGGATGCCCTTCCTATCACCCTTGGAAGAAGGGAAGTTCGTTGACCGCAACAACACGCCACAGACCATCAATCCGTTCAATAATCGTGATCGAGAGGTTCTGTATGGTAAAATGAAGAGCCGTGTCGGGATGGACGGACAGTGCATGCGCCAGGGCCGCACGAATAGCTCCACCGTGACTGACGATCACCATATCACGGCCCTCATGAGCCGTCGCCAGATCTTCAAGTCCATGTGAAACACGCGCACAGACATCCAGCATGCTTTCTCCGGCAGGCGGAAGTTCAGCGGCTGAGATGGACCAGAACGGATTAGGTGGCAGCGTCAGAAGAGACAGAAAATCCTCATGCGGCGTGCCGTGCCAGTCTCCAATGGACTGTTCGATGAAACGGTCATCAATCGTAACGTCAGGCGCGAAATTACCCGCCCTGCGAATTTCCTCAGCCGTATCACGGGCGCGCTGAAGTGGAGAGCTGTACCACAGGGCGTCCTCCGGCAGGCGCCGGGCAAGAGCTGCGTACCCCCCCTGCTGACTGACCATGGTCTCCCGACATAGGGGAACATCCAGCGCGCCATACATCGTCCTGCGGGCGCTGGCTTCTACAACAGCATGACGAATCAGCCAGAACCGTGTTACGCCTCGCGGCAGTTCAGGAGTATCGAGGAAATGCCCGTGCGGGACCGCTTGGTCAGAACTGGTCATGCAAAAGGGGCGTAACGGGGCGCCGGATTGACGTCCAGCAGAATATCCCAGTTTTTCAGGATCAGTTCCAGTTTGGAAAGCACACGACGGGCATCAGCACATTCCCGCGCCAGACGCCGGGCTTCATCCAGCCCTTCATGGGACGGCTCGCCGGAGACAAGACGGGCTCCGGCACACAGGCGCAGCGCTCCGGCTGGCTCATCCAGACGCGGGTGCGGAACCGGAACAGGCTGGCCCAGCACACACAGAAGCGCCGCTTCTCCCTCTTGAACCCAGGGGGACAGATCAGCATTCAGCCAGCGGTGAAGCCGCCGGGCATCTTCAAGGGTAAGAGGTGTTCCCGGACATCGGGGATCATCAATCAGAAATGGCAGGATGGTTGATACGGCGTCCCAGCGCCCGTCATCGAAAGGCTGTCCCATCGGCAACGGAGTCAGACACCCCCTTTCCTGCACCATGTTCTGCGCCTGCTCCATGAAACAGGTCAGACGACAGCGAATCACCGCTTCCGGAAGGGCAAAAAGCGCGTCCATCTCAGCTAGGGCCGCATGCCAGCGCAGGGCCAGACCAATATTGTGGCCATCATTGAGAGCATGCGCATCCGCACCTGCCGGCCACTCATCACGGTTGCCATAAGCCCGCAATCCGGCCGGAAGTGACAGGGAAGGCAGATTTTCCGGCAGATTTTCCGGCAGCAGGATGGCGCCACAGAAAGGTGGGCCGGTAAAGAACTTAGACCCGGTGATCATGACCATAAGACCCTGCTCCACCCAGTCTGTAATCCGTGACGGGCTGAGCCGGGCCTGACACGCATCCACCACAACGCTAAGACGGTCGCCAAGCTCTTCACGCAATGCCTGCACAAGAGTCATGTCCGGCGCTGCAAGTCCGGTCTTGGACTGGTCCAGACGATGCAGCAGAACCTGCCGTCCCTGCGCAGCCTCCTCGTGCACCAGACGCCGGCAGTCGGCATCAATGTCCACAGCCTGCCGGGCTGTCCCGTCTTCGTTCCGGATCGGGATACCGAGCAGACGCGTGTCTTCATCGAAACCTTCGATCAGCTCTCCCTTGCCCACCAGTGTGGCGCAGGCGCTATCCGTCGCGAAATGCCGCCCACGCGCGGCCAGCGGAACGCCACTGCCTGTTTCATCCGGAGCCAGCAGAATGGAACTGACTGGCCGTCCACCTTGTGCCGCCACAAGGGCCAAAACTGCCACTTCGCAATCCGTCCCTGATGCGGACAGAAGAACTGCTTCTTCCGGCAGCCCGTAATGGCGGGCAATCCGCATCCGGGCACTCCGGACGACACCCTCCTGAACGGTTTCAGGATCCTGTTTGCTCAGCAGGGCGTTCATCATGTCCCGCCGGGCCTGCTCCGCGCCGCCAAATCCCCGTTCGGACAGGGAAGAAGCCGTTGATGAACCAAAAGTGATCGCCCACGGTCGCGGGCGATGCGAACACGCGTAACGATTCAGCCCCGTGCGTGGATCAACCAGCAGTCTGGAGTCTCCGCCACTGCTCATCAACGTTTCAGCCGGCGCCAGAAGCGGCCAGAGTGACGCCAGAATCGGCTGAAGCCGGGCTGCCTGCGCTTCGGAAAAATTCGGCAATGGAGGCAGCAACGCCGCAAGGGCAGGCCATATCTTCAGAAGAGTCTGGCTGTCAGGCACATCCCGGTTGAAAACATCCAGAACAGCCGGAAGCGGCAGGGCGTCTTCCGTGTCCAGCGCATGAAAAAGGGCCGCTACCCGGGCAGCTGCAAAACTGGCAAGCCATGGATTGGCTCCGGGCTCCAGCAGACGCGCAAGTTCGATCGCATGACGCAGATAGGTCGGAGCAAGACGGGGCGTCTGAAGACAGGGTGCACCCAGTTTCAGATGTATAGATGACAGTGGAAAAGGCTGCCGGACCGCCAGTTCCCCCTCAAGACGGAAAGGAAGGGAGAGGGAAACATCCAGAACAGGGGACAGCCCTTCCGCCACGACTCTGAGATCCGGCCGTTCCAGAACATTGGTCAGACCCCGTGTCAAAGTATCATCCAGCATGCCCGTTCTCCTGTCTCATCAACAGCAGAGAGGGGGTAGCCTATTCGACGCCACAGCGCGAGACCTTATCCTGTTCCGTATTGCGGAGCCGATGTTACTTTCAGCCGTCATTTGCGCCTCTTCGACAACTCTGTAAGATACTTGCCAAACTGGTGAGGGTAGAACCTCATCTGGCATGCTGAGGAAAAGATATGCGGATTTTGCTGACAGGCGGATGCGGCTTCATCGGGTCGGCCGTAGTGCGTCATCTGATCAAGAATACAGAACACAGTGTCCTGAACGTTGACTGCATGACCTATGCCGCTTCGGAAGACACGGTCGCGGAAGTTGCAGGGGATCCGCGGTACTCGCATGCCCGTGCCAACATCGTCAACGGCGTCGAGATGCAACGTCTGTTCGAGGAATACCGCCCCGACGCCGTGATGCATCTGGCCGCGGAAAGCCATGTCGACCGCTCCATCGACGGTCCGGGCATTTTCATCCAGACCAACGTGGTCGGCACCTATTCCCTTCTGGAAGCCGCCCGCAAATACTGGAATACGCTCGGAAACGAAGAAAAGGCCGCATTCCGCTTCCACCACATCTCGACAGACGAAGTCTTTGGCCATCTGGAACCGAACGATCCGCCCTTTACGGAAACCACTCCCTACGATCCGCGCAGCCCCTATTCCGCGTCCAAGGCGTCCTCTGATCATCTAGTCCGCGCGTGGCATCATACCTACGGCCTGCCCACCTTCGTCACCAACACCACCAACAATTATGGCATCTGGCATTTCCCCGAAAAGCTGATCCCGCTTGTGACGATCAACGCCATCGAAGGCCGTGACCTGCCTGTCTATGGCAAGGGCGAGAACATCCGTGACTGGCTGTTCGTGGAGGACCATGCCAAGGCCCTCGTGCGGGCCGTAGAAATCGGCAAGCCAGGCGAGACCTACGCCATCGGTGCCCGCCAGCCTCGTACCAATCTGGAAGTCGTCAGGAAAATCTGTTCCGTCCTTGATGAGCTGTCCCCCGATCCTGCCGGCCCGCGTGAGCGCCTGATCCGTTTCGTGAGCGACCGCCCGGGTCACGACTTCCGCTACGAGATCGATCCCTCCCATGCGGAGAAGGAGCTCCACTGGAAGGCCGAACACGACTTTGACAGCGGCATTCGCAAGACCGTGCAGTGGTATCTCGACAACCGCGACTGGTGGGAAGGCATCCGCGCCAAGCGCTATACTGGCCAGCGACTGGGGACACGTTCATGAGCACGATAGAAACCAAGCCCATGAAGGGCATTATCCTCGCCGGCGGTTCGGGCACGCGCCTGTATCCCATGACGATAGCCTGTTCGAAACAGCTGCTGCCCGTCTATGACAAGCCGATGGTCTATTATCCCCTTTCCACGCTGATGCTGGCGGGGATCAGGGACATCATGATCATCACGACACCCCATGACATGCCGCAGTTCCAGCGGCTTCTGGGGGACGGTTCCCAGTTCGGCGTCCGGTTCGAATACCGCGTCCAGCCCACTCCGGACGGCCTGGCACAGGCCTTCCTCATCGCGGAAGACTGGATTCAGGGATCGCCCTGTGCCCTCGCCTTGGGCGACAACCTGATTTTCTCCGAGCACCTCGGTGTCCTGCTGCGCGCGGCTGCAAACCGTCCTGAAGGCGCCACCGTCTTCGCCTATCAGGTCCGCGATCCGGAACGCTACGGCGTGGTAGCCTTCGACGAAACGGGCCGCGCCCTCAAAGTCGAGGAAAAGCCTACTCATCCGACGTCCAACTGGGCCATCACCGGGTTATATTTTTACGACAGCCGCGTCGTGGAATTCGCCAAGAAGGTAAAACCCAGCCCGCGTGGCGAACTGGAAATCACCGACCTCAACCGCATGTATCTTGAAGAAGGCACCCTTCAGGTCGATCGTCTCGGCCGTGGCTGCGCCTGGCTTGACGCCGGCATCCCCGACAGCCTGATGCAGGCGGGCACTTTCGTTCAGACCATCCAGTCCCGTCAGGGAATGCTGGTCGGTTCTCCCGCCGAAGTGGCGTTCCGCAACAAGTTCATCAACGCCGACCAGCTTCGCGATCACGCAAAGAAAATGGGCAAGACCGAACTGGGCCGCCTGCTTCTCGAACTGGCTGACAGCAGCAAATCCACGGCGGACGTCTGAAACCACATTTCCAGGGGTGCGAAACCCGGTTTTTCGCGCCCCCGCATGACATCATTTTCAAAGGAGCCCGCGCATGAAAGTCGAACGTCTCGCCATCCCCGAGGTCATTCTCGTCACGCCTCCGCGCTTCGGTGACAATCGCGGTTTCTTTTCCGAAACCTACAATGTCGAACGCATGGCGGAAGCCGGTATCGACCTGCCTTTCGTCCAGGACAACCAGAGCCTCTCCCGCCAGAAAGGCGTGGTCCGCGGCCTTCACTGTCAGCTCGCACCCTATGAACAGGGCAAGCTCGTCCGTGTCACGCAGGGCGCCATCTGGGACGTCGCGGTGGATGCCCGCACAGGTTCCCCGACCTACGGCAAATGGGTCGCTGCCGAGCTTTCAGCCGAAAACTGGTCGCAGCTCTGGATCCCGCCGGGCTTTCTGCATGGTTTCGTCACTTTGGCCGAGAATACCGAAGTTCAGTACAAATGCACCTCGCTCTACAGCAAGGTCTCTGAACGCGCTGTTATCTGGAACTGTCCGGAACTCAAGATTGACTGGCCGGTTTCCGAAGCTGACGCCGTCCTGTCCGACAAGGACAAGATCGCTCCGCATTTCTCCGAAGCCAAGGGCTGGTTTCAGTACGAAAAGTGAGCAGCACCATGTCCAGTACAGGCCCCATTCTCGTAACGGGTGGTAACGGCCAGCTCGCCACGTCACTCGCCAATCTTGGCGGCGCACGTGTCGTTCGGGTCGGACGCCCGGAATTTGATTTCGACCATCCGGAAACAATTGCCGCGACTGTCGCGAAATACCATCCCTCCGTCGTCGTGAACGCTGCGGCATGGACGGCGGTTGACCGGGCGGAAACAGAAAAGGAAGGCGCCGAGCGCGCCAACTGCTCCGGTCCGGCCGCCCTCGCTGCGGCCTGTGCGAAAGCCGGCATTCCTTTCATCCATGTCTCGACGGACTACGTCTTTTCTGGTGACAAGGGCGAGCCCTATACCGAGCAGGACCCTACCACACCGCAGACCGTCTATGGCAGCACGAAAGCCGACGGCGAACAGGCGGTTCTGGCGGCCAACCCGAAAAGTATCATTCTGCGCACGGCGTGGGTCTATTCCGCGCATGGCAAGAACTTCGTCAAGACCATGGTCAATGCCGGCGCCAAGAACCCGGCCCTGAAGGTCGTTGGAGACCAGCACGGCAACCCGACCAGTTCGGACGACCTGGCGGAAGCCATCCTCGCCATTATCGACCTGATCGAAAAAGACGGGTGGAAGGCCAATTACGCCGGTATCTATCACGCCAGCGGAACCGGTTCGACAACATGGCATGGCTTGGCCGTAGCAGCCCTTGAGGAAGCCGCGAAACACGGACAGTCCATGCCGAGCGTTACCGCCATCCGCACTGAAGACTGGCCAACGCCGGCCAAAAGGCCGCAGGATTCCCGGCTGGATAACACGAAACTGCACCGTATCTTCGGCGTGCGCCTTCCTGAATGGCGGGACAGCATTGCCCGTACGGTTCACAAACTGTTCTCAGCAGCCTGATCCCGGGTTCACACCGGCCTGTCTGGTGTGAACTTCCCTATTCGTTTTCTACCCCTTTTCTCATACCCTGCTTCAGGATGACATGCCCCTTCCCCCTTCCGGTGCCTCCATGCGGCATTCTTTCCTGAACGGGGAAGCCGGCTCGCATCTGAAGCGGGGATCGGACACAATCGCCATCCTGCTCTCGCTCCATAACGGTGCAGCTTACCTGCCCGCCCAACTTGAGAGCATCCTGGCCCAGACCCATGAGGACTGGCTCCTGTACTGGCGGGACGATGCCTCATCGGACGACTCACCGATCCTCATGCGGGAATTCGCCGCCCGAGCCGGTCAGGAACGCTTCATCGAGATCACGTCCCACCCGGGACGACTGGGTGTTGCCGCCTCATACGCCTATCTTCTGAATGCCATTCCAACAGCGTCCCATGTCGCCTTTGCCGATCAGGACGACGTCTGGCATCCCCGGAAACTGGCATGGGCCATGGAAAGCATTGCCCCGATCCCCGCGCATGTCGCAGCCCTCTACTGCGCCCGGCAGTACCTGACGGACGAGAACCTGAACATTATCGGACAATCCAGTCCCCTGCGCCGTTCTCCCGGTTTTCCCAATGCCCTGACCCAGAACATCGCAACAGGCCACACGATCCTTTTCAACGCCGCCACCCATCACCTCCTTCAGAATCATGCGCCCCCGCCTTCGGTGCTGCATGACTGGTGGGCCTACCTGCTGACCAGCGGAAGCGGTGGCAGGATCGTTTTCGACGATCGCTGCGTCAGTCATTACAGGCAGCATGGACGCAACACCATTGGCGCCCAGACATCCCTCCTGCATCGCGGATACGCTGCCCTCCGGCGCGGACCGAACGTGTTCATGTCGATTTTTGAAGGCAATGTCCGCTATCTGCTGGAATGGTCGGAAATACTGTCTCCGGAAGCGCTGCGCCTGCTCGAAGCCCTAGCCCGGGCGAAATCCTTTTCCGCCCGCCTGCATATCCTGAAACAGTATCCAGATCTCAAACGCCAGACCTGGTGTGAAACGGCCGTCTTTCAGGTCTGGTATCTGCTGCGCACCCTACGCTCCTGACCCTAAAGCCCCAGCCGCTTCCGCATGGCATCCATGAATGCCCGGTCGACCTCCGGGCTGAAGGGACGCGCGGTTGCATAATCATAGACCGTCCCAGCCGGCCTGATCCGTTTTTCCTCGGGCTCATCCACATAACGGGGCACGAGATGCGTATGAAGGGATGGCGCGAGATTGCACCACGTTTCGTAATTGATCCGCGTCGCGCCGGTCACGGCCAGAAGCGCATCGCCCGCTTCCGCCATGTCCGACAGATACTGAAGACGGTCGGCACCCTTGAGATCATTGATGGACGGCACAACGGGATCGGCCAGAAGCTGACAGTACCCTGGAAGCGGCTGCGTCTCGCCCATGACAAGCCAGCCGGATTTCATACGCCCGATAACAGAAGGGTTGTTACCACGCCGCGCGGCAACAACCCGTTCTGCAATAACATCCGCCATGAGTAATCTCCCTCAAAAGGGAGACCGTATCATGCGGCTTCTTCGGCGTCCTCTTCCGGAACGATGCGGGTGTGCCCCGGCGTCGGGCGGAAGCGCTTTTCAAGCAGGGCGTCCTCAATGTCTTCCAGCGAAGCCCCCGACGTCTCGGGCACGAAGAAATACACGAATATAACAGAAGCGAGGTTGACGAACGCATAGAACCACATCGTCCATGTCAGACCAATGGCCTCGGCCATCGTCAGGGCCGTACTGGTCACGAGCAGATCTGCCCCCCACAGCGTGGCGGCATGAAGCGATGTCGCCTGCCCGCGCATGGAAAGTGGGAACATCTCTGCCCCCAGAAGCCAGCCACAGACCTGGATCCCGCCGGAATTGAACATCATGAACAGCAGCAGGAACGCCACGATCATGTAAGCTCCCACACTTCCCGGTGCCGGATGGCTCAGGAACATGAAGCCCAGCCCGACCAGCGACAGGGCAGCCCCCGGCCCCATGACCAGCATCAGGCGACGGCGGCCGATCCTGTCCACGAACATGCAGCCCAGAAAGGTCATGATGCAGTAGACAACCGCCACGCCGAGCGACGCCAGCAGAGCGGAAGACGTGCCAAAACCTGCATCATTCAGAAAGGTCGGCGCATAATAGATCATCATCTCCAGCCCACCGCACTGGGTGAAGAACGCCACACCCAACGCTGCGATCAGGGCCGGACGGACCCATGGACGGAACAGCCCGCCCCAGCCACGGTTTTTCGGATCACTCACGGCGTTTTCACGGATGGACTGGATTTCCCGGCGCACGGCGCGCTTGGTCGTCCGGATCCGGCTCAGCTGTTCGATGGCGCTCTTGATACCCTCATTTTCAGCCGCCCAGCGCGGACTTTTGGGCATGAAGAACATGGATACAAACACCAGAAATGCCGGTGCTGCAGCAATACCCACCATAGGACGCCAGCCCCAGTTGGTGCGCTCCGTAAATCCGATGATGTTCGCAATGAGAATGCCAAGACCTATGGCCACATTGAACATTGTCACCAGCGTGCCGCGCCGCTCCTGCGGGGCCAGCTCGGAAATATACATGGGTACGACCTGCGTGGAGCCACCCACCGCCAGTCCCAGCACAAAGCGCGCCGCAATCAGGCTCCAGACACCCGGCGCCATGGAACAGGCCGTGGCCCCCATGACAAAAATACCGCTGACGATACAGGTCGTCGCCCTGCGGCCGTATTTCTCCGAAAGGTTCCCCGCACCGAAGGCACCGAAGATGGCCCCGAGAAGAATTGCCGAGGCAACACTCTCCTTCATGGTAGCGTTAAGCCCGAAATCATCGCCGATCAGGGGGAGCGTGCCGGAAATGATACCTGTATCATAACCGTAAAGGCCGCCGCAGATGGCAGCCACAAGTGCAGCCAGGAAAAGCGTCAGCTTTGCATTGGGAGAAATCTGGATCGTTGCGGGATCCACATGCTCCCGCTCAGGTCGGGAATTTTTTGTATCATTTGACATAACATTCATAACATACCGGAACCGCGATAGTTTTTCGCGCTTTTTCCGGAACAATCTCGATGAAATGCTGGTGACGTCCAATCTGGCCAATCCCGGCAGTACAGGCTATTCCTGAAAAAGAGGCAGAGGAGACAGCCAGTGCCGAGTGAAGTTCCCGATACAACCAAGGATGCGCGCGTCATCACGATGAAGGCGCTGATCATCATGCATGTTCTGCTGATCGCCTTCATCGTGCTGGTTCATCTGAAACTCACGCACATGAAAGGGTCCTGAACCGGCTGCCCAGACACGCCAGTCCGTAAACACCAGCCGCCCCCATTCCGGTCCAGAAGGGCACGGGCACATCCGTCTGCCATGACAGCACCAACCCGCCCCATGACAGCACCAGCGCGCCCCCAACCGAGAACACCAGCCCCGCCAGCGGCCGCAGGGACAGCCGCAGCGCTCCCGCCGCCGGGCCGATCATCAGACTGAACGCCAGCAAAGCCCCCGCAACCTCCGCGCAGGCAGCGCAGGTCAGCGCCGCGACAAGCATGAACGCCAGAGACACCGCCCTGACAGGCACGCCTCTGGCCCGCGCCACTTCAGGAGCAAGACTGGCAAACAGCAAAGGCCGGGCCAGCATCGTCAGCCCCGTCAGACAAATCAGAGCCACCACGCCCAGCTCACCAAGCGTCCGTCCGTCAATCCCCAGCACATCCCCGAAAAGCAGCGTCGTCGCAAGACTGGATGCCCCGTTGGCCTTGTGCAGAAACCACGTCCCCAGTCCGAGACTGGCCGCAAGAACCAGCCCGATCGAGCTGTCCCGCTGGACGGAAGCCCCCTCGCCAGCATCACGCTCACAGCCCATGGCCAGTCCGGTCAGGAGACTGAACAGCACCATCCCTCCCAATGGAGGATATCCCAGCCAGACCGCGCCCGCTGCTCCGCTGAACCCGACATGGGACAGGGCATGTGCCGCAAAAGCCTGTCGACGCAGACTCAGGAACCACCCGACCGATCCCGCCATCACGGAAACGATCGCACTGCCCTCGAAGGCATGCCGCATGAAATCAAATTCGAACATGCAGCGCTCCTTCCGCCAGATGCAGCTTCCGGCTGACCTGCCCCTCCAGCGCCAGAACCTCATGGGACGTCATCAGGACCCCGATCCCCAGCTTGCGGATCAGGGTCTCCAGCAACGTGACAATCTGCCTCTGTCCCGCCTGATCGAGCGCGGCCAGCGGCTCATCCAGCAACAACAACGACGGCACATCCGCCAGAGCCTGCGCCAGACCGATCCGCTGCCTCTCACCGCCCGACAGAAGCCCAAGCGGACGGGATGCAAAACAACCCGCCCCTGTCAGATCCAGCAACCGTTCCGCTTCCCGCTGGCGCGAACGCCAGTTCAGGGGGAAACCCCAGCCCGTTCCACCGATGGCAGCCAGAACGTGACTAATGGCCGGGACCAGAAGCGCTGCATCCGTCACGCGCTGTGGCATGTAACCAATCCGACGCCGGGCCCGGACAGGAGCAGCCCCGTCAATCAGGATCTTTCCGCCCTGCACCGGGCAAAGCCCCAGCATGGCCCGCAGAAGAGTGGATTTTCCCACACCATTGCGTCCCGTCAGAAGAGTCATGTCCGTCAGGGGAATAGTGCATGACACATGATCTAGGACATTTTTCCGTCCGGCGAACAGTGTCACGTCCTGAAACTCCAGAAAACCAGGCCCGGAAATATTAGGCATGGCCATCAAGAACCTGTCCAACAGCCTGAAGGAACGCCCCGACCCAACCCTGCCAGGTCTGTCCCGGGGACAAGATTTCCCCGAGCCTGACCTGCGGCACCCCATCCGCCGCGGCTTGTTCCAACAGACGGTCAATCTGAGGAGAATGAATGGCCGGATTGACAACCAGCATCCGCACCTCCTTCCGGGCCAGCACCTGATCCAGCTGCGCCACGTCCCGGGGAGATGGTGTCACATGGTTCATGATCGCATAGGCAAAAGCCTGATCCACGAGATGAAGCCCCGCCTTTTCCAGAAGCGGTTGCCCAACCGGCTCAACAGCCGCAATGGGTGTGCCTCCATGGCGCGCGCGCATGTCGGACAGGACGGCATCCACGCCATCCACCTGGTGCAGAAAAGCCGCCAGACGACTCTGCACGCCCTCTTGGTCAAGCCCGGACTGCCGCCCGAACCATGCTGCAAGATCCTGCGCCACCTGCCGCACGACAGCCGTATCGAAAAAAAGATGCGGGTTCTGGCCCGGCTGCCATTCGGCCAGATCCGCGACAATCAGACGGTCAGGGCGGCCTGCAACAAACGGACGTGCCCAGTCATCGTATGTCGCGCCATTGATGATGACGAAAGACCCCTCCACTAGGGCCCGCGCCATGGAGGGCGACGGCGTCAGATCGTGAGGATCAAGACCCGGCATGGAGAAAAGTGCCTGTGTCCGGACATCCTTGCCACCGATCTGCGCAGCAATATCGCACCACACTGCTTCCACACAGACCACGGGCAGAGGCGCGGCACTGCCGTACGCGGGAAGAAGCAAAAACAGCCCGGCCAGAAACGGGGCCATAAAACGGCGCATGACAATCCTCGGCACAGACTGGCAAAGCGGGCGTTATAAGATAACATCTCCTCCCTGGCCATCCTTCCCGGTCCTCAATGCTCCGAAATCAGGCTCTTTTCCGGAAATACAACTCCGATGCCGCCGCGATGACCCTGCGCTGATAGGCCAGGTTCAGGGGAAGGGTCCGGGAATGGTAATCCCCGATCGCCTGCATGATGTTGCCGTGCTCCTGCGCAAGGGCGCGATGCAGGATCATGGCCGCAGCGGCGATATTGAAACACGGGTCCAGCGCCAGACGCGCCGCCACCTGGGACGGCTGAAGTTGTGTCATGCCCGCGATTGGCAGGATCCAGCGCGAGTTGATCTGCATGAGCCCGATATCGACCGAACCGTCCGTATTATGGCTGATATTTCCCGTCATTCCCCCTTCCACCCGCTGGATGGCGGGCAAAATTCGGGGTGGAACATGATAATGAAGAGCAGAAGCCAGCATGCAGGCCAGCAGGGATGCAGCCATCGGAAAACCGCCTTCGATGATGAAAGCCAGGGTCATACCCTAGCATCCCCCGCAACACCCTACCATCCTGTACGCCATTTGACGATAATGAGGACTCCCAGATGAGCGAACAGGACACTTCCGCAACCCTGACACTGGACGCACTCGGCATTCCGTATGAACGCCGGGTTTATGACTATGATCCTTCGGCCGGAAAACTCGGCGTGGCCGCAGCGGCAGCCCTTGGCCTCTCACCGGACCATGTTCTCAAGACGCTGATGGTGCAGTTGGATGGGCGCCCGGCCTGCGTGGTCCTTCCTGCGGACCGTGAACTGGATTTCACGCGGGTTGTCAGTGCGTTCGGTGGCCGGAAAGCCAAGATGCTCTCCCGTCCGGACGCCGAACAGCGCACGGGATACCGTATCGGTGGCGTCAGCCCCTTCGGACAGCGCAGCACTGTTCCCACCGCATTCGAACAATGCGCCATGGACGGAGCACCCATCGTCATCAACGGTGGCGCACAGGGTCTGCTGCTGGAACTTTCCCCACAGGACGCCCTGACCGCAACGAACGGAATCACAGCGGATCTGGTCAAGCCTCCGGGCTGATCCATCCGTCAACGCCATCGCCTGAACAGGACGACGCAACTCCGCATCAGCGAAAAAACAAGAAAATCAATTTTCAGGAGAAAAAGAGGAAACTGGTGGAGCCAATGAGAATCGAACTCACGACCTCTTGAATGCCATTCAAGCGCTCTCCCAACTGAGCTATGGCCCCACACTGTTTCATCGACAATCCCATTGGGGTGGGACCGGATGAGGGCGGTATATCGCCCTGATTCTCCCCTGACAAGCGTCAAAAGAAGATTTTTCAGCTCTCCAGCACTTTTATCTTCCGCAGGACATCCAGCAGCGGCAGCACGGGCAGACCAAGGATGGCATCATGGGTGCCGTGGATTTCCGAGAAAAGCTGAATGCCCAGTCCTTCCAGTCGGTAGGCTCCGACACAGGAGAGGATCTCCTCTCCTTCCCGGGCCAGATAGGCGTCCAGAAAACCATCCGAAAAATTCCGCATGGTCAGAACAGGAGACGCTACATGAGCCCACAGCTTCTCTTTTCCTCTGTACAGAACCACGGCGGATTGCAGGGTATGGGTCCGGTTGCGCAACCGCAGCAGGTGCCGTCGAGCCTCCTGAAAGGAACGGGGTTTTGCAAACGCCTCGCCTTCCAGATCCAGGATCTGGTCCGCCGCCACGATCAGCTTGCCCGGCCCGGCAACCCGGGACGCCAGATCAGCTTTCGCATCGGCAAGGGCAATGGCGGTCTCAGCCAGGGACCGGCCCTGATCCTGACATTGAAGCCGAAGGGACTCTTCATCCAGATCCACGGGACGGCAGATGACGGACAGACCACTGTTCTCCAGCAGCATCCTCCGTGCAGAAGAACCACTGGCAAGGATCAGCGAAGTACTCAACATGGTCATGAAGTACGACTCCGTACTATCGACTGCCCGGTCCTGCATCAGTACTGCGGGTAGTCCTGTGAAAGGATTGTGTCAGTACTGGGGTACATGGGGATAGTACTCCGAGTCCACAAATCGGGTACCGAGTACCGTGGATGAAGGGGTACACCTCCGGAAACTGGGGGTTGTACACAGCCCTTCTGTGGGCAATTCGGGATAGAATCCTCCATCCCTTGCAAACCCGGGAGTCGCGAGTTGTACACAGTGTGGGTAAGACGGGGTACATTTCCAGAAAGCCGGGTACCCCGGTATCCACAGGGTTCATCTATCCCTCCAGGATTTCTTTCTTTTTTCTTTCATGGTTAGTGGGCGGCATGATTTTGGAAAACGCATCACCTTCTCCGTCGGCAAAGCCGCTTCTCAGAGCTCTCAGGGGAGAAGCGGTCTGGCCTCCTCCGATCTGGCTGATGCGTCAGGCCGGCCGTTACCTCCCGGAATTCCGCGCCATGCGCGAAAAGGCCGATTTCCTGACCCGCTGCATGACGCCCGACATCGCAACAGAACTGACCATCCAGCCGATCCGGCGTTACGGCATGGATGGGGCGATCCTGTTTTCCGATATCCTGATCCTGCCCTGGGCCATGGGTCAGTCCCTTGAATTCATTGACGGACGCGGCCCCGTGCTGGGCGCAATCCGCTCCGAAGCCGATCTCGCGAAACTTGATCCCCGCCACGTAAAGGACGCTACCGCTCCTGTCCGGGAAACACTGTTCCGCCTGTCACGGGAACTGCCGGATGTCACAACGCTCCTGGGCTTCGCCGGCAGTCCTTTTACGGTTTCGTGCTACATGGTCGAGGGCGGAGGATCACGGGATTTCGTCCATACCCGCACCATGATGCAGACTGAACCGGCTCTTTTCGACCGTCTGATCGAAACCCTGACGACCAGTACTGCTGAGATGCTCTGCGGCCAGATCGAAGCCGGGGCGGAAGCGGTGATGCTGTTCGATTCCTGGGCCGGAATCCTGCCGCCTTCCGCTTTCCGCCGCTATGTGATTGAACCAACCCGGCGCATCGTGCGTCATATCCGTGAACGTCATCCGCAGACGCCGATCATTGGCTTCCCGCGGCTTGGCGGCATCATGGTGCGGGAATATGCGGAAAAAACCGGCGTGAACACGCTGGCGCTGGATACGGTTGCTGATCCGGCGCAGATTTCCGACCTCGTGCCGGGTGTAACGCTTCAGGGAAACATGGACCCGATGGTCCTGTTCGCCGGGGGCGAACCGATGGTTCGTGAAGCACAGGCCATTCGTGATGCAATGCGCGGAAAACCTCATGTTTTCAACCTCGGCCACGGCGTGATGCAGCATACGCCGCCTGAAAATGTTGCCGCACTTGTGGAGGCTGTACGCGCCATATGACGAACGCCCTTGATCCGAACGGATATCTCAGGCTGATCATTTTCGATTGCGATGGCGTACTGGTGGACAGCGAGAAGCCGTCCTGCCGTGCAACAGCGGAATTCGCACGTTCCCAGGGACTGAAAATCTCGGATCAGGAAGCGTATGACCGTTTCATGGGCAAGGCGCTGCCCCAGATCGTGAAGGAAATGGAGCATGATCTGGGGCACAGTCTGCCAGACGATACGGCACTCAGAATGCGCGAAAACCTTGTACAGCTCATGAAGAAAATGGCAGTTCCCGTAGAGGGAGCGCCCGAAATGATCGAAGGCGTGCGGCATCTGGGAGTGCCGTTTCGTGTCGGATCGAATTCTTCCGTCCGGGAGATGGAAGCCAAGTTCCAGGCCTGTCATATGATGCAGTTTTTCCCCGAAAACCGTGTTCACTCCGCCAATGACATGAACCATCCCAAACCCTCTCCGGAGGTCTATCTGTACGCGGCGAAGGCGGAAGGCGTAACGCCGGATTCCTGTCTCGTGATCGAAGACAGCGATACCGGAGCGGAAGCCGCGCGCCGGGCGGGAATGGCCTGTGTTCTCCTCCGTGCCGAAGGCCTTCCCCTGCCCGCCTTCTGGCCGGCGCCGGGCTTCGTTCGCATCACCGATATCTCCCAGCTGGTGCCACTGCTCCGGAAAACGCTTGAAAGCCAGAAGGCGCAGGCATGACAGACTTTCTCGCCGCCCATCTGAGCTGGCTCCTGTCACTGCACATCATGGCTTTCATCGCATGGATGGCGGCCATGTTCTATCTCCCGCGCCTCTACGTGTACCATTGCCAGACGGCGCCGGGCTCTACGGAAAGCGAACGTTTCAAGGTTATGGAACGCAAGCTCCTGCGGCAGATCATGACCCCGGCCATGATTGTGACGCTTCTTGCGGGTGGAGCCATGGCCTCCATCCCCGGCGTCATTGACTGGAGCGCAGGATGGTGGTGGACGAAGCTTGCCTGTGTTTTCGGCCTTTTCGCATTTCATGGCATGTGCGCCAAATGGCGGCGGGAATTCGCGGAAGACCGCAATACCCATCCTGAGAAATACTATCGCATCGCAAATGAAGTTCCGACGATCCTCATGGCGATCATCGTCATCATGATCGTTGTCCGACCGGGTTTCTGAAACCCGGTCGTCACGGGCTGGCCTCAGACCAGACCGTATTTCACGCCCGTCATCTGCTCCGAGACCTCCCACAGGCGGGCGGCCAGTTTCCGGTCATAGGCCAGCGCTGGAAGCCCGGCCACGCCCGGCGGTCCACGCCGTTCACCTGGCCCGACCGGACCGTAATATCCCCCATCCTCCGCGTGTGGTGAGGCCAGAGCATAGAGCAGCGGCCAGGCACCCTCTTCCACGCTCTGACCCATGGCATGAAAAACCGGCCCGGCGACACCGCGGGCAATCTTCCGTCCGAACCGCCCCAGCGCTGTTCCACCCTGATCGAGACTGCCGTTATTGGCCACGATGTCACTGGCTGCCCAGCCCGGATGGGCTGCGCGGGAATGAATGGGCCAAGGCGCCTTTCTGGCCCGGCGGTCGAGTTCAAGTGCGAAAAGGAGATTAGACAGCTTGCTCTGGCGATAGCGGGTCATCGGGCTGTACCGATGGCGCGCATTCAGGTCCCCGAACGGCAGTTCCCCGTTCAGCGCCGCAAGCGAAGCCACGGTCATGATGGTGGCGTTACCTGCCGCGAGCAGGGGAAGCAGCCGTCCCGTCAGGGCGAAATGCCCGAGATGGTTGATCCCGAACTGGAGTTCGAAGCCATCCTTGGTCGTCATGCGGGAGGCCGGCCCCATGATCCCGGCATTATTGGCCAGAAGATGGATGGTCTGATGATGCGCCCTGAGCTGACCGGAAAAATCGGCAATTGATTTCAGGGACGCCAGATCCAGAGCCTCGAACCGAGCCTGCACACCTGGTACCCGCTCGTAAAGCCGGTTAAGAGCCGCCCGGCCCTTCTCGCGGTTCCGGCCCGTCAGGAGGATCTGCGCCCCCTGTCGTGCCAGCCCGACAGCCGTTTCAAAACCGAGCCCGCCTGTCGATCCCGTCACAAGAGCGGTCTTCCCGTCCAGACGCTCGAGTTCCGTGATGGACCAGGCCGGGGTGGTGGAGCGCGTCATCAGGGCTTTCCTCTTGTGTTCAGGCCGGCTTTTTCTGCCGGCTATTATCTTTCTTTTCCTCGGCTTCCGCATGTTTCATGGCTTCTTCGGTCAGGCGTTTCTCGTTCTTTTTCAGGAAGAGAAACGCCCCGAGCAGACAGCACACGCCCAGCACAGCCATGATAATGCCAACGGGCCCGCTGATCTTCTCGATCTGCTGTCCCAGTTCATAGGTGACAAATGCATAGCCACCGGCCCAGCAGATGCCTCCCATGGCATTGAATATCAGGAACGAATGCCAGGGCATCCGGTTCGCTCCCGCCAGAATGGCCACAAAGACGCGCAGGACAGCGATGAAACGCCCGAAAAAGACGACGATCCCGCCATGTTTGCGAAAAAGATACCGCCCCAGCATCAGGCGCTCTTCCGTCAGACCGACCTTCTTGCCGTGTTTCTGGAGGATGCTGTATCCGAAGTGATGACCCAGAAGATAACCGATGTTGTCTCCCATGATCGCGCCCAGAACGGCAGCGAGGGCAATCCAGCGGATTTCGAGGTGATGCGTACTGCCGGCATAAAGGGAGGCGCCAATGATGAGACTTTCCGCCGGCAGGGGAAGACCCATGCTCTCGAACATGACCGTGACGCCAATCACGCCATAGCCGTACTGCCTGAGCAGCTGATCGAGAATATGCGTGAGATGTAGCAGTGTCCTGATCCTGTACAAGATGTGGCGGAACATCCTGCCGCCGGTTACGATACTAAGGCATTAGACACAGGATGAGAAATGACCGAGCTGCCTTCTTCCTTTTCTGCTGGAAACTGGCCGTCATGGGTCGGCCCTGAACTTGTAGCGGGACGCACCCTGTCCTTCTCCGAACTCCGGACCGCCGGGAACTGGATTTTCTGGCAGGAAACACGACCGGAAGAACAGGGCCGCTCCGTCATCACCGGTCGTGCTCCGGACGGCACATTCGCGGATCTGGTGCCGGTGGACCATACCGTAGGAACGCGCGTTCACGAATATGGTGGCGGCGCATGGGACGTGCGCCTGCGTGACGGTGCGCCTGAAGTCGTGTTCAGCGACCGCAGGAGCGGCGGTATCTGGTTCTGCCGTCATGGCGCATCCGTCCAGTGGGCGCAGGCCGGGACAGACTCCGAACAGCGCTACGCCGATCTCGCCTTCGACCCGGCCGGAGACGGCGTTTTCTGCGTTCGTGAGACACATGGCGAAGGCGTCCCGGTCGCAGCTATCGTGCATATCGCATCCTCCGGCATCCAGACCATGCTGGCGGAAGGAAACGACTTCTACGCCGCTCCCCGCCCGTCTCCCGACGGTGCATTCCTCGCGTGGTTCACCTGGCAGGACCCCGACATGCCATGGACGGCCACCCGTCTTCTCGTGGCATCCCTCCTGCGCCCTGGCCTGAAGCCCGCGAACGTCACGGACCTGACGGGCGGTGAACGCGCCAGCGTCATCGAACCCTGCTGGGCGCCTGACGGAACGCTTTACGCCACGTTGGATGCGCAGGGGCGTTGGACGCCGGTTCATTTCCGCCGCACCCCCATCGGCTGGCACGCCCGCTATCTGCCTGATGCCGGCGCGGAAATCGGACTGCCGCACTGGGTTTTCGGACAACGGACCATGGCGCCCCTGCGGGACGGACGGCTTCTGACGCTGGGGATCCGGGACGGTCTCGGTCATGTGCTGATGTTCGATAACGGCAAATGGCATGAACTGTCTCTTGGTTCGCCGGTCAACGTGCCCCAACCGCTGGCAGATGGCCGCTTCGCCTGGATCGACGCCTCACCTGATGAGCCTCCTGCCCTCGCACTGGGCCTTCCCGGAAAGCCGGTCCAGCGCTTCCGGCCCAGTGTTGTTCTTCCTGCCGGAGTCACGGCAGCGGATATTTCGGTTCCCGTTCCCATCTCCTTCCCGACCGCTGACGGAACACAGGCCCATGCCCTGTTCTATGCACCTGCCAGTAGCACCAGTTCCCTGAACCCGGGCGAGAAACCCCCGCTCGTCGTCATGGCCCATGGTGGCCCGACCGGACGCGCTAATCCCGCTTTCGCTTTCAAGGTGCAGTGGTGGACGTCGCGTGGTTTCGCCGTTCTGGATGTGAACTACCGGGGCTCAACGGGATTTGGGCGGCAATACCGCGAAGCACTGGACGGCCAGTGGGGCGTGGCCGACGTGGAGGACTGCCTCGCCGGAGTCAGGACCGTGGTGGAGCGTGGACTGGTCGACCCGGCGCGCTGCGTCATCCGGGGTAGCAGCGCCGGAGGCCTGACCGTTCTGGGCGCCCTCGCCCGTTCCGATCTCTTTACCGCCGGAACATCTCTCTATGGTGTCACGGATCTGCGGGCCCTGGCGGAAGAAACCCATAAATTCGAGGCACGCTACCTTGACGGTCTGATTGGTCCCTACCCGGAAGCCGAATCTGTGTACCTCGAACGTTCTCCCCTCACCCATGCGGACAGGATCAGCGTTCCCGTCCTGTTCCTGCATGGAGGTGCAGACAAGGTCGTTCCGCTCTCGCAGGCTGAAGCCATGCGTACAAAACTCGAACATTCCGAACTGAAGGTTTATCCGGAGGAAACACACGGCTTCCGGGGAACAGCTACCATTGAGGATGCCCTGCTGCGTGAACTTCATTTTTACCAGAACATCTTCGCAGGCAGACGGCCCGCATCTAGGCCCTGAAGTCATTTCATATTAAAAACAGAATAGGGAAGTTCTGTTCCGTACTGGAAAATCAATCCCATCTGAACCGCGTTCCCCAACAAATCCATTTTGGAATAGAATTGAAATTCTAAATACTACGTATCAGGAATAATACACACCGGTTCCGTTTTCTGAGACAGAAACATCTCAGGTCCCCTCTGTCCCCGAAAAGGATCATCCCCTGCAACGTTACCGTTGCAGGGGATGAAGTCCGGCACAGAAGATTGGATCAGAAGTTCACACCAGCCTGAAGGAAGACATAACGTCCTTCATAAAGATTACCGTAGAGCGCGGCAGCACTGTTATCCGTTGCACTGGCGACAAAAGGCGGTTTCTTGTCGAGCAGGTTGTTGACACCTCCCTGGAAATTCCAGTCTTTCCAGCGATACGATACAGTAACATCATGGGAGAAAATGCCCGGTGTGTTGGTGCGACCATAACCATTGGCGCGTGTCAGGTCACTGGTACCGTCATTCCAGACCATACCGCCGATATACTGCATCATATAGGTGATGCCGAAGGCGCCATGCTGCCAGCCGACAGTGGCATAATCACGAACTCGCGGCATACCGTAGCCCGACTGATACAGCATCCGTCCGGCATAGTTGTACCATGCGCCACCCGGCTCATACTGCTCAAGATAGCTGACCAGTTGCTGGAAGTTGTTGCTGAGGGTCAGCACATCCTGATGCGTCACACGGATACGGTAATCGAGATCGAAATCGATACCGCTCGTCTTCAGGCCACCGATATTTTCATACAGCGCCGACACAGAGTTGATCTGTCCCGTGCTGGAAACACGGGTGATGTCGCTACAATAGGACGTGTTCGCCCCCGTGTAGCACTCGTCCATGATATACTGCGTCGGCAGTTCGGAAATCATGTTCTTGAGTGTGTAGTGCCAGTATTCGACAGAAGCGGACAGACCCGGAATCCAGCGTGGCGTAATGACCGTACCAATCGTGTAGGTCTTGCCGGTTTCCGGACGCAGGGCGCTGTTGCCGCCTGAAAGCGTGGGCGTCTGGCCCGAATATGCCGAACTGAACGTGCTCGTGTTGATGCCCGCCTTGGCGCAGTTCGCCGCAACCATCGGCGACAGTGAGCCATAGGACGCCGCCTGCACGGAATCACAGGGGTCAGTTGCTGAAGCGTAACCAAGCGTCTGGCCGCCATACAGCTCATAGACGTTCGGCTGACGATAGGATGTGCCCAGCGTGGCGCGGAAGCGGATGTCCCGGATCGGCGCCCAGTTGATGGAGGCTTTCCAGTTCTTGGTGGCGCCGAAGGTGTTGTAGGACGAATACCGGCCCTGCGCGTCGAGTGTCAGATCCTTGGCGAGGAACGCATCCTTCAGGAGAGTGGCTTTACCTTCCAGATATCCCTCCGTCACGTTGAAGCCACCGCCCGTGTAGGACGCGGAGTTCGTCAACGTTTCGCCAGCCGCCACCAGCGGATCAGGCGAATAGGAAAGCTGCTCGCCACGATGTTCCATGCCCAGCGCAATACCCAGATCGCCACCGTTTTTCCACGGCATGTGCGCGACATGGTTGTTGTTGATGCGCAGGTTCAGATCCCGCAGCTGGTAATAATAATGATCGTGACTGGTATAGTTCGAATACGCCGCCGCCGCCGAAGACAGTTTCTCGAACGGGTTGGAAAGAACACAGCCGGCCGCCGCGTTGCAGACAGAGGGATTGTAGATCAGCGCACTGTCGGAATTTCCAGGTTCGGCCTGCTCCAGTCCATAAGTTTCCAGAAGCTTCTCATAATTTCCAATGCCAGACATCTGGCTCATGACCTGGTTCCAACCATAGGTATAGGACAGGTCATATTTCCAGCCATGCGTGATAAGCCCCTTCACACCGGCAATCCCGGTATAAGTATCGGAAGCCGTTTCAGTCCGCCGGTTTCCCCACTCCGACATGCGTTTATACATGGCCAGATCCTCACCAGTCGTATTGTAAGGATCGTTGGCAGGGATCTCCAGCGTGGTCGGCAGGGTTGAAGGATAGATACTGCCTTCAACCGGTTCCGGTGCCATCGTGGTGGAGGAGTCGCGATGGCTGTAGTTGAAATTGGCGTAAGGCGTGAAATGGTCATTGATGTCGTAATGGGCATCGAATGACAGGGTCGCATCCTGCAGGGAATTCGTCAGGGACTGGTCTGCACCGTAGTTATATCGGTCGGCGCTTGTGAAATTCTTGACCCCGCCATTGCCTGTCGCAACGAAGTCATCATTGCTGTTCAGGCCCAGAAACCGGCCAGCCGTCGGAATGGAAGAACCGAAAGCAACCTCTGAAGCGGAAGACGGATCATTGGACTGAACCGGATTGGCCCAAGCCCGGTTGCGCTGCATGATACCGGACTGCGTCATGTAGGAACCGGCAACCGTGACGTTGCCCCTGCCATGATCGAAGTTCCAGCCCTTGTAACCGGAAATCATGCCTGTCTCGCCGTCGCCACGGTCGGTGATGCCACCACGGATGGTGATGTTGGCATCGTTCAGGTTGTGCTTGAGCTTGATGTTGATGACGCCGGAGACCGCATCCGCACCATAAAGCTCGGAACCACCATCCTTCAGGATTTCAACGCTCGCCACCTGGTGAACGTTGATGGTGTTCATGTCAAAGCAGCTGCCTTCGCCATTGATGGCGGCGCGCTTGCCATCAACAAGCACCAGCACACGGCTCTGGCCAAGATTGCGGATATCCGTGCAGGACAGGCCCCCGGTGCCGTTTGTCTGGCTGTTCGTCGTACCCGACGACCCGATGGAAGGCAGACGCTGCAGGAAGTCTCCCAGTGTCGTGGCGCCGGTCTGCTCGATCTGCTTGCTGGTCACGACCTGAACCGGGTTCGCATTGGCATTGTTGGACGTGCTCAGAGCCGAACCCGTCACCACAACGCTTTCCGCGTTTCGGCCCTCGATGGAACGGAATGTATCCGCACTTGCCACTGTTCTGCGGGCCGGAGCCGTAACGGCCGGCGCTGTCGCCGTGGCACGGACAGGCTGTGAGGAGACCGGAGATGTGGTTTTCCGGGCAGACGAAACGGACCTGTTACGGGGCGTGGTGTGATGCCGGGTCGTACGCTGGGTCGTATCTGTGCCGGAAACTGTCTGCGCTCCAGCATCCGTTGCCAGTCCTGTTGCCAGAACCGACGCACAGAAAAGGAGCGCCCGTTTGCGATAAAAAGCCATATGGGCCTCGAAATGAAGGAATTTCTCTTGCCCGGAAAAGATGTGTTTAAAAACCAGATCTGTCCACGAAGAACATCATCAAACCAAAACAGAAAAACGAACTGTGTTCAAAACAACATAAAAGTAATACAGTTACAGAAACTTGGTTTCATTCTGGATTATATATGAATTTATCTGAAACGTTTCTTGGACATTTCATCTTGATACGCGACTGAATGTAACATTTGTAATTGGATTCCATCCGGCCTTTTTTCTGAGCGCCGGAGTCATTTTTATCTGGATCGGATTTCAGACCGGTAGAACAATGAAATTCACGATTGCGGAAAATGCCCGTTTCAGGACGTCGGCTCTGCCTCTGCGGAATGTTCCGATTCCAGAAGTTCAGGCTCAAGCTTCCGGACGACGCCAAAAGCTGTCAGCACCGCCAGCGATCCGAACAGCACCACCCCCAGCGACTGTCCCACCAGAATCCCCACCGGCCCATAAGCCGACCCGATCCAGACGAATGGAATGGTGCCCAGCGTTGCCCGCCCCCAGTTGAACGCGGTGGAATAAAGCGGATGGCCAAGATTGTTGAACGCCGTGTTCGCCACGAACAGCAGTCCGACGAACATGTAACTCAGGACCAGCCAGCAGCAGAACAGCCGCACGACATCCACACCCACGCCATGAACCGGGAAGACATGCAGCACCACATTATGCCCGGCAGCCAGAATGATCCATGTCACCGTCACGCACAGCACGGTCAGCTTCAGCGCCGCCAGCAGTGTTTCCTGCACCCGCCCGATCTGCCGGGCGCCCAGATTCTGGGCCATGATCGGCCCGACAGAACCGGTCAGGGCAAAAACAAGGGAAAAAGCCACCGGAACAATCCGGTCAATCGTCGCCTGCCCGGAAATGGCGTCCAGCCCGAACCGGGACATGGCATGTGTGACAAACAGTGCGCCCGTCGGCGTGGCAAGATTGGTGGCGATAGCTGGCAGAGCGATGCAGCCGATTTTCCGCAGGGCCGGACGAAAGGCAGACCGTTCAGGCCATTGCAGCATCGCATGGCCCCGCAGGTTCAGAAAACCGCTGCCCGTAATGGCACAGCGGGACAGGACGGTGCTGATCGCCGCCCCTTCAAGACCAAGATGTAGACCGAAAATCATGATCGGGTCGAGACAGGCTGCCACCACCGCGCCTGTCAGGGTCACCCGCATGGAACGTTTCGCATCCCCCACAGCCCGTAGCAGCGCCGAGAGCGCCATGCCGAGGCAGACAAGCGGCAAGGCGGGCGAAACAATATGCAGGAAGGTCGCAGCCTGCATCTGCGCGCCACCCTGCGCGCCCAGAAGCCCGAGAAGCGGCGTTGCAAACGTGGCCGTCAACAACCCCAGAACAGCCGTCACCCCCACCATGATAGCGATGAAAGCAGAGGCCAGCCGCCGCGCTTCAGCATGATCCCGCGCCCCGATCAGACGTCCTGTACAGGCTCCGAGTCCGATCGTCAGACCAATGGAAACAGCGACCTGCACGAAACTCAGGGACGTCGCAAACGCAATGCCGGCCGTCAGCGTCGGATCATGAAGATGGGAAATGTACCCATAATTCAGCAGATCGACCGCGAACACGGCCATCAGGCCGATGGCGCCTGTTCCGGCCATGGTGATGACATGTCGCATGATGCTGCCATGAACGAATCTTGCCGGTCTGACCGGGGAGTCGTCGGGAATGGCTGGCGAGGCGGAATCATCACAAGGCGCTGGCATGTCCCCGCATAGTGCCCGGTATCCATCCGGAGAGCCAGTGCCAGCCGGTATTTTTGCTCCGTCCCCGCTGTCAGTCTCCGTTGCCGCGGGGACAGGGGTGTAAGGACTTTATTAACGGTTCCTGTGGAATCCTCACGCTCCTGATCCCTGCTCGGGCGCATGGCCCGACATCTGAGCCCGCCGCGGAGTCCGTCATGTCGATCATCAATTCCCTCAATACCGCCGTCAGTGGCCTGAACTCCCAGTCCCACGCCTTCACCGACCTTTCGAACAACATCGCGAACAGCGACACGACCGGCTACAAGGCCAGTTCCACCAGTTTCGAGGACTTCGTAACCAGCAACCTGTTGGCGAATGACGGGAATTCCCTCAGCGACAGCGTGGAAGCCACGACCCGGCAGCACAATGACACCCAGGGTTCGGTCGTCAGTTCCACGAATTCCCTCGCTCTCGCCGTTTCCGGGAATGGTTTTTTCAATGTGGTGCAGAAATCCGGGACGGGCACTACAGGCAATCCCACGTTCAGCAGCCAGCAGTATTACACAAGGAATGGTGACTTCTCGAAAGACACAGACGGCTATCTCGTCAATACATCCGGATATTACCTGGAGGGATATAACGTCACCTCCTCGAACGGTGCCCTGAGCAGCGACCTGAAACCCATCCAGGTCAGCAACGTCAATTTCACTCCGACGAAAACAACCACACTCTCCCTGTCCTCCGCCATTGGGACCACCTCCGGCAGCGGGCAGACCAATACTTCCAGCGCCACCGTCTATGACAGCAGCGGCAATCCGTCCCAGACGCCCCTGAAACTGAACTGGACGCAGGACGCCCAGACACAGTCGGATACCGACAAGAGCCAGACAACATGGACTGTCACCAGCGATGCTGACGGCAGTACGCTCGGAACGGTCTCCTTCAGCACTTCCGACGGCTCCATCATCTCCGTCAACGGAACTTCGCAGGCCAAGGGCGCTTCCGCCACATTACCCTATACCGGTACGCCACAGGACATGACCGTCAGTCTGGGAACGATCGGCAGCACAAGTGGCGTCCACCTCGCGACATCCTCTTCGGACGTTACGATCGATCCGACCATGACGACAGACAGCGTGACCAGTGGAACCTATACCGGCATCTCCATGCAGTCGGATGGATCCGTCATGGCGAATTTCGACAATGGCCTGTCACAGCTCGTAGCCAAGGTCCCGCTGGCCACCTTCTCGGATGCGAATGGTCTCGCCGCCCAGAACGGGCAGGCCTACACGGCGACATCCAGCTCGGGCTCCCCACAGGTCAGCGCCGTCAACACCAATGGCGCCGGCACCCTCACCACAGGCTCCGTCGAGGAATCCACGACGGACCTGACAAGCGATCTCAGCAAACTGATCGTCGCGCAGCAGGCCTACGGGGCGAACACCAAGGTCGTCACTACGGCCGATCAGCTTCTCCAGACCACACTGGCGATGATCCAGTAAGACAACCGAACAGGAAATCCGCTTCGTGGGACTGAACAGCGCACTGTCTATCGCGGCATCCGGTCTGAATGCCGTTCAGAACGCCATGAACGTGGCCTCCAACAATGTATCCAATTCCGGAACGGCCGGCTACATCAGGGAAGTCGCGAACGTCCAGTCTACGGTGGCGGGCAATACGGGTTCCGGGGTTCGTGTCGCAGCCACCACGCTGGCCACCAGCGAGCAGCTTCAGAAAGCCCTGTACAGCCAGAATGCGGATGTGGCCTCGTACAGCACGACACAGACGGCCCTCTCCGCCATCACGGCCCTTCAGGGATCGACGAGCGCATCTTCCGGCAGCAGCGGTACCCTGCCCGACCTGCTGGGCAATCTCCAGTCCTCGCTGACAGCCCTCACCGCCATACCTACCAGCGCCTCCGCCCAGAACACCGTCCTCTCGGATGCGTCCAGTTTCTGTGACTCTGTCCACACCCTTGCCGATACCTACCAGCAGCAGCGCCAGACCGCACAGGATGGGATTGTCTCCTCCATTTCGGACATCAACACCGATCTGACGACGATCGGCACTCTCTCCACGCGCATCATGACCTTGAAAAGTCAGGATGCAGACACGGCCAGTCTGGAAAACCAGCGTTTCACGGCCCTTTCTTCCCTGTCCAGTGAACTCTCGGTCAACTGGTCCGTGACATCCAGCGGAGACATGTCGATTTCCACGGCCGATGGCATGACCCTCCCCACCCGGGACACGTCCTCCGCCAGCGGACCCACAATTTCCTCAGACTGGCCGCTCTCCACCTCCGGCATGCAGATCTCAGCCAGCAGCGTCTATCCCGGTAACGGAGACGCCAACAGCATTTCCGGCATCACCCTGAACGGCAAGGACATCACCAGCCATCTGACAGGCGGAACGCTGGGTGCGAACATCACCCTTCGGGATACGACCCTGCCCACGATGCAGGCCCAGCTGGACGCCTTTTCCTCCACCGTCGCCAGCCGTTTCCAGGCACAGGGCATGAGTCTTTTCACGATATCTTCCGATCAGGTGCCAGGCACGTCCCAGACAACACTGAGCCCCGATGGAAGCATCGGTTTATCACAGGATATCACGGTCTCTTCCACCTATACGAATGACCCGTCTCTCCTCGTTGACGGCAACAGCGCCGATACGGATACCGTCCAGAACGTCCTGAAATATTCCTTCGGAACGACACTGGCAGACGGGACGTCCCAGCCCGCCTCTCCCACTTCGGGTCTCGGGATGAGTGGGACGCTGGTAACGGGTTACAGCGGAAATCAGGGGCTGGTTTCTTTGGCAACAACTCTCACCGCCAACCAGGCGGCAACGGCCAGTAACGCCAGTACCGACCTCTCCTATGCCCAGACGTCACAGAGCAGCCTGTCCTCCGGCCTGTCCGAAACGTCTTCCGTTTCCGTTGATACGGAAATGGCGAACATCGTCACGTTGCAGAATGCCTATTCCGCGAATGCCAAGGTCATATCGACCGTCCAGACCATGTTCTCGGCTTTCCTCAATGCGATTGGAACCTGACGATGACGGGAACAGTTTCTTCTTTCGGTTTCGGTGGTCTGTCAGGCCAGATGCTGCTGGGGCTCCAGACCCTGACCAAATCCCAGAGCAGCCTTCAGGGTCAGACATCAACGGGTGTGACGGCTGACAGCTATGCCGGTCTCGGTTCAGCCCGCACACAGGCTCTGGCGCTTCAGCCTGCCATTACCCGGATTTCCTCCTGGAGCGGTAATGTCACCGCGGCCCAGAACAAACTGACCTCCACCCAGACGGCCCTGAGCCAGATTTCAGACATTGCCTCTGACCTGACCTCAACGCTTGGCGTCCTGAGCAGCACCTCATCCATCAGCACACAATCCGTCGTCACGGCATCGGCACAGGCAAAAAATGCCCTCTCCACACTGACGGGCCTCCTGAATACACAGCAGGGGGACACATACGTCTTCGCCGGACAGCAATCCTCTGTTGCTCCTGTCAGCGAAAACCTGGAGGGTTCGGACCTTTACACTCAGGTTGAGAATGCCGTCTCACAGCTTGGCACGAAAGATGCTTCCGCTGTTCTGAGCCAAGCCACCACATGCGCCGCAAACACCAAACCGGATAGCCCGTTTTCCGCATCCCTTTCGACTGATCCCGTATCCGCTGCCAATGAGAACCAGAAGATCGTGATGGGCCAGAACGAGACAGTCTCCGTTGGGCTGGTGGCCACGCAGGGAGAGGCAGCTTCAGCACTCTCCACCGGCTCTCCGGTCCGGGATCTCGTCAGGAACCTGATGATGGTAGCCTCGTTGGGCACTACCGATACAGGAAGCAGGGATTACACGGACATAATCCAGGATCTCCAGACTTCTACCCAGAATGTCACCTCAAGCCTTGCGGATATGAGTGGTGTCATGGGTGTACAGCAGGATTCCCTGACGACACACAGCTCCCTTCTGAGCCAGATGAGCAGTGCCCTGACGACACAGTTGGGCAATACGAAAGACGCCGATCTGGCGCAGGTCTCGACCCAGTTTACCGATACCAACAACCAGTTACAGGCTTCTTACTCCATTATTGCCGACATGAAGAGCATGACACTGGCCAGTTACCTCTGAGCAGATGTTGAAAAGAGGATTTTCAGGACGCATATCCTCATTAATTTCTTTAACGAGGAGGCGGACAAGACAATGAGCGAAACGGAAAACCAAAAACCAGCTGAAAAGCATGAGTTCAGCGCCGAGGTCGGTCGCCTGCTGGACCTTGTGGTTCACGCCCTTTATTCAGACCGTGAGATCTTCCTGCGTGAACTGGTGGCCAATGCCGCCGATGCGACGGACAAGAGGCGCTTTGAAGCCCTGACGGACCCGGCGCTGGCCCTGCCGGAAAATGCATCTATCCGCATCACGCCGGACAAGGCGGACAAGGATCTCATCATTTCCGATGACGGTCTGGGCATGTCCCATGATGAACTGGCCCAGAATCTCGGAACGATCGCCCGTTCTGGCACCAAGGCGTTTGGCGAGAAACTGACGGCGGCAAAGCCGGAAGAACGTCCCAGCCTCATCGGCCAGTTCGGTGTGGGATTCTATGCCGCATTCATGGTGGCGGATCGTGTGGACGTTACATCCCGCAAGGCCGGCACGGACGAGGCCTGGACCTGGTCTTCAGATGGCAAGGGTTCCTTCACCATTGCTCCCGCCTCCCGTTCCACACCGGGAACTGACATTGTCCTTCACATGAAGGACGACGCGACGGAATTCCTGGACAGCTGGCGCCTGCAATCCATCATCCGGAAATGGGCCGATCATATTTCCTGGCCCATCACTCTGCGTGAAACGAAGGAAGATGGTACGATTGAAGACAAATCCGCCAATGAGGGAACGGCCTTGTGGCGGAAGCCGAAGTCGGAAATCACGCCCGAACAATACACGGAATTCTATCGTCACATCGCACATGCGTTTGATGAGCCTTACGCCACGATGCACTGGCATGCGGAAGGCACGACTGAATTCACGGCCCTGCTGTTCCTGCCCAGCACGCGTCCGTTCGACTTCATGGAACAGTCTCGCGAGAGCAAGATCCATCTCCACGTCCGTCGCATGTTTATCACGGATGAAGCCGATCTGGTCCCGAGCTGGATGCGTTTCGTGCAGGGTGTGGTTGATACGGAAGACCTCCCGCTGAACGTCTCGCGTGAAATGTTGCAGGCGACGCCGGTGTTGGCCCGTATCCGCAAGGCCGTGACGAAACGGGTGCTCAGCGAGATCAGGAACCGTGCGAAAGAAGCAGACGCCGGATTCAATTCCTTCTGGGAAAACTTTGGCGCCGTCATCAAGGAAGGCCTGTGGGAAGACAGCGAACACCGGCAGGAAATCGCTGGTTTTGCCCGTTTTCATTCCACACATGGTGACGACCTGACGACGCTGGATGACTATATTTCCCGGATGAAAGACGGACAGGATGTCATCTATTACCTGACGGGTGACAACCTGGACGCCCTGAAGGCATCCGCACAGCTGGAAGGCTTCCGCGCCCGTGGTCTAGAAGTCCTGCTGCTTTCCGATCCGGTTGACGGTTTCTGGCCGGAGCGGCTCGGGACCTACAAGGAAAAGACCCTGCGTTCCGTGACCCACTCCCATGGGGATCTGGAGAAGTTCGAAGCCGAGAACGAGGACAAGAGCCAACCGGCTGATGTCGAGAAACTCGTTCCGGCTCTGAAGGAAGCCCTAGGCGATGAAGTCAAGGATGTCCGCAGCACGGTCCGCCTGACGGGAAGCGCAGTGGTCATTACGTCCGAAGGGGGCCCCGACCTCGCCATGCAGCGCCTGATGCGCCGCTCGGGTCAGGCCCTCCCACCGATGCCGCCTATTCTGGAAATCAATCCGCGCCATCCGCTGATCCGTGCGCTGGCGGAGCGTGTGGCCAAGGGCGAAAGCATCAAGGACCATGCGCAGGTTCTGCTGGATCTCGCCCGTGTCCAGGAAGGCGAGCCGCTGCCTGATCCGACCGGCTTCGCCCGCATTCTGGCTGGTCTGCTGGCCGGTTCCACCGCAGGCTGACAGAAGAGGCTTCGGCATCTTGCAAAAAAGGCGGGGTTCTTGCCCCGCCTTTTCTTTATTGTGCTCTCCTGCGAAAATGAAAACGCCATTCCTGTAGCAACGCCGGAGAAAGACAGGTCGTGATCGATGATTTCCGCTTTGGACGTGTGACGGTCATCGGAGACCTGCTGCTGGATCAGTATATTTCCGGGAGCGTCAGCCGGATTTCACCGGAGGCCCCGGTTCCTGTCGTCCTGCATGACGATTTCCGGCTTGTGCCCGGCGGAGCGGCCAATGTGGCTGTTAATGCAGCGGCTCTGGGCGCGGAAGTCCGGCTTGTCGGGCTTGTGGGTGAGGATGATGCCGCCCGGCAACTTCGTGCTGCCCTTCAGGACAGGCGCGGAGTCAGACTGGAAGGGATCGTGTCTTCACCGGACTGGACGACTATCACCAAGACCCGCATCGTCAGTGGCCGCCAGCAGATCGTCCGGATCGATGTCGAAAAAATTCTCCCCTTAGAGAAAGAGACCCGTCAGGCCCTGATCCGCGCCGCGGAAGAAGCCATTGTGGAATCCGATGTTGTCGTCTGCTCGGATTATGCCAAGGGCGTACTGGATGATGACGTCCTGAAAGCCGTGATTGCTGCCGGGCGGGCACGCGGTATTCCAGTCATTGTCGATCCCAAGCGCCCAACTTTCGAAGCCTATCGCGGGGCGACGCTCATCACCCCCAACCGGCTGGAGGCGGAACAGGCCAGTGGCCTTCCCGTCCGGACGGATGCCGAAGTGCTCCAGGTTGCGGAGACACTGTCCGGACAGTTTGGGGGTGATGTGCTCGTGACCCGTTCCGAAGACGGCATGACACTCTGGCGCAGGACCGGAAACGCCACACATGTCGCGACCCGCAGGACGGAAGTCTTCGATGTGTCTGGTGCGGGGGATACTGTTGTGGCGACGGTGGCAGCCGTGCTGTCGGCCGGTCAGCCGCTTGAAACAGCTGTGGTTATCGCCACGGCCGCAGCCTCCATTTCTGTCAGCAAACTCGGAACGGCCGTCGTCTCCCGGGAAGAGCTGACTCGCGAACTGCTTCAGGAAATTCCGGAATCCGGCGCGCTTGTGCCGTTGCAGCAGGCCGTACGCATCGTGGAAGACTGGCATCGTCATGGCGCGAAGGTCGTCTTCACCAATGGCTGTTTCGACCTGCTTCATCCGGGGCATGTCGCGCTCATTCAGGCCGCCGCCCGTGAGGGCGACAGGCTGATCGTGGCGCTGAATACGGATCGCTCGGTTTCACACCTGAAAGGACCCTCGCGTCCCATCCAGTCCGAACAGGCCCGCGCAACCGTCATGGGAGCGCTGCGTCAGGTGGATCTGGTCGTCCTGTTCGATGAAGAGACCCCGCTTGAAACCATTCGCGCCCTTCAGCCCGATGTCTTGGTGAAAGGGGCTGACTATACGGAAGATCAGGTTGTGGGAGCGGACGTCGTGAAGGCGAGGGGCGGTCGCGTGGTTCTGGCGCAATTGGTCGCCGGGCAGTCCACCACGCGCCTTGTCAGTGAAACACGGAAAACGCCGGCCTGACCTCTGCTCCCGGTCGACACAGGATCAGGCGGACAGGCGTTTCTGCCGGATATCACGGGGCGAGACCCCGAATTTCTGCCTGAAGCGCCGCGAGAAATGGGCGGCGTTCCGGAAACCATGCCGCAGGGCAATATCTGCGATGGTCAGGGCATCATGGGCAGGGTCCGTCAGATCGGCATGGATGCGTTCCAGACGCCTGTTCAGGATCCAACCCGCAACCGCACCGGGCTCACCATCAAAAAGCTGATAAAGGGCCCGGGCCGAAATGCCGTAAGCACTGGCAATGGTCTGCGGTGTGAGGTCCGGTTCATGAAGGCGGGCCTCGATATAATGGCGGATATGCTTCTGACGATGACGTCGCCGTCCCGCGACGCTGACCTCCAGATCCAGCGCATCCAGAAGCGTGGTCATCAGCAGGTCTGTCATATGCTGGAACAGGCGCTGACGTGTCTGGACGAGACTGTCCGACAGCTTGCCCTGTTCCATCAACCTCGCCGTCATCAGCAGGAATGTGCCGGGGCCGGCTTCCGTCGGGAAAGAAACAGTCGGCAATCCGCTCAGAACCGGCAGATGGCGCAGGAGCGCGCTGCGGATAACGGTCAGGAGAAAGAACTCCGGACTGTCCGGATCAGCGTCTCTATCCTGCCGCTCATCGGCCAGCTGCTGCTGAAAATCGGCAAGCTGTGCCGCATCGAGAAACAGCCGTCCACCCGTGTTTTCGGTCATCAGACAGACGGCCTGTCCACGCCCGAAAGCCGCTTTCATGTCTCCACGCGGAAAGGCTTCGAACCTGCTGACAAGCGGGCTCAGGCCCCGTGGCTGACCAGCCAGCGTGGCCAGTGGGATGATGCGGTGTGCAGACAGGTCTTCGGAAGGCATGTCAGTCATGGTGAGACCGTGAACTCATGGGCCGGAAAGCCGGGCAGGAAAATACCCGAAGATATTTCCCAGACGTTATTGGAAGATTTCGACAAAGACATAGGCAAGACACAGGGCAATATAAATAGATATTATTTATTTTTTATTGTGTCACAGAAAACAGAGTTTGTTTGTTTCTGATGAAATAGACCCTTTCAGGGTCATAAATTAATTTTCACAGTATTTGTTCCGATTTTGACGAAATGGACAATTCTCTCGCCTGTTTGCTGATCCGGGTATGATGTGTAAAGAAAAGAACCTGTGTTTTCTCCGAAAGTTCCGCAAGGATCCGTAATCCGGCCGCCGTCCTCCTGTCATCGAACGTGATGAACAGGTCATCCGCCAGGAAGGGAAGCCTGATGCCGCGATCCAGCGCCTGCTCCACGGATGCCAGACGCAGGGCAAGGTAAAGCTGGTCCCGCGTGCCTTCACTCATGGCATGGACAGGGACGAGTGCCCGGTCCCCGGGCAGACGTCCGGCCAGCAGCAGACTGTCGCCGCCGTCATCGTCCATGGCCAGCCCGGCATAATGGTTCAGCGTCAGGCGGGAAAACAGGGCGCCAGCCCGCGCCAGCAGGGGGCCATGCGCTTTCTGTCGCCTGTCTTCAACAAGGCGGCGCAGGAGCAGATGCTGGAGCCGGAGGGAAACATACCGGCTGGCATGGTCCGTCAGTTCCGCTTCCACCGTCTGGATGCGTTCCGCCGTTTCATGCGCGCCCTTCCGGTTTACCAGGGCAGAGAGCGCCTGCCGCGCTTCCCAGAGGACCCGGTCGGTCTCGGAGCGGCGATCATTCAGGTCTTTGGCCTGACTTTCCAGACGGTTGTAATCATGTTCCAGCGTCTCCACGTCCGACTGTGCCGCTTCCTGACGCAGGGTCTCGAGAGACCGCCCGTTACCGGCCTGAAGGATGGCCGTCCGGAAGTGCTCGCATTGCTGAAGGCGCTCTGCCCGGGCGCGGGCCTGCGCGAGACAGGCACTGAAATCATCGTCTTCCGTTTTGCACAGACGCTGATGAAGGGTGGAGAGATCGGCCTGGAGGGCTGAAAGGCGCACCTGACGCTCTTCCAGGTCCTTCCGGTGACCCGCTTCCGTCTCGCGCAGGGTCTGCCGGCGCTGTTCGGCCTCCCGGGCCTGTTCCAGCAGCGCGCAGAGCGCTTCCAGAGAAGGCTGGCCATAGCGTTCGAGAAGCGGGGTCAACGTGCTGTCAAACCGGGCGGCGCGCTGTTCGATGTCCGCAAATTCCGCCTCTTCCTTGGGAAGACGGATCTGAAGCGTGCGGGCTTCCCGGATGTCTTCGAGATCCGCCCGCGTGGCCTGCCCCGGATAGCGTGTGTCCGTACAGACAGCTTTCCAGTCCTCTTCCCAGATGGCCTGTTCGTCCTGCATGGCCGAAAGACGCGCGGTTTCAGTTCCGATCTCGTCCCGCAGACGTCCCTGCTGGTCCTGCTTTTCGCGCAGGGCCTTCAGCTGGGCCTCCTGTTCTCCCAGAAGCGTTATGGCATGGTTCATCCAGAAGGAGAGGGATGCATGGGGAAGAGCACCCGTGAAAGGTTCCAGCAGCGCCATCGCTTCTGCCCGGCGCCGTTCTTCATCCCGCAGGCTGTTTTTCAGGCTCTGGATGCTCTGGATGAGGGCAAGCACGCTGTCGCGCCTGTCCATCCAGTCCAGCAGGACCACAGGTGGGAGCAGGGGGGTGCCTAGGGCCTGAAGATGCGCGTTCCAGTCGGTCCGCAGGGCCGTCAGTCCGGTTTCGGCCATCTCTGCCGTATCCAGCGCCTGCGCGGCGAGAAGATCCTGTTCCCGGATGCGGGCCTTCAGGTCATTCAGCCGCCCTGACAGCTCAGCATGGGCATGACGGCGGTCCGCCAGTGTGTCGGCTTCCCGGACAAGCACTTCGAACGCCTCCAGCACGGGCAATGCAGGAACATGCCCGGTCCGCAGGGTATCTTGCAGACCTTCCCATGCACTGTCCCGGTTCTGCCGGGCCTGAAGAAGCTGCTCGCGTGAGACGGCCTGACCGTCCTGTTCCAGCCGGCACTGTTCCTCTTTCAGCCGCGCGGACTCATGCCGTGCTGCGTGAACGGTATCCTGCGCCTGACGCTGCCTGTCTTCCTGCGTCTTCCAGAGCTGCCCAGTTTCCTCGACCTGCCGCCGGGGCGGGAGCGCCATGCCCTCCAGTGCCTGCGCCGCAGCAGGTCCGGGCGGTGTCCAGGGGGCAAGCTGGAGAAACGCCGTGTCCAGACGGTGTATCGCGGCTTCAAGCTCGGCCCGGCGGTCATCAACGGTCCTGTCGATCGGCCCCAGAGCCCGTGCATAGTCAATCCCGAGCCGCAGATGACGGATCCGGTCCTCGTTCTGCCGGATGTCCTCTTCCCCGGAAGATCGGGAACAGGCGGCGAGATTGCGCTGCGCGTCCATCAGACGAGCCTGAACGTCGCGGATACGAGCCACCAGCTGCTCCCGCCGGTCCAGCGCCTTCTGAAGACGCTCGAGTGCCGCGACATCAGGCAGTTCGCAGGGCGCACTTCCGTGCCGTGACCAGAACTGCTCCAGCCAGATCCGGTCACGGCGGATACGCTCCTGCCGGTCCATCTTCCGGTCGCGGTCCTGTGCCAGTGCAACGGCGTCCTGGGTCAGTCTGGCGATAATGGTTTTTTCCGCCAGTACCGGCGCAACCGGTCCAAGCTCTTCAATCTGGGCAAGAGCCGTCCGGAGCCAGGCTGCAGTAGTCTGGCAGGCCAGTTCTTCCTCCCGGATGGCCTTAAGGGTGTTTTCCGCCCGGGCGCACTCTTCCAGCGTCACATCCGGCACCGGATAGGCTGCCAGTTCGGCTTCCAGCGTGACAAGCTGCCGGTAGGGAACGGCAATGGTCCGCAGGCGCGCATTGTCGCGCAGTTGCGCGCTCAGGGTCTGGTAGTCGTTCTCGCAGGCCTGACGGGCAGCTTCCGCCTCCGCGACCGCTTTCTGTGCATCGGTCAGTTCCCGGGGCGTGATCGCATCAGCGCGGAGATCCCGCGTCAGGTCCGTCAGTTCGCGCCGCGCCAGCGCCATGGCGCTTTTGCTGCCCCCCTTGCGCCATTCGGCGTTCATGTCCTTTTCCAGGGCCGCCGAAAGCGCACTGACACCACCCAGTCCCAGCCCGGCCGCAAGGATCTGCAGTCCGGCATCATCCTTCAGTCGGCGCATTTCCTCACCGCCATTTCGCAGGCGTGTATGATCGAGGGCCCAGCCCGCTTCGAATCCCTTCGCGTCCAGATTGCCGAGCCAGTTCCGCAGCAGGGCGTCATCAGCCGCCGTCTCGTCATCGGGCATATAGAATGTCTGGTTGCGGCCCCGCCTGCGGATGCCGGACAGAACCGTACCGTCACGCTCCAGACAGCCACCGATCCGTAGAAGCGGTCCCGCCGTCACCCAGTCCGCTCCGACATGATGGGGAAAGCCAAACAGGAAGTCCCGGATGGCTGCAAGGGTAGTCGATTTTCCCGCCTCGTTGTCTCCGTAGAGGATATGAAGGTCCTGTTTCCCGTTCGGGAACGTCAGGCTCCGGTCCTGAAAGCCGCCATACCGCAGAAGATCCAGCCGTTCGAAACGCATCAGGCAATGTCTCCCAGGAGGCGCGCGCGCAGGGCCGTCTTTGCCTGTTCAAGCGGCCATTTGCCATCGCCATCCAGCAGACTGTCCCGCTCCACACAGGCGGGCAGGGCGGACAGGAAAGTTTCGAATGCCTCGGGCAGGCCGTCCAGGAATTCCGGATCGGAGAGAAGACCCTCCAGCGCCGCGTCCAGTTCCTCTGTATTCGCCTGATCCGCCGGGCGGCGCAGGGGTGATGTCCGGTCCATGATTTTTTCGACAGCGATCTGGCCAGCACTCCCGCTGAGGGAAATGGCAATACCACGGATCTCGTCATGCCACTGGACGGAGGCGCATAAGCGGTCATGCAGGGCCGTACGTCCCGTCAGGATCACACGCACCACGACGGTCCGTCCTGCCGCCTGATCCTGCAATGCCTCCATCTTCCGGCGAAGAAGCACCGTCAGCCCGTCCATGTCCTCCACGACGTCCAGCGGCAGCGTCAGATGCTCCCAGCGCACCACATCGCATTCCACGAAATCGACACTCCGGACAGCCCGGTCTTCCACGGCCACCATCATGGCGCCGCACGGCCCGGTCTCGCGGGCATGACGCCCCTGGAGAACACCCGGGAACACGACCCATGGATGCTCGCAGACGGTCTGCCGGGCATGGACATGACCGAGTGCCCAGTAATCATAACCTTTTGCCGAAAGTGCCTCGATGGAGCAGGGTGCGTAGGTTTCATGCTCCCCATAACCGGAGAGAGACGTGTGGAGCACGCCGATGTTGAAGTATCCGGGAAGAGGCGCGGGATAGGCGGCCGTCATGTCCTTTTTGACGTGCCGGTCCCGGAAGCTCTGTCCATGGAGCGCTACCTTCAGGCCTTCCAGCACGATGGTGCGCGGGTGATCATAGGGGAAGTGGTCGATCCCCTCGGGCAGGGGTAGCTCCCGCGCGATGACGGACTGCGCGTCATGGTTGCCGGAAAGCGTGATGACGCGAATACCCGCCTGTGCCAGCCGGCTGAGGGCGCGGAGCATGTACAGGCCGGTCCCGACATCCTGCCATGTCCCGTCATACAGATCCCCTGCAAGGATGACGAAGGCCACGTCCCGTTCCAGTGCGGTTTCAACCAGCCGGTCCAGGGCCCGGCGGGTTGCCCCCCGGATTTCGTCTACCGGAAGGCCTTCGTATCGGCCCAGACCCCGGAGAGGACTATCAAGATGGATGTCGGCAGCATGAAGAAAACGGAAGCAGGACATGCATCTATCCTACCCTTCCTCAGGGAAGGGGCCAATCCTTCCCCGTGACGACGGCTCAGAGCGCGTCGATATAATCGTCGATGATGCTGGTGAGATTGGCGCCAAGCCAGTCGGCAGACGTGATTTCCTCGTCCCGCAGGCAGGTGAGGATCTTCACGTCCTCCGCAAAGCCCAGACGGGAGGCAAGACGGATCAGTGTTTCGAAGGAAGCCAGTTGATGCGCCCTGTAGCCTACGGTTTTAAGCGTTCTCTGGAGAATGTCGTCGTCGTCTCCGCCATGCAGGAAGCTGGAAACGGTGCTGAGGACAGAAGATACGGTCTCATGCGGGACAGGCGGATGATGGCCATGGCGGGCAAGGATGATCGTGATTTCGTTGACATGGCTGCGGCCCATGGTCAGATCCTGCTCCAGCCGCGCGCTCAGGCGCGCCTGCTGTTCGCAGGCAGGCAGGTCGGACAGGGCGTTTTCAACGGCCCTCGTCTCGATGGCGAGATGACCCCGCAGACAGTCAACATAAACATCCAAGGCTGTCCGCTCCGTGGATTTCGCTTTGCCGCCCATGGTTTCCCTCTTCCGTCCCGGTGCGCCTCAATTGTCCATATCCTTTTGTCAGGCGCAAGAGAGCGCCGCAACGGCAGGAATATCCGGAACAGGGAACGCGACTGCGTCAGGAGGGAGGGCCGGACAGGCCGCTGGAGTCAGGAAGGTCATTGGACATTGGCACGGCATATTGTGTCCAGGCGCAGCGTCTGGACCCGGCAGATGAAATCCGGCTGGCAGCCCTGACGGACAGTCTGGCGGATCATGTCAGGCAGGGTGCTTTCAGGACACTGGGGGTGTGTCGGACAGGTCACAATCCTTCAAATTTGATTGACATCATCATGGCATGAAGGTTCATGACGGGCCTGACGGTGTCCGTGACCAGCGGACTTAAAAAGGGAACGCAGTGAAATGCTGCGGCTGCCCCCGCAACTGTAAGTATCGCCATCCACAGGGATGGAGGATCGTCAGGGCCATAAAACCACTGGCAGACTGTTTTTCTGCTGGGAAGGGGGCGCTGACCCGGTACGAGCCAGGAGACCTGCCGTCGCAGGAGTTGTCCGAAAGACGGGCCGGCCGGGGTGTGCCGGAACGCCAGACCGACCCGTTGCCGGGGTGACGTCTGTTTTTCTGAGGACAACGTCGTGTTTGACGAGGTCAGAAGACTCCATGTCCCGTATTTCCCTTGTGCTTCTTGGGTCCAGCATGATGGTGGCTGTTCCTGCCATGGCGCAGGACCAGACAGCTCCGGACCAGACCGCCTCCACCCAGACTACTCCCGCCCGGGCCAGAAAACCGGTGCACCAGCACGTCACCACCCGGTCTGCAAGCACAACCGCCCCCGAAACGGTCACGGTCACGGCCGATCGTATCCCGCACGATGTCAGCCAGGTGGGATCGCAGGTCACGGTGATCACGCAGCGGGACATCGAAGTGCTGCAACGGCGTGACCTGTCAGACCTTCTGGTCCGTCAGCCCGGCCTCAACATGGTGCGGACAGGTGGCCCGGGGGGAACAGGCTCCATTTTCATGCGGGGCATCAACTCGAACGAGGTGAAGGTCCGGCTTGATGGCATGGACATCAACGATCCCTCGACGCCCGGTGGCGCTTTTGATCCTGCACAGTTCCTGACGGACGGTCTGGCACGGGTGGAAATCCTGCGCGGGCCGCAGAGCGGCCTGTATGGCGCGGATGCGATGGGCGGCGTGATCGACATGACGACGAAGCAGGGGCAGGGCCCCCTGCACGGGTTCGTGCGTCTGGAAGGGGGAAGCTATTCCACCAAGAACCAGACGGCCGGACTGTCAGGGTCCGTGAACCGTTTCCATTACATGGTGGAAGTTTCCCATAACCACGTCGGGGACTATCAGGCCATTCCAAGGAACCTGCGTGACAAGGTGAAGGACCACGACGTCGCCTCGAACCGGAATGACAACCGGACGGCCAATGTCCGTCTCGGCTATGACGTGACGGACAACTTCGATCTGGGGTTCACGGCCCACCTGACACAGTCCGATTACGAATATGCAGCGGATGATTACAGCATCTATCCCGAACTCCCCACCAATCAGCAGAACGAAAGTGACCTCAAGCAGGCCATCCTGCGGGGAACAGCCCATCTGAAATCCTTTCAGGGCGTATTCGAACAGACGCTGGGCGTCGGATACATCACCTATCGCCGCCATGACATCACGGCAGGCGATCCGGAGATCGCTTCCAACCGTGGTGACCGCCTGAAAGTGGACTGGCAGGGCCTGACCCATCTGGGTCACAACGGGTCTTTCCTCGTGGGTTACGATTATATCCGCGAACGCATCATGACGCCGATCGATGCCCAGACGACGACCCACGCCGCATGGGGACAGCTGGAAGGTCACTGGCATGACATCCTGTTCGGTTCGGCCAATATCCGCTATGATAACAACTCCCGCTACGGTGACTATGTCACCTGGCGCGTTGCTCCGGCCGTCAAGATTCCCGGTACGGGCCTGACGCTGAAAGCCAGTGGCGGCACCGGCTTCCACGGCCCGTCCCTCAATCAGCTTTTCGTCAGCTATCCGGCCTATTACTTCCTCGCCAACCCGAAACTCCGGGCGGAACGCCTGATCGGGTTTGACGCCGGGTTCGAGGAACGTCTTCTGGATGGCCGTCTGACATTCGGCGCGAATTATTACGGAAATCATGTCCGCAACCTGATCGACACCGGACTGTCCGGTTATAACTATACTTATGTAAACGTCGCCCGCGCTCAGACACATGGTGTGGAAGCATTCGTGGATTACCGTCTGCGCAAGGATGTCGACCTGCGCGGCACCTATACCTGGACCGTGGCCACGAACAGGGCGACGGGGGCCGCCCTGACCCGGCGTCCGCGCCACAAGGCGACCGCCAGCATCGTCTGGACGCCGACCAAGCGCCTGACCGTGACGCCAAGCCTGCTCTATGTCAGCGGCTGGCATGATTACGATCGTTATGACATCAGTTCCGTCATCGCCCATGACTACGTGACGGTGAATGTCGCGGTCGAATACAAGTTGGCCAGTTTCGTCACGCTCTTTGCCCGTGGAGACAATCTCGGGAACCGCTATTATGAAAATCCCGTGGGTTACCTCCAGCCCGGTCGGTCTTTTTATGGTGGCGTAACATTTGGGCTGTAAGGCAACAGTGCTGAAACGGGTGGCTTCTGGCGTCCCCATGATGCTCGCGGCGGTGCTTCTGACCGTTTCCGCCCGGGCGGCGCATCCCCGTTTCATATCGCTGAACCTCTGCACGGACCAGCTCCTGCTGGAGCTGGCGGACCCGGCTGATATTGCCGGTCTCAGTCCGTTGGCGACAGATTGTGCGGAATCTGTCCTGTGCCGGAAAGCACGGGGCTTTCCCATCCAGCGGGCGGGCGGGGAGGACCTCATCACCGCCCATCCGACCGTCGTGTTTGACGGAACATGGCGCAAGCCCACTGTCTCGCTCGTCACTGACGCGCTGCATGTTCCACTCGTCCAGCTTTCCGGCGTGACGGGCCTGAAGGATATCCCCACCCAGATCCGTACGGTCGCCCGCGCCATTCACGAACAGGATCGCGGTGAGCGTCTCATTCAGGCGTTCGAGGCGCGGCTGGCCACGCTTCATCCGGCGCATCCTGAAAAGATCCTGAGCGTGGCGGTCATCGGGGCCAACATGACCGATGAGGGCACAGGCCTGATGCAGGATCTTCTGACCCTGTCAGGATTTCATCCCCTCGCGTCCCAGCGCGCGGACGGAACCATGCCGCTCGAACAGCTTGTCGCCCGCTCTCCGGATCTTGTCGTCACGGCCCTGATTTCCGAAGGGCC
>NZ_AGQV01000007.1 GCF_000234355.1 Gluconobacter morbifer G707 | reverse complement strand
GACACCACCGGCTCGGTCGTTTCCCAGGGGACGCAGCAATGGGGCCTGATCAAAGGCACATCCGTGCTGGCCAATGACACGGGCGTTGCGACACCCCAGGCAGACCTTCCGGTCATGAATTCGGGCTACCAGTGGAACGGGGATGGCTGGGAAAACCCGAACTCGCTGATGATCGGCGGCCATGGGGCATGGCAGGGCGGTGCGCTGCGTGTCCTGGGCGCGCCGTACAGTTACGGCGACGTTGGCTGCGTCGTGGACGTGGAGATGACCAACCTACCATGGTCGGCCTCCCGTTGCGGATCTGGCGATATGGACGGCGTGGCGCAGTTCATCAATGCCGGCAACACCACGCCTTACTACAAGGTCGGTGCAGACTTCACAGACGACACTGGCACCACGCACACCCTGACGTTCGATGCGAACGGTGTGACGGTCAAACCGGCTCTGCCGGCCTCGTTTACAGCGATGTGGGCTGCTCATGGCGCGGGCGGTGGAAGCGGCATGTGGGTTGTCACGAACCTGCTCGCCAACGCCAGCACGGCCGGAGCGACCGTTACCGGATTTCCGGCGCAGATGTCCTCGGACAAATGGGAAGGCTATGTCACGAGCGTGACGGCGGCCACAGGCGGCACGCATCTGGACATGCCGGCCGGATGGCACCCGGAAAGCGGCTGGGTCGGGGTCTCTGGTACGAATAACGGCTCAGTCCCTGACGCGAGCGTCGGGCTGGATCAGGTGTTTTACAGCGATTACAAAAACCCGCTTCTGGTCATCGGTACGTTTAATCAGGCGTTTTCGCAGAACATGAAGTGCGGGCTCGACTTCTCGAAGAGCGGCAGTTCGTCCACTACGATCATGCGGTCCGATGCGCCGGTCAATTCGTGCCAGGGTAACGAACTCGATTTCTATGTCCCTGCGACCATGCCGAACGGTTTCATGCACGCGCAGGGGTTCACGGCTGATCTGCTGAACTCTCTGCCGCTTGTGGCCCCGAACAGTGCTGCGTTCGTGGCGCAGGGAAACTGGCCAACGGCCTTCCAGACGGGTCTGGGTGCTGACGGGCGGGATTTCTTCGGTGGCGTGTTGGACGTGAACTCCCGGCGTGGCCCGGCTGCAACCGTCGGGGCTATGACGGAAATCATGGAAGCCATGCAGGGCGCTGATGCTCCGACGGATGTGCGCTCCAACATGCAGGGCCTGCGCGTGACCCAGGTCACGGATACGGTCGGCTATACCAACTCGGCCGGCGCGCATAACCCGGCGGACAACTCGATTCACCTCGGGATGTATGGCGGCGGCTCGCAGTTCGGCGTGAACAGTTCTGACGCCTCGGACCTGGGTACTTACAAGGGTGATTTTGTTTTCAACCCGGGATGGCTCAAGGGCGGTCTCGCGCTTTGCGGTTCCGTCAACGGTGGGACCAACTCTTCGGGCTCGTGTGTCGGCATTTTGGCCGGCGGTCAGATCACGGTGAACCCGAACCAGACGTCATCCGGCGTTGGCCTGAACGTCGACCCTGCCGGTTATTCGGGCGGTAGCGGTGGAAGCGCTGCGATCGCGGTCGGTGCCGTGCCTTCGACATCGGCGACCGTCATCGGTGCCTATCTGGCTTCCACATACGGAAACGATCTCGAAGAACTGTATGTCGGGACCGTTGCCGAACGTATGCTTGACGCCAAGGGTAACGAGACGCTGAACGGGAACCTGACTGTCGGGTCCGGCAGTTCCGTCATGCTTACGCCGTCTGGCGGCCCGAAAGTGGCGCTATACAGCAACGCAGCCGGAACGCAGGTCGGCCTGTCGAACTTCCAGAGTGTCGTGGATCTCCATGCGGACAGCATCACGACCGGAACCATCACTTACGCCAGTCAGGGAACCGGGGCATTCGATGGCGAGCAGCGCTACTGCTCCGACTGCAAGCTGAACGGCATCACCGGTGTTCCCGTCTGGTGGCACGCCAGCGCGGCCAAATGGACGGACAGCCAGAACAACGCGCTGGCAAACTGATGCTGAGCACGTTCTGGCACGATTGGGGATCAGCTGTTGAGTGGGCTGTTGCTGCTATTGGAGGGTGGTGGGCCAAGGCAGCAGCAAACCGCATTCAGACACAGCGCAATGCGATTGACGCGACCAAGGCTGAAACAGAACAGATGAAGCTGTCTCTGGACAGGGAAAGATCGCTGACAGAACGGGTACTGCAATACGCGGCCGAGACGCAGGAAAGCTGGCGCATTCTGTACCAGCGCGAGGCTGTGCTGATTGAATATCATGCAGCTGCAATCGGTGCCCGCTTGCGTGTCCATGAACTGGAGGCTCAGAAAGGACTGCCACCGACGAAATTTGATCCGCTTCCTGGCTATCCGCCGGTAAGTGATGGTCCCAGAAATACGCTGCTCACTCTGCCGGACGCGGCGGCTGTGGCGGGGGATCAAGCTGCATCAACAGCCGATCCAGGTGCAGACACACCCACGGGAACACCCGCTCCGCCTACTACTGCAGCGGCGGAGAGAGGTTTTAATCAGTAATTAGACTCTGATTAGGGTGCTGTTAGAGGGCAGTCAGAGAGGAGAAAAAGGGTTCCAAACTGACTGTCCCGCAGTTCCAAACCGACTGTCGCGCTTCAGCCTATTCAATCTAATTATCTAAGAACAGGCCTCATGCTACGATCGGTTACCTTTTGCAACGCTACAACAATATGTGATAAATGCCTCCTCAGAAACTTGATCTGGATTACCAGCTAAAAATTCTGCAATCCTTTCATCTCGAGCTACTGCGCGCCCGTATTCAAGATCGCAATTAAATATGTCGATGGAAGCCGTTGGTACTCGGAGCTTAAGAGAAAGCCGTCTGCCACCAGTGCGTCCTGCACCAAATTGAATGCCTTGTATAATTCAGACGGGTCTTTTGATGACAGCAATATATCATCCATATATACGCTTGCATTGACTAAATTTGTTAGCGAAAGTAATAAATCTCCAATTTCCGAGGTTGACATTACAAGTGAGGCTAAAATGGGTGATTGAACAAACCCATATGGTAGTACAAATTTAGGGCTCTTATACGGATTCGATACCGTAGACCATTTTGCATAGAAGCGAGCATTATTGACGCTAATCTTATCGAGGGCGCTTTGCACGCGCCGTCGCGATATGCTGTAAAAGAACCGTGCTATGTCGATTCGTGCGAATATATGGCTATTACGGTGATGGTGCATTGCGGCCACATGCCCCCCACGCTGAAGATGAAAGTAAATTGGGGGAAATTCGTAATGTTTTTCGACCTTAGATTTTATCTCATCTCCGATACGGCGACCAATTTTAGTCGGAACAAATATCGGTTTATTCTTGTGGCGATAGCTGTACTTGAAATTGGGTATTATTACTGACATAGCTGACGGCCTTGATCACGACTTCGACTACCTCTTTTAGCAATCCTACGATTGCGATCCAGAGGCGGATCTTATCGCGATCAAGGCCGGTGTTTGACTTTTTAGTCATAAGCACCTCCCTCATCTTTTGCCTAGCAAACCACAAACCCTCTTTCAGAGGGACTTGTCAGCCAAGAAGCCAAGTAGCTTCGAAACGTGGTTACCGAGTAGCGTCTAAGACGCAGTAGGGTTTCCCGACATGTGGGAGTGTGGGATATCGCTATGCATATAGTCCACGTACGTGCTTTGCGCCAAATATTCAAGTGTTTAATCATAAGCTTTTTGAGTAGGCAATCTAGGCTTAGGACCTATTAATTTATTGAGCTGGGCGGGATGTTGTGATTCACGGGCTTATCGATGGAGGTGAGGCTGTGAGTGACGTGTTTTTCCTGTCTGAGAGCCAGATGGAACGGATCAGGCCGTTTTTCCCACTGGCACATGGGGTTCCGCGTGTGGATGATCGTCGTGTTCTGAGCGAGATTGTTTACGTGATCCGCAACGGTCTTCAGTGGAAAGACGCCCCGAAAGCGTAAGGTCCGCACAAGACCTTATACAACCGCTTTATCCGGTGGAGTCGCCTGGGTGTCTTTAACTAGATCTTCGTCACCCTGACAGAGCAGGCTGGCCGTTCGAAGCGCCTGATGATCGATGCAACACATCTCAAAGCGCACCGGACATCGGCGTCCCTGCTCAAAAAAGGGCTTTTCCCTGCCATATCGGACGGACAAAAGGCGGCCTGAACTCAGAGCTTCACGCCGTGTGTGATGCCCAGGGCCGTCCGGTCCGTCTGCATCTGACAGCAGGTCAGTGACTTCAAGGGAACAGATATACTTCTGGCAGATCTTCCCGACGAAACAGAAGAAGTTATTGGTGATCGGGGATACGACAGCAACTGCATCAGACGCTCTCTCGCAGAGTGGAACATTACCGCCTGTATCCCGCCGAAGAAGAACCGGAAATCAAAGCCGCCTTACGACTGGCATCTGTATAAAAAGCGCCACCAGATACGACCGCTGCGCTCATACATTCATGTCCGCAATCTATATCGCAGCAAGCTTCATCTTCTACCTCAAGGAATGAGTCCTGAGTCTAGGACGGGGCTGTCTTGTGTTACGGGGCATTTCCCAAGGGCCATCCGGAACTCTTGATCGCCATATTTGTCGGGAATGATAAAGTTTTGGGGCAGTATGACTTGCCGTTGTGCTGTTTCCCGGTAAAGCAGTGTGACGCATGAAATGCGTTTTCCATTGGTCAGGTGGCTTTCTTCTGGTGGCCGCCTTCAAACAGCGCAGGGCTTGAGATGGCTGATTACCGCCTTGGAATCGATCTTGGTGGAACGAAGATCGAAATTGCAGTTCTGGACCGTACGGGCGATCTCGTCCTGCGGGAACGGATTCCCAATCCGGGTGTGTATCAGGAGGCCGTGCTCGCAATCCGCGATCTGGTAACGTCTGTCGATCACCGGCTTGGTGCCGTGCCCAGTCATCGTGTTTCCGCGGGGCAGCATACGTCTACGCTGGGAGTGGGGATTCCGGGTTCGATCTCGCCGGAGACGGGTCTGATCAAGAATGCCAATGCCACCTGGCTCAACAATCAGCCTTTCGGGCTGGATCTGGAGGCTGCTCTGGCGCGTCCGGTGCGGACGGAAAACGATGCGAACTGCTTCGCTCTTTCCGAAGCCGCCGATGGCGCGGCAAAGGGGATGCTGACGGTTTTCGGCGTTATCATCGGCACCGGCATGGGGGCGGGGATCGTTAATAACGGTCGTGTCCTTGAGGGGCGGCATCACATTGCCGGGGAATGGGGGCATCTGCCGTTGCCCTGGTTCGAATCCACGGATGAGCCTGCCCGGCCGTGTTTCTGTGGGAACAAGGGGTGCATGGAGCGCTATCTGTGCGGTCCGGCTCTGGCTGCGGAATGGAAAGGGCCGGGCCATCGCAACACGGCCGGGATCGAGGAGGCCGCCGCCAATGGCGACCGGGCGGCGATTGCGGCCCTGACGCGGTATACGGAGCGTTTCGCACGGGCCTGTGCGATGGTGATCAACTTCCTTGATCCGGACATCATTGTGCTGGGTGGTGGTGTGTCCAACCTGAACACGCTTTATGAGCGCGTCCCGCCGCTTCTGGCGCAACATGTCATCACGCCGGTCTGCACGACGCCGATTGTCCGTAACAAGCATGGTGACAGTTCGGGTGTCCGGGGTGCGGCATGGCTGTGGGATGTAACGGAATAACTGTTACGTCCACAGGAGCATATCTCATGAAAAAAGCCACCTGTCTGCACAGGCGGCTTTTTTCGTATCAGACTGTTTCTTCCTCGACAGGTTCGGAGATCTCTTCCGCTGCCTGTTTCAGGCGGTGATAGGAGCGTCTGGAGAATGGGAGGATGGCGATATACAGGATACCGGCTCCGGCCAGGGCGCCCCAGGGGTCCGCGACCATCAGGGCAGCGTACAGGCCTGTTCCCAGCATCAGGGGCAGGACGTAGCGGGACGGGACCTTGAAGTTCTTGAAGGACCAGACCGGCAGGGTGGAGACCAGCAGCAGGCCCGTGACAATGAGGCAGATGGCCGAGATCCATGGCGAACGGGCGATGGATGCAAGGGTGTCGGCGTGGAGGCGGTCGGCTTCCAGCCCGAGAAAGACGGGAAACATGGCTAACCCTGCGCCGGCAGGGGCGGGGACGCCGGTGAAGAAGCTGTAGGAATATTCCGGCTTGTCTTCGTCATCGAGGCTGGCGTTGAAGCGGGCGAGGCGCAGCGCCATGCAGACCGTGAACATGATGCATGGCACAAAGGCGTAACGTCCCGCGTGTTCCAGCGACCACATGAGCAGGACGAAGGACGGCGCCACACCGAAGCAGACGAAATCGGACAGGCTGTCGAATTCCGCTCCGAAGCGCGTTGCGCCTTTCAGGAGCCGGGCGATCCGTCCGTCCAGCCCGTCGATGCAGGCGGCAATCAGGAGGGCGACCGCGGCGGGCTCGAATTTATGTTCGAGCGCGAATCGCATGCCGCTCAGCCCGGCGCAGAGGCCGAGCATCGTCATGATATTGGGGATCAGCCGGTTGAAGGAAGGACCGCGGACACGGGAGCGCGGATTGCGTCCCATGCGGCGCAGTCTTCGGCGGATGCGGCGCCGCCGGGCTGGACGGCTTTCATCGGCCCGTTGGGGAGTGAGCATCTGGATGATCGGTTCAGAGCTTCGCCAGGACGGTTTCGCCCCCGATCATGGTCTGTCCGACGGAGACCTGCGGTTCGATCCCGGGGGGAAGATAGACGTCTGTCCGGGAGCCGAAGCGGATCAGGCCGAACCGTTCGCCTGCTTCGACGCGGTCTCCTTCCTCGACGAAGCAGAGGATGCGGCGGGCGACGAGGCCCGCGATCTGCACGACGCCGATGTTGCGGCCATCCGGCAGGGTCAGGCGCAGTTCGTTGCGCTCGTTGTGTTCAGAGGCCTTGTCGAGGCTGGCGTTGAGGAACTTGCCCGCATGATAGGCAATTTTCGTGACTTCACCGGCGGCTGGCATCCGGTTGACGTGGACGTCCAGCACGGACAGGAACGTCGAAACGCGCCAGACCGGTGTGGAGCCCATTTCGAGCGCCGGAGGCGGGGCGACGAGGGCCACGGACGTGATCCGGCCATCGGCGGAGGCCAGGACGAGGTTGGACCCTACGGGCGGGAAACGCTTCGGGTCCCGGAAGAAATAGAGGCAGAAGGCGGAGAAGGCGAGCCCGGCGGTGCCGAGGGCGCGCGTGAAGCGCCAGGGTGTCACCCGGCCGAGAAGCCCGATGAGCGAACCCGCGACGAGGAAGGGAGTCGCAGCGCGGTTCGGCGGCGACAGGACAAGCTTGAAGGACTGGATCAGCGACATGGAATGCACTCTTACGGTACAGAAGGCAGGGGTCAAGAATTTGCCATGAAGAAGGCGTTTTTCAGGCAGGTTCCGCCAGTCGTCCCTTGAGGGGGGCCAGCGCCTCTTCCTGTCGGAGTGGCAGGCCGGCATAAATGTTTTTCCGGGCCGTGACGACATGGACGCCTGCACAGGGATAGCCTGTTTTTCTGCCCACATGCTCCATGAAAGTGCCGTTCCCGATCCGCAGCATGGCCGAAGGGGCCATCAGGGCGCCGGTATGACATTCAATGCGGAACATTTCCTGCTCCAGCAGACGTGTGAGCTGTCGTCCGCTGAACGGGCTGCCATGACCGAAGGGTGTGGAGTCCATGTGTGCCCAGCAGCCTGAACGGTTCGGGACGACCAGGATCATCAGTCCGTCATCGGTCATGACGCGCCAGATGGCCCGCAGGAACTCGGACGCCGAGCGGGTGAATTCCAGACCATGCACCACAAGGACGGTTTCCATGGACAGGTTGTCGAAAGGAAGCCTGCCGCTGTCCACGATGCAGTCGTGAACCGTGGGAGGGAGCGTGCCGTTGAGGCGTGTCTGCGGATGGTTCAGGCGTGCGGAGATGCTGATTGTCGCGTCTGCGGGGAGGTATGGCAGGGGGTAGCCGATTCCGAGAAACCTGCGGCCCTGGAAAGAGGGAACCAGTGACCGCAGACGGCGGTTCAAAAGGGCTGCCGTGTGCTGGCCCTGCCGGGTATCGTAGAAAGTCGCGACATCGTCGGAACGGGAACGGGCCTGTGACGTCAGCATTGCACCATCTCTTCAGCAAGGACAGAGCAAGGAAACCATCATGCCTCTCGATATCAAGCCGATTCCGGTGCTTTCCGATAATTATGCGTGGCTTCTGACGGCTTCGGATGGTGTCCGTGCCGTGGTTGATCCCGGGGAAGCGGGGCCGATCATCGAACGGATCGGAGATGGACGTCTCGATCTGATTCTTCTGACCCATCATCACGGGGATCATACCGGCGGGACGGAAGAGCTGCGTCAGCGCTACGGTGCGAAGGTTTATGGCGGTGCGGAGAAAAAGGAATGGATGCCGCGCCTCGATCATGACGTGGAAGACGGGGACGTTTTTGCCATTGGCAACGAGGAGGTGCGTGTCCTTCTGACGCCGGGGCATGCCGTGGGGCATGTCTCTTACGTCGTGCCGGCCGTGCCTGCGCTGTTCTGCGGGGATGTGCTGTTCAGTGCGGGGTGTGGGCGTCTGCTGGAGGGGACGGCTGAAGAGCTGTTCAACAGTCTGCACCGTTATGATGATCTCCCGGACAGCACGCTGGTCTGTGCGGGGCATGAATATACGCGGTCCAATCTGCTTTTTGCCCTGCATGTCGATCCGGATAATGCCGATGTGAAGGCGCGGCTGGAGCAGGTGGAGCGGCTCCGCAAAGAGGGGCGTCCGACGCTGCCTGTGTCTCTGGGTGTGGAACGCAGGACCAATCCGTTCCTGCGCGCGCCGGATGTTGAAACGTTTGCGCGTTTGCGGCGGGAGAAGGACAGCTTCCGGGGGGGCTGACGCTTCGGGGTGTTTTTTCGGAGGAACGCGGGGCTCATCTTCCCGCGTTTTCTGCGGTATCGGTGGCTGCTGTTTTGGGAGCATCCTCCAAGGTTCTGATGTGGAGCCCCGCAAGTGCAGGGTTGTAGAGGTGTGGGTATCGCCTGACGTGGCGGCGGATGACCTGTCAGGTGTCGTGTTGATGCAGAGTAGAGTGCCCTTGAGTGCGGGTGTCTGTCTTCAGGAAATCTCAGACATCATGAGATGCATTCTGCTCCGGTAATGGAAATATTGTGCTTCCTTATCGTTAATCTGTGGTGCTTATTGGTAATTCTCAAAAAATACGGCATGTAACGGAGTGAGTCAAAACCAACTGAAATGAAACGTTCGTTAATTTAAATTAAAACACGTCAACGTGATGGTTGATCTGCGGATCTATTTGTAATTTATTAACATCCTCAGAGCATCTCTGAGAGTATTTGAGGATTAAATATATGAGCAGTTCTACATCATTGACGGGTCCTACTCTCACCTGGGAAGAAATCATTGAAAATGGTGACGACTCCCATAGTACAGTAACCATCGACTCGTCTTCGAATACCATTACTGTTTCTGGTGAGGTCGAAGGGGAATGGGGCAGCAGCGATACATCGATTAACGGTCTCGATATTACCGGTGATAATGCTGTTCTCCTTGAAGGGACCGGGACGCTGACGGTGACCGGAACGGTGACGCTGAATAGCGATACGACCATCAGCGGCATGACGATGAATGCAAATTCTTCGGTCAGCGGCGGAACGGTCACGCTGAAGAACGGGGCCACGCTGATTGCCCAGAGTGTCAGTGCATCCATCGTGTTTGGCGAGACGTCCGCCACTGTTACCAACACCATCCAGCTGGATAGCAGCAGTGCCACGCTGAGCAGTATTTCAAACCTGTCTCCGGGGGATGTCATTGAATTTGTGGGCAATACCTGGGACACGAGTATCTTCTGGGTTGCCAACGGCGATGGAACCTATGCGCTCAAGGGCAGTACAGGTGACACGCTGATTGCGTCCGTGACGTTTGCCAAGAAGGCTGACGGGACGTCGTATACCCCGAGTGATTTTACGGCCGGTGAAACGACGGTGTCCTATAACGGGGGCACGTCAACGGCCCTGACGCTGACCTGTTTCCTGCCTGGAACCCGGATCCGGACTCCGGAAGGCGATACCGCGGTCGAAAACCTACGGATCGGGAGCGAGATCACGGTTTACCGTGAGGGGCAGGCTGTGGGCTGTCCGGTTAAATGGGTCGGCAGGAATTATGTGACTGTGCATCCGGAGCTGCCGGATGATGAAAGCGGTTATCCCGTCCGCATTGTCAGGGACGCCGTTGCGCAGGGCGTGCCTGACAGGGATCTGCTTGTCACGGCTGAGCACTGCCTGTTTTTTGAGGGTGGCTTCGTGCCGGCGCGTATGCTCGTCAATGGCCGGTCCATTTATTATGACCGCACCATAACGTCCTATACCTACTATCATATCGAGACGGAGCAGCATTCCATCATCATGGCGGATGGTCTTCTAACGGAGAGCTATCTGGATACGGGGAACCGTCAGTCCTTCGAGCAGCCGGGGTCTGTTGTCCGGATTGGCGGGAAGGGTCAGGTGAAGACCTGGGCCAGGGATGCGGCTGCACCTTTGACTGTGGGTCGTGAGGTTGTGGAGCCTCTTTTCCGGCGTCTGGAAGAACGGGCGGAACAAATGGGCCTGAAGGTCCGGACGCAGGCGCCTGTCCTGACAGGGGATGCGGACCTGCATCTGCTGACGGATACGGGTGAAATCCTGCGGGCGATACGGACGGCCAATGACCGTATCATGTTCATGGTGCCGCCGCATGTTAGCGGTGTTTATCTGGTGTCCCGGGCGTCCCGTCCCAGTGATGCGGTTGGGCCTTTTGTGGATGACCGTCGTCGAATGGGTGTGCTGGTCGGGGAAATCACGTTTTTTGATGCGGGACAGACCTCCGCGCTTCAGGAGCATCTGACGGGCGTGTCCGTGAAGGGCTGGCATGGTCGGGAGCAGGGCATGTCCTGCCGGTGGACTGATGGCAGGGCGTTTGTTGACCTTGGCGAGCGGCGTCCGGACAGTTTCGGGATGCTGGCCGTACAGGTTCTGGCGGCTGGGCCTTATGTTCTGACGGAGGGGGTTCAGGACGCGACGCGTTCGCTGGCCTGACAGACCGTTTCCGGAGCCGTTACCGGGTGCCCTGTCTTCTGCCTTTTTATGCGCAGAAGGCAGGGCTTTTTTCATGTGAAAGCGTGGAAGTCTCCGCTGGTCAGGCGTGACTTCCGAAAATGATTTTCTTGAGCACTTCGGCCACCACCCCGACGGTGACGACACCGCCGAACCAGAGGGCTATGAACCACCCGACCCGTTTCAGCCAGGCTAGGAAACCTGTTTCACGGTCAGGCTGTCCATATTCAATCCGCATCGCCTGTTCCCTTTGCGTTTAGTGGTAGTTCTGGTCCGTACTGACCTTCCCGCGGAAGACGTAATAGGAATAGGCGGTATAGGAGAGGATCAGCGGCAGCAGGAACATGGTTCCGAACAGGAGGAATGTCTGGCTGTCCGGCGGGGACGAAGCCTGCCAGATGGTGATGGATGGCGGAACGATATACGGCCAGATATTGATGCCCAATCCGCTGAAGCACAGGAAGAACAGGCCCAGCGTCGCGACAAAGGGCAGCAGGTGGAAATTCCGGAACCGGATGCCGATGCCGAGCAGGATGCTCATGACCACCACGGCCAGGGGGACCGGAGCCACCAGTGCGATCTGGGGCCATGCCAGCCAGTGCTGCATGTAGGTTGCGTGAAGCTGCGGGGTCCAGAGCGAGATGATGACGATTGTGGCCAGCATCAGACAGCCCAGCAGGGCAGCATTGCGGCGCATGGTTTCCTGGAGTTCTCCGGTGCACCGCCAGATCAGCCATGTGGCGCCCAGCAGGGCGTAACCGATGACGACAGCCAGACCGCAGAACAGTGCGAAGGGCGTCATCCAGTCAAGGCTGCTGCCAATGAAGGTGTTGTTCTCCACCTTGATGCCCTGGATGAGGGTTCCGAGGATCACGCCCTGCATGAAGGCTGCCACGAAGGAGCCGCCGCAGAATGCGAAGTCCCAGAAGTTCTGGCTGCGGGGGCTGTTCATCTTGAAGCGGAACTCGAAGGAGACGCCGCGCAGGATGAGCGCCAGGAGCATGAAAAGGACCGGCAGGTAGAGCGCTGGGAGAATGGTGCCGTAGGCGACAGGGAAAACGCCGTAAAGCGCTGCGCCGCCGAAGATCATCCAGGTTTCGTTTCCGTCCCAGACGGGTGCCACGGTGTTGACCATCAGGTTGCGGTGTCCGTGATCCTGTTCCCGGAGGAACAGGACGCCGATCCCGAGGTCGAAGCCGTCAAGGCAGACATAGAGGAAGATGGCTGCCGCCGAGAGGAGAGCCCAGACAACGGGAAGCCAGAAATCTGCGGTATCGGTCATGGGTCTTACTCCGCAAGGCCAGCGTCATGCTGGGAAGAAGAATGGGAAACCTGCGTCGTACCGCTGGCCATGTGCGGTTTGTTGCTGTCCGGACCGCTCTGGCCAGGATGGGGTTCCTCTGCGAAGGTCCGCATCAGGATGGTCAGTCCTCCAGTAAACACGATGAAATAGATCACCACGAACGCCACCATGGATGTGGCCATGCTGGGAAGGGCGATGGGAGAGACGCTGTCTTCCGTTCTTAGAAGGCCATAGACGGTGAAGGGCTGGCGGCCCACTTCCGTTGTGATCCAGCCACAGAGCAGGGCGATGAAGCCCGCAGGTGTCATCAGCAGGGCAAGGCGGTGCAGGAGCGGGGTGTCGTAGAGTCTGCCCTTCCAGCGCTCGAACAGTGACCACAGTCCCAGCAGGAACATCAGCATTCCGAGGGCGACCATGATGCGGAACGTGAAAAAGATCAGGGGCGAGTAGGGGCGGTCTTCCTTGGGGAAGTCCTTCATTCCTGGAACTTTGCCCTCGAGGCTGTGTGTCAGGATCAGGGAGCCCAGCCAGGGGATCTGGATTTTGAAATGTGTGGTTTCGTTCTGCATGTCGGGGATGCCGAACAGCAGTTCCGGCGCCCGGCTCTCGGATGTCCAGTCGCCTTCAAGGGCGGCGATTTTGGCGGGCTGGTATTCCAGCGTGTTGAGGCCCTGCGTGTCACCGGCGAGGATCTGGACGGGGGCGACGATCGCCGCCATCCACATGGCCATCGAGAACATCAGGCGGACCTGTTCGGAAGCCTGACGACCCTCGCGCCGGGCTTTCAGGAGGTGCCATGCGCCCACGCCGGCAACCACGAACGCCACGCACAGGAAAGCCGCCAGTCCCATATGGACGAGGCGATACGGGAAGGACGGGTTGAAGACGATGGCCCACCAGTTATCGGGCAGGAAACGGCCTGTTGCGGGGTCGATCCGGTAGCCGCGGGGGGTTTGCATCCATGAGTTTGACGCCAGGATCCAGCTCATGGAGATCAGGGTGCCCAGGGAGACCATGCAGGTCGCCGCGAAATGAAGGCCCCGTCCCACTCGGTTCAGGCCGAACATCATGACGCCGAGGAAGCCTGCTTCGAGGAAGAAGGCGGTCATGACCTCATAGGCCAGCATCGGTCCGGTGATCGGTCCGGCCTTCTGGGCGAAGACGGACCAGTTCGTGCCGAATTCGTAGGACATGACGAGGCCGGAAACCACGCCCATCGCGAACACGATGGAGAACACTTTCAGCCAGTACTTGAAGAGGTCCAGATAGGCGCTGCGACCCGTTTTGAGCCAGAGTCCTTCCAGGACGGCCAGATATGCCGCCAGTCCGATGGAGAAGGCCGGGAACACGATATGGAACCCGACCGTAAACGCGAACTGGAAGCGCGCGAGAAACAAAGCCGAAAGGCCAAACATTTCAAAATGCCTTCTGTCTGGTGACGGGACGCACGGTCAGACTGGTTGCGGAGGATGACTCCGGGTCACCTCAGGGATGAGGAAAGCAAGGAAGTTCCGGCATAAATTCAGAACACCGGACTTGCGGTGGAGGCACCTGCAACTTGCCTGTAACGATTTCAGACCGTGAAAGTTCTAGGAAATATGGCTGCTTTTTGACATGGGCTAAAAAGCAGTCAGTGCGGAACGGGCTGGGTGGGGATGGAAAATTTCTGCGTTAGCAACGGGAAAAGAAGGGCGTTTTCCACCACGGGACGTCCGTTCAGGACGGGGAAGGACACCGTGAGTGACCGGCCTTTTCCCGTGGTTTTATCTTTCGTGTCCTGAGTGGCCTTTTCGAGGTCCGGCAGCATGGCAGGCGGGATCTGGCTGCGGATGGCCGGCACGGACAGAAGCTGACGGCCCAGCTCATGCCAGTGCTGGAGTGTGGCGGTCAGATCGCCGGTGAGGGCTGGAAGGGCCAGCCGTCCTGAAACGGTGATCCGGCTGCTGTCAGGCGTGGAATAGAAAGAGGCGGCGGCGTTCTGAACCCGGAGATCGGAATAACCGCTCGGCAGGAAAAAGGAGTCTGTTTTCGCTGTTGCCGGTCCGGACAGGGCAAGGGCAAGCGAGATTTCATGGAGGGGTGGCGCATAGCCGAAGGGGAATGTCAGCCCGGTCATGTCCCGGGCATGCGCTGTGACGCCGAATCGGGTGGCGTCGGCTCTGGCGTGGGGCGCGACCAGAACCTGTCCGGAGAGGGCATGAAGCAGAAGGGTCTGTTCCACCGTCGGAAAGGACAGGGCAATGCGGAGTTCGGGGGCGCGGAAACCGGACAGTCCGTGGGGGGAAAGGCGAAGGTGGATATTCTGTCCTAGAAGGGTTCCGTGTCCGTCAGGGCCGGAGAGTCTGGCGGCGTGGCGTCCTTCCAGCGTGACTAGGAGGGCCTGTCCAGCGAAGGACCACCATCCTCCGCCGAGGACAAGGGTCTGTCCTGTCCAGCCTGCGTCGTAGGGGGCTTGCGTGCTTTTGGGGTGGAGGAGGGTGGGGTTTGAAACCTCAAGCCATGCTCCGATCGGCCAGCCGCGGCGGTGTGGTGTGGCGTGAGTCGTTGTCCAGCCATTCTGTCGGGCCAGGGCTTCGGCTTGTGACAGGGTGTGCTCCAGCCTGCGTTCCATCAGAAGCCAGCACAAGGTATTCAGAATGGCGAGCACTGTAATGCTGGTTCCGATTACAGGCAGGATGCGTCTGTAACGGACAGTAAAGGATGGAAGCTTCATTGGGGCGGACTTTCCGGACGCCATCTGGGGACAGGTCGAGAGGCTGTGTATTTTATCCCCAGTGCGGATAAGACATCTTTCCGGTGGAAAAAGCGGGCTGGGGAAAAGATATTCCGCTGGGGAAGGGCCGTTCCGGAGGTCTGGTTTTTCTGAAAAACAGCAGAAAACAGCCGTTCCTGTTCAGGAGGGGCGAAGTTCCTGGAGGATGTGCTTTTCCGCTGCAGGGGTGAACGGAGAAAATACCCCCTTGACATGATGTTCAGCCGATTTCCGGGTCCACAGAGTTATCCACAGGGTCACGGGGAAGGTTGTGACTTGCGCACAGATCATCCCACGCCTTGTCCAGAGCTTTGGTAAATCCTTCACGGCCCTTTACGGCGGGTAGGGGCGTGCCGATGACTACATCGAGCGTACCGGGATGTTTGCGCCAGGGGGAGCGGTCCCAGAAGAGGCCTGAATTGGTGGCGACCGGCACAACCGGCACCCCGGCCTGACGGGCCAGTGCGATGATGCCCGGCTGGATGGACTGGCGTTCGCCCGGCAGGGTGCGGGTGCCTTCGGGGAAAATGATGATCTGGCGGCCTGCGGCATGGGCGTCCTGTGTGGCTTTCATCATGTTCCGCAGGGCTTTGGAGCCGGCGCTGCGTTCGACCGGGATCATGCCGCTGAGGAGGAGCATTGGTCCGACCAGCGGGATTTTCGTCAGTTCGGTCTTGATGATGTAGGCGGGCAGCGGCACCAGGTTCATCCAGACAAAGCCATCAAAAAACGACTGGTGCTGGGAGGCGATCAGGCAGGGGCCGGGAGGCAGGTTCTCCGTTCCGCTGATCCGGATCCGGACGCCGCAGAGATGCTCGAAGCCGGCCAGGACCGCGCGGGACCAGAGTTTCGCATACCGGAGGGCGAGGGCCCGACGTTTCATCAGGCGGATCGGAAGGGCGCCGATCCCCATGATCAGGGTCAGGAGGAGAAGGTACAGGTTGAACAGCAGGCCGCGCAGAATGCTCATCATGGGGTTCTGCACACCAGAAAACCGGGCGATGCACAAGGGCTGTCGCAGGGTGGTCAGGGGGACGTCAGGCCGCTGCGTCCGTCTGGCAGGCCCGTCAGGGTGGCGAGTTCCGCACCCAGGAGTTTGTTGTATTCCTTGAACAGCAGGAACAGCGTCTGACGTGAGAGGGGAGCCTGAAGGGCCGGAGGCAGGACGGGATAGGGGACCAGCACCAGATCCGGGGCGATGCGGTGAAGTTCCAGCATGGCGCGGCGGATGTGATAGCCGGCGGTGACGATCAGGAGGCGACGGAAATGGTTGGTGTGTGCCCAGTCCGCCGTCTCGTAGGCGTTGCCGATGGTGGTGATGGCGCGCTTGCCCAGTGTGATCTGGTTTTTCAGCTCGGGCGGGAGCGGGTCCGGCTGGTGCTGGGAGAGATGTTTCAGGGTGACGTGGGGGGCCACGCCGGAAATCAGAAGCTGACGGCCATAGCCCTCTTTCAGGAGGCTGATGGATGTATCGATCCGGAACAGGCCGCCCGTCAGGGCGACGATACCGTCGCACAGGGCGGGCGTGTCGGCTGGGCGGCGGGCATCATGCGTGAACCAGAGGAAGCCTGCCAGCCACAGGGCTCCCACAATCATCAGGGCGGAAAGCCCGCGTTTCATGGCAGCCGCCGGAGCCAGACAAGCACGACCATCTGTGCGGTGATCCAGGCCAGAAAGGCACCCAGGACCGGCAGGGCGACCAGATTGTGCAGCAGGGACTGCGGCAGGACGTTCAGGCTGGCGCGGCAGCCCGCGAGCGTTACGGGAAGCAGCGGGGGTGATGTCCCTGTGGATGTGAATGTCGTGAATGGCGCCAGTGTATTGGCCAGAAGGGTGATGACCGGTGTCAGGAGGACCAGACCGGCCAGTCCGCCTGCGAAGGACAGCCATGCGGCCCGCAGGGCAATGCGTCCTGAGATCGTGCCGTCGGAGGCGCCAAGAGAATGGACGATCTCGACCGCCTTGCGCTGAGCGGAGACGGAGCGGCGGACGGTCATGCCGATCGACAGGACGGCGATGGCGGCGATGAGGGAGACGGAAAGCCAGGCGCAGCCGACCAGACTGGCGCCCAGTCGCTCCAGCCGTCTGCTCCAGCGGAGATCTTCCTCCACGCTGGCTTCGGGCAGTGCGTCATGGACGGTCCTGCCGAGATCCAGCCCCGGCTGATGAGCGACGATCAGGACGGATGGAAGCGTCAGGCCCGGCAGGGACTGACGGGTATCGGCGGGCTGCCCCAGCCAGGGGGCAAGCATTTTCCGCACATCCTCCGGGGAAAGCTGCTGCACTTTCAGGACGGCGGGCAGGGCGCGCAGCTGCTGGACAAGCCTGGCAGTGCGTTCGGAACGCTGGGGGGTGTCGTCCGGGATTTCGATGGTGGCTGCGCTGCGGGCGGCCTGTGACCAGCCGCGGGTCAGTGTCTGGACGCCGTTCAGCCCGGCGAGGGCCAGACCGGCAAGAAGGGTCATCAGGGCGACCAGAACGGGCAGGCTGCCAGAGCGGAGGCCGGGAGAAACGGGGCCGCTCATGCGGGTGCCTGCGCGGTTTCGAAACTCTGCCTGTCGAGGGTGCCGTCCCGCAGTCTGATGGCCGGGGCGGGGGCATCCCGGACCAGGACCTCGTTATGGGTGGCGACGATGACGGTGGTGCCGAGTTCGATGAGTTCCTGAAAGGTTGAGAGGAGGCGTCTAGCCTGTGAATCTTCCAGCGCGTTGGTCGGTTCGTCCGCCAGAAGCAGATCCGGCCGGCCGATCAGGGCACGGGCGATGGCCACGCGCTGCTGTTCTCCGCCCGAGAGGGCGCCGGGACGGGCATCGGCGAGGCGGCCGACATCCAGCCATTCCAGAACGGCGAAGGTCTCACGCCGCACGTCGCGTTCTCCGACACCGCGCAGCCGCAGGGGAAGGGCGACGTTGTTGAAGACCGACCATTCCCCGATCAGGCGGTAGTCCTGCGGGACAAAACCGATTCGCCGGCGCAGGTCGCGCAGGGTCCGGCGTCGCGCGCCGGTGACGGGGATGCCGAGAATGTCCATCTGGCCGGATGCCGGGCGTGTGCCGAGGGTCAGAAGCCGCAGGAAACTTGATTTCCCCGCACCTGAAGGACCCAAGAGCCAGCGGAATTCGCCCTGTGGTACGGACAGGGTCAGGCCGCGGAGGACGGGCTGCCCGACACCGGCTGGCATCATCGAGACGTCACGAAGACGGATCATGGAGGGCACATCGAAAACATTCTGGAATTTTTAACCGTTCTTTAAGGGTATGGCAGCCATACAGACCATCATACGAACTCAGGCTATGCCGGATAAGGGCGGTCTGTCGAAGGATTGGTTGAATGCGTATCGAGTGCCCTCACTGCCATGCCGTTTTCGAAGTGCCGGAAGCGATGGTGGAGCGGGCGACCAGACTGCGCTGTGCCAATTGCGGGGATAGCTGGACACTGGAATCCGTGCCCCGTTCCGCAGGGGAGGAGGCGGCGGAAAATCCGGTTTTCGCTGCTCCGGAGGTCCAGCCTGAAGAGGCTGTCGGGAACGGGCCGTCGTCACCGGAAATGGAACAGCCGGTTGAGGGCAGTCCTTCTCCGGTCTCGCAGGCGACAAAGACAATGTCCCTGCGGGATACGGGGCGGCGGCATGGGCTGCTGCACTCACATTCTGCGGAAAAGGGAGCGGTTTCCTCCGGGAGCGGGCCTCTGGGCACCCTGACGGCCTGGATGGCGGCGTGGGGCGTGAGTCTGGCTCTCGTCGGCGGAGGAAGCCTTGCGTTCTGGCACTGGAAAGGGCCGGTGTTGGTGCAGCTCTTTGCAGGGATCGGCCATACGGTCTCACCCTGAAAGGATTTACATGTTGCGGGCGGCCAGCGCGGAGAGCGTGGCGCCTGCCGCGGCGACGGCCATGAGCAGGAAGCCGTCGAAGATCAGGGAGCCCGGGGTCAGGAGGTGACTGCCGATCTGGATCTGTGTGGGCAGGGTGCCGGCGACGTGGTTCATGACGTCACGCGCCTGCGGATCGGCAGAGGCGGCGGTGGTCGTGATAGCCTGCACCAGATGGGGCAGCAATGCCCAGCCGATGCCGATGATCAGGAGGAGGGGAGCCAGGAGTTCCGCGACCTGCTGGGCAAAATAGAATGCGAAATAGCAGACCGACCAGATCGCCGCGCGGATCATGTTTCCCGTCGAAAAGGATATTTTACCGTCATCACGGGTATTCAGGAGGCGGTCCGTGATATGGGAAGGGGGCTGCATGTCCATGAGATATGGCTTCCAGTGGTCCGGCAACGGGAGTTAGTTTTCGCCTCTTGGAAATCGGACGAACATTACGCTTGGGACTAGCTGCAAGAGATCGTCAATGCAAACTTTCCTGTATCATCATGTCGTTTCCTGATCCTGAATTTGCCCTTCCGGCGCCGGCAACGCCTCGTGTGATGCTGGTCGAACCCGAAGACGGACATGCGCAGCGCATCTGTGAGGTCCTTCTGAAGGAAGGGTTCGCGGTGACGTGTACCGTCAGCGGGGAGGTCGCGCTGGGCACGATCGAGGAGACGATGCCCGATCTTGTGGTGGTCTGTTCCGAACTGCCGGGAATGACGGGTGGGCAGCTTGCCCGGCGTCTGAGGCTGGATGCCCTGACGCGCACGATCCCGATCCTGATGCTGACGGAGGATGCCTCGCCCGGTCTGGAGCGGGAGGGGCTGGAGAGTGGCGCGGACGCCTATATTTCCAAATCCGCCCATCCGGACCTGATGGTCCTGCGGATGCGGGCGCTGCTCCGGGAAGGGCCGGAGCTTCTTCAGGTGGACGAGGCCTCCCGTCTGCGGCGTGCGCGGATCGTGATCGTCAATTCCCCGCGCGAGGATGAGGACGAGGACGACACACCGGAAGATGTGCCGGAAACGACGCTGGGAGAACTGCTCTGGCGGGACGGCCATACCGTGACGTCCATCGAGCGGTCAGACGATCTGATCGAGGGGGGGTGGCTGCGTGGCGCGGACGGTCCCGACTGTCTGGTTCTGGAGCTGCATAACGAGGAAGAGGATCTGAAATTCTGCCGCCTGCTGGATGCGCGGCGGCAGGCTGTCCTGGAGGCGGGCGGGATTCCGTTCCGGACCCTTGGAATCGTTGAGGCGTCGCGTTTCCGGCGGCAGTCTTCGGGGGAATTCTTCGAGGCGGGGATCGATGATCTGGTGCCCAGTGACATCGCTCTTGAAGCACTGGCCCTGCGCATCCGCACGCTGGCGCAGAGACGGATGGCGCAGGACGAGTTCCGCCAGCAGGAAATCGAGCGGCAGCAGAATGCCCTGACGCTGGAAGCCGCCCGTGCCAAGGCCGAGATGGCGGAAGCGCTGGCGCAGGCCAATACGGAACTGGCCCGCACGAACGAGCAGCTTCTTCAGGCGCAGTCCAAGCTGGTCCAGACGGCCAAGATGGCTTCGCTTGGTGAACTGGTGGCAGGGATCGCGCATGAGATCAACAATCCGCTCGCCTTTACGATCGGTCATGCCGATACGGTGGGGCGGACGCTGCGTCATCTGAAATCCCTGGACTGGCCGCCCGAGGCGGAGGCCCTTATGGACAAGGGTGTGTCTCGGCTGGAATCCATGAAGCTGGGGCTTCAGCGGATCCAGAACCTTGTTTTGAGTCTGCGGCGATTCTCGCGGCTGGACGAAAGTTCATTCCAGAAGGTGGATGTTCCGGCTGCGCTGGATACGGCGCTGGCGCTTCTGGCGCACAAGATCGGGCCGGGCATTACCATCGAGCGGCATCTTGAGGCTCCGGCGGAACTGGTCTGCCAGCCGGCCCTGATGAACCAGGGGGTCATGAACATCATCTCGAATGCCGCCGATGCGCTGGCGGATCTGTCTGATAACGGTAAGACGGCAGAAGGAAAGATCGTGATTGCCTCACGTCTGGAAGATAACCGGTATGAGATTACGGTCAGTGACGACGGGCCGGGCCTGCCTCCGGAACTGCGAAACCGGATTTTCGATCCGTTCTTCACGACCAAGCCTGTCGGGACCGGGACGGGGCTCGGGCTGGCCATCGCCTATAGCGTGATGGAAGCGCATGACGGGATGGTCGAGGTTACGGACGCCAACCTACCGGACGGACGGGGTGTGGGGGCCTGTTTCCGCCTGTCGTTGCCTGTGCGCATGACGGAGGATGGACCGGTGGCGATAGGGCGTCCGTCATGACGTTCTGGAGTGCCAAGGGGCCGAAGCGCCCGCGTATCCTGCTGGTTGACGATGAAGAGGAAATCCTTGTTGCGCTGACGGATCTGCTGGAGGACCAGTACGAAATCCTGTCCACAACGGACCCGCTTCATGCGCTGGACCTCCTGCGCGAGTATCCTGACGTTGCCACCATCATTTCTGACCAGCGGATGCCGGGTCTGACGGGTGACCAGCTTCTGACGAAGGCCCGGGCCATTTCCGACGCCCGGAGTATTCTGCTGACGGGATATGCTGATCTGGATGCGGTCGTTTCGGCTCTCAATCAGGGGCAGGTCCAGGCTTATGTACACAAGCCGTGGGATGCGGATGCCCTGCGGTCTCTTGTTGGTGAAGTGACGAGTCACTGTCTGGCACAGCGCGCTCTTCAGACGGAGCAGGCGCTTCTGCGCGGGCTGATGGAGGCGCTGCCGATCCGGCTTGTCTTCTCCACAGCGGACGGGCGCTGCATCCGGAGCAATGTTCTCGATGAATCCGCGCCGGAAGCAGCCGACGAACTGACCCATTTCCCGGCCGCCCTGCGTGATGATGTGGCGGCCATGCGCGAGGATGTCCGGAAGCGGGGCAGCGAGGAACGCCTGATCGCCGAGACGCTTCCGGATGGCAAGGGCGGCACGGTTACGCGCTGGCACGAGATCAGTCGTCTTGCGCTGGCGTGGCCACGTGGAGCCTCTTCCGCGCAGGCCTGGCAGGTCAGCATGGACCGGGACGTGACGAACCGCGTCATGATGGAAGGACGGTTGCGGCAGGCGGACAAGCTCCAGTCGCTCGGGACGCTGGCCGGTGGCATTGCGCATGATTTCAATAATCTGCTGGCGGCGATTTCGGGGTCGCTCGAGCTGCTGGAAGATCTGGGGGATTTGGACGGGCAGGGTCTGGCGCTTCTGCGCAATGCGGCCGAGTCCGCGCAGCGTGGGGCGGTTCTGACGCGGCGGCTGCTTCAGTTCGGACGGCCCCGGGAAGCCAGGCTGGGGCCTGTATCGCTTCAGCGACTTCTGCCCGGGCTGAAAGACCTGCTGCGTCAGGGGCTCAAGAAGCGCAGCACTGCGGCGCATGAGCCGGGCTGCACGCTCTTTCTGGATGATGTTCCTGAAACCCTGCCGATGATCTGGTCTGATCCTGACCAGCTTGAGATGGCTCTTCTCAACCTGTGCGTGAATGCCCGCGATGCCATGCCTGCGGGAGGAAGCGTGCATGTGAGTGCGCGTGTGGTGCCGCAGGCACTGGCGAGACTGCCGTCCCAGTGTTCGGAAGATATCGCGGTTGCGGTTGAGGTACGCGATACGGGGGAAGGGATGTCCCCGGAAGTTCTGGCCAGGATTTTTGATCCGTTCTTCACCACGAAGGATGTCGGACGCGGGACGGGGCTTGGGCTGTCGAGTGTTTATGGCTTCCTGAGCCGCAGCTACGGCAATGTGGAAGTGGACAGTGTTCCGGGCAAGGGGACGAGCATGACCCTGATCCTGCCGGTCCTGCTCAGGGAGGCGGAGGTGCAGGCAGACGGGCTACCCGTTCAGCCGCACGATGTTGCGGTGTCCGCCGGGCCTCTGAAAATCCTTGTCATTGACGATGAGGCGTCTGTCCGTCTGGTGACGGAAGGTTTTCTCAGGCAGGACGGCCATCATGTCCTGACGGCTGAGTCCCTTGAAAAGGCCCTGGCCTATGTTGCGGCGGGGGAAACCTTTGATCTGGCCATTATCGACATGCGGATGCCGGGTCAGGACGGGGTTGCCTGTGCGCAGGCGCTTCGGGAAAGGCTGCCGGGACTGAAAGTCCTGTTCATCAGCGGTTATACGGGAGACGTGACGATGCCGGATAATGCGCTGCTGCTGTCCAAGCCGTTCACGCAGGCGGGGCTCCGCTCCGCCATTGGCGCTACACTGTCGAAACAGTCTTCCCTCAGACCGGGCTGAGAGGGGAAGCCCTCTTGTCGTGCGGCGGGACGTTCCCATCTTCTCAGGATGTCTTACCAAACGAACCCTCATGATCCGGTCGGCTGGCATGGTACGACCATTCTCTGTGTGCGGCGTGGCTCCCAGGTCGCGATGGCGGGCGACGGGCAGGTCTCGCTTGGGCCGACCGTCATCAAGGGCAATGCGCGGAAGGTCCGGCGTATTGGTCCGTCCAACAATATCCTGGCGGGCTTTGCCGGAGCGACAGCGGATGCTTTCACGCTGCTGGAACGGCTTGAAAGCAAACTCGAGCGTTATCCCGGGCAGCTTGAACGCGCCTGTGTAGAGCTTGCCAAGGACTGGCGTACGGACCGCTATCTGCGCCGCCTGGAAGCCATGCTGGCGGTTGCGGATGAGCACCGTTCCTTCACGCTGACGGGGAATGGCGACGTTCTGGAGCCTGAGGATGGTCTTGTTGCCATTGGCTCAGGTGGGAATTACGCCCTTTCGGCGGCGCGTGCCCTGATTGACGTGGACGGGCTGAGCGCGGCGGAGATTGCACGCCGGGCCATGAAGATCGCAGGCGATATCTGCGTTTACACCAACTATTCCGTCACGCTGGAAACCCTAGGAGAGGAGGACCACTAATGGATGTGCCCAATTTCTCTCCGCGCGACATCGTCGCGGAACTGGATCGCTACATCATCGGACAGACGGACGCCAAGCGGGCGGTGGCCATTGCGATGCGCAACCGCTGGCGCCGGTCCCGGCTTCCGGATGCCATGCGTGAGGAAGTGGTTCCCAAGAACATTCTCATGATTGGCCCCACGGGCTGCGGCAAAACGGAGATTGCGCGTCGTCTGGCCAGACTGGCGCAGTCTCCGTTCCTGAAGGTCGAGGCGACCAAGTTTACCGAGGTCGGTTATGTCGGCCGGGATGTGGACAGTATCGTGCGGGATCTGGTCGAGGTCTCGCTGACCATGCTGCGCGATACGAAGCGCAAGGATGTTCAGGAAAAAGCGGAAGAGGCCGCGGAAAACCGTCTGGTGGATGCTCTGGCCGGTGAGACGTCTTCGGCTGATACGAAGACGAAGTTCCGCCAGATGCTTCGGGAAGGGAAGCTGGAAGACAAGGAAATTGAAATCCAGATCGCGCCTGATCCGCAGGCTTCGCGCGGGGCGGGTGATATGCCGGGAATGCAGCCCGGGCAGGTCATCAATTTCAGTGAAATGATGAAGGGCTTTATGAACCGTGGTCCCAGCCGCAGGAAGCTGACGGTTGCGGTTGCCCGTGAGCTGCTGATCCGGGAAGAGGCGGACAGGTTCCTGGATGATGAATCCATCAAGCAGGAGGCCATCCGGCATACGCAGGATCATGGCATCGTTTTCCTTGACGAGATCGACAAGGTCTGTGCGACGTCGGAGCAGGGGATGCGCAGCGGGGATGTGTCCCGTGAGGGTGTTCAGCGCGATCTGCTGCCCCTGATCGAAGGAACGACCGTCAGTACGAAATATGGTCCGGTGAAAACGGATCATATTCTCTTCATTGCGTCCGGTGCTTTCCATATCGCCAAGCCGTCCGATCTTCTTCCCGAACTTCAGGGGCGGCTGCCGATCAGGGTGGAGCTTTCCGGACTGACCCGCGATGATCTCAGGCGTATCCTGCTTGAGCCGGAACATTCCCTTCTCAAGCAGTATGCCAGCCTGATGGAAACCGAGGGGGTCACGCTGGAATTCAGCGATGATGCGGTGGACGCTCTGGCGGAGCTTGCGGCGGACATCAACGAGCGTGTCGAGAATATCGGGGCGCGGCGTCTGGCGACAGTGCTGGAGCGGTTGCTGGAAGATACGTCTTTTTCCGCTTCGGAGCGGAAAGGTGAGACGGTGCGGGTGACGGCGGAGGACGTTCGTGACAGGGTGGCGCCACTGGCCCGCAAGGGCGATCTGAGCCGCTTTATCCTGTAACCGGAGGTCCCTTTACTGTGAATGATGCCTTTTCTGTTCCCCAGGAGGATACGGCTGCGGCCGCCATTGAGGAAATCGAGGCGGAACTGGGTCTGTTTGACGACTGGATGGAGCGGTATCAGTACATTATCGAGATGGGGCGCAAACTGCCGTCCTTTCCCGAAGAGTGGCAGGACGACGTTCACCGTGTTCCCGGATGCCAGAGTCAGGTGTGGCTCGAAGCGGAGGAACGGGACGGGAAGCTGTTCTTTGCCGGCGCATCCGATGCCGCCATTGTCCAGGGGCTGGTGGGGCTTCTGCTGCGGGTTTATTCCGGGCGGTCCAGAGAGGAAATTCTTCAGACCAGCCCGTCTTTTCTGCATGACATGGGGCTGGTCAAGGCTCTGTCCACCAATCGGGGCAATGGCGTCGAGGCTATGGCGCAGGCGATCCGCAAGCGGGCTTCGATCTGAATAACGGTTGCACGGACCCTGCAGCAAAAACCCCCGCCAGACAGTCTGGCGGGGGTTTTTTTATGTCAGTTCGGGTTCGACTTGGGCGGGTTCGGGATGGTGCCTGTCGTCATGCCGACCGGAGGAGCGGCGGACGGCGGCGGTCCCTCGGCAGGGGGCTGGCCGGAAACGGGCGGCGGGCATTTGGTGAACTTGCCTTCCCGGTCACGGCAGGGTTTGTTTTTCTGCGGGGCCGTGCAGCTCGTGTAACGTCCGTGGCTGTCGCGGCAGGGCGTTGATCTGGCGTGAGCGACCTGCCCGCCGACAGCGAGCAGTGCAAGCGTGGCAATGGCGGCTTTACGCAATGTCATGATGTCTTCTCCATGAAGTAGTAGGACAGGTCCGGGCGGGAGACTGCCAGGGCTGACTGTCTTCCGTATGAGGTTCAGCGGAAGCCATCCTGATCATCGGGATGGGCTGCGCTCCAGTTGATGGAGCCGTGGAAAGGGGCTGTAACGGGACTCCCGTTCCGAAGGGCCGGGTAGTACCGGGCCTGTGTAAAGTAGGCGATAGCGACGACCCGCAGGGGTTCAGGGACATCCTGACTTGTACAGTCATGAGCAACCCCCGTCTGATCGATCTCGCATGTAACGTTGATCTTGCCCTGAATGTTCCCTTTTTCGATACTGGCTGGATAGATGGGCAGACGGGTGTGATTTTTGTCGAGAACCGGGACGTCTGTGTGCGGGGAGACGTGGAAGCTGAAGGTCTTTTCCCACGGGATGCTGACCGGCTGGCCGTTCCTGTAAGCAGGCAGGAATTTTGACGCCAGCACCGCATAAAGACCTGCCAGGCCGAAGTCCGGTGCGGTTGCGCTCAGAACGCGGCAGTTTTCGGCATCGACCGTTTCCGTAATTGTGCAGCCGATCTTTGCTTCTCCACTCCGGCGCTGGACCATTTCCGCAGGGGGATAGATCGCGGCGCGGGAGTGATGGGGGTCCATCATGGCGCCGAGGGACTGATCCGCGCTCCGGGACGGGACGGGCAGAAACGAAAAGGCGGTCATGATGAGAAGCAGGTGCCTTTTCATGGGCGGGTCTCCGGAATGCGCAGAAGGAAATGTAACTTTCAGTAACGGATGAGGCCTGTAAAGCGGAAACGAAAAAAGGGATGCCCGAGAGCATCCCTTTTCCCTTACTGCACCAACAGGACTGTCAGATCATTTCTGATCCGGCAGGGCATAGGCGATGAGGTCGTCGCCCAGACGGGTCGGGAAGGAGTTGTGTCCGCCTGCATAGGTGACGATGTACTGCTTGCCGTTGACCGCATAGGTCATTGGCGTTGCCTGTGCACCGGCTGGCAGACGGTCCTGCCACAGGACCTTGCCCGAGGTCAGGTCATACGCACGGATGTAGTAATCCATGGATGCCGTCAGGAACGCCAGGTTGCCTGCCGTGGAGAGCGGGCCACCGAGGCTGGGGACACCGATCTTGATCGGCGGCAGCGGGATCGGCAGGGAGCTTCCGTACATGGAGTCACGCAGCGTACCGTTACGATGCTGCCAGACGACCTTGTTGCTGCGCAGGTCGATGCCGGCGACATAGCCCCAGGGCGGCGTACGGCAGGGCATCTTGATGCCGAACGGCAGCAGGACCGGGTCTAGGAACGGATGCAGGTCGATGCCGTAGGGGATGCCGTAGTTATGCTGCAGACCGGTTTCGCCACCAGAGCCCTTTGCGTCCTTGGACGGCCACAGCGGGTTGTTCGGTCCGCGCGGAACCAGACGGGAGACGAACGGCAGGGAGATCGGGTTGGCAAATGCCACCTGACGCTGCGGATCGACGGCCAGTCCACCCCATTCGAACATGCCCAGATCGCCCGGGAACACCAGCGTGCCCTTGAGGGACGGCGGCGTGAAGGGGCCTTCATAGCGCAGGGAATGGAAGTAGATGCTGCAGAACATCTGGTCGAAGATCGTGCCGCCCCAGATGTCGGAGTCGTTCAGCGGGTTCTTCGGACGCAGGGTCAGCTGCGACATCGGCTGGGTCGGGCTGGTGTGGTCACCCGGTGCTGCGCCACCCGGAACAGGCGTTTCGGGAGCCGGAACGACAGGTTCACCCGTGCGGCGGTCGAGAACGAAGATGTCACCCGTCTTGGCCGGAGCATACAGCGCCGGAACGGTCGTGCCATCCTTGGTCTTGATGTCCACCAGGCTGACCTGGGAGGCCAGATCCATGTCCCACAGGTCATGATGAACAGTCTGGTAGAACCAGGCGAGCTTGCCTGTGTCTGCGTTCAGGGCGATCACGCCCGGAGCATAGCGCTCGGATTCCTTCGTCCGGTCTCCGCCCCACTGATCCGGCGTTCCCACACCCATCGGGATGTAAACGAGGTTCAGGTTCTTGTCGTAGGACGAGACGATCCAGGAATTGGGGGAGTTCGGATGGAAGACCGGGTGCTGGTCATCCGGAAGCTGGTTCGGGTCCGGGTTGGAGGCATCGAACACCCAGACGCGCTTGCCGGTGTAGACGTCGAAGGCCTGCGTTGCGCCGGAAGCCTGCTTGATGGAACCGTTATCCGTCACCGCGCCATTGGCGATGATCAGCCTGTCCGTGACGACCGGCGGGGAGGTCGGCTCGTACTGGCCAAGCGTCGTGTAAGGCTGGTTCGGAACGCGGAGGTCGATTTCACCGTCGTTGCCGAAGCCCTTGCACTTCAGGCCCGTTGCTGCATCGACTTCCACCAGGCGTCCGTCATTGACCGGAAGGATGATGCGCTTGGCGCAGTCCGTCGGAGCCGGGTTGCCGTCAGTGTCCGTCGCGCCGGCTGCCGTCTCATGATAGCTGACGCCGCGGCAGGTCAGATGCTGGAAGCCCGGGTTGATCTGGAGATGCGGATCGAACGTCCACTTGACCTTGCCCGTCTCGCCGTCGACTGCGAACAGCTTCTGGTGCAGGGAGCAGAGGTAAAGGGTGTTGTCGAACTCGATCGGGGTGGCTTCGTTGGTCGTCTCGCCCGGATCGTTCGTCGTCATCAGATCCCGCGTGTGGATGTGCCATGCCACCTTGAGATTATGAACGTTGGACGAGTTGATCTGGGTCAGGGGGGACCAGCGGTCGCCGGCCTGTGTGCGACCATAGGAATGCCATTCGCCGGGAGGGACGTTGTCACCATCGGCGGGAGCGGCATTGACGATCTGGGTCGGCAGTTTGCCGCTGATGTCGTGCGGGTCCATGAAGAGGGACACGAGCAGCGTCAGGATGGCGATGCCGACGGAGCCGGCCAGGGGCAGTGTTGCCGGACGGTTGCCACCGATCTGACGTGCCACGAAAGGCAGCAGCAGCCAGATGCCGAGGATGATGACAATGTCGGAGCGGGGGATCAGGCTCCAGACATCCAGACCGACGGTTGTCAGTTCCCAGATGACGGTTCCGAACACCACGACTGCGAAGAGCTGGAATGCCGCTGGGTTCTGCCGCCAGGACAGGAAGGCGGTGGCGAGAAGCGCCAGACCCAGGATGACATAATACAGAGGGCCGCCTACAGAGGCGGCCCATGCGCCTCCGATGGTCAGGATCGCGCCGCAGAGCGCGAAGACCGCGGCCGTTATCAGGGACCATAGCCCTGGCCGGGATAGAATGCTCATTGTTTTCCTAGAGCTGTTGTTTCAGGTGCAGCATTTTTGACCTCATGGAGAAAGCACCCGAAGACTACGGGGGGTCAAGATGTCCGAAGGTTCACTTTGCTCACGTCACTGTGAGGTGATTCACGTCCTCGTGACTTGAGCAAAGGGCGGTCTTCTGCTTGCGCGTTCAAGAAAATAAAGCGCTTGTAGAAAGGGGGCGGGTGCGATAAGGACGCCGCTCCACGCACGCGTCCGGGCTCTTGGTGGCATGCCCGGCCGTGTAGTGCCGCACTCCGGTGTGGCCAATCGTTTACGGCGAGGGAGACCGAAATGCCCAAGATGAAGACCAAGTCGTCGGTCAAGAAGCGGTTCAAGATCACCGCGACCGGCAAGGTGATGTGCGGTCCTGGCAACAAGCGCCATGGCCTTATCAACCGTCCGCAGAAGATGAAGCGCACCAACCGTGGTCCGCAGACCATGACGGAAATGGACGCGAAAACCGTCAAGCAGTGGGCGCCCTACGGGCTGTCGTAAGGAGATAAGGCAACATGGCACGTGTCAAGCGGGGCGTAACGTCGCACGCCCGTCACAAGAAGGTTCTCGAGCTCGCCAAGGGTTATCGCGGCCGTTCCTCTACAAACTACCGTATCGCTCTGGAGCGCGTCGAGAAGGCGCTGCGCTATGCGTATCGTGACCGTCGCAACAAGAAGCGTGATTTCCGCGCCCTGTGGATCCAGCGCATCAACGCTGCCGTCCGTGAGCATGGTCTGACGTACAGCAAGTTCATCAATGGTCTGGACAAGGCCGGCATCGAGATCGACCGTAAGGTTCTTGCTGCCATCGCCTATGACGATGCCGCCGCTTTCGGTGAGATCGTGAAGAAGGCCCAGGCCGCTCTGGGCTGAGGTTTTCCGGCCTGACCCTTTTGGGGGTCTGGTGACTTTGGCGGGCCGTCCTGTTATCAGGGCGGCCCGTTTTGTTTTGTGCTGCAAGGGATGGGCGGTATGGCTGACGATCTCGAGACTTTGAAGAATGACACGCTGACTGCGCTGGCTGCGGCGACTGATCAGGGAGCGTGGGATTCGGTTCGGGTCGGAACGCTTGGCAAGTCCGGTGCGCTGACGGGACTTCTGAAGCAGCTTGGCAAGTTGGACCCGCAGGAGCGCAGGGAGCGCGGACAGGCCCTGAACCGTCTGCGGGATGAGCTGACCGTTGCCATCGAGGCGCGGGGCCGTGAGCTGGAAGAAGAGGCGCTTCAGGCCCGTCTGACATCCGAGCGTGTTGACGTGACGATGCCGGCGCCTCTGCCGGTCACGGGCGCGATCCATCCCATCAGCCGGACCATCGAGGAAATGACGGCCATTTTCGGGGCGATGGGTTTTGCTGTGGCTGAAGGGCCGGACATCGAGAGCCAGTGGCACAATTTCTCCGCTCTCAACACACCGGACCATCATCCTGCGCGGACCGAGCATGACACGTTCTATCTGCCTGCAAAGGGCGGGGACGGTGGTGAGCCGCGCGTGCTGCGGACCCAGACGTCCGGTGTGCAGATCCGGACCATGCTGACGCAGGAGCCGCCGCTGCGGATCATTGCGCCGGGGCGGACCTATCGCGCGGATCATGATGCGACCCATTCCCCCATGTTTCATCAGTGCGAGGGGCTGGTTGTGGACCGCAACATTACTCTCGGGCATCTCAAGGGCTGTCTGATCGAGTTCCTGCGGGTTTTCTTCGACAAGCCGAACCTGCCTGTCCGGTTCCGGGCGTCATACTTTCCGTTTACCGAGCCTTCCATGGAAGTGGATATCGGCTGGTCGAAGGCGAGCGGCGAGATCGGGGGCGGATCGGACTGGCTGGAGGTTCTGGGGTCCGGCATGGTGCATCCGCGCGTTCTGGCCAATTGCGGGCTTGATCCGTCCGAGTGGCAGGGTTTTGCGTTCGGGATGGGGATTGAACGTCTGGCCATGCTGAAAAACGGCATTCCCGATCTGCGGTCTTTTTATGAAAGTGACCTGCGGTGGCTGCGCCATTACGGGTTCTCAGCTTTTTCTCCCGCCACGCTGACGGAGGGCGTGTGACATGAAGTTCTCTCTCTCCTGGCTGCGCGAACATATTGATTTTACAGCTTCTCTTGAAGAAATCTGCAATCGGCTGAACGGGATCGGGCTTGAAGTTGAAGGCGTGGATAATCCGGCCGACCGACTGAAAGGGTTCCGGACCGCCAAAATTCTCGAAGCTCATCGTCATCCGGATGCCGATCGCCTTCAGGTCTGCCGCGTGGCGGCGGGAGGCGGTTTCGAGGATGTGCAGGTTGTGTGCGGTGCGCCCAATGCGCGGGTCGGGCTGCATGTGATTTTCGCGCCGCCGGGGACGTATATTCCGGGCCTCGACATCACCATCAAAAAGGGCAAGATCCGCGGGCAGGAAAGCGGCGGGATGCTCTGTTCCCTGAAGGAACTGGGGCTTGGTGAAGAGAGCAGTGGCATTGCTGAACTGCCCGAGACCACGCCGATCGGGGAAGCGTATGCGACCTATGCCAAACTGGATGATCCGGTTGTCGAGATTGCTATTACGCCCAACCGGGGTGACGCCCTTGCCATTCGTGGCATTGCACGCGACCTGTCCGCAGCCGGGATCGGCCATCTCAAGCCCTGGCTGACGGAAGCGGTTGAGGGGAATTTTCCTTCCCCGATCAGCTGGAAGACGGAACACCCGGCCTGTCCCTATATTGTCGGGCGCGTCATTCGCGGGGTGAAGAATGGTCCCAGCCCGGACTGGTTGCAGCGGCGCCTGCAGGCCGTGGGCGTCAAGCCGATTTCGGCTCTGGTCGATGTCACGAACTACTTCACATACGATCTTGGGCGTCCGCTGCATGTCTTTGATGTTACGAAATTAAAAGGGCCAGTCCTGACGGTGACCCATGCGGCCCGGGAGAGCATGCGGGCGCTGGATGGCAAGGATTATGTCCTCGGCACCGATGACATGGTGATCGTGGATGCAGCGGGTGTGCAGTCCTTGGCCGGGCTGATCGGCGGGGAAGCGAGTGGCGTTGACGAGCAGACGACGGATGTTTTTGTGGAATCCGCTCTCTTTGATGCGGTTCAGATTGCCCTGACGGGACGCCGTCTTGGAATTCACACGGATGCCCGTCAGCGTTTCGAGCGGGGCATTGACCCTGCGCTGGTTCTGAGCGGTCTTGAAGCTGCGACGGTCATGATCCGTGATCTGTGTGGTGGTGAGGCCAGCGAAATCACCGAAGCCGGCGCGCTCCCTGACTGGAAGCGGACGGCGACCCTGCGCTTTGAAAGGCTGGAGACGCTCGGGGGTGTGGATATTCCTGCCGAGGAGGCTGTCCGGACGCTGGAGCATCTGGGCTTCGAGGTGACGGAGCAGACCGAGGATCGGGCGACATTCCTGGTGCCGTCCTGGCGGAACGATGTGGCGTCCGGGCAGGTTCTTGCGCAGGCTGCGACCCTTGAAGACGCCATGGCAGAGCGCGCTGCAGCCCGTGTCAAGGAGATGGAAGCGGAGTGTGACCTTCTTGAAGAGGTTCTGCGCATCTATGGCCTTGATCATGTGGAGCCTGTAGCGCTGCCGCAGACGACCGTCATTGCGGCTCCGGCCGTGACGCCCCGGCAGGCGCGTGCCGCGCTTCTGCGGCGTGTCTGTGCGGTCCGTGGCATGATGGAGACCGTGAGCTTCTCCTTCATGGCGCATGAGGATGCGGTCCTGTTTGGTGAGGTGCCTGAAACGCAGCGTCTTCTCAATCCGATCGCCACGGATCTGGACCAGCTGCGGCCTACGCCTCTGATCAATCTGGCGCGCGCGCTTGGGCGGAACATGGCGCGTGGGCTCGGCGTCTATGGTGAGGGCGCGTTGTTCGAGGTTGGACCGTGTTTCGATGAAACAGGGCAGCATCTGCGGCTGGCCGGGTTGCGGGGCGGGCAGACTGCCCGTGAGCCCCATGTTGCCGCCCGGGAGATGACCCTGTGGGATGCCAAGGCGGATCTGACTGCAGCGCTTATGGCTCTGGGTGTGCCCGAGGCGTCTGTTTCCGTCACCGCTGACGCACCGGGTTTCTATCATCCGGGGCGGTCCGGGCAGATGCGGCAGGGACCGAAGCTTGTTTTGGGCAGTTTTGGCGAGTTGCATCCGCGTGTCACGCGGGCGCTCGGGCTGACCGGAACGGTTGTGGCGTTCGAACTGTATCTGGATCGGATTCCGATGCCGAAGGCCAAACGGAAGGCGCCTCCCGTGTTGTCCGCGCTTCAGCCGGTCCGCCGGGATTTCGCGTTTCTGGCGGGCCCGGACGTGGAGGCGCAGGCCGTTCTGAAGGCTGCCAGGATGGCTGACCGCAACCTTGTGCAGGATGTCCGGCTCTTTGATGTTTTCGAGGGCAAGAGCCTGCCGGAAGGGTATCGTTCTCTCGGGATCGAGGTCATTCTCCAGCCGCAGACGGAGAGTTTGACGGATGCGCAGCTTGAAGCCGTTTCCAAATCGGTGGAAGCTGCGGTTCTCAAGGCAACAGGAGCCGAGTTGCGTCGATGAATTCTCTGTCGGAAGCCGGATCGGGCGGTCAGGATGTTGGAAAGGTTCCTGCGAAAGCGGGAGCCATGCCCCGATATGGGCGCGTGATCTGGATTCTGGCGGGTGAGGCCAGCGGGGATGTGATTGGTGCCCGGCTGATGCAGGCGCTTCATGCGCGTGACCCTTCGCTGGTGTTTGCCGGAGTGGGTGGCGGGCGCATGGAGGCGCTTGGGCTGCACAGCCTGTTTCCGATGAGCGATCTGGCGGTCATGGGGCTGGTGGAAGTCCTGCCGCGTGTGCGCAAGCTGTCCCAGAGGCTGCTGGAGGCGGTTCAGGACATCGAACTGCGCAAGCCCGACTTGGTCGTCACGATCGACAGTCCGGGTTTTGCCCTGCGTCTTCTCCAGAAGATCGAGCGTTCCGGGATCAAGCGTGTCCATTACGTTGCGCCGCAGGTCTGGGCCTGGAAGGAAAACCGGGTCAAGGAATTTCCCGGGCTCTGGGACCGGCTGCTGTGTCTGCTTCCGTTCGAGCCTGAATGGTTCGCAGAGCGCGGACTGGAAGGGCGGTTCGTGGGGCATCCGGTTCTTCAGTCGGGTGTGCGGCATGGCAATGCCGAGCGTTTCCGCAAGCGTCACAACATTCCTGCGGATGCTCCGGTCCTGATCCTGATGCCGGGGAGCCGCCGTTCCGAAGCGCCGAGGCTGCTGCCGATTTTCCGCCGGATGCTGGATATCCTGCGCAAGGATTATCCGAATATTTCGCCGGTTATTCCCATCGCTCCGGTCATTGCGCCCACGATCCGCAACATGATCCGGAAATGGCCGATCCAGCCGCATATCGTGACGGACATTCACGACAAGCATGATGCCTTTGCGGCGGCGCAGGCTGCGCTGACCAAGTCAGGGACATCGACGCTTGAACTGGCGATGGGGGGTGTTCCCATGGCCGTGACCTACAGGGTCAACCCGGTGACGGCGACGATTGCGCGGCGTCTCATCAAGGTTCCCTATGTGGCGATGGTCAATCTGCTGGCGGGCCGGGAGGTTGTTCCGGAGCTGCTGCAGGAAAACTGCACGCCCCAGAAACTTGCGGCAGTCGTGTCGCGGCTTCTGAGCGATCCGGTGGCGGTGGAGAAGCAGCGCATGGCGTTTGACGACGTGCTGCACAGGTTGGCGCCGGACAATGGAACACCGTCCGATGCCGCTGCGGAGGAAATCCTGGACCTTCTGAACGAGCCGGTTTCCCGGTCGCCCAGAAAGATCTGATCCTGCCCTAGCGCAGGAAGCCGACCAGCCGTTCGGCTTCCTGCACGATGGGTTCGGAAATGCTGTTGGCGCGGTCTGCGCCGGCGCGCAGGACGGAGAGCAGGTGAGCTTCGTCCTGGAGCAGGCGGTTGGTTTCCGTGGCGACGGGCGCAAGTTTCGTGACCAGAAGGTCTGCCAGCGCCGTCTTGAAGGGGCCGAAGCCCTGACCGCCGAATCTGGAGAGAACGGTTTCCGGCGTTTCGTCCGCCATGGCTGCGTAGATCGAGACGAGGTTACGCGCTTCCGGGCGCTCGGAGAGACCGGCCCATTCGCTGGGCAGCGGCTCTGAATCCGTTTTGGCGCGACGGATTTTCAGGGCGATTTCGTCTGCGGTGTCCGTCAGCACGATGCGGCTCTGATCGGACGGATCGGATTTGGACATCTTTTTGCTGCCGTCACGCAGGCTCATGACCCGTGCGGCGGCCGGGGGGATGAAGGCCTCGATTTCCGGAAAGAAGTCCACGCCCATGTCGTGGTTGAATTTCTGGGCGATGTCATTGGCCAGTTCGATATGCTGGCGCTGGTCATCTCCGACGGGAACGCGGGTCGCGTGGAAGGCGAGAATGTCCGCGGCCATGAGGTTCGGATAGACGTAGAGGCCTGCCGAGTGGTTCTCCCGGTTCTTGCCGGCCTTGTCCTTGAACTGGGTCATGCGGTTGAGCCATCCCAGACGGGCGACGCAGTTGAAGATCCATCCCAGGCGGGCGTGGGCGCTGAGGGCGGACTGGTTGTAAAGCCGCGTCGGTTCGATGCCTGCGGCCAGAAGGCAGGCTGCCGAGCCGAGGGTCTGCTCACGCAGTGTCGCAGGGGTCCAGGGCATGGTGATGGAATGCAGGTCCACCAGACAGAACACGCAGTCATGATCCGCCTGGAGCGTGACCCAGTTGCGGATGGCGCCGAGATAGTTGCCAAGATGGGGGATACCGGTCGGCTGGATGCCGGAAAATACACGCTGCATGATGTCTGTCTTCGACTTGTGTGTGGCAAAAGAAAGCGGTCGGTCAGGGAAGCGGATACTTCCCATCGAGGATCTGGCGTTCGTGGTAGGTGGCGGCCGGGTGGCCGGGTTGCGCTCTGGCGCGTGCGACCTCCTGGGGCGTGATTCTGGGGGCGGGACGGGAGTCTCCACGTTCGATCAGCCAGTTCAGGACATCGGCGACCTGCTGGTCGTCAAGAAGTCTGCGGAACGGGGGCATTGAGAAATCGTATCTGTACCCCTGGGTCACGAAAGGGCCGCGCAGTCCGTCAAGGATGACGTCCACGAGGTAATGCCGCCCTTCCGGTGTGCTGGCAATCAGGTCGAGGCGTCCTACAAGAGGGGGGATTTCGCCCGGCATTCCACCGCCGCCATGGTGGCAGATTCCGCAATGGGGACCATAGACGACCTTGCCTGCCGGTTTGGGGCCGCAGCAGGAAAGCGCCAGAAACGCGGGAAGCATGACCCGTTTCATGGAATGGAAATCTGATGTTCCAGCCTCTGCCGCTCCTGAAGGACTTCGTGAGGAGAGAGGGGGTGTTTGCGCGCCTGTGCTATTTCACTGGCGGTGAAGACAGGGCCGCCGGCTGTCATTTCCTGACGGGCGACGAAGGTTAGGATACGGGCGATTTCGTCGTTCGGCAGTCTGTGGAAGGACGGCATGGAACTGTCGTATCGGGCACCGTTCGCGGTGATGGGACCGTCGAGTCCGTTGAGCAGCACGTCGATGATGTAATGATGTCCTTCAGGCGTCAGGGCGATGGGGCCGACACGCCCGAAGATGGGCGCAACTTCGGAAACCTGTCCGTGGCCGCCGTGATGGCAGATGCTGCATTCATTGGAATATTCCCGGGCGGCACGCTCCCGGTTTTCCCACGCATGTCCGATCACGAACACGATCACCATGAAGATCGCGAGGAAGAGTGGAAGCCGGATTGCGGGGTCTATTCTGATCACGCTGCTTTTGTCGCATTTTCGGTCCGCATTCAGCAAGAGCGGGGTTGGCAAAAGCGCTGCGATAGGGCTGATGACGGTAAGTGCAAAGGAGACGACATGACCGCCACAGGACGCCTTATCCTTTATGTGGGGCCGATGTTCGCAGGAAAATCCTCACATCTGATCGCGGCGGCGCGTGGCTGCAGGGACGTTCTGGCGCTGAAACCGGGATTCGACACCCGGGATGGAGCGGAGCTCGTCAGTCGTGACGGGTCCCATCTGGCGGCACGGTCGGTCTGGTCTTGGCCAGCGGAAGCGGATCTGGCGCAGCATATTGTTCTGGATGAGGCGCAGTTCATGATCGCGCCCCATTATGACGGCGATATCGTTGCGCAGTTGCTGGAGGCACGGGCGCGCGGTGCGGACATCACTGTTGGTGGGCTTGATACGGATTACCGCCAGCAGCCGTTTCATGTCACGGCGCGGCTGATGGCGCGGGCGGATGAAGTGATCACGCTTTCTGCGCGCTGTCATGTCTGTGGTCAGCCCGCGCGGTGGACGGCCAAGATCCACGAGACGGGACGTCTTCTGGAAACAGGTGACGGAGAACTTTACGAGGCGCGCTGCGATGCACACTGGAGCCTGCCGGAAGGATCATAGGAGCGTCCTTCCGGCAGGGTGCGGGGGCCTTTTACTGGCCGCCGCCGTTGTTGACGCCGAGCAGCTGGATCTTGAAGATCAGCGGGCTGTTCGGCGGGATGATGCCCATGGAGCGCTTGCCGTAGCCGAGTTTCGGCGGCAGGTAGAGCATCCATTCGTCACCCACATGCATCATGGGCAGGGCTTCGAGCCAGCCATCGACCAGGCCATCGAGCGGCATTTCCATGTAGGCGCCGCTGCCGTGCTGGTCGGAGCTGTCGAAGATGCCGCCATCCGGGAGGCGTCCTTCATAGATCACCATGATGGTCGAGCCGCGGTGTGGGCTGTCCCCGTCCTTCGGGCCTGATTTCAGGACCTTGTAGGACAGGCCGTCAGGAAGGGTCTTGACCCCCGGCTCCGCCTTGACCTTGGCCATGAACTGTTCAGGCGTCAGGTCGGAATCATCTTCGTGATGGTGGCCGGCGCATCCCGAAAGGAGGAATGCACCGCACAGGGCAAGAGCAGAGGTAAGGCGAATCAGACTGGTCATGGTCCCCCGGCAGGTCTTCTGGATCAGAGCGCACCGCCACGGCGGCCGATCTGGCTACCAAGGCGTAGGCGCAGGGCGTTCAGCTTGATGAAACCCTGGGCATCCTGCTGATTATAGGCACCTTCGTCGTCCTCGAAAGTCACGACACGGGCATCATACAGGCTGTTTGGGCTTTCACGGCCGACGCAGACGACATTTCCCTTATAAAGCTTCATGCGCACACGGCCAGTCACGGAATGCTGGCTGGTGTCGATCAGGGCCTGAAGCATCCGGCGTTCCGGCGAGAACCAGAAGCCGTTATAGATCAGCTCCGCGTAGCGCGGCATGATGCTGTCCTTGAGGTGGGCTGCTTCACGGTCGAGCGTGATGCTTTCCATGGCGCGGTGGGCGGCAAGGAGGATGGTGCCACCCGGCGTTTCGTAAATGCCGCGGGACTTCATGCCGACGAAGCGGTTTTCCACGATGTCCAGACGGCCGATGCCGTTTTCGCGTCCCAGTTCGTTCAGGCGCGTCAGAAGGGTGGCGGGGCTCATTGCCACGCCATTGATGGCGACCGGGTCCCCTTCCACGAAATCGATGCTGATCTCGGTTGCCTTGTCGGGAGCGTCTTCAGGCGCGATCGTGCGCTGGAACACCATCTCTTCCGGCGGGATGGCGGGATCTTCGAGCATCTTGCCTTCGGAAGACGAGTGCAGGAGGTTGGCATCCACGGAGAAGGGGGCTTCGCCGCGCTTGTCCTTCGTAACGGGGATCTGGTTTTCCTCGGCGAAGGCCAGCAGCTTCGACCGGGACGTCAGGTCCCATTCACGCCAGGGCGCGATGACCTTCACATCCGGCTTCAGGGCGTAATAGCTCAGTTCGAAGCGGACCTGATCGTTGCCCTTGCCGGTAGCGCCGTGGGCCACGGCGTCAGCGCCGACGGCCTCTGCGATTTCGATCTGGCGCTGGGAGATCAGCGGGCGCGCAATGGAGGTGCCCAGGAGATACTGGCCTTCATAGAGCGTGTTGGCGCGGAACATCGGGAACACGAAGTCCTTCACGAAGGTCTCGCGCAGATCCTCGACGAAGATTTCCTTCACGCCGAACATTTCGGCCTTTTTGCGGGCCGGTTCCAGTTCCTCGCCCTGTCCGAGGTCGGCGGTAAAGGTGACAACCTCACAGTTATAGGTCTTCTGGAGCCAGCGGAGAATAACCGAGGTATCCAGCCCGCCGGAATAGGCGAGAACGACTTTCTTGACGTCCTGATGGGCGCTCATAACTGCGTGGTCCTTGTGGTGTTCGTTAGGCCTGCGTTTCTAGCATCCTGCGCGTGGTTCGGAAACCTTGCGGATTCAGCCGCTTTTCCGCTGGCGTTCGCTTTCTGTCTTGAGCTGTCCGCAGGCCGCGAGAATATCCCGGCCACGGGGGGTGCGGATGGGGGAGGAGAAGCCTGCATCCATGACAATGTTGGCGAATTTGTTGAGCTGTTCCTTCGTGGAGGGGCGGAAATCCGAACCCGGCCACGGATTGAAGGGAATGAGGTTCACCTTTGCGGGCAGATCCCGGATCAGGCGCACCAGTTCCCTTGCATCGGCTTCGCTGTCATTGATGCCCCGGAGCATGATGTATTCGAAGGTGATGCGGCGGGAGTTGGATGCGGCGGGGTAGCGTTTGCAGGCCGCCATCAGCTCCTCGATCGGGTATTTGCGGTTCAGCGGGACGATCTGGTCGCGCAGTTCGTTCGTGACGGCATGGAGGGAAATGGCCAGATTGACACCGAGTTCGTCTCCGCAGCGGTCCATCATCGGGACGACGCCGGAGGTGGACAGGGTGATGCGGCGGCGGGAGAGGGCGATGCCGTCGCCATCCATGACGATCTTCATGGCCTTAGCGACATTCTCGTAATTGTAAAGTGGCTCACCCATGCCCATCAGGACGATGGTGGAGAGCAGGCGGGGCGTATCTCCGGTCGGGCTGGGCCATTCACCATAACTGTCACGTGCCGCCATGAACTGTCCTACGATCTCGGCGGGGCCGAGATTGCGGACGAGTTTCTGCGTTCCGGTATGGCAGAACGTGCAGGACAGGGTGCAACCGACTTGCGAGGAAATGCATACGGCGCCCCGGTCTTCCCGGCGGTCGGGAATATAAACGGTCTCGGCTTCCTGCCCGTCACGGAAGCGGAAAAGGAATTTCCGGGTTTCGTCCACGGAGGTCTGTTGCGTGGAGGTGGTGGGGCGCCCGACGATGAAATGCTCGGCCAGCTTTGCCTGCATAGGTTTGGCAATGGTGCTCATCTTTGAAAAATCGGTCGCACCCTGGTGATAGATCCAGTGCCAGAGCTGCTTGGCACGGAAGGGCTTTTCGCCGATTTCCGTCATGAGGGCCGCGAGCTCTTCGCGGTTCAGCCCCACAAGGTCACGCCGTCCATCTTCCAGCCGCGCTTCGGGAGGGGCGAAGAGGGCGGATTTCGCATGGATGCGGTCTCGTTCGAGCTGGTTGAGCTCGTCGGAAGCCAGGGAATTGATGCGCGGGCGGATGTCGGGATGGGTGAGGGCGGTCATGGCGGCGGACCCATAGCACGGACGGGGCGCGCAGTTCCAAGGGAAAAGCGCCGTCAGGGTCCGGCGAAAGCGGATTATCCGGCTTCGGGGCCGCCGTTGCGCCGTGCGGCGATCAGGAATTCACGATTGCCTTCGGGGCCGGTGATCGGGCTGGCTTCAATGCCGATGACATCCCATCCGGGAAAGGCGGCAAACCATTCACGGATTTCCTCACAGACGCGGGCATGTACGGAGGGATCGCGCACGACGCCCTTGGCGCCGATTTCCGCCCGTCCTGCTTCGAACTGCGGTTTGATGAGTGCAACGGCCCAGGCATCGGGCGTGGTCAGACTGAGGGCCGCGGGCAGGACGGTGCGCAGGCCGATGAAGCTGGCGTCACAGACCACGATGCCGACCAGCTCGGGAATGTCATCAGAGGTCAGATGGCGGGCATTTGTCTTTTCCATGACGACTACCCGGTCATCGGAGCGAATCTTCCATGCGAGCTGTCCGTGACCGACATCCACGGCGTAGACCCTGCTGGCGCCGTGGGTCAGCAGGACGTCCGTGAAGCCGCCTGTCGAAGCCCCGACATCCAGTGCGACGCGGCCTTTCGGGTCCAGCCCGAAATGTTCAAGGGCATGGATCAGCTTGAGACCGCCCCGGGACACCCAGGGATGCTCCTGCCCCTTGAGGGACAGAGGCGCGTCCTCGGGGAGCTGGTCTCCCGCCTTCGCGATCCGGCGATCACCCGTATAGGCAAGGCCCGCCATGATGAGGGACTGGGCCTTCGTGCGGCTTTCGACCAGTCCCCGGTCAACGAGGAGCTGGTCGGCGCGGCGTTTCGCCATGGATCAGGCGGATTGCTGGGCGACCTTGACGCCCAGTGCGCTGGCGGCCGTATGAACGATGTGCGGAGCGGTCAGTCCGGCCTCGTCATACTGGGCGTCCTGCGTGTTGTGGTCGATGTACCGGTCAGGGAAGGCCATGGGGCGGAACTTGACCGTATCGAGCAGACCGTTCTTGGCAAGGTGACTGACGACCTGGCTGCTGAAACCGCCAGCGGCGCCTTCTTCCAGCGTGATGAAAACTTCATGCTTTCTGGCGAGGTCATCGACCAGCTTGTGATCGATCGGCTTGGCGAAACGCGCGTCCGCTACGGTGACGGGGATGCCCTGCGCAGCAAGCTGGTCCGCAGCCTTCAGGGATTCGTGCAGACGCGGGCCAAGCGAAAGGATGGCGACGCCGCCACGTTCGCCAGGCGCCTGGCGGGCTTCACGCACGATCCGGCCCTTGCCGATTTCGAGGACTTCACCCTTTTCCGGCAGGTCGAGACCGATGCCGCTGCCGCGCGGATAACGGAAGGCGATCGGGCCGGAGTCATGTTCACAGGCCGTGGCGGTGGCGTGCAGAAGCTCGACTTCATCGGACGGCGCCATGACCACCATGTTCGGCAGGCAGCACAGGTAGTTCAGGTCGAACGATCCTGCATGGGTTGCACCATCGGCACCGACGAGCCCGGCGCGGTCGATGGCGAAGCGGACCGGAAGGTTCTGGAGCGCGACGTCATGAACGACCTGGTCATATGCGCGCTGGAGGAAGGTGGAATAGATCGCGCAGAACGGACGCAGCCCTTCGGAGGCGATACCCGCCGCGAATGTGACGGCGTGCTGTTCCGCAATGCCGACATCGAAGAAACGGTCCGGATGGGCCTTGGCGAAAGCGCCGAGGCCGGTGCCGGAGGGCATGGCGGCGGTGATGGTGATCAGCTTGTCATCGGTTTCGGCGCGGCGCATGAGTTCACGGCTGAAAACGGATGTATAGCTCGGCGGGCCGGCAGGGGCCTTTTTCTGCTCGCCGGTCACGACATTGAACTTGCTGACGGCGTGGTATTTGTCGCCCGCTGCTTCGGCCGGTTTGTAGCCGCGGCCTTTCTCGGTGATGACGTGCAGCAGGATCGGTCCCTGATCGTCGGCATCGCGCAGGTTGCGCAGGATGGGGACGAGCTGGCTCATGTCGTGGCCGTTGACCGGACCGACATAATAGAAGCCGAGTTCCTCGAACAGCGTGCCGCCCGTGATCATGCCGCGGGCGTATTCCTCGGCGCGCTTGGCGGTGCGCTCGATCTTGCCTGGTAGACGCTTGGCGACCTTTCCGGCCAGATCACGAAGGCTGAAGAACTGACGCGAGGACATCAGGCGGGACAGGTAGTCCGACATCGAGCCGACCGGAGGTGCGATCGACATTTCGTTGTCATTGAGGACCACGATCAGGCGGTTCGCGCCCGGACCGGCAACGGCCGCGTTGTTCATGGCCTCATAGGCCATGCCTGCGGAAATGGAACCATCGCCGATGACGGCGATTACGTTGCGCTCGTGATAGCTCGGGTCTTCCTCGGCGCGCAGGTGATGCGCCACCGCCATGCCGAGGCCGGCGGAAATGGAGGTGGAGGAGTGGGCTGCGCCGAACGGATCGTATTCGCTCTCCACGCGGCGGGTGAAGCCGGACAGGCCGTTTGGCTGACGCAGGGTGCGGATGCGGTCGCGGCGGCCGGTCAGGATCTTGTGCGGATAGGCCTGATGCCCGACATCCCAGATGATCCGGTCATCGGGAGTGTTGAAGACGGCATGAAGGGCGACGGTCAGTTCGACCACGCCGAGGGACGCGCCGAGATGGCCGCCTGTCGTGGAGACGGCGTCCACCGTTTCGGAGCGCAGCTCCTCGGCCAGCTGCTTGAGCTGGTCAACGGACAGGTTCCGCATGTCGGACGGAAGACGGACGCGGTCCAGTTCCGGATAGCGGCCATAGGTGGGAATCGTGGAAGTCGGTTTGCTCATGGGATCAGTTCCTGCGCTCGACGACATAGTCCGCAAGTGCCCGGAGGGCGTCGGCCTGTGCACCGAAGGATGAAAGAGCCTCCCGGGCCTGATCGCTCAGGCGGCGAGCCTCAGCATGGGCACCGTCAATGCCAAGCAGGGAGACATAGGTCGATTTGCCGCTGGCTTCGTCTTTGCCGGCGGTCTTGCCGAGTTCCTCGGCGGTTGCGGTGGAATCCAGAACGTCATCCGCAACCTGGAAAGCCGTTCCGAGATCGCGGCCATAGGCCACGATGGCTGCGCGGCGGTCATCGTTCACGCCTGCGAGGATGGCGCCCGCTTCCGCGGCATAGCGGATCAGGGCGCCTGTCTTCATGGCGTGCAGGTGGCGCACTTCCTCAAGCGGCAGGGCACGGCCTTCGCCGCGGATGTCGATGACCTGACCGCCGACCATGCCGGCGGAACCGGAGGCGCGGGCCAGGGCCAGGGCCAGATCCGCGCGGATGGCCGCGTCGTGGCTGGTGGCCGGTTCGACGAGGATCTCGAAAGCGCGTGTCTGGAGCGCATCACCCGCGAGGATGGCGATGGCTTCATCGAACTGGCGGTGCGTGGACGGCCGCCCGCGGCGGAGATCATCGTCATCCATGGACGGAAGGTCGTCATGAACGAGCGAATAGGCGTGCAGCATTTCGACGGAAGCGGCGACACGCAGGGCGGCGCTGCGGTTCGCGCCGAACAGGGCGGCCACCTCGACTGTCAGGAATCCGCGCAGTCTCTTGCCGCCGCCGAGGGCGGCGTAACGCATGGCTTCCAGCAGGATCGCATCGTCACCCGTCACCATCGGCAGAAGGATGTCGATGGTGCTTTCGATGTCGATGCAGGCGCGGGAAAGCGCCTCCTTGAGGGAGGTGGACGTGGTCGTGGCGCTCATCGGCCGGTCTCTCCGGTATCGGTGAGAGGTTCGGTGCCTGTGCTGCCGTCGTCATTCTGGACAATGGCCCGCACACGCATTTCTGCCTCTCCCAGCTTTGCATCGCAGTGACGGCGCAGGGCCGCACCGCGTTCATAGGCGGAAATCGCGTCTTCCAGCTTCATCTGACCGCCTTCAAGGCCACGGACGATCCGCTCCAGCTCGGAGAGGGCATCCTCGAAGGACATGGCATCAATGGGATCAGGCATGATAAAGCCTCAAAACACGCTTTGGAACTCAGGTAGCGAGGGGATTACAGGCTGAAGACGTGTTTTGCCAGCCCTGAGCGCGGGAACGACTGAGTTTCTTCAGGACGGTGTCGTTTCTGCACGCCTGCGGATCAGGAAAGACAGAACGCCGGCGGCATCCGTGAAGGCGATGAGCGCATGGCCGGTTTCGCGGCAGTAGGACTGGAAATCCGCGACGGAGGCACGGTCGGTCGCGAGGATTCGCAGGCGCGCTCCTGCAGGAAGGTCACGCAGGGCGCGGTTTGCCTTCAGGACTGGCAGGGGGCAGGCCAGTCCGCGCAGATCGAGCAGGGTCTCCGATGGGGTCTCAGTCATGGGGTGCAGTATGCGCTTCTCCCCGCATCGCGCCAAGAGAGGAACGGACTTGCCAGAAAGGGGAGTTTTTCTTATATTTGTGGCTCAATGCCATGAAAAGCGCTCCTTCGAGGGCGCTTTTTCTGTTTGGGGGAAGGCATGGGGGAAGTTGAGGACCGGATGGACGTTTCAGGGCGGCAGCATGAAAAGCAGCAGCATGAGAACAGGGCCTATACGCTCAGGATGCTGGAAGATCGTGTTCTGCGGCTCGAGACGGTCGCAGGTGGGTTGTCGGACCGTTACGAGACGCTTCGGACGGAGATGCGGCATGAGATCCTGTTCCCTGCGGGATCAGATGAAGAACCTTGAAAGCAAGGTTGATGACGGCAACCGGATAGTGAATGGCAAGCTGGACAGGCTGATCGGGGGACGGGCCGTCATTACCGGGTTGATCACGCTTGCGGCCTCCATTCTGGGAACGGGCATGGTGCATGTCGTGCTGTCCCTTGGTGCGCGATGAGGAGCGGGGCGGTCATGACGGGACTGGATGTCGGGCAGCTCAAGCATCTGGTGGTGGAGCCGGCGCTGGCGGCGCTGGGCCTTGGGGGAGAAGCGGCGGCCAATCTGCTGACAGGGACGGCGCTGGCTGAGAGCCGGGGGCGGTATGTGCAGCAGCTGGGGGGTGGCCCGGCGCTTGGATTATGGCAGATGGAACCGGCGACCCATGACGACTGCTGGGAGAATTTTCTCCGCTATCCGGTGGGCAGGCCCTTTGGCAGCATACTGGAAGGCATGATGGCGCATGACCTGCCGCACAGTGTGCAGATGATGACCAACCTGCGTTATGCCTGTGGCATGGCGAGAATCCGGTTCTATCGGGTTGGAGCGCCGCTGCCCTCCATACGGGATGCAGGGGCGTTGAGCCATTACCACAAGCTTTATTACAATACGGCTGCCGGTGCGGCTGATGCGGAAAGTAATATTCCGTTTTTCCAGCAGGCTGTTCTTGCATGAAGGGGGAGCGGTACCGGGGAATGTTATGCATCACGCTCCCGATACCGCAGTTTCAGGTTAAGACAGGTCTTTATGACGGAATAGTGGCCTGTTTCAAAGAAAAGCGGGTTTTCGTGATTTTTACGGAAATGTCATTGCAGGCCGGAAACGCGCCTGCATGTTCCCCCTGAAATCCGTGGCGCCGGTATGGGTGAGGTTCAGTCCGCGATGGAGCCAGACCTCGCCGCCGATCTGTGTCCAGCGACGGCAGAAGGCGAAATCTTCCGAGAGGTAGGTCCGGGTCTGCGGGTCGATCATGCTGTCAAACAGGGCGTAGGCGTCTGACGTGTCGGGGATGGTTCCTGTCTGAAGGGCGTCAATGCGGCTGTAACGGGTTTCGGGGTAGGCCGCGATCATCTGGCGAACCATGTCGCGGGTCATCAGCATGAAGCCCGTTCCGATATAACTGACCTGCGCCATGAGGGCCGGATTTTCCCGGAGAGCGGCGCAGTCACCGACATAACGAAGGCTGGCCGTGGCCGGGGATTCGCCATTGCGCAGGAAATGGTCGGTCTCGCTGTCCCAGTAATGGGATTTGAGGGGGTAGGCCCCGCCGATCAGGGGTTTGTCAGCCTCAAGGAGAGCAAGGATGTCATGCAGAGTGAAGCTGATGTCACTGTCCACGAACAGGAGGTGGCTGGCATCCGTGGCGCTCATGAACTGATGGAGCAGGGTGTTGCGGGCCCGGGTGACCAGGGCGTCGTTCCCGATGGTGGATAGGGTCAGGTGCAGGTCATGGAGAGGGGCTCCGCCCATGCAGGCCAGAAGGGACTGCATGTAGTTCACGGTGACGGTTCCCCCGAAGCAGGGGGTGGCGATGAAAAGATGCGGACTGGACGTCATGGGGCCTGAAGGTGCCCCATAAAAATGAAGAAAATCCTAATATCAGGCGCCCATATGGGCCTGAAGGACCATGTAGAATACGAAGGCGGCGTCCAGTCCGAGGACAATCGGGGTCAGGCGCTGGAAATCCCGCAGGGCGATGGCCAGTCCAGTGTAAAGCAGAAGTCCGCAGGACAGGCTCAGCATGAAATTGCCCGTCACGCCGGCGATCAGGAGCATGGTCAGGGGAGGCATGGCGTCGGCGGGTGTCTCGGCGACCCGGCTCAGGCTTCCGAGCATGTTCAGTCCGACCAGGACCAGGACAGGGGCGGTGGCGATTGCGGGAATGGCGGTGATCAGGGGCCAGAAAACGGAAGATACGGCGAACAGGACCGCGACGACCAGTGCGCTCAGGCCTGTGCGTCCGCCCGCTTCGACGCCGGCGAGACTTTCCACGTAGGCGGAAACGGTACAGGTGCCCAGGGAGGCGCCGATGATGCTGGCGGCGCCATCAGAGCCGAAGGCGCGGTGATCCAGGGCCGGTTTTTCGGCTGTTCCATCCAGTCCGGCCCGATGGGCGACACTCATCATGGTTGCGGTGGCGTCGAAGAAGTCACTCAGCAGGAAATAGAGCGTGATGGGAACGAGGAGGCCGAGATGGGAAAAATATTCATGGAAATCAAAAGGCAGGAAGAGGGTCGTCGGGTAGTGGGGCCAGTCCATCAGGTGGGTGGGAAGATGCGTGATGGGGCCGTGATCTTCCGGGATGAAAAGGCCGGCGATCGAGATGATAAGAATGGCGAGCAGGAGGCCGGCCGGCACGCGCAGGACCACCAGAACGCCACAGAGCAGGATGCCGGCCATGCTGAGGAGGACGGATGGACTGCTGAGCGCGCCGAAGGAGAGGCCTTCCGCTGATGGGACGGCCAGGCCGCCGGTCGTCAGGCCGATGCGTGCGATGAAGGCGCCAAGGGCGATCTGGATGCCGAGCACGATGGAGGGGGGAAAGCCGCGGATGATGCGCTGGCGGATCTGGCTCAGGGACAGGGCTGTGAAGCACAGGCCGCTGAACAGGACGACGGTGAATGCGGTCCGGGGACTGACATGGGCCTGCTGGACGACAACCTGCGCAAACAGGACGTTGCTGCTCATGGCCGGGGCAAGTGCGATCGGCAGTTTGGCCCAGAGCGCCATCAGCAGCGTTCCGGCCACGGCGCCGGCGATGGTGGTCATCACCATGTCATGGCGGTCGAGGCCGGCGGAGGACAGTATGGCTGGGTTGACCGCCACGATGTAGGCCATTGCCCCGAAAACAGTCAGGCCTGCAATGATTTCACGGGGGATCGTGGAACCGCGGGCAGAGATCTGGAACCAGCGGTCAAGTCTGGACTGCAGCAAGCGGCTACTCCGGCGGGAAAGGACATCTTCAGGCAGCTATAGTCAAAAATGCCTCTCCCGCCATGGGCTTAATGCGCTGCTTTTTGTTTCGGGTTCAGTTTCTTCTCCCAGGCGCGGTGAATGTCCCTGCGGCTCTGCGGAGAATTGCGGGTCGCTGCTTTCCGGTTTTTGCCGGTTTCCGGATGGGGAACGCTGCTCGCACCGCTGCCAGTTGTACGGCCCGGAGCGATTCCCGCTGCGGGCTGCGTATTGGCCTCCCGGACGGCCTTCTCACAGGCGGATCCTTCGCCGACGCCCAGCTGGATGGTCGGGATCAGGGCGGCGGGCGGGAACAGCACGCCCAGTCCGATGGAAGCGGCCAGACGGCCGGCGATTTCCGCACCAGGCAGGATGGTGGGACCGTTCAGGTCACCAAAAATATGGACGGCGCCGGGCAGGGACAGGATCTGCGGCCCGACGGAACGGGTCGTGATGGCGTAGTCCAGCGTATCCTTGTGGAAATTGACGGTTCCTGTTCCGGTTGTGCGGCTTGTTCCTGTCTGGAGGAGGAGGGAGTTGGTGTGCAGGATGCCATCGCGCAGGGGCATGTCCGTCACGAGGCATTCCAGCTTCGAGCGGTCGGGAATACCCAGTGCGGAGAGGATGGCCGATCCAAGCTTCAGCCCCAGAATATCCGGAAGCAGGGCGGAAACGTCTCCACCACGGTCAAGCACCAGCGTGATCCCGCCATTGCCGTTCGCGACGAAGGACGCCACGGAATTTCCTGTCGAGATCAGCGTGGCGTGACCGCCGATGGTGCCATCGCCCTTGAATGTGGATGACGATGTCATGATGCGGGACAGGGGGAGGCGCGAGACGTCCAGACGGAAATTGGTCCGGAACAGGTCTTTTTCCGTGGGCTGCAGCTTCGCGGCGACGGAAATGTGGCCCGTGCCTGTTGCGAAGGTGAGGTGCTTCAGGTCAATGGCGCCGTCCTGAACGAAGAATTCGGTATCGATGTTGTCCAGGGGCCAGTCTTTGTTACGGATATGGTCGCCATGATACGTGACATGCGCATTGACGGCATTGAGTTTGGGAACGTTGATTTTCTGGTCTGGCAGGACGCTGCGGCTGGGAGGGGCGGTCTTTTTCGCTTCTCCCGTACGGGCGCCGATGAAGCCGCCGAGGTCTTCTAGGTTGACGGAGCGTGAGTGCAGGGTGGCTTCCACGAAGATTGGTTTCTGATGGGGATCGACATTGATGTCGCCGCCGATATCGGACGTTCCCATCCGGCCTTCAAAGTTCTGGAAGCGGATGGCGCGGGCTGAATAAGCCAGGTTTCCCGTAATGTTATAGGCGGGCGTATGAGGGATTGGCACGCCGGTGAGCCCGTAGAGCAGAGCCATGTCCGGGCCGGCGAAGTGCAGGCTCAGGTTCGTTCCCTGGAAATGCAGCGGATCGTCGACGGTGCCGCGCAGGGTGGCGTAGGTGGGGCCGTTCTCGAGGCGGCCATCGATCGGGTAGGAATGGGTGCGGTCCGTCAGGGTCAGGAGCGCGCCGCCTACGATGTGACCCTTGATGGGGGCCTGTGCGTACCGTCCCCTGAGATCCACCACCAGCGTTCCTTCCTTCCCGTTTTCACCGGGGGTGGTGTGGATCAGGACGTGCATGTCTGTCTTCAGGCGCGCGAGGGCGACGCGGATGTCTCCGTCATTGATGTGGATCTGTCCGAGTTCGGGGATGGGCGTCGAGGATGAAGAGGACGTTTTCGATGTGTCCTGGGACGTGAAGGTATAGTTGTTGCGCCCGTTGAGCAGCGAGACGATGTCGCCTTGTGGCGTATCGAGATGAATGAACGGGACGGCGAGGCCGCGCCCCATGATGTAACGCCAGACATCGACCGTGACGGTGATGGCGTGGGCGGAGGCGAAGTCGGCTTTTTCGGTCTTGAAGTCATCCGGCTGTCCAACCTTCAGGTCATCCACCGTGACGGTGGTTTTGAAGCCGGGATGCACATGAAGGTGGGTGATGCTGACCGGCCGGTGAAGGGCGGCCGAGGCGTGACGGTTGATGTACGGTACGAACCAGTCCCATTGCCAGATCAAGATCAGCACGATAATCGCGGCGACCAGTGCACCAGCCAGTCCCCCGATGGTTTTCAGGACCGGGTGTGAGGGTCGCGCTGGCCGGGCTGCGGCAGGATGGGACGGAGTATCGCTCACAGACAGTTCCTTCATGATACAATATGACGGACCATGTTCGGGCCGCAAAAGTGTATATCTTTACGAATGGCAAAAGAGGCGGTTTCGCCTTTGCTTCATGAGGACAGACGAAAATGAATTTGGCGGCTGGGATTTCGGCCCATCAGGATGATCCGCTTTCAGAGCTGCGGACAGTCAGCCGGCGCATCCATGAGGACGTTGATCAGGCTTTCGGGCGGTTCGATCTTGGAGAGCGGAACTCATATGGCCGCTTCCTTCAGGCTCATGCGCGGGTTCTGCCCGCTGTGGAGCATGTGCTGCTGAGGTATGACACGCTGCCTTCCTGGTCTCCGCGCGGGCCGCTTCTGCTTGCAGATCTTGAACAGCTTGGCCTGTCTGTCCCGGACAGTCTTCCGGTTCAGCTCCCGCAGGGTGATGCTGCGGCGCTTGGTGCGCTTTATGTTCTGGAGGGTTCGCGGCTGGGTGGGCGCGTTCTCAGCAGGCAGGTGGAGGCTGGTCTTCCCCATGCCTATCTGTCCGCCGGGCATGAGAAGGGAAGCTGGCCGGCGTTTCTGGGGGAACTTCAGGCGCGGCTGAAGGCGGAATCGCCGCAGGGGCGACAGTCCGCCATGGAAGGCGTGGTCAAGACGTTCGAACTGTTTCGCGAGAGTGCCGCCGGGGATCAGACGTAAGACGCGGCCGGTCGTATGCTGAGGGGAACGAGACCCGGAAAAGCCCGGGCCACCCGGTCAGCGTCCGCAGGGGGCAGAGCCGCGATCGCGCAGCCAAGCGCCGTGGCGTCCGGTGCGGGAAGGCGGTCGATGCCACGCAGCAGGGCTGGCAGGGTGTGACCTTCTGCCGTCAGCACCATGAGCGCTGTCAGGCGGTCACGGAGCGAGAATGTGGCGTCGAGTTCTTCCAGGGATCCTGCTGACAGGGCGAGGTTTATCCGTGAGCCCGTCACGGCGCAGAGCGCAGAGGCATGACCGGGAGAGAGCCGCAGTGGAGTGGCGGCAAGCAGGACGGGTGATCCGGGCAGGGCGAAAAATTTCCCCTGAACCGGCACTTCCGGGAACAGGCAGGCAAAAGCTGTGCCCTGCTGCGTCGTTTCGACGGCGAGGACGAGTGAGACGTAGCGTTCAGGCTCGGGCGAGCCGGATGGAATGGTCAGGATCTGTCCCGTGCTGGTGTCCAGAACCGGTTTCTGTGCGCCGTTCAGGCGGAAAAACCGGAAGCGGGCCGGGTTCCGGGTTGCGGGGGGTGTGGTCAGATCCTGCGTGGAGAGACCGAGCCGTTCAAGGATGGTCCTGTCCGAATGGACGACGGCGCCTCTGAGTTGCCAGTACAGGTCGATCAGTCCTGCCTGCTGGATGGAGGCGGCAATGTTCTTTGTTTCCGTCAGCCAGCGCGCCGCTCCAGTATAGACGGCGTCATTCCGGTCAAAATGTCGCCATGCGGCCTGTGGGGTTGCGCTGGACTGACGGCGGTTGAACGTCTCCGGATCGGATGCCGCGAAATGCAGGATGCGCCCGTATTGCCAGTCTGCGTTCTGGCCGATGGCGCAGAACGGATCGGGCAGGGGGCGGGGTGTGTCGGCCTGTCGCGGCCGCATGATGGAACGGACGACGCGATGATCCGTCATGCTGATCAGGGCGTGGCGGGTATAGGTCTCGACCGGGGAGAAGGGAGAAGGTGTTTTACGGCCGCTGGAACCGAACAGGCACCAGTTGAACCGGATGTCATCCGCGGTGGCGGTCTCCAGAAAATCCGGAAGGGATGGCGCGCTTTCCAGATGCAGGTACTCATCGGCCGCCAGAAACATGACCCAGTCAAATTCCGCGGCTTCCGATTTCAGGAAGGTTTCCTGAAACCGGGTCTGGCGGTCCAGCCTGTTCGCAAGGGACGGATCCGCTCGCCTGATCCGGACGTCATAAAAAGACGAGGCGTTTGACAGGACGGTCGTGGTGCCATCCGTCGATCCGTCATCGCACACGACGAGGGTGGAAAAGCCGAGAGCGGCGTGGTGGGCCAGCCACCAGCCTATCGTGTCAGCCTCATCATGAACGAACAGGACGGCGGCGGTCTTGAGCATAAGCTGACCGTCAGTCCATTTTCAGGGCGGCGAGGAAGGCGCTCTGCGGAATTTCGACCTTGCCGAACTGCCGCATGCGCTTTTTGCCTTCTTTCTGCTTGTCCAGCAGCTTGCGTTTACGGGAAATGTCACCGCCATAGCATTTTGCCGTCACATCCTTGGACAGGGCGCCGATTGTCTCACGGGCGATGACCTTCGAACCGATGGCAGCTTGGATTGCGATTTTGAAAAGCTGCTTGGGGATCAGGTCCTTCAGCTTGGCGCAGATGGCGCGGCCGCGTGTCTCCGCGACGCTGCGATGCGCCACGAAAGCAAGGGCGTCCACGGGTTCGTGATTGACGAGGATGGAGATGCGCACAAGGTCGCTCTCTTCGTAGCCGTCCACTTGATAGTCGAAGGAGGCATAGCCGCGGGTGAGGGATTTCAGGCGGTCGTAGAAATCGAACACCACTTCGTTCAGCGGCAGGCGATAGACGGCCATGGCGCGGTTGCCGACATAGGTGAGGTCCACCTGAATGCCACGCCGTTCGGAGCAGAGCGTCAGGACGGCGCCGAGATATTCGTCCTGCACCATGATGGTGGCCTTGATCCAGGGTTCCTCGATCGTGGCGATTTCGGCCGGATCCGGCATGTCGGCCGGGTTGTGGAGTTCCTGCTTCTCTCCGTTGGTCAGCGTCATGTGATAGACGACCGACGGGGCAGTGGCGATCAGGTCCAGGTTGAACTCACGCGAGAGACGTTCCTGAATGATTTCCAGATGCAGAAGCCCCAGGAAGCCGCAGCGGAAGCCGAAGCCCAGCGCCGCAGAACTCTCGGCTTCGAAATGGAAGGAGGCATCGTTCAGGCGCAGCTTGCCGAGACTGTCGCGCAGTTTCTCGAAATCATCCGCGTCGATCGGGAACAGGCCGCACCAGACAACCGGAATGGACGGCTTGAAGCCTGCGAGCGCTTTCTCCGCCGGGCGGCGATCCAGCGTGACGGTGTCTCCGACCGCGACGTCAGCGACAGTCTTGATGGCGGCGTTGATGTATCCCATCTCGCCCGGGCCAAGTTCATCCACATTCGTCATTTTCGGCAGGAAAACACCGACCTGATCGACGTGATAGACGGAGCCGGCCTGCATCATGCGGATCTTGTCGCCGCGTTTGACGGTCCCGTTCATGACGCGGATCAGGATGATGACACCCAGATACGGGTCATACCAGCTATCGACCAGCAGGGCCTGAAGCGGGGCGTCACGGTCGCCCTTTGGTGCGGGAAGACGCTGCACAAGGGCTTCCAGAACGCCTTCGATGTTCAGGCCGGTCTTGGCGCTGATTTCCACGGCGTCATCCGCGGGGATTCCCACCACGTCCTCGATCTGGGCGCGGACACGCTCGGGTTCGGCGGCGGGGAGATCGATCTTGTTCAGGACCGGGACGATCTCGTGATTCGCATCAATGGCCTGATAGACGTTCGCGAGCGTCTGGGCTTCTACGCCCTGTGAGGCGTCAACGACCAGAAGCGAACCTTCACAGGCTGCCAGCGAGCGGCTGACTTCATAGGCGAAGTCCACGTGGCCCGGCGTGTCCATCAGGTTCAGGACGTACATCTTCCCGTCCTTGGCAGGATAGGTCAGGCGGACGGTCTGCGCCTTGATGGTGATGCCGCGCTCCTGTTCGAGTTCCATCGAATCGAGCACCTGCGCCTTCATCTCACGTTCCGTGAGGGCGCCACAGGCCTGGATCAGGCGATCGGCCAGCGTCGATTTGCCGTGATCGATATGCGCGATGATCGAGAAATTGCGGATAAGGGAGAGCGGGGTGTCGGTCATGGTCGCTACATACGGGATTATCGCGGCCCTGTCAGCAGAGCGGCGGGGTTGCCCGCTCCCTTTCGGGAAACAGGCGGGAGAGGGATCAGCGGTCCGTCAGACGAAACTCGATCCGCCGGTTGCGGGCGTAGGCCGAAGCCGTGTTGCCCATGTCCAGCGGCTGGTAATCCGCAAAGCCTGTCGCCGCAAGGTGACGGGGGCTGATGCCTTCGGCGATCAGCAGCTTGACCACTGTAATGGCGCGCTCGGACGAGAGTTCCCAGTTGCTGTGGAAGGCGCTGTCATGGATGGGCTGTTTGTCCGCATGGCCATCCACGCGCAGGATCCACGGCAGGTCGGCGGGAATATTGCCTGCAACCTGACGGAACGTGCGGGCCAGCGTCCTGATCTCGTGGACGCCTTCCGGTGTCAGGTCTGCACTGCCGGGCGGGAACAGGACCTCGGACTGGAAAACGAAGCGGTCTCCGACGATTTCCACGCCTTTCTGGTCTTTCAGGACCGTTCTGAGCCGTCCGAAGAATTCCGAGCGGTACTGTCTGAGCTGGTTGACCTTGTCGGCCAGGGCAAGATTCAGCTTGGTGCCGAGATCCTTGATCTGGGCGTCCTTGGTCTGCTCGTTTTGCTTCTCGAGGTCGAGGGCGTTGCTGATGGCCTGAAGCTGGCGCGTCAGTTCCTCGATCTGGGTCTGAAGATCGGAAATCCGGCTGGTCTGTTCCTTGCCGGAGGTATCGGCCGCAGCGAGAGCCTGATCCCGGCTCTGAAGCTGGCCTGTCAGGGTTGCGATCTGGGTAGAGAGCGACTGAAGCTGGGCAGTATTTTTCTGTTTTTCGTCGGACAGGGTTGCCACTGACGCTGTCAGGGTGCGGTTTTTATCCTGCGTCAGGGACAGCATGTGCGAAAGTTCGGCCAGCTGCTTCTGGAGGGCGTCCAGTGTGTGTTCCCGACGTGTCAGGGAAATGGAGAGGAACTGCTGTCCCACCACGAAGACGAGCAGAACGAAGGTCACGACCATCAGCAGCGTGGACAGGGCGTCCACGTAGCCGGGCCATGCGTTGAGGCTGCTCTGGGAGCTGCGTCTGCGCCGAGCCATGAGGGTTAGCCCTGCGCGCCGCTGGAGGGCGATCCGCCATGCGTCTGTCCGGAGGCGGCGGCGATGGTGCGTGCCAGGACGCGCAGGTCATTGCGGATTTCACCTACCGTATAGGCCCGGCTCTGGTGCAGGTCCTCGATCAGGCGGCTGAGATGGCTTTCGATCCGCAGCAGGGGCGTTCCCTGGGAGCCTGGCTGTCCATCCTCGTTCAGATGACGCAGGACGGGAAGGAGGGCGCTCTGCGTTTCCGCCGTGCGGGTCATGACCTGCTGGTTGACTTTCAGCAGTTCGGTAATGCCGCGCAGGCGTTCCTGAAGGGTGTCGAGAAGCTGGATCTCGCGGACGCGCCCTTCTTCCGTCCGGGAGACGGCGTTCTGGAGGGTTTCGAGGTTTTCGGCCGTCTGTTCCAGAAGAGCCTGCACATAGGCCGGCACGGGCGCGCCGCCATCATGATCGAGCGACATGCTGCCACCGAGGCGGGTCTGGCCGGCAAGCCATTCTTCCAGATCGTTGAAAAAGCGCGTCTGGGCCTGTCCGGCGGTCAGGTCGAGGAAGCCGAGGACGAGGGCGCCGGCCAGACCGAACATGGAACCGGAAAACGCCGTGGACATGCCCGCCAGCGGTCCGGCCAGCCCGGTCTTGAGCTGGTTGAACATCACGTCCAGATCTCCGTTGCCGGTGGACATGCCACCGATGACGGATGCAATGGAACTGACGGTCAGCAGCAGGCCGTAGAATGTTCCCAGCAGGCCCAGGAAGATCAGAAGCTGGGTCATGTACCGGGAGATTTCCCGGCTTTCATCCAGACGAGAGGACAGGCTGTCGAGCATGGCCTGTGTGGTCTGGGTGGAGAGCGAGAGGCGATCGGTCCGGCTGCGCGCCAGCATGCTGGCCATGGGGGCGAGCAGGCGGGGAGGATTGGGAGCCGACAGGCTGGCGCGGGACTGGCGGATCGCCTCGACCCAGCGGACTTCCGGCATGAGCCGAAGGACAACCTGCACGTTCCAGACGATCCCCATCAGCAATACGGCCAGGATGACTGCGTCCAGCTTGGGATTCGCCGTGAAGGCCTGGAGCAGGGTCGTGGTCATCGAGGCGGCGAGAAGAACGACGGCTGCGAGGAAAATCCCCATCCGCAGCAGGTATGTCGTAGGGCGTGTCACGGCGTGTCTTTCCTCTTCCTGGCGTTATGGCATGCCGTTTGCTGGGGTGGCGGAAGCCGGTGCGGCGGTCGGAGCCGGGTTGGTTTCAAGTGTAATGTCGAGGCGGTCGCCCGGGGCGGTGTCGCCCTTGTCGGGGCGGCCCAGCGCGCGTGGATAGATGCGTGTCGTTGCGACGTCAGCATGAATGAGAACGGACCGGATGGCCAGTACGCGGGCGAGGGAAATGCGCCGTGGCATTGAAATGTCATCACCCGGCAGCGTTGCGTATGCGCGTAGGATGACACGCGTATCGGGCCGGGCGGCCAGCCGGACGCCATAAGCGCTGATGGCCTTGAGGCTCGCTTCGTTCAGGGAGGAGTCATTGGGGGCGAACAGGACGCGCAGTCCATCATCCGGCAGGGGGGCCGTGCTGCTTTTGGCGTCGGGGACGGCTGGCACTGCCATGGGAGGGACGGGTGCATGCGTCTGGATCGGCACGAAGGGGGGCGGGAGAACGACTGGCGGCGGCGGTGCAGCCGGAACGGCCGGGACGGTGGTGCGTGCCGGCTGGGGACGTGCCGCGGTGGTTGTGCCGAATGGGGACGCGGCTGGAGAGGCCGATGTATTCTGTCCACTGGCCGTGTGGGTGGGATGGGCCGGGGCCGGTTGTCTGGTTTTGCTGCTGGCATGTCTGGCAGGCGCGGCATGCTGCGCTGTCTTGTGCGCCGGAGCAGGGGAGGCCGGTTTGCTCTGGGGAAGGTCATCCAGATTGCTGGTGACCTGCGCGGATGAGTCAGAGAGCGGGAAGCAGGCCAGAACGGCCGCCAGCGGAAGGAAAGAAAGGATCGGCCTGTACATGACGGGGCCGATCCTAGACGACGCTTCACACCCCCGGCAATGGGGCCAGTGAAGCGTGAGTACAGTTTTCTCAGGGGCGGTTCAGGGCTTCATGCACAATGGCGCGAAGCGGACCGTGAAGCTGGGGGTTTCCCGCCACGACGTTGACGTTATCGTCCAGATCCTGAAGTTCTTTTCCGTCCGGGTCCGTGGCGTAACCGCCAGCTTCACGCACGATCAGGAGGCCGGCTGCGCAGTCCCACGGTTTGATGCCGAATTCCCAGTATCCATCATACCGGCCGGCTGCGACCCAGGCGAGGTCCAGCGCGGCGGCGCCGAAGCGGCGGATGCCCGCGACCTGTGGCATCAGCGCGCCGAGGACCCGTGCGAATGGCAGGCGCTGGCTGCTGGGGACCTTGGCGAACGGAATGCCTGTGGCGAAGAGGGCTTCGTGCATGTTCCGGCGGCCGGAGACACGCAGGCGGCGTTCGTTCAGGAACGCTCCGGTGCCTTTTTCGGCCCAGAACATCTCGTTCGCGGCAGGATTGTAAACGATGCCGGCGGCCAGTTCGACCGAACCGTCCGGCAGGCGCCGCTGGAGGCCGATGGAAATGGCCCAGTGCGGGATGCCGTGCAGGAAGTTGGTCGTTCCGTCCAGCGGATCGACGATCCAGCGCCACGTCCAGTTGTCCCCGCCCGAAGCGCCGGTCTCTTCCATCAGGAAGGCGTAGCCCGGGCGTGCACGGGCGAGTTCCTCGCGGATGGTGGTTTCTGCGCGCATGTCAGCCTGGGAGACAAAATCTCCCGGGCCCTTGATGCTGACCTGAAGTTGCTCGACCTCCGTGAAGTCACGGAGCAGGCGGCGGGCGGCCTTCTGCGCCGCGTTCTGCATGACGGCCATGTGCGGGGAAAGACGCATGAAATCAGTCCTTGGCGCGTTCGACGTAGGAGCCGTCTTCCGTGCGGACGACAACCCGCTCGCCAGATTCGATGAAGGGAGGAACCAGCGTCTTGACGCCGTTGGACAGGACGGCCGGCTTGTAGGAGGAACTGGCTGTCTGGCCCTTGACCACCGGATCGGCTTCCGTGATCTCGAGCGTGACGTGTGGCGGGAGTTCGACGCCTACCGGGTCGCCTTCGACCAGCTTGACGTTCAGGGGCATGTTGTCCTGGAGGAATGCGAACTGGTCGCCGAAGATGTCTTTGGGCAGGATAAGCTGCTCGAAGGTCTCGGGGTCCATCAGGACGACGTTGTCACCGTCCATGTAGGAATAGATGTAGTCCTTGTCTTCCGTCAGCAGACGTTCCACGGAATCAGCGGTCCGCCAGCGTTCGTTGGTCTTGTTGCCCGTGTTGAGGTCGCGCATTTCGACCTGGATGAAGGCGCCGCCCTTGCCGGGGGTGATGATCTGCTGCTTGAGGACCGTCCACCGGCGACCGTCATGCTCGATGACCTGTCCGGCACGGATAAGGTTGGCTTGCTGTTTCATGCTTTGGATGTCCTGACCCTGTGGAAGGGGATTTCTGTCACGTCTCGTGGGCTTCTAGCGCCGCAGCGGGGAGAGAGGCAAGGCGCAAGACCGTTCTGGAGGCCGGAACTGCTCAGCAAACTGTGAAGCGGGGATGGCTTGGGTGTCGTTGCGGTTCAGTCCATGTCGTTATGTGTACTGCCCCAGTTCCGGGGCAGGTTTCAGGAGCGTCTTCATGTACGATATGAAAAACCTCTCCCGTCTGCCTCATCTTGAAGCGAATGCATCCGAGGGGATGAAAGCCTTCTGGGCGTTCGATCATGTCGCTTTCGCCGAGGGCGAGGTCAGCGCCCTGACCAAGCAACTTGCCGCGGTGGCCGTCGCCCTGACGACCCAGTGCCCCTACTGTATCGAACTGCATACCAAGGCCGCCCGTGACGCCGGGGCCACAGATGCGCAGCTTTCGGAAATTGCTCTTGTGGCGGCCGCTATCCGTGCTGGCGGAGCCATCACGCATGCAACGCACATGTTTGCGTCTTCGGAAAAATAACCCGGTCCCCGGTCTCCGGTTTCAGGTCTTTTCTGGAAGCGGGGTCTGTTCCGCGGGCAGGAGACCCTGAACCTGATCGCAGCCTAGCCTGGTAAGGAGATCGAGCCGGGCGCGGCTGTGTACGCCTGTTGCGGTGACGGAGAGCCGGAGGCCGTGTCCGAGATTGATGATGCCTTTCATGATCTGCCGGGATGTCGGGTCGTCCAGTCGGGTCAGCAGGGAGACTGGAACCCTGGCGCGGTCGAAATCATGGGCCTGCACGCAGTCGAGGCAGAGATGACCCACCCCGAAATCGTTCAGGGCGAGGTGAAGCCCCAGCAGTTTCAGGCGATGGAGCAGAGGGATGACTTTTTTTCGGGGCGCCTGAAAGATGTGATCGCTCATGCCCAGTTCCAGCCGGGAAGGCGGGAGTCCAGTTTTCTTCAGGATGGCGGCCACGGCTTCCGGGAAACTGTCCTGCCGGAACAGGCTGGCATTGAGGCTGACGTTGATTTTCAGGGGAGCGGGCCATGATACGGCCATCCTGCAGGCGTTTTCGAGAATGGACAGTCCCAGAAGGCGGCTCAGACCGGCCGTTTCGGCGAAGGCCTGCAACCGGTCCCGCTTCAGGAGGCTTCCCGGGGTGTGTTCCCATTCCACCAGAGTATCATATCCCCACAGTTTCCCTGTCAGACAGTCCAGAACGGGCTCGTAGCTGAGGGACAGGGTTCCGTTTTCGATGGCTTCCGTGAGGCTTTTTGCCGTGTGCTGGTTTTCTTCCAGCTTCTCATGCATGGCGGATGTGAAGAACAGCCATCGGTTCCGGCCGTGGGTCTTGGCCTGAAGCAGCGCGGCGTCGGCGTTTGCCAGAAGGGCTTTTTCCGTCAGTCCGTCTTCCGGGAAAAGGGCGATCCCGATGGAGACGCCGGTTTCCGCCAGTCGTCCTTCGATGTCGTAGGGCGTACTCAGGGCGGTAAGAATCTTGCGGGCCGTCTTTGCGACGGTCTCCCGGTCGACGGGAGGGTCCATGAGCAGGACGAATTCGTCGCCTCCGATCCTGGAGAGTGTGGTCTGGCTACCCGCGCAGGCCTGTATGCGTTCGGAAATCCGTTGCAGGAGAAGATCACCGGCGGCATGGCCCAGGGCATCGTTGATCTGTTTGAACCGGTCGAGATCCAGATACAGGATGGCGAAGCGGGTGCTGGTCTGCCGGGCGTGGAGAAGGGCTTTCTCCATGCGCTGGTGCAGAAGGGTGCGGTTGGGCAGACCGGTGAGGCTGTCGTGATGCGCCATGTGACGGATATGGGCTTCCTGCTGCCGCAGACGTGCGAGACTGCGCATGGCCAGGAGATGGGCGGTCCGTCCCTTGTAATCGGTTCTGCTCAGAACGGCTTCGAAAGGCAGCACCGTTCCGGCCGCGGAGACGGCGTCCACCTCGAACGGGCCGGTCATGGCCCTTGTGTCCTGCATCCGTGAGGTCAGCATGCTGACGGAGACGGCGGGGAAGGTGGTCTGGAGGGGCTGTCCGATGAGGCGGCTTATGGGAAGGTTCAGTTCCCGGCAGAACATGCCGTTCGTTTCCACGATCCGTCCGTCCTGAATGACCAGAAGCGCTTCCGTCGTCATGGAGGTCAGGTGTTGCAGGCGCAGGGTTTCCACCTGGGCCAGCCGGCTGATGTTACGGTCGATCAGCAGGAAGGATGTGCCGTAAACCAGCAGGGCGAGATTGAGCAGCAGGGGAGCGACGAGCCAGAGCGCGCCCCATGGGAACATCATGTGCCGTGTTCTGCCGAACAGGGGCAGGGGAAATGCGGCGCCCTGAAGCAGGACGCACCAGAGCAGACAGGTCAGTCCGGCGAGGCATAAAAGCGTCGTGGAACGGGAGGGGCGCTGGAAAAACCGGGCCAGCAGCAGGCAGTCCAGAAAACAGACGGGGAGCAGGGCGATTGAAAACGGCCCCAGGAACCTGCTGGGTTCGGTGAGGCCGTTCCACAGGAGGCTGCGGCCCAGAAAAAGGACCACCCAGAGCAGGATGCTCCCGAAAAGGATGTTTCTGAAATAGGGGGACGGGCGCCGGCAGACAGAGAGGGCTTCGAAAAAGCCGGCACACAGGAAGGCAGATGCGAGGGCAAGGCAGAGCAGCATTCCGGGAGGTGTCTCGGACTGCCAGAAGGGAGCAACGTCCGCGCATGCCGTCGTGAAGGCGACGGAGAATACGACGGCGCTGGCCGTCTGCCAGAATGTTCCGGATTCGATCCAGAGCGAAGGCTGTCTCAGGCGGCTGGCGAAAGCAAGTGCGACCCCGAGGCCGGATGTCGCGGAAATCCCTGTGATGAACAGGTAAAGTCCTTCATTGCCATGAAACAGGTGCCCGATGACATCGTTCAACTTCGCGTCTCCTCGCCGGGGCGGGTCAGGGGAGTCTGTAGCAGAAAGGTCAGGAAGCGACGAGCGCGACAGGGTCCCGGGTCATATGCAGGATTTTTCGTCAGGTGAAAGTACAGACTGTTCCGTCCGGAGCGCGAACGGCGCCCTTGTCGTCAGGGAGCAGGTAATCCGGTCCGACCGGAACCTTTCCCTTTCCGCCGGGGATGTCGATGACATAGGTGGGCCAGGCCAGGCCGGTCACCCGTCCGCGGAGAGAGGCCAGAAGTTTCCGGCCTTCCTCCACCGGGACATGGAAATGGCCTGTTCCTGCCGCGGCATCCAGATGATGCAGGTAATAGGGTTTGACCCGGGCCGTCACGAGGGCCCGGAGCAGGGCTTCCAGCGCGGCTTCCGTGTCGTTGACGCCGCGGAGCAGGACGGATTGCGACAGGACCGGAATGGCGCGCGCCAGAACGGAGCGAATGGCTTTCCGGGCATCTTCGGTGATTTCCCGGGCATGGTTGGCATGGATGACGAGCCACATGGCGCGGTCCGTTTCTAGGGCATCCAGCAGTTCCGGGGTCAGGCGTACCGGATCGGCGACGGGAATGCGGGAATGGATGCGGATGGTTTCGATATGAGGCATGGCGGAGAGAGACTGGACGATGTGCCGCAGCCGCCGTGGGGCGAGCATCAGCGGGTCTCCGCCCGTCAGGATGATTTCCCGGATCGCCGGGCGTTCCCTGATCCATCCCAGGGCCTGTTCCAGTTCGGCGTCGCTGAGCAGGCCGCCGGAAGGGCCTACATGTTCGCGCCGGAAGCAGAACCGGCAGTAAAGGGGGCAGACCAGCAGCGGCTTGAGGAGCGCACGGTCTTCATAGCGGTGGACGATGCCGGGAATGGGCGAGAGGGCATCGTCGCCGATGGGGTCGAGCAGTTCGTAAGGCCGGGTCTCCAGTTCTCGGGCGTCCGGAATGACCTGACGTCCGATGGGGTCATCGGGTGTGTCGATCAGGGAGAGCAGAGCCGGGGGGATGGCGGTTGCAAAGGTTTTTGCCACGTCTTCCAGCGCGGGGCGGTCCGCTTCCGTGGCCAGTCCGGCCTGGATCAGGTCTGAAGGCGTGCGCAGGACGCGGCGTCTGCTGGATGTCTTGACCATATCGTGCATCTGTTGGCTCTAACGCTGTCTTTCCGTCTCTTGCAACAGGAACCGATCGCTCATGCCTGCTGATCCTGACCGTATTGCCGATCGTCTGCCCCTTCTGCGGCAGAGGGTGAAAATGACGCAGATGGCGCGTCGTTTCTTTGAAGAGCGCGGATATCTGGAAGTGGAGACGCCTTATGCGGTGCCGGTTCCCGGGGAGGAAGTCCATCTGCGCTGCTTCCGGACGGAGCTCGAGCGGCCGGACGGCAGCCGGGAGGCGCGTTTCCTGCATACCAGCCCTGAATTCGCGATGAAACGCATTGTGGCTGTCACGAAGCTCCCTGTTTTCCAGCTGGCGCGGGTCTGGCGGAACGGGGAGGCGAGCTGGACGCATGCCCCGGAGTTCACGATGCTGGAATGGTACCGGCCGGGGGCTGACCTGTCCTCGCTCATGGATGAAACGGAGGATTTTGTTCGCGCTCTCCTGCCGACGGACATTCATCGGAACGGAGACGTCATCAGTCTTGCCGGTCCGTTCGAACGTCTCACCATGGCCGAAGCTTTCATGCGGTATGTCGGGGCTGATCTTCTGGGAACGGCGGGAGACGCGGAGGCTCTGGCGCGGCAGGCCGGGGCCGTACTGCGTGAGGGGGAGAACTGGGAGGACCTGTTTTTCCGGCTTCTTCTTGAGCGGGTGGAGCCTGTTATCGGGCGGGAACGTCCGACTTTCCTGACGCACTGGCCGGCGGAACAGGCTGCTCTGGCGCGGCGTGATCCGCGGGACGGGCGGGTGGCGCTGCGGTTCGAGCTGTATCTCGGCGGGATTGAACTGGCGAATGCTTTCGAGGAACTGACGGACCCTGTTGAACAGCGTCAGCGGTTCGAGGCTGATCGGAGCCGGCGTCTTCAGATTGCGCCGGATCAGGACTGGCCGCTGGATGAGGCGTTCCTGTCCGCACTGGCGGAGCTGCCGCCCTGTTCCGGAATTGCGCTGGGTTTCGACCGGCTGGTCATGCTGGCAACGGCGGCTCCGGCGATCCGTGACATTTTGTGGTCATTGTGACCTTTTCTGAAACCTGGAAGAGTTTTTAATCTTTCCTTTGCTTCTAAAACGCTAGAACGTGACGCAAAAGAAACATGCCTTTTCCAGTACTGGAGCCGACCATGACCATGAAAACCACATTCAGACTGCTTTCGGTTGCGGCGCTCCTGACACTGTCAGCCTGTGATGTCCCGACCCTCCAGCAGCGGAAAGTTCTCGACTCGATGGTTGGGAAAAGTGAAGTGGATGTCGTGCGTCAGTTCGGTGTGCCGACCCGCAGCTATGACGCGGCCGGTCATTCTTTCCTCGCCTATATCGACAATGAAACCCAGTACTCTCCTGGCACCATGGGTGGCTGGGGAGGCGGTTGGGGGGGTGGCTGGGGAGGCTGGGGCGGTGGCTGGGGCTGGGGTGGTCCCGGCTGGGGCGGCTGGGGTGGCGACTGGGGCGGCTTTCCGCCCTCCTATTACAACACGACCTGCCAGACGACGTTTGAACTTGTCAGCGGACATGTCGTGGGCTGGACCATGCGCGGAGACGGGTGCTGAAAGACCTGACTTGCTCTATGCTCTGCCTTCCGTTTCACAGGATGGTAAAACCAGGCATGCATGAGCGATTCGTCTTTCCCCTTTCCTTCAGGGCTCCTGACCTGAAAACCGTCCTGAAACTGGGAAGCGGACTGGCGCTGGGACTGAGTCTTTCAGCCTGTCATGAGCCGAATGACCTGCATGATACGCACTGGTCCCACAACTATCAGGACAGTTTCGAGACGCCGAGCAGCACGAAGATGGCTTTCATGCCTTCCACGCTGTCCAAATCGTATGTGCCGCCGAAGGATGGCGCTCCGAACAGTGTTCTTGCCTATCACGCGCCGCCTTCTCCATCCTATGATGATCGTCCGCTGGACGAGAATATTGCCGCTTCGCAGGAACTGACCGACTATCTCGTGGCGATCCGTGCAACCGGTCTGATCCCGTGGATCTCGGGTCCGGGGCCTTATACGGTCTTTGCCATCCCCAATGCTGCGATGGAGCAGATGGCGGCCAAGTGGCATGGCGGTCTGATGGCGCCGGCCTATCGTGAGCAGCTGACCCATATTCTGGGCTACACCATTGCCTTCGGGAAATGGGACGAAGCCCGTCTCTGGCGGAAAATCAGCCGCCAGCATGGGCAGCCGGTCAGGCTTATAACGCTGTATGGTGATATTCTGACGGTCAGTGCGGCGTCTGGAACGGGAGAACTGCTCCTGAGCAATCAGGTCGGTCAGACCAACCGGCTCTGGGGACAGTCCTTTCCACAGTCCAACGGTGTCCTGTATTTCACGCAGGGCGCACTACTGCCGGTCGGGAAGGCGCCGGGATATCATCCCAGCTACCAACATTCAGGCGGCTAGGGCGCCGAGGATGGCGGTGAAGCGGGCTTCATCGCTGTCATCAAGCAGAAGCGGAATGGCGAGGAAATCGGCGCCTGCCTTGCGGGCGCTGACAGCGGCTTCCGGTGTCGTGATCTCTTCGGCCACGGCGGGCAGTTCCATGACGGAAACCCACCAGCGCAGGATATCCAGTTCCGTTGGGGTGAAAGCCACGTAATCGGCGCCCGTTTCTCCGGCCTTCATGGCGTCATCACGTGTCTGGCAACGGCAGCCGATCTGGATATCGCCTTCAAGCTGCTTGCGTAATGCCGTGAGCTGGAGTGGGTCCGGGGCATGCAGGCCGTCGGATTCGCCCAGCAGTTCTGGGACGGCGGTGGACAGGTCTGTTCCCACATCCACGATCAGGGCGACTTCGCTCTCGTGCAGGAATTTCAGCAATGTGTTGAGTTCGGTTTCGTTCAGCCGGTGATCGCCGGGAATGCGAAGCGCCGTGACTTCGGGATGCGCCAGGATGATCGGCAGGGTCGCCAGCATGTCGTCATTATCGAAACTGGCGGGAAGAACGGGATAAAGATCGCAGGATGTCGATGTCATGGCGCAAGTTTCGCAGATTGGCCGTTCAGGCGCCAGAAGGAAACAGGACGTGAGGGCGGAGGGCAGGGAAGAATGCGTTCCCTGTAGGCGGGAACGGTTTGCAGGGCTCTGATCTGTGCCTGGGCGCCCCGGCAGACGACCCATCCGATTCCGGCCTCAAGGGCGTTGCGTGCAATGGCGGGCGAGGCGCCGCAATCCAGAATGGACAATCCGGAACGTGAGCCCGTGACGGCGATCCACCAGGGAATTCCCACACTGTTGCCTGCGCCGGCGGGAGAAAGTGCAAGCCAGTTTCCGCATGAAGCGGCGGCAGTCAGAAGGTGCATGTCCTGACATGAGGAAATGTCATAGACAGGCCAGTCCTGAAACGGAGAGATGCTTGACGTTGTGGAAGGAACAGGGCTTTCCTGAGAAGACTGAAACGGAAGACACATGTCGGGCATTGAATGGCCTGAAAAATGCATGAACGGGAAGAGCGCGGCTTTGACAGGGCAGACAGGATCTCTTCAGGACGATAGGACGCTTGACCGTCTTGAGGAAGCGATAACACGTGTTACGGCTGCTGCGGACCGGCAGGAGCGTGCCCGGCAGCGGCTTGAAGACGCTTTGCGGTCCGGACCTGACCTTGAAGCGGTCGCGGGCAATATCGATGCGCTCTGTGTCAGGATCAGGGGCATTCTGGAACGGGGGGAGGGCTAGACATGGCACAGGTTTCCATCCGCCTGAACGGATATGTCTACAATGTTGGCTGCCAGGATGGGGAAGAAGCCCATCTTCATGCCATGGTGCGGCAGGTTGAAGGCTGGATTCACCGGGCACGCAGTCTGGGCGGGACGGCCAGTGAGTCCAAAACGCTGATGATGGCGGCCCTGCTGATGGCCGATGAGATTTACGAACTGCGGAAGCGGCCTCTTCCGGACGATATGACCCAGACGGTGGAACAGGCCAAAGCGCTCATCCGGGCGGATGCCCTGCGCCAGAAGCGTCTGGCCTCCCTGACAGAACGGGTGGAGGCTCTGGCCGGCGATCTGGAAAGAAGTGAGTGATCCGTCAAAGGAATTATTGAAGATTACGGTGTCCAGGCTCATATTGAAGGTCGGAGCTGCCTGGTGCGTCAGGCAAATCACCCCCCGGGCCGATAAGCATTCCTAAGGGAACTGGCTCTGTCGTGGCCCTGGTCACGTTAACCGGTGCCCACCTGCACTTGCAGGTCTAGGAGGGCTGAAAAGACCAACGGCTTTGGCGGCTCCACAGATTTCCCCTCTCGATCAGCAGAAAAAAGACCTCCGGCGACGTTTCGCACAGGAGCGTCACAGGCTGACGCCTGACGAGCAGGAGCGGCTGAGCGGTCGGCTTCTGGATGCTGTTCTTCAGACAAAATATCAGGTTATTGCCGCGGTCTGGCCTCTGCCCGGAGAGGTGGATCTGCGGCCATTCTGCCATCGGCTTCATGCTTCGGGACGGCAGGTCGCGCTTCCGGAAACGCCTCCGCGTGGCAATCCGCTGATTTTCAGGCAATGGACCCCGGAGACCATCCTGTTTGAGGGGCGCTTTGGAACGCAGTATCCGGATGGTGGGCTGATAAAGCCGGATCTTGTTCTGGTTCCGTTTCTGGCATTTGATCGTCAGGGGTTCCGGCTGGGATATGGCGGTGGCTATTATGACCGCACACTGGCGCAACTGCATGTTCCGGCAATCGGGTTTGGATATTCAGGTCAGGAAGTGAAAGAAATTCCTGTTGGTTCTTATGATGTTCCATTATCGGTTATTGTTACCGAGCAGGAAACCATACGTATAAAACACGAAAAAATGAAAGACTGACTGTTGAGATTACTGTTTCTGGGGGATGTTATAGGGCGAAGTGGTCGGGAGGCGATTATCCGGAATCTGCCAGGCTGGCGGCAGAAACTTGCCTTGGATCTGGTGGTGGTCAACGGGGAAAACGCTTCCCATGGTTATGGGCTTTCACCTGACATAGCGAAAAATCTGCTCAATGCGGGTGTGGATGTCATCACGCTGGGAAACCATGCCTGGGACCGGCGGGATATGATCAGCCATATCAATCAGACTCCCCGTATCGTGCGGCCTATCAACTATCCTGCCGGAACGCCGGGGCAGGGGAGTTATATTGTCGAGCTTGAGAGGGATCGCCGGGCGCTCGTCATCAACGTGATGGGGCGGATTTTCATGGACCCGCTGGATGATCCTTTCCGCACAGTTGGAGAACTGCTCGCCCGTCATCGTCTGGGTGTGACGGTTCATGCCATCGTTCTGGATGTTCACGCCGAAGCAACGAGCGAGAAAATGGGGATGGGCGCATTTTTTGACGGTCGCGTTTCACTGGTCGTTGGAACGCATACGCATGTACCGACAGCAGATCACCGGATTTTGCCAGGAGGGACGGCTTATCAGACGGATGCCGGCATGTGCGGAAATTATGACAGCGTTATCGGGATGGGGAAGGCGGCCTCGCTTCATCGTCTGGTTCGGAAAATACCTGGGGAACGTCCCCAGCCTGCGGAAGGTGAGGCAACGGTGTGCGGATTGATGGTTGAAACGGATGACTCCACTGGTCTGGCTGTCCGGGTGGCGCCTTTGAGAATGGGGGAACATCTGGCGCCGAACTGGCCGGATTTCTGAGGGGCGGAGAAAAAA
>NZ_AGQV01000008.1 GCF_000234355.1 Gluconobacter morbifer G707 | reverse complement strand
CGGGCGGCATTCCAAACCGGTTCCGCTTCAAGGTGAAGGAAGACGAGCCGGTGGGCATCATGACGCAGCTTGGCGTCGAGGTGCACTGGACGACGCCCTACTCGGGCCAGTCCAAGCCGATCGAGCGGGCATGGCGTGATCTTGCCCAGGGCGCAGCCAAGCACCCGAAGTTTGCCGGTGCCTGGACAGGTAACAACCCGATGGCGAAGCCGGAGAACTACGCGTCCAAGGCTGTTTCCATCGACGTCTTCACAGAGACCATCGCGGCGGAGATCCGGGAGCACAATGCCCGCACTGGTCGTCGGTCTGCGGTGTGTGGCGGGAAGCTGTCCTTCATGGAGGCGTTCAAGGCGTCTTATGCGGTCAGTCCGATCGTCAAGGCGACGGCCGAGCAACGGCGTCTGTGGCTGATGGCTGCCGAGAGCATCAAGCCGGATCGCAGAAGTGGCGAGATCACGCTGGAAGGAAACCGCTTCTGGGCGGAAGAACTGCTGGCGTTGCGCGGACAGCCCTGTGTGGTGCGCTTCGACCCGCAGGCGTTGCAGGAGCCGCTGCATGTGTATCGGGCGGACGGGACGTTTGTTGTGTCGGCACCGTGTATCGCGGCTGTCGGGTTCGCGGACAAGGTTGCGGCTCAGGAGCACGGCCGGGCACGGCGGCGCTTCCAGAAAGCGGCGAAAGAGCAGCTTGAGGCGACGAAAACACTGTCTCTCAAGGAGCTGGCAGCCCTGTCCGCCCCGATGCTGGAAGACGAACCGGAACCGCTGGAAGCGAAGATCATCACGCCTTTCCAGCCGGCACCACGCTTTCACGGGAATGCGGCTCTGGCGCCAGAGCCCATGAGGTTTGAAGACGAGGAAGAAGATCGGGACGCGGAAGAGGCTGCGAAGATCCTCAGTCTCTTTCGAAGGTAAAGCAAACCGGAATTTTATTTCCGGACGGACAAGTAAAACACGACTTAGAGGTCAATAAATCATGAGTGAGACGCTTATTAGCGCCGCCCCTGCTGGCGGCGAACAGGAGAGCTTTGCTCCATCGGCGGTGGCTGTTCGCTTCAAGGCACACATGGATGCAAAGGGCATGAGCCTGAGCCAGGCGGCACAGGAAAGCGGGATCGCAAAGGGCACTCTGTCCACCTGGATTCCTGGGAAATATATGGGCCGCACCGAAAACGTGGATGAAAAGGCCCAGAAGTGGCTGGATAGTGTTCAGACGCGCAGCCAGGTCCGCAAGCTGATGCCTCGGGAACCCGGCTTCCTCGAAACGCCGAGCGCACTCATTTTTCGCCAGGTCTTCGAGTATGCGCAGACCGGTCCGGACATTGGCCTGATCACCGGCAACGCTGGCGTGGGAAAAACCATGTCGGCCGAGGCGTACCGCAAGGAAACGCCGAACGTCTGGATGATGACGGCAGACAGTTCCATGCGGTCTCCAACGGCTGTCCTGCGCGAGCTGACCGAGATCGTCGACGCGGCGGAAAAGCGCGGTCCTCGCATGATGGCCCGCCTGATCCGTCGTGTTCAGGGAACGCATGGCCTGATCATCGTGGATGAAGCCCAGCACCTGCAGACGGAATCCATTGATCTGCTGCGGACGATCAATGACCGGGCGCAGATTGGCCTGGTCTTCATGGGCAATGAGCCTCTGAAGGGCCGCATCGAGGGCATGTCCCGAGATACCTCGCATGCGCAGATCTTTTCCCGCATCGGTATGCGCAAGAACCGCAAGCAGCCCCAGGTGAAAGACACACGGGCAATTTTTGATGCCTGGGGGATCGACGACGCGAACCTGTTCCAGCTTTGCCGCTGGATTGCCGGCCAGCCCGGTGGGCTTCGGTCCATGAACAAGACGCTGCGGTATGCCTGGATGATCGCTGCCTCTGATGAGCGGAATCAGATCACCGAGCGTGACATCCAGTCTGCCTGGAGTTCGCTGACGAATGGCGAGCTTCCCTCTTATGCAGGGAGGGAGTGACCGCCATGGCACGCAAGCCGAGCAAGGTTTCCCAGGACGATGCCGTCAAAGCCAGGACGGATGACGAGATCCATGAGGCGTTTCTGCAGATCACGGACAAGCGCCAGGTGACAGCCAGTATTTCTCCGGAATCCAGAGCCGTGATCCGGGATTTCCTCGCATCCCTGGACGGAGACCTGCGTGTCTTCCAGGTGCTCTCCGTTCTTGAGGAGGCATTCTCGTGAACGTGGTGAAAGCAGCCCCGCGCCTGGAGCGCGCGGGGAAAACGCCGAGCCAGAAGGCGATCCTCTGGCTGCTGCGTGAGTATGGCCGTGTACGGCATGAGCGCGGGTCACGGGAGTTCCGGTGGCGCATGACGGACGGGATCGTGACGGTGCTGCCTGAACCGGGGCCATGGGAGTTCCTGCAAGCCTGTGGCGTGATCGTTCTGGATCCACAGGGGTTCGCTACCCTGACGGAAACCGGCCGGGCGATCTGTGCCGGCTATCGGGGCGCGCCACCGGTGGTGACGGCCGGACGGCTGCCGGATCAGGCGACGTGGCTCACGGATGAGCAGATGGAACGGATCGAACCGTTTCTGCCGCTGTCGCATGGGATCGCCCGTCTGGAGGACCGGAATGTCCTGAGCGCGATCGTGCATGTCCTGCGGCACGGACTGCGGTGGAGCGATGTGCCGGCTGAATATGGTGTGCCTTATCGCCGTCTGCGCAATCGCCTGATCCGTTGGGCGGAGATGGACGTGATGGATCGTGTCCTGGCGAACCTCATGGAACGTCGCGACGGTGTGCTCCGGCTGATGGTGAGCGAACGTCAGTTCCGGTTGCATCCGACCGGTGCGCTGCTGGCGGCACGCGGGCTGTTTCCGGTCGTCGCTCCGATTGAAGAGGACATGCCATGCGCGGCGTAAAGTCCATCCGGGAACTCAGTGCTGAACTGGCTGAAAAGCATGGGGTGAGCGCTGAATACGGCCGCCGCAGCATTGCCGGGTATTTCGGCAAGTTTCCTGCGGAACGTTCGCTCTCGCGCCTGAAGAGAAGCCGCGAGCTTAATCCGATCGAGAACCCGTCGGCTGGGCAGAAAGTCATTGTCGATGCGGTCGCCTACTACCCTGAAAACCTGACTGTGGGCGACGTGCTCGCCCTGGGAGCAAAGTCATGAACGCTGTTGCCATGCTTCGGGAAGCCGCTTCCCAGACGATGGGTTTCGACATGGGATGGCTGCCGAAGGCGCAGGCTGTCCTGATCAATCTTTTCTCCCGGTGCGGGGATGAAACGACGGTTGAGGATTGCATGGAAGGCATCAACCGGGTGGGACCGGATGGTGTCATGGGAGCCTGTGAGCGCCGGATCGCGCTGCGTCTCCTGGCACGGCTGCCGGCCGATCGCCTGATCAGCGATGTGCGGAACGAACTGGTGCAGGATCTCGACCAGAACGCGGTGGAGGACTGCCTCGCAGTTTCTGAAACCCTGTCGATGGAACTCTTCCGGGATGCGGCGGCGATCCGCGGTCTGGGGTTCGTGTCCATCAGCCGGACGCAGGGCGAAGAGTTTGCGCGGAATCTCGAAGCCAAGGCGGAAAAGGCGCGTCAGCTGGAAAACGAGAACGCGGTTCTGCGCGCCCGGCTGGGGATGCAGGCGCGTCCATACTCCGCCTTGATCCAGCAGAAAGCAGATCTGCGGGATGCCCTTGCAGGGTGGAGGGCTTGGGTATGACCGGCGTTATCAGCAGCCTCGACGGCGTGATTGCCGCTCTGAAATGCGATGCCCGTGCACAGATCGCCCGGACGGCAACGCTTTCACTCGCAGGTGAAATCCAGGTCATCCACGCGGCTATGGAGCGGGTCTCGCATCAGCCGTCGGGTGCACTCTCCCGGAGCGATGAGCAGCTTGTGTGGAACGCGGCCATCGCCTGCGTGATCGCCATGACGATCCAGACTGAGGCGCATCACGCGCCTCTCCCGAAAACAGACGTGAATTGAGGACATGACCATGACAGACGAACGCATCATTGAATGCTGGGACGGCTCCCGTATTCCGGCGCGTCGGTATGATCCGCGCCGCCTTCTGGCGCATGACACCGCGCATAAGCTCGTGAGCCAGGCGCATGTGCTTCGGGACATCATCCGCGAAGAAAAGCTGAAATTTTATGCCGAGGTGGACGCCTATATCGACCTGGTTCTGGAAAGTTACGGCGCGCGGCTTGGTGGATCGCGCGGCGGCCTTCGGATCGAGGCGATTGACGGGGTGTGCAAAGTCGATGTGTCAGTAACGGATTATCAGTCCGTCACGGCGGCGATCGAGGCGGCACGGGTTCTGATGAACGAGATCCTGGACGATCTGGTCGGGGATGCCTCCGATGACCTGCGCGCGATTGTGGCCAATGCCTTCGCACGCAATTCGAAGACCGGGAAAATCAGCACGGAGCGGGTTCTGTCCCTGCGGCAGCTCAGTCTCTCCCATCCAAAATGGCCCCAGGCGAAAGATGCGATTTCCGATGCTGTCGTTACGGCCGGCAGCAAAAGGTACATCCGGTTCCACGAACGGGCGACGCCGTCTGATCCGTGGAAGCAGGTCGATCTTAATTTCTCATCGCTGTGAGGGGCCTGCGATGATGAACAAGAAATTCGACATCGAGGCCAGCCAGACCGTCTGCGTGATACTCCTGAAAACAGCTTTTTCAGAGGCCTTCATGGCAGAATTTCGGGAGGGCTTTTATCCGTTTTTCGAACTGAGTGATCATGCCAAGCATATCGCGCAGCTGGTGGCGCGGGGGGTGGTTGATGAAATCACCGCACATTCCGGCCGCGATCAGTTTGTCGAAGGTTATGGCCCGATTGGAGAGTTTGTCGCAGTCGCCAAAGTAACCGATTTCTTCAATGACGAGGTCATTTCGTGATGGCTGATAATCGCAAGGGGCGTTACGCCAAGCTGTCCATTGCCCGCAAGGAGCTGTGCCTGGACGAGGATGCGTTCCGCGACCGGCTGGAACGGGAGACTGGAAAGCGGTCCATGCGGCAGATGAGCATTGCCGAACTGGATAAGGTTCTGGACGGGTTCAAGAAGGACGGTTTCCGTCCTGCCAGGCGGCCGGCGGTGTCATCCCGGCCGGAGGTTCGGAAGGTCTTTGCCCTGTGGAAGGAACTCGCGCCAGCGCTTCGATCGGGCGGAACGCGGGAGAGCCTGAGGGCTTTCGTGAAGCGGATGGTCGGCGTGGACGATCCGAACTTCCTGTCTGGCTCGCAGGCTGGCGTTGTGATTGAAGCGCTTAAAGCCTGGGAGAAGCGCATTCATGAATGAAAAAAAGCCATCCGCGATGACGGAGCCGCAGTTCAAGCAACGTCTGCGGCTGGAAAATCTGGAAATCAGTCTTATCCGGCTGCGGCGAATGGTCGCCCTGGCACTGAACAGCGGTCTGGAAAAGAACCGAGAAACATTGGAGCTGGAGATCGGCTTTCTGCAGGTTCGGTTATGCGAGCTTGCCGATGCCGGAGACATCTCGGCTGCCGAATGCAAGCGGCATGCAGGCGGCGTGCTTGGCGTGTTGAAAAACCGGGAATAATGGAGCCTGAAAGTTAGGAGACAGAACTCTGCCACCTCAGCTTTGTTTTGTTGTAACATTCCTCGAAATGCACTGTTGACCGTTTATCGCGGGAAGAGCTCACAATGAACAAAGAAAACGAAGCCAGTTCTGTCCCTTTTCAAAAGGCCGTCCATGCCCTCTGGGCCTCTATTTTCTGTATGAACGAGCAGGCTGAAGAATATGTGAAAGGTCATGAGAAATTCACTGATGCGTCCCGCAACGCATGGGAAAATGAATTCGCGAACGCCTGCGCACAAGTGTGTTTGAAGATTGTGGATGTGATACGGGAAGGCGATCTGGATGAGGTTTGGTTGAAAAAGCACGTCCTGAAAACTCCATTTCCCGCTCCGGCTGATAGGATGTCTATGTTGTCAGTGCGGGCAGAAGGAGCTTGCAGGGCTCTTAAGAAGCTAGATCTCGCGAAAGAACATCCTAAAGAGGAAAGCAATCGGGAAGCGTCCACTCTTATCCAGAAGCTTATTCATGACTTGATCTGGTCCATAGCTATGACATGCAGGGATTTTCCTTGGCTCTTTGAGGCAATAGAGAAAAAGCGTGCTGAGTGGCTTCTGAAAAATGCTGGCCCCAGAAGATACAATAATGATTTGCTCAAATGTTCCCTTCGAGCGATCGAAGGATAATCTGCAATAGAGAAAAGAGCCCCTTCACCGGGGCTCTTTTTTTGTCAGCATGATTATTGCGAGCATGGTACACTCCGGCTTGCAGAATGCAGAAATCAGGGAAATTTCAGGAATGGATGTGGTGCCGCCTCCGCAGATCAAGTGGCTTGTTGACGCCATTGGCGAAGAGGCTGCATTGGGATTTCTGGATAGCAATGGCGGCCGCAGGATCTGGGTGCCGACAAAGGCCAGAGGTTCGAAATTCGCCCGGCTTTATGGTGAGGATATTGCAGCCGCGCTGAGTGCGCACTGCGGTGGGAATCATTACGATGTTCCGCTGTGTCGTGAGTGGCGCACGATGCTGTTCTATTGCCAGGGGATGTCCATCAGCGATATTGCTTTCCGCCTTGGATGTTCCCGCTCCGCCGTCATTCGCATTCTTGGCGGCCGGACCCGGAAAATCATCTGTCGACGTGAGCAGAGCATGAGCGACAACAGACAGATGGCGCTCTTTGGATAATTCCGGGGAGCGATCGCATCCCTGATAGAGGAAACGCCCTCCCCGTATTCTGCCGGGCATGCAGACGAATTTCGACATAGCGGCACAGTTCACGGCCTCGCGCGAGGGGCTTTACCAGTGCATCCGGACCGATGCCGGAAACTGGACCCTCGGGAGCGTTGGCCAGGGCAATCTCGTGGGCACGATGCGCGGCATTTCCGCGCCGGTCATGGGACGCTGGCTGGGGGATCCGGCCATGGTCACGCCCGCTGTCATGAAATCCGTTACGACAGACACGTTCAACGCCATCGCGCGATCCCTGTTCTGGCGGGCGGTCAATGGGGATCAGCTTCCTTCAGGACTGGACCTGCTGCTGTTCGACTTTGCGTTCAACAGCGGCGTGGCGCGGGCGGCGAAGCAGCTTCAGCGGGTGCTGTGTCTTGAGGCTGATGAGATCGACGGCGATATCGGCGAAATCACGCTTGAAGCCATTCTTCATGTTCCGGTCGATAATATCACCTGGGCGCTGTCCGACCGTTTTCGCCGGCAGTTGCAGGACGATCTTGGCGTTGCGTCTGACGGGGTGATCGGGCCGGTCAGTCTTCGTGCCATTCAGGAACAGAGCAGCCGGCTGCGGGTGCTGATCTATGCGGTCGCCAGCCAGCAGGAGGCCGCTTACCGCTCTTTCCGTGGTTTTGCGCAATATGGCGGCGGATGGCTTTCACGGTTGAGCGCACGGGTTGAGAAATCCCTGTCGCTCCTGTCAGAGCCAGCGCTGGCGTAACGGTTCCGGCCGTTGCGGGCGCGCGGCGGCATTCGGTTTTCCTGCGCGAGAACGCGGCGCACAGACCAACAGGAGCCCGTCATGGGTCTCAAGATCAATCTTTCCACTGTTACTTCCGCGCTCGCCATGGCGACGCCATTCGTAACGAGCATGCTCTCCGGCAAGGGGGCGGCTTACCAGAAGATCGCCAGCCAGGCTGTGCGTGCCGCTGTTACGTCCACTGACAACGGCGTCGACAAGCTCGTGACATCTTTCACGACGTTCGAAGCCAGCGAACCGCTGGTCCAGACCGCTGCTGGCGAGTTTGTGACCCTGGCCAAGGCTGCCGGCTTCTCTGTCCCGGAACTTGATGCGGTGCAGGCTCACATCAAGTCCGCCATCTATGATCTGGCGACGGCGATCATCCCCGCTGACCAGCTCACCGCTCCTGCCACCACGGCCAGTACGGCTTCCGGATCGTCTGCTGCCGCTTCCCCGGCTGCCTGACGATGGACGCGGCCCATCTGGCCGCGAGCGTGGTTCTACCATGGCCGGTGATGATCATTGCCCTGTTTATCGGGCTGGTCATCACCGTCTGGGCCGTGATTGCGCTGGTGCGGCATCCGATCATCGAGCGGCGCATCGCGCGCCTGGAACAGGGACACCTCATAAACGAGGAGCGGGATCGGCACATGCAGTCCATGCTGGAGAAAATTTCCCATGACCAGGAGTGCTCCAACCAGCTGCTCCATCTCATTGTCGAGGGGCATATGAAACGTGATTAATCGAATTTCCACCCCGCTGCTCATTGTGCTGGCAGTTGCGGCAGGCATCCTGCTGGGCGTCGCGGCTGATGGGGCGGCTGGTCCGCATGTGACGCATCTGTCGCGGGGGGACCGGCTGTGAACGCTGTTCGCAAGACACTGCTGGAAGATCGCCGCTGGTTCGTGCTGGATGCGATTGCACAGATGGCTGACCGCACCCTGAATGAAGATGTGATCCTGATGTCCATCCGCGCCATGGGACGGCCGGCCAAGGTGGACGATATCCGCGAGGATCTTGAGCATCTGGAGCGCGAGGGCTGCGTCGTGCTGAACCGCATGGTGCTTTCACCGGGACGTGCGCTCTGGGTGGCGACCCTGACGGCTGAAGGTCTTCAGGCCCGTGACAACCTGCGCGACGTGCCGGGTGTGGCAGCGCGAAGGCCGCTTTAAGCCATGGCGCGTCCATCCTCCGTCGACCGGCTGCCGGACGAGATCCGTGAGCGTATCGGCCAGTTGCGGGATGCGGGATTTACGATCGACGAGATCCTCTCTGCCCTCGCGGAGCTGGAAGGCGTGGAGATCAGTCGCTCTGCCCTTGGCCGGCATATTCAGGGTCTCGACAAGCTGGGCGTTCAGATGCGCCGCTCCCGGGATGTGGCGACTGCTCTGGTCGGCAAGCTGGGGACGGCTGAGGTCGGACGGAATGCGCAGCTGAATATCGAGCTGATGCATACGGTTATTCTCGACCTGTTCATGAAGGCACAGGCCGGTGAAGGAACAGAGCTTTCCAAGGGTGGTCAGGCTTTTGCCAAGCGCGATCCGATGGGCATCCAGCTCGTTGCGAAGGCTCTGGAGCACCTGGCGAAAGCCAGCAAGACGGACGCGGAATACCGGGCGGAAGTCGAAAAGCAGGTCCGTGAAAGACTGGCGGCCGAGGCCAAGGAAAACATCGGCAAGGTCGCGGCCAGTCAGGGGCTCTCCGCTGAGACGGCCAAGGCCATCATGGAAGGGCTGATTACGACATGAGCGGCATCTTCCTGAAGTGCCAGGCGGAATTTCTTGAATGCATGATGACCGAGCAGGTCACGGTCGAGGAGAAGTCCCGACGGACAGGCTTTTCCTGGACTGCATCATTTGGCGCTGATCTTACGGCCGCCAAAGCCAAGAACGCCGGCGGCATGGACGTGTTCTATCTCGGGTACAACCTCGAAATGGCGCGCGAATTCATCGACTACTGCGCCGAACATGCTGCCGTCATGGAAGCGGCCGCATCGGAAGTTCATGAGAGTTTCTGGCATGACCCGGACAACCCGGAGAAGGACACCAAGGTTTTCCGGATCGATTTTGCATCAGGGTTCAAGATCCTTGCTCTGCCGTCCCGCCCGAGAGCGCTGCGAGGCATGCAGGGCCTGGTCATTATCGACGAGGCCGCGTTCCATGATGACCTCGAAGAACTGCTGAAGGCGGCGATCGCGTTGCTGATGTGGGGCGGCCGGGTCGTGATCATCAGCACGCATGATGGTGACACCAATCCGTTCAACGTGCTTGTCCAGGCGATCCTGTCAGGGAAAAAGCCTTACAGGCTCCTGCGCACGACACTCGATGATGCTCTCGAAGACGGCCTTTACAAGAAGATGTGCATCCGGAAAGGCCAAGTCTGGTCTGAGGAGGCGCAGAAGAAATGGCGCGATGATCTGATCAAGTTCTACGGCTCGGCTGCTGACGAAGAACTGTTCTGCATTCCGAACCCGAGTTCCGGAGCGTTCATCCCGCTTGCCCTGATCGAGGCGCGCTCGGTGCCCGATATTCCCGTGATCCGCTGGGAGTGCAAAGGCGCGTTTGCCCTGCTGGCGGAACGGCTGCGGGAAATCGAGACCCGGGCATTCTGCGAGGCGGAGATTGCGGGAATTCTGGACCTGCTAGATCAGCGGACATCGCATGTCTTCGGTGGTGACTTCGCACGCTCAGGCGATCTGACGGTTTTCTGGTTCATGGCGATCGAGAAGGACACGACGCGTACCACCGTGCTGGTGGTGGAGCTGCGGAACGTGCCGTTCGAACAGCAGAAGCAGATCCTGCATTTCATTCTCGACCGTCTGCCTCGTCTTCGGGCGGGCAAGATGGACGCAACCGGAAACGGGGCTTATCTGGCCGAGGTGACGGTGCAGCGGTACGGATCGCGCATCGAAGCCGTGAAGATGTCGGAAAACTGGTATCGCGAAGAGATGCCACCCCTGAAGGCGGCGTTCGAAGACGCGACCATTACGCTGCCCCGTGATCAGGAAATTCAGGACGATATCCGGTCCCTGAAAATGGTGCGCGGTGTTGCGCGCATTCCCGATCAGCGCGCCGGATCCAGCAAGGCGAAGCGCCATGGCGACGCTGCCGTGGCCATCGCCATGGCTTATGCCGCCAGCCGTGCGGATCCGGAAGAGTATGGCTATCAGGCCGCGCCTGCTCCGTATTCGATCCAGTCGGAAACCGCGTCGGCGACGACGTCCTGGCCGTCAGAACAGGAGATCCGTGAGGAGCGGTTCAGGGGGCATACGGGCCTCGACAGTTACGGCGTGCGTGGGAGATTGCTGTGAGCAGCTGGGAAATCGCGTTTTTTGCAGCCTGTGCGGTGATCGTCGTGCTGTGTCTGGTGCTTGTGTGGGTCTCGTATCTGGCCCGGGAAGCCCAGAAGGCCAAAGACGCCGAACAGGCCGTCCAGACGGCGCAGGAAGAAGCGGCGATGCAGCGGGCCATGTCCCAGGCACAGACGGATGCAGCCCCTACGGATGAAGCGCTGGATACGGCACTGGCCAATAAAACCTTTATCCTGCTGATCGTCCTGCCGATCGCGCTTTCGGCCTGTGCCGCTCGGCCGACGACGCCGTGTCCGGTTCTAGTGACCTATTCAACGGCGGATGATCTGGCGCTTAAAGCGGAATTAGACGCCTCTAAGACGCCCGTCATTCATCGATATATCCGCGATTATGGCGGTCTGCGTGCCCAGGTGCGCGTCTGCGCGAAAGGACAGTGACAGTGGCACTCCTCGACGCATCGGGTCGCCCGATCCCTGCCTCACAGCTGAAGCGACAGAGCGCCGGACCGACCATGGTCGGAATGCGGCCGGCTGCCGTCAGCACACCCATGGCCGGGATGAACCCTGGAACGCTGGGGCACCTGATGCAGGCTGCGGACCTGGGAGACAGTCTGGCCTGGCAGATGATCGCAGCCGAGATCGAGCGGCGGGATCTGCACTATCTGGGTGTATTGAGTACCCGCAAGCGGTCCGTGTCCCAGCTGCCGATCACGGTCACACCGGCCGATGACAGCCGCAAGGCGACGAAGATCGCGGACTGGGTGCGTGACTGGGTGGATACCGGTCTGCTGCGCCGTAACCTGTTCGACATGCTGGACGCCATCGGCAAGGGTTTCAGTGTGCTGGAGATCGACTGGAAACTGGAGCCGGGAAACAACCGGCCGGGCAATTTCCTGTTCCGTCCGCAGCGCTGGTTCGAGATCAGTTACCAGGACGGCGAGACGATCAATCTGCGGTCGGACACCGGAGCGCAATATGCGCCTGGCATCGAGGGCGGTCCGCCGCTCTTTGGTCAGGAAAGCATGAGCGAGCGCTCGTTCGTGGTGCATCGTCATCCGAGCTGGTCTGGTCTGACGATCCAGAGCGGGCTGACACGGGCCGTTGCCTGGGCGGTCATGTTCAAGATGTTCACCCTCCGGGACTGGTCAATCTTTGTTCAGAACTATGGTCTGCCGATGCGGATCGGAACCTACGGGCCGGAGAGTTCGGAAGAGGATCGTCAGGTTCTGTGGGAAGCTGTCACGGATATTGCCGGATCCTGCGCGGCCATCATTCCGAAAGGGATGGAAGTCCAGTTCATCGAACCGAAAGGGGGTGCCGGATCACATGAGCTGCACCTTGCGCGGGTCCGCTGGTTTGACGAACAGATCTCGAAGGCTGTCCTGGGACAGACCGGAACTGCTGACAGCCATCAGGGCGCACATGCCTCCAGTTCCACGCACAGGCTGGTTCAGGAAGACATCGAGCGCGCGGATGCACTGCTTCTGTCGCACACGGCCAACGAGCAGATCGTCAAGCCGATGGTGGATTTCAGCTATGGTCCCCAGACGAAATACCCGCTGATCAGTATTGGCCGACCGGACGAGCCGACGCTTGCGGAACTGATCAATGCCATTCAGTACGCTGGACCGCAGGGATGGAAGGTCCGTGCACAGGATCTGTATGACCGTTTCTCTCTCACGCCACCGGAAGAAGGCGATGTGGTGGTCGGACAGACGGCGCAGCCCCAGGCGGTGGAAGCGCCGCAGGCAGAAGCACCGACCGTGGAGCCGGCGCGTGACAAGCCGGGCAGCGTTACGCCTCCCAGCATGCATCAGCCGCGTGAAACCGAGCAGCAGCCCCAGACGATGCCGGCACAGCAGCCGGAGCAGACGGCGCTGCATACGCAGATCGGCCGTCTTCTGGAGCTGCATGTGCAATCTGAGGGGCCGGAACTCGTCGAGCTGATGACGCGGCGTCTGGCACGGGATGCCTCGGCCGGGTTGTCCCGCATGACGGAATCAGCACGGCGCGTCGTGGAGCAGGCCGGAAGTCTTGAAGCCATGGAGAACGGCCTGAAGGCGCTCGACCTGCCGACGCAGGAATTCGAAGACGCCATGGCCAATGGCATCGCGATCGCCCAGATGGCGGGACAGGCGCAGATGCTTCAGCAGATGCATCGTCGTGGCTGACAGCCCTGATCTGACGCTGCTGGACGGCGCGGGCCTCGCGCCGAGTGAAGCCATCAGCTTCTTTCGGCAGAAGGCGCTCCTTCCGTCCGAGCGCTTTGGTGATGTCATGGGAGAGGCCCATGCGCGGGCCTTCACCGTTGCGGGGGCGGCCTCAGAGGCGCTTCTGAATGACCTGAAAGCGGCTGTGAACACGGCCTTGACCAATGGCACCACGCTTGCGGATTTTCGCAAGGATTTCGACCGGATCGTCGCCAGGCATGGCTGGGAGCATGGGAGTGATCCCGGCTGGCGCGCGAAGATCATCTATGACACCAATCTGTCCACGGCGTATGCGGCCGGGCAGTATGCGCAGCTGGCGACGCCAGAGGCTCGCGACATCTTTCCGGCATGGCGATACCGGCATCATTCCTGCCCGCATCCTCGTCCTGAGCATGTTGCCTGGGACGGGCTTGTCCTCGCGAATGATGATCCGTGGTGGGACACGCATTTCCCTCCCAATGGCTGGCGCTGCCACTGCACGGTTGAGCCGGTTACCCGATCCGATCTGCGACGGAACAACTGGACGGTGTCAGAAGCGCCCCCTCTGGATCCGCGTCCCTGGCGAAACCCGGCGACGGGAAAGATCGAGACGGTGCCCAAGGGCATCGATCCGTCGTTCGATTACAATCCGGGCAAGGCATGGCTGGAAGGGCGCAAGGCTGCGCAGGCTGAACGGGCACCGCTGACGCCACGCACGCATGACGGGCCGACGCCTGTCCATCACATTCCGCCGGCCGAGCGTGAGGCGCTGCAGGCCAAGGATATCACGGACCTTCTCAAACCGGGTGCCCAGGGAGAGGTCACGGCGGGGACGTTGCCTGTGGAGGTTCAGCATGTCCTGGGATCTGGCACGCCTGACGTCATTCTTTCAAACGATACGCTGAGCAAGAATGATCCGCGCCATCCCGAGATGCGCCCTGAGTACGTCAAGCTGCCGCAACTCCTTCAGCGGCCGCTTATCGCTCAGACGCTTCCGAAACCGCTGCATGTGCGCCTGATCTCAGGTCTGGGGAGCAAGTTGTACAATCTGGTGATCAAACGGACCCGGGACGGGCAGCATGTCTATGTCCAGTCGTTCCTGCGGACGCGCGCCGAAGAAGTCGCCCGCATGCTTCGCCAGACGGAGCCCTTCTATCGTCAGGACTTTGATATTTCCGATTATGATGAAGACTGACGCACCGGTGGGCCTACCACTTCCCACATTGCGCTCCTGCTCCTGAACGGAGCAATGCTACGGCAGGTAGATTATCACCGTGTCACAGCGCGTCAGCATCGCACCGTAACGCCGTCTGAAAGGAAATTGCAAGCATGGCGAGCATTACGCTGAAAGGCAGTTTTGAGCCTGTACAGGCGGCACTGGACGGCATCGCCGCGATCGGACGCAATCCAGAAGCCGTGCTCCAGGCGGCCGGGCAGATTGTTCTTCGCTCCACCCGACATCGCATCGAGCAGCAGGTGGATCCGAATGGCGTGCCGTTCACACCGCTCAATCCGCTCTATGCGCTGACCAAGGAAGGCCCGGGCATTCTCCGTGGGCCTGACTTCAATTCAGGGCTTTATGGTTCGCTGACGGCGCGGGCGAGAGGAAATGTCCTGGTCTGGGGATCGAACAAGGTTTATGCGCCCGTTCACCAGTTCGGAGCCGTGATCCAGCCCAAGAAAGGCAATCACCTGTCTTTCGAGATGGGAGGTCATCTTTTCCATGTCGGCAGCGTGTTCGTTCCCGCAAGACCGTTCCTGGGCTTTACTGCGCAGGACAGGGAAGATGTTGTCGACGCATTGGAGGGTTTTCTGCGTCGTGCGATGCGTCGCGGATGAATGAAAAGGGTGATCCAGTTTTTGAACACGTTTAAGACAGTTTAAGACGGGTCTACAGCGCGTTTGGGGCCTCTCCGGTAGAACCGGAGGTGGAAACATCCTTCCCAAGCCTTCTGGCGCAAATTTTCCGGGGTGCATTGACGCCCCTGAATACGTGTTCTGATCCGGCCGATACTTGCCGGGATGACACACCTTCATCTCCACATGGCTCTTCCCGAGAGCAAGGAACCTCCTGAATGGATCCACCTGCTTCCGGCAGGTGAGTTTCGAGGCGTGGATGGTCGCGGTCCTTACACGGTCGCGAATGCTGATACGTTGATCCTGAATTCCATGAAGGGGAAGAAGAAGCTCGTCCTGGACGAGAACCATTCCACCGATCTGGCACAGGAAAAAGGTGGCAGTGCTCCGGCCGTTGGCTGGATCGTGGAGCTTCAATCCCGGCAGGACGGGATCTGGGGCAAGGTGGAATGGACCCGCCAGGGCAAGGCCCTGATGGAAGACAAGTCTTACGAAGGTGTCTCACCTGCTTTTGCCGCAGTCGGGAAGAATGTGACGCGGATCGTCCGGGCAAGCCTGACGAACGTGCCTAATCTGACGCTGACCCATCTTCACACACAGGAGCACGGGATGAACCCCTCCGACATCGCGCGGAGGCTTGGCCTCCCCGAAAATACTCCGCAACCCGATCTGGAAACGGCGCTGAACCGTGCGGGACAAGCTCTTCAGCTGCACACGCAGGCCATCACGATTGCCGGCCTTTCGGGCTCGCCATCGGTTGAGGCCATTGTCACGGGCCTGAAGGCAAAGACCTCGTCCGTCGAGACGCATGCCCAGCAGCAGATCACCGAACTCAAGGGCCAGGTGCAGACGCTGACGGCAAATGCGGCACGCACCGCAGCCGAGGCGGCCGTGAAAGCCGCTTCGGACAATGGCGCAGTAATCACCGAAGACATGCGCGGTGAACTGGTGACGCTGCACATGCAGAACCCGGAATCGGCCGAGAAAATCATTTCCGGTCTTCCGAAGCTCGGCAAGCCGGTTGAGCGCCATACGCAGCGCAAGTCGAGTGCCAGCGATGTCGATACGCAGGTCGCCGGGATCTTCGGGCTGAAGGTCGATGACCTCAAGAAAACGCGGGGAGACGTCTGATGCTGACGGCTGATCGTACACTCCGCCAGAAGATGGGTCCGCGTTCCCCGCAGTTCGCCGGGACCGTTGCCGCAGGCTTTACCGTGTACCGGGGCTCGATTGCTGCGGTCTGTGCTGACGGGACGCTGGTTCCGGCCGGCTCCACGGGAACGCCGTCCGCGCCTGTCGCCATTCTGGGCATTGCCCGGCACATGCAGATCAACACGGCCAATTTTCCAGGCACTGGCCCCGGTGTTGGCGGTGACATTGCCGTCGACTGCCTGACTGGCTGTTACGACCTGCCTTTCGACACCGCACCGACCTGGGCGGACAAGGGCAAGCCCGTTTACGCGGTCGATGACGAGACCGTTTCCCTCACACAAACGCCGGAGGGCGGCACGGCCCGTCTCCAGGTTGGTGTCTTCGCGGGCATCGACGCTGACGGCACGGCTTACACGGAGATCTGATCCATGCCCGAAATTTCCAGTGCCTTCATGCAGACCCTGGACGTGGGCGTTCGTACCCAGTTCAACCAGTTCCTGCAGACCGCACCGTCGATGTTCCGGATGATCTCGATGGTCATCCCCTCGACGTCACGCGCCAACTTCTATCCCAAGCTGGATGAAATTCCTGGCCTGCGGGAATGGCTCGGCGATCGCGTGATCCATCGCATGAAGACCGGTGGCTTCTCGATCGAGAATAAGACCTTCGAAGGCACGATCGGCATCGATCGCGACGACATCGAGGACGATCAGTTCGGGATCTTCAATATCGGCATCCAGCAGCTCGGCAAGAATGCCGGGGATTTTCCGGACCTGCTGGTATTCGGTCTTCTGAAGAGCGGCACGACGACGAAGTGCTGGGATGGCCAGAACTTCTTCGATGCGGATCACGAAACGTCTGACGCCAGTGGCAAGACGATCAGCTACGCCAATATCAGCGCACCGCTGACTGGTGAAACCGCTGGCCCGATGTGGTTCCTGTTCGACACCACACGTCCGCTGCAGCCGATGATTTTCCAGAACCGGCGCGATTTCAGCATCACGTCCAAGACGGCGCTCGATGATGAGAACGTGTTCCGCAACAAGGAATTCCTCTGGGGCACGGACGGCCGGTGCAATGCGGGCTTCGGACTGTGGCAGCTGGCCTATGCCTCGACCCGGCCGCTGAACGCCGAAAGCTATGGCGCGGCCCGTGCCGCCATGGCGAGCCAGCGTCGTGTGGATGGTGTGCCCTATGGGATCAAGCCGAACCTGCTCGTGGTTCCGTCTTCCCTTGAGGGTGCGGCGAACGGCCTGATGAAGTCCGATCTCGTGGCGCAGCTCCAGAGTGACGGCAAGACCTACGTCACGACCAGCAACCCCTGGAAGGGTACGGCCACACCGGTCATCTGCCCGCATCTGTGAGAACTGACATGACTGCGAAGAAGCAAGGCCCTGTCCAGGATAAAGGCAGCGACGAGAAAGGCGCTGAGGTTCAGCACGAACCGCGCGTCGCCTTCCTCTCGGCCGCGACTGTGGAAAAAGATGCTGTCTCGGGTCAGATCATCATTGTCTGCCGGCAGCCTAATCTCCGCCGTGGGGGCATCGTCCATCCTGCGGTGGCGGTTTATTCGGAAGACGCATTCTCCCAGGATCAGCTCAGGAGCCTGAAGGCAGAGCCTCTGCTGGAAGTGCTGGGCGTCATCTGATGGCTTACGCATCCGTCAGTGATCTGATCCAGCGCTACGGCGAACGTGAGCTGATCAACAACACGACGCCCGAGGGTATGCCTCGGGAGTCCATTGATCAGCTGCGTGTTGAACAGGCCCTGACGGACGCTTCGGCCCTCATCGACAGCTTTCTGAACCGGCGCTTTGTGGTGCCGCTTCAGAATGCGCCGGCCAGTGTCGTGAATGCGTGCTGCAAGATCGCACGGTTCGATATTGCCCAGAGTGGTGAGAGCCAGCCGACGGATCAGATGCGTCTGGACCAGAAAGACGCCGTGGCGTGGCTGACGCTCCTGGCGAAGGGCACTGTCACGCTGGACGGACAGACGGCGGCGAATGAATCCTCCTCCTGGTCACGGATCCAGCGTCGCCGTCCGATGCAGGGCGGAGGTCAGCTCTGGTGAGGCCGCTTTCTGAAAACCAGTATCCGGATCTGCTGATTTCGGGCGGCCCGCTGGCTGATCTGTTTGGTGCGATCGAGAAGCGGCTGAAAGAGCTGTTCGATCCGAAAATTTATACCCATTCGATCATTCCACCTCGCGCCACGGCTCGTGACTGGGAGAACATCACGAAGCGGATGCCGATGGTGACGCTGGGATGGATGGCCTGCAAGCCGAGCTCGCGTATTGGCGACTGTTTCAGGGGGGACGCACAGTTCGCCCTGATCCTGCTCACACGTCAGAACGCCGGTCGTGATGCCTATTACGGTGACGGCAAGTTGCCGGGCGTGATGGGGCTTGGAGCGATCGCGGCATTCGGACTGCATGGCTTCAACGTCAGGGGTATTGGCTCCTGCCGCATCGAAATCATGGCGGCCTCCGGTGACCAGGACTGGATCCCGGACGGCGTTGCCTCGGTGCAGCTTCAGATCACGGTTCCGGAAGTCTCGTTCGACAGCCCTGAGCTTATGTCCCAGCTCGATACACTCACATCGCTGTCCAGCACGTTCAAGGACAGCTCTTCTGGAGAAACGTCGTGACGACAATTCTGGTCGCACCAGCGGAAGGGCGTCGCGTCGTGACGCCTTCAGGGCAGATTGTCCCTGAAAAATTCAAGGTCAATCCGGCCGATCCCTACTGGGCGCGTGCGCTGCGGGCCGGTGACATCAGCCGGGTTCCAGACCAGACCGCAAAGCCTGTCGGTCTGGTCGCAACGGATGCGCCTGCGACGGCGGCTTCCGGCACGGAGAAGAAATAATGGACTTTCAGCAGATCCCCGGTGACTGGGCTGTTCCGGGTTCCTACACCGAGATCCAGGATGTGCCGGCGCAGAATACCCTGGACGGCATGCCACTGCGCTGTGTGATCATCGGGCAGATCAGCGGCGGCGGCGCTACGCCCAACACGGTTTACACGAACGTGACGCCCTCGCAGGCTGTGCAGCTGTTTGGCGCGGGATCCGCCATGGCGCAGGCACTGTCTGCGTTTTCGAATGAGATGCCCACGCTGGCCGTGGACGCCGTTGGCGTTTCTCCGGCTTCTGGCGCAACGACAGCATCCGCCACGCTGAAATTCTCTGGGACGGCAACAGCCGGCGCGACCGGTGCGGCAATTCTGGGGGGCTATCGTGTTTCCTTTGCGGTGGCCTCGGGAGCGACGGCGGCCGAGGCAGCCCAGGCATTCGTCACGGCCTGCAACAATACGGCGGCCAATGCGGCAAACAGCTACCTGAAAGCCGCAACCGGCCTGACGGCTTCGCTGGGAACCGATGGCGTGACCGTTACGGTGCAGAGCTGGGAAAACGGCGCGTTCACCAATGACTTTGACGTGCGTATGTCATCCGCTTCGGCCGATCAGGTTCCGGGGATCACCGTTGCCGTCACGGGAATGCAGAACGGCGCGGGATCTCCGGATATCACGCCGGCACTCCAGGCGCTGGGTGGAACCTGGTACACGGACATGGCTCTGGCCCTGAACGATCAGGCCAATATCGGCGCGGCTGCGGCCGAGGCGAAGGCGCGTGCGAATGCCATGGTGGCGAAGGACATGCGGATCTGGGTGGCCTATCGCGGGACGCAGGGACAGATCCTGAACCTGACGCAGGCATTTTCCACCGTTGAAGAACTGGTGCTGATTGGCGAGCAAGCACCACGCTTTTCCCCCTGGAACGCAGCTGCGATTGCCTGTGCACAGGGCGCGCAGAGTCTGAACGATGATCCGGCCCGTCAGCTTCGGGGTATTGTCCTGAACGGTCTGAGCGGACTGGGGCCGGATGGCACCGACCAGTTCACCCCGACGCAGCGCAATGTGCTTCTGAAGGGCGGCTGCACCACGTTGAAGTTCAACTCGGATGGCACCGTCTCGTTCGAGCGCGTTGTTACGACCCGGCAGGTTGATCCGACATCGCAGATTGCCACCGGCCCATGGGATGTGATGATCCCTGCGATCGGCGCGCGGGTGCGATACGAATGGAACGCCTATATGGAGGCGACCTATTACAACGCGAAACTCGCTGATGTGGGATCGCCCCTGGAAAACACGCCCGGTGTCGTGACGGTCCGCACGCTTCAGGCGTCATGGGTTGGACAGTGCATGCTGTGCCAGAACCAGGGCTGGATCGACGATGTCGCGACACTGGGGCCGCAGGCGGTTTTCGAGCGCGATGTATCCGACCGTAATCGCGTCAATTCGACGCTGCCGATCAAGCCCATGGGATCCCTGATCGTGCTGGCGAACATTCTCCAGGTACAGGTGTAATCCGCGATGACAATGACAGTAGGCATCGCCAAGCTTTATTGGCGCGGCAAGAAATATGACGTCCAGAAAGGCGTCAAATGGCGTCTGCCCGGCTATCAGAACGAAGACCAGAATGCGACGGACCGGACACTCCGCTCCCAGCGCTGGCAGCAGGGCATGTGTCAGGCGACGGTTATGCTGACGGCGGCCATGTCCGAGGACGATTTCGATCCAGCCCTCGGCGAAGGGGAGCTTCAGCTCCAGCTGGATACCGGTGTCACCTATGTTTTCCCGGATGCCTATACGCGGTCCAAGCCTGATTCCCAGGACAACGGCAATGCGCCGGTGACCTGGTCCCTGTCCACCTATCAGAAGATCACATCATGAGCCGCAGCAAACTCTCCGTTTCCACCGATGGTCCGTCTGTCGAGGACAACCGCCCGAAACTGCCTGAAGGCTGCTCCTGGCAGAACGATGGATCTGTTCTGATGGTGCTGGGAAAATCGGTTCCCTTCACCGAGAGTTCCTCGGCCGGGGAACGGCAGAGCGCGGTTTCGGAACTGGTGTTCCGCGATCTTTCGGCCGGAGACATGATCGATATGTCGGAGTATCGCACTCCTGGGGAGCGGACACTGTTCCTCATGTGTGCGTCCACCGGGCGTGTGGGGCCTGCTGGCGAGGCGCTGCTGCGGAAGATGTCTGCCCGCGACTATCTGAAGGCAGGGGCGATCATCAACGTTTTTACGAGCGCTGGCCCGACAACTGGAACGTCAGCCTAGTCGGGATCGCCAATAATCTTCATTTCGGCCGCGCGGATCTTCGGGTGCTGCGGCCGGGTGAGCTGATGTTCTGGTGCGCGTCCGGCCATCAGTATTCCGATGAAGTCCGGGCGCAGATGAAACGGGATGAGAGTGATGTCGGGTAGTCTGACGGCACAGTTTGAGCTGACGCTGGTCGATCAGATGTCCGCCCCGATCGAGAAGATCGAGCAGATCCTCGGCCGTTTGAATACGACCCTCGACAGAATGGGCCATAACCCGGCCTTTGATGAGGTCTGGGAACCTGTTCCGCGCTGTGTGGAACAGACCACGACGCTGACGGAAGCGCTGGAACAGGCAACGTCTGCGGCCACGGCGCTGGATGCGGCTCTGAGCCGGACCGGAACGGGAAGCGGCACGGCCGTCACAGGGCTGGATGCCGTCACAGCTGCGGCGCAGCGGACGGCGGAAGCCGTGAACCGGATGCCTATGCCTATGCCTGTTCCTGGCATGGGCGTTCCGCGCGTCCAGGGTGACAGTCCGCCGGAAGAAGAAGAACCGGAGCGTCCCGGTTACGGACGCAGGGTCTGGGGGGCGACACAGCATTTCCACGAGGCAACCGAGCGGAGCATCGGGCAGGCTTTCGGAGCAGCGGCTGCCGGGTTCGGACTGGTGGAGCCGGTCAAGGCGGCGGCCGAATACGACAATACGATCCGGCATATCGGGATCGGGCTGGACCTGCACGGGGCGGCGAATGATGCGTTCACAGATTCATTCGGAACGCAAATGGCGCGCCTCGCACGGGCGACAGGGCAAAAGAGCGAGGATCTGGCGGAGAGCGCAGGATTCCTGTCCCGAGAACAATATAATCGTGAACAGATCAATGCTGTCCTGCCTGTGATCGCGCAGATCAGCACCGCATATAATGCCCACCCAGACGCAGTGGCAAAGTCTGCGTTCTCTTTGCAAAAACAGATTGGTGTCACGGATGCCCAGTTGGGCGGCGCTCTTGCGTCAGTGGCTATCGCCGGAAAATCGGCGGATCTGCCATTTGAAACGCTTGCCCCGTTGCTACCGCAGGCAGCAGCGATAGGAAGCGTGTTCGGAATGCACGGTCGGCAAGGTGTGGACGATCTCGCCACGTCACTGGCTGTTATCCGCAAGTACACAGGTTCAGATGGTCATGCCGTTACAGACTTCACACAGCTGGTGACGGACCTGAATTCAGGTCACACGGCGAAACGTCTCTCCCATTACGGGATTGATATGTATGGAATTGAAGAAGCTGCCAGGCACAGAGGAGCCGACCCGCTTGTTGCGATCATGGCTCAGATCGATCGCATAACCCGCCATGGTTCGGACGCACGCGTTTTGGGCGATCTTTTCCGGAATCAGCAATCCTATGTCGGTGCGGCCGCTCTTCTTGGGGACTTCAAAGATTACCAAGAGATCCATCGCAGGACTTCAGGGGCCAATCAGAGCATTATCAACCAGGATTATCTGGACGGTACCAAATCTCTGAGAATCCAGACGCAGGCATTCGATGAAAGCTGGGAGCAGCTGGAGCGGCGCATCGGTGTAGGGTTCGCGCCGATCCTGCATGATGTCACGACCGGGTTTCATGGTCTGACGGAGGCCATGGAAAGCGCAGACAAGACCGCGCCTGGTCTGACAACGGGAATCATGGGACTGGGCGGCGCAGCGCTGGCGAGTGTGGCTGGCATGGGTGCGCTGGGGGCTGTTGCCGGTCCCTTGCGGGCGGGTTTTGGAATTGTGACGACTGTTCTGGAAGGCGTTGGCATCGCCGGTGTAGCGGCCGTGTCTGAACTGGCGATCGTAGGGGCTGCTGTCGGGGTCGTCGGATACGAAATCTATCATAACTGGGACAGGATCACGGGGCAGTTCTCTGCGTTCGAGCACTGGGTTTCCGGATGGTCGGAGCGCGTGTCGGGCTATGTTTCCGGGGCATTCAGCCATGCGTTCCCGCAGTTCCCGGGCTCCCAGCAGATGTCCGGACCGCTGATCGTGCCGACGACGGGACCGGGCTGGCATACGCCGATGCGGCTTGAAGTCCGGCACGATCCGGGACTGAAGGTCACGGCCGCACCCCATCCTTCCGTTCATACCACCGTGCTGCCTTCGGGCGGCCGCACACTGAACAGGCCGTAAGATGAGCGGGACGCTGAGTACGCTGGGTGTTGGATCGTTTGCGGACGCACTGTCCGGCGCGGCAGGAGGAAATCTCGTCACGGGCGAGCTATCGCAGCTTCTAGGGACGGCGGCGCTGGGTGGCGTGATATTCGACATCATCGACAGCCGTGAGGCGGCTGGCCGGCGGGTGGAGCGGATCCTGTTCCCGGGTCGGCCGGTCGAGGAGCAGAAATTTCAGGATTTCGGCACGATCGACCAGCCGATCCGGATCACGGGATATCTGGCCGGGGATGATTACGTCATCCGGGCGCAGCGGATGCGCAAGGTTCTGCTGACGGCGGGGCGACAGACCCTCGTTCACCCATGGTGGGGACGGCTGAAGGTTCGGGTGCTGGAGCCGGGCGAGATCCAGTTCTCTGCCACGCGCATTCGGGTTGCCCAGTTCCAGGTCGTGCTGGTGAGAGATCCGGGGCCAGTCAGCACGGGCGGTCTCCTTCAGGACATCACGGACACACTGACCAATCTGCTGGAACAGGCTGATGCGATGGTCGATGAAGCCACGCTGGCGGTTCAGGCCGTTCTGTCCCCGCTCGCCATTCCGCTGGCCCTGTCGAGCATGACGAATTCGCTTCTGTCACAGGCATCCGGGATCTGGGACAGTCTGACGCAGACTGCACCGCAGCCGCTTCAGACCGGCATTGCATCTGCGCAGGCAACGCTGGCTGCGGGTGTTTCCGCTCCTGCTTCCAACAGTGACACGACTTATGCGGACGCGGTGATGACGGCTCTGGCTGGCGTGCCGGCGGCGGCCGTGAATGCGATCACGGATCCGTCGGACTCTGTTGTCGCGCCGGCGCAGCAGGTCGAGGGCAGCACGGTCGAGACGGTGGATGCTGCGACGGTGGTGGAGATCCTCCTGTCGGCCGCCGTGCAGACCGGGGCGGTGGCTGACAGCCTGTCGGACGTGACCACGTCTCCGGCCGATGCGCTGACGCTGGGTGTGGTGGCGCGGACGCTGATCGTCTCGCAGCTTCTGGGTGCGTGGGGCAGTCTGACATTCGTCAGCAGCGCGGATGCCGTGACAGCGCGGGACCGGTTCATTGCCGCGATCGATGCGCTGCTGACGGATCTGGAGAATGCTGCGGCATCGGGCGCGTCTGTGTCGCTTTCGGGGCTTTGGGTATCCATCCAGGCAGCGCGGACGGCGATCATGGCGGACTGTTCATCGCAGGTCGGACGGCTGCCGAAGGTCGTGTCCATTCCGATCCGGACCACGATATCCCCTGGGCGCTGGCCTATGCGGTGGCGGGGGATGACGTCACGCAGGTGCAGGGCGTGTTCGATGATCTGGTCAGCCGGAACGGCATCAGCAATCCCGCCCTGGTCGGACCGGGTGACATTCAGGTTCTGGAGCAGCAGTCATGAGCCAGATTGTTACCGTTCATGGCCGCAGGTGGATCGTGCGGATCAATGGCCGTGCGATCCACAACTGGACGTCCTGTGAGGCGGGTGTGGATCTGGCGGATATTGCCGGTGTTTTCAGGCTGGAATTTGCCGAGGACGTTCCGGAGGATGGCAGTTCCGTGCCGACGGTCCGGGTGCATGATCACATCGAGATCGAGATTGCTTCGACTGTGGTTCTTCGCGGCTATGTCGAGGCCATGAACGTGACCGGGGACGAACGCTCGCTGCGGACCGTGGCGTCCGGCCGGGACGTGACCGGGGATCTGGTGGACTGTGCGGCCAATCCGGTCGGGCCGGCCGAGTACCGGCAGATCCTGCTGGAAACCGTGGTGGGCCATCTGACACAGCCCTTTGGGATTTCGGTTGACCGGCAGGTTGCCACGGGTGCGCCGTTCACGCTGGTGGCGCTGGAGCCGTCCGATACCGTTCTGGGTGCGGTGGAACGTCTATCACGGCAACGGGGCGTGCTGGTGACATCTGACGGCGTAAAAGGACTGATCCTGACGCAGGCCGGTCGGACGCGGGCACAGGACAGCCTTGTCTGGCCCGGAGCGAACGTGCGGCGCATGGAAGCGCGGATCTCGCAGCGGCATTCCGATACGTGGGTCAAGGGACAGTTTTCCAGCCTCTCAAGAGGCACTAAAGGGGCATTAAACGTGTCCTCAGCGCCGTCTGAGTTCTCGCCACCGGGCGGCCTGTCGACGAAGGAATTGTCGGCATCCTGTCGGTATGGGCATTGCGTGGATCCGGGCGTGCATCGGTATCGGCCGATCGTGCACCTGGCGAAATCCCAGTCCGGAGGTTCCGTGGCGGCTCAGAACACGGCCAATCCTGCACTGGACAATACCGCGCAGGGACAGACGCAGACGGCACCGGCCGGAACGGCCTATCGTGCCGGGAGCCGCAAGAAGAAACGCGCAAAAACCCCTGTGCGATCGGCGTCGGAGCCCTGGACATTGCAGGACCAGGCAATGTGGCGGATGCGAACGGCGCGCGCCCATGCGACGGCGTATGTCTATACCGTTCCGGGCGTTCTCAATGCGGCCGGGGAACTGTGGCGGGCCAATCAGCTGGTCGCGGTTCGGGATCTGTATAACGGGATCGATGGCGACATGCTGATCGGAGCCGTGACGTGGGTGATGCGCAATGGCGGGGAAGAGACGCGGATTTCCGTGGTGCCGCCTGACGCTTACGACCTGACCGGAGATGCCGATGCGCCGGCGAAATCCGGGCACCGCAAGACGCGGCTGGGCCGATCTTATGGGACTGGGTCATGAACGACTTTGCCGAGCTGCATTACAGCCTGCGCTCCCAGACGTTGCGTGGTGTCGTCCAGGAGGTGAACGACACCGGGCCGGTGCAGACTGTGACGGTGCAGGTCCATTACGGGCAGACGCGTTCGCGCGTGCTTGTGCATCAGCCATTCGGCTTCTCCAGTTCGCCGCCCCTGGACGGAGCGGTGACGCACGTTGTTCAGAATGGTGCGGATCCGTCTGACCTGTTTGCGTTGCCACCTGCCAATCCGTCAGCTGCGCGAATGAGCGGACTGCAGGAAGGCGAGAGCATCCTGTATGACGCGGCCGGGCAGAAACTCTATTTGCAGGACGGGAAAATCGTCCGCATTGACGCGCTGGAGGAAATGCGTGTTTCAGTGGGTGGTCAGCCGGTTCTGGACGTGGATGCGAACGGCGTGACGATCACGGGTGCGCTGACCGTCAGCAAGGGCATAACGGCTGGCGAGGACGTGACGGCTGAAGGGATTTCCCTGACCGGGCATACCCATTCCGGCGTAGAGACCGGATCAGGCGACACGGGCAAACCACAGTAAAAACGGGGTGCATTGGCATCCCTGACGGTTTGATGCCCTGCCGGGCATCCTGCCCGCATGCCAACGACGACGCAATTTTGCACGATGCAGATGGGGATCAATCCGCTTACGGGCGACTGTGATCTTGTCATCGCGCCGTCTGGCAACGGACGCGGGCGTATTGCGATTGATCGCACGCCTGCGTCTTGCCTGCTGATTGCGCTGGGATCGGACCGTCGTGCGGATCCTGACGATGTCACGCCGGACATGCTGACGGCGCTGGCCTGGGAAACGCCGGGAGTGTTTTCCCGTCGTGGGTGGGTCGGTGATGTTCTTCTGCCGCAGGGGCAGCGTCTTGGTTCGCGTCTCTGGCTGTATGAGCGCGGCAAGCGCAATGAGGATACGCGTTCGGGCGTGGCGGCAGCACTGGCGGAGGCCGTGGCGGCGATTGAGGATTACCACGACATCGAGATCGACACGGATGCGCGCTGGAGCGCCAGCCTGCGGGACTGCCTGATCGGGACGGTCAGTGCGCTCGGGATCTCGGTTGCAGCGCAGGTTCAGACGCTGTGAGCGCGTCCATTCCGACACCGGCCACACTGGCGCAGCGATTTGCGACGGCGCTGGCGGCACAGCAGTTCACTGCCAGTGACGGGACCACCGTCACCCTGGACGCGACCGCGCCGGCTACACTGGAAAGCGCGCTGGCGATCCTGTCGGCTCTGACGGATTACGAAATCTATCTCTACACACGCGACCAGCTCCTAGAGCTGATGGTCACGACGGCGACTGCTCAAGGAAAGCTGCCGGATCACGGTCAGATCTGGAAGCGGCCGCGTCTGGGAGCTACAGCTGCGGTGGGTTACGTGGTTGTGACGGCGACACAGGATGTCTCTGTCCCTGCTGGCACACTGTTGACGGCTGACGGCTCCGTCACCTGGTCCGTCAATAGTGCGATCGAGATCGTCGCTGGTGCCAGTGTCTCTGTATTCGTGACGTGTACCTCTACCGGGGAGACTGGAAACCTGTCCCCCAACACGGCTGTCGCACTGGTTTCTCCTCTGGCCGGTATCAGTACGCTGGTGGTTGATCAGGACGGTCTGGCTGGCGGAGCAGAAATTGAAGGCGTGGAAAGTTGGCGCGCGCGGATCCTGAAATCCATTCGCAACCCTCCCGGTTCGGGAACGGTTTCCGATTATGAAGAATGGGTTGCAGAAGCGACCGGAAATACGGCGATCGTGCGGATCGAGCCGCGTTGGCAAGGGAATGGCACGGTCGGCGTTTTCATCGCCTATCCTGGCGGCGTACTGGCCACTGATGCACAGGTTCAGACGGTTTCGGATTACATTGCGGACGCAGGACCGGTTACGGCTACTGTTTACTGTCAGGCGGCACGGAAACTGACGCAGGATGTCGCGGTCCGCCTGAACCCGGATACGCTCGCACGCCGTCAGGCCGTTACGAGTGCTCTGCAGACTCTCTATGCGGGCTCGGGTATCGGAAACACCATTTACCGAGAGCAGATCGAAAGTGCGATCATCTCGGCCGGCGGTTCAAAGAACGATCTGGTTTCGCCTACGGGTGACCTTGTTCCCGATGTCGATCAGTTTGTTGTCATGGGCGTTCTGGACTGGGGTTCTCCATCGTGAGAACTGCGGAAGACATCCTGCAGGAATGGACCAGCAATCTGCCGCAGGGATCTGCCTGGTCTCGGAGATCGGACGGTAATCTCTCGAAACTGCTTCTCGCACGGGCACAGGCGCGCGCTCTTCTGGAAACGGATATCGGTTATCTTTCTCGCGAGATTTCGCCCCTGACGGCTGTTCTGCTGCAGGACGATTACGAAGAGGTTCTGGATCTTCCGGATTATGTGGGCCTCATCAGCGCGCTGTCGGATCAGCAGCGGCGCATGATCGATTTCCTTTTTTGGACCACCAATGGGGCGGCCTCGAAACAGGACTTCATGGATCTGGCCGAAAAGATCGGCTGGACGATTTCCATCACGACATTCACGCCGGCACGCTTCGGGCAAACCTGTTTCGGACAGCCTCTTTATGGCGTGTCGTGGCAGTATGTCTGGACGGTCCATGTCCTTAGCTGCACGGACGACGCGGTACAATTCAGCGTCTTGCGTGGGAAAATCGAGGACGAATGTCCTGCCCATACTTACGTGCTTTTCGACACATCAAAGCTGGTGACGGATGATGCCGTTGCGGCCCCTCTGGGGTCGTTCCTGCTCGGCATCAACAGCCTATCGCAGGGTGACGCATGACGGACGCTTTTAAGACGTTGCCGGTTGATTACGGCAGTTCCTTGACGCGGTCTGGGCTGGTATCCGCGCTGCAGCTGGCCGGATCTCAGGCCAATGACGGTGCTGCCACCCAGGTTGGTCTGGGGTTTGCCTCGGACGCGACCACCGGCTTCGTGCGCCAGTCCGATGGTACGTGGCAGTGGATGCTGTCGGGCACGGCAGCTCTGGCTTTTGAGAGTGCCGAGATCAGGGCCATGCCCAGCTGGTCTCCGGCGACCATTTCCATTCTGTCGTCCCTGGCGGCCGAACTCCAGATCGAGTGGTTCTACAAATCTGCCGATGGCACAGACTGGGCACCGGCCCTCCAGCGGGCCGTAACCTTCGCGGCGACGTCCGGGCTGCCGATCGCTCTGGCGGCCAGGCAGTACACGCTGGCTTCTGCGGTCTCGATCACCACGGCCGTCACGATCAGGGGGCGCGGGTTCCAGTGTTCTCCGTCGCCCTCCACCGGGACGTGGTTCATCATCAGCGGCACCACGTTCAATCCGTTCTCGGTCAGCAGTGTGACCGCGCGTGGAGCTATTTTCCGGGATTTCGCCGTCTATCAGACCCAGCCTGGCAGCGGGACGACGAACTGGGCTCCGACGGTGTATCCGTTCGTATTCAACGTCACGAACACGCTGGGAGAAGTGACGTTCGACAATATCTTCCTGTGCAACGTCTATGACGGGATCAACTGCACGGGCTCTGGCCGGCTGCGTTTCCGCAACGTTACTGGCCAGCCGCTTCACCGTGGGATTGTTGTCGATGCGGCTTATGACATCTGCCGGTTCAGCGGGGTTCATTTCTGGACCTACTGGACCTCGGCCGCCAGTGTCCTCAGCTGGATGCAGGCCAATGCCTCCGCTGTCGAGCTGCAGAGATGTGACGGACCGGATTTTTCGGGCGGGTGTTTCTTCTTCGGCTATCAGGCCGGTCTGCTTCTGTCCTCCAGCAGCAACGGCGTCACGAATGACCTGACGGGCGATATCGTCACGGACTGCTGCCTGTATGGTGTCCACGTGACCGGTAACGGCGTCACGTTCCAGATCGGGCGGGCCTACTGCACGGGTGAAGCCATTGACAGCACGACGCTCGCCACATCAGTCGCCATCCTGATCGAGGGGCAGAACATTGTCGGGCAGATCGGGCATCTGAAGGCGTACCAGCAGGGTCTGTCCGCCATTTCCCTGACGAACACGGGTGTGGGATCGATCGTGATGATTGATTCCATCGTGGCGGATCATTGCAATCAGGGCGGCAAGAGTGCGCCCATCATCAACGCAGCGCAGATCGCGACGGGTGAGCCGCATCAGATCTCTCTGTCCGCACCTGTCCAGGCCATCAGCAGCAACGGCGCGCCAGTGATCAATACGGACACGGATGCAATCCTGTTCACGCCGAACACCAATTATCTGGCACCCACCATCACGGATGGCGGGACATATCAGGTTCCGAATTACGATCTGTTCCTGCTCTTGCAGGTCGCATCCGGCACCACCGCGCTGGCGAAATATACGGTCACGCTCTCCGGAAACCCGACGGACGGGACCGTCAATACGATTGCGTCCCAGGCTGATGTCACGGCTCTGACCCTGTCTGCGTCCCAGAACATCATCAATCCGGTAACCAGCCTCAAGGCGGGTGTCGGGGTGACCTACAAATATCTCGCGTCTTCGAACGCCTGGTTCAGGATCGGCTGACATGGATCTGATTATCGCGGCAAATTCCGTTCCTCTCTCGGGCGCGGATACGGCACCCGCAACCGGAACACCTCAATACGCCACCAACGGCAGCGCGGATCCGCTCGTCCTGCCAACGGCGATCCCGGCCTATCATTACAATTCCCTGACGGCGGAGATCGTCAATCTCATCAAGGCGCTCGGTGGCACGCCTGACAAAGCGGTGTGGAACCAGCTGGCGACGCTGCTGCCGGCCTATTTCGCGGCGACCAGTCAGATCACGACGTTCACCTCGATCGGTGTTGCCGGAACGTACACTCTGCAGGCTCCTGAATGGGCCACGCGGGTTGAGGTGATTGCCGTTGGCGGCGGCGGTCGTGGTGCAGCCTGTGGCGCAACGGCGCTTAGCGGATCGATGTGCGGCTCAGGTGGCGGCTCCGGCGGTTTTGGATGGGGTGTCTATCCCGTCACGGGCGGGGCGTCCTATCAGGCCGTTGTCGGCGCACAGGGGCTGAATGCTTCAGCTGACGGCAATGGCGGGGCCTCCTCCTTCGGTCCCGTCTCTGGTGATGCCATGGTTACGGCTGGCGGTGGTCAGGCCGGGGCCTTCCAGTCCGCAGGCTTCTCCGCCGGCGGTTCCGGTGGCGAGGTCAGCGGTGGCACCATCATGAACAACACGGGTGCCTCCGGATCCGACGGCCAGGCCGGTGAGAACCTGCGGGGTTTCGGAAACGGAGGAAGTGGCCCCTGGGGTGGGGGTGGTCGTGCCGGACAGGGTGGTGATGCCGGTGCGAGTATTGTGGATGGCCAGGCGCCCGGTGCTGGCGGCGGCGGCGCCTATGACTGGACCCTTTCCGGCAACACGTATTCCGGCGGCAATGGTGCCGCCGGCATCGTGCTGTATCGGTGGCTTCCGTGAGCGCGTTGATCGTCAAGACCGGCCAGACTTTCATTTTTCACGCCACCATTCGCAGCCGTAATGGCGCACTCGTGGATCTGGCGAATTACGTCGTGTCGTCCCAGGTGCGCGATGCTCTGGGCAACCAGGTGGCAACGCTGAACAGTCGGCTTCCAGCTGGCCGTCCAGGCATCGTCAATCTCTGGAGTGAAACTGGAACCGCTGACTGGCCGGTCGGCCGGCTGTTCTGTGACCTGCAGTTCGTGCGGCCAGATGGTGTGATCCAGTTCACCGAGACATTTTCAATCATTGTGGCTGCGCCGATTACGCGGCCGGGAGCGACATCATGACTGTTGACGCAACCTCATCCAGCGCGCCGGCGGCTGTGACCGTTGCATCGGGGGGCGCACAGGACGCCGCGCCCAAAGTGACGGCCATCGGGTTCAATGCTGAAACCGGGCAGCTGGTCTTTACCTTCAGTGATGGCAGCCAGATCCCCGTGACAGGCTTGGCGGAAGGGCTTGCCCAGTCTCTGAATGGTGCTTCGCTGGCCGTG
>NZ_AGQV01000009.1 GCF_000234355.1 Gluconobacter morbifer G707 | reverse complement strand
TTGAGGATGGGACGATGACGGCATCTTTCCCCATCATCATGGACCTTCTGTACGAACTTGATGTTTCGCAGGACGATCTGCTGGGCCTGTTCCAGTACGATGCAGTCGTTCGGAGGACTGCGGCATGATCAGGTCTGGCGAGCAGTTTGACCTGCTGGCGTGGGCTCCGCCTGAGACGGTTGCGGCATTCGATCCGCAGTTGATCAAGGCCAACTCCTATGGCGGCCGTCTGTCGCGGGCGATTTCGGTTTGCCTGGACGGATGCGGGTATTCGCGGGCGGAGATCGCCGCACGCATGAGCGAGCATATGGGGCGGAAAATCAGCCTGAATATTCTCAATGCCTATGCGTCAGTAGCGCGGGACACGCATGAGATTTCAGTGACGCGGTTCGATGCGCTGGTGCATGCCACGGGGGACCGGAGATTGCTGGAGTTTATGGCGGCCGATCACGGGTTCAGTGTCATCGACCGCCGTCACCTACCGATGATCGAACTTGCGGCGGTTCAGGAACATAAACGCGAAATTGCCCGCAAAGAAAGAGAAATCCGCGCGGTTGCCCGGGGAGGTCTGCGATGAATGGTCACTCCTGGTATTCGGCGTCACAGCTTGCCGAGATGCACCTGCCGGGAATGCCTGGCACGGCACGCGGCATCCAGATCCGCGCGGAAAGCGAGAACTGGCTTGCGCCTGAGCGTGAAGGTCAGACATGGCGTCGCCGTCAGGGACGTGGCGGAGGGTTTGAGTTCACGCCCTATGCCCTGCCTCTTTCGGCACGGGTCAAGCTGGCGGTCACGGAAGCGCCCGCCAGGACGGAAGCATTCACGGACAAGCGTGAGCGTGAAGATCTGTGGCGGCGTTATGACGGCATGCCAGAGGCGCTGCGTCGCAAGGCAGAGCGTGCTCTGGAGGTAATCAACGCTGTCGAGACGCTTGTGGCGAGCGGCACACGCAAGACCACGGCCGTGATGATGGTGGCGAACGAAACGGGCGTCGGGCAGACCACGATCAATAACTGGTATCGGGATCTCCGTGGCCTGAACCGGTGTGACTGGCTTCCGGCGCTGGCTCCGCATTATGGCGCTGGTGGCAACGCGGCGGAGTGTGCGCCTGAAGCATGGGAAATGCTCAAGACCGATTACCTGCGTGTCGAGCAGCCCAACTTCACGGACTGTTATCGGCGCACGAAGCGTGTAGCGGCTGAGCATGGATGGAAGATGCCTTCCGAGAAGACCATGTTGCGCCGGATGCAGGCGCTTGCCCCTGAGCTCCTGGTGCTGGCCCGTCAGGGCGTGGACGCGCTGAAGCGGC
>NZ_AGQV01000010.1 GCF_000234355.1 Gluconobacter morbifer G707 | reverse complement strand
ATAACAATCCGGTTCTGGCTTACGTGTTCTACGGACTCATTGTATGACGCTGGCTGTTGGAAGGAATGTCTAGAACTTCGACTTGCAATGCTGTGCCGTTTTTTGCGGGCAAACTCATTCCATAATCGGTCTCGTCGCCGTTCCAGATACGCTCGGCATGCCATTTGTCGTGTGCGTCATATGTGCCTTCCTCGACACGTACGACTTCATGAATGCCGCCATCATGGTTTTGGGAAAGGAAGTTAATGCGTGCATTAGTTCCTGCGACGAGGAAATGCGTGTCATCAAGGCGAACGACAAGAGCGCGACCTGTTTCTTGACTATCGAATGGTGATTCCGTTGGATCAGGCAGCCCCCATGAGGCGCCAAACGCGGCGCGGACCATCCAGTTACCGAATATATGGGTCGGGGAGGGACGTCCTCGTTCTTCGAGTAATGCTGCTACATTGCCGCTGCTGGCCGCCATCACGAGTGTCGGTACTAGGGGCGTGAGTAGGATATTATCAAGGCCATGAGTTGCAATTGCTTCGTCATGATCGGGATCGTCCACACCAAATACGGAGGCACCGATACCACCGCGCGCTATGAGGTCGTAGGTCCAGCGGGCGTTGGGAACCGTAATGCCACTTTCAGACAGCCATGGTGCGTTGTCCTTTCGCTGATAGGGCAATACGCCCCCATGGAACTGCTCGAGATTGTTGGTATAGCTGTCTGTCCCGATAATGCTGATAGCAGGGCTCTGGCTTTTCCAGATGTTCAGCATGTCATATGTTGCGCCACCGCTTGGGAAGTCGGTGCCAGCATCTTTCAGTCCCCGATAATGCAGCCAGGCGTTGACATAAAGTGGAAGCGGATAGACTGCACGACCTGCTTCGGCGACCTGATTAATATAGCGGGACACAGCCCAGGCGCTGAAGATTTCCGGCGCCTGTGAGCCAAAAATTGCGCTCCAGTTTCCGTGGCGTAACTGTTTTGTGACGCTTAGGACATCAGCGGGAACAGGAGCGTCGAATGCGCGGTCGGCAGTAGTGGTATGATCGCGGACCGTGCCAAGAAGGCCTGGCTCATTTTCAACCTGCACCATGATGACGGTATGTCTGTCGGCGTCACGTTCTCGGAGGTGAGTCATTAAAGCCTTGAAGGCAGCTTTATCGCAGGCAAGCGTTTGCTCTCCGAAAGGCGACATTCCGTCCAGAGGAAGGTGATCCGCGTTTTCGAGGCGCGGATAAATCTGCGGATTTCTTTTTATCCAGAGCGGAACGTAATGTCCGGCGCCATTCTTCCATGTGCCAAACCACAATAATATCAGCCGCACATGATGAGTGCGTGCGCCGTCGATCAATTGATTGACCATGGAGAAATCGTAACGGCCGGGAGACGGTTCAAAAGTTTCCCAATAAACAGGTGCCTGCACCGTATTGATATGTAAACGATCCGCTGTGTTCCAGAATGCTGGAAGGCTTGAGGAAAATGCGCTGGAATTATGCATTTGTGCAGCAAGAACGAAAAAAGGCTTTCCATCTATCTCCAAATGAAAGTGCCCATCTTTTCCGATGATATGTGGCATGCCGTCTGCGCTGGCGCTCTGAGCAGATGCTACGAATATAAGTATCATTGACGCGGCCCGTAGTAAGAGCTGTAAGGCGTATAATAAGGAAAATTTTGGTTCGTTACGGCGCATGTTTGTCAGACCAAGTGGTTATCGGTGGCGGTCACGATGACGCGTGCTATCGGTGTTTGGGGTAGATATTACCGTTTATCGTATACTTAATATTTTTGTTTGGGAACGATTTCTTTAAGGCAGGTGCTTTTGCATTCTGTCGAGGTGGCTGGCAAGAAAAGAAGTAATGAGAGTTAAAGAAAGAGCGCAAAGGCACAGAATGCCGAACAGGTTTTCGTAATGCTGACTTTGGATGGCGCGAGGAAAATTTGTGCCACTGGCTATACTGGCGATTTCGCTTCCCAGATACATACCCACGCCAACAGTCAAGTAATATGCGCCGACCATTATGCCGCTCAGATTGGGAGGAATGTATTTTGCGACGGCGGCAAGTCCTAGGCCGCCGATCAGAATTTCTGCCGTGGCAAGCGCGAGATATCCGCCCATCACAAACCATGCACTCGTTAGTTTTCCTGCGGCGACATGTATGCCGATCCACCATACAAAAAAGGCTACTACGACAAATCCGAACCCGATAGCGAATTTGGTAGGCAACGAGAAATCGCGGCCACGGCGGTTCAAAAAATCATAAATTCTGGCCATTGGCGAACTGAGGAGAATAATAAAAAGTGGATCAAGTGCCTGAAACTGGGCAGCAGAGAAGGTAACAATCCGATGTCCCAGAAGACGAAAGGTCCCATCCAGATTAGTTAAGGCAAACAAAGTGAGGGACGTCTGCATCTGCTGATAAAAACAGTAAAAGGAAATACTTTGAAGAAACAAAATCCCCAAGGCAATCAAGTTTGCTTTTTCGGGCGCGAGTGCGCGATGGTAAAGCTTGGACCAGAGGATACAGACCATTGCAAAGCAGGTAAATACTGTTAACCGTGCGAGTGATGTACTGTATAAGATGAATGTCACCGATAGTATACAGAGGAGAACGGATCCTATTCCGAGCACAGCTGCACGCTGTCGGGAGTGAGGGTGCCTGGCGAGTAAACCTATATCGCGCAGTGTGTGGGTTTGTGTCAGGAGGATGAACGAGGCGCTTGCTGGGCCAGCTACGCAGAGAAAAAAGGCTGTCAGTGGATTAAACGTACTTCTCACCCATGGAATAAGCAACATAGACAGGGCGGACCCCACATTGGCTGCCATATAATAAAGTGTAAAAGCTGAATCACGCTTCAGCGGATATTTTTCGTAAAGGCGGCGGACAAGTTGGGCAGCATTGGGTTTGAAAAGCCCATTTCCGGTCGCGACTAAAGCCAGAGCAGGTTCGAAAAATGGCCGTGACATCATAGTACACGCAAGGAGTGCGTAACCGGTACTTAACAGGATTGTGCCAAGCACGGCTGTCCAGCGCGGTCCATATAAGCGGTCACCAATCCATCCACCCAGAAGTGGGGTTGCATAGGTCATTGCGGCGAAAGCGCCCACTATGAGGTCTGCTCTGAGATCGGTTATTCCAAGTTGCTGTACCATGAACAGAAGCAGAATAGCATTCACACCATAAAAACCGGCCCGTTCCGCTGCTTCTGCAACCAAAACGGTGGCAAAGGAGGAACGTCGTTCTTGAGGAGAGGGCGTATTTGGATCCATGACAGCACCAGATTCATTATTTCGTATACGATTATAGAGAAACATACGTTCTGAAAAGAAAACAGTATGGCAGAATAGCCTATCAGCTATATTCTTAATCGAATATCGTATACGTAATATGGTAAGTGGGATCATCTCATTCGGCAAAAGGTAGGGAGAAAGTCATGATTGCTAAAATGAAACGGCGTTTTCTGCTGACTGGTGCCGCTATGGGAAGTGTAAATACCCTGTTGCCAAGCGGATTGCAGAATGCTCTCGCTGCGGGGCAGGAGAGTAGCTCCGGAGCAGATGTTACGCCAATACCGCTTTCGAATGTACGCTTATTACCTTCTCCATGGCTGGAAGCTGTTGAACGTAACAGGATCTATCTTCTCAGTCTGGAGGCGGACCGTCTTCTGCATAATTTCCGCAAGCAGGCTGGACTTCCACCGAAGGGCGCTCTGTATGGTGGGTGGGAAAGCGATACGATTGCCGGACATACACTGGGTCATTACCTGTCTGCCCTGGCCCTGATGTATGCCCAGACGGATGACGCTGCGTGTCGGGAGCGCGTAGCATATATCGTACAGGAACTGGTTGTCGTTCAGAAGCAGTGGGGCGATGGTTATGTCGCTGGCTTTACACGCAAAGAAAAAAATGGCGCATTGGTTGATGGCAAAAGAATATTTGCCGAGATTGAGGCAGGTGACATCCGCTCGTCTGGGTTCGATCTGAACGGAGCATGGTCACCACTTTACAATATCCATAAAACCTTTGCAGGCTTGCTTGATGCGCACATCTATTGCCACTGCGATCAGGCTTTGAATGTTGCCGTCGGGTTGGGACAATTTCTGAAAGCCTTTTTCGGCAAACTGACTGATGCTCAGATGCAAAAGGTGCTGACCTGTGAATATGGTGGTTTGAACGAAAGCTTTGCGGAGCTAGCAGCTCGAACGGGGGATGAAGAATGGCTGCGTCTGGCATATCGGATTTATGACAGGCCTGTTCTGGATCCTCTGATGGAAGAGCGTGATGACTTGGCGAACCGCCATGCCAACACTCAAATTCCTAAGCTCGTTGGTTTGGCTCGCATTGCCGAAGTCAGCCAAAACAGGCACTGGATGACTGGTCCGCAGTTCTTCTGGAAAGCAGTCACTCGGCATCATAGTTATGTAATTGGTGGAAATGCAGATCGGGAGTATTTCTCTGAACCCGACACGATTTCACAGCATATTACCGAACAAACCTGCGAGCATTGTAATACCTACAACATGCTCAAGCTTACCCGGCAGTGTTATGCATCGAACCCGCAGGCCGCTCTGTTCGATTATTACGAAAGGGCGCATCTGAACCATATTTTGGCGGCCCATGATCCGCAGACCGGTATGTTCACGTACATGACGCCCACCATCACAGCTGGTGTGCGGGAATGGTCTACCCCAACAGAGAGCTTCTGGTGCTGTGTCGGCACGGGGATGGAAAGCCATGCCAAGCATGGAGACTCCATCTGGTGGCAGCGGGAAGAAACGCTCTTCGTCAATCTGTATATCCCGTCGCGGATGGTCTGGGACCGCAAGGATGTTTCATGGAAGATGGAGACCGGATACCCGCATGACGGGCGGGTCAGTCTTCTGCTGGAAGATCTGAATTCCCCCGTGGCTTTCAGGCTGGCGCTGCGTGTGCCCGGCTGGGTCAGGGAGCCAATCCAAGTGGCTGTAAATGGTCGGGACGTGCCGGCTACCCCTTCTGACGGATATATCGTTCTGGACCGGAAGTGGTCTGCGGGAGATCATGTCGTGCTGGATCTTCCCATGACGGTGCGGACGGAAAGCCCGGTGGATGATTCGAAACTTGTGACGGTTCTGCGCGGGCCAATGGTAATGGCGGCAGATCTTGCCCCGGCGGGCGGTGTGTATGATGCAGTGGACCCCGCTGTTGTTACTGACGATCTGACGCAGGATCTCGTTCCGGCGGCAGGTCAGGCATCCGTTTTTCGCACGACACGGGCCGGCCGGCCGTCACAGCTTGAGTTCAGGCCGTTTTACGCCCAGTACATGCGCCGGAGTGCCCTGTATCTGCGTTGTTTTTCAGAGAGCGAGTGGGCGCAGGAAGAAGATTCCTATCGCAGGGAGCAGCAGCATCAGAAGGATATTGCGGCGCGGACAATCGATGTGATTCATCTGGGGGAAATGCAACAGGAGCATGATCACGCCTTGCGTGCGGATAACTCCTGGCCCCTGGTCTATCGAGGACGGAACGGGCGGGATCTGCGCTCTGGTGGGTTCATCGAATGTAGAATGCAGATCAAGCCCGGACCGCTGGTTTTAAAAGTGACCGTATGGAGTGCGGACATCGCCCGCACGCGTGGAGCGCGGCTCTTGGTGAACGGCAAGGCGCTTCCCAATCTGAAATGGCCTGCTAACAGGCCTGCACAATTTGTGGATATGGAAGCCATGATCCCGGAAACTTGGATACGTGGCAGGAAGACCTTCACTTTGCGGATTGAGCCCGGCAGTAGCCGGACAAGCGGACCATTCTTTGACGTACGTGTGCTGTCGGTTAGGCCCTGAGCGTTATCCGCGAACTGGCAGGGGCATGGCTGCCGGAACTGTCCTGAGGCCACAGACGGCAGCCCAGTGATGGATGAGTAGTGCGAATATGATCGTGACGATATCATCGCTTACGTGGCTCAATTGTGCCATGCCTTCGAAAGGGCCGAGCCAGGACAGGATGAGCAGTCCCAGAAAATAGACCGGCATCCAGAGGCTGCACCGGATATTCTGTTTCCAGTCATCGGGTGGAAGAACCCGCCAAGTTGCAGCCATGAAAATGGCAGTCAGGACGAGCAATGCTGGCATCAGCCAGCTTAGGGTATGCCAGCCCGTCCAGAGCACAATCAACGATGCAATGGCGAAAGCCAGTGGGGAAAGAATTTCAAAGCATGGTGTTCGGAAAGGACGGAGCAGTTCTGGCTGGGAATGACGCAACGCTGCTGCAGAAGGAGGGGCCATGGCGTAGCTGAGCATCAGAGCAGAGGAGACAACTCCGATCAGGGCCTGCCATGAGGGAAATGGCAATGTCCAAAAAAGTGCCAGTCCGAAGGTCAGCATCAGGGCTTTGTCCGGCACGCCGCGGTTTGTGTCGACTTTCTGGAAAACGGGAAAGAATGTGCCGCTTCTGGACCAGGCGTAAATCACGCGGGCCGTGGAGGACATATAGATATTGCCGGTCCCAGTGGGAGAAAGAATGGCGTCTGTTACCACCAGAATGGCCAGAAAACTTAGCCCGAGCTGTACGGCGATATCATGAAAGGGCAGAGCCATGCGCGTTGAGATGCCGTTCCAGCCTGTAGTAAGCAGGCTGCTGGGTAGTGCACCGATAAAAGCAGTCTGCAACAGAAGATAGACCAGCATGGACAGGGTGACGGAGGCTATGAGCGCAATGGGAATAGTTCTCTGAGGTTTGCGGACCTCGCCCGCGACAGACAGGATGGGCGTCAGTCCCAGATAGGCAAAAATGACCCCGCCGGCGGAAATGGCTGTTTCCACACCTTGAAAGCCGTGTGGCGCAAAACCGTGCATGCTGAAATTGCTCATGCGCAGATGAGCCAGCAACAGCACGATGACCAGCGTGGGGACCAGAAACTTGAAAATGGTGACGATGTTGTTGACCAAGGCGAAGCTGCTGATACCGCGTCGGTTGATCGCATAGAGCGCTACCATGACCGCGAACTGGACTAACCATCCTGCCAGCGTGGGATCGCCACTCGCATTGCGGGTTAGTCCGCCTGTCCATGCATCGGCGTATTGTCTAGCCGCGACGATCTCGATGGAAATCAGGCTGGAAAAGGCGATGGTGGTCATTGCTCCGGTCAGGAATGCGGCTGTCGAACCATGGGCCTGCTCTGGATAGCGGACGACGCTGCCCGCCAAAGGCAAGGCGGCGCCAAGTTCACAGTAAACCAGTCCAATCAGTAAGACTGCCACGCCGCCAATCAGCCAGGATAGGATGCTGGCAGGGCCGGCCATGTCGGCGACATGGGCTGCCGCGAATAGCCAGCCAGAGCCGAAGATGGACCCGAAGCCGATCATGGTCAGGTCGAACAGGCCGAGACGCTGTCTGAAGTGACCTGATTCCGCGTGGGGCATGAAACGCTCCTGTTATCTGGACTGCTTGGGCTGACGTCTGTTCTGGGTGTTATGGGGAGACGTTTCTGCGAAGGCCTGTGGGAAGAAGGTCGTCTGGCAAATCCTGATAGCAGACCGGGCGGAGGAAGCGCTCCATGGCTGCGGTGCCGACAGACGTGCTACGCGGGTCTGTCGTGGCCGGGAAGGGACCGCCATGCACCATGGCGGCGCAGACTTCCACGCCTGTAGGCCATGCATTAGCCAGGATACGCCCGACTTTGCGCTCCAGCAGAGGAATAAGTGTCCGGGCCATGGCAATGTCACCATTTTCCAGATGCAGGGTGGCGGTGAGCTGCCCTTCAAGGCTTCTGGTCAGGGCTTGCAGGGTTTTGAGGTCTGGACAGGACACGATCAGGGAGCAGGAACCGAAAATCTCATGCTGCATGAACGGATCTTTCATGAAGCTTTCGGCATCTGTGGTAAAGACAGCGGCCTGACAGCCGGATGCATCTCCATGCGGTCCACGTCCAAGCAGTGCTACGCCTGAACGTTCGGCCAGGGCTGCCACACCTGCGTCGTAGGCTGCGTGAATGCCGCTTGTCAGCATGGTAGGGGCGGGGGCGGATTCAAGCGCCTTCTGCGTACTATTCTGAAAACGGTCCAGAGCCGGGGCAGCCAATGCCAGGATCAGTCCCGGATTGGTGCAGAACTGGCCAGCACCCATGGTCAGGGAGCCGACAAAGGCGGAACCGAGTTTTTCGGCCGTATTTTCCAGGGCATCTGGCAGTAGATAGACCGGGTTGATACTGCTCATTTCGGCATAAACCGGTACGGGAACGGGACGGGCGGCGGCAACATGGCTGAGAGCCAGCCCGCCCGCGCGAGAACCTGTATAACCCACGGCCATGATAGCCGGATGACGGACAAGTGCGGCCCCCAGTTCATGATCCGGGCCGCCAAGGAGGGAAAATGTTCCATCCGGCAGACCATTCTTTTTCACTGCTGTCTGAATGGCCCGACCTACCAGTTCGCTGGTGCCGGGATGCGCCGGGTGTGCCTTGACCACCACAGGACATCCCGCAGCGAAGGCAGAGGCTGTATCGCCACCCGCTACGGAGAACGCCAAGGGAAAATTACTGGCCCCGAAAACGGCAACCGGGCCAATTCCGATACGGATCTGACGCAGGTCGGGCCGTGGCATTGGGGTGCGATCCGGTAGGGCAGGGTCAATGCGGATATCAAAGCACCGTCCGGCGCGCAGTTCCTGCGCGAACATGCGGAGCTGCCCCATGGTGCGGCCTCGTTCACCGGTTAGACGGGCAAGCGGTAGGCCGGTTTCGGCGTGGGCACGGTCCAGAAGGGGTTGGCCAATGGCTTCGATGGCATCTGCGATGTCATCCAGAAACCGTGCACGGGAATCGGGCAAGAGGGTGCGGAACGTATCAAATGCTTCGTCTGCCAGTTGGCAGGCGTTGTTAACGTCCTCCGATGTGGCGCAGGAAAAGGCAGTTTCCAGGGGTTCCCCGGTGGTTGCATTGACTGCATTAAATGTCTGAGGATGGAGAACTGCTTTCTGACCAATCAGAAGGGCGCCTGTCAGGGGCATGAAAAATCCTTGTCTTTTCGTGAAATCAGGATGACAGGCTGAACCTGTCGGGATTGAACGGTGTTGGCAGAGGCGTGCCATGCAGGAGGTGCGTGGTTATTAACTCTGCCGTAACGGGGGCAAGGGTGAGACCCAGATGGTTGTGTCCATAGGCTGCGATGATGCGCGGGGCATGGCGGAGAGTGCCAAGGGCAGGCAGGTAATCTGGCAATGTGGGCCGTGAGCCATGCCAGCGGCTGAAAGCAGATTTGACGGGGAGGCCAAGCTCCCTGACATGTGCTTCCAGCCGGTGCCATTTGCATGGGTCCGGTCTGGAAGCATCCCGTGTGAATTCGACAAAGGACGTTGCACGCAATCGCGATCCGAAGCGGGTGACAACAACGGCCCGATCTTCAAACACCACGTTTGGGAGCGTCCAGCGGCCACCATGATCCCATTCCACGTGATATCCACGTTCAGCCATGAGGGGAACAGTGACCCGCGGGAGCAAGGAACCTGAGCGGATGCCACAGGCCACGATGACCCGGTCCGCGACGAGATCACCGTCCGTGGTTTTGACGTGGACGTTCCTCGTCGCATGGTTGATGCTCAGAGCCATGGCTGGCACGTGCACACCGCCAGATAGCGTAAACCGTGCGAGAAGCGTGTCGAGAATCTCGCGGGGGCTTGTGATGTGCGCCGTACCTGCGAAATGGACTCCGGCCCTTACCGGAGAAGCCAGTGTCTGGTTGAAAATGTCTATCAGTCTGGTTTCGACGCGCGTGGCTGTGATGAAGCTGTTGTCTGTTTGCAGGGACGCAGTGGCGCTCCGCTCGGCGGTAGCACCTTCCCAGAGCTTGATAATGCCGCGCAGATCAATCAGGTCCGGCCTGTCCAGGGTTTCAGTCAGTCGTTTCCATGCGGGTAGTGCATCTGCCATGAGGTTCTTCAGGGCAGAATCTCCCTGACGGACGATGGTGGGGCGACAGGCGTGCAGGAAGCGGAAAGACCACGGCAGCCATGCCGGGATATTGCGCCAGTCCAGTGCTACAGGGCCTCGGGGGAAAAGGTCCGTCAATACGCGGGACGCGGTGGAGAGACGCGCCAGAACCTGCGTCTGTTCCGTGGCGATGTGGCCGGCATTGCCCCATGAGGGAGGTGCAAGGTCCGGTTTGGCCACAAGTGTGACGGCGTATCCCTGTTCCTGAAGACGCAGGGCGCAGCATCGTGCCACTATCCCTCCGCCCAGTACGAGCACGGAACGGGGTGGAGGAAGCGCAGGTGTCACAGTTTCCGACATGCGTGTTCCAGCCAGGTGTATTCTTCTGCGGCCAGATGTGGGCCTATCCGCGCCAGAACTTCGGCGTGATAGTCGTTCAGCCAGTCCCGTTCCGCGTCTGTCAGGCGGGAAGGCGCGATGCTGCGTTGATCTATTGGGGCTAGGGTTAATGTTTTGAAGCAGAGCATGTCGCCTGTTTCGGTTCGATGTGCCAGGCAGGTTTCCATCTGATTTTCCAGGCGGATGCCATGGGAACCGGGCGCGTAAAATCCCGGCTCATTGGTCAGAACCATGTGCTCGCAGATCGGGTCCAGCACCGGACGTCGGGTAAAACCGAGCGGCCATTCATGAACGGAAAGGCAACTTCCCACACCATGTCCGGCTCCGTGATCGAAATCCAGACCTTCCTGCCAGAGTGCCAGTCGGGCCAGTGGGTCCAGCCTGTATCCATGGGTGTGTGCCGGGAAGACAGCCGAATGCAGGGCGATCAGCCCCTTAAGCACGCAGGTGTAATGCGTTTTCCATGCTTCGGGAGGTGTACCGGTTCCCATCCAGACGGTACGGGTGACATCGGTCGTTGCATCATTGTACTGGCCGCCACTATCGATCAACAGGAAGGTGTTGGCCTGCACCGTGTCACAGTGCTCCTCCGTAGGAGCATAGTGCATGATAGCGGCGTTTGGTCCGGTGCCCGTGATGGTGTGGAAGCTGGGTCCAATGCAGCTATCAGCCTCCCGACGCAGAGCAAGGAGATGGTCTGAGATAGCAATTTCGGTCTTGCCGATACCCTGTGTTTCAAGCCAGCAGAGGAAGCGACACAGAGCAATGCCATCCAGAAGATGGGCTCGCCGCATGCCTTCCAGCTCTGCCTGCGTCTTGCAGGCCCGGGGCATCAGGCAGGGGTCCGTATCCGGGGCGAGTGCCGCATCCACGCTTTCGAGTATGAGGGCGAACCAGACTGGACAGCGGGCAGGGTCCAGACGGACAGTCCTGCCGTGCAAGGCTTTTAGAACCTGTGGCATCTCCGCCAGTTTCCGCACGCGGACCGCATCGCCCAGATGAGTGCTGACGCTACTACCGATGCGGGAAGGATCAATGAACAGATCGACCGTTTCGTCCACATGCAGAATAGCGAAACAGAGGGCAATCGGAAGAAACGGTAGATCCCGCCCGCGAATATTCAGCAGCCAGGCAATGCTGGTCGGGTCGGGCAGCAGAACGGCGTCCTGATCGTTTTGCTGCAGAATGTCTGCGATGTCCCGGATCTTGGCCCGGTTCTCCCATCCCGTCAGTTTAAGTGGTTGTATTAGAACTGGGGATGAGGGGGATGCCGGGCGATCTCTCCACAGTTCGTCGACCGGGTTGTGGTTCAGGGCTACCATCCGGCACCCCGCCTTGCGGAAGGCCTCCATATCCTGAATGCTGACGGTGCGCGGGTCATAGCCAATGGCTCTTCCCTTCGCATGCTCGGCCATCCAGACAGGTGGTGCGGTTTCATACATGTGCTCAATAGACCAGACCAACTGGTCAACCTGCTGGCGCATCTGAACCTGATATCGGCCGTCGGAAAACACAGCCGCCGAGTCTGGCAGAACGAGTGCCAGTCCTGCGCTGCCGGTGAAGCCAGTCAGCCATGCCAGGCGCTCGGCGCAGGCAGGCACATATTCGCCCAAATGTTCATCGCTGCGGGGAAGAAAAAATCCCTCCACGCCAAGCTTTGGCAGTGCTTGGCGCAGAGCACTCAGGCGGTCTGCAAGGAGAAGAGAAGACATACGGGATGTCCTTCTTTCAGGTCGGGAATTCAGTTGAACGGGGCGGTGAAACTGTGTGCAGGTTCAGTGAACCAGCGTGGGCCTTCTTCAGTCATATAAAAATGATCTTCAAGGCGAATGCCAAACTGTTCTGGAACAACGATCATAGGTTCGTTGGACATGCAATGTCCGGCCTTGAGGGGCGTGGCGTTGCCGCGGACGAGATAAGGCGCTTCATGAATGGAGAGGCCGACACCGTGACCGGTACGGTGTGGGAGGCCGGGCAATGTATAATCCGGGCCCAGACCATGGCGGACAAGGATAGCACGGGCCGCTTCATCTACCTCATGACATGGTGCTCCGATCTGGGCTGCATTGAAAGCTGCGTACTGTGCTTCTTTTTCGATGGCCCAGATACGTTCATGTTCGGGAGCAGCTTTGCCAAAAGCGAAAGTGCGTGTGATATCGGAATGATATCCATCCAGGCGGCAGCCAGTATCGATCAGAACCAAGTCGTTTTCCGTCAGAACCTGATTGTCTGGAATGCCGTGAGGGTAAGCCGTGGCATAACCAAACTGTACGGCACAGAAATAGGATCCGTTATCCGCGCCAAGCTCCCGATGACGGGTATCGATGAAATGACGGATGTCGCTCGCCAGAAGGCCGGGCTTCAGAAACGCGTATGCATCTTTGTGAACCTGAAGCGTTATGGTCATGGCGTGCATGATCAGGGCGATTTCCTCGGGGGATTTGCAGGCTCTCATGCCGGAAATCAACCCGTTGTCATCCTCGAGAATGAGGTCTGGCCGGGCCGTGCGCATGGCGGTGACGGCGCCGAGGGTGAAGTCCGGGTCCAGTGCAATGCGGGCTCCCGCGGCGTAAGGAGCAAAAGCGCACAAAGCCGGATTTTCATCTTCCTGCCATGTGGATATTTCCGTTTCCGTCCGAAGGCAGGCTTTTAAAGATCCGGTTTCAAAATGCGGGCAGACCATCACGGGTGTTCCCTTGCGGGGAATGACGAGCGTAACCAGCCTCTCTGTTGCATCCCAGGGGATGCCGGTGAAATAGCGCAGACTGTTTCCTGCATTGACTGCAAGGGCGTCTAGACCCGCGGCTTCCAGGTGCTTCTGTGCCGTGTGGATACGCTGCGTGAAGGATGCTGCGTTGATAAAAGCAGGTGGGACAGGCAGAAGGTCTGAGTTGCTCACGGATACTTTTCCAGCCTCAAGACGGAAGATAATTGCGTATACGATAGACGGTTTTTTGTGTCGGGACAAGTGATCCGTTCTGAGTTCGATATAATAATGTAACTCGTTCGGTGAGGTTATTCTATCTGAGAGGAGATTGCTTTTTTCGAGATGGGAAGAAGAGTCGCTTTACGGGTTTTAGAAGGCGTGTTACGTATACGATATAATTTATATAACCAATGATAAGGTGGCCCCGGATGGCTCTGGAAATGACTTGGGAAGGTGTTTTCCCGGCAGTTACCACTCAGTTCAACGAAGACCTGTCCGTTGACCTGAGTGGCACGCAGAAGGTGATCGATGCACTGATCAATGATGGTGTGCATGGTTTGGTCATGATGGGAACATGTGGCGAGAACAACTCGCTTGAACCCGAAGAAAAGGTGCAGATTCTGGAAGCTGCGCGGGAAGTTGCGGGAACGCGTGCCCCGCTTTTTGTCGGTGTGTCCGAAATGACGACGCCACGTGCTGTGGCATTCGCCAGACAGGCGGCAAAAAGCGGCGCCGATGCACTAATGGTCTTGCCGGCCATGGTGTATGTGCCCAAGCCGCATGAACTTGTTGCGCATTTTCGTGCGATCTCGCAGGCTACTGACCTTCCAATCATTATCTACAACAATCCAACCTCGTATCGTGTAAACGTCGAACTGGACGTTCTGGCGGAGCTGGAAGATTGCAAGACCATCGTCGGTCTGAAAGAGAGTTCTTCCGATACGCGGCGTTATACCGATGTGCCCAACCGCTTCGGTGACCGCTTCCTGATGATGGCGGGACTGGACGACGTGGCGTTCGAAGGGCTGACGCTTGGTGCCAAGGGTTGGATTTCCGGGTTAACCAGTGCGTTCCCGCAGGAGTCCGTGGCATTGGTTGAATCTCTTGCGCGTGGCGATATCGAAACAGCTCTGCGGATCTATCGCTGGTTTATGCCGCTGCTGCATTTGGATGCCGCGCATGATCTTGTGCAGTCCATCAAACTTGCCGAGCAGGTGATGGGGCGTGGTAATGAGCGGGTCCGCTCGCCGCGTCTGCCGCTTGAAGGAGAGCGTCGCAAGCAGGTGATTGATATGGTGGAAACCGCGGCCGCAAGTCGTCCCCAGTTGAGCTAATCGCTTTTATATCCAGCTGGCCTCTTGTTATCTGATCTGTTGTCCGGAAAGTTGTTTTAGTCATGAAATCATCATTCCGGACGGAAAGGGTTTTGCACTATGCGGGTTTGTTGCGCACCGCCTGTTTCAGGTTTCAGATGTCTGGCTCTGATGGCGACGGTAGCCCTGTTGGGCAGTATTGGCTTGGTGCAGGCGAGAGCTGCGACGGATAATACCGCACAAAAAGCTTTCCATGATCTGTATGAGCAGGAATGGGGCTGGCGGATGGAGCTTCAGGGCAGTCTACTGGATGGTAAGCCGGCGGCGCATCTACCTAAAGAAGATCCTGGTACGCAGCAGGTTCGACTTGAAACATGGACCAGAACGCTGGAGAAACTCAACGCCATACCTGTGCAGCAGCTTTCCGCGCAGGATCAGGTAAATTACGCGGTCTACAAGCAGCAGTTGATGGTCCTGCTGGAAGATCAGAAAATGAAGGTCTGGCAGATCCCGTTTGATGCGGATTCTGGTTTCTGGAGTGACCTGCCTCCTTCTGACGTCTCGTTTCTGGCCGAAAAAGACTACCGCGACTATATCAGTCGCCTGCGAGAAACAGGTCGGTATTTCGCTGATGAGATTGCCGCCATGAAAGGTGGTATGGCGCGCGGATTTGTTCAGCCTAAGCTTATTGTAGAGCAGAGGCTCCGCGATCTGGAGAAAATGGCCGCTGTCACGCCGGAAAAAAGCGCGTTCGCTCCGCCTTTCCTGCATTTCCCGGACGGTATTCCACCCAAGACACAGAAAGCCTTGCGAAAGGATGGTCTGGCAGCCATTCGTGACACCGTCATTCCGGCTTACAGGACGCTATATGCGTTCATGAAGGACGAATATTTCCCTCATGCCCGTGTATCGCTGGCGGCAGAAGATCAGCCAGATGGGGCTGCATATTACCGCTCGCAGATCCGGGAATACACTACGTTGGATATGAGCCCGGACGAGATTCATCAGATCGGGCTGAAGGAAGTCGCGGGCCTGCACAGGCAGATGCTAGACGTCATAACAGAAACGCGTTTCAAAGGCGATTTTCCGGCTTTCCTGAAATTTCTGCGGACTGACCCGCAGTTCTATCCAAAGACCGGTGATGAATTGCTGAAAGATGCCGCATGGCTGGCCAAGCGGGTTGACGGGAAGGTTGGCGATTTCATCGGACGTCTGCCACGAGGGCGTTTCACGATCGAGCCTGTTCCCGCGGATGTGGCGCCGGTCTATACCGCCGGGCGTGGTGGCGCGCATGTCTATCTGGTGAACACCTATGATCTGCCATCACGCCCACTTTATGCTCTTCCAGCACTGACGCTACATGAATCCTCACCAGGGCATTCCCTGCAATTGTCCCTGGCGGAAGAACAGCCGGAAGTGCCCCCCTATCGCCGGTTCAACTATATTTCGGCCTATGGGGAAGGCTGGGCGCTGTATTGCGAATATCTCGGCAACGAAATGGGGATCTACGAAACGGCATATGACCGCTTCGGGTATCTCTCCTATCAGGCATGGCGGGCGGCACGTCTGGTCGTCGATACCGGGTTGCATCATTTCCATTGGAGCCGGGAGCAGGCGCGGGCGTATCTGCGTGAGAACACGGCGCTTTCCGAACATGAAATCGACACTGAAGTCGATCGATACATCGCGTGGCCTGCTCAGGCGCTTTCCTATTATCTGGGAGAGACTGATATTCGCCGGAACCGTGCACGTGCCCAGAAGGCCTTGGGGAAGGCTTTCGATATCCGTGCGTTCCACGATGCGGTTCTTGCGACCGGATCTGTTCCTCTGCCGGTGCTGGATAGTGCAATCGACCGTTTCATCCAGGGTGGTGGGCGTTCTCCCTATGCCGTAGCATCAGGCCAACAGGCGCAATAGCCCACTCTGAAAACGATATAAAACTCTGCTACGGACTAAACGCCATGCGGCATACGTTTTTTTGCATTGACGGGCACACGGCCGGAAATCCTGTTCGTCTCATCTGTGGCGGCGCGCCCCTTCTGCGCGGGGCTTCCATGGGCGAACGCCGGCAGGATTTTCTGGAACGGTTTGACTGGATACGGACCGGGCTGTGCTTTGAACCGCGCGGTCATGACATGATGTCCGGCGGGTTCTTCTACCCACCGACGCAGGCGGATACCGATGGAGGGATCCTGTTCATTGAAACCAGTGGCTGTCTGCCGATGTGCGGACATGGGACGATCGGGCTGGTGACTTTCGGGCTGGAGCATGGATTGCTTGTTCCTCGGGTCCCCGGGAAACTTCGACTTGAGGTCCCGGCGGGAATTATTGACATTACTTATACCGAGGAGAGCCGTCGCGTACGGAGCGTGGCGATCCGGAATGTGCCTGCCTATGTCGCAGAGACGGGGCTGAAGATCGATGTACCTGGTCTGGGTCCTTTGATGGTGGATATTGCTTATGGCGGAAATTTCTATGCCATTGTCGAGCCGCAGGGGAACTATGAAAGTCTGGATCAGCTCGGTGCCCGGCGCATTCTGGAACTCAGTCCAATAATTCGTGAACGGATGCAGGCGGCAATCACGCCGGTTCATCCGCTTGATGAACGTATCCGGGGTGTGAGTCATGTCCTATGGGTCGACAGGGATACAACCGCTGACTATGGACGAAACGCCGTCTTTTATGGTGATCATGCCATCGATCGCAGTCCCTGCGGGACAGGAACCTCGGCGCGACTGGCCCATCTGCATCACAAGGGTGCTCTGAAGGTGGGGGATGTCTTCACTCATGAAAGTTATATCCGCAGTGCCTTCAAGGGAACGGTTGCGGAAGAAACGATGCTGGAGGGACACCAGGCGATTATCCCCGTCATTGAGGGGAGTGCCGTTTCAACGGGTTTCAATACGATCTGGATTGATGAGGAAGACCGCTTCTGCCATGGCTTCCAGGTTTCCTGATCTGGAGAATGGCGTCGGAGCCTGTCGCCGTTATGATGGCGCAACATGACTGGTATGGAGAATTTTACTGTGTTCCTGCGATATGGTCTGGTGACCCTGCTCCTGGTTTGTGCCCAGACAGGAAGTGCGGCTTTGGCTGCTCCGGGTCCTGAAACTGTGACGCAGCCGGTTCCTGCCGCTGCAAGTGGCAGTCAGGCTTTTGCGGCGCTTCTGGATGAGGAATGGCAGTACCAGCTTCGGACTTCGCCGGAGCTGGCGACGACCATTGGTGATTATCGCTATAACAGATTTTGGACGAACTATTCCCTTGAACAGGTTTCAAGGGATGCTATGACAAGCGCGGAATTCCTCAAGCGCTTTCAGGCCGTCGATCCTGCGACCTTGACGGAGCAGGAACAGATCAGCCGTGCGATGATGATCCGTCAGCTTCAGGACAAGCTGGAAGGGATCAGGCTCAAGACATATGAAATGCCGATCGATCAGGTGCAGGGCGTACAGCTGATGCTACCCGGGTTTGTCTCTTCCATTCCTTTCGACACGGCAGCACAGTATCAGGACTACCTTGTACGGCTCCATGCGCTGCCGACGGTTTTGGCCCAACTTAGGACGTTGGCACAGCAGGGCATAAAAGACGGTCTGGTACCGCCGCGCTACCTGCTGGAAAAAGTCGTGGCGCAGTTAGAGCAGGTTGCTGCACCTGCTGGAGTGAAGAACGTCTTTGGTCAGCCGGTGGAAACTTTTCCCAAAGGGATTTCTCCCGCGCAGCAAAGGAAACTGCAGCAGGTCACTCTGAAAGTGGTGGATACAGAAGTTCGTCCTGCATTCGCAGCCTTCGCGCAGTTCGTGAAAACAGACTATGCCCCGCATGGCCGGAAGCATGAAGGCATATGGTCATTGCCGAATGGAGACGCCATCTATCGGTATGATATCCGGGCGCAGACGACCAGTTCCATGACCCCGGAGGAAATTCATCAGCTTGGCCTCAAGCAGGTGAACCTGATTGAAGGGCAGATGACAACCATCGCCCACAAGCTGGGTTTCGCGGATCTGACGGCCCTGCGCACGTCCGTAGATCACGATCCTAAGCTTTATGCTCATTCGCGTGAGGAAATCCTGGACAGATACCGCGCGGCGATCGCGCAAATGTGGCCCGCCCTGCCGAGAATTTTCAACAGGATACCTAAAACGCGTTTGGAAGTGCGGTCCGTGGAAACCTACCGGGAGGCGGACGCTGCAGGTGCAGAGTATCATCAGGGAACGCCGGATGGGTCTCGTCCAGGTATCGTGTTCGTCAATACCGGCGATTATGCCAAGCGTGACCTGTATACCATCGAAGATACAGCCTATCATGAAGGTGTCCCAGGGCATCATTTCCAGATTTCACTGGCGCAGGACCTGCCGCTGCCTGCGTTTCGCCAGCAGGGTGCGTATAATTCCTACATTGAGGGATGGGCGCTATATGCGGAGGGGCTCGGAAAGGAACTGGGCTTTTATCAGGATCTGTACAGCGACTATGGGCGCCTGAACGGAGCGTTGCTTCGCGCAGATCGTCTAGTTCTGGATACGGGCGTGCATTACAAACACTGGACGCGCCAGCAGATGAGCGATTTCTTCCATGCGCATTCGCCGACGAGTGAGCCTGATATGCAGGCTGAAACGGATCGTTATGTCGCCTGGCCCGGGCAGGCTCTGGGTTACATGCTAGGACAGCAGACCATCTTGAAACTTCGGGAACATGCCAGAACAGAACTTGGTAACAAGTTTGACATCAAAGCGTTTCACGATGTGATTCTGGGAAATGGTGCAATGCCACTAGATCTTATGTCCGAACGGGTAGAAAGCTGGATCGCTAAAATCAGAGCTTCCTGATAATTCTATACTTCCTCTGCTCACATCAGTCCGGGAAGAGGAGGTTTTTTTCAGGCAGTGGCATTTTCGGATGCCAGTTGGTTGCGCAGATCGTTTAATGTGTCCGCAATATGATGAGTCAGAAGAGTTTCAACCTCTGCAGCATCCCGATTGATCCACGCTTTCAGTAACTGCCGATGTTCCTCTACAGCACGCTTGTCCCGCCCTTGTGTGTTCAGATGCAGGCGTACATAGCGATCCGCAATGACATTGATTGTTTCCAGCACACGGTAGGTCAGTCTTCCAGTTCCTGGCTGGACGAGGGAAAGATGGAACAGGCGATTATAAAGACTGTGATCCTGATCTTTCTGTCGAATGACAGATTCAAGTTCTGAAAGATGACGACGTGCGGCCTTATGGTCGGCAGCTGTAGCGACAAGAGAAGATTGGGCAGCGGCTTCCGGCTCCAGTCGCATCCGGAGTTCGAAAACTTCCTCTGCTTCGCTGGCCGAGAGCGTGGCGACAGTGAAACCCCGTTTGGCATGGGCAATGACAAGCCCATCCTGCTCGAGACGAGCCAGCGTTTCGCGAAGTGGTATCTTGCTGATGTTTAGCTCGGCGGCCAAAGCATCCTGACGGATTGGCTGATCAGCTGCGAGTGTGCCACTGAGAATCTGTTCCCGCAGAATATCATAGAGCTGATCACCAATTGTTCTGACAATCAGAGGCTGAATTTTCCCAGTCTGGGCTTTCATGAGGATTCTGCGTCTCTTCTCGCTGTTTGTGCTTATTATACATGGCTAGCCTCGGTTGCGAACACTCCTCTTTTTGTAGATTCTTATGCATAAAGTGAAAAGTTATATCGTATACAATTATTTTAAAGGATAAGATGCTGCCACCGTAATTAATTTTCTGAGAGGCATGGGCAGTGATTGCTCTGGAAAAGTTTCTGGTATGATCCGTCGTCGTTTCTTTCTTCTTGGCAGCGTCATATCGGCAGGTTGGCGCGTCGCGTCCAGTCAGGCTTTTGCAGCTTCTGGAGGTAAATGGTCGGTCAAGGAAGATCTGACGAGCATGGAAGGCGCCATGATCCTGACTGGGCCTGGTGGGCGATGTCATGTCCTGAAGCGTTTTATGGAAGAGTGCGAAGCTCCATTGGAAGGCTGTTATTGCGGTCTCGATTTTGGAACTTTGGCAATCGCGGAGCATGATCTTCTGGCTGAACGTCTTCTGGACGGCGGAGGAGAGCCTGATCCATCAGCGGTTCGAGCCGCTGCTCCACCCATTGACAGTCATTTTACCCCTGAGCAGGCTGGGCGAATTGTGTGGACTGCCTTTGTGGCCCCTCCATATGCCGAAGGGGTGATGCCACTGACGCCTGCAGGGAATACCCGCAACTGGCATGTCAACCGGATTGCATCTGAGCTCGCTTTGGATAGCCCGATTGTCAGTCGTCGCAGGGAAGGTTTGTTGGGCGGCTGCCTACCCATAGTTGTCAAGCAGTTTTCTTTGGGCAAAGGACGTTACTGGGAAGTCGTGACATTTGCGGATGTTGACCCAGTTATACCCCGCCAAGTTCCAACCTGGACGCGGATGATGCTGATCGAGAATGGAAAGGTCGTACGCGCCGTTTATGGAGCGAGCTATATCCCGTTCGGTCCGTTTCGGCATGAACCGGACGCAGAGCAGTTCAATCAGGCTCTCGCCCGTTGCGTTGAGGTTTGGCACGACGTTCTGAACGATACGCTATCACCCCTTCTACCAGAGGCTGACTGGGCTGATTTTGCACGACATGCCTTTGTCAAGGAAGCCATGGTGCGTCGTGATGGCGTTTGGCCACGATATGGGGTTGTTGATCGGGATTACGAAGGCTCGGAGTATGACGGCTTTCAGGACATTTTCACCTCATCGCTTCTGGCCAATCTGGAATGGGGGCGTTTTGCCGTCGCACGGGCCATTCTTGACAATCAGTTCACTGCATTCGTCGGTGATGACGGATTGGTGGCGATGCGTGGCCTTGAAGTGGGGCAGACCGGTCTGACACTGTCGTTGTTGGCGCGTTATCTGCATCTGACTGGCGACGCTATTACACTCCAGCGTTACGCTGATCGTATTGCAGCCATGGCTGGTGTCCTGACGACGCTGCACGATCAAGCGTTGGCCCTTCCGCTAACCAACGCGGGGTACGGACTACTCCATGGATGGAGTGAGAGCGATGCGTGCCTGTTTCCTGATCCATCGGTCTGGTGGAAACCCTATTTTGGAAATTCGGCGATGGCTGTCCGGGGATGGCGTGATCTTGCGGCTGTCTGGTTGCGTATTAGGCCAGGCGAAGCTGTAAAGGCAGCCGACTGGAAGAGAAGGGCGGATCTATTATCGGCTCGGCTTGAGAGTGCTTTAAGGGCCTCACTATTTGAAGATCGTTCGCCCCCTTATGTCCCCATTTTCCCAAGTTCTCGGGAAACGTTTCGGGAGTCGCTTGCACGACATCAATACAGTGAACAGCAATGGGCGCATCGTGTTTTTGCGGAAATGCTTCAAGCCGGTGTATTGCCGGCAGATCTTGAGGTTGCGACGATTAACTCAATGCGGGCTCACGGTGCGACAGTTATGGGAGTTGTCGGCAACCTGACGCCACCAAGTAGGAAGCAAAGGGATATTCTTGGATTTATTTCCTACGGCTACGCACAAGCCTTGTTGCGACAGGATCGGATCGAAGAGTATCTCCTGTTTCTCTATGCGCATCGCTATCATGCCCATACTCGCGGAAGTTGGACGGCAGCAGAAGTGGCAGGATTAAAAGGGGAACTCGCACTGTTCTGCCTTCCAGCCCAGATGACAGTTCCAATTCTTTTGCGCTGGGCATTGGTCTACGAGGATGACGGAGCGGAAATTCTCCACCTTGCGCGGGCCATACCATATCGTTGGCTGTTGTCGGGCAAGGAAATAAGTGTGGAAAAAGCCCCCACCCGATGGGGCAGAGTTTCTATGAAGGTGCAATATGATCCGGTTTTGAGGCATATTTCGGTCGATATTTTTCTCCCGAAAACTGCACCGAGTGATATTCGCCTGTATCTGCGTCTGCCATCAGGCACATACTTTACGTCTCCCCAAAATGACAGCCTGAATGGTTGTGTCGTATCTGCAACATACGGCATGAATGTTGATGGAAAACAGGGTGGCCAACGCTCTTTTCACGTACCGATAATGAGGGCTTCTTGATAGGAAAACTCATTAAAACGTTGTTTGAAAAAGATAATGCAAAAAGCTGACATTTCCCAGGTTTGAATTTCAATCAAGGCGTCAAAAATTATCTGTTTCGAATCCGAGATGTATGTGTATACGATATAAGAAATCCAAAAGATGAGGTTTAAGTTGAAATGAGACAGGCGCACAGGCAAACCCTCACTTTTTCGACGTCTATAGGACTGATCTGTGCGACATTGTTCGCTACGGCTTCTGCCGAAACGGTGACAAAAAAGCATATAAGTCATCGTTCGAAATCCCCGCGGCAGGCATCATCTGTGGTGACGCATGCGAAGACAATGCCTGCAACAGTCGCGCCGGTAACAACTACGAGTGCGTCTTCCGCGCGAATGACAACAACCGCACGGCGTCGACTTTTTGCTCCGCGTTCCGCAGATGAGTCCATTGTCGTCACGGGTTCTGCGCTTGCAACGCGCGCGGATTCCAATGCGAACCCGGTTCAGACAATTACGGCGAAGCAGATCACGTCTACTTCGGCAACAACGTTGGGGGATTATCTCCTGCGTCTGCCATCAATCGGCTCAAGTGGTACCAATAATACGAACACCAATGGTGGTCTCGGCATGTCTTGTACAGACATCCGTAACCTTGGTCCTTCTCGTGTGCTTGTTCTGGTTGATGGCAAGCGCCAGGTCCCGACTTTCGGGAGTGGCTCGCAGTGCGTCGATCTTAACTCGATCCCAGTGGATCAGATCGAATCTGTTGAAATCCTTAAGGACGGTGGATCGGAACTTTACGGCGCTGATGCTGTATCCGGTGTCATAAACATTAAACTGCGACACAATACTACCAAAGGTGACATTCTGATCCGCGGCGGTATTACCGATCATGGTGATGGTCAGATGGGGAAGATCTCTGGTTACAAGGGGTTCAACTTCGATCACGACAAGGGTAATATTACACTTTTTGGTTCATACATGACGCAGTCTGGTATTCGGCAGAAGAACCGTGACTGGTCTGCCGATCCATGGAACTCCGATGCAGAAATTGGTCAGGCACCGACGCTTGGTAGTTCTGTAACCACCAATACCCGCGTGATTGGTTCCAATTTTGATCTTGTCAGTAATGGTACTGGGGGAGGGAATAGCGGAGCGTTTCATAATTTTTCATCTTCCGACAGATACAATTTCGCTTCTGATCAGATGCTGACCAACTCGTTGCAGCAGGCTGTTCTCAGTGGTGACATGCATTACGAGATTAATGAGCATTTCAATCTGTACTCGTCGATCCGGTATACGCACAAAGATGCCATGAACACGCTGGCAGGTAATCCAGTCACTGGCGCGACTTATCCGTCCACATTGTCGTCGGCAGTTACTCTGCCGGCTGCCAGTCCGTATAACATCTGGGGCGATGATGTTTCTCTGTACCGGCGGTTTAGTGACCTGGGTGAGCGCAAATACGAAGAAGCATTCGATCAGTGGCAGTACACCGGCGGTTCCAAGGGTAAGATCGTTGGCAACTGGATGTATGACGTATCCATGTCATACGGCCAGACTTTGGCGAAATTCTCAACCGAGAATATGACGAATTATGCGCATTATCTACAGGAACTTGGGATCGAACAGGTAGATCCATCAGACGCTAACAGTGCTGTGAACTATAATCCAGCAATCTGCCAGGCTTCTTCTGGCTGTTCGCTGGCAAATCCGTTCGGAAAATTAACGGCACAACAGGCGGATTATCTGCGCTATACGCAGAATGATCACAGCACCTACCAGATGCGTGACTTTAATGCCCGTGTTCATAACAACCATCTGGCGCATCTGCCTTGGCAGGGCGGTGGTGATTTCGGTATTGCCATGGGGCTGGAACATCGCAGCGAACAGGCAAGTTATACGCCTGATGCTCTCGCTTCAAATGGAGACTTGGGGGGGGGAGCAACGTATACAGGCGGTGGTTATAATGTGACAGAAGCCTATATTGAAGGAAACCTTCCCTTACTGCACAATGTACCATTTGCACATGATTTGACTGTTGATGCCCAGGGTCGTTGGTCTGACTACAATACATTTGGAACTGCATATAACTGGAAGGCTAGCGTCAACTGGGCGCCAGTACGAGACATCCGTTTTCGTGCAACACTGGGTACATCTTTCCGCGCGCCGACCATGACCGAGCTTTATGGTGGGCACTCGATTAGTTACAATTCAGGTAATGACCCGTGTGCTCAAGCGGGCAGTTACGGATCGCTAAGCGCAAATGTCGTGGCGACCTGCGCGAAACAAGGCATCAACACCGCAACTTTCGTTAATGCTAATTCGAGCCAAATCCCAACGCTGGTAGGTGGAAACCCTGCCCTTAAACCAGAGGAAGGGCGTACATATACTTTCGGTACAGTCATAACGCCTCGTTGGATTCCAAATCTGATGGCTTCTGTAGAATACTGGCATTATACAATTAAGAATATGATCACTACTTTACCAGTGCAATACATTGCAGATAGTTGTTATACGGGAACAAATACAGGATGGTGTAGTAATATTGCATCGCGGAGCACGGCAGGACAGCTGACGCAGGTTGATGATCTTTACTCAAATGCCGGTGGGTTAAGGACTAACGGTCTGGATTTCGACCTGAACTACCGTATCCGTCTGTCGCCCCATGACCATTTGAATTTGAGCAACAACTTTCAGCAGCTGATTGGGTATCTTCAGCAGAACGAGCCAGGTGGTGCGTGGTATAACTATGCTGGGCGTTTGTTTTACCAAAGTGGTTACGGTATGCCGCGTGTTCGTGATTACGCTACCGCAACATGGAGTCATGATAACTTCAGTCTTACTTACATGATGAGCTACACAGGAGGAATGCGTTTCAATGATGGTTCCAATGATCTGAGCTGCAAGGTCTATTCTTATTGCAAGGTTCCAGGTATCTTCGCGCATGATGTGACGTTGAATTACAACACTAAGAACTGGCAGTTTGAACTCGGGGTTAATAATATCCTTGATAAGAAACCGCCATTTGTGCCTGATGGGGCGACCAATACCGCGCTGTCGATGTATAGCGAGGAAATAATAGGCCGTTATGTCTTTGCTCAAATTGGGCGCAGTTTTTGAGTAAGGAGAACTGCTGGAGCTTATGCTTCGGCAGTTCTCCTATTTCTTTTGTTCTCAACGCAGTGGTGTATTGAATGGAGGCGACAAACTTGAAGGGATCAAAGAACCGCTGATTGGTGGGTCTCTTTGATGTCTTCTTCTGTACCTGATGGACGGAATGGAATAATGCTTGTTCGACTTTAGGGCCCTATGCGAGTGCATCAGATCATGTTGACAAAAGACCTGATCCAGAGTTTTGCGGCGAAATGGAAGCAACTCATGAAGGGCAAAGCAGCCTTTGCGCAGGGACCGATACACCGCATTTGCTGAAACTGATTGAACATGCGCTCAATGTGGTTTCGGTCGCGGTGGCGCCTTCAGTCTGTTTCCTTGAGGAGCATTGCGGCACTTGCGTGATAAAATAACCGACAGGATATCATGAAGCAGCAAATCCTGACGAAAACAATTGCTGTGTCATCATGGCTCCGAGTTTGGAACTGATAGTTTCATAAGGGTACTTGTGGCTTTATAGGCTCAGGATCCATCGGTTTTTGGGAGAAAATTCGATTCAGACTCTGTGAAGAGACTGAAGATGAGCGACCTGTAATGGCTGATGGATGAACAGAGGGATCGTCTGCAGCTGTTCTTACCAAAACGCCGTGGTGCCCAGTGGGCGGTCGCCGCGTGCTAGGCGAGATCATTTTCGTGAACCGCAATTGTTTGCGATGGCGTGATGCACTCCGCAGAAGTATGGCCTGCATAAAATGCTCTACAACCATTGAAAACGTTAAGGTGCCATGGGATCTTTGCCCGGATGATGGGCGGTTCGATAGTTGGAAAGGCAGAGCCCTAGTCCATCGTGATTAATGCGACTTACCTCAAGATACACCGCACGGATTCGAGCCTGCGGATAAAAAAGAGAGCCTGGTCGCCAGATCGGTTGCATCCAAGACGGTATGAATACGAAGCTACATGCGTTCACCGATCAAAATGGACGGCCGCTCAGCTTCTTTATGAGCAGAACAGGCCAGTGATTATATCGGTGCCACTGCCCTTCTAGATAGCCTCCCCGCAGCTCAATACATGCTGGAATATCGGGGGGTTTATGACGCTGACTAGTTCAGGGACATCTTAGAGGAAAAAAGGATAAGACCCTCCATCCCAAGAACGGAGATCCCGTGGAAAACCGGTTAGATATGACAGGCGAAAATGCAAATGCCGTGACCGCATCGAAATTATGTTCGGAAGGCTCAAGGACTGGCGCCGGATAGAAACACGCAACCAAGAACAGCTTCAAAATTCCGTCAAATCAATACCTTGGTATTTTGTTAGAAATCATCTCAGAGGGAGGAGAACGGGCAAGGGAAAGAAAAAGCAGCTTTGAGCAGGTGGAAACCTCGCGATGAAAGCAATATCGGGATGAGTAAACTCATACGGGGAACGCGTAGATTTGTCGTACGGAGAAGCAACTATGCAAGGTAAATTGAATGTCCGAAATGTTCGTTCCGAACTGAAGGAGCGGACATCATAAAATCCAGTAACGACGAGAATATAATCTGAGACGAGATTTCCGGTTTGCCGAGAAAAGTGTATCTGCTGATCCGCTGGAAGATAGTATCTGCATGAATTTGACGCATATCACAGACACTGATCATCAAAAATCTATTTATATTCGGAGGACTCTCTTTCCGTCATATCAATCGGGCCACTGACGGCTCTGAAAGACACAGTACGCTATGAGATACGCCCAGAGTAACTTCGAAGCCTTCGCTCGCCCGGTAAAACCCGAAGGCGTGCAAGACCGTTCAGCGTGGATTATCGGCGGCGGACTGGGCGGTATGGCGGCAGCTGCGTTTCTGATTCGTGATGCACAGATGACGCCTTCGAAGATCACAATTCTTGAAGCGTCGAACGCCGATGGTGGAGCGTTGGATGGTGCGGGTAATGCGGAGACTGGCTGGCTGATCCGCGGTGGTCGGGAGATGGAGGAACAGTTCCAATGCCTGTGGGATTTGTATCGTTCAATCCCCTCACTGGAAGTACCGGATGCCTCGGTCCTCGATGAATTCTACCATCTCAACCGCATTGATCCCAGCAGCAGTCCTGTCCGGGCGATGTGTGGAAAGGGCCAGCCTCTACCGGATCGGGACAGCCTGACGCTGACTAGCAAGGCACGGCGGGAGATCATTGCGCTTATTCTTGCGGATGAGGAGAAACTTGCAGGCAAGACCATCAGCGACATGCTGTCCGCCGATTTTATGAAATCGAATTTCTGGCTGTTCTGGCGTTCGATGTTCGCCTTCGAGCCATGGCACAGCGCGATCGAAATGAAGCGCTATCTCGCCCGTTTTGTACATCAGATCCTTGGCCTGAAGGATTTGCACACTCTGAAATTCACCAAATACAATCAGCAGGAATCACTGAGCAAGCCGCTGGCCACATGGCTCGTCGATCAGGGTGTCGTGTTTCGCCACGGCGTCCAAGTGACGAATGTCGCCTTCGATATGTCGGGCGGTAAGAAAGTCGCAACCCATATCGACTGGCTGGAAAGCGGCAAAGAAGCAGGCGTCGATTTGGACTCGGACGAACTGGTTTTCATTACTAATGGCTCCATGGTGGAGAATTCCCATTGGGGCGACCACCATACCCCCGCACCGATTGATACGACCATCAGAGACGGAAGTATCTGGCAGTTGTGGCGCAACATCGCAGGACAGGATCCGGCTTTCGGCCGGCCGGATGTGTTCTGCGGTGACACTGAGAAATCCCGTTGGCTGTCTGCGACCGTCACAACGCAAGACGCGCGCATTCCTGAGCTTGTGCAGAAGATTACGGGTCGCGATCCGTTTTCCGGGCGTACGGTAACAGGCGGGCCGATCACTATTCAGGATTCTGCCTGGCTGATGAGCTGGGTTGTTAGCCGCCAGCCGCATTTCAAAGGTCAGCCGAAGGGGCAGATGGTAGCGTGGCTCTATGGGCTGTTCAGTGATGTGCCGGGCGACTATGTGAAAAAACCGATGCAGGAATGCACCGGCGAGGAGATCACGCGAGAGTGGCTATTTCATATGGGCGTGCCACCTGAGCAGATCGACGACATGGCGGCGACGGGTGCGATTACGCATCCCTGTATGATGCCTTTCATTACGGCGCAATTCATGCCGCGTTCTCCGGGAGATCGCCCAAAAGTGGTGCCGGATGGGAGCGTTAATTTTGCCTTTCTCGGGCAGTTCGCCGAAACGCCGCGAGACACAGTGTTCACCACGGAATATTCCGTCCGCACCGCAATGGAGGCGGTCTATACGCTGCTCGACATTGATCGTGCCGTTCCGGAGGTTTTTGGCAGTATCTACGACGTTCGGATGCTGTTGCAGGCGGCGGCGGAATTGCGGGACGGAAAGAAGGTTCCTGCATCTGGGATGTTACGTCATCTCACGGATGGAACGGAGGTAGATAATCTGCTGGAACGTTACGGACTTATTTGAAGAAGCCAGTATGAGGGTTCAGCGTGTATCGTCACGGACAGGAACCAGAGGTCTTTTTCCGGCTTTCAGCCTGTCAATGATGAGGACAGAAATATCTCCTCGTGCCATTTCCGTCAAAACCATCGAGGTTATTGTCTCACGCACTCGGCTTTTATGCATCCGCAGATGCAAAAGGCGTCTTTCCCATCTGAGCCGACTGTCCTGCGGATACATGTAGATGTTATTGAATTAGGCGAAGCTGGCTTCGGCTAGCCAGTTACAGGTCATTCATCTCCAGTTTCTTCACGGTCTCTGTAAGCTCATCTCGGGTAGGCGACCTTGGGATCATTTTGTCTTGGTGATACGACAGACAGGACGAGACCCTTGGTTTTAGAGATGCTCACGGAATTTGTGCGAGGCATGTCCACGAGCACAGACCACATAGGTTGATGAACGCGCCAGATCGTCGAGCAAGGTATAAATGGATGGCAGTTCGTGTGCCTGACCGCGCGAAAGTGTGAAGGACAGTGCCCTGTCGGGGCTGGCTGCAACTACATAGCCCTTAGTACCATAGCCTCCATGCGAGCAGCCGGGCCCTCATAATTCCTGTGGCACACCGTATCCCCTTTTTTGGCGACTCTAGCTGCCTTGTGATGGGTATGAATGTTCGTGCCATCGGAAAAAGACCATACCTGAGCTGGGTCCCTGCCTCTGATCCTTTCAAAGAGCCTCTGCCACTCACTAGGCTTCGGCCACCAAATGAACAACCGGACAGCAATCCACCAGGAACCAAACTCAGGCGGCAGGACACGCCATTTCGTACCTTGTTGATGGAGCCAGAAAATCGCGGATATCGATCGCCTCATGTTCTTTGGCAGGTCTTACCCTTCGGACGGGCTTCTTCGATCAGAGGCCCCAAGACAGACTGCATCGTGCTTATTCCAAACACCCATGCAGTCCAGTCCGTTATTTAAGACCTAACAGGTCGCTAGTAAGCGAGGGCGCAGCCATCTGCGCGCATTTCCGATGCGGCTGCGTAGACGAGTTGACCGTCATCCGGGCGATTTTCTACGCACTCGTAACGTCCGAACCCTCCGTCGGATTTTCCGAGCGTCCAGCCCAGATTGGCCAGCGCCGCCTTGGTCGTGTCCGGGACACCACTTTCAAGCCGAAGCAGACCATGAGGCGGAAGTTGAGGTGGATCTTCCCCCATGGACTGGGATGATCCCTCATGATGCCAGCGCGGTGAGTCTCCCGCAGCCTGCACATCCAGACCATAGTCCTTACGGTTGACAATAATCTGCGTCTGACCCTGGGGCTGCATGTCTCCTCCCATCACTCCAAAGGCGAGCCATGGTGTATTTCCGTGGGAGGCAAAGCCTGGAATGATGGTTTGAAAGGGGCGTTTCCCGGGTTGGTAAAGATTGGGATGGCCGTCTGTGAGGCTGAAAAGCTGTCCGCGATCCTGAAACATGAACCCAAGTCCGTCGGCTACAAGGCCAGAACCCATCCCCCGGAAATTGGACTGAATCATGGAAACCATCATGCCGCTTTCATCCGCACACGAAAAGTAGGTCGTGTCACCATGGCTAGGCGCCTGACCCGGATAGACTGGCGTGAGAATGCGGTCTGGACGAATGAGTTTGGCCCTACGTGCGGCATATTCCTTGGAGATAAGCCATTCGACCGGAACTTTCGAAAAATGTGGATCTGCATAGTAACGAGCGCGATCCTCATAAGCGAGGCGTTTGGCTTCGACCTGAAGGTGGATCGATAACGGCGACTGAAAGCCCGCTTCCCGAAGATCAAAATTTTCGAGAATATTGAGCATTTGGAGTGTGGCGATACCCTGCGTGTTGGCGCCCAGTGCATGGATCGTCGTACCACGATAATTAGTCTGGTGGGGTTCCACCCATTCGCCATGGTGTGCGGCAAGATCCTCATGACGGAGCCAACCGCCGATGCGTCTGAAATAGGTATCAATCGTGTGGGCGATTTCACCTTTGTAGAACACATCCCGGCCGCCTTGGGCGATCATGGTATAGGTGCGGGCCAGGTCTGTATTGCGGAATATCTGGCCTGTCTGAGGACCGCCATGTCCAAGGCCATATGTTTTTAGTGCGTTGGCCGTTTCTTCCACGCCTGCGCCGGAGCGCTGAAAGACCCGGAGGCTGCGGCGAATGTACCAGGCGATCATTTCTGGTACAGGGACCCCTTCGTTTGCGTATGTGATGGCAGGTGCGAAGAGTTCGGCCCAGGGAAGTTTGCCGTATCGTTGGTGAAGCATCCACCATGCGTCGAGTGCACCAGGTACCGATACAGATATCGCGCCAAGTGGCGGGATCGCACCATGTTTCGCTCGGCTCCGAACGGTTTCAAGGCTCAGACCCCGCGGACTGCCACCGGAGCCGGCAAGGCCCGCGACTTTCTTCGCTTTAGGGTCCCACAACATGCAATAGCAATCTCCTCCGAGTCCGGAGGATGTAGGTTCAAGGACACCTAGGCAGGCATTCATAGCTATGGCGGCATCGGCTGCTGATCCGCCTTTTTTCAAGATCTCGATAGCTGCCAATGTTGCAAGGGGATGAGCTGAGCCTGCAGCACCGTGGGTGCCATAGACAGCGCTCCGGGAGCTGAAGCTTGCGCCGACAGGCCTGTCTCCCGCATGTACATCAGGTCGGATAAAGCGATCGTCGCCCGGATTTTCAAATTTCGGTAAATTGGGCTGACTGCTTTTTTCTTGCGCCAAAGCTGTGGGGGTGAGTGCGGCTACAGGAAGTGAGGCCAAAAAACGCCTTCGATACACGAGCGATCTCCGTCGGTCTGTTTTCTTCTCCTATCATTCCGGTTTAATAATTAAACAGCAAGACCGATATGATGCCGATATGCACACCGTCTTGAGATACTGTTATCTCACTAATGGTATTGGATGTGGTTTGGTCCATTGAGAAGTGGTGGGACAAAGAAACACCGCAAAGTTTAGCCAGAGAATTCATAACCAGACCACGACGGTTTTAGTAAAATAGATAGCAGAAAAGAAGACGTTTCAGCAGCTGTAGTAGCGTGTATCGACATGTCGCCAGTTCTTGAGTCTGCCGAACATAATTTTGATATGATTGCAGCGCCGCTTATCATATCTGATAAGTCCCTTCTAGATTTTCATTCTGGAATTCATGGCTTTATCTCTCTCTGTTTTGGGATGCCGCTGAACCAATAAGCGTTATAATCGCGGTCAGCCATGACTCTTTGGAGAAATGACCGCAGACGTGTTTATCTGCCCGGCCAGTACAGATCACTTATTTTCGATTTTTTCACATACTCTGAACCAAAATCTCTCTCAAAAATCGATGGGCCCTGGCCCTAGAGATAGAGACTAGATGTTTGAATTGCTTGTCTCGAGGAGATCGTTTTTCAGAATGAACGAGGGGCCTGCAAGGCTGTGAAAGCGGCAAGGCAGTGCGAAGGGTGAAGAGAATAGCATGTGCATTTTCAAAAGATGCTGCATGCCATGATTTTCAAAACCCCGTAGAAAAGCTGAACATCGCGGAGGTGCCAGGCATTAGATAATAGGTCGGTGCAGAACCGGACATGGAAGTCCCGTAAACACCTTGGGTCGTCTTGGCTGCGTTCGTGAAGCTGTAAACGCCAGTGCGAAATTTTGCATCGGCGATGTTCGAGAGGTTCAACTGGAACTGGGGCGCCTTGAGGAATCCCAGCTTGTGCATCCGGTATCCGAGTGTCACATTATTAGTGAAATAGCCTGAAATGTGTTCGTCGTTCATGAATGTTGCATACTGCTTACCAATATATTTGAGATTGACGCTCGCAAAGAAATGACTGTCGTCATAATTGAGCCCAAGGGCAGCTTGAATGGAAGGCGTCATGATCTGGCTCTTTCCCTTGGTGGGCAGAAGATCATTTCCGACATGGAGGTCATTATCGATGCTGGCATGCAGGTATTCGAACGAGGCAAAAGGACGCAGATGATAGAGGATCGGACGTGTGGCGACCTCGACGTCGACGCCGCGTGTGGTCTGACCGCCTGCATTGACGTTTTCTGAAACCAGAGCCCCGTTCTGATAGGCGCTCAAAGAAAGCTGGCGGTTGGTAAAGTTGTAATTGAAGAACGCTACATCCGCTAGAAACAGGTCGGAGTGATAGCGGTAGCCGATCTCTTCTTCGATTGAATATTCTGGGCTCTGGGATGTTGCAGCTGTCGCAAGTTTTCCGGTGGAACCACTATAAACGTTGAACATGGACGTATTGGGCGCGAGGCGGAAATTTGTTGCACCCACAACATAGAGTTGGTGGTGTTTGCCCAGTTTGTACGTGGCGGAAACCTGCGGTAAGGGAACATTGTTAGACGTCGTGACGCGATATGGCGCACCGGGAAGGGAATTATAACCATCGCGTTTGACGAAGGCGTCCTTGAACCCGACCTCGATATGCAGCTTCTTTTGGAGCAGGTCGATCTGGTCCTCGATGAACCACATATGTACTTGACTGAAGGTGATTTGGGAGCGGCTTGCATAGGGATAACCGTTGGGAGTCAAATAATTATAGGTTTGTCCCCAGATATTTGCGGCCTCGCCACTGACCGGATCGATATAGCTGGCCTCGGTCTGCTGCATTTTGTCAGACCATTCATACCAGTAGCCGCCGGTAATCGTGTGGTTACCCAGTTCCAGTGTGCCCTTGAAAACATTTCCGATTCGGACCGTCTTTGCGATGGACGGCGTATAGGCCATCACCTGTGTTCCATCGCCCATGACGTTTCCATTTGGGTCGAGTAATGCTGTTTTCTGCGTACCTGAGTAAAGACTGCCTGCTGTCAGGGTCGAAGCGCCACCACCATTGCCATATCCATAATAAAGATAAGGTGTTTCAGAAAGATGAAAATGGCGTGTGACATTGATTTCATTGGGGAGGGTTGCCGCCATACTCTGAAACATATTACGATGCAGCTTGTAATAATTCGCTGTATCTCTGATCTTGGTGTAGTTATAGTCTTGGCTGTTCCCATATTCTTCAAATTGTGAAAGCGTAGGATAACGGTCTTCCTGTGTATCCTGCGTCGCATAACTCAGCGCCAGGCGGGTCTGGCTCCCACCAAGCCAGTCTTTGACCAGTTTAGCGTCCATCTGTTTGGACTTGACCTTTCCTGGGCCTCGCCAGTCGTTCCCATATACATTTGCAAAAGCCACGAAGGAACGTAAACCCGTATGACCGATATCGCCGGATTCCAACCGGATGAATTCCCGACTGGTATTGTAGCTGCCATAAGCTGCATCCATCGTTCCACCCGCGTGATGCGAGGGATCGATCATATTCATTTCCACCAGTCCGCCCGAAGCTGAAAGTGTCGGTGTGTCGATATTTGATGAACCTGGCGTCAGAGAAACCTGCTGGAGGTCTTCGGAAAGAACGACGTCATTGGCATAGAAGGCCGAATTACCCACATCATTAAGCGGCATTCCCTCAAACAGCCAACCGATCTGGCCGCTAGTCATGCCACGCACGGAAATAGTACTGCCCTGTAACCCGAAAGGGTCTGAACTGGCTGTATTAGCGCCTGGCAGCATGGCCAGAAGCTGGACGGGATTACTGGTAGGTGCCTGCGTTGCGATGTAGTCCCGTGTAATGGTTTGTTTTGTTTTCGGTCCGTGCTGGGGCGCCATCAGACCACCTCCGGGCGTGCGTCCTGTAACACCATTATTGGAAACGACGCCCTGTCCGGTCACCCTGATGCTCTCTGCAGTTTTACTATCCAAACTGGGAGAAGAGGTATGAGCGCCTTGTCTTGATGAGGGACTGCTACCAGCAGTGGCATGTCGGACAGAACCCGTCTTGGCGTATGCGCTATCAACGGAATACAATACACTCGAAAGTGATATTGCCGCGACAATGATCTTCTTCATTTCTGTCTCTCTGTCGAGGATTTCCTTATGATAATCTAATTTGTTCAACAAAGAACATGCCTGCCGTTAGACAATCGTACTGGAGGTCGAGGAGAGGAAGGTTGAAAGATGCTCGGCGCTGCACCAAGTGCACTGCTGTAGCCTCTTTTCCTACATTGTTTAGTCCCGTGGTCTGATAGGTTGGATTGGCGATGAATTTTTCTGGTTTTGAAGTCCTGGTCCTGCAGATGTATTCGTAAAGTGTAAGGCCGCTCACGTGGAGGTTTAGGCACCAGGGTAGGGGTAGCTACAGATTGTCGTAGCAGGGCGTTGTCCTTCAGGTTGGCGTCCGGTCAGGCGCACGAACTGCTATGTGCTTATGCCCTGTCTGATGATCTGCCCTACCCGGCGATCTATGTCGTCCGTGATCATGGGCATGTTTCGCGTAAATTCCATGAATATCTCTGGAGCCGGAGGGATGCATACCCGGTCCGGCCCCTTTGAGCTAGACGTCTGTCAGACCGATGTATCGACCAGAACAACTTCTGAATCTTCGAGAGCGCGGATGACCAGCGTGTCAGTATCTGAAATTGCCGCGCCATCTCTTGTACTTACGGTCTTTCCCTCGATTTCAACGGCTCCGGTTGCAGGGACCAGATATCCCAGACGGTCGATTCCAAGGTTGTATTCGACAGTTTGTCCCTTTCCGATCGTTGCGCCCAGCACTCTGGCATCCGCATGAATTGGCAACGCATCGTCGTTTTTGTATCCGGAAGCCAGAATGACAAACTGTCCAGCGCGTTCGCCCTTCGGGAAAGCTTTCGTACCCCATGACGGCTTGTGACCCTGCTGACCAGGCATGATCCAGATCTGGAAAAGCTGGGTCGGCACGGACTCGCGGTTGTGTTCGCTATGGAGAATGCCTGTGCCGGCCGACATGACCTGAACGTCGCCAGCTTCTGTCCGTCCCTTGTTGCCTAGGCTGTCCTCATGTGTGATCGCACCTTTGCGGACATACGTGATAATTTCCATGTTCTTGTGAGGATGGGTTCCGAAACCTGTACCTGGTGCAATCGTGTCATCGTTCCAGACGCGGAGTGCACCCCAGTGCATGCGCTGTGGGTCAAAGTATTCGGCAAATGAAAAATGGTGTTTTGCGTCGAGCCAGCCATGATCTGCATGACCCAGCTTGTTGTAAGGACGAACCTCAATCATGAGTATCTCCTGCTTGGAGTGGTGTCTGGGCAACAATATATCTGTCAGGGTAGGGACATTATATAGAAAGGCTGGAAAGACTCTGTTTCCAAATCATGATGTGTTTGAAGCGCTTCTTCCGGTCCGCTTGTGCTTCTGCAGGACGTGGTTTTCTGTTCATGTGCCTGTAGAAATCAGCAATAGCGATATGAGAAATGGTAAAAATATGGAAATATCGGAATAGGTTCAGTTCCAGGGATTGCTGATATGAAACTTCCGGATTTCGAGGCGTGGGCCATCTTTGCCAAGGTTGCTGAACGCGGCTCATTTGCCCGCGCGGCTGAGGAACTTCAACTTTCCAAACCGACCGTTTCAAAAGCCGTCAGCCGACTTGAGCAATCCATGGGGATTTCGCTCTTCAACCGCAATTCCCGTCACATGTCCCTGACCGAGAGCGGCCGTCTTCTTGTCGGTCATGCCAACCGCATCCTTGCAGAAGCCGAAGCCGCCGAAAGTGAGGCTCGCGGCGGAACACATCGTCCGTCCGGGCTGATCCGGGTGGCGGCGCCTATGACGTTCGGCATCCAGCATCTGTCTCCTGTTCTTCCCGGGTTCCTGGAGCAATATCCCGAGATCGATATTAGCGTCGATTTCAGCGATGCGCTTGTTGACCTCGTCGCAGAAGGCTATGATCTCGCACTGAGAATTGCGGCTCTCGCGGATTCCTCCCTCCGGGCACGACGTCTTTGCAGGGTGCGCCTTCTGCTGATCGCGACGTCGACCTATCTGGATCGTATCGGTCGTCCCACCCATCCGCGGGATCTCGAAGAGCTGAAAAGTTTCGTCTATACGAACAATTCTGCCCCTGGCACGGTGCGTTTGACCAGGGCGAATACCGGAGAAGAATTTGTCCTGTCGCAGGCGTCTCGGTTCCGGGCAGATAATGCTGAAGCTTTCCTTCCAGCGCTGAATGCGGATCTGGGGTTTGGACTTTTTCCAGAATTCATGATCTGGGACGGCTTGCGGGATGGACGGTTTGAACAGATTTTGCCGGAGTGGGATGCTGCCAGCATCGCCCTTTACCTTGTAACGCCCAGCAGCACGCTTCGCCCTTTCCGGGTCTCTGTGTTTCTGGAGCATCTCGCCAAGGCTTTCGAGCATCCGCCATGGGCGGTTTCTGCCCCGTGAGAGTGTCCTGATGCGGGTGGGATCCGTTCAGGGGAGGCGGCCCGGACCATTCGGGCTCAGGTACTTCTTATCGTCGGTTTGTCGCAAAAAAGCAGGGTCCATCTGAAGATCGACCCTGCCTGTGTCACCTGTTCAGCGATGTGATGGATTATGCAAGTTTCTTTGCAATTCCTGCAACATGCTGGCCGAGGAACTTGGCTCCATCAAGTTCATTGGTGCTTGGCTGACGGGAGCCGTCGCCGGCGGCGATGGTTGATGCACCGTAGGGGGATCCACCGGTCACTTCATCGAGCTTGAGCTGTCCTTGGAAACTGTAGGGCAGGCCGCTGATAATCATGCCATGATGCAGAAGATTGGTCATCAGGGAATAAAGTGTTGTTTCCTGACCACCGTGCTGGGATGCGGTGGAGGTAAACACCGCGCCCACCTTGCCGATCAGGGCACCCTTGAGCCACAGACCGCCGGTCTGATCCCAGAAATTTGCCATCTGTGAAGGCAGACGCCCAAACCTTGTCGGTGCTCCCAGGATAATGCCATCATATTCAGCCAGTTCACCTGTTGTGGCGATCGGGGCGTTCTGATCAAGTTTGAAGCAATTCGCTTTTGCCCTATCTTCGGGAACGACTTCCGGAACACGCTTGACGACAGCTTCAACGCCTCCCGCCCGGACACCTTCAGCGACAGCATGAGCCAGTGTTTCAACGTGGCCGTAGGAGGAATAATAAAGAACCAGAATTTTCGGCATTGTCGTAACCTCTTGTTCAGTTGCGCATAGTTTCCGTGTTTGGTAAGGAACACCATGACTTTACGCTCTGAAATGGACAGAGCTACAGAAAATCAGGAAACACATCGTTTCCCGATTTTTGTTCCTGATTATTTGCAAAATGTATCTAGGAAGAAACGACCCACTTCGGTAGTGGTCAGCACCAGAAGTGCACAGGCGGCAAAATATCCGCGGTGGTTCAGGGGCCGGCCTTCCGGCAGAGCGAGAAGATTACTTCGAGGGTTGAGGGCGATATCCGTGACTTGCCTGTAAGCCCACCTGCAAACGCACTGGTTTGCGATCCTTTCTCCAGTGAGGGGTCTGCCGGCTTCGAAGGGGAACATGACGCCTATGACGCTATGAGCATCCGCTCGGCAGCGTGTTTGAGACGTTTCTGTAGCGCATCTTCTGCCACTGATAAGGTGGAAGTGTAGAAGCCCGGAACATGAACACTTTCGGCTAATGGAGCCTATCCAGTGCTCATATGTTGGAGTCATGCTCTCATCAGCTGGCAACCCGGAAGTGGTGATGCCTTTTCGCTGTAATGCCGATCGACGTGTACAGCTGAAAAGCACGCATCGGGCCGAAATGCGGGTGATCCATGATCTGTCCCATGACGATCAGTATTTGGATTCACCCAGCGATCATCCCGTGAAAAATGATCGTCAGGGCGGTATGCCGCGTGATCCCCCCAGTCTGGCTTGTGGACGCGGCCATAAATTCAGTCCTGCTTTTCAAAGGCGCCTGCGATCCGCAACTGCACTTCGTCGCTGACATACGGGACATACATTTTTACGCCGAAGTCACTGCGCTTGATTGTACCCGTAACTTCGAAACCTGCCGTATATTTCTTGTCGAGAGGGTTTACGCCTGCGCCGATGAAGTGAACTTTCAGCGTCTCGGGCTTCGTGACGCCGTGCAGGGTCAGGTTGCCGTTTACGATGGCATCAGCCCTGCCAACGCGATGAACGCTGGTGGCCTCAAACGTGGCGTTCGGATACTGGGCGGCGTTGAACCACTGGTTCCCCTTGAGTTCTTCAGTCAGCTTGGCGCTGGTGGTCTGAACTGATCCGATCGGAATGGTGACAGACAGTCTGGAAGCCGCCGGGTTCTTGTCATTCAGTTCCAGCGTGCCGGAGACGTCGGAGAAAGTGCCCTGGTAGTTCGTGAAGCCGAAATGAAGGACGGAAAAGCCAACCTGTGTATGTCCAGGTTCGACATCATAAGTGCCGGACTGGGCCTGACTCGGGTTGGTGACGACCTGGCCCGAGGCTGAATAAGGTGCGATAGACGCAAAGGTCAGCGCGGCAAATGGGAGCAGGAAGAAACGGGATTTCATGAGGTTTGTGCTCCAGTCAGAGATAAGAGGCAGGACGCGCAAAACAGGAGGCCTAAAGAGAGGTTGGAAAGCCTGTTGTGCGTCCTTGTGGATCAAGAGAATTAAGTGAGGAAAAGGAAGTAACAAATCAAAATAACAGAAACGCATTGTTTCTATAATTTATTCCTATCCGTAATTCCTTATCCGGAAAATACAGCCATGGATTTACTGCCCAAAATACAGCTGGCGGGTTCCATGAACTTGTGCCTGACCTCCCAATGTATAAGCTTGCTATCGCTTGAATATCGGCCTCTGAACCGCCTGCAAATTACAATGATATGTTCCGTTTGTGAGGCACCAGCCAGAACACGGTCCAGATAAATCAGACCAGCAATGGCGGTCTTGCTGGTATTTGCAAGAGTTTTGCGGAATCTATAGGTAAGGGAATATGATTGAATAAAATAAGGTCAAGCAGCCTTTATTGTTTTGAAAGTCTCCTTTGGGAACCGAAAGGCTTTGCGTTTTTTCTTTACTGTGAGGCAAACGTGACTGGATGGGTGAAAGTTCTATCTTGCCTGGACACCTGCCCTAAAATGGACATTCGAATTTTCGGTATGTCTGGCTGCTTACCAGCATTAGGCTCAAGAATTGTCGCTTACGATCCTGCTCAGAAGCAGAAATAATCATTTAATTGAACTGTGACGAAATTGTCGAAGGTTGGTTCGTATAAATTGCGCAACTATGCTGCCTCTGCGAGTTAATTCTTGTCTATGCTCTGTTACGTACCCTGACTGATATATCGTTTACTGCCGTAGAAACAGACACTTAGTCAGATCTCATGCCGACACAGTACCTCTTCTGTTAGAGTATGCTTTATATTGTAAAAAAAGAAACAATATAAAGCATGAGGCTGCTTTTTTCTTACCCTTTTTTCTCGGCAAGGAGGGTTGCGAGATCAAAAGCATTCTGTGTGGCAGCGCCGTAGGTCGTATTGTCATAGATTGTCCAGACGTCATGTCCAGAGCGGGTAAGAGAGCTAACAGTTGCTGCCTGTTGTTCAATAGCATTCTGATCATAAGGTGATTCGTACATAAGCGGGGAGCCATGTAGTCTGAAATAGATGAGATCTTGGCAGCCGCCGGGTTTCGCTGCGCACAAAGGCCTGGCCGGGTCTGCTGCCACTCTTGAGATTTTCAGCTCTTTCAGCATATGTTCCACATCTGGTTGAAACCAGCTGCTATGTCGCGGTTCTACCACAACAGCACCATTGATGATGGCTTTTAGACTGGTAAGAAATTGTTCAGCAATGATGCCGGGATAAGCGAAGCTTGGTGGAAGCTGCACAAGGATTGGGCCGCGTTTCTCACCGAGGCCGTCCGTTTCTTCAGTAAACTGCATGACAAGCGCTTCGCAGTCGATGAAGCGGCGTTCATGTGTAATAGTTCTGGGCAGTTTGACGGAGAAGCGAAATGCAGCTGGTACGCTCGCGGCCCAGCGCTCGTAAGTCGCCCGACGATGCGGGCGGTAGAAGCTGCTATTGATTTCGACTGCTGAAAGGCGTGTTCCGTATCGTTCCAGATGTGTTCCTTCCTGTGGGAATTTTGTAGCCAGAGCTGAAGGAATCGACCATCCGGCAACACCGGTACAGGACGTGGACATGAGCACTTTCCTTTGTGATCCCTCTGAACGGAAATGATTTTCCCAAGTGCCGTAACGTCTGGAATGTGGATTCGATTCACCAGTCTCCGAAAAGAAATATCCATGCTGCCTGATGGCCAGACAGGTCCTTCCGGATCTTACAGGAGAGATCTATGTACAGATTCGTTTCGGGTATGATATATAAGAAATCATAGATAGTATGTTACAAATTATATGATACTCTCGACCGGTTTCGTCATAAAAAAATAACATTGTCAGAAACATGAAACCTGTTAAGGGGAATTTCGGTAGAGCTTTCTTAGAAAAAACCCCATCATTACCTTTGTTAAGGGCCTGTTATAGTGACGAGATCCCGTTATTGTTTCTGTGCAACCTCTGTTCTGGCGCTAACGGTTTCAAGCGCCTTTGCACAATCAGACGTATCTCACCGTCATGGTGGTCATCCGCAGGCTGCGGCGCATCAGGCTGGAAAAAACAGCGATGCTGGGCCGTCGATGATGGGGGCGACATCCCCGACGGATGCTGCCAGATCCGAAGTTGTTCAGGTGCGTGGCGCGCGCCATTCCTCTCCCGGTGGTGGCATGATGGTGGCGGAAGATGCCGCGAAATCCCGCTCTACCGTGACACAGGAATTTATTTCCAAGCAGACGCCCGGACTGAACCCGATGCAGCTTATCGCCATGTTGCCGGGTGTGAACACGACTTCTGTCGATCCGCTCGGACTGAACGGAGGCAACATGACCATGCGTGGCCTGAATGCAAGCCAGATCGGGTTTACGCTGGAAGGTTTTCCCATCAACGATATCGGTAGTTATGCTGTCTACCCTCAGGAAATCGTTGATTCCGAAAACCTGCGCACTATTAATGTGGAGCAGGGTTCGGCGGATCTCGACAGCCCGCATATCAGTGCTTCAGGCGGTGCGGTCAACATGTACCTACTGGACCCCAAGAACCATTTTGGTGGCCATCTTGACGGAACATATGGCAGCTATAATTCCCGGCGTATTTTCGGCCGTATAGATACTGGCAGGATCGGAGCGACCAACCTCAAAGGATATGTCTCGTTCTCCGCCGCCCATGAAGATTCATGGCGTGGTCCTGGCGCGCAGAGAAAGCTGCATGGCGAAACGAAGTGGGTCGATGAATGGGGTAACGGGAACCGGGTCTCGTTGGTAATTGTTGGGAACCAGAGTGACAGCACCCTGTTTCCATCCATGTCGGCTGCCAACTGGGCAAAATATGGCGTAAATTATACTTATGCCGGCAAATGGGATGCCAAGAATCCGAGCGCGAATTACTACAAATTGCATCAGAATCCGTTTACCAATATCTACGCCAGCGCTCCGTCCACGTTCCATCTAACGGATAACCTAACCCTGACCGAAACGCCGTATTTCTGGTATGGCAACGGAAATGGTGGTGGCGCCTACAATGAAAGTCTGACAAGCCAGCAATACGGCAACCAGACGCTTACAGGCTCAATTGGCGATCACAATGCGTCCAATACAAGCAGTCTTCTCCTCTACAACCCATCCAATACGCAGACCTATCGTCCTGGTGCCGTCACGAAACTGGCACTTCATACCGGTATAAACCGCGTCATGATCGGATACTGGTTTGAGTATTCCAAGCAGTTCCAGACAGGCCCCTACAGCCTTGTCAACATGGCGACGGGTGAGCCATATAATGAATATGGCGGCGGGCAGAACATGACCCTTTCCAATGGGGTAACAGCTCAATATCGAGATACATTGACGCAGACGCGTATCCATACAGTCTTCATTGACGACAGCTTGTCACTTCTCAACAATCGTCTGACGCTGGAAGCTGGTCTGAAATATTCCATCGTTATGCGGGATGGCCATAATTACCTGCCCGATACGTCAACAGGCTCGAATATTCGCGGAAGCTGGTACGAGCCCCTGCCTGCGGCCTCCATCCGTTACAAAGTTAATAACGAAATTCAGCTTTTTGCCTCGGGAACAACCAATTTCCGTATCCCGATGAATACGTCGCTTTATGACTCGGGCACTTACACGGTTGGAAGCGGGTATTCAACAAAAGCAAATACCAATATGAAGCCTGAAATTTCCATTTCAGAAGAAGCCGGTATTCGCTATCAGGGGGCACTGTTCAACAGTACCCTAACCTACTTCCATTACAACTTCACAAACCGCCTTTACAATCAGACTGTTGTTCAGGCAAATGGTAGTTATTATTCAACAAGCATCAATGGTGGCAATTCGCACGCTGATGGTGTGGATTTCGAAATTGGTACGCGCCCAATTCTCTATCATCTGCGACCTTATGTCTCCGCGGAATATATTGATGCCCGGACAGACAGCAATATTGCTGCTGGTGGCAGCACCAGTGATTATGTCTTCAGCAAAGGAAAATTTGCTCCACAGACACCGAAAGTGCAGGTGGCTTTCAATCTCGATTATGATGACTCACATACGTTCGCCGGTTTCAGTCTGAAGTATGTCGGGAAACAGTATTCGTCCTTTAATAACGATCTGTCCGTTCCAAGCTATCTGACCATGGATATCCATGCAGGATACCGGTTCAAGAATTTTGGTTTCCTAAAGAATCCCGTTCTACAACTGAACCTTCAGAATATCACAAACAACCATTATCTTGGTTTTGTGAACGGAACAGCTTCCAACGGCAAGGCCACGACTGGGGTATTCGGCTCCAAGATTGCTGCCGGAAGCACCACATATTATGTTGCATCCCCATTCTTTGTGGGTGGCAGCGCAAGCGTGGATTTCTGAATGTTCCATTGCGGAGGAAAATCGGTATCTGAGACCGTCCTCCGCCACCTGAGTGGAGCTTATCTGGCAGGCTGATCCACGAGGGTTTTCAGAAACGAAATGATGTCCTCCCGTTCTGATTTTGTCAGGGCGGGAGTATCTTTTTTCGTACGGTCCAGCGGTGCATCCATCCTGTCGATATTTTTTTCATACAACTTGGGAAGATCCTGCGCGTCCTGATTATAAAACTGTTCTGGTTCGATATCCCGCAGGACATAAAAGTCCATCACCTGATGCAGGTCATGGAAAACACCATTGTGGAAAAACACTTTTCGGTCTGCTGCGTTGCGCAGGGTCGGGGTGACAAACATTCCGCAATAGGCCGCTGCGTTTTGCTGGCTTCCGGGTGTGGCTTTACAGAGACCAAGGTCGAAACGACCGTTTCCTGCAGGTCCCATCAGATTGATATTCCTTGGAACTCCGAGCGCTTCATATTGATGATCCGTCAGAAGAGGAGGAAAATTTCCTGGCAGAGGGCGGTCGGGATGACAGGCCGCGCAGTTGCCTTTCGCTGGATCATTGAAAAGTAGATAACCCCGCTGTTCCGCAGGGGTAAAATGCGCCCTGCCTTCCAGCCAGTCATCGAAGCGGCTGCTATAAGGGTGAAAAGCCTGTTCCTCGATCTGGTAGCGCGCGACGGCAAACAGGGCCTCGGAAAGGAGAAGCTGGTCGGACTGCCTGGCGGCTGGTCCGGAGAGTGCCAGCAGCAATGCCGTGTAAGGTGCGGACCGAAAACGATGGATGACGATCTTGGGGTCAGCCGCCATTTCTGACGGATCAAAAAGAGGACCAGCGGCCTGCTGCTGCAAGGTATCAGCCCGACCATCCCAGAACAGCCCCCCTTGTGGGACCATGGTTGCAGTCGCACTACCTCGTGCGGTTTTCCGTACAGGGATGTTAGGACCGGAAGCTGGCAGGACCGGGACGGGCGCGCCTTCACTCTCCGGATTATCCGGACCAATGCTGAAATTCGGGATGGTGTCCAGATAGGCAAGGGAAGGGATGGCCCTCCGACCAGGCCTGTTCAGTCCTGTCCCGCCAGCAACAAAAACAGAAGTTTTCCCCGATGGGCCGTAATGATGGGCCGGATCATGGCAGGACGCACAGGATAGGCGTCCGGAACCGGAAAGCTGCTGGTCGTAGAAGATCTGCCGTCCGATCCGGGCCATAGCGGAAAGTGGAAAAGCTGCCGGCCTGTGGAGTGAAACGGGGCACGGATTGGCGCCTTTCGCGTCAGGCTGACAAGAAGGCTCTGCCAGGACAGATGAGGAAAGGACTGTCCCGGCGAAGGCGAGAAGGAATCCGTACAGCCGTTGTCTCGTCAAGAATGTGAGCCGGTCTGTAAAAGGGGGGTACCTGTCTTCGGATTCAGCAACAGAGGATCAGGATGTGCCGGGCCGGTGAAATCGAACAGATCCTCGAGCGGTGCGGCGTCCGCATCGAAGGAGTCTTGACCAAGACGCTTTCCATTCAGCCAGTTGTCTTCAATGAAGCGGGTGACGGAACTCTGTGTTATCTGCACGTGACTGACATAATTGCGTTTGGCCCATGGGGACAGCACGAGAAATGGCGTGCGCGTTCCCGGGCCGCATCGTCCGTTCACAGGTTGTCCCTTTACACCTATAGGTTGTGGGATGCCTTTTCCGCACCGGCCCGGGCCATCAAGCTGATCCACCATACTGTCATAGGAGCCATGCCGGGGCGTGACATAAGCGTGATCATACCATCCGTCTGAGTCATCATATGCGATGATGATTACCGTATTCTGCCATTCCGGGCTCTGTTCGATCAGGTTGACTGCCTGCACAACACCCTGTTGTTCGTCCAGCGGATCGGAATAGCCGGCATGACCATCCTGATAGGCGGACATCTTGAGAAAAGAAACAGCGGGCAGATTTCCAGCTTTCAGGGCCGTGGCAAAATCTTTCAGGTCGTACTGATGATTGGCCGGATCGCGATGCACGCCGTCTTTCAGAAACGTCTGACCAATGCGGGACGGATCGGAAGGGCGGGCATGCGTCGGATTGGCCGTGCTGGTGTAATACTGAAACCAGTTATGATGCGGAATGTAATCCGTCACCGGTTCGGCAACGATCTCCGAATATGTCTGGCGCTGGCAACCAGTACTCTTGTCGGAGTTGCGAAGCGAGAGGTCAAAGCCGCCCATAAAGCCGCCCCAGGAGATATTCCGCTCATTCAGAAGGTCTCCGATGTTGCGTCCGGTCAGCATGACCTGTTCACCGGGAACGGAACAGACATCACCCGCAGGATCGATATCTCCGATCATCGTCCAGCCACCTTGCCCGTCCGGTATGAAAGGAGAGGGAACAGTCAGGGTTGCGCGTTGCTGCTTCGTATGAACGATCTTCAGCCCGTTGATCTGGCCGGATACAACCTCGATCGCGCCGGGGGTGGATGGACCATAGGTATCTGTATAAGCCGCGTCGCTCATGGAGAAACGCTGGGCGTAATGCCATAGGGCCGTGACCGTATTGCCATCAAAATATCCCATGACCTGGCCGCGGGTAGAGAAGGCGCCTACTCCGCCGGGTAGACCCCGCCCGGTATGAAGCGGGAAAAGATCCGCGCGTCCGTGGTCATAGGCCTGTTGTTCCGCAGTATAAAGATGATTTTGGTCAGCAGTGCTGGCCTGTGTCCGGTCCAGCCGGAAGGGAAGGGCAGCATCCCGGCCATTGGCGGCGCGCGTATTTGGATTGGTCAGAAGCAGCTTCGCCGTTTCGAGCGTATTGACGCGCGGTGTTTCATCTGCGGGTTGGAAAACCGGCTCTCCCGGAGGGTTGAGCGCATGAGGATATGTTCCGAAATAATGATCGAACGAGACATTTTCCTGATAAATCACGACCAGATGATGAATGGGTGTAGCCGTTGGGGTGACGGGACGGGCCAATGAAGGCAAGGGGAAAAGAGCTGTTGCGCCCAAAGCAAGGATCGGGAAGAGGAAGGAGGGGCGACAATGGAATTTTAGCTTCATCAGGCAGGACAGTCAGTTTTTTGCAGGTGTAACCCTATCATAACCTCCGTCATCCTAATTTGCGTCCCGGAAAATATTCTTCATGCTGGATATTTTTGCTTCGGCTACCTGCGTGTTCCAAGCCGTCGCAGCTGTTTCGTGCCAAAGGGTATGTGGCTCTTTTCCCCGAAAGAAAGGCTGCGTCATGGAACATCCTCATGCTGCGAAAAACACCGTGCTTCCATTCTGGCTACAAAACCCGGTCTGCCGTGTGACGATCTGATGAATTTCTTTCTGTCCGGCATCTTCCGACCCGTCCGTAACCGATGAATTCAGACAGGCCGGATAGATCATCAGTCCAGCCGGATGGAGGGACGGACAAAACCTTCCACCCAGTCGGAGAAAAAGGAGATCAGGCCGCGATAGTATCCGAACAGTTCGATCTGATGCTGACGATACAGCATGATATGTCCCAGCCGCGCCGACAGACCGTGAGAAAATCCACCACCCCAGACAGTCCCTCCCGGGAGTGCTGCCCAGCCGTTGTATTTACCCAGCGCCACGATGGCGCCCTTATTGTGGAAGATGCATCCTGGCACGTCTCGCCCATGCTCGATCCAGGCTGGCAGATGCCGCCCCAGATGATTGGCCTGCTGGCGGGCAACCTGCGCCGTGGCTGGCAAAGGATCGTCTTCGATGAACGAGCAATCCCCCATGGCGAAGATATTCGGGTCATCCTTTGACGAAAGATTGCCATTGACCAGAATTTGCCCCGACCGGTTCAGTGGCAGCCCGCCATAAGTCTGCGTGACCTGTGGGGCTTTCACGCCTGCAGCCCAGACACGGAGTTTGGCCGGAACATGTGTGCCGTCCTTGAGGATGAATCCGCTTGCATCCGCTCCGGTAACGCGGGCACCGGTCCGGACCGTGACGCCAATCCGTTCCAGTTCAGTTTTGGCAGCTTCGGAGACGGATTCAGGGAAAGCGGGCAGGATACGGGCCCCCGACTGCAAAAGCGTGACATGTAGCTTGGGGGGCGTACGACCGAAAGCATGCAGGCTGTAGGGATCTACAATATCAAGTGCCTTGTGGAGTTCCGCTGCAAGCTGCGTCCCTGTTGCGCCTCCGCCGACAATCGCGATGTCCAGTTCCGAGGTATTTGCGAATGCCTTCAGTAGCTCCATGCGGAATTTTTCATTGAAATGGTTGGCATCGACCAGATTATCGATTGGTAGGCAATGTTCCTTTACACCAGGCGTACCGAAATCGTTGGCGCAACTGCCAATTGCCAGCACCATGGCGTCATAGCGCAGGGTCCGGCTATCCAGTACGAGCGTACCATCCGAAGCATGAAGCGGGCTGAGAACAACTTCCTTCTTGTCCCGATCAACCGAAACAACCTCTCCGGGCCAGAATTCAAAATGATGCCGGCTGGCCTGCGTGATGAAGCTGATTCGGTCGTTTTCATTCAGAACGGTTCCGGCAGCGAAGCAGTGCAGCATCGGCTTCCAGACATGGGAGAAACTTTTGTCAATGAGGGTAATGCGGGCCTTGCCACGCTTGCCAAGAGATTTCCCCAGCTGGGTCGCCAGCGAAAGTCCGGCCACACCTCCGCCAACAATCAGAATTTCAGGACGAGACGTCATTGGTTTCCAAGCCTCTGTTTGCACGGCTCCTGCCAGAAAAACCACATTTGCCGGGGCCAAAGAGGTTTTTTCAGGCACGCTGAAGGCTCCGGATGACGAAGCGTTATCCGTTGGCTTCAAGATTCATGCGTTTTTCTTGAAAAGCGTCCGTCAGGCCAACTCCGGGAGTCATGCATGATCAGACGCCAGGATCAGAGGGCGATGGAAATACTTCCATCACCCCGTTTCATTACAGTGGAGCGTCAATATCAACGATATTGATCAGCTTGTGATTGACGAACTCCTTGATGCCCAGACCGATCAGTTCACGACCGAAGCCAGAATTCTTGATGCCGCCAAATGGCAGGTCTGCCTTGGGAATGAGTGGATGGTTGATGAACACCATGCCCGTCCGGATGCGGGACGCCACATGTGCGCCACGGGTTTCATCCTTCGTGAAAACGGCACCACCCAGCCCATAGGGGGAGTCATTTGCGATGCGTACCGCATCATCTTCGTCCTTGGCGCGATAAAGCTGCGTTACCGGACCGAAGAATTCCCAGTGCCGGGCTGCGTTGTTGCTGTCCAGTCCCGTCATGAGCAGCGGACGGAAGAAAGAGCCTTTTTCTGGCACAGGCGCACCAATTGCTTCAACCTTCGCACCGTGCTTCTTGGCCTCTTCGACCTGGCGTTCCAGATCTTCCTTCGCGCCCTGGGAACAGACCGGTGCAAGCGTCGTCGCCGGATCCATTGGGTCGCCAGCTTTCAGTTCGGCAACACCCTTCTTGTACAGCTCCAGGAAACGGTCATAAATGGCGTCGGCCACAATAAGACGCTTAGCAGAAACACAGACCTGACCAGCATTCCAGTGACGTCCGATCACTGCAAACTTTGCCGCCTTTTCAACGTCTGCATCTTCCAGAACGATGAAAGAATCTGCACCACCAAGTTCCATCATGGATTTCTTGAGGGCCTTGCCAGCCGTGGCGGCGATGATGGTACCGGCCCCTTCGGAACCCGTCAGCGCAACGCCAACAACACGGGGATCACTCAGGATCATCTCGGTATGGTGACGGGCTGTGTAAAGATTACGGAACAGTCCAGCCGGGAGACCAGCTTCCTTCATCAGCTCTTCGCAGATGGCGGCGCATTGTGGCAGGTTGGACGCATGCTTCAGAATGACCGCATTACCTGCGGAGAGCTGCGGCGCAATGATGCGGACGACCTGATAGAACGGGAAATTCCACGGTTCGATCGCAAGAACAATCCCAAGCGGCTCATGAACCAGAACAGCCTTGCCCTCAGCAGGATCGGCAATGGGGAGAGATTCTGGTTTCAGTAGTTCTTCAGCATATTTTGCATAATACTCGAAGATCTCGGCGGAAAGGATGACTTCCTTTTTGGACTCTGAAAAAAGCTTGCCCATCTCCAGCGTGCCGAGGCGGGCATATTTATCAACGTCGCGGCGCAGAATGTCAGCCGCAGCCTTCATGATCCGGGCGCGCTCGGCAAATGAGGTCTCACGCCATTTTTCATAGGCGGCATTGGCCTGCGTCAGAGCAGCCTGAACCTCGGCATCCGTTGCATTCGGGAAGGTTGCCAGCACTTCGCCGGTAAAAGGATTGGTACTTGCGTAAGCCATTCTTACCTCGTGTTGCACGTACGGAAAAAGTAACGCTGAGCAGAGCCTGCCATTTTCGTGCAGGTGACCATCGGGTTCTGACCTCTCCGGTCACGAAACGCACGGCCATCTGCTGAGCGGGCAGGGGAATGCATTGAGAGAACTCCCTCCTCAGACAGTCTTTTCCCAATAAAATTAGACCGGTCGTATAATATTAGACCGGTCGTCTATAGAATCGAACCAACAGGAGGCGGGGCCTCGCTGCTGTCTTCAGGTATGATCGAGAAAGCTTTTCGTCGCTACCCATGCATTATCAAATGGATGTGAGTCCTTTGTGATCTTGACCATCAGGGTTGCGCCAAGCCACTGCTGATAAAGTGCCTGCGCAAGGATATAGGAATTCATGTCCGACTGGATGGATCCATCCTCCTGACCAGCCCGGACGATAGACGTAATGCGCTCGACGGCCTGTTCCGTTCCGTTTTTGAGAATATGCCGCATTCGTTCCGAAAGGTCCGAAACCTCAGCTCCCAGCTTAACGATCAGACATTTGTCACCTGTTTTCCCGTCAACGTGCGTCTCCCACCAAAACTGGCAGTAGGCGAGGATTTTCTCTCGGCCATTTTTCCGGGAGGCTCCGAACATGGTGTCCATCTTGGCCAGATAATCTGAGACATACAGACGGAGAAGTTCCTCGCCAAACGCCTCTTTGGACTCAAAATAATGATAAAAAGAGCCCTTTGGGATGCCAGCGACCTCGATGATCTGAGAAATGCCAACCGCCGAAAAACCCTGGCTTCCGATCAGGGGACGGGCTGCATCCACAATGGTGCGTCTGACAAGCATCTGTTTGGTTGCAACGGTCATCTATCATTCATGCGTCCGGTAGCCGGACGGGTCAATATCTTCTCCAGATTTTTGAGGAAACAGAACGGTTCCGGTCGAAATTCATGCCCTTTCCGAGCTTATGATTGCGATCTTCCGCACAGATTTTTCCCCGGGTCTGATCACTCTTGCCCGACTTTGCTGGGATACCACGGAATCTTCCAGGCCATTTCTGGAACGGACCAATGAGCATGTCATCCTCATGAAGAGGCATCCTGTAAATCTGCCAGAAATAGAGGCACCGCTCAGGTCCTGATATTTTAATTGACCGAACCGAATGGTCATATTAGGGCAGGGCATCAACAAGACGAACATTGGCCCCTCACGCGCGTCCGCAGGCCCGTGTGGCAGGCGCAAAAAGCACAATATCTTTGGAAAGACCGAAATGGCGCAGGATTCCCACACCGATCAGTCCGGAAATACGAATGACACCAAACAGGAAGGTGGGAAAAAGAAGAAGAATCCTCTGGTTCGGGTCCTTGTCATTCTTTTCATTGTCCTCGCCGTCATCGCCACGGGCATCTACTGGTACCTCACCCGCAATGACATCGATACAGACGACGCCTATACGGACGGCCGGAAAATCTCGATGGCCCCGCATGTCAGCGGTTATGTGACCCAGCTTCTGGTCAATGACAATCAGTTCGTGCGCGCCGGGCAACTGCTCGTGAAAATTGATGACCGGGACTATCGTGCGTCGCTTCAGAAGGCCGTGGGTCAGCTGGAAGAAGCCGAAGCAAATCTGCGCGCATCCAATGCCCGATATGAAGTCGCCAAGCTGGAATTTCCTGCCATTCTCACGCAGGCGCAGGGTAATCTGGCAAGCGCCAAGGCCCAGTTAACAAAAAGCCTTGCAGATTACAAGCGCCAGTCAACCGTATCCCGTCAGGCTACTAGCCAGCAGGATATTGACTATGCCAAAGCCGCGCTCGACCAGGCGCGTGCCCAGGTGCTGTCCGCACAGGGCCGTCTGCAGCAGGCCACTCCGGTGATTCCGAATATCTCCACCTCCCAGGAAACCATTACCCAAGAACAGGCCCTTCTGAAGACGGCCCAGGCCAATCTGGCGCTTGCCCAGCTGAATCTGGGCTGGACGGAAGTTCGCGCGCCACATGATGGCTGGATTTCCCAGCGTAATGTCGAGCAGGGCAATTACGTCCAGCAGGGACAGCAGATTTTCACGCTCGTGCAGCCTGAAATCTGGGTGACCGCGAACTACAAGGAAACCCAGATCACCAGGATGAGGCCCGGTCAGTCCGTTGATCTGAGTGTGGACGCCTATCCCGCGCTGAAACTGCATGGACATGTGGATTCCATTCAGCTTGGTTCAGGTGAGCAGTTCAGCGCGTTCCCAGCCGAGAATGCGACGGGCAACTTCGTGAAGATCGTGCAGCGTGTTCCCGTCAAGATCCTGATCGATAGCGGTCTTGACCCGAAGCTCCCGCTGGCCATCGGACTGTCCGTTGTGCCCACGGTGTATGTGCAATGAGCGACGCTGCCAGCACAGCACATGAAGACTGGAAGCCGAAAGCCAATCCCTGGCTGATTGCCGTTGTCGTGACGATGGGCGCCTTCATGGAAGTGCTCGACACGACCATCATCAATGTGGCCCTGCCACACATTGCCGGTGCGCTGGGCAGCAGCTACGACGACGCGACATGGGCCCTGACAGCCTATCTCGTTGCGAACGGTGTCGTTCTGACGATTTCAGGCTGGCTCAGCCGGCTTTTCGGGCGCAAGCGTTACTTTCTCATCTGTGTGGCCCTGTTCACGGTCTGCTCTTTTCTCTGCGGGCTTTCCAACAGCCTGCCGATGCTGATCGTTTTCCGTCTGTTGCAGGGCTTCTTTGGCGGCGGTCTTCAGCCTAGTCAGCAGTCGATCATCCTCGACACCTTCCCGCCCGCAAAGCGCGGAGCGGCCATGGGGCTGGCTGCCATTGCAACCGTGGTGGCGCCTGTTCTCGGTCCGCTCGCGGGAGGTTATCTCGTCGATAATTTTTCCTGGAACTGGATTTTTTACGTCAACGTGCCTTTCGGCATCCTGACATTCATCGGTGTGTCCGCTCTTGTTGAGGATCCGCCGTGGGAGCAGCGACGTCGCGAGAAGATTGATGTCATTGGCATTACCCTGATCACCATTGGTCTGGGTTGTCTCGAGGTCATGTGTGACCGCGGTGAAGACGATGGATGGTTTGGTTCCAATTTCATCATTACCATGGCCGTACTGGGCGTCGTCGGGATCATCGCTTCGATCGTATGGCTGCTAAAGGCCAAGGATCCACTCCTGAACCTGGCTATTTTCAAGGACCGAAACTTCGCGGTTGCCACGTTTCTCATGGCCATGGTCGGCGCCATTCTTTACGCCGCGGCGATCATCGTACCCCAGTTTGCGCAGCAGGTTCTTGGATATACTGCAACCGTATCGGGAGAGGTTCTCGCTCCCGGTGGCGTGGCGATCATCTGTCTGATCCCGTTTGTGGGGCGGCTTATGGGCTTCATCCAGATCCGCAAGATCGTCGCTTTCGGCTTCTTCTTCATGGGCGTTTCCATGTTCTATTCAGCCCATCTGATGCCGACGACCAATTTCATGCATCTCGTGGAATACCGGATTGCCCAGACTGCGGCTCTGGCTTTCCTGTTCGTCCCTCTTTCGACGATCGCCTATGAGACGTTGCCCCGTGAACTGAACGGCGATGCGTCGGCCATGTTCAGCATGTCCCGTAACTATGTTGGTTCGCTCGCCATTTCCCTGAGTACCGCCGCCGTGATAGAGACCCAGCAGGAGCGGCAGAGTTATCTCGCGCACTGGATGACGCCGCTGCGTTCCGAATACCTGCAATATCTCGCTGTTGTGAAACAGCGCGCCATTGAACATGGCTTCACGTCTTCGGCGGCATCCTCGGTTGCTCTTCACAAACTTCTGCAAACGTTCAGTACACAGGTCTCGATGTTGGCGTACAATCAAATATTCATGGCAATCGGGACGATTTCGTTTCTGGTCGTGCCAGTCTGTTTCCTTCTGGCTCCCAACAGCGCACATGGCGGCAAGAAAGCGGGAGGCCACTGATGAGCGTGTTTTTACAGCCTATGTTTCAGATGAAGTTTGTCAGGGCAGGGGTTATCTTGTCCGCCATGACGGCCCTGTCGGCCTGCTCCGTAGGGCCGCATTACCACAAGCCTGACCCCTGGGCGCCGGGCGCATATGAGCCGCGTCCGCAGGACAGTCATCAGTTCAGTCAGGCCAGTATGGACAGACCTGATCCGAACTGGTGGAAGATCTTTCATGATCCGGAACTGGATCAACTGGAAAGTCGCATCGCCGAGCAGAATCTCGATGTTCAGCGGGCAGCGGAGGAACTGGCGCAAAGCCGTGCTCAGATGCTGGTTTCGGGTGCGGGACGTTTCCCGACGCTGGATGCCAACGCATCCTATTCACGCAATCAGTACAGTTCTAAGTCGCTCCAGTACATCCTCGGTCACATTGCCAAGTCTTCTACTGTCGGAGGCGTCAACAACCCTCTGGTCGGAGATCTGGGAGCCGCCGCCAGCAACGCCGAGATCCCTCTGCTGAACCGTTGGACGGATGGGATTGACGCCAGCTATGAAATCGATCTGTGGGGACGGATTTCCTCAGCCTACGAGCAGGCGAAAGCCGAGATGCAGGCCTCGCGGGAAGTACAGCGCGGTATCCTGATCGCCCGGCAGGCGGATATGGCCCGGGACTACATGACCCTCCGCGGTGCGCAGGAGCGTCTGCGGATTGCGCAGGAGAACCGTGGTCTTCAGGCCTCCACACTTGCCCTGACGGAAGACAGGCACCGGTCTGGACTGGTCAGTGACGTCGATGTCCAGAGTGCCCGGGCCCAGCTTGGCGAAACGGACGCACAGATCGCCCGGATGAAGCAGGCTGCGGAAGAGCAGATGAATGCGATTGCCCTTCTTCTGGGTGCTCCTCCGCGTTCCCTGAACGCCGAACTGGAGCAGGCCAACCGAATTCCGGTTGTCCCGCCGCGCGTTCCTGTCGGCATTCCGTCCCAGCTTGCCGAACGCCGGCCGGATATCCGTGAGGCCGACGCCCGGCTGCACTCGGCCACGGCAGGCGTCGCATCCGCAACGGCGGAGTTCTATCCCAAGGTCACTATTGACGCCGGGTTCGGGATCCAGTCGCTGTCCTTCCGGGATTTCGGCATGTGGAGCGCCCGCGCCTGGAACGTTGGACCCCGCATTACTCTTCCGATCTTTCAGGGCGGACGTCTGACGGGCAATCTTCGTCTCACCAGGGCGCAGCAGCGCGAAGCCGCTATTGCCTATCGCTCGACGGTTCTTGGAGCGTGGCGTGACATCGATAATGCCCTGATCGCCTATCGCGACGAACAGGCCCGGCACGACGGATTTACCGCCAGCAGTGAGGCTGCGCGTCAGTCTTTCGAACTGGCCCGGGATCAGTATCGTCACGGCCTGACAAACTATCTGAATGTCCTTTCGGCACAGGCCAACATGGAAAATGCCGATCTGAATCTTGCAGACAGCACTGCTGAACTCGCAACAGACGTGGTGAAACTCTACAATGCCCTGGGCGGTGGATGGGAAACTACTTACCCATTGACCAGAAAAAAGCAGATCGCCAGCGCCCGTGCGGCAAAGACGAACTGATTGAAAGGGTGTCCGAGGATCGTATGTCTACTTTGTCCCTGAGTGAGAAAGCATTTCAGGCGAAACGGAATCAGATACTGCGTGGTGCAGAAGCGGTTTTTCTGGATCTGGGATACGAAGGTGCGTCCATGTCACGGATCGCACAGTACGCTGCTGTCTCCAAGGGGACATTGTACAATCATTTCAAGGACAAGAAGGATCTCTTCCGGGAGATCATTCTGAGTATCAGCAAAAACAAGCTTTCCGGTCTGTTCAGATACGAGGAGCATTTTGACGGGGCGTGCGAAACCTGTCTTGTTGCCATCTGTGAGGAGTTTGTCACCGCTATAACGCATCCGATCTCTCTGGGGATTTACAGGATTGTCGTCTCGGAAGCGCCCAAATTTCCGGAAATATCGGAAATCATGCAGGAATATGCGATCAATCCGACGCGTTCCTGTATCCGTTCCGCGTTGATTTACTGGTGTAAAAAACAGACTCTTCAGGTTGAGGACATGGATCAGGCAGAGCGGGTTTTCATTTCGCTCTGTATGTCTGGTATTGTGGAGCGCAGGCGCCTGTGTGTCCCTGTCGACAGTTCCGCAGAAGCCATTTCCAGGCATGGCAGGGAAGTCGTCAGAATTTTCATGAAAATCTATAGCTGAATTCTGGCTGACCATCTTCCGGCTCGAAGGGATTTTCTTTCCAGACCCTTTTGCCTGATGGGGGCAGCAGTATTCCGTCCTGTTTCCCAGTCTTGTGGTGTGCTGATTCACGATGCGGAGGTGGAAGATTGTAGCAAATCAACTGCCAGCACGTTCTCATCGACAATGGAACAGACATACCCTGTTTGGTTCGCGTCTACAGAATCCCGGCCATCCCGGACAGGCAGATTTTCCGGCAGCGGGCGAAAGGTTTATGGAAAGTACAGACGTCAGTTCTGTGAAGGAGATTCAAGACTGCATCAGTATATATTTATACCTGTAGGTTATAATGCGGTAGTCCAGAAAAAAGGGTACCTGAAACGCACTTGTTCCAGCTCGTGAAAACCCTGTATAAAACATCAGACGAAACCAGATCTGGTGTAAGGGAATTTGAGTTCATTGGTTATATCCCAACCCGTTTCAGCAACGCTGACCAGTGCCGCAGTATTCCTCGTGGCAACATTCCGGGAAGGGGCAGAGGTAACTGCGCAGGTCCGGGATCTTCTGGGTGATATGTCCTCACTGGTTCGGGGCGTAGGATTCCGCATTCCTGACGGACGTCTCTCCTGCATCACGGGGCTTGGTTCTACCGCTTGGGACCGTCTGTTCGGACAGCCCAGACCAGCCGGTCTCCATCCTTTTCAGGGAATCGATGGCGTGCACAAGGCGCCGTCCACCCCGGGGGACCTGCTGTTCCATATCCGTGCGACACGGATGGATCTGTGTTTCGAACTGGCATCTGCCATTGCATCGCGTCTGGATGGGGCCGGCGAGATCATTGATGAAGTCCATGGCTTCAAATATTTTGACGAGCGCGACCTGCTCGGCTTTGTGGATGGAACTGAAAATCCGACGGGCCAGACTGCTCTCGACGCGACGATCATTGGAGACGAAGACCCCGCTTTTGCCGGTGGAAGTTACGTTATCATCCAAAAATACCTTCATGATCTGAAAAAATGGGATGCCATCCCGACCGAGGTTCAGGAACACATCATCGGCCGCAGGAAAGTATCCGATATCGAACTTCGGGACGTCGACAAGCCCAGCTATGCTCATAATGTTCTGACCAACATTGAAGAAAACGGGCAGCAGCTTCAGATCGTGCGCGACAACATGCCTTTCGGGCAGGTCGGCAAGGGCGAATATGGCACCTATTTCATCGGATACGCCAAATCGCCTGACCGTATCGAACGGATGCTTCAGAACATGTTCGTCGGTAAGCCCGCCGGGAATTATGATCGTATTCTCGATGTAAGCCGGGCAGTCACCGGGACCCTTTTCTTTATTCCGACAGCCGATTTCTTGGACAATGTGCCTGATATGGTGCTTCCTGCGGCAAAACACGACGACGCTAGGTCGGAAACTGGAAAGACCCCGCCTGCACAACAGGCAGGAATTTCGGGACATGGCTCCCTCGCTATCGGTTCCCTGAAAGAGGATGTCTGACATGAACAACCTGCATCGCCATCTTGCTCCGGTTTCAGGTGCAGCCTGGGCACAGATCGAAGAGGAGGCGGCCCGCACGCTTCGGCGTCATCTGGCCGGGCGCCGGATCGTAGATACGACCGAACCCAAAGGTGAGGCCTTCGCCGCGGTGGGAACCGGGCGTAAAGCCATGCTGCAAGCGCCTTCTGAAGGTGTCATCGCGTCCGCGCGGACCGTTCTGCCTCTGGTTGAACTCCGGGTGCCATTCACGCTCTCTCGCGAGGAAATCGACGCTGTCGACCGGGGGTCGCTGGATTCTGACTGGCAACCGGTCAAGGATGCGGCAAAGAAAATCGCCTTCTCTGAGGACCGTGCTATTTTTAATGGCTATGAAGCCGCCGGCATTAAGGGCGTCCGGAACGCTACGACCAATACTCCACTCCAATTGCCCGAAGCAGCAAAGGATTATCCTGCCGCCATTGCGCGGGCCCTGAATGCGCTCAGACTGGCGGGCGTCAATGGTCCCTATGCCGTTGTTCTTGGTGCGCAGGCCTATCTGGCGGTCAATGGCGGCAATGATGACGGATATCCGGTCCGCAGGCATCTTGAAAGCCTGATCGATGGCAAGATCATCTGGGCTCCTGCCCTTGAAGGAGCCTTTGTCATGAGTATGCGCGGAGGAGATTACCTGCTTGACGTCGGTCAGGATTTTTCCATTGGCTATCTAAGCCATTCGGCCGAAACGGTTGAACTTTATCTCCAGGAAAGCTTTGTCTTTCGCGTACTAACTGGCGAAGCCACCGTCATTCTTGATGAGTCAGTCCGCAAGACTGCCTGATTTAACCTGTTTTTTATGTTCAAAGGATTGTCTCCAATGTCTCATGATCATGTCAGTCATCCGCACAGTTCCATGCGTGAAGTCGCTCAAAAGGCGACCCATTCGTCCAAACTCCTGACCAAGGAGGAAATTATTCTTCTGGCCGAGCACGTCGCGAAGCGGGTAGGCTCCACAACCGAGGAAGAGCGGGAAATTGCCAAAAAGGCAATTCGTAACCCTGAAGGTGCTGAAAGCCATGACCTGTCGAAACTGGGTGAAAGAGCCCTGCAGGACAGGTAACCAAACCGTCATTGGTACTGGAATGAATGCTACAAGCGACAAGGAACTGATATGGAAAACCCCCTGAAAGACAGCCCACAGCAAGAAGCCCGTATTCTGGCCAAGGCAAAGGAGCTTTGGGAAGCGGACGGAAAACCGGCATGTGGTCCCGAGGGATACAAGGAAGAAGCCACCGATCTGATCGGCATGGCGCTTAACTCGGATGCTGGAGAAGTCCCGGTCAAGTCACCTGTTCCGCTGGATGCGAACGGTCAGCCGATTGAGGAAGCCTGGACGCAGGAAAATCTGGGTAATCCGGGAGGCGATATGAACGAACTGGACGACAAACAGGAAGTCCCGTTCGCGACCCGCAAGGAAGAAGCGGACGCCCTGAAAAACGAATAACCGCGTATATCCTCTGTGTTCGTATCCTGTCTGAGGCCATGACGGACACAGAGGTTTCCTATCCGCTCTGATTTCAGGCTCAGCAGACGAGGGCTATTGTTTCAGCCTGACATTTCCTGCTTGGTTGCATAGGCGCGGCGCCCACAAGTCATCAATGGCTGCACTAATCCTTTTCGAAGGTGCAGAGAGGGCCGGATCTTGCAGTCTGACGTCGTCCTGTAAGCAGTATCATCTTTGTCGGCTTCAGCAAATAGCGGGTTTGCCGATCCTTGGTGTGATAATCTGGTCGGCTCTGGACGTGCTTCGTGTCAGAAGTGCCAGACACTTTTCAGCCATAAGAAAATAGGTTGTTTCATATCCATATTCCCGCGCCTGAAGCGATAAGAAAGGAAGTGACATGGTTTACCTCAAAGCCAGCAGGCTCTCCGAACCTGGTATATGATGAGCCGAAGGAATTTTTATCCCTGCTCATCAAAGATTTTGTTTGCCTGGACGGAAAAACTCTGCGGAAAACTTTGATACGGAACGGACAACCATAGTTTTGTCTTTATAGCCAAACTGCTATTCAGTTCTGATAGACCATCAAGATGGACATACCCAGAATGACTTCTCTCCCCAGCGTTGCCATAGTACTTTTTGTCAAGAATGAGTTTTCAGATATTGCAGGCTGGATCGCGTGGCATCGTGCGTTAGGAGTAAAAACATTATTCATTTTTGATGATCATTCATCAGATGGAACCTGGGAAATCATTCAGTCCGCTGCTGCTGTTTGCGATATCCGCGCCTTCAGAACGGACCCGGTCAGACAACCGGACTTTTACCTGCGTCAGCGGGACAGTTTTATGGCGGCAGCAGAAATGTGCAAGGGCCAGTACGACTGGCTGGGCTTTCTGGACGGTGATGAATACGTCTATCTCCGCCATCACAATACTCTTCCTGCCTTTCTATCCGGTTTCGATCATGCAGATGCGGTTGGTCTGTCCTGGCGGATTCAAGGGAGTTCGGAACGGGTTGTCCGCCCTAAAGTAACAAGCGTGGAAGCCTTCCTGCAGCATTCAACGCCTGAACTGGGGGACAACAGGCTCATCAAAAGCTTTGTCCGTCCGGAAAAACTTGGTCCCACCTATTACAATCCGCACTGGTATGACATTCCTCCTGAGCGTTACGTGCGTCCGGATGGTCGGCCTGTAAACGGACAGGATGCTAATCAGGAAATCGATTGGAATGATGCTTTCGTCATGCACTACATCTGCCGAAGCATGGAGCATTATATCCAGCGGATTAAGCGGCGACTAAATGCTGATCTTGGTGATTCCATTATTTACTGGAAGCATTTTGATCGCAATGATGCGACGGATCATGAACCACTGCGTTTTATTTCTGCGGTACATGTCCTGCTGAAAGACATCTATCATGTCATGGTAGAAAGAGCGATCTCTGCCCTGCGCAATACTTGGGATAAGCTTGAAGATACGCTGGTGACGAGGCCAGAACAGGAAAAGCCTCCGACTGTCTATCGTCTCAGAACCCATTTTGAGACTTTCCTGTACCTTCTTCCTCACGAACGCCGCGTCGTTCACTGCACACATGAAACGGCTGAACAGAACAGCCTGCTGCCTCTTTATGCCGCGATACACGGCTGTACTCCTGGTGTCATGACACTTTTCACGGCCCTGCAAGGGGAGCCGGATGCGCGTCATCTCCTTCGCTTGCGGAATGACGATAGACTGTCAGATACGCTCATCTATGTTCTCCGTTCCATGGAGGAGCATCGTTACGCAGCATATAACCCGGTCACAAATCTTCATATTGCCTTTGTTCCCAATCCCAATCCAGGACAGCCGCAAGGTATTGAACGTGTGGTGGCTGACAGACGTGAAATCAGAGATTGGGAACAATTCGAGCTTGTTCCTGATGAAACTGTTTCCTATTGGAGCGACAGGGCGCCTCTGACGTTCAATCCCAACACGAAAACAACAGCCGATCAGATTCTGATCTGGCTGGTGGAGGCTTCTATTGCTCCGCGTGCCGACGAATTCCTGCGCGTTCTGGCCTGTGTGCCGGTTTCCGTCCGTGAGGAAATTTCCCGCCGTGTTCCCGGGCTTTTATGGACTTTCGTGTGAAAGATCGCCAGAGCAAAATAATAATTTTCTTGATATAGTAGGATTAATTATTTTATCGGAAATATTTCAAACTAGGCTCAGGATTTATAGTCAGAACACGGCGGTCGCAGCGTGTTGCGACCCGTCCCCATTCCTTGAGCCTGCCGAACATGATCTCGACGCGGGTATTTTAGCCTGTCATATCTGACAGCTTTTCCGCGGGATTTCCATCTTGGGATGCAGGATCTGATCCCTTTTTCTTCTAGGGTGGGCATCCCTGAACCAGTCAGCGTCACACCCTCGGTCTCCTAGCATACATTGTGCTGCAGGAAGACTGTCCAGTAGAGCAGTTGCGCCGGTATAATCACTGATCTGGCCTGCCGTGGCTCTTGGGAAAAAGGGGCGCAGACGATCCATCTGTTCGTCCGTCAGCCAATACAGGTCGCTCATCTTCAGTCTGCTCATAGAGCCTGAATCGGATTTCCGTACTCAAATTAATAAGGCCTGAGCTTAAGAGTAACTCGTGACTTTGACTTATCTGAATATCAGTTTCCTCGTAGCGTTGCCCCTGACGCTCGTCCTACCTTAGGTCGAGAATAGCTTACGGCCGTGTCTGAAAATCAGCACCACTTCTATTCTAGCAACAAACGCAAAACATATAACAGAATAACATGGCCATATCACCGCATACATGGCCATTGCCGAACCGGCAAGAGTATAAATTCTTCCCAGTCATCCAGTGTTGACAATAATTCGATGCGCCCATTCTCACGAGACGACAAGTAATGTCCATTGATTTCAATGGAACAACGTCCTCGTATAGCTTTTACTCGACCAGGGACTGGCACAAGACCTGCGGGCGTTACCGCTACAAGCTCGTTACCTAGCAACGTTACCATCGTTCCGTCCTGACAAAGATGACGATGGGTTTGAGAAAATTCTCCGCTAGCGTGGTTGTAACATAGTAATTCACCTCGCCAGTTCATAAGACGTGGGAGCGCGACAGCTGGCGGATGATTGCCAGTAGCCATCGCGAAAAAAGCATCAGCGTCCCGCGTATAGCCAAAACGCATTAGATCGGCTGCAATTCGCCAAAGACGGTTGCTCTGGTCGCGAGAGCACTGGTTGACGGCTAGCATTGTACGCCGGCATGTCAAAGCCTTGGCTCCCAGAGAAGGGCGATGCCGGAAAGCCCGTTCGATTACCCTAATGATATTTTCAATATTATAACGTCTTGTTTCGGCCACAATCTGACAGACGGCGGCAGGATTGTCGAGATTATCAAGCATGGCACGGAAGGGTTTGCTTCCTTTGAGACAGCTCAAAACCATATGGCTTGCATAACAGGCTGCGACGGGCTCGACCTCAGTATGGTAACGCAGATTCTCGATTTCTTCCAGATCTGGAAGTTCATACGGATCATAAAGTGCATAGATCCGACCGCTAACATCTTCTTGGCTAATACCCATTCTTTTCATAAAAGGCTGGAAAAAATGCTTGAATTGAGAAAAGTAAGGCGCTTCCTCTTTATCAAGACTCCACTGGGGGGCAAGGGCCAGAACATTATCTAGACCTAGTACGCGAGAATATTTTATTGCCGCGTAAGCGCCCATTGATATTCCATAACCTATAACCCGAACTGACCCCGGCGTAGAGAGAGCCATCCGCCGCTTCGCAATCCAAGCACGGATCAGCTGAAAAATAGCCGTATAATCGCCCTCGCGATACCACCCGTTTTGGCGCGCGACAACGCCTACCCAAGGAAGATCGAGTTGTCTCGCCAATGCTGCACCAAAGAATGAGCCGTCATAACGCTCAGGGGCGTCTATTCCAGTAAAGCTCACCACAATGAATTGACTCGCCTCTGAGCCATACCAAGAACGTACAAAATAATGATCGGTCTCGCAGAGGTTTTGTATATGTTCCATTCCGTAAGTCTCTACATGTTTTCAAGAACTGTGAAAACAGAGGTGCATGACTTTTACTAGGTTCGCCATACTCAGGTTGTGCAATATCATTGACCTAGCCGAGGATTTTATCGATCTCTTTCACAAGATAAGCTCGTCAAAGCTAAATTCGGATAAGTATCTGAAATAACATAAAAATATATGTTTCTCTTCGGTCGCCTTTTACGTAATTTTTCAAGACAGTCGGCGCGTGTCCAAGTGTTATCAAATCTTCCTTAGAACCTGTTTGGAAAATCACGAGCGAATGTTTCTGCGCATGAGACTGGGGCCCATGATGACAACGATCATGGCTTGTGACACGCTAATGTAGCGCTCGTAATCACGCATGAACCGCCGCCAATGGGGCATCTAGCCGAAAGTTCTCTCGACCATCCTGTGTCATGGCGTCACCCCGAAGCTCTTTACTCCGTCTCAGCGGCAGATGATCTTGCCGATAAAACTCAGATAGGTCGTGTCGCCTTATCTATCAACTTCAAGCGGTCATAGGTGCTCTCGGCGAATAGATGCTTCATCCATGACCAGCATTTGCGGATCGCATCCAGGATCATCTGAGCGCCGGCATTGTCGGAGATGTCGGTCGGGATTAAGTTGATCATCACTAGGCACCCGTCCGTATCGACAACCATATGCCGCTTGCGGCCGGTAACCTTCTTTCCGGCATCGTATCCCTTGTTCTCGCATGAAGGATCTTGATGCTCTGGCTATCGATCACTCCTGCTATTGAACTGGACTCACGACCTGCCTGCTCCCGGATGAGTATTAGCTCAACGTTATGGGTGGTCTGAAACAGGAATTGGCGTGCCAGTGTCCTAAGTGGATCGGCAGCATACGCGAACCGAAGCCTGAACGAGTAAAGTTGATCGTCTCACGGAATTCACTCTCCTGCGGGCGGTCACGACACCTAAAGCTTGGTATTAATGGCGCAATCCGTTCCCATTTCTTGTTCGTTATGTCAGACAGGTAGCGTTTTCTCTTACGGATGATGCTGGCTGTCTGATCCCTCTGTTCTGACATAGATGTCCAGAGCTTGCATCATATCAGAACAATTTCTCAAACAAGCTCTAACCGAGCCTAGTAGACAACAGATCTATATGTTCTAGTGTATCAAAATTGTTCTCTCTTGTCTTTGTTGTTTTATAATAAGGAAATAAAATTATGCGTTGTGCAGTCTGTTGTGTGGCGAAAAATGAAAGTAAAGAAATACTTTATTGGATATCGTGGTATATAGCACTCGGATTTGATACAGTTATTTTATTTGATGATAATAGTATATATGATTCTGTTGCTAAAATAATCCGTGCAAAAGGTAATTTTGATATTCGCTTGATTCGTGTGTCACAAAGCGCAACCTATCATGCTGTCCGTCAGGTCCAGATTTATAATCATGTATCTACGACATATCGGGATGAATTTGACTGGATCGCTTTCTTTGATGCAGATGAATATCTTGATCTTTATGGTGAAGACATTAAAGACTTCCTCTCAAGAATGAATGATTATGATAGTGTTGCCTTTAATTGGGCTAACTATGGGTGGAACGGTCATGTTATGCGTCCGTCCGGACCGCCTGTTCTGGCCTACACCAAACATGGCGCGCCAGACCTGTTCTGGAATCGCCACACCAAAGTCATTACACGTCCAACAGCAATCCCGCAGAATAGCATTGCTTATGTCCATGCCTCTCCCGTTCCTGCAGAACGTACAGCCTCCGCTGACGGCCAGCCTATTCGGTGGCTAGACGGGCATCGCGCCGGCTTGACGCAAAACGAACCTGACTGGAAAGGAGGACGGCTTATCCATTTGCAGGCACGTAGTATGGAAAATTACGTACAGCGAGAATATCTGCGCGAAGATCTACGTCGCCATCCCGATGATCCATCAAATTCCGTTTTTTATGATCCCAGGTATAACGAACAAACGACACCAATAAATGTCGCTTACGTTGAAAAAATGTTCCATTTATTACATTTTATGTCATGTAATTTTATGCGATCTATGATGATTACTTTGGAAGAGAATTATCTTGGCCTTGTTTCCTTGTGCAAGTCTGATATCACAAAGGAAATACCTATTTATCAAGAAAGTAAAAATTTCTCTCAAGGTGAGAAAAATGAACGCTGGACTTCTGATCATTCGGAGCCGTCTTCATTGATGGAAGAGGTTTTTAGTGAAGGAACAGGAAGTTTATTTGAATTAGAGACCTTTGAAAGAACTACCATCGGAATAAAAAATGGAAATGTTTCACTTGATCCGTTATCTGAAACTCCAAAACTTTTAGCTCTGGCCCTTAAAGGGAAACCAATACTTCACTTGATGATGGCCGATTTTGGTCGGTTTTCTATTCGCAACGACCCTCGTGTGCTGCGAATTTTGACGTATGAAGTACATACGAATAGTGATGGATCAATTTCTCTCACTCATCCTAGGACTGGACGCTATGTTTCCGCACGGATGAATTCGCGGGAAGTCGAAGTTGGGCTTCAGCGTGCCTATGATTGGGAAAAATTTTATCTGCGGCCGATCGAGATGAAGTCGTCTGTTAACATGCTCGCCCGTTTCTTGGAATCTGTGACGTCCCTTCGAAATTTTGTAGCAAAAGGCCTTGCGACGGCTCCTATGGAAGACGCGATCGCAGCTGCTTTCTGCACCTTGCCTTCGTATGAGCGGAAAGCAATCGCAAGGCTTGCTGGAGAAGTCCCTGAATTTATTTATTGAGATTTATTATCCCTGATTGACTTCATGGTACTTTTTACCACGTACTCAGTGCTACGCGCTTCCACGTGTTCTCTGCGACACAGACGTAATGGTAATTTGCATCATCAGTGAATTGTCCCGCGGTACAGGGGGCGGAGGAAGAAGTGGGTGTAGTCAGCGTCTCGGTATAGCCGGTTGCTGTTAGCCCGCTTTCGGCAACCTTCAGCATCAATGTGGGCGTGGAAGCTGACCCATCCGAATTCGCTCCTTGCGTGGAATAGAAGTTATAAGTCCCGGTGTGCCACGTTAACCAGGCATGATTGTTCCCCAAGGATGTATCAACTGTTGCGCCGTTGCCGGTGACATTACTGATGTCACCCTGAGGCACCTCCATATGAAATCCGTCGTTATACTGGATGAAACCTCCGGGTGAGGCATGCAGCCCATTAACGCCGTTGAGGATACGTGGCCCAAATTGCGGACCTGCCGCTCCCAGCATCAGTGAACCGTCCGTTAGAACCGACATGCAGGCAGTTGCGCTATCCGCAAAGCCATTGTCTGCGCCACAAAGTGCAACGCCTCCTTTTGCCCAACTCGGGTTAAAGGAAAGATCACCCTTATAGATGCCATATTGTCCTGTGGTAGTGCCGTCCGTGCCGAACTGTGATCCGCCGATCCATTCCCCTAGATGTAGTGAGTTATCTGCCGGGTAGTGAACGCCGGATACGCCCCCTGTGCCGAGCGTATCCGTACGCTGCACCATCCTTAGTCCAAGCATATTCGAGCGCACGTCGGTCGGTGCGTCTGTTCCCTGCATAGCCTCCATGATTTCAGTTGTGCTTCCGGTCGTCGCAGCCGGTCCACGCCGCGAATTGACGTCCAGAACCCCACCGAAGAAATCGCGTCCATCCGTCCCCAGGCCTGTCTGGAAAGCCGTTGGCCAATTTCCCTGGGCAATGAATGATGCGCTGTCCGGTGATACGAGCGGTGTAGAATTTTGGAGAACCGCCGTAAACCCTTGGGCATGCATCCAGCCATCTGGTTTGGTACTGGGTACATACACGTCCAGTTCGTTTCCTTGGCAGGAATTGACCGGAGCGTCGTTTTTAAGAATTTTCGTGCCAGAAGCGGAAGAGGGCGGATAATCCAGCGCACATTTGGTGTTTTGCGCAAACGCCTGGTTGTAAGTGCCGATTACAAGAAGTGGATGAGAATAGGCACTGTAGAACACTTGATCGAGCCCTACGGAAGTATCGGGAATTGCCCCGCTGTTCGTGCCGTTTACTCCAACCCATGCCCCCGAGCTATGCCAACCCGCGCTCATGTCCAGATGAGTGCTGTTCTCTGAGGTGGTGACGCCCGTAATGTAGCCAGACCACAAATTCGGCGTCTGATGCGCGGGAAAGCCGACTTTCGCCGCCACCATTGTCGGCTGTGCTGCCATGAGATTAGTATAGACGAGCACGCCCGCGCCTCCCTTACCGATACGGTTCCACATTTGCGTGAAAGAGTCAGGTAGAGCTGGTGTGACAGTCACACCCCCCGTATCGAAAGTCAGTGTATGTGTTACCCCGGTATCGTCGGTAAAATCTGCACCAACCTTATAATAAGGTGTGGTATTTGAAGCTTGTACAAACTCGGCGATCGCATCGAAGTCACCCGATCCTCCACGCAAGTCTGACCACACACTATTACCCATCTCGATATCGACCAGAGAGCCGACATTGCCGTAAGTCCAGGGTGCGCCGTAAACTGCCAATGCGCCGCTTTGCCACGGTTGCTTGCCGCCGATCATGACCGTATCGGGATTCTCCCAAGGATCGGAATTCCAGCGAAAACCGGTTGTTACGAGTGGCTCGTTCGCTACGGCATCCGTTGAAGAAGAGTCTGCATCATTGGGAAGAACAGTTGCAGTTGTCGTTGAACCCAGTTGTACCGATCCTGCTGCTGTTAGTGCGTTCGCCGTGTCTATCGGGGCTGTCATGTTTCCTGCAGCGTTCAGACCAGCGACACCATTGGCTTCGTTGATTTCTGACTTCAAAAGGACAGTTGAAGAATCAAGTTGAGGGCAGGTTTGGGGAGTACCGTTTGAATCTACTCCGCATATTTGGGAAACTACTGTTGTTTCATGCCATGCGCCATCACTTCCTCGATAAGTCGGAGCAATAGGTTTTAGCTCTGCATTAATGCCTGTGGTTATCAGAGTAGGTTTAAAATTCTTATTGTTTGAAACATAAGAATATGGCGCCCCTTTTCCAAGGGCATGTTTATTTTCAAATGGTAAAAAAATAAAAACACTAGGAAAAACAGAAAACGTAAAGAATAATATTTTCAGTTTATTGCTCAGCATTTTTTTTCCTTATTTCTAACGTTGTTAAATGTCCATATAAAAGTAACAGAATGATGCAGATAGGAATGATTTCTATTTTAATAGAAATACATAATATTTCAAAAAATAATAATAAATATTGATTATTATAGATGTTTTTTAATTTATTGTTTGAATTTGTATTATGATTATTATAAAAATTCTTTCATAAAAAGAGTAGAAACAACAGATTTATGCTGCAGACTATGATTCATATTATTATTGATGAGGTTAAAACAATAAGTGGGAAATTTTACCCAGTATTTATGATAATAAAGTCACAAAAACCTTATTATGTCATATATAATGCATTATTCGTCTAAGTATGTCAATGTTTTTCACGGCACTCTTTGAATTGGATAAAAAAATAATAACGCATAGAATTTTTTTGATTCCGGATAATTAAGAGTATTTTATTTTTTATTACTATACCATTATAATATTGTATACTTCTGTGTATTTATCATTGATAATTTACAAAAATCGTACTTGAAAACCTGATCAAGAAATTGGTCTTATGTGATCAGTAAGCGTTGCGCGAAGGCACCTATGACTGTTTGAAGTTAATAGACAAGGCGACCTATCTGAATTTTATTGTCGAGATCACCTGCCGCCGAGACAGAGCAAAGAGCTCCGGGGTATTGCCGCGAATCTAGGTGGCCGAGAGAGCTTTTATCTGGATGAATCCGCTGCCGCCGGTTTGTGCGTGATTACAAGCGCTATATTGGCATTTCACAAGCCATGATCTTTGTCGCCATGGGCACCATTCTCATGCGCAGAAACGCTCGTCCGTGATTTTCCAAACAAGTTCTAACAACTGGAATCTGTATAGAAAGTGCTACCTAATCGAAAACATGTTCGCAAAGCTAAAAAACTGGCGGCAGTCGCAACGCGATACGACCGCTGTGCTCATTCATATCCGCAATCTACATCGAGGCAAGCTTCATCTTCTGGCTTAAAGAATGAGTTCTGAGTCTACTAGGCCCCAATATCTGGCGCTGGGTTCTATGGAAAAATTACGATAATATGTCTGTCTCACACGACAAGGAAAAAGTGTTGGGCATTTGAGGTCTACTACTGAGGGGGTTGGTCCCCGGACGAGTGATCTGAGTGGTTCCAAACGAGGCGACATCGAGTGGAATGTCGGCGGAGCGTATGGCAGCATTTCCCTTTGTGGCTATGCTCAGAGTTGCGGCCTGCGTGTAGAGGGAAGTGGTCAGGTTACGGCTGATAAAATCGTTCAGATGAACAATGGATTTGACAATCTGGCTGATAGCTGGATTGAAGGTGGCAAAAGACTCTGGATCAAGCCAGCGACTGTTTCCAATAATCTTGTTGGGGGATGGTATGTTCCAGACAGTTACTATCTGAAAACAGCATCCAATATCAGCGCCACAATTCATCTTCAGGCCACAGGAGATCTGCAATCCACGAACAGTACAGATAATGTTTCAGGCCTGCACGGCGATGGTCACGGGAACTGGAATACAACGACCGACACAGTTGGAGGCGGTTCCTTGAAAGAGGCATCCTATACGTTGGCGACTCTTCCTACAACCAACGAGCAAGACGGAAGTCATCTCTGGTGCTCTGACTGCACGCTCAATGGTATTTCTGGCGTTGAAGCCTATTGGCATTCTTCTTCCAAATGGACAGATAGCCAGAACAATACGCTTGGCAATTGATATCTACTGATATGTTTGTCCTTTATTGTAGCTGGCGGTTTTTCAATAAATTATCTTATGAAAGCCGCCAGCTGCCGGATGCGATGAACAAGTAACGGTATGTCGAAAGGGCGTAGCCCTACTGAGACGTGACTAGATGTATCCACCCCGGTCTCGATCAGTTCTCCCCAGTACAGAAGTCCCATCTGTATGGTAAGATTGAGGATACAGGGGTTCTGATGGTGTTGGGGAACCAGTTCACAGACGATGGTGCCAGGCTGACACCAGACCACATTGGCCATTCCTGCTCCCAATGCTCCCACGACCATTCTGGCCTGTGAAAACAGGTGGATCTGCGCGTTTATATTCAGGGTTTCGGGCTGCACGATCGTGAAATCTTCCTGTTTCAGGGCAAATGCCAGCTCCGTTTCATTGGCCATCAGCCGGTTTGACGCATTTCCGCGCGCAATGAAGATTTTCAGCGTTCGGGCTGTACCACGTTTAACGCCAGCGCGAGCGGTCAGAGCCCGGTATGCCCTGCAGGATCGTGTCGATACCGAGAAATCAGCCGCTCCCCGAACATAATCCGTGTAAATGACTTTTCTAAAAGCATATTGCTGACCGTGATGGGTCGTTACGCTGTTATCCGGATCAAATCCGCTGAGACGAAGTGTGTCCTCCTGCCAGGGTGTCAGGGAAGGAAGAATGAGGCTGCCCGGGAAGCCCTTTTCATGCAGAATGAACAGCGTTGGTACAGTATGAGCGAGCCAATGATAGTAATTCAGGTTCCAGTGATCGAAACAGGCCGCCATGACCGGCTGTTTTTTCGGTGCCGCGACAAGACATTCCGGGCGTACGGTCAGTGCCTGAACATCCGCAGGAGACTGGAGATAGGCTGTATCGACAATTGGTCGGCCGTCCTTAAGAAACACCATTAGGGACCGGTCCAGAACGACATTCTCCAGCACAAACTGACGCAGGGTCAGCGGCGTGGATCGCCAGTCACGGAAAAGGGATGCCGTACCGTCAGGGAGCCTTCCGTCCTGCACCAGACGCGGTAGATGACTGTCCGTCCGTTCCATTTCGATGGTATAAGATGCTGCGGTCTCCAGCGTCAGGGGAGCGGAAGGCAGACGGGGCGAGGGAGGCTTTTTGCGTTTCAGCCAGTTGAAGACCATGCTGTTGTTTTTCCTCCCCGATCTGTCTCTTCCCTAACCGATTCTGCCTGTTTCACGAAACTAGGGTTTCAGACAGTTCAGGATGTGCTGTTTTTTCTGGGGAATTATCCGGTTCAGGCATGGCCGCACAGCATAAGATCCTATCAGAACAAAACCTTTCATGAGGCATGAAAAGAAAAGCGTTTGTTTTCATTAAGTGTCCTGACCTGCTGTTTCCGGTAAAATCCCCTTTTTTACCTGATCGGTGACAGGCAGTGATTTCCTCTTCACTGACTTGTGCTTTCCCGAAACATAAAAGAATATATATGGGGGTGTTACTGCTGTAAAAATTTCTGAAATCTAACATTTCTTGAAAAAGAAACATGGGTTCTCGGATCGAAACAATGTTATGGGGACTGTGCTTGAAGTTTAATTGTAACAAATTGGCCTTTTCAAGTAAAAGTCATGCCATGCCACGGCAGCCAGCGGCTTCCCGCCTGACTGTGCGTGTGTTGTCCTCTTTGACGGTGGCCGGCCTGTGTGTCTTGTCGGGTCCGTATGGAAGCGCGCGCGCTCAAGATGCGTCGCAGGACGCCCGACGGGAAGTTACCAACCCGGCTTCGGGAGGGGAAACACAGCCTACCCCGACGCCGATGCTGTCCACCACGATTCCGGGCTTTATGGACTCTCCCTATGGCCCACCGTCTTTTGGTGCGCCTTATGGCACGACACACATGTTTGGAAGCTGGGGCGGCATTCAGCCCTGGCTTCAGAAGCGTGGCGTGTATGTCGCAGTCGATATCTACGAGAGCCTTGCCGGGAACGTCACCGGAGGCCGCCACAAGACAGAAACAAACGCCGGTCAGGTCGGTGTGACGCTGGACGTGGACTGGCAGAAACTTCTGGGCGCCGGAAACTGGGCGAAGGATTTCTGGCTGCACATGCTGATGGTCAACGGTCATGGCCGGAACCTCAGCGGAGATATCGGTGATAACGTCACCCAGGCGCAGCAGATCTATGGCGCCCGCGGCAACGTCGTCGCGCATCTTGTCTGGGCGTACGCCGAAAAGGCATGGTTCAACCGAAAGGTGGACTGGGCTATCGGCTGGATGCCGACAGGTACGTTCTTCAACAACTCGCCTTGGGTATGCAGCTTCATGAACGTGTCGCTCTGCGGCAACGTTACGCCCACGAAGTATCTGAATGGCGGACGTGACTGGCCGTCAGGTAATATCGGCACTGTACTCCGCCTCATGCCGACCAAACATCTCTACCTTATGGGGGGGCTGTTCGCGGTTTCTCCCCATTCCTACAATGGTGGCATCTCAGGATGGTCATGGGCGCAGAGCGGTCTGGGCAAGCTTTCCACTGAGGTCGAAGCCGGATGGATCCCTGAATTCGGACGTGACAAACTGATCGGCCATTACAAGGTCGGCGTCATGTATGACAATTCCCGCTATCCTGACCTTTATGATGATGGCTCGGGGCAGGCCTGGGTGCTGACTGGCCGTCGTCCACGTTATCAGAGCGGTCAGACCTCCGTCTGGGTCATGGCCGACCAGATGCTGATCCGCCATGGCGCAGGGCCTATGAACGGACTGGTCCTGGCGGGATATTATTCTTATGCCTCTGGACAGACATCCGCCATGAATCATCATCTGGTCGGCGCTCTGCTTGATACGGGCAAACTCTGGGGACGCCCGCTGGATACCTGGGGCATCGCCTTCCAGTGGATGAACTTCAGCCGCGCTGCAATCCTTCAGCAGGAAGCCTCCTTCAATGCGGGTTTACCGTTCCAGTCTACGAACTTCGGAACACCTCATGGTATTCAGTCCCACGAGAATGCCTATGAACTGTTCTACAGCTTTCACGTGATGAACGGACTGACCGTCCAGCCGGATTTCCAGTATTTCAATCGCCTAGGGGGCACCACGACTTACAAGGATGCAGCCGTGCTCGGCGTGGTGTTCAACGCCCTTCTCTGAGTCTTGTTTCCCGGTGCGGATTTCTGCGGAGAGACTGGGAAAATCCGCAGGGTACCCGGTTCATCAGTAACAGGTCTGCGCTGCCTGCAGGGCCGTATGTAGTTCGGTAAAGATATGCATGCTGCCCAAGACAGGCGTAATATGGTGCCGATCCATATCTGCGCGCAGATAGACACTCACGCGTCCGAACAGAATGGTAATGTGACGTTTCTGAAGCTGTTCGATCAGAATACGAAGATCCTGAGCTGCGGAATAATCAATATCCGTAATCGGACTGGCATCAATCACGATGCACCGGACCGGACTGCCCGCCCCATTGATTAGGGCAAGCAGATCATCGCTGAACCGGTGTGAATTGGCGTAGAACAGGTCGGCGCAGAAACGGAAAACGATCAGCCCGGGGGCGGTTTCCGCACCTGGACGGGCCGGCACGCTTTCCAGCACGGAAGATCCCGGCGCGCGCTGAAGCACCATCGTATGTGGCTCATAACTGTGCCGGACATGACGGAACAGAGAGAGCGCAATGGCGAGAAAAATGCCCTGTTCGACCCCGACCCCTACTACAACGGCCGCTGTCGTTACGGCCAGCCAGAATTCCCCCGGGCTTTCCTGCCGGATGGCCCGCAACCCACGGAGGTCAATCATGCCGATGGCTACGGTAAAGACGATGGCTCCCAGAACGCAGTGCGGCAGGGCCTGAAGAGGCCCGGTCAGGACCATCAGGACAAGGAACGTGACACAGGCAAACGTGATTTGCGCAATCTGCGTGCGCGCTCCGGCCTGCACGGCCATGGCCGTCTGGGTTGGGCTACCATTGACGGTGAAAGTGCCGCTGATGGCCGCTGCCGCATTGGCTGCGGCCAGACCGAGCAGATCTCGGTTCTCGTCATCCGTCTCCTCAAACCGTTCGGCAAAGGCGCGGGATGTTGCTGCGCTCTGTGCAATAATAACAAATACACAGGACGCTGCGACCGGCATAAGCGCCAGAAAATCAGCCCATGAGAGATGTGGCAGCCCAAATCGCGGCAGACCACCTGCAATCGTTCCGAGAACAGGAACACCCCGATGGGGCAGGTCCGCTGCCCTGCTCAGGACAATGCTCCCGATCACGACGAACAGACCAACAGGCAGGTGAGGGGAAAGTCTGCGCCCCGTCAGGATCAGTAGGACTGTCAGGACGGACAGGCCGGCGACCGTTATGTTGACTGAAGAGAGATGGGTAAGTGTCTGTCCCAGCTGCATCAGCGTATTTTGCGCGGTCGAGGGGATATCCAGCATGTCATGCAGCATGGCGATCGAGACCTGAAATCCCACGCCAGTCAGAAAACCCGCCAGAACGGTACGGGAGAGAAAATCCGCAAGGAACCCGAGACGGAACAGCCGCGCAAACAGCAAAAAAATGGCGGAAAGCAGCGCTGTCCCACTGACAAGGGCACTATAATGTGCACTTCCCGGCGCTGCTATCCTGCTAAGTGCGCTGGAGAATATGGCTGCCGTGGCGGAATCCGCAGCCACCACGAGATGTCTGGAAGATCCGAAAGCCGCAAAGGCGATCAGGGGCATCAGAACCGTGTAAAGACCGGTGACGGCAGGCATGGCCGCGATGCGCGTGTAGCCCAGAACCTGTGGAATATTGATGGATGCAAGGGAAACTCCTGCCAGTACGTTACTCCACCAAGGACGGGGTGAGGATGGTTCATCCGGCTCGGTCATGGTCTGCCTGTCCCTGTCGTTTTTTCGGACACAAATCGGTCAGCTGATCCAGGATCATACCTTTTTTCGTCACAATGTCTCGCTTAGTGGAAGTACAGACAGCGGGTATCACGCTGTCATGATACTGAAGTTTTTTGAAATACAAGACGAAAAGGAACAGCAACATGACCCAGCGCGTCGCGCTTGTGACAGGTGGTTCGCGCGGTATTGGTGCGGCCATAGCCCTGAAGCTGGCTGAGGATGGGTATGACATTGCCATTACCTATGCCCGCAATGAGGAGGCTGCGAACAGAGTGGTGGAAAAGGTGACAGCCACAGGCCGGCGGGCTGTCGCCATTCAGGCGGATGGTGCCCGCGTGGAGGACAATCTCGCCGCCGTGACCAGAACCCGCGAACAATTCGGTCGTCTGGATACGCTGGTCTGCAACGCCGGTATCTACCCATATGGCCCGATTGACGAGATGAGCGTCAAACAGATCGAAGATGTCCTCAACCTGAACCTGCGCGCCGCCATGGTCGAAACGTCCGAGGCCGTGAAACATATGGCGTCTGGCGGGCGGTTGATCTTCATCGGCTCCGCTTTCGGAGAGCGTGCACCCTTCCCGGGGATTTCCCTGTATTCCGCCACCAAGGCCGGTCTGATCGGTTTCGTGAAAGGCGTGGCACGTGACCTCGGGCCCCGTGGCATTACGGCAAACGTGGTTGAGCCCGGCCCGATCGCCACGGATCTGAACCCGGACCAAGGCGAGGGAGCCGATTTGATCCGCAGCTTTACCGCAACACGGTCATATGGTTCCGTAGATGACATCGCCCGTGCGGTCTCGTTTCTAGCCAGTCCGGATGCTTCCTACGTCACCGGAGCATCCCTGCTGGTGGATGGCGGTCTCGTCGCCTGATCCGGCACGCTGGTCAAAAAAACGGCGGCTGATCCGGAAAGACCAGCCGTCGCAGGCAGAACGTGACCAGAAAAGCCCGGTCCTGATGGACCAGGCTTTTTTCGTGAGGTTCAGGCCGTTTGGCTGTCCACCTGCGTCTCTTCGTCCAGAGCGTACGGACCAGCTGCGAGAACCTGAACGGAGAGAAGCGCAAGGCTGTTAGGCTCCCGCGATCCAAGGTCCAGAACGGCATTACCCGTTGTCCAGCGGCATGCACCGTCTTCAGGGTTGGCCCAGCCCGACAGTGTCCCGGCGTTGAAATGCTCGTCGAGATGACGGGTTGCACCGGAGTCATAGAGCGATACGTCGCCGACCAAAACGCCAAGGTCACGACGGTCATCCACGAACGGACCTTCCGTTTCAGACGGGCGGAATGTGCGGGAAACCAGCCGCACCTCATGCACGTCGGTCGGGATCATGAAGACTGCGCGATCACCTGCCGTGCGGCTTGGATGGATCACCTGACCCTGAGGCGTGACCAGATGAAGGTCCGCATCATCCGTCAGGGTCGGAGCGGCTTCACGCAGATCGAAACCGGCGGCGACGGCCCGCGCTTCCAGCGTGCGGAAGAGGGGCTCCACTGTTGCACGATCCACCGTCAGTGTGGCTGCGGCATCCTGCTCCCAGCTCTTCTGGCGTCCACCCAGCTGCGCCACGGTACCGTGCTGTGTAAAGCTGCGACGGTTGCCCGTATCCAGATAGCTTTCCGTCAGCATTCCATCCGCCATGATGACGGAATGGTTTTCTGTCTCAATGTGGAAGTAATCGTAAACCGCAATGGAACGGTCATAGAAAATGGAGCGACCATTCACCAGCATCCGCGTCGGTACGAAACCGCCGTCAATGAACAGGCAGTGTTCGGGCGTAACCAGCAGATCCTTATATGGCATGCCTTCGGCAATGGCATCTTTCAGGATATGGACCGGATGTCCGGACTGTGCGGCGGCTCCGCCCTGCGCCTGAACGCGGCGGCTGCCAATCCAGGTGATCCGGCGCGTCACGGGTGCGTCTTCCACCCAGGCCAGCACATCATCCCCGATGCGCAGTTCCTCAATGGCAGTTTCCCCATCCGGCGTGCGGATCATGGTGCCCGGCAGGAAACAGACTTCCTCGCCCTTGCCCAGACGAACGATGGTACTGCCATCGGCGGCCTTGGTCAGATCGGCATGGTAGCCGCTGTAATCGCCAGCCAGATCAAGCGTGTAGCTCTGCCCGTTTTCGGTGACGACCAGCGTGTCGCCCTCGATGGCTGCCTTGGTAACATCCCCGTACTGAAGGCTGTCGATGTCGATGCCACCACCGGCCTGCAGCACTGTTCCGTCGATCTCGCCACCGGCATCAACCGTCAGGAAGGCACCATTCTCAACGACTGTTCCCTTGGCCACGCCACCGGACGTCACTGTCTCGTAGGCATGGTCTTCCAGAACAGTTCCGTCTGTCTCACCGCTGTCGTACTGCAGAGAACCACTGCCGACCGTCGCATCGGTGGCCACACCGCCTGCACTGATAAACTGCTCGCTTCCGCCCTTGACCGTCGCATTGACGGACGATCCCATCACGTAATCCATGCCCTGCTGGTCAAGGATCGTACCGGATGCCACGCCACCGGCGCTGATCGTCTCATGGGCATGACGCGTGATCGTGCTGCCGCTGGTATAACCACCAGACATGACATCGATCTTGCCCAGAGTCGTGGCGCTGTCGTTCAGTGCCACGCCCGATACCCAGTCCTCACCACGGATGATGCTCGCGTTCATCTCCGTGCCGCCAGCCTCGATAGTCTCATAGGCCGGGCCACCATTGATAGCGGTATTAAGCGTCGTCCCACCGGACTGGACGTCAATGTAACCCTTGTATTCCGTTGTGGCGGAGGCAAAACCACCACTCGCGATCGTGACGGTACCGCCCGTGATTGTTGTATCGCTGAGTGCGCCAGCGTCTGTGACCGTGCCGCCGCTGACAGCCGTATTGATGTCCATGCCGCCAGCGCTGATCGCAACGGAGCCGCTCTTCACTGTTGTTCCAGCACCGAACCCGCCGTTCTCGACGTCGACCCGGCCACCGTTGACCGTAAGATTGTCGGTGCGGCCGCCGGACTGGACGTCTTCAAGACCACCAGTACTCACAATGGCCGATTCGGAAACGCCGCCCTGGGTCGTCCTCTCGATGCCGCCATTCCCGATCTGCGTGTTCAGGGAGACGCCATCAGACGAAACGATTTCCGTGCCACCGCTGTTCAGCTTCGTTCCCATCGTGATGCCGGCATCATACTGCGTGGCACCCGTGTCTAGCGTGGCGTCATTTACCATGCCGCTGGCGCTGACAACCTGAATGCTGTTGGTGGACAGTGTCGCGTCATTCGACGTACCCGCCACGAACTGCATGCCCTGATAAGCTAGGTGGGAGCCTGTGGAGACGCCCCCGGCGCTGACATATTCGTGGCCGTGTGTCTGAACGGACGTATCTGTGGCCGACGCGCCTGAGCCGATATGCAGCTCACCTACACCAGCCAGCGTATCGCCAATCGCGGTACCATCCAACCATTCCTTGGCGCCTGCCTCAATCGTGGTCCCGGAGTCCGTACCACCTGCCAGAACATGCTGGAACGCCGTGCGCCCGCTCAGAATGGCATCACTCGTTGTTCCTCCTTCAAGAGAGGTGCCGCTGATGGTTCCACCATTTGCCACGACCAGCGTGTCACCGCTGGAAACAGTCGTGCCGCTTGAGAGAATACCTGAAGATACCGTCTGATTGCTCATGTGGGTTTATCCGCCAGAGATGCTTAACAATTACTTAACATGCAGAGATTGGAAAAAATTAACAACGCGTTTTTTGGAATTTTTACAAAATGTGGCGGATTTCACGGATATCTGACATCTCATCGTTTCTGGCAGAAAGAGCATTCCATCATTCAGATCATGGGACATGACATGACCGCACCTGTTACGCTCTATGGCATCAGAAGCTGCGACACGATGCGAAAAGCTCGTGCGTGGCTGGACGATCACGGTGTTGCCTATGTTTTTCACGATTACCGCAAGGATGGCGTTCCGGAAGAGCACCTGAAGCGTTGGGTAGACCAGCTAGGGTGGAAAGCTCTGCTCAACCAGTCAGGGACCACTTTCAGGCGCCTTCCTCAGGAGAAAAAAGGTAGCCTGACAGCAGAAAAAGCCATGACCCTGATGCTGGAACAGCCCGCCATGATCCGTCGCCCGGTTCTGGAGCGACCGGGGGCTGCTCCGATCACGGGCTTCAAACCGGAACTTTACGAAAGGATCTTTGCTTCAGGAGTCTGATGGACGCTTTACTAACGTGGAATATTCAGGATAACTGCTGAAGGTAAGAAATAGTTTGTCAATGTAACTCTGGCAGTATTCATGCCCCCATCACATCGTCGGGAAACGATGCATTGTGATCGCACTCGGGTGGTGTCAGGGGTTTGCCTCCGTCGAGACGACGATAACATCCGTTTCATCTTAGGAAACGGAGATCAGTCCGGACCGGTCACTGGTTTTTCGTGAATTCTGGGGTGTCTGTTCTAAAGAACATGCGTCCCTGCTGCTCGATGGATTTGCACGCCATGCCCCGGAAATTTCGGCCTGAACTCTGTTTTCGGGTTCTGAAAACATGCTGTCTGCCCGTGATTCTGTACTGTTCGACAGCCTCTCTGCAGGCTTCCGACATCGCACTCGCCATTATCGGTCCCCATGAATACGATCTTCCGGTGGACTACAAACCGTTCAACGTCCTCGTCCAGTACGGAGATGGCAACGCTGCGGGTAATAGTTATGACAGCCAGGGAAGCCGGCAGCCGCGGGGCGGAAGTCATACGTGGTCCGGCATGACCAAATATGTCCATTTCCGTACTTTTGATGCCATTCCCCATGTGGGGTTCGCTTTTGAGCTCATTCAGGCTGAAAGTTTCGCGCTTGCAAACGGGACCAACTACGGCGGCCTCGGCACGACAATTGTTGGCCCTGCCGCCTGGTTTAAGCCCAACAAGCACAGTACCCTCGGCATCCAGACCTTCATGGAAACACCGTCCGGCACCCGGGATTCCCTCTCTTCTGGGTACTGGGCCAATCTCTCCAGCATCATTTTCGATTATGAATGGAAGCATTTCAGTTTTGACGGCGATCTGGGCAGCGTCGTCGGTTCCACGAAACACAAGACTGGAGAACACAGCTATTCGCCAGGCAATGTCTTCTACACAAATTTGAGATTCAGCTGGAAAGCGACCCAGCGCATCGAACCATTTTTTGCTCTGGACTGGCAGAATACCGGCGGCATGCACGACAACACGTCGAACCTCTGGGTCGCAGATTCCAGCGGGCGGGAAATCGCACTTGGACTGGGAGCAATGATCTTCATCACGAAGGATTTTTCCCTGACCACCCGTTATTCCCATTCTGTGGATGGCCGCAATGTTCCCGAGACAAACGCCTATTACATGAAGTTCGTCTATACGTGGTGAGTTTGCGTCATGCGGGAGCGCCGGCCTCCCGTTTTTTCGAGAGGCCGGCGCTCCCGCATGACAGACTGCTTCAGAAATTCGCGTTGATCCGACCGTAGTAATAACCGCCATACATCGGAACCTGTGCGGAATCGCCATCGTAAGGTGACGCACCCAGACTGTTGGCGATTGCAGGGATCTTTCTCGGACGGACATTGAAGATATCGTTCGCGCCGACAGCGATATGCCAGTTCTCGTTGAAGCGATATCCGATCTCAAGATCCGTCAGCCAGCGAGGTGTGTTCTTGAACTGCTGGAAGCAGGTGTTGGAATACTGTTTGCCGCTGCCATCGGGGCAGGTCGCGGCGGATGGTGTCCAGTCCTCGTAAGTCAGCATGCTGGTCGTCTCGCCGTAACGGGTCTGCCGGATGTTGACGTCCCAGTTCTTGTAAGACCAGTAAGCATTCAGGATAATCTTGCTGCGCGGATAAGCCGAGGTGATGGAGGCAATATTCTGTTCCGTCAGCAGGGCCGATCCGTTACTGCCGATCCCGTTGTGGTGCAGGCGGGTACGGTTCAGATCCAGCGCCATGGAGAGCGTCAGATTGCCGTATTTGTGGAGCCGGAACATGTAGTCGCTCTTGATGTCCAGCCCCTGGGTTCGCGTGCTGGCCCCGTTGGCGAAATAATATGCCGTGACGTTTTGATTGTCCGCACCACTCAGATTGCTGGGTAGCGCGATGCCAAGGGATTCGATCGCGTCCACGGCGGCAAGCCCGTTGGTCGTTCCACCCGCCACGATCCGGTCACGGATGTTGATCTGATAGACGTCCGTCTCGATATGCCAGCCCGTTACCGGCTCCAGAACGATGCCACCGCTCGCACTGGTAGAGCGCTCGGGCTTCAGTGGAGATGCCCCGAGGCTCCGTGCCGCAGCCGAATCAACCGGCAGCAGTCCGCCAGCCCCGTTGGGAGCGACGTTCAGCGCACTGAAATGCTGTTCGGCTAGTGTTGGGGCGCGGAAGCCGTTCGTAATCGTTCCGCGGATGCCAATACGTTTGGTAAAGTCATACCGCGTCGAGATTTTGCCGTTCTCGGTGTTGCCGACGTCCGTGTAATGTTCGAAACGGCCAGCGAAATCGACTTCCCATTTTTTGGTAAAGTGGAAGTCTCCATCTAGATAGGCTGCCCAGATGTCCCGCCACCAGGTTCCCGCATCCTGCGGTGTCAGACCAGCATAGCCCTGCGTTCCGCCCATTTCGTAGGATGCCGGATTGCCCGCGACGATCTGGTATCCTTCAAGGCGATGCTGTCCGCCGAAAGCCAGCGTCATGGGAACTGTATTGGCGATGTTGAAGTGGCGGCGGAAATCAAGGCTGTTGGTCCATTGGGACATTGTATAGCTCTCGGCCCGTGCCTTGGTCGGAGACCACCCATAGGTGGCGTAATAGTTCGGGTTGACGGTATTTTTATTGCCGACCTTGTCCGTGTCCTCGCCATAAACGGTACTGAGATCCCAGTCGAAGCCGAAGACATTTCCCTTCAGACCCAGGAGAGCGGCAAAGTCGTTCTCTTCGATGGTTTCGATCGGGGTGAAGCCCTCCGGATAATATTCGGGCATGATGTCCGGCGTGCGGTAGTTTTCATAAGCTTCCGAGTGCCGGTGCGCGTATGTGATCTGCCCGTAGAAATTCACTTTCTCTGTGATGGGCTTTCCGAAGTCGATCATGAGGTTCTCGCGCGTTTCTTCCGGCGTACTCATGATCTTGTTGCTGGTGGCAGGCGGCTGATATCCACCTGCCGGAGCAGTATAAAGTTCATTGGCGACACCCGCTGGCGTGTAACCGACAAGACGGTGGTCACTGACATTTTTCGTGATGAAGTGGTCCGTATGCGTTTCCTGCCCACTGATGTGGATGTAGCCATCATTCCCGAGCTTCAGCCCGCCATCGGCATTGACCTGATACTGCCAGCCATCCCCGTTATAGGCATTTGCTCCCGTTTGGGCACTCACGTTCAGCCCATGAGATGTCTTCTTCGTGATGATGTTGACCACGCCGGCAATCGCGTCCGACCCGTACATGGCTGCCGCACCGTCTTCGAGAACCTCGATATGATCGATGGCGTTGGCAGGGATCATGTTCAGATCAACAGGCGTCGCGCCAAACTGGGGTCCGCTGTCGGCGTAAATATTCGCAGTAGTATGGCGTCGCTTGCCGTCCACCAGAACGAGGACTTGATTGGGGTTGAGGCCGCGCATCCGGATGGAGGAGGTCAGCGCTCCCGCATCCGAGCCCATGGCCGAGACATTGATCTGGGCGTAAGTCCGGGTCAGTGCATCGGCCAGGTTGACCATACCAGAATGACGCAGGGTGGCAGCAGTCACGACCGTCACGGGCGAAACACTCTGCCGGGCGTGACGGTTGCTGGCATGTGTCCCTGTCACGATCATGGCTTCGTTGCCCGAGGGAGGCTCTGCCGTGGAATGACGGCGTGCCGCTGGGGCTGCTGTTCTGTGTGTTGCGCCTCTTGGCGCACGGGATGTGTGAGGCGTTGCGGGAGAGGGATGATGAGAATGGGAAGCCGCCGGGGTATCTCCTTCCGCAAAGGCAGATGTATAAGTTAGTGACGCGAGGGTCGTGGCAATGAAAAGCTGGCGGCGAAGCTGCATGGCAATCCTTCCTGGCTGGAAGAAAAACAATTCCATATCTGTAATGGAATAGAAGAGATTTATTTCATCAATCAGTCGTAAATAATCCGCAATGTTGCACGAATGACACTAAAATGTTTTGACTGTTACGTGTGTCCTGTCAAAAGAACACTTCGGGCCTGCTTTCGCCGGAAAAGTCCGAGTCAGATTGTCCCGTCAGCCAAGGATGCCCGCACCAGACGGCACGCCGCCAGATCCCATGCCGCACAGCCGACGCTCTTGAAGAAAACCGGCCTGGAAACGGGTCGTTGTGTTTGCAGCATCTCTGCCAGAGATCGTACTTGCTTCCAGTCCGTGCCTGCCTGAATGAAATCTCCGGCCTCGGAAGGGGCGCCCACCGGATCATCGACGATGAGGAGGCTTCCTTCCGGCCACGATCATCGGCCCTACTTCCACCATATCCGGGCGGTACGCCCCGACCCCGATAACAAGCCGCTTCGGCGAAGGCTGCGCATCAAACAGCACATCGCGACTGCTCGTCACGGTAATGACCACATCATGATCCGTAAACGCCGGATCATCTGCTGCCAGCGTGAGAGCGGGGCAGGGGATTGTCGTCAGAAGGGCCTTCACCCGTTCGGGCGAGCGGCCGCGGACATCAACTCGCAGTCCGGGATGAAGCGTGTTCAGCGCTTCCAGATGAACCCGTGCCTGTGCACCGGTTCCAATCAGCCCCCTGGATGGTAGGCAGACCACGCGTCCTGTTTTCATCAAGAATGGTCAGCAGCTTGGTGGCCAGAAGATCGGGCGCCATGACCGGCATGGATATCAACTGCCCGGAACGACCGGGAAGTGACAGGATAGTCCGTGCCGGACAGAGGATCTGTCCGGCCTGATAGTCGAGCAACGTTGCACGCAGCATGTCCACCAGCGGCTGAAACGGCAGAAGGCGCGCAGTTTCAGCCGCCGTGAAAGTTTTCATCCCTGTTCCTATGCAATCGTCAGGAGGCTTGCATTCCCGCCTGCGGCTGCCGTGTTTGTGCTGATGACCTTCTCTTTGAGCACCCATTCCGGTCGTATCGGACTTCCGGCATCCATAAGATGGACGGAGACGACAACCCCTGAGCGGGAGAGCGTCCTGCGGGCCTGTTCCGCCATCTGCTGCTCGTCAAAGGATGACAGGATGATCCTGCAGTCCTCGGCTTTCCCGCCCTGGACACGGCGGACATGCAGCGCCATGCGTGGCGGAAGATCCTTCACCCAGTTCGCAGCCGCATTCGGCCCCTGGACAAACGCCACATTCCCCGCACTCAGAGCCAGTCCAACCGCCCGGAGCAACATTGCCTTGTCGCTGGCAATGCACAGGACCCCGCCTCGGGGCAGGAGGGTATACCGGTTGCTTTCTCCTACGGGGCCCGGCAGGTCGCGCACTGTGCCAGACAGTCCATGCAGCATGTCCGGGGCGAGTTTCTGATAGAGCGGCAGGTCGCGGTGCAGCAGCCAGGACAGGAACGTCCTGGCCGGCTCAGGCAGATCGCCACGGTTCCATCCGGCATGGGGAAGGGCGCTCGCCATCAGGCGACGCAGGATCAGCGGCCCTCCCGCTTTCGGACCCGTGCCGGAAAGCTTTTCCCCACCGAAAGGCTGGCTGCCCACGACGGCCCCGACCATATTGCGGTTCACGTACAGATTTCCGGCCTGGACCCGTCCCGTGATGGACTGCGCTCGGCTCTCGATCCGCGTATGCAGTCCGAAGGTAAGGCCATAGCCGGAATGGTTGATGGTCTGGATCAGGCGTTCAAGATTGCAGGCCGGAAACCGCAGAACATGCAGGACAGGCCCAAAGACTTCTCCGCGCAACTGCCCCAGTCCAGTGATTTCAATAAGTGTTGGCGCCACGAATGTTCCGTCCGCTTGGGTTCCAGATAGTGACAGGGACTGAACGGAACGGCCATTGCTGCGCATGTCCGCAATATAGGACAACAGACCCTCGTGCGATTTTTGCGAAATGACGGGGCCTATATCCGTTTCCAGCAGGGCTGGATTGCCGATGCGTAGTTCTTCCATCGCTCCGCGCAGCATGGTCAGAACCTGATCTGCGCAGTCTTCCTGCACGCAGAGTACACGCAGCGCGGAACAACGTTGCCCTGCACTGTCGAACGCCGAGGCCAGCACATCCGTCACCACCTGCTCAGGCAGGGCGGAACTGTCCACGATCATGGCATTCTGCCCGCCTGTTTCCGCAATCAGCGGCACAGGCTGCCCATCTGTTCCGGTTCGTCCCGCCAGTGTTTCGGCAATCTTCTCCGCAACGGCGGTCGATCCCGTGAACAGGACGCCGGCGATGCGCTCGTCCTCCACAAGGGCCGCGCCGGTCAGGCCATCGCCAGGGACGACGCGCAGGACGGATTTCGGAATCCCGGCTTCCTGAAGCAGTTCCACGGCGCGCAGCGCAATGAACGGTGTTTCTGGTGCAGGTTTGGCAATGACCGTGTTCCCCGTAGCCAGTGCGGCGGCAACCTGTCCCACAAAAATCGCCAGCGGGAAGTTCCAGGGGCTGATGCAGGCCATGACGCCCAGGGAAGCCACTGGCCCCTGCGCGGCGAGCTCACGAGCCTGCACGGCATAATAGCGCAGAAAATCCACGGCTTCGCGGACTTCGCTGACAGCATTGGCATAGGTCTTGCCTGCTTCCCGCACCAGAAGCGCCACGAGTTCAGGGTGATGATCTTCCAGCAGATCCGCTGCACGGTCGAGCCTGTCGCTTCGGTCGGAAACTTCCAGACCGGCCCAGCCCGACAGGCCCCGTACGGCGATGGCGATCGCCCGGCGGATATCCGTCTCCGTCCCCAGCGTGACGGTTCCGATCCGGTCACTGGGATCGGCAGGGTTGATGATCGTCTGTGCCTCGCCCGAACAGCCGAGGTTCTCCCGTTCGGAAGCGGTGGATTGCGCTACGGCTTTGGCCAGCGTCATTACGGTCTGTTCGTCCGTCAGATCCGTACCGGCTGAATTGCGTCGTTCCGGAGCAAACAGGTCACAGGGTAGCGCAATACCCGGATGGGAAGCACCCGGCGGCTGAACCGCATGCGCGAGCGCGACCGGATCGGCAATGACCTGTTCAACGTCCACATCCCGCGCGTTGATCTGATGCAGAAAAGATGAATTGGCCCCATTCTCAAGCAGACGGCGCACCAGATAGGGCAGGAGCGTTTCATGGGATCCAACCGGCGCATAGATCCGGCAGGGACGTTTCAGTTTTTCCGGCCCGACAATCTCTTCATAAAGTGTTTCTCCCATGCCGTGCAGACACTGGAATTCATAATCCCCGGGCTGGAAATTCAGCCCTGCCAGCGTATAGATTGTCGCGACCGTGCGGGCATTATGTGTAGCAAACTGGGGAAAAACTACGTCCCGGGACGCAAGCAGCCTTTTCGCGCAGGCGATATAGCTGACATCCGTGTAGCATTTGCGGGTGAAGACCGGGAAATCCGCCTGCCCCTCGACCTGCGTCCTCTTGATCTCGCTGTCCCAGTAAGCCCCCTTGACCAGCCGGATCATGAGCCGGTGCTTCGTCCGCTGCGCCAGATCCACGAGGAAATCCACGACTTTCCGTGCCCGGCGTCCATAAGCCTGAACGACAAACCCGATCCCGTTCCAGCCTTCCAGTTCCGGGCAGTGGCAGAGGTCTTCCAGAAGATCGAGCGAAAGATCCAGCCGTTCGCTTTCTTCCGCGTCAATGGTCAGGCCGATATTGAAGCTGCGGGCACGGGTCGCGAGATAACGCAGCGTCTCACCCAGTTCCGTCATGACCCGTTCACGCTGGGCAAAGACATAACGCGGATGGAGGGCCGAAAGCTTGATGGAAACGCCCGGCCGCTCATGCAGGGCCACGCCACGGGCGGTTTCACCCACGACCTCGATCGCCCGCTCATAATCCACGCGATAACGCAGCGCATCGGCCGCCGTCATCGCTGCTTCTCCCAGCATGTCGTAGGAATAGGTAAAGCCGCGGTTCTCCAAGGCAAGACTGTTGCGCCGGGCTTCCCTGATCGTCTCTCCCGTGACGAACTGGTTCCCCATCATCCGCATCGCCACATCGAGCGCTTCGCGTATGAGAGGCTGTCCGCCGCGCCCGATCAGGCCCAGCAGCGTGCCTGCCAACCCCTTTCCACCATCCCGCGTCAGATGGTCCGTGAGCTTCAGTCCCCAGGATGCCGCATTCGTGAACAGGGAGCGGCCATTTCCGACATGGGCCAGCCAGTCGCCATTGCCGATCCTGTCCCGGATCAGCGCATCGCGCGTGGCAGCATCCGGAATGCGGAGCAGAGCTTCAGCCAGCCCCATCAGGGCCACGCCTTCCGCTGAGGAAAGGGAGAATTCCTGCACCAGCGCCTCGACACCCACCGGTCGTTTCTTTGCCCGTACCCCCGCCGTCAGCTGGCGGGCGAGGGCATGAGTGTCGGCCTGCTGCGTGTCAGTCAGGGTTGCTTCATCGATCAGGGGAAGAATGCATTCGGCTTCCGGTCGTCGCCGGTCAGCATCAATGGCCTGACGGAGGGAGGAACGGGACGGATAGGACGGCAGCGTAAAAGACATGGACTCGACCTCGGACGCGTCGTGTGCAGATCAGGGGATCGAAATCCCGCTTTATCTTCGCATAGTCTCATCTGTCGGCCTGAACAATACACACCCCTTTTCCTCAGATGCTTTCTTTCCCTCTGTGGCTCTTTCAAGAAACCGTTCCATGTCACCCGGTTCAGGCTGCCGCTCTGGGATGAAAACGGGCCGTGGAGACATCGCATTCATACTGTGCCGCAACGGCTTCCGGTGCCCGAGCCAGTTCGTCAACAGCCCGGATGATCCGTTCGACTTTGCCGTCATCCATCAGGACACTGAAATTCAGACGCGTCCAGCCCGGCTTGTCGATTTCCTGTCCGGACAGGATGGCCTGCCGAATGGTTTCGGAAGCTGCTTCCCCGATCCCGAGCAGACGATGGGCATAGGGTCCGGCACAGGCGCACCCGCCCCGTGCCTGAATTCCATACCGGTCAGACAACATCCGTGTGAAAAGCTGCTGATGGATGTACCCGCCCTGGCTGGCATTCCTGACCCGGAAAGAGAAGATGGGCAGCGCCTTCAAGTCGGGTAGGCCAAGGATCTCGATATTCGGGTTGGCATTCCAGACGTCCAGCGCCCGGGTCCGCAGTTCGGTGTTGCGTTCGGCCATGAAATCCTCACCGATTACGGCCTTGACGATGAAGGCCAGGGCCGCACGGATGTCTCCGATGACATCCGGCGTGCCGCTCTCCTCCCGCGCAGCAAGATGGTCAGTGTAGTCATGGGACCACGGTGAAACGAACCGGACAGTACCGCCGCCGGGCAGCACCGGTGTCCGGCGTGACACCACGTCCTTGCGCACGATCAGAACCCCCGATGCGGCTGGCCCGCCAAGGAACTTGTGGCAGGACACGACAATCGCGTCTTTCTCCGCCGGTGTGCCTGACTTCATGTCGATCGGCATGTAGGGGCCAGCCCCCGCATAGTCCCAGATGGCCAGCGCACCATACCGTTTGAGCAATATCGTGACGGGATCCACATCCGTCACGATCCCCGTCACGTTGGATGCTGCGGAGAATGATCCGATCTTTAGTCGCTCTCCGCCTACGTTTTTCAGCGCGTCTTCCAGAACAGCCAGATCAGGCCCGCCTTGCGGGCTTTCAGGGATCTCGATGATGTCCGCTCCGCTTTCCCGCCAGGGGAGGATGTTGGAGTGGTGCTCGTATGGTCCGATGAACACGACAGGCCGGTGCCCGGCAGCGCAGAGGGCGGGAATATCCAGAAGATGCACAAGACGGTTAAGTCCCGCGGTTGCCCCGTTGCCCATGAAGATGGTGCTGAAGGTTTCCTCCGGGGCATGGCACAGTCGTGCAATGGTCGCCCGCGCACTGTTGCGCAGCCGCGTCATGAACGCACCGCAGAAAGACGCCTCAGTATGGCTGTTGGCATAGAAGGGAAGAATTTCGGTCATGACGAAGTCCTCCACCGGTTTCATGGCCCGCCCAGACGCAACATAATCGGCATAGAGAAGGTACTGCCTGCCAAAAGGGCCGGTGAATGCCGCGCCATCGCCAATGACACCCGCTGCCAGACTCTCGCGTCCTGCCCGGGTCAGGGAAGCCTCAAACCGGTCCAGAAGATCCGTGCTGTTCGCAAGGCAGTTGACCGTCTCCATATCCCACTCCTCCACTGCTGGTCTGAAACGGTACGATAGATCACATCAGCAGGTTCGATCGGTTTGTTTTTCTGGACAGAAAAGATATTTCTGTTGTCATTTGCGCTGGTATGACAAAAAAATTAGATCAGATTGATCGTGCCATTCTGAAAATCCTCCAGAAGCAGGGCACACCCTCGCAGCGCGAGCTGGCCGAGAAGGTCGGCCTTTCCCAGAATGCCTGCTGGAGGCGGCTGAACGCCCTGCAGGAGAGAGGCATCATCAGTCATGACACCGTCCGCCTCAATGCGCGCGCGCTCGGGCTTTCACTGACCGTGTTCGTGCTCCTGCGGACACGCCATCACAGCACGGAATGGTTCGAGACATTCCGGAATGTTGTGATCTCGATACCAAATATCATTGATTTTTATCGAATTGCGGGTGAATACGACTACCTTCTGAAGGTGATTGCCTGCGACATGAATGATTTCGACCGTGTCTATCAGCAGATCATAAACCGGGTCGAACTGGATGCCGTCACATCCTACATGACCATGGAAACGCTGGCTGATAACCGGGATCTGCCGGTCTGAGAGGGCTTTCATCCGTTACGGCAAGGAATGGTTTTTTGACCCAGACTGACCAGCTCGCGCACAGTCTTCGAACACGCCATATCGTTATGATCGCCCTTGGCGGCGTGATGGGAGCCGGATATTTCGTCGGTTCCTCCGCGGCCCTGTCCTTGGGTGGACCGGCTGTTCTTATTTCTTATTCCGTCACCGGCACCTTTGTCTTTCTCGTCAACATGATGATGCGGGATCTCGCCCGAAAGGTCCCCGGTCGCGCCTCCTTCCTCCAACAAATTCGCTATGCCCTGGGAGACCGGATCGGTTTCGTCGCAGGCTGGGCCTACTGGCTGACATGGGTGACGGTCATCGCGATCGAGGTCATCGCCGTGGCCACGATGCTCACTCCTTTCATCCCGCTCCCCTATGCCGCGCTTGAACTGATCGTTCTAGCCGCCATGACCGGCCTCAACCTGCTGTCCGTCAGGGGGTATGGCGAATTTGAATACTGGTTCGCCGCGATCAAGGTCTTCGCCATCGCCGGGTTCATCGCCCTCGGGTGCTGGGCGCTGGGCACGCAGGACGTTCCTGTCCATGACAACCTGTTTGCTCATGGCGGCCTGGTGCCCCATGGCTGGCTGGCCCTGCTCGCGGTCATTCCCACCATTCTCTTTTCCATGGGGGGAAGCGAAATCTCCACTGTCGCGGCCGTGGAGTCCGACAATACGGAGCAGAACATCGTCCGGGCCACACGGACCATCGCCTTCCGTATTCTCGGCCTGTATCTGACGTCCGTTACCCTGATCCTCTGTCTCGTACCGTGGAGTGATGTCACATCTGGCCAGTCACCGTTCCTGCTGGTGCTCCATCGCCTACACGTGCCCTTTGCGGATCTGTTCATGACCATCGTGATCCTGACGGCGGCTCTTTCCAGTCTCAACTCCGGGATCTACGTGACGTCACGTATCCTGCACGAACTGGCGCGGGATGGCGATGCACCCCGTCTGTTCCTGCCGGTCGATCCCGATAGTCACCTTCCGCGCCGCGCTATTCTCGGCAGCGTTCTGTCATCGGTCGGCGTCGCGGTCATGGCTGTTCTATCGCCTTCCGTGATCTTCGCCCTGCTGGTGAGCCTGACCGGGGCTTTCATGGTTTTCAACAACATGCTGCTGATTGTCGGGCGGCTGAAACTTGTTCCTGAAAGACCCCTGACGTCCTATGCCGCGCTTCTTCTGAGCGCCTGCATCCTCGTGGCCATGATCATGCAGCCGGAAACCCGTTCCCAGATCGAGGTCGGCAGTGTGGCCATCATCGTCATCCTGCTTGTTGCTTCTGTCCGTCAGCGACTGAGAAAGGCTCAGAACAACCGGCCCTGAGAAGGCGCCTCAGGAACTTCCTGCCCGAAATCCCGCTCGATCCAGGCACGGATGGTGTCCAGCACGCGTGCCTGTTCTTCTTCCGTCAGGGCTTGTCCCCGTTCGATCCCGTGCCATTTGGCCAGACAGCCCCGGCAGCATGAACCGGTCGCATGCTGTGCAATGAAGACCGGATGGCCGCGCATGGGGGTCTGTCGTCCATCCCGGAGCGGATAGGCCGGTGCTAGTCGGTCATGAATGAATGCTGCCCCATGTTCCATGACGGCTTCCAGCCCGCGTGTCTCGAGATATGACCGCGCCTGTTCATCCAGATGAAAACGCGCCCGGAACGTGGAGCGTGCGAGCCGGGCAAAAAGCCCGTCCAGGTCAAAAGACGTCATCTCCGGCCCAACCTCCTGAAAAACGAGAAAAAATGGCGTGAGGGGCTCATAAACCCCTGTAAGAACATTTGTTCTTTCGCCATATGGTGCGAGATGGACGCTTTTCCGAGACGCAACCGCCACTTCTCTTCATCCGATGACACGTCGGGTGTGCCTATACTGTCTCCACTGCAGGTGCAGGATCTTTTTGCTGCCCGTCTTGATGAAATTTGTTCCGCTTTCGAAGACTGGGGTTTTCCCCTTGTTGTGGCTGGTCAACTGGGGGATGTCGCACCGAACAGCTATCGGAAATATTATCAGCTTCCCCTCCTTGATCCGCAGCATGGCGCGACCCTGCCATTGGATATCACCAAGAGTGTCCTAGCCGAAGCCGGTGTCCGTTCGGGCGATCAGGTTCAGGTCACCGGCATGCTGCGGGCACGCCAGATACGCGGACAGGTTACCCTCCGTTTCGAGGCCCTCGCCATTGTCGGGCATGATCCGGTCCAGCGCAAAGCCGGACGGACCGAACAGTCCGTACTCGATCTGATGCGGAGCCTGTCCTGGGAGTTTCATCCCTATCCGACGCGCAGGGAGCCGCACATGATGCTGATCCATTCCGCGGCCTCCAGCGCTCTTGTGGCGGAAGATTTTCTTCAGGCCCTCGGTGGTGCCTGGCGTCCGGACCGCATCCGCATCCTGCCTACCGCCATGATGGACCCATACCGCATTGCGGATGCCATCGGAACCTGCCGGGAGGACATTCTCGTCCTGATCCGCGGTGGAGGGGACGCATCGGAGTTTCTGGTGTTCGAACATCCGCGCGTGCTGGAGGCACTGTCGGCCTGCCCGGCGCACCGCGTTCTGGGGCTGGGTCATACCGCCAATCGCACACTGGCTGAACATATGGTCGATCAGTCCGCTACTACTCCGGCCGATGCCGGTCATTATATCCGTCGCATGAGCGGCCGCGTCTGGCAGAAGGAAGAGGAGGAAAGGGCCCAGCAGGAAGAAATTGCCGCCCTGCGGGAGAGCGTTGTCACGCTTCCCGTCACGCCCCGGGCATCACCGCTCGCAGGTCTTGGCAAAGGATTGCTGCTGCTGCTTGTCGGTGGCGCGCTGGGCTGGCTCCTGCCCCGGATCTTCCTGACACTTCACTAACGCGTTCTTCCCTCAGCCGGAAATCAGCGGACATCCACGCGCATCACGGCATCCTTCAGTGACGGATCGGTGGCGGCATGCATTTCGATCTGGATGGGCTGCGCGCCTGCCCGTGCAATCCGTGCCCCAAGCGGGGCGAGCTGTTTTTTCGTCAGATCGGTCAGGACCCTAGCCTGTTCGTCAGGACTGGCCTGCATCGGTGCCAGCCCCTGCACGATGAACAGCACATTGGCCTTGTGCGCCAGCGCCGCCCTTACAGCCCGGTCCACGATCGGCCCATACTCCGATTCCGGCGTGCCGCTCCTGATCTGGAGGAAAGGTGGCTTCGCGGGTGGGGCAGGGGGTGCCGGGGGCACAACCGGCTGTGGCGGGCGCCCCGCATTCGGGTTGAAGGTCCGCTGATCCACCAGCTTGCAGCCGGACAGCAGCGGAGCCGTCAGTATAACAGCTCCCAGAAGGGCAAGGAGACGGGCAGGGTGAACACCCTTCCGCGCACGAAAATGTCGGACAGTAGCAGCCATATCGTGCGGGACCGTCGCAGGAACGGAGGAGTTCGGCAAGATTATAGATCCAACTTCATCAAAAACATTGTGACCCCCCTGTCGCTTGGCTGTGGCAATGCTATGGAAGAGGCACACAGGATCTCAGTAGCGGAGTAGAGCGGATATGGCCGTAAAAATCGCGATCAATGGTTTCGGACGTATCGGGCGTCTCGTTCTGCGCGGCATTATCGAAAGCGGACGGACCGACGTTGAAGTCGTGGCCATCAATGATCTCGGCTCCGTTGAGGCGAATGCCCACCTCCTGTCCTATGACAGTGTCCATGGCCGCTTTCCTGGCACCGTACGGGTGGAAGGCAGCGCCCTCGTCATTGAGGCGAATGGCCGGATTTACGGCCCGATCCACGTTTCGGCCGAGCGTAATCCCTCGCAGGTTCCATTCCAGGGCGTTGATGTCGCACTGGAATGCACGGGTCTTTTCACGTCCCGAGAGAAGGCGGCTCCCCTGCTGGAAGCCGGCGCAAAGCGTGTCCTGATCTCTGCTCCGGGAACCGAGGTGGATGCTACCGTCGTCTTCGGCGTCAACAACGACGTCCTGACGCCGAGCATGCAGATCATCTCCAATGCGTCCTGCACGACGAATTGCCTGGCGCCCATCGCCCATGTCCTGGACGAAGCATTCGGCATCGAGCGCGGATATATGGTCACAATCCATTCCTACACCGGGGACCAGCGCACGGTGGACACGCTTCACAAGGACCCGCGCCGCGCCCGCGCCGCCGCCCTGAATATGATCCCGACCTCCACGGGCGCAGCCCGCGCTGTCGGTCTGGTTCTGCCGCACCTGAAAGGCAGGCTGGACGGTACGGCCATCCGCGTGCCGACGCCGAACGTGTCGCTCATCTCGCTGGATTTCGTGCCCCGGACCATTCCGGCCTCGGTTGACGCCGTGAACGAGGCGATCCGTACGGCCTCTGAGGGTAGCCTCAAGGGTATTCTGGAATACAGCACCGCTCCACTGGTCAGCACTGATTTCAACCACTGCAAGGCGTCCTCCACCTTTGATGCCACGCAGACGGCACTTGTCGATGGTGGCAAGCTGGTACGTGTTTGCTCCTGGTATGACAACGAGTGGGGTTTCTCCAACCGTATGGCCGATACGGCCGCCCTGTTCGGGAGTCTGTGAGTGATGGCGTTCCGCACCATTGACGGCGTGGATGTGCGCGGCAAACGCGTTCTTGTCCGCGCGGATCTCAACGTGCCCCTGCATGACGGCGTCATCACGGACACCACCCGTATCGAGCGCGTGGCCCCGACCCTGAGCGAACTGGCGGAGAAGGGCGCGCGCGTCATTGTCCTGAGTCATTTCGATCGCCCGAAGGGGCAGGTCGTGCCTTCCCTGTCCCTGCGTCCCATCGCCGAGAAACTGGGGCAGGTTCTTGGCAGGCCGGTTTCCTTTGTCGGGGATTGTGTCGGCCCGAATGTGGAAAGCGCAGTCAGTCATCTTGATGACGGCGATGTGCTGGTTCTCGAAAATACCCGTTTCTATGGGGGGGAAGAGGCCAACGATCCGGAGTTTTCCAAGGCACTCGCACAGAATGGCGATATTTTCGTCAATGATGCCTTCTCGACCGCCCATCGGGCGCATGCCTCCACGGAGGGTGTCGCACGGCATCTACCGTCTTTCGCCGGGCGTCTGATGCAGGCTGAACTCGGTGCGTTGTCTGCGGCGTTGGAAAACCCTGAACGGCCGGTCGGTGCCATTATCGGCGGCTCCAAGATCTCTACAAAGCTGGATCTGATCGGCAATGTGCTGGAAAAGGTGGACACGCTGTTCATTACCGGCGCAATGGCCAACACGTTCCTCGCCGCGGAAGGCATGAATGTGGGCAAGTCCCTCCAGGAAGCGGACATGCACGAGACTGCCCGCCAGATCGCCCATCAGGCACAAGAAAAAGGCTGCGAATTGATCCTGCCGGTCGATGCCGTGGTGGCTCGTGAATTCAGGGCCAATGCCCCGAGCGAAGTCTGCCTCATCGGCGAGGTTCCGGCAGACGCCATGATCCTCGATGCCGGACCGCGCACGGTCGAACTGATCAAGGACCGTCTGGCGTCCCTGAAAACACTGGTCTGGAACGGTCCTCTCGGCGCGTTCGAGATGCCTCCCTTTGACAGGGCCACGGTCGAGGTGGCGCAGGAAGCCGCTCGCCTGACCGAACAGGGCAAACTCAGGACCGTTGCCGGAGGTGGTGATACGGTTTCCGCTCTGCGCCATGCCGGCGTTGCCGACAAGATGACCTATGTTTCGACTGCGGGTGGCGCTTTTCTGGAATGGCTGGAAGGCAAGATGCTTCCAGGAATCGAAGTTTTGCATACCGCCGGTCAGGATCTTGGTCTTGACTGACACGGAGCGGAATAACTGAACCACATCCGTTTCCAGCGGCCCGGGACATCGTTCCGGGCCGCTTTTTTACGCGGCCATCACGATTTGCGACACCCTGAAATCTTCGATATTTTTTAATTGTGTCCGAACCAACTGGACATCCAGAATAATGGGGTCAACCTGCTTTCGGACCTTCCATCATGGGCCGTTTCCGCGTTTCTCCCCAAATATTCCCCATCCTCTGTTTTCTGGTGCCGGTCATGACGCTTGCTGCAACACCTGCGAGCAGTGCCGTGATAGTACCGTCGTATCATGAAGTCCCTGCAACAATGACAGCGGCGGCGCCCCTGATGCGCCCGATGAACAGTACGCTTTTTCAGGATGTGACACGCGATCCGCGTCAGGGCGCGGCCCTTCTGCGGGCGGCCTCCACCCATGTTACACAGGCTTCATCGTCGTTCGGTACAGCGCCCCTTCCAGATGAAGATATACAGGCTCCGACAGAAAGTACTCCGGACACAGCCCATTTTCGACCGGATTTTTTTCATCGTCTAGATGGCTCTTTCGGCGATGGCGAAGAAAGCGACCACGCCAACCAGCAGCGCCGCGGACATGGCAGCGCTTCATGTGGTCTGGCCTTGGCCGTCCCGCTGTCACAGTAAACCCGGAAACAGAAAAGCCGCCGGAATTTCTCCCGGCGGCTTCTGATGTTTTGGAGGGAAACAGTCTTCAGGCCTGAAGACCATTTTCCCGACGGCGATGCTCGACTTCCGCCGCCACGGCTTTCTGAAGTTTTTCCATGGCGCGGGCTTCGATCTGCCGGATGCGCTCACGGGACACACCGTAATGATGAGACAGCTCTTCCAGTGTGGACGGGTCTTCTTTCAGGCGACGTTCCGCCAGGATATGACGTTCACGCTCGTTCAGCGTCATCATGGCCTGATCCAGCAGGGCCTTGCGGCCACTGAATTCTTCGGAGGCCGCATAGGTCTGCTCCTGGTTCTCATGATCGTCCACGAGCCAGTCCTGCCACTCACCCTCGCCATCAATGCGCAGCGGAGCATTGAGGCTGTGATCCGGTGCAGACAGACGCTGGTTCATGGATACGACGTCTTGTTCTGGAACACCCAGCGTCGTGGCGATGGAATTGACCTGTTCCGGCTTCAGATCACCGTCATCAATGGCCTGCATCTGCCCTTTCAGACGACGCAGGTTGAAGAACAGCTTCTTCTGGGCGGCAGTCGTTCCCATCTTCACCAGAGACCAGCTATGCAGGATATATTCCTGCATCGCGGCCCGGATCCACCACATGGCATAGGTCGCCAGACGGAAGCCACGTTCCGGGTCGAACCGGCGCACGGCCTGCATCATGCCGATATTGCCTTCGCTGATGAGTTCGCTGACCGGCAGACCATAACCACGATAGCCCATCGCGATTTTGGCCACGAGACGCAGATGGGACGTGACCAGGCGATGGGCCGCACCGGTGTCCTCATCCTTGCGCCAGCGACGGGAGAGATCCAGCTCTTCCTTCTGGGTCAGAAGGGGGAATTTGCGGATTTCCTGAAGGTAGCGGGTGAGATTGTTCTCGGGACCTACGGAAATGACGGCTGGGGATGCCATGTTCTTCGACTCCTTTCGCCCGGGGTGCGCCGGCCTCGCTGAGGTGAAGACTCATACGACCGGACGACAGGATGGTTCCACACACCCAGGTGACGCATTGGGAAGGACTTTCACGTCCCCGACCATCAACCCCCGAACTGGGCGGCCTCTGGTGGTACGATCCATTCCGGCGGCGCGTCAGCTCGTCGGATACGCAGTTTATGACAGGCTCAGCCAAAAAAGTCAAGAACTCACACAGGTTTAGCCGATCAGGCGGTTTTTCAAGTCTTGAAAGTCAGCGGGAGGGGCAGTGTCGAAGGAAATTGGTTTTTTCGTTCGTGGATGGATAAAGCCGAGTCGCGCTGCATGGAGAGCCTGCCGTGGGAAATCAAGGGCCGCTTCCCGGGCATCTTGGGACAATCCCCGCGCCGCGGCGGGAATCCGGCGGAGATAGACCGGGTCTCCCAGCAGCGGATGCCCGGCCTGCGACAGATGTACCCGGATCTGATGCGTCCGGCCGGTCGCCAGCTTGCATTCAATCAGTGAAACCGCAGCATGAATCGGTTCCAGCAGCCGGAACCGGGTGAGGGCGGCCTTCCCGCCCGATGTCACGACCGTCATGCGCTTGCGGTCCCGTTTGTCTCGCCCGATCGCGCCGTCAAATTCGCCGGATGCCGGCAGGAGTCCCCAGGCAAGAGCCAGATATGCCCGGTCGATGTCGCGTGCGGCGAAGGCTTCGGACAGCGCGTTATGCGCCAGAGCGGTCTTGGCCACGACCATGACGCCCGATGTATCCTTGTCCAGCCGATGCACGATGCCGGGACGCTTCTCTCCGCCAATTCCCTCGAATCCGTCTCCGCAATGCCCCAGCAGGGCATTCACGAGCGTACCGGTCTCGTTGCCGGGCGCGGGATGGGTGACGAGACCGGCCTGTTTGTCCAGCACGATCAGGTCCTGATCCTCGTAAAGGATCTTCAGCGGCAGGTTCTCCGCAATCGGGCGCGCCGGCAGCGGAGGCGGAAAATTCAGCAAGAGTTCCATGCCGGCCCGCAGGGTTTCCGCGGGCTCCCGCAGAACCTGCCCATTGCGGAAAAGATGCCCTCCTTCAATGAGGGTCTTGACCCGGGAACGCGAAACGGTGCCGATGGCGTCCGCCAGCGCGCGATCGGCACGCTGGCCGGCCAGACTGGCATCAACAGCAAGGTGAAACGGGGATTCGGGATCGGACATGATGCAGGGTTTAGCCGAGGATCAGACGCACAGCGAGCCACAGACGCCAAAAGCGCTTATCGCCGCCGTCATTATCATGGGCGTACTGATCATTTTTGCCACGTTCGGCCTGATCGGCGTCGTGGCCTATCGTTTCCTGCATCCTCACAAGACCGCTCCGTCACCTGTTATGGCGTCTCTTTCATCTGGCGCCACGCCGCGTCTGGCCCTGCCGCTGGCGGAAGGAGAGCATATCACTGCCGTCACGTCCCGTCCGGACGGAATGATGGCCATTACTCTTTCCGGTCCTGGACAGGCTCGCCTTCTGCTCTGGAGTCCGGAAGATGGACGGATCGTTTCCGAACTCGATTTCGCCAGTGCTTCCCGATCCGGGAACCAGCCCTGATGTCCCGCTCTCTGAACCCGGCCCATCCTTCCGACGTTGTAGGACCGCCTCTTCGACGAAAGGAACCCGGCATGGGACGGTATATCGACGCGCTTCTGGCGGCAGGGACGGTTTTTGGAGTGCAGTATGCTTCCCAAGAGATCAGCCCCGCGGATGATCCCGAGACCCGTCGCTGGTATACGCGTCTGAACAAGCCTGCCTTCAATCCGCCCGGGCCGGTCTATGCCGTGGTCTGGACCATGCTGGACAGTCTGCTCGCTTGGTCGGGATACCGGCTCCTGAGAGCGGAGAGTTCTCCCGGGCGCACTCTGGCCCTGTCGCTCTGGGCGCTCTGCGTGGTGGGGATTGCGTCTTTTCCTTTCTTCGTGTTCCGCAAGCGTGAACTCGGGACTGGCCTGGCCATCTGCATTGGCATGATCCTCTCATCCGGCAGTTCGGTTGTCGCCGCTCGCAAGGTTGATCCCTGTGCCGCAAAGCTGCAGGTGCCGCTTTTTGTCTGGCTGATCTTCGCCATCTGCGTGCATGAGGAAGTCTGGCGCCACAACTGAGGCGCGCTTTTCAGGCTGATGGCTCTTTCGGTACGCGTGCTCCGGTCGCCCCTGCCAGAATGGCCGTCAGCAATCCCGGAAACGTGTCCTCCAGTTCCATTCGCCGCAGGGAATTGTAATGGTGGATGCCCTCGATGCGGGTGTGGATGATCCCGCTTTCCCGCAGAACCTGAAAATGATGGGACATACTGGATTTGGGCCGTGAGCCGATTAGCGCCGCGCAGTTCGCTTCTCCCAGGGTCTCCAGTCGTCGCACGATATCGAGCCGCACCGGGTCCGCGAGGGCGCGCAGAACGGTAATGATGTCCAGGGAGAGCAAGGGAGCGCGGTGAGCAGGGGGCATACGATTCTCTATACAGTCTTTTCCTGAAAGTGTACTGCAACACTCTGATTGTTCGATCGTTATCGAACAATCAGACCCTCAAGAGGAATTTTTTCATGCCAACACTTTTTGATCCTGTAGAACTCGGCACTATTCACGCCAGAAACCGGATTCTGATGGCTCCTCTGACGCGCGGACGCGCCGACAAGAACGGTGTACCTTCGGCACTCATGGTAGAATATTATGCACAGCGTGCCTCTGCCGGCCTGATCATCTCCGAAGCAACCGGTATCTCGCGGGAAGGCCTTGGCTGGCCGTTTGCTCCCGGCATCTGGTCGGATGAGCAGGTTGCTGCGTGGAAGCCCGTGACCGAAGCCGTTCATGCAAAGGGCGGAAAGATTGTCTGCCAGCTCTGGCATATGGGGCGGCTTGTTCATTCTTCCGTCACTGGACAGCAGCCTGTCTCGTGTTCGGCCACCACCGGGCCGGACGAAGTCCACACATACGAAGGCAAGAAGCCGTACGAACAGGCCCGTGCCCTGCGGCTTGATGAAATTCCCCGCATCCTGAACGATTATGAAAACGCAGCACGCAACGCCCTGAAAGCGGGCTTCGACGGTGTCCAGATCCATGGCGCTAACGGCTATCTGATCGACGAATTTCTCCGTGATGGCACCAATCACCGGACAGACGAATATGGCGGTAGTCCGGAGAACCGCACCCGCTTTCTTCGGCATGTCGTGGAACGGGTCATTGCCACCATTGGTGCCGATCGTACCGCCATACGTCTTTCACCGAACGGAGAAACGCAGGGCTGTATCGATAGTGCGCCTGAGAAAGTCTTCATTCTGGCTGCGGAAATTTTGCAGGATCTCGGGATTGCCTGGTTGGAACTACGGGAACCAGGGCCGAACGGTACATTCGGCAAAACAGATCAGCCCAAGCTCTCGCCCCAGATCCGGAAGGTGTTCCACAAACCACTGGTTCTCAATCAGGACTATACGTTCGAGGGAGCCGAAGCCGCCGTTTCCGAAGGGCGGGCCGATGCCATCGCCTTCGGGCGAAAGTTCATTGCCAATCCTGATCTGCCGGAACGTTTCCGTCAGCACGCGCCTCTTCAGGCCGATGACATGAAGACTTGGTATAGCCAGGGACCGGAAGGATATACCGACTATCCTTTCCTCTCGGCCTGAAGGTTAAGTGTCCCGGTATCCGGTAAGCCGGTTTGGCTCCGGAAACCGGTTTTTCAGCCGCGTGCAAGCTCGTAAAGGGCGACTGCCGCGGCGTTGGAAACATTTAGGCTTTCCATGTTTCCCGGCATGTAAACACTGGCGATTTCATCGCAGGTCTCACGTGTGAGGCGTCGCAGGCCAGCTCCTTCGGCTCCCAGAACTAGGGCTACGCGCCTGTCTCCGAAGCTCGTTCCGTCCAGCCGTCCACCGCCGGCATCCAATCCAACCACCCAGAGATTCTCGGCCTGAAGCGTCGCAAGGGCTCGTGAGAGATTGACTTCTCGAAGGATAGGAACAATGTCCAGCGCGCCCGAGGCAGCTTTGGCCATGGCGCCGCTTTCCTGCGGTGTGTTGCGATCCTGAACAAGCAGTCCTGCGGCTCCGAAGGCCGCTGCGGAGCGCAGGATGGCACCGATGTTCCTCGGGTCCGTCACCTGATCCAGGACAAGAATGGGGCCGGGCTGTGCCAGCGCCTCATGAATGGAAAGTGACGTCAGGGGGTCTACTCTCAGGCACAGGCCCTGATGCACGGCATCCCGTTCGCATAGCCGGTCCAGGCGTTCACGATCAACGATCTGTGGCTGCTGGCGCAAATTCTGTTCCAGAGAAGCGGCGGCCTCCCGGGTGGCCAGAAACTCGTGAATAGTCCGGGCCGGGTTAGCCAGAGCCGCTTCCACGGCATGACGTCCATAGATCCAGTATCCGGGCGCGCCCTTACTGGAGCGGCCGGTCCGTACGGCGGATGGGTTTGAGAGGGAGGGAATCCGTTCGATCGAACGGGATGAAGCGGAGCGTGAGTGCGGTCGTCTGGCCATGAAAAAAATCATATAATCGAGGTTATGCGATTGACATAGCCGTCAAATCCACATATCCCAACCGCCGACCCGGAGAGGTGCCCGAGTGGCTAAAGGGGGCGGACTGTAAATCCGCTGGCGTACGCCTACGTTGGTTCGAATCCAACTCTCTCCACCAGGTCGCCTCCATCTAACTGATTGTTTTGACTGTTTTTTTCCTAACGGGTCAGTCTGTACTCATTGTAGCACAAGACTGTAGCACCGATGGGCATTGGCAGCTTTGTCTATCGCCGTGGCGATACCTATTCGTTTAGGTGTCGCGTGCCAGCCTGGTTGCGGAGCCGTGTGGCAAAACAAGATGTCGTGTTCGCTGTTGGAACGCGGGATCGGGATGTCGCGCGGATTTTGTGTGCTGCGCTTGGTCTACGGATCAAACGGCTTTGGGTGGAGTTGGAGAGCGTGTCTGGTTTTGAGGAAATGGACCGGATTATTCGGGAATGGTTTGAAACTGCCCTGCAGCGAGCCTGGGCTGATAATTTCTTAGACCCCGAGCGAGATGAGATCATTTCCGAACGGATCGCGGCTCTTAAACGTGATAGGCCCGGCGCTAATTTTGATTTCATGGGAGAGAAGGCGAGGTTCGCGGCTGATTGTGCCGATCATACGCTTCAGCAACTCGAGGAAGGCACGCTGAAGGCCTCTTCCTTCAGGAGTGTTGCGCGGCTCTTGGCAGCCAAAGCGGCTCCTCCCATTCTAGAGAATGACAGGCGGGTCGAAGTTATCGCCGGGCAAATCTTGGCTGGCGAGAGCGAGGTTGCCGAGACAGTGCTTGAATGGGCGTCTGGACGGACGGACTTTCAGCCTTCATGGAAGCCGTCGCTACCCGATGACCTGTTTCCGCGTGCGAAAAGCCCCCAGGAGCCAGACGGGCCTACGACGAAAGCGGAAGACAAAGATCATTTGCCAGTGAAAACGTCCGGCTTGACGATTTCTGGGGCTTTGCAGCGATACATTGATGAGCGCAAGCCCGCGGTCTCCACTGCGGCAAGTTTTCAGACGTCCATCCGGCGCTTTATTGAAGTATTTGGGGATTTGGATGTCGCGCGGATCACGAAACGGCAAATCGCTGGCTTTAAAGATGTGCTGCTGAAGATACCTGCACGGCTGAAGCCAGCGGAGCGACTGCTTACGGTTCAAGAGGTGACGGCGCTTTACAAAGATAAACCTGACGTTCCGCGCCTGTCGTCAGCCACGATTAACAGCAAGCATCTTTCTGCTGTGTCCGTTGCGCTAAAATGGGCTTCTGATAATGGTTACGTGGACCAGGTGGTTTCGCGAGAGGTTCGTGCAAAGGGTGGAGCGCCGAAAACCAAAGCAGCACGTCTACCCTACAGTCTTGAGGATCTGAAGTCTATTTTTGCGTTGCCTGTGTTCGTGAAGGGCGAGCGGTCGGCGGCTGGCGCGGGTGAGGCCGCAGTCTGGCTGCCGATCTTAGCTTTGTATTCTGGCGCACGCCTGAACGAGCTTGGCACGTTGAGAATTAGGGATGTTGTTCGGGAAGACGATATCGACGTGCTCCATATCTTGACTGGGAAAACTGTAAATGCTGCACGGCGCATCCCTATTCATAATGAAGTGAAGCGTCTCGGCTTTCTGCGCTACGTCGAGGGAAGGCGTCTATCAGGTGATGGTCTAGACGACCTTCTCTTTCCTATGATCCGTGCCGAGACGTCTAAAGGGAAAAAGCCTACCAGTCCTTTTTCGAACTGGTGGGGGCGCGAAGCACGAAAAGCGGTTCCGGAGCTCAACAAATCCTTTCACTCTTTCAGGCATACGGCGAAGCGGGCTTTGCGAAATGCCGGGGTGGACAAAACGCTGCGGGATGCCGTCATGGGCCATGATGCCGAGGATGTTGCCGAAGTTTATGGTCTCGACGAGACGGGAAGCGGTTTCGAACTGGCGGTTTTGGATAAGGCTATTCAAGCAATTTCTTATCCAGGCCTGTCAATTACCCTCGCGCCGCCTGGCAAAATGTCTATGCGCGGCGTGAAAAAGATTCGCCTTGACCCAGTCAAGCCAAGGCGACGTTCTGTCTTGTCTAAGGTCAAATAGGTTATGCTTTGAGCGCGATACTGACGATCAGACCGGAAGACGCTCTTTGTCTGCGCGGGCGATGATGGCCCGGCGAAAGTCGTCTTATCGAAGAGCAGGGCAGTCTCGCCATCAGCGACGGCCCAATGGGCCTACCTCGCTACGGCAAAGCGGTAAATCGTGACGCCCTGTCTGGCATCAATCGTTCGAAGTATATTTTCGGAAATGAGAAGGTAATAGAAATTATTATACGTTAATTCTAGAGAGTTTCCGATATATGGTACTGTATAATTACTATATTTATTATAGGTCATGGCGCAATTATATCGTGCCATGACCTAAATTTATTCTATTCTATGCCAGCCTTACAAACTCTTCACCAACAACTATTTCTACGAACGCCTCATCTTCTCCGTCAACGGATCGCCCGAACACTACTGATCGACCAGACGGGCGGCGATTCATGCGGAACGTCCCGGCCTTCATTGCGCGGTCCATGCTCTCGGAGACGATCTCTGCATTAGCGAAGTAAGATTCAATATTAGACATTGATTCCATCCTTTTTTTGTTGGTGATGAAAACAAAAGCATCACGAATCTTTCGTGGTCAATAAATAATTTAAATATCTATTACTAACTAGTCATTCAAAATATCTAATTAAATATCCGCATATATGTAGATTTGAATAGATATTAATTGTTTTCCCGCCTATTTTAACTGTTATCACGGCGTAGTCTATCCCCTCTATTGTCTCCGGGAACAGGCGAATCGTCTTACTGGTCGCGATGAGAGCCAGACCGGCATCCTTGGTCATGAGGAGATTCGGTGTCGTGGCGGCGTTCATGGCGACACCTTTGCGCCGGTGCGCTTGCTGGTCCTCTTGGGTGTCATCATGCCGGACGAGGGCTGGGACGCATCCAGTGGCTCGGAAAACAGCTCCAGCGCCGTGACTCCGAAGAATACGGCGGCTCCTGCGATCTCCAGAGACGATTTTATGGCGTGAAGCTCCGCCTTCAGGGTTTCCCGGTGCCATGCAAACCCACCTTCGAAGGGCGTGCCTTGGATCGTTCGGATGTGGGCGAGGATGTGCGGCTGACCCTCGATGATGCAAGAGAGGACTTCAACGTCCCCCCACTGTTTTGATGCGACGCGACCTTGATGCTGGACATCGGATGCAATGTGCATGATTTCGGACCACCCGAATGGCGGGATGAAGTGCGTTTCCTCATCTGATGCGCCGGTCGGGGAAGGCAGGATTGTATCGCAATAATGCTTAATGAATGGCGTCACAAATGGTCCTCTCTTTCGAGAGTTATTATAGCAGAAACGGCAGATTTTGGCGAGTTTTCAGGCTCTGGAGGAAGAAATGATGGTGCTCGCGGCGAGTAAGCTGGAAGGGCGCGGCGATGGATACCGTCCCGTCGGTTGCGTTCGGATTTTGAAAGCCACCCGGCATCACCCGCCTTTTCTGGCGTGAAGCCATCCGCTGCCAGTGCGGCCCATCCCAGACACCTGCTGAAGCGGACGCGCTTTGCGATTGACATATCGGCGTTCTGCTGCTGATAGGCTCTGATGTCCTGCATGTGACGGAGGTGTTTTCGTTCGTCCGCCTCTGGCCTGATGGTGCCTAGAGTTGCTGCTTGCCCGGCGATGGTGACTTCGACGTCCTGCGCGGCGCTCTTGCAGAGATATGCGGCGCTTTGCCATGACCGCTTCTCCGAGGCGAAGGGGGCGTCGGGATTGCGGACGAAAGATTCTTCTCCTCTGACGTCGAACGGCAGGTGGTTGCTGTCCGCAAGATGCTGGAAGTTCTGAACCATCTCCGGCGTTGTATTCGTGAACTTCGATAGCCTCCGGATGAGGATCTGCACCGCTTCACGATCCGGCAGGTGGGCCTTTATGTGGACGTGGAGTCCTGAACCGCCCTTCGCTGGAAGCTCAAAGACAGCGATGTATGGAATAGAAGCGCCCGTGTCCCTGCCAAGATTGTCGAGAAGGCGAGACAGGGCATCCGCTGCGGCCCTGCGGGCTTGCGCTCTTGCCTGTCGCTCACTCGCGGAGTTCGGGCTTCTTATTTTCCCTTTCGCATCCGGGGATGGGTTCCAAAGTTTTCTGTATGAGGCCGTCTTTTCGAGGCGAACCATGATCTCGACGTTAAGCGGCTTTGATCTGGCTTGGGAGGCGAGCATAGCGAGCCGGACATGCGCGATTTCTTCCGCCGTCATGTCTGTTGAAGCCCTCTTGCGATGCTTTCTCGCTGGGCTGGCTGGGAGCGTCTTGGGTGCGCTCGGCGCGTCCGTGACGCGGACTGCCGAGATGGCGGGCCGCTGGATTTCTTGCGGCTTTTGCACTGCATTTAGAGGGAGGGTTTCAGGGTGTGAAACTGTATGCAGGGGAAGGGATACTAATGGTCCATGCGTTTTTCCACCCTCGCTCTTGCTCTGATCGGCAGTATTCCGGGCGGCAGGAAACTGCGGATTTTTCAACGCGGCGTTATCGGCTGTATCGAGGGGCGAATCCTCCTCCAAATTGAGGGGCAAATCTCCCTCCAAATGAGGGGCAAATGTCCCTCCAAATGAGGGCGAATCTCCCTCCAATTTTCCATCCCGCTTGGCATCGAGGCAGTGCAGGTAGGACATCAGGGCGCTCATGTCGGCGTCCTCGCCGATGCCCGTTGGGGATGGGATGTTGAGGATTTCCAGAGCGGCTTCTAGGTTGCCATCAGCCTTCTCCGTTAGCGCCGCCATGATGCGGGCGCGGACCTTCTGGGACGGCAGAGGCTCACCAATACGCATTACCGGACGCTTCGCTTCAGGCACGTTCGGCAGGTGGTGGTGACGTGCGAAATCCAGCACGGCCTGTGCGATCAGGTCGCGGCTCTCATGCTGAAGCACTTCATCCCGGAAGGCGATGAGGTTTGGTAGTAAATCTTTGCGCGTATTTTTTATATGCCTGATGACGCGGGCGGCAGCGATCTGGTGATCCACTTATGGGGGCTCATGGGGTTTGTGACTTGGACTGCGGCGGGGGCTCACGGACGGGGTGGCAGGGAGATGCACCCCTGCATCTCCCTGCTAACTCACAGTCCGTATGAGCCCCTTTATTGTAACAATATTGAGGCCGATATTTCCACAACAAACGATTTAATCTAGTGATTTTGGTTGCCGATTTTCAAAATTGCTGCCGAGTATATCGGGTATGGATGGAGGGTTTCCCGCGATTTTCTAAGACTTCGGCCTATTCCTCACTGATGACAGCGGTGTCCGCGTCGGTATCATCACGCGCCGCCTCTTCCTTCAGGAGTCGGGCTTCGGCCTCGTCAATGTCTCCGTCTTCGAGACGCTGCTTGCGCCGCATCTCCTGCACCTCATCAGCCGTGATCTCACGGATAACGATCTGCGGTAGCGCCTTGTCATCAATCGTGTCGTCAAGCTGGATGACGTCTCTAGCGATGCCCCATACGTTCTTGAACGCCTCGGCAGCGGTCGCCAGTGCGCGGATGCTTCTTCCGTTCGGGACGGGGGATGCGACCTCGCGACGTAGGGCCTTCGTCACGGCGTCGATGTCGTTCCACATTTGGCGACGAGCGTAGCGCCCGCACTCTTCTAGATCGGTGACTGGCGGCAAGTCATGAGGCGATGGAACCGGAAGGACTGGGGCCGTGTCAGTCGAGGTGATCGCGATCTTGGCGGCGTCCAGTTTGGCAACGGCTACCGGAAGATGGGTGTTGACCGTGCGGACGGAGACATTCATCGCCTCAGCTATCTGGTCTTGGGTGAAGCCAAGTTTGTGCATTTCTGCGGCCTCAACCCACTTCTCGTCTGTCAGCTTGGCATATCGCCTCTTTTTCGGTTCGCTCATGATGGCTCCTGTCTCGTTCGGGGGGATTGATTGCACCTATTATAGCACGAAACAGGATAGTAGTTATTGATTGCGGATTTCTGGCTCGAAGAAGAGACGTTCGAGTTCAGCCGCTTCCTAACCTCAACGGATGATCGGCAGGTGTATTTCTTAGCGGCCGTGTCAGATACGAAAAGACCGGCTCAAGGCCGGTCTATATTGTAGTTCAGGTTTTGGCGGACTGATCCCAATAGGAATATAGCGTGGCGCGGCTGATCCCGAGTGCTTTTGCGATCTGTGCTTTGGGTTCCTTGGCATCAATCCGTGCATGTAGCTCGTTGATCTGGCCCGCTGATAGGGTCTTCTTTCGACCTGGAAGCTTGCCTTTTGCACGGGCGGCAATCTGTCCTTCCTTCTGGCGTTCCCGGATCATGCTGCGCTCGAACTGCGCGAAAGATCCCATGACTTGCAGGATCATGGTTTGCATCGGACTTTCGTCGCCGGTGAAGATCAGGCTCTCTTTCATGAACCGCACACCGACGCCACGGGCCGTCAGGGTCTGGACCAGTTCCATCAGGTCTTGCAGGTCGCGGGCCAGCCGGTCGATGGAGTGACAGACGATGGTGTCTCCGTTGCGGACATATTCCATCATCTCGGTGAGGGCCGGGCGGTTGCGCGTTCCGCCGCTGCACTTGTCGGTAAAGGTCTTGTTTACTTTCACGCCTTCGAAGGTCTGACGGTCTGTGTTTTGGTCTGCTGATGAAACGCGGACGTATGCGACGGTCTGGCCTGACATGACTGGGTCCCTTGTGTGTAAGGAAATGTCTAGGCTATGGCTTACATAGTGTCAATAAACATAGAATCGGTGTTTTCCTGACACATAGGAAGCCCGGTTTTCCGTTGGCGGCGAAAGTGTCCAGAAAAGTATGCAATCCGGACAGATGACTATAGCCTTGCGACTTGCGCACAAGGCGACACATTTCCAGAAACTTTTATAATGATAAAAGAATGAATATCTTATATATTACTCAATTTGCCGTTCTGACAGGAATTGACTTTTCTCCAAAAAGTAGAAAGGTAAATAACCATGTCAACTGTGGGCCTTTAGCGCTTCGTCTGAATGCCTCTTATAAAATTTTGTGATTTAAGGCGATTTATATGTCAGAAATCAGTAGCCAAGATTGCCAAATCGTCGGAAATTTTCCGAATTCCCCTTCTAATGCTTGGACCGAAATTCTCACACAAGAGCAGCGTGATGCGTATGTCAGAATCAATCAGACGCTAAGAAATATATGCGAGAACGTGGCCCAGAATTTCATCGATCACCTTCAGCCCGTAGTTCAACCTAGTTTTCGACCAGAAACCGGAATTCGAAATAATCGACCTCGCGACCTATGGTGCTCATTAGTTAATAGTGATTCAGTCGACTTGGTTGGTATGCCGCAGATTTTCATGATCGTATCTGGCCGTGGCGTAGAAATCGGTCTTGCTCCGGCAATTCACCGAAGTGATTTTTCAAATCAAGATGTAAAAAATCTTTTAAGAAAAGTAACGCCGTTGCTCTTTGACTTATTTCCCGCTTCCAATAGTCAAATTATTTTCGATCTTAGTGTGCGCCTAAACCAAGAGGGTGGCTGGAAATTTAAGAAAAAAGCCCGCATGGAAAATCAAAATAGTGATTTTCAGTCAATATCCGAGTTGATAAGCTACCTTCATAGTGAGGCAGGTCAAAAATACGGTGCAACTTCTATTAGTAGATATTACAATTTAGATGAAATTGACGACATAGATCTCAGTTTTTACACTGAATTTGAAAATGCTGCTCGATTATTTGCGCCACTTATGTCCTATATCCGCGCACGGCAAGCACCGGTGGCAAATGTTCTTCATGAATGGCAAGCACGCGAGAGAATCCTCCGTCAACAAGAAAAGCTCCTTGAGCGTCAGAATAGAGATAATAACGATCAAAACGCGATAGAAGGAAGACGAAAGGTTTTCGCATCGATCACACAGCGTCAGGGACAAGCGAAATTCAGATCGCAATTGATTGCCGCTTATAAAAATAGATGCGCATTCACAGGATCAAATACGCTAGAAATACTTGAAGCTGCACACATAAATCCATACAATGGACCTGAAACTAACTGCACTACGAACGGAATACTACTGCGATCCGATATACATACGTTGTTTGATCTCGGATTATTGTCAATCGACGATAATTTTAGAATTTTAGTTTCCCCTGAGATCACCGAAAACACATATCGTGACCTTCATGGACAGCAAATTTCGCTACCCGATGATCCGGCTCTCCATCCTGATATGAACGCACTTCGATCTCAAAGGCGATTACGAGAATTATAAAAACGGCAGAAATGGTGCCGTGTAAGGAAGTAACAGCAGCTACACGCTTCCCCCATTGGCATTCATTTACGACGGCCGGGGGATTGCTGGCCTTCGACGAAGGCGGGCATTTCTTACTCGTTATCCGACTACCGTAAAAGCGGCTGCGCGCCGAGGCTTGTAACACGCTATATCTCGTCTTGGGTCCCATCTTGCTATAAACTGCAAAAGAATAACTAGGCCGCATGCCGGTGGAGAAACAGAAGTTGAATGCGGGCTAATTTGCACACCACATAAACCTCACTCAATTTGACTTGCTAAAAATACTCTTTTTGTATTGAAAATTTAAACAGATAATTTCTCCCATCCGGACTTTCCCCTCAGTTCCACCCCTCTAAATCAAGAAGAGCGCGAAGTTCGTCTACGCTTAGCCAGGGCCGCTTCGCATGGATCATCCTGTGGCAATTTGCACAGAGAAGCGCCAAATCGGCTAACCGCGTATTTCCTGCTTCGGCCAAGTCTGCCAGCGGCTTTATATGGTGGCACTCTATAAACCCATCTCCGCGAGCACCGTATCGTTCGGCGAAATCAAAGCTACAAGCCTCGCAGGTCAGGCGGCCCACCTTTTTCAAGACATCCTGCTTCTTTGCCTTAACGATCTTTCGCGACCGCTCCCGGCGATGATGCATGACTGTCAGAAGCCGTCCTTCTGGAGCTTCTACCTCGTTTGGGTCCAGAATCTCATCACTTTCGACCTCAATCTGGATAGCTTTTCCCGACACAATCGCTTCCCGAATTGCATCAGCCGTTTCCTTGAGATGTCGAGGATCATCTGCGAAGTCGGCCCATACTTCACGCTCAATATGATTTCCTGCTTTCAGACCTGCCTTGTCAGCGTAAGCGGGATCATGGGCGCGAAGGTTCATGAGCTTCATCTTCACACCATTAGCATTGCGCAGTGTCGCTCCTTCATGGCCCTGGGCACGCCAGAAGCTATTAAGGGTATCGCTGAGCGCCGCGACGCGAGGATCACTTTCTCGGGGCCAAGCCCCTTCAACTTGTCGATAGAGGTCCAACGCCAAGATGATCTCGTCACGGGTCCAAGGTGGGTTTCGCTTCTTTTCCGCCATCATTCAGTAAGCCGCACACGGTCTTCGAGAATTTCTCATGATACGTTCTGCGAAGGGAGAAAACCATTCCGCAGATTGACAATTTGCCTCTGTCACTGGATCTTCTTCGACGACGGATACGCTGCTCGCCGAGTTGTAGCACCATGAGAGTCAGCCATCGGATTTTCGGTGCGATAACTATATGTTTTGTATGGTGTTTTATGACAAATGAGAGCTGTTTCCAACTCTCTCCACCAGGTCCCCTTTTCCTGAAAAAACAATCATTTAGCCAAAACCAGCGTCACTTCAGGTTAACGCTGCGTCACTGGTCTAGCGTCACCTCGATGCTATGGCTCGGTCCTGCCTTCGTTGATAGAAGGCGACACGGATATGGCTGATTGGGATGGACTTTTTTATGTCCGGTTCATCATCCCGAAAGACCGCCGGCAAGATGCTTGCTTCCTGCATGGGAATCCGAAAAGACATCCTCAAATTTCTCCAGACCTGCACGCGTAAGATGCCCTGGGGCTTCGTGATACCGCTCTTGAGGTAATCAGGAAGCAACTGAACAGGAAGGCTGGCAGATGCAGGCGGCTAGGCCGAAACAGGCCATCACATTGAAAATACCCAGACGCTCTAGCGGATGAATCGGTTATAAGGTTTTGTGCAGACCATACGCTTCCGGCACATCTTTCCACTGAGCCCTGTTACGGATCATATACACGATCCCAAGGAGCACTCGGCGGTCATCCACACTCAGCTCCGTGAGCCCAGAGGAAAATACGGCGTAATCCTTTCCATCTGCCTCTCAGCCAGCAAAAACATATTACCCACAGGTTCCCCTCGGGAGGCCCGTGAAGCATAGAGCACAGCTCAATTCAATAAATTAACAGATCCTGAGCTTAGAATACAAAGCACCCAAGACCCACTTCTGCTTCCCTTACAAGGAAGCAGGAACAGGCGCAGCTTGGGCAATCAATTTTTTCTGCTTGAGTTCATCCCAAAAGGCTGCCGGAATTGAGACTTCCATAGACTTCGCATTAGCCTGCATTTGAGCAGCGTTACGTGCCCCCGGAATGACAGCTGCAACAGTCGGATGAGCCGCCGCAAACTGAAGTGCTGCCGTACGCAGATCGGTTCCGTGCTGTCTGGCAATGGCCTCCATCGCTGTACGTTTGCGCGCCATCCCGGATGGAATAGTACCTCCATAATCGTAACGATTGCGTCCAGCTGCATAGCCTGCATTCAAAGGCGCGCCGACAACAGCTGAAATGCCACGCGGCGCGAGTGCAGGGAGTGTGTGGGTCAGCGCCTCATCATGTCGCATGATGGAATACTGGGTTGCCAGAAGGACGATATCCGGATCTCCGATCTCAATGGTTCGTAGAACGGCCTGAGGTGTATTGACCCCGAGCCCCCAGCCCCTGATGAGACCTTCCTCCCGCATTCTGGTCAACGTTGGAATAGCGCCTTTGGCGGCCTGATCGAAATAGGTCGTCCACCGCGGCCCCATGTCCTTGTTTTCTGGCGACAGGTCATGGATGTAGACGATATCGAGCCGGGAAATTCCCAGTCTTTGCAGGCTATCCTCGATTGACCGCCGAATACCGTCTGCCGTGTAGTCGTAGCGGTAGGCGAAAGGAGAGGGATCGTTCCACATCGTCCCACCAGGTGGCTGGGGGGCAGCCGTCAGCAGTCGACCAACCTTGGAGGAAAGGACAAATTCATCCCGCGGTCGCGTATGCAGAAAATGACCAAACCGCCGTTCACTCAGACCCAGACCGTACCAGGGTGATGTATCGAAATAACGCACTCCTGAAGCCCATGCCGCTTCCAGCGCGGCTTCGGCATCTTCATCCGTACCAGCCGCGAAACCGTTTCCGATCGGAACCCCACCAAGGCCTATGCGTGTCGGAGGACGAAACCGCTGACCCGTCTGCGCTACGTTCAGTGGTAGCGTATTGCGCACCACGTTTCCCATGGTCGGGGTGACATCTCCGGCATGCTGTGCATCCTGAGCCCGTCCGCTTCGGGGCACCAGAACTGCAGCACTTCCCAAAGCAGAAAGAGCGAGAAGATTTCGTCGAGTGGCCGTCATCGCGTCCTCGCATGATATGGATCTGGCTTTGAATGCCCAGAACCGGGCGAGGTTCGAAACTTTCCGGAACCGTCGTAAGCAGGTCACGTCATTGTGTCGTTGCTTTTCGGCTCATCTTTCAAGGAAAAGCAATGATTTCCAGCGAACGGCGATCCAATCATGTCAGAGGGTTATTTCCCTGCGCCTTTATATGGGAAGTTCTATAAGTCTGCTCTTGATCCGCTCCAGAAGTCCCCGTGGAGCTGGGACTGGCGTTTGGCAAGCCGCCATGCGTTAATTTGCATCTTGTATAAAGGCGTAAGCGGTTCATAAAATGCATGGTTATGTATGCCTACTTACCGAAAAGGTAGAGCATGCAAAATATCGATGATAATCGTGGCACATTGTCCCTCTGGATCTCGGTCAGGATCGTAAATTGTCAGGCTCATGCCCAAGCATCCTGCGCTGGAAACAAGCGGAGAGAGGATCTGGACCAGATATTCGGGCGAGAGGCCGGGAGAACCCGGACAATCCACTGCGGGCATGATGGCCTGATCCATGACATCGACATCGAAATGGATCCAGAAACTCTGCTCAGGTTCGCGGAGAAGCACATCATGGATCCGCTGGGAAAGACCTGACGGACCGATCTTCTGGGCTTCAAAGATATCAACCTGTTCAATCGCAGTGTTTGCGATATCAGGCCAAACGAAATCGGGATCGTGACTTTCGCGCTCACCAATCTGGATGACGTTCGCATCCGAAACCAGCGGATCTGACACATCGGGCCAGGCGGTTAGAAGCGCCTCACCCCGCCCGGTTGCGAGCGCCAGATCCATGCCGGCCGCACCATTGAGAGCTGCTGCTGGATCGTAATTTCCCGGGTGCCTGAAGTCGCTGTGTCCATCGATATGGATCAGTGAAATAGGCCCGATCTGTCGGGCGCCTACCAATGCTCCAAGCAACAGGGAGCAGTCTCCTCCAATGACAAGCGCGAACTCACCTGAAGTGCAGACATTCCCAACTGTTTCTCCAAGGATAAGGTCATAAGCACGGATTGCGTGACCGTTCCGAATACGTGTCCCTTCCTGAGCCTCAGGAGAATAATCCGGTCTCGAAAGACTATGGAGGCAGCTGTAGTTCACGGCCTCCCCGAGGCCGGCATCCATCAGGGCTTCGGGAGCGCGCCATGTTCCGGGAACATGTCCCTTCTGAAGCGGACTGAGTCCAAGGTTTGATGGGGCGAGAACGAGTTGCATGGGATGTTCTTATGGCTTTGCTGTGTGACAGAACGGAAAGCTGCCTTTTAGAGAACCTGCACATTTTTCGAGGGAGTGTTCAGATAATGCTGTAATCTGGTCTCAAGTGAGCTGGCGTGAATTTCGAGCTTATACCCGTCTGGATCCAGAGAGTAGACAGAGTGTCCCTCGCTCCTGTTTTCTTTCCAGATTACGCTGTTGCTTATGAGTGTTTCGCTCATACTGGCAAAGGCGGCCTCGGAAACACTGAAAGCTATATGCGTATAGTCTGCATGCGGTGTCTGTCTCACCTGATCGTCGCGCGATAGGCATAATCAAAGGCTGCCGACTTTAAGATACGCGCCTTCTGCCCAGATTGCGCGTACCCTGCATCCCAGAATATCCCGATAAAACGCCAGGGAGTGCTGCACATCCGCTACGGCCTGAGTGATATGATTCAGTCCCAGAACTGTCATGCTTGACCTCATCAGATTTTTGCCAAGAAGTATGATATGTTTCCCTGGAAACCGACAAAGGGTTTAAGGGCGATATAGATCTGCGGCATGATGGTATCGCCGCTGTAGGCCATGACGATCAGGGTCGAGGCGTGGTGACCAAGGACCGGCGCCAGATGGCAATGGGAAAGATCGTCGGCACCATCATGGCATTGGTAGTATCGAGAAGGGCGACGCAGCCGATTAAGAAAGTCGGTTGTCAGAAAGGCTATGAGCGTGACGAGGAAGGCTGCCGCGTCTCCGAGAGAAAAGGCGTCGCAGGCATACGAGATCAGGAGGTCATTCAGCTAGGTCACGAAGCCCATCATAAAGAAGATGCCAGCAGCGACGCCAAGTGGTCCCAGTCTGTCAGGCATGGTCAGACTGTTATGTGAAGGTGGCTTGGAAAGAGCCACGTTAGGAGGGATCCGTAAGCCTTTGTGGGCAAGGACTATTATAAAGACGGTTGCACGCAGGGCAGGATCAATTGCCCAGCCCTGCGTCGCTGAGGGTCTTGGCGAGATTGTGGATCCAGATGTCATCCACAGGCCAGGCTGCAAGTCTGGCAGCCGTGAGAAGACCACCTCCGATCGGAGGTAGCAGTGGACGCGCAGGAGCGCCGCACGTTTCGGCAATCGCATTGCGCAGGAAAGCGCTCTGAAGGGTTCCACCTGCATAGCTCCAGGGGAGATCAGGGCAGAGCAGTTTGCGGCGGGCCGTCTGGATATTGAGCACAAGTTCCGCTGCAGCTTCCTGCATGAGCCTGCCTGCTGGCGCACAGTTCTCCTCAGCCAACCGGGCGACTATATGTGCGAGCGAGGCCACAGCAGAGCGTTCATGTGTCAGATTGGCGTACCAGTCCAGCAGGGCTGCGGCGCATTCAGCTGGATCGGACGATAGATCCAATGCCTTCTGAAACGGCGCCAAAAAATCCGTATCGACCGTGTTGCGACCATCGAGAATGGCCGTGATGACCCCAAGAGCCTTGCGTCCAATCCAGAAAGCGCTTCCTTCGTCGCCCAGAAGACTCCCCCAGCCTCCCACCCGGCAGGTCCGGCCGGCACCGTCTGTTGCCCATGCCATGGAGCCGGTTCCCGAAAGCAGAAGAACGCCTGCCTGTCCTGCAAAAGCGCCATTGCAGGCCATGTCCACATCATTGGTCAGAGAGTGGGGAATATCCCCCAGGGCCACATCAATCAGGCTACACTGATGTTGAGTGAATGTGGCGCTTTCTCCGGAACCAGCAAGGCCCAGACCAGCGGCTGCAACATGACCTGGAAGGCGGTCGAGCAACCCCAAGAGCGTTTCGCGCCATAAGGGTTGATCGAAAGGGTTGGAACCTCTGGCACGCCTGATATCGAAAATGGTACCGTCCTGACGCAGGACGACCATCAGGGTTTTGCTTCCCCCTCCATCCACGGCCACGATAGAGGGCTGAATCATGAAAGTATCCTAGAAAAACGCTGCTCAAATAACAGAATGACTATTATGTGGATATTCATGGATTTCTGACAGAGTGCTTCTGAACAGCCTTTTCTGTAATTTTCGGTTGGCCAGAACATGAGGCGTACCATGAGTTTCAGCTATTGGTAGCGGAATATGAGCACTCTCGAATGTCCTGAGCCAGCTTCTCAATCCGGTTTCTGTCGGCGTCCCACGCAAACATAAAGCGGGCAGCATCTCCTATGAACTCATAGAATAACCAGCCGCGCTTTCTCAGCCTCAATCCAACATCCGGCGGCATGGAAATGAAAACAGCATTGGCTTCAACAGGATAAACAAGCTGAATTTCTTCGATATCCTGAAGAAGTCGGCCCAGCAAACGAGCGGAACTGTTGGCATGTCGCGCATATTCAAGCCAGCGTCCGTCCTGCAGCATTCCAACCCAGGGAGCAGCAAGGAAGCGCATTTTCGAGGCCAACTGTCCCGCCTGTTTGCAGCGATAGTCAAACCCCCGCGCCAGATCACGGTCAAAAAACAAGACGGCTTCACCAATGCCCATGCCACCTTTGGTTCCACCACAGCACAGGACGTCAACGCCAACACGCCATGTCATGTCCGCAGGAGAACAGTTCAGAGCAGCCACGGCATTCGCGAAGCGTGCACCGTCCATATGCAGTTTCAGACCGAGTTCCCTGCAGGCTGTACTAATGGATTGAATTTCATCCAAGGTATAGAGCAGGCCGGTCTCAGTCGGCTGTGTAATGGTTACCACTGCCGGACGTGGAAAATGAATGTCATTCCGGCTCTTCGCGATGGCCCGGATTGCTATGGGAGTCAACTTGCCCCTATCGGTCGGAGCCGTAAGGATTTTCGCGCCATTTGAAAAGAACTCCGGAGCGCCGCATTCATCGGTTTCGATATGGGCGAAATCCGCTGCGATAATACTTTCGTAGGAGCGGCACAGGCTGGCAAGCGCAAGAGAATTCGCAGCTGTCCCATTAAATACAAAATACACATCGGCATCGTGCTCGAAAGCACTGCGTAGAGCATCAGCAGCGCGGGAAGTCCAGTCATCCTGTCCATAGGAGACAGCCGATCCCGCATTGGCTTCCATCATTGCGTTGAAAGCTGCGGGGCAGATACCTGCATAGTTGTCGCTGGCAAACTGTTGCGCTGTCATTGCACTCTCCTGGGCGCACAGGCTGAGCCGTAATCATCGAGAACATCCCCAACGGCTGCGAGAAGCATAGCCATGCCCTCACAGGGGATCTCCCCACTTCTCACCCGTTCATAGAGCTTGGGTAGAAACTGGCTTACCAATGGATCAGGAAGGCCCGTGTCTTCCAGAACGCCCAGAAGGTCACTTACAGCACGCTGTATGCGCGGGCGTGCCCAATAATAGCGGATGCGATCACTGTAGCCGTAGAGACGCAGCATATCGGCTTTTGCGGGATCATAATGCCCCTGCCAGAAAGACGGCTCTGCCTGCATCTCATCCTCCAGGACCTGTACGAGTGATACGCGGCCTGGCTGAAGAATTGAGGCCAGTTCATCAAGGCTGAAGAGGGCTTCCCGAAGTGCAAAGGTCAGGGCTGGACCGACTTTGAGCACTGAAAATCCGTCTTCGACAAGCGCACGGAGGTGACGGACTGTCTGGTAGTCTGTTGAATGAGCTTCGAAAACCATACCGGGGAGAGTACCTAGTGTGTCAACAAGGCCCTTGGCCTTCCCGGGTTGATAAAAGATTGTCTCCTCTGCGCTGAACTCGACGCCTGGCTGTACGACGAGCGCAATAACCCTACTCCAGACTTCATCGGACAATGTTCTGGAAAAAATCTCGCGTGTCATCGCCGCTGTAGAGCGTGCAGCTTGTCCGGTGGTGGGAATGAGATGATCCAGTGTCTCCAATGCGCCACCCGGGACAGGAACTTCGGTTCCGACAACATAGACCGGCTTTCCCGGAGCAACTGCTTCAGCCCTTGCTGCAAGGAGTGCGGCCCGTTCTGCAACAACTGCATCTGCAAGAACAGCAGGCTCTTCAGCACAGCCCATGCTCGTGTCAAGATGCAGCTTGAGGAAACCGGCAGCAGCATAGGATTCCACCATCTCTCCCGCGCGGACCAAGGCCTCGTTGGGAGGAAGGTGTTTCCAAGGGTTAGGACCCAGATGATCTCCGCCCAGAATAATGGAATCCATCGGACAACCGACCTTGGCTGCGATTGAAGCAATAAGGCTACAGAAGTCTGCCGGGGTCATCCCGGTATAGCCGCCTTCCTGATTGACCTGATTGCAGGTCGCCTCAATCAGGACCGGAGTTTTGTTGCTTGCGGCTCGCCGCAAGGCGGCTTCCAGAACGATGGGATGCGCAGAGCAGACAGAAGTGATGCCACAACGCTCATGTTTGGGAATGGCCGGATCATGGACCTGTTTTACCAGGTTTTTCAGAATGGCCGTCGGTTCATGCAACGGTCACGACCTTTGTGAGATGACGTGGAGCCAACGTATCCAGACCTTTCATTCTGGCGACGTTTTCGCCCAGCAACTGAAGGAGTGGCAAACAGACCAACGGTTCTGTAAGTGGCTCTCCCCCGACATCAAGCGACACATCCCCGGGGCCGCCAAGCCCCAGGACGCGTGCCCCCTTGCTCTGAACATCTGCGACAACAGCAGCCTCTTCGGAAGCGGTATCCGGATGATAAAGCATGACGACCAGCGAACGATCATCGATCAGGCTGATTGGTCCGTGACGGTATTCAAGCGGATGATGAGCCTCACTCTGGCTGAGGCTCATTTCCTGCATTTTCAGCGCTGCTTCACGTGCTACGCCATACAGGCTGCCGCCGCCAAGAAAAACGAAATGCGTCCGACCCGCAATCAATTTAGGCAGGAATTTCTCTCCGTTTACCAGAAGCTTCTCAGCTGCTTCAGTTGTCTGAGGACCAACCGAAACCCCAGCATATCGAAGCCCCATCAGCAACATCAGACTTGCGGATGCTGTCATGACAATCCCCTCTTCGGGATGTGTCTTTGCTTCCACCAGCCTGTCTGCCTCGTGGCATAAGGAACTGCCAGGAGCGCATGTGAAGGCAACGACCGGAACACCGTTCAGACGGCTCTTACGGGCTGCTGCGACTGTTTCCGTAGATTCTCCACTTCTGGACAAAGCAACCACCTCGACGGGGACTGATGACGGTACGTAGTTGTCTGAGCGGACGGTCCACTCATTACCTGGGACGGCCCGTGCCAGATGGCCTTGAATATTAAGGGTCGCAGCAATGGAATCCGCAATGTGAACGGATGTGCCACAGCCGACGACAATCTGCATTCTGCCAGGTTCCGGGTCTATCCTCTTCAGGTCAAGTTCGTTCCAAAGGGGAAACTGTTCGCGTATTCCGCGTTCTGTCGCATTCATGGCTGTATTTCCCTTACCAGGAGAGATGGGTGTCCGGTTCACTCAGAATTTCATGTGTGCATTTGAAGAAGTAGGGTTCGGGTTAAATGTCTTCGCTTTCATCATGGATGCCTGCTCCGGAAACATAGCTGCACGACAACTCCGTCTGAGCCAGACGTGACACCCATTCTTCGTCCAGATGATCGTCTGTGATGACATGGGTGACATCGTCGAGCGTCCCTACTCTAAATGTTGAATGCTTGCCGAATTTTCCGCTGTCCATCAGCAGAAATCGCATTGTTGAGTGGCGCAACATCGCTGCATTCAGACTGGCCTCATCACTATCAGGGGTAGCAATGCTACCGTCGGGCTGTACGGCACTGGCTCCAAGAAACAACTGGTCGAACCACAAGGCTTCAATGCTACGTTCAGCCAGGGGGCCAACAATACTACGGTTCTCGTTACGGACCCGTCCGGCCAGAAGTGTCAGCTGGATTCTGGGTGTATCGAGCAGGGCATCAACAATTGCCACACTGTTGGTAAATACGGTTAATGGGATGGGGTGCAGTCGTAGACGCTTTGCAAGCTGCAGGACCGTCGTTCCAGAATCCAGAAAAATTGATGTGTTCTCGATCAGCCGTTCATAAGCAGCGTCAGCAATTGCTCTTTTGGTGGCCAAACGATGACTTTCGCGGGCGTGGAACCCGACTTCAGCGTTTCCTGAGCCAATAATTTCAGCGCCTCCATGTGTCCGGCGTACATATCCCTGCTCCTCAAGGCGCTGAAGGTCCCGGCGAATGGTTGCGACTGAACTCTCTACCACTTTGGCCAGCTCCGTCACGCTTGTTATCCCGTGGCGATAAAGATGGTGGCGAATTTGGGCGAGGCGATCGGGCTGCATAGGAACTCCGGTTCAGAAACGGACCTGATAATGGCACCGTTTCCGGCGGCTCTCAAATTCCACTCTAAATTACGATCATGTCAAGACTTAAGTTGATCGATAATGATCGAAAAAATCTCGAATCGAAGCTTTAATTTTTTTTCGTAAGGAAAAGAAACGAAAAAACCCCTAAATATCAGGCTATCCGGGCAAGAATCTCATTCACTCAAAGATTTTTATTGATCGTTTATGAATGTTTTGTTGTTGCAATCATAATCGGCTGCATGGTTATCCTGAGACCACCATCAACGGAGTGGTCCAATGCGTTCTTCTATCAACTGCTCGGCTCTTCCCGGATCAAGGTCGCTTCGTCTCTTTCAGCTGACTGGCATGACACTCCTGTGTTCGACTGTTCTGACAGCACCAGGCCTTGCTAAGACGACGACATACAAGCCTCTGCACAACAGGGCGGGGCCAGCACTGAAAGCCGCTTCCACCTCTTCAAAGGCATCTCCCAGAAAGCAAGCAGTAGATGCAAAGGCTTCCGAAAGCATTCACGTCGTTGCAGCTGTCACATCCACCGGGGTCACGAATACGACCCCGGGTGGGGGACTCTTGCCGCCAGAAACTGCGGCAAAGGCCCAGCAATCAGTTACGCGGGATTTTATTGCCAAACAGGCGGCAACCAGCAATCCGATCTCCCTGGTTCAGTATACGCCGGGAATTACGCTTTCGAATGCTGATGCTTTTGGTCAGTCCGATCAGAGCAGCTTTTATATGCGTGGTATGAGCCAGACCTCTGTTGGCTACACATTCGAAGGGATCCCGATCGCTGATCCTTCTTCTTATGCCCCTTTTACGTCCGAGGCATCCGATACAGAAAATATCAGCAAAATTACTGTGCAGCAGGGTGTGGCTGACATTTCTTCCCCCGTCTACAACTCGGTTGCAGGTGCTATCAAACAGTATTTGTCGGATCCGGAGAGTCGTCTCGGTGGCAAGGTGAACGTATCCTACGGCAATCATCAGCTTGCGCGCGAATTTGTACGATTTGATACCGGGGAAATCGGTCACAGCGGCGTGAAGGCGTTTGCATCCTATTCCTATGGAACCAATGCGCAGTGGCTTGGTCCGGGTCGGGATCGCCGCTCTCATATTGATGCCAAGGTGATGAAGGAATGGGGAGAAGGAAACAGTGCACGCGTGTTCATGACCTGGACCGAGCAGAGTTTTCCATTCCTGCTGAGCATTTCCAAGTCGCAGTGGAAGCAAACCGGGCGTTCTGCAGCTTATTATGATCCAACTTACACTCCAGGCGACGTCAATTACTATAAGCTGAATTCAGAAGAGCGTCATTCGGTTGTTATCGGCGCGCCGCTTGTCTTTAATCTCGGGCATGGCCTGACGTTTACCAGCGAGCCTTATTACGTCCATCTGCACGGAGCAGGAAACAATGGCCAGGATCAGGCTGAGGAAGGCTACAATGGTACCCGACCAACAGGAAATTTAAACATTCCGGGTGCCGTTGATGGGTCGGCTGCCATACAGGCCGTTGATAATTTCAATCAGCATACGGCTGGATTTAATAATGTCCTGTCCTGGAAGGCAGGTCATAATGAATTGCAAGCAGGGTACTGGTACAATTATTACAACCAGACCGAGCAGGCGCCGTTTTCAGTTATTGGACCGAATGGGACTGCCGAAAATTTCTGGGGGAAATATCCAATCAGAGATCAATATGGCGATGCAGTCATGCAGTTCAATATTCATCTGATCCAGCAGCTGAATTCGCTTTTCCTGTCTGATACTTACAAGATGTTCAATGACAAGCTAACCCTGAACGCAGGGTTGAAGTTTGTCATGATGTCTTATAAATCCACGAATCTCATCCCAGGTGACGACTATAACTATGGCCGCAGTGATGCGCAGCCCCTGCCGCAGATTTCAGCGTCCTATCAAATCACGCCCCATGATCAGATTTACTTTGATGCTGCAACAGCATTCCGTGAACCGTCTGGTATTCTGGTATATGGCAATTACTGGGATGCGGGTTCACCCCAAATCGATCTGGCACACTCAACCGGCCTGAAGCCAGAATACTCGATTTCGGAAGAAATTGGCTATCGCCACACCGGTCTGATCAATATTACGGCTTCTCTGTTTAACTACAATATGACTAACCGTCAGAGCTCAGTGACGGCTTATACAGGGGGACGTCTGGTCTCGCAGTATGTCAATGCGGGTGGGCAGACTTCACGTGGCGCACAGCTTGCAATCGGCCTGCGTCCCTGGCACGGCTTAAGTCCATATGCCTCTTTCCAGTACCTGCATGCAACGATGGACAATAATCTTCCGGACGGTACGGACTACATCCGAAGCGCTGGAAAAATCGCCATTAACAGCCCCGCTTATACGGTAAATTTCGGCCTTTCTTACGACGACGGTCATTTCTTCGCCAATGGCTATATGTCTTACGTTGGATCCCAGTATTCGACGTTCATGAATGACGAGAAGATGCCAGCATATGCGATTGGAAATGCGACGCTTGGTTATCGCTTCAAAAAAATCTGGTTTGCCAAGTCACCACAACTTCAGGTTAACGCCCTTAACCTCACAGATAACAAATATCTTGCCTCTGGTGGGGGAGCGTTCAATGCTCACCCAGTCAAAGGGGTCTTTGGCTCGACGCTTAAGGGAAGCTCACCGCTTTATACTGTGGGCGGTGGTTTCGGTCTCGTCTTTTCGATGTCTTCAGGTTTTTGAAACATGGCTGTTTTTTTCAGGAACGCGCTCATTGCGACCCTTCTCACAACCAATATCCTGATGCCAGCCCATGCTGCCAGACAGGAAACTGGTATTCTCTCACCAGGACCAACATACGCTGATATGATCACCAGCAATGGCTCACTAGGCAACAATGTTGTCAAACTGTCCTGGCATCAGAACAATGAAACTCTGGATAAGGCGAGTTTTATTGATGTCATTCATGGGCGAATAGTTTCATTGGTTTCTCTTTTTACGATTACTTTAGCGGATGGCGAAAAAATCTCGAACGAAAGTCTTCACCAAACGGACCAGCCGTATGAGGAGGCTCTTTTGCCTGCGCCGGGGTCTGCGCGTGCAGCGGATCATTTGGACGGGAAAGCAGTCGTTGCGCATTTTTCTGATCCCAAAGGCCGTTTTACTGCGACATGGCGCGTTGAGCAGCGCAACGGTTCACCCTATCTGCGCCAAAGTCTGACTGTTATTCCGGTGAAGACGGCTCTTCACCTGAAAACTGTTTCGCTATTCGACGCCCATACTGATGTCGGTGAAGTCATCGGAGACGTGCAAGGATCACCTGTTGCGATCGAAGACAGCTATTTTGGAATCGAGAGCCCCCTTGCGGATAGCCTCGTATTCAATGGGCAGTCACGACTCAGTCTTTCTCAGGTTCTTCCTGTCCCTGTTGGCCATGAACTGACGGTTTCCGCTGTGGGTGGTATTGTTCGGCATGGGCAGATGCGCCGGGATTTCCAGATTTATGTAGAACGCGAGCGTACGCATCCTTACCGGCCGTTCCTGAACTATAACTCCTGGTACGATATCGGCTATTTCACACCTTACACGCAAAAAGATGCAGAAAATCGCATCAGTCGTATTGGTAAAGAACTGGTCCGCAAACGGGGAGTTAAGCTCAATTCGTTTCTGTTTGATGATGGCTGGGACGACAGAAGTGGCCAGTGGAATTTCAGCAAGGATTTTCCGGAAGGCTTTCGTCCTCTTTGTGCTCTTGCGTCATCTTACGGGGCTGCTCCAGGCGTGTGGCTTTCTCCATGGGGCGGTTATGGTAAGCCCAAGGAGATACGAGTAGCTCATGGTCGCAAGCTGGGTCTAGAGATACAGGACGGCGGATTTGATCTGTCGGGACAGCGTTATTTCGCTGGGTTTCATAAGGCTGTAATGACGCTTCTGACCCAGGACTGCATTAATCAGTTCAAATTCGATGGTACGGGGAATGCGAGTCAGGTTGCCAAAAATAGTGTCTTTAACAGTGATTTTGATGCGGCAATTCACCTTATTGCTGATATCTATAAGGCCAGGCCTGACACCTTTATTAACCTGACAACCGGCACATACCCATCTCCGTTCTGGCTGCGCACGGCAGACTCAATTTGGCGCGGAGGTGAAGATGATATGCTTCGAGGTGTCGGTACCAAGCGCCAGCGCTGGATCACATACCGTGACTCCGATACCTATCATAATATCGTAGTCAAGGCGCCGCTTTTCCCCCTGAATTCACTGATGCTGCATGGCATCATCTACGCACAGAAAAATCAACGTCTGAACGACGACCCGGGAGATGATTTTCCTGACGAGGTTCATTCCTTTTTCGCCACAGGTACGGACGAGCAGGAGCTCTATGTAACGCCTGATCTTCTGAAAACCGAGGACTGGGACGTTATTGCGGATACGGCAAAATGGGCACGAGCCAATGCGGAAATTCTGAAAGACAGTCATTGGGTCGGTGGTGATCCAGGGCGACTGGAGCCTTATGGGTGGGCTGCATGGACGCCACAGAAGGCTTTTCTGACCCTGCGCAATCCAGATCAGAAACCTCGCTCGATACTTATTGAACCCCGTAATGTACTGGAAATTCCTTCCGATGCCCCAACGCATTATGCGGTACGTGCACTCTGGGCGAAATCTACCATCCCCAAAAGCCTGGATGCTGACCATCCACTTTTAATCCAGTTAGCGCCTTTCGAGGTGATGACACTCGAACTTACACCATAAGGTCATCATGTCCCTTACTCGTCGTTCTACCGTTGCGCTGGGCCTTTTCTCTCTTGGGCATCACCTGATCAAGCCTGTTTGTGCTGTGGAGTGTCGGGTAGTGAGCCCAGATGGGCGAGCGCACAGCTTTACTCTCCATCCAGAAGGCTGCCGTCTGGATGGAGTGCCGATGCAAATTCGATCAGGCGAAATGCATCCTGCGCGTATTCCGCGGGAAGAGTGGCCGTCGCGCATTGCAATGGCAAAGGCCATGGGCCTGAATACCATCAGTATTTATCTGATGTGGAATACTCTTGAGCGTTCGCCCGGGCATTTTGATTTCCACACGGATAGATGCAATTTCCCGGCTTTCATACAGCTCTGTCAGGATGCCGGTCTTTGGGTTTTCTTCGTCCTGGTCCTTATATCTGCGGGGAGTGGGACTTGGGAGGGCTCCCGGCCTATCTTCTCTTCGATGAAGATATTTCTTTGCGAACACGCGATCCACGTTTTCTGAAAGCCTGCCAGCGGTACATCACAGCAATCGCCTCGTCCATCAGGCCTTATCTGGCTGCGAATGGCGGCCCTATCATCATGATACAGGTCGAAAACGAATACGCGTCTTTCGGAAGCGACAGGATATATATGGTCTGGGTCCGGGAAGCGTGGATTCAGGCTGGTATTCCCGGGCCGTTTTCTACAGCAGATGGTCTGCCCCAACTAACTGAAAGACGCACCAATTTGCCGGGATGTGCCATTGGTCTGGATGGAGAAAACGATATTTCAGGTACAAAGAGTATTAGCACACAGGACCCCGCCTGGATCAGCGAAGCCTATCCTGGCTGGCTGACGCACTGGGAAGATAAAGACCTGGCACGCGTCGAATTCACCAAGGATTTTTCTGCAATAGTGGCGAAGGGTCTGTCGTTCAACCTGTACGTCGTACATGGTGGGACGAATTTCGGCTTTGGAGCTGGCGCCAATGCCCATCGGGATGGTTCGGGGTTTCAGCCGGTCATTACAAGTTACGATTATGATGCGCCGATTGATGAAGCTGGACGCCCGACGAAAAAGTATTATGCATTCCGCAATCTCCTGATTGACCATGGGGACTGCAAGGATCTGTCAATTCCTGAACCACCTCCAATGGTAGAATTTGAACCTGTAATGGCACATCGTGCCGGCTCTCTGTGGGAAGCACCAGGTGCGACCGTGATCTGCGACACACCGATTTCGATGGAAAGAGCCCTTCATCAGGGTCAGGGAATGGCACTTTACCGGACCACTATCCCCGCCGGGATGAGTGGACTGCTCAAATTGCCACCTGTGCATGATTACGCACGGCTTTTCCTAGAGGGAACAGATATCGGGACGGTCTCGCGCGTAAATCCGGGTGAAGCCAGCTTCATGATTTCGAAAGCTGAAAAGCCGAGGAAACTCGATATCATAATCGATACGTTCGGCCATATTGGCTATGGAGCGGCTCTCGGTGATCGAAAAGGTCTGGAAGGACATGTGTCCCTGGATGAAAAGCCGTTACGGAATTGGACCATAACAGGGTTTCCCTTGGACGATAGTCATATTTCAACGCTGCGTGCTTTACCTGACCGAGCCATCCAACACGGTTTTCTCTTCAGGGCTCACTTTGATCGTCCCGCTAGAGGCGGAGTTTATATCGATATGAGTTCTTGGAAAAAAGGATATGTCTGGGTCAATGGTCATGCCCTTGGACGCTTCTGGCATATAGGTCCGCAGTATCGTCTGTTCTGCCCGGCGTGCTGGATACGTCCCATAGGAAATGAGGTGCTAATTCTCGATTATCATCAGGAAAACCCTGCCAGTATCAAGGGATATAAGGCTTTGACTGGATTTTAGGCTCAGGATTGATATCTAGGTCTTCTCTATCATCCTCATCGCTGCCACAGCAGACTAATGCAAAACCTATTTCTTCGCAGCAATCGTCGTGTTCTGGTTATGAACCCTGAACTTAGCCTGATAATTGTCGGCTTTACGCTCACTGAACAGTGTGATTATCTTGCCTTCCCCAAACATTGCCGCACAACGCATCGGGTTCATTAACATCCCAGCATGGCTGCCCGATTTTGAAGGGGAATTACCATGCGATTTCCGACGTTCATATTGCCATCGGCATCGATAACATTTTTCAACACCCGTTCCAGGAAGAGTCGCTTGACGTCAGTTGGGATGGTCCATACGACCGGAATGGTTCCGGTATTTCCTTCACCGCAGATATTATCGTAATCGTATTGATCTAACGCTTTAAAAGATGATCCTGATTAAAATTTCCATCTGTCTGCTTTTCTTTCTCGAAAGCAGACAGAACGGTCCTTCGAGGAAACGAAATGGTTAATGGAAACAGTGAAGATCGCCGTTTGGGAATGGGAAAAGGGACCACGCGACGAGATTTCCTCAATGGTCGTATGCGTTCGGTTGCGGCCTGTCCGGTTTCGGGGCACGATCCGGGCGGCATCGACGATTTTTCCGGTTATAGTGGCGTCGGGGATTATGCGCATGCCAACGGCAACACGCTGCCAGTGCTGACTGCGGCGCATCGCGTGCGCGACGGCTTGCATGACGCTTTGCCACCTGCTCCTTCTCCTGACGAGAATGTTGAAACCTACGATCTGGTGATCGTCGGCGGCGGTTTGACCGGACTGATGGCGGCGAAAGAATATCAGGCCCTGACTGGCGGCCGCCGGCGCTGCCTGATTCTGGACAACCATCCGATTTTTGGTGGCGAAGCCCGCCAGAATGAATTCATAGTCGGGGACACCCATCTACTCGGTCCTCAAGGGTCGAATGATTTTCTGGCCCCGAAACCGGATGCCGACACACCGATTGGTGCGCTGTTTCGCGAATGTGGCATTCCCTACGAATACAACCTGCAATCATGGGATTCATCGCTGAAGAAGCTGCGGTTCTCGCTCGATAATTATTCCAACATGGATGGGTTTAACGAAAAACAGGTCGATGTTGCCTATCGTTTTGAAACCAGGGATGGCGCGGCCCAGCCTTCCTGGGCCACGAATATCTGGCAGGATGATCTCGTGCGTACGCCTTTTTCACCAGAGGCGAAGGAAAGCCTGTTACGCTGGCGACGCGGTGAAGGCGCCAGGCATGCTGACGATCCCCACATGCTGGATAGGATCGATTACCGCACCTATCTCGAAACAATATGTGGATATTGCCCCGAGGTAACCGCCTTTCATCAGCCGGTGGTGGGCTTGCTGGGCGGCGTCAGTGCCGATGCAATATCCGCACGCTGCGGTATGCACCTGGTCACGCATTCGGATCGTATGACCTATTCCTTCCCCGGCGGTAATGCGTTGTTGGGGCGTTATCTGGCTGCACAGTTAATCCCGGGCCTGTTTCCCGGTGGCCTCTCGTTCTCGGCCATGCAGCGAGGACGTATCGACCCGACCCGGCTGGACGGAGAGGGGCCGGTGCGCATCCGCCAGAACGCCACGGTGGTGTCGGTCCGTCACCGGAGCGACGATCCAGTCTCGGGCATCGTGGACGTCGCATATGCCAGCGCGGGTTGTATCCGCTATGTCCGCGCACGCGCCGTCATTATGGCGACGGGCGGATGGATCACCAAACATGTGGTGCGTGATTTGCCTGCTGCCATGCGTACCGCCTATGACGGGTTCACCTATGCGCCTGCGCTGGTGGCGAATGTGGCGTTGAAGAACTGGCGTTTCCTTTACCGGCTGAATGCCACGGCTGCACGATGGATGGATGACGGCACGATGTTTGGTTTTAGCGCCAATATCCGTCAGTCGATCGTCACGCCCGATTACAATCCGCCGCTGCATCCCGACCAGCCCATAATCCTGACCTTCTATATGGGGCTTTATACCCCTGGTCTGAGCGCATGGGAGCAAGGTGCACGCGGGCGCATGCGCCTTCTGTCGACCAGCTACACGGAGTATGAACGCATCATCCGCTCCCAGATGGCCGCGATGTTTGCCGAAGTCGGATTTGACCCGGCGCGCGATATCGACGGTATCATTCTCAATCGCTGGGGACATGCGCGGGTGATCCAGACGCCGGGGTTCTATTATGGACTCAATGGCCAGCCCCCGGGACGCGAGATCGTGGCGAAGGGCTTTGGCCGTATTGCCATTGCTCATGCCGAACTCGACGGTGCACAGAACTATACGGGCGCTTTCCGGCATGGTGTCCGCGCCGCGCGCGAGGTTGCATCATGGTCATGAAGGATATTTCTCCCGTCACTCGGCGTCATGCGCTGCTTGCCGGGGCGGCAGGGCTGCTGGTCCCACCACGCATTGCCCATACGGCATCGGCGCAGTCATCAGGGCCGGTTCAGCCCATCACGTTGCAGATCGCACCGACGACCGTCGAGCTTGCGCCCGGCATCACCCGACGCGTGCTGGCTTATAACGGGCAGGTGCCTGGTCCCGTGCTGCGCTTGCGTGAGGGGCATCCGGCCTGGTTGCGTGTGACGAATAACAGCGACGCACCGGAATTGGTACACTGGCATGGACTGGACATTGGTTCCATTCCTGACGGGGCCTCAGAAGAAGGGGCGACCACGATCCCCCCAGGCGGCACGCTGGACTACCGCTTTGTGCCCAACCGTGCGGGAACGTGCTGGTATCATACCCATACCATGGCGATGATGAATTTCTCGCGCGCCTTGTATAGCGGGCAGTTCGGCTTCCTGATCGTGGATTCCGGTCACGACCCGGGCCGCTATGACCGCGAGGTGCTTCTGGCAGTCCATCATTGGGACGCCAGCCTGCCAGAGATTCCACGCTCGCCTGAAGAGTGCGCGATGCCGCGCTATCGTTACGTGACTTTTAATGGAAGGCTGGCGGAGGCGGCTGAACCGGTGCGCGTACGGCAGGGTGAGCGGGTTCTTTTCCGCTTCCTCAATGCCAGTGCAACAGAGACGGTCTCCCTCTCTCTGCCGGGGCACGTCTTTACGGTGACGGCCCTGGATGGCAATCCCGTTGCCAATCCGTCGCCGGTTTCGGTCATCACGCTGGGTGTTGCCGAACGGGTGGATGCCATCGTTCATATGAATCGGTCCGGCTGTTGGCTGTTGGGGCCGATAGACCCTGCACAGAAGGTCGCTGGTCTGGGAAGAGTGATCGAATATGCAGGCAGTGCCGGTCCGGCAGTCTGGCATCACCCCGCGGCCATGGACTGGGACTATGCCCTGTTCGGCGGTGTCGCGACGTCGCCGATCGAGGATCTGCGGCTTGACGGCATTTTTTCGATGGTGTTCGAACGACGATTGACGCCTGATGGCATGGAAAGCTGGACGATCAATGGACGCTCCTATGCCGATCTGTCGCCGTTGAGCGTGCGTGAGGGGGGACGCTACCTGTTCCGCTGGTTCAACCTTAGCGGTTGTGCTCACCCGTTGCATCTGCACCGACATCGCTTCACCGTGCTCCGTCGTGGCATGCGCCGGATTGGACCTATTCTAAAGGATACGGTCCAGATCGGGCGCTTCGATACAATCGATGCGCTGTTCGTGGCCGACAATCCGGGCGATACCCTGTTTCATTGTCATCATCAGATGCATATGGATTACGGGTTCATGCAGCTGATCCGCTACGTCTAACGCACGAAGGAAATCCTAGAGAAAATTGCTGTTGCCAATGCTGTTCGGCAGGTTTTTCTTTTCTGAAAATCGTGAGCTTTTCTGCTTTTCTGACAGAGGAAATTTCGGCGCTGTGTTTTTGTTCCTGACCTTCTCACTGGTTGTCTGGAAGAAACCAATAGGGGCATGGAAGAGTTACATCCTCATATCCGGAATACTGACGGAGCTTTCGTGATCATGCGGCATTTTCCCGCGGACTGTTTTTCGCGTCTTTTTCTGCTTGTCTGCCTTATTGTGCCCTCAGTTGGATATGCTGCTGGAGACTGTACGGGGAAAGCCTGCTCCGGGCATGTCCAGACAGCATCGGACCATGAAAAAACCGGGTCATCGAGCGGGGAAACAGCGCAGCAATGGGGGCATCAGACTGGGCGGAAACTTGACAGGTGGGGACATAAGACCGGTCAGGATCTGGGGCGCTGGGGGCAAAATACGGGGCATACGCTTGATCGCTGGGGGCATCAGACAGCTTCCGGGATGAAGAATTTTTTTACCGGGCATTGAAAGACTATTGCGAACCGTTTTTCCAGTTCCCTGCCGGTTCGGGTATTATTTCGGTAATGAGATCTTGATAACGATATAGGGCATTTCTTCCATGTCCTTGCCGTTATGGAAGTCAGGCAGGCGGGCCCATTGACCAACCGTACCGTAGAGCGCGCCATCATGGTAAACGAGACCGTCCGGTTCGATGAGGCGCGGATCATGAGCGACGATTGAAATGCCGCCATCCGGCGTGCGTCTCAGGATACCATGACGTTCCACATCGGTGAGATAAAGAGAGCCGTCCGGACCGGTCGCCATTCCGTCACCCATACCGGTTTCCCCTTCGTCTTTCACAGCAGCCTCGATCTGCTGTTCCGTGGCGTCTGGATTGGCCAGAACGGCAGTTGGGGCGGAATACAGGGTTCGGCTGCTCAGGGACTGCCAGTAAAGTGTCTTCTGATCTGCGCTCAGGTCTATTCCATCCACTCCACCCTGAGGGATGACCGGGTGTTTCGGGTCATAGCGGGCGACAACGCCATCGATCATCCCAACAAAGCCAGGCTCAGCGGAAACAACCCTGGCATCCGCCAGGATCCGGCGCTGATGCCCGGAGGCAAGGTCCACGACGATGATGCCGGGATGAACATCCGTGGACGTATCTGTGATGAAGGCGGTTCCGGACTGGCCATGCGTCAGGTCGATCCTGACATCGTTGAGATGGCTGTCTGTCAGAAGGGCAGGTGCCGTGATCGGGTAGACACGGAGGATCCGGTCTTTTTTTGGATCAATCTCGAACAGTTTCTGGGCGCCGGGGATGGTTCCGTGACCAGCAACCATGCCTTCATCCAGAACCCACAGCTTCCCTTTTGCATCGACCGTCATGCCAAGCGGAGAGACGAACTGAGCCTGTACAGCTTCACTGGGAAAGGGCGTGGCCTTGTTGCCAGCATAGACTGCCAGACGTGGGCCCGGATGGTCATGAACGCTTCTGGGGAAGCCCAGAACCATACGCCCATCTGGCAGGATGGCGATTCCGGAAGGCTGGATGGTGGGAAAGCGTGCGATGACATCGACATTCCCGGAAGGAATGGATCCTTTGTCCACGCTCTCGCGCGCCTCGGCCGTACAGGTCGTACCCAGCAGGGCGGTGCCCGCACAAAGGAAAAGAGCCAGTAATTTTTGACGTTTCATGATGAAATCTTCCTGTTTCCAGAACGGCAGGATAACGGGCTTTCAAGTAATGCCCATGGATCTGATGAAACTGTAGCGATAAAGCCGGCGGATACAATGGACGGTTTTTCATACGTCCTGCTTTCAGGAGAATAGCAGCCGCTCACGCAGGGCAGGGTCGTGCGCGTAAAGGTAAAGACCATGAATACCACGTGTCAGCAGCACGTTCAGTGCGTTCAGGATGATCCTTTCCTTTGCCTTCCCCGGTGTGGCGATGCCGTCGCGTCCCTGAAAGGCTGCGCTGTCCTCGTAACGCGCGGGATTGACGCGGATCCTGTCCAGAGCGCGGTCATAATAGAGTGATGGCCCCAGAATGACGCCTGCGTAATTCAGGTCGAAGCCCTGAATGGTATAGACGGACCCGACTTCATCAATGGTATCGGGGCGTTCGGCCCAGGGCAGCTTTTCGTCCGGTTTTGAACGGTCCCAACGCAGATGAAAACGTCCTTCCGTGATGAAATGGTCCTGTCCATCCAGCCGGTAGGGATAATCATAAGTCGAGAGCAGGCGGCACAGACCGTATTCCGTATTCTTCGTTTTCAGATCGTTGTACAGGCAGGTGCAGTCATCATAGATGCGCAGATCAAAGGATGAATCCTGTGGACGGGGCAGGAGCTTGCCCTGACCCAGAGCGTCGATCCATGTCTGCGTACCTGGAGCCGCCGCGACGCGGAACTGGGTCGTCAGATGAAAGGTTTCGCTGGGGCGCCCGTGTCGGAAACGGTCCAGCATATCCACGGACCAGTGGCTCTTGAATTTGAGAACCTGAAGAGGATCGAAAACAATAACGACCGTTCTGGCGTAATGCAGGATCTCCTCAAGATGGTTCTGTTGCACGAAATGATTGTAACGGTCAGGTCGGGTCAGCAGAAGATGAGCTTCATCGACCAGAACAATGTCGGCTCGCTGTCCGGATTTGCGCATCCGGTTGATGAATGTGGTTGGACGCTCAAAATCGGCTTTTCGCAGGTCAGGCATGGTCGCCGCGATATTGCGGTACAGCTTCAGCATCTCGGGATGATTGACCAGAAGCATGTTCCGCGTCCCACCAAGGGGATCGCCGGGCCTGTTGTGACGGGCGTGGCTCTGAAGTGCGTTGAAAATGGCATTCAGCACGACGCTTTTGCCCGTTCCTGCGGCGCCTTCGATAATGAACAGGGCGCTCCCATCCGCCCTGTGCCGGATGCAGAAGGACAGGACGGCATCGCGGAGTGTCTTCTGGGCTTCTGAAAGTGGCAGCTCAGGAGAGAGCTTGTGTATGGCGGCGTTTCCAGACGCCGCACTGGCTTGCCGACCGGCTGGCTGAGGATCAGTCGGCGGCGACATCGGCTACCCTGGCGTCTGTAATGGTGACGGCATCAGCCGGAGCGATCCGGACGACGAAACCCTGATCACCTGCATTGATATAGACATGATCCTGCGTCATGGCCTCCGAGGAGATAACCACCGGGATCGGATTTTTCTGACCAAACGGGCTCGTGCCTCCGGAGTGGTAACCCGTCAGTTCATGGGCCTTTTCCGGGTTCATCATGCGGGCGTTACGCCCTCCGAACAGGGCCGCCACCTTCTTGAGATTCAGTTTCTGATGGGCTGGAGCCACGATGCAGGCCGGCTGTTTCTTGTCGATTTCCACAACCAGGGTTTTCAGAACGCTTCCTGGTTCAGCGCCGATCGCATCGGCAGCCTGCATTCCGATCAGACCGCCATTCGGCGCGTAGTGATACTCATGCAGACTGAAGGGAACGTTATGGGAAGCTAGAAATGCGGTTGCCCGGGTTTCCTTGGCCATATGCTGTTCTGCCTCTGAAAAAGGTTCGTTTCAGCAGAAAATATGGGAAAGCGGGCAATGTTTTGCAATGCGGCGCCAAGGCATGACGCGCTTCTTTAGGGGTATATCTCTGTGCCTCCTAGGAGATTTCGCAACATTATAAGACACACATATCACACATTTATGTGAAACTTATGTGGTTTCTGGTGTTATTAATCTCAGGGTTGTCGCAGGTTCCTGTGAGATGTTTTTTGGTCTGGAGAGTGGGATGCAGCAGGATTTTACAATCGGCATCGATTGTGGTTCCACGACCACGAAGGCTGTTATTTTTTCTGTGGACGGACGGATTGTCGGTGTGGGCAGACGACGTGTGCCACAGCATATGGATCAGCCCCATCACGTAGAGCGGGATATGACCGAAGCCTGGCAAGCCGTCGTGGAAGCCATGCGGGATTCCCTTGAGGATGCGGGTCTTGAAGGAAATGCCATTGCGGGGGTGGGGATTACGGCGCACGGTGACGGACTTTTTCTTCTTGACCGATCAACAAGGCCGCTCGGCCGGGGCATCATGTCGCTCGATAGTCGGGCGATCGACGTGCATGATGGCTGGAAACAGAACGGGATTTCCGACCGGATGCTCCAGCTGGTGGGTCAGAGACCGTATGTCTATTCCGCCAGTACTCTTCTGGCATGGATACGGGATCACCAACCCGAACGGTACGCCGCTATCGGCTCGGTTATCTTTGCGAAAGACTGGATCCGTTTCTGTCTGACGGGGGAAATTGCTACCGACCTGACGGAAGCGAGTACGTCGTTCACAGATCTGTACACACAGGATTACAGTGACGGAATTCTGGATCTGCTCGGGCTAAAGGCCATCCGGTCTGCTCTTCCGCTCATGCGACTGTCCTGTGACCGGGGCGGTGCTGTCACGGCGGAGGCTGCCGCGGCGACGGGTCTTCTGGCGGGAACGCCCGTTTCGGTCGGACTGCATGATGTCACGGCTGCGGCGGTCGGGCTGGGTCACACGCAGCCCGGAGAACTGTCGATTACGGCAGGTACGTTTTCCATCAATGAGGTCTTTCGCGACCAACCGGTGACCGGAGAGGGATGGGCTTGCCGGGCGGGATACCGGCGCGGTCTGTGGAATTGTATGGCCATTTCTCCGGCATCGGCCAGCAATCTCGAATGGCTGGCCAGGCTGCTGCTGCCCGCCGAGAGCGAAGCAGCGCAGGCGCTGTCGCAGGAAATGGAAAGCCGGCTTGCAGCTCCGCGCGAAGAGCGCACCATTCCGCTCTATCATCCCTTCCTGTTTGGTTCCCCGTATGAAATGCCGGCAAGCGCATCGCTGTTCGGGGTCCAGTCCTGGCATGACCGGGCAGATCTCTTCCAGGCGATGGTGGAAGGAACGGTTTTCAACCATCGCGAACATGTCGAAGCCCTGAGGAAGACCGGCCCTATCCGGCGTCTGGGTGTTTCAGGCGGTGGAAGCGGCCGGCCGGCAGTCGCGCAGATGTTCGCAGATATTCTGGGGATGCCCGTGGAAATTCCCGAAGTCCGTGAAGCGGGCGCGCTGGGAGCAGCCCTGACGGCCAGTGTCGCCGTTGGCCTTCATGCCGATCTCGAGGCTGCTGTCGCCGCCCAGCATATTCCCCTGACGGTTTATCGTCCCCGACAGACGCGGGCATCGGTCTATGAGCGGATTTTCCAGCGGTACGAAGCCCTGACCTCTGCCATGCAGCCGTTCTGGGCAGGGCTCTACAATACGGAAAGGCCAGAAAGCACCAAACCCGCTCTGCCGGATACTCCGCTCATGAATTACGCCATGGCGGGCGGACATATTCGGGAGGCACGGCCATGAAAACTCTCGCAGATATTCCTGAAAACGCAGATTTCGATGTCATCATTGTCGGTGCCGGGATCAATGGTGCCGGGCTGTTCCGTGAACTGGCCTTTCAGGATCTGAAGGTGCTGCTTTTGGACAGGAATGACATCTGTTCTGGTGCATCCTGTGCACCGTCACGTCTCATTCATGGCGGGATCAAATATCTGGAGACGGGCGAGTTTCGACTGGTCGCGCAGTCAACGCTGGAGCGCAATCTCCTGCTCCGCAATGCGCCGCATATGGTGCGTCCGCTGCCGACAGTCCTTCCCATCCACTCCTGGTTTGGTGGAATTGTTCCCTCGATGCGCCGTTTCCTACGTCTGGGCGGGAAGATGACGGATCGAGGCGCTCTGGTTCTGGAAGCCGGGCTTCAGATCTATGATTTCCTCGGACGACGCTCGCGTGTCATGCCGCGGCACCGGATGTTCATGCGCGAGCAGAGTCGGCGGCAATGGCCTCACATGGCGCCGGATGTCATCGCGACGGCGCAGTATTACGATGCGGCGATCACGCAGCCGGAGCGTCTGGGATATGAATGTGTCCGGGACGGTCTAGAGGGCGGGAGGGACTGCGTTGCCCTGACTTATACAGTTCCTGAAGGCCTGAAAGACGGGCGTCTGTTCCTGCGTGATACCCTGACGGGAGAAAGCCGTGCCGTTCAGGGGCGGGTGATTGTCAATGCGGGAGGGGCGTGGATTGACCGGATCAATCATGTTCTGGGTCGGGAAACCCGGTATATCGGCGGAACCAAGGGGTCTCACCTTCTTCTTCGGCATGATGGACTTCTGGCCGAACTCAAGGGACGGATGGTCTATTTCGGGACACCGGATGGCCGTATCTGTCTGGCGTATCCGTTCTTCAGGCATGTGCTCGTGGGGTCAACCGATCTGAGGATCGATGATCCGGATCAGGCGGTCTGTACGGATGAAGAACAGGATTACATGTTGCGGATGCTTGAGGGGCTGTTCCCTGGTTTCCGTTTCAGCGCCGCCGATGTGATTTATCGCTACAGCGGTGTGCGACCACTGCCTGCCACGGAGGCGTCTGATCCCGGCATTATCAGTCGCGATCACCTGATCCACGAAGACAGGATTGAAGACAGGATTGAAGACAGGATCGTCCTCTCTTTGGTTGGGGGCAAATGGACGACATTCCGTGGTCTGGGAGAGGAGGTGGCCGACCGTATCCTCGGTCTTCTCCATCATCCGCGCCGTCTGTCCACGCGTCATGTCCCGATCGGAGGCGGGCGTGACTTCCCGTCCGGACAGCACTTTCAGGCATATCTTGATGAGTTCTGTCTGACCTATGGACTGCCCCGGTCACGGGGAATCACCCTGCTTGAACGGTACGGTTCGACCGCACGCGCCGTTGCGGCCTTCTGTCAGGAAGAGGCCGATGCGCCTCTGAGAAGCCTGGCCGGTTTCACAAGGCGGGAGATTGCGTTTGTTGTCCGGAACGAATTGGTGCGCAGCCTGTCCGATGTTCTGTTCCGGCGCGTTCCGATTGCACTGGCCGGGGAACTGACGCCAGCGGCGGTGCTGGAGGTGGGGAACATTGCAGGTGAGGTTCTTGGCTGGTCGGTGCAGGAGACGGGGCATCAGTGTCAGATGGCCTGGGCTGAAGGACGCAACCGTCATCATCTGACCGGAGAGCTTCCGGACATTTCTTCTGTTTCCACTGCTCTGAGGGCCTGAGCGATGAATCGTTATGAAGAAAAGATCGCCCGCATGATGGCGGGTGAAGACAGCCGGTATGATTTCATTCTTGCTGACGCCAAAGATTCCGACATGGCTGCCGGGATCAGCGCCATGGGACACGTTCGGGATCCGGTGGACGGACGGTCCCGTTTCCGGACGCGGCGGCAATACGTGAACGAGATCTGCGGTATTCTGAAACAGGATATCGTCGATCTCATGCTGACATCTGTTTCGATCCTCGAAATGCTGGTGGAGGAAGACGCCTTTGCCGGAACACGCATCCAGTCCGCGATCCGCGCCAATGACACGACGGATCTGTGGCGTGGTCGGGGCGGGACGTATCAGAGCCAGAAATCCGTTCCGTTCCGTTCGGCGTCGCTGAAAACGGCGCAGACCAATCTTGGATTGTATTCCATGACATTCAACGGAGACGCAGAACAGGATGTACTGGCGCTGGAAGCTTTCGCCCGGTTCCGGGAAGATGCGCAGAAGCGTCGTTTTTCCTATTTTCTGGAAATTTTCAATCCGAATGAAAGAAGGATTGCAAGCTCGGACCGCGGTTTTTTCCTGAATGACATGATCGCGCGCTGTCTTGCCGGGCTGCGTCGGGATGAGCGACCGGTTTTCCTGAAAGTGCCCTATAATGGAGCTGAAGCACTGACGGAGCTCTGTGCCTATGATCCGACATTGATCGTCGGCATCATGGGAGGGGGAAGCGGGACAACGCGGGATTGTCTGGAACTGCTTCATCAGGCCCACAACTGCGGCGCGCGGGCGGCATTGTTTGGCCGCAAAATTGTTGATGCAGATGATCCGCAATTGCTGATCGATGCCATGAGGCGCGTGACGGACGGGGCGCTTTCCCCCAATGAAGCGACACAGTTCTACCATGAAGGTCTGGCGCACAAAGGGATCCGTGCCGGGCGAGCCTATGAGACGGACAATGCCGTGACGGAAACCGTTCTGCTCGAGCGGGCAGCCTGATCCCGCGCCTGACGGATGTCGGGCAGGGGCGGGAAAATCCTTTTTGCAACGGATATAGAGAGTTTGCCCGGAGGCAGACACATCCGGACAGATTTAACACCATCCTTTGATCTGAAAATATCTCGCTATTTTCGAGACTCATAACGTTATGAGTGTTATGGTTTAGCGATAAAGTATTCAGTTACTGATTATGGCGTTTTGTGAAATCGCCCTGAGGGGGCCAGTGAAAGGAGGATCGGTCATGGATCATAAGCCAGTCTGGGTCGGGACGAGCTGGAAGATGAACAAGGGGCCTGCGGAAGCCATCACGGCAGCCCGCAGTCTGGAACTGTATAATGCTCCACCCGACATCCAGCCTTTTGTCATACCGCCTTTCACATCCCTAAAGGATGTCTGCACCATTCTTCATAACAGTGATCTTCTGGTCGGAGCCCAGAACATGCACTGGGATGACAGCGGCGCCTGGACTGGGGAAATTTCTCCGAGCATGATCCGGGAATGCGGTGCGGCACTGGTTGAGATCGGTCATTCCGAGCGGCGGGAGCATTTCGGGGAGACTGATTGGACGGTTAACCGGAAAGTCCGCGCCGCCGTCAGGCACGGTCTGCGGCCACTTGTGTGTGTCGGGGATACGTCTGACGAATATGAATTCGGGGTTTCCCTCGAAACACTCGCGCGTCAGACGAAAATAGCGCTGCATGGCCTTTCCGCGGAAGAACTGCCGCATGTTCTCATTGCATATGAACCCGTCTGGGCGATCGGGACGAAGGGGCGTGCGGCGGATAAAGACTGCGTGGCGGGCGTACATGCCCATCTGCGCCGCGCGCTGGAGGGTATCGCGGGAGAAGAGATCGCTGCCTGTATTCCACTGCTCTATGGCGGCAGCGTTACGCTGGACAATGCCTATGGCTATGTGACCCTGCCGAATGTGGACGGTGTGTTTGTCGGACGTGCGGCATGGGAGGTGACGGGCTTCAAGGCGATCATCGACAGTATCAGCATTGTCGTCGAGCGTGAGGTCGCAGCCTGATGTCCGGCGTTCTGTCCGCTCCACGGGGTGTGTCCGGCCGGCGCCGGGCCATTCTGGATTATGTGACGATGCAGGGACCGGTCTCTGTCGCGGCGCTGGGAGAGCGGTTTGTCGTTAACCGGATATCGCTCAGCCGGGATCTGCAGATGCTTGTAGCGCAGGGTCTTCTGCGCAAGGTGGGGAATGCTGTGACGGCGTGGCCCAGCGGGGTTTCGGCAGGAAGCGTCATGTACAGGCTGGATCAGGCCGTGCGCCAGAAGGCTGCTATTGCCGGTATGGCGGCATCCATGATCAGGCCGGGTGACACAGTTGCACTTGATGATTCCACGACCGTCCGTTTTCTGGCGGATCATCTGGAAGAACTGGGCTCGCTGACGGTCATCACCAACAGTCTGGGCCTCGGCATGATGGCTGGGCGTTTGCAGGATGTGACGCTGATTGGCCTGGGGGGACATTACAGCACGGCTTTTGATGCGTTTGCGGGTGTTCTGTGTGAGCGGAGCCTGGCAACGCTGCGGATCGACACGCTGTTCATGTCTGCCGGGGCCATCCATGGCACAGCCGCCTATCATCAGGATGAAGACCTCATCAAGATCAAGACGGCAATGATGAGGCAGGCTGACTGGCGTGTGCTGATGGTGGACAGCCGGAAGTTCGGGATCAGCGTCCTGAACAGACTTGCCGATCTATCGGAGTTTGACGTGGTGATTACGGATGACGGCATCAGCCCTGAACAGGTGGAGCGCCTGGCGTCCGCCGGGGTCGCTCTCCGGATCGCCACAGTATCGCATGCAGAGCGTGCGGCAACCTGACACAGTCGAAAAAACGGAGAATGGTCATGCGTATTGCAATTGGTGGCGACAGCGCTGGCGAAGGTCTGGCGAAAATCATTGCCGAGCATCTGTCCCGGACGGGACGCCATGTCGTGATCGACATGTCTCATCCCGATGACAATGTACCGGAGCTTTATCCGGTGCTGAGCGAGCGTGTTTCCCTGGCGGTTCTGAAGGGGGAATATGATCGGGGCATTCTGATCTGTGGGACGGGGATCGGGGTATGCATCTCCGCCAACAAGATTCCCGGTATCCGTGCTGCCCTGACGCACGATACCTATTCTGCCGAGCGGGCGGCCCTGTCCAATAACGCGCATATCATCACCATGGGCGCACGCGTTATCGGGCCGGAACTGGCCAAGACGATTGTTGATGCCTGGCTGGACTGCACATTCGATCCCAGAAGTCCGTCCGCGCGGAATGTGGCGGGTATTGATGCGCTCGGTCAGAAATACCGTCAGAAAATACCAGCTGGCGCCGTTTGCTGAAATAAAGGAACGTCTGGCTGTAATAACGGCCAGAACCTGAGAAAGAATAGAAGAATGAAAGCGGTTATTGCTCTTTCCGTAATGCTGGCGGCTGCGCCTTTTGCGGCTCACGCGGCAGACAGTTCAGCCCCCCTGCGGTTCGTCCTGATCCCGAAAACTGTGCATCCGTGGTTCGACAAGGCCAATGCGGGAGCACAGGCGGCGGCGGACATGCTGAGCCGCACGACGGGGCGGAAAGTGGTCATTGAATACCGCGCGCCCCAGACGGCGGATGTCTCATCGCAGAATGACATCATCGAGCGGGCTATAGCGACCCATCCGGATGGTCTGATCCTTGACCTGCTGGATGAGAAGGGCAACCGCGCCACCATGGATGAGGCCGTCGAGGAGAAGATCCCGATGACGGTGTTCGATTCCCTGCCGCCAGAAGGTATGAACGTGACGGCTGTGGGGGCGGATTTCTGCGAGCAGGGCACGATGGCCGCGGAGCGTCTGGTCGAACTGATCGGCAAGAAGGGTGAGGTGGCCATCATGATGGGCGTGCCAACCGCGCCTAATCATACGCTGCGTGCAGAATGCGAGAAAAAGGTCTTTGCCCGGTATCCGGACGTCAAGCTTGTAGCGACGGGCGTAGACAATGACAGCATCGAAACGGCGCAGAAGCAGGCATCCGCCATCATGCAGGCTCATCCCAACCTCGTGGGCTGGGTAGAGTGTGATGCGTCGGGACCGGTGGGTGTCGGGCAGGCCATCCGGGAGAACGGCCAGGTTGGAAAGGTGCGTGAGGTCGGTCTCGATAACCTCAACGACATGATCCAGCTCATCAAGGAAGGCGTGGCGGATTCCTCGGCTTCAAGCCGTCCGGAAATGCAGGGTTACTGGTCGGTTGTTTCCGCCTGGCAGAGCGCGACAGGCAACAAGACCCCGAAATATATCGATACCGGTATCGATATGCTGACGAAGAAGAACATCTGATTTTTCCGTAACGACCGAAACGACGGAGCAGCGGCCATGACAGTTTTACAGGTAGAAGCCGTTCGCAAGGCCTATCCCGGTGTTGTTGCGCTGGATCATGTGGATCTGACGCTTGAGCCGGGGAAGGTGCATATCCTTGCCGGCGAGAATGGCGCGGGGAAATCCACGCTCATCAAGATCCTGACGGGACTTGTGGTCCCGGATGAAGGCCGGCTTCTGATCGAAGGGCAGGATGTACGGGAACATCCGGAGCTGTTCGAAAAGGTGGCGTACGTTCCGCAGGAGCTGAATCTGTTTCCGTCCATGACGGTTGCGGAAAACATGTTCATGCCGTTCGAGCGCTCCGGGTTCGCGCATCTGACCGTGTCGCACAGGGCCATGGAAAAGGCAGCCGCGACATTCATCAGGCGGTTTGGCATCCATGCGAAACCGGGGCAGCTTGTCAGTCGCATCAGCGTGCCGGACCAGCAGCTTCTCCAGATCGCGCGGGCAGCCTGTCGTGAGGAATTCAAGGTTCTGATCCTGGATGAGCCGACATCATCCCTGACCGCGAATGAGACCGAGCATCTGTTCAGGATCATCCGCCAGTTGCGGGATGAGGGATGCGCTATCGTATTCGTCTCGCACAAGATGGAAGAGATCTTCGCGCTGGGGAACACGGTGACCGTTCTGCGGAACGGGCGCAGCGTTGGCACGCATCCGATGGAAGGGATGACGGAAGAGCATCTGATCCGGTTGATGTCGGGCAGTTCAGTCCAACTGGACGAGAAGTTCCAGCCGCGCATGTCCGTGCAGGATGACGAGATTATCTTGAGCGCTAAACATCTTTCAGGACCCGGGTTCTCGGATGTGTCCTTCGATCTGCGGCGGGGTGAGATCCTTGGCTTTGCCGGACTGGTCGGGGCAGGGCGGTCGGAAGTGATGCAGACCATGTTCGGCTATCACCGCGCCACGGCGGGCCACTGCACCCTGTACGGAAAGGAAATCCCGCGGGGACGGACAGATAGGGCAGTGGCGATGGGGATGGTCTATCTGTCGGAAGAGCGCAAGCATCACGGCATTTTTCCTCTGCTGAGTGTGCGGGAGAACATCAGCCTGTCCGTACTGGACCGGATGAAGCGTGGCGGCATCATTTCCTCTTCGAAAGAAAGAGATGTCGTCGCGGAGACGGTCAGCCAGTTCGATGTCCGGACGTCCTCAACGGGAAAGAAGATCGTCTATCTGTCCGGCGGGAACCAGCAGAAGGCGATTATCGGACGGGCCATGGCCAGCAGGCCGCGTGTCCTGATTTTCGATGAACCGACGAAGGGCATCGATATCGGGACCAAATTCCAGATCTACCGGATCATGCAGCAGCTGGCTGAAGAGGGAGTAGGCATCATCCTCGTCTCTTCGGAAATGACCGAACTCCAGCGCTGTGCGTCCCGGATCATCACCATGTATTCCGGCCGGATTACGGGATCGTTCGATCAGGCCACCACTGATGTCAACACGCTAGTCGGCGCGATCATTGGCGCCCCGGAGACCCATCATGTCGCTTGAACCCGCATTCCCGGCTCCCGCGCCGGCTGCACCACCCACGCCACCGAAGACATCTTCCCTTCGGGCCATGATGTCCCGCCTTGCCACCAATCCGCTGGGTGGTGTGGTCGTGGCGATGCTGCTGATCTTCGGGATTTCCTGCGCGCTTTCGCCGCACTTCCTGACAACGTTCAACATGGTCATCATTGCCCGGGCCCTTGCTTTCGTGGGGCTGGTGACGATCGGCCAGTCCATCCTGATGATTCTCGGGGAGCTGGATCTGTCCGTCGGGGCAATTGGCGGGCTTTCGGGCGTTGCGGGTGGTATCCTGATGGTTCAGATGGGGCTGAACCCGTGGCTCTCCCTGGTCATCTGCCTGATGCTGGGGGCGGCATGCGGGCTGGTGAACGGTCTGCTGATCACGCAGCTTCGCCTCCACTCTCTTGTCCTGACCATTGGTATGGCGGGCGTTTATGGCGGAGCCAACCTCGTGATGACCAAGGGCGTCGCGATTACGGGTGTTCCGCATGACATCTCGTTCCTCGGGCGCGGTCTCGTGTTTGGTTTTCCGGTGCCGTTCGTGGTGCTGGCAGTGTGTCTGGCCGTTGTGGCGTTCGTCATGATGCGAACGCCGGTCGGACGATACATCTACGCCATTGGCAGCAATGCCCAGGCGGCACGAATGCTGGGTATCCGGGTCAATGCCATCCGCATGGGCGCGTTCGCTCTCGCCGGTTTCCTGTCTGCGCTGGCGGGCATCCTGATGGTTGCGCGTCTGGGTACGGCCCAGCCGTCCATCGGCGATACATGGGTCCTGTCTCCGATTGCCGCCGCCGTCATCGGGGGCGTGGCGACGACAGGTGGCCTCGGAAGCCCGGTCGGGGCGGTGCTTGGCGCAGTGATCATCGGGATCATCGAGGACATCATCGTTCTCTTTGGGATCTCGCCTTACTGGCAGTCGGTTGTCAGCGGTGGGATCGTGGTTCTGGCCATTTCCTTCGACGCGCTGGCCCGCCGTTATCTCAACCGTGATGCAGCCTGATTTTCCACGCTTCCGCCTCTTTCAAGGAGAATGAAAATGACCAAAATCTGCGGTGACGCTTCCCTGTTCGCGGCTTCGGCGCTGCGTGGTTTCAGCATGGTTCATCATGACCTTGTCCGTCTTGTGCGCAGTGGTGTCGTTCGTGCCCGTCCAGGCGCAAAAGGCAAGGTAGCTGTCGTACTCGGTGGTGGGTCCGGACATTACCCGGCTTTTGCCGGATATGTCGGGAAGGGGATGGCGGATGCCGCCGTTGCCGGTGATATCTTCGCGTCTCCGTCCACGCAGGCCATCAAGAGCGTGGCGCGGCAGGCCGATCTGGGGGGCGGCATTATCCTGGGTTACGGCAATTATGCCGGCGATGTGCTGAATTTCGGGATTGCTGCAGACCGGCTGCGGGAGGAAGGCTACGATGTCCGTCTGCTGGCCACCAGCGACGATGTGGCCAGCGCCGGGCCGGAGGTTCATGAAAAGCGCCGTGGCATTGCAGGGGACATGATCGTCTTCAAGATTCTGGGCGCGGCGGCCGAGGCAGGGCTCGACCTTGATCGGGTTGAGGCGGTAGGACAGCGCGCCAACCGTCAGACGCGGACCTTTGGTGTGGCGTTCGATGGCTGCACGCTTCCCGGAGAGAAGGAAAAGCTGTTCGAGGTTTCCCGGAACCGGATGGCGCTGGGACTGGGCGTGCATGGTGAGCCAGGGATCGACGAGCAGGATATTACGACACCTGAAGTGCTGGCCCGGCTGCTACTGGATCATCTGCTGGCGGAACTCCCTGCGGATGCGCCCCGGCGGGTTGCGCTCATGCTGAATGGTCTCGGCAGTACGAAACAGGAAGAGCTTTTCGTGCTGTGGACGGCTCTTGGCCCCATGCTCGAGGAGGCTGGCCTGACATTGGTGGCGCCACTGGTGGGGGAATATGTGACCAGTCTAGACATGGCAGGCTGTTCGCTGACGATGACCTGGCTGGATGAGGAACTGGAACGGTTCTGGCGGGCACCCGTCGAGACTGCGGCACTGTTCCATACCGGGATTCAGGAAGACGGGATCTCCGATGTGAAAGTGGAAGCTGAAACGCCGGTTGTATACATGCGCTCGACCACGACGCAGGGCCGGCGTGGCGGGGCCTGTGTGGCGAGCCTCATGGTCAGTCTGGGCAAGGCCCTGGCGGCAGCAGAGACTGAGCTTGGTCATATCGATGCACAGGCCGGGGATGGCGATCATGGGCAGGGCATGGCGCGTGGATCGGCTGCCGCAGCGCGTGCGGCCTGTGCCGCTGCTGATGAGGGAGCCGGGCCGGCGACCGTTCTGGCCGCAGCGGCCGATGCCTGGGCGGACCGGGCGGGAGGGACATCCGGGGCGCTGTGGGGTGAAGGGCTGCGGGCCTTCAGTCTGGCGCTGGATGATTCCCGCCTGCCGGTAGCGGAGCACCTGGCACGTGGCGTTCGCAACAGCATGGAGCGCGTCATGGAGCTTGGTCATGCCAAGCCGGGGGACAAGACCCTGATCGATGCGCTCGTACCCTTCGTAGACACGCTGGACCGTGAACTGCGGGCCGGAGAGGATCTGGTTCCCGCCTGGCAGGCAGCGGCTCTTGCGGCCCGGAAGGCCGCTGAAGCGACCCGCGACCTGCTGCCCCGTCTTGGCCGGGCACGCACGCATGGCGAACGCAGCAAGGGACATCCGGATGCCGGCGCGCTTTCGCTGGCGCTCTGCACCCGTGTCGTGGGTGAGGAGCTGGAAAAGGGCGCCATGGTTCCGTTCAGTGATGTGGAACAGTTGCATGGGATGGTGGGATGAAGGGCCGGATCCTGCAGTAATCCAGGGGGAAAACTTCCCGCCGGACAGGCGGGGAGAAACCCTGATTAGGGTTGGTGCGTATTACCGGCTGCGTAAATCCGAGCAGAGCGGTCTTATATTGTCACATTTCCTTCTCTGCTCCGTCACATTCGGCTGACATCGTGCGGCTGAAAGGGAGTTGAGTATGAAATATGTGCTTTGCATGCTTCTGGGAGCTATTCTCGTCCGAAGCTGGCTGACCTTGGTGGAGGAAGGAACGGCCCGTGAGCTTCCGCTGTCCTGACGCAAGTGTTCAGGGAGCAGCGCCAGAGGGTTGTTCTCCCATCAGATCATAGGTCATTTGCACCAGCGTCCTGTTAACCCATTTCTGGGTTTCATCATCGCTGATCTCATTCAGGTTGTTGCGGACCATGCAGTTGACCCATTCCCCGGATTTTTCAGCAAAATAGCTGGTGATGGTGTCAGAAGGTGTCTCGTCCGTATCATCGGCATGCATGCCGGTGTGGTCCTGCAGGTAACGGGCCAGCGGGGCGCCGTTCCAGTCCGGATTGGTCACATAGAGAGCGTTTTGTCCGCTGAAGATCTGACCCATTTCGATGCATTTCTGACCGACATTCTCATGTTCCGGTTTTTCGATGCCGTCCATAACGTCCTCAAAAATGGCGGCAACAGTCAGCAAGAATGTTCTGACCAAATGGGCAACCGTTTCGCGGTTGCCCAGGATGTTGCTCGTCACAGCGGAAGGCGCCGCGTGTTCCGGAGCCGAGTGGTCCCGTTGCACGGATGAAGTGTCTGGACGATCGCGCATGGAAAGCTCCGGTCAGGCGGAAGGTGACGTCTCAGGCGTCTTGCCAGAAACGTCCTTGCAGGGGAATGGGTGGAATGCCGGCGCCTGCCGTCTTTCCTGTCCAGGTCTGGTCGCATCGCGGCAGACGGCGTCTCTAAAGGAATAATTAAGACATTTGAAAATACATAGAAGGTCTCGGAGGAAAAGCCGGGGCCGTGCAGATGACGTGACAATATGGCCAGATGAGCGAAACCCAAAAGACTGCCCTTCCCATTCGCAAGCCGAATTTTCTGAGCGAACTGGAGCGGAATATCCGTCTGCCTGCGTGGCTGGTCAAAGGACGCCGCTGGATACCCGGCACGGATATCGGGCTTGCGCTTTCCGTTGCGGCACTTCTTTCCATCCTGATCCTGCCTTTGCCCACCTTTGTTCTGGATGTAGGGCTTGCGCTGTCCCTAACCGGTTCGGTTCTGGTACTGATGGTCGCCCTGTTTCTGAAGCGCCCCTTGGATTTTACGTCGTTTCCAACCCTCCTATTGTTGACGACGCTGCTTCGTCTTTCCCTTGAAGTGGCTACGACGCGTCTGATCCTGAGCCATGGCCATGAAGGCGCTTACGCGGCAGGCCATGTTGTCGCGGCTTTTGGTGGCTTCCTGATGGGGGGGGATGTTGTCATCGGCGCCATCCTGTTTGCGATCCTGCTGGTCGTAAACTTCATGGTCATCACCAAGGGATCGGGGCGGATTGCGGAAGTGGCCGCCCGGTTTTCTCTGGATGCCATGCCCGGCAAGCAGATGGCCATTGATGCGGAGCTGTCAGCTGGCGCGATCACGGATCAGGTCGCCAAAAAGAAGCGGAAAGAACTCGAAGAAGAAAGCGGTTTTTACGGGGCCATGGACGGTGCGGCCAAGTTTGTCCGGGGTGATGCCATTGCCAGTCTGATCATTACGGCCATCAACATCGTAGGGGGGCTGGTCATAGGGATTGTCAGGCACGGGATGAGCGTGACCGATGCCGCGGCGACTTTCACGACTCTGACGATCGGTGACGGCCTTGTCTCCCAGATCCCGGCGCTTCTGGTGTCTACGGCCTCTGGTATCGTCGTTACCAAGGGGGGGACGGAAGGGGCGGCTGACATTACGCTGGTCCGTCAGCTGGCTGGAAATCCCAAGCCTCTGGCGCTGGCAACGGGCGCTGCAACGGTTCTGGCGCTGATCCCCGGATTGCCCACGGTCCCGTTCCTGTGTCTCGCGCTTTTATGTGGAGCCTCGGCCTGGAAGCGGTATCGTACGCCTCTGCCTGCGACAGACGAAGAAGGTGATACGATTGAACCGCCGGAAAAAACGGTTCCGCAGGACGTACCGATTTCCGAGAGCCTGCGGGTGGATCTGCTACGGCTTGAACTGGGGTTCAATCTGCTGTCCATCGCGAATGGTGAAAATGCGCGTCTGACAGGTCAAATTCAGGTTTTGCGGAGAACGATTGCATCAGAGATGGGATTTATCCTGCCGCCTGTCAGGATTCAGGATAACCTGAGCATCGATCCCAATAAATATGTCATAAAAATCAAGGAAATCGAAGTTTCCAGCGGGGACATCCGGGTCAACAGCCTGCTGGTCATGGCGCCGGAGGGTGGTCTTCCCGAACTTGAGGGAGAGGCGACAAAAGAACCGGCCTTTGGTCTGCCTGCGCTCTGGGTGTCGCAGAACCTGCGGGAAAGTGCGCTGATGAAAGGCTATACGGTTGTCGATCCGGCCAGCGTCATCATCACACATCTCACGGAAATGGTCCGTGAAAACATGTCCGATCTCCTGTCCTATACCGAAACGCAGAAACTTCTGGATGAGATGCCGCGTGATCAGCAGAAGCTGGTCGTCGATCTCATTCCTTCCCAGTTGTCGGTCAGCACATTGCAACGGGTGCTGCAGGCCCTTCTTGCGGAAAGAGTTTCCATACGGGATCTGTCCAGCATCCTTGAAGCCCTGCAGGAAGGCTGCGGGCAGGGGCTGAAAACAGTGTCGGGACTGACGGCCCATGTCAGGATGCGGCTGGCACGACAGATCAGCGCATCTGTCACGGGGCCGAACGGCTACATTCCTGTTGTGACACTCAGCCCCGAGTGGGAAATGACGTTATCTGAAAATATCGGTGGCCCGCCTGATGACCGGCAGTTGACGCTGCCACCATCGCGGCTGAAGGATTTTGTTGCGGCCCTGCGGCAGGCTCTTGATAAGAGTGCGCTGCTCAAGGAAAGTCCGGTTATTCTCGTGTCATCCCAGTTGCGCCGCCCTGTCCGGGGCATCATGGAAAGAATGCACCCTTCGACCCAGGTGCTGGCTCAGGATGAGATATCGGTGCGATCACGGATCAGGACGGTCGGTAATATCATTTGACAGACGACCTCATGGTCCTGATGCCGGTTCCGGATTGGCCAGCCAGTCCGGTATGGGAGCAAGGCCCGCGCATGTAAGCCGGCCACCGCTGATGAAGGCAGGAGCACCCGTTATGCCGGGGGCGGATAGCGGTAGTCCTCTCAATGATCGGACGGCCAGAAATCCGAAGCATTCGGCTTCCAGATTGTCACCGTTCCATCCTAATGTTTCGACCGGCCATACGGGCGCGTCCAGAGTCCGTTTCAGCGCGTCCATGAGGGCAGGGTTATGTCGTCCGCCCCCACAGACGTACCAAATGTCCGGTGTGAGCGGCAGCAGGGTCCGGTAAATGGCTTCTACCGTGAAGGCGGTCAGGGTCGCCGCGCCATCTTCCGGGGAAAGTCTCTGCACCGCGCCCATGGCACGATGGAAGGTCAGGCGATCCAGGGACTTGGGAGCGGGGCGGGAAAAGTAGGGATCCGCGAGAAGCGGTTCCAGAATATCCCTGTGAACGGTACCAACCTGCGCGAGGGCACCATCAACATCACAGGCCACGCCTGTCTTGGAAAAAGCCCAGTCATCCAGAAGGGCATTGCCGGGTCCGGTATCGCAGGCATAAATGCTTCCATCCGCCCCGATGAGCGTTATGTTGGCCACACCTCCAATATTGAGGATGGCAGTTGTCTTGCTCCGGTCCCGCAGGAGGGCCTGATGGTACCAGGGGGCCAGAGGGGCTCCTTCACCTCCGGCAGCGACATCAGCGCTGCGAAAATCATGAACGACTGCGAGGCCGGTTTTCTCAGACAGGAGTGCGGCATCTCCGACCTGCCATGTCCGCCCTTCTTCCGGGGCGTGGAGCAGGGTCTGGCCATGGAAACCGATCAGGTCAACCTTGCCAATGCTGCTGCGTAATGCCTCGACGGCTTCGACGTGACAGAGGGTGATATCGCGCTCGACAGCAATCAGTTCGGGGTCATTGGGTTGCAGGCGCGATGCACGTGACAACAGATTCCGGGCGCGGGCCCGGAGTTCCGGAGAATAGGCGATGCTGATGCCTGGACCGCGTTCAGCGATATTTTTTCCGTCAGTGCGGACCATGGCTGCGTCAACGCCATCCAGAGAGGTTCCGCTCATCAATCCTATGGCTGTCAGGTATTGCATCGGTTCTGTTTTCCATGGCCCGGCGTTCAACGGCAAAATCGTATGAAGTTGCGCGATAGCAGGAGAAGATGATTTCGGGAACGCGTCCATCGTTCGGGAAAGAACAATGTTAGAGATTGAGGACGGCCGTGGAAAGGCTGACAGGAAAAGGGCCTACTTCCTGTTTCGTAACTATCAGAGGCCTGAAAGCGCTGTAATATTCTGACCAGCTTTGTCAGAGCCCGCTGTGTAATGGCGGTCACGGGGTTGCCATGCACAATCCTGATCTGGCGCAGATGGGGCTGGAGGAGCTGAAGCAATTCCTAGGGCACCACATCTGCAGCGGTAGTTTTCCCGTCAGACCAGACTGACGCCGAAATTCCTTGCACGCAGATCATTGGAAGATTCGGATAGGCTGGCCGGAACATGCTGGATCTATCGTACAACGAACAGTCCTGCTCCTAAGAGCCGTGTTGGCAGGATGGCGTTTTCCAGCCGTTCCAGAATTTTGTGAACGGCCAGCACGAGACGACGCTCAGTGCTGGAATGCCGTTTTCCCGCATGCAGGCTGCCACTGAGGATCAGATCCCTGGTTACCCGGAGCGTTTCAGGGATAGGGATTTGTGCACTACCCGGGCTGACGTGAGCAACGGAAACAGATCGCCTGAGTGCGTCGCGTCCATGTCCGTTTTCAGTTCTGCTCTGGTCGGACGTCCAGAATGGCGCGCAGGTTTCCGGCATGCTTTTTCAGCGCAGCTTCAGCCTCTTCCGCGTTCATGCCTGAACGGATGAGGAGCGCGCGTTTGACATTCTGATGGCTGGCGGCAAGGGCTGCTTCGACGTCTTGTGATGTGCCACCGGCGAGCAGGTGCACCATATGGGCCGCGCGTCTTGCGAGTTTGTCATTAACTACGCGCATATCCACCATCTGTCCCCGGTAGGCATGGCCAAGCTGGATCATCAGTGTCGTTGACAGAAGGTTCAGAACTGCTTTCTGGGCTGTCCCGGCTTTTAGGCGTGTTGAACCAGAGATGACTTCAGCACCCGTGACGATCGTAATGCCATGGTCCGCGTCTTTCAGCAGACGTCCGTCAGGGTTGGAACTGATACCAATGGTCAGTGCTCCCATGGACCGGGCAGCGGCAATGGCTGCGCAGGTATAGGGTGTCGATCCGCTGGCGGCGATTCCGAAAACAACATCATCGGGACCGGGTTGATGGGACAGGATCTCTTCCCGAGCCGTCTTTTCATCATCTTCCGCGCCTTCAACGGAAGCAAACACGGCCTGTGTCCCGCCCGCCAGCATCAGGACAAGCCGGTCATCCGGCCACCCGAATGTCGGACTGAGTTCGACGCCATCCTGAAGACCGATACGCCCGGAAGTTCCGGCACCGACGTAAAACAGCCTGCCGCCGGAACGAAGTCTGGGCAGTGCGGCCGTGACGGCCTCGTTCATCTGGGGAACGGCTGAGCGTACTACGGCTGTCGCAGTCATCTGGGATTCAGCCAGGGCTTCCAGCACCGATGTAACAGGCCACAGGTCAATATCGACATAGCGCGGATCCTGACTTTCGGTTCCCGCCACTGGCTCAGGATGCTTACTGCTCTTCGAAATCATCAATGTCAGTCCTTTTCATGTCTGGAAGGCTGAAGAAACGCCGAACGTTTTCCGGCTGTAAAAAACATTGAAAGACGCGCCGGTATCATCATGCCGGCAATACCGAGCGGGACAAGCCAGGGGAAGGCCAGGGGCCTGCCGGCACTCTGAAGCAGGACCATGACGATGGCCATGCCGCACAGGGACACGAGAAAGCCTGTCATGGCATCTCGGAGGCTGGTGGAAGGGTACAGCATGCCAAAAAGAAAAGCGCCGAGCGTCGGGCCATAAGACCAGCCGGCAATCGTCAGACCAAGAATGACGGCAGACTGTGTGCCGTCCGTGAAGCGGAGGGTTACGGCCACAAGGCAGACGCACCAGAACAGCGTCATGAGGCGGGGGGCAAAGAGGCCTTTCTCGAGGAAACCCAGATGACGGCCCAGTTGTGTCAGAATGCGTTGCGGCAGGGTGCCGAAATCGGTGAGTGTCGCATCAACCATGGCATTGAGCGTTGAGGACAGGGATCCCATCGTGGCGCTGAGAATTCCGGCCAGCAGCAGCCCTTCCAGTCCTGTCGGGAGGCCGGATACGATATAACCCGGGAAGAGGTCATCCGGACCATTCAGCCTAAGGGATGACAGGGATGCGCCACCATGGTCTATCCAGAGTTCCACCCCCAGTACCGACAGAAGGCCAAACAGCAGGGCAACGACAAAGGCACTGCCAATCAGGGCATAGCGGGCGTCCCGTAGGTTCCGGGCGGCCAGCAGACGCTGCACCATGAGCTGGTCTGTTCCGTGCGATGCGATCGAGACGATGGTGCCACCGATCAGGGCTGCGAGCGGGGTGAATGGGTCAGACAGCAGGTTAGCGAGACTCTGGTTATGGAAGGGCCACATTTTTCCGGCATGCCACGCCGTCTGCCAGCCGTCTGCCGGAAGCGCATTCGCAAGAAGCATGACGCAGGCCGCTGCGCCGAGAAGATAAATGAAAAGCTGGATCGTATCAGACCAGACAACAGCTCGCAGTCCGCCGATCATTGTGTAAACAAGAGTGAAACACATGATGAGGACCAGAATGGTCAGAGAGCCTGCCTCGACATGGTTGTGTCGCAGGATCCAGAGCAGGGGTAACAGACCCGAGGACAGCCGTACGCCTTCAGCCAGAAGCCGCGTTATCAGAAATGCGCCGGATGCAGCACGCTGGAGAGCTCCGCCGAAACGATGCCCGAGATACTGATATGCGCTGCGCATGCGTCCCTGCGCATAAAGCGGCAGAAACCATATTGCGACGATCAGGCGCCCGATAAGATAGCCTCCGGCCAGCCCAAGGAAGACCATGCCGTTCAGATAACTGACACCGGGAATGCTGATGAATGTCAGGGTGGATGTTTCAGTAGCGACAAGAGACAGGCAAATCGCCCACCATGGCAGATCATGGGAAGCCGTAAGGAAATCGTCTGATGATTTGCCACGCCGTGCCAGCAGGATTGCGACAACCGGCAGGGCCAGAAAGTACCCGCAGATTACGGCGATGTCGGCAGACCGCATGGAGATGGTATCCCTGTTTTCCCGGACAAGGGTAATTCCAGAACGATACCAGATCAATCGGGGTATGAATTCCGGACTTCCTGGCAGAACCGGGCAGGGCACGTCACCAGCTTATAGAGGGATCTGAACAGGATTTTTCTTCCAGCATTAAGGGATTTCTTTCTCCTCTTTTGGATCATGCATCTGGACAACAGGTCGGATGGAAGACCTTTTTTGGCATGGACAACGGGGGCCTGTATGTCATCATCCCACCATATCCATCCCCCGACCTTGGAAAAACCAGTGATATGAGCCTGTGTTTCATTACACAAAAGATTCATCCCGATGCCGTAACCTGTCTGAATGCAGCGGGAATCAGAACCCGATATGCCACGGCGCCCACGATGGATGCCGTTATCCACGAGGTCGGAGATGCCGATGCAGTCATCACCCGTGATCTGGGATTCAGTGAAGAGGCTCTGAAAGCGGCGCCGAACCTGAAAATCATTTCATGCCACGGTTCGGGAACAAACCGGATTGCCAAGGCCGCAGCGGCTGCGCGCGGAGTTCTGATCACGAATGCGCCCAACACCAACAGTCGGTCCGTTGCGGAAATGACCATAGGACTTCTGCTGGCGGTTGTGCGTCGTATCTGTGAAGCGGATCGTGCCGTGCGAAAGGGCAACTGGGAGTTCCGCTATACAGGCAAGGGCATAGAGTTGCATACGCGGACGCTTGGGTTGGTCGGGTTCGGAGCCATCGCCCGGCATGTTGCACAGATTGCGGGACAGGGGCTGGGCATGCGGATCATTGCCTGGTCTCCGAGTGTTCCGGCAGACGCCTTCAAAACTGCAGGTGTGGAACGGGCGGACAGTCTTGATGATCTTCTGATCGCATCTGACGTGCTGTCGCTACATCGTCCTGCGCAGGGAAGTGGTCGTCCCACAATTGACGCTTCGGCCCTGTCCCGCCTGAAACAGGGGGCGATCCTGATCAACACCAGCCGTGGGGGAGAAGTGGATGGCCCCGCACTCGCGAAGGCTCTGGCGACAGGGCATCTTGGGGGTGCAGGACTGGACGTAATGTCGCCTGAGCCTCCTCTTCCGGATGATCCACTGCTGGGAGCGCCGAATGTCGTTCTGACGCCGCATATTGGTGCGACAACCGAGGAGGCCCTGCGCCGGATGGCGATGCTGTGTGCGTCACAGGTTCAGGATGCCCTCGCGGGACGTGTTCCGCCGCACTGTCTCTGACCATTATGAGCCTGCGTCCCTCTTCCTGACAGAGAGGGACGTACAAGCCCGTCTCAGGGAGCGCCCAGACCGCCGCCGCCTGGTGTCATGAGAACGAGGACCTCGTCCGGTTCAAGGACCTGGAGGCCCTTGCCGGCGAGTTTCCGGCCTGACGCTGTTTCGACACGGCCTGCGGCACCGTCCTGACCGCCGAGTGCCCCGCGGGCCGGATGATCGACGCGGTCAAACGCTGCCAGCAGTTCGAATGGCTGCTTCTGCGTCGTACCGATCCTCATGGTCTGTCCGTCGCCGCCTTTTGTCTGGCCGGCCCCGCCACTGTTCTCGCGGAGTTCCTTTTCCCAGAAGATGAGTGGACACTGGATTTCCGCGATTTCTACCGGGGTGCCATGAACACCTGAGGGGAAGGCTGTTGCGGAAAGACCATTCAGCCCCGGACGGGCGCCGGTACCACCATTCGTTGTGATGGCAAGAGCATAGGTCTGGGACGCGACAGCACCCTTGGGAAGCCACTGGCCTCGGACCGCAATGTTCCACAGGCAGGATGTACCTTCTGCCGGGACCCTGTCGGGAAGCGGTGCGCGCAGGCACCCGAACACCATGTCCGGCAGCATCTGTCCGATGACATGACGGGAGGAGACGGGCGCAGGGCGCAGGGCGTTCAGGACGGACCCTTCCGGCGCCTCGACATGATAGGGCGCAAGGGAGCCTGCATTGTTGGGAACGTCTGGCGAGATGGCGCAGGCCAGTCCGAAGACCGTATAGGCCCGCGTATAGGCCATTGGAACATTGATCCCGCGACCTACGGCCGGAGGCGAACCGTCATAGCTGACACTGACCTGGCCTTCACTGACCGTGAGCCTTGCCTTGAGCGTCAGGGGCGCGTTGTAGCCGTCGATCGTCATCTCATGGGACCATGTGCCCTGTGGGAGTGCTGCGATCTTGTCCAGAACGGCTTGTCGGGACCGCTCGATGATGAAATCGGCTAGAGGATCGAGAGTGTCGAGCCGGAATTCGTCCATCATGTCGCACAGGGCTCGCACACCGACATCGTTACACGCCGCCAGAGAGTAGGTGTCCCCTTCCGTATCTACCGGCAGGCGGGTATTGGCGCGGATCATGGCCATCAGTGTTTCGTTGACCCGTCCCCGATCGATCAGTTTCAGCATGGGGATCGACAGACCTTCCATGAAAACGTCTGTCGCCTCGGGGCCATTGCCCAAGCCTCCGATATCCATCAGATGACTGGTGCAGGAAAACAACCCAACCAGACGCCCTTTGTGAAATGCCGGGGTGGTGATGACGAAATCGTTGAGATGCCCTGTTCCCATCCACGGATCGTTCGTGATGTAAGCATCTCCTTCCTTCATGGAGGAGACGGGGAAATGACGCAGGAAATGTCCGACAGATTCCGCCATGGAATTGACGTGTCCCGGCGTTCCCGTCACGGCCTGCGCGATCATGCGACCCTTCAGGTCGAAGATACCGGCCGAAATATCCTCACATTCGCGGACGATAGGGCTGAATGCCGTGCGGATCAGCACCTGGGCCTGTTCACCAACGACGGCGATCAGGCGGTTCCACATGATCTGGAAGTCGATTTCCTTATGGGAGTGCGCGCTCATCAGACGGCGTCCTTCATGTCCAGAATGATGTTGCCGCTACCGTCCAGATGGGCGTTGTAGCGGGACGAGACGTAGGTCGTGGTTTCCTTTTCGGCGATCAGTGCAGGCCCGGAAATCCGGCTGCCCGGTCCCATGTCCATCCGTTCATAAACCGGCAGGGCGACATGCGTGTCCGTGGCGCCGTCAAAGAGGCGCCGGATGTCACCGGATCGTGCGTCATGCAGGGCCGGGGCGGCCTCGAAGGGAGGATATTTCTGCGGTGTAGTGGAGACGCTGACGGACCAGTTGAGGATCTCGACAGCGGCGTGCGGAATGACACGCGCAAACTGCCGGGTATATTCAGTCTCGAAGGCTGCCCTGAGCGCGGACAGATGGTCGGTGCTGATGGCTCCTTCCGGCAGAGTCACGATGATTTCGTGGCCCTGGCCGACATAGCGCATGAAGGCGCTGCGCCGGATGTGAAGTGTTTCCGTCCGAGTGTCGTCCTGCACCATGCCCTGTACGGCGTCCGTCATATCGCTTAACAGGGCTGAGACCTCTTCCGAATTGAAGGAATCGTCCAGTCGCATGGGAAAGGACCGTACCAGTTCGAACGAGACCGGGGCCGCCAGGAAGCCCACGGCCGAGCCCACACCGGCGTTCGACGGGATGACAAGACGCTGGATTCCCAGTTTTTCCGCAACCCGAGCTGCGTGAAGAGGAGCCGCGCCACCGAAGGCGATCATGGTATGGTCGCCGATGACGGCCCCCCGTTCAGCCGCATGGACACGCGCGGCACTGGCCATGTTCTCACAGACGATTTCATAGACGGCATGAGCAGACATTTCCGCCGACAGGCCCAGAGGCGTTCCGATATCCGCCAGCAGCGCCTGAGCCGACAGGTCCGGCTGGAGCTGGATGCTGCCTCCCGCGAAGTTTTCCGGTCGGATTAGGCCGAGCGTCACGTCTGCATCCGTAACTGCGGGGTGGGTGCCTCCAAGCCCGTAACAGGCTGGGCCAGGAACGGAGGATGCACTTTCCGGTCCGACGATCACGCGTTTCATCGCATCCAGATGGGCAATGGACCCGCCCCCCGCACCGATCTCGACCATTTCAATCACGGGGATCCGGAGTGGAAGACCGGACCCTTTCATGAAGCGGGCCGTGCGGTCCACTTCGAATACGCGGGAAGAGGCCGGTTCTCCGTTCTCTATGAGGCAGACCTTGGCGGTCGTGCCGCCCATGTCGAAGGACAGGACGCGGTTTTCACCCAGGCGCTCGGCGCATTGTGCGGCAAAGATCGCCCCACCCGCGGGGCCGGATTCCACCAGCCGCACTGGAAACTGCCGCGCTGTTTCCAGTGCAGTCAGACCACCACCGGACGTGACGAGATACAGCGCGCCCTGAAAGCCCTTTGTATTGAGGGCCTCACGCAGGCGTCCCAGATAGCCCGCCATCAGGGGCTGGACATAGGCATTGGCAACCGTTGTCGAGGTGCGTTCATATTCCCGGATTTCGGGACAGACCTCACTTGAAATAGAGATGGTGACGTCCGGCAGGGCTTCCTGAAGGAGAGCCCGGACCCGCTGTTCATGCGCCGGGTTGGCATAGGCATGCAGGAATGCGACGGCGATGCTCTCGACACGCGCTTCCCGCAGCTGGGGCACAAGCGCCAGAACGGCTTCTTCATTAAGCGAGAGCTGAATGGTGCCCCGGGCATCCATGCGTTCGGGAACGGTGAAGCGAAGGTCACGGGAAACAAGCGGACTGGGCTTCTGCAACATCAGGTCGTACTGGTTGAACCGGCTTTCGGTACCAATTTCCAGAACGTCCCGGAAGCCCTGCGTGCCGATGAGGGCCGTACGGGCACCTCTGCGTTCGATGATCGCATTGGTCGCAAGTGTCGTGCCATGCACGAATACCGTTACGTCAGGAAACTGAAGGCCGGCATCTTGGATCACGAGCCCGATGCCATCCATGACACCCTGTTCCGGTGCGCCGGGCGTCGTGAGAACCTTGCGCGTCAGGCGCTCCTTGGGCGTCTGCAGAACCACGTCTGTAAATGTGCCACCGATATCAGCGGCCAGACGGATTTGTGTACGATCAACCATGCCTATGTTTTCCGTATCGGGTTAGAGTATCGTGAAGCGCTTCGGAAGAATGCGGGCTGAAAGGGAGTGAGAAGGATCATGAAGGACACGAAAGGCGAGAGCCGGTCACCGGCGACACCCGATGTTGCAGATATGGAACGGGCCTTTATCGTGTCCTCGTCTCATCTGGCGATCCCGGGAAATGAGGATCTGAGCGAATTTGAATTTGCCCTGACCGTTGTGAACCATGCGTTTCACCGCTGGATGTCGCGTGGCATGGCGGCGGCGGGACAGCCGGATCTTTCGGCGCTCGACACGCTGATCCTTCACAGTGTCAATCACCGGAACCGGGAAAAAAGCATTTCGGATCTGATGTTCACCCTGAACCTGTCCGAACGGCATTATCTGAACTATGCGATGAAGAAGCTCGATGAGCACGGGCTGATCCAGCGTCAGCGTCGTGGTAAGGAAGTGTTCGTCAGCACCACGCAGAAGGGTCGTGAGGCCTGCATGGAATATGCCCGCCTGCGCCGGATCTGCCTGCTCGAGCATATTCCCCAGAACCGGGAAGTCGGTGACGTCACGATTGCCGAAGTTGCCAAGGCGCTGCGTGTCCTGACGGGCTTTTACGAACAGGCGTCCCGCTCGGCCGCATCCCTCTGACAGCATCGTATCAGCCATCCGGATGAATCCGGAAAAGAATATCGTGATAGCCTACGGGAGCGCCGTTCTCGACCAGCGCCTCGCCGAGCCTGCCGTCCGCCGGAGCTGTGGCAGGAAGGCGGAGTGCATTCGTTTCCACAAATCCCACGATATCACCGGTGCGGACGACTTGGCCGTCGCTCAGGCCATTCGGACGGAAAATGCCCATTTCGGGACTGAGTACAGCAAGATCCTCAACTTTCGGGGGCAGGGCGACAGGCCGTTCCTGTGGTACCTGGCACGGATTTGCAGCCACTGTCAGGGCGAACGCACCCGTCTCGTTTTTCCAGGAAAAATGATGGACATCGTGATGCCTCATCGTGTCCACCAGCTTCGGAAGGTCGTTCAGAAGATCTTCAAGAAAAGTCATGAAGCGGACTTTCGCATGAGGGCTTCGAGATAATGCACGCTGACGCTGCCTTCGCGGACTCCGGGCTCATTCATCAGGCGCAGATGCAGGGGAATGGTGGTGGCGATGCCGGTGATCTGCATTTCGGAGAGCGCGGCGTGCATGCGGTTCAGCGCATCCGGACGGTCCGTGCCATGGACAATCAGCTTGGCGATCAGGGAGTCGTAGTTTGGGGGTACGACATAACCGTCATAGAGATGAGTATCGATGCGCACCCCTGGGCCACCGGGCGCGCGCCATTCCAGGACTTTCCCGGGAGCGGGACGGAAGCTCTCCGGGTCTTCGGCGTTGATGCGGCATTCAATGGCATGGCCTTCAGTGCGGATGTCGGCCTGTGTAAAGGAGAGGGGTTGTCCCATCGCGATGAGGAGCTGTTTGCGGACGATGTCGATGCCGGTTGTCATTTCCGTGACCGGATGTTCGACCTGAAGGCGCGTGTTCATTTCAATGAAAGAGAACGCGCCATCCTCGTACAGGAATTCGAAGGTACCCGCACCCGTATAACCCATCAGTGTGCAGGCACGGGCGCAGCGTTCGCCCAGTTCGGCGATAGCCTGTGGATCGATGCCAATGGCTGGGGCTTCCTCGATCAGCTTCTGATGGCGGCGCTGGATGGAGCAGTCCCGTGCGCCGAGCCAGACGGCATTGCCCTGCCGGTCAGCCAGGACCTGGATCTCGATATGGCGGGGGTGCTGAAGGAAGCGTTCGGCATAGACTGCCGGATTGCCGAAGGCGCGGTCTGCTTCTTCCCGTGCCGTTTCAATCGCTTCGCGCAGTTCATCCGCTGTCATGACCACGCGCATGCCGCGCCCGCCACCTCCACCTGCCGCCTTGACGATCAGGGGATAGCCGATGGCGTCGCAGATGGCCTGTGCCTCGGAGAGATCCATGGGCAGCGCGTCTTCCGTGCCCGGAAGGCATGGGACGCCTGAACGGTGCATCTGCTGCTTGGCGCTGATCTTGTCGCCCATCAGGCGCATGATGGCGGCCGTCGGTCCTGCGAGGATGCGGCCGGACTGTTCCACGGTTTCGGCAAAATCGGCGTTTTCCGACAGGAAGCCATAGCCAGGATGGATGATGTCGGCGTCCGTCAGTTCGGCGGCGCGCAGGACGCGGGCAGCGTCCAGATAGCTGTGAGAAGCGGCCGCCGGGCCGATGCAGATGGTTTCGTCAACGAGGCGCAGATGCGCGAGGCTGGTATCTGCTTCGGAATGGACGCCGATGCTGTGCAGCCCGAGCAGACGGCAGGCCCGCGTGATGCGCAGGGCGATTTCGCCGCGATTGGCGATCAGGACACGGCAGGGTTCACGCATCGAGTGGCTCCACGGTGAAAAGGGGCGTCCCGGGCGTCACGGCTTCGGCATTGGTGGCCAGTACGGCGACGATCCGGCATGGGAATTCAGCTTCGATGCGCGAGAGCGTCTTCATGACCTCGAGGATGTAGAGCGGCTGTCCTTCTGCCACGATGTCACCGGGTTTGACGAAAGGCGGCGCATCGGGGGCTGGCGAGGCATAGAACTGGCCGTGCATCGGGGCTTCTATAGTGGTTGTAGCTGGAGCCGTCGCTGTTTCGCCGAATGAAAGCGAAGGAATCGCTGGCTGGTTGGTGGGCACCTGCGGACTGGTTTCCTGCCCACCGCGTACCAGCCGGATATGTTCGCCGTCACGCGAGTAGTCGAGTTCTGTGATGCCCAGCGCCTTCATCCGGGACATCAGGGCATCAAGGATCTTGAGATCGGGGATCATGGAGCGGTCAGCCTTCCGGTCTGCTTCAGGTCAGGGCACGTACGGCAATGCCGGCGGTTTCGAAGCCCGAGCGGACCTTGCGTGCGACCTCGACGGATTCCGCATTGTCACCATGCACGCAGATCGTATCGATGCGTGTGGACAGCATCTTTCCGGAGGTGGTTTCAATGGCTCCGGCCTGCACCATCCGGACGGCGCGTGCGGCTGCGAAATCCGCATCATGCAGAACAGCGCCCGGCTCCTTGCGGGATACGAGATGTCCGTCTTCCGTATAGGCACGGTCTGCGAAGATTTCCGAGAATACGGTCAAACCCCGCTCGCGGCCGATGCGCTCAAGATGGCTCAGGGCGATGGCCATGATGGGGAGGTTCGGGTCCACGGCCTTGACCGCATTCACGATGGCTTCGGCGACGGCAGGATCGCGTTCGGTAAGGTTGCCCAAGGCGCCATGGGTTTTCATATAGGTCATGCGATGGCCCGAATAGGTGGCGAGCGCCTGGGCCGCGCCCATCTGGTAGGCCACGATCCGTTCGATCTGCGCCGGGGTGAAGGGCATGACACGGCGTCCGAAGCCCCACAGATCCGGAAAGCCGGGGTGTGAGCCGACGGAGACCCCTTTTTCCCGGGCGATCCTGAACGTCTCGGCCATGACTTCCGGATCACCCCCATGGAAACCGCAGGCGACGTTGGCAGAGGTCACGATGTCCAGCATCGCGCTGTCATTTCCCATCGTGTAGTGGCCGAAGCTCTCGCCCAGATCGGCGTTCAGATCGATTGTCTTGGCGGTCATGGTGTGGGAACTCCCGGACATGAAAACAGGATGAGGCTTCAGAAAACGAGCTGTGTGCGAAGTCTGGAAATCTCCGCAGCGAGCACGCGCAGGTTCGCGGCTTCCTGACGGATGGCCTGAACCGCTTCATCGCGCGTGATTTCCTGAAAATGGACCGAAGCGCCGATGGCTGTCTGGGACAGCAGGCGCAGATCCGGTTCGATGACGGTGGCGATCTTGGGATAACCACCGCAGGTATTGGCATCCATCATCTGGATGATCGGCTGTCCCGCAGGTGGAACCTGAACGGTTCCGGGCAGGATGCCGTGGGAAAACAGGCTGAGCGAGCGTGTCAGTTCCAGCCTGTCCCGGCCTTCCAGTCGATAGCCCATCCGGTTGGCGCTGGGCGTGAGGGTCCAGGATGCCGTCTGGAAGGTCTGCAGGCTTTCGGGTGTAAAAACGTCATGCTCGGCAGCGGGCAGAACGCGGATATATGTGCCGTCTGCGGAAGGTAGCGGACATGGGTGGGAGAGGCCGTATCCTGCGGCGGGCAGGCGGAGCGTACCGGCGGGCATGCAGGCAAGACGGTCACCTTTCTGGAGTGCCCGTCCCGCAAGGCCGCCGAAGCCACCTTTCAGGTCAGTCGAACGGGCGCCCAGTACTGAGGGCACATCCAGACCACCCCGGACTGTCAGATAGCACCGGGCTCCCTGTTCCGGAGCCCGTATGGTCAGTGTCTGCCCGGGCTGGGCGGTAATGGCCCAGTCTCGAGGGAGTTTCAGGGTATCCAGCGTGACAGGGCAGGCGGCTCCGGTGACGGCGAAGGAGGTTTCGGCGTGGAAGCGGATACGGAAAGGAAAGAACACGATCTCGATCCCGGCAGCATCTACCGGGTTATCGAGAAGCAGATTGCCGTGGCTGAGCGCCAGACGGTCCATGGCACCGCCCTGCGCCACGCCCATGGCCATTGCATGGCGGCGACCGAAGTCCTGGATCGTGTTGAGGGAAGATCCCGTCAGGATTTCGATCATGCGGCTCTCACGAAGCGGATGGTGTCGCCCAGCCGCAGGAGGCCGGGTTCGGGACGGAAGGCGTCAAAGAGGCAGAGATCCGTCCGGCCAAGAATGTGCCAGCCTGACGGTGAGGTGCAGGGCATCATTCCGGCATGGCCGCCGCCGATGACCACGGCGCCTTCCTCTACGCGCAGGCGCGGAGAATCCCGGCGGGGAATGGCCAGTCGCGGATCAAGGCCGGTCAGATAGACAAAGCCCGCCATGGCGCCGATGGCGGCCACGCTGTAGCGGCCGGCCATATGGGCAGCAATGGTTTCTTCCTCGCTCAGCCCCGCGAACCGCGCTACAGTGGCAAGATCTTCGCCGAAGATACCTCCATAGACAACGGGAACCTCGATTTCGCGGGAGGGAACCTTTTCGGCAGAGGCCCGGGTCCAGATATCCCGAAGAAGAATTTCCATGTCGGACGGGTCGGTTTCGGCGGCATCGAACATAACAAGAAGGTTGTTCACGCCCGGAATGGTCTGGACGACGTCCTGTCGCGTGTTCAGTTCGCGGCTGGTGGCCCAGATGCGGCGTTGTGTCGTGTTGTTGAACGGGCCATCGGCAGCATCCAGAAGAAGGCCGCCTGCGCCTGCCATGTGAATGCGTGTCATGTGGCGTGATCCAGCTGGGGACGGCCATGGAATGGACGTCGTGGGAGGAGGGCGGCGGCAAGGGCGCCGCACAGGATGATGACGCCCGTAATGTAGAAGACGCCATGGAAATTGCCGGTGGCTTCCAGAAGATAGCCTGTCATGACGGGAGCCAGGATGCCGAGCCCGTTGGAGAAGGTCAGTGTCAGGCCGGTGACGGAGCCGAGGATCTCATCTTCCACCAGCAGGTCAGCCAGCAGGGCCATGTTTGCACCCGTTCCACCCGCCATGAAAGCCATGGAGACGGCGAGAAGCGGAATGACGGTGCCTGTCGTGCTGCAGAGGGGAAGGAAGCCCATCATCGATGCCAGCACGAGATAGAGGCATACGACCTTGCGCCGCGCGCCGCGCGCCAGATCCGACCGACGGACAAGCGTTTCGCCAATCCGTCCTGCCGTGATCGAGAGAACGGCGGCACCAACATAACAGTATGCCGTGTAAGCTCCGGACTGTTCGAGACTCAGATGCAGCGTCTGGCGCATGATGATCGGCAGCCAGGACATCAGCAGGAAGTTGGCATAGTTTGCGCAGCACTGCGCAATCACGACGCCCCAGAAAGCCGGAGAGCGGAACAGGGTTGGCACTGAGATCAGAGCGAACGGTGTTGTGGTCGTGCCGCGGATCGGTCGGGGATGGATCAGAAGCCAGATCACAGACCAGCCCAGCCCCAGGGCGCCAAGGAGTGAAAACGCGGCACGCCAGCCGTAATGGGCGATGAGCCATCCGCCGGATGCGGCGCCACAGGCCAGTCCGATGGGAATGCCACAGATGAACGCAGTCATCATGAGGCCCCGTTCATGGAGGGGCGCCCAGGCCCGGACAACCTTGTTGCCCAGAGCAAAGGTAGGTGCTTCGCCGACGCCCAGAAGAATGCGGGTGGCGATGAAGGCAGGGACGGTGGCGGTCAGACTGCCGAGGATCATGGCGATCGACCACAGCGCGACCGCTGCCGCACCGATGATACGGACCCCGAAGCGGTCCAGAAGGATCGCGCCGGGAAGGTTGAGAATGAAATAGGACCAGAGGAAGCTGGACAGGACCCAGCCCGTTTCCCCGGGTGTGAGGGCAAATTCGCGTGCGATCTGGGGCATGCCCACGGACAGGGCAGCCCGGTCTCCGTAACAGATCACGCACATGGCGATGGTCAGGGCATAAATAACGAACCGGAAAGGCCGGCGATCTTCTGGAACCGTCTGGGAAACTGTCTGCAAGAAACTGCGCCTTTTTCCGGTAAGTCTTAGAAGGTCAACCCTGTCTGGATATAATACATGCCGCCGTTGAAACCGTAAGGTGAGTAATAGGCGTACTTGTATTCATTGAAGAGCGGCGCGGCAGTCGCCTTGGGGACACGGGTCGGGTATTTGTTGCCAAGGTTGTTTGCTCCCACCGTCACACTCCACCTTGGTAGGATCTTGTAGCTGACGGACATGTTGGTCAGGAACGCCGGGCGCTGTTCCATCGGTGCTGCCGTGGGGCTGGCGAGGAAGATGATGGAACCGTAGCGTTGCTCCTGTACCATGACGTTCCATTTGCCGTAATTCCAGTTGACCGAGAGATTTTCGCGGTTCTTGGGTGCAGAGTGCAGAAGCATCTCTTCGGCATAGGTGTTGAACGTGGACAGGCCCATATTGGCCAGCACGGACGGCGTTTTGTTGCGGCTGCGGATCTCGTTGTCAGAATAGTTGAATGTGAAGTCGAAGCGGAAGGTGCCCGCGCGTTTGGTGTGCAGCGTGTAATTAGTATCGACGTCGCCGCCATAGGTCTGGGTGTTGATGGGATTCGTGTAATACGATGCGTAGGTGACGTTGTTCAGGCCTGAGGCGGCGAGAATGTCAGCCACGCCTGAGCCGCCAAGCGTCGTGGTGCTGGCCAGACGGTCATTGATAGCGATGTAATAGAGATTGGCGGTAACATTCCAGTTCTTGACCGGGGTGGCATCGATACCGATGCTGTAGTTGCGGGAATATTCGCCCTTGATATGGCCGGCACCGAGCGCCTTTGCGGCATTACTGCTGTTGGGAAGCTGATCCACGGCATAGTTGGCGAAGGGCGCGTTATAGAAATAATAGGTCTGGCCAAGGGTTGGCGGGCGGTAACCAGTATTGATGCTGGCGCGGATCGCCCAGTGCTTGTTGAAATTGTATCGCGTTCCGATCGATCCCGTTGTGACGGTGGCAAGGTGGCTGTAGCTCGTGGCACGACCACCTAAGGTCCATTCCCATTTTTTCGTAACGTAGAAATCCAGATTGACGTTTCCGTCATAAATATCACGGCCACGGTTCGTTACGGCGAGTGGTACGTTGCCCGCATGATCTGTTGCGCCCAGTCCGATCCATGAGTCCTCTTCTCCTCCAGTCATCTGGAAGGTGTCCCGCCGGTATTCACCGCCAAAGCGCAGGGCGATCGGTTTGGGAAGCCACGATGTATGGAAGAAACGGGAGCCTCGCAAACCGGTTGAAAGTTCAGAGGTTATGGTCTTGCCGTCGTAGAAATCGCGCGGGCTGGCATCCCCAAGGGTAATGTTATTGCTGTCAAGGGTTGAATATGCCTGATCATCACGGCCATAATTGACATAGGCGTCCCAGGCAAAACCGAATTTATGAGCCTTAATGCCGTTGTCTGTTTCAAAGTCGTACTGGTCCATGCCGATATAGGGCTGCGCACCGTTAGGCCACAGATTGATATCGGTCAGGCTGTTTCCGGCACTCCGATAGGTTTCGGCCACATGCGCCTTACGATGGCTGAATGTCGATGTGCTGTAGAGATTGAGACCTTCTCCTACCGGGACCGACATGTTCTCGCTCAGGGTTTCCAGAGTGGATTTCGGAATGCCCAGACCGCGCTGCACATCGCGATTTGCTGTCTCGTTTCTGGAATCTCCGACCGGGTAGAGCTGTCCTACAAAGAGACCGCTGCGATTGGTTGGCAACTGGTGGGTGACCTGTGCCGCCAGATCGAGATAGCCGCCGCTTTTGCCAAGAGCTGTTGCGTAGTCGGCATAGCCATTCAGTGCTTGGCCGTCACCGGCATAGAAACCGCTATTCTGGAAATTGACCGAGCCACCGTGAGTTTTCTGTTTGAGAACGATATTCACAGCGCCGGCCAGCGCATCCTGACCATAAAGAGCCGATGCACCTTCCGTGATGACTTCGATATGGTCAATAGCCGAAATCGGGATAAGCGAAATGTCCGTTGGCTCGGTGCCCCAGTTCGGACCTGCATTGGCGTTGAAGTTCGCACCGATATGACGGCGATGTCCGTTGACAAGGATCAGCGTATCATCGGCTGATTGTCCGCGAAGCTGCATGGTCTGGATAAAGCCGCTATTGCCTACGCCAGACTGCGGCGGGGACGTAATGGCCGCGGAAGCCTGTGCAAGTGCCTGCATGACATTTGTCTGGCCGGTCGCCAGAAGCTGGCTGCCGGAAACGACCGTGACCTGTGTGGTGCTATGCACTGGCGTCGATGTATTCATCACGGACTGTCCGGTGGATGCCGTGCCTGTGACGCGCATTTCTTCCGGCGCGGCTTTCGAGACGATTGACGTCCGGCGGGCGGCACGGGACGTGCCCGTTGCCGTGACTTTTGCCGGGGGCGTCACGGTATGCCTGCGAATCTTCGTGGTGGAATGTGTCGGCGTTTTTGCCCGGGCGGTCGAACCCAACACTGGTGGGTAGAACGATACGAGCGTACTGAAAGTCGCACCGCACATCAGGAAAGCCTTGGGTCCGAAACACTTGCTCATGGGCATCCCTTTTTCCTGCCGAAAGCGGCAGGGCAGCTGGTATTATATGCTTTTCATGAGCAAATCATACATATAACGAAACAGCAACTAAAATGTTCCTGTCAGGAAATGGAATCCATGGTTTTGGGGATTCCTGCGGAGAATCGCTGTCCTGATGCTGCAAAATTCTTTGCTGCTCTGGAATGTCAGGAACGGTTTCCTTGAATGGCAAAAAAAATGTCAGACAGTCATGTCGAGAAAAAATTTTTGTGTCTGTTGAATCATGATTACTGAACTCAGAACATTTGTCATCGCAGCTCAGATGGAAAGTTTTGCCGCAACGGCCAGGGCTGTCGGTCTGACTCAGTCGGCAATCAGCGCCCAGATCCGACGGTTGGAGGAAGAGCTTGGCTATGATCTCTTTGAACGCACGGGAAGGTCCGTAACGCTGACGGCCGCAGGAAGCAGCATTCTGTGCCAGGTCGAGGATGTTCTTGCCTCCTTTGAAGCGCTTCGGGGGATATCGCGTATCAGGCCAGATAATACGCTCCTGCGGATCGGAGCGATTTCAACGGCTCAGACCAGCCTGCTGACTCCCGCCATTGCGAGGCTGCATCTCGAACTCCCGGATCTGAAAGTACGGATTGTTCCCGGGCTTTCGATGGGACTTCTGGATCGGCTGGATGCGGGTGAACTGGACGCTGCCCTGATCGTCCGCCCACCTTTTGGTCTGATGTCATACATGCAGTGGCATCCCATCGTCAGGCAGGATTATGTCATGGTCGTACCGGCCCAGATGGAAAACGAGGACTGGCGTGCGGTCCTGGAGACGCAACCCTTCATCCGCTATGATAGCCGTTCTTTTGGTGGGCGCACGCTCGACCGTTTTCTGAAAGCGCAGGGCATTTCTCCGCATCAGGTCATCGAAACGGAGGAGCTTCATACGATCCTGCAGATGGTCGCCAATAATATGGGTTGTTCGATCGTTCCTTATATCTTTGCGGTCAGCGTCGTTCCGAATATTCGTGTTCTTTCTCTGGGAGAGCACCGGATTGCACGGGAAGTTGGCGTCATGACGCTGCGCGATCGTATGGTGGAAGGGCGGGACGAACTGCTCCGTTATCTGAATGAGGCCTCCCGGGACCATGCGCCGCCCCGGTCCTTGATATCCTGAGGTATGCTCAGGATTCCGCCTTCCACAGAAGAACAGGAGCGTCGCCGGAGCCATCCATTCTGAACATTGTGCCAAAAGGCGCTGATAGGGCTGCAAATTTCTTCAGGATCTGTCGTCCTTCTTCTCCCCGCGCCAGAGAGGGAACCCCGCGGACATATGCAGCCGGGCTGAGGCCGAGAGTGATCGGATGAATTTTCAGGCTTTCGAGCTTTCCGTTCTTGTAGACACCGGTCGGCATGATCGTTTCCCAGAAGCGTGTTTCGGCCGGAAAGCCCTTGGCGTCGTTGTTGCTGCGGGCCTTGTAGAGCTGATGAGGTGTCAGGTCCGGACTGACGCGGTTCGCCATATAGGACTCCACAGGAAGACGCTCCACGAGTTCATTCTGCCCGATAAAGTTGCCCAGACTGTAGAAGATGGGTTTGCCGTTATGGATCTCCATGCCGCGTAAAAGATGTGGGCCGTGACAGGCGACAATATCCGCACCCGCATCAATGGCCTGGCGGGCAGCGGTGACGAGGAAATCGGCCGGAATTTCGACATCCAACTGACCGTCGTCGTTGTAGCCGCTTTCATGGGCATGAATGCTTAGGATTACGGTATCGGAAACCATGCGCGCTTCGGCGATCCAGCGGCTTATGGCCTGGACGTCCGTTGCGTTCGGAGTGGTGGTGACCTTCGTTTCATCACCTGTCCGAAAGTTCAGGTTTTCAAAGGCGAGGACACCTTCGGGAGCAGGGAAGGCAAAACCCAGCTGGATCTTGTCGTCCTTGACCCGCTGCAATCCAAGTTTCCGGTAAATGTTTTGCAATGCGGCCATTTCTTCTGCGGAAACATGGTGCATGGTGCTGTAGCGCAGCGGATTGATACCGGGACGCCCCTGCATTACCGGGGTTTGCATCGCCGCTTCCTGTCCTCTTGCGAAGGTGGATGTACAGGAGATCATGGCCACTGTACCGGTAGGATGCGTGAAGTAGGTCGGGCGGCGGGCATCCTCCAGATGAGTGCCAATACCGGCGTAACGCAGCTTGCGGCTGTTCAGCGCATCCAGCGTCTTGCGCAGACCTGAGATGCTGTAATCCAGCGAATGATTGGTGGCTGCGGCAAAAAGGTCAAAGCCAGCTTCGCTCAGTTCGTCCAGAACCCAGGAGGATGCTCCGAAATGGGTTCCGCCCATGTCCAATGCCGGATCGCCGACAAAATCGTTCGGAACCAGTTCGAGATTGGTGAACGAGATGTCGCAGGCACGGATTATGTCGAAAAGCGGAGAAATTCTGGGATCAGTCCGGCTGTTGAGTTGCCGAAAGAGAATACTGTCACCCGTCAGGCAGATTTTCATCAGAACAGTCCGGAAAAGTAGTGGTTTTGAAGGAATGCGTTTTTTGAAAGCATGATTATGGAAGATTGATAATATATCCAGTCTCAGATTGCATGCACATTGCTGATGTGAAATTGTTTATCCGGAATATTGTATGGAAGGCCGACCGGCTCGCAGGGCAGTATCTCTCATTGGTTCCGGTTGCCCAAAGTATTCTGCATGTTTCGGAGCAACCGGAAATGTGGAGAAGCCCGCAGGCAGAGAAAGCCGATATGACGTTTGGGAGGTATTGGAGACGCCGGGATCTTTCGGATTTTCAGGCCTTCGGGCCAAGGGGGCTGCCAGTCAGGCAGAAGCGAGACCCCGATTTCCTGACTGACCATCAGGGCAATCGCTTCCAGTGAATCCAGTTCGAGCTGCTCTCGGGGAAAAATCCGGTTCTCTTTAAGGAAGGCATCTGCGATGCGGCCGCCCCATTGTTTGCGGTCGTAACGCAGAAAGATGTTTTCCTTGAGGATTTTCAGGGGATCTGTCTCGAGACAGCTTTCAGGAACGAGAAGAATTAGTGGTTCCGAGAGAAGTCTTTTCCATTCGCATGTCTTGGGAATGGAAAAGGGAGGCTCTACGATCAGGGCGCCATCAAGCTGTCCTTCCATGACGCTATGGTAAAGTTTGATGGATTGCCCGGGTGTGACATGCAGGTCGATCTGCGGATAGTCCTGAAAGAATTTACGCAGCACGAACGGCAGGATGCCGGTCAGTACGGTAGAGATTGCGCCAATCCGCAACTCTCCCGCAAATTCGTTCCGTGAAGCAATAGCCTTGATTTCCTCGATGCCCTTGATGAGCACACGACTTTTTTCGATGATGGCCAGACCTGCGGTGGTGGGAGTGACTGTACGTCCGGCCCGGACCAGAAGTGGCTGCCGAATCTGCTCTTCGAGCGCTTTGACGCGTTGCGCCACGGCAGTAGGCGTCAGGCCAAGCTGACGGGCGGCATCAGCAATGGAACCCCGTTCCACAATGGCGATAAAGCTTTCCAGAAAACGCGTGTCCAACTGAGCGTGTCTTTCCATTCTCGAAAGACCTGCATGACAGGTCAAGATCCAGCTCTGATCGTAGTACGGGATCTGCCAATCGCCGTATAGGTGGGGCTCCAGACATAAGAATTGCTATTGTCTGGAGCTATATAATCATATGACTGTTTCGGAGGCGGACATGATAGGAACAGATTTTTCCAAAGTCACGGTGCAGTCATGGTCAACCCGTTTCATCTTGCTTTTCCGGTCGATGATCTCGATGCGGCACGGATTTTTTATGGCACCGTTCTTGGTTGCGCCGAGGGACGTAGTACGGAGTCCTGGATCGACTTTGATCTCTACGGCCATCAGATCGTCACGCATCTGATTCCGGACGCATGCCGTTCTTCTGGGAGCGGGGCAGGCGCTGTTGATGGGCATAATGTACCCATCCCCCATTTTGGCGTCGTCCTCGATATGGATGATTGGAAAGCCCTGGCGGAGCGCGTCCGTAATCATGATGTCACATTCGGAGTGGAACCTCATATCCGCTTCGTGGGGCTGCCGGGCGAGCAGGCGACGATGTTCTTTTCTGATCCGGCCGGCAATGCCCTGGAGTTCAAGGCGTTTGCCAACATGGAGCAGCTTTTTGCTAGGCAGTAAGGCATGTTTTCGACCAGGACAGACAAAGGATCACCCATGCCCAGCTCTGCTGTAAATGAGACGGATGCCATTTCCATCCCCGTACCTGATATCGGCCTTGGGGAGCATCTTTTTGGTCGTCTGCATGACATCGGCTTTGACGGCCGTGGCATGACCCGTCCCTCCTACGGGCAGGAGGAAAATCTTGCGCATGCCCTGTTTATGGATACGGCCCGCGAGTACGGTCTTGAGATCCGCCAGGACTGGGCTTCCAATCTTTTCCTCACGCTACCGGGACGTAACCGGGCCCTGCCTGTCGTCATGACGGGATCGCATGTTGATACTGTTCCCTGTGGAGGAAATTTCGACGGCGCCGCCGGGGCGGTGGCCGGGTTACTGGTTCTATGTGCCTGGGTGAAAGCCGGCTTTCACCCGGAGCGGGATACGACGCTGATCGTGACACGGGCTGAAGAAAGTGTCTGGTTCCCTCTTTCTTATCTGGGAAGCCGTACGGCGTTCGGGCAGCTTGATTCTTCTACGCTCGATACGCCGCGGAGTGATGACGGTGTTAGTCTGCGCCAGCATATGTTGGCATGTGGAGCAGAACCCAATCTGTGTGGCCGGGCTTCAGTTCTGGATCCAGCAAAAATAGACAGTTTCGTCGAGCTTCACATTGAACAGGGGCCTGTTCTTCTGGAAGCGGGTATTCCGGTCGGGATCGTAACGGGTATCTGTGGCAGTACGCGTTATCGTTCGGCCGTTATCCACGGACAGTACGCTCATTCCGGTGCGACGCCACGTCGTTTCCGCTCCGATGCTGTCATGGCGGGGGCAAGCATGATGATGGCGCTGCATGATGGCTGGCAAAAAATAGAAGCCGCCGGTGAAGAAATGACCCTCACATTCGGCGTCTGCCAGACCGATCCGGCTCAGGCCAATTTCGCTGCGGTTCCGGGGTGGCTGGAACTTGTGATCGATATCCGTTCCCGGGACGAAAGCTTGCTGGAACGCATGAATGCGCTTGTCATCGCACAGGCGCGGCGCGTGGAGGCGGACTATCATGTTCGGGTGGATCTGGGGCCACGGACCTGCAGTACTCCCGCCGTCATGGATGAAACTCTTCAGGCCCAGACGCAGGTATTGGCGGCAAAGATGGGGCTTCCTGTCCTCTTGATGCCAAGCGGTGCAGGGCACGATGCGGCGGTATTCGCAGGTCAGGGTGTTCCGACGGAAATGCTGTTTGTGCGGAATGCCAATGGGAGCCATAATCCGGATGAAAGCATGGAAATGGATGACTTCATGCAAGGGGTAGGCCTACTGGAGCGGCTGCTTCGCAAACGCGCGGGAGCATAACCTCGCAGAGCTCTGGGTAACGTGCCTTGCAGTTCTGTTTGCCATGATTTCCGAAGGCCTTTGAGCCTCCGGGATTTTCTTCCAGTTTTGTCGCAGGTTTCTTGCAGTCTGCTTGTTTCGAGTTGAAAAATGCGCTGCCTGCCTTGCCACCAGTCTTTTACGGATGCGTGGTTTGCCCAAACAATCAGGGACTATGCGCTGGCCCTGAAAGTGAGGGAGGACAGGCCTCTCTGCTCCGCGCGAAGAGCAGCAAAAAGGGAGCACCCAACCAAAATGTCCTGGTGGGAATTACCAGGATGGAGTCCTTTCCAGATCAGCCCCGCCACCCGGGAGTGGAGATGCGCCGATTGTGCTGAGCCGAGTTCCGTTCCATCCCAGTGTCAGGAGACTGCGATCCATGACGCCCTGTACGAGAATGTTTTTGCCGTCAGGAGAAAATGCCAGCCCCTGAGGCCATAATGTACCCGGTACCTGTGCCAGCTGGTTCAGGTGTCCGTCCCGGAATGAGAACACCGTGACGATTCCGCGGTCATGATAGCGTGGAGAGGATGGAGCAAGAGCAGATCCGTTTTGTGAGACGACGGCGACATACTGGCCATCTGGCGAAAAATCGAGCCCTTCCGGTGCGTTCGGCACGGGTACCCTCTGTATTTCCTTCACCGGATCTGCACTCACATCCAGAACGGAAAGTGCTCCGGGCAGACCTTCGCCGTGACCGAGCATTCCCATGACGGCATAATGACCATCTTTACTGAGATGGATATTCCACGGTCCGGGTTTGATGGGCAGGGGAGTAGGGTCAACGGAAATGTCATCTCCATGAATGTGGAGTGTGTAAACTCTATCTGCCTGCCAGAGACTGACCAATGCCCGTTTCCCATCGGGCAGGATTGCAAGGCCACCAGGGAACCCGGAGACGGGAAGCGAAATGACTTTCCGGTTGCTCAGGCTCTGATGAGCGAATCTGAACCAGGTCAGCACGCCGGATTTGCCATTGGCGACCAGCAGGTGTTGACCATCCGGCGTGAAGCGCAAGGTGGTGGCACCCGGCGCAGAGGATACCTGTTGTACGACTTTCGGGGTGCTGCCCGAGATGTCGATCACGGTGATCTGGTCGTCGGGAACAATTTTGTTGGTATTCAGGTCAGCTTTAGAGGCGGCTGAAACGACAACCGTTTTTTTATCCGGGCTGAACGCAACGGCAGTAGGCGGTCCGATGACGCTGGTCGGTACGTCAATGCTGGTTTTGACTTTCCAGATTCCGTCGCTTGTTTTTTCCAGAATTGACAGAGAATCCGGAACGGTCGGCTTGGGAATGACCTGTACGCCATTGCGCAGGATGGAATGGGCATCATTGGCCGAAACGACAGTCTGGGCATGGAGAGGCGAAGCTACGGCCAGAGCCGCAACATATGCCAGAAGGCTGCTTTTTTTCATCTCTTGTGCGTCCTGAAGGGCGTTAGACAGGAGGAATTTGTGGGTTCAGGCTTGCGTCCTGCGCGAACGTCGAATGAGGAAGAGGATTGCCGCGGCTATAATCAGGGCCGCTATGATCATCGCCGGGACGGTAAACGCGCCGAGCTGGGCAATGAGGGGTTTGGGACCACCAGACCGGATGAGCTTCACGTCATCAGGCGTGACCTTGACGTTCGGATTGCCAAAGGTTTGCTCAACGTAATTGCTGATGTCGGCGATGTCCTGATCGGAAAGAGAGTCGACATAAGAACCTTGGCCGAAACCTGGCATGTAGGTCGTATGACCATGGACTTCGCGCCGAACCCCCATGAGGATCGTTGTGATCAGATTGTCTGCGATGGGAGCGCCAACAGCCGTGTTATGGAAAAGTTGCGGATAGTATCCGTCAGGGCTTCCTTGTCCGCTGGGACGGTGACAGGCTGCGCATTCACCGGAAAAAAGATACTCCCCATGGCTCACTTTTCCGACGGAAAGGCCGCGATATGCAGCCTCGCGATTGGAAGTCTTTCCATAACTTTCACGAGGTGCTGCGTCTTTGGCGTCTGAAATGGCTGGAACCTGCTTGATATAGGCTACAATGGCGCGAAGATCATTGTCGTTCAGGTACTGGAAGCTATGCTCGATCGCTTCCGCCATGGGGCCTCCGGCCTGAGCTTTGCCGGGAACGTCGCCTGTCTTGAGATAACGGAAAAGATCCTCATTGCTCCAGTCTCCGATGCCGCTGTGTGGATCGGAGGTAATATTGGGAGCGTACCAAGAGGACAGTGACGCGCCTGCAAGAGGACTGCTGCCGGTTTCCGCCATCATTGCGTTTCTTGGCGTGTGACAGGTATCGCAATGCGCCAGCGCATAGGACAGGTAGTGTCCCCGGTTTACTTCTGCGGATTTGGCAGGGTCAGATTTGAACCGCGTATCGTCCAAAAAAAGAACGTTCCACACGGCCATGGAGGCACGGATGCTATATGGGAATGGTAGAGCCGTTTTCTGGGGGGTGCTTTCGACCGGTTTCACGCTCGTCATGAAATAGACGTACAGGGCATGGACGTCTTCATCGGTCAGCTTGGTATAGGACGTGTAAGGCATCGCCGGGTAAAGATGGGCACCATCACGTCTTATCCCTTCCCTGAGAGCGTGCGCGAATTCCTCCTCCGTGTAATTGCCGATGCCGTGTTCTTTTGAGGGCGTGATATTGGTGGAATAGATCGATCCAAGTGGAGACGCTATGCCATATCCTCCAGCAAATGCCTTTCCACCACCGGGTGCCGTGTGACACGCCGCACAGTCGGCTGCGATCGCAAGGTAATGTCCACGTTCTGCCACTATCGTGTCGGCGCTGACGCTCTGGGCATTCGCTGCAAAGGCAGGGAACAGGACTGAGGCGGCGAGGGCCGGATAAGCGAGCCGAGCCAGAAGGCCAAGGGGTTTTTGCATCATGCAAGCCCCCGTGCAAAGGCATTCTTGATGGAGTCAGCGGCCTTCAGGCCGAGAGCCGCCATGCTGAGCGTGGTGTTAACGACGCTTGCCGAAGGCATGGCCCCGCCACCAGGCAGCCACAGATTAGGGTGGTCATGCGTCCGGCAATTTCCATCCACCACGGAATTCTTCGGGTCGTGGCCCATGATGGTGCCGCCCATGATATGATTGTTGGCGTTGTAGTCAGTAGTGATGTGAAGCTCGGTTCCGCCGAACAGGCCGGCGATGGTCTTGACCTGTGTATTGACCGCATCGAGTCCTTTGCGCACATAATCCCCTACGTCATAGTGGATGTCAGGGCAGGGCAGTCCAAGCGGGTCCTTACGGGTTTTGCTAAGGGTAAGGCGGTTGTCGGGATCGGGCAGAGGTTCGAGACTGATGGACAGATCGACACCACAGGCAGCGCGGCGTCGGATTTCGTTATCCAGATCCTTGCCTACGAGACCCAGCTTCAGTGCCTGTTCTGTGGCCGGAGCGACGCGGCTGATGTTGTTGAGAATCATCTTGCTAGCTGAGTATTCACGCCGGAAATCCCCGTCACGGGGACCAACGATACAGCTGCTCTGTGCAGGTCCACGTCCGAACCAGAGTGGTTCATTGGCAAGGAAGGATGCGTGGACGCCCGAGTGGTCCATCATGTTGCGGCCTACCTGATCGGATGAATTGGCAATTCCGTTCGGGTTGCGGTGGTTGGCTGCAAGGAGCAGGAGGCGCGGGGTTTCAATGCCGTTGCAGGCCAGAACGAAGGTTTTCCCGGAAGCCTTATGGGATTGCCGGTGGGCATCGTACCAGTGAACTGCCGTTACACGGTTGTTTTCGTCAGTATCGATGCGATAGACCACCGCTTCGGCAATGGTCACGGCGCCGTGAGCTTCTGCTTTGTCGATGTGCTGGATGCCGTTGTACATGGCGCCGATCGGGCAGATGGGCTGGCAGTTATTATTGCCGCAGCATGCGGGACGATCGCCGAACGGTTCCATGCTCCGACCCTGTGGGATGGGAACGAGATGAAAGCCGTGTGGATTGACGATCTCTGCCACGCGACGATCACCGTAACCGAAAGGAATCATATCCCGCGGATAGGGGCGGCTGCGTTCAGGAGGAGATTGCAGGCTTTTGTCGTGGGGGCCGGAAACTCCCATTTCCTCTTCTGCCCGGCAGTAATAGGGCTCTAAGTCATTGTAGGAAATGGCCCAGTCACGACCTACGCCGTAACGCGATTTCATTTCGAAATCGCTTGGAAGATGCCGCCAGCAGGATGCTGCCCAATGCCAGGTTGTTCCTCCTACGGTCCGGAGATAACCCTGCTTGAAAGCGGAGCCATTGGGGCCGGAGAGGCCGACATAGTCATTGGGTGGAAAGTACAGGGGCGCCTGCGCCAGGGGGGACTGCGGATAAAGACCCTGGAAATCAGAGTGGAGCCTGTTGTGAAACGACATGTTTCGCCAGTTTTCCACGTACTGGGAGCGTTTGAGGCGAAGACCTGCTTCGAGAATGACAACGGAATGACCGGCAGTAGCCAGTTCATTCGCAATCATGCCGCCTACAACGCCGGAACCAACGACAACGACATCGGCAGAAACATCACCGGAAGACAGAAACTCTGGTTTAGCCACGGTCAGTGCTCCTGATGTGGGGAAGGAATGTAAGGGGGAGAGGCGGGTTTGATGGTTTTCAGCGGCGGCGTTTGCGGAGGTGTCTTGCTTTCTACGCCCTGTGGAACAGGAGCCGGCGGAGTGGCGGGAAGAGGCGCGTGAAGCGCAATGTCGAGCGCAGGAGGCGCTTCAGTCCACCACCCCGGCTTTGCGAAGCAATAAGTCGGGACCGGGAGAGCGTCTTTTGTGGGTTGATACATCAAGGCATTGTAATAGCTGACCATGGGGGCATTCGTTTTGTCCTCCACGGAGCCGGTGTACCAGGCAGCATTAAGCGCCAGTACAGCCTTTCTCAGATCACCCGAGCGATCAAGAATGTCCTGAGGCTGGCCACCTGATGACACGAGTGAAGAGAGTTTGCGGATCGTCTCATCATAACCGGGAAAGGTCGCCTGCATCGCCGCGCATAACCGGCTGCTGATCACTGGATCCAGATTGGTACGGCCTGTAATAGCCTCGGAAATCTGCAGGAAAGCCGTATCAAATGGTGTCGCTGCCTGTGCGCAATCGCTGCCAAGCAAAGAATTACCCACAGCCACCGAAACACTTCCGATGATGGTGCCGAACAAGAGAGATCGGCGGCTCAGTGCAGTTTTTGGGACGGGGCATTCAGATGATGAGAGGCTGTTTCTGCTCATATCGTAAATCCTTCGCCGGGTGAAAATGAAACAGTGTGCAATCTTGTCACGGAACGTTCCTTTTCCGGTCTGTTCACCATTTCAGGGCGTTCACAGCAGTGTTGGCTGCATCGCTGTCCTGGGTATTGTTGCCGCCGCTTACGCCTATGGCTCCTGTAAGTTGGCCATCACGGAAGATGGGCACACCGCCGCCAGCCGGCATGGCGTGGGGGAGGGCAAGTACTGCCATTTTTCCGCCTGCAAGAGCTGTCTCGAAGGCGGAAGAGGGCCGTTTGTAGAAAATTGCGCTAATGGCTTTGCGTTCTGAGAGTTCAAGACTGGCCAACTGAGCCCCGGGCATGCGTTCTGTCAGAAGAATCTGTCCGGATGCGTCCACCACTGTCACGACAATGGCGGTATGGTTAGATGCAGCTCGGTTTTCAGCGACTTGTGCCAGATTGCGCGCCTGATTGAGCGAAAGGTTCCCGGAAAAGGAATTCCCTGCCTGGCTCAAGCCGGGAAAGAAAATGGTCCCGAGGAACATTGCACAGCCGACTCTGCGTAAAAGCCCACGATTGGTCTTTGCGGATACATTCTTGAATCGCAGCACGTGGCTAACCTTTCGGGTCATATTGCGTAACGTCTGAAGGGCATTTGCCACGGGAAACAAAAGCTCAACTAGATCGCTCTAATTCACTATATTGTGAAATATTGCGATAATAGCCTTTTAAAATTCAAAATATGGCAGGGGATTTTTCCTCACAAAATTGGGACATTTTATCTTATCCCAATGGAAAACCATGATTTTTTGGCGCGATGGAAAAAGCATTTTTTAAACCGATCTAAAAATATTTTTTCCATTTTAAATTTTTTAAAAAGGAACTTCACGGATTTCGTGATGCGGCGTTGTCTGGGAAGCGAAGATTTTCTGTGGCATTCCGCTCCTTGAAAGCGAGCCGAAGTACTAAGTCCATGATTCGCAATCTAAGAAGGACTGGTACTGAGTCTAAAAATGAGAATGTTCATTGGAACGGAAATGTTAAAATATCTTGTCCAAAAAAGATGTTCAGGAGGAGGTCGTAAAAAAAGAAAACATCTTAGGTGTATATTATTATATTCTATTTTATTGACATCTTTTCTTTGTTTTGACTCGGATCTTTTTGCGAAAGGGGTGCCCCCAACCCCAACCCCAACCCCAACCCAAACCCAAACCCAAACCCTTGGTCCTCAGCAGAATGCTTCGACACCACTAAACTCGGTTCAACAGAATGCCCCCCCTCAGGCGGACATCCCGCCAGGATTTTTTACACCCTATCCCGCGCCACCCCTTACGCCACCTGGAACGGGAATGTCTCCAATTACTGAAGGGCCACCATCGATTTTTCAGGATCCCTTTGGAATGACAACGTGGCTTCGAAAACACGGAATTGGTTTTCATGTCGATAATACCAATGAATACGCAGGCGCGTTGCAGGCTCCTACACGAGGGCCCCATTACACAAATTACCGGCGTGGTTCTAGTAATGCTGGGCAGTATTCAGCAAATTTAACAATCGACTGGGAGCATCTGGCTAATGTCAAAGGGTTCGTGACGCATATGACGACTGTAGGGAGATACGGTACTACTGCGAACAGAATGTTCGGTGACTGGCTTGCCCATAGTTCTGAAATTTATGGCGGCGGTGGAAATGTCGTTGTTCATCTTGTTTCTCTATATGGTGAAGAGAGTCTGCTTGGCGGCCGTTTGCTTATTGCAGGAGGGCGTATGTCTCAGATGTCTGATTTTGCTTCCAGTCCCATATTCTGCAGCTTCCAGAACAATTCCTTTTGTGGTCGCCCCAAAGCCGCAGCAGACAGTACATATTATGGGAGTTATCCCGCCTCGACCTGGGCCTTTCGTATGAAAGGGCGCCCGAGGAAAGATCTCTATATTCAGGCAGGTGTTTATTTCGCTGAAAATGGGATTTATATGGATGCCGAGCATAGAACTGGATTCAAACTCAATGGAGCAAATATTGTTGGGTATGAAATTCCTGTAGAAGCACAGTGGGAGCCTCATTTTGGTGCCCATCATGACCTGCCGGGGCATTATAAGCTGGGATTTGTTTATGATGACGTGCGCCGACCGGATAATTATTACAACACAATAGGTCAATCCTATTATGTTTATGGTGGGACGCAGTTAATGCGAAATTCTTCCTGGCAGACATATTTCATGTTTGATCAAAAATTGATGGCCTATTCCCACAGGCCGAAATCGAGCGGGCTGACGTTTATGGGAGGATATATCTACAACTCTCCACATACTGCAGTGCGTGATTTTGAAGTATACGGCGCTCTTATAAGTCAGGGTCTGATCCCTGGGCGGCCGCAAGATTCATTTGGTGTTGCATTTTCGTATGTAAGTATCGCCCCGGGAACGCGAGACACAACGCTGGCAATGGTCAAGGCAGGGAAATATTCTGGAATGCCTAATCATGCGACGGGTGTGCAGACTAATGCTGAAGTTCTGGAAGTCGACTATTCCATATATGTCATGCGTGGCGTCACCTTTAGGCCGGACTTCCAGTATTATATGAATCCCAATGGTCAGGTAGGATTGAGAAATTCGGCAATGCTCGGCTTCAAATCCTATGTATCTTTCTTTTAGATCGTTCTATAGGAGTGATGCTATGTTGATTTCGTGGCCGATAATCGCTTTGGGAGAAAACCTCCTGAAGTTTTCCTATAGGTCTGTGTGCGAGACGCCGGAAGAAATAAGGCAGGATTCGTTAGGAATGCTTTATTTTTCAGGAAATCGGTCCGCCACAGCTCTGCCGTATCATCAGTTGTCCGGAAACAAGGATGCGGGTGGAGGTTATGCTGGGAGCGTTGATGCGATCCAAAAGAAGTCGTGCGGCATTGCGTCCCACTCCGACCGGGTCCGTTACGATTGTCGTAAGAGGTGGGAAAGAGGTGGCCGCCTGCGGAATGTTGTCGGCTCCGATAATGGCAAAGTCCCGACCGGGCATTTTCCCGTGTGCCAGAAAATAGCCTATGAGAGACTGAGCTATCATATCATTATAGCAGATGGCGGCATCCGGAGGGTTGGTGGATGCCAGAAGATCTGGAAGGTTTCCATAATCCGCAAGGTCCTGGATATTGGTCTGAATGATCAGATCGTGTTCCAGATTGTGCCGCTTGAGTGTTTTTCTGAAACCTTCAAGCCGTTCACGGGCTGCGGAATGGACAGGCTCTCCTCCCAGGAAGACGATCTTTTTTCTTCCGTGCTTAATGAGGTGTTTGACCGCAAGAGAGGTTCCCTCCGCGTAATCGGGACCAACATAATCGCCTTTTATGGGCGAGACATGACGCAGTACCTGTACGCAGGGAAGATTGAGTTTCTCCGTTTCTTCCAGAAGGGTATCGGGGGTGCCGATCGCGGGACAGATAATCAGGCCATCGACACCATGTTCCCGCAACTGTCGGATCTGCCTGAATTGCCTTTCAGGATTGTTGGCGCTGTTGACCAGAACGGCAATGACGTTGGCGTCAACGATAACTTCGTCGATACCGAGCATCAGCTTGCTGTAGAACGGATTGCCGACATCGCACAGGACAAGTCCGATCGTCCCGCTTTTACGTCCGCGAAGATTGGCGGCGCCCCGGTTATAGATATATCCAAGTGTGTCCATGGCGGCGAGGACGCGGCTGCGAGTTTCGGAAGAGACAAGCGGACTTTCTCGCAGAACCAGAGACGCAGTAGCTCGCGAGACCCCTGCTTCAACTGCAACGGAGTTGAGAGTTACTGTTTTCTGCCGCCTGCTCATACTGTTCAACTGTCCTTACCGATAGGAATAGATTGTAATCATCTTAAAGCAGGCCGTTCGAGAAACCTGATTTCTGTTGCCCAAGCATTTCATACTTCTTTAGAGGCGCAAAGAGGAAAGGTAGTTCTTTGCGAATGGCCTGCGAGATCGATTTTTTTACAAGTGCATGATGAGATAATTCTTGCTTGGAAAGAGGCAGGAATGTGTCTGACGCAAGCTTTTGCCTGCATTTCTTCAACAGAACTGCCTGTGAATGGAAAAATAAATGAGCATACTGTCTCCATCGCGGCGTAATTTCACTGCCGCTCTACTCGGTTCAGCATCGTTCTGGATGTACAAGGGACATCAGTCCTGGGCTGATACTTTGAATGCAGAGGATAGTCTGTCTTACAGACCGCGTTATTTCCGGTCTGAAGAATGGCGTTTCCTGAAAGTGGCCTGTGCACGAATCTTTCCTGCTGATGCTCATGGTCCTGATGCAACGGTTTTGGGGGCGCCTGAGTTCATTGATCGGCAGATGGACACTCCGTATGGGCATGGTGAGTTGTGGTACATGTCGGGGCCGTTCCGTGAGGCGCCTGCCAATCTCGGCTATCAGTTACCACTTGCGCCGCGCGATCTGTATCGTCAGGCCATAGCCGCTGCGAATGCGTATGTCGCCGCTCGGCATGGGGGGCGGAGTTTTGCCGAACTGGACGTACCTGCGCAGGTCAATCTTCTAAAGGCGTTCGAACAGGGCAAGATGATGCTGGGTGCCGTGCCGGCACATCTCTTTTTCGAGCAACTGCGCCAGAACACGCTAGAGGGTGTTTTCGCCGATCCTCTTTATGGCGGAAATAAAAAGCTCGCAGGGTGGACGCTTCTCGGCTTCCCCGGTGCGCGGGCAGATTTCATGGACTGGGTAGATCAGAAAGGGGCAGCGTATCCTTTCGGACCTGTTTCGATATCCGGTGAGACGGCCTGAGGATTATCAAGTAATGTGTGCGAAAAAAGTTGATGCTGTCGTTATTGGCGCAGGTTGGGCTGGCTCGATCCTAGCGAAAGAGTTGACGGAAGCTGGTCTGTCAGTGGTTATGCTGGAGCGTGGCGAAGAGCGGACAACCGCGGTGGAAGGTGATTATCCCAGTTCAATTGATGAACTCCGCGGGGCAATCCGTCATCGCCTTTTCCAGAATATGTCCCGCTCCACGGTCACGATCCGCAATAAGATAGACCAGGAGGCGGTACCTTATCGTCGTCTGGCTGCGTTTCTTCCCGGAGAAGGAGTTGGCGGGGCCGGATTGCACTGGTCTGGTGTACATTTCCGGGTTGCTCCTGATGATCTGGCACTAAGAACCAATGTCGTTGCCCGGTATGGTAAGAGTTTTATTCCTGAAGGAATGAATCTTCAGGATTATGGTGTGACTTACGAGGAACTGGAGCCATTTTTCGATAAAGCAGAAAAGGTATTCGGAACGTCAGGAGAACCATACACGATCAATGGTAAGATTGTGGGGAACGGAAACCGTTACGCGCCTGACCGTTCTGGCGCCTTTCCACTGCCGGCGATGAAGGAAGTCTATTCCGCCAGTCTGTTCAGGAAGGCTGCTGCCAATGTCGGCTATCATCCCTATGCGCTGCCAGCGGCCAATGCGTCCGCTCAATATACGAACCCCTATGGGGTGCAGATGGGGCCATGTAACTTCTGTGGGTATTGCAGCGGGTATGATTGCTACATGTATTCCAAGGCGTCGCCCAATGTGAATATCTTACCAGCCCTGAGGCAGGATCCGAAATTCACGTTGATTACGCAGGCCAATGTCCTGAAGGTCAATCTGGACAGTGATGGGAAAAAAGCTACTGGTGTGACGTATTTTGATATACGGACCAACAGCCAGGTCGAAATTGACGCTGATCTGGTCATCATCAGTGCTTTCCAGTTTCACAATGTCCATCTCATGCTGCTGTCGGGCATTGGGCAGCCTTATGATCCGGTGCAGAATACGGGAACGGTCGGACGCAATTTTGTCTATCAGACCATTACAACCTCGCGGGCGTGGCTTTCTCCCAAGCAGTACACCAGTCTTTTCGTAGGGGCTGGTGGCGCTGGTGTGGCGATCGACGATTTCAACAGCATGAATTTCGATCATGGGCCGTTGGGATTCGTCGGAGGATCTCCGGTATGGGTTAACCAAGCAGGTGTAAAGCCGATCGCGGCTGCCATTGGTGGTCCAGGTGGTACCGCTCCGACTTGGGGTGAGGGTTACAAGGAGGCGATGGTCAACACCTATCGCCATTCCCTGACGATCGATGCACACGGGAGTAACATGGCGTATCGGGATGTCTATCTTGATCTCGATCCGACCTACAAGAATGCTTACGGACAGCCTTTGCTCCGGATGACATTTACCTGGAAGGACAATGACATCCGCATGAACCAGTATGTGGTGGGTAAAATCGAACCCATCATGAAGGCCATGGGGGCCATCCGGTATTCGCTTGCTATGCTGAAGGATAATGAGATTTTCGATACCCGCCGGTATCAGACAACCCATCTGGGAGGAGGGGCCGTCATGGGGACGGACCCGAAAACAAGCTGTGTTAACCGGTACCTGCAGAGCTGGGACGTTTCGAATGTCTTCGTGATCGGCGCAAGCGCCTTTCCCCAAGGAATGGGATACAATCCAACGGGCATGGTTGCCGCGCTTGCCTACTGGGCAGCCTATCACATCCGGACAACCTATCTGAAAAACCCCGGTCCGATGGTGCAGGCATGATGTACAGAACATTTTCACGTATGGCGTTTCTAGGGGCATTGGCACTTTTTGGCGGATATGCTTCCGATCTTGAGGCACAGGACACGGACGCCCTGATCCAGCAGGGTAAATATGTTGCTGAAGCCTCTGATTGCAGTGCCTGTCACACCGTTAACGGCCGGCAGGAATTCTCGGGAGGCATGGAATTCAAGCTACCTGTTGGAACCATCTATTCTTCTAATATCACTCCTGATCCCGTGCATGGAATAGGCGCGTATTCCGAAGAAGAATTTTCAAGGGCCGTTCGCGAGGGTGTCCGCCGCGATGGCGCCAGCCTCTATCCGGCCATGCCGTTTCCTTCCTATGCACGCATGAGTAACGGCGATATCCATGCGCTGTATGTTTATTTCATGAAAAGCGTGAAACCTGTTGCGCAGGCTGTTCCGGCCAATGGCATTCCGTGGCCATTGTCGATCCGGATGCCCATGACCCTATGGCGTGCGGTATTTTCACCATCCGTCACGTCTGCGTGGAAAGACGTCAACCGTTCGTTCCCAAGCGAAGATATTGCTCGTGGCGCCTATCTGGTGGAGGGGCCGGGTCATTGTGGAGCCTGTCATTCTCCGCGCGGTATGGCTCTTCAGGAAAAAGCTCTTTCGAACGGAAGCGGGACGCTCTTTCTCTCTGGAGGGGCAGCGATTGATGGCTTCATACCGACAAGCCTTCGACAGGATCAGAGAAGAGGTCTGGCAGGCTGGTCAGAGGACGACATTGTCGAATTCCTGTCCAAGGGGCGTAACCGCCATGGGGAAGCATTCGGCGGCATGACAGATGCCATCTTCCATGGAACACAGCATCTTACGGACGCAGATCTGCATGCAATTGCGCAGTATCTTCTCTCCCTTCAGCCTCATGACCTGTCCGTAGCGAAATGGCAATATGACCCGTCCGCTGCCAAGGCCTTACAGGCTGGGGATGCTTCTGCCCAGGGTGCCAAGGTCTATGTCGATCATTGCGCGGCGTGCCATCGCACTGATGGGCATGGTTATGCGCCGGCATTTCCGCCACTGGCAGGAAATCCGGTGGTCATGAGCGATGATCCGGCTTCTCTTGTACACGTCGTTCAGAGTGGCGCCATCCTGCCCGGAATGACCAAAGCGCCATCAGCATTTGCCATGCCCGCCTACAGGCAGATGCTCAGCAATCAGCAGATTGCCGATGTCGTGACATTCATCCGCAAATCATGGGGGAATAATGCTGCTGCCGTGACGGCAGAAACGGTCAAGGCGCTGGAAAAATCTGCCCCGGCCCCGGTGCTTCAGAGCAAGAACCTTCCTCTTAACTGACTTCTCTGAAAAGGAACTGCTTTCTGTCGGGCAGTTCCTTTTTACCTTGGCGCAGCAGGCTTATCTTGGCGTTGGAGACAGATATCTCTTTGCTCCTCACTCTGTTGATAAAGAAGGAGTGCACAGCATGAGATTAAGAAAGAGACGGCGACGATATTGATTAGAGAATTAAGGCTTAAGGAACAAATTGCAGAATGATACGGAGCGCCTAAATATTGCTGCCGAAAAATCGGATCTCCCTGATGGGGTCCACGCACATAATTGTGGTATTGGAAGACAAGATTGATGGGCTTGCGTCATTGGTACAATAAATTCGGTAGTAGGAAACTGGAATTATAATACTTGTGCCTAATATGCACAGAAATAACGCGCCAAGATCTTTATGGGGATGGTATGGTACAGGTACTTTCATAGACCAGAAATGGAAGATCTGAGAAGAAGACCAAGAATTACTTCGTAATTACTTTATAGGACGGCAGACTGCATCAGGAAATGGCATGGTGTCATTACCGGGTATGAAAAGACAGCCGTGTCCTTCCTTTCCATCATTCTCATCGCTGTTACAGCAGACGATATCAGATGCTGACAGGCCCCGTGTTTGATCCTGTTGGTGGCTGCTCGATGTAGGAGGCGGCGAGAAATGAGGTGATGGTTTTGTCGTATCTGGTCGCGACGGTCCGCCGTCATGGACCCGATTTGATGGGAATACTCCGCCATTTTGCACCGTTCTGATAGCGCCAGAAAATTGCGAATATCGTCCGTCGAAGGTTCTTCGGTGGGGTCTTGCCCTTCGGACGGTCTTCCTCAATCAAAGTCTTCCAGACAGACCATGAGGCATTAGAAAAGATAGACTGCATCATGCTGATCACAAACAGCTATGCTGTCCGTTCCGTCATTTAAGGTCTAACCGACCCTAAAAATCGTATTCCTACTCAATACCCTAGGCTCAGGACTCATTCCTTGAGGTAGAAGATGAAGCTTGCTGCGATGTGGATTGCGGACATGAATGTGTGAGCGCAGTGGTCGTATCTGGTGGCAATACGCCGCCAGTCTTTAAGCTTTGCAAACATGTTTTCGATCAGGTGGCGCTTTTTATACAGATGCCAGTCGTAAGGCGGCTTTGATTTCCGGTTCTTTTTCGGGGGAATACAGGCAGTAATATTGCGTTCTGCAAGCGATGACCTGATCCGGTTGCTGTCATAGCCTCTGTCCGCGATGACTTCTTCTATCTCGTCGGGAAGATCTACAAGCAACACGTCTGCGCCTTTGAAGTCACTGACCTGCTGTCAGATGCAGACGGACCGGACGGCCCTGGGCATCACACATGGCGTGAAGCTTTGAGTTCAGGCCGCCTTTTGTCCGTCCGATATGGTGGGGAAAAGCCCTTTTTTGAGTAGGGACGCCGATGTCCGGTGCGCTTTGAGATGTGTTGCATCGATCATCAGGCGCTTCGAACGGCCAGCCTGCTCTGTCAGGGCGACGAAGATCCGGTCAAAGACACCCAGGCGGCTCCACCGGATAAAGCGGTTGTATAAGGTCTTGTGCGGACCATACGCTTTCGGGGCGTCTTTCCACTGAAGGCCGTTGCGGATCACGCAAACAATCCCGCTCAGAATACGACGGTCGTCCACACGCGGAACCCCATGTGCCAGTGGGAAAATTTGCACCAGTCCGCTACGCTCGGCTTGGATGCGGTAACACGGTGATAATCTACCTGCCGTAGCACTGCTCTATTCAGGGGCAGGAGCGCAACGTGGGAAACGGTAGGCCCACCCGCATTGCAACCATCCGAAAATTTCGGATAGTTCGTACAGACCCGCCAGAAATCGCGCTATTCCGGCAGGCAGGAGAGGCGCTTATTAGAGCGCTGAACCAAGCTTTACCGGATACCATGCTCCGTTTTCATAAATGACAAGCTGGTGAGTATCGCTATTGTTCACGATCTCACCATCCGCAGGAGACGTGATTGCTTTGATTTGTGCTGTGGTTTTTCCAGAAATCTGAAAGGTCTTGTTTGCTTTGATCGCTGCGACACTATCGAGAGCAATTCCGCCATTGCCGTCACCATTGATCCAACTGGATTTTGTTCCACCCGCTGACTGAAATTGGATACCATTAGTCCCGGAGTTTCCATTTCCTTGGAAGGAAATGTTATTTTTCATCCATAGAGAAGCATTCATAAACACGTCAGATAGGTTAAATGTAACCTTCCCACCCGAATAGGTTAATGTGTGGCTGTCAGTATTGTATTGTTCCCATACAGGGGTAGATTCGTTCGCTCCAAAAACATTGCCATTTGTTCCTGCAAAGTTAAAATTACCTCGAAGGTCTCCTCCGAAAATTGAAGGATAATATAGGATTGCCTTATTGTAATCCTGATAGGCAAGTGAACCAAGTCCAAGCTGATTAGTGCCAATAACTGGCTTACTTGATTTATACCCAGATAATACCGTTGAGGTACAAACCTGATCTGTCTGCCCCATGGCAGGCATTGTTGTGTAGGTAGAGGTCGGTGCGTTTTCAGCGACCCATCTTGCGACATAAGCCACAGTCTGATTTGCACTGTCATCGTCAGATCCCATCAGGTTTGATGTGACGCGAGTGCAACCATTGCATGGCGTACCGTGCATATTTCTGCCGTCCCAATACTGAACCGGACTGTAGCTCACAACGGACCACGAAGACGGAAGGGCGTCAGCAGACCGCAACCACCCGATAAACATACGGACGTGATTGAGGAAATCCTCATCATGACGCCATTGTGGAACGACTTCTCTTCCGTATCCCGCAGGAGAAGCAGAAATAGAGTACGGAGAAAGCAGGACAAGGCTTTTCACACCATTTGCATTGGCCCATTTGATTTCATCGATAATTGGGGCCATGCTTGTTGGGCCGTTCAGAATGTAATTGCCAGCCGGAATGTCAATCCCCACGCCACCTGCAACACTGGTTAATGCTGTACGAACATTTTTCCAATATGCATCTGTTGACAGCAGATGATCCGGCCCGGGGACGATGAAAGGCCAGACTTGCTGAACTGACGGGATATTCTTCTTGATGTCCGAATTGGCCAGCTTGAAGTTGTTCAGATCGTTGTCGGTATAATACTGAACGTTGGTCGTGTCGGCGCCGGTATCAAAATCACGCACGAAGTTCAGCGTTGCAACTGTGGGCTTGAAACTTGTCTGCGCAATCATCTGCACGTCGTTAATGACTTTGCCGTTCCGGTCTTTAAGGCTCTGCCAGTAAGCGGAATTGATCTTGGGCGTGAGGTACTGACCAAGGGAAAGTTCGATTACACCCAAGGGGCCGGTTGTCTGGATGACGTTCTGAAATGCTGACATGCCGATGATGCCCGCAACGTCATTCACATCCCCCGCGCCACCATAAATTGACGCCCCCATTCCGGCTTCATTGAAGTAGGGCATCACATTGCCAGACGCCCGAAGATTGGCAGTATTGGAAGCCATGCCCATCTCGGACGACGAGTTCACCGCGCCGTAGAAAGTGGTCGGGGATTCAATCTGGCAGTTTTTGACGGCCTCAGAAAGAGGCACGCCATTCACGTTGGCCGTAAGGTTCCCACTCGGATCCAATCCCGCCACGCCGCCAGGCGAGTTGATCCCCAGCGCCAGTTCCTGCTTGGAAACCCACGGCCCTGTGCTGAAGAACCCATCATTGAGCATCGTGGAGGGAGGACGTGCATGAACTGCCCCGCCAAAGACGCAGACAGTTGCCAGAAGCGCCATTTTGAGGCGGGAAGACAGTTTCATTTTCAGGGTCTCCTCTGGGATCGAAGCCATGCTGTGGCATAGCATACGCTCCGATGACGAGAGTCACGAGGATGCAGAGGGCTATTTCGTGGCACTCGAAGCAAAGACGACCCGGAAGATGCTGGTCGTTGTGGGAAACCGGGTACAGGTCGAGTTGCGTGACCAATCCTGTCTACCGCTCTCGGACATCCCTGTCACGCGCAAAAGCATCCCCTCGACCCGGACATTCGACCGTCTTCTGCTAAAATGGGAGGAGATCTGTGAAGCCCTTGCGCATTGCGACAACTGGGCGGCCTAATCGGCCGCCCAGGGTCTGTACGTCGGACACACTGACCACACCCGCTTTCGTCAGGTACGCTTGCATGCCGCCGATGGCCTGGCTGATCGTGACGGGCGAGGATGATCTAATCACACAGCCGCAAAGCCTCAGGCACAGGACCAGTCCCTCTACCCGACACTCACCCCGGACAGAAAGGCAGCGTTTTGCGTACGGATGCTTTCAAAGTCTTCTACATTTAGGAATCCAGATTTGGGTGTCGACAGATGATGCCAGAGCGCCCATGCGCTTCTATGATTTGCAAGCGCAGTCAGCGCCATGTCGCCTTTTGTTCCACCCCTCAGGTCAGGAGCGTTACCGGATCCAGAAACGCCAGAGTTCTTCCCGGCCTATCAGGAAGCGCTGGCGCAGACTGCAACGCGCCAGGCTGCTCCTGTTCCGAAGACACTGGCGCATCTGATTGATGCATGGATGCGGTCAGGCCGCTTCAAGGCGCTGGGACCGAGTACCCAGGCGAACTACAGACGGCTGCTGCTTTCGATCCAGAAGGCCCCTTATGCAGACGACTACGTGGACCAGTTCCAGACGGTTCACCTGCGACGTTTCGTGGAAGAGTTTGCAGACCGACCGGCTGCGGCCAATCACCGGATCAAGCTCTTCCGCATGCTTTTTGAACATGCCGTTGACGATGGATGGCGCACAGACAATCCGGCCATGGCGCTCAAGCGCCTGAAGGAAAAGCAGGAGGGTGCCGAATCGTGGAGCGACGACCATATCCGGCAGTTTGAAGAGCGGTGGCCTTCTGGCTCCGTTCCGCGTCTGGCCTTGGCCCTTCTGCTCTATACCGGCCAGCGCCGGAGCGACGTAGTCCGCATGGGCCCGCGCCATATCCGCGGGGATCTCATCGAAGTGACACAGCAGAAGACAGGCGCCGCGTTGCTTATCCCCATCCATGCGGCCCTGCAGGCAGAGCTGTCCCAGCATATGGGGCAGCCGACATTCCTGGCGCGCCAGAACGGGGCGGCCTTTACGGCCAATGGATTCTACATGCGGTTCAAGGCCTGGCGGTCCGAAGCCGGATTGCCGGACGGGTTAAGCCCACATGGCCTTCGCAAGGCGGCCGCTCGGCGGCTGGCAGAGGCTGGATGTTCGGCCCATCAGATCGCCGCCATAACCGGTCACGCGACGCTTGCCGAGGTACAGAGATATACCCGGGCAGTTGATCAGGAGAAGCTGGCGCGGGAGGCCATGGCGAGAATGGCCGCTGTAAAACGCATCCCGTAAACTGTAAAACAGTGGGAAGAAATGGCGGTTTTCTGCGGGTATTTTGCGGATTTGGCGTCCCATAGGGGATTCGAACCCCTGTTGCCGCCGTGAGAGGGCGGTGTCCTAGGCCTCTAGACGAATGGGACCAGAGCGACGCGGTTAGTAGCGGAGCGCTCTGGTCGTGGCAAGTCCTATTTATCAGAATTCTTTTGCGAGAAGGGGCCCTAGAACCGCACCACCAAACAGATGGACATGAAAATGGGGGACTTCCTGCCCGGCATTGATGCCGGAATTGCTGATGAGGCGGAAACCTTCTTCTGTCAGACCCTGTTCCTCGGCGACTTTCGAGACAGCGCGCCAGAAGCCGGTAAGTTCTTCAGGCGAAGCTTTTGCTCCAAAGTCCGCAATGGAAACATACGGTCCCTTGGGAATCACCAGAATATGGACCGGCGCCTTGGGAGCGATGTCCTGAAAGGCGAGAGCGAAATCGTCTTCGTAAACTGTGCGTGCCGGGATTTCCTTGCGAAGAATCCGCGCAAAGACATTATCGGGGTCGTAGCTCATCGCAGGAAGTTCCTCAGTCCAGTTTTTCCTTGGGGCGGGAGGCTTTTTCGGCAATGCCGCTGGTACCTTCGCGCCGCTTCAGTTCAGCCCAGACCTCTTCAGGAGAAACGCCGGCATCCACCCACATGACGATGAGGTGGTACAGCACGTCCGCGCTTTCTCCGACCAGTTCCTTGCGGTTGCCATTGACGGCCTCGATCAGGCACTCGACGGCTTCCTCTCCGAATTTCTGGGCAATTTTGTTCCTGCCACGGGCCATCAGGCGCGCAGAATGGCTGAGGGACGGATCTGTACCACGACGTGACTGCACGGTGTCATACAGACGCTGAAGAATGGAATCTTTCGTAGGATCGAGTTTTTTCTCAACCTGTTTTGCGGGTTTTCCCACCTTGTCTATTCTCCAAGCCTGACCGGAAGTCCAGCTGCCGCAAGGGCATTCTTGACTTCATCAATACGGAACTGACCGAAGTGAAACACACTGGCGGCCAGAAGCCCACTGGCGCCAATCTGTGCGCCTTCCACGAAATGGGTCAGTTCGCCTACACCTCCTGAGGCAACGACCGGCACCGTGACGGCATCACAGACAGCCTTGAGCAGGTCAAGATCGAAACCGGAACGTGTTCCGTCACGGTCCATGCTGGTCAGCAGGATTTCTCCTGCTCCCAAGTCCTGCATTTTCTGCGCCCACAGGATCACATCCAGCCCGGTGGGTTCACGCCCCCCCTTGGCATAGACTTCCCATCCACCCCGGCCATTGGAGCGGGCATCGATTGCCACGACTACGCACTGGCTGCCGAAACGTTCCGATGCTTCCCGGATCAGCTCCGGGTTACGGATCGCGGCCGAGTTGACAGCGCATTTGTCGGCTCCAGAGAGAAGAAGGCGGCGCATGTCCTCGCATGTCCTTACGCCTCCTCCAACCGTCAGGGGCAGACAGATGGCTTCGGCGGTGCGCCTGACGACATCAAGGATGGTGTCCCGGTTTTCGACACTGGCCGTGATGTCGAGGAATGTCAGTTCATCCGCCCCGCCGGCGTCATAGAGTTTTGCCTGCTCCACTGGGTCGCCGGCATCACGCAGGGAGACGAAGTTCACGCCCTTGACCACCCGGCCATCCTTGACGTCCAGACAGGGGATGACGCGAAGTTTCAGCATGAGCCCAGAACGTCCAGGGCATCCCTGAGGGCAATGTGTCCGTCATAAAGGGCCCTTCCGATAATGACACCGGAAATGCCGGGAACAGTACGGGCGACATCGCGCAGGGCCTTCAGGTGATCCAACGTGCCGACGCCGCCGCTGGCAATGACCGGAATGGAGAGACGGCGGGCCATATCGGCCGTCTGATCCAGATCCAGACCGGCCAGCATTCCGTCACGGCTGATTTCCGTGAAGATGATGGCCGCGACACCGGCATCTTCCATCCGCAGGGCGAGGTCATTGGCTTCCAGTTCGGATACTTCCGCCCAGCCCTCGGTAGCAACCCGTCCCTGACGGGCATCGATACCCGCCACGATCTGTCCCGGATAAGCGCGGGCGGCCTGCCGGACCAGATCCGGATCCTTGACGGCGGCAGATCCCAAAATCACCCGTGAAACACCCGCTTCCAGCCAACGTTCAATGGCTGCCATGTCCCGGATGCCACCGCCAAGCTGAACCGGAAGATTCGTGGCTTTTACGATGGCCTCAATGGCCGGGATGTTGGCAGAATGTCCCGCGAAGGCGCCATTGAGGTCCACGACATGCAGATGGCGGCAGCCGGCATCCTGGAACAGCCGTGCCTGAGCGGCAGGGTCGTCGGAGTAATACGTGGCGTCTTCCATTTCGCCCCGGCGCAGACGCACACAGGCGCCATCCTTCAGGTCAATGGCAGGATAGAGAGTCAGGCCACGAGCATGGTCCACTTTTCCTTCCATGACCGGAGCGCCTGCGGAATCCGGTACGGCAATGCTGTTCTGCCAGTGTGCTGCCTCGGTTTCGCTGGCAACAAGTTTGGAGAGGAAAAGTCCGCGCACTGTCTGGCCTCCGATCCGTGCGTAATAGGGGTGGGTCCCCCAGTGCTCGAAACCGAGCGACCGGAACAGCCCGATGGCGGCGACATGCGTTTCACGCACGTCACAGTTCACAACCTTGCAGCCCATGCTGCGGGCACCCTTGAGCATCGTTTCAACAAGCGCGCGGCCCAGACCGCGACCACGCGCGTAAGGTGCGACGAAAAAACCCGTCAGGTGTGCGGTTCTGGCATGGGCTTCATAGCTTGCGGGCGGGCGGACAAGCTGTCCCGCACCGCAGATGATGCCATTTTCCCGGACGATATAGAGGCTCCGTTCCGGGACCAGAAGCAGGCCTTCGAAATATCGGGTCAGGGCCTGGCTTCCAGGGGGCTGTACCCAGCCGAAACCACCGCCGTCCAGAATTCCGGCAGTCGTGGCTTCGATCAGGATATCCATATCCTCGGCTGAGAGCGGGGAAACGACCCGTTCGCATCTGATGGTCATCAGGCCCACCGCAGGAAATTGCCGAGGATCCGTAACCCGACCGTCTGGCTCTTCTCGACATGGAACTGCGTGCCACAGCGGTTGCCGCGGGCGACAATGGCGGGAACACTGCCGCCATAATCCGCCGTGGCGACCAGTTCGCTTTCCAGGCCATCATGCAGCGCATAGGAATGGACGAAATAGCTGTGGCAGCCCGGCTCCAGTCCTTCGGTCAGGAAGTGCCGTCCCGGTGTGAAATCAAGGGTGTTCCAGCCCATATGGGGAAGACGCAGGCCAGAATCCGCCGCTTCGTCCATGCGGCGGATATTGCCGGAAATCCAGCCCAGTCCTTCTGTCCGTCCGTGCTCCAGCCCGTACTCGCCCATGAGCTGCATCCCGACGCAGATGCCAAGGAATGGCGTTCCCCGTTCAGTCGCCGTTTCAAGCGTGTGACGGAGTTCCGAACCAAGACCATGGGCACAATCGGCGAAGGCGCCCTGTCCCGGCAGGATCAGACGGTCCGCATTCAGGATCGCATCTGCGTCCCGGGTGATGGTGACGTCCGCATCAAGAGTCTGCTGTGCCGCGGCCTTGCGGGCAGCCTGCGCTGCGGAAGCAAGATTGCCACCGTTGTAGTCAATTACGACAACGCGCATTTTTCCTCCGGAGCTGACAGGAGAGCCGCTTGTCCGTCGATCCAGCGCAGAAGCGCCAGGTCAAGGCTTGGGGCTGCAACCGGAGATGCGGGGAACCAGCCATTGAGCCGTAATTCCCACAGCCGGATTTCCGCAGTGAAGACCGCCAGGGCGACATGCAGGCCAAGAAGTGCAGGAAACAGGGCGAAGGATGGAGCGAACTGGTACAGCAGGACCGTGACCGCACCCGTCAGCAACGCGGAAATCCATGCGCCATAAGTCAGGAGGCCAAGCCAGCCGAAAAACAGGACACGCCATGAAAAGCCGTCCTGAACCATGACGGGCAGGCTGGCCTTCTTCCCGGAAGGCGCAAGGCAGGGTGTATATAGTTTCACAGCACGCCTTTGGTGGAGGGAATAGTGCCTGCTGCACGGGGATCCCCGGAGACAGCTATTTTCAGGGCTCGGGCCACGGCCTTGAACCCGCTTTCCGCGATGTGATGGGCATTGGTGCCTGATTTGCATGTCAGATGCAGGGCAATCTGCGCGGACATGGCAAAAGCACGAAAGAACTCTTCAAACAGTTCTGTATCCATCACGCCGATTTTCTCGCGCGGGAAGACGACGTTCCATGCCAGATAGGGGCGGCCGGAAATATCGACGACGGCTTCACACAGCGCCTCGTCCAGAGGCACGAGGGCATGACCGAAGCGCTCGATGCCACGCTTGTCCCCGATGGCCTGCCGGAAGGTCTGACCCAGAACGATCCCCACATCCTCGACCGTATGATGGCCGTCGATATGCAGATCACCCTTCGCTTCAAGCTCCATATCGAACCCGGCATGCTTCGTCAGGGCGGCCAGCATGTGATCGAAAAAACCGATGCCGCTGCTGATGACCGACCGTCCATGCCCGTCGAGTGTGAGGGCAAGGGTAATGTCGGTTTCGCTGGTGGCGCGATGCAGGCGGGCGTGGCGTGTTTCACTCATGATGATCCTGCTACACCAGTAAGCGGACTATTTCCACGTTCTCATCGGGAAAAACACAACGTTTCAGGCGATTCCACGCCCTGTCGGAACGTCTGTTCCGTCGCGCGGACGTGAGTGCAGATTGTTCTTGGCGGACGGAAAGGAACGCGTCATTATCCATGAACCATGGCACATCATCATTCCCCCCTCGATGTTCTTCTCTCCCGCGCCTCAACCGACCATCTTGTTGAGCCGCCGCCCAAGGGAGATCAGCTCAGGACCATTCTTTCCGCCGGGCTGCGTGCGCCGGACCACGGGAAACTCAGGCCCTGGCGCTATACGGTCATCAAGGGCAAGCACCGGGATGCCTTCGCCAGTCTGGTAGTGGAAGCGATGGAGCGGCAAGAGCCCGATGCTCCGACGGTCAAGAAGAACAAGCGCCGTCAGCGTTTCTCCACCATGCCCATGATCATCGCCCTGGGCATCCATATCGAGCCCGCGGGCAAGATTCCAGTCATCGAACAGGAGATGGCTGTGGCGGCAGGCGCCATGAACGTCCTGAATGCACTTCACGTCGAAGGATTTGGCGGAATGTGGATCACGGGGGCGTTCTGCGAGGATCGCGCCCTCCTTGAAAGTCTCGGCCTGCCGGATCCTCACCGGATTGTCGGATTCCTGTTCGTGGGAACGCCGGGTAAGCACGATGGCAGCCACAAACGCCCCGATGTCGATGACTACATGGCCGTCTGGAAAGGCGAGGCGGTCCATTTCGGAGCGGATGCAGGCTGAACGCCATGCGGTACGATGCGATTGTTGCCGGGGGCGGACCTGTCGGTCTGGCCTGTGCCATTTCCCTTGTGCGGGATGGACGCCGCGTCTGTCTCGTAGAACGTTCTTCCGAGAAAATTCTGGCGGATCCGCCTTTTGATGGCCGGGAAATTGCGCTGGCCCATCATGCTTCGGAGTGGCTGAAAGAGGCAGGAGCCTGGGAACATATCCCGAAGGATTCCATCTGTCCCATGCATACAGCCCGAATCGAGACCGGCCGTTCGGAAGGGGCGCCGCTCCTGTTCGATGCGCCCGCAGAGGGGCCGGATGCGCTGGGGCATATGGTTGCCAACCATCTGATCCGCCGGGCGCTTTATCGTGTGGCATCCGGGATGGACGGGCTGGACATCCTGTCCGGACAGACGATCCATTCCGCCCGGCATGATGCGCGGTCTGCCAGTGTGACCCTCTCAGGCGGCATGACGGTGGAAGCGGATCTTCTGGTTGCGGCGGACGGACGGTTTTCCCGCCTGAGAGACGAGGCCGGGATTGGCGCGATCGTTCATGACTTCGAACGCAGCATTCTGGTCTGCCGGATGCATCATCCCCGTCCGCATGCCAATACGGCGCTTCAGTGGTTCGACGAGGGACAGACCATAGCTCTTCTGCCGGTTGCTCCGGATGGGCGGGAAGGAGCGTCCTCGTCTCTTGTCCTGACGCTGGAAGCAGAGGAAATCGCTCGTCTCCAGACGCTGGATGCTGAGGCTTTCAATGCAGAAATTACTGCCCGCACGCAGAACCGTATGGGACCGATGACCCTTGAGAGTCCGCGTTGTGCCTATCCGCTCAAAGCAGTCTATGCCCATCGTTTTCATGACGCGCGTTTTGCACTGATTGGCGATGCGGCGGTCGGAATGCATCCGATCACCGCACACGGGTTCAATTTCGGCCTTCGCGGGCAGGAAACCCTTGCCAGAGCCATTGCTGACGGTTCCGGGGATGCCGGTGATCCGGCGGCCCTGGCAAAATTTGCCCGGATCCATCGCCGGACGACGGCGCCTCTTTTCGCCGCCACGAACACCATCGCCACAGTCTATACCCGTGATGAAGCGCCGCTTCTTGCTGCGCGGAAGCTCGGTCTCGCGGTGGCCAACCGGCTTCTGCCGTTCAAGGCTGCCGTTACCAGCATGCTGATGGACCGTTCTTCCTGAAGTTTCGAAAGACAGGATATTTCCGATGAAAGCCTTTGGTCATACACGCGCGACCCGTCTTGGCGAACCGGATACTCTGATCGAACTGGATATCCCGACGCCCGAAGCCGGCCCCCGTGATGTGGTGGTGGAAATTTCCGCCGTTTCGGTCAATCCGGTCGACACCAAGCTGCGGGCGATTGATCCCCCAGGTGATGAGCCGCGGATCCTCGGTTACGATGCCGTGGGCAAGGTGGTGGCTGCCGGAGGACAGGTCCGTGGTTTCCGGGCCGGTGATCGTGTGTTCTACTCGGGCAGTGCGCAAAGACCGGGCAGTAATGCACGGTTCCAGGCCGTCGATGAGCGCCTGATCGCCCGCGCCCCCCGGAATCTCAATGATGAGGAAGCCGCCGCGCTTCCCCTGACGGCCCTGACCGCATGGGAACTTCTGTTCGACCGTCTCGGTGTGCGGGTGGGGGAGATGAACAGCCCTGACGCCCTGCTGATCGTCGGTGGTGCCGGGGGTGTTGGGTCCATCCTGACACAGCTAGCCCGTCGCCTGACAGGGCTGACCGTGATTACGACGGCATCCCGTCCGGAGACGGTCGCGTGGTGCGAGAAGATGGGCGCACATCACGTTATTGATCATCGTCGTCCGCTGGATCAGGAGTTGTCGCGGATCGGGATTCCGCATGTCCGCTATGTAGCGGGTCTGACGGCGACTGGTGAACATAAGGACGCCATTGTCCGGTCACTGGCGCCGCAGGGCGCGCTGGCCATGATTGACGATCCCGGTTCGTTCGACATCATGCCGTTCAAGCGCAAATCATTGTCCGTGCATTGGGAATACATGTTTGCGCGTCCGATTTTCCAGACGCCCGACATGGCGGAACAGGGGCATATCCTTGGACAGGTGACGTCCTTGGTAGAGGCGGGTCTTCTACGGACAACCCTGCATGATGTGCTCGGACCGATCACGCTGGAAAACCTGCTGCGTGCCCATGCGCTCATGGAGAGCGGAAAGGGAATCGGCAAGACCGTTCTCAGCGGCTTCTGAACGCTGCGAGAAGATATACAGACTGGCGAGGGAACCCGATTTTTCTGCCGGTCAGTTGAAATGGGTCCGGAGCAGGGGCGTGGGTGAGATGCACAGCATGATGAACCCGAAAATCGCCAGGACCTTCAGGACGAAAAAGACGGATTGCCGGGAAAGTTCGCCTGATGTGGCCATCAGCATGAACGGATCAACCGGAGCCTGACCGGCATCCGGGCTGCTGGTGTTGAGGTTTTCGATTGCGACTTGCCGCGCAGGTGCAGATGCGCTCCGACGACGCGACATTTCATTCCCTGAGATATCGGCTTTTTCGTAGAGTTCGCTGATGTATTTCTCCAGATCTTCCCGACGGTAGGTGACTTTCCCTCTGGAAGACGGTGCACGTTGTGGGCCACCCCCCAAGTGCGTCAGAAGGCGCAGTCTGCGCTGGGGCAGGCCGAGGTGAATGGCCGCTTCCTCAAGCGAAAGAGTCCGGGAACGGACGGGTAGATGCAGGATCTGGCCTGAACCGTTCTGTCCGGAGAGATCTGTCGGGGCGGGCATAGAGGTGAATCCTGCAATAAGACAGCCAAGTGGATAGTAGAGGAGTTTCTCCCTGAAAACGAGCATTGTGGCTCTGTGGAACGGGGGAATCGCCCCCGTTTCGGATCAGGCTGTTGTGATGGTGACGTTTTCGGAATGGAAACGGCGGAACACATCGAACAGGATGGCATCTTGGACACTGCTTGCGTCGCGGGCGGAAACGAGCGTGACACTCAGGCTCATGGTGACGCTGTCTCCCGAAAGGGCGCTGACGCGGACCCTAGGGGGTGGGCTGGACAGGACTTCCTGACGGTGTGCCGCAACTTCCAGCAGCATGTTCCGGGCCTTGTCCAGATCCGTGGAGGTGGGAACGAGGAAACTGACGGTCAGAGCGCCGGTTGCGCCGGAAAGCGTGGCATTCTTGACGCTAGACGTGATGAACTGTGAGTTCGGCACGATCATGGTAGAGCCGTCCGCCAGGCTGATATCCGTTGCGCGAATGCTGATGCGCTTGATGTCGCCCCGTGTCCCGGCGATTTCCACCATGTCTCCCACCCGGACAGGACGTTCAGCAAGAAGGATTACGCCGGAGACGAAATTCTGGACGATGGACTGGAGCCCGAAGCCAATCCCGACCGAAAGGGCGCTGACCACCCATGTCAGGTTTTGGACGGATACGCCCGCAAGCGAAAGGATGGCCAGCCCGACAAGGATCCAAGCGCAGTAAGTGAAGATACTCAGGATCGAGGTGCGCGAACCGATATCCAGACGCGTAGTCGGGAGGAAGCGGTCCTGTATCCAGGCGCGGGACTGGCGGATGGCGTAGGAACTGGCGACGGCCAGGACAATGCACATCACGACCGTATCGAGCGAAATCTTGACGCCATGGACAGTGTTGCCAACGAACAGGAGCCAGAACCTGTTGGTGATGTCGGCGATGTTGAAACTGCCATCCGTCTGGGCGACGGAGAACAGGACGAGCAGCAGAATAATGTTGCCGGTTCCGGACAGCAGGACGCTGACCTGCGTCAGACGGCGCTGACTGATCCCGAGCGGATAGAGGTGACGGCTGACGAAGCCATGCTCATCGAACATCCGGTCCAGCAGGTTGCGCCAGCAGAGCCCCAGAAGCGCCACGATCGCCAGTCCACTTCCAAGGGAAAGAAACCAGCCATTGAGGGTAAAGGCGAAGGCGACATATCCCAGCATGATGGAAAAGACTGTCACCACCAGCAGCAGGGAAGACATCCCGAAAGCGGGCGCGGCGAAACGTTCGGTTTCGTTCTGTTTTCCAAGCCGGCGGAACGTATCCACAGCGCAAAATGCGACACCGAGAGCAAAAACGATTTCCAGAAGATTCTGAAGTGTCGGACCAAAAACGCCCTGTGTCCGGAAAGTCCGCAGGACATTCAGGGCGAGAATACCTAACGCCAAGGCCCAGTCCATGCCCCGGACGCATTTGCGGACGTTCGGACTTGTGGCGGCCAGCACACCCTGTCGCCCGAAGACCGGCAGTCCCGCGCCAATGATGAAGCCACAGAGCGGAAGAGTTTCGGCAATGACCGTCCCTACGGCGTCTCCGCCATCAGGAAGTGTGATCCCGGCCCAGATGAACCAGACCAACGTGGCCAGAATGGCGCAGAGGAGCCCATTGAGCGTGATGGCAATGACGCTGCCGGAGATGACTGTCTGGATACTTTCATCGTCGCTGCGGTGCAGATGCGCGCCACTGCGTTTGATGAAGGCCAGGAGAAGAGGCGAGCCGAAGCCTACGGACAGAAGGCTCAGGACCGTGCCACCCAGAATCCACATCCAGTCCTGCAGGATCCCGCCGGAATGAACGGAGGAGCGGTTTTCCGCATGTTCCGTAACGAGAGTTTGCCAGAAGCGCGGGGCAAGTGGCGAAACGGAACGCTCGGACAGGGCAGCCTGCTGCAGTCGGTTCTGGCGGGTGCTTATGGCAGTGCCAAGCTGCTGGGCCTGAAGGTTATAGAGCTTCGCGCGCATGAGAGCGGATTTCACGGACTGTGAATTCGCCTGCATCCTCTGCCGCTGTTTCGTAACCGACGGATCTTCATTATCCGCTGCCTTCGGTCCGAGGATTTTCAGATAGGAATCAATGATCCCGTCATAGGACTCGATCTGCTGGATCGTATTCCGGGTATTCTGCTGGATGCGCTGTGCCTCACCGGCCAGCGCATCCAGCTGGCTGGCACCCATTGCCGGGTCTGTGCGGTTCAGACTGTTGAAGATTCTCCGCAGACTGGTGGCGCTGTCATCCAGCTGCTGTGAGACCGTCTGGGAAATGGCGTTCCATCCCAGGCCCTGCGAGAGGTTGTCAGGGGTAGCGGCATTTTTGGAGCTGGTGTCTTTCGGGGCAGCGTTCTTATCCGGGGCAGGGCTTCGGGAAGACGCGGCATCGTGGGAAGCGGGGGCGCCAGAGACGGGTGGCACGAAGCCGGTAGGAAGTACGCATGCAAGGCACAGCAGAGCCAGAACAAGGCTGGTCAGAGTGGTTCTGCCATGAGGTTTCAGGCGTGGAATTTCCTGTCGTGCATTATCTTCCACCATCCGTTCGTGTCCCTCCCTGATGATCGGCATTCCCCGTTAAACGGTTTGACACGAAACGGGTTCATCACAGGGGAACACATTCCGTTCAGCGCATGGAAAGTGCCCCTGATCTTCCTGAACGGAAAAGGGCACATTCCGTGCGGTTGTCAGGCGGGCAGATCAACGCCTCTGGCGTCGCTGATCGTCTCGAAGCCGTCACGGCGCATGGCGTCACGCAGTTCCGCCTTCAGGCGCGCCAAGATGCCCGGTCCCTGCAGGACGAACGACGTGTAGATCTGGACCATGTCCGCGCCCATGCGGATTCTCTCGAGAATGTCTTCCCCGCTTTCGATTCCACCACAGGAGATGAGGGCGAGACGACCGCGGTTCTGTTCCGAGACAGCCTTCAGCACATCACGTGCGCGAGGAGCGAGGGGACGGCCGGAGAGGCCACCGGTCTCATTCGCATGGGGGCTGGTCAGATGGCCGGGACGAGTGATGGTGGTATTGGTCAGGATCAGACCCTGCGCACCGCCCGCGATGGCCGCTTCGAGAATCGGTCCGTAGGAGGCGTTATCCAGATCGGGCGCCAGCTTGACCAGAAGTGGCGGACGCTGGGGGTTGCGGGTGTTGATGGCCGCCAGCAGTTCCCGGAGGATGTCTGCGGACTGAAGATCACGCAGACCGGGCGTGTTGGGCGAGGACAGGTTCATCGTCACGTAATCCGCATAGGAACTGACGCGGGAGACGAGTTCAGGATAATCCTTCAGAGGATCGGCACCGGTCTTGTTGATGCCGATATTGACGCCCAGTGGGACGGTCGCCCCCCTGAGGCGGCCATTGGGCATCGGACGGTGCAGACGTGCGAGACGGCGGCAGAAGCGGTCTATGCCGCAGCCATTGAAGCCCATGCGATTGATGATGGCGCCATCTTCGGGCAGCCGGAACAGACGGGGTTTTGGGTTGCCGGGCTGTGGGCGTGGCGTCACGGTCCCGGCTTCGATGTGGCCGAAGCCGAGCTTGGCCAGCGGACGGATGGCGCGGGCGTTCTTGTCAAATCCCGCGGCCAGTCCGATCGGGTTCGGAAAGCGCAGCCCGAGCGTCCGGACCGCGAAGGCCGGGACGTCCTTTGCGGCACTGCCGCCCAGTCCGAGCGCGAGCGAATGAATGGCAAGTTCGTGCGCCGTTTCCGTGTCGAGGCGATGCAGAAAGGGCGTAACCATGGTTCCGAGATCGATCATGAGTCGCTTTCTTACTTTAAACCGCTTCCCGGCGCACGTCGTCCTGTAGTTTTGGCTTGGCGGGGGCGGGGGGACGCGATAGACGCGATGGCATGTGGGACGAACCCTATCTTGAAACATGCTGCCGTTCGACGCTGCACCGTGTTCTGCTCTGTGCATCGGCAGGGCGGCCGGAGGGGCTGAAGGATCAGCCCTGTCTTGACCGCCTGGAGCGCATGGGCTTGACCAGACGCACCCCGGAAGGGCGATACGTTCTGACCGAGGACGGTCTGAAACGGCACGAGCAGGAAATTGGTCCGGCTCGGTAAGGCATTTCCCGGAAAAGCGGGTCGCTGAGCCCGACTGGACACGGAGAACGCTCCGCAGATAACGGGTTCGGCCAGCCCCGGTTCTGTGGTGGCGGGGCTGGCCAATCTGGTCATGCCGTCCGCCACGCTTTGTCCAGGCCATCCCGGCATTCCGTAATCACGGTTTTCAGATCCCGGTCATAGAGGCTGTCAGGGACGTTGGAAGAAAAGATCTCCACTGTGCAGGAGCCCCGGAATCCGGCATCTGCCGTGGCGCGGAGCATGTCATGCAGGGGAATGTCGCCATCTCCGGGGATCAGACGGTCTGTCGGGGAATACGGTGTGCGCCAGTCGCTCACCTGAAGGACATTGATTTTTTCGCCTGCCCTGCGGATGGCCGCACAGACGTCATCCTGCTGCCAGATGTTCCAGAAATCGAGGCACAGCCCCACGGCCGGATGGCCGACCCCGTCAATGATGTCCATGGCCTGGTCAATGGTCCAGATGGCGCTTTCCGTGTTCATGGAGGTCGGGTTCAGCGGTTCCAGAGAAAGGGAAACGCCAAGCTCAACGGCAATCGGGCAGAGTTTTCTCAGGGCCTGTACCGTTTCGTCCATGGTGCGCCGGATATTCCCGTGGGGAGGAGCCCCGGTATTGGTGACGAACACCGTCCCTGGCGCGTATGGAGCAAGGGTTCGCAAGCTCTGTTCGAAGCGACGGAAGCGTGCAGCCGGTTCTTCGGGGTCAGGAGCCATGGCGCTCCCGAAGAAGGTCCGGACGGAGGGCTGTATGGCACTGATAACCATCCCGCTCTCCTGCGCCAGACGCATCTGTTGGTCGAGACGGGCGGGATCGAGTTTGACTTCGCAGATTTCCACAGCCTGAACGCCCAGTTCACGGTAGCGGTGGATGTCCTCTTCGAAGGACCAAGGCTGTGTTGTGAATTCGTTGACGCCGAAAAGAAAGGGAAAATCGCTCATATCTCGCCATTCAGGAAGGAGAGGACAGTCTGGTTGAACTTCTCGGTTTCATCGAGAAAGATCATATGGGCACTGTCTTCGAAATAGACCGGTTTGCAGTTGGGCATGTTCTGCGCGACCCATTCCGGTCCACGCGGATCGAGAACGGTGTCTTTCTTCGCAACCATCATGATGGCGCGGAGCTGGAACCGGGGCAGGACATCCCGCCAGTCGGCATTGGTATGATCCGCCATCAGGGGACTACGCGCGAAGGCAGGACTTTCTGCCATTTCCTGAAGAAGAAATGCCTCTTCATCTTTCGGAAGGTCGTGGCAGAGGCAGCTTTTGAGATTGGTGCGGTCAAATGCTTCCGGTGTCAGGGACAACTGCTGCTGAAGCGAGGCGAGACCGGCCTGATCGTAACAGATGGCATGACCATACTTCCAGTCGGCCGAATAATACTGTCGGGGCGTCTGCTGAACGAAAATGGCGTTGCGGATGCGTTCGCGTCCGAAAAGTTCCAGATAGGACCAGATGACCGGGCAGCCCAGGGACCAGCCGAGCACGGTGGCATCGTTGATGTTCAGGGCAATCAGGAGGTCCTGAAGATCGGCGGCGAGGCGGGAGACGCGGTATCCGTGCCGGGGCTTGTCCGACCGCCCGTGCCCGCGGAGGTCCAGGGTGATGACGCGGGTCTGTTCGGACAGGGGCCCGATGTTGCGGTGGAAAAAGCGACCCGAGAATGTCCAGCCGTGAATCAGGATCAGGGGACGTCCCTGGCCCTGCTCCTCGTAGTAAATGCGGGTTCCGTCACTGGTAGTGATATGCGGCATGTGTTTCTCCTTCGCCGTGACGGAACAGATCGGGTTCGTTCCGGTCAGGACGTTATAGCGCGCAGGTCTGGTGGTCGGTTTCTTGGAAAAGGAGCGTTTGCGCTCGGGCGGGCGGGTCGGTAAATTGAGCCTATCATGACAGCTTCATCCATTTCCGCTCCTCCGAACCGCATGCTTGCGCCGATCGATCTTGGTCAGGGTGTGGTGATCCGGGACCCCGTGATCCTCGCACCCATGTCAGGTGTGACGGACCTGCCGTTCCGCCAGCTTGCGCGCGAGCTGGGGGCGGGCCTCGTCGTTTCGGAGATGATCGCATCCTGGGCGATGATCAGGGAGAACGAGAACACGATGCGCATGGCCCGCATGGCGGAGCATGGTCCCAATGCCGTTCAGCTGGCGGGATGCGACCCGGACGCCATGGCGCAGGCCGCGAAAATTTCCGTCGATGGGGGAGCGAATCTCATCGACATCAATTTCGGCTGTCCCGTGAAGAAGGTGGCGATCGGTCAGATGGCCGGATCGGCCCTGATGCGCGATGAAGTCCTGGCCGGGAAACTGCTGGAAGCAACGGCCCGGGCGGTCGATGTGCCTGTGACGCTCAAAATGCGGATGGGCTGGGATCATGGCTCCCTGAACGCGCCGAGACTGGCGAAAATCGCTCAGGAAAGCGGAATCCGCATGGTAACGGTTCATGGCCGCACCAGGCAGATGTTCTATAACGGCACGGCGGACTGGCGTTTCGTGAAGACGGTCAAGGATGCCGTTTCCCTGCCTGTCATCGTGAACGGGGACATCAATACGATCCGTGACGCCCGGGAAGCACTGCATCAGTCGCAGGCAGACGGGGTGATGATCGGGCGTGGCTGTTACGGGCGTCCATGGTTCACGGCGCAGGTCGCAGGGTCCCTGCGGACCGGGGAAGACATCCCGGATCCTGATCTACCAACGGAAAAGACCATCGTTCTTCAGCACTATCGCATGATGCTGGATCATTTTGGCGAGCGCCCGGGTCTACGTCTCGCGCGCAAGCATGTCTCCTGGTATTCGGCCGGGCTGCCCGGCTCCGCGACATTCCGCTCCACCATCAACCGGATCGACAATGCATCCGAGGTCATCAGTCTTCTGACAGATTTCTATGACCGGAACATCGGGGCTGGGATCGTGCGGGATCGTGAAAGTGGACCTGCGGCCAGCATGAGCCGCGATGGCAGCCGGGAGGCGGCCTGAGACATGCTGCACCGTACGGCAGCGGGCTGCTGCGTGACAGACCGCATCGTATGACGCAGATGGCGACGGGGCAGGCTCAGGCCGCCCTGACCGACCCGACCTGCCGTCCCGTTTTTCTTTATGGAGCATCCCGTCTGGACCGGCAGGACGTAGCTAGACGTCTCCATGCTCATAGCCCCCGGTCGACCTGTCCATTTGTTGTCGCCGCCTTGACCGCGACGCCACGCGCCCTGCGGCCCGAAGCCCTGTTCGGCGGGGAGGGCAAGACGGGATGGATCGCCCAGGCACAGGGTGGAACGCTGCTGCTGGATGAGATCGACTGCCTCTGTCCCGAACTTCAGGCACGCTTTATCACCTGTCTTCATGCTCCGGAGACGGATCTGCGTGTGATTGCGGCCAGCCGGCATGATTTTACGCTGCTGATGCGGCAGGGCGCGCTGGATGTGGGACTGCATCGCTGGCTGGCATCTTTCGATTCGTCCCAGAAACTGGGACCGGACAGGATCGGAGCGGTGTGCCGGCTGCCGGGCGATGGGACAGAACGCCCGCGCGGACTGGCGCGTGCCCTGGAGCGTCCGCTGGAGGATTATCTGGAGAGTGGCCTTGAAAACAGGGCCGGGGACCTGCATGCCTGTGTAATCGGAGAAGTGGAGCGTCCGCTGATTACGATGGTCCTGCGGCGGACGAGTGGGAACCAGCTGCGTGCAGCCGCTATTCTCGGCCTGAACCGCAATACACTGCGTAAGAAGATCCGCGAACTGGACGTGACTGTCCCGAAAGGCGGCGACGAGTGAAACGCCCCTCCATCCGGCGCCTGCTGACGCGAATGACCAGCGCCAATGGAGCGGTTCTCCTGACCGTCATGGCCCTTGTGCTGGCTTTTGCGACCTTTGTGATTCTTGCGGGCGGAATGTCGCTTGCGCATCGTCCGCAGGTGCAGGCCATCGTGTTCCTGCTCGACTTCGTCATGCTTATGCTCATCGCGGCCGCTGCCGTGGTGCAGATGGGCCGGATGATGGCAGAGCGGAAGCTGGGCCTCGCAGGCGCACGGCTTCACGCAAGGCTCATCACCCTGTTCGGCATCGTGGCGGTTGCCCCGACGATTCTGGTCGGAGCCGTGGCAGCCCTGTTCTTCCATTACGGGGTGGAGATCTGGTTTTCCAATCGCGTCAACACGGCCCTGACGGAAGCGCGGTCGGTCGCCGCGGGTTATCTGCGGGAACATAACGACAATACGCGGACGGAAGCCTTCGCACTCGCCAACACACTTATCACCGTTCAGAACGATGAACTCTATGCGCATGGCACGGACCTCTTGCACGATCCGGCCCGTCTGCAGGAGCTTCTGGACGACGAGGTAACGGAACGCGGACTGACGGATGCGGAGGTGTTCGATCCACTGACCAACAAGGTTCTTGCCGTTGGTGGTCTTCTGGGTAGTACGGACATGACCGCACCGCCTCCTTTGCCACCAAAATCCGTGATCGAGATGGCGCGGGCCGGGGATGTCGCAATTCTTGACCGGCCGGATCAGAGGATGGTGCGGGCCGTAGTGTCGCTGGGCGGGAACTCGGGGCTGATGCTGGTCATCACGCGCCCGGTGGATCCGGATGTCCTGGAACACATGCACCGGACCGATGCGCTGGTGCAGGATTACCAGCACATGATCGCCAACCGGGGTAAAACGCAGGTGACTTTTGTGGTCATCTTTGCGCTGATGGGATTGCTGGTGCTGGCGGTCGGGATGCTGACAGGGCTGGCGATGGCCAACAGGATCGCCAATCCGCTGGGCCTACTGATCCTGGCGGCACAGCGGATTTCCCGCGGAGATCTGGGCGTGCGCGTGCCTGTGCCGGAGACAGGCACCAAGGATAAGGATGACGAGGTCACGGGGCTGTCACGGGCGTTCAACAGCATGACGGACCAGCTTGAGAGCCAGCGTTCGGAACTGATGCAGGCCTATGACCAGATCAATGAACGCCGCCGTTTCACGGAGACGGTTCTGGCGGGCGTCTCCGCCGGCGTCATCGGACTGGACCGCACGCAGGTCATCGAACTCCCTAACAGGGCGGCGTCAGCGGTTCTGCAACGGGATCTGATGCCCGCCATCGGGCAGCGTCTGGCCGAAAGCGTACCGGAATTTTCCGCGCTGCTGATTGCGGCCTGCCAGGCACCGGAGCGCGTGCATACGGCTGAAGTGCAGGTGGACACCGAAGGCGCCCAGCGTCCGGGGGGACCAGGTGAGGGTGGTGGCGCAGGAGCCGGGCGCACGCTTCTGGTGCGGGTCGTGGCAGAGCTGCGCGGGACGGACGTGGCCGGTTATGTAGTGACGTTCGATGACATTACGGCCCTTCAGTCGGCGCAGCGCAAGGCGGCCTGGGCGGATGTGGCGCGTCGCGTGGCGCATGAGATCAAGAATCCGCTGACTCCCATCCAACTCGCGGCGGAGCGGCTGAAACGCCGGTTTCTCAAGGAGATTCAGACGGACCCCGACACCTACAGCCAGCTTGTCGATACCATCGTGCGGCAGGTTGGGGATATTGGCCGGATGGTCGACGAGTTCTCGGCTTTTGCACGAATGCCCCAGCCCGTGATGCAGACCGAAGACTTTTCCCGTCTGTGCCGGGAAGCGCTCGTTCTTCAGCGGCATGCCCACCCGGAAATCATTTATGAGACAGTGGGTCTGCTGCCTTCCGGTCCGCGCGTGCGTTGTGACAGACGGCTGATCGGTCAGGCCCTGACAAATCTGTTACAGAATGCAGCTGACGCGATTGCCATGGCAGACGGCGGAAAACCGGGAGAAAACACCAGTGACCATCCAGTGCAGCCAATCGGACACATTGTGATGGGCTTGCACATTCAGGACGGGCATGTCCTGCTAGAGATCGAAGATGACGGGATTGGTCTGCCTGCGGGAGAGCGCCACAGGCTGACCGAGCCCTATGTGACACACAAGGCGAAGGGGACCGGACTGGGCCTTGCGATCGTCAAGAAGATCATGGAGGACCATTCTGGGATGCTTCAGCTTGCCGATCGGGACCCCGGACCCTCCGGAAGGCGCCGGGGAACGCGCGTCACGTTGTCCCTGCCTCTTGCGGAACAGGACAACGCCGGAGAAGAGAACCGCCGGATCATGAGGACTACACATGGAGCATGAGATTCTGATCGTCGATGACGAGCCGGACATCCGGTTCCTCATCGAGGGAATCCTGAATGACGAAGGGTACAAGACCCGGGCGGCGGCCAATTCGGATCAGGCGCTGGAACTGTTTCGCGCCCATCGGCCGTCTCTGGCGATTCTGGACATCTGGCTGCAGGGCTCCCGGCTTGACGGGCTCGAACTGCTCAAACTCATGCAGGCCGAGGACCCCGGCCTGCCCACCCTGATGATTTCAGGCCACGGCACGATCGAAACGGCGGTGGCGAGTCTGAAGCACGGCGCCTACGACTTTATCGAAAAACCTTTCCAGTCCGACCGGCTGCTGGTGGTGGTGCGACGTGCGCTTGAAGCGGCGCGCCTGCGGCGGGAAAATGCGGAACTGCGTCTGCGCGCCGGGCCGGAGACCACGCTTTTTGGTGATGGGGCGGCCATTGCGGCTGTCCGCGCCCAGATCGAACGGGTAGCGCCCACCAATTCGCGCGTGCTGATCAGCGGTCCCGCCGGTTCAGGCAAGGAGGTTGCGGCGCGCATGATCCATGCCCGCTCGCGGCGTGCGGAAGGGCCTTTCATCGCCCTGAACTGTGCCACGCTCGCCCCAAACCGCTTTGAGGAAGAGCTTTTCGGGCTGGAGGGCGAGAATGGCCAGCCGACCCGCCGCGGCGTGCTGGAACGGGCGCATCGCGGGACCCTGCTGCTAGATGAAGTGGCGGATATGCCGATGGAGACGCAGGGCAAGATCGTCCGCGCGCTTCAGGATCAGACCTTCGAGCGGATCGGTGGCAATACGCGCCTGAAGGTGGATGTCCGTGTCATTGCGACAACAAACCGTGACCTTCAGGGAGAAATTGCGGCGCACCGGTTCCGGGAAGACCTGTATTACCGGCTGGCCGTCGTGCCGCTGCGCATCCCTTCCCTCCGGGAGCGGCGGGAGGATATCCCTGCTCTGGCACGGCATTTCCTGGAGCGGTGCGCACAGGCATCCGGACTACCGGTCCGGGAGTTGTCGGTAGATGCGCTGGCTGCGCTTCAGGCGTATGAATGGCCAGGGAATGTGCGGGAATTGCGCAATCTCATGGAACGGTTACTGATCATGATGCCTGGCAGCGGAAATGATCCTATCCGGGCTGACATGCTGCCATCCACCATCAGTCAGGGGGCGCCGTCCATGACCCGTCTCAATTCCGGTGCGGATGTCATGAGCCTACCGCTCAGGGAAGCGCGCGATCTGTTCGAAACGCAGTATCTTCAGGTCCAGCTCATGCGCTTCGGCGGGAATATCAGCCGAACAGCCAATTTCGTCTGCATGGAGCGCAGTGCTTTGCATCGTAAGCTCAAGCAGCTTGGCGTGACGACTGGAGAAGACCGGACGGGTGCATCTTCCTCCGCCTCTTCCCAGACGGGAAACTGAACACCATATGACACAGAACTCTTTCATCTTATGACTGGCAGGCCATTAACAGCGTGACTTCAGACCCTTCCCCACCTGCCGGGAAAGCCGTGCAGGAGATCTTTCTCGAACATCTGCGTCAGACACAGGCGCCGGTGACTGTTTTTCTTGTCAACGGTGTGAAACTTCAGGGCGTGATCATCCAGTCTGACAGTCAGACCCTCCTGCTACGGCGCGACAATCATATACAGCTTGTCTACAAACACGCCGTCAGCACCATCATGCCTGTCGCGGCGCTGACCAGTTTTGCGGAAAATGAACTTTGAGCGGCTTTGAGACCCAGAAACCCGCAACTCGCGCGGCTGTCATTCTGCCATGGGAAAAATCCGGCCCACAGGAAGAGATCCGTGCAGCGGACGCACGGCTTGAGGAAGCCGTCGGGCTGGCAGCCTCGATTGGTCTGGTGATTGTACGAAAGGCAGCGATCCTGCTGCGCGCGCGCCGGCCTTCGACCCTGCTGGGCAGCGGGCAGGTGGAACAGCTTGCCGAGGCCGTAAAGCTGGACGGCGTGGATGTCGTCATCATCGATGCGCGGCTTTCACCGGGGCAGCAACGCAATCTGGAGAAGGCCCTTGGCTGCAAGGTTGTGGACCGGACCGGGCTGATCCTCGATATTTTCGGTGCGCGCGCAGCAACCCGTGAAGGCGTGCTTCAGGTTGAACTGGCGCATCTGGAATACCAGCGGTCCCGTCTTGTCCGGCTCTGGACCCACCTTGAGCGTCAGCGGGGTGGTTTCGGCTTCCTTGGAGGCCCGGGTGAGACGCAGATGGAAGCGGACCGGCGGATGCTGGCCGAGCGGATCGGCAAGATCAAAAAGGAACTGGAGCAGGTCCGCCGCACCCGTGGGCTGCACCGTGATGCCCGCAAGCGCGTACCGTTCCCGGTTGTAGCACTGGTTGGTTATACGAATGCGGGAAAATCCACCCTGTTCAATGCTCTGACCGGAGCATCCGTACAGGCAGAGAACCAGCTTTTCGCGACACTGGATCCGACAATGCGTGCGCTGCGGCTTCCGTCCGGGCGTAATGTCATTCTGTCCGATACAGTCGGATTCATCAGTGAACTGCCGACAGAACTTGTCGCGGCATTCCGTGCAACGCTGGAAGAAGTGTCGCAGGCGGATGTCATTCTGCATGTGCGTGACGTGGCGCATCCGGATAGTGCCGCGCAGCGTGCGGATGTGCTGCATGTTCTCGACAGCATGGTTCGGGACGGCATGCTGGATGCACAGTGGCCGGAGCGTACGATCGAGGTGCTGAACAAGGCGGATCTTGTCGGAGGTGTGCAGGCAATACCGAAGCGTGAAAACGCCGTTGCGATTTCCGCCATAACCGGTGAGGGCATCCCCGATCTTTTCGAGGCCCTGGACCAGTATCTAACCCGTTCGATGCAGGATGTCCGGGTGCGTCTGTCCGTAACCGACGGGGCGGCGTTGGCATGGCTGTATGATCACGGTGAGGTGGTGGAACGTCTCGACCATGACGAGGGCATGGATGTGACGGTCCGGCTTTTCCCACAGGATCGAGAGCGTTTCGAAATCGTCTATCCCGGGCGCCTGTCGGCTGAATGACGTCGTGTAAGAAAGCCGCCACGGATGCCGGCTTTCTTACATCCGGCGGCATCAGCCCGGCATCTGCCAGACTTTCTGATAGCCAGAGAATAGAAGTTCCGCACGGATCCCGTGCATGAACTGATCGACGATCAGACCCTTTCCTCCCGGGCCAAGGGGAGGAACATTGAAGTCATCCACGCAGATCAGAGTGCCGGGTCCGATCAGCGGTCGGGCAGCGATCAGTTCCTTTGCATGATGGATGGCACTTGGCATTGGATCCGAGAGGTCCAGATCGAAGCTGTCCAGATAAAGCAGGGCTGCGGGTTGAGTCAGACGTTCCCCAAGCATGAAGAGTTCGGCAACCGAGTCATTCAGAACAGTGCTTGTAACGTCACTACAGGCGCGTCGCGCACTGTCGATGCTATCAGGACTGATGTCTACTGTAATGACGTTTCCGGCTTTTTCCCGGGCATACCAGTCAAACTGAAAAGTACTCTGGCCATCGCCAGCCCAGTTGTCGGGAACGCGCAGACACCCCGTTTCCACGATCAGGGGACGGCTGAAACGGTCGAGCTTCTCGAACATGATCTCGAAACTTTCCGCCCGTTTATCCAGACGCGACTTGAGGTAGGTTTCAAATCCGGTTTTGAAATCAACGTTCCGGGCTTCTTCCGGCAGACCGACATAAGCATAGTCGGCCTCTATTCTGCCGGTCTTCATGATGTCGATTGTCAGGGCCAGTTTGCGCAGCATCTCCACAGGAGGACTGCCAGCCAGTTCGCGCGCGACGCTTTCAAGGCTGTCTGGTTCCCGGACAAGACGCTCAAGAAAGGCCTCTCCCTTTCCGTCGCTCAGACGGTCAAGAAGCGAGATTGCTTTTTCAGAAAGGAGAGATGGTTTCGTCCGAGAAGGTTTCGTGGTTTTTTTCCGGGTACGTTTGGGAACTGCGTCGGCCATTGTCATTCTCCTGACAGAGAGACGCAGAAAAACGCCTCTTGCATAATAATGTCTGGTAGTAGGGTGCTGTTTCCAGAAAACCCTAATACGGGGCTGACAGGGGAGGAAAGTCCCGGATCAGGTTCTCTGGGCTTCGGCGTGGGGCGTAGAGGTCTCCGTCTTCCGGCGGGCGGCTTCCTTGGCTCTGCGCCGGCTGTGGTCGAGAGGAATGGCAAGGGCATAGGTCAGGCTGAGGCCGATCAGGTTCATGAAAACCTGAAGGGGTAGGCTGGTTCCGAAACTGCCGAAAATGAGCCGTCCGATCAGATCCAGCACGGTGCTGAAGGCAAATACTTCCAGCGAGTTTCGCCCCAGCAGGGCAAGGCTCTGTCCCAGACGATCGGCCGAGAGGCGCCGGAGCCATGTGGAAGACTGTACCAGATAGAAAATGGAGAGAATGTCCAGCAACCGCCAGATGGCCAGAGCCGACTTGCCGGTATTGGGGGGAGCGGGAAAAAGACGCAGGCTGGGGATGCCCCAGTATTCGTAGGGAAAGCAGAGAATGAATGCTCCGGCCAGATATGCGGCGCACAGGATTTTGGCCCATGTTCTTGAAGGAAGGTCGCCGTTGTTTTTCGAAGCCCAGAGCGCGCCCAGAACACCCAGAACGTAGAGAAACTGCCAGCCAAACGGATTGAGATACCAGCCATTGGCATCCAGCCAGTTCGGAATTGTCAGTTTTGGGTCAATATTGGCCAGCGTCCAGACAGGGATGGTGACGGCGAGCAGAAGCCAGGGGCTTTTGCGCATAATGGCGTAGATGAGCGGGAACAGGGCCAGCAGGACGATATAGAGCGGCAGAATGTTCAGATAGCTGGGAAGTGCATCGAAGGTCAGAATGCGCCATATCCAGCTGTAGCCCTGAAGAAGCTGCGGTTCGATGATGTACTCGGGAACGGGCTCGTAATGGCGCCACTGCCGGACCAGCCCCACGAAGATGAGTGTCATCGCTGTCTGATAAAAATAGAGCTTTCCACATCGTGCCAGAATTCGATGGATACCGGTTTTCCAGCCTTTTCTGTCGATCAGGCGTCCGTAAGCCAGATAGGACGCATAACCTGCCAGCATAACGAAAATCTCGGCTGCATCCGCAAAGCCGAAATTGCGGATGGTCAAGCGGTTGAGCAGGTCATCAGGGACATGGTCCACGAGCATCATGAGCAGCGCTATGCCCCGCAAGGCATCGACACGGTGATCGCGCTCGTTCTTGCGCGCTAAAGTCAGGGCGGGATTCTGTGAAGGAGGCTGCGACATGATGATTTCTCAATATCGGCTTTCCGGTACGCAGAGTATGCGGGAAGGATTACGAGCAGATTAAAGATTGTATGGAATTGAGCCTGTCCTCTCTTTCAGGCGCGATGGGAGAAGATATCTCCTGACGGACCCGGCATTGGTAGTCAGTGACAACAAGCGCCTGATGGTGCCTGTTGATCTGGCAGGTCATGCGTGCCCGTTCTTGTTGAATCATAGACAGTCTGATGTCCGGAAGTCTGCAAACCGTTCGAACCCCACAACAGGGAAGCTGCATGGCAGTCCCGGAACAGGCCTTCTCTGGCTTTTACGTGGAAGCCTGTAGAAACGTTGCCAGAGGAGACCGTACTTTCCGGAATTTATATTTTCAGAAGGTCATTATCGGATTGGGTGTTGATGATATCGTGACGACCTGATTGGAGGCCGATGACTGTGACGTTATAGTCACGGGCCTGAAGGCGGCCAATGATCTTCTCCAGAACCTGAACGGATGTGATGTCCCAGAAACGGGCATTTGTCAGGTCAAGCCTCACGGTCGTGGCGGAGGTGTGATAGTCGATGGCGTCGGACAGACTGTCTGCCGATGCGAAGAAAACCTGTCCTGTCACGGTATAGGTCTCGGTCTCGCCTGCCCGGGATGAGGTGACAGTGATAAGCCGGGCAGCGCGCCATGCGAAGAAAACGCCCGACAGCAGGACACCCGCAGCAACACCCGCGGCCAGATCATGCGTCACGACCACAACGGCGACCGTAATGATCATGGTCAGGCTGGATAGGCGCGGATGGCGATTCAGTTCCCGCAGACTGTTCCATGAGAAGGTGCTGGCTGACACCATGATCATGATGGCCACGAGCGCAGCCATCGGAACCCGCGCTGCCCAGGGATGGAGCAGAACCATCAGAAAGAGCAGAAAGGCACCTGCGGTAAAGGTCGAGAGACGTCCCCGTCCGCCATAGCGCAGGTTTCCGACAGTCTGGCCGATCATGCCGCAGCCGGCGATGCCGCCGAAAGCGCCAACGAGAATATTGGAAATGCCAAGACCCGTGCATTCCATCTGCTGATCGCCATGGGTATCGGTGGCGTCATCGACGACAGACGCGGTCATCAGGGATTCCAGAAGCCCGACGGCTGCCATGGCGACGGCGTAGGGAAGGACAACGGAGAATGTCGCCCAGTTGAGCGGAAGATGGGGGATCGTCAGATGGGGCAGGCCGGTGGGCAGTTCTCCAAGATCGGCGACCGTATGGACGGGCATGGGCGAGATCATGGTGATGCCAGTCAGAAGAACGATGCAGATGAGGGGGGATGGAATGGCATCCGAAAGTCGGGGCAGCAGATAGATGATGATGAGCCCCAGAGCGATCAGCGCATAAGTATGCCACGTGACGCCGAGCATCTGTGGGACCTGGGCCGAGAAAATCAGAATGGCCAATGCGTTGACGAAGCCGGTTCTGACTTCAGCCGGGACGAAGCGCATGACGGCCTGAAGGCGCAGTATTCCGAACAGGACCTGAAGCGCACCGGCGATCAGGGTTGCGAGCAGCATGGCCTGGACGCCGTGCGCATGGACGAGCGGGGCCGCGACAAGCGCGACTGATCCGGCGGCTCCCGAAATCATGCCCGGCCGACCGCCAAAAATGGCAATCGAAACGGAAATAACGAAGGAAGCGAAAAGCGAAACGGCAGGTGAGACGCCTGCGATGTAGGAAAATGCGATTACTTCTGGAATGAGCGCGAAAGTGCCAACCATGCCGGCCAGAATTTCACGCAGCGGGTTTTCGGCCCACTGGCGGCCATAGAGAGCGGGGGTCATGTCCATCCTTGGTTAAGGGGTGAAAAGGGTGCGACGTATTCGGGCCCGGCGCGGCAATGAGACCGCCACTGTAACGCGGGCGGGTATCGAATGGGAAGGTGGCTGGCAGGCAGGAGGTCAAAACCCGGGAGATAAGCCAGAAATGATTGAACATCCTCCGGGCTGCCTCGTTGGGTGTCCACGAATGACTGTGGAGACATGACCATGCCTGACTATCCCAAACCCCCTTTTGACACGGCACTTCAGGATCGCATTCCCGGACAGACCTCCAAAATGACACCCCAGCCTGATCATGGTGAACAGAGCTATGTTGGGCATGGTCGTCTGCGGGGGAAAAGCGCCATTATCACGGGCGGAGATTCCGGGATCGGGCGGGCTGTGGCGATTGCATTCGCGCGGGAAGGGGCTGACCTGACGCTGTCCTTTCTGCCGGAAGAAGAGGATGACGCCCGTCAGGCGGCCTCATGGATTCAGAAGGAGGGACGCAAGGTCCTGCTGGTGCCCGGAGACATACGCGACCGTGACGTCTGCCGTGAAATCGTGGACCGTACAGTGGCGGAATACGGGAAGATCAATGTTCTTGTGAACAACGCCGCGTTTCAGATCGAACGGGAGTCTCTTGCGGATGTGAGCGAAGACGAATGGGACCTGACATTCGATACCAATTCGGGCGGGGTTTTCCGGATGTCCCGTCTGGCTGTGCCGCACATGCCGCGTGGTGGCTCACTCATCCACACGGTGTCCATCAATGCTGACCGGCCAAAACCCAAGTTGCTGGCCTATTCCGCAACGAAAGCTGCCATCCTCAATTTCAGTGGAGGGCTGGCCGAACTGCTGGGACCGAAAGGGATACGCTCCAATACGGTGGCGCCGGGCCCGATCTGGACGCCGCTGATTCCGGCAACGATGAATGGTGAGCATGTTCATCAGTTTGGAGGTGACAGTCCGATAGAGCGTCCTGGCCAACCAGCTGAACTGGCTGCGGCCTATGTGTTCCTGGCCAGCGATGAGGCAAGCTATGTTTCCGGGGCCAATATTGCCGTGACGGGCGGTGTTCCGTTCATCTGAACCGAAGCTAGGGAAGAGCGGAATTTTTTGTATAAAAGGACTGGACGGCCTTTTGTCAGTGTTCTAAAGAACGGCTCGCTGTGTGGCGGATGTAGCTCAGTTGGTAGAGCGCCGGTTTGTGGTACCGGTTGTCGCGGGTTCGATCCCCGTCATTCGCCCCAGCAATCCATTTCCAAGAAAATCAATAAGTTGGCTGTTTGGAATCCTTCCGGGTTCTAATGCTGCGTCATGGGTTGAGCGTCATATCTTCTGGATCATTCCGGGGGAATCCTGACCGTGCAACATCTGACCCTTTGAAGACGTACATGCTACGTTTACTTCATTATCCCCAAAAATCGCTGGTTTGACGTTGGAACGCCATGGTGTCTTCCTGGATGATGGGCGGCTTTTCCGCAGCACAATAGATGCTGGGAGACCAGAGTTATAACGCTGACCGGTTTCAGGGATGCCTTGGAGGAAGAAAGGATCAGACCCCGCATTCCAGAGCGGAGATCCTGAGGAAAACCGCTCAAGCTCAAATACGACAAACGAAAATACAAACGCCGTAACCGCATTGAAATCATGTTCGGCAGGCTCAAGGACTGGCGGCGGGTCGCTACACGCTATGACAGCTGCCTAATCGTCTTACTCTCAGCTATCTGTCTCGCAGCAATCGTCATGCTCTGGCTATAAGGCCTAAGCATGACGTCATTATTTTTGATATACAAACACAATAAATAAGGAAAATATTGATGAATATACGAAAAATCATAATGGTGTTGTTATTCAATTTTAATTCACTCAACCACTTATATGTAAAGCAAGTAAATCCATACAAGAAATATTATAAATATAATTCAATAGAATTAATAACTAAACTTGGATCCAATCTGCCAAAGGAATACGCATGAGGGACGGAATAGTCTTTGATTTAATTGAGTTAAGAATTATAAATCCCCTTACGTAAGTGAAGTTTATTTTCGGCTTAACGATAGTAAAATATCAAAATGCCTTCCTACTTCTTTCTTAGAAAAGAAGTTTTTTGTGAATGACCAACTGCCAGATATTGGAAAATTTTCTTACAGTCCCTTATTGAGGAGTGCATTAAAATCCACTTCACGAAGACAGAGCGGAGAGGCATGCGTGACTTCGGTAGATTTAATATACAAGCCGCAAAGAAATGTAAAAAATCAATTTCGCCCAGTGTTGCAGACATATAGGTGGTAGAGAGGTAATTTTTAGAGTTTTGGCGCAGAAAATAACTTTTCGGCAATCCTCTCAGGACCGGTTTTTATTGGTTCGTTATCTCAAAACCCACGCGGGTCGTCCTTCATCTTGGGCTCAGGACACATAACCAGAACATGTCGGTTGCTGTGAGGCAGATAGCCGAGAAGAAGACGGAAAAGCGCTACTGCTGTCTCCCGTTCAGACATCCTCGCATAAAGCGCCCCCGGATCAGTCCACGGCTGTTTTCCGAAGCCGGAGGGGCGGTTTTGTCTATTCTTTTCAATCAGTGTAGCAGTTGAAGCTGTTTTGAATCTTTGGGGTAGAGCGTCTTCTGTGGAAGATCCGCATGCCTGCGAAGAAAAGGCTCGAAAAGTTCAGGGAAAGCTGATGCGTATTTCGGAATGGATGGAACGGTCCGGTGTTGCGTTTGGGACCAGTGGAGCGCGTGGGCTGGTAACAGCCATGACCGATCAGGTCTGCTTTGCCTATACGGTGGGATATCTGCGTCATCTTGAAGTTCTGGGAGAATTCGCGCCCGGCAAGCCCGTCGCGTTGGCGGGTGACCTGCGCCCCAGCACGCCCCGTATCCTCCGGACCTGTGCCGCGGCTATACGTTATGCCGGGGGAGAGCCGCTGTTCTGTGGTTATGTGCCGACCCCGGCGCTGTGCCATTATGCCTTTGCGCGCGGCATTCCCTCCCTCATGGTGACGGGAAGCCATATCCCGGCTGACCGGAATGGCATCAAGTTCAATCGCGCGCATGGAGAATTCCTGAAAAGCGATGAAGTGGCCATGCGGGAGCAGACTGTAAATCTTCCGGAAGATCTTTTCGATGCCGAAGGCATGCTGGCCGTGCCCCCTGAACTGCCACCGATAACAGATGTTGTGCCGGGTTTCGTCGCCCGGTATCGGGATTTCTTTGGAGAAAAAGCTCTCGAAGGGCTGAAACTGGGTGTCTATCAGCATTCCGCAGTCGGGCGGGATGTCTTGGTGCAGGTCGTGGAAGCGCTGGGCGGAACGGCTGTTCCCCTCGGCCGCGCTGACAGTTTCATTCCGGTAGATACCGAAGCCGTGCGTCCGGAAGATGCGGAATTGGCCCGGGCTTGGGCAACCGATGATGATTACCATGCCATTCTTACCACGGACGGAGATTCAGACCGTCCCCTGCTCGCGGATCATCAGGGCAACTGGTTGCGGGGAGATGTTCTGGGCATCCTCTCTGCCCGTTTCCTGGATGCCGCGAGTGTGTCCACGCCTGTGAGCAGCAATACGGCGCTCGAAAAAGCCGGATTTGCCAAGGATGTGCGCCGGACCAGGATCGGGTCTCCCTTCGTGGTGGGCGCGATGTCCGAAGCCGTAGCGAACGGACACCAGCCTGTTGTGGGCTATGAAGCCAACGGAGGCTTTTTGCTGGCCAGCGACATCGCACAGGACGGTCGTGACCTGACGTCCCTGCCAACACGTGACTCCGTTCTGCCGATGCTCTGCGCCCTTCTGGCGGCACGGGAGCATGGAGACAGTCTTCAGGCGCTTGTGGAGACGCTACCGCCGCGTTTCACACTTAGTGACCGCCTCAAGGAAATGCCAACGGCCCAGAGCCGGAAGCATCTGGAAGAACTGCGTCGTAATCCGGCGGCAGGGGCGCAGGAGCTTGGATTGACGAAGGTCTGTGGGCCGCTTTCAGGTGTTGACGAGACGGATGGACTTCGCATGAGCTTCGCGGATGGAGACATCATCCATTTCCGTCCGTCCGGTAATGCGCCGGAACTACGGGTCTATGTGGAAGCGGATAGTCTGCCGCGGGCGGAGACGCTGCTGGAGACCGGCATGAAAGCGGTTTCGGCCTGGCGCTGAAACACGGACGATGCATGGCCGTCTTTCCTGTCTCAGGAAGGACGGATCGCGCTGGAGGAAGGGTGGCGATGTTGCCAATGTTCTTCCAGCGCCATGCGCTCGAAACGTATTTTCTGATGGACCCAGTTCAGCATCCCTGAAAGGGTGACCACCACAATTCCGATAAAGCTCCACATGTCGAGTGACTGGTGAAACAGTAGGTAGCTGAAGGCGACGGCCCAGATCATCTGGGTATATTGCGGTAGGGCAACCCGGTTGGCGGGCGTTACAGCTGTCGCCAGCATCATGAAAAGCTGCCCCAGAGCCGCCAGAAAGCCGTATCCGAAGAGAATGGCCCATGTCTTCAGGCCATGGGGCCAAGTGATATGACCCAGCATGAGAAGGCCATCGCCGATCAGGGGGCCGAACAGGCTTGATCCGAACAGGGAGAGACGGGCACTGTTATTGCCGGCCAGCCGATAGGCGATCACGCTTGTGGCGTTGGCTACGGCCGCGATGATGGCGCAGAGATGTCCCAGATGAAAGGCGCGCACTCCAGGGCGCAGGACGATCAGGACACCCAGAAAGCCGATCCCCACTGAAAGCCATGTCCAGCCGGAGACCTTTTCTTTCAGAAGGGTGACCGAGATGATCGTGACAAAGAAGGGCATCAGGAACATGAGGGACAGCGCTTCCGGCATGGGCAGAAGCATGAACGCCATGACGCTGGCGGCTGTGGAAACAAACGTGGAAACGGCACGCAGAACCCACATGCCCGGACGGTCGGTTGCGAAAATATCGGAATAGGATTCTTCGGGTTTTCTGATGAATGGCAGGATCAGAAAGCCGAAAAGACCTCCTGAAAAAGCGACTTCAAAAGGATTGAGCTGTCCGGCCAGTCCCTTGGAACAGGCATCGCTGATGGAAAACAGGGCGTATCCGATGAGAGCTAGTAATATGCCAGAAGAAAAGATGTTCTGTTTCATTGTCATGCCTCGACGCGGAAAGAAGGCCGCGTTCCAGGAAAGAATATGGGAACCTCTCTGCGCTGACAGTCAATGTTTCACAATATGAAAAATGTTCTTTTCCTTGTTTTTGCTTTTATCGGATCAGGATCGCGCGGAAATCATTGACATTTGTGCCTGTCGGGCCGGGAACAAACAGATCTCCCAGAGCTTCGAACGCCGTATAGGCGTCGTTATTGTTCAGGAGCGTAGCGGGATTGAGTTTCAGTGCTCGCAGACGGGGGGCTGTTTCTCCATCAGCAAAGGCGCCCGCGTTGTTTTCCGAGCCGTCCAGACCGTCCGTATCAGCTGCCAGAGCCGCGAATGGCATGTCCGCGCCAGCAATGGCCAGAGCCAGAAGAAACTCGCTGTTCCGCCCGCCACGGCCTTTCCCGCGGAGTGTCACGGTTGTCTCCCCGCCGGACAGCAGCACCACAGGGCGCGGGAAAGGGCGGTTGCGGATGATGATTTCCCGCATGATGGCCGCATGGACACGCGCCACGTCCCGGGCTTCCCCCTCGATGGCATCAGACAGGATTACGGGTGTGATGCCTGCCGTTCGTGCCGTCTCGGCTGCGGCTTCGAGGGAGAGATGGGCTGAGGCTATGATCCTGACATCATTATGCTGAAAAACCGGATCGGTAGGCAGGGGAGCCTGTCCACGTTCGCTGCTGATCCAGTCCAGGATGCGGGCGGGAAGGTCCAGATTCCAGTCCTGAATGAGTTGACGTGCATCGGACCGGAGACCCGCATCTGGAACGGTCGGGCCGGATGCAACCTGCGCCGGGTCGTCGTATGGAATATCAGAGACGATCAGGGACACGACACGCGTCGGGGCCGCTGCCGCCGCCAGGCGGCCTCCCTTGATGGTCGAGACCTGCTTGCGGATGGCATTCATGACCGAGATTGGCGCACCGGATGCCAGCAGAGCCTGATTCAGGGCGATTTCATCTTCAAGTGTCATGCCTTCAGGCGGGGCTGGCAGAAGAGCAGAACCCCCACCGCAGATCAGCGCAACCACCAGATCGTCCGGCCCAAGGTCGCGAACGGCCTCAAAAAGGGCCCTTGTCGCCCGGAGGCCAGCGTCGTCAGGGACTGGATGGGCCGCCTCCAGGACACGGATTGTCCCGGTAGGGCATGCACAGCCATGGCGCGTGACAACGACGCCACTGAAAGGCGCTTTCCAGACTTTTTCAAAAGCTGCCGCCAGGTGTGCCGCCCCTTTTCCTGCGCCAATGACAACGGTTTTCCCCTTGGGTGGAGAAGGTAGATTTTCCGCAAGAACCCGCTCCGCATCTGCTGCTCGCACGGCCGCGTTGAAAAGGTCAGTGAGGAAAGCGCGGTCGTTCGGGGACATGTTTGCTCTCACGGAAGGGGAAGAAACCGGACTTCTGCGAGGCTAACTGTGCACAATCTGATCTGAAACCGCCGACGAACTCATTTTTTCGAGAAAAGACGTTTCAGCCCGCTTTCAAGTGGGATGGGGTTTACCTTCAGTTCTTCGCGCATGCGCGTGATGTCGAAATTCTTGTTTTCCAGCAGGCGGCGGATTTCCGGAGGGGAGATGGTGGGGAAACCGGGGATGTGTCTGCTCAGGGGGGCGAGGGCAATCAGAAGCCAGCCGGGCAGGGAGATGATGGGCCTCCCACCAAACCCGGCAAAATACAGTACCATCCTGACGAACGTACGGTAGGGAACGGCTTTCGGGCCTGCGATGACAATGCTTTCAGGTTGGGTGACCCGTCTCGTTTCAAGACATCTGATGGCGGAAAGCAGGCAGCGGGTGACGTCGCCCTGTTCGATGGGCTGAACCAGGGCCCGGCCTCCCCCGGGTAAAGGAATGACAGGCAGTTTTTCGAGAAGCTGGGCCAGACGCTGGACATTATCTTCGCCTTGTGCGCCGTAAATCATGGTGGGATGCAGGATGATGGACGGGCGCCCATCGGCTCTCAGGGTGGTCTCTCCAGCTAGCACACCCTGTCCATGATCATCCGGCCAGCGTGTAAATTTGCGGGTACTCCCTAACGCCACCACGGGCGCGGATGTTGCCGCCAGAATGGCGGGCAGATGTCGGGCATGCGCCGTGTTCGCGACGATTGATGCGCCTTCCAGGGCGATGGGCAGGGCAACGGGATCAGTCAGATCAGCCGTGCGGACGGCCAGACACTGATCCTGCAGGTCAGGAACGAGTTTCCCACGGGTGCGGACGACGGCAATGACATTTTTGCCCTCTGCCAGAAGGGCGCGGCACAGCGCGGATCCGGAGCGGCCGTTTGCGCCGATGACGCAGATCGTTTCTGAGGACGTGGAAGTCATTCTGCGACGGCCCTGACGTCAGGAGATGTGAGAAATGCCATGAATGTCAGAGGCTGCGAGAGCACGAAAGCCAGGGTCCGCGCGGGGACAGGAACAACCGGTCTGTAAGACAGGGTCAGGTTCCGGTTGGCAGGGTTGAGAAGATAATCGGGCAGGGGAGCCAACTGGGCGTTGTGTGAAACGGCGGGCGTCAGCATCCGGAGTGCCTGGTTGCGGAGTTCATCCGCAGGAACGACATTCTGGGCCTGCCGTGCGGAAAACATGAAAAACCGCTGGAGAAGGCGGTCGCCTTTTTCCATCCTCACCGCCAGATTTGCGATCCGCATGGTGTTCAGAGGAGCCCGTGCGGCAGAGCCATGCTGAAAATGCAGGTCGGCTGTGGCTATGACCTGTGTCAGGGCGGGGATGGTCAGCGTGCCCTGAATATGGGCAATCTGGTCAACGGAACTGTAGTCCTGTGTAGCCTGGAAAATGGAGTGCTGGCCATCGATCCGGAATGGCAGTGGCTTCATACTCCGGAAATGAAGCCCTTTCCATGTCTGCTGAAAATGGCTTTTCCCATCATCGGACGTGCCATTTCCTGTGATTTCATCAATCCAGAATGTTCCGCCTGTTCCATTGACGCGCAGATTGCGGACATCAAGCTGACGCGGGGGAAGGCCACTTTCGTCCAGCTCACGATGTGCTTTCAGTGCGCCAACGTAATTTGCAAAATCTTGCTGCTGGAATTGGGCATGATCAAAAGTCAGCTGACCACTCTGTGTGGCAGAGGGCGAGACTGATTGCTGCGTCATCCGGGTGTAGGCGACTGTAGCGCCTTGAATGGTGCCTGTCGTGAGGTGTGAGGGGCCGTAATTGTCTACGGAGAAAGTGTTGAGCGTCAGACTATGCATGTGGACAGGCGCAAGGGGAGATACGGGCATTGCGTCAGACGTATGTGAAAGGTTCTGAACTGAAAGATGTTCGACCAAAAGATGATCCAGCAGGGTGCGGGCCGGATCAATGGCGACCGGGCCGGGGTGCCTTTCATGTGAGGGAGGCAACGTGAGCCTGTGAAGGCTCAGACTGCTGGCATGGACGAGCAGGCTGGCGGTCTGGAGGGAAGGGTTATGAATTTCCAGCGAATTGATGCCAATGCCGCCGTCCGGTGTGGTGCGTGGATGACCCAGGCGCATCTGCGTCGCGCGGAATGTGACGGCGCTTGTATGAAGAGTGACGTTTGTGAGAAGCGCGCCGCGGGCAAAAATCGCGGGTTTGGCACTGCTGTAAGTAAAGGTCGTGCCAGCGGGAAGGGCGGCCCGAAAGCTGGACAGGCCACGAACCAGTTCCATGTGCGCTTCATGATGAATGCCAACGGCGCTGATCACCGCGATTACCGAGATCAGGCTCGTGGTGAGCCAGGGTCTTTTCACGTAGGTGTTCCTGTCTGAAACCGCTCAGCTCGAAAGCTGTGAAAGGTCTGTCGTAAGAAGGGGAAGATAGCATTGTGGGAGCATGGAGCAATCGGAGAAGTGTTTTTCTTGGGGTATTATAATACCACATAGCGGAAAATGGCGGTTAACCGGCACGAATCTGTCATGCGGAATGCAAAAGAAGACTTGACGTTTGCGCTGTGGATCGCAATAAGGCCCCACCTGATCCGCTTTTCGGACAGGACGGGCATTCAGGATGTCTGTCCGGACCGGGAAGCGCCATTCATAGGTGTGGCTTCTGCCACGCCCCAAGCTGGAATGTCACTGATGAAGACCACACGTTCGCTGAAGCCGGCGGAGGTGACGAAGAACTGGGTGCTGATCGATGCTGAAGGGCTCGTTCTCGGCCGTCTCGCCACCATCATCGCCACCCGTCTGCGCGGCAAGCACAAGCCGCAGTACACCCCACATGTTGACTGCGGTGACAACATTGTTGTCATCAATGCGGAAAAGGTTGTACTGACGGGCAACAAGGTTGGCCAGAAGCTCTTCCACTACCACACGGGTTATCCGGGCGGTATCAAGGAGCGCACCATCACGCAGCGTCTCACGGGCAAGAACCCGGGGAACGTCGTGGAAAAGGCTGTGGAGCGCATGATCACGCGCGGTCCGCTGCAGCGCGCCCAGATGAAGCACCTTCATGTTTACGCTGGTTCCGAGCACCCGCATGACGGCCAGAAGCCCGTCAAGCTGGACGTTGCTTCCCTGAACCGCAAGAACACCATCTCACACGAGTCGTAAGGCCTGACTATGTCCGAGACCCAAGAGCGCACCGGCACGCTGCAGGACCTTGCGAGCGTTGCTCCTGCAGTTGCCACCAATGCCGCCCCGGTTCACGAAGTAAAGCGTGACGCCCAGGGCCGTTCCTATGCCACCGGCCGCCGTAAGGACGCCGTTGCTCGCGTATGGATCAAGCCTGGCAAGGGTGACATCATCGTCAATGGCCGTCCGGTCACGACGTATTTTGCCCGCCCGGTTCTGCGCATGCTGATCACGCAGCCGTTCCTGATCACAGATCGTTACAACCAGTTCGACGTGTACTGCACGGTCACTGGTGGTGGTCTGTCCGGTCAGGCTGGTGCTGTCCGCCACGGTATTTCCCGTGCCCTGACGCATTACGAACCGACCCTGCGCGGCATTCTGAAGGTTGCAGGCTTCCTGACGCGTGACAGCCGTGTTGTCGAGCGTAAGAAGTATGGCCGTGCGAAGGCACGTCGCTCCTTCCAGTTCTCGAAGCGCTGATACGATCAGCTTTTTCGGATCTATACGGAAAAACCCCGGTCACGATGTGGCCGGGGTTTTTTTATTGAAACGATTTTTGTGAGAATGGTCATGAAAGGATCTTTCTTCCGCTATCGCTTCTGATTGTCTCCTATGGCAAAGTGGAAACACTTGTCCTGGACCTGTTTGCGGAACGATTTTCATGGCCATCTTCAAGATTGAAAAGACTGACACGCCCACCCCTGATGATCGTCGGGCGGAACTGATTGCAAATCCGGCATTTGGTCGTGTGTTTACGGACCACATGGCGATGATCCGCTATACGGCTGACAAGGGCTGGCATGATGCAAAAATCACTGCACGCCGTCCGTTAAGCATCGATCCTGCTTCGACCGTCCTGCATTATGGGCAGGAAATCTTTGAAGGCATGAAGGCATATCGTGAAGCTGAAGGTGGGATTGCCACGTTCCGTCCCGAAGCCAACGCGGCACGGTTTGCTGCGTCTGCACGTCGGATGGGAATGGCGGTTCTGCCGGAAGATCTCTTCATTCAGGCTGTCGATGAACTCGTGAAAGTGGATCAGGCGTGGGTTCCTTCAGGGAAGGGGCAAAGCCTTTATCTGCGGCCGTTCATGATTTCCAATGAAGTCTTTCTCGGCGTAAAGCCGGCGACCGAATATCTGTTCATTGTCATTGCCTGTCCGGTCGGAGCATATTTCAGTTCTGGCGCAGTGTCCGTGTGGGTTTCCGAGCATTATACCCGTGCCGCCCAGGGCGGCACCGGGGAAGCGAAATGCGGTGGCAATTACGCCGGTAGTCTGGTTGCCCAGTTGGAAGCAAAAGAAAAAGGCTGCGATCAGGTTCTGTTTCTGGATGCCAAAAACCATCGCTTTGTAGAAGAGATGGGTGGAATGAACGTGATGTTCGTCCGGAACGACGGAAAGATTGTCACGCCGCCTCTGGGCGGAACAATCCTGCGCGGGATCACGCGTGACAGTCTGATCCACTTGGCCAGAGAGAGTGGTATCGAGGTTGTGGAAAAGCCGATCGAGATTGATGAACTGTTCGAAGGAGCTGCCAGCGGGCGATATGTCGAAGCCTTTGCGTGCGGCACGGCTGCGGTCCTGTCACCGATCGGAAAACTGGTCCGTCCATCCGGAGAGGCCATTTTTGGAGATGGCGTGAACCCGGGCCCGTTATCTCTGAAACTGAAAGAAAAGCTCGTTTCCATACAGACGGGAAAAACAGAAACAAACAAGGAATGGATTCATTCCATTTTTTTGAAATGAATATTGGATATTACCATGCCTGGAAATGAAAATTCATTCAGGCATGTTTGAATTCCAATAAAGGCAACAGGGAAATTTGCGTGACGCTTAAAAGGACTTCTTTCAGGGTTGGTATTGATGGCTACAACCTGGCCCTTCCAAAGGGAACAGGAGTGGCTACTTATGCTCGGACTCTATCTTATTGTCTGCAAGACATGGGATGTGAAATAGATGTTCTATATGGCGTCAATGTTCATAAAAAGATGAGTCCGGCTCTTCGGGAAGTTATTTTCTTTGATAGCCTGGGTCAGGAGCATGCGCGGAAGCGTCCCAAATTTCCGTCTGTGCGATGGACAAAAGAGACATACCGGCATTTTGCCGGGCATGAAGCCGTGCAAATTCCGATGACCGGGCGTGTCGAGGCGAGAAGTTTTGCGTCTCGAATGCCGGCTTATGATCGGATCTGGAGTGTTCTGGATCTATTCAGGTCAGCCAGCGGGTTTTTCAAAACGACCGGTAAATTTCTGGCTGTCGAAATGCCCAATGCACCAGAAATCATGCATTGGACTTACCCTTTGCCGATTTATGTAAAGGGAAGCAAGAATATCTATACTATTCATGATATTGTTCCCCTTACTCTTCCGTATACAACCTTGGATAATAAGGGTTTATATTATAGATTAATAAAGAAGATTGTCCAAAACGCTGATGCAATATGTACGGTATCCGAGGCATCAAAAAGGGAAATACTGTCTTTTTTTGGTGGAGTAGAAGATAAGATATTCAATACTTATCAGTCTTTTTCTTCTCGTGAAGTTTTTGACAATGTAAAAAAGTTCTCACAAAAAGGAATCGTAACAACAGAAAGTCTGTTCGGACTGTCACCGGACGGATATTATATGTTCTTTGGCTCCCTTGAGCCTAAAAAGAATATAGGACGAATAATCGAAGGTTTTCTAGGGGCGTCCACTTCCAGAAAACTTGTCATTGTTGGTGCAATGGCATGGAAATCAGAAAACGAACTTCGTTTTCTTGAGCAGGGAATAAAAAGCGGACGCGTTGTTCATTTGGAGTATCTTCCGAATGAAATGTTGCTCAGTCTGGTCAGGCATGCACGCGCAGTGTTATTTCCCTCGCTCTCGGAAGGATTTGGTCTGCCAGTTCTGGAAGCGCTTTCATTAGGTACCCCGGCATTGATTTCGCGAGAGGGAGCTTTGCCAGAGGTAGGGGGAGATGCCTGTTTGCTGGTGGATGCCTATAATGCTGCATCAATCACGGATGGCATTGAGCAATTAGATAAAAATGAAAATCTTTATCTGGATTTATGCGCACGTTCTTCGCAGCAGGCAGAAAAGTTCTCAATGGCCAGATACGCTCAGCGTTTGTTAGCGATGTATCAAAGTGTGATGTAATTTAAATTACTCAAAAAGATTTAATCCAATTTAAGTTATCTTAAAAAGCTCGCATTTGAATGCTTTTGATGGCATACAAAAGGTGTTTTTCTTTAAAGTAAACTGACGAGAGTGTTGGCGTAAGCATATGTCCAAAGGGTTTGACCGTAGAAGCACAATACAGCGCTTTGGCGTTTTTGGGTGTGTGGTTGTTATTCCGACCTTGCTTTCCATGTTTTACTATTTTGTTATCGCTGCGCCGCAGTATGTATCTGTCGCTGAATTTGTCGTACGCGGTGCGGGACATTCATCATCAGGCATGCTTGGCAGCCTGTTGATGGGAGAAGCTGGCTCTGCGGCAGATCAGGATGCCTATGTTGTTCAGGATTATCTGATCTCCCGAGATGCTGCCAGGAAAATGATCAAAACTGAAAATTTAGCAGAAGTATTTGATCGGCCAGAGGGTGACAAGATTGCACGGTTCCCAAATTTTTACTCAGGATCGACATTTGAATATTTCTATAAATTTTACAAAAAACATGTAACGGTAGAACTGGATACTGAAACATCGATTTCCACCCTTAAAGTTGTCACATTCAGGCCAACAGATTCTCAGCGCATTGCTACAGCATTGCTGTCCGCGGGTGAGGAACTGGTCAATGATATGAATAGAAGGCAACGTGCCAATACGGTTGGAAGCGCACAAAGGGAATTGGAAGATGCACAGAAACAGCTGACAGAGGTTGCAAAGCAGACAGCTTTTTATCGTAATCAAATGGCACTTCTTGACCCGACAAAGCAGTCTCTTCCGCTTCTGGCTGATATTAACCAGCTTCAGGTTATGCTGGTTACTTTAAAAATGCAGCTTTCTCAAATACAGCAGGCCTCTCCATCAAGTCCGAGTATTGCAGTTTATCGCCAGCGTATTGCGATACTGGAAAATCAGATCAAAGAACAACAGAGCCATATTACAGGCCCGAATACATCGTTAGTTCCAAAAATTACGGTATTCGATGCTCTGGAAGTCCAGAAGAAGCTTGTAGAAAAAGAGCTGGAAGCAGCAGCCACAGCACTTGTAACGGCAAAGGCACAGGCAGACCGTCAGCAGGTCTATCTAGAGGCAGTTTCGCGTCCTGATCTCCCTGATTATGCGGAATACCCGCATCGCATCATAGATGTACTGATAGTTTTCTCTTCTTTTCTTATGCTGTACTGGATGGGGAAACTAATTGTTAACGGCGCTAAAGAACATCAAACGGTGTGAGAGCGATGAATAAAAATTCCGTTTGGTCTCTATTTTTAGTACAGGCCCGTGTTATCGGGGCGCTCATCATGCGTGAACTGCACACGCGGTTCGGACGAGAGAATTTAGGCTACTTATGGATTGTGGGTGAACCTATTCTCTTTTGCGCAGGTGTCTCGATAGTCTGGACTGCGATACGCCCAGCACATGAGCATGGTCTGCCTACAACCGCGATCGTTATTACGGGATATGTTCCGCTGACAATGTGGCGACACTGTCTGGCGCGTTCTATCAAGGCTTTTGAAGCCAATGGGAGCTTATTATTCCATCGGCAAGTTACTCCATTAGATATTCTCTTAGGACGGTATATCCTCGAAGTTATAGGTACCTTAATTGCAGGGCTTTTAGTAACTTTAGGAGCCATTGGATTGGGTTTCATGAAGGCCCCTGTTAATTATGAAATTCTTTACCTTGGTATTTTTCTCCATATGTTGTTCTGTTTGGGGACTTCTCTGATTGCCGCTCCTCTTTCGGAGATGTCCGACTATCTTGAAAAACTTGTTGGAGTTCTTGGATATCTTTCCTTGCCCTTGTCAGGGGCATTTACGATGGTTGACTGGATCAAACCGCATTATCGCTGGATTTTGCTGCTTTCCCCAAGTGTCAACAATGTTGAGATGATTCGAGAAGGGCAGTTTGGTTATCGTGCACATGCACACTATGATATTTCATATGACTTTGCTGCTTGCCTTGTCATGATCGTGGTAGGACTTTTTCTTACCCTGCGTGTGCGGAAATATCTGGTTGTTCAATGAGTAATGGTTTTCTCAGGTGTGTGAATATTGTCAAAGATTATCATGTACCAGGTGGACGAAGGCGCGTTCTTGACGGAATAAGCTTTGAACTTCCTCAAGGAGAAAAGCTGGGAATTTTAGGGCGTAATGGCGCTGGGAAATCCACGCTTATCCGGATTATTGGCGGCGTAGAGCTTCCTACCCGGGGACGTATCGAACGAACCATTACGGTTTCCTGGCCGCTGGCTTTTGGCGGCGCTTTCCAAGGGAGCCTGAGCGGGTTGGATAACCTGCGTTTTATTTGCCGTGTTTATAATCTTGATTATGTCTCTACGAGAGAATTCGTGGATAATTTTGCCGAACTGGGATCGCAGTTGGGGGAACCCGTTAAAACGTATTCCTCTGGAATGCGCGCCAGGCTGGCATTTGCATTGTCTATTGTTATTGAATTTGATTGCTATCTGATTGATGAAGTCATCATGGTAGGAGACAAGCGTTTCTTACAAAGATGCCAAGATGAACTTTTTGGAAAGCGCATAGACAGGACACTCATTATTGTTTCCCATGATATGGGTTTTATTCAAGAGCATTGTACACGCGGCGCTCTGATACACGATCATCACTATCATGAATATCCGAGCGTAGACGCTGCTATTGAAGCTTATAACAGCTTATAAATTTGGTTTAGATCTATGCTGATTGATTTTGGAAGAGCAGATAAATACTGCTCTTCCAAAATTTTTTCACATCAGATTTTGATATGTGGTTATCTGCTCAATAAGATCCATACGCGTGAGGGGATCGTTATTCAGGGAATAACCAATTGCCTGAAGTCCAATATAGCACGAACGATGGCCGGTAGGTCCGAACTTACCGCGTGCTAGCAAATCGATCTTAATCTGTCCGTCAGGACCGACGATCCCCTTGAACGCGAAGAAGCCAGGTTGTTCAGAAAGTGTATGGGATGTGTGCTCTGAGCCTGCTTTTGCAATAACTTCCGGCTCGGCGCTTCCTGGTGGGCAGCAGATATTAAGGTAAATTCGCACCTCATTCCCCTCTTTCAAAGGGGTATCGAAAAGCAGTTGCGAACGACGTTCCGCGCTCCATGCGCCCCAGTTTTCCATATAATACCATCCGCGACTGCGGGCGGCCCGAAACGTGATGATAGGCTTCTTTTTGAATGCCAAACGCAAAAGCGCTGTTGTACCGCCCTGAATTAATTGTCCGGGTGGTAGCAGACAGTTGAGGGAAGCGGGGCGATCACCGAGCTGTTCAGCATAGGAAATTGCGTCAGAAAAGAATTCATCACAGAATTCTGCCCAGGTCTTGGGGCGGAAATTGAGACGAATATCTTTTTCCCATTGCGACAGATCTTTGCGGTCCATGATCGGCTTGCGGAAAACCTCATAACCGCCTTCTACATTATAGGGGTCAATGTAGCGCACAAAGCGACCACCAACTTCGGGCATGGAGGTTGTGTTGGATGCGATGCAAGGTTTGCCGTAGACGAGACTTTCGCCAATCGGAAGACCAAAGCCTTCCGCAAAACTTGTATAGGCTGTAAAGAGAGAGTTCTTATAGAGGAATTCTAGCTCATCGTCACTAATGCCATTAAAGATGTAAAGCCAATCTCCAATATATCCTTTTGACTCCAGGTAATTGCGGAGTTCGTCGATTTGCCAGCCCCATTTTCCAACAAACACAAGTTTCGGAACATTTTCCTCGCCGTATTCCCGAATGAGTTTTTCCCATGTTCTGATAAGGAACATGTGATTTTTTCGGATTTCGATCGTCGAAACGCTGAGAACGTATTCTTCATTACGCATTCCCAAAATCCGGCGGTCCGTAATCAATTGAGGACCGGATTTTTTACGGAGTTCCGTGGGGAGAGGAACTGCTTTTACAGGAAGTGTATAATTCAGGTTTTGAGCAATGTATTTTTCTACGTCACCGGCTACGAAATGTGAGTTTGTTAAAACGAAATCGCAACAAGATAAGACATCAATAAGTTGAGTTTGGAATTGTACTAAAGCATCCTTAGCTACGTACTCAGGATTTGATATTTGAATCAGATCGTGGATGAAAACGCAAAAACGCATGCCATTTTCACGTAATTCCCGAATAATATCGTAATTAGGATAAATCCAGAAAGCCCCAGCAACAGAAAATATATCGCCTTTTTGCGGCCAGACTTCTCTTTTGGACTGATGTACGGCTTGGATGGCTTTATTAAGAAGGTTCCGATCTACGACGGGTTCGTCAAAAAGCTTTACGAGCATAAGCAAGGCTGCGGAATTGGCAGCGAAGATGCGTTTGTTTCCGTAATCAGGTATTACCGGAATTACTCTGTATGCGCCAAATATTCCTTTTTCTACATGTAAGATAAGATTTGCTACGACACGCTGAATTCCAGTCAAACTTCCGTTGTGTTCAACATAGACCATCAGGTCCGTTATATCGAGCCAGATAGTAGGTGCAGAGGACAGGGTCGTGGCTTCCTGTTTGAACACGCCTTCTAAAGCATCGGCGGCAGCAAGTTCTTTCAAGGCATCCTGATTGGCCGGATTGTGTTTCAGGGCAAGCTTGTAAGACTCGACTGCTTCCATCTGGCGTTGCATCAGCTTCAGAAGATGTCCCCGCTGAACATATGTGTCTGATTCTTCTGGTTTTAATTCCAATGCCTTCGAGTAGCGTTCCATAGCGTCTTTGTAAGCGCCTGCGTCCTTGTAGGCGTTACCGGCCTGAACCCAGATATCTGCGTTTTTCGGGTTTTCGGTCAGATATTTGTCGTACAGTTCTGCTGCTTTGGCAGGCATTCCTCCGTCGCGGGCAGCATCTGCCTGTGCCAGCGAGGAACTGGTTTTGGAGTTCTTCTGAAAAATCTTCATAATCCTACCAAGGTTTGGGGCACATATGCCTTATGAATGCCGCGTAGCGTTAACAAGCACAACGGGATGAGGGAACTCTTTTTCAGATTATGAATTTGGAGTGGAGAACCCTGATATCCTGCAACAAGATTTTCAAACGAGGCGAAATTTAAATGAATTTCTTCCCATATATTCGTTTTCTTGTATTGGTTCTCGTTTTTGGAGTGGCGAACGTAGCTTCTGCCGCTTCTGGAAGCGAAGGTATGAATCCTCCTTCAAATCAAGAAAATGATGCATCTTTGTCTATACAAAGCAGTATTGACCGGATTTGTCATGCTGGTGGTGGAGAGTTGCATCTCAAGGCCGGAATTTACCATCTTCACACTGGAGTACACGTTCCCTGTGCCATGAACATTACAGGGGAAGGATGGCAGGAAGGGCCTCAGGCCACTCATATCGGAGGAACATGGCTGAGCATCGAGGAGCAGTCCCAGCCAGCGATATCCTTTGTTGATGGCTCGAAAGGTGCATCCATTCGAGCCATAGGTTTTGATGAACCTTTGCAGACTCTGCCGGCTCATAATGCGTCGTTCTGGCAACCGGTCAAATTTGCCCCCGTCATTTTTATCAAGGATGTCAGAGGGTACACATATATAAGAAATATATATATGCATCGTATTTATAGTGGAATTGAAAGTCAGAATGGCGGACGGACCACTATTGATGGTCTTTATGGACAGTTTTTCCAGAATGCTGTGTTGCTTGATGGAGAAATGGATATATCCCGTGTCAATCAGGTTCATTCTTGGCCGTACTGGTCAGATAATCCCCTGATTATCGCCTATCAGCAGAAAAATCTCGATACCATCATCATGGGACGTGTGGATGGCGCCTTTATTGATAATGTTTTTGCGTATGCTGCCCGCACGGGCATGTTGATGAAGCGTGGTAATGACGGAGGGGTGGCAACCGGCATTCAGGTCGGAAAATTCGAATGTGACAGTGTTGCCCATTGTGCCCGGATCGATGCTGTAGGCGTAACGGCCATGGTCGATGAGATGCGGCAGTTCGGTCAGGAAGGAATAGCCTCCGGACATCCTCTTCCTGCTTCCGATGCAATCCAGATCAATGGACAGGCATCTCTTCTGCTGGGACAAGTCGAGGCACGGCTGATAGATCGCTCTTTTCTGACAATCAACAGTCCATCGAATTGCAGTAATATCCGGATTTCGGGCTTGTTGAGCGATTTCAGTCGTTCGTCTGCGCCGGTAGCTTCTCTTGTGAATTCCAGGCGCTGTGACCAGAAGGGAGCAGTCAATCAGTTTTTTGTAGCCATGGAACCTGCAATTATTTCGGCTCCCCGGCAGAAGTTCGTTCCGTCTTCTGGAGAGGGAACAGATTTGTTCTGGCCTACACCCGACAAGCGTTAAGCTTATGAATACAACAGGACTATTAAGAAATGTTGCCGTAAAGAAACTTTAGTATTTTTGTTTGCGGCATCAAAAGGGGCGACAGGCGTTCAGAAGGGCTGGCTCTGATTGGGGTTTTTGTATGGCAAAAGTAACTGAAGAACTTAAATACAAATGACCCTATGGCCTTGCTCTGAAGCTTGCGTTAGTTTCCCCTGTACCTATCTTTCTGACAATTGAGTGTGTGTTGTTCATGACCCAACAGATTGTGCCAGTCATTCTTTCGGGAGGCTCTGGTAGCCGACTGTGGCCGGTTTCGCGTAGTAGCTATCCCAAGCAGTTCTGGCCTCTGCTCAATGAGCGCACTCTTATTCAGGAAACGGTTCTGCGCGGTGAAGGTAGCGAGTTTGCGGACCCGATTGTGGTTTGCAACGCTGAACACCGTTTCATAGTGGCAGAACAGCTTCGTGATGTCGGTATCCATAATGCGCGTGTCGTGCTGGAGCCGGTGGGTCGAAATTCGGCCCCCGCGATTGCCGCTGCGGCTTTTCTGGTCGCGGAAACCAATCCGGATGCAATCCTGTGGATCATGGCGGCTGATGCTGCCATCACGCATGAAGAGGCCCTGAAGGTCGCTTTGGAACATGCGGTGCAGGCTGCGGCTCAGGATCGTATCGTAACCTTCGGTATGAAGCCTACCCGCCCTGAGACCGGATATGGCTATATTGAAAGCGGTGCCGAACTACCCGGTATTCCGGGGGTCTATGAAGTCGCACGCTTCGTTGAAAAGCCCAGCGCCGAAAAAGCGGCGGAATTCGTGCAGGACGGACATTATCTCTGGAATTCCGGAATGTTCGTGGCGCGCGCAGGCGTTTTCCTTTCGGAAGTAGAGACGTACGAGCCCCAGGTCTACGAGCGCGTCCGTCATTCGGTCCAGAACCGTCAGACGGATATGGATTTCGAGCGGCTTGAAGCTCAGAGTTTCGGTTCTGCGCCGGATATTTCCGTCGATTATGCGATCGCTGAGCGTACCAAACTTGCCGCTGTTGTTCCGGGCAATTTTGGATGGTCCGATATCGGAAGCTGGGACGCGCTCTGGGATCTGTCAGCCAAGGATAAGGCAGGAAACGCAACCTTCGGGGATGTTTTCCTTGACCAGGCCAGAAACTGTTATGTCCGGTCGGATGGAATTGTCGCTACGGTTGCCGGCGTTGAAGACCTGATTGTCGTCGTGACCCAGGATGCTGTCATGGTTTCGCATCGTGACCGTGCCCAAGATGTCAAGCATATGGTCGAGCGGCTCAAGAAGTCGGGCCGCAAGGAAGCGCTGACGCATAACCGCTGCTATCGTCCGTGGGGCTTCTATGAGAGCCTGATCCAGGCTGACCGCTTCCAGGTGAAGCGCATCGTTGTCGAACCGGGTGAAAAGCTTTCTCTGCAGAAGCATTTTCACCGTGCTGAACATTGGGTGGTCGTTGGTGGAACGGCACTTGTGACCCGGGATGAAGACAAGGTCATGGTTCGTGAAAACGAGAGCATTTACCTGCCTCTCGGATGCGTACACCGACTGGAAAATCCCGGCAAGATTCCTCTGACCCTGATCGAGGTCCAGTCAGGCCCTTATCTGGGTGAAGACGACATCGTCCGCATCGAGGACATTTACGCACGGAATTAAGCGGCCGGATGCCCGGACCATTCTTCTCGGTTCGGGCATCTCATCAGTCGATGTTTCCGTAATTCCGCGCCAGCAAAAGACTCTCCGGCGTGTCGATGTCCTGTTCCAGAGCAGGATTGTACAGGGTCTCTGTCTGCCGCCCCAGAATTTTCCGAAAGCCCTGATCGCCTTTGAGCTGATCGACTTTCTGAAGAGTGGAGGGGAGCAGGCAGGCGGGGATACCGACCGCATCTTCCGAATATCTTGTAAGAATATCCGTTTCTGTCTGATGGCCTGTTTTCAGGAGGTTCAGGAGATGATCAACGGTGAGGGCAGGCTGATCCGTCGCGCTGATCAGGGTCGGCAAGGATAAGGGGCCCATGCTGTGGGCGGCGGTCTGCAAAGACGTCGAAAGACCATTCTCCCATAACGGGTTATGGACACGAACGACATTGAGACCAGCCAGCGCGTCTTCGACGGCCTGTCTGGCGCCTCCGGTTACGACCACGAGCTCCTCTGGCTGTGTCGCCAGAAGAAGCTGCGCCATGTGACGGACAAGCGGAACACCCTGAATGGTGAGCAGCTGTTTGGGCTGACCAAGTCGCCTGCTCCCGCCAGCAGCAAGCAGGATGGCCGTGTGCGCACTCATGCGTAATACTGCTTTATGATCTGCGCCAGGATGGAAAGAGCGATTTCGTGGGGCGTTTTTGCTCCGATTTCTAGTCCGGCTGGCAGATGAAGACGTTTCAATGCCTCCTCCGAGAGGCCTGCCGTCCGCAAAGTCCGGATCCTTCCGTCAATCTTGCGCCGACTTCCCAGAATACCAACACAGAAAGCCTCTGATTTCAGCGCGTATTCCGTAACGGCCATATCGATCTGCGCATTATGTGTCAGTGCGTATACGCTGGTCCATCGGTCAAGTGTCAGGTCCGGGAGCGCATCTTTTAGGGAGCGACGATCATAACGTTCATGAGGAAGGGAGGCGGGAGGCTGACGGGGACCAAGTGGCTTGAGAAGAAAGGGCTGGAGCCCGAACTGCGGTGCCAGGCAGATGAGCGCAAGGGTGACAGGATCACTGCCCGCGACAATCAGTTGCAAGGGGGGAAGATAGGCCTTGATGAAGATGTTCTCCCGGGAGAACGGTGCAGAAGACGTGTACTGCATGCTACCGGTGCAGAGGTCCGTTTCGGAGTAGACGGGATGACGTTTCGTCCGGGCGTCCTGGCGGAGCGCGACGAAACGATCCAGTTCCTGAAGCGGCCTGACAAAAATTCCGATGCGCCCCCCGCAGGTCAGCTGGATATCAAGGACAGGACTGCCAGCACCGTAATCCAGCATGCGGGATGTGCCGTCCCTGAGGCATTCCTGCGCTTCTGCAGCCACGGCAGCCTCGACACAGCCGCCTGACACGTATCCCTGAACCTCTCCCTCTTCGGAGATGATCATTTCACTGCCCAGTGGACGCGGGGAAGAACCGGTAATATGAACCAGCGTTGCCAGTGCGACTTTCTTGCCGCGTCTGGCCCAGTCGGACAGGGTGGGCAGGAGATCTTCCGTCAGGCCATATTCCGGCCATTCGGGAAGTGGGGCCAGTCTGTCTGTCCCTGCCATGAAAAGATTCTCCCAGTGATCGTGGCGGAAGAGTAACGCCAAATGCTTTTGTGACATAGTCTGATGGAGCCGGATGTTGATCCGGACCGCCACAGGCCTATATCGGCATGGTATCGCCCGCCGCATAGAGACCACTGGAGTGAAGATGGACAATCTGCTGAGCGTTGCACAGGCCGTGGACCTGGTGCTGGAATATGCAGGTAATTTCGGCACCGAGCGGATTCCCCTCGCCGAGGCGGGCGGCCGGATCCTTCAGCAGGTCGTACGTGCCGAGCGGGCGCAGCCTCCTTATGACAGGGTTATGATGGATGGAATTGCCTTTCGCTCTGGAAGCGGACCGGTTCTGGTGGTGCATGGAACGCAGCGTGCCGGAGCGCCCGGGCAGCCGCTTCCGGAAGGCAACGCCTGTCTGGAAGTCATGACCGGAGCCGTGCTCCCTGAAGGGACCGATACGGTTGTGCCTGTGGAGCGCCTTGTCCGTGATGGCAGACAGATCACCTTCGAGGCGGGATATCAGCCTCATGCCGGACAGTTCATTCATCGGCGTGGCTCTGACTGTGCGGCAGGAACGGAACTTCTGCTGCCGGGTCTGCGCCTGAACGGGCCGGCTCTCGCCGTGCTGGCCTGCAATGGTTATGCGGAGGTCGAGGTTTCCCGCATTCCCTCAATCGGTATCGTATCCACGGGTGATGAACTGGCAGATGTTGAAGGGCCGGTGCAGGACTGGCAGATCCGCCGTTCCAATGAATATGCCATCATAGGGGCTCTGACTTCCCGGAGGTTCAATAGGATCGAGCAGTCGGTTGTTTCCGACGATCTGGCCGAGACGATCGTGGCCCTGCGCGAACAGCTTCAGCGTCATGACGTACTGGTGCTAAGCGGCGGCGTGTCGATGGGAGCGTTCGATCATGTGCCGAAAGCCCTGTCCAGGAGTGGCGTGGAAAAAGTGTTTCACAAGGTGGCGCAGCGCCCTGGCAAGCCGCTCTGGTTTGGGGTCGGGTCAGAAGGACAGCGCGTTTTCGGCCTGCCGGGCAATCCGGTCTCCGCCGTCAGTTGCGCGATACGCTACGTCATGCCGATGCTTCTGGCAGGGCAGGGGCTGAGTCGGCCCGAGCCTTACATGGTTGAACTGGATGCAGAAACCGAACAGAGCGCAACCCTCGTTCGTTTCCTGCCGGTCCGGATCCGGCATGATGCCAGTGGATGCGCTCTTGCGACGCCCTGCCCGATGCCGACATCGGGGGATTTCAGTTTTCTGGCCGGTACGGACGGATTTGTCGAACTGCCGCGGGGCGAAGGCGTTGCCGCAGCAGGAACGCATGCGGTGTTTCATGGGTGGTAAACAGACCAGCAGCATCAGGGATACTTATGACCGGCCACTCCATGACCTTCGGATTTCGGTCATGGACAGGTGCAATTTCCGCTGCCCGTATTGCATGCCGGAAGCCACATATCATGAACATTTCCGGTTTCTGGAGCCGAAGCAGCGTCTGAGTTTCGATGAAATCGAACGTGTGGCGCGAGTGGCAGTCTCGCTCGGTGTGACCAAGCTGCGCCTGACGGGAGGGGAGCCTCTGCTGCGTCCGAACCTGGCGGAACTCGTGGCTCGGCTTGTCGCGATCGAAGATGTTCAGGATGTGGCCCTGACCACAAATGGCGTCCTGCTTGAGCGTCATGCCCAGGCCTTGCGCGATGCGGGACTGGGACGGGTGACGGTCAGTCTGGATAGCGTGGATCCGGCAGTGTTCGCCCGGATGAGTGGCGGACGGGCGCAGCTTGAACCCGTTCTGGCGGCAATTGAGTCAGCCTCGGCACTGGGTTTCCGGGGCGGCGTCAAACTCAATACTGTCGTGCAGCGCGGCGTGAACGATGACGGCGTTCTCGAAATGGCTGAGCGCTTCCGGCATACTGGCGTGGTTCTGCGGTTCATTGAATATATGGATGTCGGAACCCGGAACCAGTGGGAACTGGGAGAAGTGGTTCCATCGCGGGAGTTGCGGGAACAGATTGATGCCCGCTGGCCTCTGGATCCTGTCGGGCCGCATTACCGGGGAGAAGTCGCACAGCGCTACCGCTATCAGGACGGAGCAGGGGAAATCGGTTTCATATCTTCTGTGACGGCCCCGTTCTGCGGGAACTGTTCGAGAGCGCGTCTGTCTTCGGAAGGGAAACTGTACACCTGCCTGTTCGCATCGGAAGGGACGGATATCCGGTCCATCCTGCGCGACGGAACGGATGATGACCGCCTGAAAGAGGTCCTGGCGCAGGTGTGGCGTGTGCGGTCGGACCGGTATAGTGAGGAACGTGCGGCGCATGACGAAGCGCCGGCGCGACGCCGTATCGAGATGAATTACATCGGCGGCTAGGACCGGGAGACCGAAAGCTATGAAAACCCTCACGCATGTCAACGAGCGTGGTGAAGATCCGCGCATGGTGGATGTCAGCGGCAAGGCTGTGACGGAGCGGAACGCCCATGCACAGGCCCGGCTCGTTTTCCCTCCCGAGGTTGCAAGGGCGCTGACGGAAGCCGGTTTCATAACCAAGAAGGGCGCCGTTCTGACGGTGGCGCAGATTGCCGGTGTCATGGGCGTGAAATCTACTTCCCAGTTGATTCCTCTGTGCCATCCCCTGTCCCTGAGTGGATGCCGGGTAGATATCACCATCGTGGACAATGAAGCCGTGATTGACTGCCGCGTCTCCTGTGAGGGGCGGACCGGCGTGGAAATGGAAGCCCTGACCGGCGCTTCCGTGGCGGCGCTGACGATCTATGACATGTGCAAGGCCATGTCTCATGACATGGTGATCAGGGATGTCCAGCTTATGGGCAAAGCAGGCGGCAAGCGTGATTTCCAGCGGATAGAGGGATGAATCAGCTCTATGGCCTGATTCTTGCCGGTGGAAGCAGTACCCGGATGGGGCAGGACAAGGCTTTCCTGTCCTATCAGGGCATTCCCCAGCTTCAGGCGGCGTATGAGGCGATGGCCCCGCTTGTGGAGAAATGTTTCGTTTCCGTTCGGCCTGACCAGACCGCTGATCCCCTGCGGGCGCGCTTCCCCCGGATCGAAGACAGAGGAGAGCTGAGAGGGCCGGCAGCAGGAATTCTGGCGGCTCACGAGGCTTATCCTGACCGTGCGTTTCTGGTGGTGGCCTGTGACCTGCCGTTTCTGGATGAAACGACACTGAAGACCTTGATCGCGGAACGCGACGACAGGCACATCGCCGTTGCCTGTCGCAGTGAGCATGACGGCCTGCCTGAACCGCTCTGCACCATCTGGGAACCTGAAGCTCTGGATGAACTGGTGCGGCAGGTGGAGCGCGGACAGATCGGTCTGCGCAAACTGCTTGCGGATAAGGAAATACGCCTCCTCGAACCACGGACGGCGGGAGCGCTCGACAATATCAATACACCCCAGGAACGCGAAGCCGCGCAAAAGAGAATCGGAGGGACGATGATTCAGGTTACGGTGGAATATTTCGCACAGATGCGGGAGATCGCCGGGCACCGGACCGAGGTGATCAGCACGGTCAGCACCAGTGCCGAACCCCTTTATGAGGAACTGCGCGATCTGCACGGTTTCCCTTTTGACGCATCGCGGCTGCGCGTGGCCATCAACGGAGATTTTGCTCTATGGACGCAGCCTTTGAAGGACGGAGATCAGATTGTGTTCATTCCGCCGGTAACGGGAGGATGAGCATGCGTTTTCAGATGTCAGCCCATCCGGTTGGACTGGAAAGTCTGCGAGAGGGCCTGCACCTGCCGGAAGCGGGTGGATTTTGTACCTTTGAAGGCTGGGTCCGTAACCGCAATGAGGGCCGGGCGGTCGATGGCCTTGAATATGAGGCCTATGAGGCCTTGGCGAACCGGGAAGGAGAACGCATCCTGTCCGAAGCGATGGAAAAGTTCGACATTAGCAATGCTGTCGCCATGCACCGGACAGGAACGCTGAAGATCGGGGAGATGGCGGTCTGGATCGGGGTCTCGGCGCCTCATCGGGATGCGGCATTCCGGGCCTGTCGCTACATCATCGATGAAATCAAGGCCCGCGTCCCGGTCTGGAAAAAAGAGCATTACCTGACAGGGGAGGCGGAATGGGTGGCCTGTCATCAGTGTCAGACTGCCGCAGCCGCGCAGGAGCCGGCTCTGGACAGGGACTGCGGGCATCACCACTGAGCAGGATCTTTTCCTTCATTCGGGAAAGGAACGGACTGGCGCGGAATGATGCTTCTTTTTGTGATGCCCGTACTGAAATAACCGGGCTCACAGAATTTTTGCTTTGCAAGTGAGAATTGTTCTCAATTAAGGTGACTCCGGTTCTGCTGATTCGGAGATTCACCATGCGACGGACCCTGCTTTCCCTGTCTGATCTCTGCTGCTGCGAGCGGCTGGCGCTCTGGAGTATCCGCTGTCTCGTCAGGCATTACCGTCTTCCATATTGTCCGGAGACGAAAACGACGGATGGGATGTTCCCGTCCTGTTTCCGGCCTGCTCTGGATGCCGCTGAGCAGGCCTTCATGGATGCGGCCGATCATCTGCGTGAAACAGGGCTCCCGGAGCTGGAAATCAACGCACCTGGCGCGCTTCAGCTTTCACAGACGGAAGAGCGTTTCATCCGTGGAATCCAGATCGCCCAGAATGAGGGACAGAAAGCGACCTTCGTGTTGCTGGCCGGCTGTGTTCCAGACCGTCTGGTTCAGGGCTGTGTTGCAACTGCTCTGACACTGATCGCGGATTGCATGGCCGGAGCCGGACACTGGTTGCCAGAACACGAAAAATCCACGGCAGGAGCCGGAGCGCTGGCCACCCTCACGCGCTGGAAATCCGTTAATCCGGCAGAAATGCGGATTTTATGGCCGCGCGAGCATGACTCCGCCTGTCAGCAGACCCTGCACTGATGCGCCCGGCCGAGCGCGTTCCGGCGCAGAGAAAAGTGACGGGCATGGAAAGCATGACCTTCTGCCTGCTCTTTCTGGCGCTCGGGGTGGTGTGCTTCTGCTGGCTGGCCTGTGTCAGCCTGGAGGTTTCGCTGGACGATATCCTGACGGCGCTGGGATATGGAAACGATATCCACGTGGCCTTTCTGGAATGACGCTTTCCGGCTTCCAGAACCGCAGGAAAGCAGGCTTGAGAGAACAGAACCCCCGGTAAGGACCGGTCATGGCCGGCCCGGGGACGGAACCTCAGATGTAATGCTCTGTCAGTGGAGGAAAGCCGTTGAAGCCCGTGGAGCAATAGGTGGAAACATAGGCCCCTGTGGCGAGGAGTTCGATCCTGTCGCCGCATTGCAGGGAGTCGGGAAGCGGAATGCGGTTTTTCTCGTAGAGAATATCCACACCATCGCAGCTTGGTCCGGCCACGACGCAGGGTGAGCGGGTTCCATTCCGGTCATCATGGGGTGTGCGGAACGTGTAGCGGATGGCTTCGCCCTCCGTCTCGGCCAGCCCGCCAAAGCGCCCGATATCCAGATAGACCCAGCGCGGGTCTGTAGCCGCACCGCCGCGACGGCTGACGAGAATGACCTCACTGGACACGACTCCGGCCTGGCCCACCATGTAACGCCCCGGTTCCAGCAGGATTTCAGGAGCAGCCTCCGGGAAATGCTCGGCCAGAGCCTTCTGGATGGCGTCCGCAAAATCCTGAACGGAAGGGATGTTCTCACGGTAGCGGGTCGGAAAGCCCCCACCCAGATTGAGCATCCGCAGATTCAGCCCCTCTGCGCGCAGGTCGTGATAGAGAGCGGCGGCGCGGGCAATGGCGTGCTGATAGGCAGCGATTCCGGTCTGCTGGCTGCCCACATGGAAGGACAGACCATACGGATCCAGCCCCAGTTCCTGTGCACGCAGCATCAGGGTCCGGGCATTGGCCAGGGTCGTTCCGAACTTGCGGGACAGGGGCCAGTCCGCGCCTTCGTTTTCCACGGCCAGGCGGCAGAAAACCCGTGCGCCCGGTGCATTGGCCGCGATTTTCTCCAGCTCTTCCACGCTGTCGAACACGAACAGGGTAATGCCCAAGGCGTGTGCTTCCCGGATGGCAGACGCCTTCTTCAGCGTGTTGCCATAGGAAATGCGGTCGGGCGTGGCGCCAGCGGCGAGGCACATCCGGACTTCTTCCAGCGAGGCAGCATCGAAGGATGCGCCGCGCTTTTCAAGAAGGCGCAGGATGGCCGGGGCCGGATTGGCCTTGATGGCGTAATAGATCCGGCCTTCGGGAAGAGCGGTATGCAGCGCGTCATAATGCGCGGCCACCACGTCGAGATCCACGACAAGGCAAGGGGTTGCCGGCTGCTGCTCGGCAAGGAATCGGGTGATTTTGGGAGTCATGACACTCATTCCCAGAACCAGGACTCGTCAGGAAAAGTGAATCCTTGCGAGTGTGTTGCGAAACGGTCGAACGGACCGGCGAATAGCGGGACTCCGGAAAGCCGGAGGCCTGAAGGCCAGAACGCTTGACGTCGTTGCGTAACCTCTAGTGGGCCAGTGGCACGTGCGTTGCTGCGTGACGGGCCATATGGGGCCAAACGTCGCCGCTTGCAACTCCTGATTTTGCATTACAGCGTGTTTGCAAATAAACAAAGCCGGATCAGGGCGAATTCGGAACGTGGAAGATGTTTTCCGCGTAGGCATGACCAGAGCTGTCCTGTTGCGGACATGATCCGCACATGTCTGCTGCCCGTCACTGGAACCCTCTGTAAGGATGACCCTGCGTGAGTTTAATGTCCGATTCTGCGACACCGCCTGACCGGTCTGCCGGCACGCGGTCGAATGCCGCACCTTCGGAACCGGATCAGGAAACCATCGCGCAGGACATGGAACGCGCGAAGGAACTGAGACCCGTCCCCGATGAAAGCCAGATCCGGGAAGCCCGGACGCTGGGGCCTGATGCCCCGGGCACTGGCGCACGTGGTCCGTGGGCCATGTCCCGTGCGGGGTGGAAACTCGTGCTGCAGCAGGTTTTCTCCGAAGTCGGGTCCAGCCAGACATCACTTTCGGCCGCAGGGTGCGCGTTCTATGCGACGCTGTCCCTGTTTCCAGCCATGTCCAGCCTGATCTCGCTTTACGGGCTGGCATTCGATCTCCAGACGGTCGAACCGCAGCTTCAGGTCCTGCGCAACCTTCTGCCGCCTGCCGCTTACGATCTGATCGGGAACCGGATTCACGAGCTGATTTCCCAGCCTCATTCCTCCCTGACGATCGGCCTGATCTTCTCACTGTCGGTGGCGCTGTGGTCGGCCTCGGCCAGTACGAAATCCATTCTCGCCGCGCTAAACATGGCCTATAACGCGCAGGAAACACGCAGCTTCCTGCGCTTCCAGGCAGTTGCCCTGAGCACGACGCTCATGGCCATCGTTGGTGCCGCGCTGACGCTGGCCCTGATGGTCGCGGCTCCGGCGCTGGTCGATTATCTTCCCAAATATCTGGGTCTGAAAAAGCTGCCACCGCCCTTCGACCTGTTCGTGTCCTACGGTGCGCCCATGGTCGTGCATACCGTGGCACCGCTTCTGATGCTGCTCTTCGTTTTCCTGGCTGTGACGCTGCTCTACCGCTTCGCACCGTGCCGTCAGCATACGAAGTGGCGCTGGATCTTTCCGGGCTCAGCCGTCTCGACCCTGCTCTGGGTCATCACATCGCTCGGGTTTTCATGGTATGTCGCGCATTTTGCCAGCTACGGTGCCACCTACGGGCCTCTCGGCGCCGTCGCGGCCATCATGATGTGGTTTTTCGTGAGCGCCTACGTCGTCCTGTTCGGTGCTGAACTGAACGCCAGTCTCGAAGATCGCGCCCGGGGACGTCAGCCCCGGATCACGGGGCAGCCCCGTCCAGACCCGATCATCGCCAAAGCCGTAGCCGGGGACGCTGCGCGAAAGTCCTGATCCTGTTCAGGACAGGCGCTCCGCTCCCGTTCCCGGATCAGGAACGGCGGCGGTGCCTGCGGGTATGGGCCGTCGCCTGAGGGGAGGCTGCAACCTGTACGGCCTGCGCCGTGGTGTCGGAGGGATCGGCTTCGGCAACTTCCGTTTCCGCCGGGACGTCTTCCATCCGTGCGATCGTCACATGGGCCGTACCGCTGTTCAGCATGCCGATCTTTGCGGCCGCGGCGTGAGAGAGGTCGATGATTCGGCTGTTGAAGGGGCCGCGGTCATTGACCGTTACCACGACGGAGCGGCCGGTATCCTGCGATGTCACCAGCAGTTTTGTGCCGAGAGGCAGGGAAGGATGGGCGGCGGTCAGGGCGTTTGTGTCGAATGTCGCACCGCTGCTGGTGCGGCGACCGTGGAAGTGACGCCCGTACCAGCTGGCCATGCCGTGCTGTGTCCAGGTGGCGGCTTCATGGGCGCGGTGCGCCAGCGCGTCGCGGACCGAGGCGGCCCAGCTCGTCCTGACCAACCCACCGGACTGATCCGGAGAATCGTCGGCCGCGCGGGCGGCTGAGCCTCCTGTCATGCCTGCCAGCGCGACTATGAAAGTCAGGCCGCGCAGCGAAACCCAATGGAATGGGGAAGAGAAAGCAGGGCGTTTGCAGGGCACTATACCGGGATCTTCTCCAGTGGACGAAAAGGGCTTGATCTGCTGCGGATAACACAGAAAACCGGCCCTGTCCCCTTTTTGACGCCCTGAAGAGGGCAGGAATAAGGCCATGACGCTTTCATGACTCTTCCGAAAGTGCTATCGCGCGGCCAGATGAAACGCCCTCTGATAGCCGTTCTGAACGGCCCGAACCTCAACATGCTGGGTCTTCGCCAGCCAGGGATCTATGGTCACGCCACGCTCGATGATGTCGAGCAGGTGTGCATCCAGGCCGCCGAGCGGCTGGACGTGGCCATTGATTTCCGCCAGACGAACGGGGAGGGTGAACTTGTGTCCTGGGTGCAGGAATGTCGCGGCCGTGCAGACGGAATCGTGATCAATCCCGCTGCCTACGGGCATACGTCGATCGCCCTGCTGGATGCGCTTCTGGCCGTCGAGCTGCCTGTGGTCGAGGTTCATATTTCCAATATCCACCGTCGGGAGCCGTTCCGTCATCACACCTACGTCTCGCAGGCCGCCATCGGCGTGATCTGCGGCCTCGGCGTCAGGGGATACGCACATGCGCTTCAGGCAATAACCGACATGATCGAAGACGAAGGATGAGCCGTATGCTCGTGGACAAGGATGCCATTCGGGCATTGGCCGATATTCTGACGGAAACCGGCCTGACCGAAATCGAGATTTCCGAAGCGGACAGCCGGATTCGCGTGGCCCGCACCGTCAACGTGGTCCAGCCGGCACCCGTGGCCGCTCCCGCAGCACCGGCCACCGCTGCCCCGGCCACCCCGGCTCCAGTCGATCCGGCCAAGCATCCGGGCGCAGTGCCCAGCCCGATGGTCGGTGTCGCCTACCTGACGCCGGACCCGGCTTCGCCGCCTTTCGCGCAGGAAGGTCAGCCGGTTTCCGCCGGGCAGACCATCATGCTCATCGAGGCCATGAAGACCTTCAACCAGATCAAGGCCCCGCGCTCCGGTACGCTCGTGAAATTCCTTGTCGAATCCGGGCAGCCGGTTGAATTCAACGAGCCGCTGGCGATCATCGAGTAATGTTTTCCAAAATCCTCATTGCCAATCGTGGTGAAATCGCGCTGCGTATCCAGCGCGCTTGCCGTGAGATGGGCATCAAGACCGTCGCCGTGCATTCCACTGCGGATGCCGACGCTATGCATGTGCGTCTGGCGGACGAGGCCGTATGCATCGGGCCGCCGAGCTCCCGCGATTCCTACCTGAACGTGGCAGCCATCCTGTCCGCCGCCATGATCACGGGGGCGGAAGCCATCCACCCGGGATATGGCTTCCTGTCGGAAAATGCCGATTTCGCCGAAACGGTGGAAGAGCATGGCCTGGTCTTCATTGGCCCGACGGCGCAGCACATCCGCATGATGGGTGACAAGATCACCGCCAAGACCACCATGCGTGAGCTTGGCGTTCCGCTGGTGCCGGGTTCCGATGGCGCCCTGCCGGATCTGGCTTCCGCCCGTGAAGTGGCGGAGCATGTCGGTTATCCGGTGCTCATCAAGGCCGCCGCCGGTGGCGGTGGCCGGGGCATGAAGGTCGCCCGCACGGCTGACGAGATTGAGGAAGCCTGGACGGTCGCGCGTACGGAAGCGCGTGCGGCCTTCGGGAATGATGAGGTCTATCTCGAGAAGTATCTCGACCGTCCCCGCCATATCGAACTTCAGATCCTCGGCGACGCGCACGGAAATGTCGTGCATTTCGGCGAGCGTGACTGCTCCCTTCAGCGTCGTCACCAGAAGCTTCTGGAAGAAGCCGGTTCACCGGCCCTGACGGACGCTGAACGGCTGGAAATCGGTCGCACAGCGACCGAAGCACTGGCCCGGATGAAGTATCGTAATGCCGGGACGCTCGAATTCCTGTATCAGGACGGGCAGTTCTGCTTCATCGAGATGAACACCCGCCTCCAGGTTGAGCATCCGGTGACGGAAATGGTCTGCAATGTGGATCTTGTCCGCGAGCAGATCCGCATCGCTGCTGGTGAGCCTCTCGGCTACGCCCAGAACGACATCCACATGTCCGGTCATGCGATCGAATGCCGGATCAATGCCGAGAATCCGGAGACGTTCCTGCCCAGTCCCGGTACGATCAAGGTCTTCCATGCTCCGGGTGGCCTGGGTGTGCGCATGGACAGTGCAATCTATGCCGGCTACCGTATACCGCCTTACTACGACAGCATGATCGCCAAGCTGATCGTTCATGCACCGACCCGTGCCGAAGCCATCGCGCGGATGCAGCGTGCACTGGACGAATGTGTGGTGGACGGTGTCCAGACCGTAATCCCTCTTCACCGGAAAATTCTGGCAGATCCGTCCTTCCAGAAGGGTGATTACACCATTCACTGGCTGGAAAATTTTGTGGCGTCCCAGCAGGGTCAAGACTGAGGAAGAGAGCATGAGCTACGCGGAAACCATTATTCTCGACGTTCAGTTCGGACATGCTCCCGCTGTGGTTTCCGCGCTGTCCGGTCTGCAGGATGTGGGGATGTGGGCGACAGAAATCGGTTATCTCAACCGTATCACGCTCTTCCGGACGGCTGACTCTTTCGAAGCGCTTTTGGCAGGACGGCCCGCGCTTCTGGAAAGCCTGCCAAAGGCCCATCTCGAACGGATCGAGGTGACGGGCTGGCGGGTGATTTGTCCCGTTCTGGCTCCGGGGTCGCATGGCGGCGTCTATGAATGGCGCTGCTATGAGGCCCGTCCCGGGCAGATGGGGGAGGCGGAACTCAGTTTTCTAGCCGCGCTGCCAAAGCGGCTGGAGCTGTCGTCGCTGTTCTGTGCCCTAGTTTCAATTGAAGGCACACCGCGTATTGCTCATGTCTGGCCCTATGCGGATCTGAACAGTCGGGCTGCAATCCGGGCAGAAGCTGTGGCGAGCGGGACATGGCCTCCGCGGATGGCGCATACACTGTCCAGTATGCAAAGCGAGATCCTTCTGCCTCTCGAGGCGTCCATCTGGCATTAAAAGCCTGTAGGCTCTGAATGAAAAAGCCCGATCCGGTAAGGATCGGGCTTTTTTGTGCCTTGCACGGCATTTGCCGTTCGTGACGGTTTTTCCCGGTGACTGCCCTATTCGGAACAGTTACCGGAAAGACCATCAGATTGCTTATTTCTGTGGTGGGGCCGGCTGTGCAGGTGCGGAAGCAGGCGTGGCGACGGCGTCTTCGGTCACGAAGACCAGTGAATCCAGAACGTCGTTCAGAGCGCTTACCGCCTGCTGGGGCTGCCGGCCTTCCGTGAAGACGGTGGCCCGGTTCACAGCGCCTGTCGTGGGCGGCAGGGGAGCCAGCGCGACAATGAAGGTAGCATCTTCACCAACGACCTGCATCGTCTGGGCAGCCTGATTCGTATTGCCGGTCTTCAGCTGGGCGTTGGCGGTCGCTACGGCAGCTTTCTTTTCCGGTGCGACGGTCTCGCTCACGATGAACTCACCGCCGACGGGCAGCCAGTCCATCTGGCCGGTTGTCGGTGTGTGATTGGAAGAGAGGGGGTGCTGCGGAGCAGGGTGCAGGTCGCTTTCCGCTGCCTGGAATTTGCCATCAGCCTTCTGGGCGGCAGCCAGGCGCTTCTGGGCATCATAGAGGAGAGGGATGGCAGCATCGGTCTGGCCGGACTGGAGGATGTCGCGGGCTTTCAGAATGTCAGTGAAGGCTTTCTGGCCATCGGCGGACAGATGATGGAAGGCACGGTGAGCCTTGAACTTTTCCCAGTCTGTACGAAGTTTTGAAGGCTGCGCAAAAGCCGGGGCAGAAACGAGAAGAGCAAGCGCAGCGAGAGGAAGAAGACGCATTGTAGACAATCCATTTTTATTCACAGATGACTGATATAGGTATTGCATCGTTTCCTTACCAGCAACTTAAAGATCATTAAGAGTCTTTTATAAATCCTACAAAAACAGTCCTTTTTACTGATGGATACCGGGAGGGCGTGGATATAAAATTATGACTTTTCCAAAAGATGACGGAAAAGGCAGGACTATTTGTTTCGTAATCTGATGATTTTTGGAATGATCCGGAAAGGATCTGGGTGAAAATAAAAACAAATAGTGCCCTGGAGGGTAAAAAACCTCCCTTTCGATGGCTTGCCGTCTGGCATGGCTTTCCTTATGAACGAGGCCATTATCACGGGAGCGTGTCTTTTCAATGGGAAGTTGAAGCTCTTTCCACTGGCCTGATGACGCGCCCAGTTGAGCAGCGAGTGTCCAATGTCCCTGAATTCCGTCGTCGAGAGCGTGACAGCCCGTATCATCGAGCGTTCGAAGGTCTCTCGCCGTCGTTATCTCGCCCTGATGGAGCGCAATCGGGCCAAGGGTGTGTCCCGTCCGCGACTGGCCTGCGGGAACATCGCGCATGCCATTGCCGCTTCCGCTCCGGACAAGCCGGAACTCATGATGCCTACCGGGACCAATATCGGCATCATCACGTCCTATAACGACATGCTGTCCGCCCATCAGCCCTATGGCCGTTATCCCGAACAGATCAAGCTGTTTGCCCGGGAAGTGGGAGCGACCGCACAGGTGGCCGGCGGCGCGCCCGCAATGTGCGATGGCGTGACGCAGGGACAGGAGGGAATGGAGCTTTCGCTGTTTTCCCGTGATGTCATCGCCATGTCCACGGCGGTCGGGCTGAGCCACGGCATGTTCGAGGGCGTGGCCCTGCTGGGGATATGTGACAAGATCGTGCCGGGTCTGCTGATGGGAGCCCTGCGCTTCGGTCATCTGCCGGCCATGCTCATTCCCGCCGGCCCCATGCCGTCCGGTCTGCCGAACAAGGAAAAGCAGCGCATCCGTCAGCTTTACGTGCAGGGCAAGATTGGTCAGGACAAGCTGATGGAAGCGGAAAACGCTTCCTACCACAGCCCGGGAACCTGCACCTTTTACGGTACGGCCAACACGAACCAGATGATGGTGGAGATCATGGGCCTGATGATGCCTGACTCCTCTTTCATCAATCCGAACACCAAACTGCGTCAGGCCATGACGCGCGCCGGGATTCACCGGCTGGCGGAAATCGGGCTCAATGGTGAGGATGTCCGTCCGCTGTCGCAGTGTGTGGATGAGAAAGCCATCGTCAATGCCGCTGTCGGTCTGCTGGCGACAGGGGGGTCCACCAATCACTCCATCCATCTTCCCGCTATTGCCCGGGCCGCGGGTATCGTCATTGACTGGGAAGATCTCAGCCGCCTGTCGTCCGTGGTGCCTCTCATCACGCGCGTTTACCCGAGCGGGTCCGAGGACGTGAATGCATTCAACCGTGTTGGCGGCATGCCGACCGTGATTGCCGAATTGTCTCGGGCGGGCCTACTCCACAAGGATATCCTGACGGTTTCCCGAGGTGGCTTCTCCGATTATGCCCGGCGTGCCTCCCTGGACGGGGACGAGGTCGTCTATAGCCGTGCCGGCCATTCGACGGATCCGGATATCCTGCGTGACATCAGTGTTCCGTTCCGGCCGGATGGCGGGATGCGCCTCATGACCGGTAATATCGGCCGAGCCATCTATAAGAGCAGTGCCATCGCACCGGAGCATCTGACCGTCGAGGCCCCGGCACGGGTGTTTCATGACCAGAATGACGTTCTTGCCGCGTTCCGTGACGGGGAGCTTGAACAGGATGTCGTCGTCGTCGTCCGCTTTCAGGGGCCGGAAGCCAATGGCATGCCGGAACTCCACAAGCTCACACCGACGCTCAGCGTTCTGCAGGACCGTGGTTTCAAGGTCGCGCTTCTGACGGATGGCCGGATGTCTGGTGCCAGCGGAAAGGTTCCGGCCGCCATCCATGTCGGACCCGAAGCACAGAATGGTGGTCCGATTGCGAAAATCAGGGATGGTGACCGGATTCGTGTCTGTGCCGTGACCGGGCAGATCGAAGCGCTGGTTGATCCGGGTGAATGGGCTACACGGGAGCTCGCCTCTCCACCGCCTCCGGGGCTGGGTACGGGTCGTGAGTTGTTCGCCCTGATGCGTTCGGTGCATGATCCGGCCGAGGCAGGCGGTTCGGCCATGCTGGCCCAGATGGACCGGGTGATCGAAACTGTCGGCGATGACATTCATTGAGGACTGATTTTCATGCTTGATACTACCCGACTTGATGCCGTCATGAGCCGCTGTCCAGTGATGCCCGTACTGGTCGTCAAGGACGTCTCGCTGGCACGACCGATGGCAGAGGCGCTGGTGGCTGGAGGGCTTTCGACGCTGGAAGTCACGCTGCGCACGCCCTGCGCCCTGGAAGTCATTCAGGAAATGTCGAAGGTCGAGGGCGCGCTGGTCGGGGCTGGGACCGTGCTGAACCCGGATGATCTGGAGAGGGCCGTGAAAGCGGGCTCCCAGTTCATCGTCAGCCCGGGTCTGACCGCACCACTGGCTCAGGCGGCCAAGGCGCATGATGTACCGTTCCTGCCGGGGGTGGCCAATGCCGGAGACATCATGCGCGGACTGGATCTGGGGTTGTCACGCTTCAAGTTTTTCCCGGCTGTGACCAATGGAGGCATTCCCGCTCTCAAGAGTCTCGCCAGCGTTTTTGGAACGAATGTCCGTTTCTGCCCGACGGGTGGCATCACCGAACAGACCGCAGCGGACTGGCTGGCTCTGCCGACGGTTTCTTGTGTTGGGGGTTCCTGGGTGACGGCAGGGGAGTTCGATGCGGAGAAGGTCCGGCAGCGCGCCACGGCTGCTGCCCTGCTTCAGCAGAACTGACGACCGTCTGGCAGGAGAGATTGCCTCTGCGATCCTGTCCGCTGGACAAGATTTGTCATTAAAATTCCTGCATGTGGGGAACAGCCTTCGCCATCATGCTTTAAGGGAGCATGCAGCGGCCTGTTCCTTTCGAATCTGAAATGCCCTTTTGCCATGTTCGGTCAGGATGTCTGGTGTCAGGCATGACGCACTGATGGATCCCCGGAAAAAGCCTCTTGTCGGGCTGGCGGGGATCATTGGTCTGGCCATGGCGACTGAACTGAATGAGCAGGTTTCCGCTCAGACGTTGCGTGACATCATGGGTGGACTGGGTTTCAGCCATGATGCCGGGACGTGGTTCACCAGCCTGTATGGAACGGCCGAGGTCATCGGGATGGCGTTTGCACCCTGGCTGGCGGTGACGTTCAGCCTGCGCCGTTTTGCGTTCTTCGTTGTCGGACTGGCACTCGTTTCCAGTGTGTTCATTCCGTTCACGTCAGAACTTTCTCTGCTTTACATTCTCCGGATGCTTCAGGGGCTGGCGGGTGGTTTTGCCGTGCCGCTGCTGATGACGACGGCCCTGCGGGTTCTTGCGCCCCCCATCCGGCTGTACGGCCTGGCGGCCTATGCCTCGACGGCGACTTTCTTCCCCTATCTGAGTGGTACCTTCGCCGGGCTATGGAGCGATCTTGTCGGATGGCAGTTCGTGTTCTGGCAAACGATTCCGTTCTGTACTCTGGCGGGACTGCTGGTGTGGTACGGCATGCCGGTTGATGAGCCGAAATATGAACGTTTCAAAATCATCGATTGGCGGGGAATGCTGCTGATTTTCTTCGGGTTTTCGGCCCTGACTACCATGCTTCAGCAAGGAGACAGACTGGACTGGTTCAATTCGAAAGCCATCTGCGTTATGGCGCTGGTGTCCGCCGTGACGCTTCCGCTTTTTGTGGTGAATGAGTGGTCCCATCCGCTTCCGCTGTTCAAGTTCCAGCTTCTGAAGCGGCGGAACTTCGCTTATGGCGCAACGACCCTTCTGACCTTCGTGGTGATTTCGATTTCATCTTCCACCATTCCAGCGAGTTTCCTGACCACTGTTGCCGGTTACCGGCCGGAACAGGCTTATCTGGTCACGGCAGAAATCGCCTGCATGCAGCTTGTCCTGCTGCCTCTGATGGCTGTCGTACTCAATCAGGAGTGGGTGGACAGCCGGGTGGTCAGCCTCTGTGGGCTGTGCTGTATCCTGACGGGCTGTATCGGCGACACGTTCGTGACGTCCGTGTGGAACCGCAACGAGTTTTACCTGTGGCAGTTCTTTCAGGGCTTGGGCGCGGCCATGATCGTCATGCCGCTTCTGATGATGTCCACCAACATGGTGACGCCGGCCGAAGGACCGTTCGCGTCCGCGCTGGTGAACTGCCCGCGTGGCGTGGCGCAGACGGTCTCGGTCTGGCTGATCCAACTGGTTCACCGCTATCGCGGTTCGCTTCACTCCGATCGTCTGACCGATCTGCTGGGCCGGAACCGTTTCCGCCTGTATCAGGGGAACAGCCCGGCCCTTCAGGAGCCGCCACCGTTTCTGCCCAATGGTCTGCCGCGTACGCCTGACAGCGTTGGAATGCTCTCCTCCCAGCTTGCGCGGCAGACGGCGACGCTGATGGTGAGCGATCTGTTCTTCATCATTCTCGGACTGGTGGCGTTTCTGATGATGCTTCTGCTCACCCTGCCTGTGCGCACCTATCCGCCCCGTATTGTCCTGGCAAAAAAATGATCAGGAAACAGGAAGTTATGTCTTATGGCTGACCAGACGAACGACGATGACGGCAAGCCGAACGCCAGATGGCCGTTCGTTCTGGCGGCTGTCATCATCGTCGGGTTCATTGCCGTGGTTCTGGCCATCATTTTTGTGCCTAGCCGCCGTGTCTGGACGGATGATGCCTACGTGACCGCGCATTACTCCACCATTGCGCCCCGAATTTCAGGGCAGGTGGAAACGGTTGCGGTGGACGACAACCAGATGGTCCGGACCGGTCAGGTTCTCGTGACGCTGGATGATCGTGATTATCGCACCTCCGTTGACCAGGCGCTGGCAACGCTGGACCATGACCAGGCGCTGGTCATGGATGCGAAGGCAGCCGTCAACCGGCAGCCGTCCCTGATCCAGCAGGCTCAGGCCAATGTGGCACGGCTCAGATCGCAGCTTGTATTCGCGCGGCAGAATGCCCGCCGATATGGGGATCTGGCGAAGACCGGCGCAGGCAGCACCGAAAGCAATCAGCAATACACCGCGCAGGTCGGAGAACTGGAGGCGTCTGTGCAGGGAGCGCAGGCGGATGCTGCGGCGACGCAGGCGCAGCTTCCGATTCTTCAGGCTCGTCATGAAGCGGCGCTGCATACGCTGGACATGGATCGCGCCCGGCTGCATCAGGCGGAACTGAACCTATCCTATACCCGGGTTCGCGCGCCCTTTGACGGCATGGTGGGAGAGCGGAGTGTCCAGGCCGGAAACTATGTGGCGCCGGGAGCCGCACTAATGGCGGTCGTACCCATGGATCAGCTCTGGATCGAAGCGAATTATAGGGAACTTGCCTTGCGGCATATGCGGCCAGGTCAGCCTGTTGTCATTCACGTGGATGCCTACGACATTGATCTTCAGGGGGTGGTGGACAGTGTGCCGCCGGCCTCGGGGGCAGCGTTCGCGCCTCTGGCGCCGGAAAATGCGACCGGGAATTTTACGAAAATCGTTCAGCGTCTACCGGTGAAAATCACAGTCCGGCCGGGGCAGAAACTGGCTGCACTCCTGCGCATGGGGTTCTCGGTGGAGACGTCCGTGGATACAGGGTTTGAAAATGTCGCGGCTGATCAGCAGCATACACAGACCCCGGTGACGGCCCGATGAGGCGTCTCTGTCTTCTGGTCAGTACCCTGCTGCTGACAGGTTGTGCAGTGGGACCGAATTATCATCGTCCACATGTGGCAGGGCCGGAGCACTGGGGCGGTGAACCGGCTACACCCAGCATGACCTATGCCGGTGCGATCGAGATTTCATGGTGGTCCGGTTTTCACGACAGGGAACTGGACAGTCTGATCGGGCGCCTCGGAAAGCAGAACCTGGATCTTCAGGAGGCCATGAGTCGTATCGAGCAGGCCCGGGGACAAACCCACATCGCCGCTGCCCAGGGGATGCCGAATATCAACTGGCAACCCGGCTATACATGGACACAGCAGAGCGAGAAGGGCTTTCTGTCACTGGCAGAACCCAAGCCGGGCGCCAACCTGCAATACAATTATTATACCAATATTCTGAGTTCATCCTGGGATCTGGATCTATTCGGCATGATTCGGCGTACTGTTGAGGCGCAGCGGGCGACCGTTGTGCAGACGCAGGCAGCACGGCGCGGAGTGGCGTTGACGACACTGTCCAGTCTGGTGACGTCCTATCTTCAGCTTCGGGGCACGCAGGCGCAGATTGTCCTGACGGAACGGGATCTGGCACTGGCGCGTCATGACCTGTCTCTGGTACAGGACAGGGCACGTGATGGTGCGGCCACATCGCTGGATCTTGCGCAGGCGCGGGCACGGGTCGCAACGACGGAGAGTGATCTGCCGCCCCTGCAGAACTCGCAGGCAGCCCTGATCAATGCCATCGGGTTCCTGCTAGCTCTGCCACCCCGGATGCTTGAGAAGGAGCTTCTGCCAATTGGTCCGCAGCCACAGCCCCCGGCGGCTATTCCTGTTGGGTTCCCCTCCCAGCTTGCGGAGCGCAGGCCCGACCTCATGATGGCAGATGCGCGGCTTCATGCTGCCACGGCTCGGGTTGCCGCTGCGGATGCGGCGTTCTATCCAGATATTACCCTGACCGGAAACATCGGCACGCAGTCCCTGTCTGCCAGCGATTTCTTCATGCCCGCGGCCAAGTATTTCACGCTGGGCCCTACACTGAACGTTCCCATTTTCGAAGGTGGACGTTTGCGGGGGACGCTGCGTCTGCGCAAGGCTCAGCAGAAGGAGGCCGCGCTGGACTATCGCAGGACTATTCTGAATGCCTGGCGGGATGTTGATGACGCCATGACAGCCTATGCACAGGTTCAGAAGCGACATGATCAGGTCGCAGAGGCTGTTCGCCAGAACCGTCTCGCACTTCAGGCTGCTCGCCAGCGTTATGTGGCTGGAGCCGTCACGTTTCTAGAGGTCGATGCGGCAGAAGGGGCACTTCTTTCCAGTGAGACGGCTCTGGCTGCCACGCAGACGCAGATCGGAACGGCGCTTGTTTCGCTGTATCGGGCGCTTGGTGGTGGGTGGCAGTTTGCGGAAGCGAACGAATCAGCTCATAAGGGCGCGTGACCGGACGTTCGCATCTTCTGCTTGGTGGTTTTGCGGTGCTTTGTGCCATGCGCTGGCACGTCCTGACGCCTGACCCCTTTTCTTTCTGTACCGGCCTCCTCGGCAGTCTCCTGCCGGACATCGATACCGAACGCTCCATCCTAGGGAGTCGTGTCCGTTTCCTCTCCCGCTTTCTGGCCCGCACACTCGGGCATCGCGGTCTCACGCATTCCGCTGTCATACTTCTGGCAATGGCTGTCGTAGTGAATGCGGTGGGAGGAGAAATTGCACTCCGCGGACCGGCAGGAGCCTGCCTGCTGGGAGCAGCGACGCATATCGCTGCCGATCTGCCTACAGGCGGGTGCCAGGTCCTGGCACCACTGAGCCGGTCGCGGCTTTCTTTCTGGCCTTATGCCAGAACGGGCGGTCTGGGAGAAATCATGCTTCTGTTGCCTGCGCTGCTGCTTCTGGGGTGGGGTGGAATGAGAGGTCTGAACGGTTTGGTCTGTCATCCAGCGTCAGTCATGCATCACACCCGGTTGCAAGGACATGCTTTGAAGGATATTTCATTTTCATCATGACTGAGACCCGACTCCCTGTCCGTCGCGCCCTGCTTTCCGTTTCTGACAAAACGGGACTGATCGAACTGGGGCGTGCCCTTGCCGCCCAGGGAGCGGAGCTGCTCTCTACCGGCGGCTCGGCAAAGGCGCTGCGGGAAGCAGGCCTGACCGTCCGGGACGTGTCGGATCATACCGGCTTCCCCGAAATTCTGGATGGACGGGTCAAAACCCTTGTTCCACAGGTTCATGGTGGCATTCTCGGTCGGCGTGATCTGCCAGCGCATGTGTCGCAGATGAATGAACATGGTATTGCTCCAATCGATCTGGTCTGTGTGAACCTGTACCCCTTTGCCGCAACGGTGGCGTCTGGAGCAGGGGACGAGGACTGCATCGAGAACATTGACATTGGCGGCCCGGCCATGATCCGGGCGGCAGCCAAAAACTTCGCTCATGTGGTCATCCTGACGGATCCTCATCAGTATGAGGGGCTGATTAGAGGGCTGGAGCAGGGCGGGACCGTTCTTTCCGAGCGCCGGGCCTATGCGGGTTCAGCCTATGCCCACACGGCTGCTTACGATTCCATGATTGCGCGCTGGTTCGCCACGCAGGCCGGTGAACTGCTGCCGCCTGTTCTGACCCTGAGCGGGGAGCGACGCGAACTGCTGCGGTATGGCGAAAATCCCCATCAGAAGGCAGCGTTCTATCGGGATGGGAACACTCGCCCGGGAATTGCGACGGCCCGCCAGGTTCAGGGCAAGGCCCTGAGCTACAACAATATCAACGATACCAATGCAGCGTTCGAGGCTGTTGCCGAATTTGAAGCCCCGTCCGTTGTTATCGTCAAACACGCCAATCCCTGTGGTGTCGCTTCAGCCGAGACGATGGAACAGGCCTGGATTGCTGCTCTGCGCTGTGACCCGGTGTCTGCTTTCGGAGGAATTGTGGCTCTGAACGGCACACTGGATGCGGCAACGGCGCAACGTATCAGCACAATTTTCACGGAAGTGATCGTTGCGCCTGATGCGGATGAAAAAGCGATCGCCATTCTGTCACGTAAAAAGAATCTGCGGCTCCTTCTGACGGGCGGGATGCCCGATCCTGCGGCAGAGGGGCTGGATTTCCGTTCAGTCGCGGGCGGTTTTCTCGCGCAGAGCCGGGATGCCGGCTGCGTGAATGAAGCAGATCTGCACGTTGTAACGAAGCGTGCGCCAACGCTTCAGGAAATGAAGGATCTGCTGTTTGCTTTCCGTGTTGCCAAGCATGTGAAATCCAATGCGGTTATTTATGCGAAGAACGGGGCAACGGTCGGTATCGGTGCTGGCCAGATGTCTCGTGTGGATAGTGCGCGAATTGCCGCGCGCAAGAGCGAGGACGCGGCCCAGGAAGCAGGTGAAAACAAGCCTCTTACGGCAGGTTCTGTCGCCGCGTCCGATGCGTTCTTCCCCTTCGCAGACGGACTTGAAAGCGTGGTGGCCGCCGGGGCTGTGGCTGTTATCCAGCCAGGCGGATCCATACGTGATCAGGAGGTGATCGATGCTGCCGATGCAGCGGGAATCGCCATGGTCTTCACCGGCATGAGGCATTTCCGGCATTGAAAACCCTAATATTAGCCAGTCTTCTGCTGGCCGTATCCGTTCCTGCAGTCGAAGCTGCTCCCTGTCTGTATGATATGTCGCCCCTGCCCGTAACGCAGGGGACCGTCTCGCGCATTGCGCCCACAGGCGTCCTTCTGCGCGACGGGACAACAATCATTCTGCCCGACGAGCTTCTGACTGCCGTGCGCCTGAACCAGAAGCTGGCTGTCCGGGGACTGGTCTCTCCCACAACCCATACAGTCCGGGCGTTTGCCCTTGATGGTCATCCGCCTGTCTGCCCGACCTCCCCGGTGGTTTCCCGTGGACCGTTTGCAGGCTCAGCTGCCTATGACACCATCCATGATAGCGTACGGGAATAGATTGTCCCACTGATTACATGGAACAGGCCGTCTGGTGGGGGAGAAATCCCCACCAGACGGCCTTTTTTATTGCCGTGACTGACGCTGATGTCCTGACGGATACGTAAACGCTTTCTTTACGGTTGCTATGGCACGTTCGCCTGTGTCGCCTATGGCAGGCATCAGGGGAGCTTGTTTCAGTGTCACAGATCATGGCCCCTGTCTCTTCACAGGATTTGGCAAAGCCCGGGATAACCAGTCTCGAAATACAGCAACACTCTACAGAACGATTTCAGGATTTTCTGGAAAGTTATACGCATTCCAAGCCTGTTGCGAGCCCAGCACGGCAGGTGGAACAGCATGCGAAGGTCGAACATGCTGTAACGCCATCGACCCAGAAAAAATTATCGACAGTCGCGATCAAGCAGGGCGATATGAAATCGACACAGAATGTGCAGCAGAAGCCAAATCTACCGTTGGCCAAGACTGCCAATCCGTCGCTCATGCATGATGTCCGGCGCGTTTCTTCAGAGCAGGAGCCGCAGATGAATGGAAAAACTGCTCTTCGAGCGCAACAGAGTGGTAATGGCAGGGTAGGGGATTCTGGCAGTTCTATTGCACCTGTCCGGACTGGTGGGCAGTCAGTGCAATCAAAGACAATGCAGAAAAACGTGGCTATAAAATCGACTGAGAGAGAGCAGAATCTTCCAGAGATCTCTAAGATCAAAAATTGTTCTTCTGACGAACGAGTTCTTCAAAATCAGGGCCCAGTTACTGTAGATGATGCATCGACTGTCACTGGGAATGAACAAAATGAATGCTCTGTGACTTCGGATCGTGGCTATGACGCTGAAAGTCCTTCGCCAGAAAACCTGCTTTCTTCGTCAGTGCAAAAATATTATGATAAAGAAACGAATAATGTTATTCAGGATATAACGGTTCCGGAAGCTGGATCTCCGAAAGTTTCGGAAGACTCTTCTCCGTTGGAAAATCCTACCAAAGGGAAAATTCCAAAAAATAATCTGACAACACAGGAAGCAAAAACTGGTGACAACGAGCATTTAAATTCATGCCAATCGTCTGTGGATATTTACAAAAATAGAGAGAAAACTATCACAATATTTGAAATGAATATGGGAAAAATTGGAAAAATCCATATCAAAATTGATGGGAATGATTTTCATAACAATATTCATGTTAACGTTATTAATCAGGATATTTTTGATAAAATGCAGTCCGGTCACTCTGATCTGATATCATCATTGACACAATCCTCCACACCTCTTGCGAGCATGCAGTCGGATGCAATGGCAGACGTAACACTTCATTTTTCTTCCAGCCTTCTTTCTGATCTGCCTCTAAAGAACTCGGCAATGATCCCCAAGCAAAAGGGGACAGTTGCTTCGGAGGAACGTGGCGATACGTTAGCGACAAATAGTAAAAATGGGACATATCGGAGAACATTTCTCCCTAGTGCTATAGATCTTACAGTATAAGAGGTAAAAAAGATGGTATCCTCCGTCGCGTCTTCTGGAAGTGGATCTACATCCATCCTGGACCAGGCTATAAAAAATTCTCAAAATAACACTGCTTCGGCGACCGCTGATTCAGCGTCATCAACTGCGAGTTCTGTAGGTAGTAGTGCCTTGTCTTCGCTGGCAGGAAACTTCAATCAGTTTCTGGTACTACTGACAGCTCAGCTTCAACATCAGGATCCCAGCAATCCAACTAGCACAGACAGCTTTACATCCGAGCTGGCTCAGTTTGCTGGGGTCCAGCAGCAGGTTGAAACCAATACGAACCTGGGAACATTGATCAGTGCTACGCAGGACAATGAACTGACATCTGCCTCAAGTCTGATTGGCAAGACAACCACAGCTGAAACCTCCACTTTACCTTTGCAGAATGGTTCGGCTTCCCTTTCCTATACGGCACCGCAGGCAGGAGATGTGGTTATTGCAGTCACCAACAGTAGTGGAACGGTTGTAAAGACAGACACTGTCAATGCTTCTGCAGGTAGCAATAGCTGGGCTTGGGATGGAGTGGATAATAGCGGAAAACAGCTTGCAGATGGATCTTATTCCGTGGCGATAGAGGGAACATCCACGGATGGGACAAATGTTTCAATCAGCCCTGTTGTGAGTGGAACCGTGACTGGCTTCACACGGAGCGCATCCGGTGTGCAGGCTAAAATGGGCGATACGTCCATAGATCTGGATGATCTGTCCGGTTTCTCAAGCACTTAGAATTTTTGCCCGGAATGGCTTTCTCTTAGGCGAAAATTAACCATTACAATTCCATACTTGCCTTTACTGGATTTGAACGAGAGGCAAGTACCTATGCAGGAGAAACGCGGGCTGGGCGACTGGTTAAGTTTCAGAAGCGCTAAAACTGGATAAAACACCAGTGAAAGTTTTTCTCGAAAACCTGAAACAACTCGGACTGCCTCGCCTGGCAGCATTGGGCGGTGTGGCAGTAGCCATGGTCGTGCTGCTGGGCGTGCTGGTCATGCATAGTGTAAATGCTACTAATGGTTTGCTTTATCGTGATCTTGATCCGCGTGAAGCGGGAGAGATCGTTGAAGCACTTTCGAAGTCCCATATTGACTATCGTCTTGAGGGAGACGGTACGACAATCATGGTTGCAGAAAGCGAAGTCGCGCGCGCACGTTTGCTTTTGGCCAGGAATGGTCTTCCTTCCGGTGGATCCGTAGGCTACGAAATTTTCGATAAAAGCAATAGTTTTACTGCTACCCAATTTGAACAGACTATTAATGAAACTCGTGCACTCGAAGGTGAGTTGGAACGTTCAATTCGCCTTATCCATGGTGTACGTAATTCGCGTGTTCATCTGGTGCTTAGGCATCGGGAGTTATTCTCGACTGATGAGCAGAATGCACAGGCAAGCGTTCTTCTTTCCATGGAAAATGGTCGCAGATTAAACGACGAAAGTATTTCTGCTGTTGTTAATCTTGTGGCTGCAGCCGTGCCTGGTCTGGATATTCATAATATTTCTCTTATCGATAACCACGGTCATGTCCTTTTAAAAGAAGGTACAAATAATATTAATGGCCCACAGACGGATGAAGAACGTCGTTTGGTTTTGGAACAGAGGCTGGCCCGTGCAGTAGAAGATATGCTGGCTTCTTCCGTAGGAACAGGTCATATCCGGGTTGAAGCCAATGTGGCCATGAACAATGACCGTGTCCGCGAAACACAAGAGATGTACAATCCGGACCAACAGGTCTTGCGTTCTCAGAAGAGCAAAAACCAGAAAAGCGTCAATACTCAGAGCATTTCAAATACAACAGTTTCAAATAATCTGCCCAATGCTAATGCTGGTCAGCCACAAAGTGGAAATCAAAATAGCCAACAGGAACAAGTTGATAATTATGAAATCGGCAAAACCGTTAGAACATTAGTGCAGGATCAGCCGAGGATTTCTAAAATCAGTATGGCTGTCATGGTGGATGGTATCAGTTCCACTGACAAGCAAGGTCACCTCATTTGGCAACCACGGAGTCAGGAAGAACTGGCCCGTTTGACGGCCTTGACCAAAAGCGCAATCGGCTTTGATCAACAAAGGGGTGATATTGTTACAGCAGTCTCAATGAAATTTGCTGATTTTGATGTAAATTCTGTTGAAAAAGACAAAGGGGTTATAAATTCTCTGTTGTCAAAATCTGACAGTATGGAAATCCTAAAGTTTGTATTGTTTGTATGCTGCCTTCTCATGGTTCTTTTCTTTGTAGTACGCCCATTATTGGCGCCTGTTGGTGAAGCAGGGCTCCGTAATATGTTAGAAAATGAAGATTCCGATAAAAAAGAGCTACTTTCACCAAAAATTCTTGCGCTTGCCAATGAACAGAATTCTGGGGCGTTGATATCGCCAAATAACGAAGAAGAAAAAGATTTGGGTAGACAAGATACTGTATCAGTAAATGGAGTCCAAGGGCGGGTTAAAGTATCGTCAGTTCAGAAAATTATAGATTTGGTTGAAAATCACCCAGCAGAGAGCATTGCCCTTATTCGGGGATGGTTACTCCCTCAGCAAGGGAGGCAATGATGCCTGGGGCTGAAAAAATAACTAAAGGTGTCCAGAAAGCTGCCATTCTCATGATGGCGCTGGGAGAAGAGAATTGTGGACGCTTATTTGAACAAATGCATGAGGAAGAAATTCGTGAAATATCGGCAGCCATGTCTCAGCTCGGGGTTGTACCTTCTGAAACAGTAGAAGCTGTGTGTCATGAATTTAGCCGCAGTTTGGGAAGCGCAGAAGGAGTCATTGGTGATATTGAGACAACGGAACGTCTTCTGAAAAATACTCTTCCCGCAGGTCGTGCGGCATCAATCATGGAAGAAATTCGTGGTCCTGCAGGAAGGACAATGTGGGACAAACTAGGAAATGTTCCTGAAGAGGTTCTTGCTAACTATTTGAGAAGCGAATATCCGCAAACAGTATCAGTAATTCTGAGCAGGATAAAACCGTCTCATGCTGCGAAAGTTATTTCTATTTTTCCGGAAGACTTTGCTCTGGATGTCATGATGCGTATGCTGAAGATGGAGAATGTTCAGAAAGAAGTTCTGCATAGTATTGAAAGTACACTTCGTTCGGAATTTGTCTCCAATTTGCCGAGGGGATCTCATCGAGACAGTCACGAAGTTTTGGCGGATATTTTCAATAGTTTCGACCGTCGCTTGGAAGGGCAGTTCATGACTGCTTTGGAAGCACGAAGTTATGCAGATGCAGAGCAGATTAAAGGCCTCATGTTCACCTTTGAGGAACTGGCTCATGTTCCGGCTGAAGGGTTGATTATGCTCCTTAACCGAATTCCGAGGGAGAGTTTGCCAATGGCATTGAAAGGTGCATCTGAAACACTTCGGAAAGCATTTTTATCAGTGATGTCTGAGCGTGCTGGACGTATTTTGTTGGATGAAATCGAAAGCCTGGGGCCGGTGCGTGTAAAAGATGTCGATGCAGCACAAAATAATATTATTAATATAGCAAAATCTATGATCGACAAGGGAGAGATCGATATTGTTGATCAAGAACATCCAGAAAATGAAGTCATATCTTGATGGATAATAGAACTGTAGTAACCATGTTTCCAGAACATGGGTTATATAACGAAGATTTTGAGCCAGTTTTTTTGAAAGAAAAAAACTTCCCGTGATTCAAGAGAAAGCCAAAAATGAAAAAATATATAGTCAGCAGGAAATGAATGCCGAATGCGAAAAAAAATATAAAATGGGTCTAGAAAAAAGAAAAGAAGAGCAAGAATCGGAGAAAAAATATTGTTTTGAGCAGAATGAAATTCTTCGGAAAAAAATCGAATTATTTACAGCAGGGCTGTCGGATAGATTTGATAAATTTTCCAAGGAAGCAATGAAAGAAACAAGCAGTCTAGTTTTTTCAATTATTTCCAAGTTTTTTTTTACAAGTCAGGAAAATATTTCTTGTTTGGAAAACGAATTTTTGTCGAATATTTTTTTGGTTATTGAAAATAACAAAAATTTCAAAATAAAATGTAATAAAGAAAAATATGGTATTATCAAAAATATTCTTTTAGAAAGTAATAATAGTGTAAAATTTTCTTTTTTTGAAGATACAAAAGGAGAAGATATTGAAATTTTATGGCAAGATGGTGAAGCTTATGCCGAAGTGGAAAAAGCCTGCCATCAAGTAATCCAAAAGTTTCAGAAAATTAATGAAAAAGGACAGTCAATGAAAAAGGACAATCATGATGAGTGATAACTTTGAAGTTGAGGATATGAACGAAACTCTCAGCCAGAAAGAGGATTTTTCGTCGAAAATTTCTCATGATCTGGAAGCTATTTACGACATTCCCGTCGTTGTGAGCGCGGTTTTGGGGCGTGCAACGATGCAGGTCAATCAATTGCTGCGGTTGGGGCGTGGGGCGGTTGTGGAACTTGATCGAAAAATCGGAGATCCAATAGATATTTTGGTTAACAATAGGCTTGTAGCACGTGGAGAAGTGGTCATGGTTGATGATACAAGACTCGGTGTAACAATGACGGAAATAATAAAATCTGACAAAATAAAAAATAATGGATAATTTTGTAAAATTCCTACAGAATATTTCTTTTTGATAAAAATATAGGGAATGATATTTAACATATTTAATTTTTTACGCCTTATGAGATCATTCAAAAACCACTTTGTTGGCTTATAATTTGCATGCAGTTGCTAGTGTCTGTCCAGTAATTTAATGCTCTTTGTAGGTCCTGATGAGGAGCCCAAAAGGTTGGCTGACGTCTAACGAAGTTTTGCTATGGTCGGCCTGTTTTCCTGCTTCTGACTTGGGGACTTTGATGAAGATAGCTTTTGTGGCGGCGGCAACTGAATCTGCCCAAGCAGCAATTCGGGTACTTTCTCGCCGCTATGGTAGTGTCCCGATCGAGAATGCGGATGTTGTGGTTTGTCTTGGGGGAGATGGTTTCATGCTTGAAACACTCCATCGGGTTTTGGACCTTGATATTGCCGTATACGGTATGAACTACGGGACTATCGGCTTTCTCATGAATACGCCGGACGAGGAAGACCTTCCAGCGCGTCTGGCTGGTGCGCAGCCTTCTCTGCTTCATCCCCTGCATATGATCGCGACAACGGCAGAAGGCGAAGTGAAGGAAGGACTGGCTTTCAATGATGTCTTTCTCTTCCGTCAGACCCGTCAGACATCCAGAATTCGAATAGAAATTGATGGTAGAGTGCGTCTGGAAGAACTGATCTGCGATGGAGTTATTGTGGCGACCCCCGCAGGTTCAACGGCCTACAATCTCTCTGCGCATGGGCCTATTGTGCCGTTAAGCGCCAATATTCTTCCTCTAACACCGATTTCAGCCTTTCGGCCGCGCCGGTGGCGTGGGGCGCTTCTACCATCCAGTGCAGTCGTCAAGCTGACTTTGCTGGACATGGAGAAACGCCCTACTGCTGCGGTCGCAGATTTCAAGGAAATTCGCGACGTTGCAGAGGTTGTTGTCAAAGAAGATCGAAAGCGCCATGCCACTATCCTGTTCGACCCTGATCATGGCCTTTCAGAGCGGATCATTGCCGAACAGTTTGTCGAATGATTTTAAAATCAAACGACAGGGGTGAGTAGGGGGCGACCTTCAAAATAGGCAATCAGATTGTCGATCATCAGGTTGCCCATCGCAGTGCGGGTCTCGATCGTTGCTGATGCCTGATGGGCCTGAAGTACCGTATTTTCCAGAGCGAAAAACTCAGGATTGATGTTGGGTTCATTCTGGAAAACATCCAGTCCGGCGCCAGCAATCTGCTTTTCTTTCAAGGCGGTGATCAGAGCAATCTCATCTACGACAGAGCCTCTGGCGATGTTGATCAGTACGCCTTGTGGTCCCAGTGCTTTCAGGATGTCTGCGTTAACCATGTTGGCGGAACGGGGGCCGCCAGATACGGCCAAGACCAGAACGTCGCTCCATTCAGCGAGCTTCTGGAAATCCGGCTCGAATTTGCAATTGCTTTCTAGGCGTGGACGGGAATTGAAGTAGGCGAGTTCCATGCCAAACGCCGCAGCACGATGTGCAATGGCCTGACCAATATGTCCAAATCCGGCAATGCCCATCCGTTTTCTGGTCATTGATCGGGAGAGGGTCAGGGGCCGGCTGGGCCACTCTCCGGCACGGACAAATTTATCGTTTCTGACAATATCCCGCATTACGGCGAGCGTCAGAGCCATGGCCATATCGGCGACATCGTCTGTCAGGGTGTTCTGCGTTGTTGCAACCTTGATGCCGCGACGGCGTGCTTCTTCAAGGTCGATCTGGTCCGTGCCCACACCGTTGACGGAGATAACCCCAAGATTGGGAAGGGCATTCATGATTTCAGGTTTTACGCCAGAGCCGCCGCCTGTAACAATACCACGAATTTTATCCGCAAAAACCTTAAGGTCAGCAACGCCCTTATAGGGGTGCAGGGTAAAACGTTCTTTCAGTCTTTCCAGAATGGGAGAAGGAAAGGCGTCGATAGCCAGGATATCAGGACGTGATGACATTATGACTCTCCTATTTCGAAAATATTAATGTCCGGAAGCGGGGTCGAGTTCCTTGCAGGCAAGGGCATGACAAGCTGCTGATACGTCTTCCCATGTTGTCAGAAATCCACTGTCCGGCCCATAATAGGGATCAGCAACTTCCTCTCCTTCCCGTCCGGGAAGATGATCCATCATGAGCGTTATCCTGGCTTTTCTCTTTCGTGGTTTCATGTGCGTGAGTGCTGCCAGATGTGTACGGTCCATGGCAATGATGTGATCAAAGCGGTCGAAATCTTCTGGCTGAACGAGCCGGGCTGTCAGGCCCGTTGTGTCTAGGCCGTGTTGCCGAGCAACGTCTGCAGCCCTAGGGTCAGGTGGGTAGCCGAGATGCCAGTGGCCGATTGCCGCAGAATCGATATCGAGGGAAAGCCCCCGTTTCTTGGCTTCCTGTTTCATGGCGAGTTCTGCAAGAGGGGATCTGCAGATATTGCCGGTGCATACAAAAAGAAAGCTGTTCATGCGCCAGTCAGCCAGATGAAGAATGCCATGGTTCCGATTGAGCTCAGGGTGCCGAAGAAAAGAACGGATGCAATTTCGCGTTCCAGAACGTGATATCGCATGGCAAGAATGACATTGATCGACGCGCTGGGGATCGCCATCGTCAGTACACTCTCCTGCAAGGCAGGCAAGGGAAGATGCCATAATCTGGCGAGGGCGTAGATGGTCCCAGGGATAACAATGTTGCGAATGCTGACAATCGTTGCGACGAGACCGCTCAGTTTGACCTGACGCGTATAAAGCACGACGCCAGAGGCAAAGAGTGCCGCTCCGCCTGTTGTGCGGCCCAGCAGAAGCAGCGATCCTTTCAGAAAGGGCGGGAGAAATGCCCCTATCATGACCATGAACAGGGCCATCAGAGGGACCCAGACGACTGGCTCACGACAGGAATGGATTAGATGTCCCAGAAGTTCGCGAAATTCATTCCTATGTTCTGCAGAGCGTTCCGCTGGGGTTGAGGGCTGCCGCCCCTGATCATGTCCCATCAGGATCAGCGTTATGGGGAGCTGGATCAAATTCATGGCCAGGGCTGCGATGGAAATCGGCAGAGAACTGGCCGCTCCAAAAATCTGTCCGAGAACCGGAATACCGATGAATGGAACGGACGGTCCCGTAATGGTCATGGCAATCAAGGCGGCTTCGCTCAGCCGCCTTTTCAGGACAGTCCGGTAAAGCAGAAAGAAGATGAGGTATCCTCCCACCATTGCGAGTAGGATAAGAGCCGCGACCGGGCCGGCAGCAAAGACCTGTGAGCGGGGGGTGCTGAGAATGGATACGAGAAGTTCAAGCGGTAATGCGTACAGCATGACCAGCCGCGTCAGAACACCAGCCTGTTTTGCGTCAAAATCGCGTCGATAGGCTGCGAAATATCCGAAGCCCAGCGTCACTAGAATAGGCAGGATCGACTGCACGATTGTCAGCAACAGAGCTGTGGAATTATTCATGGAATGCTCATGGATGTAGGGCGCCTGTGCGTATTGGTCTTCTGTTCGTAACGGTCGCGTATCCGCGCGTCTATCCCTTCGCGTGCAATGATCTGGATTGACGGCGGCATGGGAGAATGGCTTTCTGGATCGTTCCTGTCCGCTTTTAGGTGTGAAGGCCGTAAATGGAAGCCATTTTTAATACGCTATGCAATTTTATCCTGGCCCTTCTTGGCTTCATCGTGTTCGGTGTTGCTTTCGTTGAAATGCTGGTGCGCCAAGGCTTGCAGTCGATTGGCGTGCAAGGCGCCGCCCAGACAATCGTACTGCTGCTTCTTCTGCTGGGGCTTCTAGGCCTTACGCTACGCGTATTCGGAAAGCTTTTCGTCGTTCTTCTGTTAGCGGCGCTTCTGGTCTATTTCCTGCATGCCATCATCGGATTACCACATCAGGTACCCCAGCCTTTCCAGACGCCATCCGGAGGAACGCTTTCTTTCTGATGCCATTCCTGTTTCCTGCATGCCAGTTAGATATCTTCCGGGACCAAGAATTCTGTCCGGGAGACGGATAAAGATCTTTTGTGACGAGAAGAAAGGTGTGGTGTCCGCGGAGGGATTCGAACCCCCGGCCCCAGGATTCATACCACTTCGGTTTTCACCGCCATGTCCTTGCTTCTATGCAAGAGCATGTTCGTGGTCTGGACTGTCTCTTCGCCATGACGATCCGTCAAGGCGTCACCCGTACAGTCTCTACACCTTCTTTCCACAGGAAGCAGAAAGCTTGGCTCGGGATTGGCACGACCTGAAAGGCCAGAGCGTTCCCCGAATTTGAGCGAATCCACTGCACGGTTTCCCGTTGCAGCGCCCAATTCAGACTTAGGAATCCTGTGCTCTATCCTGCTGAGCTACGCGGACACAACGCTGTTTTGTTACTCCGAATGAAAATCCTGCACAAGAGCATGATACAGACATCTTTCTCTGGTTCCTCTGGAAATGAAAACAGTGCTGTTCAGACCGTGATATCGGTATTCTGGAAAAGTGCTGATAATAACAGAATTTTTCTGGTTAATAGTCTTCAGTAAGTCCCTTTCTTTGGCAGAAGCGCTGTGGATCAGTTGTTAAATGCCGGTTTTCGTTTATTTTCTAATAACCAATAGGAGATATTTTGATCCTGCGATTGGTCGGGAATGTGGGAAGTGTATGTAAACACCCTGATCAGGTGCATGCCACGATGTTCCGGGCATCGTCTGGAAAAGACGTTATCGTGAAGGGAGGTATGGGACCCGTTTCCGATGAAAACCATGCCATCTTTTGCGGAAGCGGCTTCCGTCCGGGGCCAAGGCATGCGAACAGAGAAGATGAAGGTATCGACCATGTCAGAGCATTCTGCGCGTTCTGCCCGGGAAGCTGATCCGACCCTTTTGCGCCTGAAACTGTTCGGACAGATGGAAGCCCGAACTCTCGGTGGGGAAAGTGTCCTTCCTGTCGGTGGCAAGACCAGAGCCCTGCTGGCCATACTTGCCCTTTCTGATCGCAAGCCCGTTCTTCGGTCGCGTCTGGCGGAGCTTCTGTGGAGCCGGCGCCCGGATGAGATGGCCCGGGCATCGCTGCGCCAGGAAATTCACCGCCTTCAGGATGTTCTCAGTCCGTTGGGGGTGGAGGTCATTGACGTCCAGCGACATTCACTTGCCCTGAAGCCGGCTCTGACATCTGTCGATACTGAGCGTGTTCTGAATTCGACTTCCCGGTCTCTGGAAAACCTACCGTCTCCTGATGAGATCCTGTTGGGAGAGCTTACTGGTCTGGATCCGGCTTTTGATGACTGGCTGGAAGAGCAGCGGCACAGGCTGACGCAGCATCTGCATATGCTTCACGAGGCTTTCCTGCGGGATTGCAATGACCTGGAACAGGCGGAGGAAGTGGCCAATCGCCTGCTGAAACTTGATGAGCATAACGAAGCAGCATGGCGCGTCCGGATTCAGACTGCTCTGCAGAAAGGTGAACAGGCCCGGGCAACGTATATTGCCGAACAGCTTTTGGAGAGATGCGGCGACAAGGCTTATGAGCAGATGCTCGCGCCTGCGACCTGTGCGCTTGTGGCAAGTATTTTCCCGAAAAACGAACAGCATCAGACAAAAGATGATATTTCGCCAGAAGTGTTTTCTGAGACAGGTGTACCGCTTCCGGGACCCGGCTCTCTCTTTGAGACAGCCAATCAGCGTCCCGATCCACTGTTAAGGCCCCCGCTTCAATTTGAAGGAAAGTCGGTTTTTCCGCTTGAACAGCGAATTTCAGTACTGATCCTTTCGCCGTTTGGCGAAGTGGAGACGCCAGGGCAGGAAATGGGCTTCCTTCTGGGAGACCAGTTGGAAGAGTTCTTTGTGCAGATGGACGTCTTCAATGTCATTGCCTGGCCTGAAGACTTTTCTCCTGATCCCCTGAATGCGGTGGCCGCATATCGGGCGCTGGGAGCGGATTATGTTATCAGTGGTGTTCTGAGAGGACGGAACGGCGGTACTGGCCGCCTCGTGCTAAGGATCATGGACATCAGGGGCGGAGGGGGAATCGTCTGGGGCACGCATTATGATTTCCCGCTAGATGAACTGCTGGCTGCCGCAGAAGGACTGGCCTCTCCTGCTGAAGCCATGCAATGGGGAATTCTGCTTGTGGAGGCAAGGAGAACGGCCACGCGGGCTGAGGATGATCTTTCTCCACTGGGATGGACGTTGAGAGCCTTTCTGCTTTTTTCCCGCTATGATGTGCGTCTTTTCCCAGGAACTGGAAAACTGCTTGAAAAGGCAGTTGAAAAAGCGCCCGATAACGATTTCATCACCTTTCTTTACAGTCTTCACTGTTACTTCTGGCATCTGAATGAGTGGGACAATGCCGAGCGTGTTCATCTGCAACGCGGGATCGAAGCGGCGCGGGCAAAGCTTGTCCTGCAACCGGTTGGGGCGGGGAGTAATCTACTGTTGGCCGCGTGTCTGCTACTTGCGCCAGATATGCGGCCTTTTGCGGTCTCGATTGCCCAAGCTGTCCTGAGTGCGCAGGAAGAGCAGGAAAGTATAGCGCCTTCATCGCATCTGTGTATCTGGCGCATGACTTACCATCTGACAGAGAATGACTTTGCCAGTGCCGCCGTGATTGCCCGTGATCTGCTTCGCAATCCGTACCGTTCTCCGTTCGTGGAACTGCTGAAGCCCTGCATCATGAAGGTACTGCTGTTTGCGGGAGATTATCAGGAGGTCATTTCCCTCGGTCGTTTGATGGCCGGGTTGTATCCGAATTATCCTGTTACGCTGGTTTATTATCTGATCGCACTGGTGGAAGAAGGTGGAAAAGCAGCGGAGATCGCGCAGGTCAGGAACCATTTGCTCCGGCTCGTTCCGGGACTGACAGTACGCAAGATTCTGGCGCATCTGTCCAACTTTCCAACCGGGCATCACAAAGTGCTGGAACAGGGGCTGCTGAAGGGTGGTTTGGCTGCTGGCTGAGAGTTCCTCGTTTCAGGTGCTTGGCCTTGTCGGGCGGGCGCGATATGAACACGTGAAACGAAGTTGCCAGCTGCAGGCCTCGCCAGTCTGCATTTCAGCTTGTGACCGGCCCTGGCGCGGCCCGCAGGACCCACGACATGTCTCTTACGCAGATGACCGCTTTCCGATCCTTTCGCCGGCCTCCAGTCCGGCTTGCCTTGGGTATGCTGGCTCTGGGAATGGTTTCTGCCTGTGGCAGTTCCCGTGATCCCAGCACCCTGACGACACCTCGCAATCACCTCATTGGGGTGGATCGTGGCGCAGAAGGAGGCGCCGATCAGTTGCGGGGCGGAGTGAACGCTTATCTGTGGCGTGGCGCGATTGATACCCTTTCCTTCATGCCGCTGTCTTCCGCCGATGCCGTGGGCGGGGTGATCCTGACGGACTGGTACCAGCCTTCCGCCAGCCAGAACGAGCGTTTCAAGATCGCAGCGTATGTCCTCGATCGTCGCCTGCGTTCGGATGCGCTGCGTGTCTCTGTGTTCCGGCAGGTTCTGCAGGATGGTCAGTGGCAGGATACGCCTGTAGCGGCGACAACGACTTCCGACATCACGACTCGAATTCTGGCCCGCGCCCGCCAGTTGCGTGCGGAAAACGGTAACCGGGACAACTGAGTCTAGACATGAGTGATACTGCGACACCTGCGTTCGATTTTCATGCCCGCGAACCATTCTGGCAGGCAGAATGGAAGCGGCGGAACATTTTTTCTGTCCCGGATGTTCCGCCTGCCGACCGGCCAAAATATTATGTGCTGGAGATGTTCCCGTATCCATCCGGCCAACTGCATGTCGGTCATGTCCGGAACTACACGCTGGGTGATGTTGTCGCGCGTTACAAGCGGGCCAGGGGGTTTGCGGTCCTTCACCCCATGGGTTGGGATGCGTTTGGACTTCCGGCGGAAAATGCCGCGCGTGAGCGTAACGTCCATCCCGGGAAATGGACGATGGAAAACATCGCCACCATGCGGGGCACGCTTCAGCGTCTGGGGTTCTCGCTGGATTGGGACCGCGAGATCGCGACCTGTCTTCCGGAATACTATGGCAAGCAGCAGAAGCTGTTCCTTGACATGCTGGCCGATGGCCTTGTCGAGCGACGGGATTCTTCAGTTAACTGGGATCCTGTCGATGAGACAGTCCTGGCCAATGAGCAGGTTGTGGATGGACGAGGCTGGCGTTCGGGGGCACTGATTGAGAAGAAGATCCTCTCCCAGTGGTTTCTGAAGATCACGAAATTCGCTGAACCATTGCTGGAAAATCTGAAGACGCTTGACCGGTGGCCGGAGCGTGTCCGGGTCATGCAGGAACGCTGGATCGGGCGTTCCGAAGGTGCGCGAGTGCGTTTCCCGCTGCATGAGGCTCCTGCTGCCTATGATGCTGATCTTGACAGTATTGAAGTCTTCACGACGCGGCCGGATACGTTGTTCGGTCTCAGCTTCATAGGAATTTCCGCCGAACACCCACTGGCCCGGAAAGTGGCTGCACAGAATGCCGAGGCTGCGGCTTTCATCGAGGAGTGCCGTCGTCTCGGGACGTCTGAGGAAGTCATTGAAGCCGCTGAGAAGCGGGGTTTCGATACCGGCCTGCGCGTTGCAAATCCGCTTGATCCCGAGAAGACAGCACCTGTCTGGATCGCCAATTTTGTCCTCATGGATTATGGCACCGGCGCTGTGTTCGGTTGTCCGTGCGGGGACCAGCGGGATCTGGATTTCGCCCGGAAATACGCTCTCCCTGTTCCGCAGGTTCTTCTGCCGACTGGCGCGGATGCAGAGACGTTCACGCTGGGGAAAAAGGCCGTCACGGGAGATGCCGTCCTGTACAATTCAGGCTTTCTGGATGGCCTGGATACAGCGGAAGCAAAGAAGACTGTTATCCGGCGTCTCGAGGACATGGGAGCCGGGAAAGGCGTTGTGAACTGGCGTCTGCGTGACTGGGGGATTTCCCGACAGCGGTACTGGGGCTGCCCCATCCCGATCATTCACTGCGCGCAGTGTGGTGTCGTTCCCGTTCCGGATGAGCAGCTGCCGGTCGTGCTGCCGGAAGATGTGATATTCGACCACCCCGGGAATCCGCTGGACCGGCATCCGACATGGAAGCATGTGTCATGCCCAAAATGCGGCTCTCCTGCTACTCGCGAGACGGATACGTTTGATACGTTCGTGGACAGCTCGTGGTACTTCGCACGTTTCACCAGTCCGCATGCACCGACCCCGACTGTCCCTGCTGCTGCGAATGGCTGGCTGCCGGTCGATCAGTATATTGGCGGGATCGAGCATGCGATCCTCCATCTCCTGTATGCCCGGTTCTTTACGCGGGCGATGCATGAGACCGGGCATCTGGATCTGGACGAGCCTTTCGCCGGTCTTTTTACGCAGGGCATGGTGACGCATGAGAGTTACCGTGACAGCAGCGGCTGGCTATATCCAGATGATGTGGAGCGTCGTGGTTCGGAAGTCGTGCGTCGTGACACAGGGGCCCCGGTAGAGGTCGGACGCTCCGAGAAGATGTCCAAATCCAAACGGAACACGGTGTCTCCGGTTGAGATCATCGAGCAGTACGGAGCGGACACTGCCCGCTGGTTCGTACTCTCGGACAGTCCGCCAGAACGCGACATGGAGTGGACTGCGGCCGGTGTGGCGGCAGCGGCCCGTTTCGGTCAGCGTCTGCATCGTCTGGTTTCTGCCGTGGCGGCCGCGGATCCGGCCGACAGCACACATGCGTCCGGAGGGGATGACCTGCGTCGTATGACGCATCGGACGATTTTAGCCGTGACAGAGGCTCTGGAAGCCTTTACTCCCAACGTAGCGGTGGCGCGGCTGCATGAGCTGACTTCTGCACTGGCGGATGCGGAGCGCAGGGATGCGCCAGGTCTGGCGGCGGCGCGGCGTGAAGCGGCGCAGGTTCTGTGTCTGCTCTGTGCGCCGATGATGCCGCATCTGGCGGAAGACATGATAGGCATACTGGAGCCGGGCGAAGCGCTCGTTGTCGAGCGGTCATGGCCGGAAGCACAGGCAGAATGGCTTGCGGTCCAGAGTGTCACGATCGGAGTACAGATTCTGGGCAAGCTGCGGGGCACCATTAAGGTTCCGCCTGATGCGCCCAGGAATGATGTTCTCGCTGCCGCCCGCCAGGAGCCGAACGTAGCGCGGCTTCTGGAAGGCAAGCGTGTAGTCAAGGAAATCCACGTTCCGAACCGGATCGTCAATTTTGTGGTGGCGGGCTAAGATCGTGACCTTTCGCAGTTCCCTTGTCCTGTGCTCGCTTCTGATGACGGCGGGGTGTGGTTTCACGCCGCTCTATGGGAAGCTCGGTTCCAAAAGCGATGTCTCGTCGGAACTGGCGCAGGTTTACGTCGCCAATATCACCGGACGTTACGGACAGGAACTGCGGCTGGCTCTTCAGAAGGATTTGGCCGGCTCAGGGCCGGAGAATCCACAGCGTTACGTGCTGCATGTCAGTTCTGCTGCAAATGAAGAAGCCGTGGACATCCATGAGGACAATACGTCCGGGCGGACCAGAAGCACAGGCGTAGCACACTGGCAGCTCTTCACGGTTGCGCCTTCGCCACAGCTTGTTGCGCAGGGTGATGCGACAACGCTCGATGGCTTTAACACGACGTTCGAGCAGTATTTTGCCCAGACGCTGAATGATGAGAGCCTTCAGGGACGCGTGGCACAGACCCTGGCCCAGAATGTGACACAGCAGGTGGCCATCTGGTTTCGGACGCACAATACCCCCGAGAAAGCCTCGGATGAGGATCTTCCGCGCTATATTAACACCGATGCCATGCCGGATGATACCGGGACGAGCCCGACGGATCGAGCTGGCGTGGATGGTTTCCCGGCTTCTGCGACGGGGCGTCTGTCGCGGAGTACGGTGTCCCACTAATGAAGATCGAGGCCCGGAATATCGGGCGTGCTCTTGCCGATGCGGGGGCCTGGCGAGCGATCCTGCTTTATGGGGAGGATGCCGGACTGATCCGGGAACGGGCCCGACAGGCTGTCCGCAGGGTTGCGGAGACGCTGGACGATCCCTTCCGGGTCTCTCAGCTTGATCGCGAAACGCAGGATCGCCTTGAAGAGGAAGTGACGGCACTTTCCCTGATCGGAGGACGTCGCGTTGTCTGGGTGCGGGAAGGGCAGGATAGTCTTGCCTCTTTTCTGACCCGTGCTCTCGAAACGCCGACAGATACATTGATCGTGATTGAGGCGCCAGGTCTGACGGCGCGTTCAAAGCTTCGGGCCTTCGCTGAAGGGCGAAAGGAGGTTGCCTCCATTGCCTGTTATCCGGAAGAGGGACGCGCCCTCTCGCAGACGGTCACGGATGCGCTGGAGCAGGCCGGGATTTCCATTGACCGGGATGCTCTGGCCTGGCTGCTGAGTCGACTGGGCGCGGATCGGACCGGTGTTCGGGGTGAAATCGAGAAGCTTGTTCTTTACGCGGGTCAGAATGGACGGCTTGATCTGGATGCCGTTCAGGATTGCGTGGGGGATGCAGGCGGTAATTCACTGGAAGATGCGGTTTTTGCCGCTTTGACCGGAAACCGGGCTGTGGCTGATCAGGCTCTTGAACGAGCGCTGGCGGACGGAGCCAATTCGGTCGCGGTGGCGCGTACCGTGCTGAATGTTCTCGTGCGTCTGGAACGGGTCGCTCTGGCCCAGAAAGCGGGCCAGTCCCGTATGGAGGCCATGAAAGCTCTTCGTCCGCCGGTCTTTTTCAAGCGGACCGCTGTTTTCAATCAGGCGCTGGATCGCTGGCCGTTGGGAAGTCTGGAGCGCGCCAGCCGGGAAACACAGGCTTTTGAACTGGCCTGTAAGCAGAGCGGGGCACCGGATCTCGCACTTTGTCGGCGTTATATTGCCTCCCTTTGTTCCATCTGGAAGTCCTGAAGCTACTTCTGTTTTCGTTTCCAGAAAGGATCAGTCCCGAAGGAAAGCGATTTTTATGGAAACTTCGGGTGGGGGCTGGCCCTTTCCGTCTTCATGAAATCATCACCCCAGAGCCCATTGGGCGAAATGTGATGGTCAGTGTGGAGATGGACAATGAGCAGAAACGATTCAGATGACGCCCGTCGCAAGGTTCTGAAAGGGGCTGCTCTCGGCCTCGCCGCCGCAGCGGCAGGAGGCCGTGCAAGAGCTGCGGAGCAGGGGAGCATGGGCCAAGGCACCGCTCCTCCTCTTTCTGATCCGGCCAAACTCTACACGGCAGGGCCGTTCAGTTCCCAGTCACAGCCTTGGCCGGGGCTGGCGTCCCGGATGACGCCACGTCCTGACCATGGTGAAAAATCCTACAAGGGCAGCGGCCGCATGGCCGGACGAAAGGCTCTGGTGACGGGGGGTGATTCGGGTCTCGGACGTGCAGCGACAATCGCGCTTGCCCGGGAAGGCGCGGATGTTGCCATTTCCTACCTTCCTGCGGAAGAAGAGGACGCACGCGAGGTTATGGACCTGATCCGGGCTGCAGGACGCAAGGCGGTTGCCCTGCCAGGAGATATCCGCAACGAACACTTCTGTCAGAAGCTGGTCTCCGATGCCGTGAACGGACTGGGTGGGCTGGACTGTCTGATCAACTGCGCTGGTCGCCAACATTATCATGAGAGCATTCTGGACCTGACCACCGAGGACTTCGACTGGACGCTCAAGACCAATCTTTATGCTTTGTTCTGGATCATCAAGGCGGCAATTCCGCATATGCCGCCGGGAAGTTCCATTGTGAACACGAGTTCCACGAATGCGTATAATCCGTCAGACATCCTCGTGGATTACAGTCTGACGAAAGCTGGTATTGCCGATATGACGAAAAGTCTTGCGAAGCAGCTTGTTCCGAAAGGGATCCGCGTCAATGCCGTGGCTCCTGGTCCCTTCTGGACGGCCCTGCAGGTCAGCGGGGGGCAGACCAAGGAGAATATCGAGAAATTTGGTTCGACCGTGCCACTTAAGCGCCCGGGACAACCGGCTGAGATCGCGCCTCTCTATGTTCAGCTTGCCAGCACGGATGGCAGTTATCTGACAGGTCAGATATTTGGCATTACCGGTGGCACCGGCATTCCGGGCTGATCAAACAGGTGGTTTTTTGACAAGATGGGCAGGCAATTGAATGCCTGCCCGGGCGTGTGGCTGCTCAGAAGCGGGCGGAGACGTCGAGGTAGTAATAGCCGCCATTCATGCCGAGCTGATTGGTGCTCATGTAATATTTCGGAGCGCCAAGATAACGGTTTGCCTCTGGGACAGCGGATGGGAACTTGGCGAAAATGTTGTTCCCGCCGATTGTCGCGCTCCAGCGGCGGTTGATATTGTACGTGACAGAGGCGTTCGTGGTCCATTTCGGAACGTTCTGGAACTCCAGATAGGAAGTGCTGGAAAAGGCGTTCGGCCCTGTATAGTAGGTGAGTTCGGAGGTGGTCTGGCCGTACCGGATCTCATGGATGGCGATGGCCCACTTGTTGGCGGGTGAATGCCAGCGGCCACCGAAAATGATCTTGCTGCGTGGGTACGCTGTGGTCAGGTAGGCGATGTATTGCGCGTTCAGCAGCGGGTTGCCCTGTGAATCATCAGCCTGATGACGCAGGCGTGTCCGGTTCAGGTTGAGCGAAACATCCCAGTCCACATGCCCGAACCGGCCGAATTCACTCGGATAGGTAGCGGTCAGGTCGAGGCCCTGGGTCCGGGTGGTGGCGACATTGGCAAACCAGTGGGCAGAAAGCTGATCGCTCTTCCAGCCTTTCATGGCGTCCGTCAGGGGGAAGCCGTTGATGAAAAGCGCATTATAGGCATTTTCGCCATAAACATTACCACCTGGCTGGATACGGTCCCGCAGGTCGACCTGATACACGTCAACGTTAACGTGCAGCTTCCGAACAGGTTCGACAATGATACCACCTTCGGCGCTGGTTGCGGATTCCGGCTTGAGGGCTGAAGCGCCATTGGCCAGTGCACCGGGAGAATTGACAGCAATCAGGCCGCGTGCCGCTGTCGGTGAGACAGCTAGCGCGGAGTAGTGCTCCTGAGCGAGAGTGGGAGCATGAAACCCGTTGCTGAATGTTCCGCGGATGGCAAATCGGGGGCTGAAGTCGTAGCGTGTGGAGACCTTGCCCGTCTTGGCATCCCCGACATCGGGGTAATGCTCGACGCGACCTGCCAGATCTAGCTGCCAGTGTTTCATCAGATGGGTCGAGATATCGGTGTAGCCGGAAGTTACATCCCGCGACCAGTTGCCGGCGTTGTAACTGCTGGTACCCGGGATGCCATCCGCGCCGGAACCTGCGGTGCTGTCCACTGTGCCGGTGCCCATTGAATAGGACTCATAGCGGTAGGCTGTTCCGCCGGAGATATTGACGCTATGCGGCCAGAACGAGAAGTCGAACTTACGGGAAATGTCGAAGCTGTTGGTCCACTGGGAATTGTTATAGCCCTGCGCATTGAAGAAGTTTGTCGGGGTGCGGCCGGTTTCCTGATAGACTGTGCCGTTGATCGTGTTGAGCGCATCAAAACGGTCATAGTCACGACCATAAATAGTCGATATGTCCCAGTTCCAGCCGGCAAAACGGCCTTTGAAACCGGCTTTCAGTTCGTAATCGTTCTCTTCCAGTCCCATGACGGGCGAATAGCCGTTCGGATAGATGGCCTGGTAGGCTGGGTAGGACGACAGGGAAGAAGGCAGGCGGTAATTCTGGTAGGATTCCGCATGACGATGGGCGTAAGTGGCAGAAGCATAGGCCTGTACGTCATCGGTGATGTCATACCCTGCGTTGATGGCCACGCTTTCTCGGGTCTGTTCCGGCTGACCGAGGATCTGGTTGTTGTATAGTCCGGTCCGGTTGTCACGGCCTGAGCGCATGGTGTGATCCTGATGGACGAAATCACCGCCGATATGGACAAAACCACGGTTGTTGAGATTCAATCCGCCATCGATATAGACGCCCTGCTGAAAACCGTCACCTTCACTCGTGATGCCGGTATTGGAGCGCATGCTCAGCCCGTGGGCCTGCTTCTTGAGGATGATGTTAACCACGCCGGCGATGGCGTCGGAGCCGTACTGGGCGGACGCACCGTCGCGCAGGACTTCGATATGATCGATCATGGACATGGGGATCATGTCGATATCGACGGGCGTTGATCCCTGTGAGGGGCCGGGATCCGCGTAGATGTTGGCCGTAGTGTGCCGACGCTTGCCATCTACAAGGACAAGCGTTTCGTTTGGGTTCAGGCCGCGTAGGGCAATGGTGTCCGTCAGGGCACCGGCGTCAAATCCCCCGGTAGGAACCGTCAGGGATGGAAGCAGGAGCGCCAGGGAGTCCCGGAGGGACGGCTGACCGGTAGCGGTGATCTGCCGGTTGGTAACAACGTCAATCGGAGAAATGGAATCGCGCGCTTTCTTGCCGAATTCACGCGTTCCGGTCACGACCACGGCTTCACTGCCACCCGAGACCTCCGTCGGGGCATGGTGGGTGGTATGGTGCCGGCTTGTCGGGGGCGGGGCCTTTTTCGTCTTGGCTGGGGAAGCTGCTGGTGCCGCAACGGACGCTGTAGCCGCGCGAATTTCATCCATTGGAACGAAAAGGGACAAACCGAAGAAAGAGGTACCCAGCAGGGTCACGTGCCGAAGGGGGAGACGGACTGACACAGTCACAAATACCTCAAAATATGTACGAAAGATTTAGTGTTAATTTTAAATCACGTTTTTGTGTCGAACAATTGTATTTTTCGATCTGATGATAAAGACGTCAACTTTCCTTGTGCCTGTGGTGTTTCCGACACATGACGTGCCTTATGGAAATCGGAGATATTCAGATATCAGCAGGAGAACACGTATGAAGCGGCGGCACTTTCTTCGGAGCCTTTCAGCCACGCCGGTATCGCTGGCGGCCCTGTCTGCGGGGGCTTCGCCTGCATTTGCAGACGGAAATGCAGACACAGGGACGACGCCTAAGGGAGAGATGGACATCGTCGCCCGTTTTACAGGGCCTGGTCCGTCCGGTATTGCGGTTCTGCCTGACGGGAGGATTTTCGTGGGGTTTCCGCGTCATGCGGATAACCATCCTGGTGCGACACTGGGAGAACTGGTCAGGGGGCGCGTTGTGCCGTATCCCTCCGCAGCGGAAAGCCTACCCGGCAGCAGTTCACCGGCTGAACGTCTGGTATCCATTCATGGCATGACCGTCGATGAGCGGGGACGGCTCTGGGCGATTGATGATGGCAAACAGGCAGGGCATCCTCTTCAGCCCGGCGTGGCAAAGATCATCTGTATTGATCCGAAATCCAATACGATTGTTCATCGTATTATTCTCAAGGCGCCTGTTCTTTTACAGGACAGCCACATGAATGATCTGCGTGTTGCTCTCTCACTCGGGACACAAGGCACGGTTTTCGTGACAGATTCTTCTTTCGGAACGCAGCCTGGACTGGTGATCGTGGATGTGGCGACGGGCAATGCACGGCGCGTGCTTACTAAGCATCCCGCGATCCTGGCAGAACCCGGTTTCATGGCCATCGTGGAGGGAGAGCCCCGGCGTTATCTTCCTAAACATCCGCAGATGGTCTCGGGCGGCGTGGACGGTATCGCGATCACGAAAGACGAGAAACGGCTGTATTTTTCAGCCCTGACCAGTCGTCGTCTCTACAGCCTGCCAACGGACCTGCTGGCCGACCCGTCAGCCGGAGATGACAGGCTCGCCGCAGCCATGCGTGACGAGGGGGAAAAAGGCGTTGCCGACGGGCTGGATTTTGATGCCCATGATCGTCTTTACACGACAAATTATGAGCATGACTGCATTCTGCGTCGTGATCCGGATGGGTCATTCAAACTTATGCTGAGAGATCCGAGAGCGCTCTCACCAGACGGAATTTTCGCGGCGGCGGACTATGTCTATTGCACGTTCGGGCAGTGGAACCGGTTAGCCTCTTTTAATGACGGACACGATCGTCGTGTGCCGCCCTATTTACTGGTTCGCTTTCCGATTGAGGCTTCTGCGCCTTACGATGCCATCCCGGGGCAGCAGGGCTGAAACGGCCAGAACGCGAAACGTCGCTTCTGCCTTTCAGAAGCGACGTTTCGCGGGTGTATTGATCAGGCGTTCTGGGAGGGCACCTGTCCATCCGGTGTGTGCTTGTCCACGGCAGTGGGGAGAAGCTGGGCAAGGGCAGGCAAAATAGTGCTGGCCGGAAGGCCCGTCTTGGAAACCAGCATCTGGATCTGCTGGTCCGTCATCAGGCTGCGCAGTTCATTCGCGCTGATGGGAAGGTTTTCCCCGTTTCCGATCCATGACCGGATCTTGTCTTCCAGACCGGCGCTGCGTGCCTGGTTGAGAAGCGTGGTCAGACCGTCGCCCTTCAGGAACTCCCCGAAACTGCCGCCCAGCTTGTCACCGAGCTGCCCGCCGAGGGCACCCATGGCCTGGTTCATGATGTTGCCGAGAAAACCGCTCATGTCAGTCGTATCTTTTCCAAATCAGTGAAAACGTGCTGTCGCCGGACAGAACGGATTTCTAGCTGCGTTGTTTCTTTTCAGGCTTCTGTTCAAGCTTCTGCGGGACCTCGACGTCGATTTCCAGCATGGAACACCCGCTGCCCCGGTCCACCTTGATCTGGACCTTTTCCTGATCGACAGCGACGTGACGGGCGATGACTTCCATGATCTCCTGCTGAAGCTTGCGGATCAGGTCGGAATCTCCGTCCTCTCCGGCGCTGCGTTCATGAGCAAGCAGGATCTGCAGACGGTCCCGGGCGACCGTGCTGGACTGCTGGCGTCGCGAAAAAAGGTTGGCAAGAAAACTCATGCGTCCCTCTTCTTGAAGAGCCAGTCAAAGAAGCCCCGTTTCTCCACGGGAACGGAAACATCAATCTTCTCGCCGCTCAGGCGCCGGGCGGCCTCGAAATAGGCCCGCGCGGCGAGGCTCGTCGGTTCGGCGAGCGTAACGGGGGCGCCAACGTTGGACGCTTTCAGGACGTCTTCGCTTTCCGGAACGATTCCGACCAGCGGAATGGAAAGGATTTCCAGTACGTCCTCGACGCTCAGCATTTCCTTGCGGGCGGCGCGGGCGGGATCGTAGCGGGTCAGGAGAAGATGCTTTTCCATCTTCTCCCCGCGTTCGGCCTTCTGGGTCTTGCTGTCGAGCAGGCCGATGATGCGATCCGAGTCACGGACGGAGCTGACTTCCGGATTGGTGACGATGACAGCGGCATCGGCATGGTACATGGCGAGCTGGGCGCCGCGTTCGATGCCGGCCGGGCTGTCGCAGATCACCCAGTCGAATTTTTCCCGGAGCTCGTCCATGACCTTCGCCACGCCTTCTGCTGTCAGAGCGTCCTTGTCCCGGGTCTGGGATGCGGGAAGGATGGAAAGCGTTTCGCAGCGCTTGTCGCGGATAAGCGCCTGGGACAGGCGGGCATCACCCTGGACGACGTTGATGAGGTCGAAGACGACCCGGCGTTCCGCGCCCATGACGAGATCAAGGTTCCGAAGCCCAACGTCGAAATCAACGACCACGACGTTCTGTCCGCTCTGGGCAAGTGCGGCGCCGAGTGCGGCAGTCGATGTCGTCTTGCCGACGCCACCCTTGCCTGAGGTGACAACCAGAACCTTGGCCATGAATACTCCAAAATGTCTTCTGGCGGGAACACGAAACATTCTGTTCTGACGTTCCCGCGTGGTGGGTCTTATCCTATGAAACTTTTATCTATTCCGGCAACACGGGAATAAAGGCCGTTTCATGATGGTCGTGTTTTCAGAGGGTGTTATGAAGCAAGCGGAACGACCCTGACACGGTCTTCATCGAGCCTTGCCTGTGCGGCCTGTCCAAAAACGGCGGGATCGATATCTTCCGTCACGGTATAGTAACCATCGAGGGCCAGAAGTTCGGCCTGCATCCGGCTGGCAAAAATACGGGCCTGGGACTGTCCGCCAACACCGGCGATTGCCCGCCCCCGCAGCGTACCATAGACATGGATGGAACCAGCCGCCACGATTTCCGCACCCGACGAGACAGAGCCGAGGATGATGATGTCTCCCTGCATGTGCTGAATGCTCTGGCCGGAGCGGATACTGTCCTCGATGAACAGTGTGTTGCCGCCTGAGACAGGGACGGCCGTCACGGCCGGAGATGCATTGCTTTCGGGAAGTTCAACTTCACCGGAGGGGCGTCCGCCATCGAACGAGTCTGGCCAGTCCCAGTGGGCTACGGTAGGCCAGCGGCGGTCGCCGCCCTCGATCCCGATGATTCGCACGCCACGCTGACGGATGTCATCCAGCAGGCTAGACAGGCCGGGCGTGTCGGCGTTCAGGAGGCCGAGGTCGAGAATGACCGGCTTGCCGCTGAACAGAATGCCCGAGCGGGCGATCTGCCCGTCCAGTCCCTCCAGCCACAGGTCAAGCGGGCTTTCCGGGGAAAGAACGAGGGCAAGGAATGAACGGCCTCGGGCCCGGATGCGCATGGGAGACGTGGCACGGGAAGCGGGAACGGTGTCGGACATGCGGAATTCGTCGAACCTGTATCTGGCGGTCGGGGAAGCTCTTGTGAGCCGGTATCGGCTGACCTAAGAAAGTGGTCATGCGTATTCTGCATCACCTGCCACTTTCTCCGCAATGCCGTCTTGTACGGCTTGTCCTCGGCGAGAAGAGACTTCCTTATGAACCGGTCATTGAACGCGTCTGGGAAGAGCGTGAGGAGTTCCTGCGTCTCAACCCGGCGGGAGAAGTGCCCGTCCTGGTCGAAGAGAATGGGCTGGCTGTGCCCGGTGGCCGTGTCATCTGCGAATATCTGGACGAAGCCTATCCGGATACGCCCCTGATGGGCCGGACGCTGGCCGAGCGTGTCGAGACGCGCCGCCTCGTGGACTGGTTCGAGACGCGGTTTGCCAGTGAGGTCACGCGAAATCTTCTGGGTGAGAAGGTGGACAAACGGCTTTACGGACGGGGGCATCCGGACGGGAACGCCCTGCGCGCCGGTTACGCCAACATGCGTTTCCATCTCGATTATATCGGTTGGCTGGCCGAAACACGCTCCTGGCTGGCGGGCCCTTACCTTTCGATGGCGGATTTCGCTGCGGCCGCGCATCTTTCCTCTCTTGATTTTATCGGAGACGTGAACTGGTCCAAGGCGCCGGCTGCCAAGGATTGGTATGCGCGTGTCAAGTCACGGCCCTGTTTCCGTGGGCTCCTGTCCGACCGGGTGAGCGGTGTGACACCGCCGGCCCATTACGCCAACCTCGACTTCTGAGGGCGCTGTGATGTGGGATGTGGTGGTTCTCGGGGCTGGTGCGGCTGGTCTCATGGCCGCTGCCACAGCTGGCCGGAACGGAGCGCGCGTTCTGGTTCTGGATCATGGGCCTGAACCGGGACGCAAGATCCTTGTCTCCGGTGGCGGACGATGCAACTTCACGCATCTGGAGACAGGACCGAACTGCTTCCTATCCGACAACCGGCATTTCGCCCGTTCGGCTCTGGCGCGATACACCCCACAGAATTTCCTTTCGCTGGTGGAGCGCCACCGCATTGCCTGGCATGAGAAAGCGAAAGGTCAGCTTTTCTGTGACGGATCGGCCCGGCAGATCGTGGACATGCTCGTCAGTGAATGCCTGACGGGTGGCTGTGAACTGCGGATAGAAACGCGGATCACGGATATGCGGCGGGAAGGGGACGGATTTGTCATCCGGACAGGGCGGGGGGATGTCCAGTCCCGCAAGGTCATTCTGGCGACGGGCGGCCTCTCCATCCCGAAGCTGGGCGCTTCCGACCTTTCCCTGAGGCTTGCACGACAGTTCGGGTTGCGGATTGTTCCGACCGCTCCGGCGCTTGTTCCGCTGGTTCTGCCGGATGCCGATCCCGAGCTGGCAGGGGTTTCCCTGACAGTCGTGACGCGGATTGGGAAGAAAGGGCCGCGTTTTGAGGACGGGATGGTCTTTACCCACCGTGGTCTGTCAGGACCGGCAATTCTCCAGATCTCATCCTACCTGCAGGCCGGGGAAAGCTTTCAGGTTGATCTTCTTCCTGGAAGCAATGTGCTGGATGCCCTGCGGCGGACCAAGCAGGACCGTCCGCGTGCCTTGCCGCCGCGTTTGCTGGAGATGCTTCCTGCGCGGTTGGCAAAGGTTCTCGTGGCGGATCTGGGGGATACGATGCTGGCCAATCAGCCGGATCGTAAACTGCGGGCACTGGCGGAGCGGTTGTCCTGCTGGAAGGTTACGCCAGACGGGACGGAAGGTTACGCCAAGGCTGAGGTCATGCGGGGCGGAGTTGATACGCGCGGCCTGTCGTCCCAGACCATGGAGGCCCTGGATGTGCCCGGCCTTTACGTCATCGGGGAAGCTGTGGACGTGACGGGCTGGCTGGGCGGACACAATTTTCAGTGGGCGTGGTCGAGTGGTGTGGCAGCCGGACTGGCTGCCGTGGCATGAAACTGGGTATATCGCCACAGGATTGCCATATCGCCGTCGGATCAGGCGGCAACCGGAAAGGGTTCATGCCGTTTCCGTCCCACCGTGTTTCATGTCTGAGAGGATGATGTTCATGCGTCGTTTCTTCTGCCGTTCCGGTCTGCGGGCTGGTGCGGGTCTGTCCCTGCTGGGGCTGGCCGCCTGTGTCGGGACGGCTGCTCCCGGCCCGATCCCGAAGGGGACGCCGGTTGCCGGATACGGTTATACCTGCAAGGCCGGGATCTATACCTGCAAGATGCCGACGCAGGTGCCGCTTGGGGCTCCGTGCTCCTGCCCCGGGCTTGGTGCGGCGAGTTATGGTAATATCCACCAGCCATAAAAGTGTCTGACATTGGCCGGTCCGGGTTGAGGGGCTAGACTGCGCATCATGCAGGATGGATTTCCCAGTATGATGCCGTTTCTTCCTTGGATTGTGGCGGGGCTCGCGCTGGCCGTGGCAGTCCTGACGCTTCTGCGTGGCGAAAGTCCAGCCATGGGAAAAATTGAAGCCCTTTTGGAGCGGGATACCCAGGAGCGGGCTCAGGAGGCGCGGTATCAGAGCGCGCATCTGGCTGACGTTGAGCGCGCCCTGTCCGGTCGGCTGGATCAGTTCAGGCTGGAGACCAGTGAGCGGCTGGGAGAGCTGGTCCGGCGTCTTGGGCAGGAACAGGCGGATGGACGGCTTCTGCTGTCCGAGGCGCTTGGAGAAATGGCCCGGAATCAGAACGAGCAGATCGAACGCATCCGTGCCACTGTCAACGAGCAGTTGCATGGTGCGGTCGAAAAGCAGATGCAGACCAGTTTCCAGCGTGTCGTGGAACAGTTCAGCGCCATGCAGAAAGCGTTGGGAGAGGTCACAAGCGTAACGGCGCAGATCGGCGATCTCAGGCGCCTGTTCTCCAATGTCAAGACGCGTGGAGGATGGGGAGAGGCACAGTGCCGGGCCATACTGGACGACGTTCTGCCCGAGGGAAGCTACGAGATCAATTACCGGCTGGGCGAAGGCGGAGAAAACGTCGAGTTCGCCGTGAAAATGCCGGTGCGGGGTGGAACGGCACCCCGCCTTGCCATCGACAGCAAATTTCCGACTGAAGCCTATGAACGGCTTCTGGACGCGGCGGAGGCCGGAGACGGGAGGGTGGAGCGGTCCGCCCGGCGGGAGCTGGAAACGGTTGTGAAGGCAGAGGCAAAGAAAATTGCCTCCAAATATATCCGTCCTCCCCAGACTGTGGAATTTGCCGTCCTCTATCTGCCCACGGATGGCCTGTACGCGGAAATTGCCCGGATGCCGGGTGTGATCGATGAAATCGGTAGGCTGTACCGGGTGATCGTCATGGGGCCTTCGCTGCTGCCCGCGATGCTCAGGACCGTACATCTAGGGTATGTGACGCTTGCTCTGGAAGAGCGGACCGAGGCTATCGCAGCCTTGCTGGGAACAACGCGGCAGGAAATGCTGCGAATGGATCAGGTGCTGGACCGGCTCCAACGCAATGCCGGCACGATGGGAAATACCATTGAGGAAGCGCGAAGGCGGACGCGCGTGCTTGGGCGACGGCTGAGGGATCTGGACGGTATGCCGGAGCCGGAAGAGGCCCTTGAGGAAGGGGTGGACCTTTCATGAACCTGAAGCGTTGGCCATACCGCGGCAGGATGCAAAGCTTAAGAGTGATTTTAATGGGATGACGGCACATCCTGGCCCATGTGTGAGAAATGAACATGACATCAACCCCTGACCGGGATCCGGCTCCGCGACAGAAAGACGCTGTCCCGCGGCTTCTGCTGATCGAGGATGATGAGCAGATCGCTACCGAGGTTTCCGAAGAACTGCGTGTAAGAGGTTACGACGTCCATCATGCCGCGACGGGACCATCTGGTCTGGAAGCAGCCAAGAGCGGGCGGTTCGATCTGATGATCGTGGACCGTATGCTGCCGGAGATGGATGGTCTGACCGTGATCGAACTTCTGCGTGGGCAGGGCGTGGCACTGCCTGTTCTGGTGCTGTCCGCGCTTTCGGCGGTCGATGACCGGGTAAATGGCCTCAAGGCGGGAGGGGATGATTACCTGACCAAACCGTTCGCGATGGAGGAACTCGCGGCCCGGCTTGAAGCCCTCCGGAGACGACCCACGGACAGTCGCGTGACCATCCTGCGCGTCGGACCGCTGGAAATGGACCTGATTGAACGCAGGGTCTTCCGTCAGGGGCGGGAGATCGAACTCCTTCCGCGTGAATTCCGGCTTCTGGAATACATGATGCGCCGTCCCGATACGGTTCTGACCCGGACAATGCTGCTGGAAGATGTCTGGAATTACCGGTTCGTGCCGCAGACCAATCTCGTGGATGTGCATATTGGAAAGCTGCGGCGAAAGATCGACCTGCCGGGCGAGGCGCCTTTGATCCAGAGCATCCGTGGCGCCGGGTTCAGTCTGCGTGTTCCGGTTTGAGCTCTTCCGGGCAGATCTTTTCAGGACAGCCACTTTCCGTCTCACACTGGCCTTCGTCGTGGCCATCATTGCCGGGATGCTGCTTCAGTTCGCGCTCGTTTACGGGCAGATGAACACCTATGAACAGCAGCGGTCCACGGATCTGCTTCAGCGGGAGGCTGCGCTGCTGGTCAATGAGACGCCCCAGCAGCTTGAGTACGAAGTCCGGGAACGCAGCAAGACCGATCTGCGTGTGATCCTGAATGGTGCCGCCCTCTTCGACATGGATCGGCAGCTGATTGCCGGGGACATCAGGCACTGGCCGGAAGGGCTGGAGGTCTCGGCCAAGACCCAGCGGCTGTGGGATACACCGCCTGGCGATACACCTTATGAAATGCGCTATCTGGCTGTGGAGGTGAAGGGGCCGCACGGGAACAGGGACCGTATCCTAGTGCTGGCGCGCTCGATGCACATGGCGGATGAACTGCGCTACATCACCAAGCGCGCGGCCCTTATGTCCGTCGTGCCGGTTGTGCTGTTCGCCCTTCTGGCCGGCATATTCCTGAGCCACCGGGCGCTGGCGCGCGTCAAGGAAATGCACCGCGCCATTGACCGGATCATGGATGGAGACCTGCACGAACGGCTTCCGGTCGGCCGGGAGCGCGATGACATCGAGCGGCTGGCAGGCTCCGTGAACAGGATGCTGGACCGGCTGGAGCATCTTCTGGATGAGATCCGGAATGTCGGAAACGATATTGCCCACGATCTGCGGACACCTCTGGCCAGGGTCAGGGCACGGTTGGAGCGTGTCGCGGCTGTTTCCACTGATCCTGCGATTCTTAGAAGCGCCATCCAGCAGGCGACGTTGGATCTGGAGCAGTGCTTTTCCGTCATTACGGCGCTGCTCAGGATCGGAGAGATCGAGAATGGACGCCGCCGGGCAGGATTCGGCATGATGGACCTCAGCCAACTCATCGCCGGGGTGGTGGACCTTTATGAGCCTATTGCAGAGACGGAAGGACTGTCATTGCATGTTGACGGCGTGCGCGAACCCATTCCACTCTACGGAGATACCGATCTTCTGAACGAGGTTCTGGCCAATCTGGTCGATAACGCCATCAAATTCACACCTGAGGGCGGAGAAGTGGGGTTGTGCGCCGGGCAGGATCCCAGTGGAGAGGTCTGGCTTCGGATTTACGATACCGGAATTGGAATTGCGGCAGATGAGCGTGGTGCTGTTCTCGGGCGGTTTTACCGGTCGGACAAGAGCCGTCATGTTCCGGGAAGCGGCCTCGGCCTGAGTCTGGTTTCGGCCATTCTGCGTCTTCATGGCGCCACGATCAGTATCGGGACATTCCAGGAAGGGCATGAGAGGCCGGGGTCGGTGTTCGAGATTCGTTTTGGGGCAAAAGCGGCCCATGAGGGAGACGCGAATGTTACATGATGTTGTCAGAACAGGGCATATTCGTGGTTTCTTAAACAGAATTTTGCTTGTCGCCTGATCTCTGTCCGATATGACTCTGATCAAATTACGAGGGGACGCCCGTTGAGAATGACAGAAACTGAAGCCGCCGGCAGGGCCATCCTGATCGCTGGCAGGAGTGACATGGCCGTATGAATGCCATTGTCGTTACCGCACTCAAGCGGCCTTACACGTTTGTCGTTCTGTCCATCATGATCCTGATTTTCGGGGTCAAGGCCATCGTTTCAACGCCGACGGACGTCTTTCCATCCATCAAGATTCCGATTGTGGCGGTGATCTGGTCCTATACTGGCCTGATGCCGGAAGATATGTCGGGGCGTATCGTTTACTATTACGAACGATCCCTGACGGCGACGGTCAGCAATATCGAGCATATCGAGAGTTCGTCCTATTACGGTCGCGGCATTGTGAAGATCTTCTTCCAGCCGGGCACGAATACGGCTGTTGCCCAGACACAGATCACCTCCGTTTCCCAGACGATCATCAAACAGCTTCCCAACGGTTCGACCCCACCACTGATCCTGGCGCTCGATGCCTCATCCGTGCCGGTCCTGACGCTTCAGGTGAATAATCCGACCATGTCCGGGTCGGAGATCTACAATATGGCGTCCAACCTGATCCGGCCGGAGCTCGTATCGGTGCCCGGGGCGGCTATCCCCAATCCGTATGGCGGTCTTGCGCCCGACATCATGGTGGATATCGATCCCATCAAACTGCTGGCACACCGCCTGTCCCCGGAGGATGTGGCGGCCGCGCTGAACCGGCAGAATATCGTTCTGCCGGCTGGTGATCAGAAAATCGGCCAGCTTGACTGGATGGTGAAAACAAATTCCACGCCTCTTGATCTGTCCGTCTTCAACCGGATGCCGCTCAAGCAGGTCGGGAATTCGGTGATCTATCTGCGCGATGTGGCATGGGTCCACCGGGGAGGGCCGCCGCAGATCAACGCGGTTCTCGTGAAGGGGCAGCAGGCGGTTCTGATCGTCATCCTCAAGAGCGGCAATGCCTCGACGCTGGATGTCGTGAGCGGCATCAAGAAGCTGCTGCCGTCTGTTGAAGCGACCCTCCCGGCCGGGACGACCATGAAAGTCCTGACCGATGCATCCAGCTTCGTGAAGGAATCCGTTGTGGACGTGGTACGTGAGATGATCACGGCCGCGATCCTGACCAGTCTTACGGTTCTTCTGTTTCTCGGATCCTGGCGTTCCACCGTTATTGTGGCGACATCCATTCCGCTGGCGATGCTGTGTTCCATTATCGGGCTGAGTGTCGCCGGGCAGTCCATCAATGTCATGACGCTGGGCGGACTGGCACTTGCCGTGGGTATCCTTGTTGATGATGCCACGGTCATGATCGAGAACATCGACGCCCATCTGGATACGGGGAAGAACCTGGAAGACGCCATCATTGATGCAGCCAACCAGATCGTCATTCCGACTTTCGTTTCCACGACCTGTATCTGCATCGTGTGGCTGCCGCTGTTCGAACTGACGGGCATTTCCGGCTGGCTGTTCATGCCAATGGCCGAAGCCATCATCTTTGCCATGATCGCGTCCTTCATCCTGTCTCGGACGCTGGTGCCGACCATGGCGAACTGGCTGCTGGCGGCCCAGGTGGCGATGCATCGCGATCCGGCATGGCAGAATCGCAAACCTGGTTTCTTCGGGCGCTTCCAGCGGGGGTTCGAAGCGCGATTCTCCAGTTTCCGGGAGCATTACAAAGAAGCCCTGATCGCGTTGCTTGGCATCCGGGGACGGTTTGTGGCGATGTTCATGCTGGCGGCCATCTCGTCCATGGCGCTCCTGCTGTTCGTGGGGCAGGATTTCTTCCCGGAAATCCGGTCTGGTACACTCCAGATGCACATGCGTGCGCCGATTGGCAGCCGTATCGAGGAGACCGGCAAGATTGCCGGTCTGGCCGAGAAGAAGGCCCGTCAGCTTCTGCATGGCCAGATCGTGAATGTCGTGAACAACTGCGGCCTGCCGTTCAGTCAGCTCAACCAGGCGATGATTCCGTCTCCGACAACCGGATCACAGGATTGTGACATCACCATCCAGCTTAAGGATTCCGAAAGCCCTATTCCGGAATACCGGCGTATCCTGCGCAAGGGATTAACAGATGCTTTCCCCGGAACGATCTTTACGTTCCAGCCGGGCGATCTGACGGCAAAGATCCTGAACTTCGGTCTTCCATCGCCGCTGGATGTGCAGATCGTGGGACGGAATCTTCAGGAGAACTTCCAGTTCGCAAACGAGCTTGCCCAGAAGCTGCGGCGGGTCACGGGTATTGCGGACGTGAACGTCCAGGAGCCGATGACCCAGCCTACGGTCATGGTCAACAACCGGCGCAGTTTCGCGATGGGAACGGGCATTACCGAGCGTGATGTGGCGCTCAATGCTCTCGTAACCCTATCGGGAAGCGGGCAGGTGGGTCAGACCTACTATCTGAATGCGCAAGGTACGTCTCAGCTGATCGATGTGCAGACGCCGGCCAATTATCTCCAGACCATGAATGATCTGGAAATCCTGCCCATCGACAAGGGAGACGGAAATCCTAACAATCAGAATCCTCAGCTTCTTGGTGGACTGAGTGAATTCGTGATGACCGGTACTCCGGCTGAAGTGGCGCATTACAACATCATGCCAGTGTTCGATATCTATGCCGCACCTGAAGATATCGATCTGGGAACGGTTTCACGGGCTGTGGACCGCATTGTCAATGAGGAGCGCCACAAGCTGCCGCATGGGTCCAGCATGGTGGTGCGCGGTCAGGCCGTGACGATGAACGATGCCTATGTCCAGCTGATTGGCGGTCTCGCGCTGTCAATCGTACTGGTCTATCTGATCATCGTCGTGAACTTCCAGTCTTGGCTTGACCCCTTCGTCATCATCACGGCGCTGCCGGGAGCCCTTGGCGGTATTTCCTGGAGCCTGTTCCTGACCAATACGGCCATGTCAGTTCCTGCCCTGACGGGAGCCATCATGTGCATGGGGACGGCGACGGCAAATGCCATTCTGGTCGTGGCTTTTGCCCGAGAGCGGATGGACCATCATGGCGATGCGATTACTGCGGCTATCGAAGCGGGGTATGAGCGTATCCGCCCTGTCATGATGACGGCTCTGGCCATGATGATCGGCATGATCCCGATGTCGATCAGCAACTCGGACAATGCTCCGCTGGGCAAGGCGGTCATCGGGGGACTGCTGATCGCGACCGTGGCGACGCTCTTGTTTGTGCCCTGCGTTTTTGCACTGATACATTACAGGCACCCTGCCGGGCCTGAAGGAGACCACGCGTGAATCACTCGATGGAACAGGGGCAGATGCCTCAGGGAAACCATCCTGAACATGGTGGTGGTTCGAGTGCCCGCGGGAAGGTAATCCTCCTCGCTGTCGTACTGGTGGCCATAGCTCTGGCGGCGTGGGGGATCGTGAAGCGGGGAACGCATTTCCACTCCCTGGACGGGCGTACCGAAGATGCTGCCATTCCGCCTGTTACGCTGATTACGCCACAGCCGGGACCAAAGACCCGCGAGGTTGATCTGCCAGCCAATCTGGCAGCCTGGTATGAGGCGCCGATCTATGCGCAGGTCTCGGGCTATGTGAAGATGTGGTATAAGGACTATGGTGCTCATGTAAAACAGGGCGACATCCTCGCGGAAATCAGCACGCCAAGCATCGATGCCCAGTATGCGGCGGCCAAGGCGCATTATAACGTGATCCTGGCCCGGTATAATCTGGCGCTTATCACGACCAAACGCTGGACGGCCCTCAAGAGCACGCAGGCCGTTTCCCGGCAGGAAGTGGACGTGCAAGCGGCGAACGCAGCGGCGCAGAAAGCGGAGCTTGAAGCCGCGGCCCATGAGGTGGATCGTTTCCAGGCGCTGGAAGACTTCAAGAAAATCGTCGCGCCATTCGATGGTATTGTTACGTCGCGTCTTGTGAACGTAGGTGACTACGTGAATGCGGGTGGTGGAAACGTCAATTCACGCGGATCGGCATCTGAACTGTTTTCTGTTGCCGATGTGCATCGGATGCGTGTCTTCGTTTCCGTACCGCAGGATTTCGCCAGTGTCATTTCCCCGAAGATTACGGCTGAACTGACTGTTCCGCAGTATCCGGACCGCCGTTTCAAGGCCACGTTCCTCGCTACGGCCAACGCTTTCAATGCATCCACGCGTACCGTGACAACGGAGTTGACGTTGGGGAATGCGGACAATCTGCTTTGGCCCAATTCCTACGCTACGGCCCATATCACTGCGCCGGGAAATCCGAATATCCTGATTCTTCCAGAAGGCGCGATCGTTTTCCGGGCGCAAGGTAGTCAGGTTGCCAAGGTCATCAACAATCACGTTCACCTGGTCAATGTGACGGTTGGTATCAACTTCGGAACTACTGTGCAGGTTCTGAGCGGTATTACAAAGAGCGACCAGCTTATTGCCAATCCGACGGCTGATCTGCTGGAAGGGGATGAGGTCAAGGTTGTTCCCACGACCCCGGGATACAACACGCCGACCAAAACCCAGCAGGAAGAGGACCAGAAAGCCGTTCGTCAGCATGATGCCAATCCTGACGAGGCCGGATCGCGCTGATGAATCTTAAAAACATCCGTCTCATGGCCGGGCGTCGGTCGGGAAGCCGTCGTTCAGGTCACTTCCAGAGTATGACTGCACTGGCATGTGCTCTCTGTGTCGGTCTGACATCATGTGATCTTGCGCCGCAGTACCATCCCCAGAAATTCCTCTATCCTAACGGATGGGAAGGCAAAGGCGTCATGACCGATGCTCATCCAGCGGATGACACGGTGCGCAGTAACTGGTGGACGATGCTGCAGGATCCGGTTCTCAATGATCTCGAGACGCGGATGCTTGCCGTCAATCCTGATCTCCAGGCTTCGGCAGAAGCCTTCACTCAGTCGCGTGACATAGCGCGTGAGACTGAAAGCCGGCTTTACCCTCAGGTCACCGGCTCTGCTCACATGAGCGACAACAAGGGCTCACTGGGGCGGCTGTTTCTGAATGCGGCCCATACGTCCAGCTATGTCTATGAGTCCAATCAGGGTTACAGCGGAGCGGCGACCTGGGAGCCGGATTTCTGGGATTACATTCGTAATACGACGCGGATGCAGAAAAATATGGCGCAGGCGAGTGCTGCTGACTTTGCTCTCTCACGTCTGACGCTTGAGGCGGAACTTGCAACGGATTATATCGCGCTGCGCGGTCTGGACGCGCAGAATGCGGTCTATGATGACTCGATCCGGTACTTCAGGGCTGCCGTTGAAATTACCGAATTGCGGCAAGCGGGAGCCATCGGTGCTGGGCTGGATGTTTCGCGGGCTGAAAATCAGCTTTATTCCGCACAGGCGGCCAAAAGCCGTCTAATCGCCGACCGCCGGGTAATGGAAAATGCCATTGCCGTGCTGTTGAATACGGCACCTGCTGGCTTTCATATTGCGCCCATGCATGATGTGAAAATGCATTTCGGAGCAGTGAAGGTGAATGCCGGTCTGCCATCCACTCTTTTGGAACGTCGGCCTGACATCGCTGAGGCCGAACGGAGCATGGCTGCTGCATCCAGAGCCATCGGCGTTTCCCGCGCGGCGTTCTATCCGCGTTTTACCTTCAGTGCGACTGGTGGTTTTGAAGACGGTGGCTTTGATCTGGCCAGTATCTCACGGGCTTTCTGGACAATTGCCGTGCAGGCGGTGGAGCCGGTATTTACAGGTGGACTGCGTCGTGCCGCGTTGCAGCGGGCCTGGTCGCAGTACCGGGAATCCGTGGATAATTACAGAAGTGTCGTTCTCGGAGCTTTCCAGGATGTTGAGAATGGCCTGACTCAGAGCGGTCAGTACAAGGTTGCACAGGATCAGCAGCAGAGGGCTGTCGAGGCCGCGTTGCGGACGCAGGGCATGACCATGGCGCTCTATACGGGGGGCCTTTCCAATTACCTTGATGCGCTGGTCGCTCAGCAATACGCGCTTCAGGCCCGTCTGGCGGAAGTGGACGTCCAGACGGCCCAGATTCAGGCCACCATCCGGCTTGTTCGTGCTCTTGGTGGTGGATGGAACGCTAGCGATCTGCCAACAGTCAAGCAGATCGACCCCTTTGGTCCGCTTCAGTACGAAAATCTCCATAATCCCAAGCCCGTTGCGGGTATCGACAGCAATGTCTCTCCCCGAAATGATGATCTGCGCGGTGACCGGGTTGGACCAGGCGCCGGCAAGGGGTTGACGAACTGATATAAAGTGGTCTAGGGGACCGCCTCACTTCGAACGCGGGAGGAGGGGCGTCTGCCGACTCCGTTGCTACCGCGGTTCGGGAACGACAGAAAAGGGAGTCCCGGATATGGCCAAAAAAGTTGTTGGCTACATCAAGCTTCAGATTCCGGCTGGTAAAGCCAATCCTTCTCCGCCGGTTGGTCCGGCTCTGGGTCAGCGCGGCCTGAACATCATGCAGTTCTGCAAGGAGTTCAACGCCAAGACACAGCAGCTTGAGCCCGGCATGCCGATTCCGGTCGTCATCACTGCTTATGCTGACCGGACGTTCTCCTTCATCACGAAGACGCCGCCGAATACGTATTTTCTCCTGAAGGCCGCCAAGATTTCCAAGGGCAGTCAGACGGTCGGGAAGTCGGCTGCTGTCGGTTCCGTGACAACGGCTCAGCTGCGCGAAATCGCTGAGACGAAGTTCAAGGACATGAATGCCAACGACATCGACGGCGCCGTGCGCATGCTCGCCGGTTCCGCGAAGTCGATGGGTCTGAACGTGGTGGAGGGCTGATATCATGGCCAAGAACAAGCGTCTGAAGGCCGCTCAGGCCAAGGTCGAGCGCAACAAGCCCTATGCTCTGGCTGAGGCTGTTGCTCTGGTGAAGGGCAATGCTACGGCGAAGTTCGACGAAACGGTCGAGCTGTCCCTCAACCTCGGCATTGATCCGCGTCACGCTGACCAGATGGTCCGTGGCCTGATTTCCCTGCCGAACGGTACCGGCAAGACCCTGCGCGTCGGTGTGTTTGCACGTGGTCCGAAGGCTGAGGAAGCCAAGGCTGCGGGTGCAGAAGTTGTCGGTGCTGAAGATCTGGCGGAGAAAGTACAGGCTGGCGAGATCGATTTCGATCGCTGCATTGCAACGCCGGATATGATGGCTCTCGTTGGTCGTCTGGGTAAGATCCTCGGCCCGCGAGGCCTTATGCCGAACCCCCGTCTTGGTACGGTGACCATGGACGTCAAGGGTGCCATCACGGCAGCCAAGTCCGGTCAGGTCGAATATCGTGCCGAGAAGGCTGGCATCATTCATGCTGGTGTTGGCAAGGCGTCTTTCGATGAAGCCAAGCTGATCGAAAACATCAACGCTCTCGTCGATGCGGTTCAGAAGGCCCGTCCATCTGGTGCCAAGGGGACCTATCTCAAGAAGGCAGCCCTGTCTTCCACGATGGGCCCAGGTGTTCGTCTGGACGTTGCAAGCTTCGAGGCTTGATTTTAAAGGAGTCTTTCAACTAGAAAGCCTCCACGAGATGACGTCACGTTTCGGCGTGACGGCGTAGGGGCGATTATTTTCAATGATCGCTTCCAAACCTGTCCAAGACCGCACGTAACGCCGCAGGGTGTTTTAAGGCTTCTTTTGGGGGCGCGAGCGGCAGACGGGGCGCCAGTTTTTGCGGTTATGCCGCGATGTGCTGGGTTTGCTCACTTCTGTGGACAGGCGAGCGGGATGGTTCTGTAAAGAGCCATCTCATGGGTAACCTGGTCCGGTGTAAATCGGACTGACGAGGAGACAGGTTTTGGACCGTACGGAAAAACGGGCCTTTGTCGAGTTCCTCGCCGACGTGTTCAACAGCACGTCCATGGTAGTCGTCACCGAGAACAAGGGTCTGACGGTTGCTGATGTGACGGAGCTGCGGCGACGCGTTCGTGCGGCAGGAGCGACGTATAAGGTTGCGAAGAACCGGCTGGCCAGCCGCGCTCTGGATGGGACCCAATTCGACGGCATTGCGCCGCTGCTGAAAGGGCCGACGGCTCTTGCATGGTCTGATGACCCGGCTGCGGTTGCCAAAGCAATCGTCGAGTTCGCCAAGACGAATGACAAGTTGGTAGTCCTCGGTGGCTCCCTTGGTTCCCAGACGCTTGACGTCGACGGGGTCAAGGCGCTTGCCGAACTGCCGTCGCTGGACGAACTGCGTGCGAAGCTGGTTGGTATGATCAATACCCCCGCAACGCGTATCGCAGGTGTTGTCCAGGCGCCGGCCGGCCAGCTTGCTCGCGTTTTTGGCGCCTATGCCAAGACCGGCGAAACAGAAGCCGCCTGAAAGCAAGGTCTGTGCTACGGCGCAGGCTTGAATCTGAACACACAGTACATCACGTAGGATAAAACCATGGCCGATCTGGCAAAGATTGTTGACGAACTGTCCGCTCTGACCGTTCTGGAAGCTGCTGAGCTCTCCAAGATGCTCGAAGAAAAGTGGGGCGTTTCCGCTGCTGCTCCGGTTGCTGTTGCTGCTGCTGCCGGTGGCGCTGCTGCTGCTCCTGCTGAAGAGCAGACCGAGTTCACCGTTGTTCTGGCCGCCGCTGGCGACAAGAAGATCAATGTGATTAAGGAAATCCGTGGCATCACGGGTCTGGGTCTGAAGGAAGCCAAGGATCTGGTCGAGGGTGCGCCCAAGACCGTTAAGGAAGGCGTGTCCAAGGACGATGCCGCCAAGATCAAGAAGGCTCTTGAAGACGCCGGCGCCAAGGTCGAAGTCAAGTAATCACTTGATGATGGTCTTTTCCCTTCAGAAGGGAAAAGACCTCTGCCTGGCAGACAGATGGGGCGGGGATCGCATGCGGTTCCCGCCCGATTTGCCGTTGGCGGAAATTCGAAGTATAGTACGCGGCTCGCCACGTTAATTAAGATAATTGCAGGCCGGACGTTCCGGTCGTCCGCAGGGTTCAGGCCACAAGGCTCGAAGCTGGTGTTCGGACGACTCGAAGGTCTGGTGCAGAGGGCAGGATAGATGAACGCGATCACCAAATCGTTCACGGGACGCAAGAGGATCCGCAAAAGCTTCGGGCGCATTCCCGAAATTGCGCCGATGCCCAATCTGATTGATGTGCAGCGCGCTTCCTATGAAGCGTTCCTGCAGATGAACGTGAGCCCTGATAGCCGTCATAATTCCGGCCTGCAGGAAGTTTTCCGCTCCGTTTTTCCGATCAATGACTTCGCGGGTCGTGGTCGTCTGGATTTCATGTCTTACGAGTTCGAGGAGCCAAAATACGACGTTGAAGAATGCATTCAGCGTGGGCTGACCTATGCGGCACCTTTGAAGGTCATTCTGCGTCTGACGACATGGGATATCGACGAAGACACGGGTTCCCGCTCCATTCACGACCTGAAGGAACAGCCGGTCTACATGGGCGATATGCCGCTCATGACGGATAACGGTACATTTATCATCAATGGAACCGAGCGTGTCATCGTTTCCCAGATGCACCGTAGTCCCGGCGTTTTCTTCGATCACGACAAGGGCAAGACCCATTCGTCCGGCAAGTATCTTTTTGCCGCACGGGTTATTCCTTATCGCGGTTCATGGCTCGATTTCGAATTTGATGCCAAGGATCTGATCTACGTCCGTATCGACCGTAAGCGCAAGCTGCCGGTCACAACCCTTCTCTACGCCCTGCAGGGTGCGAACTATCTCGCGCAGCGCGAGGAGAAGCTCGCTGAAGGGGGCGATGTTGATAGCCTCGATATCCGTGGTATGGATCAGGACGAGATCCTATCCTATTTCTATGACATGGTGCCTTTCACCCGGCTGGGTGACGAGTGGGCCCGTCCGTTCGAGCCAGATGCTTTCCGTGGCCTGAAGCTGCTGAGTCCGCTGGTGGATGCCGATACGGGTGAAATCGTTGCGGAAGCCGACACGAAGCTGACAAGCCGTCTCGTGCGTAAGATCGCAGAGAAGACGCGTATCGTCCGCGTCGGGCGTCTGGATGTGCTGGGTCGTTTCCTTGCCTATGATTTGGTCAATGAGCAGACGGGTGAGATCTACGGGGAGGCTGGCGAGGAACTGACCGAAGACCGTCTGCTTGCGCTTGAGGAAGCTGGTCTCACGGAATTGCCGACGCTCGGAGTGGATGGGGCTCATGGTCCTTGGATCCGCAATACGCTGGCGGCAGATAAGAATACCTGTCGTGACGAAGCGCTGATCGACATCTATCGCATCATGCGACCAGGCGAGCCGCCGACGAAGGAAACTGCGGAAGCCATGTTCCATGGTCTCTTCTTTGCGCCTGACCGCTATGACCTGTCAGCAGTCGGACGTGTGAAGATGAACATGCGTCTTGATGTTGATGCGCCGGATACGCTGCGTACACTGCGCAAGGAAGATATCCTGCGCACCATCAAAATCATGTGCGACCTGAAGGACGGTCGTGGTCAGATCGATGATATCGATAATCTTGGAAACCGTCGTGTTCGCTCTGTCGGCGAACTGATGGAGAACCAGTACCGCGTCGGGCTGCTCCGTATGGAGCGTGCAATCCGCGAGCGCATGGGGTCTGTTGATATCGATACGGTCATGCCGCATGACCTTATCAACGCCAAGCCGGCTGCGGCTGCGGTTCGTGAATTCTTTGGCTCGTCGCAGCTGAGCCAGTTCATGGATCAGACCAACCCATTGTCCGAAGTGACGCACAAGCGCCGTCTCTCCGCGCTTGGCCCAGGTGGCCTGACGCGTGAGCGGGCGGGCTTCGAGGTTCGTGACGTTCATCCGACGCATTATGGTCGTATCTGCCCTATCGAAACGCCTGAGGGGCCAAATATCGGTCTGATCAATTCTCTGGCGACTTATGCGAAGGTGAACAAATACGGCTTCATCGAGACGCCGTATCGCCTCGTGGAGGAAGGAACTCTTCAGGATGGCTGGAAGTATCTGTCCGCCATGGAGGAAGAGAAGCTGGTTGTGGCGCAGGCTGATGCCGGGCAGGACAGCGAAGGTCATCTGACGGATGACGCTGTATCCGTGCGTAAGTCTGGTGATTTCCGGATGGTTGCGCCGGATCAGGTGACCGCCTGTGACGTGTCTCCGAAGCAGCTCGTGTCTGTAGCCGCGGCTTTGATTCCCTTCCTTGAGAACGATGATGCTAACCGCGCTCTGATGGGAGCGAACATGCAGCGTCAGGCTGTGCCGCTGGTGAAGGCCGACGCGCCGCTGGTTGGTACGGGCATGGAAGCCGCAGTTGCTCATGACTCCGGTGCGACCATTGTGGCCAAGCGTCGCGGTATTATCGATCAGATTGATGGCGCGCGTATTGTTGTGCGTGCAACGGATGAAGCTGGCGCTACGCAGGGTGTCGATATTTACCGTCTGCGCAAATACATGCGGTCCAATCAGTCCACCTGCATCAACCAGCGTCCTCTAGTGAAGGTCGGTGATACGGTTCATGCCGGTGATATCATCGCTGATGGTCCGTCCACGGAACTTGGTGAACTGGCTCTGGGGCGTAACGTCCTCGTGGCTTTCATGCCTTGGAACGGTTACAACTTCGAAGATTCCATTCTGATTTCCGAGCGTATTGCCCGCGATGATGTCTTCACTTCGATCCATATCGAAGAATTTGAAGTCATGGCGCGTGATACGAAGCTGGGTCAGGAAGAAATCACGCGGGACATTCCCAACGTCGGTGAAGAGGCTCTTCGGAACCTTGACGAGGCCGGGATTGTCTATGTTGGTGCCGAGGTCAATCCGGGCGATATCCTGGTGGGGAAGGTGACGCCGAAAGGCGAAAGCCCGATGACCCCGGAAGAAAAGCTGCTGCGTGCCATCTTCGGTGAAAAAGCGTCTGATGTCCGGGATACGTCCCTGAAGCTGCCGCCTGGAACGAGTGGAACGATTGTTGACGTCCGCGTTTTCTCCCGCCGAGGGGTGGATAAGGACGAGCGTGCAATGGCGATCGAGCGTGCCGAGATCGAGCGTCTGACCAAGGACCGCGATGACGAGCGCGCCATTCAGGAACGCAGCTTCTACAACCGTCTGCGAGAACGTCTGATCGGCCAGACAGCAGGGTCCGGTTTCAAGGGCGTGCGGGCAGGGACGCCGATTACGGCCGAGGTTCTGGATGAGCATCCGCGTGCAGTCTGGGCTAATATGACTGTAACTGCTGATGAGGTCATGGCGGAACTGGAAACGCTTCGGGCGGAGTTCAGGGAAGCGACTGGTCGCATCAATGCCCGTTTTGACAGTAAGGTCGAGAAGCTGCAGCGTGGTGACGAGCTTCCTCCGGGTGTGATGAAGATGGTCAAGGTTTTTGTCGCCGTGAAGCGCAAGCTTCAGCCGGGTGACAAGATGGCTGGCCGTCACGGAAACAAGGGTGTCGTGTCTCGCGTTGTCCCTGTGGAAGACATGCCGTTCCTCGAAAATGGCCAGGCAGTGGATATCGTCCTTAATCCGCTCGGTGTGCCATCTCGTATGAATATCGGTCAGATTCTTGAAACCCACCTTGGCTGGGCCTGTGCCAATATCGGTGCGAGCATTGGCGACATGGTCGACGAATACCAGCGAAATGGGGAGCGCAAGCAGGAACTGCTCGATCGTCTTCGGGATGTGTACGGTGACAAGATCTTCGAAGAAGATATTGCGACCCTGCCGAACGAACAGCTTGTTGAACTGGCCAACAATCTTCGTAAGGGCCTACCGATCGCTACCCCGGTTTTCGATGGTGCGTCGATCCCGGATATCGAAAACATGCTGGAGAAGGCCGGGGTTGATAAATCCGGTCAGTCACAGCTAATCGACGGACGGACGGGTGAGCCATTCGAGCGTAAGACAACGGTTGGCTACATCTACATGCTGAAACTGCATCATCTTGTTGATGACAAGATCCATGCACGTTCCATCGGGCCTTATTCGCTTGTGACCCAGCAGCCGCTGGGTGGTAAGGCGCAGTTTGGTGGTCAGCGCTTTGGTGAAATGGAAGTCTGGGCGCTGGAGGCTTATGGTGCTGCCTACACGCTGCAGGAAATGCTTACGGTGAAGTCGGATGATGTGTCCGGCCGTACCAAGGTCTATGAGGCAATCGTACGCGAGCAGGATGACTTTGAGGCAGGCATTCCCGAGAGCTTCAACGTTCTGATCAAGGAACTGAAGTCTCTTGGCCTGAATGTCGAACTCGAGCAGAGCGGGCTTTAATTGCCCTCTCTATCCCTTTCGCCACGGTTCATTTTTAAGGTGTCCGCGGGACGCCGCGGTACACATTGGGGTTTCGGCGCATGAACGAACTCATGAAGATTTTGGGTCAGAACGGTCAGTCCGTGACCTTTGATCAGATCAAGATCCAGCTTGCTTCCAGCGAGCAGATCCGCTCCTGGTCCTACGGCGAAATCAAGAAGCCGGAGACCATTAACTACCGGACGTTCAAACCGGAACGTGACGGTCTGTTCTGTGCTCGTATTTTTGGTCCGATCAAGGACTATGAATGCCTGTGCGGTAAGTACAAGCGGATGAAGTTTCGCGGTATTGTCTGTGAAAAATGCGGCGTGGAAGTCACTTTGGCCAAAGTGCGCCGTGAGCGCATGGGGCATATCGAACTGGCTTCCCCGGTTGCGCACATCTGGTTCCTGAAATCCCTGCCGAGCCGCATCGCCACGATGCTGGATCTGCCACTGAAGGATGTGGAACCGGTCCTTTATTTTGAGAAGTTCTTGGTGCTCGACAAGGGCGTCTGTGACTCTGATCAGATTGATTCCTATCGGAACGGCAAGAAGCGCGACCAGTATCTGCTGGACGAGATTCGCTGTGAAGACTTGCTGGATGAATATCCGGATGCTGGCATTGAAGTCGGGATCGGTGCTGAAGCGATCAAACGTGCTCTGTCCACCTATGACTGGGGCATTCCAAACGCGCAGGAACGGGATCTGAGTCTCGCCGCCAAAGCAGCTGGGCGTCCCGATCCGTTTGACTATGACGCAGAAGTCATGGAAGGCGATTCCGAAAAGACGATCATGCGCAAGAAGCTGCGTAAGGCGACTTCGGAAGCTGCCCGCAAGAAGCTGGTCAAGCGTCTGAAGCTGGTTGAGGCATTCGTCGAGAGCGGATCGCGCCCTGACTGGATGATCATGGATATTGTTCCGGTCATTCCGCCGGAACTGCGTCCTTTGGTGCCGCTGGATGGCGGTCGTTTCGCGACCTCCGATCTGAATGACCTGTATCGTCGCGTTATCAACCGTAATAACCGTCTGAAGCGTCTGATCGAACTGCGTGCGCCGGACATCATTGTCCGCAACGAAAAGCGTATGCTGCAGGAAGCTGTTGATGCGCTGTTCGACAACGGCCGTCGTGGCCGTGCGATCACGGGTGCCAACAAGCGTCCGCTGAAGTCCCTGTCCGACATGCTCAAGGGCAAGCAGGGCCGTTTCCGTCAGAACCTTCTCGGCAAGCGTGTTGACTACTCTGGCCGTTCGGTCATTGTGGTTGGTCCTGAACTGAAGCTGCATCAGTGCGGTCTGCCGAAGAAGATGGCACTCGAACTTTTCAAGCCGTTCATCTATTCCAAGCTTGAGAAGTATGGTCATGCCACCACCATCAAGGCTGCGAAGCGCATGGTGGAAAAGGAGCGTCCGGAAGTTTGGGATATCCTCGAAGAGGTGATCCGCGAGCATCCGGTCATGCTGAACCGTGCGCCGACGCTTCATCGCCTTGGTATCCAGGCCTTCGAGCCGACGCTGATCGAAGGTAAGGCCATTCAGCTCCATCCGCTGGTCTGCACCGCGTTCAATGCGGACTTCGACGGTGACCAGATGGCCGTGCATGTTCCGCTGTCGCTTGAAGCGCAGCTGGAAGCGCGCGTGTTGATGATGTCCACGAACAATATCCTCAGCCCCGCGAACGGCAAGCCAATCATCGTGCCGTCTCAGGATATCGTTCTGGGTCTCTATTACCTGAGTCTTGAGGTGCCGGAATATCGTGAGACACCGGATGATGCTGTCATCAAGGATGGCAAGGTCGTCAAGGCTGCACCTCCGGCCTATTCGGATGTAGCGGAAATCGAAAGTGCCATGCTGGCAGGTTCTCTCAAGCTGCACGACAAGATCCGCCTGCGTCTGCCTACAGTTAATGCAGAGGGTAAGCCGATCCGGCAGACGATCCTGACGACACCGGGGCGCGCGCTGATTGCTCAGATCCTGCCGAAACATCCAGCGATTCCGTTCAGCCTGATCAACAAGCAGCTGACGAAGAAGAATGTGTCCGATGTTATCGATACGGTCTATCGTCACTGTGGACAGAAGGAAGCAGTAATTTTCTGTGACCGCCTGATGGGTCTTGGTTTCCGCCATGCTGCGCGGGCTGGCATTTCTTTCGGCAAGGATGACATGATCATTCCAGCCGAGAAGGCAACGCTGGTTGGCAAGACTTCTGAGGAAGTCAAGGAATTCGAACAGCAGTATCAGGATGGTTTGATCACGGCTGGCGAGCGTTACAACAAGGTGGTTGACGCTTGGTCGCGTTGCACGGACGAAGTGCAGGCCGCCATGCTGAAGGAAATTTCCAAGCAGGTTATTGGTAAACCGACCAATTCTGTCTGGATGATGAGCCACTCCGGTGCCCGTGGGTCGCCAGCCCAGATGAAGCAGCTTGCCGGTATGCGTGGTCTGATGGTGAAGCCTTCGGGTGAAATCATCGAGCAGCCGATTATTGCGAACTTCAAGGAAGGCCTCTCGGTTCTTGATTACTTCACGTCTAGCCATGGCGCGCGTAAGGGTCTTGCTGATACGGCTCTGAAGACCGCGAACTCCGGTTATCTGACCCGCCGTCTGGTTGACGTGGCGCAGGATTGCATCATCGTTGAGCCTGATTGTGGTACGGAGCGCGGCCTGACGGTGCGTGCGGTCATGGATAGCGGCGAAGTTGTTGCATCGCTGTCCGAGCGTATTCTGGGGCGTACAGCTTCCAAGGATATTGCTGATCCGGCGACGCAGGAAATCATTGTTCCGCGTAATACGCTGATCGATGAAGCCCTGGCGGAAGCAATCGAGAAGGCAGGCGTTGAGAGTGTTGAGATCCGTTCGGTTCTGACCTGTGACAGCCGGGTAGGTATCTGTGCCCATTGCTATGGCCGAGACCTTGCCCGAGGTACGCCGGTCAATATTGGTGAGGCCGTCGGTGTTATTGCTGCGCAGTCCATTGGTGAGCCCGGGACCCAGCTTACGATGCGTACCTTCCATATTGGTGGCGCAGCGACACGTGGTGCCGAGCAGTCCATGGTGGAAGCATCGCGGGACGGCGTGGTAGCGATCAAGAACCGTAACGTCGTTGAAAATTCCCAGAAGGTTCCGGTTGTGATGTCGCGTAACTGCGAGATCCTACTGACCGACGAGAACGGTGTGGAGCGTGCGCGGTATCGTGTGCCTTACGGTGCGCGCCTGATGGTATCTGAAGGGCAGGGGGTTACCCGTGCCCAGAAAATGGCCGAATGGGACCCGTACACCCTGCCGATCATTACTGAGCAGGCTGGTACTGTCGAATACCTTGACCTGATCGACAGCATTACGCTTGTCGAGCGTATGGACGAGGTCACTGGTCTCAGTTCCAAGGTTGTGGTCGACTACAAGCAGGCTGCCAAGGGTGTGGATCTGCGGCCAAGGCTTCAGCTCAAGGATGCCAATGGCGGGGTAGTGAAGCTGGCCAATGGTAACGATGCCCGTTACTTTCTCTCTCCTGACAGTATCCTGTCGGTGGAGAACGGGGCTCAGGTTCATGCTGGCGACGTTCTGGCACGTATCCCTCGTGAAGGTTCCAAGACTCGTGATATTACCGGTGGTCTGCCACGGGTTGCCGAACTGTTTGAGGCGCGTCGTCCGAAGGACCATGCCATCATTGCTGAGGGTGATGGCCGCATCGAATTCGGCAAGGATTACAAGTCGAAGCGCTGTGTGATCGTCAAGAATGACGAGACGGGCGAAGAGACGCAGTATCTGATCCCGAAGGGAAAGCATGTTTCTGTACAGGAAGGCGATTTCGTCCAGAAAGGTGATCCGCTGGTCGATGGTCCGCGCGTGCCGCATGATATCCTGAAAGTCATGGGTGTCGAGGCGCTTTCGGATTATCTCGTCAACGAAATCCAGGATGTCTATCGTCTGCAGGGCGTGAAAATCAATGACAAGCATATCGAAGTCATTGTTCGTCAGATGCTGCAGAAGGTGGAGATCCTGGAGCCGGGCGATTCGACTTATCTGATCGGTGAGACAGTTGACCGGATCGAATATGAGGCTGACTGTCAGCGTCTTCTGGAGAACGGGGATGAGCCTGCGAAGGCTATGCCCGTCCTGCAGGGCATCACCAAGGCATCGCTGCAGACGCAGTCGTTCATCTCGGCAGCATCCTTCCAGGAGACAACACGTGTCCTCACGGATGCTGCTACCTCCGGCAAGGTCGATACCCTCAATGGCCTGAAGGAAAACGTCATTGTGGGACGTCTGATCCCCGCTGGTACAGGCAGTATGATGAACCGTCTGCGGAATATCGCTGCAAGTCAGGATCGTCAGCGTGTCACCAGTTCCGCAGCTGAAGTGGAAGATGCCGCTGAATGATTTATCTGTCTTCCTGGCATTCTGAGGAAGACAGATGGTTGGTCCAGCCGATTCCGGAGAGCAAATTTCCTCGGAATCGGCGATTTCCGGCTGAAAGACTTGACTTGGTGCTGATCCCTTCGTAGGTTCCGCGCCCTCGGCTCTGACTGCCTTCGTAGGCAATGAAAGGCCGCTGAAGATTAAAGAATCGCATGTGGTGCCGCTTTCCTCGCAGCGCGAATGGAATGCCAAGGCCACAGGCTGGAAAGAAGAGGGAATGGCTTTGGCTGTTTCCTTTTCTGAATGTGGGAAAGGCAGGCGGTTCAGCCGCATGTCGGTTTGAACGAATGTCATGACAGTATCCGTCAGGTGCTGTCTGCGAAAATAAGACGAGGATTGGGAAGGGCGCATGCCGACCATCAACCAGTTGATCGCGAACGGCCGTGAGCCGGCCGCAAAGCGGAACAAGGTCCCCGCGCTGCAGGGATGCCCGCAGAAGCGCGGCGTCTGCACACGCGTTTATACCGTTACGCCGAAAAAGCCGAACTCCGCTCTGCGTAAAGTCGCCAAGGTGCGTCTGACCAACGGGTATGAGGTTGTGAGCTATATTCCAGGTGAGGGGCACAACCTTCAGGAGCATAGTGTCGTGCTGATCCGCGGTGGGCGCGTAAAGGACCTTCCCGGTGTGCGTTATCACATCCTGCGCGGCGTGCTCGACACGCAGGGCATTGCAAAGCGTCGTCAGCGTCGTTCGCTGTATGGCGCGAAGCGTCCGAAGTAAGAGGTAGTTGGAATGAGTCGCCGTCACCGCGCTGTAAAGCGCGAGATCCTTCCCGATCCGAAGTTCGGAGACATCGTCATTACGCGTTTCATGAATGCGCTGATGTACGATGGAAAGAAATCCACCGCCGAGGGCATCGTCTATGGTGCGCTCGAGGTCCTGCGTCGCCGTGGTGGCGCTGCCGCTGATCCGGTAGCCATGTTCCACTCGGCACTGGACAACGTGAAGCCGGCTGTAGAAGTCCGTTCGCGTCGTGTGGGTGGTGCTACCTATCAGGTGCCTGTTGAAGTGCGAGCCGAGCGTCGGCAGGCTTTAGCAATCCGTTGGCTGATCGATGCGTCCCGCAAGCGTGGCGAGAACACGATGCAGGACCGTCTGTCCAACGAACTGATGGACGCAGTCAACAATCGCGGTTCTGCTGTCAAGAAGCGCGAAGACACGCACCGTATGGCTGAAGCCAATAAGGCATTCAGCCACTATCGCTGGTAATCAGAACCGGTTAAAGGGCTTTCGGCGGCATCCTGATTTGATCGGAATGCCAGCTGATAAAGAACTTTCAGTCTTACCCCTGTCTCCATTGAGGTAGGGTTTTGGAGAGAGACGATGGCAAAGGCTAAATTCGAGCGGAATAAGCCGCACTGCAACATCGGCACCATCGGTCACGTCGATCACGGCAAGACCTCGCTGACTGCTGCAATCACCAAGACGCTGGCCAAGACGGGCGGCGCAACGTACAGCGCGTACGACCAGATCGACAAGGCTCCGGAAGAGCGCGCCCGTGGTATCACCATTTCCACGGCTCACGTTGAGTATGAGACGGCCGACCGTCATTATGCTCACGTCGATTGCCCGGGTCATGCTGACTACGTGAAGAACATGATCACCGGTGCAGCGCAGATGGACGGCGCGATCTTGGTTGTGTCCGCTGCTGACGGTCCGATGCCGCAGACCCGCGAGCACATCCTGCTGGCCCGTCAGGTTGGCGTTCCGGCACTGGTCGTGTTCCTGAACAAGGTTGATCAGGTTGATGATCCGGAACTGCTCGAGCTGGTGGAAATGGAAGTTCGTGAACTTCTCTCTTCCTATCAGTTCCCGGGCGACGATATTCCCATCATCAAGGGTTCCGCTCTGGTTACCCTCGAGGACGGTGATCCGGCCATTGGCGAAGACCGCGTTCTGGAGCTGATGCAGGCTGTTGACACATACATCCCGCAGCCGGAGCGTCCGATCGATCGTCCGTTCCTGATGCCGATCGAAGACGTGTTCTCGATCTCTGGCCGTGGTACGGTGGTTACGGGTCGTGTCGAGCGTGGCGCAGTTAACGTCGGTGACGAAATCGAGATCGTTGGTCTCAAGGACACCGTCAAGACGACCGTTACGGGCGTTGAGATGTTCCGCAAGCTGCTTGATCGCGGTGAAGCTGGTGACAACATCGGTGCGCTGCTGCGTGGCACGAAGCGTGAAGATGTTGAGCGTGGTCAGGTTCTGGCCAAGCCCGGTTCCATCACGCCGCACAAGAAGTTCAAGGCTGAAGCCTATATCCTGACAAAGGAAGAAGGCGGGCGTCATACACCGTTCTTCACCAACTACCGTCCGCAGTTCTACTTCCGTACGACTGACGTTACGGGCGTGGTTCACCTGCCGGAAGGTACGGAAATGGTGATGCCAGGTGATAACGTTGCCATGGATGTCGAGCTGATTGCTCCGATTGCCATGGATGAAGGTCTGCGTTTCGCTATTCGCGAAGGTGGCCGTACGGTGGGTGCAGGCGTGGTCGCTTCGATCAGCGCCTAATTCCTGCGGGGCCGTTGGATTGGAAGCCCCGGTCGGATTTCTTCCGGCCGGGGTTCTCTTTCACATGCAATGGCAGTAGGAGAGACCCGAATTTTCGAGTTGGACGAATAAGACTATGGACAACCAGAACATCCGCATTCGCCTCAAGGCGTACGATCACCGCGTGCTGGACAATAGCACCAAGGAGATTGTAAACACGGCGAAGCGTACGGGTGCGCGGGTTCGGGGTCCGATCCCGCTGCCGACGCATATCGAACGGTTCACAGTGAACCGTTCCCCACACGTGGATAAGAAAAGCCGCGAGCAGTTCGAAATTCGGACTCACCGCCGGCTGCTCGACATTGTCGAGCCGACCCCGCAGACCGTGGACGCCCTCATGAAGCTCGACCTCGCCGCTGGCGTTGACGTCGAGATCAAACTCTAAGGTCCAGACGATGCGTACCGGATTGATTGCAAAAAAGCTGGGAATGTCCCGGCTGTTCAAGGAAGATGGCACTCATGTGCCTGTGACGGTTCTGCATCTCGACGATGTCGAGGTTGTAGACGCCCGTACCAACGAGCGCGACGGCTATACAGCAGTGCAGCTCGGTCTTGGAAAGGCCAAGGTGAAAAATGTCACCAAGGCTAATCGCGGGCATTTCGCCCGTGCCAAGGTTGAGCCGAAAAAGCGCCTCGTGGAGTTCCGCGTTGCGGATGATGCTCTGCTTGAGGCTGGCACAAAGCTGTCCGCCAGCCACTTTCTGGTCGGGCAGAAAGTTGATGTCACGGGACAGAGTAAGGGTAAGGGTTTTGCGGGTGTTATGAAGCGTCATAACTTCGCTGGCCTTGAAGCGACCCACGGCGTCTCCATCAGCCACCGTTCCCATGGTTCGACAGGCCAGCGCCAAGATCCTGGCAAGGTCTTCAAGGGTAAGAAAATGGCTGGTCATATGGGTGATGAGCGTGTGACAACGCTGAACCTCGAAGTGGCTGCCATAGATGAAGAGCGCAACCTGATCATGATCAGGGGAGCGGTTCCGGGTGCGAAAAACAGCGTTGTGCTGATTCGCGATGCAATCAAAAAGGCACGCCATGCCGATGCGCCGTATCCGGCTGCAACTGTGGCGGCCGCCGGTTGAGGACGAGGGGCATGGAATACGATATCAAGACCCTCGATAACGGTAGCGCAGGCACTGTCGCGCTTCCGGAAGAGATTTTCGCGGTTTCTCCGCGTGCGGACCTCATGGCCCGCGTTGTTCACTGGCAGCTCGCAAAGCGTCGTGCCGGTACGCATCGCACCAAGGGGATGGGCGAGATTTCCGGCACGACCAAGAAGCCCTATCGCCAGAAAGGCACGGGATCTGCACGGCAGGGCTCGCTTCGTGCTCCGCAGTTTCGGACGGGTGGCGTAGTTCATGGTCCGGTTGTCCGTGATCACGGCTACGACCTTCCCAAGAAGGTGCGCCGTCTTGGCCTGATTTCTGCTCTTTCCCAGAAAGCGACGGAAGGCAAACTGATCGTTCTTGAAACGGCCAGTGGCGTTACCAAGACACGCGAAGCGGCAGCAAAGCTCAAGGCTCTGGGCTGGTCTTCTGCCCTGATCGTTGATGGTGCCGTTGACGAGCAGTTTGCCCGTGCGGTGGCGAACCTGCCGAAGATCGACGTTCTGCCGACCATTGGTGCGAACGTTTATGACATCCTCAACCATGACGTGCTGGTTATTACCCGCGCTGGTCTTGAGGGCATCAAGGAGCGTCTGGCATGACCACGAGTATCGTCATGAACGCACGTAAGGTTGCCGCCAACCTGTCGCAGGAAGCTCTGTACGATGTGGTTCGCGCCCCTCTGATCACTGAAAAGGCTACGCTTCTGTCCGAGCGTAACCAAGTCGTGTTCAAGGTTGCGCCGACTGCAACGAAGCCGCAGATCAAGGCAGCCGTCGAGAAACTCTTCAACGTCAAGGTGACGGGCGTAAATACGCTTGTCCAGAAGGGTAAGGTCAAGCGCGTCAAGGGACGCCCTGGCCGTCGCTCGGACATCAAGAAGGCGTATGTGCAGCTTGCTGAAGGTCAGTCCATTGACCTTACGGCAAAGCTGGGCTGACGCGGGGTAAACTACCATGGCACTGAAGCACTTTAATCCCACGACGCCGAGCACACGCGGCACCGTGCTGATTGATCGTAACGAGCTCTGGAAGGGCAAGCCGGTCAAGCAGCTGACGGAAGGTAAGAACAAGTCCGGTGGTCGTAATAACCACGGCCGCACGACTGTTCGTTTCCGTGGCGGCGGGCACAAGCAGTCCTATCGTTATGTCGATTTTAAGCGTCGCAAGTTTGATGTTGGCGCTACGGTCGAGCGTCTGGAATACGATCCTAACCGTACGGCTTTCATCGCGCTCATCAAGTATGATGATGGCGAGCTGGCCTATATCCTGGCACCGCAGCGTATCAAGGCTGGCGATCGTGTAATCTCTGGCGCGCACACCGACGTCAAGCCCGGCAATGCCATGCCTCTGGGTGCGATGCCTGTCGGTACAATCGTGCATAACATTGAGCTGAAGCAGGGCGCTGGTGGTAAGCTTGCCCGTTCCGCTGGGACCTATGCACAGCTGGTCGGCAAGGACGCCGGGTATGCCCAGATCAAGCTGCAGTCCGGTGAACTGCGTCTTGTTCGCGGTGAATGCATGGCGACTGTCGGTGCAGTGTCCAATCCGGACAACATGAACCAGCATATGGGCAAAGCCGGGCGCAGCCGCTGGCTGGGGCGTCGTCCGCATAACCGTGGCGTTGTCATGAACCCAGTTGACCATCCGCATGGTGGTGGTGAAGGGCGGACCTCTGGTGGCCGTCATCCGGTAACGCCTTGGGGTGTGCCGACAAAGGGTTACAAGACACGCGTTAACAAGAAGACGGATAGCCTGATTATCCGTCGTCGTAAGTCCGGCAAGTAAGAGGGGGCAAACAGAGATGGCACGTTCCGTCTGGAAGGGCCCGTTCGTTGACGGGTATCTGTTCGGTAAGGCTGAAGCGGCTCGCGCTTCGGGGCGTAATGAAGTGATCAAGATCTGGTCGCGTCGTTCCACCATTCTTCCGCAGTTCGTCGGGCTTACGTTCGGCGTTTATAATGGTCACAAGTTCCTGCCGGTGCAGGTAACGGAGAACATGGTTGGTCATAAGTTCGGCGAATTCTCGCCGACACGGACCTATACCGGTCATGGCTCTGACAAGAAGTCGAAGCGGGGCTGAAAATGAGCAAGCCGAAGCATATCCGCACGCTCGCTGATACGGAAGCGCAGGCGATTACGCGCAACATCCGTGTCAGCCCTCGCAAGCTGAACCTGGTTGCGGCCATGATCCGCAACCAGCCGGCTGACAAGGCGATCGCCGCTCTGACGTTCTCGCGCCGCCGTATCGCGCAGCAGGTCAAGAAGACGCTGGAAAGCGCCGTAGCCAATGCTGAGAACAATCATCAGCTTGATGTCGATCAGCTGGTGGTCAAAACTGCCGAGGTCGGCAAGTCCATTGTCATGAAGCGTTTCCATGCTCGTGGCCGTGGTCGTTCTGCCCGGGTGGAAAAGTTCTTCAGCCACCTGAAGATTGTTGTAGCCGAACGTGCGGAAGCACCTGAAGAGACGACGTCTCGCGGAACCAACAAAGAGCAGAAGGCAGCCTGAACTATGGGACATAAGGTCAATCCAATCGGGCTTCGGCTCGGTGTCAACCGTACCTGGGATAGTCGCTGGTACGCTGGACAGGACTATGCACGCCTTCTGCATGAAGATTTGAAGCTTCGTGCTTTCCTGCGTCGCAAGCTGTCTGGGGCAGGCGTATCCCGTGTAGTGATCGAGCGTCCGGCCAAGAAGCCGCGCGTAACGATCTACGCGGCTCGTCCCGGCGTTGTGATCGGCAAAAAAGGTCAGGATATTGACGCTCTGCGCAAGGAACTGAGCCGTATGGCCAAGACCGACGTCGCGCTGAACATCGTCGAGATCCGCAAGCCGGAAATCGACGCTACGCTAGTTGCTGAGAATATTGCCCAGCAGCTTGAGCGTCGCGTTGCGTTCCGTCGTGCCATGAAGCGTGCAATTCAGTCAGCAATGCGCCTTGGTGCACAGGGTATCCGCATTACCTGCAGCGGTCGTCTGGGTGGAGCTGAAATCGCTCGTGCCGAGAAGTATCGTGAAGGTCGTGTGCCTCTGCATACGCTGCGTGCCGATATTGATTATGGCACAGCAACGGCCAAGACGACTTATGGAACCTGCGGCGTGAAGGTCTGGATCTTCAAGGGTGAGATCCTGGCACATGACCCCTTGGCACAGGACCGTCGTGCCGCGGAGCAGGCTCCACAACGTTGAACTGCAGGCGTAAGCCTGCAGTTCCCTTGCTGGTGCTGATTGAGGATTTAACAACATGCTTTCCCCAAAGCGGACAAAGTTTCGTAAGGCCCATAAAGGCCGTATTCATGGCCTTGCCAAGGGCGGCACACAACTGAACTTCGGTGCGTACGGCCTGAAGGCTCTGGAGCCAGAGCGCATCACGGCGCGTCAGATCGAAGCGTCCCGTCGTGCGATCACGCGTGCGATGAAGCGTGCCGGTCGTGTGTGGATTCGTATTTTTCCGGATACTCCGGTCTCGACAAAGCCCGCAGAAGTGCGTATGGGCTCCGGTAAGGGATCGCCCGAATACTGGGCGGCCCGTGTCAAGCCAGGTCGTATCCTGTTTGAGATCGAAGGTGTTCCGCCTGAGGTCGCTCGTCTGGCTCTGAGCCTGGGAGCTGCAAAGCTCCCAATCAAGACCAAGTTCGTTCAGCGTATCGGAGACGCATAATGGCCGACACGTACAAGCCTGCCGATCTGCGGGCTAAGAGCGAGGACGAGCGCAAGGCTCTTCTTCTCGATCTGAAGCGTGAGCAGATCAACCAGCGTTTTTCGGCTGCCACAGGGCAGTCGGAGAACACCAGCCGTGTCAAGACGGTACGTCGCGCTATTGCACGTATCAAGACGCTGGCACATCAATCGAAGAACCGTGCGGGCGCCCAAACGTCCGCCGCCAAGTCCTGAGAGGAGACGGACGATGCCAAGGCGCGTCCTGACAGGGCGGGTCACGAGCGACAAGATGGACAAGACGGTTACCGTTCTTGTCGATCGTCGCGTCATGCACCCGCTCTATAAGAAGTTTATCCGCCGCTCCAAGAAATATGCGGCTCATGATGAAGCCAATACTTGCCAGATCGGTGATGTGGTTCGCATTGAAGAGTGTGCGCCCATTTCCAAGCGCAAGACCTGGGCTGTCATCGCGCGCAACGGAGAGGAACTGGTTGCTGCTTCCTCTTCTGCAACCGCGTAAGGGGGAAGACACATGATTCATCCCGAGACCAACCTGGACGTCGCCGATAATTCCGGTGCGCGTCGGGTGCAGTGCATCAAGGTGCTGGGTGGTTCCAAGCGGAAAACTGCCTCGGTCGGCGACGTCATTGTCGTGTCTGTCAAGGAAGCCATCCCCCGCGGCAAGGTCAAGAAAGGTGACGTGCATCAGGCCGTTATCGTTCGGACCTCCTATCCTGTGCGCCGTGCTGACGGATCTGCCATCCGCTTCGACAAGAATGCGGCTGTCCTGATCAATAAGCAGCAGGAGCCGATTGGTACACGTATCTTTGGCCCCGTTGTTCGTGAGCTGCGTGCCCGCAAGTTCATGAAGATCATCTCGCTGGCGCCGGAGGTGCTGTAATGGCTGCTCGTATTAAAAAAGGCGATCAGGTTCTGGTTCTTTCCGGCAAGTCGCGTGGCGTTCGTGGGGAGGTTCTCTCCGTGTCGCCGGCTGCTGAAAAGGCTGTTGTCCGTGGCGTAGCTATTGCCAAGCGTCATACGAAGCCCAACCGTACTGGAAGTGAGGGAGGCATTATTGAACGTGAAATGCCCATCCATCTTTCCAACCTGAAGCTGGTTGATCCGAAAAGTGGCAAGCCGACCCGCGTTGGTTTCCGCATTCTGGAAGGCGGTCGCAAGGTTCGTGTTGCCAAGGCAACCGGCGAAGTGATCGAAGGCTGAGGAGCGCATCAATGAGCGAAACAAAAAACGCTTTGCCGCGTCTGCAGCAGCGCTATGAAGACACTCTGAAGCAGCAGCTTCGTGAGCAGTTCGATTACAAGAATCCGCTTCAGATTCCAAAGCTCGAGAAAATTGTCCTGAACATGGGCGTTGGCGAAGCTGCGGGGGATCAGAAAAAGCTTGATGCCGCAGTTGCGGAAATGGCTGTCATTTCGGGTCAGAAGCCTGTCAAGACGCTTGCTCGCAAAGCTATTGCAGGCTTCAAGATCCGTGAAGGTCTGCCGATCGGCTGCAAGGTCACTCTTCGTCGTACGCGGATGTATGAATTTCTTGATCGCCTGGTAACCATTGCCATGCCGCGTATCAGAGATTTCCGTGGTCTTCCGGCAAACAAGGGCTTCGATGGTCATGGTAACTTTGCCATGGGCCTCAAGGAGCAGATTGTTTTCCCGGAAATCGAATATGACAAGATTGATGCCGTTCGTGGCATGGATATCATTTTCGTGACCTCTGCGGAAACTGATGCTGAAGCGAAAGCTCTGCTGAAGGCTTTTGATCTGCCGTTCAACGGCTGATTGCTATTTTTCAGACCGATCGCGATTAAAAATAGGGATTCGGCCTTCCATCGGGAGGCCGCTTTCCTTTATAGACACGCTGATTGGAAAACCGTCGGGATTGGCCTGACAGGTTCCGGGAGAAAATTCGAGATGGCGAAGATCTCAGCGGTAAACCGTAATAACCATCGCGCAGCTCTTGTGAAGCGCGATAAGGAAAAGCGGACCGCTCTTAAAAACATCATCAAGGATCGCTCTCTGTCGGTCGAAGACCGTTTTGATGCGACTCTTAAACTGGCCCAGATGCCGCGTAACGGATCTCCGACGCGTGTTCGTCTGCGCTGCAAGCTTTCCGGTCGTCCCCGCGCCAACTATCGCAAGTTTGAGCTGAGCCGTATTGCTCTGCGGGATCTTGCCTCCGCCGGCCAGATCCCTGGCATGGTCAAGTCGAGCTGGTAAGGGATAGAACGAATGTCTTTGTCTGATCCGCTGGGTGATATGCTGACCCGGATCCGCAATGCGCAGCGTGCTCGTCATGCTGTTTGTGTTGCGCCAGCTTCCAAGCTGCGTGCGAATGTGCTGGAAGCGCTGAAGCGTGAAGGTTATATCCGTGGTTTTTCTACCGAAGAACTGCGTAAGGGTATTGCTCAGCTTCGCATCGAACTGAAGTACGTTGAAGGCCAGCCGGTCATCAAGGAAATCCATCGTGTTTCCAAACCGGGCCGTCGCGTTTACTCGAAGATCAAGGAACTTCCGCGCGTGTATGCGGGCCTTGGTGTGTCGATCCTGTCCACCCCGCGTGGCGTCCTTTCGGACGTCGAGGCTCGCGCTGCCAACGTTGGTGGCGAGGTCCTCTGCCGCGTCTTCTAAGGAGGGTCGCATGTCTCGCATAGGTAAATATCCTGTCGAAGTTCCGGCTGGCGTAAAGGTCTCTCTGGCGGATGGTGTTTTCACTGCCAAGGGAAGCCGCGGTGAGCTGAGCGTGTCGCTGTCCCGGCATGTCGAAGTCAAGATTGATGGCAATCACGTTGCGGTGGCTCCTCTCGGACGTCGTTCCCGTGATAACTGGACAATGTGGGGCACCACACGTGCGGTGATCGCCAACGTGGTCAAGGGTGTTTCCGAAGGGTTCACCAAAGGGCTGGAGATCCAGGGAACGGGTTTTCGTGCTGCTGTTCAGGGCTCCAACCTGGTCATGAACCTCGGTTTCTCTCATGATGTCGTTTATCCGATTCCGGAAGGCATCAAGATCACGACGCCACGTCCAACTGCGATTGTTGTTGAGGGTAATGACAAGCAGCGTGTTGGGCAGGTTGCTCTTGATATCCGCAGCTTCCGCAAGCCTGAGCCTTACAAGGGCAAGGGCGTCCGTTACGAGACCGAAGTTCTGCGTCGTAAGGAAGGTAAGAAGAAGTAATGGCATCGCAGCAAGGATTGCAGGAACGTCGCCGTCAGCGGCTGCGCTTCCAGCTTCGTCGCAAGAGCGGCGGCCGGCCGCGTTTGTCGGTCTTCCGTTCCAGCAAGCACATTCATGCCCAGATCATCGACGATGCCCAGGGCCGCACACTTGCCAGCGCATCCACGCTGGAGAAGACGGTTCGGGAAAATGGCAAGACCGGCGCCGATGTCGCAGCAGCATCTGCTATTGGCAAGCTGATCGCAGAGCGTGGCGTGGCGGCTGGCGTCAAGACCGTCGTATTCGACCGTGGCGCTTATCTGTATCATGGCCGGGTCAAGGCCCTGGCAGAGGCTGCCCGCGAGGGCGGGCTCTCGTTCTAAGGAGGATCACACATGGCACGTGAGCCAAGAGAAGGCGGCCGTGGTGGTCGTGAGCGCGAGCAGGGCGATGATCTGGTCGACAAGCTCGTAACCATTAACCGTGTTGCCAAGGTTGTTAAGGGTGGTCGCCGCTTTGCGTTTGCTGCCCTGGTGGTAGTCGGTGATCAGAAGGGACGCGTCGGTTATGGTGCCGGCAAGGCCCGGGAAGTCCCGGAAGCCATTCGCAAGGCAACCGAGCGCGCCAAGCGCACCATGATTCGTGTTCCCATGAAAGAAGGGCGTACCCTTCATCATGATACGTTCGGTCATTATGGTGCGGGTAAAGTGGTGGTTCGGGCGGCTGAAGCCGGTACGGGTATCATTGCGGGTGGTCCCATGCGTGCAGTGTTCGAAAGCTTGGGCGTTAATGATGTCGTGGCCAAGAGCCTCGGTACGCGTAATCCGCATAACATGATCAAGGCGACTTTTGCCGCTCTGGAAAAGGCTAGCAGCCCCCGTCACGTCGCGTCGCGTCGTGGCAAGAAGGCAGCGGATCTTTTCGGTAAGCGCGAGCAGGCCGCTACGGAAGCGGAGACTGCAAATGGCTGAGAATGGTAAAACCGTTCAGGTAACGCAGGTCGCTTCGGTCATCGGTCGCAAGCCTGGGCAGGCTGAGACCATTACCGGGCTGGGGCTGCGTGGAATTGGATCGACCCGAACGCTGGAAGATACGCCAGCTGTTCGTGGCATGATTCGTAAGGTTGCCCACCTCATCAAGGTGGAGGGTTGATATGAACCTCAACGAACTGCGCGACAACGAAGGTTCTCGTTATCGCAAAAAGCGTCTTGGACGCGGTATCGGTTCCGGTAAGGGAAAGACCTCCGGTCGTGGCGTCAAAGGGCAGAAAGCCCGTGAAGGCGTTTCCCTCAATGGTTTCGAGGGTGGTCAGCTTCCGCTGTATCGCCGTATGCCTAAGCGTGGCTTTGTGAACATCTTCCGCAAGGAATATGCTTCGGTCAATCTGGGGGCAGTATCCAAGGCCATTGAAAGCGGTAAGCTGGATAAAGCTTCTGCCGTGACGGAAGAAAGTCTGCGCAAAGCGGGCGTCATCAATGGCCGTAAGGTCGCAGGTGTGCGCCTACTGGCAAAAGGTGAGCTTTCTCATGGTCTGACCTTCGAGGTCGCTGGTGCCTCCGCAGCTGCTATTGCAGCTGTTGAAAAAGCTGGCGGAACGGTGAAGGTACTGGCCGCAAAGAAGGAAACCCAGGCTGAAGCCTGATTCTTCCTCTCCCAACTTTGTTTGGGGTATGGTTAGATAGTGAACAGCGTCCCGTGCTTTATGTGCGGTGACGCTGTTTTCATGAAAGGACAGGTGGATGGCTTCCGCAGCAGAGCAGCTCGCCGCCAATCTCAGCATGAGTTCGTTTTCCAAAGCGACCGAACTCAAAAAGCGTATCTGGTTCACACTGGGTGCCCTGATCGTTTACCGACTGGGGACTTACATTCCGGTTCCGGGTGTGGATGCAACCGTGATGGGACAGCTTCTGGCCCAGCATCAGGGCGGCATTCTAGGCATGTTCGACATGTTCACGGGTGGTGCGCTTGGACGCATGACCGTGTTCGCATTGAACATCATGCCCTACATCAGTGCGTCCATCATCATTCAGCTTCTCTCCACGGCACTGCCGTCTATGGAGGCGATGAAGAAAGAAGGTGAGGCAGGGCGCAAGAAACTGAATCAGTATACGCGGTATCTGACGGTTTTTATCGCGTTGTTTCAGGCCTATGGCATCGCTGTCGGGCTGGAAAACATGACGGCGCATGGGGCAAGCGCTGTGGTGGCTCCCGGATTGTTCTTCATTCTGTCATGTGTGGTGACGCTTGTCGGCGGTACCATGTTTCTGATGTGGCTGGGTGAGCAGATTACATCCCGTGGTGTCGGAAATGGTATTTCCCTCATCATTTTTGCGGGTATTGTCGCAAATCTTCCCAATGCGATGGCTAGCCTTTTTGAACTGGGTCGTACTGGCGCACTATCGCCGGTCTTCGTGCTTGTTTTCCTGATCCTGGCAGTTGGCGTCCTTGCTTTCATTGTCTTCATGGAGCAGGCCCAGAGGCGTGTGGTCATCCAGTATCCGAAACGGCAGGTCGGGAACCGCATGTTCGGAGGGGATTCCACCCACATGCCGCTCAAGGTCAATACGGCCGGTGTAATTCCGCCAATCTTTGCGTCTTCTGTTCTGCTGATACCTGTTACGATTTCGGGCTTCATGAATGGCCATTCCATGCCTGGCTGGCTTTCTGTACTAGGTCAGCAACTTGGGCAGGGGCAGCCATTGTACATGCTGTTTTACGCGGCAATGATCATGTTCTTCTCGTATTTCTATGCTGCAGTGACCTTCAATCCGGAGGAAACGGCGGAGAACCTGAGAAAGCAGGGCGGTTTTATTCCGGGTATTCGTCCTGGTGCCAATACGGCAGCCTATTTTGACAAGATCCTCTCCCGCCTAACGACGATCGGTGCGCTTTACCTAGTTGTGGTCTGCCTTCTGCCGCAGATCCTGATCAGCAAATATAATGTGCCGTTCTATTTTGGCGGGACCAGTCTCATCATCATTGTGTCCGTTACGATTGATACGGTCACGCAGGTGCAGTCCCATCTGGTGGCTCATCAGTATCAGGGGCTGATCGGTAAGCAGCGTCGTCGCAGCATGCGGACCAATGCATCACAGGGAGTTCTGAACCGGCGATGAATATTATTCTTCTCGGGCCGCCGGGAGCAGGCAAGGGGACACAGGCCAAGCGTCTTGAAAAACAGCATGGTCTGACGCAGATCTCTACCGGCGATATGCTGCGTGCGGAAGTGGCGGCTGGAAGCGAGATCGGGAAAGAGGCGAAAGCCATCATGGAAAAGGGACAGTTTGTCCCTGATCCGGTCATTGTTGCCATGATCCGTAACCGGATCACACAACCCGACTGCAAGCGTGGTTTCATTCTGGATGGTTTTCCGCGGACGGAAAGTCAGGCGGAAGCTCTTGATCAGATGCTGGCGCCGCTTGGTCTGACGATTGATGCTGTCATTCTTCTGGAGGTTGCAGAAGATGAACTGGTTGATCGGATCGCCAATCGGGTGACAGCTGATGGGACACGTCGTCCAGACGATGAACCTGAAGTTGTCCGTTCCCGGTTGGACGTGTATCGCAGACAGACGGCACCAATCCTTCCTTATTATGAGAAGGCTGGACGTCTGAAGCGTGTGAACGGCATGAAATCCGTAGAAGAAGTCGGGGCAGAGATTGATGCACTGCTTCAGGCATCCGGAGAGAAATGATGAAATGATAAAGATCACGAAAAAGTGATATTTATCATTTGACTCATATAGGGTGCTCGGTATATTGCGCGCCCTCGACATAGGTGCAGCCTGATGACCAACCCGCCTGCCGGAATCGGTGCTGGGAGGGCAGTCAGCTGCGATATCATCGACTTGGCTACGGCCAGGCAAGAAACAGGCTGGTACGCGTTTGAAGACCGTACCAATGGGAGTAATTGGCGTGGCACGTATTGCCGGCGTAAACATTCCGACCAACAAGCGGGTGGTCATCAGCCTGCGCTATGTCTACGGCATCGGCCCGTCGACGGCACAGGCAATCTGCAGCAAGCTGGGTATCCCCGCTGAGAAGCGCGTGAACGAGCTGTCTGACGACGAAATCGTCAAGATCCGCGAGCTTATTGATTCCGAATATCGCGTGGAAGGTGATCTGCGTCGTGAAACGGCCATGAACATCAAGCGTCTGATGGATCTGGGCTGCTATCGCGGTCTCCGTCATCGTCGCGGTCTTCCGGTTCGCGGTCAGCGTACTCACACGAACGCCCGTACTCGCAAGGGCAAGGCCGTGGCGATTGCCGGCAAGAAGAAGGCTACGCGCTAAGTCGTAGCTGACTTCTCCTTTCGACGCTTTTCGCTAATTTATCAGGACGACCTCTATCATGGCCAAGGCCGCAGCTCCGCGTATCCGTAAAAAAGAGCGCAAGAATATCATTTCCGGTGTTGCTCACGTGCTGTCCACGTTCAACAACACCATGATCACTATCTCCGATGCCCAAGGTAACGCGATTGCCTGGTCGTCCTCGGGTGCGCAGGGCTTCAAGGGCTCGCGTAAATCCACGCCGTATGCCGCGCAGGTGGCTGCAGAAGATGCAGGCCGCAAGGCTCGCGAGCACGGCATGGAAACGCTTGAGATCGAAGTGTCTGGCCCGGGTTCGGGACGTGAGAGCGCGCTGCGTGCCCTTCAGGCTGTTGGTTTCACGATTACGTCCATCCGTGACATGACGCCCGTTCCCCATAACGGCTGCCGTCCGCGGAAGCGTCGCCGCGTCTAAGTGATGCTCCGCCATGTGTCATGTGGCGCATGGCGGATGTCAGTGATTGCATCTCCTACCGCACCTCCGGTGCGGGCCAGGTGCCCCCAATTCGCGTTGGCGGGCTTCGTTGTTTGAAAGGCCACGACCTTGGTTCTCCAGAAAAACTGGCAGTCCCTCATCAAGCCGGAGAAGCTTGAAGTCGAGCCCGGCCCTGTTGCCTCGCGTATCGCCACCGTCGTGGCCGAGCCGCTGGAACGCGGTTTTGGCATGACGCTCGGTAACGCGCTCCGTCGTATTCTGCTGTCTTCGCTTCAGGGTGCCGCTGTGACGGCCATCCAAATCGATGGCGTTCTGCATGAGTTCTCCGCCGTGCCTGGTGTTCGTGAAGATGTCACGGACATCGTTCTGAACGTCAAGCAGCTTGCCCTGCGGATGCATGGGGAAGGTCCGAAGCGCATGATCCTTACGGCCACGGGGCCGGGGGAAGTCACCGCAGGACAGATCCAGGCTGGACATGACATTGAAATCATGAATCCGGATCTGGTCATCTGCACGCTGGATGACGGCGTGAAGCTTGGCATGGAATTTACCGTCAACATGGGCAAGGGTTATGTTGCAGCTGCAGCAAACCGCCCGGAAGATGCTCCGATCGGACTGATCCCGATCGATGCGATCTACTCGCCTGTGCGTCGTGTGTCCTACAAGGTGGAGCAGACGCGTGTCGGTCAGGTGACTGATTACGACAAACTGCTGCTCACTGTGGAAACCAATGGTGCGGTTACGCCGGAAGACAGTCTGGCTCTAGCAGCCCGGATTCTTCAGGATCAGCTTCAGCTCTTCATCAACTTTGATGAGCCGCGTCCGGTTCAGCATGAAGAGCCGCAGGATGACCTGCCGTTCAATCGCAATCTTCTTCGCAAGGTGGACGAACTTGAGCTTTCGGTGCGTAGTGCCAACTGCCTCAAGAACGACAACATTGTTTATATCGGCGATCTGGTGCAGAAATCCGAACAGGAAATGCTCCGTACGCCAAACTTCGGGCGTAAGTCGCTCAACGAGATCAAGGAAGTTCTCACCGGTATGGGGCTGTCGCTCGGCATGAGCGTCCCGGCCTGGCCGCCCGAGAACATCGAGGATCTGGCCAAGCGTCTCGACGAGACGTTCTGAGAACTTCTAAGGGTAAGGAAAACTAGCAATGCGTCATGGTGTGAGCGGGCGTAAGCTCAACGTCACCTCTTCTCACCGCGCTGCCATGTTCCGCAACATGGCCGTCGCACTCATCAAGCACGAGCAGATCACTACGACGCTGCCCAAGGCAAAGGAACTTCGCCCGGTGGTCGAGAAGCTGATCACTCTTGGCAAGCGCGGCGACCTGCACGCCCGTCGTCAGGCTTTCGCTCAGCTGCGTGACGCGACCATCGTCTCCAAGCTGTTCTCGACGGTTGCTGACCGGTACAAGGCGCGCACGGGCGGGTATTCCCGTGTCCTGAGGGCTGGCGTTCGCTACGGTGACAATGCCGACATGGCCATCATTGAACTGGTGGATCGTGACGTCTCTGCCAAGGGACAGGATAGCGGCCCCAAGCAGATGTCTTCGGAAGAGGCTGAAGCTGCCTGAGTTCTGCTCTCCAGAGCGTTTGAAAAAGCCGGCGCAGCGATGTGCCGGCTTTTTTTATATAAAATGGTTCCCCTTACGCGAAGTTTCGTGATAGGTAACACCTATTCATTGCAGGGCAATGGCCATCTGTTCTCAGGGTGGCCCGGATTTTTTTCCTGATCCCAACAGCGGATCGGGCGTTACCACATTCGCCACATTGTCCGTGGCTCTGGTTGCGGCTTCTGCATCATTTTGAAAAACAGGTTCGAGCACTCTCGTAGGACCTGCAACGACGCATCCCATATCCGGTTCGGCAATGAGGTCGGATCAGGTTCGTGGTGCGCCTCTGTCTGGAGAGCATTCAATGTCTGAAACTTCCGCTGGAAAGCGCGGATTAGCGGAAATTCTGGGTATTCCCAGATCCCTTTTCTGGGCTTTCGTTGGCCTTTTGCTGTTCATGGTAGGTGATGGTGTGGAGGCAGGTTACCTCGATACCTACATGCTGCATCATGGCCATACACAGGGTTTCGTGAACGAGCTGTTCACCTTTTATGGCATCACGGTGATGATCGCTGCCTGGTTTTCCGGGCCTCTTTCCGATCTTCTTGGCCCCAAAAAGGTCATGTGGTGTGGTCTGATCCTGTGGGCGGTACTCGAAGTAGGCTTCCTGTCCCTGGGACTTGGACCGAACAATGGATCGATGATCCTGCTGTTCTATACGCTTCGTGGTTTTGCTTACCCGCTGTTTGCTTACGGCTTCCTCGTCTGGATCGCTGCGGCCACCCCGACCTCCATGCTGGGTTCTGCTGCCGGTTGGTTCTGGTTTTCCTTTTCGGCCGGTCTACCTACTCTTGGTTCCCAGTTTGCACGCTATACGATCCCGCAGATCGGTGAACTCAGGACCTTCTGGTGCTCGCTGGGTCTGGTGATTTTCGGTGGTCTCGTGGCACTGCTCTTTACGCATGAGCCGACGGGGAAAAAGCGTCTGCTGCCTGATCATGTTCCTACGAAGGACATTTTCTTTGGTTCGCTGAGCATCATGTGGCGTGAGCCGAAAACACTGATCGCCGGTATTGTTCGTGTCGTGGATACGTCTTCCGAATATGCTTTCCTTGCAATTATGCCGGCATTCTTTGTCGATCATCTGGGTTTCACGCTGGAACAGTGGCTTAATCTTCTGTCTCTGATCTTCCTCAGCAACATTCTGTTCAACCTTGTTTCCGGCATGATCGCTGATACGCTGGGGCATCGTCTGGTTGTTGCTGTCTTTGGTGGAATTGGTGGGTTCGTGTCCATTCCGCTGTTTTATTATGTCCCGCTGTGGTTCCCGGGGAACTTCTGGGCTGCGGCTGTCGTAGGCATTTTCTACGGTGCGACTGTTGCTGCCTTTGTGCCGCTTTCTGGCCTGATGCCGCAGATTTGTCCGCGTGAGAAAGCGGCAGCCCTGTCCATTCTGGGTCTGGGGGCTGGCGCATCGACCTGGGTTGGTCCTGCTATTGTGGCTGCCTGTGGTGCAGTTTTCGGTCCGGGGCTGGAATATGTGATTTGGGCATTTGCCGTGATCTATCTGATTTCCGCTGGTATGACGATGGCTCTGACCATTTCTCCCGAAGCTCGCCGTTACAACGAGGACGCGGCTGCACGGGGTGACACCACGACGGCAGTGGGTCACTGATCATCTGCTTTAATAGAATGGAAAAAGAAGAGGGCAGTCCGGTAGCGGGCTGCCCTTTTTCGTGGTTATGACGGAAGAAACATCAGGAGAGAAAATAATGAATGCTGATCTGGAAGGGTATCTTGAGGAGGGAGTAGGCCGCCTTCAGGATGGTGCTGGCTGCTCGTTCAGTCGGTGCAGGTTTCAGGAAAAAATCTGTGACCTGTCGAAGGAAAGCCGGGATCTGGCTAGTGACCTGTGGGTGGATCAACCCTTCTTATGGCTCTCGGTCGCTTTTGCAGCTGGCGCGTTTTTGAGCAGATATATTTTGACGGGAAGAAAAACTTCTTAGCCATCCTAACGTTTCGACATGACCACGAACTCTTGGACGAGGTTTTTAGGTCATGCTGCATTACGCTATTGTTTTCTTTATCATTTCCATCATTGCTGGTGTTCTGGGCTTTAGCGGTATTTCTGCTGCGACAGCCGGTATTGCCAAGCTGTTCTTCATCGTTTTCCTTGTACTGGCGGTTCTTGCTATTCTGGCCGGTGTCGCAGGTTTGCACGCTCTCTGAGACTGTTCAGTTTTTAAGCATGAAAAAAGGCGGGTGCCTCAGAGCCCCGCCTTTTTTCGTGTCAGCCGTTCCGATCTCTCTGAATGAAGGACGGGAGGATCGGATTATCCAGTTGAAGTGACCTTTTGGTCGGAAGGTCGCGTACAGTCCAGCCACCACCCAGATCGGTCAGCAAGGCGACTTCTGACAGAAACTGCTGCTGACGGACGCTCAACTGGGTCTCTTCGTATTGAAGGGCGGTCTGCTGGGCGGTGATGACAGTCGTATAGATCTGTGTTCCTGCCAGATATTCGTTCATGGAGACGGCAACAGCAGCTTCCGCGCTATGGACGGCTTGGTTTTGAAGTTTCAGCTGCTGATCCAGATATCTGAGATTGGACATCTGGTCTTCCGTGTCCTGCATGGCAGCAAGAACGGTCTGACGATATGTCGCAACGGCATTGTCGTAATCTGCTTCCGCTTCACGGACAGCGGCCGAGCGGGCGCCACCCTGGAAGATGGTTTCACTTGCAGCAGCACCCAAGGACCAGGTCCGTGTTGCGGTCTGGATCAGTTGCTGAAGAGGGTTGCCACTATATCCATAGGAGGCTGACAGGGTGACCTCCGGGAAGAAGGCACCGATTTCATAGCCGATTTCAGCGTTATAGGCTTCCATGTTGCGTTCTGCTTCAGCCACGTCCGGACGACGTTCGAGAAGCATTGCGGGTACGGCAACGGGAGCTGCGGGAATGTCTTGTGCCAGCGGGGCCGGGGCAAGGGTGACATCCGCCGGTGCGCGTCCCGTCAGCATGGCGATGGCGTGTTCATACTGTGAGCGGGCAATATGGGCGTTAGCCAGACTGGCCTGTGTGGACTGAAGAAGATAGCGCGCCTGAAGCACGCTTGTCGGATCCGCGACCCCGGCCTCGAGCTGGTTCTGCAGGATCTGAAGATTGTGCTGATAGAGGCCGACATTACGGCTGTAGAGATCAATCAGGCTGTCCTGATACCGCATGTCGAAATAATCCTGTGCCAACTGAAGCTGGTAGGACAGGCGCATGTTGGCGACCAGCGCGGCGTCGCCCTGTGTGGCTGTGACCTGTTCTTGGATCTGGCGGCGGATACGACCCCAAAGGTCCACCGTCCAGCTTGCGGAAGGCCCGGTATTCCATGTGTTAGTGGTGTAGGACTGGGTGGACGTATAGGTGAAGCTACCGCTCGTGCTGGTGGCCTGGCTGCCCTGTGAATTACGGTTGAAGCTGAAAGTGCCGTTCAGGGTGGGGAATAGGTTGGCGCGGATGGAATCAACCGTTGCAGCCGCCTTACGATACTGTGCCTCATATTCCTTGAGAGACTGGTTGGACGTCGCGATGCGTTCCTCAAGATCGTTCAGCGTCGGATCGTTGAAGACGGTCCACCAGTCGCCTTTGGGCATTTTCGACAGGTCAGGCTGGACTTTCTGCCATCCGGGAGGAGGAGCGGCTTCCTTGAATTTTGTGGAAATGATGGCTTTGGGGCGATGGTAGTTGGGGCCAACCATGCCGACCATGCAGCCGCTCAGGAAGGGGATGGTGACTGCTCCCAGCAGAAGAAGACGCAGGGACGGATTGCGAAGGGCGGTCATCAGGACTGGCTTTCCCGGGTAGAAGAGAGATGGAGCATGGTGGCGAGACGGGCGCGGAAGCTACGGAGCGCGTTACCGAACCGATCCAGATAGAGAAAGACGACGGGTGTGCTGTATAGCGTCAGAAGCTGGCTGACGATCAGGCCGCCGAGAATGGAGATCCCAAGGGGACGGCGCAGTTCACATCCGTAACCATTGCCGATGATCAGGGGAACCGCACCGAAGGCCGCCGCCAGGGATGTCATGAGAATGGGACGGAAGCGGAGGTGACTGGCCTTGCTGATGGCCTCTACGGCGGAGAGGCCCTCCCGCTGTGCGACGAGGGCGAAATCGATCAGCATGATGGCGTTTTTCTTGACGATACCGATCAGCAGGATCACTCCGATCATGGCCATGAGGGAAAATTCCTGTCCACAGACCTGAAGCGCCAGCAGGGCGCCTACCCCTGCGGACGGGAGAGTGGACAGGATCGTCAGGGGATGGATCAGGCTTTCGTAGAGAATACCCAGAACGATGTAGACCGCGGCAAGGGCAGCGACGATCAGGAGAGGTTCGTCTCCGACAGATTTCTGGAAGGCTGCCGCATTGCCGGCAAATCCGCCGTGCAGGGTGTTGGGAACATGCAGATTGACCATGGCGGCCTGTATCGCGTCCACGGTCGGGCCGAGCGAAGCTCCGGGCGCCAAGTTGAAGGAAATGGTCGTAGCGACGAACTGTCCCTGATGGTTGACCGAAAGTGCCGTGTTCGTATGGCGCTGTCCCGCAACAACAGAAAGAGGGACCATGGTCTCGGCGCTGGTCGTGACAGCGGAACCGCTGGATGCGGATTTGCCTCCGGCCAAGGAGTTCGCCACCGAGTTTTCGTATGACTGCTCACTTTGTGAGAGTGTTGTCGTTGTGGTGGCGGCCCGGACGCGCAGATTGTTTGATGCCGTACCGCCGGCAGCTGTTCCGCCTGATATGCTGATCCACATCTGTTTCAGCATATCAGGGTCCTGCCAGTACTGCGGGGCGGCTTCCATCACGACCCGGTACTGGTTGAGATTGCCGTAGATCACGGATGCGGAGCGTTGCCCAAAGGCGTCGTACAATACGTTGGAGACAAGCTGTGGTGTCAGGGAATACCGGGCTTCCGTATCGCGGTTGAGAGCGATGTTGATGGCCTGTCCGCCCTGTTCGACATCCGAATGGACATCCATGATTGAAGGAATTTTCGCGAAGGCCGCCATGATTTTTGGCGTCCATTCATACAGCTCCTCCGCCGAGGGGCCTTCCAGCGAGTACTGGTAAGCGCCGTCTCCGCTTCGCGCGCCTGTGCGGACGCTGCCAGGAGCCATCAGGCGAAGCTGGGCGCCAGGCGTATGAGAGAAACGGGCTGTCAGGCGCCTGATGGTGGTAGCCAGATCGTCTTTGCGTTCGGATTTCGGTTTCAGCGCGATAAAGATCGTTGCGGAATTGGCCGACCGTCCCCCGACGCCACCCATGACACCTACGACATCCCTGTCACGTTTGATGACCTCCTGAGCCTGGACGACGAGCTTCTGAAGAGCGTGAAAGGAAATGGACTGGTCCGCCACCACGCGGCCCATGATCTGCCCCGTATCCTCGGAGGGGAAAAAACCCTTCGGCATTTTTACGAACAGGATGCCAGCCAGGATCAGCGTGGCGGGCAGAGAGAGTACGACAAGGAAATGGTGACGCAGGGCCCATTGCAGGGACTGTCCATATCCGTGCGTGACAGCGTTGAGCATTCGTTCCAGAAAGCCGCCAATCCGGCCCCAGAAACCCGGGCCGCCATTGGCTGCATGGCTGAGAAGCTGTGCGCTGATCATGGGTGTCAGGGACAGCGACAGGACCATGGAAATGCAGAGCGTGATGACCATCGTCATGGCGAATTCGTGGAACAGGCGCCCGGCGATACCGCCCATCAGCATGATGGGGGCGAACACCACGATTAGCGAGACGGTTATGGACACGACCGTAAAGGCCACTTCTCCCGTCCCCCTGATCGACGCCTCCTGCCGCGAATAACCCATTTCCATGTAGCGGGCGATGTTCTCCAGAACCACAATGGCGTCATCGACCACGAAACCGGTGGAGATCGTCAGGGCCATCAGGGACATGTTGTCGAGCTGATAGCCCATCAGGGACATGACGCCGAATGTCCCGATGATGGAGACTGGCACGACAATGGCCGGGATCAGGATGGCGGTCAGGCTGCGCAGGAACAGCAGCACCACTCCCACCACCAGCACCACCGCGATGACAAGGGTCTGTTTTGTGTCGTCAAGGGACGCGCGGATCGTCTTGGAGCGGTCGATCAGGATGCTGATGTCAGTATTGCCGGGCAGGGCGGTACGCAGAACGGGCAGGCGGCTGCGGATGCCGTCGATCGTCTTGATGACGTTGGCGCCTCCCTGCGTGAAGACGGTGCAGATAATCGCCCGCTGGCCATTCAGGAAGCCGGCCTGACGCAGGTCTTCCACGCTGTCATTGACCTCGGCCATGTCAGTCAGCCGCACGGGCTGGCTGTTGCGGTAGGCAATGACGAGATCGCGGTATTCTTCAGCTTTTGTCGCCTGATCGTTGGTGGACAGCATCATGCGCTGTCCCCGTGCATCCAGAAAGCCCTTCGGCGTGTGGGCATTGGCGGAGGCAAGGGCGGCACGAAGATCCTCGAACCCGATCCCGTAGCTGAACATCCGCAGTGGATTGATCTCGACACGAACGGCGGGCAGGGACGCGCCGCGAATGTCTACGTCTCCCACGCCCTCGATCTGGCTAAGCTGCGGGATCAGGATATTGCTGGCAAAATCGTAGAGTTCCTGCGGGGTGCGGGTGTTTGAGGAGAGCGTCAGGGCGAGAACCGGCGGCCCGTTCGAATTGGCCTTCATGTAGGTCGGGTTCGTGCGCAGAGTGCTGGGCAGATCCTGCCGTGCGCCCTGGAGAGCGGCCTCTACGTCCCGTGCGGCGCCGTTGATGTCGCGCGAGAGATCGAACTGGAGTGTAATGTTCGTCTGGTTGACCGTCGACTGCGAGGTCATTTCCGTTACGCCGGAAATGGCCCCCAGATGGCGCTCAAGCGGCTCCGCGACCGTACTGGCGATTTCGGAGGGAGAGCCACCGGGCTGATTGGCCGTCACCATGATGACGGGGAAATCCACATTTGGCAGATCGGCCACAGGCAGATTGAAATAGCCCATGATTCCGCCCAGAACGAGGGCGACAGCCAGCAGGGTGGTGCCGACCGGACGCAGGACGAAAAGGCGGATCAGGTTCACGAAGCGCCAGTCTGGCTATGGGAAGAAGATGTCCCCCGGTGGCGACGGCTCAGAAAGGCGCGGCCCTTCTGTCCCAGTTCATCCATGAAAAGATAGATGACTGGCGTGGTGAACAGAGTCAGGAGCTGAGAGAGCATCAGGCCGAAAACGATCGCCACACCGAGTGGACGACGTAGCTCGGAACCGACCCCTGAACCCAGCAGCAGAGGCAGGGCACCGAAAAGGGCGGCAAGGGTTGTCATCAGGATCGGACGGAAGCGCAACTGGGCCGCCCGCTTGATGGATTCCAGCGGGGTATGCCCCTCCAGACGTTCGGCTTCCAGGGCAAAGTCGATCATCATGATGGCGTTCTTCTTCACGATGCCGATCAGCAGGACGATGCCGATGATCCCCATGATGTCGAGATCCATCCCGAATACATAGAGCCCAAGCAGGGCACCGATGGCGGCGGAAGGAAGGGTGGAGAGGATCGTGATGGGATGGATGTAGCTTTCGTACAGGATTCCCAGAACGATATAGACCGCGATGACGGCGGCCATGACCAGCCAGGCCTCATTGGACAGGGAGGAGCGGAAAGCCGCCGCCGTGCCTTGGAAGGCTGTCTGGAAGGCAGGCGGCAGTTTGATCTGCTTTTCCGCACGTTCGATCGCGTTGGTGGCCTGTCCAAGCGAGTATCCTTTTGTGACGTTGAAGGAAACCGTCGTGGCCGGGAACTGACCGTAATGGCTGATGAGAAGCGGCGCGAGGGCATGCGAGACCGTCGTGACCTGATTCAGGGGAACGAGGCCGGAGGTTGGCTGACGGGTCGGGCCGGAGGTGCTGCCACCTGCTTCGGAGGAAATCCCCGGCAAATAGAGCTGGTTGAGGGACATCAGGTCCGTCTGGAGTTTCGGGTCGGCTTCCAGAATGACGCGATACTGGTTGGACTGGGTGTAGACCGTGGTGATCTGGCGCTGTCCGTAACTGTCATACAGCAGGTTGTCGATCGTTTGGGGCGTGATGGAATAACGCGCGCCGGTCGGACGATCGAGCGTCAGCTGCGCTACCAGTCCCTCGGCCTGGAGGTCGGATGTGACATCCGACAGGGAAGGCTCCTTTTTCAGTTCGTCCACGAACTTCGGCACCCATGTCTTGAAGGTGTCGTAATCCGGGTTCTCCAGCATAAACTGGTACTGAGTGGCTGAAATGGAGGAATCCAGGGACAGGTCCTGAATGGGCTGCACGAAAAGTTGCGTCCCCGTGACCTGCTCTCCGAGCCGGGAGAGGCGGCGCATAATGGTCTGGAGATCATCGCTCCGCTGTTCGCGCGGTTTGAGATTGATGAGGAAACGGCCGACATTCAGCGTCATGTTCTGGCCGTCAATACCCACGAAGGAGGACAGGCTGACGACATCTGGGTCCTTCAGGATTACCGCGCCCAGTTCGGCCTGCTTCGCTTTCATGCCCTCGAAGGAAATCGCCTGTGACATGACGGAGATGCCCTGTATGACGCCGGTATCCTGTACGGGGAAGAAACCCTTGGGGATGGTCCAGGCCAGAACGCCGGTCAGGACGATGGTCCCGACCGTTACGAGCAGGGTCGTTACACGGAACCGCAGCACCACGTCGAGCCAGCGTCCGTAACCGGCGATCAGGCTGTTGATGGCGTGTTCCGTGCCATTGGAGATGCGGCCCCATAGACCACTGCTGCGGGACGGGGCATGTGTGTCCGACAGGAGGCGGGCGCACATCATGGGCACGAGCGTCAGGGACACGATCGCGGACAGGACGATCGTGATTGACAGGGTCATGGCGAATTCATGGAACAGACGCCCCACGACATCCTTCATGAACAGCAGGGGAATCAGCACCGCGATCAGGGAGACGGTCAGCGAGATGATCGTGAAGCCGATTTCTTCCGAGCCCTTCAGGGCAGCAGTGTAGCGGTCTTCTCCAGCCTCGACGTAACGGGCAATGTTCTCGATGACGACGATGGCGTCATCGACCACAAAACCGGTCGCGATTGTCAGGGACATCAGGGACAGATTGTCGAGCGAGAAGCCCAGCAGATACATGGCCGCCAGCGTGCCGATCAGGGAGAGCGGGACAGACAGGCTGGGAATGATCGTGGCGGGCAGGTTGCGCAGGAAGACGAAGATCACGCCCACGACCAGCAGCATGGCCAGTGCGAGGTCATATTCGACGTCACGGACCGAGGCGCGGATTGTGGTTGTCCTGTCCGTCAGGGGGGTGATGTCGATCCCAGGCGGCAGGTCGAGTTTCAGCTGTGGCAGGACGCGCAGAACATTGTCCACCACGCCGATCACGTTCGCGCCGGGCTGTCGCTGCACGTTCAGGATCAGGGCCGGCGTGTTGTTGGACCATGCCGCAAGCTGGGCGTTCTCGGCTCCTTCCACAACGGTCGCTACGTCACGGACGCGGATGGGACCATCGTTCTGGTAAGCAATGACCTGGTTCATCAGTTGTGCGACAGACTGGATCTGCCCGTCGATCCGCAGGGAGGTCGAGCGTTTCGGACCGTCGAAGGTACCGGTCGGGGAGTTGACGTTGACCGTACTGATGATGGTGCGGAGCGTATCGATTGCGATGCCGTAGGAGGTCAGCTTCGGGATGTTGACCTGAATACGGTAGGCCTTGCGGTTACCGCCTGACAGCGTCACGAGGCCAACGCCGGAAATCTGGCTGATCTTCTGCTGAAGGCGCGTGTTGACGTAATCCTCAACCTCCGGCAGCGGCATCGTTTTCGACGTGATCCCGAGCGTCAGGACAGGGGTGTCGGCCGGATTGACCTTCGCATAGATCGGTGGAGCGGGCAGATCGGTCGGGAGCAGCGAGTTGGCGTTGTTGATCGCGGCCTGAACTTCCTGCTCTGCCACATCCATGGACATGTCCAGCCCGAAACGCAGGGTCACGACCGAGGCGCCACCGGAGGACTGTGACGTCATCTGGTCGAGGCCCGCCATCTGGCCAAGTTGCGTTTCCAGCGGAGCCGTGACCGACGTGCTCATCACGTCGGGGCCAGCGCCTGGATAATAGGTCGAGACGGTGATCGTCGGGTATTCGACCTGAGGCAGCGCGGAGACTGCCAGAAAATGATAGCCAAGCAGACCGCTCAGCAGGATGGCGAACATCAGGAGGCTGGTGGCAACCGGGCGCTCGATGAACAGGCGGGACGGATTCACGGTCTTGCTGTTCCCTGTGAGCGGTCAGTGGTTGCCGGGCGTGGCGGAGGAGGCCGGATCGTTGTCCTTGCGGGGCGCATCAGTGCTCTGCTGACCGTTACGCTGATGCCGGGCCTGCTGGCTGCTTGCCTGCTCGGCCTTCGTGTTCTGTGTGGCAGGCGTGGAAGTGTCAGGGATGGACACTTTCTGGCCGGGGCGCAGATGGCTGACGCCATCCGTCACGATCCGGTCGCCAGCGTTCAGACCGGACAGGATGACGGCGTTCATGTTGTCCGTCTCTCCGACCTGCACCTTGATCGTCTCTACCGTCATATCCGGTTTGACGCGATAGACGAATTGGCCGTCCGGACCGGTCTGAAGGGCGTTTCCAGGCACGAGAATGACGTTTTTCAGGGTCGTGACCTTCAGATGAGCGTTCACGAATTCATTCGGGAAAAGACGTTCGTCCTCGTTCGTGAAGATACCACGCATACGGACCGTACCTGTTGCCGTGTCGATCTGGCTGTCCAGCGCCTTGACGGTACCGGTCGCGATCTTCTGTGTGTTGTCGCTGTTCCATGCCTCGACGGGTAGTTCGCCATCCATGCGGAGATGATCAGCTACGGCACCAAGCTGGTTTTGTGGGACCGTGAAGATCACGGAGATGGGCTGCATCTGAGTCAGGATGGTCAGGCCACCGGACTGTCCCGCCGTGACGTAGTTGCCTGCGTCGAGAACGCGGATACCGACGCGTCCGTCTACAGGTGCCACGATATGGCAGTACATGACGTTCAATTCGGCATTACGGACATTCGCTTCATCGAACTTCACGGTGCCTTCAAGCTGCTGGACAGTGAATTCCTGGTCCCGCGCGGTCATGGCGGATGTTGAATCCTGCCGGATCAGGCGCTGATAACGGGCATTGTCAACGCGGGCTTTCTCAAGCTGGGCCTTATCTGCGGCGAGAGTACCACGATACTGGGCCAGGGTGGCCTCATAGGGGCGCGGATCGATCAGTTCCAGTTCGTCACCCTTATGAACGTGCTGGCCTTCCTGATAATAGACGGCGAGTATATGTCCGTTCACGCGTGGCGTAATGGTGACGTTGGTGATTGGAACTACGGTACCCAGCAGTTGCAGGATGACAGGCATGTCTCCCGTATGGGCGGACGCTACGGCGACGGGCTGTACGTCACCTGTCGCTTTGGTCTTGTGCCGGTTTCCCAGATAGGTCTGGGGGCGGAAAATGGCGAAAAGAACCAGCAGGATAACCAGTCCGACAACCCCGCGGATGATCCACCGTTTGCGGGGGGCAGGTGGAGCAGCCTGATGGCTGCTGTCCGTAAGGCGGTCGCTGGAGCCGGCCGTCTGCTGATTCATGGTTGTTCTGTCTTTCCCGTGCGACTGAAGAGAGAAGCATCTGATGCAGCTTCCCTTCCTTTGTTCTACCTATAAGACAGGCTTTTCCATCCTGCCATGACGGCACCTTAAATCCTGTTCAGTTTTTGACCGAAGGGCTGGAATTTCAAAATCGAAACATTCCGTTACGGTTGAGTGGCTCTTGTTCGAGGCTTAATGAGACATCATATCGTCTGGGAACCGGATCTGATTGACGACGTTGTTGCGGGATCGGATTCTACGCGGATACAGGAGAGAATAAATGGCTGACACGACTGAAAAGAAGGTTGAAGGCCTGCTTGATGAAGCCAAAGGGCGCGTCAAGGATGGCATCGGCGGTCTGACTGGAGACGCCAAGGCCCAGGCCGAAGGCAAGTTTGACCAGCTTTCCGGTATGGCTCAGCAGGAATTCGCTGACCTGTATGATGAAGGCGAGACGAAGCTCGAAGCTGCGACGGCCTTCGTTCAGGATCGTCCCCTGATCTCCCTCGCGATTGCGACAATTGTCGGTGCGATTATCGGTGGCCTTTTCTTCGGTCGCAAGAGTTCCTGAAGCTTCACGCAGACAGGACTCTTTATGCTAGAAGCCTCCCGGAACACTCCGGGAGGCTTTTTTCGTATGGAATGGTTCTACGAGAACAACGGCCAGCAGATCGGCCCGGTATCCCGGGAGGAAATGCTGCGCCTGATCATGCAGCAGCGGATCCGACCGGAGACGCTCGTCTGGACGGCGTCCTTCGGATCGTCATGGCGGCCGGCAGCCGGTTCGGGGCTGGTGTCTCCGTTGACGGGGCTGCTGCGCTTTTCAGCCGGGATACCGGAACACTGGGCGTGGGTTGTGCTGGTTGGTCCCTGGCTGATGCAGCGGGCAACACTCCTGATCCTCAACTGGCGACATGTAGCGGATATTCAGCGTCTCAATACGCTTTCACTCGTGGGGCTGATGTCGCTTGTCCTATTCCTGACGGCCTTCATGCTGGATCGGAACGCGATCAGGGAAAGCGGGGCCAAGCCTCCGGGCTTCTGGTGGTGGCTTTTCCTGCCGGGTTATTTCTGGAAACGCCGGCGCATCGTACGAAGTGGCACGACGCTGTTTCTGGTGAGCGTGATGATGCTGACTTTCAACGTGGCTGAAAACATCCAGCAATGGCCACAGATTCAAAAAAATATTCAGATTCTGCAACATAAGCAGGTCTCTTCACATCCGGCTTCGGGGGCGGATGAGCAGCGCGAAGAGTTGTAATAGTCTGTAAGAACGAGTCTTCGAGATCACACTTGACAGTGTAATCTCGATCAGAAGTAATTTTTGGGCTTCCCTTACGAGTCGCCATGATTCAAAACCGATTCGGAGATCACGTGATGAGCCAGATCGGCCGGGGAGCAGACAAAGAATGCCAGATTATGCCCTTGAAACCGCTCATGGCGGGCTGGTCGTCGGGATCGACGAAGTAGGGCGAGGTCCTCTGGCTGGTCCGGTTGTAGCCGCTGCCGTGGCATTCCGTCGCGTCCCTTCCGATGCCATTTCGGACCTTCTGGATGATTCCAAGAAACTGAGCGCAAAGCGACGCCTCGCCGCTTACGTCGCCCTGATGGAAGAGCCGGATGTACTGATTGGCCTTGGAGCGGCATCCGTGACTGAAATCGAGCGGATCAATATTGCGCAGGCCTGCCATCTGGCCATGCGACGGGCGCTAGATCGTCTTGGTGCCAGGCCTGATCTCGCCCTGGTGGACGGAAAGCACGCCCCGAAACTGGATTGCCCTCTCAGAATGGTTATTGGCGGAGACGGGATCAGCTTGTCCATCGCCGCGGCATCCATTATCGCCAAGGTAACCCGGGACAGGCTCATGTCACGGCTTGCCACCCGTCACGATGCCTATGGCTGGGAACGCAATGCCGGTTACGGCACGGCAGCGCATATGCAAGGCCTGAAGAGCCGGGGTGTAACCCCTCATCACAGGCGCGGATTTGCGCCCATCCGAAACATGATTGAAGCAGAGGTGCACGCAGCATGACCGGTGAAATTCCCCTAGACCAGATTCTGCGTGGCGAATGTATCGAAACCATGAGGACACTGGCGGATGGCAGCGTGGACTGCATCTTCGCCGATCCACCGTATAATCTGCAACTCCGAGGGGAATTGCGGCGTCCGGATGAAACGGTTGTCGATGGTGTTGATGATGCCTGGGACAAGTTTGACGATTACGCCACCTATGACAATTTCACGCGCGAATGGCTGAGCGAAGCGCGCCGCATCCTGCACAAGGACGGGACGATCTGGGTAATCGGCTCCTATCATAATGTGTTCCGCCTGGGCGCCATTCTCCAGGATCTCGGCTTCTGGATCCTGAATGACATTGTCTGGCGCAAGTCCAACCCGATGCCGAATTTCCGGGGGCGCCGCTTTACCAACGCCCATGAAACCCTGATCTGGGCGGCCAGAAGTCCACAAAGCCGCTATCGGTTCAATTATCAGGCCATGAAAGCCCTGAATGATGACCTGCAGATGCGCTCCGACTGGTATCTGCCGCTCTGCACAGGCAATGAGCGACTCAAAAACGAACATGGCCTCAAGCTGCACCCGACGCAGAAGCCGGAAAGTCTGTTGCATCGGGTAATTGTCGCTTCAACCAATGCGGAAGACGTGGTCCTCGACCCTTTCTGTGGCAGCGGCACGACGCCGGCCGTCGCCAAGCGTCTCGGGCGGCATTACATCGCTATCGAGCGGCACCCTGATTACGTCAAGGCTGCGCGGGAGCGGGTGGAGCGTGAGGAGCGCCTGCCGGCTGATCAGTTGGCCATCACGCCCGCAAAGCGGGAAATGCCTCGTATTCCGTTCGGAAGTTTCGTTGAAACCGGAGCGCTTCCCGCCGGAACCATCCTGTATGACCGGCAGAAAAGATTGAAGGCGACAGTGGCGCCTGATGGAACACTGGTTTCCGGAAAGCAGCGGGGGTCAATTCACAAGCTGGGTGCGGCACTGACCAATGCCCCATCCTGCAATGGCTGGACATTCTGGTATTTCGAACGGGACGGACAGTTCGTACAGCTTGATATCCTGCGTCAGGAAAATCAGGCGCTGCGAAACGTCGGATAACAGGTTTTCCAGGGACACGGGGCAGAACAGGCTCGCTCCGTGTTTTTTTATCGGCCCCCGTTCAGTCCAGAAGCCTCAACGCCCCGCAAATCCTAGGAAACCGATGGACGGGTCCGGTGTGCCGCCATGCGTATCGAAGCGCGGTGAGGCGGCTTTTGCCACAGGACGTTCAGTCGTGGCTGCTTTCCCGCCAATGGTCAGATGGCCGCTGCCGCCTTTCGTGTCTATGCCACTGTCGCTCACGCTGTTTTCGATGCGTCCGTCCGGATTGTAGGTCCGCATGGATAGCAGAAGGAACATGATCTCGTTGCGGTTGAGATCAATGGCCATGTCCAGCGGGGTCTGATCCAGAACGTTATGGGCACTCATGTCAGCGCCACGGTTCAGGGCTTCCTTTGCGGCGTTCAGTGAACCACGGTTGATCGCATCGAAAAGCGCGGTCGTCGGATTCACGTCCACACGGGCATGGCCCATGTCATCGTCGCTGCCTTCCGCACCTGGCAGAGCCGAAGGTGGGGCCGCGCGCTTGGCAGCCTTGCGGGCTTCGGCTTTTTTCTGATTTTCCTCGGCTTCCTGTTCGGCCTCAGCCTCGTCCGCCGTCTGGGCGTGGGCGTGATGCAAGGGCACAAGAATGAGCGGCGTAGTTGCTATCGCCGCAATCAGCAGGAAACGGGGCAGGTTCAAAAGCAGTCGCATAGGCATCAATATACTGCGATCCATAGGGTTCGGCGAGTCTCATGACGCGCCTTCCGCAAGTTGTCACGATCTTTATTCAGCGTCCTTCACGCCACCACCCGAACGCAAGAAAAATCATCGCCAGTACAAGAGCCGCTGCTCCAGGGAAAAGATCCCGTGTGCGTGTTTCTCCTGAAACCGGTGCCGTGCTGACGGGCAGACCGATCCAGTCTGATCCGACCATTGCCTGTCCGGCTGAAACCTGCCGCAGGTGAGGCACACCATCCGCAACCCAGTCCGTTCCACCACCTGAAAGATGGCTCAGGCCGCCCATGACCGTGGCGGTTGCGCGCAGATCCTGCTGCTCCAGCGGATCATGGGTCACAGGACTGGCGAAGGCAATGAGATCATCCTGACGGACCGTCCAGATACCCGGTGCACCTGCATGGAGGCTCCCGTGCCACAGACCCTTGCCACCGGTCATGGAAACCGGATGTTTCTGTCCATCGGGGGCTGTCACGAAGGCTTGGGGCGAGACGGTCTGCCCTGCGGCATGGCGTTCAACGAGGAGTTCACCGTTCTCGATCCGGGCGGTCAGGCGGTTTTCCTCAAGGTCCGGCTCTTTCATCAGCCAGTGGGAGAGGCGGCGCAGGAGTTCGGCTTGCGGACCGCCACCGCCTTCTCCGCGGGACCAGAGCCAGAGCTGATCTGAGAGCAGCATCGCGACGCGGCCCTGACTGACATGGTCCAGAAGCAGGAGCGGAGAGCCATCTGGTCCGTGCATCAGATCCTCGCCATGGGAGGTATCAGAGCGCAGGGCACGGTACCATGGTCCCCAGTCCGGGTTCAGGCCAGCCGTGACGGGGTGGGTCTTCCCCAGTTCGGTGAGGGTGGGGCGGAAGGGCTGGACCGTGATGCCGCCCGGTGGGACATGCGCGGGAAAGACCTGGGCCAGGGTGGTATCCTGAAGGGAGCCGTCCTGCAGGAATTCCGGCCCACCCGTCACCAGCAGGCCGCCACCGTTGCGGACATAATCGGCGATGTTGGTCAGGTATTCTTCCGGCAGGATGTTGCTGTTGCGGAAACCATCCAGAATGATGAGGTCGAAACTGCGAATCTTTTCTTGGAACAGTTCCCGGATCGGAAAGGGAATTAGCGCCAGATCGGAGAGGGGCGTGCCGTCATCGGTATTGGGGGAGCGCAGGATGGTGAAGTGAACTAGATCAACGGAAGGATCTGCCTTCAGAAGACGGCGCCAGACGCGCTCTCCCTGATTGGGTACGCCGGAAACCAGCAGAACCCGAAGGCGGTCGCGTACTCCCCGGATGCGCACGACATCGCTGTTGTTGGTCGTGGAGGCTTCTCCCGCAAGCGATGAAACAGAGAGGCCCACAAGGGTTTCGCCCGGGTGCTGGACCGCCACCGTGATGTCCTGTGGCTCACCGGTGCGGACCGTTCTCGTGGCTGGAGGTGCGTCACCGGAGCAGACGGTAAGGGTCGCTTCTGAAGCGCCAGTGGCGCCAAGGTCATCGATCTGAACGCGGATCGTCGCGTTCTGTCCCACGATGGCATAAGGCGGTGTGCTGAGGATGCGGAGATGGCGGTCCTTTTCTTCTCCATGGGCGGTCAGGAGAAGGTGGAGAGGTAATATCTGGTGTCCTGCATCCTGAAAACGGGTGGGCAGACGGGCAGGAACGTCATGATCCATGCCATCCGTCACGAGAATGGCTCCCGCAAAACGTCCCTGTGGAAGATCAGCCTGATCCAGGGCACTGAACAGGCGTGTGCCGTGACCAGTGCCGGTCACATCGACGCGGTGCAGGGTCAGGCCCGGAAGATGGGCGGCTTCCTGCATCAGGTGATCGGCCGTCCGGTCGGCAATGCCAGTGCGGGCGCCGACCTGCATGGAGCCGGAACGGTCCACGAGCAGGAGCGCATCCTGCGGGACGGGTTTCAGGACAGGATGAAGGGAGCGCGGCCCGGCCAGCCAGCCCAGAAGAACCAGTACGGCCAGTGCCCGCCAGATCAGCCCACGTGCCCCACGGACTGCGCCATAAAGGGCGCCAATGATGACAAGGACTGCAATGCTGCCGAGAACCCAGAGTGGCAGCATGGGAGCGAGATCGAACCTCATGGCGCGTCCTCCTCATCCATAGTGCCATCGGGCATGTTTCCGGTCGGAGCCGCCCCGCCAAGGCGGCGGAGCATTTCCGGGTAATGGGCCTGGTCGCTCTTGTAGTTTCCGGTCAGGGCGTAGAGCACCATGTTCACCCCGAAGCGGTAAGCCTGCGTGCGCTGGTCCTCGCCGCCGGGCAGGACGGCATAGGGATGGTTCCCGGAGGCATCCACGGCCCAGGCATGGTTCCAGTCTCCATTGCCGATGATGACGGGGCTGACATCGTCATTTGCTTCATCACCGTTTCGGGCGACATAGACGGGCTGGCCTGCGATGCGGCCTGGAAAGCCGTCATGCAGAAGGTAGAACGTGTGCCCCAGGACATGCCTGTCGGTCAGGGTGGCGAGCGGTGGCACGACAAGGCCATCCGTGACGCGCTTCAGGGCTGCCCGGACGGCGGCTCCCCCTGATCCGGAATCCATGTCTGTTCCGGCGCCTTCCTCATCGATCAGGAGGATGCCGCCGTGTTCCATGAAGCTGTTCAGGGCTTTCGTGCGGGCGGCGTCAGGTTGTGCGTCGGCCGTGATGGGCCAGTACAGCAGCGGATAGAACGCCAGATCATCATGACCCGGCACGACGCCGTCTGGATGGCCGAGCGTGGCGGAACTACGGGCTGTCGTGTAATCGGACAGGCCCTGAAGCCCTTCCCGGGAAACCGCATCTACATCCTCATGGCCTGTCAGGACATAGGCCAGACGTGTCTCCAGTGCGGCCTGGGGAACCTTGGCCGGCAAGGGGGGCAGCGTGGTCTGCGCCCGAAGTCCGGATGACGTGACGCCAAGCATCATGATAACGCCCAGAAGGCCACGCCGTCGCAGGGAAAGAAGAAAATCGAGCATCAGTATCGCCAGCCCTGCCACCAGAAGCCATGGGCCGATGGGACGGTCGGGATGGGCTCCGTTCGGTGTCAGGGCCGTTCCGAGCAGAGGTTCTTCCTCAAGCGGCATGGCATCATCGGAAAGATTGAGCGCATGGGTGCCATGTGCCGGGCCGTAAAGACCTGCCGGATGGGTCACGCTGACAGGCGTATGGCCCAGCGCATCCACACGCAGGGAGCGGGCCGCGGGCGGGGGCATGACAAGGCCGCCGTCACTTGCCGCGATGCGCCATGGTGCCAGCTCCGCCGGGCCACCACCGGCCACACCGGCGGAACGCTCAATCAGCCGTTCCAGCATCTGGGGAAAGAGGCCTGAAAGCGGCAGATTCGACCAGTCTGGTGAAGCCGTGACGTGGAACAGTACGATCTCGCCGCTTCCTTCGCTGCGGGCTGTCACGAGAGGGGTTCCATCCGCCAAGGCGGCCCAGACATGGTCGGACAGGCCGGTTTCCGGGCGAGCCAGAACCTGACGGGAGACGGTCACATCGGCGGGAATCGAGAGATCGGCAAAAGGAGAGCTGTCAGGGAAAGCATCAAGGGCCTGCGGCTTACCCCAGGACATGGGACCACCCAACTGACGCATTCCACTCATGAGCGGAACCGGCAGAAGCGGATCCGGCCTCCCGTCGGGAGGCGTGTTCTGGTCCGGCGCCTGCTCGGCTGCAAGGCCCGGCCCTGCGAAACGGACCAGCATCCCACCGTGACGGACCCAGTTCAGGACACGGCTGCGAGTCTGTTCGCCGGACAGTGCGCCATCTGTGGCGATCAGGACGGAAAGCGGTGAAGAGAGCAGCGCAGATGCATCGCCGGAATGCAGGTCTGACAGGGTCTGGAGAGCGCGGTCGAGAAAGAAGGCGGACCCGATGAGAGGGGTTGTGTCGCCGGGTGTCTGAAGCAGGCCGACGGGCCGGCGACGGTCAGCCTGCCCCATCAGGTGCAGGCCGGCGGGACCGTGCACGCCTTCAATCGTCAGCCGGTCCAGCTGGTTGCGCAGCATGGCGGGCAGCGACAGAGCCTGATCCTGTCCCACCTTCAGTGGATAGGTCGCCAGCGTGCCGCCACTGGCGGAGACGGCATGCAGCGTCAGTGTGCGGGACGGGCAAGACAGACCCTCCACGCGGGCATGCAGTGCGCCGTCCGGCTTCCGGATGGTCGACAGGCGAAGAACATCGCAGATGTTCCAGCGCATGTCCTGCACGGAGCGGGCGCGGGTGAAAGCGGCCCTCAGTTCGGCATCCTCTCTGGTTGCCAATCCATCGGACAGGAGAAGAATCCGTTGTCCGGACAGGTCCTGATGATGCAGGAGTTTCGTCAGTGCCCGACGATCAACTGGCCAGGGCTGGGGGCGGAGACGGGAAAGATGTTCTGACAAGGCATGAGCATCACGGGTCGTGAACGGTTCTTCAAGGGCGCCGTCCGGGCCACGCGCAGTATGAACAAGGGTCACGGCATGACCACGCCGAAGGGTGTCTTCACCGAGGGCCAGCGCCGCGGCGATCCGTTCGTTCCAGTGGGGGATACTTGCCCAGCCATCGTCAAGAACCAGCGTTAGCGGAGCGGATTCCTGTCCGTTATCGTGCGGGATCAGGACAGGACGGGCCAATCCCAGGATTACGAGCGCGACGGCCGCCAGGCGCAGCAGCAGGAGCCAGAGCGGGGAGCGCGCGGCGTCTTCTCGCACGGACCGCAGCCGGTTGAGGATCAGCAGTGAGGGAAAGGCGCGTTCCCGTGGAGCGGGCGGTGTGGCGCGGACCAGCCACCAGAGGGCGGGAAGCGCCAGAAGGCCGAGCAGGAGGAGAGGAGACAGCAGGATCATCGGCCTGCTCCCATCGCCATATGCAGGGCCAGCAATGCTGGAAGGGGATCATGGGACGTATTGTGGAGAATGCAGTCCACATGCAGAGATGCTGCGCTCCGGGTAAGGGCATCCAGATGGGCCGTCATGGCCTGATCGTAGGCCTGATCGAGGCTTTCCATGGCGGAGAGGGTCAGCACGCCACCTTCCAGTCCCTCGAAGCGGATGCGTCCGGCCTGATGCAAGCTGCGTTCTTCCGGATCAAGGATGCAGAGAAGATGCGTGCGGACGGGATGGCGGGAGCAGTCTCGCAGGAAAGCGTCGATTCGGTCTTCTTCCCACAGGAAATCGCTGACCACGACCAGATCGGCCCGGGTCGGTATGAGAGCGACGGGCGGCAGATCGGGCTCGTTTTCGCGGGGATGCAGCAGGGCTTCTGCCAGCCGGGGGAGAACCTGCCGTCCCGCGAAGGCGCGTCCGGTTTCCGGCCCTGTCAGCAGGCCGACACGCTCTCCGCCGCGCAGGGCCGCCGCGGCCAGGGCAAGCGTACACAGACGCGCGCGTTCTTCCTTGGTGGGAAGCGCATTGGATGAGCGCCACTCCATGGAGGCGGAGGGATCGCACCACAGCATCAGGGACTGGGCGTTTTCGCGCTCCCTTTCCCGTACCCAGAACGTGTTTTCCATCGGGGAGCGGGCGGACTGGCGCCAGTCGATGGCAGTGGCCGGTTCTCCAGGATGATAGGGGCGGAACTGCCAGAAATCCTCACCGCTACCAGTCCGGCGACGGCCATGGACACCAGCATACAGGCTGGAGGCAATCCGTTCCGCATGCAGGACCAGCGCGGGAAGGGGCAGCGCCTCGGCCGGAGCGGTCACGGACGGGGCCGCGGTCCTGTTCCGGCGGGAGAACAGTCCGCGAAGCGTTTCAGTCGGGCTTTTCACGGCGTTCAGAGGATCGTCTGGACCTGTCTGCGGGTCAGCGTTGTGCTGTCCGTCCCGGACGCACGCGCGCCGAATCCAAGCCCGATCCGGTGTGCGAGGACAGGCTCCGCCAGAGCGGCGATGTCATCAAGGCTGGGCACAAGCCTGCCATCCAGCAGGGCACGGGCACGGGTTGCGATCATCAGGGCCTGTGCCGCACGCGGCCCGGGGCCATAGGCAATAGCCTCGCGGACTTCCGCTGGAGCGGTTGGATCATCCGGGCGCAGGGAACGGGTCAAGGTCAGAATGGCATCCACGATCTGGTCTCCTACTGGCAGCCGGCGGACGAGCGCCTGCGCCGACAGAAGGGAAGCCGCATCCATCAGGACAGGCGCCTGGGCCGTTGTGGCGCCTGTGGTCTGGAGCAGCATCTGCCGTTCTGCCTGCCGGTCGGGGAAGTGCAGGTTGATGCCCAGCATGAAACGGTCGAGCTGCGCTTCGGGCAGAGGATAGGTTCCTTCCTGCTCGATCGGGTTCTGTGTGGCCAGCACATGGAATGGCCGGGGCAGGGCATAGTCCTTCCCGCCCTGCGTCACGCGATGTTCCGCCATGGCCTGAAGCAGGGCAGACTGTGTGCGCGGGCTGGCGCGGTTAATCTCGTCGGCCAAGACAAGCTGTCCGAAGATCGGTCCCGGAAGGAAGCGGAAAGCGCGGTGGCCGTTCGCATCCTGGTCGAGGATTTCCGCACCGGTAATGTCGGACGGCATCAGATCCGGCGTGAACTGGATGCGGGTGGCATCCAGTCCCAGCACATGGGACACCGTATTGACCAGAAGCGTCTTGCCAAGACCGGGTGCGCCGATCAGAAGCGCGTGACCGCCCGCCAGGATGGTGACGAGGATCTGTTCGATGACGCTATCCTGTCCCAGCACAATGCCGCCTGTGGCCTGACGGACCTGACGGAGAACCGGGGCGAGACGATCGGCTTCAGCCACGTCCGCTTCGCCCTGCAGGGTGCCGGCGGAAACGCCGGAAGAAAATTGCTGCTCGCTCATGACACCAGTCTGACAGGTGTGGGGGTTTCATCAAGGCTCGATTGCACCCAACTTGGTGTGAGAAGAGAGTTTTTTAATCCAGTCGGAGGGAAAATTGAGCGATCATGAGTGCCCGGGTCCAGTCCGATCCGACGTTTTCCCCATTCCGGAATGTTCGATGTCTTCCACGACGGCGTCGGCCGGTCCAAGGCTGCTGCCTTTTCTGATCCGGCGGGACGGAACCTGGCTGTATCGTGGCTCGCCCATCCGCCGCAAAGCGATGCTCTGCCTGTTCTCGTCCATGCTGACCCGGGATCCAGCAGGCCAGTATTGGCTCCAGACTCCCATGGAACGTGGAATCATCCAGGTGGAGGACGCACCTTTCACGGCGGTCGAGCTGGATTTCCGCGGAACCTGCGGCCGGCACCAGAATCTCTGCTTTCGCACCAACATGGACGAACTGGTCTGTATCGGAGCCGATCATCCCTTGGAGTGTGACTGGGATCGTCCTGCCGATGAGGATTGTGCTGCCATCCCCTACATCTTTCTCCGGAACGGACAGGGAGCTTTCCCGATCCGCGCCCGTCTGACACGCGCCGTTTATTATGAGCTCGCTGCCCTTGCGGTTCCCGGTCAAAGCGCGGGGAGGGCCTGTCTGGGTGTGTGGAGTCAGGACTGCTTTTTCCCGCTTTCCCGTCTGCCATGAGCGGAAAGGCGGCTGGTCTGCTGCGACAACTTGGCGATCGGAGTGGGTTGGACAGGATATGGACCATTCTGCCTGAAGCGCGGCTTGTTGGCGGTTCGGTCCGGGATCTGCTGCGGCATGTGCCGTTGAACGATCTGGATCTGGCGACGCCAGAACCTCCGGAGCGCGTGCAGGAACTGCTTGAAGCCGCTGGTATCCGTGTCATTCCTACCGGTATGGATCATGGAACGGTGACGGCCCTGATCAGTCATGTCCCATACGAAATCACGACCCTGCGTCGTGACGAGGAGACGGATGGCCGTCATGCCGTTGTGGCATGGACAGGGAACTGGGAAGAGGATGCGGCCCGCCGCGATTTCACGATCAATGCCATGTCTCTGGACCGGCATGACGTCCTGCACGACTATTTTCATGGTATGGAAGATCTGAAGGCGCATCGCGTCCGTTTCGTGGGCATGCCCGCGCAGCGTGTGCGCGAGGATGCGCTCCGGGCGCTAAGGTTTTTTCGCTTTGATGCGCGATACGGGCAGGGAGTACCGGACCCGGAAGCCTGTGCAGCCATCTCTGCAAGCCTTGATCTGGTTCGGGCCCTGTCCGCAGAGCGGGTTGCCCAGGAAATACTGAAAATTCTTGCGGGTCCCCGTTTGCTGGAAACCCTGGCCGGCATGGAGGCGGTCGGACTGTTGCAGGCTCTGCTTCCGCAGCCGGATCGTTCGTCTTTGGTGCGGTTGCTGGCCTGTAATGCGCCTGTTGATCCTCTCATGCGGCTGTTCGCGCTATGCACTTCATGTAGTCGTGTTGCAGGGGAGCGGCTGAAGCTTTCGAAGGCAGATCGGAACCGGCTGGCGGTTTTTTCCCAGGATACTCCCGTTCTTCATCCTGCCCTGACGGATGATGACCTGCGCCGGACGCTGGCCGTTCAGACGCATGCGAAACTCATTGATCGAAGCTGGCTTGCACAGGCGCAGGCTGTCGCTAGGCCGGATGTGGACTGGGACCGGCTGCGTCTCCGGCTGCGCAGGATGCCACGGCCTGATTTCCCGCTTTCGGGCCAGGATGCGCTGGCGCAAGGTCTGAGGCCCGGGCCGGCGATGGGAGACTGGCTGAAAAAAGGACGGACCTGGTGGCTGGAACAGGGATGCCGCCCGGATCGGGAGGCCTGTATCGGCTATCTCGCCCGGCATGGATGACGGACCGGTTTCGTCCTTTTGCCTACTCCTGCTAAACCCGCCGCATGAGCAAAACGACAGCCCTGGACACCGATAGCCGAACTCTTGTGAAACGCATCTGGCGCGAGGAGATGCGCCAGCATGTGGGGCGCATTGTTTCGGTGATTGTCCTGACGGTGATCATGGCGGCCCTGACCGCTCTTTACCCCGCTGTCATCAAGCGGGCTGTGGACCTGTTCTCGTCGCATGATCCCCGCATTCTCTATCAGGTGCCGGCTCTCGTGGTGATTGTAACGGGCCTCAAGGCTGCCGCGCAGTATGGGCAGACCATTGCGGTTCAGGGGCTGGTCCTGAATGTCATCCGCGGTCTTCAGTCGAAGATGTTCAGTCATGCTCTCCAGTCCGATATTTCGCGGATCGAGCAGGAAGCTCCGGCCCAGTGGGCGGCCCGTTTCACGACGGATGCGGTGTCCATACGGGAGGCCATGATCCGGGTGGTCAACGCACTGGGCGACGCCATTACAGTTGTTGGACTAGTGATTTCGATGATCGTGACGGACTGGGAACTGAGCCTGATTGCCCTTGTTCTGTATCCAATCGCAGTTGTCCCTATCCAGAAGCTGGGCAAGCGCGTTCGCCGGGCATCCGGTGGTATGCAGGAACAGATCGGCGAGACATCCGCCCTTCTAAATGAAAGTTTTGCATTGGCGCGGCAGGTCCGCATCTACCGGATGGAAGAGCTTGAAAGCGAGCGTGTGGATGACTCGCTGGATCTGCTGCATGACGCCTTTCTACGGATCGCCACGGGACGTGCGCGCGTGGACCCGGTTCTGGAAGTGCTGGGCGGAGCGGCGGTTGCCGGTGTCCTCGGTTTTGCCGGCTGGCGTGCATCGATGGGGGGCGCAACGCTGGGGGATTTCACAGCCTTCATTGCTGCTCTTCTAACGGCGGCTCGTCCGATTCGGGCTCTTGGTTCCCTGAATACCGCCCTTCAGGAAGGTCTGGCCGGACTGGCGCGTGTCTTTACTGTTATTGACGAACCCCCTGCGGTGACGGAGCGGCGCGACGCCCGCCCGTTGCCGCCCGGACATGGTCACCTGACGTTCGAACATGTGGCCTATCGCTACGAAGACGGGCGTATGGGTCTTGAAGACCTGTCTCTGGATGTCCGTCCAGGACAGACGGTTGCGCTGGTAGGACCGAGCGGCGCGGGCAAGTCCACGGCCCTGTCACTCATTCCCCGGCTCCATGATGTCAGTGAGGGGCGCATTCTTCTGGAAGGGGTGGATCTGCGACAGCTGACCCTGGGGTCACTTCGGGATTCCATCGCTTATGTCAGTCAGGATACCACCCTTTTTGATATGTCTCTGATCGAGAATATCTGGATCGGTCTTCCTTCGGCCTCTCGTGAGGAGGTCGAGAAAGCCTGTGACATGGCTGCCATGGATTTCGTAGGGAATCTGCCACACGGACTGGAAACGCGGGTCGGACCTGGCGGGCGTCGTCTCTCCGGCGGACAGCGGCAGCGTGTGGCTCTGGCACGGGCGCTTCTGCGTGATCCACGGATTCTCCTACTGGATGAAGCAACAAGCGCGCTGGATTCCGAAAGCGAATCCCGGGTGCAGGGCGCATTGGCCAATCTGCGGGCCGGACGGACGACGGTTATTGTTGCGCACCGTCTTTCAACGGTGCAGGCGGCGGATGTTATTGTGGTGATGAATGACGGTCGCGCCGTTGAGTGCGGTACCCATGTCGAGCTGCTGCGAAAGAACGGGCTTTATGCCCGTCTGGTGCGCAACCAATCGCTGGAAGCGGCCTGATAGATGGCCGTCAGGTCAGGTAGGAGCGTTTCGTAAAGGGGACGCTTGAACCCCAGATCACGGTTCAGCAGTTCCGTCGGTTCGACCCATTCCCAAGCGTTGAATTCTGCGGGTGTGTGCAGGTCGAGCCGGATCTCGCTGTCCTGACCGTCAAGGCCGAGAATGAACCATTTCTGTGTCTGGCCCCGGAACCTGCCGCCCAGTGCGCGCCCGATGAGAGGGGCAGGAAGATCGTAATTGATCCAGCCTTCCCGTTCCCCAAGCAGGGTGGCCCGTCGCGTTCCGATTTCTTCTTCCATTTCCCGGAAAGCGGCCTGTTGCGGCGTTTCTCCATCATCAATGCCACCCTGTGGGCACTGCCAGATATTTCCCGGAAGATCGGCTCGTCGGGCAATGAAGAGATGTCCATCCGGGTTGAACAGCGCTAGGCCGACATTGGGGCGATAGAGAAGATGAGAAAAATCTTTCACAAGGGCACCTGTGTCTTGCGGGCGCTCAGATCTGCGGTCTGACCGTCGGTGTTGCCATGATCCGCAAAAGCGGATGGAGGAAGCAGTACGAAAGACTGTGCGGCCGGTCCTCGCAGCCAGTGACTGAGGCGGTCGATTGCAACAGGTGTCAGTGGACCGAGCATGACAAGAATTCTCGCCGGTTTCCCCGGAGAGGGAAGCACTGCTGCGAATTGCTGGTCCAGCGTGTTCGCGTCCGTGTCTCCATTGATCCATGCCGTGGCCGTCATGCCTTGGGTCCGCCGATCATCCGTGGCCGAACCTGCCAGATACAGGAGATTCCGGTTCGCGATGACGTCTGCGATGGGCTGAAATTCGGGGGATGTGGCATATCCGCCCCCGGCCTGATCGTCACCGTTCTCCGAAGCGTCCGTCAGTCCTGTCGCGCCGGAAGCGCGCGTCAGGCACCACTCCAGTTCCCGGCGGTCATTGGCTTCCGTGTTGCCATAACCTAGGGCATGCGGCCCTTCGTCCATATGTTCGGGATGGGCGCCCTGCATGGGGAGCGTGACATAGATCTCATGATGAGCGGTTTTGGCGCGGGCCATGACGTCCTGGATGTTGCTCACATAAGGTGACACGCCGACACCAACGGCAGACGGAATGCGCGCGAGGACTTCGTATGTTAGCGCGTCGGAATATCCGAAGCCCTGCAGGACAATGCCTAATGCACTTTTCCCACTGGCCAGGACAGCCTGCACGTCTGGTATGGATACTTCTGTCCCGTGGGGAGGCTCTGAGGATGCAGGAGCGGTCGGAGAGGGAAATGACGTCTGCGAGACTGGCTGAACATCCGGAGAAGGCGATGATGTCTGCGCCATCCGTGCCGCCGGAGGGAGATCGGTAGGAGGGGCGGGTAAGGACGGAGCAATGGCTGACGGTGCCTTGCCCGCTGTCATGATAGTTGCCGGAGTGGCTTTCCCGGCGCGGGTTGAGACATCCGGCAATGCAAAGGCAGGCGTATCGTCATGATGGAGGAAGAACGCCGTTGCCGCAGCGCTTCCTGCAAGGACGAGGCCCCAGAACATCACCAGAAGGCGTCCAATCAGAGGAAGACGGCGCCATATCCCAGGACGGAATGAGGCGGAAGAATGCGGCAAGTCCAGGGCGTCCTTTTCCTGTCTCAGTGAGGCTGGGTTGCCGGTTTTGTGGCCGGCGCACTGGCCTTGACTTCTGTCGCCTGAGCTGTGGCGGGGGTGTTGTTGGCCACGCCAGCCATGGCGTTTACGACCTTGAGACCCTGTTGCAGCTGGAAGTCCGTTGCCGGTTTGGTCAGATCAAAGGCAGGCCAGTTCGCCGGCGGCATCTTGGGAATGGATTTCGCAATGTCAGGCAGGTCAGTTCTGGGTGCCTCGGCCGTACGGTTGCCACCCACATTGGTCAGGATATGGGACAGGTCGGCTTCGCGGTAACCGTAGGCGTCGTCATCCTTGGTTTCCGCCACGGGAATGTCGGGCGTGATACCAAGCCCTTGGATGGAACGGCCGGACGGTGTGTAATACCGCGCCGTCGTCAGTCGGACGGCTCCCTGATCCCCAATCGGAATCAGGGTCTGCACCGAGCCTTTGCCGAATGTCTTTTCACCCAGAATGATCGCGCGGTGATGATCCTTGAGCGCCCCTGCCACAATCTCACTGGCCGAGGCCGATCCGCCATTGGTCAGGACGACGATGGGCAGGCCATTCGTGATGTCCGTTCCGCGGGCATCCCAGCGCTGGTTGTTTTCCGGATGGCGCCCACGGATGGAGACGATTTCTCCTTCCTTGATGAAATCATCGGAAACGGCAACGGCCTGATCCAGTTTGCCACCGGGATTGGAGCGCAGGTCGATGATAAGGCCCGTCAGCTTGCCGCCGGGCGCCTTGGCGGCCTGGGCTTTCAGCTTGGTAAAGGCAGCGTGCATGTCGCTTTCAAGGGCGTCATCAAATTCCGTCAGACGGATATAGCCTGCGCTGCCATACAGGGCGGATTTCACGATCTGCACGTGTACGATCTCGCGGACCATGTCGAACGTCATGGTCTTGCCTGTCTTGGGACGGATGACGGTGAGGCTGATCTTCGTTCCCGGATCACCGCGCATCTTACGGACGGCTGCGTCCAGCGTCATGCCGTCGAGGCTCTTGTGATCCACCATGGTGATGAAATCGCCTGGCTGGATGCCTGCACGGGCTGCCGGTGTGCCGTCAATCGGGGACACGACGCGAACGTGGCCGGATTCAGCCTGGACCTGAAGACCGAGACCACCGAATTTGCCGGAAATTTCCGTCTGCATGTCATGGAACTGAGCGGCGGTCATGTAGGATGAATGGGGATCGAGGTTTCCCACCATGCCGTCCAAAGCGTTGTTGATCAGATCCTTGTCAGAGACAGGATGGACGTATTCGGCTTTCACGACATCTATGACGGTGCCAAGCAGCGTCAGCAGACGGACGGTTTCGGCGCTGTTGTCATGGGAAATTTCACGGGCGATGGCAGCGCCGGGGAAGTCGCCGGAACCCGCAAGACGCAGGGCGCCCGGTCCGACGGCCAGTCCGGCCAGAAAGGCGGTGCCCAGCAACAGGCCAGTGCGGAACTTCATGTGATCTCCATCCTCGGGAACGAAGGGACGTGTTTTCCGGCGTCTCTTGAGGCGCAGACTAGGCCATTCCGAGTTGCCAAATGATTAAGATGCAATCCTACAATGTCCTGACCCGAGCGTAAAACGGCTCAGAGAAAGGGGGCGGGGCTGACGACCTGCGCGCCATGGCGCAACTGCACGAAAAGAAGGCCGTCCGAAGCGGGCATTTGGCCCAGTGTCGCCGCTTTTTTCACGTTCTGTCCACTGGAAACACCTAGTGAGGCCAGACCCGAAAGGACGAAACGGTAATCGTGTCCGCAATCGAGGATCAGCATCTGGCCGAAGGACCTGAATGGCCCGGAGAATTCGACTCGGCCTGCGCAGGGGGCCTGTACGCCCGCGGCTGATGCGGCGGCATAGGTAATACCGGTGGAAGGGCCGGCTTCCGTTTCCTGTCCCCAGCGGACCATGACGCGCCCGGATACAGGCGCGTGACCATGACCGCTGGACACGCCGGTGCCACCGGACGAGAGGGCCTGCGCCTGAGAATGGGCCTGCTGCGCCTGTCGGATCTGATGGCGGCGGACAAGGGTGCGGGCTTCTTCCTCAAGAGCCGCACGGGCGGCGGCTTCCTGCCGGGACAGGGTTTCGATTTCCGCCGAGAGATCAGCTGTTGCCCGCATGGCTTCGGTCACGGCCTGCTTCGCTTTCCGTGCCGTTGCGTCATCCATCTCCGCGTGGCGGCTGGCAATGCGCGTCTGTGCAGCGTCCCGTTCGTGTTCCTGAACTTGCTCCTGACGGAGTGAGTCAAGGTCCTGCTGACGCTTTCCCAGCGTATCTTCGAGTTGACGGAGTTCGTCGTCCCGGGCCTGAAGGGACGCTGCGCGGCGTTGGGTCAGGCGGGAGAATCCTCTCATGACCGAAAGTGCCGTCACGCTGTCGGTTGCGCTGGAAGGGGCGGCCAGAAGGGCGGCATCGGGCGTGACGGAAAAGCGGACAGCCACGGGCAGCAGAGGCTGAAGAGCCGCGTTCTGTCGGGAAATATCCTGCCGGACGGCATTCCGTCTGGCTGTCAGGGCCGCAATTTCGGCCGTGAGACCCGCGATCCTGTCCTGCGTGTCCTGGAGGGCGGTCTGGACCGTCTGGGTCCGTACGCCAAGTGTTGCGGCGCGGGCACTGGCTTCGCGCGCGCGACGCTCGGCTTCATTGGAAGCGGCCTGTCTGGCCCGGAGCGTGGCGGCTTCCTGCGTCTGCCGGGCCTGAAGCGCCTTTCGGGCGGCGCGTGCGCGTGCCAGCGCTTCTTCGCCAGCACTCGGCCGGGTCACCTGTGCACGGGAGCGGTGATGGGAGTGCGGCGCTCCCAGCGCGGGCGAGAAAACCAGAACCAGAGGCAGGATCCGGAAAGGGTCAGACGCTTTCAAGCAGGGACACGCCTGTCATGGCGGAAGGCTGCTTCAGCCCCATCAGAGCAAGAATGGTCGGAGCCAGATCAGCCAGACGGCCATCGTGAATTTTCCAGCCTTCCGCATGGGCCAGGATGACAGGCACCACATTCAGGGTATGGGAGGTGTGAACGCCTCCGGTTTCCGGGTCCCGCATGGTTTCGCAATTGCCGTGATCGGCCGTAACCAGCAGTACGCCACTGGCTTTGGCGAGGGCATTGCTGATGCGCCCGAGCCCGGTATCGACTGTTTCACAGGCCTTGATGGCGGCGGGGAGGGAGCCGGTATGCCCGACCATGTCAGGATTAGCGAAGTTCAGGATGATCATGTCAAAGCGACCGGACTCGATGGCTTCCACGGCCCGATCTGTCAGTTCGGGTGCTGACATTTCGGGCTGGAGATCATAGGTCGCCACTTTCGGAGAAGGAACGAGGATGCGCTCTTCTCCTTTGAACTGCACTTCGCGACCACCATTCAGAAAGTAGGTCACGTGCGGATATTTTTCCGTCTCCGCCATCCGGAGCTGTGTCCTGCCTGCCTTCGAGACGACATCGCCCAATAGGTCCTCAAGAGGGATCTTGGGGAACAGCACACTCATATAGGGGGCCAGATGGTCGGAATAACGAGACATTCCGCAGACCGCCGCGAATTTTACCATCCGACCACGGTCATAACCATCGAAATCAGGCAGAACCAGTACGTCCAGAAGCTGGCGGATGCGATCAGCCCGGAAATTACAGGACAGGATGCCGTCTCCATCCTTCATGCCCTTGTAATCACCAAGAACGGTGGGAATGACGAACTCGTCTCCCTTGTCCTCGGCATAGCTGGTTTTCAGGGCGGACAGGGCATCTGTGGCATGGCGGCCTTCACCGTCACGGATGGCGTTGACGGCCAGACCGACACGCTCCCAGCGGCGATCACGGTCCATGGCGTAGTATCGCCCGCTGAGCGTGGTGACCTGAATGCCTTTCGGCAGGGCTTTCAGCAGGGTACCGATATAGTCTTCACCGGAACGTGGAGGCGTATCGCGGCCATCGCTGAAGATGTGCAGCGCAACGGGCACGCCAGCAGCGTCCAAAATTTTTGCCAGAGCGAGGATATGGTCCTGATGGGCATGGACACCACCTGGAGAGACGAGACCCATCAGATGGCAGGTTCCCCCTGATGTTTTCAGGGCGCTGATGAATTCTTTCAGGGCCGGGTTTTCTTCGAGCGAACCATCCCGGGCACTACGGGAGATGCGTGGCAGTTCCTGCATGACAACACGACCGGCGCCGATATTCAGGTGACCAACTTCGGAATTGCCCATCTGTGCGTCCGGGAGACCGACATCCTCACCGGATGTTTTCAGAAAAGCGTGGGGACTGCCATTCCAGAGCGCATCGAACGTGGGGGTGTGGGCGAGCCTGACAGCATTGTCGGACTCATCCTCCCGCCAGCCGAACCCGTCGAGAATGACCAGCATGACAGGACGACGGGGGGAAGTGGCAGGTTCGGACATGGTCAATGCTCCCGAAAGAATAAGGACGGAGAAATATCGGGCAGCATGCCATCTTTCCGCACAAAAGCGAACGCCCGCCGGAAGGGCGGGCGTTGCGATTTTTCGTGACTGCGAAAAGCCGTCAGAGCTTGTCAATACCCCGCTTGACGGTGTCCTTGGCATCGCCCTTCGTTTCTTGGGCCTTGCCCTTGATGTTCTGGGCTACGCCTTCACCTTCGAGGCGCTCGTTATCGGTCGCACGACCCACTTCTTCCTTGACCTTGCCGGCGACCTGATTTGCGGTGCCTTTGACCTTGTCTTTCATGGAACTCATGATGATGTCCTCCCGTATGGGTTATGACACTCTAACGACCCTGATCTGGGGAAGTTGCGTTGATATCCCTGCGGGACATGGAAAAGACATTGGTCCGTTTTCCCGGAGATATCGCCGCAAGAGGGAATGTTTCAGGCAGAACCCAACCTGTTTTTCCGGAGAATGATAATGACAGAACGGTGTGGCACCCCCGCGGATGGAACCGGAGGTGGATGTGGGGTCGGACTGACGCCAGAGCAGCGACGTATCCTGCGGGAGCATGGTACGGAACAGGCGGGTTCCAGTCCGCTGAACAATGAAAAGCGCCAGGGGCTTTATGCCTGTGCGGGGTGTGGCCGCCCGCTTTTCTCGTCCGAAACGAAATATGACAGCGGCAGCGGATGGCCTTCTTTTTTCGCAGCGCTTGACCAAGGAGTGGAAACAACCGAGGACAATCGTTTCGGCATGACCCGGACGGAGGTGCATTGCGCCGGGTGCAAGGGACATCTGGGGCATGTCTTTCCCGATGGACCGCCCCAACGGGTTTACGATACTGCATGAACGGTCTGGCGCTCGATTTTCGCCCGGCCACAGGAGAAAAAGCATGAGTCAGGCGTTGCCGCCTATTGTTCTTGACCATCCACTGGTACGCCACAAGCTGACCCGGCTGCGGGACCGCAACACCTCAACGGCGGGGTTCCGCCGGCTGACACGTGAGCTCAGCCTGCTGCTGGCCTATGAGGCGACACGGGGCCTGTCCCTCGTGCCCCGTCATATCGAAGCTCCGAGTGGCCCAATGGAAGGTGAGGAACTGGACGGCAAAAAGCTGTGCTTCGTGTCCATCCTGCGCGCTGGAAACGGATTGCTGGACGGCATGCTGGACCTTGTTCCTTCCGCACGCGTGGGGCATATCGGCCTGCGTCGGGACCATGAAACGCTGGAAGTCAGCGAATACTATTTCAACATGCCCAGCGATGTTCCCGGGCGGACATGTATCGTTCTCGATCCCATGCTGGCGACGGGTCATTCCGCTGCGGCGGCACTGACGCGCGTCAAGGAAGCAGGAGCGAAAAGCCCTGTCTTCGCGTGTCTGTTGGCTGTGCCAGAGGGGATCGCGCATATGCGGGAACGTCATCCGGATGTGCAGATCGTGACCTGTTCGATCGATAGCCACCTGGATGAACATGGTTATATCGTGCCAGGTCTCGGTGATGCAGGTGATCGTCTTTTCGGAACGCGCTGACCGGACCACACGCGCTTATGTAGTGCGGGTGGTTCATCTTTGTGGCGCTGTATCCGTTCCCATCCTCGGAAAAGGAGAGAGCGATGTCTGCCTATGTTGTTTTCACGCGCCACAAGTTGACTGATCCTGCCGAGTTCAAGGCCTATACGGAAGGTGTAGGCAAGACATTCGAAGGTCATTCTGCCCGGCTGCTTGCGGTTTATGGCAATCAGGTCAATCTTGAAGGTACGGAGCCGGACGGGGTTGTCATCATCGAATTCCCTGATGTGAAAGCGGCGCGGGCCTGGTATGATAGTCCGGCTTATCAGGCTGTTGCCCAGCATCGGCGTAATGCTGCCGTTTATGATGTTGTCATCGTTGAGGGTGCGCCCGCCTCATAAAAGCCAGGGATCTCTGAATCCGTTTCCGCAGCACCTGCATTCCCGGGCAAAGGAAGGGGGGTGTCTAACAAGGGGCAATTAACTTTTCGTGCAGGAATGGCCCAGCGTATCAGTCGCGCCGGACGATGTAATGACGCGCGAGATCGGTTTCGATCTGGTGCGCATGTGCGGTATCGCGCGCTTCCACCATGACGACAAGCTCTGCCGTCTGAACGGATGGTGAGGCGAACAAACGGTGATGCGAAACCTCGATGATATTGCCGCCATAGCTACCGATACGGGCGGAAATATCGGCCAGTGTACCGGGGCGATCCGGAATCTGGAAAATCAGGCGCAGGATCCGGCCATCACGCAGCAGGGAACGCAGGATCGTGTTGGCCAGAATGCGGGCATTGATGTTGCCACCGGAGAGGGGGAGCGCGATTTTCCGTCCCTTGAACAGGTCAGGATTGGCTAGAACGGCCGCCAGCCCTGTTGCGCCCGCGCCTTCACAGACCTGCTTTGCCTTTTCCGCCAGCGTGGTGATGGCGCTCTCGACCTGAAGCTCGTTGACCACGAGAATACGGGAGATTTTGCCCCGGAAGGCATTCAGGCAGTGGTCCCCCAGTCTCGTGACGGCAATGCCTTCCGCAATGGTGGCCCCGCCTCTGGTGGGGCCATCCTCCTGCGGGAAGCCCGCCAGAGAGGCATAGGCCTCGACCTGGACGCCGATCACTTCCACATCGGGACGGAGTGCGCTCATGACGGTCGCAATGCCGCCAATCAGCCCTCCGCCGCCCACGGGCACGACGACCGTATCGATTTCGGGCGCATCCTGAAGCAGTTCGAGGGCAACGGTTCCCTGTCCAGCGATAACGGCGGGGTCGTTGAAAGGATGGACGAGGCATCGTCCTTCCTGTTTTTGAAGATCTTCCGCTACCTCACAGGCCTGGGCGAAATCGTCTCCTGCGAGGACCACATTCGCTCCCCAGGCCTCGGTCGCAGCAACCTTCGTTGCCGGGGTGAAGCGGGGCATGACGATCGTAGCACTGATGCCAAGCAGACTGGCCTGACGGGCGACACCCTGCGCGTGGTTTCCGGCCGAGACGGTTATGACGCCGCGGGCACGTTCTTCCGGCGTAAGGAGGGCCATCTTGTTGGCCGCACCTCGCTCCTTGAAGGAGCCGATCGCCTGAAGGTTTTCGAGCTTGAGCGTAATATCCGCTCCCGTCAGGCGGGAGAGGGCAGGGCAGGAAACCGTAGGAGTACGCACCACCGTCGTGGAAATACGCTCATGCGCTTCCTCGATGTCCTGAAGGGTTACGATAGGAACACTGGTGACCGTCAGATCGTCAGACATCAGCGATACGAGACTTTCAGGATTTCATAGGTCCGGTCTCCGCCGGGTGCGGGAACGGAAACGGTGTCTCCCACATCCTTGCCGATCAGTGCCTTGGCGAGTGGGGAGGAAATGGAAATCAGGCCTTGTTTGATATCCGCCTCATGCACACCGACGATCTGATAGGTGTTTTCCTTGTCCGTTTCCTCGTCCACGAGTTCGACATGTGCGCCAAAGCGGACGCGCGTGCCAGTCAGGGTGGACGGATCAATCACTTCCGCGGAAGAGACAATGCCTTCCAGTTCCAGCACCCGGCCTTCGATAAAGGACTGGCGGTCGCGCGCGGCATGATATTCGGCGTTTTCGGACAGGTCGCCATGGGCACGGGCTTCGGCGATGGCACGAATGACAGCCGGCCGGTCTTCGCTCTTGAGGCGACGCAGCTCGTCTTCGAGACGCTGTAGTCCCTTTGCGGTCATGGGGATCTTCTGCACTCTGAAATCCTCGAAAAAAGCGTGACTGAAATTGGGTAATCAGCCTGACAACATAGGATTTCAGGGGGTTTTCTGCAAGGTCAGCCCGTTTTTTGAGAGGCCGGCCCCTGTGGGAATGTGAAAAAGGGAAGGAATGGCTCACAAGTGGGAGAGGCATTCCTGACCCGTATGCAGATGATGCTCTGTCAAAGCTGATCGGCTCCCGTCCATGTCCGGCATGGACGGGAGAATGCCTCAGAATTCGCCCTTGAAGTAGGACTGAAGCGGTGCCACGCCCAGATTGCCCTCTTTCAGGACAGCAATGGCATAGGTTGCGGCACGGGCACCCGCAATGGTGGTGTAATGCGGAATTCCCATGGTCAGGGCGCTGCGGCGGATGTCATAGCTGTCCCGCGCGGCCTGGCCGCCCTGAGAGGTATTGATGACCATCTGCACATCACCAGAGCGGATCGCATCTACGCAGTTTGGACGACCCTGCATGACCTTGTTGACACGCTGGACGGGAATGTTCGCCTCTTCCAGCCGGTCCGCCGTACCGGCGGTGGCGAGAATGGTGAAGCCCATCTCGACCAGCTTGCGGGCGATGGACTGGACATGCGCCTTGTCACTGTTGCGGACGGAGAGGAAAACTGCGCCCGAAAGCGGTAGTTTTACGCCAGCAGCAAGCTGGGACTTCGCAAAGGCGCGCTCGAAGCTGGAATCCAGCCCCATGACTTCACCGGTAGAGCGCATTTCCGGACCAAGGATCGTATCGGCGTTTGCGAAACGGTGGAACGGAAAGACGGCTTCTTTGACGGCCACATGGGGTGAGACGGCCCCGCCATCCAGACGAAACTCCGAAAGGCGTGCGCCAGCCATCACGCGGGCGCCTATCTTCGCAACCGGAACGCCTGTTGCCTTGGCGACGAACGGGACGGTACGGGATGCGCGCGGGTTCACCTCAAGGACGAACACTTCCTGGTCCTTGATGGCATACTGCACGTTCATGAGGCCACGGATGCCAAGTTCACGGGCCATGGCTTCCGTCTGGGAACGGAGTTCCGTCACCAGTGCCGGAGAGAGCGTATAGGGCGGCAGGGAGCAGGCGGAGTCACCTGAATGGATGCCGGCTTCCTCGATGTGTTCCATTACGCCCGCGACATAGACCGTCTCGCCGTCAGCGATGCAGTCCACGTCCGCCTCGATGGCGTCGTTCAGATAATGGTCGAGTAGGACTGGACCAGTGGAAACTTCGGGTCCGGCCACACGCAAAACGTCATTAAGGTAACGCTTCAGGCCGGGCCTGTCGTACACGATTTCCATGGCGCGGCCGCCCAGCACGTAGGATGGCCGTGCCACGACCGGATATCCCACGTCTTCCGCCACCTTCTCGGCTTCCGCCGGGGTGCGGGCGATGCCGTTCCTTGGCTGGCGCAGGCCTAGCTTGCGGAGCATGGCCTGGAAACGCTCGCGGTCTTCGGCGCGGTCGATGGCGTCCGCAGGGGTGCCGAGCAGGGGGATGCCCGCATCTTCGAGCGCCCGGGACAGCTTGAGCGGTGTCTGACCGCCGTACTGCACGATGCAGCCCAGAATCCGGCCGCCTTTTGCTTCCGTCCGGATCAGGGCGATGACGTCTTCGGCTGTGAGTGGCTCGAAATACAGACGGTCGGACGTGTCGTAGTCCGTGGAGACTGTTTCCGGGTTGCAGTTGACCATGACCGTTTCAAAGCCGGCTTCACGCAGGGCGTAGGCGGCATGAACGCAGCAGTAATCGAACTCGATGCCCTGACCAATCCGGTTCGGGCCGCCGCCCAGAATGATGATCTTGTCGCGGCCTGTCGGCTGGCTTTCGCATTCCGGTGTGCTGAACCCGCCTTCATATGTGGAGTACAAGTACGGCGTGTCGGAGGCGAACTCGGCCGCACAGGTATCGATGTGGCGATAGACCGGCACGACGTTGAGAGCCTCACGCTGTGTCGCAACATCCGGGACGCTCTGGCCGGAAAGGTAAGCGAGCTGGGCGTCGGAGAAACCCTGAGCCTTGAGGCGACGGAACCCGTAGACGTCTTTGGGCAGGCCGTTCTTCTCAACGTCACGCTCGGATGCGATGATGCCTTCAAGCTGGCGCAGGAACCACGGCTCGAATTTGCATGCCTGCTGAACTTCCTCAACCGTCAGACCAGCACGAAGTGCCTGTGCCGCCATCAGGATGCGTTCCGGGCGTGGCTCGGCGAGGGCGGCCAGATAGGCATCCTTGGATCCGTCGCCGGGCGCTTCAACCGGATCCAGACCCATCAGGCCCGTCTCCATGGACCGGAAGCCCTTCTGGATCGCTTCGGCAAAGGAGCGGCCCACGGACATGGCCTCGCCGACCGACTTCATGGACGTCGAAAGCAGGGCCGGAGAGCCAGGAAACTTCTCGAACGTGAAGCGAGGGATTTTGGCGACAACGTAGTCGATCGTCGGCTCGAAGGAGGCTGGGGTCGTCTTCGTGATGTCGTTCTTGAGTTCGTCCAGCGTGTAACCAACGGCCAGCTTGGCGGCGACCTTGGCGATCGGGAAGCCAGTAGCCTTGGAAGCCAGCGCGGAAGAGCGGGAGACGCGCGGGTTCATCTCGATGACGACCATGCGGCCATCAGCCGGATTGACGCCGAACTGCACGTTGGAGCCGCCCGTCTCGACACCGATCTTGCGCAGGCACGCCAGTGAGGCGTCCCGCATGCGCTGGTATTCCTTATCGGTCAGCGTCAGGGCAGGGGCGACAGTAATGGAGTCACCGGTATGCACGCCCATCGGGTCGATGTTTTCGATGGAACAGATGATGATGCAGTTATCCGCCCTGTCGCGGACCACTTCCATCTCGTACTCTTTCCATCCCAGAACAGACTCTTCGATCAGCACTTCCGTCGTGGGAGAGGCGTCCAGGCCGCCAAGAACGATCTGGTCGAACTCCTCACGGTTATAGGCGATGCCGCCGCCAGCGCCGCCCATGGTAAAGGAAGGGCGAATGATCGTGGGTAGTCCCACTTCTTTCAGCGCCTTACGGGCTTCTTCCAGTGTGTGAGCAATGGCGCTGCGCGGGCTTTCGATCCCGATCTCGTCCATGGCTTCGCGGAATTTCTGGCGGTCTTCCGCACGGTCAATGACCTCTGCGTCCGCACCGATCAGTTCCACTCCATGTTTTTTCAGGAAGCCGGACTTGTCGAGCGCCATGGCCGCGTTCAGAGCTGTCTGTCCGCCCATGGTCGGCAGAACGGCGTCGGGTTTTTCCTTGAGGATGATGCGCTCCACAAATTCCGGCGTGATCGGCTCGATATAGGTCGCGTCCGCCAGACCCGGATCGGTCATGATTGTGGCTGGGTTGGAGTTGATGAGGATGACACGATAGCCTTCCTCACGCAGGGCCTTACAGGCCTGTGCGCCGGAGTAATCGAACTCGCAGGCCTGTCCAATGACGATCGGGCCGGCGCCGATGATCAGGATGGACTTGATGTCTGTCCGTTTGGGCATGGCTCAGGCTCCTGCTTTAGCGCGACGGTCCATGACCGCGACGAAACGCTCGAAAAGATAGAAACTGTCAGACGGGCCCGGGCTGGCCTCGGGATGGTACTGGACGGAAAAGGCGTCCTTTGTAGTGGAGGCGATGCCTTCGTTGGAGCCATCAAACAGGCTCACATGCGTCACCTTCACATCGGCGGGCAGGGACTTCTCGTCCACAGCGAAGCCATGGTTCTGGCTGGTGATTTCCACGCGGCCGGTCGAAAGATCCTTGACCGGCTGATTGGCGCCGCGATGGCCACGCTCCAGTTTGTAGGTCTTGCCACCGAGGGCCTGTGCGAGAAGCTGGTGGCCAAGACAGATGCCAAAGACTGGAACGTTAGCATCCAAAACGCTCTTGATAGCGGGAACGGCATAGGTGCCGGTCGCCGCCGGATCTCCCGGGCCATTGGACAGAAACACACCTTCGGGTTTCAGTTCCAGAATGTCCTTGGCCGTGGCTGTGGCAGGCAGAACCGTGACGTCGCAACCGGCGGTTACGAGGCAGCGCAGGATGTTGTCCTTGGCGCCGTAATCGAGGGCGACGACGCGGCGGCGGTTTTCGGTGCGGACCGGACGCGTGTTTTCCCACACTCCCTCCGTCCAGACACGCTTGGGACGGGTGACGTCCTTTGCAAGGTCCATGCCTTCAAGGCCGGGCCACCGGCGGGCGCGCTGCAGCAGGGTGTCCGTGTCGATGCGTCCGTTGGCAGGGAAGGCGAGAATGGCCGTCTGGGGGCCGTTATTCCGCAGGGCGCGCGTGATGGCGCGTGTATCCACGCCGCTGATGCCGGCCCGGTCATGCTGTTTCAGCCATGCGTCTAGGGATTCCGTGGAGCGCCAGTTGGCGGGGGCCGTGACATCTTCCTTCACGACAACGCCAAGAGCAGCCATCTTCGGGGCTTCGTTATCGTCAGCATTTGTGCCGACATTGCCGATATGCGGGAAAGTGAAGGTGATGATCTGCCCGGCGAAGGATGGATCCGTCAGGGTTTCCTGGTAACCGGTCATGCCAGTGGAGAAGCAGAGTTCACCGACAGCGCCATCGGTATGCGCCCCGAAGCCCCGGCCCCACAGGGCCGTGCCATCTGCAAGGACAAGGGTGGCATTGGCGCCGGCAGGGCAGGAATTGGACACGTCCGTCTCTCTTTCTTGCGGGGTTTCAGCGGAAGTCAGATCCTGGAGTTCGATTCCGGGAACGCGCAGCAGGGCGGGCCAGTGCTTGGTCGGTACGGTCCGGGATTGCCGCCATTTGCGGACGGCTTCCAGTCCGACGCCAGCAAGGGTGGCGATTTCTTCCGCGCCGCCGGCTTTTTCTATGATTCTGTCGATGTCCATGGTCGCCCTGTCTCCGGCTCCGTGTTCACGTCCATCCTCAGATAAGGGATTGGATAAAAGATGGGAAGTTTTTTCCCGACATGAAGATCGAATATTTTACGGGTTGGGAAAAATTTTCCCGTTTGGGAAGCGGCTGCATTGAAGGGCGCATCGACAGGACCTAGCGGGATTGATAGGGTCGGGCCAGAATTGCCGGACCGTTTTCTCCCTCTGCGGGCAGGAAAACCTCTATGGACGGTCATGAAAATCAGGAGAGAGCGAAATGTCGCTTCGCAAGCAGATCATGGATGACCTCAAGGCCGCCATGAAGGCCGGTCAGTCTGACAAGGTGAGCCAGATCCGCGGGATCACCGCCAAAATCAAGGATCTGGACGTTGCCGCACGAGCCAGTGGCGCGGAGGTGGCTGATCCTGACATCATTTCCGCCCTGCGTTCCATGATCAAGTCCCGCACGGAATCAGCAAAGATGTATCGTGACGGAGGACGTCCGGAACTGGCGGAGAATGAAGAGGGCGAGATCGCCACGATCCAGTCCTATCTGCCGCCGGAACTGAGCGAGGGCACCTTGAAAGCCGCGATCGAAGAGGCCGTGAAAGCCACAGGTGCGGCCAGCATGAAGGATATGGGCAAGGTCATGGGGGTCCTGAAAGAGCGTTTCGGCGCGGATCTGGACCCGGCAAAAGCCAGTGGTCTCGTCAAGGCACGATTATCAGCCTGAGACCGTTTCCGGTTTTTCGATAAAAAGGGGCCGCTTCTCAGGGAGCGGCCTTTCGGCTGCCTGGCGGTAACGCGTTCTGTTCCACTCCGGAAGATTGTCTGATGGCTGTGTGGTATGTCCGGACATGAATTGGCGGCCAGGGAAGGGGGGTCTGGTTCTGGCGGCCGGATCGTGCGCTGGCGAAAGCCATAGAGTTGCATCCGGAATGTCCAGCAGGAAAATACCGCCTGCTTCTTTCTCCTACTTGTATTTCCATTGCAGGTTATGCGGGATGTCAAACGTCGTCGATTTATGCCGCGTTGTTTAGACTATCCGGGCGGATAAATTGACACCGTGGGCGCATGCTACACTGCAGGATCGTAACTGAGGCAGAGAGGGTTATCATGTCCGCAGGGTCATCTACAAAAGTCGTTTACATCGCGCTGGGCGTGAACCTGTCGATTGCCTGCGTGAAGGGTGTGGCGGCGCTCCTGACCGGATCAGCGGCCATGCTGGCGGAAACTGTTCATTCCTTTGTGGATTGCGGCAATCAGGTTCTGCTCTTGATGGGTATGAAGCGCTCTCTTGTGCCGGCTACGAAAGAGCATCCGCTCGGTTATCACCGGGAGCTTTATTTCTGGACACTGGTTGTCGCAGGGGCGCTGTTCGTGGGCGGCGGTGTGGCTTCCCTTTATGAAGGTATGGAAAAGGTGCTGCATCCGGCCGCGATGCCAATGGTACGAGTGGCGGGACATGTTTTCCCAGGATGGTGGATGAATGTCTGCATCCTGCTGATCTCGGGCCTTCTGGAAGGATATGGCTTTGTTGCCGCCATTCGATCCATGCCGCGCAAGGCAGGCGTTTCCCTCTGGGGCATGATCCGGCGGAGCGCTGACCCGGGGCTTTTTGTCGTTGTGTTCGAGGACGGCTCCGCCCTTGTCAGTTTGACGATCGCGCTGGTCTTCACGGTGGTCGACGCCATGACGGGACTGCATGTGCTGGATGGTGTGGCGTCTCTGTTGATCGGGGGCGTGCTGGTGGTGGTGGCGGGCCTTCTGACGAACGAGACGCGCTCTCTTCTGGTCGGGGAAAGCAATCCTGAAATTGATGCTTTTGTGCGGCTCGAAGCCGGTAAGTTGCCGGGAGTAGTCGGTGTGAATGAGGTCGTGACGGAGACACGCGGCCCGGACAGTGTCATCGTCCTGTTGTCCCTGGACTGGAAAGACACGCTTCTGGCCGGGGATGTGGAACGTGGTGTCTCCGCGCTGGAAAAAACCGTGCGGACACGGTTTCCGATGGTCCGGCGGATGTATATCGAGGCACAGGACAAAAGGGACGGTCTGCCGCCGCCCCTGTGAGGGATCAGGGAATCAGGACGGCTGCACCGTCGAAGCGGCCATGGCGCAGATCGTCCAGCGCCTTGTTGGCATTCTTAAGCGGATAGGGCGTGTTCGTGACCTTGATGCCGACTTCTGGTGCCAGTTTGAGGAATTCCAGTCCGTCTGCCCGTGTCAGGTTGGCGACCGAAACGATCTCGCGCTCCTCCCACAAGATGTCGTAGGAAAACGATGGGATGGGGCTCATGTGAATGCCGCCACAGACGACACGTCCACCTTTCCGGATAGCTTTCAGTCCGGCTGGAACGAGCGGCCCAACCGGCGCGAACAGGATCACGGCATCGAGCTCTTCGGGGGGAAGTTCATCCGAACCTCCAGCCCATGTAGCACCGAGGGAACGGGCGAAATCCTGTTTCTGTGTGTCGCCAGGTGAAGTAAAGGCGTAGACTTCACGTCCCTGCCAGCGCAGGACCTGAATGATGATATGGGCTGCAGCCCCGAAGCCGTACAGGCCGATCTTCTTTCCGTCACCGGCTTTCTTGAGACAGCGCCAGCCGATCAGTCCGGCGCAGAGCAGGGGGGCAAGATCCTTGTCTTCTCCCTTGTCTCCCATCGGAAAGGCATAGCGGGCATCTGCGACGGTCATGGTGGCGTAGCCACCATTTTTGGTAAACCCTGTGAAGAGAGGGTGGTCACAGAGATTTTCCATGCCGTGCGTGCAGTAATAACAGTGCCCGCAGGTATGGCCGAGCCAGGGAACGCCCACGCGCTCGCCAAGGGAAAGTCCCTTGACGTTGCTGCCCAGTTTATCGATCCGGCCAACGATCTCATGACCGGGAATGATGGGGAGTTTCGCGTGGGGAAGTTCACCATCTACGACATGCAGATCCGTACGGCATACGCCGCAGGCCCCGATCCGGATGCGGATTTCATCCGGGCCGGGTTCGGGGTCGGGCAGTTCGATTCCGACGAGGGGCGTATGATGCGCATTGAGCTGCATGGCGAACATGGCGTGGTCTCCCAGCTTAGAATCAGGACCGGAAATCGAGGACGGTACGGCCCGCAAGGCGACCATTCTGAAGATTGTCGAAAATGGTGTTGATGTTCTCCAGTTTGTCAGCCGTGACGACGGATTTCACCTTGCCACGTGCAAAGAAATCCAGAGCCTCGATCATGTCCAGTCGTGTTCCCACGATGGAACCACGGACCGTGGTACCATTCATGACCATATCGAAAATCGAGATCGGGAAATCTCCTGGTGGCAGGCCATTCAGGACGATGGTGCCGCCGCGACGGGCATAACCCATCGCCTGTGCGAAGGCCGTGCGGCCCACGGCGGTCACGAGCGCGCCGTGGGCGCCTCCTATTTCCTGCTGGACGAATTTCGCCGGGTCCCTGTCCTTAGCGTTGACAGTCAGGACGGCACCGAGCTTCTTGGCCGTTTCCAGCTTGCCATCGTCAATGTCCACCGCCACGACATTCATGCCCATGGCGACGGCATACTGGACAGCCATCTGTCCCAGACCACCGATGCCAGAGACTGCAACCCACTGGCCAGGGCGGGCCTCCGTCATTTTCAGTCCTTTGTAAACGGTCAGGCCGGCGCAGAGGACGGGGGATGTTTCCAGTGGGTCAATATTTTCTGGAAGGTGAGCAACATAGTTCGGATCAGCCGCGACATATTCCGCGAAACAGCCATTGACGGAATAACCGGTGTCTTCCTGCTTCTCGCACAGCGTTTCCCATCCACCCAGACAGTGTTCGCAATGCCCGCAGGCAGAATAGAGCCAGGGAACGCCGACCCGGTCTCCTACCTTGACGAAATCGCCGACCTGACTGCCGAGCGCAACGATACGACCAACGCCCTCATGGCCGGGGATGAAGGGAGGGTTCGGTTTTGTTGGCCAGTCTCCCCGGGCAGCATGCAGGTCCGTGTGACACACGCCGCAGGTCTCCACCTTTACCAGGATCTGGTTCGGACGGATCTCGGGAACAGGCACCCGCTCGATGCTGAGCGGTTTGCCAAATTCACGAACGACGGCGGCTTGCATTGTATCGGCCATGAGGGTGTTTCCTTGCTTGTGTCTTCGGGATTTACGATGTGCCGAGGGATTTGACGGTCTCGACCATCTTGGAGAGCACTGCGGAAGCATCTCCGAAGACCATGGCGCAGTTATCCTGGAAGAACAGCGGGTTCTGGACGGCGGAATATCCCATGCCCATGCCACGCTTTACGACGAAGACCTGACGGGCCTTGTCGGCGTTGAGGATCGGCATCCCATAGATCGGGGAGGACTTGTCTGTCCGGGCGGAGGGGTTCACCACGTCATTGGCGCCGATAACGAGGGCGACATCGGTGTCAGCGAAGCTGTCGTTGATGTCATCCATGTCATAAATCATGTCGTAAGGAACGCCTGCCTCGGCGAGGAGGACGTTCATGTGACCCGGCATACGGCCAGCGACGGGATGGATGGCGAATTTCACGTCCACGCCATCAGTCTGAAGCTGCTTGACGAATTCGTATAGCTTGCCCTGCGCCTGTGCGACAGCCAGACCATAACCCGGAACGATGATGACCGAGGATGCATAGCGCATCGTGGTGGCAGCATCCGCCGGACTGACGGATTTTGCTTCTTTCTGCGGGCCACCAGGGCCGGCTTTCGCCGCTTCGCCGAAATTGCTGAACAGTACGTTGGAGATGGAGCGGTTCATGCCCTTTGCCATCATGATCGTCAGCAGCGCGCCGGCTGCACCGACCACCATGCCGGCAATCATCAGGGCCGGATCGGCCATGACGTAACCTTCAAGTCCCACTGCAAGACCCGTGAAGGCGTTATACAGCGAAATGACGACAGGCATGTCCGCGCCGCCAATCGGGGCGGTCATGGCAATGCCAAAGACCAGCGCAGTAGCGAAGAATAGGAAGGTGAAGAAGCCGCCACCCGGCTGATGGAACAGCGCGACGGAAATGAAGCCGAACAGAAGCGCGATCATGAACAGCGCGGCATTGAAGACACGCTGGCCCGAGAAGCGCATGGGTTTCTTCAGGCGTCCATCCAGCTTGGCCCAGGCGATCAGGGAGCCGGAAAGGGAGATGCTGCCGATCAGCCCGCCCGCGACCGTCACGAACAGGGGCAGATACCCGTTATCCTTGGGGCCAGTGAGAGCGATGACGGAAACGGCCGCCGCCGCGCCGCCGCCGGCGCCGTTGAAGAGGGCGACCATCTGCGGCATGGCCGTCATCTCGACGCGACGGCCTTTCCAGCCAGCCCAGCCACCACCGATCAGCAGAGCGGCAATGGCGAGAACGACGTTCATCGGCAGATAAGGCTGGGCCGCATCCGACACGTTGAAAATCTGGAGAAAGGTGACAGCCACGACGAAGATCATGGCCTTGCCCGCTGTCACGATACCCTGAACGGCTGTGACGGGAGAGGACATGCGTTTGAGACCGGAAATCAGCAGGTAGGATGCGATCAGTCCGGCAAACGCGACGATGTAATCAAGGATGATCATGCCTTGGCCCCTTCCTTGGCGGGAGTGGTCTGGGCAGGCGCGGCGCCCTTCTTGGCGCTTGGCTTGAACATGGCCAGCATCCGGTCTGTCACGACATAGCCACCGACGACATTGCCGGCGCCGAGCATGACACCGAAAAAGCCAACGACCTGTTCAAGCACGGAGGATGCATTGAACAGGGCTGCCAGCGCCCCGATCACCACGATACCATGAACGAAGTTCGAGCCCGACATCAGCGGCGTATGAAGGATGGAGGGAACGCGGCTGATGACTTCGTAACCCGTGAAGGCCGCGAGCATGAAAATGTAGAGGGCGATGACGAAGGTCATTGCGGTAATCATTGCGCAGTCTCCTTGCCGGACGTGGCGGGCTGTGCAGCCGGGGTCTGTTCCGAAGCCGCCGGTGTCGCCGCTGCGGGAGCGGGAGTGGCGAGTGCAGGGGCAGGCGGAGCAGGCGAGTTGGGATCAACGGCCTGACGGATGCCGTCATTCGTGATGTAGCCGTCATGGGTCAGGCAGGTGCCGGAAATGACATCGTCCGTGAAATCGAGGGTGATGCCCTTGTCTTTCGTGACGATGGCCTGAAGCAGATGCATGATGTTCTTGGAGTAAAGTTCGCTGGCCTGTTCCGCGAGCATCGACGGCACATTGACCGGACCGATAATTTTCGTCGGCCCGACCTGGACGGTCTGCCCCGTGACGGTGCCCTCGCAGTTCCCGCCGCCTTCAGCGCCGAGATCCACGATGACGGCACCGGGTTTCATGGCCTTGATCTGTTCCGCATCGATCAGGCGCGGGGCGCGTTTGCCCGGAACGGCGGCGGTGGTCACAATCAGGTCCGAACGGGCGATGTGATCACTCAGGGCCTTGCGGACCTTCTGCTTTTCCTCATCCGTCAGTTCGCGGGCATATCCGCCCTTACCGGTGGCATCCACCCCCGTATCAACGAATTTGGCCCCGAGGGACTGCGCCTCTTCCTTCGTTTCGGGGCGGACGTCATATCCCTCCGTAATGGCGCCGAGGCGTTTGGCGGTGGCAAGGGCCTGAAGGCCGGCCACGCCCAGCCCCATGACCAGAACCTGTGCCGCCCGAAGCGAGCCGACGGCTGTGGTCATCATGGGCAAAATTTTGGGCATGTTCACCGAGCCGAGCAGCACGGAGTAATACCCTGCCAGTGTTGCCTGACTGGAGAGGGCGTCCATAGCCTGCGCACGGGAAATGCGGGGCACGAGTTCCATGGCGAACGTCGTGATCTTCCGGTCCCGCAGGGCCTTGACGAGATCGGGATGATTCCGGCCGTAAATGAACGAAATCAGAATGGCGCCTGGTTTCATCGCTCCGACGACATCCAGTGCAGGCGGCTGGACAGCCAGAACGATATCAGCATCCGAAACCACTGCGTTGCGGTCCGGTGACAGGGTCACGCCCTTGTAGAGTTCATCGGGATAAGAAGAGGCGAGACCTGCTCCGTTCTCCATCGAAAAGGACACATCGAGGCCGGCCAGTCGGCCAGCAACCTGCGGGATGAGGGCGACGCGCCGTTCGCCTCCTTCGTCCTTTTCCTTCAGTACTGCGATTTTGACAGCCATAAATTGCAATCCTGCGTCTATCTGTCGGAGCGCAGGAAAGTGCCGATATTCATGAAGCCCGGACCTGCGTCCTGATTCAAATGTCACATGACGCCTTATTTCCACTCAGGCCCTTGATGAGTGTCAAAAGAAAAAAATAACTTCAGGAGGGAACTTTTGGGCCATTCCCGAACCCACCGAAAATAATGGACATTTTTTGAAATAATTATGTTGAGGTCATTATCACGTCTCTGCGAGGGCAAGGATGCTACGGAACTTCCCTTTCACTTCCGGTCATGAATGACCTCTTGTATGAGAAGAATGGCCTGTTTTCTGAAACCGTTTCCCTGAAACCGAGAGGGATTTTTTCTGACCCATGGCGTTCGATGCCGCCTTTCTGGACGAAATTCGCAACCGCACGCCTCTGCCGTCCCTGATTGGGCGCCGGAACAAGCTTGTCCGTTCGGGGCGAAACTGGAAGATATGTTGTCCGTTCCACGGCGAAAAAACGCCGTCTTTCTATATTTATGACGACCATTTCCACTGCTTCGGCTGTGGCGTGCATGGGGATGCGATCTCTTATGTCATGCAGAGTGAGGGGCGCAGTTTTCCCGAAGCCGTAGAGCAACTAGCGGCGGAAGCCGGGTTGGAGGTTCCGAAATCCGACCCCCGGACAGAAGCGCGTAGCCGTGAAGCCAGATCTCTCGCAGACGTGCTGGAACTGGTGCAGGCCAGTTATCGTCGGCGGCTTTACCTTCCCGAAGGAAGGGAAGGGCTGGCTTATCTCCGGGGGCGGGGGGTAGCAGATGAAACGATTGAGCGTTTCGGTCTGGGGTGGTCCGGAGACGGGCGCCGACTTGTCGAGGAATTGCGCCCGCAAGGGGTGACCGCGGAGATGCTGGCGCGTGCGGGAATTATGCGTGTCGATGAAAGTGGCGCCCCGAAAGGCGAACTGTTTTTCAATCGCGTCACGTTTCCCATCCGTGACCGCCGTGGGCGGCTGATCTCGTTCGGCGCCAGGACACTTGGCGATGGCCAGCCCAAGTATCTCAACGGCCCTGAGACGGCGCTCTTTGCCAAACGACGTACCCTTTACAACCTCGATCTCGCGCGGGAGGGCGTCCATAAAGGTGCCGATCTCGTGGTCGTCGAAGGCTACATGGACGTGATCGCACTGGCTCAGGCTGGTTTCCCCGGGGCTGTGGCGCCTTTGGGAACGGCTATGGGCGAAGAGCAGCTTGAACTGCTCTGGCGCATGTCTCCATCGCCCATTCTGTGTCTGGATGGCGACGCAGCAGGAGCGCGGGCGGCGCTGCGGGTCTGTGAGGTGGCGCTGCCGCTGCTGTCATCAGAGCGGACATTGCGCTTCTGCCGTCTGGACCCCCGGGACGATCCTGACAGCCTGATTCGCAGTCGCGGTGCGGCGGCCATGGTGGAGATCCTTCAGGGCGCGACGTCTCTTGCGGAAGAACTGTTCGGATTGCTGACGGCGGGGATGGTGGATCCCGGTCCGGACCAGAGGGCTGCACTGCGAGAGAAACTGGTGGCACTGTCCCGTCTGATCCCCGACCGAGCGCTTGCGTCTGAATATCGCAGCACATTGCTGGACATGTTCTTCGCCCGCTTCCGTCGAAAAAAATTCCAGCGGAAGGATGGAGAAAAGACTCTGCCGCTTTCCACACAGGCTTCGACAGGGTCGCGTCCGGTAGAACAAGGCGCGCTGGAGCGGTTGAACGTCCTGACGGCTCTGGTGCTGCATCATCCCGACATCCTGACCCAGGTGGAGCAGGCCTATGGCAGCCTCGTCCTGCCACCGGATCTGGAAATGCTGCGCGCTGCCCTGCTGGACTGGTTCTGCCAGGAGGATGACCTTATATGTGAAAAGGCAAGGGCATGGCTTGAGGCCCAGGGACTGGTCGATCTTGCGGATCGCATTCTTGATGGGCCGATGCCTCGGGAGATCGGTGGCGGACGGGACCGCGACGACGTGATGAAAGTGGAAGTCGTGGAAAGCTGGTGGCACTTTTACGGGCTGGTGAATTTCCAGAACTTTGAAAGGGAAGTCACCACCGATATCCAGGCCGAGATCATGAAAGCCTACGCACCCGATGCTCCGCCAGCGGCTGAAAGTGGGGCGTCGTTCCCGCCGGGCCTGCTGGCGCGGATGCGGGTTCTGGAAGCGCTGCGGCGGGGAGAAACCGTCTAGAAACGGTCCCTTGAAAGCGCTGGGTCAGAAAGCCCGCAACGTTTTTTCAGCATCAATAGTTGCATTCTTTTGATTGCTGACCTTGACTTAGAAATCAGGATGGACCACCTGCACCCTGCCGAATTGCTTGCTTACGGCGGAGTTGACGGAGAGACGCATGGCGACGAAAACAGCCTCTGGTACGGAACGGAACGCGCAGGAACAGGAGGGGGATACAACTCTCCTTGATACGCAGTCCGCTGCCGTCAAGCGGCTGATCGCCAAGGGCCGCGAACGGGGACACATCACCTTTGACGAGCTGAATGCCGTCCTGCCACAGGATCAGATGTCTTCCGAGCAGATCGAGGACGTCATGGCGGCCCTGTCCGAAATGGGCATTCAGGTCCTTGAGAACGAAGAGCAGGAAGAGCCCGAGGCACCGCGCGAGGAAAAGGAAAGCGAAGAGGAATCGGACGAGCCGCAGGGCGGCAACGTCGATGCCGAAGCTGCCAGCCGAACGGACGATCCTGTCCGGATGTATCTGCGCGAGATGGGGTCGGTTGAGCTTCTCTCCCGTGAGGGCGAAATCGCGATCGCCAAGCGGATCGAGGCCGGTCGTGACGAAATGATTGGCGGGCTGTGTGAAAGTCCGCTGACCATTCGCGCTATCATTTCATGGCATGAGCGCCTCAAGAACGAGGAAATGCTCCTGCGTGATATCGTGGATCTGGAGGCCAGTCAGGCTGGTGAGCCGGGACCCGAAGGTGAAGGCGAGGAAAGCGAAGACGGCGACGATACGGACAGCGATGACGATGCCGAGGAAGGCGACGGCGAACAGCAGGAAGGCAGCGGTCTGTCCCTGTCCGCGCTGGAAGAAAAGCTGAAGCCGGAAATTCTTGCCCGTTTCGAAGCCATCGAGCCGCTCTATCACAAGCTGCGTCAGCTTCAGATCAAGCGGATCGAAGCGTTGACATCAGGGCAGGATTACCCGGACAAGTCCGAGGAAGTGTATGAAAGCCTGCGCCATGAACTGGTCAGTCTGGTGGAGCAGGTCCATCTGCACAACAACCGGATCGAAGAACTGGTGGCGCAGATCAAACTGCATGTCCAGCGTCTGAACGGGATTGAAGGGCGCATGATGCGTCTGGCGGAAAGCTGCAAGATTTCCCGCGACGACTTCCTGCTGAAATATCGCAGTCACGAGCTTGATCCAAGCTGGATCGACATGATCTGCAAACTGCCGGGCAAGGGCTGGAAAAACCTGACGACCAAGCATCTCGAGCCGCTACGTAGCCTGCGGGCCGAGATTGCAACCCTCTCCCACGAGACGGGGCTTCCGGTTGGGGAATTCCGACGTGTCTACGCGACCATTTCCCGTGGCGAACGTGATTCCACGCGTGCCAAGAAGGAGATGATCGAAGCGAATCTGCGTCTGGTGATCTCGATTGCCAAGAAATACACAAATCGCGGTCTTCAGTTCTTGGATCTCATTCAGGAAGGCAATATCGGTCTGATGAAGGCCGTGGACAAATTCGAATACCGTCGCGGTTATAAGTTCTCGACCTATGCCACTTGGTGGATCCGCCAGGCAATCACGCGGTCGATCGCGGATCAGGCCAAGACGATCCGTATTCCGGTTCATATGATTGAGACGATCAACAAGCTGGTTCGTACGTCGCGCCAGATGCTGCATGAGATCGGGCGTGAGCCGGCTCCGGAGGAACTGGCTGAAAAGCTGGGCATGCCACTGGAAAAGGTCCGGAAGGTTCTGAAGATCGCCAAGGAGCCGATCTCCCTTGAAACACCGATCGGTGACGAGGAAGACAGCCATCTGGGAGACTTCATTGAGGACAAGACAGCCGTCATTCCGCTGGACGCGGCGATCCAGACCAACCTGCGCGAGGCTACGACGCGCGTTCTGGCGTCTCTGACGCCGCGTGAAGAGCGCGTGCTGCGGATGCGTTTCGGGATTGGCATGAATACGGATCACACGCTTGAGGAAGTCGGGCAGCAGTTCAATGTGACCCGTGAGCGTATCCGCCAGATCGAGGCAAAGGCGCTGCGAAAGCTCAAGCATCCAAGCCGGAGCCGCAAGCTGCGTTCCTTTCTCGACGACAACTGAGCCGGTCTGTCATGCTGCGGGAGCGGCCTTTTCCCTCGTCTCCCACGGCCCGTCTGGTCGTGGAGGTCACGTTCCTGGAGACCCGGGTGCCACGACCGTTTCCCGTAGTCCCGGACGGTCTGTCCCTGACACGTGTCGATGCTCCGGCGATTGCGCTCTATCGCCGGCTTTATCAGGAAGTCGGTGGGGAATACTGCTGGTGGATGCGGCGTCCCATGCCGGATGCCGAACTCGCCGCCATTCTTCACGATCCGGATGTGCATTTCATGGTGTTGTGGGATGCTGCGGGAGAGTCGCTGGGGTTTTACGAACTGGACCTTCGGGAGCGGGGAGATGCTAATCTGGCCTATTTCGGCCTTGTCCCATCCGCTGTAGGCAAGGGGTTGGGTCGCGTATTACTGGACTGTGCCGTGGCGCAGGCCTTCGCAAATGGAGGCTGGCGACTGCGCGTCAATACCTGCAGCCTCGATCATCCTCATGCCCTGCCGAATTACCATCGGGCAGGATTCACGGTCCGATCCGTGGTGCGGGAGGAATGGGACGTTCCGGTAGACTATCTTCCAGAGCGCCTGCGACGACTCTGAAGTTTCGCTTGCCTTTGAGTCAGTGACATGATTAATGCCAGCGTTTCCCTGCCGGGCGATGTGGCGTCGCACCGGCTATACCCACGCTCCGACGAAAAATCGGGCGCTGTTTTCCGGCATGGGTCGGAGCAGTCCGGGTTGACCATATCCGAAGGGAGTGTTCATGCCACTGTACGAAAGCGTGCTCATTGCACGTAACGATGTATCCCAGGCTCAGGTTGAAGCCCTAGTCGAGAACATCAACACCCTGCTGACCGAGAATGGCGGCTCCATCCAGAAGCGCGAATTCTGGGGTCTGCGTTCCTTGGCATACCGCATCAAGAAGAACCGCAAGGGCCACTATGTCTTGCTCGGTCTCGACTGCACACCGGACACCCTGCGTGAACTGGAGCGTCAGCTTGGTCTGAACGAAGACGTCCTGCGTGTTCTGACGATCCGCGTTGACGAGATCGATGAGAACCCGTCTCCGGTTCTGGCTCGGAAGAGCGATGACCGTGGCGAGCGCGGTGGCTTCCGTGGCGGTTCCAAGCCGTCCGGTCGTTTCGAGAGCGGCCGTGGCGGCGCCCGTCGCAGCAGTGAAGATCGTGAGGAATATCGCGCACGCGGCGAGCAGGATGATGCTCGTGAGGCGGCTGGAGCGGAGTAAGAATCATGTCCGAGACAACCACCCCCGAAGTGAACCCGGCTGCCCGTCGCACCGCCGTTGGCGCCCGCCGTCCGTTCTACCGTCGTCGCAAGTCCTGCCCGTTCTCCGGCCCGAATGCGCCGAAGATCGACTACAAGGATGTGCGCCTGCTGAGCCGCTTCCTCTCCGAGCGTGGCAAGATCGTGCCGAGCCGCATCACGGCTGTTTCGGCCAAGAAGCAGCGTGAGCTGGCACAGGCGATCAAACGCGCCCGTTTCCTCGCCCTGCTCCCCTATGTCGTGAACTGAGGAGAGCAACATGTCCCAGACCGCACTGATCCTGCTGCAGCGGGTCGAGCATCTCGGCCAGATGGGTGACCTCGTGCAGGTGAAGCCGGGTTATGCCCGTAACTTCCTTCTGCCGCAGGGCAAGGCCATGCGTGCCACGGCCGAGAACAAGAAGCGTTTCGACACCCAGCGCGCCCAGCTGGAAGCTCAGAACATCAAGAAGCGCGAAGAGGCTGAGCGTCTTGCCGAGCGGATGCATGACCTGTCCGTGGTCATTATCCGTCAGGCCGGTGACAGCGGCAGCCTGTATGGCTCCGTTTCCACCCGTGACATCGCCACTGCCGCTACGGAAGCCGGCCTGACGGTTTCCCGTCAGCAGGTTGTTCTGGCGCACCCGATCAAGCAGCTTGGCCTGACGGAAGCACGCATCGTGCTGCATCCGGAAGTGTCCATTCCGCTGATTGTCAACGTCGCCCGCTCGACAGAAGAAGCCGAGCGTCAGGCGCGTGGCGAGGAAATCGGCGTGCAGGAAGAGGATGAAAACATCCTTGGTGAACTGCAGGCCGAGAACGCCGCGGAAGAGGCTGCCGCTCCGGAAGAAGCCGAAGGCTGATTTCGCTGCAAGCACAACAGAAAAACCCGGCCGGGATCTTCCCGTGCCGGGTTTTTTTTGTTTCCGGTCCTGTAATCGTAGGGTACCCGGACAGAACCATCAAGAATTTCATGCATTCTGGCCGCATGAACAAAGGGAGGTGACATGAGACAGATACTGGATTTCGTCCTGAGGAAGTTTATCCAGACAGGGTCGCTGCGTGTTACTTACAGTGATGGCGTCGTCCGGACCTATCGTGGGTCCAAACCGGGGCTGGAAGCCGGCCTCCATCTGCTGACGAAACGTGCCGAACGGGCGCTTGTACTCAATTCCGGACTCGCTTTCGGCGAAGAATACATGGCGGGCGAACTTAAGCCCAAAGGATGTTCCTTTGAAACGCTTCTGACTGTCCTGATGATCAATATCGAGGATCAGGGGCATATATTCAGTGAACTAGAGGCGCGGTTCCGGTATGTAACCCGTGCTCTGAAGACGCTCAACTCCCTCAAGCGCTCCAGGCGGAATGTTGCGCACCATTATGATTTGAACGGCAGGCTGTACGACCTGTTTCTTGATAAGGATCGGCAGTATTCCTGCGCCTATTTCCAGTGCGCTGACATGACACTGGAAGAAGCGCAGGAGGCCAAGAAACGCCATATCGCCTGCAAGCTCAATCTGGATCGGCCGGGTCTTGAAGTGCTGGATATCGGCTGTGGCTGGGGTGGAATGGCCCTGACACTGGCAAAGGATTATGGCGCGCAGGTTCTGGGTATCACGCTCTCACGGGAGCAACTGGATGTGTCGCGGCGTCGGGCGAAGGAAGAAGGGCTGGACAAGCAGGTCCGCTTTGAATTGCTGGATTACCGTAAGATCAGGCATCAGTTCGACCGTATCGTTTCTGTCGGGATGTTCGAGCATGTGGGACAACCGCAGTTCGAGCGGTTCTTCAACCAGATCAAGGCCTGTCTCAGACCCGATGGCGTTGCGCTGATTCATTCCATTGGCCGGATGGACGGGCCGGGGACGACTAACCCCTGGATCCAGAAGTATATCTTCCCTGGGGGTTATTCGCCTGCCCTGAGTGAGACACTTGCCGCTGTCGAGAAAAGTGGACTGTGGGTGACGGATTGTGAAATCCTGCGGCTGCATTATGCACGTACCATTGCGGAATGGCGCAAGCGTTTCGATGCCAACCGCGACAGGATTCTTGAAATGTATGACGAGCGCTTTCTGCGCATGTTTGAAATGTATCTTGTTGGTAGCGAACTGGCATTTCGCGTGCAGGGACACATGAACTTCCAGCTTCAACTGACACGCTCGATCGACGCGGTTCCGTTTACACGTGACTATATGTTCGATCGGGAGCGGGAAAAGACGCCAGCCTGAGAGGTTACATCCGGCTGGCGAGATATAGTTTCGCCAGCCGGGCGAATTCCGCCACGCTCAGGGTTTCGGCCCGTCGTGTGGGTTCAATCCCTGCTTGGGATAGCAGACTCTCCCCGCCAATGGCTTTGAGAGAAGAGCGCAGCATTTTACGGCGCTGCCCGAAAGCCGCTGCGGTTACCTGCTCCATGGCCCGGAACAGGGATGCAGAAGGCTGTTCCGTATGTGGGATCAGGACTGCAACGGCGGAGTGAACTTTCGGCGGCGGAGAAAACGCGCCGGGTGGAATGCGCAGCGCAACGGTACAGGACGCACACCACTGAGCCAGAACGGCCAGTCGTCCGTATGCTGAGCTACTTGGTTCGGCACAGATGCGTTCCGCGACTTCCAGCTGAAACATCAGGGAAAGCCGTTCCCATTCCTTGGCCTGCCGCAGCCAACCGACCAGAAGGGGCGTCGCAACGTTATAAGGCAGGTTGGCGATGATCTGTCGGGGAGCGGGAGCGAGAGCGGCCGCATCCAGTTTCAGAGCGTCCTGCCGAATGATGTTCAGTCGTCCGGGATAATGCGCTGCCAGTTCTTCCAGCAGAGGCCATGCCCGTTCATCAATTTCGACGGCATCGATCTGACGGGCAGGGGTATCCAGCAGAGCGCGCGTCAGACCACCGGGACCCGGGCCGATTTCAACGACGGTACGGCCTTCCAGATTGCCGCCTAGACCTGCGATCCGGGCGCAGATACCCGGATCAAGGAGAAAGTGCTGGCCGAGAGATTTTTTTGCATCCAGCCCATGAGCCTGAATGGCTTCTCGCAGGGAAGGCAGCGTCATTTCAGTGTAGGCCGGGCTTGGCAGCCGGGCGCATATCGATGACGGCCCGGCGATGGAGGTCACGCTGGAGTTGGCGGGACGCCTGTTCGACATGTTCGTTCATCAACTGATCAGCGATCTCGCTTGGAGACTGCTGGGCAAGGTTCTTCTGCTGCCGGTTACAGATCATGAGAAGCGCAATACCGTCCGTGGAGACCAGCGGACGGCTGACATGGTTAAGGGGGAGAGGCTCAAGAATAGCCCGCATCTGTGGCATCAGACGCTCCATGATCTGGGCTCCCGGATTGCTCGGACGTTTTTCTCCGAGCGATTTGTTCAGTTCTTCCATCTCGGGGCAGCTGTGAACGGTCTGGATGGCATGTGTGGCCTTCTGAAGGGCCAGCTTCTGTTGATCGGTTGGATTCTGCGGATTCAGCGGCGTATCGAAAGGAAAGAAGACCTGTCGCAGATCAAGGAGAGTACCGAGCTGTTTACCCACGACGCGCTTGGCCTGCACTGTGGCGATCACGAAGCCGCCCGCAACCTGAATGGGATTCGAGATAGCGCCGATCGGCATCTGACGAACGATGCTGACGACCTGCGGGTCAAGGTTGTCTTCCTGCATCCAGCCCATCGAGCCGCCATCGAGCGCGGATTGCGCTTGGGAAAACTGCGCGGCTACGATCGGGAAGGGGGCCCCTTCGCGAAGCTCGTTGATGATGGTCTTGGTGAAGGCCAGTTCGCTTTCGTCATGCCGCGGGTCGGGCACGGGGACGAAAATCTCGCTCATCATGTATTGCGGGCGGCCCTGCTCGGCCTGAAGGGCTTCCTCACGCTGGGCGATCTGCGTTGCGGTGATGCGGCCCTCGGCCCCAAGCTGCTCCCGCAGAACTTGCATCCACCCGATCTGTACGCGGATCTGGTCAATGAGCGTGGTCAGGGAGACGCCGTCAGAGGCAAGACGGTTACGCAGGGCATTCTTGGGCATGCCGTTGCGCTGTTCGATGTTGCTGATGGCAGCTGCGATCTGCTCAGGTTCGACATTGATATGACGTCTGAGGATTTCCTGTGTCTTGAGCCGCTCATCAATCATCTGGTTGATGATCTGGCCGCGCATGCGCCCCATGATCTCGGAGCTGACGGGCAGACCGGTGGACAGCACGAACAGTTTGGCGCGGTTGTCCACGTCACGCTGTGTCAGGACCTGTCCGTTGATAACCGCCAGAATTTGATCTTCCGGTGGGGGACGGACCGGTTCCGCCGGTTTTTTGGTCCTGTCGTCTTTCGTGGTTTTTGCGTCGGCATCGTCAGCCTGGGTAGTGGCATGATGATGGGGTCTGGCCATGACGGGCATGGCGGCAGAAAATGCCAGAAGGGCAGCCAGGGCCGTAAATGCGGTACGAGAGGTCTTGGACATGCTCAGCCGTTGATTCCGAATGTGCCGATCGTTTTGAACGTGAAATTGAACAGCACCGTGGTGTTCCGCTGTTCACCGCCAATACGGGTATATTGCTTGATGTACATCACATCCAGCCCGAAACAGTCATTGGCATAGCCAATCGTCGCGCCATTCGCGACGAACTGTTTCCTAGAGAGGCTGCGACGGAAAAATGCGGAGGCGTGGTATTGGCGCCAGTGCGTGGAAACGCCGCCGGTAATTTCGCTGGTCTTGACAACATAGGGAGCGTTCACACCCTGCGTCCGGTAATCAGTCGCGTAGTAATAATACGGCGTGACGGGGGCATAGACATAACCGGCCGTGAAGCGCAGAGCCGGAATGCCGGTGCTCAGCAAGCCTTCGCCGTAATCGAACTGGCGGGTCCAGGGATTATACCGTCCACGAGCCGTTACATCCACATACTGGTTGGGCGTGACACGGACACGGCCGACCGGATCAGAAAGATGATGGTCCAGCCCGGAATAGGGAATACGGTTATGGTCGATGTGCTGCTGAAAACTCTCACCAAAGAGGGCATCCACGGAATGACCGTTCCACGTCCAATTCTGGTGAATGCCGACATTGCCGCGCAGGCCACCGTCAAGACGGTCCGTACCGAGATAGCGGTTGAGGGAAAACAGCGTCGTATCCGTAAATTCGTAGGACAGGCTGTCTTCATTCGGCATGCTGCGGTTGGAGGAATTGCCGGTATTTGGTGCTGCAATCGCCTGAATGATGGGTTCGAAGATCTGGGAGCCGTGTCCCTTGGCGAAGCTGCGCAGGAACGGCCAGTTCATTTTCATGGCGATGGTCGGGAGAACCTGTCCGGACACCTGACTGCCATGGGCGGGATAATAGGTCGGCTGCTGGTACAGGCTGGTGGCGTGATAAACGTTGGAATCCAGTCTGGCCGTCAGAAGCCACTGCTGGCCGAGACGGTTATGGAACGGCCGGTCCCACTGCATCTGAAGCTCGCCGCGTTGATCAGAAACACCGTTCTTGCGCCACAGGTTGAAGTCCGTAGTGTGCAGACTGAAGCGTCCGCCCAGAATATCCGGTTGTCCCTGAAAATCATAGGAAAGGCGCGGGAGCGCCCAGGGCAGGTCGGCGTTGCGGATGGTACCTTGGTTCAGGCCCTGATAGGCCTGTCCGTCAAAGCGCAGATAGGAGCCGACGCCATAGCCTTCGATGAAGACGTTGGAGTTCAGCATTTCCTGACCGTAACCCGGCACGCGGTAATCACGCATGTAGTTGGCGGTACTGGCGAGGTTGATGTTCGCGCCAGCCTGCCAGTTGCGGTTGATGGCAAAGTCACCGCGGGCGAAGACGTACCCTTGGATGCCGTATTCGTTCGTTGAACCGGATTCATTACCGAATGCGTTTGTGAACTGGCTTTCGTGATGCGTGTCGTAAGCGATGCCACCGGTGATATCGACCTGTCCGAAGTTCATACGGTTGCGATATTCGCTAGTCAGTTCGGGGCCTGTCTTGCTTGAGAACAGGCCACGGACAGTGAGATCCTGCTGCTTGTCGATCGCCCAGAAATACGGAATCGTGACATAGGTGCCGAGATAGCGGTCATGCGGGCTGACGCCAGGCATCAGGAAGCCGCTCTGCCGCTTGACGGAGGGATCCGTCATGGAAAAGAACGGAAAATAGAAGACCGGAAAGCCCAGCATCTTCAGCCAGGCATGGTCAAATTCAATGCGCTTGTGCTCGACGTCCTGGGTGGCGTCATAAGCCTGAAACTGCCAGAAAGGCGGGGCGTCCGGCTTCTTTTCACAGACCTGACAGGCTGTATAGACGGCATGTGAAAGGTCATTCAGCAGACCATTGGTGCGACGCATTCCGCTGCCGGCCAGTTTGGCATTGTCTTCCATGCGGATGTAGATGGCGGTTCCGATGCCGTCATGCATGCCATGGCTGAACTCGATGTAATCCGCGTAGGTCGTGCTGCCATCCGGCTCCACAATGGCTACATGACCTTTGGCCGACAGAACACCTGTGTTGCGGTCATAAGTGATCTTGTCCGCACGCATGGCGTGGTCGCCCTGCCAGACGCGGACGTTCCCCTTCCATGTGACTATACCATTTTTGGCATAGCTTTCACGGTCGGTGAGATAGGTCATGGGGTCGCTCTGGGAGGTCGGTCGGCCCACGACGATGATATGCGTGTTGGCACGCTGTGTTGTGTTGGCGAGCATGTCTTGGGGTGTCACAAGCGCCGAAGTGCCGACCAGGGCAGCTCCCGCGAGAGAGGCACGTCTGCGGACACGTTTGGGGAGCCACGGGGGCACCGTCATCAACCATCCTCCATGTGCAGCAGAAGCGCGACGGCAAGGCAGAGGCCTGCCCCGGTCGGCGCCCAGGCCGCTAGTACCGGTGGCAAGGCCCCGGATTCACCAAACTGTTCAGCCACTTTCGAAACGGTGAACAGTGCAAAGCCTGCAGCAATCCCCGATCCAAGCATCCGGGCCACACCGCCGCGTCTTGCGGGACGCATCGAGAACCCTGCCGATACCAATGCCATGGTCCCTGCCAGAATGGGAAGTGCCAGCAGGGATTGGAAATGCAGCCTGTGACGAATTGACGGAAACCCCGACCGTTCTAGCAGATGGATGAAACTCGGCAATGCGAAAACCGACAGGGTATCAGGCGAGGCGAAACTTTCCTGCACGCGACTGACGGTCAGGTCGGACGGCAGGGTCAGTTCTCCGATCTGCTGAGGCATATGATCGGGCCGCAGCAGGGAGGCGCCATGCAGCGTCCATTCCCGGTTGGCCAGTTCGCCATGAGGCGCCTCAACGCGGACGATCAGGTGATCATGATCGTCCAGCCGGAAGATCGTCACACCGGAAACCAGAAGATTCTTGTGATCGAGATGCACATCCAGAGCATGCAGGATCGCCACGCCGTGCGGAACTAGCCCGTCATCTGCCTGTCGCAGCCACAGGACACCGCCTTTCAGGGTCAGAGGACCGCCACCCGTCCTGAGATAGGTCTGATCCAGCATTTCCGCCTGTCGGAACATGCTGGACGACAGAGCGGAGATGCCCGTCGTTGTCAGTAAACCGAGCAAAATGGCGCAGGACAGCGGACTGGCCAGAAACTGCCAGGCCGAGATCCCGGCTGCCCTGGCCACAATCAGTTCGGAGGAGCGTGTCAGGCGCGAAAAGCAGACAATTCCGCCCAGCAGGATTCCGAAAGGCAGGACGTAAATGACGTAATAGGGAATATGAAGGGCGGCGATTTCCACGACCAGGCTTGTCGGCACGTTGGGTTTCGTGGCAGCGCGACGCAGCAGGTCGATGAAGTCGAACAGCGAGACCAGACCGGTCAGCGCCATCACCATGGCAATGGTGCTGAAGGTGAAGTGGCGGGCGATATAGACGGCAAGTGTCGTTGAGAAACCGGCATGTCTGTCGCGGGAGCGTAGGAGATGCAGAAAGGACGCCACCCAGGCACGTTTGTCTTCCATGGCGGAAGGGGATGCCTTCATAAGGGTTTCCCTTTTTCCGGCCGCGTACCGGTCCATTGCTCAGCGAACAGAAGGCCAGCGCAGACGATTGCAGGCAGGAGGGCTTCGATCCAGATCAGGGGCACGAGTGCAAGGTTCCGTCCGGCGAGATTCTGAAGCATCAGGGAAAGCGCTAGCAGTCCGACAACGGTCAGGATGGCGGTCAGAGGGCGGGTGATGTTGCCATGACGCGAGAAAGCGCCGCGCAGTACCGTGACCAGGCCAATCATGGCAAAGGACAGGACCGTCAGGGGCGAGGTCAGGCGGTGCCAGCCTTCCACGGCGAACTTGCCCCGGTCACGGGCCGAGACTTCGTGTGGGTCAGGATGGAACAGTTCATGCAGGGACATTTCCGCCGCGTCCCGGTCCTCGTGGTTGTTCTGACGGGATGAGGTCAGGTCGATCGTGTTACGTCCAAAGGTCAGGACATTGAGGCGTCCGGTATGACGGTCGATCTCTTCACGTGAGCCATTATAAAGCACGACACGCGGTTTGTCGTTCACGACCACCATCGTGCCCCGTTCGGCGAGGATTGTCGTATGGGCGTCGGGATCGCGGTCATCTTCCACCAGGACACCATAAAGCTGTCCGTTGCTGTCGCGGGAGCGGACATAGACCGTCATGTCACTGGAAATGGTGGTGAAGACTCCATCCTGAAGCAGGAACGCCGCCATTCGGTTGCGGATCTGAAACTCGTAACGGTGAAAGGCGTGGTAGGAAACGGGGGCCAGCCAGAGCGTCAGCGTATAGCAGAACAACACGGAAAGCAGCGCGCAGAGCAGGCCGGGGCGCGCCAGTTCAAGCGGAGAGCGCCCCGCGGCCCGCATCACTGTCAGCTCCCGGTCCCCGGACATGCGCTGGTACACGAACAGGACCACCAGAAAGGTCGTGATGGGCAGGATAACCGCCACGAAGGACGGGAGCATCAGCGAAGTCAGTTGGATGAAGACGCGCAGGGACAGTCCATGCTGCACGACCATCGAGACGAAATGCAGGGACTGGGTCAGCCAGATTAGCGCCACGGCGCCCCCCGTCAACGCCAGAAGCGCAATTAGCAGCTGACGGAGAACATACTGGTCGAGGAGCGGCAGACGGTGCCGTCCGGAAATGCCGGGGGATGAGGCCATGGCCTTTCATCTATCCTGAGCGTGTGACGGGAGGAAGGCGGAAAACGGAAAGAGTTACTATCTGAGATAGATTGCCCGGTCGACAGGCGTATGCCGGGTCAGTGTGTGATAGAACTGCGTAGCGGCAATTCCGGACAGAAGTCCTGCTCCGACGGCGAAAATAAGCGCCATTCGGCGATAGGGGCGATAGGCCCGCTGGGTGACCAGTTCGCTCTGGAGGACATACTTGTCCATCTGGGTGCGGTCGAGGGTCTGGTGAGCCGTGCGGAGTTCGACGCGAAGACGACGTTCTTCCCGCTCCAGTCTGGTGATCTGGTCGCGGAGTGCTTTCTCGCGCTCGGCATTTCCCCGGCGCTCCGGGTCAGAGGCGAGGCTGGCGAACAGGTTCTTGAGCGCCCCGCCAGTTACTCCGCTGCGTCGCGCCCGGCTTCTCACTGTTTCCAAAGCCGCCTGGGCCTGACCAGGCTGTTCGTCAAGGACGAGCGCCAGAATGTCAGACAGGACCTTGATGTCTTTCGGGTCGAAGGACTGCACCATAAATCAGGACGCCATGTCCGGCCCGCGTGGCTCTGCAGCACGGCGCAGACGGTCGCGAATGGCGAGGCCAAGATCGTGGCGCGGGACAGGCTGGACGGCAATCCGTTTCAGGCCGCGGCGTGTGCCTTCCGTGTCGAGAAAACGCAATCCGGCAAAAAGGCGGGCGGCTGCCTGCTCCAGATCTTCCGTTTCGCTCAGGTTCCATGTCGCGCCGGCGCCAAGCAGGGGTTTGCCGAACGCCAGCAGCGCTTCGTCCGGTTCAACGGACGTCACGTCCAGACGAACGGGCAGGGAAGGCGCGTAATGCGAGGCGAGACGGCCGGGGGACGCCGGGAGAACCTCTGTGAAGTCGTCGGGATGATGGACTTTCCCGATAACTTCGGTCAGGGCCTCGAGTGTGATCCCGCCGGGCCGGAGCAGAACGGGCGTTTCCCGCGTCAGATCAAGCACGGTGCTCTCCACCCCGACGGAGCAGGGACCGGAATCGAGGATGGCGTCGATTTTTCCGTCCAGCGAGCGCAGGACATGCTGGGCATCGGACGGGCTGACCGTTCCCGAGACGTTGGCTGATGGGGCAGCGACGGGCAGACCGACCTCCCGCAGGAGAGCCATGGCCGTTTTTCCCCGTGGAACACGCAGGGCCAGCGTTTCCAGCCCGGCGGCCGCAAGATCAGAAATGGTAGAGGTTGGGGAGCGGGGCAGGACCAGCGTCAGGGGGCCGGGCCAGAATTTCGCGGCCAGGATGTGGGCCAGTTCTTCTGTTCGACCGCTCAGGCTGGCCTGTGCGAAGGCGCTTTCCGCATCGGGCAGGTGGCTGATGAGCGGGTTGAAACGTGGACGGCCCTTGGCGGCGAAGACCCGTGCGACTGCGCGGTCGGATGTGGCGATGGCGCCAAGGCCGTAGACGGTTTCCGTTCCGAAGGCGACAAGCCGTCCTTCGCGAAGCAGTTCGGCAGCACGGCGGATTCCGGCTGTATCGGCAGAAAGAAGTTCGGTTTTCAGCTGATCCGTCATGCACGTCCTCCCGTGCAGTAAAAGGAACCGTTGCGTCGTTCCGGCTTGCCGTAGCGCAGGGGCTGACCGCTTTCATCCAGCAGAGCGCCCCCTGCCGCTTCGAGGATGGCCTGCGGGGCGGCCGTGTCCCATTCCATGGTCGGTCCGAAACGGGGGTAGAAGTCCGCATCTCCTTCCGCCACGCGCATGAACTTCACGGACGAGGCCATCTTGACGACGGAGCTGACCTTGCGTCCCGCCAGCCAGCGGTTGAGCAGTTCCGTATTGCCATGATGGCTGGAGGCCAGGACGCGCAGCCCTTCCGGTGGAGGGGCTGCCGTATGGATTGGCTCGCTCCGGCCATTTTCGAAGCGCGTGGCGCCCAGACCGTCACCGCCCGTGTAAATCTGTCCGTATCCCGGGAGTGCCACGACGCCCAGAACGGGACGATCTCCACGGACAAGCCCGATATTGACGGTAAAGTCCCGCCCTCCGGAGGAAAAACCCCGCGTCCCGTCCAGCGGATCGACCAGCCAGTAGGTGTCTCCGGTGCTGACCTGGATTCCGGCCGACATCTCTTCTTCCCCGATGGCCGGAATGGACGGACATGCCGCTCGCAGGCCGGCAAGGATGTGCTCTTCGGAAGCGCGGTCAGCTTCCGTGACGAGAGAGGCGTCTTTCTTCAGTTCCGTGTGAAAGCCACGGGCGCGGATGTCGTTGATAATGGTCGAGGCTTCCGATGCCAGACGGAAGGCCAGGGCAAGCAGGGCGCGGTCGTCATCAGGGGAGACCGCTGGACGGGGATCTGAGCTCATTGTCGCAGGCTACTGCATGAAAGGCTTTTCGTCATGAGGAAAGCCCATGGATTTGATGAGGGAAAAAATACACCCGCTCTGTTCCTCCCGGACTGTTGTTCCGGGTCAGGCTGCGGGCAGCCTCCCCCTTGTGTGGTTGGTCGCTGTTTCCGATAACGGGAGTACAACTTGTTCCCTTGCTGGCAGGATCATCATGCTCGACATCACGTTTGATTCATTTCCCTCTCTCAATGCGGCATCGCCCGTTGCGGTGGCTCTTCTCTGTCAGGGGGCGGACAGCCTTGAAGGTGGCGTTTTCCAGACGCTGGATGACGCCTGTGACGGGGCGCTGTTGCGTGCGGTTGCGCTGAAGGGCTTCACCGGGGAGAAGGGCAAGAGCCTGTCCCTTCTGGCGCCGTCCGAGGCGTTGACCCAGATCGTTCTGGTTGGATGCGGTGGCCGGGCTGGCGAAGCGGCGAATGCAGTTGATGTCGAGAATGCAGCCGGAACGGCGGTGAAGGCCATTGAAGGTGTGGCTAAGGGCATTCTGGCCCTGACGGATGGGCTCGAGCCGTTTGCTCCGGAAGCGGCACTGGGGGCACGTCTGGCACGGTATGATTTCGATCTGTACCGGACCAGGAAGGCGGCTTCCGGGCCTGCGCTGGAAAGCCTGAAGGTTGCTGTTTCGGATGCTGAAGGGGCAAAGGCGCGTTGGACAGTCCTGGAGGCGGTATCTCAGGGAATTTTCCTGACCCGGAACCTTGTTAGTGAGCCGGCGAATATCCTTTATCCTGAGGTATTTGCGGAGAGAATTGAAGGTCTGCGTGAACTTGGTCTCGAGGTGGAAATACTGGACAGGGACCGGATGGAAGAACTGGGTTTCGGGGCGCTGCTGGGGGTAGCTCAAGGCAGTTCCCGCGCGCCGCGGACGGTGATCCTTCGGCATCGGGGCGGTGGCGAGGAAGCGCCGCTGGCCTTTATCGGAAAGGGCGTGACGTTCGACAGTGGTGGTATTTCCATCAAGCCTGCGGCCGGCATGGATGAAATGAAGACCGACATGGGTGGCGCGGCCACGGTTGTCGGGCTGATGAGCACGCTGGCGCGGCGGAAGGCGGCGGTCAATGCGATCGGTGTTGTCGGGCTGGTGGAGAACATGGTCTCCGGTGATGCACAGCGTCCGGGGGATATCGTGAAAGCCTATGACGGGCAGACGATCGAGGTTCTGAACACCGATGCGGAAGGGCGGCTGGTTCTGGCGGATGTGCTGTCCTATGCGCGGGACCGTTTCAAGCCGAAACTGATGATCGATCTTGCGACCCTGACCGGCGCGATCGTGGTCAGTCTCGGTTATGAGAATGCGGGATTGTTCAGCAATGACGATGCGCTGGCGTCCGGACTGTTCGGCGCCGGGCAGGAGGTCGGGGAAGGGCTGTGGCGGATGCCGATGGGTGAGGCCTATAACCGGCAGATCGACTCCGACATCGCGGATATGAAAAATATCGGTGGGCGGCCGGGCAGCGCCATTCTGGCGGCGGAGTTCCTGAAGCGGTTCGTGGGTGAGACGCCGTGGGCGCATCTGGATATTGCCGGAACGACCTGGAAAAACACGGCATCGCCTATCGCGCCCAAGGGGGCGACAGGCTTTGGCGTGCGGCTGCTCGACCGGTTCGTGCAGATGCACGAGCATAATGGCCGCGTGTGAACGTCGGGTTCTATCATCTGACGCGCACGCCGCTTGAGGAGGCGCTTCCGGCCCTCCTCGGCAGGACGCTGCAGGCCGGGGAGCGTGCGGTCGTGCGTTGCCCGGATGCGGCGGCGGTTATGGCGCTCGACACCGCGCTCTGGGCCTGCCGCGATCCGGTGTGGCTGCCGCATGGGACCGCGAAAACAGGGCATGAGGCCCGTCAGCCGATCTGGCTGACGGACGGGTCGGACGTGCCGAACGGGGCACGTTTCCTGTTCCGGGTGGATGGTGCGGGGGAGGATGATTTCCCGTCTTTTACCCGAGTCTTTGATCTTTTTGACGGCGGAAATCCGGACTCTGTCCAGCGGGCGCGGAAGCGCTGGGTTCTGCTGAAATCGGCGGGATACGAGCTTGTGTACTGGAAGCAGGAAAGCCGGGGCTGGAAAAAGGCCGGGTAGGGCGTTCAGCGGTCAGGCGTGGTCATGAGCGGTATCTCTGCTATATTCACGGGCACTGACATTTCACAGGACAGGATGCCTTACTGTGTCAATTGCTTCGATTTCTTCCGCCTCGCCGGGTCATACTGACCTCCGTCGTGTCGATATCAATCCGGACTACTGGTATCCTATTGCCTGGTCCAAGGATGTAAAGCGGGGGAAAACCGTCGGGCGCCGCTTCGGAAAGCATCCGATCGCGCTGGTCCGGCCGGAAGAGGGAAGCGTCTTTGCCTTGGAGGACCGCTGCGCGCATCGTCAGGTGCCGCTGAGTCTGGGCAAGGTGAGCGGTGAGGCGGTCCAGTGCTGCTATCATGGGTGGGCCTATGGCCGCTCGGGGCGGTGCATCGACGTGCCTTATCTGGGCAAGGGCAAGCTGCCGAATGGTGTGAAGACCTATCCCTGTCGCGAGGTGGGGGGGATGATCTTCATTTTCCCCGGGGATGCGGAAAAGGCGGAGACGACACCGCTGCCGAAGCTGGCGCAGGTTAGTAATCCGGCGTTCAAGACGCGTCTGTTCAGCCCGCAGGTGAAATGTCACTACACGTTCCTGCACGAGAACCTGATGGACATGAACCATCAGTTCCTTCACCGGCGGCAGATGGGGCAGATCCGGGCCCGTTTCCTCGGGCAGGACGAAGGCGAGAACTTCATCGAGGCACGGTACAGTTTTGCGCGGACGGGCAACCAGCAGCCGCTGGCGGAACGCCTGATCTTCGGCAAGCATCACGATGATCCGACGCGGGAACAGCCGGTCGAGGAGGTTGTCAGCATCCGGACGACCTATCCGTATCAGACGCTTCAGATCCACGATAAGGACGGGGATCTGATCATGGATCTGTTCAGCGTCTATGTGCCGAATTCGGCGGATGGGAAAAGCACCCAGACGTTTGGTCTGCTGTCCGTTCTGCGGCCCCAGACGCCGTTCCTGATCGATCTGATCTGGCCGGCGCTGGGTGTGTTCACCAACCGGATCTTCGAGGAAGACCGCCAGATCATGGAACTGGAGCAGAAGGCGTGGAACGAACTGGGCGGGGACCATAACGTCGAGGTCTTCCCCATCGTGAAGAAGCTCCGCGCCCTGCTGGTCCGGAACGGGGTGCCTCCGGAAGGTGTGCCGGAGGCCGTGGAGAAAAATGAGGAACAAGAGCGCCCGCGTATCGTTGTGTGACGGAACAGCGAAGGAGAATCCCCGATGAAAACCGTCACATTACGGAACGGAACGACAGTGCCCGCCCTTGGTATGGGGACGTGGAACGTCGGGGACAGCGCGGGACGCCGCCCCGATGAGATCAGGAGCCTGCAGCAGGGGCTGGAGGCCGGGCTGCGGGTGATTGATACGGCCGAGATGTATGGTAACGGCCGCTCCGAGAAGCTTGTGGGGGAAGCGATCGCCGATGTGCGGGACGAGGTTTATCTCGTCAGCAAGGTGGTGCCGTCCAATGCGTCTTATGACGGGGTTCACAAGGCGTGCCGCCGGTCCCTGAAGCATCTCGATACGGACTGGCTTGACCTTTACCTGCTGCACTGGCGCGGCGGGACGCCGCTTGAGGAGACGATCCGGGCGTTCCGGGAGCTTCAGGATGACGGGCTGATCCGGGGCTGGGGAGTGTCGAACTTCGACGTGGACGATATGGAGGAGATCGAAAGTCTCTCCGATGACTGTCTGGCCAATCAGGTTCTCTACAATCTGGAGCATCGCGGCACGGAGTTCGATCTTCTCGAGCATGACCGGAAATCCGGTACGGTCACGATGGCCTATTCCCCGCTCGGGCAGGGAGGCGAACTGCTGGACCATCCGGCGCTGAAGGAAGTCGCATCCCGGCATGAGACCTCTCTCGGCCCGGCGGATGCCGCGCAGATCGCGCTGGCCTGGGTTCTGCGGCGGCCCAATATCCTGGCCATTCCGAAAGCCGGGTCTCCGAAGCATGTTGCCGGAAACATCGCCAGCATGGAGATCACGCTGACGGACGACGATCTGAAAACGCTGGATGCCGCTTTCCCTCCGCCGAAACGCAAGGTATCTCTCGCCATGATCTGATGGCCGTGATTTGATACGGGCCATCTCCACCCTGATGCCCGGATCGAACCCTGAATACCTTTCTTGCACAGTTCTATACGGATCCGGTTTCCCTCGCCCTTGCTGTCCTGTGTTTTCCGGCTTCTCTCAAGGCTGACCGTGACAGCAGGGCCGGGAAAGGATGGATTGTTCTTGTTGCGGCGCTGGTGGCCGTACTGTGTGTGTCACCGGTGGCCCTGGCCGTGGCGCTGGGTGTGCTGCTGACGCAGGAGCGGGAAAGCTGCCCTGCCGTCTGGAGCGTCCCGGCGCTTTTGCTGTCCGTGCTGTTTCCTGACCGCACGATTGCGCTTCTGGCGCTTTTCCCGGTTCTGTACTGGCCTGCGCTGGTCAGTCGGGACGGGGCTCTTTTTCCCGTTTCTGGCAGTCTGCTGGCCGTGGCGATGCTGTGGCATGCCATTGTGCTCGATCCGCTGACCTGTGTGGTGGGGATCGGGGGGCTGACGGTTGTGCTGCTGGCGCGGGCGGTGCTGACGGCCCGTGTTCCGGGCGATCTGGGCCTGTTGCGTCCTCCTCTACTCATGACCCTGATCGTGGTGGCGGAGGTGCAGGGGCTGGCGACGACCGCGCGTGTCGCGACGGAAGCGATGCTGCTGGATCTTGTGCTGCTGGCGCTGTCCGTGCCTGCTGCGCGTCTTGTGCCGCTGCTAATGTGTCTGCGGCTGCCGTTTCCGCCTTTTCCCGGTTTTATTGTGTTGTGGCTGGGCATTCATGCTGCGCTGGGGCTGTCGGCGGGGATGGATGGCTGGAGTGTGGTCGGCGTGCTGGTGGCGCTGCTGATTGGCGTGCTGTCGTTGACGGATGTGCTGACGGTTGGCCGTCGCCCCGGACAGGGAGAGTTTCCCGTGCAGCCGGGGGGCGCCGTTCTGGCTCTGGCGGGAAGCGTGCTGCTTCTGCCGGTGGTGGTTTTCGGCTGTGTCAGTCCGGTGCTGAATTTCATGGGGGGTGACTGGGTCTGGCCGGTCTGGTCGGTTGGCGGTGGGGACGGAGCCCATCTGCGGCTGATGGCCGTGATGATGCTGATGGGGCTGTTCTGGCTGGTGCTGGTGCGGCCCTGGCGGGTGCGGAACGGGCTTGTCGAGGGCGCGGCGGCGCTTCTGCCCGCGCTGGACCGTCTGGCGGGCGCGGAAAACGGACTGTTCGAGGAAACGCCGTCCCTGTCCTGGGCGGTGCGGCGGCTGATCGTGGGGGGAAAGGCGCGCCTGAGGGCTCTGGCGGGTCTGCGCTCGGTGCGGGTGCCTGACATGCGGCAGTCCGCGATGGGGCTGTGGCTGCTTCTGCTCGGGCTGGTTCTGGCGATGCTGGGGCTGATGTCATGATGGGACAGGTGGCTCTGGCAGGGATGGAGAGCCTGCTTCAACTGGTTTTCCTGCTGGTTCTGGCGCCTGTCTGCGGATGGATGCTGGACGTGCTGCCGCGCTGGCTGAACGGGGAAGCGGTGATCGGGCCGGGGCAGCGGTGGCGTCAGGCCGCGCGGTTCTGGCGGTTGCTTTCCGTGGCGCCGCTTCCGCCGTCATTCGCCCTGTGTCTGGCGGCCCTGCTTGTGGTGTTGCTGGCGCTTCCCGCGGTGACGACGGGGACGGCCCTGATTTCCCTTGCGGACCCGCTGATGATGGGGACGCTGCTGCTGTCCGTCCGTCCGCTGTTGGGGCTTGTGACCCTGCGTGAGGAAGTCCGGCGCATTCTGCCCGCCCTGCTGGTCCTGTGTCTGACGGAAGCGCTGGTTGCGCTTGGCGCACCGGGGGCGGATGGTCTGGGTGGTCTGGCGGCGATGCTGCATATCGAACCGGTTCCCGGACTGGAGGGTGCGCTGGTGGCCTGTGCGCTCGCGCTGGGCATTGCCTGTCCGCCTCTGCGATCGGGTGACGTGACACTCATGATGGGTGCGGTGCGCGGGCGCGAGACACGGGAAGCGGGGCGGGTTCTGGCGGATGTGCTGAACTGTGGCTGGGTTCTGCTTCTGGCGGATCTTGCCCTGCCCATCAGCATCGGTCTTGCCGGGCAGGGGATGGTTGGCTGGTGCGCCGGGCTGGGGGCGCTCTGGGGGCGGATGCTGCTGGCGGTCCTGGTTCTGACGGGGCTGCGTCTGACCGGACAGGAGCGAAGTGGACGCCTGACTGCCCTGTTTGCGGGGTTTGCCCTCCTGCTGGCGCTGGCCGGGAGGTTTGCGACATGATTGCCGGATTTGGACTTCTGCTTCTGCTGGCTCTGGCCGGGCTGGGGAAGGATGGTCGCGGTTTGCCGCTGTATGGGCTGGTCTGTGCCTTTGCCGGAGGGACCGTCTCGGGCGGGACGTTCGCGCTGCTCGCCGCCATTGCTCTTGTGGGGCTGAATGTCGGGGCGTGGGCATGGCTGCGGCGGTTTGCGCCTGAGACGCCGGATGAGCAGGCGGTTCTGCCGGTTCTGGGGACGTTGCTGCTGCTTCTGGCGCTGGGTGTGTCGGGGGCGAGTCTGGGTCTTGTGCCGGCGCTCGGGGCCGGGGCTGTTCTGGCGGGGCTGTGCGGGGCTGCGTTTGGTGCGCCGCTCGTCCAGTTCACGGCGCTGCTGCGCGCGGCGGACGGGCTGATTGTCATGGCCTGTGTTTTGCAGTCTTGGGTGCTTTTTGGTGCGGCGCTGGCGTTCTGGGCGGTGCTGGGTGCGCTGGGTGTGACGCTGCTGCCCCGGCTGGCCTGGCGCAGGGTGGAGGAAGACTGAAGATGCATCCGCTTGCTCCTATTGGCACCCTGTTTGCCGTGACTGTCTGGCCTTTGCTGGCCGCTCTGCTTCTTCTCCTGACGCCTGAAAACCGCCAGACGGCGAGCAGCATGACGTTCAGTGTGGCCGGCGTCATTATGACGCCGCTGGCTGTCTGGCTTCTGCCGGGGGTCGATGCGCTGGCGGCGGCGGCTTCGAGCGTCGTGGCTTTCATGCCGCTGCTGCTGCCGCCCGCGGAGGACCGGACGGGGCGTATCCTGCCGTTTCTGGTGACCGGTTGTGCGCTGCTGGCGCTGAACGTCCATTCGGCCTTTGCGGTGACGGTTCTGTGCGGGGCCGGGACGGTCCTTCTGGCCTGGCGGGAAGGGCGGGGAACGCGCAGGGCCGCGATCGTGTGGGACATGGCGCGCAGCCGTCTGGGGGGTGTGGTGCTGGCGGTTCTGGGTGCTGCGCTGCTGCCGATGGAACAGTCGCCGCTGGGGGCGGTGCTGCTGACGGTGGGGCTGTGCATGATGGCGGGGCTGGGGCCGTCTCCGGTTGCCGGGCCGGAAGCGGCGTTGCTGGATACCGGTCTGCGTTTTGCGGCCCTGATGCTGATGTTGCGGATGAACAGTCACCCGCTGGTGCATCTTCTGGTGCTGGTGGCGGGATTTGGCACGCTGGTGATGACGGTTGTGGCGCAGCGGACGGAGCGCGTGGTTTCGCTGCCCACACTCTCCGCGCTTGGCGCCATTGCGGCGGCCGTGAACGAAGGCGGGGCGATGATCCTTCTTCTCGTTTCCGCGCTCGGGCTGGCGTTCATGGATCTGCGTCATGAAGGACGCAGCGCGGAAGCCCTTGCGGCGGGTGGTGCGCCCTGGCCGGTTTTCTGTGCGCTGGTCGGGATCGGCCGTTCGCTTGATCCGGGGGCTCTGGTGCTGCTGGTGCTGTGTCTGCTGCCGGGGCTGATGGCGGTGCGGACCATGCGTCTCCTTCCTCTGCGGGAAAAGGGACGGCGTGGTGTAGGGCCGATGGTGGAACTTGCGCTTCTGGTCTGCGGGTTGTGCGGGCCGTTCGTTCTGGTCTGGCATCCGGTGGCGGGGTGGCGGCCATGAGGGAGATGGCGTCCATTCTGCGGAGCGGGGAGCGTGTTGCCCTGTCGCACTGGCATCTGGATGCAGGGCAGTGGTCCGCGCTGCTGGGGGCTTCTGGGCCTGCGCTGCCGTTCGTGTCCTGCTGGGCGGATGAAAAGCGGGTTTATGTCCTGCTTCTGGAGGGGGACTGTCCGCTGATGGCCAGTACGGCCATTGAGGACAGGCGGTATGTTGCGCCATCGAGCCGTTTCCCTGCGGCGGAATGGGGAGAGCGCGTGGCGTATGACCTGTATGGGGTCGAGGCCATGGCGTCATGTGGGGAGGGGTTGCCGGCTCTGGATGAAGGGGGATGGGAGGCGACCTGGCCGCTGTCGTCCCGGCCCGGGCCTGCGGCTGGCATGTTACGGCCTCTGGGGGGGCGGAACTGGCTGCTGCCGGAGCGTTCGGGGCTGAGCGGGCCGGTGGGGCTGTCTTTTGATGTTGTCCGCAGCCGGGTGGAGAAAGTCCGGATCAGCGCGGGGCTGGCGCATCGGGGGATTCTGGCGCGCATCATGGGGAAGACGCCGGAGGAGGCTCTGCCGGTCATTTCGCGTGTGACGGCGGGGGGATTTGTGGCGCATCCGCTGGCGTTTGTCCGGGCTGTTGCCCAGGCGCGCGGGCTGCGGCCGGGGCCGGGTGTGCGGGACTGCTGGATGCTGCTTGCAGAAATCGAGCGTATTTCGATGCATCTGTTTGATATGGCGCGGACGGCGCGGGCCATGGATGCCGGGATTCTGGCGACGCACTGTGATCATGCGCGGGAGGCCGTGGCCTTGGCGTGTCAGGACTGCGGAGTGCCGCGTCGCCTGACGGATGTGGTGACGTGCGATGGGTTCCGGGTCGGGCTGGAGCCGGTGCCGCTGGCTCAGGCGGTGCATGATGCTGTTGCGCCCCGGTTGACCGGATTGCGGGAACTGTGCCGTGTGTTCGGGCCGCGTTTGCGGGGGGTGGCGGTGCTGACGCCTCAGCTGGCGGAGGATTTTGCGGTCGGGGGTGTGACGGGGCGGGCGAGTGGCCGGGCGCTGGACATGCGGCGGCGGGAAGCGGGGATGCGTCTGGATGCCCTGCGCTCCACCGGGGCCAGTGCGGGCGATGCGGAGGCGCGTGATGCTGTCCGTCTGTCGGAAATCCGGGACTCGCTGACCCTGATCGAGCGTATTCTGGCGAGTATTGGCATGGACGATGACGAGCCTGCGCCGGAGAAGACGGATGAGGGTATTGGTGTGGCGGAAGGGCCGCGTGGGGATGTGTGGTACTGGGTGCGTCTGAAAAACGGGCGCATTGATGGCGTGCAGAGCCGTGACCCGGGTGTGTCGCTTCTGCCTGTTCTTGGGAGGATGCTGCGCGGGCATCCGCCGGAGATGCTGTCCCTGGCTCTGGAATCGGTGGCTCTGTCGCCTGCGGGAGTTGCGTTGTGAGTGACCATCGTCCCGGTCCGGTGACGCTGCTTCAGGCTTTTCTGGACGCTTCCCGCTGGCGGCCTTCCGCTGAGCATTCTGTGCGGCGTGACCGGCTCATCGGGTTGTATGTGCTGGAGACGGGGGGGTGCGAAGGCTGTTTCATGGAGGTGGAGGCGCTGTGTGGCAGTGCGTTCGCGCTGGAGCGGTCCGGTTTCCGGCGGGTTATGGACCCGGTTGATGCGGACTGGCTGCTGGTGACGGGGGCCTTGACCCGGAACTGTGTGGATATGCTGAATCGGGTCTGGCGTGAGATGCCGCCCGGCCGCAGCCTTGTTGCGGTCGGGGGGTGTGCTGTGGATGGCGGGCCGTTTGCGACGAACTATGCGGTTCTGGGCGGTCTCAGGGCTCTGACGGCCGTCCGGCGGATGATTCCGGGCTGTCCGCCTTCGCCGCAGGACATTCTGCTGGGGCTTCAGGAACTGGCGGAGCGCTAGGCTCAGGGCCCATTGATTTGAGTGTGGAAATCTGTTTTAGCCTCCGTGAGGAGACTGGGAATGAGCGACCTGTACTGGCTGACGGACGAACTGATAGAGCGTCTGCAGCCACCATATTCTGGTTATGGTGGCTGAATCTAGATTGTAACGGTACTATACTGTCGCCTATGAGGGAAGACAGTCAGTATGGGAGAACTAGGAAGTGGGATTGTCCGGGACGTTGCGGGATCTCATGGGATCTAAAACGGCGATTTCCCGGGCGCGATGTGACGGTCGCCCAGAAAGAGGCCGTTTGAAGCGATTTGCCTTCGGTGATCCAGTTCAGGCGATAGAGACAAACAGTTTGGAACCGGAACCGGCATTTAGGCTTCGTGGCTTAGCGCCGTTTGAGAAGTGTTTTAGGACGCTTTAAGACCGAGAAGCCTTTCCGCCTGTCGTTCCGAAAAGTAATCCACGGTACAATAATCTAACGGGTATCCGGATAGGTATCCATCCAGGTCATCCTCTATGATCGCCTGCGTGAGCCTATCATTGCGCTTACGGCAGAGTTCTTGCTCCATGGGAGAAGCGTCGTCGCAAGCAAGACGCGCAATGAAGCGCGCGTTAGGATCAAATTCTAGGATAGATCTAAAGTTACGCATGTCTGAAATTGCTCGGGTCATCATGGTAGCCTGCCCCACCCAAGCCTGAAAAAATACATCCACAGGTACTTGTACTTGTTTGTCTACGCCGTAACTCTTCCAAAGTTTTGGGCGTCCTCCTTTATTGTCGAAATCCGCAACTACATTTTCCATCCATGGCCAACGAAATTCCGATAAAAATAGATAATTTCGAACAAAGTCTCGTAAATATTTCGGGTCTCCAGACATAATGTCGAGCCATGCAACTTCATCGATCCTAGATTGATAATCTGGTAAGCATATAAATTTCAGATACGAGTGATTTTTTACTCTGTCGAAATCGGCTTCGTCAGGTGAAAACTTATGTCTATCTTCGATTTTGTAAGGTCGCGGCTTCGGATTAGATAAAGATGCGCCAAGATTGAAGAACTCAATCATCGGAGTGTCCTTCTTGATTTTCGGAGCGGCCATCAAATTGCTGAGCCCATTCTCCAAAGTACTTTCCCGATAATTTTTAGGGGGGCTTCTCCGTCAGCCCAGAGGCGGCGAGCCGTTTTAGCTTCTATTATTTGAGGCTTGAAGCGTGGGTTGTCACTTATAACTTCGATATTGCCGTCCAAGTGTCGATTTAGGCGTTTGACTAGAACTTCGTCATCCGCACGGATGGCATAGACGCTTCCGGAGATTACAGATTGGACGCGCGTGTCTACGAGGAGCGTGTCTCCATCTGACAGGGTTGGCGCCATGCTGTCGCCGGATACGTCCACGGCGATCAGGTGCGGGGCTGCCGCAATGATTTCCTTGGGAAGCAAAAAGCGAGGCAGAGCAAGGAATGATGGAATAATTTCCTGAGTATACTGGGCTATTGATCCATGCCCTGCGGAAAGCCGAACCTCATATTTCGGGAACTCGATGACTTCCGTGAGAGGCTGCGGCTCTCCAGTCTTCCCGTCTATAATTGTCTCAATTCCACGCATGATGGAAGGCAGCGCTAATCCGCTTTCAACACCAGTAATTAGCCATTCCAGAGATACGCCGCAGGCATCTGCTAACTTATATGCTGCACTAATACGCATCTCACGCCCCGCTATGTAGGCGTTCAAAGATGCCAGCGGCACATTTGCGCGTGCAGCGACCTGCTGATTGCCGCCAGCGTTTTTTACGGCTCTCCGAAGCCGCTCACTCGGAGTATCGGCTTCGGAGTTCCGATCCGAAACTGCGAAATCTTGTTCTGAAGATTTTTTTGGCTTTTCAGGCATTGAGAAACAGCCCTTTGTCGGACTTATCCACAAAAATGCTCACCGAAGAAACTACGAAACGAGACTTTGTGCTTGCTGAGAGTTTCGGATTGTGTATTCTCACCGTCAATCCTATCGAGCAAACGGGACCGCGAAAGTTCCCGGTGATGGGGGTCAAGAAAAGGGGCGGCTGGCACCGCCCCGGTCGAGGAGAGTTATCATGGCACGAAAGCCAAAAGGAATGCACCCCGAGGAGATCGTGGCGCACTTCCGTATGAAATACGGCAGCCTGAGCGCTTACGCAAAGAAGATCGGGAAAACGGTTCATGCCGTGTCGAACGCGATCCGCCAGCAGGGATATTCCCTGCCGATCCAGCGCCTGGTCGCAAAAGACATGAACATGTTGCCGCATGATGTATGGCCTGAGTGGTTTCTGTATGACGGCACGCCCGTCTCCGTTCGTGCTGGTCGGATTTCTACTGTGGAATCCTCTGCTGATCTTCGTAGAAACGGAGTGGCGGCATGAACGTCATTGAGATCCCGCTGTCACAGATCGAGGTCGGTGATCGTCTGCGGACGGTGGACCCGGCATGGGTCGAGTTCCTGGCGGCTTCCATTGCGGAGCGTGGGC
>NZ_AGQV01000011.1 GCF_000234355.1 Gluconobacter morbifer G707 | reverse complement strand
TAATCCACAAGCGATCTCTTATAGAAGAATATGAAGTATTTTTTGCTTTGAAAATCTAATTTAGGATCGGAGGTTTGTAGCCTTGAGTTGGTTAGATCGGAAATTATAAAAGAGAGGTGCTGGATGAGTAAGGTTCGCTGGGAACATTCCCTTCCATCTGCGCTCGCCCTGATGGTTCCGTTTGACTTTATGGCTGCGTTGGGAATGGACGTGTATCTCCCGGTTGTGCCGATAATGCCAGATGTTTTATCGACGGATGCAACGCTCATACAGTTCTCGTTAACTTTTTACCTTCTTGTTCTCGGTTGCGGTCAATTATTGTTTGGTCCTCTTTCTGATCATATCGGGCGGCGACCGGTATTATTTGGAAGTGCATTAATTTTCTCCGGATCATCAGCAGCATTGGCATGTACGCGTTCAGGTGACCTGTTTTTACTTTTTCGGATTCTTCAGGCCTTTGGAGCGTCAGGCGCACTTGTCGCCACCTTTGCAACCGTTCGTGATGTGTATGCAGGCCGCAGAGAAATTGGCGTCGTTTACGGAATGTTTAGCGCTTGCCTTGCTTTTGTACCGGCCTTTGGACCGATTTTGGGGGCTGCGATCGAACACTGGTTCGGGTGGACTGGTATATTCTGGTTTTTAGCCGGAGCGTCTGCCGCAGCACTGATAAATGCGATATTTCGTTGGCCTGAAACACGAAAAATAGACAATAACAGCCTCAGTTTTCTGGCATTGAAGTCCATTTTCACCAACAAGTTGTTTTGGATTTATACTATTGGATCGTCTGTTGCCATGGGCGATTTTTTTGTTTTCTTTTCTATTTCGCCAAGGATTCTAATGTCAAAGGGAGGGCTTACTTCCTTTGAATTCAGTCTTGCATTTGCTTCTGTCGCAGTAGTTTTAGCGATTACGGCGAAACTGGGTTCTCGCTTCGCAACGGCGTGGGGCCCAAGGGGTTGTTTGATCCGTGGGATGAGCCTTTCGATCATGGGAGCCTGCTTGATGGCTGGCGCGCAAATCGGGTTATTACCTCTGGTGGCAGGTATAATTCTACCGATGTGGATCATTGCATCTGGTGTTGCCATTACCATTTCCGTCGCAGTTAACGCCGCATTGACACCATTTGACGGGATGAGCGGCACGGCCACTGCCGCCCAGGCTTGCACGGAGAGTTGCCTGATGACGATCGGTGGAACGCTTGTCGTGTTTCTTTTCCCGATCAACACTTGTTGGCCGTTAGTTTTTTTGGTGGATTTTTTGGAGTGTTGACCATTGCTCTCGCGTCGATGGGATTGCAGAAGCAGTCATAAGCAATAGGATTCAATGCTGGCATAGGTAAGCCAATAAAGTATTGATATGTAATATGAAGGCACGTCGTCGTAGCCATTTGGACTTGCTCCCCAAAAAATGCCTTCTGGAACACTTTGTTGCGGGCATGCCCGCGCGTAATGCTGCGGAGATTCTCGGTGCGCGCCGCAATATAGCGCCCTTGTCCTATCGCAAGCTTCGGGAAATCATTGCTGAACATAATGCTCTGGAAGCGACATTTGAAGGCGAAGTTGAAGTTGACGAGCAAGGCCTAATAGGCTTTAACGCCCCCAGTGGGCGCTCACTTAATCTCCTTAATTTATGCTAGTCCCCGTAATTTTTATCGAGATCGTCTAATATTGTTTGGTCATCGGTCGAGTGGCGGGCCTTTTTCCAAAAGTTCGTAGCCATTGACGTCGAAATAAACTGTCGTATTTTTTTCTGTGAAATCGAATACGGCAGGATCACAATGCTCGCCTTCTACAGTGAACCGAATAAGTGAGCCAGGGACGAGGCCTTTTTTATAATTATCTGTACGGATAATTACCGCTGATCCCACAGGCGGGACGCAGCCGGCATGAACTGTAGCTATTGGCGAACCACTAAGCGTAAAAACTAATTTTGTCATTCTCATCTCCATAAGCCATCCCCCGAAACCGAATTCTTCTGCGGTTTATGGCTTCATTTTTAGCGTGTCAAACCGAGCAGTCGACACGAATCTCCGTGGAAGGACAGTCTGAGCTTATGCTTTCTGTTAACCCGCAGTTGGGACGTACGGGCCGCTTGCCATCTATGCACGCACGTGACGGGGATAAATGGGTTGGAGGTGATCAAAGTTTGCAACTAGGATTCCCAATCAAGTCGCTCAGCATCCTCGTCGTGGCGTTGGGCCTGCCAATCATAGCGCTCTGCTAGGCCATTGAGCGCCTTGGCTGTGTGAGGATGCTCCAAGCTGATTGCTTCGGCCCATGTGCGATATTGCGCTGCAAGTACCCGCTCCTGTTCTCCCCCGTCCCGGGGCATCCGAGTGGTGACACCGCGACGATTGCTCTTGCCGACCTGAAAGCCTTCAAGCATCGGTTTACTACGAAAGAGATCAAGCGCGTCACGTACAGGTTCGGCTGGCCAGTTGCCGTCCGCGCCTATGGGAGAGGCCGAGAGCATCTGGCCAATCCTGTCATCGGCAATGTCCCGGCGGCCCACGCCTTGGGCCAATATGCGAGCTTCCTTAATCCAAGATTCAAGTACATGCCCGTCAATAAGACCGTCATCGCGGGTTCCTGGTAGACGGTCCCAGATTGATAATAGACGGTAGGCTTGGTTCGCTACTGCGCGAGCCTGCTCGAAATTGGCAGGTTCGGGGTCGATGATGCCGCTTTCTTCGCTCGGTCGGAAAACGGCCTTTAGCATTTCTATAAACAGCGGGGGTTGTTCAGATAGAGCGCGAAGCAGAACCTTTGCCGGTCGGTGGGAGTGCTCCAATAATTGGAGATAGTTCCACTCAAGCATTACGAGTACGTTGTGATCCACGTCTTTACGTTTATCAAGAACACCGAGCGCCTCGGTAACATAATGCTGGAACATTGTAGCTTCATTCTTGTCGCCGTTGCCTTCGAAGGGCTGGCGACCCGCTTCTTGCAGTAGCTCAACTAGCAGTTCGGTTGGCAAGCCTATGTCAGCGCCGCGCTGAGTGAGTGGTAGAGCATGCCGGGCGCGACCAGCATCAATCAGATGACGGATAGCGTAAGCGACGCTCTCTTGGTCGTCGTTCATCCAGAAGACAGGCGTTTGTCGCCAATAGATGGTTTCTGTTTCACCCCCGATGGCCGCTACCTGGTCCCAAGTCCAACGGGTGATTGGGAACGCATGCAAAATGGTGATTACAGCGGTATCTCCCCAGGCTTGAGACCTAGCCTTGTTGAGCAGATTAGCACCCCAATCTTCCCCACGATTACAGAATGTCGAGACAATCAAACCATGTGCTACGTCACGCTCGCGCGAATTGTCGCTCCGAACGGCTGCCTCAATTAGCGCGTCAATGTCCGAATCTGGAAAGCCCGCATCATAGATCGCTTTTCCTAGGTAAGCTGCCCTCTCGGTCAATCGGGCGAGCGCCAGCACAGATGTTATGCCATTCTTCTCGAACAATATTCTGGCGGCTTCGATCCGAGCGATCTCTACGTCCCGCTGACTGGCTTCCCATCCCTCTGCAGATGGATTGGGCACCTGAACACCGTTCTGGAACAACCATGCAATCCGTTGTAGTGGGTCTGCCGGCTCAAATCGATTATAGATCACATCGATATGGTCCAGAACCGGGTCGGGCAGACGCCATTCTGCTTCAGGAAACTGACGATGATGATGTAGAATGCTTCTTAGCTTATTCCATATCACGTGACGATCGGTCCGAGCAGTGATAAGCGGTTCTGTTCTTTCAAGGGCGTCCAAAACTGCTTCCGGTCCCGTTCCAAGATTGCCGATCCGGCCAAGGAGTGAAATCCAGCGCGCAGCACTGGTGCCGACATCTTCGAGCAGGCGCTGGCTGATTGCCGTAGCACCGCTTCTGATTAGGGGCCACGTGACTGTCTCGATTCTATCAACCGAAAAGTCGCGCCAGCGGGGCAGTGGCGAAGGCATCGACATATCATGCCCACTAGGAAGAAGACCAAGCATCAGCTTCCAGGCTGCGTTGGGTTCTTGTTTGCGAATCAGATCGAGCGCACGAAGTCTCCTGTCGAGCGTGGCGTAGGTCTGCGGACTCCACAGCAGGTGTATCTGACGCAAACTGTTGGCAGGGCCGTTGGAATGGTGCCGCGGCTTTGTGTCGAGTGCATCAAGGCGGGCGAGGTTAAGGCTCACGCGCGGTAGAAAATCAGGTGACCAAGCGAGAGACTCCATCGCCCACATCAAGTTTGACAAGTAATCGACGCCGAAAGGGTTACCTTCATCATGAGCAAAAAGTGAAAGAATCGGTGTGTTATCCTGATCCAGGCAGTCCTCGATCGCCGATAGGAAAGCGTTCGGTGAGGCTTCTGCCAAGAGTCGAAAGTCTCGTGACAGGGACCACCATAGACGCTGATCAGCGTTTGTCAGCAGTTTGCGGACGATAGCATCTGCACGATGCTTGACATCCGGCACAGTGTGTACTCGACTACCCCACAGCGCCAGAAGGATCAGTACTTGGCCGATGCCGTGACGGATCATGTCTGAGTAGTCGCGATGGACGCCTTTTATGGCGGCCATCCAACGTTCGTTCGGATCCATGGCAAAGCGAGGATCGATCGAACCGAAAACTGAATGTGCGGCTTCTTCGAATCGTTTAATGTCGAAAGTGTTTAGGTGGTGGGCAAGCAGGAACCATGCATCCGAAGGGGACGCCACGCGCCATGTCGTACCGACTTTCTGTAGTGGGCTATCAAACTGATCCACATAAGGCGTAAGTGTCGCTACAGTCTGTTCATAGGACGTGTCTGCCAGTTTGGAGAGTAGAGCTTGGTCGGCCTCGGAATTGTCGTCCCAACCACCGGCCAGTAATGCGGCGAGTAGGGCACGTGGTGGAGGCCCCTCAGCCCACTTCGGCAGTCGCCCGGGCGCGCCCGGCAGCAGGCGACGTAGAACTGCGAGATTTCGAGCGCTATCACGAGCCAGCGCACGGGCGCGAGGTTCAGCTATCCCTCCAGCCTGAAGTGCGTTGGCGATGCCTTCTCTGGATGGTCGCTCAAGAGTGCGTGCCTCGCCCCGTGACGTGTATCTGTCGTCGTATGCTTGCAGGACGAAATGGCCTTTGCTTGCGAGGCTCTGTGCCAAGCCAGGTTCTGGCTCGGTAAGGACCAGAATTAAAGGGGCCAGTGCATCAGCGAGCGCGCGCGCCGCAGCAGCGGTGGTCACCACCAGACAGCGCGCACGGTAGGCTAAGGCTAGGTTATCCGGCAGTTCACTAAGTGTAGCGTGAAAAAAGCTCACGACTTCATCAGATGTGGTGGCCCGTAATGACAGGACTGATGGTTCATTGCGAAGCCAACGAAGTACTTCGACAACGTCCTGATCGCGATCGCTAAGCACGAGGTCTTCGGTGAGCGGCCATTGCGTGGCGCGAGACCATTCCGTCCAGACCTCGTCTAGCTCCCGCGTCCCCGGTGGCCGCTTGCCAAGGCGATTGGCCAGCCACAGGCCGACAGCAGGCGTCTGCTCGATCCAATGCACAAGGTCGTCGGCGTCGTAGACGCGGACCTCCCGCCACGGACCCGCAGAGGTTTGTGTTCGGGCCCATTCGTCTTTTTGTGGCCAGTGATGCAAGGTGACGAAAATGTAGGCCGATACGGCGGGATCCAGCGGCGCAGGTTCGGTGGTACGCTTGGTATAGTCCTTGGTTATCTTTTGAGAGATATTTGTGCGTTGAGCACTTAACTCCCAACCTGCATTTCCCTGAGGGACATAGTCGCTGCCAACGTCCGTGATGGTAAGCCCGTCCCACCCCGAGTGACGCACGCCACCATCTGAGGGAAAGCGGAGATGTATGGCGCTACCATGCGTGGCACGTATCAGAAAGGCAAGGAGGGTCGGTAGACTGAAGGGGCCATCTGTCCGTCCGGCCCAAGATGCAAGGTCATCAGCGTCGACCCAACGCACTGGCGTTCCAGACCGGTCAGAGGAGGTGAACATTGAAACGGGAGGGCCGATCACGGCGCCGGTTGGCAGGAAGCGAATGCCTGCCGTCTCAAGGGCGCTCCGGATGGCTTGGGCGTTGTTCGCCACAGGCGTGCGAGAGCCGCGCTCAAAGTCGGCGACGGTCGAGGTACCGACCTTGGCGGCCTTGGCTAAATCCTGCTGCGACCAAGCCAGCAGCGCGCGCGCAGCGCGGACGTGTTTAGGGGTTAGGCCTGAAGGGGTGCTAGACTGAACCATCATCATATGAAATATATGACATCAGATTAGAATCCTCAACTGTTATCTTTTGTCGACAATTGTGGATTTATGACGACAATAGGTAACATTATGTCCGAACGTCATATGACTTATCGCGATCTCGCTCTTAACTTGGTTCGGGCTAGGGGGATTGCGCGCGCACGAGATCTGAAAGCGGCTGGCATTCCGCTCGTATATCTTAAGCGTCTAACTGATGCTGGCGATCTAGTCCGCCTCGGACGTGGTCTCTATCAAGAGCCCGATCGTATGGGCGAGGATATAGCTCATGACTTGGCTGAGGCGGCACGCCGCATTCCAAACGGTGTCGTAAGCCTCTTGAGCGCCCTGCGTTTTCATGAACTTACGACGCAACTACCGCACGCAGTGTGGATGACCATTCCTCATCGGGCCCGTTCGCCCAGCGCTACAGGCCTGCGCCTCGAGATCGTTCGTGCTACAGGAGAGGTTCTGACGGCCGGAATTGAACACGTCGACATCGAGGGTGTGGCGGTGCCAATTTACGGTGTCGCCAAGACTGTTGCAGACTGCTTCAAGCATCGCCGCTCTGTTGGCGAAGATGTGGCGATCGAGGCGCTGCGTGATGCCCTGCATCAGCGCAAGACCACTTCTGGCGAACTCATGAAATTTGCCGCTATTGATCGGGTTTCTGCTCGGATGGAGCCCTATATCAAGGCTATGCAGTGAAAGACAGGATCCTTAAAAATCCGGCCGCTTCGATCCGCGCTAAGCTGCACTCCTACGCTAGGCAACATAGCGATGATTTTCAGCGGGTGCTGACGCGTTATGCTATTGAACGGTTGCTGTTTCGTCTTAGCCAGACTGACGCTGTCGAACGTTATGTGCTTAAGGGGGCGATGTTGTTCGTGACATGGCCCCAGCATGTTTTCCGGCCAACCGGCGATCTTGATTTGTTGGGGCACGGCGATCCTACTCCAACGGCCCTCATGGAGTTATTCACCCGCATTTGTCATATCGAGGCTCCTGCAGACGGGATTTTCTTTGACCCGACGACATTGAAGGTCGAACCGGTTCGCGAAGCTGACAAGTACCAAGGCGCCCGCCTGAGCGTGAAGGCCGACTTAGCTGGTGCCAAGATTCATGTTTTGATCGATATCGGTTTTGGGGATTATGTATATCCGGATCCGAAACACGAGATTTTTCCGACGTTGCTGCCCGGCTTACCTCAAGGCAGAATCCTCATGTATCCTCCTGAAACAGTGATTTCTGAAAAATTCGAGGCAATGATTCGTTTCGGGGAGGCAAACGGTCGCATCAAAGACTTCCACGATATATGGGTTACGACGCAGACCTTTCGGTTTGATCTGGCCAATGTAGTAGAAGCTGTCCACGGCACGCTTCGCCGCCGTGAGACGGCTATTCCGAGCGAAATGCCGATAGGGCTGACCGGCGCATTCGCCGCTATTGTGGAAGAACGTGGACTGTGGTCGGGATTTCTGCGCAGAGCGTCCCCCGCAATGGGGCTCCCATCATTTTCAGATGTTCAGTCGGAACTGAGGAGTTTTTTTGGCCCAATCATTGCAACCTTGGGTGCTCCGGAAGGCGCTCAGGGTATTTGGCACCCAGACAGTAGAAGCTGGCGCAACAATTAGATGTGTCTGGCATGGTTGCCCTGCTCATGCGGCGAGTCTGGGTATCTGGCGGTTCACCAATCGCAAGTATCGTTGGTTGTCTTCCCCCGCAACCATTGAACCCTGCACTAAGAACTTCTCTAGAACGCCGTGGTCCGGATGGACTGCGGCGTTCTTTTTGTTCAACGCAAAGCCCAGCATTGCCGCCAGGTCCCCCTCAAGAAAAATCCCGAGTTCCCCATTCTCTGGAATCCCGCTACGACAGATGCCCGGCCGTTTTCTGCTTGGTTATGAGTCCTAAGTTTAAAGGACAATCACGCGGAGGTCAGATTGAAGAACCTATAAATCTATGATGACTCGCGTTTTGGCTGGAAGGACATGAACTTTTGGCCAAAGCAAGATGGTAATTCGAATATCATGTCTATTGCTCTCAGGGTATATCGGTGAAGGGAGGTGACCTGCTCTGCTCGTCAAGCAATCCGCGGAATAAAAATCATAAATAAAGATATAATTTGTCTGATAAATTATTGTGTAATCCCGAACGTCGGATTTTAGCTTTTTGGCCGGTGTGTCTATACAGAATACGGAAGCCATCATCGTGCAGGATGGGGAAAGAACTGTGTTGACTGATGATTCTGCGAGTTAGTTTTTACTCTGCGTTGGGAGTAGATCGGGGATATTGTTACGCGCTTGCGCTGATCTTCTCGAGAAAGAGAAAGCGGCGTACGTTGTAGCCGATAGCCCCGACGTACTTTGCTTGACCTATCGCACCAGCTCTGCGTGCGCGGCGACCGAATCGACAAAGCGCTTTTGCCACTCCTGACCTTTGGTTCCGAGACGTCCCCAAGAGCGGACGAGCATAGTGCCTCCTAAGAGATCATCCTGCAGCGCAAGACGGTAGTTGACGGCCGGGTCTCGATCCACTGCAGATGGCGCTCTTAGGGAAGGGGCTGAACTAGCAGGACAGAGCCTTTTGTTGGCCTTTGGACGACGTCTAATCCCAAAAGTGTAACAGGGTCCGGAGGGTCAAAGGCTTTCTCTCTAGATCTGCGGGTTTTCGGAGCTTTTTCACAGATCCTGAGACCAAGGCGAGGGAGGACTTTTTGCGCCTGTACCGCAATCGATACGATGTTGGATTGTGAGACGTCATAGTCATAGGCCATGATACAATTGTGTTCTCATCAGGATCCGCTGAAATCACTTAGCTAGTTTTCAGTCAGGCATTTGAAAATGAGGATAAGAATTTTTTAGGTATATGCAAAATGGAATCCTTGAATTGAGCGTAGATTTTATGGTTATTGTCAATCGCAGGACATATATCTTTGTTTGTAATAGAAGCCTAATTTTTTTGGGGGGGGAATGAAATACGCCGTTATTTTTAAATGCCATCAATGGAATGATATAATTGAAGAAACATTTAATCAAATGAGAAAATTTGTATTGAATGGCGATGTATATATTCAAATAGATAATACAAACGGGGATCTTAATATAAATTATGATAAAATTCACATAATTAATAAAAACACAATAGAAGAAATAGGATTGCCAACAAGTGGTGGATTCTGGTATAATGGAGATTATTCTACTATATTATTTTTTCTCGATAAAATAAATTATGATTATTATGTCACTTTGGAATACGATGTTTTTGTGTCGAATAGTATTGATGATATCGTGAATATCATGAAGGAAAATCATATCGATGTTATAGGCCAACAGCTTCCTCCAGCTGTTGGACCCCACCTGAAAGATTGTCTTCCTTATTATGGTATAAATATTGTAGAAAAATCCCTTTTTTGTATATCATTTTTTTCTAAACTTGCTGTGTCTTGTTTTTATTCAAGAAGATTATCACAGTCAAAAATAAGAGAAAAATATAAATTAGAAGAGTGGCCTATTGGAGAGGCTGTAATGCGGACTGAATGCAAAATTAGCGATTTGAAATATGCTGATTTAGAAGATTTTTGTGATAACTTAGACCACTATGATTGGAATAAGGGATCATTAATAGATTATGCTAGAGAGATAGCTAAAGAAAAAACATTTATACATCCAGTATCAAATCTGGATAAGTTTATAAAAACAAATTTCCCCCCAAATAAAAAAGAATATAATAAACTATATGAAAAATAAAAAAATCGAATATCCAAAAATTGTTTTTTTATTCTATAATAATGTAGACGAATCCTTTGAAAAAAATGTCATTATAGATGATTATAGAGATATTTTTAAAGAAAAAGCGCTTCCGCATATAAATGAAAATATAATTTCTATAGGAAAAGCCTGTTCTCAAAGTTCAACATGTTCCTATTCATATTCCAAGAATGAATCAAGTAGGGCATTAAATATTCTCCCAAGATATGGACACTCAATACATACGGATTATCAGGAAAATCCTTGGTGGATTCTTGATATTGGTGAGAGTAAATTTGTCCGGAATGTGTATTTCTTTGACAGGCCAGAGCCAGAGTTGGGTGGATCAAGAACAAAAAACTTAACGATAAGTGTTGGTGAGGAAATAGAAAATATGAAAACAGTTTTTTGTAGTAATTCGGATATTAAGCTATGGAATTTGAAAGTTGAAGTGCTGGAAAAAATAAGATTTGTAAAAATACACATAGAAGGTTACGGGCTTCTGAACTTTGATACAGTTGTCGTCACTGACTGATAGCCGCGAGGTATGAGCAAATCTCCTCTCACCTTCTACCCAACGACGAAATAGTGTGCCGCTGAAGCAGCGCGGATCATTGACGGTATGCTTTGACCCGTCGATGACATGGTAATAATATAGGAGGGAGAGTCAGCAGGAAGGTGTGGTCGGCAACGAAGCTATAATAATGCTGCCATACAGACCTGTCCAATGCTGAAGCCCCTCTTTGGCATGGCCTTGAAACAGGTAACCAATTTTGTCGAAAATCTGTTTCGTCTGGCTGAACTATCGTGCCTTGTTCCGGATTCCAGCATACTGAGCCGTTGGCAGAAAACTGTGGTCGTCGACATTGCGTATCGCAGTTCAAACGGACTACTCCATCTTCTGATCGACAGCACCGTGATCAAGGTGAGGGGATCGAAGAAGCATTGACTGAAGTTTTGGGAGCCTGACTCAGGCAAAACGAAAGATTATTAATGGTTTTCCCCAAAAGGCCGTTTCCGCTCTGTGTTGGAAGCAGATC
>NZ_AGQV01000012.1 GCF_000234355.1 Gluconobacter morbifer G707 | reverse complement strand
CGATACTTGCGATACGAACGCATCAAGAACGCCACCGTCCGGATGGACCGTGGCGTTTTTCTTGTACGCCGCGAACTGCAGGATCGCCGCCAGATCGCCGCGCAGGATGATCGCCAGTTCCCCGTCGGCCGGTTGGAGCATGATCTCTGAGACGAGTGTGCGCAGACGCTCGGCCGCCTCGGTCTTCGTCTCCTCGGCCTGAAGGTTCTCATAGAGAGACGCGATCCGCTGTTGGTAGATCTCTGCCATGTTCGGATGGAGAAGGGGAGGCGGCTCCTCCGTGTTGGCCAGACGCTCTGTCACTTCGGCCTTACGTGCTTCCAACCGCTTCATGTCGTCGACGATTGCCTGGATTGGTCCACCAGCCTTGAGCGCCGTTAGAAGTTTTGTCAGCTCCCGATCAATGCGAGGTAATTCTTCTCGCATGGCAACCAGATCGGCGCCATGCTCCATACGCAGCCGGTTCACCTCACGGGTGAACTCGTTGCAGAATTCCTTGAACAGGTCCGGTTCCATCAGATGCGTGCGTAATCCACTGAGGACCGATGCTTCTAGTGCGTCGCGACGGATGTTGAGCCGGTTGTCGCAGGTGCCTTTGTTGCGCGATGTCGAACAGCCGAGCAGATCCTTCGAGATCATGCTGTAACCACCACCACAGCAACCGCAGCGGATCAGTCCCGCAAAGAGATGGCGCGGACGGCGCCGGTCATTGAGGGCCTCGTTTCCTCGTTCCGGCTGGCTGAAGGTCGTCTCGACCTGGCGGGCCTTTACGGCATCCCACAGATCCTGCTCGACAATCCGCAATTCCGGCACCTCCTGAATCACCCATTCGGCTTCAGGATTGAGGCGTGAGACGCGCTTGCCGGTATCCGGGTCTTTGAGATAGCGCAGCCGGTTCCAGACCAGCTTGCCCACATACATCTCGTTGTTGAGGATGCCGGTGCCGCGTTCCCGATTGCCGTGAATGGTGGATGGCCCCCATTCGCGTCCCTGCGGACCCGGAACGCCGTCCCGGTTCAGTTCCATCGCGATCGTGCGCGAGGACTTGCCGCGCGTGTAATCGGTGAAGATCCGCCTGACCGTGCGGGCCTCCTCCTCATTGATGGTACGGTCGCCCCGGATGCGCTCGCCTTTCGCATCGAACTGGCGCACCACGTCATAGCCATAGGAATTGCCACCGCCGGACTTGCCGTCCTCGACGCGTCCGCGCAGCCCTCGCCGGACCTTCTCGGCCAGATCCTTGAGGAACAGGGCGTTCATCGTGCCCTTGAGGCCGATATGCAGGTGTGTGACATCGCCCTCGGAGAGGGTGATGATCCGCACGCCGGAGAAGGTCATCCGCTTGAACAGGCCCGCGATATCTTCCTGGTCGCGCGACAGCCGGTCCATGGCTTCGGCCAGCACGATCGTGAAGCGACCGCGCGTGGCGTCCTGGATCAGTTCCTGTATGCCGGGGCGGAGCAGGGAGGCACCGGAGATCGCCCGGTCGGTGTAGCTGTCGACGATCGTCCAGCCCTGTTTCTCCGCGTGAAGCCGGCAGAGGCGCAACTGATCCTCGATCGAGGCATCACGCTGGTTTTCGGACGAATAGCGGGCGTAGAGCGCGACCTTCACAATCCCATCTCCCTAATCCTGGAGATCGCGTCGCCTCGCGGCCTCCACTTCAGCATTGACGAAATCCCGTGCGGCCTGACGGGCCAGAAGCCGGACCAGACTGACCAGCCGCGGGTCGCCTCCACTGCGTAATGGTTTCACGTTGGCGTCCGGGGCGTCGAGAACGAGCCGCAGCTTGCCAGCTATCGTATCGCGTTGGCGTGCCATCTTCCCGTCCTTTTTTAGTGGGGCGCTGGAAGTCGTGAGACACTATGGAGAATGGTCACGCTGTGCGTGAACAGAAAAATACACGGAAACAGAGAGATGGATCTTGAGGAACGGATCGTAGGATAGCGATGAGTAGCCAAGCGTAATCGGGGCGATCATATCACAAGAAGGTGATATCAGGCATGTAAAAGGGGAGCTGGCAGGAGATAGTATTCGAATCGGATGGAAGCCCAAGACGCAGATGTCGGTCTATTTCGGATGCGTGGGCAGCATTTTATAAGGGCGCTTCAGAGTAAATATTGCGTGACTCAAGTTGGCTGTTTTTTTATGTGAACACTCTTCTCCTAATACAAAACAAAACGTGGATGCTTTGTTACTGATTGCGCCGTCAAAACATGTTGCGGAAAAGCAGATAATAGATACGACTACTTACTTCGTCTTTATTCGAGCACAGTGATGGGACATAGTGAGCACGATCAGACCCACTCCAGACGAAAGCGCCGCCATCAGAAATACAGTACGGAGCGGAAATGTTTGCGCTAGCAGGCCACCAATGACAGATCCTGCTCCTAGGGCGACATCAAAAAACATGTCGTAAAGTCCTATGGCTGCGCCGGTAAAAGCGGAAGGTACAGATCGGGCAAGCGGAATGGCAAAAACCGGATAGGTCAGGGAAAATCCGGCTCCGCCGATGAAGGCACCAGCGATTGCGACACCCGGATCAGGTGCCAGCCACACCATGACAAAGCCAAGGGTTTCCGTCAGCAACATGACCGAACCGGAGATGGCCACTGGATAATGGTCGATCCTGTGGCTTCCGGCAAACCGCGCTGCCACATGGCCAACGCAGAATGCGGCGAGTGCGTATCCACCAAATGCCCAATGTTCCTGTGCAAAAGAAAGAACGAGGAACGATGAGATCGTGGCAAAACCTACGGACGACAGGGCGAGCAGCAATCCCATCGGCAGAACCATCCGGAAAAGCTGTTTCCATGGGACGGCGCCATGAGCGGCGGAATGGGAAGCCGGATGTAATGACCAGCCCGACAGAAGCATCCCTGCGACAGGCAGGATCGAGGCCATGATGGCAACCGTGTCAAAGCTGGCGTTCTGCTCGATGACCGCGCCTGCCGCTGTACCCGCCGCGAGGCCCGCGAACATGGCCAGCCCCAGCCATGACATGCCCGCCCCGACCCTGTCAGGAGGGACAGCCCCGATGATCCGGACAGCCCCGCCTGTCACCATGAGCCCTTCGCTCAACCCCATGAAAAGACGGCCCAGAAACACCAGCGCAAGAGCGATTGGTCGCGACCAGATGGGGAGAAGTGCCGCAACGTAGCAAAGTCCGGACAACACAGCCGCAGACAGACCAAGCGTAAGTGCCCGGTCGCCTCCCAGTCTGTCGCTCAATCGCCCGGCATGCAGCCGGGACAGGAGTGTCGCCACGGACTGTGTTCCCATGATGCAGCCGATTGTTGCGACGGACAGGGACCACCGTGCCTGAAGGACGGGAGGCAGCGCAGAGAGGGCAAGGCCCATGGCACTGGTTCCTGTCCCAATGGCCAGAACGGGTCGAAAGATTGCGGTTCTCAGGTTGAAGTCGGTCGCTGTGGGAAGAGAGCGTGTATCAGCCATTCATTACGGATATAATATCTCTAATTTTTAGAGAAATGACATCATGTCCGCATTAAACGGATATTATGTCCTGTATTGAAAGGCGAGCGTGGCCATGGATGCTCTGTCAGGTCTGGAACCATTCGTTTTTGCAGCCCGATTTCGGAGTTATGTCAAAGCTGGCCGACATCTTGGGATTTCTTCCTCGGCCGTCGCGAAAAGTGTTTCAAGACTTGAAGCCCGGCTGGGAGTCCAGTTGCTGAACCGGACCACTCGCAGCATCGGACTCACGGAAGCCGGAGTGGTATTTTATGAACGCTGCCGTCAGGCTCTGGAGGTCATACGGGATGCCGAGGCGACGCTGCATCATGCGAAAGGCTCGCCGTCAGGACGCCTACGCGTCAATGTGCCCCATATCGTGGGACGGCACCTGCTCATGCCGCTCATTGCGGATTTTGTGAGCCGCTATCCGGAGATCGAACTCGACATTGCGCTGGAAGACAGGATTGTCGATCTGATCGAGGAAGATATTGATGTTGTCATCCGCAGCGGTAACCTCCCGGACTCGCGCCTGATCGCCCGACGTCTGGGCGATCAGCATTTCATTACCTGTGCCAGCGCCTCCTATCTGGAAGCGAGCAGCCGACCGCTCCTGCCTGCGGAAATTCAGAACCATCGCTGTCTGCGTTATCGCTATCCCAATACCGGCCTGTTTGCTCCGTGGGTCTACGGGCCACCACATGATCAGGTCCGGCTTCCCGAAACCATGATTTTTAACAACAGCGATGCGGCACTCCGGGCTGCCGCTGACGGTCTGGGCTTGGTTCATCTGCCGGTTTATGTGGCACGGGATGCGATTGCTTCCGGGCATCTGATTCCTCTGTTTGAGAAATATTGCATGCCTATTGGATCACTCTGGATCATCTGGCCTGCCGCTCGCACGCTCTCTCCCAAGGTTCGCGCTTTTGCGGATTTCGTTCTTGAACGCTTTGCCGCAATGCCTGAAGCGTTCATGCCCTTTCGGGACGGTTACGGGAAAAATAGGTTTGCAGAGATACCATCTGGGCCACTGTCTGCACTTTATGATGGATGATGGATGATGGATGATGGATGCTTCCTACCTAACCGGGTGCAGGCATCGGCACGCTGAGCTATCTGGTAATGGTGAACAATTGCCCTACCGGATGGGAGTTGTTTGGATGCAGCAAGGTCATGTCCATCACGAGTTATGGCATGTGTTTGATGATCCATTCTTCCAGGGCCCTGACGTTTTCCGTCATTTCCATCCTGCCAGGCCAGATCAGCCCGTAAGATGTTCCATCCGCATCAAACCCGACCGGCGCTGCTAGCCGGCCGGTTGCGAGATCGTCCGTAGCGATGATATAGGGCGACAGGGCGACGCCCAGACCATTAGCAGCGGCTTCCAGCATCATGAAATGATGGTCGTACAGACGGATGTCGCGCGGCGTGGGCATGTCGGGCCGGGATGCCAGCCAGTTCTTCCATGCCTCGGGCCGGGTACGCGCGCCAAGCGCCAGATAATCCCCGCTGGCGAAACGCTGCGCCCTGTCAGGGCGCATGACCGGCCCCACCGTCTCCTGCGCAAGGATCGTCACTGTCCAGTCAGGATCGAGTGGAAAGTCGAGGCGCCGGATTGCCAGCGTGACGCGGTCGCGCGCAAAATCCAGCGCGCCGCCGCCGGTCGAAAGATGCACATCGATCCCCGGATGGCGGTCCTGAAAGTCGGACAGACGCGGGATCAGCCAGCGCATCGCCAGCGAGCGCTCGCACGACAGCACGATCGGCTGCACACCGGATGACGACCGGATCTCGGCCAGTGCTGCCGCGATCCCTTGCATCGCATCGGTTGCCGCTTCTGCCAGACGCAGGCCGTCCCGCGTCGGTCGCACGCCGCGCCCGTCAGGTTCCAGAAGCTGGAGTTTCAGGTCATGGGCCAGCTTGGACACCCGGCGGCTGACGGCCCCGTGTGTCAGAGCCAATTCCGTGGCCGCTGCCCGCACCGAGCCGAGGCGTGCAACCGCGGCAAAGGCACGCAGGTCGTCCAGCGATGGCATGTCTGAGCGTTTCATTGGTCAGTTTTTATCACCAGAACAGGTCAGTTCATATCGATTTTCCTCATGGATGGTTTCGTTATTCTCACCGGAATGATCAAAGAAACCAACCGTCCCACCTTGCCGCTGGCTGTCACGATGGGCGATCCCGCCGGGATTGGCCCGGAGATCGTGGTCCGGATGTTCCTGCGGCGACCGGCCCAACGGCGCTGGATCGTGGTGGGCGATCCGCTGGTGATGCGCCACGTACTGGCAGCCCTTGACCCGTCGGCCCGCATGCGCCGGATCACGACGCCAGCCGATGCCCGGTTTGATGACGGGGCACTGAATGTGCTGGTGTCGTCGGAATGCGTAGCCCTGCCGCAGGTGGGGCAGGTCAGCGCCGAAAGTGGCCGCGCAGCCTATGCGGCAATCGTGAGTGCGATCCGGCTGGCGAAGGCGGGCACCATCCGGGGCATTGTCACCGCACCGATCCACAAGGAGGCGCTCGCCGCCGCCGGACTACACTATCCCGGCCATACGGAAATCCTGGCCGAGCAGGCTGACGGCGCGCGTGTTGCCATGATGCTGGCGAACGAGGACATCCGGGTCGTGCTGGTGACCATCCACTGTTCACTCGGGGACGCGATCCTGCGCGCCGATCGTCACGCGCAGATGGCGGCGATCCGCCTCGCCCATGCAGGCGCACGCGCACTGGGTATCGAACATCCGCGCGTCGCCGTGGCTGGCCTTAACCCCCATGCCGGGGAAGGCGGTCTGTTTGGTGACGAAGAGACCCGCATCATCGGGCCCGCCATCGCACAGGCGCGCAGAGAGGGCATCAATGCCTCCGGTCCCTGGCCCGGTGACACGGTTTTCATGCAGGCTCGCGAGAGGCGCTTCGATATCGTGGTTGCGCAGTACCATGACCAGGGACTGATTCCAGTAAAATATATGGGTCTGGCGCAGGGTGTGAATATCACGCTCGGCCTGCCTTTCGTCCGTACCAGCCCCGACCACGGTACGGCTTTCGATATTGCGGGGCAGGATATTGCTGACCCCTCGAGCTTGGAGACGGCGTTCGATTACGCCCTTCGCCTCACGACCGGAGCGACGACATGACCCGACCCGATTTCATTTTCATGCTGACCCGTCATGACCGGACGGTGGAGAACGCTGCCGATCTGGTCGAAACTGCCCGTATGGCAGGCATCCGCCATATCGGGTTCAAGGATATCGGCCTGCCGTTTGCCGCACTCCAGGCGCTTGCCAGCACCATCCGCCAGGCCGGGGCGAAGGTCTATCTGGAAGTCGTCTCGCTCGATCGCGATAGCGAACTGCGTTCGGTGCAGGCCGGGATCGCGCTGGGTGTCGATTATCTGCTGGGTGGCACCCATGTCGATGATGCGCTGAGGTTGCTGGAAGGCACGACGATCCGCTATTACCCTTTTCCCGGCCAAATCAGCGGGCATCCGAGCATTCTCGAAGGGACCGAAAACGCAATCGTGCGCAGCGCGGTCGATCTCGCCTCCCGGCCCGGCGTTCATGGGCTGGACCTGCTGGCCTATCGGTTCGCGGGAGATGCGCCCGGCCTGATGCGGCAGGTCTGCACCGCTGTGGCAGGCAAGCCTGTCATCGTGGCCGGTTCGCTCGATCGGGCGGAGCGTATCCGCGCCACCGCCTCGGCAGGGGCAGCCGGTTTTACGGTCGGCACGGCGCTTTTTGATGGTGCGTTCCCAACGTTACCCGATCTGGCGCGGCAGATCGCCTATGTCCGGATGACCGTTCGGCAACTTTGACGGAGATACCCAATGGAAAAAATCAACTTGGCTCAGGCTTTTACGACATTTCCCCGATTAGTGGAGCCCCCATGTGGCTGATGGTATCAACATATTCCAGATCAAGCTGGCGAAATTCAGGGGCGCGTTCGACTGGCATCATCACGAGTATGAAGACGAACTGTTTCTGGTCATCTCCGGGACGTTATGCATGCATTTCCAGGATCGTGACATTGATGTCGATGTTGGCGAATTTATCATTGTGCCGCATGGGGTGGAATATTGCCCCGAAGCTTTGGGTGACGAATGCCATATTGTTCTGCTGGAACCGAATACGGCCCTTAATACCGGTAATGTGACCCGCGACCATACTGTACGCGCGCTGTTCCCGATATAGTTTGAAACCCAACCTAGGGCTTTTTGATATTGCTTTGAGAAGCTGACGACTGTCTTTGCGTGAGACTGGCCAGCCAAACATCTGGCTATGCCTTTGATAACCCGTAACCGGACTTTCTGCTCCTCTGGCTTAAACAGCCTGTCTTTTCAACGAATGGAAACAGAGAGGCTGAACTCGCCTCATATCGGGCATACATTTTCTTAAATGGCTTTCCGCATATCGGATAAGACAAAGTAAATGATCTCTTGCATATTTTGTCAAGAACTTAGATGCTGAGTGGTCTATCACTCAGCACTATAAAGCTAACTCTCCGAAGTGTCGCCAGGAAATGCACATTTCAATGATGGCAGATTATATGTATTCTGTATGGAAACCTATTTGGAGGCAACGAGATGACCCTAAACATTGTTTGGAGAGATCCTGGTTCACGCGTCCATTTTTTTTCAGACTCGCGTGTCAATTTAGGAAATGTAACAAGTGATTTTGGCATTAAGGTAACTAGAATGCCTTATAACATCTATGGTCCTGGAACAGGTGGACATCCTCCAACTCTACTCCAATGTGGCGATATCGCAATTACATTTGCAGGCCACAGTATCTTCCCGTTGATGATTAAGGAGACCTTAGCCGAAATTCTTTATAGAGTCCAAGCTGTTCCGGGATGGTCTCACTACGACATGGATGCACTATCAAAACTTATTTTCCATGCATTCGAGATCATAGTGAGAGATGCAAATTTTAAAACGTATGATGCATTTGATGTCGGTATTATATTCGGCGGCTGGTGTGAAGCAACGCGTAAGCACCGGATTTATAAAATGGAAGTGACAAAGGAGATATCGCCGTCATTAACTGAGGTTCTTGTTGAGCCGAATAGTATTGAGGTGATGGGAAGCGGGAAGGAAGAGGCTGAACGTCTACTTGAGGATCAACCGCTAAACCCGAAGACGATATTTGGTGTTCTTAAATCCGTCATCGATAATACTACAGTGGATACTGTGGGTGGTAATATCCAATACGGCGATCTTGATGGAAATAGATTTCGCCCTCGTGGGGTGTCGGAAGTTAAGGATGGCGAAGTGCATTACTGGCGCGGAATGCTTGATCTAAACTCGAAGGAATTTACAGAGGCTACATCTCTGGTTCCTAATCTTCCTTGCGTCGATTTAACACAATTATAAGTATCTAAATTAATAACCCTTTTTTTGAAATAATATTCAAAAAATATAATAATAAAATGATAATATACTGAATTTTTTTCAATCGTATTTTGAGACTTTACTCGATTCTATTATTATCTGCACAGTCACCTCGGGTTCTTGTATCCTTCTCTTCTGTCTGGCATCCGGTTTCGAGATGCCAGACCAAATTATTGAGCGTGCGAGATTGGCGCGAAGTTATTGCCTAGCACTACTTTGGCAGAAAATTTGGAATAAGGATTCCCAACGGGTGCGATCGGTGATTCATGGAAGACCAGCTGTAGCGGGAGCTGGCGATGAACACCGACTGGCGATCGGATCTGGAAGTATGGCTTGCGCCATTTCTGGCGGCCCTGGGTCACAAAGCGCAGCGGGCGATGTGTCCGGCTTATATTGCAGGCCTGATCGGACCTGGTGACCGCAAGAGCGTGCAGCCCATGGCTGCACGCAATGGCGATATCCCTTATGACCGACTGCATCATTTCGTCAGTACCGGTGCGTGGGACAGTGCGCCACTTGAGGCTGCTCTGTGGCGTCATGCTGACCATCTGGTAGGCGGCGAGCATTCATGGCTGATCATCGATGATACCTCCCTTCCCAAAAAGGGAGAACATTCTGTTGGTGTAGCGCCCCAATATGCTTCGACCCTGGGCAGGAAAGCGAATTGTCAGACATTGGTGTCCGTGACACTGGCTTCGCGTGAAGTGCCACTGATGCTGTCACTCCGTCTGTTCCTGCCCGATACCTGGACAGCAGATCCGGCACGCCTGAAGCGGGCTGGTGTTCCACTGGAACATCAGGGCTCCAGGACCAAACCGGAGATGGCAATCGAAGAGATTGATCGCCTCTGTGCCGCCGGTGTCCGTTTTGGCTGTGTTCTTGCGGATGCCGGTTATGGCCTGTCCTCCCCGTTCCGTCAGGCTCTGAGCGCGCGGAACCTGCGCTGGGCAGTCGGGATACCACGTCATCAGAAAGTCTATTCCGCCGATGTGGAGCTGGTGTTTCCGGCCAGAAAGCGCGGCCCATCCCGGATGCATCCGGTACCGGACCAGCAATCTGTCCCTGCCCATAAGATACTGGAAACTGCAACATGGCGCAGGGTCAGCTGGCGTCGCGGGACCAAAGGTGGCCTGGCGGCCCGCTTTGCAGCCATGCGGATACGCGTTGCAGATGGTCCAGCCCAGCGTATCGGTGGCCGGAGGGCCCAGCATATGGAGGCCATCGCTGCCGAATAGTGCAATGGGTTTTTGGAATAGTGAGACAGCGGCTTCCGGTGCCTGGAAGGCGCTGTTTTCATGTCTGGCGCCCCGAAAAGAGGGGGAGGTCGGCTTCGCCTCTGGTGCCGAATAACCGGTATAAGAGGAGAGTTTTTCATGACCTCAACCACCATCCTGCCCCCTGCGTCCCGTGGCGCCGCGTCCGGCGGCTTCCGGATTGATCTCTCCCGTGGCGAACGGAGCGCCCGCGTATCGTCCGAATGGTTCTCGCGCCCCGATGACGAGCGCTACCTGTCTCTGTCCGACCTGCATGCTGCGACCCTGGCGCGGGCGGACCGGGCCACGGCCCGCACCGTGGAGAGCCGCGCCATCCGCGTGGAAGCCTCGCGCGATAATGCCGAGCGCCTGACTTTGACCGTGCCGGGACAGAATGACCCGATTGCGCCCACGCACTGGTCCTTTGGCCAGATGTGCAGCCTGGTCGGTGCGCCATCGTCATACCTGCGTAACCTGCCGGCCCCACTGGCGGCGATCAACCTGCAGCACGGTCTGCTGTCGCACCGCGCCGAACTGGTGAAAACGCTGGAAACCGAGGACGGCCGCGTCGAGCTACGCGCCGTCACGGGGCCGGATTACGGCCGCATCTGGGATCATGAACTGGTTGGCGCGGTGCGCAAGATCGCCGGTGACGGCACAGGTGATACCAACTGGAAGGTGCCCGGTGTGATCGACTGGGCCACCATGACCCATAATCCCTATGTCGACATCACGAAGGAGACCACGACGCTCTATGCATCGGACCGCGATGTGTTCCTGTTCCTTGTGGACGACACGCACCCGATCGAGGCGGGCCGCCTGCCCAACGGCGATCCCGATCTTTATTTCCGGGGGTTCTATGCCTGGAACTCGGAAGTCGGCAGCAAGAGCCTCGGCATTGCGTCATTCTACCTGCGCGGAGTGTGTCAAAATCGTATGTTGTGGGGCGTGGAAAATTTCGAACAGATCACGATCCGGCATAGCAAGTTCGCCGCCTCGCGTTTCGTACATCAGGCGACACCGGCCCTGCGAAATTTCGCCACGGCCAGCCCGGCGTCGTTCGTCTCCGGCATTCAGGCCTCGCGCAAGGCGCTGGTGGCCAGAACCGATGACGATCGGGAAAGTTTCCTGCGTCGTCGCGGGTTCTCGAAACCGGAAACCAACAGGATCATCGAGACGGTACTGCACGAGGAGGGGCGCAAACCCGAGAGCGTGTTCGATTTCGTGCAGGGGATAACGGCGCTGGCGCGAACGAAGACCAACCAGGACACGCGGCTGGATCTGGAGGGCAGGGCACGAAAGCTGATGGAGAAGGTCGGATGAACGCGCCCATCATCAGAAAGTGGCGTGGTGGGGAAGGGGCGGCGGACAGGGTCCGCCGCCTTTTGCCTGTCGGCAGGTCAGTCGTTCAGGCTGTCCTTGAGCGCTTTGGCGGGCGTGAAGGCCAGCTTGCGCGAGGCTGCGATCTGGATGGTCGCGCCCGTGGCCGGGTTGCGGCCTTCGCGGGCGGCGACTTCCCTGACCTTGAACTTGCCGAAGTTCGGCAGGGTGATTTCATCACCGGCCCTGGCGGCGGCGGTCATCGCCTCGATCAGGGCGTCCAGCACCTTGCGGGTATCGGTTTTGCTCGTGTCGGTGGTGGTGGCGATATGATCGACCAGATCGGCAATCTTCATGAAACTATCCTTTTGCATTCGGGCCTGTGCCCGTTGCCTCTGCCGTTACGGGGGAATCATGGCGGCATCAAGTCTGCAGGGAGGGTGAGATGACAGATACGCAGTCATGGGATGCTGGCGATCTGGTCCGCAGGCTGGCCGAAAACGCCGAGGCGGTCTGTCGGCATTACCTCTCCGCCGGGCGACGGCATGGCAATTACTGGCTGGTCGGGGATGTTCATAACACCCCGGGGCGGTCGCTCTATGTCCGCCTGCATGGTGGACCGGACGGGCGTGGCCGCGCGGGCAAATGGACGGATGGCGCGACGGGGCAGCATGGCGATCTGCTTGACATCATCCGTGAAAGCCTCGGGCTGCTGGATTTTCGCGATGTCGCCGATGAGGCCCGGCGTTTCCTCAGTCTGCCGCGGTCCGAGCCACGATCGGCCCCTGATCGCGGCCGCTCCCATGCGTTCAGCCACGATATTTCGGGACAGGCATCTGGCACCGCAGACGCCGCACGTCGGCTCTGGGCCATATCACGCCCGATTGCGGGCACACTGGTGGAAACCTGGCTGCGGCATCGTGACCTGACTCGCCTGACGGACCTGCCATCGCTGCGTTTCCATCCTGACTGCTACTACCGCGCAGATGCGGATAGTCCGATCGAGACCTGGCCCGCGCTGATTGCCGCTGTCACCGACCTTGAGGACCGCGTCACCGGCGTGCACCGGACCTGGCTGGCGCGCGACGGAAAGGGCAAGGCCCCCGTCGCCATGCCCCGTCGGGCGATGGGCGATCTGCTCGGCCACGCCGTGCGCTTTGGCGCGGTGTCCGACGTTCTGGCGGCAGGCGAGGGGATCGAGACGGTGCTGTCGCTCCATGAGGTCATGCCGGATCTGCCACTGGCCGCCTGCCTGTCCTCGGCGCATCTCGGCGCCATGGTGTTTCCGCCTACGCTGCGGCGCCTTTACGTGCTGCGCGATGACGATCCCGCCGGGGACCATGCGGTGACGACCCTGCAGACCCGGACGCACGAGGCCGGGATCGAGTGCCTTGTGCTGTCACCGCGTCTGGCAGATTTCAACGATGATCTCCGCTACCTCGGGCGTGGCGCAATGCGGGCGATCCTGCATTCCCAGCTTGCCCCGCAGGACGTGGCGCGGTTTCTGCATCCGGTCACGCACTGAGGCGGGCCGGGAAGGGGGGGAGGGTCTTCTTCTTTCCGGTGTGGCGCGGGGTTGTCCTGTATCCGGATGAGGTGCGCCCTCGGCCTTTCAGGAAGGGGAGCGGGCGTCAGCCAGACCGGGCCTGCAATGGCGGAGACGGCTATTTTCCGCCGCGCGGGACTGCGTCCGCGTTTTGCATCGCGAAGCAAAATAGCCGTCTCCCTGCCATCCTCCACTGCGTTCCGGCCGCGCGTTGCGCGGTTCCGGCCCGGCCTTCGTCTGCCGCTATCCGCCCCCGGAAAGGCCGCGAGGGGCGCGGCCAGAACCGGAGGACAGACCCATGACCCGCACACAGGACGATTTCGAACCCGCACACGCCACTTCTTCCACCGCCCATGTGCTGGCCGAACTCCAGCTTTACGGCCACCGTCCCTTCGAGGACGAGCCGGACCCGAGGCCGCTGCCCGACGCCAGCCAGATCGAGGGCGCGGTCGCTGACATCTTCGACGCCCTGTCCGCCACACTGACCGAAACCCGGCTGGAGCCCGATCTCGAACCGCTGCTCTGGTCTACCGTCAACGTCTTTCACCGCATGGTCGGGCAGGTGGAGCGTGATTTTGACCGCAACGAGCAGGCGCAGAAACGCAGCCAGCAGGAACAGGATGGCAGCGAGATCCGCTCGGTGGAACTGGAACGCCTCATTGCCGAAGGGCTGACCCTGCTGGAGCGACGCAACGCTTACGAGATCTTCCGCGACCTCGCCTGCGACCAGTTCGAACGCCTGACCATGTCGCCCTGGCGGCCACGTTCCGGCTCGCTGGTCAGTCGCAGCATCCTGACGGCGTCGATGATCGACAGCCGCGATTTCCTCAACGCCCGCCGCAAGGCTGAAACGGAACTGCTTGTGCCTCCCGGACCGAAGGTCGCGGTCACCGGCGGACTCGATTACGAGGACCATCATCTGATCTGGAACCGTCTGGACAAGGTGCGTGAGAAGCATCCCGACATGGTACTGCTGCATGGCGGTTCACCGAAGGGCGCGGAATTCATTGCTTCCCGCTGGGCCGATCATCGTCAGGTGGCTCAGATCGCCTTCAAGCCCGACTGGAACCGGCACGGCAAGGCCGCCCCGTTCCGGCGCAATGATATCCTGCTGAAAGTGCTGCCCGTCGGGGTCATGGTGTTCCCCGGATCGGGCATTCAGGACAATCTGGCCGACAAGGCCAAACAGATGGGCATCCCGGTCTGGCGGTTCCACAGGGAGGCTGGCGCGTGAGCGCCGGTTTCTCTTTTGCAGGTAGTCACAGGTGACATGATCGGTTTGTGTCGTTGTTTATAGCAATTGCATTATTTGGCCGCATCCTGAAAGCTGGCAATGATTCTTGTCCATAATTTGGTAGTGTCAGACATGACAATTGTAGGGTTGAATCACATTACGCTTGCGGTAGCCGATATTAATCGCTCTCTTGCATTTTATCGAGATGTTCTGGGGTGCGTGGTTCGTGCCGTGTGGCCTGATGGAGCTTATCTGGAAGCAGGAACGGTATGGCTCTGTTTGTCCCGCGATGACAACGCGCGATCTACACCGCGTCCTGACTATACCCATATCGCTTTCAGTATTTCAGACGACGATTTTGCCTCTGTCAGCGAAAAATTGTCATCAAATTGTGTGATATGGAAGGAAGACAAGAGCGAAGGGGCGTCAGTCTATTTTCTTGATCCGGATGGACATAAGCTTGAAATACACATGGGTAATATTGAAACACGATTGCGATACTACATGGAAAATCCGTTAGAAAACCAGAAGATATTTGAGAAGAAAGATGTGTAGACGCTCTGTTGTCGTGGCGGCTGAGGTGAAAACAGGCAGTTCGGATTATGAGATGGTATTGCCAAATTCATAAATGAACGCAGGAAATTTCTGACATCCGCATTCCACGAATTAGACAAACACGTCGGGCTTCCCATTTCTCGCGAGCCTGATGGACGGAGGCATATTTGCCCGCGCCTGGAAGGCCCCACCCGGAGAACCGGCGAGATGGGTTCAGGTGTTACCTCCATGTGCCTGTGGGTATGGTCCATGGGGGAAGCTAACCTGCTTTCGTCGTCGGTGAACTGGCCGGGACGGCAGGGGCGAAAGAGGGATCATCCAGGCCGCTTTGATGGGGCGCCTTTATGCCGGGGGCGGGTGCATGCAGTGCGGCGGGAACCGGCCCATCAACTGTCGCGGATGATGGTCGTAATGCCGGAAGGCTGTGGAGATGACCACCAGCCTATGCGGTGTCCTTTAGCAGGCAAATTTCGCTCCAGCCAGCATGATTCCACCTTTGTGGACCGGTCATGCCGGCATCGTATCTCCGGGGGCTGTCGGATCCACACACCATGGCCTCTGTCGGATGGCTGATCTAGCCGAAGTCCGGCTACGCCTCGATCGGCTGGCCGCAACGGCGTTCCTGAACTTTCTTCCCTTGACGGCTGCGCCGTCATTCCTCGCGGGACAAGAAAGTTCCGGCCCTGCCGTCCTCCGCTGCGCTGTGGCCCCTGCGGGGTGCTCTGCCGCTCGCCTCCGGCTGGTCGATCGCCATCGAGGCCACGGTGGTCGCGGCCCGATAACAGCATGGAGATACGACAATGGCTAACATCGGTTCCTTCAAGAAGGTGGGTGAAGGCTTCGAAGGCGAAATCGTCACCCTGGCCCTGCAGGCCCGCAACGTCCGTCTGGTGGCCGAGACCAACCGCGCCAACGACAACGCCCCCAACTACCGCGTCTATCTCGGGCGCGTGGAACTGGGCGCCGCATGGACCCGCCGCTCCAGCGAAGGCCGCACCTATCTGAGCCTGAAGCTGGACGATCCTTCTTTCGCCGCCCCGATCTTCGCCAACCTGTTCACCGACGAGGAAGGCGAGGGCTACTCCCTTATCTGGACCCGGCCCCGCAGCCGGAACGGGGACTGAACCTCCCACGACCAACCCCGCCCGGTCTCTCCGGGCGGGGCCTTCCGGGTTTTCTGGAGGGATCTTCCAGGGCGCGGGCGATCGTGCTGGTCGCCCGACGTGAGACGCAGGAGGAACACGAGGCTTTCCCTCAGCCTTCCCATTGTACCATGCGCGAGGGCAAACCGCGTCAAGGACGCGCGGTGCCCCCAATTTTGCCAGACGCACCCGTGCCGGGCGCGCCAGACAAAATCGGCTCCCCCACGCGCCGGCAAGCCGGTCGCCTGCGGCGATCCCTGACCCGGTCCGCCCCGGCATGAGCCGTCCGTCCTGTCTTCGAGAAACGAAAGGAGCGGGACGATGACCACGCTACATGACCATATCCAGATGCTGCGCGCCGAACTGAGCAGCTTTCATCTCAGCCGTCGCGAGCGCCAGCAGATCGAGCGAGAACTGAAAGAGGCGCTTGCACAACAGACCCGTATCGAATCACACAGGCCGCCACCGCCCCATTGAGGGCGGATACGGTAGGGTGAGGAAGCCTATTTCTGATCGTCCGTCGGGAAATGGCTTTCATCCAGAAGGTCGGCGGGTCTGACGCCAAGGGCCTGCGACGCCTGCCACACAGTGAGCAGGGTGGCGTTCTGCCGCGCTGTTTCAATCCAGCTGATATAGGCGCGATCAACGCCCATGCGCACGGCAAGCGCTTCCTGGCTCAGCCCTGCCGCCAACCGGTGATGTCGTACATTGGTGCCGAAGATCCTGCGAATGTCCATCCGCAGGATAGGAACGATTTGTGTATTATCATGCTACGTATTATAATACACACTATTATCGTATCGTGCTCCGAACGCGTGATGCTGCCAGAAGATCAGGTGATGCTTTTGATGCATTGTCCCGACCTTTCCAGACAGGTCTTCCTTACCTGAAAAGACTGCTGATAAAATGATATTTTTGTCTGTACTCGTTGGTAATATTTCTGTTAATACCTGATGGTAGCGTGTCTTGTCAGGTATCACGTGCTCGATTATTTGGGGCTACCCGACCTTTTCCTCCCTGCGGATAGTGGATTGACTCCCGAAAAACCGCCTGGAGGCTCGCGTGTCGGCCATCTATTCCTGGGATGCGACGTCGCTCAGACGTGCTCTGGAACCCCTTGATCCTGCCGGGTTCGCGCAGGAATGGCTGCGGCGCAATCCCCGCTATCATGACGATTATGACCGGACGGTTCCCCGAGCGCGGGGTGATCCGGACCTTCTGATCGCCATGGCGCGACGATGGGGGCTGGATTTCCCCTGTTGACCCGGAGAAGCCTGCATTCACGTCACCTGCGTTCTGGCGGCCTGAAATCGCCCCGGAGATTGTTCTCCTGCGGGCCGACGCACGGACGCATGCCCTAATGGCACCCCATATCGTGGCAACGCACGATGTACCAGACGGGCGTCATGCAGTGCTGGATGTGCAGGGACAACGGCTCCGTTGTCTGCTGGTTGCAGGGCACCTTGGAGAGGGGCGATCCTTCATCCTGACTGACGATGCGTTCTTTGACGTCCGGATGGAGTGCGTGGTCCGTATGCGCCGCTTTCTGGCTGGTGAACCCATGGGTTTCTCGTCAAACCATCTCCAGCTGAGCGCCCAGCAGCGCCAGCGGCAGGTACGTATGCTCTGTGCCCATGATGGCAGGCAGGCAGGGCTTCCTTATCGGCGTATTGCCAGCGCGCTTTTCCATGTCGATCTAACCCGAATGTCGGCCGACGAATGGCGGGCAACGGCTTACTACAAAGCCCTCTATCGTCTCTTGCGCGATGGAGAGATCTGGTTGAATGGCGGGTATCTGGCCCTTCTGCAGGGTCGCATGCGAGGTGGTGACAGTTTCTCTCCCTGAACTTTGTCATCCCTCCCTGCCGGGTCTCTTCCTGCACCCTGTCGTCAGAAACCGCCGGGTCTGCGCGGCGGTCCTTTAGGACGACATGGAGGCCGATATGCGTGTCCTGCCGACACTGCCACCCCACTATCTCCGCACGCCGGATGCCGCTAATTTCCTCGGGCTGTCAGGACGAACCCTTGAAAAGCACCGTACCTTTGGAACTGGCCCGCTCTATCGCAAGATTGGCGGTCGCATTGTCTACGCCGTGGAAGACCTCTGCGCCTGGGCCGATCTCAATGTGCGCCTGTCGACCGCCGAAGATGGTGCGGTGGATCTGCCGCATAACCGGCGTACCGTCATGGCGCGTTTCCAGCCCCGTTACGTTTCAGCCACGAGAGGACAGCGCGCATGACCGCCCTGTTCTCAATCTCCCGTCGGACGACAGGCCTGTTCCAGGCGTTGCCCGGAGACTTTCCGCCGCGTGATGTCCAGGATCTCATGGCATGGCCATTTTTCAGCCTCGCCAAGTCTCCGCGTTTCGTGCCGATTGACCTCACCATGGGCGAAGTCTCGATCCGGGTGGAGGCGTCCCACGAGCGGGGTATGGCGACCATCTGGGACGCTGATATCCTGATCTGGGCCGCTAGCCAGATCATCGAGGCCCGTGATACGGGGCTGCGCACCTCGCCCTTCATGAGCGCCACCCCGCGCGAAATCCTGACATTCATCGGGCGCGGGACGGGCGCACGCGACTATGACCGGCTGCGGGCGAGCTTGGCACGGTTGCAGGCAACGACCGTGCGGACGACCCTGCGGCGACAGAGTGGATACCTGCAGGCCTTTTCCTGGCTGAACCAGTGGAAGGAACGGCATGCCGCAGCCAACGGTCAGGCCGGCCGGGTCGAGATCACGCTTCCGGAATGGTTTTACGCCGGATTGCTGGAGGACAGCCTCGTGCTACGAATTGATCCGGCCTATTTTCGCCTGACCGGTGGTCTGGAACGCTGGCTTTACCGGCTGGTGCGCAAGCACGCTGGTCAGCAGTGCCGGGGCTGGCGTTTCGCCTTCACCCACCTGCATGCCAAATCCGCCACGTTGTCCGGGTTTTCCCGCTTCACCGCTGAGTTGCACGACCTGGTCAGGCGGCAGAGCTTGCCCGGCTATCAGCTTGCCATCGAAACGGGTGCAAAAAACGACGATCTATTGGTTTTCCGGCCTCGTGGATTATCCACAGGTGGTGGTGGGCGATATGTGAAACACCACGTGCCATTGGATGTGAGTTACCACATGCCATCAGTCGGAATGACCGCGTGCCATCAGTCCCAACAAGGGCCGATTCAAACCGCCGGATCAACAGGTTATGGCACCCTTAACTTAGAATCTAACTATAAAGAATCTAACTGTGCTGATGTAGAGGTGCCCAGAAACGGTGGAAAACCCGTCCGGAGGACGTCATGAGCGCCGCCCGCAGTGCCGTCACGACCACTGTTGAACTGACATGGATCGAGGAGCGGATCGAGCACTGGATCCGCTTTGGACATCCGGTCGAGGACCGTATCCTTGATCGTCGTCGGCGGCTGCTGAGCTTTGCGTCGGGCAATGTCTTTGCGTTCATCCGCTGGGCCGCCAATGATTTTGGCACCGTCGTGTCATGTATCGATATCGTGCGTGCTGTTGAGGCCCATGAAGCACGCCAGACCGTGCCGTTTGTGCGTCCCGGGGCGGAAAGCCTGTTGCGACAAAATGGCTGGCCGAAGGTCCGGCAGGTGCTGGAAGTCATTGACGGCGTCGAAGCACAGAAGATCGATCCATGCATGGTCTGTCCCGATCACTGGCGACATCTGCACCAGCGGATGACAGCAGGGCAGGTGCACAGACCGTATACGCGCGAACGACATGAAGCATGGCTGCGGCGGAGGGCACTGTCATGACCCGTCGTGCGTGGTTTTTCACAACCTATTTCGCGACGGTGGCTATCGGTATTTCCGCTGCGATTCATGTATCACCCCGTCTGATCTGGAACGAAACGGCGAGTGTGCCGACCGGGTTGTATCGCCTGCGTCCCGGGAGTGCTCTGCATGTTGGCGATATTGTTGCCATCCGCCTGCCGGAGCAGCAAGCGCTATTGCTGTCCGAGCGCGGCTATCTGCCGTTCGGCGTGCCGCTGCTCAAGCCCGTGGCAGCCCTGCCGGGGCAGACGGTCTGTCGTTTGGGCAACAGCGTGACGGTCAACGGGCATCTGGTCGGCGAGGCCAGAGCCGCTGATCATCGGGGACGGGTTCTACCGGTTTGGCAGGGCTGTCAGCATCTTGTGGCGGGACAGGTTTTCGTCATGAACCCGGCAGTCCCGGCCAGTCTCGACGGGCGGTATTTTGGTCCACTTCCTGCCGACAGTGTGCTTGGGCGCGCCATCCCTTTGTGGATTACGACGGGCGATCCTGAGCCTCCGCCGCCCGAACCATTGTTCATGTCATCGCGCAGTTTTGTGCCCCGCCATGAATCGCCAATCGAATGACGGCTCATTCTTCAATTGACTTCGAAACAGGGGAATCTTTGTCATGACCCAGATCGGATCTTTTATACGCACGCCTGACGGATTTGCAGGCAGGCTGCGGACACTGGCGCTGGATGCAGAACTCACCTTCCTGTCGGTTGGGGCAGGAATGGCAGAAAACGCGCCGGATTATCGTATTCATCTCGGCAACGGGGATGCCGGTCATGAGGTCGGCGCAGGATGGACACGTACCGGCGAACGAGCGGGCGAATATGTCTCCGTGCTGCTGGATGATCCAATTTTCACGCAACCCGTTCGCGCCAGCCTGTTTCAGGTCGGTCGCGGAGGGCGTGACTGGCTACTGGTCTGGAACCGTCAGGTGAAACGCGATGACCGGCGCTGATCGTGTTCACGGAGCAGTGCCACACGGCTGGATGTCTTTTCTCTTTCCGGTCTGTCTTCGTGGTGTCGTAAGCAGATTCCGGAGAGTGACAGCGAAGACGGCCGGCATGCTGTTCGCCTTGGGGTGGGTGGTATGTGTGCCCATGTCAGCGCAGGCTAAAACGTATGATTTGCTGATCACGGAGGCAGCCGCGCGGATGCAGGTTCCACCAGAATGGATTGCTGCTGTCCTGCAATCCGAAAGCGCTGGTGACGTGAAGGCCGTATCCGCGAAAGGTGCCATGGGACTCATGCAACTGATGCCTGCGACTTGGACGGATTTACGCAGGGTGCTCGCTCTTGGTGCCGATCCGTTTGATGCGCATGACAACATTCTTGCTGGTGCTGCCTATCTCCGCATGCTGCATGAGCGTTACGGCGATGCTGGTTTTCTGGCAGCTTACAATGCGGGGCCGGGCCGCTACGACGAACATCTGGTGACGGGCCGACCGCTACCGCAGGAAACACTGGCTTACGTGGAAGCGGTCATGGCACGGTTGCGTGGCGATAGTCTGCTCGCAGGGCAGGAAACATCGCGGACGGCATGGCCCGGGCGTGAGTGGCAGGCCGCCTCGCTCTTCATTGCGCCTTCCGATCATCTGGACATCATCATACCGCGTGCTGAAATCGTGCAGCGGAATGGTAGTGAGAATGCAGTACGGACGCTGTTCGTTGGACATTTCAGCGGCCTTCCCAATATCTCACCTTTGTCGGTTCAAGAGGGACGGAAATCGTGGGTGGGGACAGCGAAAGATCCGAAAAAAGGGAGGGCTGGATAAAAGGCCGCACCTCGCGGCTCGGTCGGGATGGCGGTTTTCCGGGATTTTTGAAGTCTTATTGCGAGGTGCGTGGATTTTGTGCACATCGCGCTGACGTATCATCTCTTTGATCCGGCGCGATCTTTCGCGCGGTGCAAGGCATTTTTCATGAACAGGGACGAGGAAGTCCGGGTTCGACCGGGGCGCATCCGCTCTACCCACGCCCGTCAAGCGCGACCCTTCGTGACGCAGGTGCTGGCGTCGGTGCAGCGGGCCGGTGGCCGGGTCTCTCGCGTCGGCAAAATCAGTTCCGGGCGTCGCTCCAGTTTCGGCCGTGGGCGGGCCGCTGCCTATGCTGCCAATCGCCTGCTGACCAGCCGTTCGCGGGGCGTTGTCATCAAGGCCCGCGTTGTGCGGCACGCGCCTCGTGCCACACCACTGGCGGCACATCTCCGCTATCTCCGTCGGGAGGGCGTGATGCGGGACGGGGAGGATGCCCACCACCTGTTCGGCAAGGACAGCGATAACATCCGCGCTTCGGACTTCGCGGAACAATGCGATGGCGACCGCCATCATTTCCGTTTTATCGTCTCTCCCGAGGATGCGCCGGAGATGTCGGACCTGCGGGCCTTTGCCCGCGATCTGATGGGGCAGATGGAATCCGATCTCGGCACGAAACTCGACTGGGTTGCCGTCGATCACTGGAACACCGCACACCCCCATTTGCATGTCATCGTCCGGGGTGTCGCGGAAGATGGCAACGACCTCGTGATCGCGCGCGATTACATCCGCGAGGGCATGCGCGCCCGTGCGCAGGATCTGGTGACGCTGGAACTTGGACCACGCACGGATCACGACATCCACCAGGCGGTCGAGCGGCAGGTGAACGCCGACCGCTGGACTCAATTGGACCGCCAGCTTCAGAGGGACGCGGGGCAGGATGGTGTCATTGATCTCGGACGCGCGCCGGGCGCAACGCCGGACGCCTTCGCGACGGTGAAACTGGGTCGCCTGCGCCGCCTGGAAACGATGGGGCTGGCGCACCAGGTCGGGCCGGATCGCTGGCAGATGGGCGAGAGCGCGGAGGCGACCTTGCGGGAGATCAGCGAGCGCAACGACATCATCAAGCGCATCCACAGGGGCTTGGCGGAACAGAAGATTAACCGCGCCGCATCATCCTGGGTACTGGCGGGAGAGGACACCACCGACCCCGTCATCGGCCGGCTGGTCGATCGTGGCCTGGATGACGAGCTGCGCGGCACGGCCTATGCGGTGGTCGACGGGATTGATGGACGCACGCACCATGTCCGTCTGCCGAACCTCGAGGCCGCTGGCGATGGGCCGGTCGGTTCCATCGTCGAACTGCGACGTTTCACCGACAAACAGGGACGTGACCGTGTCGCGCTGGCCGTGCGCTCGGACGTCACGTTGGAGTGGCAGGTGACGGCGGACGCCGCGACCTGGCTCGACCGGCAGACCATCGCACGGGAGCCTCTCCCTCTCGCGTACACCGGGTTCGGCGCCGAGGTGAAAGAGGCGATGGAAAAACGCACGGATCATCTGGTGGAACAGGGGCTGGCCAGCCGCGACGGCGGAAGCGTCCGCTACGCCCGGAACCTGATCGCCACGCTGCGCCAGCGGGAACTGGAGATGGTAGGAAGGAACCTCACCGGGACGTTGGGGATGCCGTTCCGGCGGAGCGGCGAGGGCGACCCGGTCACCGGCACTTATCGCCAGCGTTTCAACCTGGCGTCGGGGCGGTTCGCCATGATCGACGACGGGCTAGGCTTCGAACTGGTGCCATGGTCACCGTCGCTGGAGAAACAGCGGGGGCGGGAGGTGTCGGGCATCATGCGCGGGGATGGAGGGATCGATTGGTCGTTCGCGCGGAAGCGGAGACTTGGATTGTGATGGGCGAATCTTCAGAGATGCTCAGCATGTTGGGGCAGGGTGCGATGTTCCTGGCGTTCCCAGGTTTCGATCAGGAACAGTGCCAACGAACTCGCCGCATTGATGGCAAGCCGAGCAATCCGCGCGTCAATGCGCCGGAAACCTTTTTCGCGACCATGCGCATCTCCACCGTGCGTTCGTAATGCGCCAATGCCTTTGGCAACGGAGGTGAGACCACTGAGCGTCTGACGGATGTCCGCTTCTATTTCCGACGGGAGATCGGTACGCCCAGGAGATAGGCCAAGGGGTATCTGCACAGCGCGGATCAGCCCATCAATATCCTTTTTGGGCGGCAGTGGCAGGGCAAGTTCCACGAGGATCGAACGGCACACCGCCTCAATCAGGGAACAGGCCGCTGTCACCGCATCTTCCGGATCGCTTTCCAGATTGGGGAGAGCCCTTGCGATTTCCATCTGGACCGTGTCGAAATCCAGCGTGGCCACTTTCTTGATAAATGGTTCGACAATTCCGCCGGCTCCCTGACGCTCTGTCAGAACAGCCTTCCCGCCGACGATAACGACGGCCAACTGGTCAGCTCCAAGAGCCTTGTTGAGATGCTCGCGTACAGCGGTCGCTCTGTCAGGATGCTCCAGATAGGTGCGGGGGTCACAGACCTGTTCGATAATCCGGGTGAGATAGACCTCAGCGTTACCATCAGGGTGGTTGGCGACCTTGCGGAGGAAGTCAGTTGTGGCCGGGACGCGCGAACTCGCGCCAATACGCATGTCGAGGCCACAGTTGAGAAAGAACTGCTCGATTTGGGGGCCTGAGCGATAGACCCCGATTGGGGGTGTATTATCGTTTCCAGCACCACCCGTGATTGTGTCGACCAAGGCTTTGATGACAAACGGAGAGAACTTGTTGGTCATGGCTTCATCGCGAGCAGGGTGAGAACGGTCTGCTTTCGGTCCATCCAGGCGGCGGCCACCTGACTGCGCCATGCGATCATGTCATGGATCCGTTGATAATCATCGGCGATATTGCGAGTGAAGATTGGTTCGTGATGTGCGATCCGGTTCCTCAGACGTCGAATGATCTGGAGGTCCGCATAGGCCGCTGCCCGCAATTGCGGTATCGTTTGTCCTGATGGGGCTCCGGGGAAACAGTTACGCAAATGTGTGTTCCAGATGCGACTGTCCTGACCAGCAGTGAAAATGTTCTCCCAGAATGCAAACTTTAATTCGGCTATAATTTTGCCGGTGGTAGGCAGTATCGCGGCGCGAGCTTGAAGATCGATCGCCGGGTTATATCGTGCCCGACCCTTCGGGCGAGGCAGGCTTCGGATGAAACCATTGTTCCATGGCCAGTTGGCACCATGGACGTGCTCAATCGCTTCAGCGATGCCATTGCGGACAGCAACCTCGCAGACCTGAAGCGGGATGATCAGCGCCGATGAAACGTCGAGATTCCACTCATAAAGCACGAGAGCCTTTTCCCGGTCGTTGCCCATGGCTTGCAGGTATGTTGCAAAGCGTGGTGCGGAAATGACGACGGGCAGATCCCGTATCTCGGCCGGGGAGAAAGGCAATGAGGAGTTCCTGTAGGCACGATATTGACGGTGGCATCAGAGCCACGATATAAGAACGCAGCGGCTTTGAGAACGCGGGCTTATGCCCCCCCTCATCGTCCAAGGATATATTAAGGCCCGCCGAAAGGCGGGCCTTTTTCTTTATATTGCCCGTCAAGCGCCTTGGCCAGAGTGACTATGGCGGGCAGTTTAAAGCGTTGGAAATTCATCGCTCAGGAAGCCGTGCCCTGTGTGCAATGCGTTCACCGCATCAATCACATGGTCGAGCTTCCGCTGTTCCTCCGTGCATTGCTGATCGACGGTATCGTCAGACGGGGGGAAGAGGGGCGATGATCCGGTCATGGCTCGACTCCTTCCGGGGTTATTCTGCGCATGATGTGCGGGTTTGGCTGTAGTCCGCAACGTGCAAGTATTTTTTCGCTCCTGTACGCACTGGTACGACAGGTGACACAGGACGCTTGCTTCCCGGAAAATCCCGGTTCTTCGCTGTCTCCGATGGCAGAGGAGGACTCGATGGACCAGCCGGGAACACGTATCCAGTGGGGACAGGCTCTCGTGGTCCTGTCCATGATCGTGCTGTCCTGGTGGACGGCGACACAGTGGACGGCCTGGGAACTGGGGTTCCAGCCGGAACTCGGCCGACCGTGGTTCACGATCCTGCACCGCTGGCCAGTCTATGCCCCGCCGCTGTTCTTCTGGTGGTGGTACGAGTTCGACGCCTATGCCCCGGCAGTGTTCGCGCGCGGCGCCTGGATCGCAGGTTCGGGCGGGGTGCTGGCCTTTGCCGCAGCTGTGGCGCTGTCCGTTCACCGCGCCCGCGAGGCGAAGCGCGCGGCGACCTATGGCTCCGCCCGCTGGGCGGAGGATGCGGAAATCCGCGCGGCCGGACTGCTGGGCGAGGATGGCGTGGTGCTGGGCAAATACCGCCGGGCCTATCTCCGACATGACGGTCCCGAGCACGTCCTGACCTTCGCGCCGACGCGCACCGGCAAGGGTGTGGGGATGGTGATCCCCACGCTCCTGACCTGGCCGGGTTCCGCCATCATCCATGACATCAAAGGTGAGAACTGGCAGATCACCGCCGGTTTCCGTAATCGCTTCGGGCGGGTGCTGCTGTTCGATCCGACCAATCCGGCGTCCTCGGCCTATAACCCGCTGCTGGAGGTCCGGCGCGGGGCGTCGGAAGTTCGTGACGTGCAGAACATTGCCGACATCCTGGTCGATCCCGAGGGTTCGCTGGAACGGCGCAACCACTGGGAGAAGACCTCCCATGCCCTGCTGGTCGGAGCGATCCTGCATGTGCTTTATGCCGAGGACGACAAGACCCTCGCCGGGGTGGCGAAATTCCTCTCCGATCCGAAGCGGTCGATCGAGGCGACCCTGTCCGCCATGATGCGTACACTCCATCTCGGGAAGGTGGGGCCTCACCCCGTCGTGGCCTCGGCCGCACGGGAATTGCTGAACAAGTCGGACAATGAACGCTCTGGCGTACTGTCCACCGCCATGTCGTTTCTCGGTCTCTACCGTGATCCCGTGGTAGCCACCGTGACCAGTCGCTGCGAATGGCGGATAAGTGATCTGCTGGAGGGCGACCAGTCTGTCTCGCTGTATTTCGTTATCCCGCCCTCGGATATCAGCCGCACCAAGCCGCTGATCCGCCTGATCCTCAACCAGATCGGGCGGCGGCTGACGGAAGATCTGTCTGGTCGGGAGGGGCGGCGTCGCCTGCTGCTGATGCTCGACGAGTTTCCTGCCCTCGGCCGTCTGGATTTCTTCGAGAGCGCGCTGGCCTTTATGGCGGGCTACGGGATCAAGGCGTTCCTGATTGCCCAGAGCCTGAACCAGATCGACAAGGCTTATGGTCAGAACAACAGTATTCTCGATAATTGCCATGTTCGGGTCAGTTTCGCCACGAACGATGAACGTACAGCAAAGCGCGTGTCCGACGGTCTGGGGGTGGCCACCGAGATCCGGTCGCAGAAGAACTATGCCGGGCACCGGCTGTCGCCTTGGCTCGGGCATCTCATGGTATCACGGCAGGAGAGTGCGCGGCCCCTGATGACGGTGGGCGAAGTCATGCAGATCCCGGCCCGGGAGGAAGTGGTCATGGTGGCGGGGTGTCCGCCGATCCGTGCGCGGAAGGCGCGGTATTTCCGGGATCGCTGGTTTGTCGAGCGCGTCCTGCCGCCGCCAGATCCCGCGCAATTGCCACGGTCTGTCCGGCCTGATGACTGGAGTGGCCGCGCGCTTCCTGCCACCCCGCCGCCAGAGAAAACGTCGGCGGCGGAACCTGACAAGGCCGACGATGCCGACAGCGATGAATCGCTCGGCGCGGGGCGGAAATGGTCGCGCGAGCATGATCCGGCGGAGACCGACAAACGCAAGCGGCGTGCGGCACCTGACCTCTTTGGCGAGGAACTGCCACCGGATTGGGAAGCACGGGATCGTGCCGACCTGACACGGATTGCCCGGCAAGCAGGACTCGACCGTGGCAATGACCTTGGGCTGTGAGGGCGCAATGAGGACATCCCCGAAAAAGGCGCGGCTGTCTGTATATCTGGAACCAAAGCTGCTGGATGCTCTGACCGCGCACGCCGCGCGGCGCGATCTGTCCCTTTCCCTAGTGGCGGAAGCCGCCATCGCATCCTTCCTATCGCCGGATGCCGATGAGCGGCGAGAGGCGGCGATGAGCCGCAGGCTGGACCGCCTCGACCGGCAGGTCGCCCGCATGGAACGCGATCTCGGGATCAGCCTTGAGACGCTGGCCCTGTTCATCCGCTACTGGATGACGGTCAGCCCACCCTTGCCGGAACCGGCCGCAGCGGCGGCGCGGGCGCAGGGGGCGGAACGCTACGAGGCGTTCGTGGCCGCCCTTGGCCGGCGACTCAGCCGAGGGCTACTCTTCCGGCATGAGATCCCGGAGGATGTGCCGCCCACATCGGAAGCATGAGGTCCGCAGTCAGCAAGTAAAAACCGCATCCATTACGATCCTGTACGATCGTAGGAAAATGCTGTTGAAAACGGGAGAAAACAACACGCTCTAATAATCCCCGTCGTCGTCCGGGCAGGCCGGATGACCCGGACGGACGGGGATTCCCATGGCAGTTACACCGATTGACAATGGAGCCCGACAGCGCGGCATGTCCATGCTGCGCACGGCGATGGGATCGGCGATCTCGGGGCACCTTGCTGATCCCACCATCATTGAGGTGATGCTCAATCCCGATGGGCGGCTGTGGGTCGACCGTCTGTCCGAGGGGCTGGGCGATACGGGCGACAGGGTTACGCCGGCCGATGCCGAGCGCATCGTACGCCTGGTCGCAAACCATGTCGGGGCGGAGGTGCATGAAGCAGCACCGCGCGTGTCAGCCGAACTGCCAACCGGTGAGCGGTTCGAGGGGTTGCTGCCGCCAGTGGTGACAGCCCCGAGTTTCGCCATCCGCAAGCCCGCCGTGGCCGTCTTCACCCTCGACGACTATGTCACCGCCGGAATCATGATGGAGGTGCAGGCGGTGTTTCTGCGCCGCGCTGTCGTGGAACGGAAAAACATCCTGGTCGCCGGTGGGACATCGACCGGCAAGACCACGCTGGTCAACGCCCTCCTGGCCGAGGTTGCGAAAACCGATGATCGCGTCGTCCTGATCGAGGATACGCGCGAACTGCAATGCACGGCATCCAATCTTATCGCGATGCGAACAAAGGATGGTGTCGTGACCCTGTCCGAACTGGTGCGCTCTGCCCTGCGTCTGCGTCCCGACCGTATTCCGATCGGTGAGGTGCGTGGGGTCGAAGCGCTTGATCTGGTCAAGGCATGGGGGACTGGCCATCCGGGTGGCATCGGCACGCTGCACGCCGGATCGGTGCTCGCTGCCCTGTATCGCCTGGAACAGTTGATCCAGGAGGCCGTGGTCACGGTGCCACGCGCCATGATCGCCGAAACCATCGACGTGATCGCCGTGCTCTCGGGGCGCGGCATGGCTCGGCGCCTGTCCGAACTGGCCGAAATCGACGGTCTCGATCCCACGACCGGAGCCTATCGCCTCCGCCCGGTCAGCCTCTCTTCTTCCGAAACATCATTCTCTGCCAATGGAGAATCATCATGAGGTCGCCTTCACGTCTGCGCGCCATCGTGTGCGCTGGAGCACGTCCTGACCGTCGTATGTCGGACCTTCGTGTGTTCGGAACATCCACGCTGCTGTCGCTTGTTTTCGCATCATCGGCATGGGCGTCCGGCACGGGGATGCCGTGGGAGACACCGCTCAACGAGATACTGGAATCCGTGCAGGGACCGGTGGCGAAGATCATCTCGGTGATCATCATCACCATTACCGGTCTGACCCTGGCCTTCGGCGAAACATCGGGCGGGTTCCGTCGCCTGATCCAGATCGTCTTCGGACTCAGCATCGCTTTTGCGGCGTCCAGCTTCTTCCTGTCCTTCTTTTCCTTCTCGGGCGGAGCGCTAATCTGATGGCGGTTCTCTTCGATCCTGAAGCCGAGGCCGTGCCCGGCTATTTCGTGCCAGTGCATCGCTCCCTGACGGAACCAATCCTGCTGGGTGGTGCGCCACGGGCCGTGGCCATCGCCAACGGTACGCTGGCCTCCGCCATAGCCCTCGGCCTGCGGCTCTGGCTTGTCGGGGCGGTGTTCTGGATCGTGGGGCACACCCTCGCGATCTGGGGGGCGAAGCGCGACCCGCTGTTCATCGAGGTGGGGCGGCGACATCTCCGCTACCCCGCCTGGCTTCGCGCATAGGGGAGGGCCATGATGTCCCTTGGTGAATATCGCAGCCGTGTCGCCGTCCTGTCCGACTTCCTGCCCTGGGCCGCGCTGGTCGGGGAGGGCGTGGTTCTGAACAAGGATGGCAGCTTCCAGCGCACGGCGCGCATCCGTGGTCCCGATCTGGACAGCGCCACCCCGGCCGAACTGGTGGGCGTGACGGGGCGGCTGAACAGCGCCCTGCGGCGTCTGGGTTCGGGGTGGGCCGTGTTTGTGGAGGCGCAGCGCACCCCGGCGACCCTCTATCCCGAAAGCGATTTCCCTGATGCCGCCAGCCAGATGGTCGATCTGGAACGCCGGGAAGCCTTCGAGGATGAAGGCGTGCATTTCGAGAGCCGGTATTTTCTGACCCTGGTCTGGCTGCCACCCGTGGAAACCTCGGGCCGTGCCGAGCGCCTGCTCTATGAAGGCATGGAGCGCGACGGGCATGATCCGCAGAGTCTGGTCAGGGGCTTTATCGACCGGACTGACCGTCTGCTGGCCCTGCTGGACGGTTTCATGCCCGAAGCCGCCTGGCTGAATGATGGCGAGACGCTCACCTACCTGCATTCCACCATTTCGACGCGGAACCAGCGGGTCCGGGTGCCGGAAATCCCGATGCACCTCGACGCTCTGCTGGTGGATCATCCCCTGGCAGGCGGTCTGGAGCCCAAACTGGGGAGTGCCTTCCTCAAAACCCTGACGATCACTGGCTTCCCGTCGCGGACCTTCCCCGGAATTCTGGATGACCTGAACCGTCTCGCCATTCCCTATCGCTGGTCCACGCGGGCGATCCTGCTCGACAAGACCGATGCGACGAAGGTGCTGACGAAGATCCGTCGTCAGTGGTTTGCCAAGCGGAAATCCATCGTCGCCATCATCCGCGAGGTCATGACCAACGAGGCCTCGGTGCTGGTGGACAATGACGCAGCCAACAAGGCAGCCGACGCCGATCTGGCGTTGCAGTCGCTCGGTGCCGACGATGTCGGGCAGGCCTATATCACAGCGACCGTCACGGTATGGGACGGCTCTGCCTCGATCGCAGCAGAAAAACTGCGTCTGGTCGAAAAGATCATTCAGGGGCGTGACTTCACCTGCATGGCGGAAAGCCTGAACGCGGTGGAGGCATGGCTGGGGTCATTACCCGGCCATGTCTACGCCAACGTCCGCCAGCCGCCGGTTTCGACCCTGAACCTCGCGCACATGATTCCGCTCTCTGCTGTCTGGGCCGGGCCTGAACGGGACGGGCATTTCAACGCACCGCCTCTTTTCTACGGCAAGACTGCCGGGGCCACGCCCTTCCGGTTTTCCCTGCATGTTGGCGATGTCGGCCACACCTTGATCGCCGGACCGACAGGGGCGGGGAAATCCGTGCTGCTGGCGCTCATGGTGCTGCAGTTCCGCCGCTACGCGGGCGCGCAGGTCTTTGCCTTCGATTTTGGCGGCTCGCTGCGGGCCGCGACACTGGCGATGGGCGGGGACTGGCATGATCTCGGTGGAGGCCTGACGGAGCAGGAAAACGCAGATCATGGGGCAGGCAAACAGGGCAGCGGCGTCTCGCTTCAGCCGCTGGCCTGTATCGACGATCCGACCGAGCGCGCCTGGACAGCGGAATGGCTGGGGCAGATCCTCGTTGGCGAGGGGGTAGCGCTCACCCCGGAGGTGAAGTCTCACCTCTGGTCGGCCCTGAATTCCCTGGCGTCGTCGCCTGCTCATGAACGGACCCTGTCAGGCGTGGTGGCGCTGCTTCAATCCAACGCCCTGAAACAGGCGCTGGCTCCCTATTGCCTTGGTGGTCCTTATGGTCGCCTGCTGGATGCGGACGCTGAGCGGCTGGGTGAGGCCGACGTCGTGGTGTTTGAGACCGAAGGTCTGATCGGCTCTGGGGCCGCTTCTCCCGTGCTGTCCTATCTCTTCCATCGCATCGAAGGCCGTCTGGATGGGCGTCCGACGCTGCTGGTCATCGACGAGGGCTGGCTCGTTCTGGATGACGGCGATTTCGCAGGGCAACTCCGGGAGTGGCTGAAAACCCTGCGTAAGAAGAACGCCTCGGTGGTGTTTGCCACCCAGAGCCTGTCCGATATCGCCAATTCCTCCATCGCTCCGGCGGTAGTGGAAAGCTGTCCTACACGGATCTTCCTGCCCAACGAACGGGCGATTGAGCCGCAGATCGCGGCCATCTACCGTGATTTCGGGCTGAACGAGCGGCAGATCACCATCATCGCCCGTGCCGCGTCGAAGCGGGAATATTACTGCCAGACCCGGCGCGGCAATCGCCTGTTCGAACTGGGGCTCGGGCCGGTCGCACTCGCCCTGTGCGCGGCATCCGGGAAGGATGACCACCGTCTGATCGATCAGGTGCTGGCGGAACATAGGCGGGACGGTTTTCTCCCGGCCTGGTTCGAGGCGCGGGGTGTCATGTGGGCGGCGGACCTCCTGCGCGAAGGAGCCGTACCATGATGGAAAAACCTTTCCGTATCCGGGCGAGACATTTCCGTCCCGGGTGTGCCGCAGCTGTGGGAGCCGCTCTGATTTTTCTCATGTCGGTCGTGCCCGCCCATGCGCAGTGGGCGGTCTATGACGGAGCGAACCATGTCCAGAATGTTCTCATTGCAGCCCGGACCCTCCAGCAGATCGATAATCAGATCACCTCGCTGGCCAATCAGGCACAGATGCTGGTCAATCAGGGCCGCAATCTGACGAGCCTGCCGCTATCGACCCTGTCCACGCTGCAATCGACGATTTCCCAGACCACGGCACTGCTCGCGCAGGCACAGAACATCGCTTACAGCGTCCAGTCCGTCGAGCAGCAATACCAGCAGGCCTACACATCCGTCTCGTCGGGCATGTCCGACAGCGTCCTGTTCAGCCAGGCGCAGACACGGTGGCAGAATTCCGTAGGCGGGTTTGAGGACGCCCTGAAACTGCAGGCGCGCGTCGTGGGGAACATTCCTTCCGACAGCAGCGCCATGACCCAGCTTGTCTCGGCCAGCCAGGATTCCACAGGTGCTCTGCAGGCGGCGCAGGCTGGCAACCAGCTTATGGCCCTGCAGTCCCGGCAGCTTTCGGACATTCAGGCCGAGCTTGCCGCCAACGGCCGGGCTGCGGCGCTGGAGCGGGCGCGGAATGCCGCCACGGAAGCGGAGAGTGAGGCGCAGTACCAGCATTTCGCGCAGCATGACGCCTACACTCCCGGCACGGTGTCCATGTTCGGCAGCAGCGGGAACTGACCGCCATGGCGATGAACGATGTCGGCGTCATCGACACCTTTCTGAACACTTTCACTACCTCTATCGATACCGGATTCGGTCTGGTGAAGGGGAGTATGATCTCGCTCGCGGGATCGCTGTCCGTGCTCGACATGGCGCTGGCGGGTCTGTTCTGGGCCTGGGCGGCGGACGAGGATGTCATCCAGCGTCTGGTGAAAAAGACGCTCTATATCGGGTTCTTTTCCTTCCTGATCAGCAATTTTTCCAGTCTGTCGAAGACCGTCTTTGACAGTTTCGCCGCCCTTGGCCTGAAAGCCGGTGGGGGCACGCTGTCGCTGGACCAGTTCCTGCGGCCCGGCCGTCTGGCCCAGACCGGGTTCGATGCGGCGCAGCCGCTGCTGGACTCAGTCCATAAACTGCTTGGTCCTGTCGCTTTCTTTACCAATTTCGCGCAGATCTTCGTGCTCTGCCTCTCTTGGCTGATCGTGCTGGCGGCATTCTTCATTCTCGCCGTGCAGCTCTTTGTCGCCCTGATCGAATTCAAGCTGACCACGCTGGCAGGGTTTGTGCTGATCCCGTTTGCCCTGTTCAACCGTACGGCTTTTCTTGCCGAAAAGGTCATGGGCAATGTCGTCTCCTCGGGCGTAAAGATCATGGTGCTGGCCGTGATCAGCGGCATTGCCGCCACTCTTTTTGGCCAGTTCACCACCTCCTATGGCGATGTGCAGCCCACGGTCGGGCAGGCCCTGTCCGTGGTGATCGCCTCACTGGCCATTGTGGGCCTTGCGATTTTCGGGGGCAGTCTGGCCAACGGGCTGATCGCTGGCGCGCCCCAGCTTGGCGCGGGTGCCGCTGTCGGTACGGGCATGGCTGTGGCTGGCATGGGGGCCGCTGCCGTGGCCGGCGTCGGCGCGGCTGTTTCTGGTGGTGGAGCAGCCTTGGCCGCCACGGCAGCGGCCGCGCGGGGAGGGGCGGCTGTAGCAGGCGCGGCATCAACAGCCTACACGCTCGGGTCCGCGACCGCAGCCAGCGGGAGTGCCGGTGCCCGGATGGCTGCTGGTGTAGGCGGCATTGGCCGGGCGGCCGGGTCTGCGGCTGCAGGCGCTGTGAAGAACAAGGCGGCGAGTGCGGCCAGCGCCATGAAAGATAGTTTCTCATCGGGCAGCAAGGCGGCCTTTACCGCGACTGGTGGTCGGACAACCGGTTCGGGTAGTGGCGCTGCTGAGACGGGGGCGTCGGCAGGCGGAACGGGGTCATCCTCGTCGGCATCATCCGCCAGTGAGCCCCCGCGCTGGGCGCAGAAGATGAAGCGCCGCAATGCCGCCGCCCATGCTGCCGAGGCGGCGCATGTCATCCGCTCCGCCGATGGCGGGGGCGGATCTTCCTCCATCGATCTGTCGGAAAAGGAATGAGGACGATGTTCCGTCGCTCCACGGTGCGCTACGGCACGACGCCGGAACCGGTTACCCCCTATCAGAAAGCCGCCCAGATATGGGATGAACGCATCGGTTCCGCCCGCGTGCAGGCCCGCAACTGGCGGCTGATGGCGTTTGGCAGCCTGTTTCTGTCATCAGGTCTCGGGGCCGGACTGGTCTGGCAGTCCGCACGCGGCACCATCACGCCGTGGGTCGTGCAGGTGGACCGTCTGGGCGAGGCGCAGGTCGTGGCGCCCGCAACAGCCGCCTATGTGCCGACGGACCCGCAGATCGCCTGGTATCTGGCCCGGTTCATCGAGGACGTCCGCAGCCTGTCCTCCGATCCCGTGGTGGTGCGGCAGGACTGGCTGCGCGCCTACGCTTTCACCACCACGTCGGGCGCGCAGGCGCTCAACGATTATGCCCGTCAGAACGATCCCTTTGCCCGCATCGGACATGAGCAGGTCGAACTGGACGTGTCGTCCGTCATCCGGGCGTCGCCCGCGAGTTTCCGGATCGCCTGGGTCGAGCGCCATTTCCGCGACGGGGCCTTTGTCAGCACCGAGCGCTGGACTGCCATTGTCTCGGTCCGGCTCAGCCCACCCCGTGATGCCGACCATCTTCGGAAAAATCCCCTTGGTGTTTTTGTCTCTGCCATCAACTGGTCGAAGGAGCTGGGCCAATGATTCGTCGCGCTCTTCGTGTCCTGCCGTTGCTTGTCCTGCCCCTGGCCGGATGTGCGCAGCATTACCATCCGCCGGTCATCCGCTACGATGACGCTGTTCAGGCGACACGTCTGCCGGACCTGCCAAAACCGGTGCGGGTGGTGGAAGTCCCGAAACCGCTTCCCTTGCCGGGACAGCTCAAGCCGTTGCCCTCACGACACGCGATCCATCCGGCCCCCGAAGTCGCCGACCCCACAGTGCGTGTGACGCAGGCCAATGTGGCGGCGCGCATCCAGCCCACGCGGGCCGGGTTCATCAATGCGGTGCAGGTCTATCCTTATTCTTCGGGCGCTCTCTATCAGGTTTATACCTCGCCCGGCGAAATCACCGACATCATGCTCCAGCAGGGTGAAAAGTTGGTCGGCACGGGGCCTGTCGCTGCCGGTGACACTGTGCGCTGGATCATCGGCGATACCGAGAGCGGGGCAGGGGCGACAAAACGCATCCATATCCTGGTCAAACCAACCCGGCCGGACCTCACCACCAATCTGATCGTCAACACGGATCGGCGGACCTATCTGGCGGAACTGCGCTCCACGCCGGCGACGTACATGGCGTCGGTGTCGTGGGATTACCCCGAGGACGACCTGATTGCCCTACATCGGCAGGACAGTGCGGCCGATGACTCTGTACCGGTGGATGTAGGGCTGGATCTGAACGCCCTGAATTTCCGCTACACCATCCAGCCGGTGAAAGGCGGGACCCCGCCCTGGTTGCCCAGCCGGGCCTTTGATGACGGCCACAAGGTCTACATCGCCTTTCCGGCCGGGATAGGGCAGGGGGAACTGCCCCCGTTCTTCGTGCTGGGGGCCGATGGCGGGCCGGAACTGGTCAATTATCGGGTGCGGCAGAACTGGATAATCGTCGATCGCCTGTTTGGCGCTGCGGAACTGCGTCTGGGCGACAAACATTCCGAGCAGCGGGTGCGCATCGTACGCACCGATGGACGGCGGACATGACGGACGGACAGGAAGAACGCCGGGACGAAAGCGGGGAGGGCGGCACAGAAAACGCATCCCCAGCGGTCCCGCCATCGCCGCCCGATCTGCGTCTGCGGGCGGAACGACCGCGTGTCGTGCGTCTGTCGCGCTATGTTGTCTGGGGTCTGGCGGGCACGGGTATGATCGGGATAGGTTTGGCGCTGGGCTATGCGCTGCAGAATTCCGCCCGGCAGGGTCCAACGTCTGCCGTGCAGGATTCCGATGTGCGGCCCTCGGCCGATGGGCTTGATGCCCTGCCGAAGGATTATATCGGCGTGCCCAGGCTGGGGTCGCCTTTGCCCGGTGATCTGGGCAAACCGATCCTGAAGGCACAGCAGGAAGGCAGGGCCGGACCGGTTTCCGGTATGGGTGACCGGCGCGCCGAACAGGAAGTCGAGGCAGCCATCGCCAGCAAGCTGTTCGTGCAGACGCAGGATGCCGGGCGGCAGGACAGCGTGCCTGCCCCTGCGTCGCCTTCAACCGGGAAAGACGCTCCGGCTGCCCCTGCGAGCACAAACGACCGGCAGGTCGCCAACCGCGCCTTTCTGGTGGGACAGCCCGATCGTGTGACGGTCAGCCCGGATCGTCTGGCGCTGCCTGTTTCCCCATACGTCATTCAGGCGGGGACGATTATCGCGGGTGCGCTCAACTCGAAGGTCAGTTCGGACCTGCCAGGGCAACTGATCGGGCATGTGACGCAGAACGTCTATGACAGTCCGACCGGACGCTATCTGCTTGTGCCTCAGGGCAGCACCCTGTTCGGCACTTATAACAGCAGCGTCTCGTTCGGGCAGCAGCGCACGCAGGTGATCTGGACCCGTCTCATCCGTCCCGATGGTGAGAGCCTCGTGCTCGACAGGATCCCGGGTGCCGATGCGATCGGCCAGACCGGGCTCAAGGATCTGGTGGACCAGCATTGGGGCCAGCTTTTCAGGGCTGCACTGGTGACAACCATGCTGAGCGTCGGGTCCGAAGCCGGGACATCATGGGGTGAGAATAACCTGCTTCAGGCGATCCGCAGCGGTGCCAGCAACGGGTTTTCCATGGTGGGAAACCGCCTGATCGACCGCAGTATGGATATTCAGCCCACGCTGACCGACCGGCCCGGCCTGCCGTTCACGCTGATCGTCAATCGCGATCTGGTTCTGAAACCCTGGCATCCACATGAAGGAGAATGAACATGGAACTGAAAATCAGGAATGTTCTCGATGAAAAACCCGTGAAACTTACCGTAGAAGTCCCGGCTTCGGTATTTCGCGATCTTGAGACCTATGCACAGGCCATCGCTAGAGTGAATTCGGAGGATGGTCCTGTGGATCCGGCGAAGCTGATCGTGCCGATGATCACCCGGTTCATGGCGTCGGATCGTGGGTTTGCAAAAGTCCGACGTCGGAAAGCCAGTTAAACGCGTGCGCGTTCCGCATGAAAATGACCGACGAGCTTCTTTAGCACGGGGCTGGTGCTGTCGTTACGCCACGCAGCCATGTAATCAAGATGGGAGGGACTGCCTCCGTCTGAAATATCTACGATTCTGATATCTTTCAGCGCAAGGCTAGATCGGACCCGTATCCAGGCATCCGTCAGGAGGCCAATTCCCATACCTTCGGCAACGAGTGCCAGTATGCGTATGCTGCCAATATCATGGAATTGCAGGTTCGGTTTGTCCCCCTGACGACTCAGTTTGCGTAGCAGGAGATCACTGAATTCTTCACCAGCATTATCGCGTCCAATCAGGAAAATATCATCACGAAGATCGTGCCAGAAAAGTTTCGGTTGATGGGCCAACGGATGTGAGGCTGGGAGCGCTGCGACGATCTGTTCGCTCCAGAGTGTGAGGGCGGTGGTTCTTTTGACGGAGTATGGTCCGGTTACAACTGCAAGGTCGATCAGACGCAGGTCGAGATCGCTTAGCAGAGTGTTTCTGTCCCCCTCCGAGAATTGGAGTGTTACATCCGGATAATCGCTAAGGAAGCTACGAAGTATTTCCAGTATGCGACCAGGAGCCACGCAACTCTGGACGCCGATGATGATTACGCCGCGTTCTCCTCGACCGGCTTTATGGGCGATATCGCGCATATGCGTGACTCGACTGAGGACATCGCGGGCTGCATTGATGAATTCGATTCCCGCTGGGGTAGGAGTCGTGCCTGACGGTGAACGGAGGAATAATTCCACTCCGATCCTCTGCTCCAGCTTTTGGAGGAAACGACTTACCGAAGACTGCTTGACCCTGAGGGCGCGGGCCGCTGCTTGGATGCTGCCGTGTTCCGCAATAGCCCGCACGCAGAGCAGGTGCCAGAGATCGAACGGTGGCCGGTGCATGACGCTATCCGGTAGGTGGCCATGTCTGGCTGGCGGTGCATGAGGCAAGGTTGAAGCCGCCTCTCATGACAAGCCCGGCATTGGCATGAAGCCGGGCTGCGCACGAACCCGGTCGAACCAGTGTCGCAGGGCTCGGTAAGGCGCCAGATTGATGCCACCCTCTGGGGCAAGTGCCAGGTAAGGAAAGACAGCACAGTCCGCGATGGTCGGGCGCTCCAGTGCCAGCCAGTCGTGGGCGGTAAGATAGGCGTCAATCCGGGGTAGAAGCCGATTTGTCCATCGGATTGCCGCCTCGATATCCAGCGGATAACCGAATTTGCGGATCAGTCGTGCCGCGTTTGGACCGTTCCGCACTTCAGAAGCGGCGATTGATAGCCATTCCATGATCAGGGCTTGCGAACGACCATCTTCCGGCCACCAGTTCCGAGTTTCCAGTTTTGCAGCCAGATAGACGAGAATAGCCTGGGAATCCCGAATGACCGTTGGTCCATCAATGAGAACCGGTAATTCCTGCCAGGGATTGAGTGCTGTGAAGGCTGCATTCTTCTGCTCGCCTGCGCTTAGGTCAATGGGGACAAGCTCCAGTTCAATTCCGGTCAGGGCCGCGAATAGGCGCACCTTGTAGCAATTTCCGGACAGTTCGAGGTCATAGAGCTGCATCGTATTGTAACCCCCTTCCCATACTGCTTGCCGCCGAGATCAGGCAGGACTATAAAATACTTCCGACCGGTCGGGTGTAAAGACGAAAATGAAAACTACGCTGCGTAATATCGTGATAGAGGCCCGAGAGCTGTTTCGAGAGCATGGTTACGACGGTGCCTCCATGCAGGATCTCGCGACCCGCGTCGGGCTGAAAAAGGCCAGTCTTTACACACGTTTTCCGAACAAGGAGTCTCTGGTTCCGGAAGTTCTGGCTCTTACACTGGAAGAAACGGTTGATGGGCTCCCCGATCCGCAGGACGACTGGCGGCTCGCTTGGCGGACTATGGTCGGACGCATCGAAAAGACTTTTGAGGAGCGGCAGCGCTGCGTCGGGTTGCATCTAGCCTATGGCGTAACGTCGGCTACGCCTGACGCCCAGGCAGCGGTCAGTCAGTTCTTTGTATCCCTGCGTGAGCAAATGGCCCAGATATTGCAGGCTGGCGATATTCCCGACCCGGATGCCGTTGCGGCGGATACGTTGGCGCAGCTCGAGGGCGCCACGCTCTGGATCACGACGTCTGGAGATGTGGCACCACTCCGTCGAGTTGCGGAAAAGGCCCGCGAGATCGCTACCTCGTCATTGCTTTCCTCCCCGCCTCTCAACAAACAGGAAAGGAAAAAGCGTTGAGAGTCGTCGTATTCTGCGGATCAGAAAATGGAAATGATCCCATGTACCAGAACGCAGCAGAGCAGCTTGGTCAGACGCTTGCTCGCCAGGGGGCAGGCTCGTTCATGGAGGGGGGGGCACGTCGGCCTGATGGGCGCAGTCGCGGACGCCGCGCTGGCATACACCATTCATCCTGTCGATATCAGCGCGGGAGATCAGTTTCGGCCGGAGTTTCTGGCCATTTCTCCCAATAACCGGATGCCCGCGATCATTGACCGGAGCCCGAAAGATGACGGTGAGGCCATCAGCGTTTTTGAATCAGGGGCAATCCTGCTCTATCTCGCGGAGAAGACAGACCGGTTTCTGCCTGAGGATATCCGGGGTCGCACGGCGGTCACCGAATGGCTGTTTTGGCAGGTCGGCGGTCTGGGACCGATGGCGGGGCAGAACCATCATTTCGGACAGTATGCGCCAGAGAAAATTCCCTACGCCATCACACGCTATGTCAACGAGACCAACCGTCTGTATGGCGTGATGGACCGGCGTCTGGCGCGGGTGCCATTCCTCGGTGGCGCCGATTACAGCATTGCGGACATGGCCAGCTATCCGTGGGTCGTGCCGTGGCAGCGCCAGCAGCAGAACCTTGATGAGTTTCCGAACCTGAAGCGCTGGTTTGATACCATTGCAGCGCGCCCGGCAACGATACGGGCCTATGAGTAAAGGGAAAGACCTGTCAGCGCGACCCAGCGTGACGGAAGAGGGGAAGAAAATCCTGTTCGGTCAGACAGCCCGATCCGTCACCCGGTAAGACAGGACAATCAGCAGTTGGAACCCGTCCTGACTCTGGCGTAGCGGGTTAACCAGTCTGATCGATGTAGCGCCCCAGCATATCCCTGCTGGCCTGAAGGCGGTCGATCTGTGCGTCCATCTTCCGTCGTTCACGTTGCAGAATGGCGCGCAGGTTATCGCAGGGCTGAAAGCTTGGGTCATCGGTCAGGATACAGGGCAGCAACTGCCGGATCGCGTCCAGTTTCAGGCCCGCTTCGGTGAGCATCTGGATGCGCCGGACCGCGATCTCATCGCCTTCCGAATAGTCCCGATAGCCGGATTCCTGTCGATCGGGCGCAATCAGGCCTTCCTGTTCGTAATAGCGCAGCATGCGGATACTCACACCCGTGCGACGGGCCAGCTCGCCGATCTTCATCATTTTCTCCTTGACCCTGACAGCGCTGTCAGACCTTAGCGTGCCTGTCGCATCACCGCACGGAGAATATGCACATGCGACTTTACCGACTGAAACATACCGAAAATGGCGTCCGTCCCGTTCTGGATGAAGCGCCGGATCCTTCGCCTGTTCCGGACGAGGTTCTGGTGAAAATACAGGCTGCCAGCCTGAATTATCGGGATCTGCTTCTTCTGGGGGATCCGGCCATGACGGCAGCCGCTGGCCGCGTGCCACTTTCTGATGCTGCAGGTCTTGTTGCAGCAGTAGGGAAGGGCGTAGCCGACTGGAAGGAAGGCGATCCTGTATGCATTCCGTTCTTTCGGGACTGGATCGGCGGTATCTTTCGAAATGACTACATGCGTTCGGCCTTTGGTGGTCCCAACACGGAAGGCGTTCTGCAGGACTATGTCAGCGTCCCGGCCGGGTCGCTCATCGCAAAGCCTGTGCATCTCTCCTTTGAGGAGGCCGCGACTTTACCGTGTGCTGCAGTGACGGCATGGCAGGCGCTCATGGTCAGGGGACATCTGCGCAAAGGCGATACCGTTCTTGTTCAGGGAACGGGTGGCGTGGCGCTGTTTGCGCTTCAGTTTGCCGTAGCCAGGGAAGCGCAGGTCATCATCATCTCGTCTTCCGACGAAAAGCTTTCACGTGCCCGGAAACTGGGTGCATCCGAGCTGATCAATTATGTCAGGACGCCGGACTGGGATGAAGCTGTCAACACGGTTACCCATGGAGACGGTGTCAGCCATGTCCTGGAACTGGGCGGACCGGAGACCTACCCCCGATCCATCAAATCGATCGGGGCCGGTGGCCACATTGCCCAGATTGGTGTGCTGACCGGCTTTGGACCGCGCCCGGATATCGATCGTATCCGCAGCACCAATGCCAGCATTGACGGGATTACTGTGGGCTCTGGTGACCACTTTCGGGAAATGAATGCGTTTTTGACTCAGCAGGAGATCCATCCTGTCATCGACAGGATCTTTCCTTTCGAACAGGCAGGGGAGGCCTATGACTATCTTCAGAGCGCGAATCACTTTGGAAAGATCGTGGTCAACGTCTCTTCATAAAATGTCTTTCTCAGTTACTCTATTCGGAAATTCAGGGCGTGCCCGTGAGTGAACCTGTCACGAATGCAAGGGCCACGGCATTGGTCAGGGCCTGAGCATGACTCTGCGCATAGGCTGCCTGCGCCTGTCGTAGCGCGCTGGCTGTGCTCGATGCATCAGTCAGGGTGCCGACACCATGGGCATAAGCCTGTGCTGCAGCCCGAAAGGCGCGGTCAGCCGCCGCGCGCAGGGCCATGGCGGCGTTCACCTGTGACAGGCTTGTCTGAAGCGCGTCTTCCGTCGTGGCAACTTCGCGTGTCGCAGTATCCGTCTGTTGCTCCAGAGTGTCTTTCGCCTGCGCTGCCCGGGATTCGGAAAGGCGGATTTCATTCGTACGTTGGCCGCCCATGAAAATCGGCCAGTCGAACTGCATGAAAGCTCCGCCTTCCGGTTGCACGATTCCCGCGTTGGGAGAAGGCGTCGGTGTGCCGAGCAGATCGGTCCCCCGCGTTCGCATCTGGCCGATATAGCCTTCGACATTCGCGCCTATGGAAATCCTGGGCATCAGCGAGGCATGGGCCACGTCCACGGCGGCGTTTGCAGCGCGCAGGCGGGCAAGACCGGCCTGAATATCCGGACGCTGCCTCAGCGCCTCCTCCATGAGCTGGTGGATATGACCGGGTATGGCCGGTGGAAGTGTCTTTTCGGCACTTCCACTGACCGTAAGCGCCGTGGTCGCCGGCAGTCCCATTGCGTCGAGCAGCTCATAATGTGCCGAATGCTCCATGGCGACGGCCTGCTGCAGCTGGTAATCGGTCTGTGCCGCATTGCGACGGGCGACTTCCAGATCGACAATGGTGCTTTCCCCGTTATCCCGTCGGGCCTGCGCGGCCCTTAGCAGCAGGTTCGCATTGTCCAGGGCCTGACGGGCGGAAGCGAGATTGGCCGTCGCGGCGTCAAGTGCATAATAGGCGCGCGCGACACCGAGCAGAAGGCGCTGATGGGCGGCATTGAACATGACGTTGCTGGCATAGGATTCATTGCGGGCTTCGCGCACGCCGGCGTCGCGCGCTCCGAAATCGAACAGGAGGTAGCTCAACGTAAGCTTGGGATAGATCGCTTCGGAATCAGACGTCATGTATCCGCGTTGCGACAGATAGGAAGGCAACGGAAGCGCAAGGCGATTGTAACCACCCAGGATGCTGGCCGAGATCTGTGGCAGGTAGGACGCCTGCGAAAGACCGACACCAATCGCGGCCTGCCGGGCCTGCTCCCAGGCGATACGGGTCTGCTTGTTGTTGCGTTCAGCCAGATCGATCAGTTCGGGCAGTGAATAAGGATGGCCTTTGTCAGGCAGGATATCAGTCTGCCGGACAGGCAGGTCAGGATCGGCTGGCAGCGAATAATCGTGATCTGCTATATCCTTCGGTATGACGAGACCATGATGGCCGGATGCCTGTTGCGTGCTGACGTCTGAATGCCAGGCGTGATCGGGCGCATCCGGCGCCAGATCCAGCGTATCGTTGCAGCCGCCCAGAATAGGCGCGGTCGCCATGATGCCAAGAAGGCACAGGAACGGCTGAAGCCTGTTACGCATGGGCGTGGCTTTCTTCGGGATAGGGAGGAACAGCATCTTCCGGTGCCAGGGGAAGCACAGAGCGCAGCAGGTCCCTTGCCTCCTCGCTGAAGACACGCGACCAGACGGCCAGGCTGGTGCATAGGCCCTTATCTTCGGAAGACATGCCATCCGTCATCACAGATGGGATCATGGGGAGGGTCGCCCATAAGCCGAGCCTGTCCTCTCCGGTTGCGATCCAGTGGCCGAACTGCCTGAGCCAGTTGGCGACCTCTGTCTGATAATGATGGAAAACCGTCCGTACCCTGTCGTCCGTGCGGGTGCCGAATGGAAGGGACGCGGTCATCAGGATGGGGACCGAGAGGAACTGCAATCGGGTGACGAGATCGCTGTCGAGTGGCTGTCCGGCATGATGCTGTGCCTTGCCCGGTTCAAGAATGTCATTGACCAGCGCGCCACGGGCCGCTCCGGAGGCTGCTGAAAATGCGCCCAGCAGGCGTTCACGGGTGTGGTCGACGAGAGAACCTGCGGGGCTTTCATGAACGGCGAGGTCAGCCAGGCGGTCAGCCGCAACTGTCATCTGGCGCCGCGCGATGCTGCCGACACTGCGGGGCCAGATCAGGGCGTTGCACATGAACAGGACAACGTTGGCCAGCAGCATGCCGACGACACGGTTCCGTCCGGCCTCCATGTTCAGGGTCGGGCCGTAGTTTTGCAGAACGCACATGAAGAACGCGAGAACGAGCTGTGTTCCGGCATAGGAGATGCGCAGGCTGCCCGACTTGATCCATGCCCCCAGCGTCACGACGGGCAGCAGGAGAAGAAGCAGGTCACCAATATCGGTCAGATAAGGCATGAGCAGCAGGATCGACCCGATCCCTGCGGCAGCGCCGAGCAGGCATCCGCATATCCGCAGCACCATCTTGTGCAGCGTGTCGCCCAGGGTCTCCAGCGACACGACAAAGCAGGTGAGGATGGCGGTATGGATGCCTTCCCAGTCAGTCAGGCGTTCCACGGCGTAGCAGATGCAGACCGCCAGCGTCAGGCGGAGCGCGTATCGGACATAGGCGGGATTGGTAAAGGCATCCGCCTTGAACAGACTGCGGGGCCTGCTGACGACTTCGGGGAGAATGGCTGGATCTGGCTGGTCAGGGCGCGCCAGAACCATCGCGATCAGTGTCAGGACGCGGTGCAGCTCACGGGTTAGCGGTTCGACACCGGGAGCGTCAGCCTGACCGTCTGGCATGGTATCTGTCAGACCGTTCACCGGCCGATTTTCACGGATCGCCGCCGCAGCGGCCTCGCAGAATGCAGCCATTCTGGCGAGGTATGGTTCGGTTTCGGGCGTCCGGGGCATGATGCGGCGCCAGGCCAGCAGGAGCAGGCCCAACTGGCTGACATCGCGGATCAGGGCGCGTCCTGCGGCATGATAGGGTGCCATGCCGTGAACCTTCACGGACAGGGCATGCAGTCGGGTCAGACCGCCAGCCCCTGCCTGCGCCTGCATGAAAAGTGCCCGATAGGCATCGGGCTTGCCAGCGCAGAAGGCTGAGCAGGCAAGCAGCCGTGACGAAAGACCCTCCCTGACAGCTAGCGCCGGATCTCGCCCCATCAGCCGATCTCCCAGAACCAGGACCGTGACCGCGATGACGAAGAGCAGGCCGACCCAGAGCGTAATCCGCACCAGGGCCTCTTCCGGTGGCATGAGCAACAGATCGGGAACCAGGGAATCGGTCGTATCACCGATGAAAACTGGCGTTGTGAGCGCCAGCCCGATAGCCGAATCCCCGAGCGTCACATTGAAAAAGACCCAGAAGCACAGGATGTTCAGGAAGGGGCCCAAGGTAGTGGCTTGTCCCAGGAAGCCCGCGGCGAATGCCATGAGCACCATCAGGGGCAGTCGGACGGCTGGCTGGGACAGGCTCACCATGAAGATCAGGATGGTAACGCCAATACCAATGACCAGCATGACGGTGCCCATGGGCGCTACGGCTAGCGTTGTCCCCTGATCGTTGCCTGCCAGAAGGAAGGCGATCCAGGGAAAGACCGCGATGAACGGGACACGGAAAACTTCCCCGATAACGGTGCAGAGCAGGGTAATGATCACAAGTCGGGCCGTATTTTTTCCGCGTCCGGGCACGGATTTCATTTCATGCCAGAGTGCGCGGAGTCCTGATGGAGGATCACCCTGATCAAATGCTGGTGGCACAAAGTGCCGCCGGATGTCGGCTGTACTCATGGTGTCTATCGGTCGATGACAACGCTGACGGTCTCGCCGATACGGACAAGATCAGGCGGCGGATCAATCAGTTTGACACGCACAGGGAAACGCTGGGCAATCCGGACCCAGTTCAGGCTTCGCGGAACACGGGGCAGGCCGTCGGCGGTTGTGCCTTCATCGGGAAGAACGCCGGCGTTGAGGCTGTCAACGATCCCGTGGACATGGCGGCCGGTCATGCCGACCAGATAGACCTCGGCATTCTGTCCCGTCTGCGTTCCAGCGAGCTGGGTTTCACGGAAATTCCCGACAGCCCACCATTCTTCCGTATTGACGATGGTGAAAAGGGGATGGCCTGCGACGGCATATTCGCCGGCCGAGACATCGAGCGCCGTCACGATTCCGTCGCAGGGCGCCCGTACTACCGTGACCCGGAGATTGCGTTCGGCCAGGGACAGGGCAGAGCGAGCACCGGCCACAGCCGCTTCAAGCGGCGCAATGCTGCGCACCGCCTGCCGCGCGCCCGTTGCGGCCTGTTGCGCTTCGTCAAGGGCCGCCTTTGCGGTCGCGACCTCGGTACGCGCCTGGTCGAGTTGCTCGACCGTTACGAAGCCGTTTCGTTCCAGTGGTGCCAGACGCGCCAGCGTGCGTTGCGCGAGATCCAGACGCGCCTGAGCGCCCGGAACACCGCTTCGGCTTGCATCGGCATGTGAAACCTGGGATTCCACCTGTGTAGTCTCGATCGCAAGCTGGGCCTGAAGGTTATGCAACTGTGCGAGCGCCTGGTCACGGGCGTACTGATATGGCTCCTGATCAATGACGTAGAGCACCTCGTTGCGATGGACGCGCTGGTTATCGCGTACCGCCAGTTTCGTGACCCGACCGCTGACGTCTGGCGCCATGTGTATGACATCGGCCCACAGGTAAGCATCGTCGGTACGGGGCCGGTGGTGCAGGCGTTCTGCCGCCAGCAGGGACAGGCCGCCCAATGACAGGAATGCGGCTACGCTGATCGCAATACCAGCGGTTTTCCGTCCGTTCATCATCAGTGACCGAAGAGCACGAGCCAGAGCGCCAAGGTGATACTGCCCGCTATGGCTGGATAGGTAAGCAACGGGAAAGGCACGCCTGTCCCAATCCCTGTCGCACCGAGGGCTGCGCGCGTGGCGACGGCTCCGAGTGCGCCACCAGCAGCGCAAAGCAGCCATGACGGGAAGAATGAGCCAGCGATGTTCTGGGCCGGGGCGGCTGTACACGCCGTCAGAAAGGGAATGACGCACAGGCCCAAGCCACTAATCACCCGACCGAGCCGAAACAGGGATGGCGCGCTCATGCGAGGCGTTCCTGCGCTGCAGTCACCGCGCGCTGCAGCGCGGACACGATTTTCTCGTGCATCGCCTCGGTATAACGCGCACTGAGCAGACCCACGCTCAATGCGCCGAGCAGGCGTCCATCGGAAGTGAAAAGCGGTGTGGAAACACTGGTCACGCCCACCGCCAGCTTGTCACGCATGATGGCGATGCCACGTTGCGCCACGTCCTTCATGTCGCGGTCGAAGGCCGCACGGCTGGGACTGTTTTCTTCATTAGCTTCGATCGCCTGGAACAGTGCGACCCGGACCGTACGCGTCTCATGTGCCCAGATTGTCTTGCCGGCGGAACTGGCCTTCAGGGGAAGGTGCTCTCCCTCATGAATCTGATAGGGTGTACGCGTGTTGCCCTGAGCCATGTTGATGACGCGGACCTCAAGGCCCTGTCGGATCCCGAACAGCGCTGTCTCGTCCGTATCTTCCGCCAACTGGATGACAACAGGAGCCAGACGCTCGCGCAGGAAAATCAGGTGCCGGGCGGGGGTCATGAGATGGTCGATCGCCTCTCCCAGACTATAGGTATGTGTGATCCTGTCCCGAGAGATGTATCCATGGTCGACAAGGGTCTGGAGCAACGGCGTCAGGCTGCTTTTCGGAACATCGAGACACTCCACGATCTGCGTATGTGTCAGTTCTGCTCCCGGCCGGGACAGGAGTTCCAGCAGGCTGATGGTCCTGAGCGCCGATTTGACGTCTGTTCGCACTGATAAATATCCCGGTATCTCCGCGTCCTGACTGGGGACTGCGTTCCTGTCGCAAGTGGAAGGCAACCGTTAGCGACGATCAATGTTAGTTCTTGTATGAGAACACAAGTTGTATTTATTATGTTATTATTCGTTATGTGCCTCGTCAACATTTACATTGTTCTCATATGGGAACTTAAAATAATTTTTCTTTATAAAGGAGTGATGACAAAAATTGGACTCATTGAATGCCCTGTGGTCCATTTCTGGATCACATAGGTTGCTGACAGGAATGCGTGTGTGCCTGCTCGTTCTGGCTATTTCTCATCGGGCAGAATGGGAGCGCCGGTTAGGTGCAAGCACCTTGAACTGTCAGTTTACTTTGTCGAGCGGGCACGGTGCGCTTCTGTCCTTGATCATTGCGCGTTTCGGCTTACCACGAATGACGCCCTGGCGTAGCCCGCGCACTTCCCGCTCCAGCGCCTTGGGTCGATCGGCAATTTTCGTTGGGACGGTGGCACGCTTGCCCGTCTCGACTTCCGCCTTTTTGACCCATTTGTTCAACGTATGCGGCGAACAGTCGCTCTCTTCAGCAGCGAGGAGGTGGCTCGCTCTTGACTGCTGTCTTTGTGGCATACAGCGACCAGGATTTCATAAGACAAGTCTTAAG
>NZ_AGQV01000013.1 GCF_000234355.1 Gluconobacter morbifer G707 | reverse complement strand
CTCCCTTGCGGGAGCTTTTTTTATGGCCACATTCCTTGCCCTCACTCCACCGGCGGAGGCAGTATGCGCAGCTTTGCGGCAGCCTGATCGGCAATGCTGGCCACGCCCTGACTGAGATCCTGGACCAACTTGCGGGTATCCGTTCCCACCACATCCGAAGACTGCCACACAATCGGTCCCGTCATGACGGGGCTGATCATCGTCCCGGCGGGATGCACCGCCAGCGACCCGGTCACCAGAACATGTCCGGCCGAATCGGCTTCGAAATTCCTTATCGTCAGCTCGACATAGGCCCTGGGCGTCGTTGAAACGGCATCGTTCTGGGAAAATACCGTCGTTCCGGGGAGACGCTGCGCCAGATCGGTCGTCAGGGTGTGATTGATCATCTCCGGCAGCGCCTCGCTCCAGCTTCCACCGGACACCAGCTTCATCTGGTAGTCATCATTGGCCCGCACGATGCTGTCCCGGTCGAGACGCGCTGCCACAACCGGCGTGCGCACCTCCACCACAGTGGGTCCACCGGCCTGTGACACCCCGGGCAGGGGCGCCAGCGTATAGAGCGTCGGATCGCTGCTGCACCCGGCCAGAAGACCCGTCAGACCCAGCACACACCCCAGAGACAGCCTGCGAAAACGGGAAGGCGAAGAATGGGTCATGATCAGTTCCTGCGTCCGGTCAGTAGTGCGGAAGGATGATGGTCAAGATAGTCCGTCAGGAAGCGCAGGGACCGGGACATCTGCGTCAGCTGGACAATCATGCCCTCAAGATTGCGATGGAAATCGGTATCGCCACCATAGGCGCCCAGCAGGGTCTGCGCGTTGGAGAGCGTCCCCTGGAGCGATTTCATGAGCGCAGGAAGATGCTGGTCGGCGTTCTTCGTCAGCTTGCTCAGGTTCTGCAGGGAATCACGCAGCGCCACGATCGCCTGTTTCACCTCGGGGCTGTTCAGACGGTTGTCCGCATGGGCGAGAAGATCGTCCAGATGATCGCCGATCTGCGTCAGCGGCATCGCGGCAATCTTGTCGCTGACGGTCGAAAGCGATTCCATGATCCCTTCCATGCCGCCTGCCTGACTGGGGAGAACCGCAATGTCTCCCTCATACATCAGTTCTGCCGGGGCCGCCTTTTTCACGAACTGGAGTGCGATCAGGGATTCACCCGTCAGGAAGCTGGCACTCTGCACGGACGCCCGCATCCCGTCAGCCACATAGGCCCGCAGATAGCTGGCCACCGGCTCCATCCGGCTGCTGTCGATCGCATCGTTCCAGTCAGGCTTCATGCGCTCGGGCTCGATCTGCATTTCCACACGCACACGCGGCGGACGGTTGGGCGATTCCATCATCAGCTTCACCCCCGTCACGGTCCCGATCTGCATCCCGAACATGGTCACCTGACTTCCCTCGGTCAGACCCTGCACGGAAGAGTTGATATACGTCACGACACTCAGCCGCTTGTGATACCGGGCGCTGTAGGCATCTGCTTCGCTTCCGTACAGCTTGAACACGGTATTGGGCGAAGCAACCGGCGCCAGAACGGTCCGCCGGCGCTCGGGAAGACCAAACGCCACCCCGCCAGAGAAAAGCGCCTGGAGGGATTTCAGCTGGACCTTGAGGCCACCGGCTCCAAGCCCGACCTGCACACCCGACACATTCCAGAACCGGCTGTCCGTCCGAAGATAGTGGTCGTACGGCTCCTTGACGAAGGTCTGTATGACGATCGGTCCCGCACCACCCTGCGGCATGGTGTATCCAATCACCTCGCCCACGGCCAGATCCCGGAAGAAGACCGGCGATCCCGGGCCAAGCGACCCCAGCGAGGGAGAGACCAGCCAGAACGTCGAACCCGGCTGATCCGACCGCACGCCCGGAGGAGACTCAAGCCCCTTGAACCGGGTCTGGTAATGGCCGTCCGATGACCCGGCGTCGAGGGCGATGTAAGCTCCGGAAATCAGGGTTTCGAGACCGGTGATGCTGGCACCATTGATCCGGGGCCGCACGACCCAGAAGCGCGTATGGTCCGTCAGCGTATGGGCGCTGTTGGCATTCATCTGCACTGTCACGTCGACATGATGCATATCGTCGCTCAGGTTGATGTCCTGAACAGTTCCAAGCGTCACGGCCTTGTTCTTCACCTGCGTCTGGCCCGGGGTCAGGCCATCCGCGGTCTCAAAGGAGATGACGATCGTGGGCCCGCGCGTGGCGAAATGCTCCCAGGCCAGCCACCCCGCAATCAGGATGGCCAGAACGGGAATTAGCAGGATAAGGGAAAAGCGGGTCCGGCGGACCGGTGCTTCCTGCGGCGAGGCCGGCTGGTCCCCGTCATTGTATCGGGAATCGCTCACGCGCGTTCAGGCTCCATGTCGTTATTATCGGAAGAAGAATGTGGCATTCCGTCCCCTTTCGGCGTCTCAGGGACGCGATTGCCGCTCGCAGCACTCGGCACGGCCCCGTTCAGGCCCGCCGCATCCCACATGCCGCGCGGATCAAACATATCAGCAGCAAAAATGGTCAGGATTACCACGAGTGCGAAGCAGACCATGCCGGGATCGGCCGTCACATTGGCCAGAAACCCGAAATGGACAACGGCCACGAGGATCGAAATCATGAAGACGTCGATCATGGACCAGCGCCCGATGATGACGACAAGCCGGTAAAGCTTTGCCAGCTTCCCCAGATGTCTGTCGAGCCGCAGGCGCGTCGTGATGAGCATGATCGTCAGGGCCACGATCTTCAGCACCGGCACCGTAATACTGGCGAACAACACCAGAAGCGACAGGGGAATCATCCCCGCCTGCCACAGTTCGATGACCCCTCTGATGATGGTGCTCGGCTCCCCGTGTCCCACCCGTGTATAGGTCATGACCGGCATCAGGTTGGCCGGCAGATAGAACACGATCGAAGCCACAAGCAGGCAGGTCGCCGAGGACAGGCTCTGTGGCTTGCGCCTGCGCAGGATCTGGTCACAGCGCGGGCAGTCCCCCATGTCTTCTTCCTGCGGGACGGGATGATCGAATGCCACCACGAGATGACAGGCATGGCAGGACAGCATGTGCTCGACCGGCGGCATGTCATCGTCACGGCAGTCGAGATGCGCGACATCGCGGATCTGTCCGTGATGGTCATCCATCGCCTGGCGGATGTCACGGCTGCGCCAGATCAGTTCCTCATCGAAGGTGGAATCAACTGCGGCCATAGTCAGCATCAGCGCGCCCAGCAGGAACACCCCAGGCTGCAGCTTCACCAGCGCCAGATCGACCAGCTTGGTGTAGGCCACCAGCACGCCCAGCACATAGACTTCGACCATCGACCAGCCGCGCAGCCGGTCGTACCAGGTCATGAGACGCGGGGTCCAGTCGGGCATATGGGGACGGGAAGCGCCGTAAAGGATGGCCCCCATCAGCCCGATCACCGCACCGGGCATGCCGATCGTCACCACCGCCACCAGCAGCCCGATCGCACCATATCCCTGATGCCCCAGTTCGATGGGGCCACTGATCAGCGCAACCGTGCGCTCACGCCCGAAAACGTTCAGCGTCATGAGGGAACTGATGAGAAGAGCCAGATAAAGTGCGGCAGATGCCACGCAGAATGCCGCCGGCGCAGCGATCACCGCCGTCTTGCGCCTTCGGGCGAGACGGCCGCCACACCGGCGGCACTCCGCCAGAAAACCGGGCTGCATCCGGGGAACATGCTGGAAAAGACCACAAGTCGGACATTCCCGGAGCCCCTCTACCACATGCAGGGACGCATGGGGTTCCTGGCTCTGGTTGAAGCTGACGGCGTTCCGCCACAGTCGCTTGTGAAAACGGTCAGACATGAGGCTCCTTACCTGATGCACGGAGCCACGACATAACAGTATGACCGCAAGCAGAAAGCCCTACGCATCAGGGTGATCGCCTGTATCGTAACCCTATCGGGGGCTTATTGCCCAGAGGCAGAGGGGTAAGGAAGCAGGAAGTTTTACAAAGATATTGCATTTTCGAGAAAAAACGAACGCTTTTTCTTCACGCACGGCACAGTCGCGACTCCAGACAAGAGTCTGGTATATGCAATGATCTTCGATTTTTCGGAGAAACCCCGATGGTGCCGGTGAAGAGATTCGAACTCCCGACCCCATCATTACGAATGACGTGCTCTACCAGCTGAGCTACACCGGCGCATCCATCGAGGTGGGCGCGTTCTAACGGACCTCCCCGCCCTTGGCAACCCCCAAAGATGCAAAATCACACCAGTCTGAAACGCCTCTTTCTACATCGCGCGGAACATTCCCTGCGGCCTGACGTAAGAACGTGCGTCACCTTTGCTTGGAGGGCATCATCATGCCACGCGGAGACAAATCAGCCTATACAGACAAACAGAAACGCCAGGCCGAACATATCGAGGAAAGCTACGAGAAACGTGGCGTCTCCGACACGGAAGCCGAACGCCGCGCCTGGGCGACCGTCAACAAGGAAACCGGCGGCGGCAAAAAGAGCGGATCAGGCCGCAAGAAACCCGGACACGGTTGATAATCCCCATCTGGAACAGGACGACCAGACCTGTATGCTGCCCTGAGACAGTGCAGCGACAGAAAACAGGACCCCGTGCCCAGCGCTTCCCTCATCACATTCATGACGGCCCTGCACGCTCTGGGCGCATTCCTGACGATCGGCACAGCCTGCTTTACGGGCTGGGTCGTCGCCCGGGCCTGGAAGCAGGATGGTCCCGCCGGCGGGCGTCCTGTCTTCCATCGGGTGTTCCGGCAGTCCCTCTGGATGACGGGCCTGTCCGTCATCCTTCTGGCCGGGAGTTCCTGGTGGCTGGCACAGGCCCTGTCCCTAGGGCTGACGCCGTTCTGGATCCTGATGCCACTCCGGCTTCTGGTCGTAGCGATCCTGTCCTGGAGCATGGGAGAGGCCTGCCTCCTCCATGCCGGATACCGTCAGGGTTATACCCTCCGTCTCTGGGCGGGCTTCCACGTTACTGCCATCTTCTGCCTCCTGCTGGCAGCGGAGATCATGATCGTCCAGCCGGATTCCAGCGGAAGCGGCTGAGGGAAACGTCCGTTTCCCCTGCCGGTCCTGTGCTCAGATGGCCGAATCCCATGCCGCGCGCGCCGCATCGACGCCAGATCCACGCGCAATCTTCACGCCCTCGCCGGCCAGAACCGTCTCGAACGCGGCCAGAGTGGTCAGAACGCGGGGCTTCTGGGCATTGATTCCCATGGCGCCAATTCGCCAGATCTTCCCCGTCAGCGGGCCAAAGGACGAGACGATCTCGATCTCGAAATCCCGGCGCATCAGTTCACGCACCCTGGCATTATCCACACCGTCCGGCACCCACACACCCGTCACATTGGACATGCGCGTGGCGTCTTCACCATAAACTTTCAGCCCCATGGCCCGGATACCCGCCGTCATGGCGCGGCTGGCGCGGGTATGGCGCTCCCATCGGGCCTCGAGGCCTTCTTCCACCACGATCCGCGCCACCTCGCGTGAGGCATAGAGCATGGATGTCGCTTCCGTATGATGATTCATCCGCGCGGGCGACCAGTAGTTCATGAGCATGGCAAGGTCGAAATAGTTCGACTGGATGACCGGGCCATCGCCCTGCGGCTGCCCGGTGACAATCCCGGCTTCATCGTGACGGCGCCTGAGAATGGCCTCCACGGCCCGGTCCGAAATCGTGATGGGCGCCGAACCCGGCGGTCCGGACAGGCATTTCTGGAGACCCGCCGTCGCGATGTCGATGTTCCAGACATCCGTCTCGAATTTCATGCCGCCCAGCGTCGCGGTTGCATCGACGTAAAAAAGCACATCATGCCGGCGGCAGATGGCTCCGATCTTTTCCAGCGGCTGGGCCGTCGTCGTGGAGGTATCGCCATGAACCGCCGCTACGAGGCCGGGACGATGCTCGATGATGGCTGCCTCGATCCGCGCCGGATCGACGACCTCTCCCCACGGCACGTCCACCGTAACCGGTACACCCTGACACCGCCGCACGATTTCTGTCAGCAGGAGCCCAAAACGGCCGATCCGTGGGATAACGACCTTCATGCCCGGCGTAACGACCGATACGAGCGCCGCCTCGATGGCGGCCCGGGCCGACCCGTTGACCAGCAGCGTCTGTCTGTTTTCCGTTCGGAAAACCTGCCGGTAAAGCGCCATGACCTCATCCATGTATGCCGTCATTTCCGGGTCCATCTGCCCGATGACATCGGCCTCCATGGCGCGCAGGACACGCGGATGGACATTGACCGGCCCCGCCCCCATCAGGAGACGGACGGGCGGATCAAGCTGCGCGAAAGACGAACTCATGACTGGAACTCCTTGACGAAGGCTAGCAGGGCACGGTGCGCCAGTTCGACATCCTGAACGCGCACCGTCTCATCAGGGTGATGGCTGAGGCCACCGGGACTGCGGATGAACATCATCGCCATCGGGCACAGCCCGACCATTGCCATCGCATCATGCCCCGCGCCGCTGAGAACACGCTGTGCCGGCTTTCCGGTCACATCCGCGATAACCCGGGCGAGCCGGTCCACAAGTCCGGGCGTGCAGGCCGCGGCGGGCAGAAGCTGCGTCGCCTCGAAGGAGACATCCAACTCCCGGTTGGCGGCAATCCGGCGGATATCCTCGCGGATCTCTTCGGCCATCCGGTCCCGCGCCTCATCCGTCGCGGCCCGCATGTCCAGCGAGAACCAGACCTCTCCGGGAATGACATTGGATGTGTTGGGCACGATGTGCATCTGACCCACCGTCGCCACATGATCGGACCCGCCCGCCGCGCCGATATGCTCCACGGCCAGAATCATTTCCGCCGCCCCGGCCAGGGCATCCCGGCGCAGGATCATCGGCGTCGTTCCGGCATGATCGGACTGCCCCCGCACCACCACGCGCTGGCGCGTCTGGGCCGCAATGGCCGTCACGACCCCCAGTTCCCCGTCCCCGGCCTCGATGCACGGTCCCTGTTCGATATGGGGTTCGATAAAAGCCAGCAGCTCGCCGGGCTTCCGCCGCGCGTCCTTCAGCCGCGCCGGGTCCAGCCCGAAAGCCTCCATCGCCTCCGCCACGCTCTGGCCCACGCCATCGCGGATACCGTCGGGCACCGTGTCGATCAGGGCCGCCATGGCCCGGGAGCACATCATCGGCGCCGGAAAACGTGAACCTTCCTCATCCCCGAAGCCCATCACCTCCACCGCGAATGGCAGGCGCACCCCGGCCTCATGCAGCGCGGAAACCGTCTCGATCCCGAGCATGACGCCCAGATTGCCGTCAAATGCCCCGCCATTGCGGACCGTATCGAGGTGAGAGCCGATCATCACGGCTGGAGAACCCGCATGTGTTCCTTCATACCGCCCGACCAGACTGCCCGTGGCGTCCATCCGCACGGACATGCCAGCCTCTTCCATCCAGAGGCCGACCTGGTCCACAGTACGACGGTAAGCCGGACCGAGCCAGAACCGGAACAGGCTGCCTTCCGTCTCGCTGAAGGGAGTCTTCGCAAGAATACGGCACCGTTCTACGGCCCTGGCTCCATGGGCGATCATTGTGGCTCCTGTCCGGCGGGTCAAAATGCTCTGAATGGAACTGTGCGCTCATAACGATGACAGATCAAGTTGACCTTCCGATAAAACTGGTCCCACATATTCGCATGAAAGATCACTTGCATCTTGATCCGTTCCACCTCCAGTCCTTTCTGGCCGTCGCCGAAACACTCCATTTCACGTCAGCCGCCCAGAAGCAGGGGGTCAGCCAGTCCACCATCAGCCAGCATGTCAGCCGGCTGGAGGAACAGCTTGGTACACGCCTTCTGGCACGGAGCACCAAAAGCGTCCGCCTGACGGAAGACGGCATGACCCTGATCGGTCTGGCCCGTGGCTTCCTGCACTGCGAAGACAACATTCTGTCCCATTTCCGCAGCGGCTCCCCGCGCGGGAGCATCCGCGTCGGCGTGACGGAAGATCTGCTCCTGACCCGCTTTCCCGAAATCTTGGGTACATTCCGCGCATCGCATCCGACCCTGCAGGTCACCCTGATTTCCGGGCTGAGTTTTCATCTCATGCGGCTTCTTGAGCAGAATGAAATCGATCTGTTCTGCGGCATGCGGCGTTCCTCCGAAACCGTAGGCCGCAGGCTCTGGACGGAAGACCTGCGCTGGTTCGCCTCCGAGGGCACGACCCTCACCGCACGGGACTCCATCCCCCTCGTGACGTTCCCCGATGGCAGCCTGACACGCAGGCTGGCCATTGAAACCCTTAACCGCGCGGGCCAGCCGTGGCACCTGGCTTTCACCAGCGACAGCCTGATCGCAATTCTTGCCGCCGTCCGTGCGGGATATGGCGTCACGCCCCAGCCTGCCTTCCTCGAAAATGCGGAACACATCACGCCATGCCTGGATAACACTCTGCCCGTCATGCCCCCCGTGGAATTCATTGCCTCCACCCAGCAGCATGTGCCGCAAGGCCCCGAAGACCTGCTGATCCAGACCCTCTGCGCCCATATCAGCCGCTCACGGCCCGATTTCCTGACGACCCCCTGACCGAAAGGCTCTCCATGCAAACGCCGAGCGCCCTTCAGGGCATGGTCACCTCGCCCCATCACCTTGCCAGTCAGGCCGGTCTGGCGGTGCTGAAGGAGGGCGGCACCGCAATCGAGGCCATCATCGCCACAGCGTCCACCCTGGCTGTGGTCTATCCTCACATGACCGGGCTCGGCGGGGATGCGTTCTGGCTGATCTCCTATCCCGACGGACGCACCATCGCCATCGATGCGTGCGGCGCGCTGGCCACCGGCGCCACGCATGAGCTCTATACCGCAGCTGGACATACGACCATCCCATGGCGCGGCGGCCTGGCCGCCAACACCATGGCGGGGACCGTCTCCGGCTGGGAACGCGCGCTGGAGGAAAGCGCGCGTTCCCAGCCTCGCCTTCCCCTTGACCGTCTGCTCGAAGACGCCATCCATTATGCCGAAAACGGGCGCATCGTCTCCGCGAGTGAAGCCGCTCTTCTGACCGAGAAGCATCTGGAACTCTCCGGTAACGAAACATTCTCCCAAGCCTGCTTCCTGACCGGAACGGCCCTGAAGGAAGGCAGCATCCAGACCTCCCCTCAGCTGGCCGCAACCCTGCGCACCCTCGCCCGTGACGGGCTGGACAGCTTCTATGACGGCTCACTGGCCCGTCTGATTGCCGCCGATCTCGAAGCCGCTGGAAGCCCCCTGCGCCCGGTCGATTTTCTGTCTCACCGCGCAAACCTGCATACGCCCCTGCATGTCGAGACATCATGGGGCCGCCTCTACAACACCGCCCCTCCCACACAGGGTGGCGCAGCCCTGCTGCTGCTCGCCCTCTACGACCGCCTTCCACACGCCGCACACCCGGAAACCTTCGAACACCTGCATGGTCTGATCGAAGCCACCAAGCAGGCCTTCCTGTATCGCAACCGCGAAATCGACGGCCGGGAGCACGCGGAAGGCCGCATCCGCGACCTGCTGGCCGACCCTACGGCGCTGGACGCCATGGCGGAACGCATCTCCATGACGCAGGCCCGCCCCTGGACGGAAGAAACCCAGTGGGGCGACACGACATGGATGGGCGCGATCGACCGGAACGGCATGGCGGTCAGCATGATCCAGAGCCTGTATTTCGAATTCGGCTCCGGCGTCATGCTACCAGGGAGCGGTCTTCTCTGGCAGAACCGCGGCTCATCCTTCCGTCTGGCGACAAGCGGCTGGAACTGCCTGACTGCAGGCGCCAAACCCTTCCACACGCTCAATCCTGCTGCTGCCCGCCTCAAAGACGGCCGGGTCATGGTCTATGGCACCATGGGCGGCGAGGGCCAGCCCCAGACGCAGGCCGCCGTCTTCACCCGCCACGTCCAGTATGGCGTACCGTTACAGGAGGCCATCTGCCGCCCGCGCTGGCTCCTCGGTCGTACATGGGGTGAAAACAGCCTCTCCCTGAAGCTGGAGCCCGGCTTCCCTGCAGACACGCTTGCAGCCCTGCACGCTGCCGGCCACACAATCGAGGAACTGCCGGAACGATCAATCGTGATGGGGCATGCCGGCGCCATCATCCGCCTTCCGGACGGCCGCCTCGAAGGCGCAACCGACCCCCGAAGCGATGGAGGCGTCGCCACCTGGTAATCCGCACCAGCCTCCCGGACCATGAGGACAGCCGCATGACCACCATCCCCTCAGGCAGACCGACCATCGGGCTTTTCACACAGGTTGTTGCCGCCACCCTTCTCGGTCTGGCCGGAGGGATCTTCATCCCCTCCCTCGCAGCGGACACGCAATGGATGCCGGCCCTCTTCATGCGGCTGATCGTCATGGCCGTGGGTCCGCTTCTGTTCTGCATCGTCACGCTGGGCATCATCGGCGCGGGATCCCTGAAAACCGTCGGCCGGCTCGGCGCGCGCGCCCTGCTCTATTTCGAAGCCATGACGACAGTGGCGCTCGGCTTCTCCGTTGCGCTGGCCATGCTGCTGCACGTTGGCAGCGGCATCCACTTCACGCCAACCGCCGAAGACATGCACATGGCCACGTCATACGGCAACAGCGCCCGCACCCTGCGCGATAGCGGTATCAGCGGTTTCCTGCTCTCCATCGTCCCTGTGACTCCCACAGCCGCCTTCGCGCAGGGTAACGTCCTCCAGATCCTGTTTTTCGCCATCTTCACGGGATGCTGCCTGACTTACATGGGCGAAAAAGGCGCTCCGATCGTTCACCTGCTCGAAAGCGTGTCCGACCTGTTCAGCAGCATGATGCGGGTCATTACCCGTCTTGCGCCTCTGGCCGTTTTCGGCGCCATGGTTTCCACTACGGCCCGTTACGGCCTCAACACCATCGGTCATCTGGCCGGCGTTACGCTCCTGTATTTCATTCTGGTCGGACTGTTTATCGTCTGTGCACTTGGCGGGGGGCTGAAGCTCTGCGGCGTAAGCCCGCTGCGCTTCGCCCAATATTTTCAGGAAGAAACCCTGATCGTCGCGACCACCACCTCATCGGATGCCGTCCTGCCCAGCCTGATGGCCAAGCTCGAACGCCTGGGCCTAGACCGCCAGACAGTCGGGATCATGGTGCCTGCTGGATATTCCTTCAATCTGGACGCCCTGTCGATCTATCTTGGCCTTGCCGTGATCTTCCTCGCCAACGCCACCGGCACCCACCTCACCGCCTGGCAGATCATCACCCTGCTGGCCACCGCGCTCGTCACCTCAAAGGGTGCTCATGGCGTTCCCGGGGTTGGTCTTGTCATTCTCGCGGCCACGCTGGGGGCCGTTCCATCCATTCCGGTAGCCAGCATCGTCATGCTTCTGGCGGTGGACTGGTTCATCGGCATCGCACGCGCCGTCGGCAATTTCGCAGGCAACTGCGTCGCTCCCGTCATCATCGCAGCATGGGAAAAGCGCCTCGACCGTGACCGGATGCGACAGGAACTCACCCTTCACCGAACAGATGATCCCGGAACGGGACGATAGGAAAACACAGCCCCTTCAGGATCGCCCATGACAATCCGGACAGCCTCCAGTTCCCCGCCCAGCCGCCGCCGGACACAGATGCTGGCCGGACTGATGTGCATGGTGGCGGTGTCCTCCCCCCAGTATGTCTGGACGCTGTTCACGCCCGCCCTGCGCACGGATCTGCACCTCACTCCGCCCGCACTCCAGATCACGTTCTCACTCCTGATCGTTCTGCAAACGCTCTTCTCTCCCGTTCAGGGCTGGATCGGACGGCATGTTCCGCCCCGCCCCCTGATCGGAACCGGCGTGATCCTGACGGGCGCAAGCTAGCTCACCGCCGCCCTGTCCACACCCTCGCAGGACTGTCCCTGACCTATGGCGTCCTGGGCGGCATTGGAACCGGGATCGTTTATGTCGGTGTGGTCGCCCTGCTGATGGACTGGTTTCCTGACCGGCGCGGTCTGGCGGCTGGTCTCGCCGCCTCCGGCTACGGTATGGGCGCAATGGTGACGACCTTCCCCATCGCGCACATGCTGGCGCTGGCCGGATGGCGTCCGACGCTGACCCTGTTCGGCCTGCTGATCATGGCGAGCGGCCTGACCGCGACGTGGTTTCTCGCCCCTGCCCCACGGTCACGGACCACACTCCCCCTGCCCGGCACGCCGACCGCCGCCACCCTGCGTCACCCCATCTTCTGGGTGATGTTCCTGATGATGGGTCTGATGGCCACATCCCAGCTTGCACAGATCGCACAGGATTTCGGCGTGGCCCATGTCCTGGTGTTCGGTCTCGCGTCACTACCACTGGCCATGACGCTGGACCGGATCGCCAATGGCCTCACGCGCCCCCTTTTCGGCTGGATATCCGACCGGGCGGGACGGGAAACCACCATGGCCGCCGCCTTCACTCTTGAAGCTTTAGCCCTCGGTGGCTGGCTTGCACTGGTCCATCACCCGGTGGCCTTTGTCCTGCTCTCCGGCGTGGTGTTCCTCGGCTGGGGCGAGATCTTTTCCCTCTTCCCCGCTACCCTGACGGACACGTTCGGTCCGCGTGACGCAGCCCGCAATTACGGCTTCCTCTACATCGCGCAAGGCGTGGGCGCAGTCCTCGGCGGACCGCTTGCCGCCTGGCTTCATCAGCGGTTGGGAAGCTGGCACCCCGTCTTTGCCTGCGCCATCGGAGGCGATCTCCTGACGGCAGCCCTCGCCCTGATGGTCCTGCGTCCCATGTCATGCGGGAGACCACCAGTCCCACCGCGCCTTGACCGGAGCGCCCGGCGTCAGACCACCAGACGGGCGCGGGCGATTCCCCGCTGCTCCAGCGCCTCACCCAGCGCGAAAAGCTGGTCTTCCCGCCCCGGACGGGCCACAAGCTGCGCTCCGAGCGGAAGCCCCGGAACATCCAGCGGCACGGTCAGAACCGGGAAACCGGCCAGCGTCAGCGGTTGCGTATAAAACCCCAGATTGGCCCGCGCCGATACTTTTTCTCCTCCGACCTCAATCAGTGGCTGATCGAAACGCGGGCTTTCCCCCACCACGGCGGGCGCAATGAGAATATCCGTATCGGAAAAAGCCTCGTGCATCCGCGCCCGGAACCAGTTCCGCAACCGGTGCGCCTGGAAAATCAGCGTGGCTGGAAGGAGCGCACCAGCCAGCAGACGGTCCCGCACGGCAGGATCGTAATCCTGCGCCCGCCTCCGCAGACGTTCGAGATGCAGCCCCGCCCCTTCGGACGCGCTGATGACGAACGCCGCGGCCCGCGCCCGCGCCACTTCTGGCACGTCCACCGTGCGCTCAACGTTCAGCGCGGACGCCAGACCATCGATCGCCGCCTGCATCGGGGCCGACATGTTCTCCGCAAACCAGCCGCCCAGCCGTCCGATCCGCAGCTCCCCGACCGTCACCGGCTCCAGCGTCGTCCCCGCAAGGGCCTCGAAGCAGGTTTTCAGCCCGGACGCGCTGTCCCCGAACGGGCCGACCGTGTCGAGACTGGCCACGAACGGATAACTGCCCTTCACGGGTAGCCGCCCCTGCGTGGCACGCAGTCCCCAGATCCCGCACAGGGACGCGGGGACGCGGATCGATCCGTTCGTGTCCGATCCCAGCCCCAGTGAGAACAGCCGCGCCGCCACGCCCGCCGCGGACCCGCCGGACGAGCCGCCCGCCAGATGATCCGGCGCATGCGGATTGCGCGTCACGCCATGATGCGCGTTATCTGTCGCAAAACCGTAGGCGAACTCATCCATGTTCGTCAGCGCCACCGGAATGGCCCCGGCCGCGATCAGCCGCGCGACCAGGACGGCATCTTCCGTCGCAGGCGGATTATCGGCCAAGACTTTCGAGCCCGCCGTCGTCACTTGCCCGCGCACATCGAACAGATCCTTGATCCCGAACGGCACCCCGGCCAACAGCCCCGGATCGCGTCCTTCCTTAACCGCCCTGTCCACATTCGCCGCCGCCCGGAGCGCCCTGTCCGTCAGAACGCGCGTGACACAGTTATAGGCCCCGTCCCGCGCCGCGAGATCCGCCAGAACCTCCTTCGTCAGGTCAACAGCGGACAGCGCTCCGATGCGGACGGCCGAAGCAATGTCGTTCGTACGCCGTGTCAGACCGCTCATGGCACGTACTCGAAAGCCGGTTCCAGCCGCTCCGGCAAATCCAATCCCTCGATCAGTTCCGCATAGGAACGCAGCAGCGTCAGGTTCTGGCGCACGCCCTCATGAAACCGCGGATCGATGGTCAGCCTGTTCGCAGCCGCAAGGGCCGTGATTTCCGGATCTTCCATGGGGGTCATCGCTTCTGCTCCGTCAGACATCAGGACATATCGGCCATCAGAGAAACATGCGCGGCCAGAATCTTCCACCCCTGCGGCGTGCGGAACCATGTCTGGCTCTGCCGCCCGGTCTTCGTCCCGCCTTTGCGCCGGAACTCCAGATCCACAACCGCAACATCCGTTCCGATCGCCGTCACCACCCGCCTGAGGACATCACGCGGCGGCGAACCGCCCGGACGACGTTTGCGGAACGCCTGGATCTCATCGAAACCATAGAGGTTCTCCCCCACGCCATAGCGCACGGTCTCCGGCCCGTCATAAAACAGCGCATCCAGTATGGGCAGGTCATTCTCGCCCAGCGCCTTTTCGTATCGGTCTGACAAAGCAGTCACCTCCGCCACGGTCTGCGGATCATTCAGCATCAGATCATCTCCGGGCCTGCTGTCGGTCTCTTCAGTGCCATGACCCTGCCTTCTCCGGCCGGATCCGTCCAGCGCATCCCCCGGCACACGGAGGCGTCATGACGAACCCTGCCCAGAGGGTTGAACAGACACATAAAGTCATGAAAGAATGACATGCAGATGGACAGGAAGGTCAAATGGACGTCCCCTTCCAGCATCCTGCGGACAGCGCCGGTATTCCAGATCCGTTCTGCCCATCAGGCAGCAGGCCCATCTCTGGAAAGAGAGAGGAGGCTCCATGCGTGTCATCATCGAACCTGACAGCAAGACCGCTTTTCAGCAGGCCGCCCTCATTCTGGCCCATGAAATCCGCACTGCCGAAAATCCCGTGCTGGGCCTTGCAACGGGCCATACCGTGGAAGCCATCTATGCCTGCCTCGCGCGGGAGCACGCCGAAAACGGGCTCGATTTCTCCCATACCCGCACCTTCAATCTGGACGAATATGTCGGTCTGAGGCTCGATGATCCGCATTCCAGCCATTACCGGATGCAGGAAGACCTCTTCAGCCGCGTGAACATCCCTCCGGAGAACATTCACGTTCTGGACGGCAACAATCCCCATCGCCCGGAAGAATGCGCCACCTTTGAAGAAACCATCACGGAGGCTGGCGGCATCGGCATCCAGCTTCTTGCTATCGGACTGAACGGTCACATTGCCTTCAACGAAGCCCCGGCGGATTTCGACAGCCGCACCCGCCTCGTCCACCTGACCCCGGTGACCCGCCGCCAGCGCGCGCCCCTTTTCGGCGGCAATCCCCAGAATGTTCCGCGCCGCGCCCTGACCATGGGTCTCGGCACCATCCTTCAGGCCCGCAGACTCGTCCTCGTCGCGGTCGGTACGGAGAAAGCGCCCATCATCACCCAGACCCTGCTCGGCCCTGTCACGCGGGAGAACTGTGCCTCCGCCATCCATCTCCATCCGGACTGCACCGTCATCCTCGATGAAGACGCCGCCGCCCTCTGGCACAGGGAAAAAGACGCCCTGACCTGCGAACACCCTGCCTGATTCCGCTGAACGTCTCAGTTTTTCAGCCGGTAAACGCCCGCCTGCCATGGCGCCAGTTCTGGCAACACGTCCCTTAATGCCGCGCCTGTGCTGTCGATCAGAACCTCCGCCAGTTCCAGGCCAAGCGGCAGGATATAATGCACCGGACTGGAACAGAGGTTCACCAGCACCAGAAACCGCTCCCCCTCCAGCCCGCGCGTGAACGCGATAACGGACGGATGATCCGGATCGACATCCACGAAATCCCCGTAGATCAGCGTGCGATGCGCCGCCCGCAGGGCGATCAGCCGTCGGTAATGGTTCAGGACCGATGACGGGTCCGTCTCCTGCCGCGCGACATTGATGTCCCGGTATCGGGGATTGAGCCGGAACCACGGCGTCCCGGTCGTGAACCCGGCCTGCGGGCCATCGTCCCACTGCATGGGGGTCCGCGCATTGTCCCGGCTGATGCGTCCAAGCTGCGGCAGGACCTCCTCTGCCGGCACTTTCCCGGCTTCCACCGTATTATGCCAGACCGTCCGGGCATGAACGTCCTCGAAATCCTGAACCCCCGTGAACGGAATATCGGTCATCCCGATCTCTTCCCCCTGATAGACAAAGGGCGTCCCCCGCCGCAGCAGCATCAGCGTCGCCAGCGCCCTGGCCGAAGCCGCGACCATTTCAGGCCGATCATCCCCGAACCACGAGACCGAACGCGGGTTGTCATGGTTTTCGAGAAAGGTCGTCGTCCATCCTCCGGGCCCGGGGGAAGTGTCCTCCTCCCGCATCAGGGCCTTGAATTCCCGCACCGTCCACTGCTGGACCTGCCAGTCATGCCGCCCGACCCGGATGATGTTGAAATGAAAGAGCATGTCCAGTTCATGCCGGCTCGCATCCACGAAATCCGGCGTCTCGGCATAGGACACCCCGAAGGCCTCCCCTATGCTCATGCAGTCATGTGGCGCCAGAACCTCATGGTTCATGTCCCGCAGATAATCATGCAGACGCGGCCCCCGCGCATAGATCCGCTCGGGATTTTCCAGCTCCGCTAGCGTCAGATCCGGCAATCCTTCCGGTTTTGAAATCAGACAGATGGAATCCATCCGGAATCCGGAAACCCCACGCTCCAGCCAGAACCGCATGAGGGCATGGACCTCCTGTCTGACCTGCGGGTTGTCCCAGTTCAGATCCGGCTGCGCCGGCGTGAAATAATGCAGGTAATACTGGCCACTCGCCTCGTCCCGGCTCCAGGCTGCTCCCCCGAAAACCGAAACGAAATTGTTGGGCGGTTCGTTTTCCCCGCGCCCGTCACGCCAGATGTAGAAATCCCGGTAAGGGCTATCCCGGCTGGACCGTGCCTGACGGAACCATTCATGCTGGTCGCTGGTATGATTGACCACCAGATCCACGATCAGCTTCATGCCGCGCTCATGAATGGCGCTGATCAGCCGGTCGAAATCCTCCATCGTCCCCAGCGCCGGATCAATGCGCCGATAGTCGCGCACATCATAACCCCCGTCGACATTGGGCGTGTCATAATGCGGACAGAGCCAGATGACCTGCACCCCCAGCGAACGGATATGATCCAGCCGCGACGTCAGCCCCGGCAGATCCCCGATCCCGTCTCCGTTGCTGTCACAGAAAGACCGCGGATAGACCTGATAGACCACCGCTTCCTTCCACCACCGGGGGTCGAAAGCCGGATCATCATCCCGGTGGTCGTCTTTTCGGGAAGCATTCGTCTGAAGAGTATCTGTCTGCGATGCGTCGGACATGGACACAGTCCTCCTGAACGGGGCACCCCCTGAACGTCACGACACTGCCCTGCGTTCCAGAACCGTCACTTCATCTCCAACCCGCATCATCCCCGGCACATCCACCACCGCATTCTGCCCGAACATGACGCCCCCCGGCTGCTTCCGAAACTCGGCCAGCGCCCGCAACGGCTCCCGCCGATCGGGCAGCGCGCCGCTCTCCTGATCCACTGTCGTCACCCCGCAGCGCGGACAGGGCTTGACCAGCCGTAGCTCAACCGTGCCGATCCGCAGGCGGGTCCAGCTATCTTCCTCCCAAGGTTCCGCGCCTGCGATCACCACATTGGGACGAAAGCGCGTCATGGGCACCGGACTGGCCAGATGCGTGTTCAGATCCGCCAGCGACGCCGTGGTGCAGACAAGCACCGGGAACTCATCCGCGAAGGACACATGAAACCCGTTCCCGTCGTAAAGCCGGGGGCGTGCCGTGGCCGGACTGGCCATGTAGGCCAGCCGGCACGGATGACCGATCACCTGGCTGAGCCAGTGCGCCGCCCCCTCCCCGGCATCCACCGCCGGCATGTCATCCCCCCAGACCCGGACGGACCGCTCGGCCCCGGCAGGAACAGCCACGGCAAGATCGGACTGACCCGCGCATTGCAGCACGAGCCCGGCCCCATCCACCTGAACGCCGATCCGCGCCATGACCGGATGGGCCCGCTGCGTGAGAAACACGCCATCCGGATCGAACACTCCCCACTGCCGGTCTCCGGCAGCGCCCCAGGGCTCGAAAGACAGATGGTCCGGTGAAATCCGGTGACAGCTTTTCACCGGATACTTGTGAAGCGACTCAATCCGCAGCATTCGGGGTCTCCTCCCGGAAAAGCATGTTCTTTTTCAACTGTTCCCCGACCCACAACACGCCATTCCATCCCTTGACAGGACGGACAGGAACACGTCTGTCTCGGGGCAATCGTTCGCGGCGGCGATGCGTCGCGTATCTGTTGTCCAGTTTTCGCGGAGTTCCGCCCTCGTGCCTCACACTACACCCACCGACCTCTCCAACGGACTGCCTGCCGAAGAACGTCTTTACATGCAGGACTATCTTCGCCGGTCCGCCGAGACGATGGCGGCATTCGCGGAAAACGAAGCCTGCGCACAGCATATGGAGGAAATCGCCCTTGCCGTCTGCGCTGCCCTGCGGGACAGCGGCAAACTGCTGGTCGCAGGCAATGGCGGCAGCGCCGCCGATGCACAGCACATCGCCGGTGAATTCACTTCCCGCCTGATGTATGACCGTCGCCCCTTGGCCGGCATCGCCCTGACGACCGACACCTCCGGCCTGACCGCCATCGGCAACGATTACGGCTTCGAGCATGTCTTTTCCCGCCAGATTGCGGCGCTTGGCCGCCCGGGAGACGTCTTCCTCGGCATCACGACCTCGGGCCGTTCCCCCAACATCGTCCACGCGCTCAGGGAAGCCCGCCGCGGCGGGCTGACCACGGTTGTCTTCCTCGGTGGCAACGGCGTTGATCTGGAAGATGCCGACATCGCCCTGCGCGTTCCTTCGGACTGGACCCCTCTGGTCCAGCAGATGCATATCGCCGCCGCCCATATCGTCTGCGCGCTGGTGGAACGCGCCCTCTGCCCGCGCGAAGGCTGAACGTTCAGTCCCTGATCCGCAGCCGCCAGTCGTTCAGGGCCGCCGCCACCGTTTCCTTCCAGTCCACTTTCGGGCGCCACCCCAGCGCCCGCATCGTCGCATCGGGATTACCCTGCATGGAGGCCAGACCGGACGGACACGGAACTGACGGGTCGCTCTCGATCGAGGCGCTGACCCCCGCCTCGGCCATAAGATCATGTAAGATGGACCGCACGGTCCGCGTCCGCCCCGTACAGACGTTCAGAACCGCCCCATCCGGAAGCGTTTCCACCGGTTCGAGCGCATCGATATAAGCGTCGCACGCATCGCGGACATCCATGATGTCGAACCCGTCTGACGGATCCCGCACTGTCACGACCGGCGGCTGCATCTTCGCCTCGATCCGCGCCACCTGTGCCGCCAGATAGGACACGATGGCGTGGCGATCCTCGCCCGTTCCGGTAATGCTGAAAGACCGTAACCGCAGGGCATGCAGCCCTTCCGCACTCAGTGTCCCTATCGCCATGTCGGCGGCTGCCTTGCTCGCGGCATAGGGATTGACCGGCGAGATCACGGCCTTTTCGTCCAGAGGCTCTCCCGTCCTGAAGCTCGAACCATAAATTTCTGCCGTAGACACGTACAGAAAACGCGCATTCCTTGCGTATTTCTCGAAAGTTTCCGCAAGGATCAGCGTTCCGTCCAGATTGACCGTCCAGGCTCCGCTCGTATCCGCCCGCGCGCGCTCTACCGAAGACACGGCCGCGAGATGAATACAGGCCTCGGGTTTTTCATCCCGGACAAACCGCTCCACAGCAGCACGATCCCGAATATCCATCGGATCTTCAAGAATGACATCATCAGGACGGCGCGCGGCCAGACGGGCTTTCAGGTGCTGTCCAACAAAACCCGCGACGCCAGTAAGAAGAATTCTCATTCTTCCCACTCCGAAAGCCCGGATCCAAGGACATCTGCGGCTGCCAGCACGGTCTTTCTCCCTTCCATACAGGTCGGGACAGGACAACACTTGGCCCGAAACCAGGGGGCAAGTGTTGTCCAGAACCCTTTTCAGGGCAAGGGAATGGCCTCTTCGGGCAGGCCCTAGAAGTGCCTCAGTCCCCCATGGAACGATCGATGGAGCGTCCGGCCTTCTCTACCGGTCCCTTCGGCGGATCAACGGTATCGCGGACCTTTTGACCGAAGGTCCGGTGCTGATGACAGGCCGTCAGCGTCACCGAGGAAAAAGACAGAGCCAGAAGAAGCAGAACTGTTTTGCGCACGGGGCGACTCCAATGAAATAAAACCGAGTGATGCTGAACGATGCATATCTGGAAGAAGTTGCGTTCTTTCCTGTTCCCGGAATTTTCCAGAGAAATGACACCCCCCTGATCGGGCAGTTCCGGCTGTTCCTCCGGTCCTGCGGGGTCGGCCGCTCTACTGCGGCAGACGCCCTCCTGCGCATTCCTCCAGTCCGACATAACCGCAGAGGATGGACCTGAAAAAGCGTTCCGTCCGACGCACAGGAAGACAAAGAACTTTCGTACCGCCGGAAAGAAGGCTGGTCCGGCTGGCAAAACGGCCTCACACACCGCACGCCCTGAAGACCGGGAAAATTCAGCCTTCAGACCGTACGGGAGAATGTCTCAGCTATTACCCGGGCTTGCGCTTCCTCCGTCTCCTCCAGTCGCCTCTCCGGCCCCGGACCCCGGTCCGGTGCTGTCATCCGCACTTTTGCGGTCAGTCGCCTGATGACCAGGCATCGGGTTGGGTGTTTCCCCATTGGGGCCGCGATAATCAATCAGACGCTCCAGCCCTTCGATTTCCAGCGTCCGGGTCGGGAACGGAATGTCGATATTCCGCGCCTCGAAGCATTTCTTCATGCGGCGATAGAACTGGCGCTGCACCGGCCAGCGTCCCGCCGTCGTGGTAGGCAACGTTCCACGGACCGTGACGGAAGAATCGTTCAGTGAATCCACGCCCCACATCTGGAAGTCATCAATGATGAGATCCTTGAAATCCGGATCAGCCCGCATTTCGGCCGTAATGTCATTCAGAGCCTTCACGACGTCGTCCGTATCCACGGAATAACCGACCTCCGCCACGATGATGGCGCGCGCGAAATCGCGGTTGTAGTTGATGATCTGGCTGAGAGAACTGAACGAGAAGATGTTCATGGACCCGTCATTGGCGCGGACATGCACCGTCCGAAGGGACAGCTTTTCCACAACACCATAGGTCCCGCTCAGCGTAACGGCATCCCCAACCGTCAGGGCATTTTCCAGCAGCAGGAAAATCCCGCTGATGAAATCCTGAACCAGCTTCTGGGAGCCGAAACCCAGCGCCACGCCGAAGATCGAGGCACTGGCCAGCAGCGGCGCCGTATTGACCCCCAGTTCAGACAGGGCCGTCAAACCAATGATCGCGATCAGGACAACCATCAGCAGGATCCGGAACATCGGCTGAAGCGTGCGAAAGCGGGCCGCGCGGGCCGTTCCGTCATTTTCCGCACTGATACGGTCGATATGCCGCTCGATCCCGATATTCACGGCCTCCCAGACCATGACGCCGACCGTGACAGCCACAAGAAGCGTGACACATGAAGACAGGATGCGCTCGCCGATCCCGCCGCTGCCGAAGAGATCCCGCAGAGGCGCGCCCCAGGCAACGGCAAGGGCGAACACCGTCATCAATCCGATCAGACCGCCCAGCACGCGCCGCGTTGCCGGATAGTAACGGGCAATCCGCGCCTGTGCCTCGTCGCTGAGGGATGCCCATGCCGGCGCCCTCCGGAAAAGCCGCTCCAGTCCGCCATACGCTGCGATACTGACAAGACGCATGATGATGACGGCCACGCAGGTCCGCAGGAAGACGATGGCGATCGCGGCGTATCCGCCATGGATTTCCGCAGCCCAGACCAGCCACAGACTGAGATCGAAGAACAGGGCCGCCACCCACCACGAATGTCCGATGAAACGGATCAGCCCGGGAACGCGGCTATGCTCCGCCAGACGCTGGCACAGATGCCAGGCTGGTGCGCGTCCCTGAAGGATCATGCAGGCCACCATCACGTGGACGGTCAGGGCCACAATCTTTCCAAAGGCCGTTATGATGTTCTGCGGCATCGTGCAGCTTGAAAGCACGACCAGAATGGCGATGCCCCCCCCCAGAGCCCAGGCGATCCGACGCAGCCAGTAGAACCAGAACGCCGAAGCCCGGTCACCGAACATGCCAAGCCGCAGCCAGATCTGCCGGGGTGCGAAAATGGCACGCGCAAGCGCCACGGATCCACCAGCTCCCATGCCGGCAATCCATGCGACGCCCTCCAGAGCGCTGGCTGTATGGCTGTCCGCATCCGGATCGACACTCTGCATGATGAAAGCGGTCAGCGGAAACATGACGATGGGCAGAAGATCAAGCAGGAAGCATCCCAGCGAATATGGCAACCGGTGCAGCGCCATCATCAACTGCGCCAGAGACCCCTGATGACGCAGGCGTTCGTTCTGTTCCTGCTCCGCCTCGGCCAGACGGGTGGCCTCATCCATGTTCTGATAGGGGTCGACCTTTGGATTTTCGACCGCAGCCTGCTGCATGGCCTCCGTCTGGGACGGGGAATGCTGGGCGCCACCTTCCGCTTCCGACGCATTCTGCGTCTCGGCTGTCTCTGCAGCAGTACGGGCATCCTGGGCATCACGCCGCTCCTGCATTTCCTCGCGGAAGTTGCGTTGTCTGGCGGCCTCCTCCAGGCGTGTGCACGGGTGACGCAGCAGAAGCCGGACACAGAAAGCGAGAGCGCCGCCAATACCGATCAGAACGGCCACCCGCAGCAGGATCTTCAGGATCTCGTTCTGGAGCTGCGACGAAGCGCGGACATGCCGGACCCAAGGCCCCAGCGACCGGAAATTACCAATCGTACCGACCAGAACCTGCGCTTCATGCCGCAATGTCAGACCAAGACTGGTCAGGCTGCGCAGCATGTCATTGCCCAGATTTCTGGGGGCAGCATTGTCGTTAACAGCTACGGATGGGGCAGTGATGCCGGACTTCGTCCCATTATCAGTGGGCGCAACGCTCTGTGCCGCAGCCAGATTCCGCAGGGTTGTCGTGAACTCCCTGCGTTTGCTGTCATTATCGAGAACGCCAAGAAGCTGACGGGCCTGATCCGGAGTGAGATGGGACGGATCACTGGAGGCTTCCGCCTGCGCAGTCTCTGTTTCTGAATGCCCATGTGCCGGAGTCTGTGCCTGCACGGACAATGGCAGCAGGGTCAGACAAAGCAGAATGACGGTACAGAGTGACTGGATCAGGTTCCCCGAAGGGAAAAAAAAAGCCAGAATCTCGGGGGATTGGCGGTCGAAGGCCAGCCTTCGGCGGCATGCGCTGCGCTCCTTCAGGACAGAATGACAGGGCGCAGGACAGACCTGAACGGCCAGAGCCATTTTGAAAATGCTGCGCTCCAGACGTTTTTTACGCATCAAACATACGAGCGTTCCGTCCGGGAATCTGAAGGAAGACCCGGATTCACCCAGAAAACATGAAAAAGACCGGTTTCAAAACAACGCGTGATGGCCCCGCAGTACCTTCGCATGTACCCGCGGCCGCTCGTTCTTAACGGGTTTTTTAGAATCCCTGTGCTTGGGTGATGCCGTTCGGAACAGACGGATGTCAGAAAATCTTCATGCCCCAGCTTTTACCATCCTGCCTCCGCCATCTGGGTCTTGTTGCGCTGCTTCCGGCCCTGTGCGCCTGCAATACGTTTGCACAGCTTTCCGAAACGGGACGCCCGCCCCGGATGACGTCAATCTCCGATCCCACGCTCGCGGCCAATTATCGCCCCGTGACCATGCCGATGCCTCCCCTGCGTGCACCGCCGCAGGAAGCCGCCAGTCTCTGGCGGTCCGGAAGCCGCGCCTTTTTCAAGGATCAGCGCGCCTCGCAGGTTGGCGATCTCGTGACCATTATCGTGGACATCACGGACAACGCCGCGTTCAACAATGGAACGACCGCCGACCGGACAGCTGATGAGAAAATCGGCATTCCCAATCTCTTTGGTCTCAAGGGAAAGATCATCAGCCATATTACCGGTGCGGACAGCCTCAGCACCGCCAGCAGCAGCGACAGCGGCGCCACAGGCAAAATCACGCGCAACGAGACCGTTACTCTTCGGCTGGCCGGGACCATTACCCAGGTTCTACCGAATGGAAATTTCGTGGTGATGGCCAAACAGGAAGTACGGGTGAACAGCGAACTGCGCGAACTCGGTGTCAGCGGCATCGTGCGCCCGCAGGACATTACCGCCGATAATACCGTCACCCATGACCGAATGGCAGAAGCCCGGATTTCCTACGGAGGACGCGGCACCCTGACACAGCTCCAGTCGCCGCGATACGGACAGCAGGTCATGGACGCGATCCTGCCGTTCTAAAAAAAACGCCGGGACAATGTCCCGGCGTTTCCTGTGACGTCTGAAAAGAGAAAACCGCTTAGCGGGAGGGCTTCGAAAGCAGAAGCGCCCAGAGTTCCGCTACATCATGGGCAGGTGTGTTGCCCTGTACGGACTGGAACGTCTTGATGGCATCAGCCTTGTGACCACCATCCATCTGCGCCATGCCGTACTGGATCTGCGCCAGATCCGGGTAGTGCGGTTTTTTTGCCAGCCCGGTCTGCATCAGGGCCAGTCCCTGATCAACCTGCCCGTTCAGAACCTGATTGTATCCAGCAGTCAGAGCCGAACCAGCTGTCGCTGAGGACGGAGCCTGCGCAACAGCCTGCGGCAACTGGCTGCGCTCCGCCGCCGCACGCTGCGCGACAAAAGCATGGAACTTGGCATCGGACGCGGCTGTAGGACCGGACCCCAGAACCTTGCTGGCATAGCCCTGGTTCAGAAGGTTCAGCGCAAGCTGGGAGAGCCCCATCTGCACGGCGCGCTCGCCCATATCCTGGTAATCGGACGGGTTTTTCAGCACACCGGTCGCAAGACGCAGACGTTCCACATAAAACACCAGTGGCGGCGAAAGATTGGGGTTCGCCACCAGGTCATGGATGAGCATCGACCAGTAATCAGGCTTGGAATAGTACTTCGCCAGCAGGACATAAGCGTGCGTCTTGTCGTCGGTATCCTTGAGGTTCGTATAGGCCGTCGCCAACATCTGAAGCTGGTTTTCAGCCGGAACCTTGCCCGCCTTGATCGTAGCGTCCACCTGTTCCTGGGCTGCCTTCGCCGTGCCCTTCCAGTCCTGCTGAAGGTAATAGCACTGGATCAGCATCGTCTGCATGCGCGGGTCGGCCCCGTATTCGCGCAGATAACGCTCGGTTGGCGGGATGGCGGCGGCATAGTTCTTCGCGCCGTAGGCCATGCTGGCCTGAGCCATCAGCATCTGCCCCTTGGCAGCCTTGGGCGTGCGGGGGCTGTTGATGAGAACGTCATAGGCCTTGATGGCAGCCGCGGTATCACCCGACTGTGCCGCCACGGCGGCACGCATCTGTGCGATCGTGTAGGACTCGTAATCGGTCTTGCCCTTGACCGCATCCGCCGCATCGACAGCCGCCATGGCCTTGCCATAGCTCTTGGCCCCCAGAGCACTCTGGGCCTGCTGGAGATCCTTGCCGACGGCCTGTCCCAGCACATCGGCCGCATGAGCAGATCCGGTGAGTGTAACAAGGCCGAGCGCCCCCGCCAGCAGGAAGTTGCGGGGACTCAGATGGCGGTTAAGGGACAAAGACACGAATTACTGTCCTTCCATGAACTGATCCAGACCGACAATACCCAGCTTGGTGACGCCCAGACGCTGTGCATCAGCCATGACGTGGGCAACCGTTTTGTAATCGGCAAGACGGTCGGGATGAATATGCATTTCCGGCTGGTCAGGCTGGGCCGCTGCGGCCTCGAAATGCGCCTGGAGCGCAGCTTCGGAATTGATGGGTTCGTTGTTCCACGTGATGCTATTGTCGTAACCGATGCTGACGGTCACGAGTTTGGGCTGCTCCGTGGACGGAGGAGGATTGCCCTGCGGAAGGTCAATCGCCACCGAATGCGTCTGCAGCGGGATGGTGATGATCAGCATGATAAGCAGCACCAGCATCACGTCGATCAGCGGTGTGGTGTTGATATCGACGATGCCTTCGTCTTCGTGCGTGCTGTCCGATCCGACGCTCATGCCCATGACGGCGGTTCTCCAAAAGGGTGACGTAAACGAGGGTGCCGGGCCGTTTTCACATAACGGCCCGGCTGTACCTCAGTTCGTGTGAGGCTGCTCGGTAATGAAGTCCACATGGGCGATGCCAGCTTCCTGACAGGTCGCGACCACCTGACCGACCGCCAGATACTTGGCGGCCTGGTCGCCGCGGATCTGGATCTGCGGCTGGGGCTTCTGCTTGGCCGCCTCGACGAGGCGGTTCAGCAGTTCAGTGTGGTTTGGGACAAGTGTGGTGTTCCAGAACACCTGCCCGTTCGAGTTGACTGCCAGAACGACGTTTCCTGGCTTGGTCTGTGTCGGCTGATTGGCATCAACCGGCAGCTTGACCTTCACGGTATGTGTGGCGACCGGGATGGTGATCAGAAAGATGATCAGCAGCACCAGCATGACGTCGACGAGGGGAGTGGTGTTGATTGCCGACACCACCTCGTCGTCACCGCCGCCTCCTCCGACGTTCATTCCCATGGGTTCAGATCCGTTCGCTGGTGGTGATGGTGGTCGGGACGCTCATGGTGCCTTCTTCCGGAGCTACACCATGACGGAAACCACCGATCAGGATGGACTGGACGTCAGCAGCGAAGTTGCGGACGCGATCCATGCAGCCCTTGTTGCGGCGGACGAGCAGGTTGTAGCCCAGAACGGCCGGAACAGCGGTGGCCAGACCGATAGCGGTCATGATCAGGGACTCACCGACCGGGCCGGCGACCTTGTCGATGGATGCCTGACCGGCGATGCCGATGGCTGTCAGAGCATGATAGATACCCCACACCGTACCGAACAGACCGACGAACGGAGAGGTCGAACCAACCGTACCGAGGAAGGCCAGACCACCCTGGAGACGGGTGTTGATGGTGTCGACCGCACGACCGATGGACATTTCAGTCCAAGAATGCAGATCGATGGAGTCACGCATGGACCCTTCATGATGCTCCGCAGCGACAATGCCGGTTTCAGCAATGTAGCGGAACGGCGAAGAAGCCTTCAGGGCAGCAGCACCGTCATGAACGGACGGCTTGGTCCAGAATTCACGGGAAGCTTCCTTGGCGGCAGCGAGTACGCGGCCCTGCTCAAGGAACTTCATGACCATGATGATCCAGGTTCCGGCGGACATGATGACCATGATGATGAGAACGCCACGGGCGATCGCGTCACCATTGGCCCACAGAGCGCCAAGGCCATACGGGTTACCCTGCGGAGCAGGTGCTTCCGGCGTGGCGGTTGCGCTCTCACCCGGAGCGGCAGCAGCAGCCGGCGACTGGTCAGCAGGGGCGGGAGCAGGCGCACCGGCATCCGGTGCAGGAGCACCAGCATCCGGCGCGGGTGCAGGGGCTGCATCCGTCGGAGCGGGAGCAGCAGACGGATCTGCCGGAGGCGCAGCAGGGGCGCTCTGGTCAGCCGGGGGGGCTTCCTGGGCAAAAGCGACAGCCGGTGCAATGGCACCTGAGGTCAAGGCCAGCGTCAGGGCCAAGGCGCTGGCCCGGACGGCGCGCGCCTTCGTCGGAACGGCAATAGCAGGAAGGCGGAACAGTCTGGTCATGAACTCCATATCCTCGTTAGAGATGCCCGTTTCCGGAGCTTTCTGGGGTGCCGGCCATATGGAGACCGGCCCTTTCCTGAGCCTTCCCCGGAGATCTTTCCGGAGAGGCAATCTGGTTGCGTTACAGTCGGACAATCACTCATCACCCATGGTGAAGTCGACGTGCAGGATGTGGTGGTGCTCGGTCACCGGTGCGCCGTTCACGACGGCTGGCTGGTACCGGGCCCGACGAAGGAAGTCGAGCGCACTTTCCACAAATTCGTGGCCACCGCTGGAACTGACGATTGAGCAGTTCGCCGTATGTCCGTTCGGCAGAATGTCACAGGACGCCGTAACCTTACCTTCGCGGTTTTCTTCCTGCGCTTCTTCCGGATAGACCGGCTGCGCACCGTTGATCGGAGACGCACCTGCCGTGTGATCCGGAACGGCCGGAGCTGGCGGACCCTGTGGCGGAGCCGGAACAGGCTCAGGCGCTGGGGTCGGGCTTGGCGGCACCGGATGCGGCGGCTTCACATGCGTCACGCGCTGAACAGCCTTGGGCGGCGGCGGCACGCTGATCTTCGGCGGAGGAATATAAGGCGGCGGCGGCTGCTCCATCTGCGGTGGCGGCGGTGGCGGTGGTGGCGGCGGCGGCTTGGGCTGCTCCTTGATCACTTCCGTCTTGATAGGCGGCTTCTCGTGGACCAGCTTGCTCACAGCACCGCTCATAAGCGCATAGATCACCGCGCCCATAGCCAGCACGGCCACGACGATCGCGACAATATAGTCCGTCGGCTTGCGCTGCTGTGTGGCGTAGCTCTTCATGTCGAAACTTTTTCACCCCTCACTGACGCCGGCATTGGTCCACATTGGGCCGGCTGCGCTATCCCGATCTCATTCATGCAGGTTTTTGCAGTCACACAGACGTGTTTCCGTATGCCGTACAAACATACCCGATATGCTGATTGGGCAGCTTAACCCCTTTGGTGTCAAGCCGATTATTCCTTCCTTCGAAACGAAATTCTTCTTGTTTTCGAGAAAGTTCCCGGCCCACGCCTTAAAAGGGACAAAAAGCTGTCCCTTTTTCGGGCATTTTCTGAATCCAATGCTCGCTGGGCTTTGCTGAAATCCTGCTGTGGCTCCATAAAAAAACCGGAGCAGGATGTTTCCTGCCCCGGTTTTCAATGGGTTACACGATACAGATTGTGCCTATTGTGCGCTAGCACTTGCCTCGGAACGAGTCGCACCGACCCGCTGCGCCAGTGAAGCAGACATGAAATCATCTAGGGCGCCATCAAGCACCGCATCGGGATTGCCTTTTTCCACTCCGGTCCGCAGATCCTTCACGAGCTGGTAGGGCGCTAGGACGTAAGACCGGATCTGATGGCCCCAGCCGATATCCGTCTTGGCGGCTTCCGTCTGGGCCGCCGCGGCCTCACGCTTCTGCAGCTCCGCTTCATAGAGACGGGCACGCAGCATTTCCATCGCCTTAGCGCGGTTGCGATGCTGTGAGCGGTCTGTCTGACAGGCTACGACGATACCGGTCGGGATATGGGTGATCCGGATGGCCGAATCGGTCTTATTAACGTGCTGGCCACCTGCACCCGAGGCACGGAACGTGTCCACACGCAGGTCCGAATCGTTGACCTCGACCTCGATCGAATCATCCACCACCGGATAGACCCAGACGGAGGCGAAGGACGTCTGGCGCCGGGCGGCCGCATCAAACGGCGAAATCCGGACCAGACGGTGAACGCCGGCTTCCGTCTTGAGCCAGCCATAGGCGTTCGGACCGGAGACTTGGATTGTCGCGGACTTGATGCCGGCCTGTTCGCCCTCGCTGCTTTCGATGAACGTGACCTTGTAGCCATGCTGCTCGGCCCAGCGGGTGTACATGCGCAGAAGCATTTCCGCCCAGTCCTGGGCCTCCGTGCCACCTGCGCCCGCATTGACCTCAAGGTAACAGTCATTGCTGTCAGCTTCGCCGGACAGCAGGCTCTCGATCTCGCGCTTGTGGGTTTCTTCGGCCAAGGATTTGAGCGTTCCGATCGCCTCGTTGACGAGGCTTTCATCACCTTCCATCTCGGCCAGTTCGACCAGTTCGAGCGTGCCCTGCACGTCATTCTCGATCCGTTCGACACCTTCGATCTGATTGGCCAGCATCGTGCGCTCGCGCATGAGCTTCTGTGCGGCGTCAGCGTCGTTCCACAGTTCTGGGTCTTCCGCGCGGTGGTTCAGTTCCGCGAGGCGTGTCGTAGCGACATCCCAGTTAAAGATGCCTCCTCAGCAGCGCCACCGACTGCTTGATCTGCTCGGAAAGGGCCTCGGTTTCGGCCGACATGATAATCCTCCACTGTAAGGGCGGTTGGGCTGCTCTAGTACAGGCCGCCCACGCCGATGTCACCCTCGGATGGAGCCTGTTTCCGCGTCTGCCCGTTCGGTCCAGCCTGTGCGGGCGCACCACTCTCCGTCGATGGAGCCGAGCCCATGTCGCTCTCGGAATCCGAAATAACCGCATCCGCACCGGTATCCGCGGCTGTCAGGGCTTCGGTGCCAGCACCAAAGCCATGCAGCGCGACCGACGCACCCGGAACCTGATCCGCCTTGAATCCGTCCGTCGCCTGAATACGCCCCGTGGAATAGGAGGCAAGCGTGATCCCGTCCGGAACACGGAAATCCAGTTTTGGGCGGCTGGCAAGCGCGACTTTCATGATCCGGTTCCAGATCGGCCCCGCAACGCGTCCACCATCGGAATTGCGCCCCAGCGTCTGAGGCGTGTCGAATCCGACCCAGACAACCGTAACAAGATCCGGAGAGAAACCGGCGAACCAGGCATCATGGAAGTCCTGACTGGTCCCGGTTTTCCCCGCGATCGGACGGTCAATACCAACCCCGGCCATCCGTCCGGTTCCCCGGGCAATCACATCCTTCATCATGTCGACGATCTGGAACGTGCTTTGCTCACTGGCCAGTGTGGGGCGTGTATCCGTCAGTGACGGCACTTCCACACTTCCCGGCACAGGCTCCGCCGGCGTCGCCGGAGCCGGAGGGGTGGAAGCAGAAGGCGCAGGGGCGGCGGGTGTAATGGTCGGTGCAGACGCTGGGGCATTCGGATCGGCCGGAGGCGCAGGAGGCGCCTGCATGAGGGTTCCCAGTTTGTAACCAGGCGCCTGCCAGAGGATATTGCCGGCCCGGTCCTGAATATCATCCACAAGGGACGGCACGACGATATGCCCGCCATTCGCAAGCGTGGCATAGGCAGCGGCCTCCCGCATGACCGTCGTTTCCACCGCCCCCAGGGCCGCGGGTAGGACATGCGGCATGTTTTCGACCAGCCCGGCGCGGATGGCCGTATCGGCCACGGCCTTCATGCCCAGATGCGCGGCAACGCGGATGGTGACGAGATTGCGGCTTTCCCGCAGCGCATCATGCAGGGTTGTCGGGCCCCAGTTGTCGTGTTCGTAATTCCGGGGATGCCAGTCCCCGTAGGAAATGGGCGCGTCATCGAATTTTTCGGATGGAGAGATCCCCTGCTCCATGGCTGCCAGATAGACAAACGGCTTGAAGGACGAGCCAGGCTGCCGGAGCGCCTGTGTGGCACGATTGAACTGGCTTTCATGAAAGGACCAGCCGCCAACCATCGCCAGCACGCGACCGGTGTGGGCATCGAGCGTGACAACCGATCCTTCTACCTGCGGAATCTGACGCAGGGCCGCGGCGCCGCTTTCCTGCGGCTCGATCATGATGACATCTCCGGCCCGCAGGGGATGCATCCGCCGAGCCCAGGCAATGTCCGAAGCCGGGAGAGCGGCCGTCCGGGATGTGCCGTCCTCGATCCATCCGACATGCGTTCCACCGGGCAGCACCACGCCAAGACGCCATTCCCGCAGCATGCCCGCCGGGGGCGTTACGTGGTCAAGGTCTGGTTCCCAGTCGCTCTCCTGGATGTCCGCCAGATGATGGACAGGACCGCGCCAGCCGCCATGGGTGCGATCATAGGACATCAGGCCTTCATGCAGAAGGCGTGTCGCCGTTGTCTGGAGAGACTGATCGAGGCTGGTATGAACTTCCAGCCCACCAGTCAGGGCTCGGTCCTGTCCATATTTCGCGATCAGCTGCCGGCGGACTTCCTCTCCGAACCATTCGGAATCCGGCAATGGTCCGAAACGCTGCTTCTGGCGGGGGACGAGCGGTTCCTGCTTTTCCTGTTCCGCCTGCTCGCGGCTGATGACACCCTGCTCGGCCATCAGGTCCAGTACGGTGTTCCGGCGCATCATCGCGGCCTGTGGATGCAGGAAGGGATTATAGTTGGTCGGCGATTTTGGAAGAGCCGCGAGAGAGGCAGCTTCCGCGTCATCAAGCTGGTCGAGCGGCTTGTTGAAATAGGTCTGGGCCGCCGCGGCCACACCGTAAGCCCCGTTCCCCAGATAGATGCCGTTCAGATAGATCTCGAGGATCTTGTCCTTGGACAGCACGCGTTCCATTTTCAGGGCAAGCAGCGCTTCCTTGACCTTCCGGTTGAAGGTCAGGACGTTGCTGTTCAGCAGCATGACCTTCGCCACCTGCTGGGTGATGGTGGACGCGCCGAGCGGCCGCTTGCCATGCCGGGCAAAGACATCCGTCATTCCGGCCCGGGCAATCGCCATGACATCCACACCGCCATGGGTGTAGAAGTTATGATCCTCCGTGGCGATGAAGGCGTTCTTGACGCGCTCCGGGATGGCATTGACGGGCACGAAGATGCGCCGCTCATTCGCCAGTTCAGCCATCAGGCGATCATCGGACGCGTAGATCCGGCTGACGGTCGGCGGCTGATAAGCCCGCAGACTGTCCACACTGGGCAGATCACTCGCGAACTTGCCGTAGGTGATCCAGCCCGCAGCCCCCACACCGGCCACGCCCAGAACCCCGACACCCGCAAGGATGCCGAGAGACTGGCGGAAACGGCGGAAGCGGGGGCCACGTGGCGAAGGATTGCCAGAAGCCTGTGAATTACGGGATCGAAAGGAACGGCGCGTCATGCGGCCTGCATAGCACTGTTCCGATCCCTTCGTCGCCCCCACTGAACGGGGCGATTTTGTGACTGCCGGTAGCGGAACATCCTTCCCTCTCCGGCATCCCTCTCACCCTTCCGATTTCTCCCATGTCTGGCGTCCCTGCCGGTCCAGTTCGGTCCATTCCTCATCATTGAGATGAATGGACGCGGCATGAACGTTGGCAGCCAGATGTTCAGGGCTTGCCGTTCCGGGAATGGGCAGCATGACGGGCGATCGTTTCAGCAGCCATGCCAGCGCAATCTGGCCTGCGCTGGCCCGGTGATGATGTGCGATCCGATCCAGCGATGTACCCGGCTTTGCCAGTTCTCCGGCCGCCAGTGGCGCCCAGGGGATGAAGCCGATGTTCTCCTGCGTACAGTAATCGAGAACGTCCTCGGATTTGCGGTCCACCAGATTGAAGCGGTTTTGCACGGTCGAGACCGGGAAATACTGGCTGGCCTTCCGGATTTCATCCACCGTAACTTCCGACAGGCCGACATGTCGGATCAGTCCTTCCTCGCGAAATTTCGCGATGGCTTCGAATTGCTTTTCCGCCGGACAGTCTGGCCCGATGCGGTGCAGTTGCCACAGATCGATCCGCTCCACCCCGAGACGACGCATCGACATGAGGACACACTGGCGCAGGTAATCGGGGTTGCCGACCGGCTTCCAGATATCCGGGCCATGCCGCGTCAGGCCGCCTTTCGTGGCGATGACCATGTCCTTGTAAGGATAAAGCACCTCGCGGATCAGATCTTCGGAAACGAACGGACCGTAGGAATCCGCCGTATCGACAAAATCAATGCCGAAACCACGCAGGCTTTCCAGCGTGCGCACAGCCTGTGCCCGGTTTTCCGGTTCGCCCCAGATGCCTTTTCCCGTGATGCGCATGGCCCCGAAACCGAGACGATGGACCTTCAGGTCCCCGCCAATCAGAAAGGTGCCGGATTTTCTGGCGTCAGGAGTAGCCATGAGAAATGTCCTCCATAATGTCCTGACGACTTAACAGGTGCGCATGACAGAAAGTTGCCACTTTCCCCACCGTGCCTGACGGCACACCCCGCGATCGCGTACCAGCGCCCGGCTGGACGGCCCGGTTTTATCCCAGAATGCGCCCGACCAGTTTGGCCGTGTAATCCACAACCGGAACAATACGTCCGTAATTGAGGCGCGTCGGGCCGATGACACCGATGGCGCCCACGATCTTCTGCGCCTCGTTGCGGGCCGGAGCCACGATCATGGACACGCCGGACATCCCGAACATCCCGCTTTCACGCCCGATATAGATCCGCACCCCTTCAGACGTATCCGCCAGTTGCAGAAGCTGGAGCATGGTCTCCTGCGTTTCCAGTTGTTCGAACAGCATCCGGATGGTCGTCAGGCGCTCAAGCTCCGTGATATCCGCCAGAAGTTTCCCCTGCCCGCGGACAAACAGGGTACCCCCATCGGCGTCCCAGGTCGCAAGCCCGCTTTCGATCACACTGGCCGTCAGGCTGTCCAGTTCATGGCGGCTGGCTTCCATTTCCTGACGAATACGGTCACGCAGGGTGGTCAGGGTCAGGTCGCCGAGATGGGCGTTCAGGTAGTTCCCGGCCTCCACAAGAGAGGAAGGCGGCACACCGGGAGGGGTTTCGATGATGCGGTTCTCGACCTGACCATCAGAACTGACCAGAATGACCAGCACCCGCCCCGGCCCCAGTGCCACGAACTCGATATGCCGCAGGATCGCGTCCGATTTCGGAGCCAGGACCAGCCCCGCCGCCGAAGACAGTCCCGACAGCAGGGCGGAGGCCTCAGCCAGCATGTCCTGATAGGAGCGGCCGTGGATGTCGAGCCGACGGTCTATACTGGCGCGGTCCTCCTCCGCCAGCGTTCCGAACTGGAGCAGGCCATCCACAAACAGGCGGACCCCTTTTTCGGTCGGCAGACGCCCGGCCGAGACATGTGGACTGAACAGCAGCCCTGCCTTGGCAAGATCCGCCATCACATTCCGGATCGTGGCAGGCGAAAGGGAAGCCTGAAGCCGTTCGGAAAGGGTGCGACTGCCGATCGGCTCACCTGTCTCCACATATTCCTCGACAATCTCGCGCAGGATGGAGGCTTCACGCTCCCCCAACCCGTGAGGCAGCGCACTGGAAGGACGGAAGAAAGGAGGATCTTGTCTCATCATGATGTTTCTGACTGTCGGGGCTGGATGCCTTCTCGTCAAACGCGGTAGAGGCACGCCATATCCATAACAAAGGATTTTCCCTGATGTCCAAGCGCCCGTCCGGCCGCGCCCGTGATGAAATTCGGCCCATTTCCATCGAAACTGGTTTCGCCCGGCACGCCGAAGGTTCAGCGCTGATCCGCATGGGCGGAACGGAGGTGCTGTGTACGGCATCGCTTGAAAACCGCGTTCCCGCTTTCCTCCGTAACAAGGGACAGGGATGGATCACGGCGGAATACGGCATGTTGCCCCGCGCCACACACAGCCGCGGCGCACGGGAAGCCAGCAAGGGTAAACAGTCGGGCCGCACACAGGAAATCCAGCGCCTGATCGACCGGAGCCTCCGAGCCTGCGTGAACCTGAAGAAACTGGGGGAGCGTACCCTCACCCTTGACTGCGATGTCCTGAACGCTGACGGCGGGACACGCTGCGCGTCCATCACCGGCGCATGGATCGCTCTGGCCATTGCCCTGAAAACCGCAAACATGTCGTCAGCCCTGACGGCGCAGGTCGCGGCTGTGTCCTGCGGCCTGACGGAAGCAGGTGCGGTTCTCGACCTTGATTACACTGAAGACAGCAGCGCACAGGCTGACGCGAATTTTGTCCTGACGTCCACGGGTGGCATCGTGGAAATCCAGGGCACGGCAGAAACGGCGCCATTCGCGGAAAGCGAATTCCTTGAACTGCTGGGCCTTGCCAAAACCGGAACCGCCCATCTCTTCAAAGCCCAGATCCATGCCCTGGAGACCCTCTGATGCGTTATCTGTCCCCCAATTCCAAACTCGTCCTCGCAAGCCACAATGCAGGAAAACTGCGTGAGTTTTCCACCCTGCTGGCCGAAAGCGGCATCACGGTTCTCTCGGCGGGAGAACTGGATCTCCCCGAACCCGAGGAAACCGAGGACAGCTTTGCCGGAAACGCGGCCATCAAGGCTCTCGCTGCAGCAAAAGCATCCGGGCTTCCGGCACTGGCCGATGACTCCGGCTTCTGCGTTTCAGCGCTGGATGGAAAGCCGGGCGTTTATTCCGCCCGCTGGGGAGGTCCATCCAAGGATATGACACTGGCGATGGAACGTGTTCACCGGGAGATGGGTGACAATCCGGATCACCGGGCATTTTTCGTGGCGGCACTCTGTCTGGCGTGGCCTGACGGAGAAACACAGACCGTTCAGGGCGAGTGCCACGGAACGGTTGTCTGGCCCCCACGCGGCACGCAGGGGCATGGTTATGATCCCATGTTCGTCCCTGAAGGAGAAACACGTACCTTTGCCGAGATGCCGGAAAGCGACAAGAACGCCATAAGCCATCGCGGCCGGGCGCTGGAGCTTTTCCTGAAAAGATTTATAGAAAAATAATATTGCGCAGTATTACACTTTGAATACTTTGATTTTCTCTTGCCTCTACGGCAGCATCAGGAAATTTGACCCACAACACAGAATATTATTATGAAATGAGTTTTGTGTGGTATCCTGACACCACCTGAACCGGAATAAAGGGATCGCAATGGGAAACATCACGGGACTATTTGCTGACGCCATCATCTTCGTTCTGGCTCCCTGGATACTTTGGCGGCTTCTGCAACGGACCCTTCCCATCGCCATCCTGCCTATTCTTGTCGGCATTCTTCTCGCCGTGTTGCACGTTCCCGTACAGTCTTTCGGTGTTCCCTCCCTGTATGGCGATTACCTCGGGTGGCTGGCTGTTCTTGTTCTCGCTTTCACGGCGGGGCTGGAAATGTGGCAGAATCCCACCCAGACGCCCGAGGCACGCGCCATTCCCTCGCCTTCCCTGCATCGCCTTCTGGGTGGCGCATTCGTTGCGCTGGGGGTCCCCTTCATTGCCGGCACCCTGCTGGTGAAGGCCTTCTTTCTTCCCCTTCACGGATGGGCCGCCCCTATTGGCCGAACCTGGGTCAGCGCTATGTCGCTGGGCCTGTGCATTTCCGTCAGCGCCCTGCCTGTCCTGATCGGGATCGTGAGGGAACTTGCGCCGGAAGACCGGCCAATTGGACAGCTCGCCCTCAAACTGGCCGTCGTGGACGATGCGGCGCTCTGGATAGGCCTGGCCATTCTCCAGTTTGCAGCCCGCGGCGCTGCTGCACTGCATGGCTGGACGGGTTTCGAACTGCTCGCCGTCTTTCTGCTCGCTGTTCTGGCTCTTGGCAGCAGCTGGGCGACACGGAACCTCCGTCACCCCCCTCTCTGGCTGGTCTGGACGGCCGTGCCGTTCTATCTGGCCGCGGGTTCATGGGCGAGCCACGAACTGGGGCTGCATGAACTGATCGGCGCCTATTTTGCCGGTGCGATCATGCCGCCAAGCTGGATCCGCCGTCTGCCCGTCGAGAAGATCGGAACCTTTTCCCTGATGTGGCTGGCCCCGATGTTCTTTGGCCATAGTGGACTACGCATTGATGGAGACGCACTGACCTGGCCTTCAGTCGTTGCGTCGCTGGCGCTGGTCGTGATTGCCATTGTCACGAAGCTGCTGGCTGTCTGGGCCTATCCTCCTGCTCCGGGCCTGAGCGGCCGGCAGGCCCTCAGTGTCGGCTCCCTACTCCAGTGCAAGGGGCTAATGGAAATCGTGGCGGCCACGATCCTTCATGAACATGGCATGATCTCGGATTTTGCCTTTGCATCCCTCATGGTCCTGGCCGTCATCTCGACTGCCATGACAGGACCGATGTTCCGTCTGGTCAGAGGCCGCCCGGCGCTCCGGGCATAATCTTCCCGAAACCCCGTTTCTCAGCCATGCGTATCCGCAACGGGACCATGGCTGACCAGTTTTCCACGCTGCCAGACCTGCTCGATCTGATCGACAACCGCGATATCCTGGTCAGCATTGCCCTTCACGATCAGCAGGTCAGCCCGTTTGCCCGGCGCAATCACACCACGATCCCACAGATGCAGAAGAGCCGCGGCGTTTCCTGTGGCGAGGCTGATGGCCTGCACGGGAGACAGACCGGCCTGCGTGGTCAGGTACAGTTCACGATGTTCCGCAAAGCCGGGTACGCGGGTGGGCGATGCGCCGGAATCCGTCCCGAAGCCGATGTGGATACCTGCCCGGTACAGAACGGCCAGATTCTTCTGGTTGACGGACAACGCATAATGCGACGCGTTCGTCAGAGGCTTTGCCAGGGTCTGGGACCGCCACTTCGGGTCGGAGAACTGTTTGCGCAGAGCGGGATTGAGCCCGGCACGGACAAACGGATTATCCAGAAGATCCGGATGCTCGGCATATAGATAGTTGGCCTCATCCAGATCGAGCGTCGCGATATACCACGTTCCCTGCTGCTGCATGGCGCTGATCAGGTCATGATCCACGGGTTTGTCACGCACGCCATGAGCCAGAATATCGGCTTTCGAGGCCACGATGGCTTTCGCTACGTCGAGATCATGAATGTGAACGGCCACGCGCGTATTGTGCAGATGGGCCTCATCAATGGCGGCTTTGTAGATCGCAGGCGGCATGATGGGATAGGTTTTGCCATCGGGCACGTCGTTCCGGAAATCATCCACCCACAGCTTCACCAGATCCGTATGTTCGGAGATCATTTTGTCCACGTCCTGCCGGGTTTCTTCCGGCGTGGTCGGACGGAAGACCTGATCCTGATCCAGCCCCTTGACCATGGCGACAGGCGGCACTCCACCTGCGGCGCCGATGCCCTGATCCACACCATACAAATCCGCACCGGGATTACGGCCCTCATGCTGTTCCCTGCGCAGGTCATCGAAGAGAGGTGAGCGGTTAAGGCCAAGAGCCGTCACTGTCAGGACGCCGTATCGGGAATACTGCTTCAGGGCGGCAAGAATGTTCTCGCGGGTATAATTGTCCCGGCTGGCTCCCGTACCTTTCACAAGCCCGACATGGCTGTGATCGCTGATCAGAGCGGGCATCAGGGTGCGGCCCGTCAGATCCACATGCCGTGCCTCGGCGGGTGCGGGCGTGCCGACGGACACGATGATGCCGTTATCCACCACCACCGTGACGTCACTCCGGGCGGACGCCCCTGTTCCATCAACAACACGGGCATGGTCGAAAGCCACAGGTTCCGCCCGGGCCCCCTGGACAGACAGGGTAGCGGATGTTGCGAGCAACAGGGTAGTCAGGGCGGATCGACGGAACATCAGTACATCCTTACGGTCGCGGTTCAGCTTAAAGCTGAACGGCGGAGAGTGGAAAAAGATGCGTTTTCCACTCTCCCGGGCGTTCAGACGTCCAGGGACTGGAGTTCGAACAGGCGCCGGTAGATACCGCCTTCACGCATGATGAGTTCGGCATGCGTGCCGTCTTCCCGGACCGCGCCCTGACTGAACACGAGAATACGGTCCAGCTCCATGACCGTGGACAGACGGTGCGCCACCACGATGACCGTGCGGTTCTGCATCAGACGCTGCATGGCTTCCTGAACGAGCGCTTCGGATTCGGAATCCAGACTGGAGGTAGCCTCGTCGAAAATGAGAATCGGAGCGTTCGCCAGAAAGGCGCGCGCAATGGCGACACGCTGTCGTTCGCCGCCGGACAGTTTCACGCCCCGCTCACCGACCATGGTGGCGTAACGCTCGGGCAGACGATCGATGAACGGGGCCGCATTGGCCAGACGGGCCGCTTCCTCGATCTCGGCCGGCGTGGCGTCTGGTCGTCCATAGGCAATATTCTCCGCCAGCGTGCGATGAAACAGGATGGGCTCCTGCGGGACGATGGCGATGTGTGACCGCAGGGAGGACTGCGTGACATGCGCGATGTCCTGCCCGTCAATGGTAATCCGGCCGCCCGTCACGTCATAGAGCCGCTGGAGCAGCTTGGTGAAGGTCGTCTTGCCGGAGCCGCTCGGCCCCACCAGCGCCACGCGCGATCCGGGAGCGATATCGATATCCAGATCCCGGTACAGAGGCGTCTCCTGACCCGGATAACGGAATTCGACATGGCTGAAGCAGATATTCCCGTGTGGGAACCGGGCTTCTTCCGCGTCCGGCGCGTCCTGGATGGCAGGTTCGCGACGGAACAGACTGACCAGTTCTTCCATTTCGTTGACCGAACGCTGAACCTGACTGACCTGCTGTCCGAGATCGCGCAGATAGCCCTGGACGAGAAACATCATCGTCAGGACATAGGCCACATCTCCCGGACCGGCCTTGCCCTCCCACCACAGCCAGACCGCCATGCCGATCAGGACCATCCGCATGAACAGGGAAGCCACCGCCTGAAGGTTGGCGCTGTTCGTGCCACGCAGCCAGCTCCGCAGCGTCCGCTGGCGCCAGCCCCGGATGATGGTGTCGAGGCGCCGGTCTTCCCGGTCTTCCGCGCCGAACGCCTTGACCACGGCATTGCAGGTCACGGCATCGGCCATGGCGGCGCCCATTTTCGTGTCCCACTGGTTGGAGGCACGGGCGCTGGGCGCGACATAACGCAGTGTCAGGAGAATCGACAGCACGGCGAACAGCACCACCGTGACCGCCAGCACCGAACCCATTAGGGGCGAACGCACCATCAGTACGGCCGTCGTCCCGCCCAGAACCAGCACTTCCGGCACGATCAGGAGAAGCAAAGTGTCATCGAGCATATCGATGGCCCAGATCCCGCGTGTCAGCTTGCGAACCGTGGACCCGGCGAAGGTATTGGCATGCCAGTTGGTGGAGAAATGCTGGATCCGGTCGAACGCCTGATTGGCCACGCGATGCATGATGGCCAGCGTCAAGTACGAGATACCAACATAGGACGACCGGCGTCCCAAGATGCCCACGATCCCCAGCGTAATCAGCCCGCCCACCATCAGGAATGCGTCATCCCGCAGCTGCAGGAGTTCAACCGTTTTCCCTACAGTCGGACCGGCAGCGTGCTTCGAAATATCCGACACCAGCCGCCCGGCCAGAAGCGGGGTCACCACATCCGCAAGTGTTGCGAGGGCAACGCCCCCCAGCGTCCGGAACAGGAGAAGAGGATGATCGAGCCAGCGCCGGGCGACGAAGGACAGGGCATCAGTAAAAGAAACATCTGCCTTTGCGCCCTCTTTCTGATGGGCGGTCAGGTCTTGGGTTGTATCGGACACGAAAAAGAGGCTCCGCCGTCTGTTTTCCGAAGGGAAAAACGGCCTGCTGTGATGGCGTTTCTGAAACTTTGTCTTATCTTGCGGCCTGTCCTGACCGGACGCAACATCCGCACGGAGTTCCCGATGACCAACGTCCCGCGACCCATGACAAAGGCAGCGGCCCGGGCTTTCATCACTGCCCTGGCCGAAGCTAACCCAAACGCGGAGAGCGAACTGGTGTTCCGTAATCCGTTCGAACTTCTGGTCAGTGTGGTTCTCTCGGCACAGGCGACGGACAAATCGGTCAACAAGGCGACAAAGCCGCTCTTCGCGTGTGCACCTGATCCCCGGTCGATGGCGAATCTCGGGGAAGAGGGCATTGCCCGTTACATCCGCAGCATCGGCCTGTGGCGCGCCAAGGCCCATAATGTCGCGCTGTTATGCAACCAGCTTCTAGAACGGCATGACGGGCAAGTTCCCTCAGACCGGAAATCGCTGGAAGCACTGGCCGGTGTGGGGCGCAAGACGGCGAATGTGGTGATGAACGTGGCGTTCGGAGCGGACACGATGGCGGTGGATACGCATATCTTCCGCATCGGCAACCGAACGGGACTGGCGCCGGGCAAGACAACACGGCAGGTCGAAGACGGTCTGGTCGCGCGCATCCCGAAAGAAATGCTTCGCCCGGCCCATCACTGGCTGATCCTGCACGGGCGCTATGTCTGCAAGGCGAGAGCACCGGAATGCTGGCGCTGTCCCGCGACAAAATGGTGCCTTTATCCGGACAAGCGGATGCATGCCCCTGCCGGACAGGAAACGAAAAAAACCGCTCCGGCCTGACTGGTCGTTCACAGCATTTCGGACGCCTTTCGGCGCAGAGGCTGATACGACACCGTGTAAAGAACAACCGTATTCAGGACCGTCATGTCCGTTACGATGGAAAACTCCCGGGCATTCCAGGTTTTGACCTCCTCCATCGGAGAACGCACATCAAAAAGAGGCACGCCGTATTTCCGGCGGATGGTGCGTCCCCACTCTTCGGCACAGACATGAGCATCTCCGAAATCGGTCAGCGCCTCCACATCCACGGACACCAGCACCCCGGACAGAAAATCAGCCGCCACCCGTGAACGGCAGGAGCCGATGAAGGGGCCGGGCATATGATAGCGCTCCAGCTGACGCGGCCCTGTCTCGAACGGGCGGCTCTCTAGATCGGGATGAAGCATCCGCGCTTCGCCCTGCGTCATGCCAAGCTGGAAACCACCCCAGATGGATGGTCCGGCCACAGCCTGTCCCGCGAATGGAAACACCGCGAGGGCCAGAAAGCCGGCAGTCACCACGGCCCTGTATGATGATGTCATGCCCATGCCTCACCTTCTCCCCGGAGAGGACAGGGACGATAGCGTCAAAGCCTTAACAAAACCCTACGACCACCCATGAGCCCGGCGGATCACGTGGTCATTGAAATGCAGCCTGAACCGGTAATGCCATTCATTCACCGTCGCGAGCCCGAAACGCGCGTCCCGAAGCTAATCCAGCGTTTCCCGCACGAGAGCGGGGCCCGTCCCGCCCATGATCCGGCAATCCGCTGTCCGGCCCTGTGGCGTGATCGTGCAATCCGCCGTGACATCCTGACCGGGTGACGCACTGACATTCCGGGCATGGATGGACACACAGCCCGCGACAAACGCAGCAGCCAGCAGGATCGAAAGAGAGTTCTTCACACCGGTGATTTCCCTGAAAGTAACTGTCCCGTCGCAGCTATTATAGCAATGTTTTGTTATTTTCTCCTATTCCGCCGGCGCCAGCGGCAGGTTGGGCCTGCCGTGATATCCCACGGGTGGAACCCAGGGACGGTTCCCGAACCCGCAGAAGAACGGTCTGCCCGCCGAGATCAATCCGACAGGGCCCGGCTGTACATTCTGCTGGCAGTGTTCCGATCGGAAGCGCCAGCATCTGTTCCCAGTCTCTCAGGACACTGCGTTCCAGCCCCCCGTAAGGCCCTGCCAGAAGCTGCCCCTGTTCGCGAATGGCGATCAGTCCGGCATCGGGCGCGACCAGAACCACCGGCCGGGCCACCAGCCAGAGGGACAGAACGCCCAGCACGACCGGCGCGATTCCCGAGAGCCGGAAAGGCCCGCGCCACAGACACAGCACGCACAGCCCCATCATCACGCAGAGCAGACCCCAGCCCGGCATGGCAGGAACCGCCTTATGCGCCATGGGAAAAGACGCCACGCACCGCGCCAGCTTCTCAACAACGCGCAGGCCCTGCCCCATAACCCGCAACGGCAGGGTTTCAGCATGAAACGGCATCAGCAGCAGGGCCAGCAGACCCGCCGGCATGATCCAGACGGCAGCCAGCGGCACTGCGATCAGATTTGCCAGAACGAACCAGGGCTGCAGAGTGCCGAAATGCGCCATGCTGACCGGCAGGGTGGCAAGTCCCGCCAGCAGGCTGGTCAGGGACAGGGGCGCCAGATGGGACAGGGCTACCCGATGCCATTCCCCCTCTCCTCGCAGACGGGAAAGCGGGTCGCGCAGGACCTCATAGCCCGCGATCAGCCCCATCACCGCTGTAAAGGACATCTGAAAAGATACGTCCAGCACGGAAACGGGTGAAACTGCCAGAATGAGCAGCGCTACAAGCGAAAGCGACCGCATCGACAGGACCCGTCGCCCCGTCAGGAGCGCCAGCGTCACGAATGCGGCCATCCCGAGCGCGCGGAGACTGGGTAGATGCGCACCCGTCAGAAGCACATAAGCACACCCGGCCACAAAACCCGTCAGAACCGAGATCTGCCGGCAGGGCCAGTGAAGCGCGGCATATTCGGACATGGCCAGCGCCACCCGGGTACAGGCAATAACCACGGCCATGACCAGCCCCAGGTGCAGCCCCGCCACGGCCAGAAGATGCGCCAGTCCCGATGCTGAAAAAGCCTGTCGGGTTTCGGCGTCAATCCCGGCGCTTTCTCCGGCCAGAAGTGTGGCGGCGATGGCACCCGTCTGCCCGGGCAGAACCAGCCGGATCCGGTCAGCCACTCCCTCACGGAGCGTTTCCAGCCCTAAAAGACCGGCGGATTGACCCTCCACCGTCAGGGCGTCCAGCGCATAACCGCTTCCTGCCACACCGGAAAACCAGGCCTCCCGCTGGAAATCACGTCCCCCCGGCAGCGCCGGCGGCGGAGGCGGACGCACCATGGCGCGCAACCGGACAAAACTGCCGAGCGCAATGACGGCCGGATCACTGTCTTTCAGCCGGATGCGCAGGGTGCGCCGCATGGGGGGCATCCCGGTATCAAGGGCCGTTTCGAACCGGACACCGGACAGAACCAGTCGGCGTCCGGTATTGTCTTCTCCGCCTCGGCCGGACAGGCTCTCCACCGTCGTGATCCGCCCTGTCAGGAAAGCGGCATGCGTGGGCAGGGCTGGCATGGGCGGCTGGCGCAGGGTCTGAAACGCCGCATTGCCGAAACCAAGACCCAGCATCAGCAGGGTCATTCCGGACAGCCAGGAAAACAGGGCTTTTTTCCCCGCAGGATTAGCCCGGTTCCCATCAGAAAAAGCGGAACCGTACTCCAGACGGGGGGCTCGAACGGGAGCGCGAAATAAAGCACTGCCCCCAGCCCCAGAGCGACCGGAAGCCAGCACAGGAGATGCCGACCCTGCGCCAGAACATATGCCCCGAGCCTGTCCAACAGACCGGGAGCGGCTCGGACCGGAGGGACCTCTTCAGGCGCTTCATCCGGTTCGAACCCGGGATCAGGAAAAATATCGGCTGTCACAGCCGGAAAGATACCGGATTTTTCTCCTGCCCGCGCGTCTGGAACTGCGGATGTCAGTCTTTCAGATGCAAAGCGTCCTTCAGGTCCGGAGCATCACGCTCCAGTTCGAATCCTGCACTGCCGGGCTGGAAGAGCCGCGCCGTTTCCAGACCACCGGTCACGACCGGATCAAACCCGGCTGCCCGCACGAGATCCGTTACCCGCGATACTGAAGCCGCGTCGTCGCCGGCAACCGGAACAGCCAGCAGAGGCGGCGTGCGATGCGCCTCCGCTTCGAGCGTGGACATATCAATCGAGTTGAACGCCCGGACGACATGAGCCGACGGAAAATAACGTTGCGTCGTGATACCCGCGCCATTTTTTTCCGCCGTGTCGGCAATCACCCCGTCACGGAAAGGGTAAGGATTGGACGGATCAAGAATCGTCTTGTCCAGCAGGGTCCGGCTGAGATCGCGTCCGAGCTGGGGAATGGCCTTGTACGGCACTGCCAGCACAACGACGGTTCCATAAGCGGCGGCCTGACCGGGCGTCCCGGCCGTGGCCAGCGGACCGAGCGCGGTCGATAGCTTCTGGGACTCTGCCAGTGAACGGGACGATATCATGACATGATAGCCTGCCCGGACCCAGAGAGCTGCGAGCGTACTCCCCACATGTCCGGCGCCGATGATGCCGATTTTCATGGAAGGATCAGACGCCTGCACGCCACTCGCCCCGCTGGCCGCGGCCAGCCCGGCCAGGGCCGCAAGAAACGGTCTTCGACGGAGGGGAAAACTGGTCATGATGCGTGCCACTCCCGGGTTACGACGCCATGAAGCCCCTGAACGGGATCACTATTCGGGAAAGGCAGATGCCGGATCCGGGCAAGCTGCTCCGGTGTTGGGGCAGAGCGTAGGATGTCAAAATCCTGCCGGGGCGGATAGGCGCCGATTACGGTAAAATCGATATCCGATCCGAGATTGCAGTGTCCCGTACCAGCAGGAAGAAGGGCAACGTCACCACCCCGGACTTCAACCACGCGCCCTTCCGGGCCACCGAGCATCAGCCGGGCCGAACCATTCGAGAAACCGAGCACCTCATGCCCAAGGCTGTGATAATGGTGAAAGGAATAGACACCATTACGCCACTGGGCCGGCCAGCCGTTCCGGTTGAACAGGTCTTCGTACACACTTTCCTTCCCCGCGCCGGATTCCAGCACGTTGCGATACACGATGACGGGCAGACCCGGATTGTTGGGTACCCAGCCGTTGGTCCCGAGCGTGAAAAGCTCCACATTTCCGGAAGCAGCACTCGCCTTGCGGATCCGACCGTTCGCCAGTGTCAGTCCCAGTCCTGCAAGCAGGACGCTGAAGTCGCGTCTATCCATGATGGAATCATCCCGAGATTTCAGTCTTCAATGATAAAGGAAATCCAGCATGCTCAGAAAATCACACACGCTTGAAAAGCCTTGAAAGATATCATTCTGACGATAACAACATCGTGAATATTTTATCCACATCAGGACACGAACAGAAAGAATCCTTAAAATACTTCAGTTATTCATCAAAATATAATGTCGTTTTTCTAAAAAACCACAGAAAATCCTTATTTCATTCTGTAGATACTACTTCCATAATCTCCGGAATACAGAAATTTTAAAACAATACTCTGAAATACTATCCAGCAGGCTATTGGCGTGTCTTTATCCCAACAGCACATCCGGCATGGAAAACCCGGGAAACTGCGTCCGTATCCGGACAGACTTCACCGACCGGATAATGCGCCCGGCACCCCAAGACCTGAACATTGTCCCGGGCTGTTTTTCCCCAGACCTGACTGGTCTGGATGGATGGCAGGACAGGTCCTGTCATGATATGAGGGCGACATGACAATCCGTACGCGCTTTGCCCCCTCCCCCACGGGCCTGCTGCATGTCGGCAACGCCCGCGCCGCACTGTTCAATTTCCTCTTCGCCCGGCATCACGGCGGCGAATTCCTTCTGAGGATCGAGGACACCGACAAGGAACGCTCCACCCAGAAAGCCGTGGACGTAATCTTTGACGGTCTGGCCTGGATGGGCATCACAGCGGACGAAAAGCCGATCTTTCAGTCCACGCGTCAGGACCGCCACACGCAGGTGGCGCTGGAACTTCTGGAGAAGGGGCAGGCCTATAAATGCTTCTGTACCCCGGAAGAGCTGGCCGCCATGCGCGAGAAGGCCATGAAGGAAAAGCGCCCACCGCGTTATGACGGCACATGGCGCGACCGCGATCCGTCCGAAGCGCCTGCCGATGCACCCTACGTCGTCCGCCTCAAGGCCCCGCGCGAGGGTGAGACCATCATCCGGGATCTGGTGCAGGGCGAAGTCCGCGTCGCGAACGAGGAAATGGACGACCTGATCCTTCTGCGCTCCGACGGAACGCCAACCTACCTTCACGCCGTGGTCTGCGACGACCATGACATGAACATCACCCATGTCATCCGCGGTGACGACCATCTGACGAACACGTTCCGTCAGGCCATGATCTACAGGGCGATGGGATGGGATCTGCCGCATTTCGCCCATCTGCCGCTGATCCACGGACCGGATGGCGCCAAGCTGTCCAAGCGGCACGGAGCGCAGTCAGTGGTGGATTTCCGCGAGGAAGGATACCTGCCGGAAGCGCTGTGCAATTATCTGCTGCGTCTGGGCTGGGGCCATGGCGATGCCGAGGTCCTGTCCCGCGAAGAACAGATCAGGCTGTTCGATCTCGATGGCGTTGGCCGTTCCCCGTCCCGCATGGATTACGTCAAACTGGCGCATCTGAACGGGATCTGGATGCGGCAGGCCGATGATGAACGCCTGACGAACGACGTCATGGAACGCCTTCAGAACCGTGAAGGTATTCTAGCGAATGACAGGACGCGCGCGCGGATCCTCGCGATGATGCCAGGACTGAAGGAACGCGCCAAGACGCTGGTGGAACTGGCCGACAATGCCGCTTTCGCCGGTTTCACGCTCCCCCTGACCTTCACGCCCAAGGCCCGGAAACTGCTGGGTGAGGACGGGCGCAGGGTTCTGGAAGGCGTCGGCAGGGATCTGGCCGCGCTTGAAGCATTCACACCGGAAGCCATTGACGCCACCCTCCGCGCCTATGCGGAGAAGCATGAGCTGAAACTCGGGTCCGTCGCACAGCCGCTGCGTGCTGCCATGACCGGTTCCACGACATCACCCGGCATTGACCTGACCCTCGCCGCGCTGGGTCAGGACGAGGTTCTGGCCCGCATCGCCAGTGTCCTGTCCGCGCCAGAGGCGGCCACGGTTGATGCCAATGGCTGAGCGAGCCTCCATTCCCCGGCATCTGCTGGGCATTGAAGGCCTGACGGCGGCGCAGATCGTCCCGTTTCTCGATCTGGCGGAGAGCTATGCCCTCCTGAGCCGCTCGCGCTCCGCCCCGCGGGACGCGCTGCGGGGACGGACAGTCATCAACATGTTCTTCGAGGACAGCACGCGCACGCGCACCAGTTTTGAACTGGCGGGCAAACGTCTTGGGGCGGATGTCATCAACATGACGGTCGCCACCAGTTCCGTGAACAAGGGCGAAACCCTGCTGGATACGGCCGCCACGCTGAACGCCATGCGCTGCGATTTGCTCGTCGTGCGGCATTCGCAGTCAGGGGCACCGGAACTCCTGTCCCAGAAAGTCGAGGCCAGCGTCGTCAATGCCGGGGATGGCACCCACGAACATCCGACGCAGGCGCTGCTGGACGCCCTAACCATCCGTCGCCATTTTGGCCGGCTGGACGGGCTGACCGTCGCCATCTGTGGCGATGTCGGGCATAGCCGGGTTGCGCGCTCGAACATCCATCTCCTGACGGCCCTTAAAAGCCGCATTCGCCTTGTCGGTCCACCCACGCTGGTCCCGTCCGCGATGGCGAAACTCGGAAACGTCGAAATCCTGTCGGATATGGACAGCGCGCTTGAAGGGGCTGATGTCGTGATGTCCCTGCGTCTTCAGAAAGAGCGCATGGGCGCCGGCCTTGTCCCGAGTGCACGGGAATATTTCCGCTTCTTCGGACTGGACCGGCGCCGTCTGGGCCTTGCGAAACCCGGCGCGCTGGTCATGCATCCGGGACCCATGAACCGTGGCGTCGAAATTGCTTCCGATGTCGCCGATTCCGACCAGAGCGTGATTTCCGAACAGGTCGAGATGGGCGTGGCCATCCGCATGGCCGTTCTGGACCGCCTGTCCCGCGCACGGATACCATCATGACGAGTACTGTCTTTGAAAATGTGCGCCTGATCGACCCGGCTTCAGGCCGTGATGGCGCAGGCCGACTGGTCGTTACGGATGGCCGGATTGCCGCGATTGATGGCAGTGAGGCTCCGAAGGGCGCTCGCGTCATTGACGGACAGGGCGCCGTTCTCTGTCCCGGTCTGGTGGACATGCGCGTGACACTGGGTGAGCCGGGTTTCGAATACCGCGAAAGCATTGCAACCGGCGCGCAGGCCGCCGTGGCGGGTGGCATCACCACCATGGCCGTCCTGCCCAATACCTCTCCCGCAATCGACAATCCGGCTCTCGTGCATCTGCTGAAGGTGCGCGGTGACGAGACGGGCCTGGTTTCCATTCATCCCTATGGCGCGCTTACACGCGGCTGCGAGGGTGCGGAATTGGCGGAGATGGGCCTCCTGAAAGAGGCCGGAGCTGTCGCGTTCACGGACGGAACGCGCGCCATCGCCGATGCGAAGCAGATGCGCAACATGCTGTCCTATTCCCGCTTCTGTGACGCGCTGGTGGTCCAGCATCCGGAAGATCCGTCCCTGGCCAGGGGAGCATGCGCGACTGCCGGGGCGCGGGCTGTGCGCATGGGTCTGCCACAGGTTCCGGCCGCAGCGGAGGCCATCATGATCGCCCGGGACCTGCGTCTGGCAGAGATGACAGGGGCGCGACTGCATTTCGCCCATGTCTCGACGGAAGAAGGACTGACCCTGATCCGCGCCGCCAAGGCAAAAGGCCTTCGGATCACATGCGACACTGCCCCTCCCTATTTCGCCATGACGGAAGAGGACATCGGCGATTTCCGGACTTACGCCAAGTTCTCTCCACCCCTGCGGGCCGATTCGGATCGCGCGGCAGTCTGCGCTGCACTGGCGGACGGGACGATAGATGCCGTCGCCTCGGATCATGCTCCGGCGGATGCCGATGACAAGCGTCTTCCTTTCGCACAGGCCCGGGCGGGGGGCACCGGACTGGTCACATTGCTGGGCGTGACGCTCGGGACCGGCCTGCCCCTGCCCGATGCACTGCGTCTTGTCACGTCCGCACCAGCAAAGCTGCTGCGAATCGATGCCGGGGTTCTGGAAATCGGACGCACCGCCGATCTGTGTCTGTTCGATCCGGATGCAGTCTGGACCGTAACGGCAGGTGAACTGCCAGGCCGGGCGCAGAATACGCCTTTCGATGGACAGGATCTCAAGGGCCGCGTTCTGCGAACGTTCCGGCGTGGCGCGGAGGTCTTCACGGCAGAGGGGCTGGCATGAGCATGTCCCAACCCCATCTGGCCGTCATCGCACTGATTGCCTATTTTCTAGGCAGTATTCCGTTTGGCCTGATCCTGACGGCTCTTTGTGGCGGCGGAGACATCCGCAAGGTCGGCTCGGGCAATATCGGAGCCACCAATGTTCTGCGCACGGGCCGCAAGGGCGTTGCCGCCGCTACCCTGCTGTTGGACGCCCTCAAAGGGGCGCTGGCGGTCCTGATCGCTGTCCGGTTCTGTCCCGTGCAGACCCACCTCGCGATGGGCGTTGCGGCCATCGCGGTTGTGGTCGGGCACTGTTTTCCCGTCTGGCTCGGCTTCCGGGGTGGAAAGGGAGTTGCCACAGGGCTCGGTACGATCTGGGTGCTGTGCTGGCCTGTCGGACTGGCCTGCTGCATCATCTGGCTGGCCGTGGCGCGGCTGAGCCATATTTCATCGGCCGGAGCGCTGGCGGCTTTCGTGGCCGCTCCTATCCTGATGGCACCCCTGTCGGAACAGCCTTTCCATTCCCCGCTTCCGATTGCGACGCTGCTGCTGTCGCTGCTGATCTGGGTCCGCCATTACAGCAATATCGCCCGCCTACTGGCGGGACGGGAACCTTCCGTCAATATTGACGGACCGCCACAGCGGCATCAGTAGGCCGCATTTTTAAGCGTTCCTTAACGAATACGGGGTAAACGCGACGGATGACCGCGTGCTTCTCCCCTCTTTCTCCGACCGTCCGACTCGACACCCTGCGACTGGCGAAAACGCCGGGTGGCGGTCCGGTGAGTTTCGCACGTCTCCTCGAACAGTATGGAACGGCGGACAGGACGCTGGAGGCCCTGCCGGAAAGAATGCGCCGTGCAGGACGCGCAGCACCTCCTGACATCCCGTCCCGGACACGGATGGCGGACGAGCTTGCCGCCCTTGAAAAACTGGGCGGCCGGATGCTTTTGCGGGGCGAGCCGGATTATCCTCACCTTCTGGCGCATATTCCCGACGCTCCGGCAGTGCTTTTCACGCTGGGAAATCCCGCCCGGCTTTCCATGCGCGCCGTTGGCGTCGTGGGGGCACGGAACGCCTCGGGCGCAGGCCTCCGCATGGCGGAGAGCCTGTCGGCGGAACTGGCCCATGCCGGCGTCTGCGTCGTATCGGGGCTGGCACGGGGTATCGACTCGGCGGCTCATGCCGCCGCGTTATCCACCGGACTGACCGCCGCCGCCGTGGCCGGCGGACTGGATCACGTCTATCCGCCCGAGAATGCCTGGCTCCAGGCCGAAATTGCCGAGCGCGACTGCCTGGTGACAGAAGCCCTGCTGGGTACGGCGCCACAGGCCCGGCATTTTCCCAGGCGGAACCGACTGATTGCGGGGATTTCCCTTGGCTGTCTCGTGGTGGAAGCCTCCCTGCGTTCAGGCACGCTCATCACGGCAAAACTGGCCGGCTCCTATGATCGTGATGTCTTTGCCGTGCCCGGTTCTCCGCTTGATCCTCGCTCTCATGGCGGGAACGACCTGCTCCGCCAGCACGTCGCGGTCCTGACGGAAAATCTGCATGACATCCTGACCGTCCTGCCGACCGTTCTTCCACCCCGAAAATCGGAACCATGGCAGAACGGAGATGCCGGGAAACCGCTTTTCTCCGGCTTTTCCGAACCCCAGGCCCTCTGGAAAAATGCTGAACCGGAGGCCTGGACGGACCCGGATCTCGTACTGGAAAAAGTCCGGCCCCTGCTTTCTGTTACAGCCATAGCGGTTGACGAGGTGGTGCGCCGCTGCCAGTTCTCCGTTTCGGCAGTCCTCTCCGTCCTCACCGAACTTGAGCTCGGTGGTGTTGTGGAGTTCGTGCCCGGCGGGCGCGTTGCGTTACTGCCGACTGGAAAAGCGACGCGGAAACCGGAGTGGCAATGACAGACGTTGTGGTGGTCGAAAGCCCGGCCAAGGCCAAGACGATCAACAAGTATCTGGGCAGCGGGTACACAGTTCTCGCGTCGTTCGGTCATGTGCGGGACCTTCCGCCCAAGGACGGGAGCGTGCGCCCGGACGAAAACTTCGCCATGGTCTGGCAGACGGATGAGCGTGGCGCGCGGCAGATGTCCGCCATCGCCAAGGCGCTCAAGGGGGCAAAGAACCTCTATCTCGCGACTGACCCGGATCGTGAGGGCGAAGCCATTTCCTGGCATGTCCGCAGCGTTCTGGAAGAAAAGAAGCTCCTGAAGAACATCGACGTCCATCGCGTCACCTTCAACGAAATCACGAAATCCGCCGTCCAGACAGCCATGGCGGAGCCGCGCAATCTCGATCGTCCGCTGATCGACGCCTATCTGGCGCGCCGGGCGCTGGATTACCTCGTTGGCTTCACGCTCTCGCCCGTTCTGTGGCGCAAACTGCCTGGCAGCCGCAGCGCAGGCCGTGTGCAGTCTGTCGCCCTGCGTCTGATCTGCGAGCGGGAAGCGGAAATCGAGGTATTTCGTCCGCGCGAATACTGGACAGTTGCCGCCGGGTTCACAACGCCGGGCAACGCCGCGTTCCAGGCACGCCTGACACATCTGGACGGCAACAAGCTCGACCAGTTCGACCTCAACAGCGAAGAACTGGCTTTTGCCGCACGGGATACGGTCCGGGCCGGGCAGTTCACCGTCCGCTCCGTCGAGCGCAAGCGCGTCAAGCGCAACCCGCCTCCGCCCTTCACGACCTCCACCCTCCAGCAGGAAGCCTCCCGCAAACTGGGCATGAGTGCGCAGACCACCATGCGCACCGCCCAGCAGCTTTATGAAGGTGTGGATCTGGGCGGTGAGACGATCGGTCTCATCACCTATATGCGAACCGATGGCGTGACGATGGCCAAGGAAGCCGTCGGCGCCATCCGGGGCCATATCGGCAAGGCGTTCGGGGATGATTACGTCCCGGATTATCCGCGCACCTATTCCACGAAGGCCAAGAACGCGCAGGAAGCCCATGAGGCCATCCGCCCGACGGACGTGTTCCGCACACCCCAGAAAGTTGGCCATGCCCTGTCCCCGGAACAGAAGAAACTCTACGAACTGATCTGGAAACGCTCCGTCGCCTCGCAGATGCAGTCCGCCGAGCTGGACCAGGTTGCCGTCACACTGGCGGATGCAAGCGGCCGTATCCTGCTGCGGGCCACGGGATCGACCATTGCCTTTGATGGCTTCCTGAAACTCTACATTGAAGGCCGTGACGACAGTCGCAGCGACGATGAAGACGGCAGGCTCCTTCCGCCCATGAAGGAAGGCGACCGCCTGACGACCGGTGAGGTCGAGGCCGAGCAGCATTTCACACAGCCTCCGCCGCGCTATTCCGAAGCTTCCCTTGTCAAGAAAATGGAAGAGATCGGTATTGGCCGCCCCTCGACCTATGCCTCGATTCTCAGCGTCCTGCGGGATCGGAACTATGTCCGGCTGGAAGCCCGGCGTTTCATCCCCGAGGATCGCGGGCGCCTTGTCACAGCCTTCTTGACCTCGTTCTTCGAACGGTATGTCGATAGCGGTTTTACCGCCTCCCTTGAAGAACAGCTTGATGACATTTCAGGTGGCCGGGCGGACTGGCACGATGTCATGGCGGCGTTCTGGCAGGATTTTTCCGCAGCCGTCGCCCAGACCAAGGATCTCAAGATCTCGGACGTCATTGACGCGCTGGATGAGGATCTCGGGCCGCATTTCTTCCCGCCTCGTTCTGACGGGAGCGATCCGCGTCAGTGCACGGCCTGCGGGACGGGCCGTCTGGGCCTGCGCCTGGGCAAGTTCGGTGCCTTCATCGGCTGCTCCAACTATCCCACCTGCCAGTTCACACGGCGTCTCGTCGCCGAGGAAGGCGATACGGAAGGGCTGAATGACGGGCCGAAAGTTCTGGGGCAGGATCCGGAGACAGGCGAGGACATCACCATCCGCCGCGGGCCTTACGGTCTTTACATCCAGAAGGGCGAGCCCAACCCGGAAGACAAGAAAGCCAAGCCGAAACGCACCACCATTCCCAAGGGCGTGGACGGCAATTCCCTGACGCTTGAACAGGCGCTCGGGCTGCTGTCGCTGCCGCGCGTGGTAGGAATTCATCCCGAAACAGGCGAGAAGATCGAGGCCGGTCTGGGCCGGTTCGGCCCTTACGTGAAGATGGGCGCCATCTATGGCACGCTGGACAAGGACGATGATGTCCTGACCGTCGGGCTGAACCGGGCCGTTGACAGTCTTGCCAAGAAGCTTGCCTCCATCCGTACGCTGGGCGCACATCCGAAGGATGGTGAACCGGTCATGGTGCGCAAGGGACGGTTTGGTCCCTATGTCCAGCATGGCCAGATGATCGCCACCCTCCCGCGGGACCGGGCCATGGATGACGTAACGCTGGACGAAGCCGTGGCGCTTCTGGCCGAAAAGGGCAAACCCCTGAAGGGCGGAGCCAAAAAAGCCACGGCCAAGAAAGCATCCACAAAAACGACAAAAGCAAAGAAGGCGGCGGAAGAGCCAAAAGACGAGGCTCCGAAGAAAACCACGCGGCGCACGACTGTAAAAAAAACAGCCAAAGCCACAACCGCAGCGCCCCGGGCGCGTAAAACATCAGCCAAGCCTTCATCCGGAAGTTGATCGGATAAAGGGGGCCGGCAGTGTTGTCAGAGGGTACTGCCGACCCAACATTGTCGACCATATTATGTCTTTACCGTGGTCGAAGTTTGTGGCGTGGTCACATGGTGGTCCCAAAAAAGGCTTCTCTCCACCAGTCCTTCAAGGACCCTGTCTTGCGTCACGCTACCCGCCCTACGACCCTGTTCCCGCCGCGTTTCCGCGGGTCGGCCTGTCGCCCTCTTCTGGTTTTCTGCCTTCTGGTGCTGGCGCTGTCTTCCGCGGGTGGAGACGTGCGAGCACAAGACGGAGCCACGGCCACATCTCCCGCTCCTGCGGACAGTCCCGCTTTTTCACACGGCATGACACGGGACGTCCTGGTGGCGGCACTCGGTTTTCTGGCGCCGCGCACACTGGAAGCCCACTCCTTTCAGGATTTCTGCCTGTGGGGACTGGATGGTCTGACCGCGATCGATCCCGCCATCTCGGTCACGGATTCTCCGGATCATCCGCAGAGCGGAGAGCCGCCCGCCACCATGCTGACTGTCATGCGGGGACAGACACTTCTTCTGAAAAGACCATTCCCGGCGGAAAATGACCGTAACGCCTGGGCCGACCTCGTCACCCTGGCCATGCAGACGGCATGGGACCACTCTCCGACCATTCGTCAGGCGGGAAGTGACGCCCTGCTTCAGGGTTTTTTTGACGAACTGTTCAATCATCTTGATCCCTATTCCCGTTATCTGGGCCCGTCTCCAGCGGGAGCGGACCGGACAAGACGCACCGGCAGCAGCGGCACCATCGGCCTGACACTGGGTCAGGACGGACGTTCCATCGTCATCACGGCCGTCAATGCGAACGGCCCTGCCTGGGAAGCGGGAGTGGATGCAGGACAGCGTCTGATTTCCGTCAACGGGCGTTCGACGCGCGGCCAGTCGACCACCACCGTACAGGGCTGGCTGGCCGGAGATGAACACAGCACGGTCTCGCTGACGCTGGCGAGCCGGGGCCACCGCCCGGCCGTGCTGAAACTGCCGCGTCTTCAGGTCCCGCCGGAGACGGTGTTCGCCTCCACCCTCGGTCCGTTCACACTACTGCGCATCACTTCCTTCTCGACCCAGACCGCCGAGGAGATGAGCCAGTATCTTGATCAAATCATGGACGATCTGGCGGCAGGCCAGCCAAAGACTCCCGGTCTGGAAACCGGGCAGAACAAACATCTGGCAGGTCTCATCATCGACCTGCGGGGCGACAGGGGCGGCGTACTGCAACAGGCCGTCACGACGGCAGCCCTGCTGCTGGATCATGGCGTGGCTGTCACCACGCATGGGCGGGACCCTCTGGCCAATCACATCTGGGCAGTTCAGGGTGGAGACATGACCAATGGAGCCCCAGTCGTCATTCTCGTGGATGGCCGCACAGCCAGTGCCGCCGAAATCCTAGCCGCCGCCTTGGCTGATCACCGTCGCGCCGTCGTCATCGGCAGCGAAACACTGGGCAAGGGGCTGGTCCAAGTGATCGGGCAGATGCCGAATGGCGGGGAACTGTTCGTAACCTGGAGCCGCAACCAGGCACCCCTCGGCTGGCCGATCCAAGGTCTCGGCGTCATGCCACAGGTCTGCACCTCGCGCGGAGCAGATGACCTTCAGGGGCAGATGACAGCCCTCGCCCATGGAACCGCCCCGCAGGCGGAAGCGGTACAGATGGCGAGAGCGGCGCGGTATCCCGTTCCGGTCTCGAAAATCCTGGAAATCCGCAAACACTGCCCTGCATCCATCGGATCGGATCTGGACATGGACACCGCGCGGGCCCTGTTGTCTTCCCCGGTTGCCTACAAAGCGGCCATCGAGGCCGTACCGGATGAAAACAGTGCTCCTCTTCATTAAACTACAGACAGGATGGAAAACGTCATGGGCGCACGACTGAAAACAGGTCTCTGGGTGCGCGCCGTGATGCGGCGCATCTCGTCGGACGGCGATACAGCGGCCATGGTCCTCAAGAAAGGGGACGAGGACGCCGGCGCGGTCCTGTTCGTCCTCTCGGACCGAGCCGGGCATGTGGGTGCCTTGCGCGAAGACGGGTCGCACTGGGAGCGCGCCAACGTTACGGACGGGCCGTCCCTTGAGGCCTACCTCGCGCGTCAGAAGCAGTATGACCCCGATCTGTGGATCATCGAACTGGAGATGAAGGACATCTCGCACCCTGTTGAAAGAACGCTGGGATCACGCCGACTTGATCTCGACGAAATCGGGTAAACTGTGGGTATGAAGTCACACCCGGCGACGAACATACTGAAAAGAAAACTTCCCAAAGGGCTATTCCGGCCCGGGATGCGTTGCCATCACTCGATCTTTCGGCAAGAAGACAAACAGATTGGGTTGGTTGGAGAGAAATGACATGATGCAACGATCCGTTGTGCGGACCTGGCTTGTCCGGGCTGGGTTCACTACCGGCGTATCGATGCTGATCATGGGAATGGCACAGGCGCAGCCAGTGAAGGGGCTTTATGTCTCTGGTGAGGGCGGTGCCAGCTTCAACCAGGATCAGACCGTTCGGCTCTCTCCCGTCTTTCCCAGCGGACGTGACCATTATCAGGCCGGCGTGACCGGACTCGGAGCCATCGGCTGGGGACTGGGAAACGGCTTCCGCGTGGAAGTCGAGGGAAATTACCGTAACAACCGCCTCCAGCAGTTCCGCAGCTCCCAGTTTCCCTCGTCAACCGGCGGACGGCAGCAGCAGTCCGGCATCATGGCCAATGCGCTGTTCGATCTGGATATCGGCTCCCGCTACGTGTTCCCGTATTTTGGTGCAGGTATCGGTTACGGCTGGCAGCACATGAATACCTATGTATATGGACGGAACAACACGTTCAGCCAGCATGTTGGCGGGACGGCCGGGAATTTTGCCTATCAGGGCATGTTCGGCCTCTCTTTCCCCATTCCGCGTGCTCCGGGTCTGTCCGCGACGGCGGAATACCGTTTCTACACGATGCTGGGTCCGAACGGTCATCACGCCACGGCCAACGGCGTCTATGGCGGCTGGGACCAGACGAAGGAATCCGGCTTCTCTGACGGAAACCGGGACACACGGACCGACTTCAACCATTCCCTGATGCTGGGACTGCGTTACGAGTTCGATCCCGCGCCTCCGCCGCCGAAGCCACATGCAGCGCCAATGCCGATTCCCGCCCCCTCACCCACCCGCAGCTATCTGGTCTTCTTCGACTGGGACTCGGCAGATCTGACGGAACGGGCACGGGCCATCGTGGAAACGGCAGCCAGGAACTCGACCTCCGTGCAGGTCACCCATATCCAGATCAATGGCTACACGGACAATTCCGCCGCGCATCCGGGCGAACGCGGGAAAGCCTATAATCTCGCCCTTTCGCAGCGCCGGGCTGAAACCGTCAGGGCCGAACTGATCCGCGATGGCGTGGCATCCGGCCTGATCACGACGCAGGGTTTTGGCGAAGAGCACCCGCTTGTCGTGACCGCGGCAGACACACGCGAGCCGCAGAACCGGCGCGTGGAAATCGACTTCAAGTAAAACGCCTTTTCTTTTCCACGCCCGTTCCAACCGGCTTTTCGTTCAGAAAGGCCGGTTTTTTCATGCCTTGCACACAAAAAACGGGCAGGGATTGCTCCCTGCCCGTTTCTCCGGAGCCGCCGGGAATCAGTGGTGGCGGGGCGTTGTTGTACGACGCCGAGTGGTCGTCTTCGTCTTTTTCGTAGAGGTTGAGGCTACCGGAGCGGGCGTCGCAACCGGAGCGGGGCGTGCCACTACGACACCGGTTGCGTCCACCGTCGCCGTGATGACGAGGTGCTCGCGCTTGCCGCCATTGCCGGGAATCAGTTCCGCCGTGAACGTGTCCGTGCCGGCATAGGCCGTGGCCGGCGTATAATTCACATAGGTATGGCCATCGTAGTTGTAGAGGAAGGCCTTGCCGTGTTCGGGCGCCGGATCGACGCCGAAAGAGGTATAGCTCCCTCCCATGGGGAGAGGCTTCTGGACAGCAATGGAACACAGCCCGTCATCGCTGCGAACCGTCATGTTGACGTGCATCGTGCCATCCGGCGCCCTCGTGACGGGAGACACCCGACAGACGGCGGAGACCTTCTGGTAACCGAAAGGATTCGGGGCAACGGAACGCTGAACGATCGGCTTCTGGGCACAACCGGAAAGAAGCAGCGACACGGCGAATGCCGAGCCTAGGATAATCGCGGAACCTCGCAGACGCACGGTCAACTCCAACGCAGCGTGACAGGACAAGCCGCGTGTTCCGCGGCAGACAGACGTTCGCATGTAGAACAGGACGCGACGGGACGAAAGCCTGTGCGGCGTCCGGAGACTCCGTTTGAGGGCATTTTCTGCCCGAAGGGGAATAAATTGCCTTTGAACTGTGCTACGCCCATTTTCCGCCACGAAATTATGTTGCACCTTAAGTGCTTGCTGCACCTTTCTCACATGGGGAATCACCCGGTTGCGGGTTCTGGCCCATGGGTGATCCGCTGATCTGTATGTGGGTGGCCGTTCCGGCCTTCTGGAGTCTGTCGATGCTGTCGATCTTCCGTTCTTCCTTTACGCGCCTGGCCGCTGCCGGGTTCACTTTTTCCACGCTTCTGGCCGCCGCCGCGCCTGTGAACGCGCAGGCTGCACAATGCGGCAACTCGCCGGCACATGAAGCCTTTGACGTTCAGGGCCTGAAATCCGAACTGATGGTGACGGCCCTCTCCTGCAAGGCGCAGGACCGGTACAATGCCTTTGTTGCGAAGTTCCGCCCGGCCCTTCTGGATGCGGAAAAGCGTCTCGATGGCTATTTCCGTACGACCTATGGCCGCCGCGCGCAGGCCGAACGTGATGATTACATCACCCAGCTGGCTGACATTCAGTCCCTTGGCGGCCTGAAATCCGGCACGGTCTTCTGCCAGCAGCGCGAAGCGATGTTCGACGAGATCGACGCGCTGGAAACAAGCTCCGATCTGGCTCACTACGCCGAAGCAAAGGACGTGGCTCAGCCTGCATCCTACGAAAGCTGCGAAGCACCGGGCGGTGTGGACCGTCATTCGCGTCATGGCAGCACCGCGACACGCCGTTCTTCCAGCACGTCGCGCCATCTTCACCGCGCCTGAAACCGGAAGAGTCGCCCTGTCCCGCAGCGTTCGCTTGACGTTCCGTGATGGGGCGGCGACAACGCAGACATGAGCGATCTGTTCGAGTCAGGCAAGACGGGCAAACCCGGAGGCAAGGCCACCCGCGCCAGAGCGGGCGGCGAGGCCGAATACGGAGCCCACGATATCGAGGTGCTGGAAGGGCTTGAGCCTGTCCGGCGCCGTCCCGGCATGTATATCGGCGGCACGGATGATACCGCCTATCATCATCTGGCCTCCGAAATCCTCGACAATGCCATGGATGAAGCCGTGGCAGGCCATGCCAGCAGCATCGAGGTGCGGCTGGAAGGCCCGCGCACGCTCATGGTGCGCGATAACGGTCGCGGCATCCCGACGGACCCTCATCCCAAATTTCCCGACAAATCCGCCTTGGAAGTCATTTTCACCACGCTTCATGCCGGTGGCAAGTTTTCCGGCAAGGCCTATGACACATCCGGCGGACTGCACGGCGTCGGCAGTTCCGTCGTCAATGCCCTGTCCGAAAAGCTGGAAGTGGAAGTCGCGCGGGATCGCACGCTTTACCGGCAGAATTTCGTCCGGGGTGCGCCTGTCGCCGCACTGGCGGCGATCGGCAACGCGCCCAACCGCCGGGGCACCACCGTGCGCTTTACACCGGACCCGGAAATCTTCGGAAGCCATCACTTTTCTCCGGCCCGACTTTACCGGATGTGCTGTTCCAAGGCGGCCCTGTTCCGCGGGGTCACCATCCAGTGGCGCTGCAATCCTGAACTGATCAAGGCCGGCGACGAAACCCCGACCGAAGCGACCATCCAGTTCCCCAACGGACTGGAAGATGCACTCAACGCTGAACTCGGCGCCGATCCGGCCCTTCTGGCTCCTGTCTGGGCCGGGACGGCAGATCTGCCCGTAGCGGCGGATGGCCGTACGGGTGGGCGCGTGGAATGGGCGGTCGCTTTCCTTGAAAGCGGGACCGCTTCCCTCACATCCTATTGCAACACGATTCCCACGCCCCAGGGTGGCACGCATGAGGCGGGCTTCCGGGCGGCACTGGTGAAGGGTTTCCGCGCCTGGGGCGATCAGCGCAAGGTCAAGCGCGCAGGCGCGATCACGGCCGAGGACGTGCTGGGCTCCGTGGCGGCCAAGCTGTCCGTCTTCATCCGCGATCCACAGTTCCAGGGCCAGACCAAGGACAAGCTGACCTCGCAGGAAGCCTCCCGCCTCGTGGAAGGCGCCCTGCGCGACCGGACGGATCACTGGCTGGGCGGCAATCCGCAACAGGCGGACAACCTTCTGGCGTTCATGGTGGAACGGGCGGAAGAACGCCTGCGCCGCCGCGAGGTCAAGGAAACCGCCCGCAAGAGCGCAACGCGCAAGCTGCGCCTGCCCGGCAAGCTGACGGACTGCACGCGCGAGAACGCCTCGGAGACGGAAATCTTCCTCGTGGAAGGCGAATCGGCTGGCGGATCGGCCCGGCAGGCCCGTGACCGCGAAACGCAGGCCGTCCTGCCGCTGCGGGGCAAGATCCTGAATGTCGCCTCCGCCACCACGGACAAGCTGCGCGCGAATCAGGAGCTGCGCGACCTCACGGAAGCCTTGGGCTGCGGTCTGGGATCGACCTTCGACATCGAGAAGCTGCGTTATGGCCGCGTCATCATCATGACCGATGCGGACGTGGACGGCGCCCATATCGCGTCCCTGCTGATGACGTTCTTCTATCGCGAAATGCCGGAACTGATCCGGCGCGGACATCTCCATCTCGCACAGCCGCCGCTCTATCGTCTCACCCATGGACCGAAAACGATCTATGCGATGGACGACAATGACCGCGAGCGCCGCATCCGGACAGATTTCAAGCCGAATGCGAAAGTCGAGGTGTCCCGCTTCAAGGGGCTGGGCGAAATGCCGGTGAAGGACCTCAAGGAAACGACGATGGACCCTGCGCGACGGACGCTGCTGCGCGTCATCGCGCCGCCCGAAGACCGGCTGGCCACCAGCGAACGCGTGGAAAGCCTGATGGGACGGCGGCCGGAACTGCGCTTCCGGTTCATTCAGGAACATGCCCGTTCCGTTGATGAGATGCTCGACGTCTGAGTGTGAACAGCACTGTCCAGCCCCATGAACGTCATGACCAGCTGAAAGCGGTCGGTTGCCTGATCGGAGGGATTTCCTCCTTCCAGATCGGAGCTTCGCTGGCCAAGGGTCTGTTCCCGTATTTCGGCCCAACGGGCATGGTCGGGCTGCGCGTGTGTCTGGCCGCTGTCATCCTGCTCTGCATCTGGCGGCCCACGCGGGGCACGCTGACGACCGAACGCCTTAAATTGCTGATCCCTTACGGCGCATCCGTGGCGATCATGAATTTCTGCTTTTATGTCGCGCTGGTCCGGCTGCCGCTGGGGATCGTGGTGGCGCTGGAATTCACAGGCCCCCTGACCCTTGCCCTCACGGGATCACGCCGATGGCTGGATCTGTGCTGGACGCTGTTCGTGATTGCAGGGCTGTACCTGCTGCTCCGCCCGGAAGGCGCAGCCACCGGAGGGTTTCATTCCCTCGACCTGTTCGGGATCGCCGCGGCTCTGCTCAGTGGATGCGGATGGATCATCTATATCCTGACCGGGACCCGGATGGGGAACATGTTTCCCGCCCCTGTCGCCACCACGCTTGGCATGACGACGGCGGGCATCCTGTTGCTGCCCTGCCTGATTCCCGTCCTCCCGGCTGTTGTCCATCATCCCTGGCAGGGGGGTGAGGCGCTGAGCGTGGCAGTCCTGTCCTCGGCGGTGCCCTATATCCTCGACATGATGGCCATGCGCCGCCTGACACCCCGTGATCTGGGCATCCTCCTCAGCATGGAACCGATGCTGGGCGCAGTTTCCGGGTTCGTCTTCCTGCACGAAGCGCTCTCCGCCTCGCGGTGGCTGGGTGTCCTGTGCATTGTCGTGGCCTCAGCCGGGAACGTGCTGACGGGACGGAAAAAAACCACAGCGCATTAAACGCGGCCCCTTGAGAACAGACTGGCCGGACGCCGCCGTGACCCGCATCAAGCGGACTCAGGGCATTCCCTACCGAAACGGATGCTCCGGTCCCGACGCTTCTCTTGCCCAGAGCCGGCGATCACTGACAGACCCGCTTTTCTAAATCCTCACCAGCCGAAAACTGGCGGAAAATACGCCCCGCCCCTATTTCTCCCTCTTGACCGGAGACTGGCGCGGACGTCTGATGCGCCGGTCATGTCCCGCACGTCCCACTTTCCGAACAGACGGTCACCAGCCAGCGTGCTGGCTCTTGTCGTTCTGATTCTGGCGGGTTTTCTGGGGCAGCTCGTTCTTCAGGGCTGCGCCTATCCGGGAGAAGCACCCCGGGCAACCATCGAGCGCCTGACGGGCATCGACATCGCACCGGGCATGAGCAGTTCCGGGATGATGAGAGCCTCCCATCATCACATGATGGGTCATCATCACATGATGGGTCATCATCACATGATGGGTCATCATCATCACGTCCATTCCCCTGACGGCGCCTGCCCGCTCTGCCCCCTGCTGGAACTTCTGGCAGTTATCCTGACGGTCCTGCCCGTTATTCCCGGTGCCGGGCTCATCATACAGTCCCGACAGAGCCGTCCCGGTTCTCCACGTGCGCCGCCTGCCACCGCACGTTTTCTTCCACCCTCTCGCGGTCCGCCCCTCGCCGTCTGAACGAACGTCTTTCCGGCTGCGGCAGGATCGTCACCGGCACGTGCTTTTCCCCTTTTTACAGGAGAAATCCGTGCGCACCGGGAGATGATCCGCCTTGGCCGGTTCTTTCAGCACCGCTGAGGACAATGGATCATGATCCCGGTTTCCAGAGCCGAGGGCTGGCGTCGCCTGCACGCCATGTCCGTTTTCATCGTGGGATGCGCGCTGCCTGTTCTGGCTGCGGCCCAGAGCGTATCCACACCACAGACTGCACAGACTTCCACAACGGATGTGGAAGCGACAGCCGCCGAACAGCTGACCGTCACCGGCGTGCACCATCCCCAGACCACAAGCGCCGATACCGCGCATCTGCTAGACCAGTCGCTGGGATACAGCACCTATTCGGCAGGAGGAGTGTCCGCCCTGCCCGTCCTGAACGGGATGGCGGATGACCGCGTGGCGACGGAAGTGGACGGAATGCGGATCGCCGCCGCCTGCCCCAACCACATGAACCCCGCCATGTCCTATGTGGACCCGGACAGTGTTTCCAAAGCGGTCGCCATTGCGGGGATCACCCCGGTCAGCATTGGCGGTGACAGCACGGGCGGCACGGTCCAGATCGAACGCAGGGACCCGCAATTCGCCCAGAGCGGCAATATCCTCGTCACCGGCCACGTGCGGGGTGATTATCGCAGCAATGGCGGTGGCTCCGGCGCCTCCGGCTCCCTGACCGTTGCGAATGACACGCTCAGCCTGCGTTACACCGCCTCCTATTCCCATGCCAGCGACTACCGTTCGGGCGGGAACGACCAGCAGGTGCGTTCAACGGATTACCTGAGCTTCAACCATGCCGTCACACTGGGAGTAAAGAAGGCCAATCACCTTCTGGCCCTGACCTTCGGTCAGCAGGACATCCCTTACGAGGGGTTTCCCAACCAGTACATGGACATGACGAACAACCGCTCCACCTTCCTGAACGGGAAATACAAGGGGGATTTCAACTGGGGCACGCTGGAAGCTCGTGGCTTCTGGCAGCGTGTCTCGCATGTCATGGATATGCTGGATGACAAGGGCGGCCACTCCGCCACGACCGGTATGCCCATGAACACGGATGAGCGGACGGCGGGATATGCCCTGAAAGCCACCATTCCGCTGGGTCTGAAACATAAGCTGACCCTCGGCAGTTCCTTTGATCATAACGGCCTGAATGACTGGTGGCCGCCCCTTCAGGGCAGCATGATGATGGGGCCGGGAACCTTCCACAACATCAATAACGGCCACCGGGACCGTCTGGGTCATTACGCGGAATGGGACGCACAGTGGCTCCCCCGCTTTTCGACGCAGCTCGGATTTCGCAGTGATCTGGTCATGATGAATACGGGGCAGGTCGCGCCCTATTCCTGGACAGGCATGATGTCCATGGCCGACACCATGGCGGCAAAAGCATTCAACGCGGCATCACGCGCACGGACGGATGTGAATTTCGACGTCACGGCCACCGGCCGCTGGCATCCGCTCGACAGCCTGACCATCGAGGGCGGCTATGCCCGCAAGACACGTTCCCCGAACCTGTATGAGCGCTATGCCTGGGGCATGGGCAGCATGTCCACACGCATGATCGGGTGGTTCGGCGACGGAAACGGGTATGTGGGCAACCTCAACCTGACGCCGGAAGTCGCCAATACCGCCAGCGTGACGATCAACTGGCATGATCCTACCCCTGCGAAGCGGTGGGACGTGAAGATCCAGCCCTATTACACCTACACCCACAACTACATAAACGTCCGCCGGATCGGGAGCTTCTCGAACGGCCTGTCCATGCTCCGCTTCGTCAATCACAATGCCCAGAGCTATGGCATCAATGCGTCGGGCGCCCTCCGGCTCTGGGAGACGAAGGCCTTCGGACGGGGAGAACTGGTCGGGAACGTCAACTGGGTGCGGGGCCAGGATCTGGTCACGCATTCCGGCCTGTACCATCAGATGCCAACAAATGGTGTCATCGGCGTGCATGAGACCTATGAGAACTGGACCGGCCGCGTGGAGGTCACGCTGGTGAAATCCAAAAGCACGGTGGACTGGCTGCGCAATGAACCGCGCACGCCCGGCTATGCTCTTCTGGGTCTGGGAGGAAGCTACAAATGGCGGTATTTCACGCTCAATGCGGAACTGGCCAATGTGCTGAACCAGAAATATTACCTGCCGCTCGGCGGCCTCTCACTGGGCGATTATGACGCGACGGGTATTCTGGGGCCGTTGCCGGGCATGGGGCGGTCGTTCAACATGAACCTGACCGCCTCCTTCTGACGCGAAGAACGCGGGAGCGGGTCAGACGCTCTCCGCCACCCAGTTGCGCTTCTTGGTGGAAATGCCGATCCCCGGATTGAAGCAGTTGCACGGATCTAGACTGCGATAATGCGCAATCATCTCGTCCGGCGCCTTGTAGAGATGACCGACGTTGTGCTCCGCCGGGTAGCGCGCCCCACGGGCGTCCAGACCCGGCAGCATGGAATGTTCAACCTCCATGGCGCTGAAGCCTTTCTTCACCACGTAATCCTGGTGCATTACGTGGCAGAAGAAGTGGCCATAATAGAGATTGACGATGAGCTTGTCTTGGATATCTTCCGGAAGGGTCTCGAACCAGTCCCGGTCATTCCGGCGCAGAGCCACGTCGAGCGCCACAATGTCTTCGGCCGTTTTTGTATGGACCGCACGGTAACGGACGGCGGCGCCAGCGGCGGCAAAACGGTGCAGGAACGCACGCTTGCCTTCATCCGGCATACATTCGAAAAACTCCCCGCCCGTGCTGGAGGCCCATTCGGTCAGATACTGGCGGGTTTCATCCGTCAGATCAGCGGCAACCTTGAGCATCAGATGGTGCTCGAAGCGGTCCCGGTAGTCACACATCCGCTTCGGAAGCTGCTTGGGCAGGAAGCGGCTGAAGAACTGCATCGCCAGATCACTGAAATGACTGGGAATGAGCGGCAGACGCTGCGCCAGTACATCGAAACGGGACTTCATGCTGAAGAACATCGGCAGATAGCGCGTGCCGAAATAGCGGATAACGGCAAAAGTATCCTTGCCATATTCCTCCGCAATATTGAACGCATCGCGATGGATGTATTCGCCGGCGATCGGCAGCTCATCGAAATGCGTCAGCATGTGACGGCGCAGGTCTTCGAGGTCGCTGGTGTTGTTGGTACCGATGTAGAAGACCGCGGGGTTCTTCGCCGCCTCGAACGTATCCAGCCGCACGGCGAACACGACCAGCTTGCCCGCACAGCCCGAAGCCTCGTACCAGCGATGCGGATCGGCATTGTACCGGGCCGGCGTGTCGGCATCGACCTCGCGCACATGCGTGGCGTAGCTGGCGTCGTGACCGCGGCCCGCGTTCCAGTCCACGGTGCTGTCCACCAGCCGACCTTCCTGAACAGCAGAAAGGATCTGTTCCGGCTCGCCGGTCAGCCGGATGCCCAGATGATTGACGAGCTGGAGTTTCCCGTCCTCCCCCATCTGGCCGAACAGCGCCATCTCCGTATAGGCCGGACCACGCTGAAGGAGCGCGCCGCCCGAGTTGTTGCTGACACCGCCGAGAACGGAAGCCCCGATACAGGACGACCCGATGACGGAATGCGGCTCGCGTCCGACCTTCGCCAGTTTCTCTTCAAGGTCATGCAAAGTCGAGCCGGGCAGACAGACAACCTGTTTTCCGCCACCAATCAGATGAATACCATCAAGACGGTTTGTGCTGATGATGACGATGTCCCGGTCATAGTCATTGCCATCCGGGGTGGAACCACCTGTCAGGCCGGTATTGGCGGCCTGCATGATGATGATCCGGTCACTTTCCGCGCAGAGCCTGGCGGTGTGCCACAGTTCGATCAGGTTGGCAGGGCGCACGACAGCAAGCACGTTCCCCATTCCGAAGCGGAAGCCTTTCCGGAAGCGGTACGTAGCGCCCGGACGGGTCAGAACATGTCTTTTACCAACGACATTCCGTAAAGAATGAATAAACGATGCTTTTTCGGCCTTTGTGTTTGCCCGTGATGGCGCTGACATACTATTGTCTATCCCTTCCGGCAAAGTTATTGGCACTGCATCTAGCACACGGATGCTTCAGCCGTATTTCAAGCTTCTGTGTTATTTAACGCGACCAAAAAGGCGTTCAAGTTCATTACGGGTCAATTTCAGCCATGTTGGCCTTCCGTGTGAACAGGTATTGGCGCGTGGCGTCCGTTCCATTTCGCGCAGAAGGGCATCCATTTCTTCCGGCTTGAGCCGACGGCCCGCCCTGATGCTGCCGTGACAGGCCATCCGCGCGATCACTGCGTCCAGACGATGGGAAAAGCTGTCCGTACTGCCTGCATCGAGGGCAGGATCATCCGCGAGTTCATCCGCAATGTCCCGCAGCAGCCCCTGTACGTCCTTCGTGCCCAGAAGGGCCGGCACGGAACGAAGCAGGACGCTGCCCGGACCGAAGGATTCCAGTTCGATCCCCAGTTTCGAGAGGTCTTCCGTGCAGGCCAGGAGCGCCTCGGCTTCCCGGCGCGGCAGATCCACGACCTCGGGCAGCAGAAGCGCCTGTGACCGAAGGTGCCCGCTGGCGTACTGCGCGCGCAGGCGCTCATGCGTCAGGCGTTCATGGGCCGCATGCTGGTCCACGAGGACGAGATCACCGTCCGGAGCCACGGCGATAATGTAGGTGTCGAAAACTTGTGCGATGGCAGCGCCCAGCGGAAAAGCGGCATCCAGCGCTTCAGGCTGGCGCGGGACGCGGGCCGCAGGCGCAAATTCCTGATCCGTCTCGGCAAAGCCCTCACGGCGCGGCAGGCTGACGTCCGACGAAACGAAAATGGCCGAGGACGCAGGAGGCAAAGGCGTCCCGTCTTGTTCATCCTGCTCCGCCGTAAAGGCCGGCAGACGCTCTTCCAAGGCCGCCCTGTCCGGTCGGGGCGGATAGGCAATGGAGGGACGCGGGCGACTGCCAAAGCTGGCATGCAGTCCGCCGCCCCTGCTGGACCCATGCCCCAGCGCCCGCCCCAGACCACCGATCACGAGACTTCGGACCTCTGCTTCATCGGCAAAACGGAGTTCCGTCTTGGCGGGATGGACGTTCACGTCCAGCCGCTCCAGCGGGACCTTCAGATGCAGCGCCATGACGGGAAAACGCCCCCGCTCGATCACGGGACGATAGGCCACGCGAATGGCGGTCCTGAGCATCGGATCCGTGACGGGGCGGTTGTTGACGAGAATGAACTGCCCGGCCCCGGTGGCGCGCGTCCGGGCCGGTCCGCAGGCAAAACCGGACAGCCGCACGGCGCCGCGCTGCTCGTCCAGCAGCAGGAGCATTTCGGGCGTCGTATCCAGGATGGCGGCGGTCCGGGCGATCGGGCTCTGTTCCGGAAGATCGAACAGGAGCCTGTCATCCATCGTCACCCGCATGGCGCAATGCGGCGCGGACAGGGCCAGACGCCGCATCACGGATTCGGCATGGCCACCCTCCACCCGTGCACTTTTGAGGAACTTGCGGCGCGCGGGCGTGGCGAAAAACAGGTCCGTGACGACGATCCGCGTGCCAGCCGGACCGGATGCGGGCTGCGGTGGCGTGATGACACCGCCGTCCACCCTCAGGCACCAGGCCGTGTCCGCGTCCGGCGTGCGGGACGTGATGGAAAGACGGGCGCTCGCTCCGATGGACGGCAGGGCCTCGCCCCGGAAGCCGAGCGTGCGGATCTGGACCAGATGCTCGTCATGCAATTTGGAAGTACAGTGACGCTCGACCGCCAGTTCAAGCTCAGCGGGCGTCATGCCGCAGCCATTGTCGGTGACGTCGATCCGATCCGTTCCGCCACCCCGGAGTGCGACGGAAATGCGCGTCGCCCCCGCGTCAATGGCGTTCTCGACCAGTTCCTTCAGGGCTGCGGCTGGCCGCTCGATGACCTCGCCTGCGGCGATCAGGTCAATGACATGCCCGGAAAGACGACGGATGCTGGAACGGGGGGAAGAAGTCTCAGACATGACGGTCCTTCATGATCTGGACGGCAGCAGATCGTTCCGCCGGCATCCCTGAGAGACGCCGGATATGGAAGACAGCGTTTCCGGGATCAGAAGACGCCGAGGACACGGCCTTTCTTGCGGACAGTCGGCGTCGCTCCGGTGGCCGCATTGCGTCCAAGGGCGGAATTCTCACGGATACGACGGTTTTCGGCGTCCCCATCGACGACGGAACCGGCGGAGCCGCCCTTCCAGAACATAATGTTGTCCACGAAGCCCGCATCAGCCGCGCCCAGTTCGGCGTTGTTCGGCCCTTCCGCCGACTTGTCCACCTGCCCGACGAGAGCGGACTGCCCGGGGCTGTTGCTTCCCACGTTGGGATGCACCGCCGTATCGGGAGACAGGGTTTCGAGCGCCTGCATCCGGGGGCTTTCATCCGGACGGTGCGCATCGGCGGCGCCGGGAAGCTGCATCTTTTCCGAAGGCGGCATCGAAAGTGGTGCACGCGTGGTGACGGTATATTCGTCCGGCATGGAACGCTGGAGCCCTAGGGCGCGCGAAACATCGCTGCCGGAACAGCCGGAAAGCAGTAGCCCCACAGAAGCAACGACACCCATCCGGGCGCTGAGACGGGCGGCAGAGAGACGGTAACGACGCATGGAGAGCCCCTGGGACGCGGTCATGATGGAACACTCCTACAGTCCGCATCGCGCGGGGGCAAGTTCCTCAATGCCCCTGCCCCGTCGCAGCCTGCCGCTCCGCCAGAAGAGAGTCGATCAGCCAGACCACCACGCCGCAGACAATCCCCGAATCCGCAACGTTAAAAACGTACCAGGACCAGCCAAAGGCATGGGCATGCAGAAAGTCCACAACGGCACCGTAACGGAGGCGGTCAATGACGTTGCCAATGGCCCCGCCCGCGATTGCGCCACAGGCCCCGGCCACCAGCACACGCTTCGTCCGGGTCATGGTCCAGAGCAGGAGCACGACGGCAATCAGTGAAACCGTGCAGAACACCCACGGCCCCCGCGCACCGAGCCCACCGAACATGCCGAAGGTCACGGCATGGTTCCAGACCATGGTGAAGTTCAGGAATGGCAGAATCGGAACAGATCCGCGATCCGGCAGATGATAGACATACAGGATCCAGTCCTTGCTGGCCTGATCCAACCCAAGGACCAGAACCAGCAGAAGCAGCCCCAGCGCAGAACGGCGCAGACGGGCCCTGTCGGAACGGACAGGCGCCATCAGCCGTCCACCACGTCCGCACAGCGGCAGCACAGCGCCGGATGCGCGGGGTTCGTGCCGACATCCGGCAGGACTTTCCAGCACCGGGCACATTTATGGCCCGGCGCGCGTTCGACCTGCGGACCGCCATGCACCGTTTCACCGGGCAGCAGCTCGATTTCGGCATGGGAGGTGATGAGCAGTTCCGCCCAGTCCACCACACCGAATTTCTCGGCTTCCTCCTGCGACATGGGCAGCGTGACGCTGGCTTCCAGCGACGATCCGATCACCCCGTTGCGTCGGGCCGTTTCCAATTCCGTCGTCACCAGACGGCGGTAGGCCCGGATATCATCCCAGTGGTTGCCAAGTTCCGGGTTGAGCCATTCGGCTTGCGGCTCGAAGAACTGGGCCAGATGAACGCTCTCGTCATCGCCAAACCGCGCGCCCCAGGCTTCTTCCGCCGTAAAGACCAGCACAGGCGCCAGCCAGGTGCAGAGCGCGCGATGCAGGATATCCAGCACCGTCCGCGCAGCGCAGCGCGTCGGATCGGACAATGCATCGCAATAGATCGCATCCTTGCGGATGTCGAAATAGAACGCCGACAGATCCGTGGTGCAGAATCCATGGAGCGCCGGATAGACACCAACCCACTGATGCGTCTCAACCGCACGCGAGATCAGGCCCCGCAGTTCGGACAGGCGGTGCAGGATGTACTGCTCCAGCGGAGGCAGCTCGGCATAAGGCACGGCTTCTTCTTCCGTGAATCCGTCCAGAGCGCCCAGCAGCCAGCGCAGGGTGTTGCGCAGGCGACGGTATAGTTCGCCCTGCTGCTTGAGGATCTCGTTGCCAATGCGCAGGTCTTCGTTCGTATCGGAATTCAGGACCCACAGGCGCAGGATGTCCGCACCGAGCTTTTCCGTCACATCCTTCGGTGCGACCACATTGCCCAGGGATTTGGACATCTTGCGGCCCTGCTCGTCCAGCACGAACCCGTTCGTCACCAGCGCCCTGTAAGGCGCGACACCGAGCGTACCGACGCTTTCCAGCAGGGAGGACTGGAACCAGCCGCGATGCTGGTCCGAACCTTCCAGATAGACATCCGCCGGGAAGTTCAGTCCCTCCTGCCCCAGATCGAAGCGATGGGAGGAACCGCTCTCGAACCAGACATCCACGATGTCAAAGACCTGCTCGTAATCCTCGGCATTGCGATCCGGGCCAAGAAAGGTGGCCGGGTCGGCGGAATACCAGATGTCAGCTCCATGCGTGCGGAAAGCGTCCACGATGCGCTGCATGACTGCGGCATCACGCAGGACCTCACCCGTCCGCTTCTCGACGAAGACGGCAATCGGCACGCCCCAGGCGCGCTGGCGGGAAATGCACCAGTCGGGCCGCTGTTCGATCATGGAGGTCAGACGGCGGCGCGCGGCTTCCGGCACGAACGTCACATTGTCCAGCGCGCTCAGGGCTTTTTCCCGCAGATGCGTCTGTCCGTCCATCGCGATGAACCATTGCGGCGTGGCACGGAAGATGATCGGCGCCTTGGACCGCCAGGAATGCGGATAGGAATGGCGGACCGTACTGCGTCCCATCAGGCCGGTCGGAGGAGCGCCGTCATGTTCGGCGGTCTGGCGCGCTTCCGTCAGCAGGTCGCAGACCGGATCGGCCGCCTTGAAGACATGGATCCCTTCCAGATGCGGCACCCACGGGGCGTAGCGGCCGTCATCCTGAACCAGTTCCGGGACTTCGATGCCGTATTCCCGGCAGAGCAGGAAGTCATCCTGACCGTGGGACGGAGCCATGTGGACAAGGCCCGTACCGGCGTCGGTCGTAACGAAATCCCCCGGCAGCATGGGGACGTCATATTCGTACCCCCGCCCGCGCAGCGGATGGGCGCAGACCGCGCCTTTCAGCGCGCTTCCCGGCAGGGTGTAGAGGATGTTGTGCGCAACGATGCCCGTTTCCGCGCAGAAGGCCTCAACCCGTTCTTCCGCAATGAGGAGCTTCGCGCCCTGCGGGACGAGACTGTTCTCGTTCGTCTCGTCCACACGCAGGACGACGTAGGTGATGTCCGGCCCGTAGGCGAGCGCACGGTTGGCCGGAATGGTCCAGGGCGTCGTGGTCCAGATGACGGCGGAGACACCGGTCAGCGCATGCGCCGGCGTCGGGTCCTTGATGATGGGAAATGCCACGAAAATCGTCGTGGAATCGATGTCGTGATATTCGATTTCGGCTTCGGCCAGCGCCGTCTTTTCGACCGGGCTCCACATGACGGGACGCAGGCCGCGATAGAGGCTTCCGTTCAGGAGAAACTTGCCGATTTCGTCCACGATCTTGGCTTCGGAGCCAAAATCCATCGTGACATAACGGTTCGTCCATTCCGCCTGCACGCCGATGCGCTTGAAATCCTCGGCCTGCTTCTGCACCCATTCCGCCGCATACTGGCGGCATTCGGCACGGAACTGGAGCAGCGGAACCTGATCCTTGTCCTTGCCAGCCTTGCGGTACTGCTCCTCGATGCGCCATTCGATCGGCAGACCGTGACAGTCCCAGCCCGGGAGATAACGGACCTCGAAACCGGACATGCGATGCGCCCGGTTGATGACGTCCTTCATGATCTTGTTCAGCGCATGACCGATGTGAATGTGCCCGTTGGCGTAAGGAGGGCCGTCATGCAGCGTGAAGACCGGGCGTCCCTTCCCGGCGTCACGGATCTTTCCGTCTAGGTCCGTCGCGTCCCAGCGGGCGAGCGTCTCCGGTTCGCGCTTCGGCAGGCCACCCCGCATGGGGAAACCGGTGCGAGGCAGAAAGACGGTGTCGCGGTAGCGGTCCTGCTGTTCCCTGAAGGCGTTATCGGTCTTGTTGGTACTGTTGTCGGACATGGGGACGGGCCAACTTCAATCATTCACAAAAAGGGAACCCATATGGAGAGCGGGACGCAGAATGGTCAAGTCTCGGAAGGGGGAAGCTGGCATGTCGCGGAGATTTCCGCATCCGGAAGGCTCTGCGCGAACAGCCGGCGGCTCCGGAAATCCTGTCCTCTCTGTCGGCCGCCCGGAAAAGGCGGTCGCCTTCCAGGATCAGCGCGAAGCCACGAAACGGTTTTCAGAACTTCGGAAAGAGCGCGAAGCAGGCCAGTGACAGATAGAACATGACCGCCAGAAGGACATGACACATGTAGAGCGGAACGATCACATATCCCCGCCGCCGCGCCCAGCTCATGAGCACACCGAACCCCGCGATGGCGACCGCCAGGGCAACGTTCAGCAGGAGCCTGCTGTCCCCCTGATTCAGAGCGACGAGCAGGAAGACCGCTCCGGCCGAGGCGGACAGGACGTGAACCGGTGTCAGGGCCCTGGGAGGGCGCCTGGCTTCCATGGCCTTGATGCCGAGCCAGACACCCGCAATGACGGTCAGGGTGAAGCACAGCAACGAAATCATCAGCATTTTCTTCTCTCCTCAACCTGAACGCCCGTTTTCATAATACCGGAACAGCGCATCGAATGGTCTGCAAGTGTTCGTGTTCCGAACGGCTCTGGAAAGACTACCGTCCTTTTCCGCATCGACCAACAGATCATCCGGATGGACTCTGTCGTGCACGATCGTCATTACCCGCAGAATACATTGCAGGCCGGGACTGGGCGAGCCTGACAGTCAGTATTAAAGACGGTCCCGCATTTTCCTGTCTGACAACCGGCAAGAGCGTCAGGAACGGTCCTGAATATTGACGGAGCGGTTTCCCTTTCTGCCCACATCCTGCAAAATCATGGCCTCCCGCCTGCGGGCGGCGTGTTCGCAACCGGGATGACCTTTCATGAAAAAAGCCTTTGTGGTGGCCGTTTTCGCGCTGTGCGCCGTTCCCGTTGCGGGATGGAGCGCCCCATCTCCCGAGACCGATGCGCATTGTCCGGCACCCGTGACCGTTCCGTCCCCGACGGAACTGCCCCATATGCTGGCCATCTCGAAAGACAGGGGTTTCCTGTGGAAGATCACGAAGAATGGTCATTCCTCATGGCTTTACGGGACACTTCATGTCGGTCGGCGGGACTGGCTGCTCCCGGGACCAACCGTCCGGACCACCCTTCTGCAAAGCGATACCGTCGCTCTCGAACTGAACATGAACGATCCGGAGACGGTCAGGACACTGCAGCGGCAGGAAGATCCGGCTCGTATGCGTCATCTGATCGAAACAGGCCGCAAGGCGAAGCTGGACCGGTTCGCCGCGCTGGACTGCATCCCGGCGGAACGGTTTGCACATATGGCTGTCGGTCTGGAAGCAGCGGGGCTGACGGCCGTGTCGGCGCGGTCTGACGGCTATTATCCCGACTATGCAGTTGATGCCATCCTGACCGGCATGGCCAGGGGCATGAAAAAACCACTTGTCGCGCTGGAAAATGCCAGCAGCCAGTGGGCGCTGCTCGTGGGGGACAGTCAGGCGGATGAGGACGCCGATATTGACGACACCCTTCACGGACTGGAGACCGGCAGAATACGGAAAGACCTTCTGGTCATCGCTGGCCTCTGGGACAGCAGTAATCTGGAAAAGCTGGACCATTACCGGCAATGGTGCGACTGCCTGAACACGCCCGCCGAACGCCGCCAGATGACCGCAATGCTGGATGGGCGCAACGGCCCCATGGCGCAGAAAATCGCCAGCCTGCATGAGAGCGGTCATACCCTGTTCGTCGGGGTGGGATCACTGCACATGATCGGTGAAAAAGGACTGCCCGCCCTGCTGCGCCAGCAGGGCTTCGCCGTGGAACAGGTTCTGCCAAAACCCGCGTGAAGCAGGATCGGCGCCGGACCAGCCTGCTACGGCAGATTGGCTCTTGGGAACGGGCGACAGGACGCAGTATCATCGGCGGGAATTTCTTCCGACCCATGACAGGCGCCTCTGAACAATGAAACGTATCGTCCGGCGGTTTCTGCGCAGTTCTTCCCCTTCCCCGCAAACTGCCCCGTCCGTGCTCCCGCCGCAGATCGAGGAAATCCGGGAAAAGGCGCTGAAAGGGCACCATCTGGAGATCGTCCTGTGGGGGAAGGTGCTGCTGGACAGCGTGCACGTTCCCAAGGACCCGGTTGCCGCGCTGGAATGGTTCACGATCGCGGCCAATGCCGGATACGGCTCCGGCCACAACATGCGGGGCCGGTGCTTCCAGTTTGGCTGGGGATGCGAAAAGAATCTCCAGGAGGCCGCGCGCTGCTATGACGCCGCGGCGCAGGCGGGAGATGAATGGGGACGGTACAATCTGGGCATTCTGACCATGCGCGGGATCGGGATGGATCAGGACCTCAGACGCGCGCTCACCCTGTTCCGCACGGCGGCGGAAAACGGACATCCGAAATCCATGAACCTGTATGCACGGTTTCTGGAGGAAGGATGGGAGGTGCGGCAGAACCGCACGGCAGCGCTGGACTGGTACAGGCGTTCAGCGGAAGGAGGCGATTACCGTGGCCAGCACAATCATGCGACCGCCCTTCTGGACGCCGGACATGTCAGGGAGGCACTGGAATGGTGGCGCAGGGCCGTCGTGGATGCGACGTCCGACATTCTTCTCGCCATGGACCGGACCCTGACCGCACTGGGGCCACGCGGGGATGCCGCCCTTCTGGAAACAGTCCATGCACGGCTTGCGGAGATGGGTATTGCAATCCCCGCACACCCGTCGGACAGGACAACGCCGGAATAAGACATCCCGTCCCAGGCGAAATAGAACGGGACCGGCGCCTCTCCGGTCCCGGAAAATCTCAGTAATTGGCGGAAATGTTGAAGAGGAAGGAACGCCCGATAGAGGGCGTGGCGCGGTTGCTGAACAGGCTGCCATAGTTCAGGCGGTTGTCGAGATTGTAGCCGTTCATCGCGACGCGCCAGCGCTTGGTGATGTTATGGGAAATGACGGCATCCCATTCCACTGTGGCGGGAACACGCGCCGTGTTGGCCGCGTCCAGCCAGACACCTTCGCGCCATGTCAGTCCGCCACCGAACATCAGATTATAGGGTTTGCCCGGAGCGAACGTGTAGGTGGACCAGATGGTGGCGGAGTTCTTGGGCGCATACTGGATCCGCTTGCCCACATCCGCCGCCGTCCCGGCGAGCGTCTTGGCATCATAGAAGGCATAGGTGCCGATCATGGTCCAGTTCTTCATGATCTCGCCCGAGATGCTGAGTTCGACACCCTGGTTGCGCTGCCGGTCACTGGAAGACGTGACGTCACCGGTCGCAGCATCCGTCTGAAGGGAGTTGCCTTTTTCTAGACGGAAGACGGACGCCGCGAAGCCCATACGACCGTGGAATGCGTTATATTTCGCGCCGAGCTCATACAGGCTGCTGCGTTCAGGCTTGAAGCCTTCGGTAGAGGATTTCAGGGGTTCGGAACTGTTGGTGACATACAGGCCCAGCGGGGTCGTGGACTGTGCCCAGTTGAAATAGACCATCGTATTGTCATTGGGCGTGTACATCAGACTGACGGTCGGATTGAAAGTATCCTGATCCTGCCCGAAGGATTCCCCGTTCCCAGCCGTACCGCCATTGGCGGAATAATGGCTGTTCCAGTGATCCCAGCGAAAACCGCCCTTGATGGAAAAGACGGGCAGAAGCCACATCTGTTCGGAGAAGAACGCTCCAACATCCGTAGCGTCACCCGTCTTGTACAAGGCATGCCCGACCCCGGAAATATTGACGAGATTGCCTGCATACTGTCCGACCGTGCCAAGCAGCAGACCAGGCTGATAGGCCGAGGGACTGACGAGGCTTGTGGTGTCTTTCTGCGTGCCGTTCTGTCCGTTGAAATTATAGGCATAGTTCGTGCGGCGGTCGTAAACATGGGAGACATCCCATCCCGCAATCATCTGATGCCTGATGCTCCCGGTCGAGAAACGCGCCACACCCGAAAAGACATTCTGCACGGACCAGTCATTCTGCTGATAGGGCTCCGGCCCGCCAACGCCGCCACGACGGCTGATCATAGCGGAAGAAGGGTCGCTGCCAAAATACGCCGCGGTACAGGTAGCGTCACAGGACGCCTGGGAAGACGAAAAATACCGCTCGTACATGCCGCCGCGCGTATCATTGTACAGCGTGATATGGCTGTTGATGTCGTATTTCATGCGACCGGTCAGCATGTCCACGTTGGAGGCATCCTGATCATAGGTCGTGCCGTACCAGTTGGTGCGTTTGATGCCGTATTCCGTCACAGGCAGGCCGATGGACGTGCCGGGCTTCGTGACGACCGGAACACCGTAATCGGGAATGCGGTTATCGGTCTGGTGGAAATATTCGATCGTATAGGTCAGCGGCTTGCCAAGACCGAAGGCGATGGACGGCGCAATGCCCCAGCGGTGGGAATAAAGATGGTCACGGCCGACAGTATTGTTCTCGTTCCCCATGCCCGTGATGCGGATGGCCGTGGACTCGCCGATCTGCTTGTTGAAATCGAGGGTACCGCGATAATACTGGCCCGAACCGCCCGAGAAACCGCCGCTGTAACTGTCACCGAGATGGGCAACCTTCGTGGTGATGTTGATGGCGCCCCCCGTTGTCCCGTTTCCGAAGACTTCCGAAGATGGCCCCTTGATGACGGAGATATGGTCGTAATCGAAGCTGTCGCGGGTATAGACGCCAAAATCCCGCAGGCCGTTTTCATAGATGTCATTCTGGGCCTGGAAGCCGCGGATCAGGAACTGGTCCCCGCTCATGCCACCTTCCCCTTCTCCCACCGAGGACGTCACGCCGGGAACGTTACGCAAAGCCTCGTCGAGGGATTTGACGTTCTGCTGCTCCATCAGGATTTTCGGAACCACATTGATGGTCTGGGGCGTATGCAGGACATCCTGCGGCATCCGGCCGAGACCGATCGGCTCCTGAAGGGTATTCATCGGAGAACCGACGACACGCAGATGCTCGACGGAACCTGCTTCTGTCGCTCCGGGCCTGTCATCCTTTTTCTTCTGCGCATCATGGGCAGCGGCCGGCCGCGGGGTATCCTTTTTCTGCCCCGAACGGGATGCGCCCCTGTTGTTCTTGTGCCGTGGCGCTTTCGGATCATGCGTGACGTCCTGCGCATAAGAGACTGTCGTCCAGGCCAGCGTCAGGCTGGTAGCAGCCGCAAGCGAGAGACGACCAAGAGAGCAACCGGATATTCTGGATGGCATGACAACGTTTCCCAACAAACTGTTGGAATTCTTAAAAAACAAGTGCGACTGATTCTCAATAACCCCACAAAAGCAAATGCGAAGAATTTGCATCTGATAGACAGATAAAAGACGTTCTGTGACATGAATGACACAGAACGTCTGGATACCCCCGGCGCACGCACGGGTTCAGCGCCTGTTTTCAGCAGGAAACAGAATGATTTACCGGAATGACAGGCCGTTCAGCAGCCGAAAATGTCGCGGGCCTTCCTGGCATCGCGGGCGATCTGCGCCTTGAGTTCATCAAGACCGGAAAAACGCTTTTCTTCACGGAGGAGAGCCAGCAGGGCCACACTCAGCGTCTGACCATACAGGTCCTCGTCAAAATCGAAGAGATGCGCTTCGAGCCGACTTTCCTGTCCGTCATTGATGGTCGGGCGGCGGCCGATATTGGCCACGCCAGGCAGTACGCGGCCGTCCGGTAACGTGACCAGTACGGCATAGACACCGCGGGCCGGCTCAAGCAGACGGCCCAGCGGAACATTGGCTGTCGGGAAACCCAGCAGGCGGCCACGCTGGTCACCATGCATGACCGGGCCGACAACGGACCACGGACGGCCCAGTTCCTCGGCAGCACGCTCGGGATACCCTTCCTGCAGAAGGCGTCGGATGCGGCTGGACGAAATCGGGCCGCCTTCATCTGTAAGCTGCGGAACGACGGTCAGGCCAATGCCATGCGGGGCGAGCATGTTTTCCAGCGTCTCGACATTGCCTGTCCGGCGGTGACCGAAGGCGAAATCGCCGCCACAGGCCACATGGGACACGCCAAGCCCCTCAAGAAGGATATCCTGAACGAACTGCCCTGCACTCAGATGGGAGAGTTGCGTGTCAAAAGGGATCTGGAACACATGCTGTACGCCATGCTCGCCCAGCGTTTCGGCCCGGGTAGACGCAAGCATCAGGCGGAAGGACGGGTCCTGCGGACGGAACAGTTCCCGCGGATGAGGCTCGAACGTCACGACGGACAGGGGATGATCCGGCCGCGCGGTATGCAGAGCGTGCAGCAGATGGACATGACCGCGATGAACGCCGTCGAAATTGCCCAGCGCCGCGACAGTCCCGCGCGCCGTGTCAGGAATATTCCGCCAGTCGGTATGCAGGATCATGACGGCAGGTGAAAGGCTGTGGTGACGGCATCGAGATCAGGGGCCTGCGGGACACCAGGATGCGGAACCGTTCCGTCCTGTGGCCGCACGATCTGGCAGACGGTCAGGCCCGCATCCTGCGCGGCGTCCAGTTCGCCCCCGATATCGGAGAGGAACAGGATATCCGCCGGCGCAAGCCGCACGGCTTCTGCGATTTTCGCATAGGATGAGGCTTCCTTCTTGCTTCCCGTGGAAAGGTCGAAGAAATCCGCGAAAAGTGGCGTCAGATCGCCCTGTTCCGTGTGGCCGTAGAGCAGTTTCTGCGATGGAATGGAGCCGGATGAATAGACCGCCAGTTTCAGCCCCCCCTGGCCCAGTCCTGCAGGGTCGGCGCGACATCGGGGTAAAGCGCGGCCCGGAGCGTGCCGTCTTCAAAGCCCTCACGCCATGTCATGCCCTGGAGGGTCTTGAGCGGAGCGGCCTTTATGTCCTTCGCCATCCAGTCCTGACAGACCTTCAGCGGATCGACACCGGGATATTCCACGGCAATATCCGCACGCGCGGCCACCACCTGCGAATCGGTATGGTCTTCCAGCAGGGTCGGAAGCGCTCTGGCGGCATAGGGAAACATGACGTCCCGCACGAAAGAGATCGGCAGGGTAGTGCCTTCGATATCAAGCAGGACGAGACGGATCATGTCGGACTTTCGGGTGATTTTTATCAGACGCCAGCAGGAATTTCCGCCGGGAAACGTTCGGCAATGTCGTCACCGGTATATTGCGCGATCCAGCCGGTTGTATCCGTAAAGACGCGCAGCGCTACAACATCAGGACTGGGACCGGCATCGAACCAGTGAGGAATGCCAGCGGGAACGGAGATCAGGTCACCCTGTTCGCACAGAACCGAATAGATCCTGCTGCCGATATGAAGGATAAACGCCCCTTTCCCATGCACAAAGAACCGGACCTCGTCTTCACTATGGGTATGCTCGGACAGGAATTTCTTCCGGAGCTCTGCAATGTTCGGAGTCTGGCTATTGATCCGCACGACATCCGCACTGCCCGCGCCGGTCTCACCCATCAGCGTATCGAGATAGGGACGGTAAGCGTCCAGGATTTCTCCGGCCGGCGCATCCGCCGGAGGGGTCATGGGCGGGGTCCAGCGCTCGAAGCGGATGTGATGCGGGCGCAGTGTCTCGGCCATCTCACTGGGTGCCGTGACATCCAGCAAAATCGCGTCGGGCCTGTCGTCCCGGTAAACAGTCAGACGGCTCATGGGATCAGCCTTTTTTCTGAAGACGGGCCAGTTTGCACGCCAGCAGGAACTCCAGCCCTTCGAGCCGGGCCAGCGCCGTGAACATGTCCTTGCCCCAGACATAGACGCCATGACCGCGGATCAGGTAGCCCATCCGCATCTTCGGCAGTTCCGGCGCCACGACATCAGCAAGACGCGCGATGTCCTGATCGTTGTCGAACAGCGGCAGAGTAAGAGTCGCCGCGTGCATGGTCTGTCCCTCGAAAACCTTGAGGATCTCGTAATCCGAGAATGTCAGGGCGCGCGTGGGTTCATCCATCGAAAGGATGGTGGCCGCAACGGAATGACCATGCAAGACGGCGCCGATGGACGGATCATGGGCGTAGAGCTGCGTATGAAGCAGGGTCTCGGCGCTCGAGCGGTCACCGTCACGGACAGGCGTACCGTCGGGATGGACTCCGATCACGTCGTCTTCCGTCAGGAAGCCCTTGTGACAGCCAGAGCGGGTGATGGCGATACGGCCATCCTCCAGCCTGCGCGACAGGTTTCCCGCCGTGGCCGGAACCCAGCCGCTCTGGTCCATACGCTGGCCTGCGCGCACGATGTCACGCGCGGCGGAAACCCATGTTCCGTCCGTCATGGACTGCCGCATCAGACCTGTGTGCGGTGCGTGTCGCTGCTGGTCGTCTGGCTGTAGCCGGACGGCTGCTGACCGGGAGGCGGAATATGTCCGGGAGGCTGCGGGTTCGCCTCCGGCGCATTCATGGATTCATCATCCGCCATATTCTTCTTGAAGGATTTGATACCCTTCGCGAAGTCTCCCATCAGACCGCTGATCTTGCCACCGCCGCCAAACACGACAAGCAGAACGACCGCCAGAATCAGCCAGTGAACGGGGCTCATACTGCCCATAGTGTCATACTCCGAAAAGCCAAGGCTCTCCTCATGTGGCAAGGCTGGAGCGATTGTGCAAGCACTGGTTCAGGACGCATCGTTCATGTCCGCGAGAGAGATGCGGGGGGAAATGAAGCCATAGGTCGGATAGGCCCGTCGTCCGACGGCATGGACAGGCGCCCACCAGACACGCACCAGCGTCCAGTCATGGGAGGGGGAAATGTCGGTGATCGGGACGTTGCGGTCGATCCGGCCCGGCTCCCAGTTGGCATGATCGACCAGAATCGTCCGGTCGGAAACCTGTCGCCGGACAATGGAAACATGCCCGCTCGGAACGCGGGAGGTTGCGCGGAAGACCAGTACCTCACCCGGCCGGGGCACATGGGTATGGGCATAGCGCCCGGCGGACTGACGCCACCACGATGCAGCGGTTCCGCTCAGTTTCAGACCGGTCCGGGCACGGGCGTAGGGCGCGCACTGGAGCGGCCCGTTAAAACTGGCGCGGCTGTATTCCCGTCCTCCCCCACAGGCTGCGAGGCTGAGGAGGAGAAGGACGGAAAGTTTCTTCACGGTCGGCTCCTGAAAGCGATGATCCGGTCTTCCGCCTCATCGGGGTCCATGTCGAGGGCAGCCTGCGCCACATCGCGCGAAAAGCCGTTCCGGGCGAAGATGCCCAGTGCCTTCATCGGCTCTTCCTCCGGTCGATCGGGACGGCGGAAGGGACCAAGACACCGCTTGCGCGCGAGCACAAGGGCCGCTGCCAGTTCGGCCTCGCGGGCACTTTCATCGGCCCGGGCACCGAGCGACTCGTCCAAAGCATTCTGCGTGGTGTTCTGATCCACGCCTTTCGTAACGAGATGGGCGGCAACGGCACGGCGGGAACGCCCCGTCCGGGTCAGGCTCAGGGCCCGAGAGCGGGCAAAACCGGCATCGTCGATGGCGCCAAGCTGCGCCATGCTGCCCAAAACGTCCTCGATGGCGGGCCTCAGAGCCGCGATCATGGCTTCGATATCTTCCGCCATCATGCCGCCCCGCTCTGCCCGTACGCCCCAGCGCCGCAGGCGACGGTCGAGCACCTGTCTCAGCCCCTGCTCGGTCGTGGCGAAACGGGCGACGTGGGCCAGCGCGGTCTCGCGCAGGGTCCTGGCATCCGGAGCGGGTGGGATCTCGTCCATAGGGAATGGATTATGGGACGCGGAGGGCATTTACGGCAAGGCTGTATGACGCCATCATTCCCGCCATGAGCGACTCTCTTTCCGCCCGTCTTGACGCGGCCGTCTCCGCCCTTCCCGTCCGCTTCCCCGGCCCCGGCGGCGCTGTGGCCGTCCTGAAGGACGGAGAGGTTCTGGTGCGACATGGATGGGGATATGCCAATGCGGAACGGCACATCCCCTTTACGCCATCCTCGCTGTTCCGGATGTGCTCGATCACCAAGCAGTTCACCTGCGGCGTCCTGCTGGACCTGTTCGGCAACCCGTCCGAACTGGACGGCGATGTGGATGACCGCCTGCCACAACTGGACGAACCCGCCCCCGGACTACTGCACCTGGCGCACAACCAGTCCGGGCTGAGGGATTACTGGGCGGTGGCGATGCTGCATGGTGCACCGGTCGAGGGGTATTTCGGGGACCGGGAAGCAGAGCGCGTCATCAACGGAACGCGGACGCTCCAGTTCCAGCCCGGCACGTCCTATTCCTATGTGAACCAGAATTTCCGGCTGATCTCCGACATCCTTCAGGACCGGACGGATCGCGGATTCGCCGAGCTGCTCCAGACCTCGATCTTCAATCCGGTCGGAATGGAACGGGCCTTTCTGGCGGCCGAGACGCGGGCCATGCCGGATGGCACGGTAGGATATGAAGGGTCCGTGGAGAGCGGATTCTGCCCTGCGGTCAACAATATCTACTGGACCGGGGATGCCGGTCTGGGGGCATCGCTGGATGACATGATCGCATGGGAAAAGTTCATTGATGCCACGCGTGACGCTCCGGACGGGCTCTACAACCGGCTGAGCGCGCCCGTGACATTCCGGGACGGAGTGAACGCGCCTTACGGGTTCGGCCTGCAACGCACGACCATGTTCGGTCGTGACGTGACGATGCATGGCGGCGCGCTGAGGGGCTGGCGGTCTCACAGGCTGCATGTCGCGTCCGAACGGATCTCGGTCGTGGTCATGTTCAATCACATGTCCGCCACTCAGGTAGCCTCCGCGCAGGTTCTGGCCGCGGTTCTGGGTGTCCCGTATGAAGCGGACCGCACTACACAGCAGCCCGATGCACTCTATGGCACCTATCTGGAACGGGAGACCGGACTTTCGGCACGGATCGAACCGGCACCGGACGGTGCGCGTCTGCGCTACATGATGATTCCGGAAATGCTCGACGGCCTTTCACCGGACCGGGCGCAGGGTACGGGCGTGACCGTCACCGCGCAGGGCGACGAGGTGCGGATGGAGCGGCCGGGAGAAAACCGTACCGGAATCCTGACGCGCTGCGACACCACACCCGGCGAAAGCATCGAGGATCTGGACGGCGTCTATCGCTGCGAGGAACTGGACGAGGCCGCCGTCACGGTCACCCTTGCGGGAGGCGTACTCTATGGCGGCTTCTCGGGCATTCTGGGAGACGGACGGATGGAACCGCTCCAGCGGCTCGCACGGGATGTCTGGGTTCTGCCCTGCCCGCGCGCACTGGACCACACCGCACCGGGAGACTGGACACTGGCCTTCGAGCGGGACTCCACGGGCGTCAACGCCGTGCGCGTCGGATGCTGGCTGGCGCGTGATCTGCTTTATCAACGTGTCTGAATCGTAAAGTGGGGGTTTGACGGATCGATTTTCTGCCCCACAATAGTTCAGCGGAGTTTTCAGGCCCTGCCCCGGGCATACCGGTGCAGGGTTTTTCAGTTCCGCCTTCCTGTTTTTTTGCAACCTGTTCCAACCCAAAATCGAGATCCATCATGATCCCCGCTCTCATGCCCAATTACAAACGTGCCGACCTTGCTTTCGAGCAGGGCGAAGGCGTCTGGCTGACGGCGACGAACGGACGACGATATCTCGATTTCGGGGCCGGCATCGCGGTGTCCTCCCTGGGGCATGCCCACCCGAAACTGGTGAAAGCCATTGCGGATCAGGCTGCCAAGGTCATGCACGTCTCGAACCTGTACCGGATTCCGGAGGGGGAACGCCTGGCAGAGACGCTGGTCGAAAATACGTTCGCGGACTCGGTCCTGTTCTGCAACTCCGGCGCCGAGGCGAATGAGGGCATGGCGAAGCTCATGCGCCGCGCACAGTTCGAGAACGGCCATCCGGAGCGCACCCGCATCCTGTGCTTCAACGGGGCATTCCATGGCCGGACACTGGCCATGATCTCCGCCACCGGCAATCCGGCCTACCAGAAAGGCTTCGGGCCGGTTGTGGAAGGTTTCGATCACGCCCCGTTCAGCAACTCCAACACCCTGCGCGCCGCGATCACGCCGGAAACGGCAGGCATCATCGTCGAACCCGTTCAGGGCGAAAGCGGCATCAAGCCCGCCACGAAGGAATTCATGGCAGCCCTGCGCGCCGTCTGTGACGAATACGGGCTCTATCTCGGCTTCGATGAGGTCCAGACCGGCGTGGGCCGGACGGGCAAACTGTTCGCGCATGAGTGGTATGGCGTGAAGCCGGATGTGATTTCCGTCGCCAAGGGGCTGGGCGGGGGTTTCCCGATCGGAGCCGTTCTGGCCACGGAGGCGCTGGCGAAGCACCTGACGCCGGGAACGCACGGCACCACCTTCGGAGGCAATCCGCTGGCCTGTTCGGCCGGGCTGACGGTTCTGGGGGAAATCCTGTCGCCCGGTTTCCTGGAGCAGGTCCGCAGGGTCGGAGACGCTTTCGGCGTCATGCTCGAAGATGTGGTCAGGCGGTCAGGCGGGATTTTTGACGGGGTCCGCGGGATCGGCCTGATGCGGGGACTGCACTGTGTTCCGCCCGTCGGAGAAGTCGTGGCGGCGGTTCTGGACCAGCAGCTTCTGACGGTCACGGCGGGAGACAATGTCCTGCGTCTGGTGCCCCCCCTGATCGTGACGGAAGACGACTGCCGCGAGGCCTGTGAACGGCTGGTGAAAGCCGCGCAGATTCTCGCCGCAGAAACAGCAGACAAGCAGGAGAAGGTTTCGTGAGTTCGGCAGATGCACCCCGGATGACCAGCAACGAACAGCAGGCGCCCCGCCATTTCCTTGACCTGAAGGATTTTGAACCGTCAGTCATCCGGCACATCCTGGATCTTTCCGCTCATGTAAAGGCACTGCAGAACGGTCGCCGCAACCCCATGCATCCGGACCGTCCTCTGGAAGGGCGCACGCTGGGTCTCATGCTCGCCCAGCCCTCCACCCGGACCCGGGTTTCCTTCGAGGTCGGCATGGGCCAGCTTGGAGGATCGGTTTCGGTCCTGTCTCCCGGTGACATGCAGCTTGGCCGGGGCGAAAGCATTGCCGATACGGCACGCGTCCTGTCGCGGTTTCTGGACGTGATCGTCCTGCGGACAGGCAAGGACGCAAACCTGCGCGAACTGGCGAAATGGAGCACGGTCCCGGTCATCAACGGCCTGACACCCGTGTCCCATCCGATCCAGATCCTCGCGGATGTCCTGACCTTCGAGGAACATCGCGGCCCGATCAAGGACAGGACCCTCGCCTGGGTCGGGGATGGCAACAATGTCGCGACGTCCCTGATGGAAGGCGCGGCCCTGCTGGGGTTCAATGTCCGTCTAGCCACGCCCGAGGCCTTCGCTCCGAGTGAAAGCGCGGTCGCCTGGGCGCGGGCACACGGAGCGAAGATCGACGTCTTCACGGACCCGTCTGAAGCCGTTGCGGGCGCAGACGCCGTCCTGACGGATACATGGGTCAGCATGGGGGACAAGGACCGTGAAACACGGCTGAAATCCTTCCGCCCGTATCAGGTGGATACGGCCCTGATGGCGAAAGCTGCGCCCGATGCCCTGTTCCTGCACTGCCTGCCTGCCCATATCGGAGAAGAAGTGACGTCGAAGGTTTTCGAAAGCCCGGCGTCCGTCGTTTTCGAGGAGGCGGAAAACCGCCTGCATACGCAGAAGGGTCTGCTGCTCTGGGCCCTTGGGAGAGACAGCATCTGATGGATACGCCAGCATTCCTTGACACAAACCGCCCGGCTGTTCCCAATCTAGTGGTGGCGGGCGGTATCGTCCCATTCCATCTGGAGCACTCGCCCGTTCGGGGGCGGCTTGTCCGTCTTGGACCACTGGCCGATGCCCTTCTGTCCCGCCACGCCGAAAATCCCGACGCGGTTCTGACACTCATGGGCAAGGCCGTAGCCCTGGTGGCCGCCATGGCTTCCGCCCTGAAGTTCAAGGGCTCCTTCTCCCTTCAGGTCAAGGGAGACGGTCCGGTCTCCCTTCTTGCGGCCGACGCCACCGATACGGGGGATGTCCGGAGCTTTGCCCGGCTGGAGGAAAACGCCGATCGTGAAGCGCTTCCCGAAACGGATCGTGGTCTGCTCGGAAATGGCTATCTGGCGTTCACGGTCGATCAGGGGGCGGAGATGGAACGCCACCAGGGCATCGTGGAACTCACGGGGGGCACGCTGGCCGACATGGCCATGCATTACTTCCAGACCAGCGAGCAGCATGACTGCTGGATCAAACTGTTCTGCCGGAAAACGGTGGACGGATGGCAGGCGGGCGCACTTGTTCTGGAGCGGATCGCGGAAGAGGGCGGCATAGAAAACGCGCATCCCGAAACCCGCGACGATGACGCCTGGGAGACAGCCTGCACATTCGGGGAAACCCTTCAGGACACCGAACTGTTCGACGAAACGCTGGGAAGCGATACGTTGATCTTTCGGCTGTTCGGGACGTTGGGTGTCCAGGTCGCGCCGCCGCGGGCCCTGGCTTATGGCTGCCGGTGCAGCCGCGCGCGGCTGGCCTCCGTTCTGGAACGGTTCGGAACGGACGATCTGGACCATATGGCGGAAGACGGGACCATTACGATGAAATGCGAGTTCTGCAACACGGATTTCCGTTTCGCGCGCGATGAACTGGGGAAGCAGCCTGAATGACTGTCCCGCTGCTTGAGGGAGTCCGGCTCGATGATGCTCCGGTCGAGCGGCTGTATCCCGGCTGGGTGGCACTGAGTCGCCAGCCCGCGGCTGAGAGTTTCGAGGCGGTTGTCCTGCAGGATGAGCAGAGCGGCCGGCAGGCCTGCTGGTGGCTGGAAAACGACAGTTATGTCGGAAGCCACGTCATGGTTCTGGAAGCGGATGTCCAGAACCGCCTCCTGACAGGGATGGACCCAGTGTTCTGGCCACTGGCTGAAGGCGTTCTGGCAGGAAACAGCCGCGAAGACGCCAGCCGGTTCGTGACGGACCTGGCGCAGCCGGCCCTGAATGAACTGACAGGCGCGTGGCTCAATCGCCATGCCCCCCATACGATCCTTATGCCGCCTCCCGCCCCTGACAATGGAGACGCCCTGACCTGTCCGGACGGGCGTGTCATCAAGGAAAACCGGCTAAAGATCCTGCTGTCATCCCGTCGGGGCAGTGAGGCGCTGGTCGTCGCGTCTCCCTTCTCTGACCTGCCCTTACGAGCGCAGCTGTCCATGCCTGTGGCCGGATACACGGCCTATCGCTTCCATGACGAAGCCGAACAGATCGTATTCTACCTGATCTGGAACGATGGACAGCCTGATCGTCGACCTTCCTTCTATTACCCGCAGGGACCGCTTCTCATCAGTGAAGATCCGCTGGGAGCCTTCCTGCCAAGCTTCATTCTGGGCTGGTATGCCACGCATCCGGATCATGCAGAGGCCATTCGGGCTGCCCGGCCGTTCCGTCCGGAGGATTTCGGCGTAGGACAAGCCTCGAAGCGAAGTTTCGCAAAGCCGGACAATACGGCCCCGCCACCATCGGACCAGAAGCCCGATAACGAGGCCCCCCGTCCGAATGAGCCACCACCTCAGATGAGCGACACTTCCGGGACGAAAAACGCGGATTCACCCCACGAAGCGTCAGAAAAGTCTTTCCTTCCCCCTCAGCCGGCACCCGCACAACCCTCCACTCCACCGTCTGCGACGAATAAAGGCTGGACAGGACGCCTCAAATCATTGTTCAGACGCACCTGAAGCAGAATAGAGGAAGTCAGGGCTATGGGTTTGCGCTACTGGGCCGGAGCAGCAGTTCTGGCGTTTTCTCTCGGACTGGCCGGGTGCAGCGGCGACAGCGGCACACAGACATTTCCGCCAGCGGATTACAGCTATCTGTCCACGCTGCATCTGAACGTAGCAAACATCAATATACAGGACGAGGCTGTCCCCGCCCCCGGTTCCCTGTCATCCAAGGCTCCGACGCCACCTGACCAGGCCTTGAAAACGATGGCGACCCAGAGGCTGATGGCCAGCGGGGCTTCCGGCAAGGCTGATTTCATCATCCGGCAGGCCTATATCGAACCAGCTGGTGGCAATGCCATTTCCGGTGCGCTGGATGTGCAGCTGAATGTCGCTGACGCCAATAACCAGCACACAGGCTATATTCACGCCCGCATCACCCGCAAGCTTGATGCCGGAGACAGGGATCCGACTTCCCGGGCAGAACTGTATGACCTGACCAACCGCATGATGCAGGACATGAATGTGGAACTGGAATTCCAGATCCGCAAAAAACTGCTGAACTGGATGACGGACGCGACAGGGAATCCGCTTGTAGGCGGGGGCGTCCAGCAGCAGACACTGGGCGCACCGGGAACAGAACCTGCAGCAGCCGTTCCTGCCGCTTCCCCTGCTGCCGGCAGCACGACGGCCACCACGCCTTCCATCACAATGCCGGTTGTCACAACGCCGGACGTCAAAGTGTCCACACCGGATCTCGATCAACCCTCTGCGACCACAAATACGGCGGCGCCATCCGCCACAGCCCCGACGGAGCCGGATGCCATTTTCCCGACAGGTGGCGAAGGCAGCGAAGAGGGCGGCACGACAACCACATCATCAGGCGCACGGCAGCATTCTCCCGCACCCGGAACATTGCAGCTTCCTTCCGCAACGCAGGGCAGCACGTCCGGCCAGTAAGGGACACCCCCGCGCGGAACGTCTTTTCAGGCTGCGGAAAGACGTTCGCTCAAGGCATTGTTTATTGGAAAGCCACCCGTAATTCGTGGAATATCCATTTTCAGAACATTCCCCCTGTTTTTCTGGAGTACCGTGTGCCGCCAAAGGAATCGATCCTTCCTCGTCCGTTACGTCGCAGTTTTGTAAAAGGCCTTCTGGGAACCACGTCTTTCTGGTTCCTGCCGGAAAATCTGCACTGGGCGGAAGCACTCGCACGGGATGCTGAAAAACCCTATCAGCCCGCATTCTTCACGCCTGCGGAATATCGTTTCGTGGATGCCGCGAGTGAACGTCTCTTCCCGCAGGACCAGTACGGCCCCGGAGCGCACATGCTCGGCGTGGCGGAGTTCATCGACCGGCAGATGGATACGCCTTACGGAAAGGGCAGCACTTGGTACATGTCCGGTCCATTCCAGCAGGGTCCGGCCAATCTGGGGTATCAGCTTCCCTTCACTCCGCAGGACCTGTACCGCCACGGCATCGCGCAGGCCGACGCCTATACCAGACAGCAACACGGAAAGGTCTTTGCGGATCTATCCCCGCTCGAACAGGATGAAGTCCTGACGGCGCTGGAAGGTGGGTCGCTGGTTCTGGGGGATGTTCCCGGGCGGGTCTTTTTCGAGCAGCTCCGGACCAACACGCTCGAAGGCGCCTTCGCGGACCCCCTCTATGGTGGAAACCGCCGGATGGGCGGCTGGACGATGCTGGGCTTCCCCGGCGCAAGGGCGGACTTCATGGACTGGGTCAATCAGGACGGGGCGCCCTACCCGCTTGGTCCTGTCTCCATCAATGGCGAACAGGCCTGAAGGTTTCCCATGAGCACCAAACATGCAGATGCCATCGTCATCGGGGCGGGATGGGCCGGTTCCATCCTGGCCAAGGAACTGACCGAAGCCGGTCTGTCCGTCATCATGCTGGAACGTGGCGGAGAACGGGTTACAGCGGTGGAAGGGGCCTATCCCTCATCCATTGATGAACTCCGCGGCGCCATCCGCAAGCGGCTGTTTCAGGACCTGTCACAGTCCACCGTCACCATCCGCAATACCATCGACCAGACTGCCCTGCCCTATCGTCAGCTTGCGGCATTCCTGCCAGGTGAAGGCGTGGGCGGCGCGGGACTTCACTGGTCGGGCGTACATTTCCGTGTCGCACCGGATGACCTGCGCCTGCGCAGCGCCACCATAGAGCGGTACGGAGAAAAGTTCATTCCCGAAGGCATGAACCTTCAGGATTATGGTGTCACCTATGAAGAGCTGGAGCCGTTTTTCTACAAAGCGGAAAAAGTTTTCGGCACGTCCGGCGTTGCCTACACCGTAAAGGGGAAGAAAGTCGGGGACGGGAACGTTTTTGCTCCGGACCGGGATGAGGACTTCCCACTTCCCCCCATGAAAGACACGTTCTCCGCCGCCACCTTCCGGACCGCCGCCGCACAGGCGGGATACCACCCCTACGCCCTGCCCGCGGCCAATGCGTCCCGCCCCTATACCAACACCTATGGCTGCCAGATGGGGCCCTGCAATTTCTGCGGATATTGCAGCGGATATGACTGTTACCTCTATTCCAAGGCGTCACCGAATGTGAACATCCTGCCCGCCCTGCGGCAGGACCCACGATTCAGTCTGATTTCCAACGCGCATGTCACGCGCATCACACTGGACAGCACCCGCACGAAAGCAACGGGGGTGACCTATCTGGACACGAAAACCCGCAAGGAAATCTCACTCTCGGCCGATCTGGTCATTCTGAGTGCGTTCCAGTTTCACAACGTTCATCTCATGCTGCTGTCCGGGATCGGAAAGCCGTACGATCCCGTCAGCAATACCGGCACGATAGGACGCAATTTCGTTTACCAGACGATCACCTCGTCGCGCGTCTGGCTTCCACCCTCCCGCTATACGAACCAGTTCGTCGGTGCCGGTGGGGCCGGTGTGGCCATTGACGATTTCAACAGCATGAACTTCGATCACGGACCGCTCGGTTTTGTCGGGGGATCGCCGGTCTGGGTGAATCAGGCAGGCCTCAAGCCCATCGCCGCCGCCGTTTCCACCGGCGGTGGCGGCACACCGCGCTGGGGATCAGCCTACAAAGGCGCACTGATTGACAGTTACCGTCATTCCATCGGGATCGATGCCCATGGCAGCAACATGGCGTACCGGGATGTCTATTTGGACCTGGACCCGACCTGGAAGGACGCTTACGGGCAGCCGTTACTGCGCATGACCTTCACCTGGAAGGACAATGACATCCGCATGAACCAGTATGTCGTCAGCAAAATCGAACCGATTGCCCGCGCCATGGGGGCGACAAAAATGAATCTGGTTCATCTGAATCAGGGAGAGCCGTTCGATACCCGCCGTTACCAGACAACCCATCTGGGCGGAGGCGCCATCATGGGAACGGACCCGAAAACCAGCGCCCTGAACCGCTACCTCCAGAGCTGGGACGTTTCGAACCTTTTCGTTATCGGATCAAACGCCTTCCCGCAGGGAATGGGATATAACCCCACTGGCATGGTGGCGGCGCTGGCCTACTGGGCCGCTTACCATATCCGCACGACCTATCTGAAATCCCCGGGCCCGCTGGTGGACGCATGAAGCGTATCCTGTCGCTGACGGCCGCCGGCACATCGCTCGTTCTCGGGCTTTCCGTCGCGGAAGCCGCAGCTCCCGATCAGTCCCTGATCGAAAAAGGACATTATCTGGCAGCAGCTTCCGACTGCGCAGCCTGCCACTCCACCAAGGGCCGCCCAGCTTATTCCGGGGGGACGTCCTTTTCGCTGCCGATCGGGAAAATCTATTCCACGAACATTACCCCAGACCCGGATCACGGCATTGGCCGTTATTCGGAAGCCGAATTCGCTCGCGCCCTCCGTCAGGGTATCCGGCGGGACGGCGCCACACTTTACCCCGCCATGCCCTACCCGTCCTATGCGCGCCTGACGGATGAGGATATCCAAGCCCTCTATGCCTATTTCCACGATGGCGTAAAGGCCGCAGCGGTTTCACCACCATCCAACGAAATCACCTGGCCGCTCTCAATGCGCTGGCCACTGACTTTCTGGCGCTGGATGTTCGCTCCTGCCCCCGCCAAGGCCCAGACCACAACGCTGAAGGAATATACCGATCCCCAGCTGGCCCGGGGTGCATATCTTGTGGAAGGCCCGGCACATTGCGGTGCCTGTCATTCCCCGCGAGCCATCACGATGCAGGAAAAAGCCCTGACATCATCCGAGAGTCCGCAATATCTCGCGGGCGGAGCAGAAGTGGATGGTTGGATGCCGCCTTCGCTGCGGCAGGAAGACCGGACAGGTCTTGGCCGGTGGTCGGAAGAAGATATCGTTGCTTTTCTGAAGACGGGCAGAAATGCCAGAAGCGCCAGTTTCGGCTCCATGACCGAAGCCGTCATGCATGGCACGCAACATCTGACGGATGCCGACCTGACAGCGATCGCCAAATATCTGCTGAGCCTCCCGCCCACCCGGCAGGGCGAAGACAAATGGCAGAATGACCCTGCCACGGCCAATGCCCTGCACAGGGCCGATCTCTCACAGAGGGGCGCCAAGGTTTACGTGGATCGCTGTGCGGCCTGCCATCGCACGGATGGCAAAGGCTATCCTTCTGTCTTTCCGCCCCTGGCCGGTAATCCTGTCGTGATGGGAGAAGACCCGGCGTCCCTCGTTCATATCGTCCAGCGCGGCGCAGCATTACCAGGCATGGAGGCAGCGCCCTCCGGCTTCACGATGCCGAGCTTCGGGAAAAAGCTGAGCGACGAGGACATCGCGGATGTCGTGACATTCATCCGTCAGGCATGGGGCAACAAAGCGCCTGCCGTCAGTGCGGATGATGTTCGCAAACTGAAAGCAAGCATGCCACCCCCCAACATGGCAGACGGCAATCTTTCCCTGAACTGAAACAAACAGCCCGCGGGATCAGTCCCACGGGCTGTTCCTGTAACGTCACGGCAGAAAACGATACAGAACACATCCCTGATAACCGCTACCGCCAATAGAGCGCACATTTGTTGCGGACGCAGAATATGCACCGCCGCCGCCTGCACCAAAGCGGGTAGCGTCTTTGCCAGCCTGATTGCCGCACCGTCCACCACCACCCCAGGGGCCGCCCCCCATAGCCTGAAAACGTATAAGCCCCGCTCTGGCCATCCCCACCGGATGTCCCGGTCTGATCCCAGAGCGTCCCACCGGAGGCAAGACCTCCCGTCCCGCCCGCAGAGCCATCCGTACTGTAAAACAGTCCGCCCTGCCCTCCTTCAGCCTGAAGAAGGGTCTGCCCCTCATAACTCACAAGCGTCGGCCCGCCGGTCTGCTCCGAAGGGCCGCCCCGTCCGACTGTCACGGATAGCCCCCCGCCTGTGGGACTGACGGCATAAACACCCCAGGCATCGCCTCCCGCCCCACCACCGGCACCGCAGAATGATCCTGTCGTATCCGTCGCAAGAGAGGACGATCCACCCCCACCGCCGCCAATGGCCCGGAGTTCAACCCGCGTTGCCCATGCTGGAACGGTCATGGATGTGTCTGCCATGATGATGGCCATGGGTTCAGCCACCGCCTTCAGCAGAGTCTGCGTCGCCAGTTCGGGAAGCGTCGGCCAGAAACACGCTCCGGCTGGGGCGTAATACCCGCCAGTGTCGTCACCCCCTGCGCCACCGTCAGGGTGTAAAGCGCCACGACACATCCGCCAGCCGGCGCCTGCGGGGCCACGGTAGACACCACGAACGTCATGCCGGCCTGCCGCCGCGTCGGTAGCGCAGTCCCGTCATTACCAATCCCGGCCTGTGTCTGCGCAGGATTGGAAACATTGAAAAATGGCAGAAGGGTCTGGTCAACGTCCTGCTCGGAACAGACGGCAAAAACCGTATAGGTCGCGCCGCTTCCCACCAGCATGACCGTCTGGGCGGCCGGATTGATATACTGGCACGTCACCGTGGCGCCATCCGCTTCCAGGCCGCCGCCATTCCCTCCCAGCGTCTGCACATCCATGACGCCCGGCGCCGTGATGGAGCCCGCCCCGACGGTCACCGCCAGACTGTCCGAAGACAGGGCGCAGGTCAGACCGGTCGCTGCCGTAACACCCGAACCGTAAACCATGTCGGCCATCTGCCCGATGCTGCTTTTCCCGTGCCGACCGACCCGAAGAAGATCCGTATCGAGCGGAACCGAACCCGCATAAACTATTGCCCGATCCATTACGTCTCCATCCTGACCCAGCCCGTCACGCCTATGGCCTTCGTCTGTTCAATAACCCGCAGAACAGCCTCCCTGCCGGAAGCCGATCCCATCCCCGTTTCCACAAAGAACTGCCCACCCTGCAGGCTGCCGTAACGCAGCCCCGCGCAGCCATAGCCATACCCGCCCCCCAGGGCAGGGGCATTTCCCGTCCCGAAGGCATGACAGTCACTGGCGTTCTGCGGCTCAATGAGAACTGGCTCCACACCGGTCACCCCCAACAGCGCATCCCGAACCGCTCGCCGCGTATTTTTCGTCGCAATCAGGGACGAGACGATGCGTGCATGATATGCGGAATCGCTTTCCTGCGTCTGGCGCGGCAGTTCCCCGCTGCCAAAATAATCCTCGGCGGCCATGTCCAGAAAACCACCGCTCATGTCTGAAAGCCGCATCTGGCTTTCGCAATCCTGAGCCAGCGTCCAGATACCCGCCAGCACCGACGCAAAACCACGCAGCATCGCCACCAGAACAGGCGCCTGTTCCTCTTCCAGCCCCTGCGGAGGCGCAGGAAACCATCCGATCGGCAGCAGACTTCTCAGACGGTTCGCAAAATCATCAATCGATCCGGGGATAACACCCGTATCCAGCAGCGCCTTGCCATCCGTGGCCTGCAAAGGTTCGCCCTGACGGTCGTAAACTACAGCCATCGCTCACCAATGGAATCCGGTAATCCGCTCCGTTGATGTTGATGTGCAGAAATCCGCCATCAGCCGTCGCGGGCAAAGCCCCGCCCGCGTTGGAAACAGGAGACGTGATCTGCAGCTCTCCACCCGCCCCCGGGAAAAGCCCCAGATTGGTCGAGCCATCCTGACCCGCCTGAACATAGAGCCCTGCCGCCTGTGTCCCGGTTCCGGCCTGAACCTGAAGCATATTCGTCGGATTTTCCGAACTCGCGACGGAAAAAAGCGTGGCCCCCTCGATATTGCTGAACAGGATTCCATCATCCACGAATTCCTGCCGCACACCACTGGCATGCTCAGTCACGGTCGAGCGGATGAACGCTCCAACATTTCCACCCGTCTGGCCCGACACGGTTTCAGGCGTATGCCATTCCAGCGCATGGTTCCGCGCCAGCGAAACAGCCGAGCCATATCCGGTGTCTTTCCCGTCCGTCCCGCTCAGGGCCGTCGCCCCGAAGACAATCCCCGTCTGCCACGCATTCGGATTTGGAAACGAACACGATCCCCGCCGCCGCGTCCGATGTTCCGGATGTCTGTCCGCCCCCTGCACCAAGCTGAAGCGCATAGACTCCCCCGCCAACATTCGGTGAGTACGGCGTGGACTGCCCGATCGCCAGCCCACCCAGATTGACGGCCTCAAGCTCCATACAGAAAGTCGGCTGATAATTGACATTCGGCAGACGCCACGCTTCCCCGTAATAGGCATAGGCCGTCGTCGTCGTGGGCACGGTCGTATCATCGGCGACGCCCCAGGACGCAACCCCGATGGAGCTGGGCTGAAACCCCAGCGTCGCTTCTCCTTCCTTTGCATCCGACGTTCGGGAAGCCGCAACGAAAGCACTGTTCCCATACCGGGCGACAGACGCGCACTGTGCGTCCTGCAAGGCCCACGGACCAATGGACGTCTTCGCCATGGTCTCGGACAGCCAGTCACTGGCGGATGACGCCTCCCGGTCGCTCAGGGCAGGATTTTCCGCCACCACACCAACCAGGAGCCGGTCCGCAAGGCGACTGACATGTGCGCCACGATCCGCGTAGAATTCCCCTGTCGCCTGCGAAACGGCTGGCGCCCCGGCAATCTGGGAAGCCGTCGCATTGACAGTCCGTTTGCCCGTGGCATCCGCCAGAACCAGAACCTCATCGCCGGTCAGGGTATCAAGTTTCGAATACGTATTGAATACTGGCATGGCCTTCCTCACGGCTTCATCCCGTCAGGGACGAAAGCCAGTCCGTTCAGTTCTGGATAACGGTGATCTGGATATTTCCGGCAACAAATGCCTGTTGACCATTCGCGGGAATATCGGCCTGTTCACCATTCAGGAGAACATTCAGAACCGATGTCACCGACACACCGGCCCCCACATAGGCCAGATAGGACAGACGGCTATACGCATACCCGTCCCCCACGTCCGTAGCAGCAATATCCTGCATTATGGCCGTTTGAATGGCGCTCCGGGCCTGCGTCACCGGGACCGAAGCCGGAACGGTGACCGTCATGGAAACATCCATGGTCATCACGGCGGGAGGCTGCACACAGAACCCGACGCCCAGCGCCCGTACGGCATCAATCGCCGCATAGGCGTTCGCCAGCAGCTGATCGGATGGCGCGCCACTTCCATCATTGATGACCGCCGTGAAATACCCGCAACGGGATGTTCCATCCGCAGCAACGCCGTCCCGAAGGGCATAGCGCAGATTGGTCTGGACACCTTCCACCGCATTCCCGACCGCCATCCGGCTGGCAGTCGCCTTTGCCGCAAGCCACAGCGGAAAACGCGCCCGAACCTGTGCATCCGTTTCCTGATCGGAACTATTCAGGAGCGCGGATTCATTGGTGACCGTATCAATCCCGGAAACGGCTGTTCCCATCAGACAGAGTGCACCCGCCGACACATTCCCGGAACATCCCGCAACATCACACTGCACCGGCACGGATACCGCGCCCACCCCGGCCGGCCGGACATACCCTCCGGCATCCGGAGACCAGCCTGCAAGCGTGCTATCCTTCACCACCGAAAAGGACAGACCGGAGACCGTACGTACCTTCACGCCCGGCACAACGACCGCCGACTGGCTCCCCGGTGAAAAGGACGTCATGACAACCATGCCCGTAGCGGCTGTCCCCGGAAGGCGTGTCATCCCGAAATCATTGATGAAGCTGTCACAATCTGCCCCCGAGGACGTGGACAGCCGCGTCCGCATCATCAGTTGCAGCAGCAGATACTGAAGCCACAGACCAATTCCGCTGACACTCTCCACAAGCGCACGGGCCGGAGAACCGACCGAAACATCGATCAGCTGAGTACAGGACGCCTGCGCCGTCGCCACTGCCGTGGAGACCGTCGTCGCAAACGAACGAAGAGAAAGAGACATTACATCACCCTGGCACACCGGCCCATGGCCCGTACCTTTTTCAGGAAGAAAAACCGAAATCCTGCTGCTGCCCGCTTGCGGCATCCACATAAGAGACCCGGCACACACAGCCTCCCCCGTCCTGAGCCGTCACGGTCACCGTCACGCCCTGAGAGGCATCCACGCCGGCATCCACCATAACCTGCGCCTGAATGACCGCTTCCATAGTCCGCGTATCAACAACCTGCCCGACCATTGCAGCCAGCCCGGCTCCATAATCCGGCTGCCAGATATATTGTCCGGGTATGGTCAGAAGCCTGCGCAAAAGACCCTGCCGGACCTGCTCCACATCCGAAACAAGCTCCAGCCTCCCATGATCCAGCGTGAGATCGGCCCCGAAAAAATGCCCGATCGCACTCATCCGGTCGGTCCTTCCGTCTTTTCAGTCCCAAGAACAGGAACATGATCGTTCAGGGAATGCTGATCCGTCCTGACATCGCCGCCCGTTACCGTCAGACCTGACGGTCCCAGAACCAGCGCCCCCCCCCCGACTGACAACCGGATTTCATCATTCTGTATGACCATTCGGGCATTTCCCGCCCCGACCGCCACATCATCCGGCCCGACATGCCACCAGTCCCCATTGCCAGATGGCCCGCCCGGCAGCTGTCCCGGCGTGACAGGCGGCGCACCACATCCAGCCCGGACAAGCATTTCTCCCGGCTGCGCAACACGACCTGTCCAGGGCGAAACCGGTGCCGTGACAACCGTGTCGTAAACAGCCCCCGTCACCACCAGATGCTCTCCATCACCTTCCAGAGGCTGCAGCACGACATGCGTGCCAGGCGCCGAAGGACAGGACAGACGCAGATCCCCGGCCTGCACACCCCCCATATCGGGAAGCCAGCCCGTCTCCACGTCATCCGGCTGAAGCCTGACCCTGACCGCATGATTCACGGGATCGACCGCCGAAACGATTCCAAAAACCGTGTGAGCCGTCCTGTTCAGAAGCGACACCGCATCAAACCGTGCATCACTCACGTTACGCTCCCTCCACGATCTCTCAGGACAACTTCCTGTACGAACCCCTTTTCCAGCGAAAAACGGGATATCACCTGATCCACACCCAGAACCCGCTCCTCACGCCCGGCCGCCACTCTCAGGAACTGACGTGGCTCCAGCCCCGGCACACCGGGCAAAGACAACCGGACTGACAGACCATGCGCTGCAATCCGGTCATATTTTCCCTTGGCCAACCGCCTGAGATCGTCCTGCCGCCGCCCCGGAACACGAAAGGAATGAACACCCCCCCTCCGCTGGCGCATCCTGCGAAAAATGCACCCCGTCGTAATAGGCATGCGTCCCGCTCCGCTGACGGGAATCCCACGACGCCAGAGTGAAGGCAAGATCCGCCGCCGTCTGGAAACGATGCTGCGACAGCAGGGCACTGCGCCTGTATTCCACCTGCCAGAATTGCCCGCTCATCCATGACGCCTGATCGTCCGGCAGGCTGATATCCGCCGACAACCCGGCCGCGCCCGCCATAACCAAAAGAAGATCAGACACGGTATGGTTCAGCCACCCGTCCCGCACCCGAAGATCCATGAGCGCCGCCAGCGCATCCCGACATTCCACGTCAAGGAAGCCCTGCTCGGGAGAATACTGGAGATGGTCCACAAACCCTTCAAACAGGATCTGCCAGTCCGTTTCTTCCGCCTCACGGTCCCGCATCTGCACAACAAGCCATTTCCGTGTCGGACAACTCTCCTCAAACCAGCGCCGCTCCGTCACATCCGCAACGGGCCTGACCGCAAACCGCACAAACGCAGCATCACAGGCCTGATAACGGTTTGAATCGATTTCAAACCGTTCCGGAAAAAGATCACTGTCCTCACCCCCATCCATCAACACCCGAACTTCAGGTCTCCGTAACCCCATCAGGAAGACCGTTTACCTCAGCAACACGCCACCACTGACAGGCATCCCCGAGTTCCCGCGCCGCAATATGGAACAGTGAAATACCCCCCGCAAAAGCCTGCGGCCTGACAAGCATCATGCCGTTCGTATCGTCATTCCACCACAGCCAGTCCCCGAACATCAGCTTGACCGCCGATGAATCCAGCCCGCTCGACACCTTGACGGAAACCGCATTGGTAATCGTGTCATAAGCCGGCCCGGCGGCAATCATGTACACGCCTTCTCCAAGCCCGAACGCCGCCTGCGCAGTGTAAGACGCACTATCCGTCACACCATGCAGCAGACCCACGCCACAGCCCTGTCCCCACCCCGAACAGCATATCCGCCGCCCAGCAGACCTGAAGCGTGTCGAACACGATCTCATACAGAAAATCCCGCCGGTAAATCGCCTGGTTCTGCATGGTGTCCACATCCTGCACGTCCAAAAAACGCAACTGCGCCGAACGTCCGTCCAGCGTCGTGATCCAGTTCAGACCCGCCAGCGCCGTATCGAGCGTGGAAGACAGACCTTCCCGAACCATCGCATCCGCCGTCCAGACAGAAACCCGATACCGTTGCGCCTGACGCCGGCTGACTTGGACGGACTGCCCATATCCCGCCATACGGCCCTGCAGCATATGCCCCGGCACCCATACCGTATCGCCCTGCGCAACCGCTCCCTCCAGCATTCCCGCCAGAACGGACGCCACACCAGCCACCGTGTCATCCGCCTTCACCGCAACCGCACAGGACGCGAGCGCACCAGCCGAACCATCATCCAACCAGAGCCCCACAACTCCACAGGCCTCCGTCCCATCCGGCGGAAAAATGATCCGCACCGTCTCCCCATCTTCCCTGGAGACACTGACAGTCGGAGAAATCCGCTCCAGAACCTCCCAGGGCTGTCCCAGAGGCTCCGCCCAGCCGGATGCCTCATTCCGGGACGACGCAATAGTTGCAGTAACGAAATTAATTTCGTTCCGAACAGATTCAGCCGTAAAAAGATCACTCGGCAACAGCCACCCGCGACGCACAACCGTCTGACGCCCCGTAACCGACACGCCTGAAAGACCATCCGGATAAAGAACCGTCGCACAGCAATAGGCCAGCGCCAGCCCGATCCCCGAGGCATCCGCCATCGCTTTCCTCCTCAGACCTGCTGCATCGACATCGTATAGCGGATGCCATAATCGGACATCTCCACCGCATTGACCGTGTAGGTCGTTCCCAGATCCGTCGTCACCGTCATGTACGGTTGAAGAACAACCCCCGGCAGAAGCGGCAGATACAGCAGGAACTGTCCCGGACGGGCCGCACCCGGCACACCACTTCCGGATGCTTCCCCCCGCGCCTTCAGCACAATGGCCGCCGGTGCCCCGCTGACGACCGTTTCCTGCGTTCCGGTCACACCACTGACCGTCACGACCCGACTGCACGCCACACAGAGCGGTGGCCGCAGAACATCCACGGCCGTCACGAAATACGTCTTCCCGTCACAGACCAGAATATCACCGACCAGCGTATCGTCCCGCCGGTCCGTCAGCACATAATCCGCCACAACGCCCCAGTTGCGCTGCCGTGACAGTGAAAATTCCGGATCCGAATCGAAAGCCAGCGTCGGCTGCGCGTAAACCGTCTTCATGGGATCGATCCCGCTGGCCGGCCGATACTGCGCGCCCACACATCCCAGAACGGAAGCCGCTTTTGCATATCCACGGGCAATACGGGACGCAATCAGGCCCTGCCTCATGCCAGTCTCCCTAGATGACGATTTCCCGGCCGCCCTGAAGCTCCAGCCCTCCGGCCACGCCCAGAAACGCACATAACCGCCGCCGCCAGAGCGTGAACAGCATCACGCGGTCCTGAACTTCCCGGCCGTTATGATACCAGCTCGCCGCCTGCGCCGTATCCAGATTGTCCGACACTCCCGGAATGGCCGTTTCCAGAGGATAAAGCTGCGTCAGATAAAGCCTCACCTGCTGAAGCTCCGCGCCCGACAGGCCATTCATCCGCCATTCCAGCGCGCCCTCCACCTGAAAGAAACGCCAGGATTCCTGCCCCGTCTCGCGGGTTCCGATCGCCGGATACCCACAGAACCGACGGACATCCATCTTTTCCCCATCCGTCAGGGGAACCGTCGATAATCCTACCGTCCCAGACATGTCCATCTCCCTGAAAGAAAAGCCCCCGCCAACTGGCAGGGGCCCGGAATAACCTTCGGCAGAATGACCTTCAGAACGTCAGCCCGAGAGCATCCGTCCCGAGACTTTCAATCACCACACCACGTTTGAGATAACTGTTCGTCGCGGTGGGAATGACCGTCGTATCCGCCGTCACATCCGTTGGCAGCGCAAAACCGCCAATCCAGTACCAGGACTGCGCAATGATCTGTCGCAAACGGTCCAGCGGCTCACGCGTCACCATAGCCACACCATCCACCAGCTCGATCAGCGCACGCTCAGCATCGGGAATATCCGAATGCCCGGTCAGCGAGCAGTCACACTCGATCAGCGCGCCCTGCCCCACAAGCAGCGCACGATGGATCGTCCCGGCCCCCAGGGAAGCCTGCTGCGGCGCCTCTGTCGTCGGAATGAACCGGACACCCAGAAGTTCGATAATCTGCCCGGACCGATACTCCTCGGACCCATAGGCCCCGCGATACAGATGCTTGAAATCATCATCGCGGAACAGGGACAGAAGCTGGATGTCATCCACGTAGCAGTGATACGCCCCGTTGATCATCGGCACGTTATTCCGGCGCAGCGTCGCAACACCCGCCAGAACCTGCTGGATACCCAGCGTATCCGCCAGTCCGTTCGCACTTGCGGTCTGAAGGGCCGCCGTCGTCAGACGACCATGCGGACGGATCACCAGCGGCGCCGTCGCCGCCACAACGGCCTGCCCTTCCGCCCCGTCTGCCACGGTCACAGCGGACGAGAATGTCATCTGCCCGGAAACACCGCCCGGCGCCGTCGAAACATTCGTCGCATCCGCCGTCACGCTGACAAGCGTATAGACATCCGATCCGACCGTGACCGTCATGCCATTGCTGGTCCCGACAGACGTCACCTGGCCATTGACAATGACGCGTTCAAAACCGCGAATATCATCCACCTGAATGGTATCTCCATCCGCACCCAGCGCCACACGTACCCGCGTATTGCCGCCCAGATATCCACCCACACCATTCTGCGCCCCACCAAACAGCGTATTGCGCGCCAGCCGATCCAGGGACTGCATCGCCTGAATGCCATTGGTATTGGCATTGGCCAGAAACTGTGACGCAATCCCCACGCCACTCGTCACCATGTTCAGGTCGATCGTATCGCCATACTGGTTGATAGACAGCGTATACTGCTCGATCGCCCAGCCCGACGGGCTGAGACCATTGTCAAAATTCGTATTGCTGCTCGGGTTCATCGGCGTCGTCACCGGTGCCTTCAGGCTCTTGCGCGTCTTGGTCAGGGTTTCACCGATCGCATTGGGAAAAATCTCCCGATCCGCCACCTGACGGAAGCCCAGACGGGATTTCAGCCCGTTTTCAAATTCGCGCGCCAGAAAACCCTGCTGGATGGCCGCCTGCAACTGAACAGGAAAATTATCGATGCTCATTCATTTCATTCCGAAAATGCATTTATGAAACCGGCCCATTACAGACCCCGTCAAATCCGCTCCGGCGTCTCAGCCCTGAGCCAGAAACTGCCACTTGCGCGTTTCGTAATCCGTCTCGCTGGCACTGCGCGCATCAAAGGGTTCGATCTCTCCCGGCCGTGGCGCCGACACACCCATCGTGTTTCCACTGAAAGAGCCGGGCTTCACCATGTTTCCGAAAAGATAGGCCCGCTCACGACGCGCCTGCTCCAGCGCTTCCTCCAGTCCCGTCACTACGCCCGTATCGTCCCGGCCCAGCCCTCCAAGATCAATGAGCCGCACCACATCATCCGGGTTATGCGCCCCGAAACGGACCGCCTCAGCCTTCAGCGCAGCAACAATGACCTCATGATCACTGTCCTGCCTGATACGGTTCACCGCCTCCTCGTGACTGCGCTGCAAAGCCTCCTGTCTTGCACTGGCCTCCGCCATTTCCTGGCGCATTGTCGCCATTTCTTCCTGCGCCTGCTTCAGTGCTTGCCGCAGGGCCACGACATCATCCACGTCTTCATCCGCTCCGGACATCTTACCTCCGTCACACATTACGCTTCCCGTGAAGCATTCCACGTTTCCAGCCGTCGCCATTCCCCTTCAGGGTCGGAACTGCCAGAAGACGTCGCAAACATCCGAACCGCCGTTTCGCGGCTCAGAATTCCGTGGGCCACCGCTGTCATCAGCCCCTGCGCCAACGACAGGAGTTCCGCATCCGTCGCCGGGAACCAGCCCGGCCAGCGCAGCCCCATCCGGCAGTACGGCAGATCTTTCACCAGCCGCCCGCCAAGCCGCAGCCCGTTCTCCAGCACACAGGAAAACCGGCACGCCATCCGGTAAACAGCCAGAAGCCCGCCCTCTCCGTAGGAATGACGCAGCCTGTCCGTCAGCCAGATCAGCGGCTGGCACATCATCTCCATGGCCTTGCCGGACTGCGCGGCCGAAATGCGCTCGCCATGCGCCCGGTTGCCGTGCAACTGCTCCAGGACAACCTGTCGCAGCTCACGGTAATGATCGAGCACCGCCCCAGCCGCATTGCCGTTGATTTCCAGCAGCTTGGCATCCCCTTCCGGTGGCAGCGTCAGGGCGGACGCAGCGCCCCCCTGATGCGCCATTCCATCAGAATACCCTCCCGTCTTGAGCACCAGCGTCGGATCGGACCCGTATTTCAGACCCCGCCCCGCCTAGGACAGCAGGTAATCTGCCTCGATCACCGTATCGATCGCCCGCTCGAACGTGCATTCCCCCTCCGGATCACGTCCTGAAGGCCCCGCAAGATTCCGGATCCAGACAATCGGAACAAACCCCAGCCCATGCCGTACAGACCGGCTCTCGTCCCGGCTTCCCCCCGATGTCCCAACAGGACACGGCACCGACACCGCACAGTCCATCGCCGTCCAGACACGCTGCCACCAGAACTGCGCCCCCAGCAGATCCTCGCTGATCGGATATCCCTGCGCCGCCAGTTCCCGCCCTCGGACAAGAAAGCGCTCCTCAACCCGCAGCAGTTCCCCGCTTGCCTCATCCCAGAACGGCGTCAGATAGGCCGTCTCCAGAAGCGACAGCCGCGGCACACCACCCGAAACCTCGAACAGGATCGCCACGGACCCCACGGAGCCCAGCCGCGCCGCCTCCATCATCAGGGAAGCCAGCCGGGTCTGGGACGTAAAAACCCCCATGGCGTCCCCGACCCTCGGGTCATCCGCCACCAGATGCGGCCAGTGCATGTCTCCGAACAGCAGGGAAACCGACTCATCGACCACCGTCCGGCACAGATTGGTCCGCGCCGCCGGACGCCTGCTGGACAAGGGAATATATTCCCCCCGCCAGACCGCTCCATCGAGAACGGGTGCGGCAGCACATCATACTGCGTACCATCCAGCACACGTTTCAGCGCCAGCAGACGCGCCGTCCGCGCCGACGCACCCGCCCGGTCCGGAGACCGTGGCCCGCGATACCCGCTGACCGAAAAATGACAGAGCTGATCCTCCAGAACCGCAAAACGGCCATGATGAATCACCCGGCCAACCTCATAGAGTGCCGCGACAGGCTCCGCCCGGGCTGCCTTGCCCCGCGCCGCCGTTACAAGCCGCACAGGCGCATGCGCCCGCACACTGCGGATCGTGCCTTCCACCAGCGCCCCACCGAAATTGCGCTCCGCCACGATCCGCTCGGCCCTCCAGTCATCGAAGGCCCGCAAGGCCCGTCCGGCCCAGCCCGCAGGACTGTCCCGCGCAGACAGATCCTTAAGCACATGCCCGATCCCGTCAGCATCGACACCACACACGACAATGCCAATTTCGTCAGACCGGAAATCCTCAGGCCCCGCCGCACCAGACGGATCAACCGACACGATGATCCGCCGCATCCGCGCCGCCACTTCCGCCCGACTGACCGCCGTTACGGCCGCCTCCCGACGGAACGTCTCGATCCGCCACAGCGCACCCTCAACAGCAGCCTGATACTCGCCATGCAGAAACCGCCGCCTTTCCCGCTCTGGCAGCGCCTCAAGCCCCGCCAGATATTCCGGGCTCAGATTCTGCCTGTTGACCGCAGGATTCAGGACCATCGTCGTGTAAAGAGAACGGTCCGGAACAGGTTCTCCGGATTTCGGCTCGATCCCGGCTTCAAAAAGCGCATACAGCCAATGCCCCATCGAAGGCGGATTGGCATCAATATACTCCCGCGCCACCAGCCCGCATTTCTGCGCCAGCCGCATCAGAAGCATGTTGCGCGCCCCGCAACTGATCTGGCTCGCTTCGTTCAGATAAACCGTCGCAAATTCCAGACCGAGTATCTTCTCCGTCCGCTGCTCGTCATCCAGCCCCCCAAACAGGATCGTGGAGCCATTTGAAAACGTCACGACACAATCCTGACGCTCCAGTTTCCAGCCAACGTCCGGAAAACAGAGCCGCATGACCTTCGGAAACGTATCCCGCAACACGGAAGCCTTCAGCGCCGTCAGGCGATGCCGGAATATTCCATGCCGGCTTCCCGGTTCCTTCAGCGTACGGATGACAATGGCGCGGATCAGAACAAACGTTTTCCCAGACCGTGATCCACCCCGCAACAGGATATGTCGTGCCGGGCCACCCAGCAGCCTGACCGCCTCACACTGCCCGTCATTCAGTCTAAAGGGCGCTGTCATCACTGGTAATATTGATGGAAATCGGCCCTCCAGGTTCCTCCTGTTTCAACATCCTGAAACGGGAAGGGCGATGCGCCCGCAGCAGAAACGCCATCAATCCGTCGCTGTAACGCTTGCGCACAAGGGGATTACCGGTCTCAGGATCACAGACCACCTTCCCCGCATAGGTCAGAGGCTCATCGTACCCATCAACAGCGCGACGGCGGGCTTCCGCCTCCATGGCATCGACCGCCTCTTCCAGCGCATCGTCCCACAGCGCCTCAAATTCGGAATCCGTCTCCTTCCAGTGATAAAGCGTACTGCGCTGAACCTCCGCAACACGTGCTGATTCCGAAACATTTCCGCTTATCGCCAGATGCTGAAGAAACTTCTCCTGCCGGCACCGGGCAAGCTCCGACGCGCTGATCTTTTCAGGCTTCTCATCACCCATCTGTCCCAAACCTCTTCCCTCTGCCCCGGGCTTCAACCGCCGGCCAGTCTGCTTTCCCGTCGACTCATCAGGGCCTGCCCCTCCATCCACACCGCCCGGACAGGTGCAGAAGACTGCCGCACTCTCTTTCCCGACCTTCTCGCATCCGTCTCCAGGCGCCGCTGCCGCGCCTCGCGCAGGGCCTTTCCTTCAATGCGCCGGAACGCCACACCGCACATCCGTCCGAGCCGTTCCAGCCCGTGCCCCCGACGCTCACAGGGAATGGCCCGACACCGCACATCCAGCCGCGCCAGCCCGGCTTCAGCCAGTTCGTGCCATTCCAGCTCCACATCCGCCCGGTGATGCGGCTCGCTGACTGATACCAGCGGACAGGCCGTCAGGGCGTCTTCAATCTGAAGAACAACCATTACCTGAGCCCCCACACGGACAATATCCCCGGGTGAAATTTCATTTTTCCGAAGCATTGACCAAACTTCCAAAAATAAAGGCCGCCTCACATTTCGTAAGGCGACCTTATGAATAAAATATAAAGTTTATCAATGTATATTTCTTATACAAAAACCGCGTTCATAATGCAACAAAAAATTTTAACATACCTATTTATATTTATTATTTCTTTGACATCACCACATAACAATGCACCAACTGTTCCAGAATCAACGCACACTGCGCCGAGACCTTCATGCGCGCACGTCCTTCCGAAAGAGCCGGATACAGATGGCGCGCCATGTTGGAAAAAGACATCTCACGCGCCAGCATCATCTCCAGCCGGATATGCGCGCATAACCCAAGCCGTTCACGAATCGCCGTGATCCGCGCAGAGCATTTCCCCCGCCCCAGCATCCAGGTGTGAACATCCCCCCGTTCACGAACCCGCCCATCGGACGGCCCCTCTTCCACCACCCCGATCGCCGCAAAAACATATTCCCGGTACCACCGGTCCGCAGCCGCCACTTCGTCATCCCCGATGTCACCAGCGTCATACATGGCCTGCACGGCATTCACGACACGGACCGCCTGCCCCACAGAAACCATATCGGAATGACGCATCCGTTCCGGCGTCGGTCCAATCCCTTTCCTCATCATTCCCGCCTTTCCGGAAAGATCTTCCCTCACCACACCCTGCATCAGTGAATCTCCTGGATCGTCTCATGGCTTCCCATCGGACGCAGCCCCGGAAACGCAGGCGCAAGATCCGTTCCCCAAAGCGCCTTCCATGTAACGGGATGGCCCGCCGGCAACGCCTCCACAGTATCGCGCTCCAGCCCCGGCCGCCCCGCAACGGACGTAACAGCCTTCTTCCGCCCCGGCTTACGTCCACGGCGTCGCCCGCCCTGCTTCGGCCTCCAGCCATCAGAAGCCAGCATGGCCGCCACAGCACTCGCCGAAACCCGCCGCAGCACAGGACCCGATTTCATCTGACTCATTTTCAATATCCTTCTGATTTTCAGTAGTTTATTACAATTAATGGCAAAATGCCACAAATGGTGGCAAAAAAAACTTCTTCTGGATTTGGCATAAAGCCATTGCTAGAAAGGACACATGGCCAAACACAAGCGCTCGGACACCCTCACCACTCTCCAGCAAGCCATCGGCACACGCATCTCCTGGGCCCGGGAACTCGTCATTCCCAACCAGAGCGAATGTGCCCGGCTTCTGGGGGTCGATGCCTCCACCCTCAACAAGATCGAGCGTGGCGATCGCGCACCCAGCGTCTTCCTCATCGCCGCCCTCTCGAACCGGCTCCGCGTCTCGACAGACTTTCTTCTGAAAGGCGTCCTGAACGGTCGTACCGACGAAGAACTGGCCCTGCGGCTGGCTGCCCTGCACCCAGAACTGGTGCTCCAGCGGCAAGACATGGCTCAGCACACGGACAAAAACACGTCTTCTGACACACCTGCTCCGCCCAAGAGACCAGACGAGGAGATCCACTAGATGTGGTTCCGCTGGATTCCATACGCATTCGTGCGCTCCCCCAGTCAGCCAAAAGCAACATGACCACTTTGCTGATGGAATGAACAAATCAGGAACATTTCCAGTTCTGTACGAAGCATCCTGCATCGCCCGGAAACCTTCCCTTTCCTCCCGGCTCCCCCCATGGCAGCCACCGATTAACGATAAATTAATGGCAATATGCCAAGGGGTCAAGGAACAAATGTGGCGCTGAGCCATTAATGTGCTGCCACAATTTTCCTCATTCCTGCCATAAACCAATTCCGAGCAGCCCCCATAAACAGGCCGCTTTTCAAAAAGACCTGAACTTTACGGCGATTTTCAGAAATATCCGAAAGAAGAACGCGCAGTCATTCACAGTGACTGATCAAATTATACAAACAGAACAGGCCGCTCTTTTTCGAAAATTCTGCTTTTTCGTCAAAAATTTCCTGTCAGCCACAAAACCGAATCACGTTCCCCAAACAGGGCGCACTTCTCCCGACAGAGCCCAACCCGCTCAAGTCGTTCATCGCGGAGAAGTCCTACTCCTCCAACCCATTCAGTTTTCGTGAAAAAAGCCGTCACCAACCAGACAGCCATCGCCCTGGGACGCAGAAGAGACAGACCTCTTCCGCACTCGCAAGTCGCGTCCTCACTCGTGAATCGTATCCAGATCCCCGAAGCGAGTATATTCACCCTCGAAGTACAGCTGAATGGTCCCCGTCGGACCATGACGCTGCTTTTCAAGAATCAGTTCTGCCTTGTTGTGCACAAGCGCCATCTTGCGCTGCCATTCTTCCGTCGCCACCTGGAACTTCTCATTGCTGTCATAAGCACTGTCCTTGGGCTGGCGCTGCTGAAGATAGTATTCATCGCGATACACAAACATGACCGCATCCGCATCCTGCTCGATCGAACCGGATTCGCGCAGATCCGACAGCATCGGCCGCTTGTCCTCCCGCGATTCCACCTGTCGCGACAGCTGCGACAGCGCAATCACCGGTACGGAAAGCTCCTTTGCAATCGCCTTCAGCCCCTGCGTAATCATCGAGATTTCCAGAACACGGCTATCCGGCTTCGTCCCGATCGCCGGCCGCATCAGCTGAAGATAATCCACCACAACCAGACTCAGTCCCTGCGTCCGGGCGAGGCGCCGGCACCGGGTCCGCATAGCGGAAAGCGAAATGGCCGGCGTATCATCAATATACAGCGGCAGCCTCTGCAACTCGCGTGACACACGGACAAACCGGTCGAATTCCTTCTGCCCGATATCGCCACGCCGGATCTTCTCACCCGACACCTCCGCCTCACCCGAAAGGATACGGGTCGCCAGCTGCTCGGAAGACATTTCCAGCGAGAAGATCGCCACGGACCCTTTCGGCTTTTCCCCGCTATCCTCAGCCTCGCGCATGATGGCCTTCGCCGCCGAGAACGCAATCTTGGTCGCCAGCGCCGTCTTGCCCATCGCAGGACGCCCGGCGAGAATCAGCAGATCCGAAGGATGAAGCCCACCCGTCCGCTTGTCGAAGTCCCGAAGCCCGGAGGTCAGCCCGACAACATCTCCCGTCCGCAGAAATGCCTTTTCAGCAACATCAATGGCCCCCGTCAGCGCCTTGCCGAAAGACATGAACCCGCCTTCCTGACCACGCTCGGTCGCCAGCTTGAACAACGCCTCTTCGGACGCCGCGATCTGGTCCGTACCATCGAGGTCAGGCCGTCCCCCAAACGCATTGTTGACGACCGTCTCGCCAATATCGATCAGTTGCCGCCGGACCCAGCAGTCATGAATGGCCCGGCCGTAATCGCCCGCATTCACAATCCCCACCATCGCCGTCAGCAGCCTGGCCAGATAGGACGGGCCACCCGCAGCATCCAGAATACCCGTATGCTCGAACTCGGCCCGCATCGTCACCGGATCAGCCAGCTGCCCCCGCTCGATCCGCCGGGCAACAGCCTCATAAATGCGTCCATTGACCGGATCGGCAAAATGAGCCGGCTCCAGAAAATCGGAGACACGCTCATAAGCCTTGTTGTTCGTCAGGATGGCCCCGAGCAGAGCCTGCTCCGCCGGAATATTGGACGGCGGAGACCGACGCAGCAATGCGCTCAGCCCCCCATCGTCAGAGGGGGCGTCAGAGACAGTGGAGGTGGGGTAGGATTCGATCGTATTCACGGCGCCCTTCTACCATCGCACGCCTGCCAAATCAGCGACAGAATATGCATCCGCCTGGCAGGAAAAGCGTTTCATCCCGCGAAACCCCAGTTTTCCGCCAGTCTCCAGAGAAGGACAGTCCTCATGACAGTTCCCTCCGCCTTCCGCGCAGATCTCTCCCGCCCCAGTCCCCCGGAGACTCTGACACGCCCCCAGAAAGCGCTCTGGTGGGCCGGAAAACAGAACTGGCAGAAAGCCCATGACTTGGTCCAGGAGGCCGAAGGCAACCCGGAATGTGACCGGATCCACGCTTTCCTGCACCGTCAGGAAGGTGACCTTGCAAACGCCCGTTACTGGTATCGCCGCGCCCACACATCCATGCCCGACCTCACCCTTCAGGAAGAATGGCAGGTCCTCGTGCAGGATATGATCGGCTGACCCTCTTTACCGGGGATTACTCCGCAACCCACCCATCCTGAGCCAGCGCAACACCTGCCAGATACAGGCTCCCACAGATCAGGACCCGGGCCGGATCGCCCCCTTCCCGCGCCAGACGCGCCAGCGCCTCCCGAATGGTCGGCCCCGCCAGCGCCACGCCCCCGGAGGCAGCCACGATCTCGTCCACCGTCATGGCCATGTGCTGTCCCTCTTCAGACACAGCCTGCACACTCGCCGCGCGCCGCACGATGGGACTCAGGAAGCCACTGGCATCCTTGCTCTGCTTTACGCCTGCAATCACATGCACCGGCCGGTCGGACCAGCCATCCATGACCGCCCCGATGATTTCCCCCGCCCCGGGATTATGACCACCATCCAGATAAAGCTCCCACCCCTCCGGCAGAAGCTGCGCCAGATGTCCTTCAAGCCGCTGCAACCGCGCTGGCCAGCGCGTTGCTGCGATCCCTGCATAAGCCTCTTCCGGAACCGGCAGGCCGGACATGCGCAGCGCCGCCACAGCCAGAGCCGCATTCCCCGCCTGATGCGGCCCCTTCAGCCCCGGAGCCGGTAGAGACAGGTCTCCCGCCGCATCCCGGTAGGAAAGACCATGCGCTGTCTCCGCAAAGGTCACATCCCGCCCCAGCACCCGGAGCGGCGCATCCTTCTCCGCCGCGCGCGCCTGGATGACCTCCAGCGCCACATCATCCTGAACAGCGGAAACCACAGGCACGCCCGGCTTGATGATCCCGGCCTTCTCACCCGCAATCACATCCAGCGTCTCCCCGAGAAACGCCTGATGATCAATGCTGACCGGCGTAATCACACAGACGGCAGGCTTCGGCACGACATTCGTCGCATCCAGCCGCCCTCCCAGTCCGACTTCCAGAATCACCAGATCCGCCGGCACACGCGAGAACAGCAGGAACCCCGCCGCCGTCAGAACTTCGAAAACCGTGATCGGCGCCCCGTCATTGACGCGCTCGATCTCCTCCAACACCCTAACCAGCGTGTCTTCGTCCACCAGCTTTCCCGCAACCCGGAACCGCTCCGTCACATCCACCAGATGCGGACTGGTCATGACATGGACGCGCCATCCTGCGGCTTCCCCGATGGCCCTCAGATTCGCACAGGTACTGCCCTTGCCATTCGTCCCCGCCACATGAACCACCGGCGGCAGATGCCGCTCCGGATGGCCGAGCCGGGCCAGCAATGTTTCAAGCCGCCCCAGCGAAAGATCGATCAGCTTCGGATAAAGATCCTGCAACCGGGCCAGCACAGCCCCCGGACGCCCCCGGTACTCACTCGACAGCTTCACCGGCGCACCCATCTCCCTGCTCATTCAGGCAGCCGCTTCGCCTGATTCCGATTTTTTCTGCCGCGTCAGCAGCCCGAGCAGCCGTCCCAGCAATTCCGGCAGTTCGGAACGCTTGGCCACAATGTCCACCATCCCGTGTTCCTTCAGATACTCGGAACGCTGGAACCCTTCCGGCAGCTTCTCACGCACGGTATCCTGGATGACACGCGGCCCGGCGAACGCAATCAGTGCATTCGGCTCGGCCACATGCACATCCCCCAGCATCGCGAAGGAGGCCGAGACTCCTCCCGTCGTCGGATTGGTAAAGACCACGATGTAAGGCAGTCCCGCCTCGTGCAGCAGCTGCACACCGATCGTCGTCCGCGGCATCTGCATCAGGCTGACCATGCCTTCCTGCATCCGCGCGCCACCCGACGCGGTATAGATCACCAGCGGAGCCTTCTGCAGCACCGCCAGACGGCACGCCGCCACGAAAGCCTCGCCCAGAGCCGCCCCCATGGTGCCAAGCAGGAACTCGGGCGCCATCACGACCACGACAGCCTTCTGACCCTTGATCCGCCCATGCGCCACCACCAGCGCTTCCTCAAGATGGGACTTGGCGCGCGCATCCTTCAGACGGTCCGTATAGCGCTTGGAATCCTTGAACCCGAGCGGATCGACCGGCATCTTCGGAAGCTCGATGGTGGTGTATTCCCCGTCATCGAACGTCCATTCCAGCCGCTCACGCGCGGATGCCCGCATGTGATGACCACAATGCGGACAGACCTTCTCGGATTTCTCCAGTTCCTTGACGAGCATCATCTGCCCGCAGGATTCGCAGTTCGTCCAGAGATTGTCAGGCACGTCCCGCTGAAGCAGGCCACGCAGCTTGGGTCGGACGTAGTCGGTCAGCCAGCTCATGTCGTCTCGTTACTCTCTGCCCGCCTTCAGGACGAAGGCCAGAATTACAGGTCAGGACCTCTCTTCTCAGGCCCGCGTTCTCTGCGGCGTTTTAACCCCCGCGAAGCATTTGCGCCAGCCTTGTCCAAAACGCTCCCCCACAATTCGACAAAAATGTGCCATGCTTCTCCCAGCAGCCATGCCGGTCCCCTGCGCGGCCGATCCGCAACTCCGGCGCTGTTATGGATACCTGATCCGAACACGATCGGCACCAGCGACCCCGAAACGGTCGCCCTGCATGGAGGAACACATGTCAGACAGCTTTACAGAACTCTCGTTCCAGCGCGCTCCGAATCTCAAGCCCGGATGGTTTATCGGAATCGGCGCCTTCTTCATCGTCCTGGGCATCCTTGCCGCCCTCGACACCGTCAGCACGACTCTCGCCAGCATGGTGATCCTCGGAACCCTCATGATCATCGGCGGCATCGCGCAGGTCATCCAGAGCTTCGCCCATAACGGCCTGGTCCCGGTGCGCAACCAGTGGCTCTCCGCCCTGATCGGCGCCCTCTACATCGTCGGCGGCCTGCTGATGATCGAAGAACCCGCCACCGGCTCCGTTTTCGTGACAGCCATCCTCGCCGGCTGCCTGATCTTCGCCGGCCTCGCCCGCACCTTCTGGGCCGCCGATCACCGCACCGTCAGCGGCTGGGGCCTCCTGACCATCAGCGGCATCTTTACCCTGATCGTCGGCATCGGCCTCTACATGACGCTCCCCTGGTCCGCCCTCTGGCTGATCGGCATGCTGATCGCCTTCGAACTGCTGATGGTCGGCGTCGCCACCCTGCTCTTCGGCATTTCCCTGCGCGACGGCACAGCCTGACCCGCACCACCAGAAAACCGCCGGAACGAAAAGCGCCCCGGACCACACCGGTCCGGGGCGCTTTTTGCATCCCGCCACATCAACAACGACAGATCAGGCCCGCACAGCCGCCGCAAGCCCTTCCAGCTGCTTCAACACCGCAGGCACCGTCTCCGGCACGGCCTGTCCGTCCTTCAGCGTCCCCGCCATCGTCTTGATCAGCGCAGACGCCACAACCGCCGCATCCCCGATACGGGACGCCGTCCGCGCCTGCTCCGGCGTGGAAATCCCGAACCCGATCGCCACCGGCAGTTCGGTCGCCGCCCGGATACGCGGCAGGGCCTTCTCCAGCTCCGTCGCGCTCGCACTGTTCGTCCCTGTGATCCCCGTAATACTCACATAATAGACAAATCCTGACGCATTCCGCAGCACATGGAAAAGCCGCGTGTCCGACGTCGTCGGCGCCACGAGACTGATGATGTCCAGCCCCGCTTCCCTTGCATGGGCATCCAGCAGATCCGCCTCTTCGCACGGCACGTCCACGACGATAATGCCATCCACTCCGGCCTGGACCGCATCGAAGCAGAATTCCGCCGGTCCATAGCTGTCAATCGGGTTCAGATATCCCATCAGGATGACCGGCGTCTCATTGTCCGTCTCCCGGAACGCCCGCACCATCTCAAGTGCCCCGCCCAGCGTCGCCCCGGCTTTCAGCCCACGACGCGCCGCAGCCTGGATCGTCGGTCCATCCGCAGACGGATCGGAAAACGGCACGCCGATCTCGATCAGGTCCGCTCCCGCCGCCGGCATGGCCTGCAATAGGGACAGGGACGTCTCATAATCCGGATCATAGGCCTCGAGATAAGGAATCAGGGCGCCACGTCCCTGTTCCTTGAGGGCCGCAAAACGGGCCTGGATGCGGCTCACAGCTGTACTCCCAGATGATGGGCGACGGTGAAGATATCCTTGTCTCCCCGTCCCGAAACATTGAGGACGATAATCTGATCCTTCGCCATCGTCGGCGCGATCTTCATGACATGCGCCAGCCCATGCGCACATTCGAGCGCCGGAATAATGCCTTCCGTCCGCGTGCAGAACTGGAACGCCTCCAGCGCCTCGTCATCCGTCACGCCGACATATTCCGCCCGCCCGATATCACTCAGCCAGGAATGCTCGGGCCCGATCCCCGGATAATCCAGTCCCGCGCTGATGGAATGGGCTTCATCAATCTGCCCGTGTTTGTCCTGAAGCAGATAAGTCCGGTTGCCATGCAGCACACCCGGCCGCCCCCGTGAAATGGATGCAGCCGTCTTGCCGGTGTCCAGCCCATGTCCTGCAGCTTCAACGCCAATCAGCCTGACAGACTCATCATCAAGGAACGGATGGAAAATCCCCATCGCATTCGAGCCGCCACCGATGGCCGCCACGATCACATCCGGCAGACGCCCCTCGGCCCGGGCCATCTGCTCCTTGACCTCATTACCGATCACCGACTGGAAATCCCGGACCATCTCCGGATACGGATGCGGCCCGGCAACCGTCCCCACAAGGAAATAGGTGTCCGCCACATTGGCCACCCAGTCCCGCATGGCCTCGTTCATGGCGTCCTTGAGCGTCCCGGCCCCAGCCGTCACCGGCTTCACCTCCGCCCCAAGCAGATGCATCCGGAACACATTGGGCTTCTGACGCTCGACATCCGTCGCCCCCATGTAGATGACGCATTTCATGCCGAACAGCGCACAGACCGTCGCCGTCGCCACGCCATGCTGCCCGGCACCCGTCTCCGCCACGATCCGCGTCTTGCCCATCCGGCGCGCAACCAGGATCTGGCCCATGACATTGTTGAGCTTGTGGGACCCCGTATGATTCAGTTCTTCACGCTTAAGGTAGATTTTGGCTCCCCCAAGCTCCTCCGTCATACGCCGGGCAAACCACAGCGGGCTCGGACGCCCCACATAATCCCGGTAATAATAATCCAGCTCTTCGCGGAACGCCGGATCAGCCTGCGCCGCGCGATAGGCTTTCTCCAGATCCAGCACCAGCGGCATCAGCGTCTCCGCCACGAAGCGACCGCCAAAAATACCAAACCGCCCCCGGTCGTCCGGACCGGAGCGCAGGGAATTGGGCAAAGAAGATGATGTGGTCGTCATACCGCACTCTGTTCCGCTTGAAGGCTTTCCAGCGATACCAAGGGCAGCCCCCAACGTCCATCCATGCACTTCTTTTCAGGGATTATTGAGATTTAGCGGTCCAGAATCAGAGCGGCATCTTGCGGTCATGCTCCAGTCACGACATGAAAAGCCCTCGGTTTTTTCGCAGAGGATGTCTTCCCGATGTTTCTGGTCCGCCCCGCCGGCACTCCGGCCCGTGAAGCCGGCCCGGACACTGACATCAGAAAAACCATATGGATCGACCTGATCAATCCCACCCCCGTGGAGATCGCGGATGCGGAAAAAGACCTTCAGGTCCACATACCCCGCCGCTCCGAACTGGAAGAAATCGAAAGCTCCTCCCGCCACCGCGAACAGGACGGCAACCTCTACCTCTCCACGCCACTTGTAAAACGCACGGATGACAGCGCCTTCTCCCTGCCCATCGGTCTTGTCCTGACCGGGAACGGTCATCTGATCACGGTCCGTTACGCAGACTACTTCGCCTTCGATACACTTGGCCGCCGTCAGGCAGAGCGCCCTCCCGGCACGCCCGAACCCACAGCCATCGAACTTCTTGTCGAAGTCATTGAAGACATCATCAACCGGCTGGCCGATGTTCTCGAAGGGCTGGCTCGCGCGCTGGACACCGTCTCCCGCCGCGTCTTCAATGCCGATCAGCCGCGAAATCCCGCCCAGACCGGTGAAATGCTCCGCATCACCCTGCGTCGCCTCGGCCACGCGGGAGACCTCGCCTCCATGATCCGGGACAGCCTCCTGGGGCTGGATCGCATGCTGATCTATGTCGGGGACCGCGCGGACAAGACGAGCGCCGACCTGAGCAATCGCGTCAAGGTCGCCTCACGCGACATCTCATCCCTGAACGACTTCGTGGCCCAGACCGTCAACAAGGTCCAGTTCCTGCTGGATGCCACACTTGGCTTCATCAGCATCGAACAGAACGACGGAATGAAAGTCCTCACCGTCGTCAGTTCCATTGGCATTACCCCGACCCTCATCGCCGGCATCTACGGCATGAACTTCAAGTTCATGCCGGAACTGGGATGGAAATACGGCTATCCCTACGGCCTGTGTCTCATGGCCCTGTCCGTCATCCTGCCCCTGTTCTGGTTCTGGCGCAGAGGCTGGTTCGGCGCCCGCTAGACGTCTTCCCGAACCCGCAGCCCTTCTCCCACAGGCACCTCCGGCAGAACGGAACGCTGATAGGCGACAGGAAACTGCCGCAACTGCTTTTCCCAAAGCACGGGATTTCCATTCCCGTCCTTGGGCAATACGACGCTATCCACCCCGCAGCGCTTCAGGAAATTGGCCTGATCCGGAAGAATATGCCCTTCCGCCCGGATTTCTCCACCATACCGCAGATATTCCCGCAGTTCCCGCGCCTGCGTGAAAGCGCGCCCGTCCCGGAAAATCGGAAACTGCACCACCACAAGCTCCAGCCGGTTCAGATAGGGCTTCAGCTCCTCAACCTCATCCGCATTGTCCAGCAGAACGGCTCTGGCCTCGCCATGCTCCGCAAGCTCCGCCAGTGACACCAGGGCCTCATGCACCCGCGCCGTCCGCGCCCCGAGTTCAAACAGTTTCATAAGCCGCCTCCCTGAAGGGTACATCCCCCAGCCGGTCCAGCGTCTGAAGGAAAGTCTCGCCCGGCTGCCGGATTCCGAGATACCGCTCCACGATCCGCGCAATAGCATCAACCGTGTCATCTTCGGGCAGAGCCGCTCCGAGAATGGACCCGATCGCAGCCTCGTTCCCGGCGCGCCCCCCGAGCGTGATCTGGAAAAACTCCTCGCCGCGCTTGTCCACGCCCAGCAGGCCGATATGCCCCGCATGGTGATGGCCACACGCATTGATGCACCCGGAAATGTTGATCCGCAGAGCCCCGATTTCCGCCTGCAACGTCGCATCGCCAAAACGCGCGCTCAGTTTCTGCGCAATCGGAATGGACCGCGCATTCGCGAGCGCGCAATAGTCCAGCCCCGGGCACGCCACGATGTCTCCAACCAGCCCGTTATTCGCATCCCCCAGCCCGATCTCCCGCAGGCTGCACCACAGATCATAAAGCTGATCCTGCCTCACATGCCCCAGCACAAGATTCTGAAGATGCGTGATACGGATCTCTCCGAAGGAATGTGCATCCGCCAGATCCGCCAGACGCCCCATCTGCGCCGACGTGACATCTCCCGGAATGCCCCCGGTCGGCTTGAGCGACACAACGGCAATGATATGCCCCGGTGCACGATGCGGATGCGTGTTGCTGCGCACCCATTGGTCAAACCGTGGATCTTCCGCCCGCTGCTGCGCCAGAATGTCTTCCGCATCGACAGGCGCCACCAGTTCAGGCGAAGCAAAACGGCTCCGGATGGCCGCGACAGCCTCCGGCGTCAGCCGGTACCGCACCATGTCCATCTGCGAAAGCTCTTTTTCCACAGCCTCCCGATACGCCTCGATGCCTATCGCCTCGACCAGGATCTTGATGCGGGCCTTGTAGATATTGTCCCGTCGGCCATGCGCATTATACACGCGCAGAATGGCCTCCAGCGTCGCCAGCAGATGATCTTCGGGCACCGAATCAAAAATTTCTTTCCCGACAACCGGCGTCCGCCCCAGACCACCTCCGACGAAGATCCGGAACACCGTCCGCCCTTCAGCGTCCAGCCGCGCCAGAATACCGATGTCATGAAAACGCGCCGCCACCCGGTCATTCGGGCTCCCGGAAATCGCGATCTTGAATTTGCGCGGAAGGAACGTGAACTCCGGGTGCAGCGTGGACCACTGTCGCAGGATTTCCGCATGAATCCGCGGATCCACCAGCTCATCCGCCGCCGCACCGGCAAACTCGTCCGCCGTCACGTTCCGGATACAGTTCCCGCTCGTCTGGATGGCATGCATGTCCACATCCGCAAGAGCACGCAGGATATCCGGCGTGTCTTCCAGCCGCACCCAGTTGAACTGGATGTTCTGGCGCGTCGTGAAATGACCATAGTCACGGTCATACGTCCGCCCGATTTCCCCAAGCTTCCGCAACTGGCGGCTGTCCAGAATCCCATACGGAATGGCAATACGCAGCATGTAAGCGTGAAGCTGAAGATAAAGTCCGTTCATCAGCCGCAGGGGTTTGAACTCATCCTCGCTGAGCGTCCCATCCAGACGGCGCTGGACCTGCCCTTCAAACTCGCTGATCCGCGCCTGAAGGAAATCCCGATCAATCTGATCGTACTGATAATGGCCGACAGGCGTCGTCACTGTTCGGTCTCCACTGCAAACTGGGGATGAACGGTTGGTCCGTGCGCGCGGATTTTCTCCCGCACTGTCACGGGCTCAGCAGGCGTCGTGTCACGCACGGCCACTTCATAGATCCCAACCACCCCATCCCGCTGGGACGTTTTCTGCGCCTCTTCAAGAACCTGCTCGGCGCCATCGGGATCCAGCAGCAACGCTTTGGCAAGTCGTGGCTCCCAGGATCCGCCCGTTCCCCACCATACGATCCGGCCATCCAGAAGGCGGTTCGCGGTCAGAACCAGCTTTTCCCCGGAAGAAAGACGCACCGGACGCTTCATGCTTTTCCTCCCTGAAGGCTGCCAGTCTGCAGAACGGCCACCAGCATGGAAAGATGCCTGTCTCCCGCCTCACCTCTGGATGAAAGCTTGAGACACTGTCCGCCCGGAACAGAAATCAGAAGGGAAAAGATTTTCATAATGGCACCAATATTGGTCCATTATGATGAATCATCCAAGATGCCTTGGAGAAATTTCGTTAATTAAATTAATAACTTTCCATGAAAGTTATATAGAGAATGAAATAGGCGCCCGGTTAGGCCGCGTCATGCCGGCATCCTCCGCCAGCCGCAGCAGGTTTTCCAGCGTCACCTGTGTCATTTTCGCTGCGACTTCATCGTCGATTGTCTGCCAGAAAGGGTCCAGCACCTTTCCGCTCAGTTCGTTAGGGCTTTCCTCATCCGCATCCCGCTTTTCCGTCACCGTCCGAACGATATCGTGCAGTGTGATCGTCCGCGGCGGACGGCCCAGCCTGTAGCCCCCTTTGGGACCACGCACGCTGTCTAGAAGAGCGGCCCGTGACAGAGCCTGAAGCACCGGTTCAATGCCCCGGCGCAACATGTTCCCACGCTTGGCAATATCAGCCCCGCTGACCACCCCGGATCTGCCTGCATGAAAAGCGACATCCAGCATGATGGAAACTGCGGTCAATGCACGATCATGGCGGAGATACATGGTGGCAATCCGTTTCATTATCATTTTGAGGAAAGGCAGAAGCCATATTCCGATATAACTTCGTACATCTGTGTTTTCCCCGACTGCCTGTCAACCAACAGACAATGAACGCATCGCAGAAAACAGTATCCAGATAGCCGAGCCATATCTTTCACCGCTTCACATAAGTCCGATGATACCGATGCCCGAGAGACGTCAGTACTTCATAGCCAATCGTCCCGGCCGCCTGCGCCACATCATCCACGCTGCGCCGCGGTCCGATCAGATCCACCGTCATGTCCTGGGAAAGCAGTCCTTCCGGTACATCCGTCATATCCACCGACATGGAATCCATGGAGATCCGACCAATAACCGGCAGACGATAATCCCCGAACCAGACGCACCCGTCTTTCGCTCCATGGCGGGAAAAACCATCCGCATATCCCGCACCCACCGTCGCAATCCGCCGTGGTTCCAAAGGACGATAAGTCAGCCCGTAACCCACCCCTTCACCCGGCGCGAGATCGCGGATCTGAAGAACATGCGCCTGCAACCGGACAACCGACTGCAACGGGTTTGGCTGTGTTGCACAGGGTCTCAGCCCATAAAGTGCGGCACCCGGACGAACCAGATCCAGATGATAGTCAGGTCCCAGAAAAATCCCGGATGACGCAGACAGGCTCAAAGGCGCTGCCGGTAAACGGGACGCCAGACGAAGCATGTTCTGCCGCTGTTCCGAATTCGCCCGATTTTCAGGTTCATCTGCACAGGCCAGATGACTCATGATGAGCGTGGAATGAATGCCATCAAGAAGGGCCGCTTCTTCGGAAAGCCGTTCAACATCCCTGTCCGACAAACCAAAACGGGACATCCCACTATCCACCTGTAAGGCAGCTTCCAGAGACCGATCCATTTTCCTAGCCTCGTTTCGCCATGTCTCAATCTGCTCGAGACTGTTCAGGACTGGCCGCAGATCATACCGCACGAAATCCGCCGCAGCCTGGGGACGCGGTCCATGCAACACCGTGATGCGCGCATCAGGAGAAACATGCTCCCGAAGAATGATGCCCTCATCCACATGCGCCACGAAAAACTCTTTTGCTCCCGCCTTTTCCAGCTCAGGCGCAACATAGGCCGCACCCAGACCGTAAGCGTCCGCCTTGACCACCGCACTGCAGATGCTGTCCGCAACCCTCTCTTTCAAAGTCCGGTAATTGGCCACAATCGCTGACAGATCGACTGTCAGGCACGCACCTGCACGATAGGAAGGCCAGAGGCGGGAAGCAGAAGAGATCAACATGAGAGAATCCTACACCTCATGCCGAAGAAATTTCTTGCCAAAGAATGGAATTTTCTGACTTAAATCACCAGAGATATGCAAAATTATTCGATATAAAACAGAAAATTGCACCATGATCTTCGATCGGACCACAGAATCGATCCTGCGTTTCCTTCAGCATGACGGACGCATGAGCAACAATGAGCTGGCCGCACGCGTCGGCCTCTCTCCGTCCGCCTGCCTGCGCAGAGTCAGAACCCTTGAAGAAAAAGGAATTATCCGGGGCTATCGCGCCATCATCGATGAGCGCTCAGCCCACAACCTGACAACCGTCATTGTCCAGATCACGCTTGAAAAACTGACGGATGACGCTCTCCGACGGTTCGAGTCCCGTATCCGGGAATGCGTGGATATCCAGGAATGCTACCTTATGACGGGAGAAGCCGATTACCTTCTTCATGTCGCCGCACGAGATCTGGCCGATTACGAACGTATTCTTAAAGAAGAACTCTCACGACTTCCCGGCGTCGCCCGCATTCAGAGCAATTTTGCCATTCGTCCGGTTGTCCAGCGCTGGAGCTCTCCTCTGCCGTCACAGCCCCCTGAATAGGAAACAGGCAAAGAAAAAACTTGCAGCAATTGAGAATGCATCTTAATAAGATTTCCAGACTTCATCGTCCTTCAGAGTGAAAGCTGGACACACCTCATGATCGTCTGTTCGTGTAACGCACTTTCTCACCTTGATGTAGAAGCAGCAATTCAGAACGGCGCCTCTCGTCCCGCCGAAATCTACACCGCCCGTCAATGCCGCGCCCAGTGCGGCAACTGCGTTTCAGGCCTCGTATGCCTTCTGCGAAAAGCCTTGCAGGAAAAGGCGGCCTGCCCTTCGAAAAGTCTCGAAGTCCACTAACGAACCAGACAAAAAAATGCCCGGACAAGCCGGGCATTTGCAATCTTCAGTCCTGGTCGGGCGCAGGCGCGGAATTTTTCTGGATATACCGCTCAATTCCAACCTGTCGAATAAGATCGAACTGACGATCCAGAAAGTCTTCGTGCTCTTCTTCGTTGACAAGAATTTTCAGAAGAAGATCACGGGAAACATAGTCCCGGACACTTTCGCAATAGGCAATACCTTCCCGAAGATCGTCAATCGCCTTCTTTTCCAGCTTGAGATCACATTCGAGAATTTCTTCAACACTCTGCCCAATCAGAATCTGATTGAGACGCTGCACATTAGGCAGACCATCCAGAAAAAGAATACGTTCGATCAGCCAGTCCGCATGACGCATCTCTTCAATGGATTCGTCATACTCTTTCTTTCCCAGCAGCGTCACACCCCAGTGACGTAACGTACGGGCATGCAGGAAATACTGGTTGATAGCCGTCAGCTCATTCGTAAGCTGCGTATTCAGGTGTTCGATAACCTTCGGATCTCTGATGGCCATTATTATACTCCTGCACTCACGAGATTAAGCGAACCAATATACCCCCCTTTTGAGTAGAGACAAATAAAGGAAGTATGAACGGCACAAGGCCGACGAAGACCTATTCTTCTGACACGTCAGACAGCAATGCTCCCAATTATCGGCAAGATCGCCTGCCCGTCAGAAAAGCAAGGCTGCAGGTACACCAGCATCACAACAAGAACCACCGACCATACAAACAGCACAAGCCATAATGACGCTCGACACGGCAGCAATGTGATAAGATATCGTCGCTAAAAACACGGCGGATTTTCAATGAGCCTTGCAGCATCCACATCGCCTGAAAAATCTGGCGACAGTCATATCGGAAGAACATCAACCCTACTCAAAATATCCGATGGTAAGTGGACGCCGCATGTCAACAACCCTGCCCTTAATGCAACGCCAACCATTCCCCGCTAATCGTCATTTATTGCGCCAAAGGCTATAATCGCAGCTTGCTCCGATGGACTCAGGACAAAAGTCGGACCAAAGCACAATATCTACGTCACCTACATCCAATCGGAAGCCGTGAAGTCAGAACTGTACAAGCAGATTACGGACACCACTTACCGCAAAAAGATGGATGAGCTGGCGAACTCCAAGATCTGCTTAGAAAGCATGAAGATCTCTGACACGATCCTGCTTACACTGAAATCGCCGTCATAAACAAACATTGCAGGGTTATCTGTTCTTCACACCGAACAAGATTCCAGACAAATGCATAAAGTCTTCAACAACAAAAAACCCCGCCTTCTCAATGAGATGGCGGGGTTTTTTAAGAAAGG
>NZ_AGQV01000014.1 GCF_000234355.1 Gluconobacter morbifer G707 | reverse complement strand
TCACGCCTTTTCCCACGCCAGCCTTAGCCGTTCCCGGGTCGCAGCCCCCATGCGCCCTAGCCCGCAGGCTTTTCGCATGGCCTGCAGAGCCGATTCTTCATCCAGTCCTTTGTCTTTCTGCTCACGCGCCAGCCGAACAAGGATTTCCAGCGGGAGCAGGGCCGGATCCACACTTTTGCCCGCCAGAATCGTCGGAAAATGGAAATCTTCATCCTCTGCGGGCATGTTTTCCCAGAAGAAGCAGCCGGCATCCTCCACCGTACGAGGCATATCCGACGGAACCGCCTGAAGAATCCGTTCGCGAATCTGACGGCCTGCCCTTGCGAAGCCATGCGCTTTGGAAATCTGCTGAACCAGCACGCTTTCATGAACCGGACCGTTTTGCGCGACGGTCGCCCGAATCAGGGTTTCCAGTACGGGCAGATACTCATCATCCCCGAATCGGGCGGCATCGACTGTCGCAGCATTTCGAACAGGTGGAGTCATAACTTCTGCATTAGGCGTTTCCCCGGACATCCCGGCAAAACGCGCATAGAGCGGCTTCTCTTCCGGCAGAATCTCCTCGACCTTCCGAATCTCCGGCGCCTCTTCCATGGGCGGAGAGCCGTCTGCCGACGCGGCTTCCTCAGCACGCATCAGACGCATAGCCTCCAGACATCCGGTCAGGGCCTGATCGAGACGCACGACTTCCCGTTCGGCGTTCAGCCACCAGTCGGTCGACCAGACACGCAGAATCGTCCAGCCCAGCGTTTCCAGCACTGCCTGCCGTAACCGGTCCCGGTCCTGGGCCGTCGCGCTGCTATGGTAGGTCGCACCGTCGCATTCCACACCCGCCAGGAAAGTACCCGCCTGATCCGGATCGACGATGCCCAGATCAATGCGGAACCGTGACACCCCGATCTGGGGCCGGACCTCCCAGCCCCTTTCCCGCAGCATCGCGGCCACTTCCATTTCAAACCGGCTGTCATAGTCGCCAACCGATCCTTCATGCAGCCCCGCCAGCGCGCCCGCCCCGTGTTCCGCAAACGCCAGGAATTTGCGCAGATGCGAGACGCCAAGCGCGGAACTGCGCCCCGGATCAATCTGCTCGGCCCTGAGGGAACCGAACACGATCAGCTGCTGACGCGCGCGGGTCACGGCCACATTCAGGCGACGCTCGCCGCCAACGCGGTTCAGCGGACCGAACGAAACGTAAGGCGCGCCCTTCAGTTCCGGCGCATAGGTCAGGGAGAACAGCATCACGTCGCGTTCTTCACCCTGCACGTTCTCAAGATTCCGGACGAATACGGGTTCCGCCGCGTCAATCCCGAAAAAACGTACCAGCGCGGCATCCTCGGACTGCGCCCTGTCCAGCAGATCCGTAATCAGGTTCTGCTGCTCCGCATTGAAGGTCACGACACCAACGGAACGCCCGTCATCCAACCGCAACAGGCGCAGGACCTCCGCGACGACAGCCCGCGCCTCCGCCGGATTGGTCCGCGCTCCACCCCGCTGGTAATTGCCATCCTCCACAAACCGGAAGGAGACGGCCCTGTCCTGCGTCACGGTGGACGGGAAGGTAATCAATTCCCCGCCATAATACTGCATATTGGAGAAGGCGATCAGGCTTTCATGGCGGCTCCGGTAATGCCATTTCAGGCTGATTTCCGGCACACCCGCGGCCCGGCATTCATCCAGGATCGACTCCATGTCCGCTTGGTCGGGGTTCTCATCCTCCGTTTCATTGCGGGAAAAGAAACTGGTCGGCGGGAGCTGTTTGGGGTCTCCCACCACGATCACCTGCCGTCCCCGCCCAATGGCGCCGATCGCATCCCATGTCGGAATCTGTGAAGCTTCATCGAAGATCACGAGATCGAACGGTTCGCTGCCCGGCGGCAGATACTGCGCGACGGAGAGCGGGCTCATCATCAGACAGGGGGTCAGCGTTCGGATCGCACGGGGAGCATCAGAGGCCAGCTTACGAATGGGCATCTGACGCGCTTTCTTCTGTGTCTCCCGGTGGATCAGCACATACTGCGCATCCCGCCGCCGTACCTCCTCGCCCGGGACCGTTCCCAGAAGACGCGCCCGGATCAGCGCAGATGCCATCCGGGAGGCCTCTTTGTCCCACGTCCGGAAACGCTCGATCCGATCTTCATGTGTCGCCGCCACGAAACCGCGCAATGTCGGTTCCTGATCCACAACGGATGGAAGCCACCACTGCGCATAGGATGCTTCCAGCACGTCCTGAAGACTGTCCGGACCGACACATCCATCGAGAAGCGCCGTGACAAGCGGCTCCAGCCCGACCCGTCCGGCGTCATGACAGACCCTGCGCCACGCACACCAGTCTCGCAGGTTGCGTCCCTGCTCCTGCCAGTCCTTCATCCGGTCGCCCAGACGCTGCATCCAGTCCGGACCGTCTGGAACCGTCTGCATCATGTCGCTGGCAGCCAGTTCCGAAAGCGTCTGCACACTGGCCTGTACGGCTGCCAGAGCCGTCTGGAACGCCGCAATCTGCCGTCCGACCATACCCGTCTCTCCCAGAAGATCGCGTCCTTCGGTCAGAAGATCCCTGACCTGCCGGCGCAACGTCAGCAGTTCCTGAATGTCCCCGACGCACCCGGCCAGAGCCGCGCGCAGCTCTTGCCCCCAGGCCAGTTCAGCCTCGATCCGGCCAAAATCCGTTTTCCGGCCCGCCCAGAGCAGACCCACCACCTCCGCATGCGTCGTTTCGAAAAGGCGTTTCTCCAGTTCGCCGAGCGCCACGAGCCGCTCCAGTTCCGGCGTCAGATCTTCCGGCAGGGCGCTGCTTCCCGCCGCGTCCTCCAGACGGCGCTTCACCGCTTTCTGTCCGCTTTTCCGCGCCAGCAGCCATTTGCCCGACGCCTCCTGCCAGTCCCGCAGCAGATCCGCTGCCGGAAGGGCCGCTATATCCTTCCACGTCACGACAAGCTGGGCTTCGAGTGCTTCGTATTCCGCCACGACAGTGCGGTCAGCCAGAACGGCCTGTACCCGCTCTGCGGCATCATCCTGCAAGGCCCAGACCCCCGTCCCCGCTTCCGGACGCAGCAACAGAGAACAGAGACTGGCAACCCTCTCCAGACGGGCCTGTGAGCGATCCTCTCCCGTCAGGCCAAGCGTGCGGAACATCTCCTCCGAACTGCGCTCCAGCCCCTCAAGCGCCGCCTTCACGACACGCGCCTGCTGAAGAAGGTTCTCCTGCCAGCGGGAAGTCCAGTCTTCCTGTTCGATCCCCACAAGATGTGGCGTCAGGACAGCCTGCCCGAACCGTTCATAGAGGCTACCAAGAGCGGATGCCGTTTCCTGCAACCGTTCCCAGCCCGTGGCATCATGAGCAGCCGGTCCGTCCCACCGCATCGTCAATCGCGGCGTTGCCCTGCGCTCTGCTTCCAGTAGCACACCGATGGCCCGGTAAGGCGTCCAGCCATTGGGCCAGCGCCGATGCAGGTCATGGACATAGGCATTGAGTTCTCTGCGCGTCTCCGCCAGCCGGGCCTGGGTCTGTGTCCAGTCCCCTTCCGAAAACTGCTCACATGCGTTCTGGACCGCCTGGAACTGCTGGAAAACCGCTCCCCGCCCGGCCTGCGGGGAAAACAGATCCAGACAGAACTCTCCCAGCCCGACTGCCTTGAGACGGTTGCGCACGACTTCCAGCGCCGTCCGCTTCTCCGCGACGAAAAGAACCGTTTTTCCCCGCGCCAGCGTATCAGCGATGATATTGGCGATGGTCTGGCTCTTTCCGGTCCCCGGAGGTCCGATCAGAACGAAATTCTCTCCCGCCGCCGCACGGGCCACCGCGGCCATCTGCGAGGAATCCGCCTCCATCGGGCAGACCAGCCCCGCCTGTTCCAGCGCCTGATCCATTCCGTCCATGGAGGCTTCGAAGCTGGCCGCCGGGAACGGGTGATCCGCTCCGTCCTCCGCGCTCACGCCATCCAGCAGCCGGACGGCCACCGGATTGACCCGCAGACTGTCCTGCCGCTCCTGAAGATCCTTCCACATCAGGAACTTGGCGAAAGACAGGGTCGTCAGACAGACCCGTTCCACCACCTCCCAGTTCGACTGATCCCTGAGCCGAGCGCGGAAAATATCCAGAATACGCCGTACATCCAGCCCGGACTCATCCTGCGGCAGCTCCCCTTCGAATTCGGGAAAACGCATCCCAAAATCCTGCCGGAGAACCTCCAGCAGACTGCCATTGATCCGGCTTTCATCCGTGTGGGACCGCAGACGGAACGGCGCATTGACGCTCGATCGCTCCAGCACGACCGGCACGAGAACAAGCGGTGCCCGAGCCTGACGCTCCCGCCCGCGCGGTTCCCAGAGCAGTTCCCCAACCGTCAGGAACAGGATGTTGGCCCCGCCTTCCTGCTCGGCCGCACGTGCCTTGCGATAAAGTTCCGTCAGGGCCGTCTGAAGGGCAGCTTCCTCTCGCCCCACCAAGATTTCCCCGTGCTCCAGCCCTTCGGCTACCAATGTGCAATACCGGTCCTCGCTATGGCGCTCCTGATGCAGTGCCGCACTGCGCGGATCGCTGCCATCCATCAGTTCGGGACGTGCGCGCAGCCTCAGTGCAGGACGCCCGTCCCCCTCCCGCATGGCTGCCAGACGGTCTTCCAGTGCAGACGCGTCAATATGCGCAAACTCGACAAGCTGCTTTTCCGACTTCGGAAGATTCAGCAGCCGGCTCCGGCCGGAAATATCCAGAAGCCGCGTACACCACCGCTCCAGCCGCCCCGCCGGCGTCTCATCCATCTCATACGTCCGGTTCTCTTCCCGCAGGTCCGGCGCTGCCAGAAGCGGCGGCGCCGGGGACGCAACCGCCTCGTCTTCCACAGGATCAGCCATGCTCTTCCGAACCTGGGACAGCGGGCGGATTTTCCGCAGCCGCGCCCGATGAATGTCGATGACCTCTTCGAACGTCCCGTCATCTTCCAGATGGATGCGTCCCACCGCACATCCCCGGGCAAAATCCGGGCAGTTCGGCAACGCCACCAGTGTGGTCTCGAAAACGCAGATGTCATCCAGCGCCAGACGGTTCCGCACCCCGGGTAGATCCTGGAGAATGGTCGTGCCCGATTCCTCGCGGGACAGCCACAGCCCGGCCAAAGCATGCCCCCGCGTCATCACCAGCAGCGGTCGTAGCCCGATCGCTTCCAGACAGGCCGTGAACAGCAGCGTCGTATCCAGACAGGTTGCCAGCCGCTCTTCCACGATCTGCGACGGCAACCGCACACGCTGTCCGTTCTCCACGAAAGACGCCGGCGGATTCACGTAAGTCAGCTTCAGTTCGGCAATTGCACACCAGATCGCCTGCGCCTGTTCCCAGACCCGCTTCTTGCTCCCCTGATACCCTTCCAGAGCCGGGGACTGTCCGGCTTTCTCCAGCAATGCCGATGCCGAACGCAGGATGCGTCCCACCGCCGGATCGTTGGGTAGGGCGAACGCCGCCAGAAGGTCCGGCAACCCCGCCAGTCCACCCCAGTCACTCCGGCACAGGACCCGAACCGACCGGCTGACGGATGCCAGTTCCACCCGTGGCCCGTCTTCGATAATTTCCGAAACCGTAAAGTGGACCTCGGCCCGTGTCCCTTCACTCAGCGCGGCCAGAAAAGCCCCGTCGAGTTCGACATCCAGATGATCCACCGCCCGGAACTGCCCCGCCCCTAGGGACTGTAACCGCCACGACCGGGTCTGGATGACAGGCGGTTCACAGCATAGCGTGATTTCAAGCTGCGATATGTCGCGATCCGTCCCGTTCCGGACAGCCAGTTCCAGCAGCACCGGAACATGGTTCTCCCACAGCGCACTGCTGATGGTCTCCCGCAACGCAACCGTCAGTTCGACGGCGGGTGCGGGATGCTCCGGTTCCGCATAAGCCTCCACATCCGTCTCCACCGATGCGGACGGATGCGCTCCTTCTTCCGTATCAGCCATGTCGGGGAGATCGGTTTTGTCGGAAGGAGCATCAGTCATTCTGTGTCACCACATCTGAGAGAAAGGAGGCGTTACAGCCAGAATACAGAAAGCTGACCAACACTCCATGACCCCGCGCAATCTTCGCACACTCCGGCTCCTGGCGGATGAGCACAAAAAAACCCGCCCGGTCCAAGGACCAGAACGGGTTTTTTCATGACAGTCCCGCCACCAGACGGCGAACTATCAGATAACGCCCTCACCGCTCGCCGCTTCGATCTCCGCGCGGACGCGCTGGATTTCACGGCTGATACGGTCATGGGTATCCACGTCATTCGGCTCAATCTGGGCCCATTGGGTCTCCAGATCACGCAGACGGTCGCGGGCTTCGTCAGCAGACAGTTCGGACAGCTTCTGGGCTGAATCTGCCAGAACGATGCAGTGATCCGCACCCATGTCCGCGAAACCACCACCGACGAAATACCGGTCGACGATTTGTTCGCCCTCGTACAGAGCAACCACCCCGCCGCGCAGCTGAAGCATCAGCGGCGCACGCTCCGGCATGGCTGCAATATCGCCCTCCATGCCCGGAAGAACCGCCATGTCGACATCACGTTCGACAAGGCGCTTTTCCGGACTGACGATCTCGATGCGTAGCGGCATCGGATCAGGCCTCCTGCTTCATCTTTTCGGCCTTGGCCTTGGCTTCGTCGATATCGCCGACCATGTAGAACGCGCCTTCCGGCAGATCGTCATACTCGCCGTTCACAACCGCCTTGAAGGAACGGATGGTGTCTTCCAGAGCGACCAGCTTGCCAGGCGCGCCGGTGAAGACCTCGGCCACATGGAACGGCTGCGACAGGAAGCGCTGGATGCGACGGGCGCGGCCAACGATCTTCTTGTCCTCTTCGGACAGCTCGTCCATGCCCAGGATGGCGATGATGTCCTGCAAGCCCTTGTAGGTCTGGAGCGTCTGCTGGACCTTGCGGGCCACGTCGTAATGCTCCTGTCCGACGATCTTCGGATCGAGCGAACGGGACGTGGAATCCAGCGGATCAACAGCCGGATAGATCCCCATTTCAGCGATCGAACGGTTCAGAACCGTCGTGGCATCAAGATGGGCGAAGGTCGCGGCCGGAGCCGGATCGGTCAGATCGTCGGCCGGAACATACACGGCCTGAACGGACGTGATGGAGCCCTTTTTCGTGGAAGTGATGCGCTCCTGAAGGGCACCCATCTCCGTCGCCAGCGTCGGCTGATACCCTACGGCGGACGGGATACGGCCCAGCAGGGCGGACACTTCGGAACCGGCCTGCGTGAAGCGGAAGATGTTGTCAACGAAGAACAGCACGTCCTGACCTTCCTCGTCACGGAAGTATTCCGCAACGGACAGGCCGGTCAGCGCCACGCGCGAACGTGCTCCCGGCGGCTCGTTCATCTGGCCATAGACCAGTGCAACCTTGGAGCCTTCGGTCGATCCGTCTTCACCGATCTTGATGACGCCCGCATCCTGCATTTCGAAATACAGGTCGTTGCCTTCACGGGTCCGCTCACCCACGCCGGCAAACACGGACACGCCGCCATGCGCCTTCGCGATGTTGTTGATGAGTTCCTGGATGATGACGGTCTTGCCCACGCCGGCGCCACCGAACAGACCGATCTTGCCGCCTTTGAGGTAGGGGCAGAGCAGGTCAACAACCTTGATGCCCGTCACGAGGATCTCGGACGCCGCGGCCTGATCCTCGAAGGAGGGAGCCGGACGGTGGATCGGGGAATACTTGTCGCTCTTGACCGGCCCGCGCTCGTCGATCGGCTCGCCGATAACGTTCAGGATGCGGCCGAGTGTCGCCGGTCCAACCGGCACCATGATCTGCTTGCCGGTGTCACGGACTTCCGAACCGCGGACAAGACCGTCGGTCGTGTCCATGGCAATGCAGCGAACCTGGTGTTCGCCGATTTCCTGCGCCACTTCGAGAACGAGCGTATGATCGCCGTTCTGGACATGCAGGGCGTTCAGGATATGCGGAAGGTCGCCTTCGAACTGCACGTCAACCACCGGACCACGCACCTGGGTGATGCGTCCGACCACGTTATTGGCAGCTTCGGAAGAAGGGTTAAGGGTCTCGGACATCGGTTTCGTCTCCTGCGTGATCTCAAACGGCTTCGGCGCCGGAGATGATCTCGATCAGTTCGTTGGTAATGTTGGCCTGACGCGTGCGGTTGTACTTCTGCGACAGACGGTCAATCGCCTTGCTCGCATTGCGGCTGGCGCTGTCCATCGCGGTCATCCGCGCACCCTGTTCCCCGGCTGCGCTTTCCAGCAGGGCTGCAAAGATCTGGACCTGGAGGTTACGCGGCAGAAGCTGCGTCAGGAGAGTGCCCTCGTCGGGCTCGAATTCATATTGCGCTGCATCGGAGTCATCCGCGGCGTTGTCGTTTTCCGGTATCGGCAGCGGCACAAGCCCGGCCTGTACCGGAACCTGCGTCATGGCGTTGACGAAGCGGTTATAGACCAGCGTGCAACGGTCGATCTCACCGGTCTCAACCATACCGGCGATACGGCTGCCCACATCGCTCGCCTTGTCGAAGCCAACGTCACGTCCTTCGGTCCCGGCCATACGGTCCACGATCATGTCAGGATAATGCCGAACCAGAATATCCGCGCCCTTGCGGCCAACCGGCAGGATGCGGACGGTCTTGCCATCCGCCGCCAGCCGGTCGATCAGCTGCCGGGCACTGCGGACGACATTGGCATTGAAGCCACCTGCCAGACCACGGTCGGACGTCAGAACCACGACCAGATGCGTCTGATCCTTGCCCGTACCGGCCAGCAGGGGCGGCAGACCCGCCGCATCCGCACCGCGGCTCGCCGAAGCCAGCTCCGCCATCATGCGGCGCATGGCCTCGGCATACGGACGGGCCGCCTCAGCCTGGGACTGGGCGCGTCGCAGCTTGGAGGCCGCGACCATTTTCATGGCGTTCGTAATCTTGCGCGTCGATTTGACGCCCGTGATCCGTCCGCGCAGTTCCTTCAGCGAGGGCATGGATTATCCTCAGGCCGTAAAGCGCTTGCCGTAGGCTTCCAGCAGCTCCTTGAGCTTGCTTTCCGTCTCCGGCTTGATCTGGCGGTCATTGCGGATGGCGGCCAGGATATCGGCGCCGGGTCCACGGACTTCGGAAAGAAGACCAGCTTCGTAAGCCACCACCTTATCCACGGGGATCGGGTCCACGAAACCGCGCGTCCCGGCAAACAGCACAACCACCTGCTCCTCAACGGGAAGCGGAGAGGTTTCCGGCTGCTTCAGCAGTTCGACCAGACGAGCGCCACGATCCAGCTGCTTGCGGGTGGCCGGGTCCAGATCGGATGCGAACTGCGAGAACGCAGCCATTTCGCGATACTGCGCCAGTTCCAGCTTGATCTTGCCGGCAACCTGCTTCATCGCCTTGATCTGCGCAGCGGAGCCGACACGGGAGACCGAGCCACCGACGTTCACAGCCGGGCGGATACCCTTGTAGAACAGGTCCGTCTCAAGGAAGATCTGACCATCCGTGATAGAAATCACGTTCGTCGGAATATAGGCGGCCGTATCGCCGGCCTGCGTTTCGATGACCGGCAGCGCCGTCAGGGAACCGCCACCATGCGCATCGGACATTTTCGCCGCACGCTCCAGCAGACGGGAGTGCAGGTAGAACACGTCACCCGGGAACGCTTCACGGGCCGGCGGACGACGCAGCAAGAGCGACATCTGACGATATGCGACGGCCTGCTTGGACAGGTCATCGTAACAGACGAGCGCGTGCATGCCGTTGTCACGGAAATACTCGCCCATGCTGCTGGCCGTATACGGGGCAAGATACTGCATCGGCGCGGAATCGGAAGCCGTCGCAGCCACGACGATGGAGTATTCCATCGCACCCTGCTCCGTCAGCGTCCGGACCAGATTGGCCACCGTGGACCGCTTCTGACCGATCGCGACATAGATGCAGTACAGGGACTTCTTGGGGTCACCACCGGCATTGACCGGCTTCTGCGCGACGATGGTGTCAATCAGGATGGCGGTCTTGCCGGTCTGACGGTCACCGATGATCAGCTCACGCTGGCCACGCCCGATCGGCACTAGGGCGTCAATGGCCTTGATGCCGGTCTGCATTGGCTCGCTGACCGACTGACGCGGCATGATGCCCGGAGCCTTCACCTCGGCGCGGCGGTGTTCCACGTCCGTCAGCGGTCCACGGCCGTCAATCGGATTGCCCAGACCATCGACAACGCGGCCCAGCAGACCCTTGCCGACCGGAACCTCGACCACTTCCTTCGTCCGCAGGACGGTATCGCCTTCGCGGATCTCGTCGCCGTTGCCGAACAGAACGACACCGACATTATCGGCCTCGAGGTTCAGAGCCATGCCCTTCAGGCCGCTCCCCTCGAATTCGACCATTTCACCGGCCATGACATTCGTCAGACCATAGACACGGGCGATACCGTCACCGATGGACAGGACGGTTCCCGTCTCGGAAACGGTTTCGACCTTGTCGAAAGACGCAATCTGCTGCTTGAGGATGTCCGAAATCTCGGCGGGACGGATATCCATCACGCGGCTCCCTTCATGGCGTTCTGCAGGCGGGTCAGGCGCCCGGCGATCGAGGTATCAAACAATGTGGAACCGACACGTACGGTCATGCCCCCGATCAGGGAGGCATCCGTGCGTTCGGTGAGGGACACGCGGCTGTATCCGGCTTCGGCCAAACGGGCCTGAAGCTGGCTGCGCTGCATGTCCGTGAGAGGCTGGGCGGAAATGACTTCGGCGGGCACTTCACCGCGCAGACGGGCATCAAGGGCCAGCACGCCATCAAGAATGGTCGCCAGATCCCCCAGACGAAGGTTTTCCGCCACCACACCCACGAACCGGCACAGCACGTCGCCGAAGCCCAGCTTCGTCACCAGCGCCGACGCCACCTCGCGGGAGCGGCGGATATCCAGACGCGCATCAGCCAGGAACTTGCGCAGGTCGTCACTCTGAGAAATGGCGTCCCGAAGTCCGCGCACCTCCTTCAGGACATCGGACAGGCTGGCCTGTTCCGATGCATAGTCATAGAGCGCCCGGGCGTAACGCTGCGCAACGCCCTCTGTGTGTCCAATCTGCGGCACCTGTGTCACCGTCACACGCGTGTTCCGTCTCACTTTTCCGCCGCAGAATGCGGCCAGGACCAGCTTATCCAGTCCCTTGCATGAAATATTTGTCCGGATCAGGCACACACGACCCTGCACAGGATTCGTCTGAAACCCGGTCCTCCACTTGGGGCCGCCTCTAGCACGGCGTCTCCTTCCAGCGCAACCGAGAGCACACCCGAAAGCACCAGAAACGCCCCATGTTTGCATTTCACTCCCGTCCGCGGGCATTCTCGGGGCTCACCTTCGCGTGCCTCCCATCCGGTTTTTCATTTTTCCATGGAGACTTCATGTTCATCCAGAAGCGCCTTCTCGCAGTTCTGGGCGCCCTGTCTGCCTGCGCCACTTCACCCGCCCTCCACGCAGCCCCCGTAGAAGACAAGCCGTCCTTTCCCACCATCGCCTACTGGGACAACTGGACGGACAGCCAGGGCGTCACGCACCTGACCAAGTGCAGGCTCTCGACTTTCCACGAGGGAACGATCACCCCGACGGCAGACAAGGTCATGTTCAGCACGGCCCATGTCGGGCAGGCCAGCGAGCAGATCCGCGTTCAGCCCCCGCACTGGAAAGGCGGCTGGAACCGGAGCCGGCATGTGGAGTGGGTCGTCCCGCTGTGGGGCACATATTTCGTGCAGGCCATGGATGGCACGAGCGTCGAGCTGAATGCCGGCGACATTCTCCTGAGCGAGGACCTGAATGCCTCTCCGGACAAGGACGGGCACACCGGGCATCTGTCGGGCAATGTGGGGGACGCGCCGGTCGCGTTGCAGATCACGCGCTTCGAACAGGCGACGCCGCGGACCGAATCCTGCAAATGGCAATGATTTTCAGGGAAGGGATACTGGAGCGGGCGAAGGGAATCGAACCCTCCTCAGAAGCTTGGAAGGCTACTGCATTACCACTATGCTACGCCCGCTCAGATCGGGACGTGATATTGCAGATGACGGCACCATTCGCAAGGGGGGAATTCCGAATTGAAAAATAAGGTTGCGATCCCGTGGATGGGGCCTTGACTTTATGCTCCGGACGTTCTCTCTTCCGCCCACTATCGCTGGCATAGTCCCCGAGGGTCCGTGCCTGATAGATAGGGGCGTAGCTCAATTGGCTAGAGCGTCGGTCTCCAAAACCGAAGGTTGTGGGTTCGAGACCCTCCGCCCCTGCCACCCCGTTTCACCGGATGTCCTTCCCGGAGCCGGGAAATGGATTTTCACTTGATTCGAGGATGATGGTGTCGGTCAGTACCCCGAAAGACGAGTCGCGGAAGACGGCGCCTCAAAAGAACGGATCCGGCTTCAACCTGATCGCATATCTTCGGGACGTTCGTGCCGAAGCCAAGCGCGTGACATGGCCGACCCGTCGTAACACCGTCATCACGACGGGCGCGGTCCTGGCCATGGTTACCGTGACCTGCATTTTCTTCTTCATCGTGGATCAGATCATCGGTCTGGGCGTCCGCGAACTTTTTGGCGTTGGAGGCTGAGGTCCGCACCATGGCGAAGCGTTGGTACGTTGTGCATGTCTATTCCGGGTTCGAGAAAAAGATCGCGAACCACATCAAGGAACAGGCCGCACAGAAGGGCCTTTCCGATCATTTCGAGCAGATTCTCGTTCCCGCCGAGGACGTGACGGAAGTGCGTCGCGGACGCAAGGTCAACACGGAACGCAAGTTCTTCCCGGGCTACGTGCTGGTGAAAATGGAACTGACGGACGAGGCCTGGCATCTCGTCAAGGACACGCCCAAGGTGACCGGCTTCCTCGGCACCCGCAACCGTCCGACCCCCATCACCTCGGCTGAGGCCGACCGCATCATGAAGCAGGCCCAGGAAGGCGTAGAGCGTCCGCGTTCGGCCCTGACCTTCGAGATCGGCGAACAGATCCGCGTGGCCGACGGCCCGTTCACCTCCTTCAACGGCATGATCGAGGATGTGGACGACGAACGCCAGCGCCTCAAAGTCAGCGTCTCGATCTTCGGCCGTTCCACGCCTGTGGATCTGGACTTCAATCAGGTCGAGAAGCTCTGAGCTTCTCTCTCCTCACCCCATAAAAAAAAGCTCCCTTCGTCGGGAGGC
>NZ_AGQV01000015.1 GCF_000234355.1 Gluconobacter morbifer G707 | reverse complement strand
CACGCCGGCCGACCAGTCTTTCGAGGCGGGAATGGCCGGCAGCTTCTCGGCCAGAAGCGGCGAAAGCCGGTAGGTGCGCGGGTCATGTCCGGGCGGCCGTTTGCCAAGACAGCGACCGATGAAAGGAACGCTCATGGGTTCACCTTTGGAGCAGGCACGACAACGGCCGGCTTCTGGTGCGAAGCCAGCCGTTCCGTGCCAATACAGGTTGTGAGATTTTCGACCCGGCCGGCGGCATACAGATCGGCCAGAAGCTGATCGCCCGTCACAAGGCGCCTGCTGGATGCAAAGACGCCGGCCGCCGCAAGCGCGTCATAGACATACTCGAAACAGTAGGCATGGCCCGGGCGCTGCATGGACTGGATGCGGAACGCCCAGCCGAACATCGCCAGCACGTCATAGGACGTCCCGAGCATGGACTGGCAGTACATGACCGCTTTGGCCGTCTCTTCATCCGTAAGCCGGATCGCATAGGACTGCCCGGTCCGGGGTGGCATGCCGAAAGACCGGTCCGTCGGACCGACGCCGACAATACGCGGGAAGGTGGCCGAATAGAGCGTGCCATCCAGTTCGATTGTCGCGTGAGAAAACGCGCTCTCCAGCCGCCAGCAGATCAGCCGCCCGAACGGGTCAGCCGGGTAATACAGGCGTACTATGGCCGCCATCAGTGCATTCTCCCGATCAGACAAACTGTGAGGAGCAGGACCACCACAAAGGCGACAGGCAGTCCCCACGCCATCGGTCCGTCCCAGCCTGTCAGGGTCATGGACGTGGGGAGAGCCATCACGGCGTGACGTGCAGGACGCGGAGAGCCTGCGCTTCGCTCATGAACAGCGGACCCGCTACCCGCGCGCCGACGCTGCCAATCAGCCCCTCGAAAACGGAGATGATCGTCTTGAGGGCATCCAGGGCCGTGGTGGCTTTGGACAGATCGGCAGACGCCACTTTCGTGCTGGCGCCTGAAATTGCGCTCTCGAGATCGGTTGCGACTGTCCCGAGGTCCGACAGGATCGTGTCCACTTCGGTTTTGAAGGACGTGCTGTCATAGCTGACGGTCACGCTCGACCCCGCAGAGGCTGCGAAAGCCGCAAGGGCGGCATCCAGCGCAACGGATGCGGCTTCGATGACCGCAACGGCCGGCGCTCCAATCGCCGTGGCGACGGCTGTGATGGACAGCACGGTCGAGACCGCGTTCACACCCGCCGTGCCATAGGCCTTCACCTTGGCGACGTTGAGCGTGATCGTGGTCACATTGCCGGATGTCGTAACCGTACAAGCCGCAAGGCCGGCCACCGCCGAACCTGCCAGGGCGGCTTTCAGGAAGCCGCGGCGGGAAGGATTACGCATGGGCCGAGGCCTCCGTTGCGGAGGAAGCACCAGAAGCCTCCGTCTCGGTGCTCACCTTCGTCTCAGCGGCTGTCACCGTATCGGTGATGCCATCGAAGGCCCTGGCCAGACCGGCATCGATGCCCGACAGGTTCAGGGACGGATCAAGACGCGGGACCAGCGTCTGGGCCAGCAGGGACACGGCCGTCCCGACCAGGGCGAGATCGTTCTTCACAACAGAACTTTCATGCTTGCCGGCAACCGTGGAGACGAGGGTCTGGAGAGAGGTCAGGGAATTCAGATCAGCCACAGGGGCCTCCAATAAAAAAGGCGCCCCGAAGGACGCCGTGAGAGATGCCGGTCTGACAGCGGGACTGCTGCCTCCTCCGGCGATGGGACTGAGAGAGCCGGGACCGGCCCGCAGAGGGCTCAGTCACGTGTCCGGCTTCTTCTTCGTCAGAACAGCGATGCCGTGACCGGTCAGGAGAGCCCTGGCCTTTTCCCTGTCCTGATACGGCACCATCACGCCTGTCCGGCCGCACTGGATCCGGTTGGCCGCCTTGCCGAGATTGGCCGCCCCCCAGGTGATGGCGACATAGAACGCCTTCTTCAGGGCATAGCGAGGCGCGCCCGGCTTCGGCGGCAGGATGAAAGGGGCGATGCAGTTGCACAGCCCGGACAGGGCCAGCAGCACCAGCAGCGCCCAGCCGGGATCCTTGGCCGGCAGCATCGCCACCAGCAGGGTCACAGGGTCCATAATTTCAGGTTCCGGATAAGAAAAAACCGCCCGAAAGGCGGCATGATCGGGCGATAGCAGGGGCAAATTGCGCCCAGCAAGAAAACAGGCGCGTCAAGGTTCGGATCAGGACACGAACCAGGCTGGGCCGCCCTCGTTTCCGGTCGTGGTGCCGACATACAGAAGGGACAGCCGCGTTCCGGCTGATGCCCCCTTAATGCTGCTGATGATCGCTGGCGTTGTGCCGCTCCCTGTCCGCGCGGAGAAAGACAGAGACGTTACAGCTGACCCAAACCTGACTTCGAGAGCACAGCCATCCCGATATGCGTACCCTGTCATTCATAATCTCCCTTTTCCTCCTGCTCCGGCGTGGACGAATTGTCTTCCGCTTTCGGAATGACGAGTGCCGTTTTTCGCACCTTCTTCGGAGAGGACATCTGGCGCAGCGTAGTAACGTCAACGGGGCGGTTTTTTGCGGCTTTTAGTATAGTTCAATCATACTCGGACTAACCCCGCCAGTACAAGCAAAATCGGCAAGAAAACACTGCATCGCTAGACATTTTGGATTACGCTTTTATCGGCACAAAAACGTGGTCTATGAAAAGCTCATAATATAAATGAAAAAATAGCAAGCGAGATCATCAAAATGGATACGGATGGAATTAAAATAAAAACTTCTCTGCTGGAAGTAAGATATAGAATAGGATTTCCTATTGGAGGCGAGATAGAATATCGGGGTATTTCTGCTTTCCTGATTGGCGATAATGCAGAGATGAAGACTGATCTCATTCGGAAGTCTTACGATGGATGGAAATCTGAAAATCCTGAGAACACGCCTGATTTAGAAGATATCATCGATCAGGTAACGTTTGAGATCTACGACCCTAAAACGCCCAAGGCTGCCTTTCAACCAATTCTCAATACCGACTTACCGAACCGCTGAAGCATACAGAACTTAGCCTGTCTTAGGTCAGCCCATTTTCCATCTGACCCAGCTGTGGTTACAGTAAACTTCCGGAATTCCGGGTGATTATGGTTTTGCAATCAGCTGTTTGAGGCGCACACTCAACCCATGGTTCGCCTAAAGATCATTGTGCGTTTGACGATCACTGTACTCCCGCTTCTGCTGTCAGGCTGCTACGGCCCCGGGATAGGTCCAGACGGCTGGGGCTGGAACAACGAGAAATGGAACGGGGCAGGGCCACAACTCTCTGCACCTGGAACGCCCCCGCAGCACGATATGGAGCCGCCATGGGGAAATGGGTGGTAGGCAGCCCCGCAGTTTCCTTGCAGCTTTTCCGCCACGTCTAGCATAATTTGATAATCCCCAGATAAAACTCATTAGTACAAGGGAAAACGCGATACCTACCGCAAACTGCCAAAATGTATCATCATGGTTCAATAATTGATTCTGGAAGGTTTCAAGTGAAACATTTGCTGTTATTGATCGCGGTATTAACATTTCCGATCGCTGCTAAAGCCGAGGACAAGAAAATAACCACTGCTGAGCATATAACTCAAGCTGGCCCTTATTTCCCACCCGAGATGCAAGCAAGGAAAATGAGCGGCAAGGTTACAATATCAATGGACATTGATAAGACGGGCCGCACGATGAATTGCAAGATTGTTTCCAGTAGCGATCCGGGCTTCAACGCCAGTGCATTGGACTATTGCAAGGTGCAAAGATATGTCCCGGCTTTTGTAAACGGCAAGCTTGCTGTCGAGCACAATCACAAGCAAACTTTAGCATATAGTCCAGGCCAATAAGTCGACACTGTTTGTAGGCCCACCGCACTTCCGCCCAAGGGTTCAGGAACTAATGGGCAGTCATGCTTGCCGTGCTCCCTTGCAAGCTTCGGAACAATACCGGACCTGATTCCAGTCCTTCGCCCACTTTTTGCGCCAGGTGAATGGGCGGTCACACACAGGGCAGACTTTCGAGGGTAGGTCTTCCTTGGCGGGGGTACGCTCGATTTTTCCTTTTCCGCGGGACATTAGAGCCGACGCTTGTTTTTATTAACTGTAAAAATAACCGCCGTAAAAACCGGAATCCCGATGGCGAGCAACCTGCCAGCGGATCCGTGAGGACCACTTGCGGCCAAGACCCCCAACGCCACGCAAAAAGCTGCGGCACCAATCACGACAACATACGTGTTCTTCATCATGGCCCTCATATTTGCTGCTGGAGTTCATTTAAATCCGCTGTTCGACATACAGACATCAGATAGATATTACACAACATTCAGCAACAAACTTCGACGCTCTTTCGGTGCGGCAGCAGAAGGAAATACGGGTTTTTCTGCTGCCGCACCACGCTTTCCCCCGTTCATCTTCCGTCTGATCCCTGAACTGGGTTGTCGGCCCATCGAGCCACATTGTCGTCAATGCCGGTACGAGGCTGGAGAGCGTATTCCGCCCGGTGCATGCCAAGAATGCAGCGGGCGTCCTGCTCGATAGCGCCACTTTCCCGGATGTCGGACATGGTCAGCCGACGGTCCGCCCCTTCATCGATCACCAGCGGATTTTTTTACTTCCATGCTGGCAGAGACGATTTTCCCCATCCCGGAACCCGAAACAGGCTCTGGTCCGCTCGGGCCGTCGAACATGCCCGTCAGCACAGTGTTCAGAGCATCTCACAGCGCGCCGCGACAACGCGCCCCAATCCGGTGGGTGGAAGTGTAGTTTTCGGATCTTCGTCCCACGACGCAGAAATGCTACATGATCAGTCTGCGGAAGTTGCATGATAGCTTCGCAGGCCGCGATATCTCCGAAATCACTGCTGCTGACGTTCATGGCTATGTTGCCGGTCGCAGGCGGAAGAAAATTTCATCCGCGACAATCCGTCGTGATCTGACAGTAATGAGTCGACTCATGCAGATGGCGCGGCGTGCTGGCTGGATTGCAACAAACCCTGTTCCGGATGGATTTCGTGATCTGGTCCGTTTCCTTGCTCGTACCGGATGTAGACAGGAAGAAGGAGCATCCCTGGAATGGGGGCAGCTTGATCTTGTGAAAAGCACATGCACCTTCACAAAGACAAAAACACGCTCTCCGCGAGTGATCACATTGTCACCGCGCCTGATTGGCGACCTGATCCGGCAACGCGAACGCAGGCGATTCGATCAATATGTGTTCGTCGGGCCGCACGGCGATCGATACTCGAATGTGACGGGGCGTTTTCGAGTGCTCATGTCAAAGGCGCTTCCGGATGATTCGCAACGGTTCCAATGTCATGACCTTCGCCATACCTATGCGATTCGATCCTTGCAGCAGGGCCGCTCCATTTACGACTCCAGACACCTGGAGCATGGCTCAGTAAAGGCCACGGAAATCTACCTTACGTGGCTCACAAAACGGCCCGGATAAGTGTCCGGGTTTTTATCCAGGGCTGTGTGCGCGACTTGCACTTTATGCACGACATGCGCCCATGAGGGATTGGCGGTATTCTGGGGTACGTGGTGCCGGGTGAGGGATTTGAACCCCCGGCCTTCGGTTTACAAAACCGCTGCACTACCACTGTGCTAACCCGGCATCCACAGCCTCGGCTTTTTCCATGGCCGGGGCAGTGAGGTCAAGCGTCCAGACAGCGATTTTATGGTTTTTGTTGTCCGACCGGTGTCATCAGGTCTGCTGGCGGTCCCAGGTGGGGGGAGTTGGGAGCAAAACCGTATCCGTCCTCTGAAAGGCCCTGATGGATGGCATGATGGGAATGGGCGCATCCGGCCAGAAGAAGCAGGATTGTCAGGGCGGAAAGACGGATCATGACGGCTCTTTCACGGGAGAGGACTCAAGTTTCTGGGCAATCGTGGTGGCCAGCGCCGTATAGGCGCGGGCGGCCTCGCTGTCGGGCGCGGAAAGGATGATGGGCGTACCTTCATCCCCACTGGCGCGGATATCGGCCAGAAGCGGCACTTCTCCGAGGAACGGCACGCCCAGTTTTTCCGCTTCTGTCCGTGCCCCGCCATGTCCGAACAGTTCCGTCCGGTGGTTGCAGTTCGGGCAGCAGAAATAGGACATGTTTTCCACAACACCCAGGATCGGCGTTTCCATGCGCTCGAACATCGCAACACCCCGGCGTGCATCCAGCAGCGCAATGTCCTGCGGGGTGGAGACGATGACGGCCCCGCCGACAGCCAGCTTTGGTCCCAGCTTCTGGGCCAGTGTCAGCTGCGCGTCTCCCGTGCCGGGCGGCATGTCGATGATCAGGACGTCCAGCTCCCCCCAGTCCACTTCTCCCAGAAACTGCGTCAGGGCACCCATGACCATGGGGCCACGCCAGATCATCGCCTGGTTTTCATCCACCAGGTATCCGATCGACATGCTTTTCAGTCCCCAGGCCTCGATAGGGAGAATCGTGCCATCGCGGACTTCGGGGCGGGCGTTGCGGCCGAGCATACGGGGCAGGGAAGGGCCATAGATGTCCGCATCCAGTAGACCGGCCTTCAGACCCTGTTTTGCAAGTCCGACTGCCAGATTCACAGCCGTGGTAGACTTGCCGACCCCGCCTTTTCCGGATGCCACGGCAATCACCGCCCTGACGCCCGTCAGCAGACTGGCCGCATCGTGCCGACTGGCGGCGTTACGACGCCCTCCGAGATTAAGTGGCCGATGGCCGCCGTCGCCCTGTCCTGCGGTAGGAGCATTGGCGGCTGTAGGCGTGCGATGAGCTGTCAGGGAGAGCGTGGCGGCACTGATGCCCGGCAACTGGACAATCGCCGCCTCCACCCGCGACCGGAAAGGCGTCACGCGTTCGGCATTGTCACGGGAAGTCGAAAGAGACACATGCGCGTGGCCGTCCCGAACGGAAATGCTCTCCAGCGCCGCAAAGGACAGCACATTCGCACCTGCGTCGTCCTGCTCGCTGTTCAGAAGATCGGCGATGCGTTTTTCGGGGCTGACAGACGGTGTGGTGTCATCAACGGGGGGCTTGGAATTATCGGTCATGCCGGGGCTCTCAATCGGGAAGCGGCCTGTCAGGAAGAACGTGTACTTTAGCACGGATCGTGCCGGAACGCATCTACAGGCGCGGGATGACGTGCCTGGGATGGTGACGAAAGGCCACCTTCTGCGTTAGCGTGCAGATCATGACAAAACGACCTGTCCGTCCTGCCGCTTACTCCCTTGCTCCGCTGCTGGTTCTGTCGCTGGGCCTGTTCACTGCCCAGGCGCTGGCGCAGACGGCCGCCCTGCCATCGCCCGCACCCGTGGCGGCGCCCCGTTCCGTACCCTCCAGCTTCGCGGATCTGGCAAACCGGCTTCTTCCATCGGTTGTGAACGTCTCCACCTCCGCCATCCTCAAGCCGGGCAAGGATGAGGACAAGGGACCGGACGCCAGTCCGCCGGACGGGCCACAGGTGCCGGGCTTTCCGCCGGGGTCGCCGCTGGAAAAATTCTTCCATGACTACATGAATCACAAGCCCGCCCCGAACCGGGCGCCCCGCCGGATGCAGGCCCTAGGATCGGGTTTCATCATTGATCCGGCCGGTATCATCGTGACGAACAACCATGTCATTGAAGGGGCGGATCAGGTGACCGTCACCCTGCATGACGGTACGGAAATGCCTGCAAGAATCGTTGGGCGTGACAGCCAAGTCGATCTGGCCGTTCTGGAAGTCAAACCCAAGAAACCCCTTCCGGCCGTGCCGCTGGCGGACAGTGACAAAACTCGCATTGGAGACTGGGTTCTGGCTATCGGCAACCCCTTTGGCCTGAATGGAACCGTCACGGCGGGCATCATTTCCTCCCGCGGGCGTAATGTCGAACACGGCCTGTATGACGACTACATCCAGACGGATGCCGCCATCAACCGTGGTAATTCCGGTGGCCCCCTGTTCAATCTTTCCGGTGAGGTCGTTGGGATCAACACCCTGATCTACGGTGGTTCAGGTGGTGATTCCATCGGGATCGGCTTCGCAATTCCGGCCGATGACGCCCGGGGCATCATTGATCAGCTCCGCCGGACGGGCCATGTCTCGCGGGGCTGGATGGGGCTGAAATTCCAGAACGTTACCAATGATATTGCCGAGACACTCGACTTCCATCAGCCGGACGGCACGGATGGCAAGGGCGCTCTCATCTCCGAAATCGGCCCGAAAGGCCCGGCTGCGAAAGCCGGTCTGGAGGTCGGGGACATCGTCACTCGTGTCGGAGACCGTGACGTGACGGGACAGAGCATGCCGCGTGTCATTGCATCGCTCCTGCCGGGTACGAAAACCACCCTGACCGTCTGGCACAGGGGCAGCATGAAAACCCTGTCCATCACCCTTGGGCAGTCCCCCAACGCACCTGATGCTTTGCCGTCCGACGTTCATCGGCCCGCACACCGTCATGCCGCCATGGGCGAACTGGGGCTTGAAGTCAGCGCGATCGACGCCGATGCCCGCACGCAATACGCCCTTTCCGATGACCAGCGCGGCGTTCTGGTTACGCGCGTTGAACCCGGCAGCCCGGCAGCGTCACGCGGCATCGCGACCGGCAATGTCATCACACAGGTCGGACAGGATCAGGTGAACACGCCGGACGCTTTCGCCAAGGCCATCCAGCAGGTCCACGCCCGCAGGAAGACGGAAGCGCTCCTGCTGGTACAGGATGACGACGGCCTGCGCTGGGTTCCCGTGCCTTTCCTCGGGAACTGACGCCTGTGACAGACTGCGGAACGGACGGTTCCCACCTGCGCGGACACACCGCATGACCGTGCTCACGCACCTGACACGACGCTGGCTGTCCGTCCCACCACGCAACAGTTCTTGGCGGGAGGTCATGCGTCCCGCCACGCGCCAGACGATCCGGGTGCTGATCTCGGTCGCCTCGGCCTGGGGCGTCGGGGCCCTGATGCACCTTCAGGAAACGATATGGGCGCTGGTAACAGCGCTGATCGTGACCCAGTCCAGTATCACCCAGACCATGTCCACGGCCCGCGACCAGATCAGCGGAACGCTGATCGGCGCCGTGGCGGGAACGATCGCTGTCATTCTGGAAATCTGGACGGGGACGCGCTGGATGCCGTTCTGGCTGATGCTGATGCCGCTGGTTTTCCTGGCCGCCATACAGCCCAGCCTGCGCTTTGCCTGTATCACTCTGATGATCGTCTATCTCTTTCCAAGTCAGGGCAGCCCGTTCTTGCCCATGGTGACGCGCCTGACAGCCATCGTGGTCGGCGTAGTCATTTCGATCGTCGTGTCCTTCGTGGTTCTGCACAGCAGCGCCCGACGTCAGGCCTTCCACACCTCCGCTCGCCTGTTCCGTCGGCTGGACCAGATGCTCCGGACCGCACTGGAGCAGGACACCGGGTGGCGGGAGATCGAGAAAAGCAATGATGACTGCGTGGCCCTGCTGACGGATCTCGAAAACGCGGTCGAGGAAGCCCGCCGTGAACGGCTCAGCGATCTTGAAAAGGGCGACCCCGTACTGGCAGCCCTGCCGCGCCTGCTGCGGCGTCTTCTGAACGACACGATGCTTGTGGCCCGCGCCATTGCCACGGGCCGCGCAGCGGGAAATACCGGTTTGCTTCCCCTCTATAAGGGCATGAGCCACGCCCTGCGCGCGCTCGCCCATAACTGCGAGACAATCGTGAGTGGAAAGTCGGACAAGGACGCCCACAATCCCACCGATACCGAAATCCTTGATCTGCTTCCCCGGCTTGAAGAACAGAGCCGCCCGGAAATGCGGTTTGTCATGTCTCTGTTCCGTGAGGATCTGGAGCGGGCCGTGGGCGTAGTCATGCGCAAGGATGCCGGAGCAGCCAGCGACCTCTGACGAAGACGCGTCTGTCCCCGAAGGCAACCCGGTTTCACAATGCACGTTGAATTTGTGATATAATGGCAACATGCCCGGCAATCGCGGTCCCCGTCAGTGACCCGCCAGCAATAACGGAGATCTTCATGATCACGCGCGAAACCCTCAAATCTCTGCCCGCAGATGTCCAGGCTCCTCCATACGACATTGACGGGATCAGACCGGGGATCGTGCATTTCGGCGTCGGGAATTTCTTCCGGGCCCATGAAGCCTTCTATGTGGAGCAGATCCTGGTGCATGCTCCGGACTGGGCCATCATTGGCGTCGGGCTCACGTCTGGTGATCGCTCCCGCCGGAAAGCAGAAGAATTCGTCAAACAGGACTGCCTCTATTCCCTGACGGAAACGACACCATCCGGGAAAAGTGACGTCCGCGTCATCGGTGCGCTCCGCGACTATCACCTGGCGCCGGCCGATCCGCAGAAGGTACTGACCCATCTGGCCGATCCCGCTATTCGCATCGTCTCCATGACCATCACGGAAGGTGGCTATAACATTGACGAGAGAACCGGCGAGTTCGATCTGAAAGACGAAGCCGTCCAGAAGGATCTCAAAAATCCGGAGAACCCGGAAACCGTGTTCGGCTATGTGGTGGAAGGTCTTCGTCGCCGGCGGGAGGCGGGTGGCAAGGCGTTCACCATCATGTCCTGTGATAACCTGCGTCATAACGGCAATGTCGCCCGCAAGGCTTTCCTCGGTTACGCGAAAGCGCGCGATCCGGAACTGGCCCGGTGGATCGAAGAGAACGCGACCTTCCCGAACGGGATGGTGGACCGCATCACCCCGACCGTAACCCCGGACATTGCCCGTAAACTGAACGAAAAAAGCGGTCTCGACGATGACATCCCGCTCGTCGCGGAGGATTTCCACCAGTGGGTTCTCGAAGACCGTTTCGCGGACGGTCGGCCGCCGCTGGAAAAGGCCGGCGTGCAGTTTGTGGATGACGTCACGGACTGGGAGCAGGTCAAGGTCAGGATGCTGAATGCCGGGCATATCATGCTCTGCTTCCCCGCCATTCTGGTCGGATACGAAAATGTCGATCAGGCCGTGCAGGACAGTGATCTGCGCCGCAATCTGGAAAACTTCCTGAACAGGGACGTGATCCCCACCCTGAAGGCTCCCGCGGGCATGACGCTGGAAAAATACCGTGACAGCGTGATCAGCCGTTTCTCCAACGCTGCCATGGCGGATCAGACGCTGCGCATCGCCAGCGGTGGCGCCTCCAAAATCCAGGTGTTCTGGACGGAAACGGTGCGCAAGGCCATCGAGGGGAAACGCAATCTGTCACGAATCGCTTTCGGTATCGCGTCCTATCTCGAAATGCTGCGTGGGCGGGACGAGAAAGGCCATACCTATGAATCGTCCGAACCCACTTACGGTCCGGCCCAGCAGAAACTGGCCAAGGCAGATGATTACGAAAGTGCGCTCAAACTGCCGGCTTTCGATGCGTGGCGTGATCTCGATACGTCGGAACTGGACCGCAAAGTGATCGCACTGCGCAAGGTCATCCGCGAAAAGGGTGTCAAGGCCGCCATTCCGGCCTGAACATCTGTAAGGGCGCCGCTTCCATCCGGGAGCCGGCGCCCTCGTCCTGTCCGTTGTTTCACTGATGGTGGATCAGAGGAACCAGATCAGCAGACCGCCCAGTGCGCCAAGAGGAATACTGACGCCCGCGAGCAGCAGCGCCAACAGCAGCGTGGAATCGAAAGTTTCCTCCAGACTGGGCAGAAGCTGGAGAAAACTCGTGCTGTCATCCAGCGCAACCCCGGAGACCAGCAGTTCCACGATTGCGATGAACAGGATAGGCCCTACGACCCCCCCCGCCATTCCCCAGAAAATCCAGTAAATCATCCTGACCGGATAGTGCTGCGCATGACGGACACACAGCGCATACGGTACGATGAACAGGGTCCCGAGGAAAATGGTCAGGGCGATCCATTGCGGCAGGAAAAATCCGGGCCGGCCCTGCGGGACCGCCAGCAGTTCCGATTCCACGACAATCGCGGAAACGATCCCGATGGCCCCTGCATATTTGAAGGCGTAGCGCCAGGAGGGCAGGGGTGCGAAAGGCTTTACGGTGGGAAAGCTGTCTTCAGAGTTGCCGGTCACGTTTGATGCGGTCCCAGGCCGCGTTGATGCGGGCTACCCGGTCCTGCGCACGCTGGCGTTCGCGCTCCGTCATCGGCTTCTGTGCCAGAACATCCGGGTGGTGTTCACGAATCAGCATCCGCCAGCGTACACGGATCTCCTTGTCGGTCGCGGTGCTGGCGATGCCCAGAACGCGATAGGCATCGGGTTCATTGCTGCTGGCCGCGCGGGCATTGCCGCTCTGCGCACGGTCCCAAGCGCCGGGCGGCAGGCCGAACGCCACATGTACACGCTTGAGGAAGGTCACCTCGGCCGGATGCAGTTCCCGATCCGGTCCCGCATCCGCACGTGCAATACGGAAAAGCGCCACCATCAGGTTTTCCAGTGGCGCTTTGTTGTCCCCGTAAGCCTTGCCCATTTCACGGGCATACATCTCGTAATCGTCCGTCCGATCGCGCGCGCGATCGAACAGCATGCCGACCTCTTTCGTATTGTCCGGCGGAAACTGGAAGCAGGCCTTGAAGGCATTGATTTCCTGTCGGTTCACGGGGCCATCGATCTTCGCCAGCTTGGCGGAAAGGGCCACCAGTCCGATGGCGTAAAGCTGGTCCCGCTTGCCGAGTGCTGCGGCAATCTTCGCCGCACCGAAGAACGCCGCGCTGTTGGGGTCTGGTCGGCCGCGTGACGGAAAACGCTCGCTCCACCCTCCCGTGGATGGTTTGAGCAGCGATCCGTTATCGGCCGCGTGCCCGAGGGCCGCTCCCATCAGTGCCCCAAACGGACCGCCAACCGCAAAGCCAGCAACCCCACCGAACATCTTGCCCCAGATAGCCATATCTTCAACCTAGCACGCGGTGATAAGCGGGCAAATGACAGATCGGACAGATATGGTACATTCTGCTCAACATCCTTCTTCCGCAAGGAACTGGCGGCAAACTCCAGGGCCTGTCTGGCGCTTTCCAGTCTCGACACGTCGTTCTCATTCCGCAGGACACTGCACCAGAAAGGACTTTTCATGACAGACCAGCTACCCGCACAGACCCCAGAAATGCCCCGCACCATGGATGAACGCATGGACCTCCTGATCGGTCGCCTGCCGGAGTGGCTTCAGAAAACCCTGAACTGGCTCCGGCGTCCGGACAGGAAATGGGTCCGCATTCCCGCCGGTGTCCTGTTTCTGATCGGAGGCTGTCTTTCGATCCTGCCCATCCTGGGGATCTGGATGCTGCCTGTCGGGGTGATTCTTCTGGCGCAGGACATTCCGCTTTTCCGGAAGTTTCTGGATCGGACACTCCTCTGGGTCCAGAACCGCCATCCGGAATGGATGGGCCTCCCAGCCGCCAGCAAGGAAGACAAGGCAGCCTGATACCTATGCCTCCGGGAGCTGCTGGCTGGCATGGTGCAGGGCCGCGACCCGCAACGCAGATGCCAGCGGCCGTTCGGGCGGTCGGCTGGAATCGATGAACGCAATGAATGCGGCGAAATTCTGCCGCCGCTGGCGTGTCATGTCGTCCAGCACTGCCCAGAACTCCGGTTCCAGCGCAATGGACGTCCGATGTCCCAGAAGGGAAATGCTGCGTTTGACCAGATCGCTCATATCAGTTTCTCCAGTGCCCATCGTGCGGTCTCCGCAACATCCTCATCGGCATCTGCCAGTAGCGCCCGCGCGGACGGGGCGAGCGCCCGGTCTCCGGAATTGCCGATCGCGATCAGCACATTGCGCACAAACCGGTCCCGTCCGATCCGTTTGACAGGTGACCCCGAGAACAACCTGCGAAAGGCTGCATCGTCCAGCGCGGCCAATTCATCCAGCTTTGGCGCCACCAGTTCCGGTCTCGGCTGCATCTTGATATGCCGTGAGGCCGCAGCAAACCGGTTCCATGGGCAGACGGCCAGACAGTCATCGCATCCGTAGATGCGATTGCCCACCTTCTCTCGCAGCTCATGCGGGATCGGTCCCTTGTGTTCGATCGTCAGATAGGAAATGCACCGCCGGGCATCCATCTGGTACGGCCCCAGAAACGCTTCCGTCGGGCAGGCGGTCAGACAGCGCGAGCAGGTCCCGCAACTTCCGCCTTGTGGTGCAGACGGACGAAGGTCCAGCGTCGTGTAGATCTCTCCCAGAAGCAGCCATGATCCCTGCGTCCGGGAGACCAGGCAGGTATGCTTCCCTGTCCAGCCAAGCTGCGCCTTTTCCGCCAGCGCCCGCTCTGAAACCGGTGCGGTATCCACGAAAACCTTCACCTGTGTATCGTTATCTCCCAGCTTCACGACAAACTGGGCGAGATGCTTGAGCATCCCCTTGATGACATCATGGTAATCCCGGTTACGGGCATAGACGGAAATATTGCCGCAATCGGGATTACCGAGCGTTTCCAGCGCGTTGTCCGCCGGAGCATAGGACACGCCCAGCACGATGATGCTCCTGACCTCCGGCCAGAGTACTCTGGGCTGTGCACGTTGCTCGATGCGTGTTTCCATCCACTCCATCGTGCCGTGATGGCCATCTCCCACGAACACCCGCAGTGTCTTCTCTATTTCCGGATCAAGACGGGCTTCGCAGAATCCGACGGCATCGAAGCCGAGACGACGGGCCTGTTCTGCAATCCGGTCTTCCAGGAAAGACCGGGTCGTCGCAGAAGACTTGGCGCTGGAGGACATGCAGATCACAGGCTGTTGGAAATTCGGCGCAGTCTATGACATTCCCTGCAGAATGCACCAGAAGTTTGGTCCGAACCATTAAGACCCTTTTTACCTTTGTAACAGTAAGGTCGATTCGCTTCTATTGCCGGGAAGGAATGTCATGACTGTTTCCACAAATTATGGCATCATACTCTTTCCCACCGTGAAAACGCCTGCTGCCATTCCGGAAACAGACATACAGGCCGCGAAAGTAGGAGAAACGGGCAGTCCGCTGCCGGCCTCCGGCGGGAATGACATCCTGGACATTCGTGGAAGTGTAGAGGGAACCGCCACCTGGACCGTCGCCTGTACGTTTTATGGTCCAGCCCTGTCCGGCAGGGTTATCGAAACCCGCAGAACCGTCACCCGGCAGGCCGCTTTGTCCGGCAGTCTCGGCACAACAGCCACGCAGAACGGTCATGCCAGCCATCCTTCCGCCGTACAGGGACTGGCGAGGTACCTTCAGGACAGAGTGATGACCCGGCTTCAGGCGGGTGCGGCGGCTTTTTCCGCGTCCGCCATTGCCGCCCTTCAGGCCCAGGCCCTGCAACCGACGCATGCGCTACAGGACAGTCCGTCATCCTCCGAACCGGCCAGCGTCATGAACGAAACCATGCGAGCACAGATGAGCGTGCAGGTTTCCGTTCAGACCCGGGAGAGTTCATCCTCCTGTCCGAACGTACAGATCAGCCCGGAGGGCAGTGGAAGCGAGACCGGGACCATCAGCACCGGAACCGAAACGCGGACCCTTCTGACGGATCAGTTCTGAGAGGGCGGACCTACCCGTTCGTGACGGTTCGAAATTCTCTTGCCAGTCACCGGAGGGAGCGGCATCGTTCGCTTATGCAATGTTCCGGATCTTTCCCTTTCTTTCCCGTGGCCCTGGCATGTTTCCTGTCGGCTACGCCTGCCCTGGCGCAGACGCCACCACAGTTCCCGGCTCCTCCGACCATCGAGCAGGTCTACCAGCATGTCCGGCAGGATCCCGTCCGCCTAGGGCTGTTCCTCCGCGCTTTCCCCAAGGGGGCGGATCTGCACAACCATCTGGCCGGAGCGGTTTACGCGGAAAACATGCTCGACTGGGCAGCGCGGGACAATCTGTGCGTTTCCGTCACGCAACAGCGCATTCTGGACCGGGCCTGCCCGCATCCACATACCGGTGAACTTCCAGCTACTGCCCTCGCAGGACAGGCGGACGTGGAAAACCGGCTCGTGGATGCCATGTCCATGCGTGCATTTGTTCCCACGCCCGATGACGCCTCGGGCCACGATCATTTCTTTTCTGCCTTCCGCCGTTTTGATGTAATGGACACCCCCCATGCCGGTGACATGCTAGCTGAAGCCCGGGATCGTGCCGCGCGGGATCATGTGACCTATCTGGAACTGATGGTCTCCCCCGGGATCGGCCCGATGATCGGCGCAGGGTTCCGCCACCCCCTGCAGGGTGACGGTTTCCCGGCCGCTCATCAGGCACTCGCCCCTGAAATCCCGGCTCTGGTACAGAAGGCACGGGCGGAAACGGACGCCATGGAGGCACAGGCGCAGGCCGTCCTGAAATGCGGAACGTCGCAGGCCCATCCCGGCTGCGACGTGACGACCCGCTACCTGTTCCAGACCCTGCGGACTCTTCCTCCGCATGCCGTTTACGCACAGCTCGACGCCGGTTATGCAACCGTCCGGGCGGATGCCCGCTTCGTCGGCCTCAACATCGTCGCGCCGGAAGACAACCCGGTCGCCATGCGGGACTACGACCTGCACATGCGTATGTTCCAGTGGCTGAACGGCGTTTATCCCGGCGTGAAACTCAGCCTGCATGCCGGAGAACTGACGACCGGCCTGGTCCCGACCGATGGTCTGCGCCATCACATCCGCGAAGCCGTCCGGACGGCCGGTGCCCTGCGGATTGGCCATGGCGTGGATGTCGCTCTGGAGGATGACCCACCAGCCCTGCTGGACATCATGGCGCGTCAGCATGTCATGGTGGAGATCAACCTGACGAGCAATGACGAGATCCTCGGCGTCAAGGGCGCGGACCATCCCTTCAACCTGTATCGCCGGGCGGGCGTGCCGCTGGCGCTGTCCACCGATGACGAAGGTGTCTCCCGTGGCGATCTCACGCAGGAATATCTCCGTGCCGTCCAGACCTATGACCTGAGTTACGCGGACATCCGGCAACTCTCCCGCAACGGACTGGAATATGCCTTCCTGCCCGGAGACAGTCTCTGGGCGAACCACCAGGTCGGTACTCGCGTCGCGGCCTGTCAGACAACGTCTCTGGCGGAACAACCTGGCGGAACCTGTGGAGACTTCCTGAAGACAAGCGAGAAAGCCCGGCTGCAATGGGCTCTGGAAACCCGCTTCGCCTCCTTCGAGACCGTTGCCCGACATGAAATGCTGTATCGATGAACCGCCTGACAGCCCTTTGTGCTTCTTCTCTCCTGGCCTGTGCCGCGTTCGTCTATGCGCCGATCGCCCGGGCTGCGCCTCTTCCCATACGGGTCGTCGTTGTCACGACCTTTGAAATCGGCCGCGATACGGGCGATACGGCCGGGGAATATCAGAACTGGGTCGAGAAGCTCCCGCTTGGCCAGACCATTCCCGCTCCCGGCACTGACCATGACGTCATGCATTACAATCCGGATCTGCATGTTCTGGGGATCGCCAGCGGGGAGGGACCGGAGCACATGGCTTCCGCGATTACGGCGCTGGCCCTCGATCCGCGCTTCGATCTCCGGCACGCTTATTTCGTGCTGGCTGGTATTGCAGGCGTGGACCCCAATACCGGGACGATCGGTTCAGCCGTCTGGGCGCCCCGGGTCGTGAATGGCGGGCTTTCGCACCTGATCGACCCGCGGGAAATCCCGTCGTCATGGCCCGATGGCTTCACCCCTGTTCAGGGTAGCACCCCTGATGAGATGCCCCGTCCACCCCTTCATTCTGGCATGGGCGACATGGAATATACCCTTGATCCACCACTGGTCCACTGGGCCTATGGGCTGACAAAAGAGGTCGCTCTGCCAGATAATGCGGGTCTTCAGGCCGCGCGTGCTCCCTACAGGGGATATGCCGCTGCCCTGAAACCTCCTAGCGTCATGCTGGGGATTACGATCTCCGGCGAGACCTTCTGGGTGGGCGCGAAAATGAACCGCTGGGCCGAACGCTGGGTCCAGTACTGGACGGACAATCAGGGAACGCTGGTCACGACAGCGGAAGAAGACGTGGCGTTCTGTCAGGCGCTGGCGCTTCAGGGCAAGGCCGGGCAGGTTGACCCGAAACGTGCTCTGATCCTGCGGACAACCAGCAACTTCGACATGCCCCCACCCGGTAAAAGTGCGGCCCAGCTTCTGGCGGATGAAGCGCACGAGACCGGTTTTTCCGGTTTCCCGGCCTCCGTGGATGCGGCCTATACGGTAGGGAGTGTGGTCGTGAAGGAACTGGCAACGCACTGGAACAGGTACGAGAAAACCCCTCCCGGGGCGGACTGATTGCGGTTCTCAGTCCGGATCGGTATCAACTTTCCGGACTTCATGAACCCCGTCGATGGCGCTCAGCCCGGTAATGAGATGCGAAACCGGTTTGTTACCGTGAACCTTCATACTGAGCGTGACCAGCCTGGCCGTGCGGGGACGGGGTTCCGTGCCTTCATAGTCCGCTTCATCAAGGATTTCCTCTGAACTGCGACCGCCGTCGCCCTCCAGCCGCACGCCATCAATGGCGAAGCGCAGTTCCGTGCAGCGTACGAGAATAGTGCGCAGGAGACCCCGGCTGTCCTCGTAGGAAATGGACAGTTCGGTCGTATGCCCCTGGGAACGCGGCAGCTTCTGAAGCAGACGGGGGAACAACACCATAACGACGAAATGTGCGACGGTCGTGGCTATGGCCAGAATGGGCAGCCCCGCACCGCACGCCATGCCGAGGGCAGCGGTAAACCAGATGGATGCCGCTGTGGTCAGGCCCCTTACGACGTCCTGACGCATGAAGATCACGCCGCCGCCGATGAAGCCGATGCCGGAGACGATCTGCGCTGCCACACGGGAGGGATCAAGCACCACCTTGCCTGCGTCCAGCACATCCATGAAGCCGTATTTGGAAATCAGCATGAACAGTGCGGCCGAGACACCGACCAGCGTATGGGTCCGCAGTCCCGCGCTCTTCTGGCGTATTTCCCGTTCCAGCCCGACGAGGGAGGACAGCACGAACGCCAGAGCCAGTTCCTCGAGCTGAAGCCGGCCTTCCCCGACCAGTCCCTGGGCTGTCAGTTCGATCATGTTGTGCATGGAGTCTCCTTCCTGTTCCTCCTGCTTTAACGCCGTCAGACCGAAAGACGTTGTCTGGTGACCCGAAAGCACCGGTCAGCAGGGCAGTCCCGACAGGAAGGACAGGATCAGCAGTCAGAACTGGGGGAGATGGTCGCGGTAACGGTCCCAGTGGCGGACAAGTTCCTGCACGACAGGTTCGCCAGCCCGCTCGTTGTTCTCGTAGGCGATCTTCTGGCCCGGTCCTTCATCACCCATGGAAACCGTGACGGCCAACCCGGGCGGCGGCATGTCGAAATTACTGCCCGAACGCAGAACCATGATCCGGTCCGGATCGATATAACCCAGCCGCCCGAGCTGCCGCATGTCGGACTGATAACGCTGGCTTTCCTCATTGGTCATCACGAAGCGCCCGGCGCCCTTCGTCCAGAGCCTGACCCAGTTCTCTGCCCACAGATTGCGCGGCGCACCGTGCCAGTACCGTTCCGCGCCCAGCGTCTCGCCCATGAGGATGAACGGTGCGCGCCGGGCATTGGGATAGCCACCCCAGCTTCGGCGGCGCTCGGCGATAGTGCGGTCATCCACCAGACGGGCGGAGCGCGACAGTCTGAACGCCCAAGCTGCCAGTTGCTGGTTGAGCGGATAGGCTTTGGTCAACTGCGCCACATCCGTGACGGAACCATAATGATTTGGGTTGTCCGGCAGGGTGTCGGGGCGGCTGGCGCCGATGGCGTAAAGTCCATAAGGCCATCCCCCGGGAACCGTGCGGTCATCGATTTCCCGCAAGGCGTCCCCATCCACGACCCAGCGTGCCCAGGCCACACTCCCGACGGACGCAATATTCGGATTGACGCCAGAAATTCCGGTGAAGAGCCAATAGGTGTGATGCAGGTCGAAACGCGGATCAAGCGCCAGGGCGTGTAGGTCCAGATCCCCGTTCCGCAGGACAATGCCATAAACACCGTCCCGGTTGCGGCGCAGCGTATCAGGTACACCCTGGATCGGCACCGTCTCGTCCAGATGCAGACGTTCCACCCACTCTTGGAATTCCCCGGGTTCGTCTCCCGTATCCTGTCCGACCTCGAAATTGGCGACCACCAAGACCCGGATTTCCTCTTTCGGGCTTTCCTGCGCGAAGGCCGAGGCGCTCAGGGCCAGCGCGCTGGCAAGGCAGAACGATACAAGAATGAAACGTTTCATGATGTGAAAAATCTTTCTGGCCAGATGAAGACAGGCCTTTCAGCGGAGGGGCGGGAAAAGGGAGCATTCTCCGGAAAGATGTCAGATTTCAACTCTCAGAGCCATCCGCTCATAATGACAGATCCGGCATCGGCCACTCGTCTTCGGTCCAGTCCCCTTTCGCCCAATCTGACCGCAGCTTCACGGCCAGTGCATCAAGCGTTCCATCCACGATGGCGGCGCGGATCTGGCGCATCAGGCGCTGGTAATAAGCGAGGTTGTGCCAGGTCAGCAGCATCGGGCCGAGCATTTCGTTGGCGCGGAACAGATGATGCAGATAGGCGCGGGTGTAACGTCCGGCCAGAGGGCTGTCGTCATAGGGTGTGAGAGGACGCGTATCATCGGCGAAGCGCGCATTGCGCAGGTTCAGATGGCCACGCTCGGTATAGGCGCGCGCCGTCCGTCCGGCCCGGGAAGGCATCACGCAGTCGAACATGTCCACGCCCCGCATGACCGCGCCCAGCAGATCATCCGGCGTGCCAACTCCCATGAGGTAGCGCGCCTTGTCCTGCGGCAGCATGGGCGTCGTGAAGTCGAGGGTCGAGAACATCAACTCCTGTCCTTCCCCAACGGCCAGACCGCCAATGGCATAACCCTCGAAACCGATCTCCGTCAGGGCCTTGACCGAATATTCGCGCAGGTCACGCTCCGTGCCGCCCTGCACAATCCCGAACTGCCCGTAGCCATCCCGCTGGACAAAAGCCTCGCGGGAGCGTGCGGCCCAGCGCATGGACAGTTCCATGGACTTCCGCAGCGTTTCCGGCGTGGCGGGAAGGGCCGGACACTCATCAAACGCCATGCTGATCGTCGCATCCAGCCTGTACTGGATGTCGGTCGAGATTTCGGGCGTCAGACGGTGACGGCTTCCATCAATGTGAGACTGGAACGTCACGCCATCCTGATCGAGCTTGCGCAGCGCGCCGAGGGACATGACCTGGAACCCGCCGGAATCCGTCAGGATCGGTCCCTGCCAGTCCATCATCCGGTGCAGGCCGCCCAGTTTGCGAACGCGCTCTGCTCCCGGACGCAGCATCAGATGATAGGTGTTCCCCAGCACGATGCCCGCACCCGTCGAACGCACGGCGTCCATCGTCATGCCCTTGACGGTCCCGACTGTGCCAACGGGCATGAAGGTCGGCGTCTGGACCGTGCCGTGCCGGGTGTGCAGATGTCCGGCGCGCGCCTGTCCGCAGGCTGCTTCCGGCACCCATGTCATCTTGGTGGCATGTTCCGTCATTCCGCACGCTCCAGAAGGCAGGCATCGCCGTAGGAATAGAACCGCAGTCCGCGGGCGATGGCGTAGGCATAGGCCTCACGCATGGTTTCAGTGCCGCTGAACGCACAGACGAGCATGAACAGCGTCGAACGCGGCAGATGGAAATTGGTCATCAGGACGTCCACCGCCCTGAAGCGGTAGCCGGGCTTGATGAAAATGGACGTCTCCCCCCGCCAGGGCGATACGGTGCCATCGTCTGCTGCCGCGCTTTCCAGCAGACGCAGGGACGTGGTGCCGACTGCTACGATCCGGCTACCCCTGGCGCGCGTTTCATTGATGGCGTCCGCCGTGTCCTGATCGATCTCGCCCCATTCCGCATGCATCCTGTGCTCGGCGATGGAGGAACGGACGGGCAGGAATGTTCCGGCTCCGACATGCAGCGTCAGGGTCCGGCGTTTTATGCCTTTCTTATCAAGTGCGGCCAGAAGTTCGGGTGTGAAATGAAGTCCGGCCGTCGGTGCGGCCACGGCTCCGCGATACTGCGAGAAAATCGTGCGGTAATCGATGTCATCCTGCTTCGTTGGTCCAAAGGGACGATCGATATAAGGGGGCAGGGCCAGTGCGCCCACCCGCTCCAGAAACGCATCGAACGCCTCTCCTTCCACGGAAAAGCGGATACTCACCGCACCATCCCCTTCATTCTCCCGCACCGTCGCGGTCACGGGATCATCACCGAAGCGCAGTACGTCCTGCGGTCTGAGCTTGCGTGCATTGCGGGCCAGCGCATGCCAGATCCCGTCCGGGAGGATACGGTCAAGGGTCAGGCCGATCTTCGCTTCACCCCGCGTCGCAGCCAGTTGCGCGCGGATGACGGCGGTGTTGTTGGCTATCAGCAGATCCCCCTCCCGCAGCAGGCCTGGCAGGTCACGGACCGTATTCAGCACGGGCGCCTGTCCCGGCCGGACATGCAAAAGCCTTGCGCTGTCCCGGGGGCGGGCTGGTTCCGTCGCGATGTGGTCGTGCGGAAGGTGGAAGTCGAATGGGGCGAGTTCATCCGTCATGGGGATGCTCTCTAGCAGGTTCCGCGAACATGAAAACGCCGGACCTGCCGGCCCGGCGCATCTTTTAACAAAAAACGCTGCTTTTATTGCTGTTTCGGCAACGCGAACGCCACGACTTCATCGCCATTGCGCGTTTTCAGGCCCCCATGTCCGCCCACTGCCAGTACAACATACTGCCGCCCGTCCTCGCCCATATAGGTCAGGGGTGTGGCGTTCCCGCCATAATCAAGCTGTGTGCTGAAAAGGGTGCGACCGTCATGGCCATCAAGAACATGGAAACTCTGGTCCGCCAGCGCGCCCATGAACACCAGTCCGTTCGGCGTCGTCACGCTGCCGCCCATCGAGAAAATGCCGGTCGGCAGACCTACAGGCATCCGTAGCATGTTCGTCGGTCCGATATTTTTTGTCGTGCCCAGTGCGCGTTCCCAGATCACCCGCCGATGCACAAGATCAATGGCCTGCATCTTGCCCCAGGGCGGCGCAAGACAGGGCGCACCGAAAATGCCCAGCCAAGGTTTGATGACGGCAGCGTAAGGCAGGCCATGCTCGGGGTTGTTCGTAAAATCCGGCTCCGGATAAGGCTGGCTCCAGCCATGCCAAGGCTTGAACAGCCCCTGCGTGATGGCTTTCTGGTGCGGCACCAGTTTCATGATGAAAGGGATAAAGGTGGTGTTGATGTACATCACCCCGTGGATGGGATCGACAGTCCCGCCATACCAGTCCGCTACCCCGTCAAACGCGGGAAAGCCGATCGTTCCCTGTTCGCTGGGCGGGGTAAACAGCCCCTTGAATTTCATCGAATGGAACGCAATCCGGCATGCCATCTGATCATAGGGTGTTGCCCCCCACAGATCGTCTTCCGTCAGATTCGGTCGGCGCAGGTTTGGCATTTCCACGGAATAAGGCTGCGTCGGGGAATAATGCTCACCGGAAATGTCTCCCCGCGGGACGGGACGTTCCTGCACACGATAGAATGGCTCGCCGGTGCGCCGGTCCAGAACGAACAGCTCTCCCTGCTTGGTTGTCTGGACCAGCGCGGGCGTCAGATGACCGGCTGGATCGGGAAGATCGACGAGGGATGGACCAACCGGCAGGTCAAAGTCCCACAGATCATGATGCACGGTCTGGAAATGCCAGCGTTCCTCACCTGTCGTCAGGTCGAGCGCAACGAGGGACGTGTCATATTTTTCGTCGAAAGGACGGCGCATCGCACCGTAATAATCCGGCGTGGCGATCCCCAGCGGAACATAAACCATGTTCAGTTCCGCATCCGCGGTATAGACGCCCCAGCCATTGGGTGTGCCGTAGGTATAGGTTTCGCCCGGTGCCAGAGGTCTGTTAGCAGGGACATGGCCCATATCCCACGCCCAGGCCAGCTTGCCGGTGACCGCGTCAAAGGCCCGGATCACCCCGGAAGGCTCCCCGACCGTCTGGTTGTCATAGACCCAGCCGCTCGTGACAATGCGGTTATGCATCACCATGGGTGGCGAGGTGACGAAGTGAAAGCCGGCTGGCATGGCGCTCATGCCTTCCCGCAGATCGACCACCCCGTGATTCCCGAACCCCTGACAGAACTGTCCCGTCTCCGCATCAAGTGCGAACAGCGTGGGTGGAGAGCCGGAATTGGTGGAAATGATACGATGCGGGCAGTCCGTTGTTCCCGGGATATCGGCATAGGACACGCCCCGACAGGCCTGATAGATGTTCTTTCCGTATTGACCTCCGGGAGTATGACGCCAGATTTCCTTGCCTGTAGTGGCATCAAGGGCGATCACGTCCCGATGTGGCGTGCAGAAGAACAGCCTGTTACCCACTTTGATGGGGGTTGCTTCGAAGCTGAACTCACGTCCGCGGGAATTTTCGCCTTCCCGTGGCATGTCTCCGCTGTGATAGGTCCAGGCAACCTTCAGGTCACGCGCATTCGACGCGTTGATCTGCGTGGGCAAAGCGAAGCGGTTGCCGGCTGGCGTTCCGCCATAGAACGGCCAGTCATTCCGGCTCTCTGCGTTCAGCTCATTCAGCGAAGCGCCGGTCGTGCCCGGGAAAGGGGAGTATTTCTGGTAACGCGAAGCCGTAACGGCCCAGCCGCTCGCGAAAACAAGGACGAACAGCGCGACGCAGCTGCCCATGCCCGCCAGGGAGATCGCATTCAGGCGCGGCCTGTTTTCGCGGTCCGTCAGCCTGCCGCCGATCCAAGGTCCGAAAATCCATAGTCCCAGCCCGGCGGGAAGAGCCAGTGGCGGAAGCAGCCGCCAGCCATCCAGTCCTACACACCATAGCCCCCAGACCACTGTCAGTCCCAGCATCGCTGCATAGACCAGCAGCCCTTTCGCGCGTCCCATGGCGATCATGATGCCTGAAAGCAGCATCAGCAGTCCGGCCGGAGCATAATAGACTGATCCGCCAAGAGCGATCAGATGCAGCCCGGGGAGAAAAAGCGCCAGACCCAGAAAAGCGAGTATGACGCCCGTGACAGTCAGCAGAAAAGTCCGGGCAGGGGGCTGGGGCATGGCGGGGTGTTCCTTACGAAGCAGGCGAAAAAGGATAAGCCATTACCCGCGCAGGGGTTTCAAAAAATTCCTCTTTCCGAACATTCGCGCCAGCGTCCGTACCTCTTCCGGTTATCTTTTCATGAATCAGGCTGTCACATTGACTGCGTGACCGGAACTCTCCGATCCGGAACCGCCGGACATGGTCTGGGACACGATATTCCCCTCTGAATCCGTAACGGTTGTCGTGATGGATCCGTCAGCGTTGGTTGTGGTGCTGGTCGTGTCCTGCGTGGAGGACGTGCCGGATGAGGAGGATGTTCCTGAACCGCTATTGCTGGCGGACGTGCTGTAAAGACTGCTCAGGGCCGATCCCGAAATGGAGGAAATGCTGCTCATGATGTGAACTCCGTCTGTGGAGCTTCCAGTGTCCAGTCATAAAGTTAACGAAGCCTGAACAGGACTCTGAAGGTTTCAGCCGGCGCGTTCTCTGTCACGGACTATCCCGGAATGCAGGAGCACGGGCTTAGCGCATACCGGGCTTCTTCTTGACCGCCTGCCAGAGTGCTTCCAGTGCGGGAAGATCCTGTTCGGTCATGGTCCGGCCTTCCGCTGCCAAAACCTCTTCCATGGCCTCGAAACGCCGGGTGAACTTGGCATTGCTGCGGCGCAGGGCCGCTTCCGGATCAATGTCCAGTTTCCGCGCCAGGCTGGCCACCGTGAAGAGCACGTCCCCGAGCTCATCCTCGATGCGGTCCCGGTCTCCCCCAAGCTCCGCCTTCATCTCATCGATTTCCTCATGCATCTTGTCCAGCACACCGGATGCATCGTCCCAGTCAAAACCGACCCGCGCGGCGCGTTTGCACAGCTTGGCGGCCCGGAGAAGGGCAGGGAGGGGCCGCGCCACTCCGGCCAGCGCACCGAATTCCGCCCGTCCATGACGTTCGGCCTCCTTCTCGTTCTCCCAGTTCTGGTCTTCGGCCCTTTCTTCTCCAAAGACATGCGGATGACGGCGAACCAGCTTGTCGGCAATCATGCCTGAGACGGTTTCGAAATCGAAACGTCCCGCTTCTTCCGCCATCTGCGCCTGGAAAACGACCTGAAGAAGCAGGTCGCCCAGTTCGTCCGGCAGGGCAGCTTCGTCATTTCGCTCAATGGCGTCGAGAACTTCGTAGGCTTCCTCGATGGCATAGGGCGCAATGGTACCCGGCGTCTGTTCCATATCCCACGGACAGCCATTCTGCGGGTCGCGCAGGCGCTTCATGATGTCCAGAAGACGGTCGATCTGGCGGACGGGCTGGGTCATGAACACTATCCTGCTGTAGGGGGCTGCTCTGGAGGAACTGCTGTGAAGCGCACGTGTCATCTTCCATACTGTCCGGCGCGCTCCGACGCAAAGCATGAGGGCTGATGACAGCGGCCGGAAAGAGAGAGTAAAGAGAAGCGACCGATCATGTTTCCGTATTGCGGAGGCCGATTTTTTCAGACCGGATGACTGGGCGAATGGCGAAGATTTTCATTGATGGCGAAGCCGGAACGACGGGGCTGGGCATCCGGCAGCGGATTCAGGCTCTTCCCCGCACATATGACCTCGAGATCCTGTCGATCGATCCAGCCCAGCGCAAGGATGCGGATGCCCGGCGGGCCCTGCTGAAACAGGCCGATATCGCCATTCTCTGCCTGCCGGATGACGCCGCCCGCGAAGCCGTGAAACTGGCGGAAGGGCTGAATGTGCGTCTGCTGGATGCCAGCACAGCCCATCGCATTGCACCCGGCTGGGTCTATGGTCTGCCGGAACTGGACGAACAGCAGGGAGCCAGGATCCGGACAGCGAAATACGTCGCCAATCCAGGATGCTATTCCACCGGCGCCATCGCGCTCCTGCATCCTCTGGTGACGGCCGGATTGTTGCCGGAAGACCATCGTGTCTCCATCAACGCCGTGTCGGGATACAGTGGCGCCGGCCGGGTGGCGATCGAGGAGCATGAGAAAAACGGCGGTCCCGCCTTTTTCCTGTATGGGCTGGACCTGCACCACAAGCACCTGCCGGAAATCCGGCATTATTCCGGCCTGACCCATTCTCCGCTTTTCGTTCCGTCCGTCGGACACTTTCCGCAGGGTATGATCGTTTCCATTCCCCTGCATCTGAAGGATCTGCCCGGCTATCCGACGCCACGCGATCTCGAAGCCACGCTCACGAAGGCTTACCGGGGCTGCGAGCATGTCCTTGTCCTGCCTCCGGAGACACGTCTCCTGGCCGATGCCCTTGCCAATACGGACAGGATGGAGCTCCGCGTGCACCATAATGGTGAACAGGTCGTGCTGACGGCCCGTCTCGACAATCTGGGGAAGGGCGCCTCAGGGGCGGCTATCCAGAATCTGCTTCTGATGCTGGGCCTTTAATAGCTTCGTCAGGGGTCTGGTCCTTTTGTTGCGAATGCACTAGGGTCTTGCCCGCTTACGCGAGAGTGGCGGAACGGTAGACGCAGTCGGCTCAAAATCGACCGCCGAAAGGCATAGGGGTTCGAGTCCCCTCTCTCGCACCATGACTGGCCTTTTCCACCCCGGAAAGGCTCCCCAGGACCGCTCAAGCCCCGGAACGTGCATGTCCAAGCCGACCGTTAAGCCCTCCCGCCCGTTCTTTTCCTCCGGTCCCTGTGCCAAACGTCCCGGATGGTCCCTTCAGGGACTGGAGCAGGCCCTGCTGGGCCGGTCTCACCGTTCTGCCGAAGGCCGGGCACGTCTGAAGGACGTCATCATCTGCTCGCAGCGTGTCCTTGGTATTCCTGAGGACTGGCGTGTCGGCATCGTTCCAGCCTCCGATACCGGCGCGGTGGAGATGATCCTCTGGTCCCTTGCCGGCGAACGCGGAATTGACGTCCTGTCCTTCGAGAGTTTTTCCGGGATCTGGGCGCAGGACCTGCGGGATGTTCTGGGGATTGAAGATCTTCGCGTCCTCGAAGCGCCCTATGGTGAACTGCCGGACCTGACGCAGGTGGACTGGAGCCGGGACGTCGTCCTGACATGGAACGGCACGACCTCCGGCGTCTGCATCCCGGATGCCAGTGCCATCCCGGCCGATCATGCGGGGCTGGTGATCTGTGACGCCACCTCCGCCGCTTTTGCAATGGATCTTCCCTGGGATCGGCTGGATATCGTGACCTGGTCCTGGCAGAAGGCGCTGGGTGGGGAAGCCGCGCATGGCATGGTGGCCCTGAGCCCGAAGGCCGCCGCCCGTCTGGCCCGGCCCGCGCCCCGTGCGCTGCCCAAGGTTTTCCGCCTGGCCAACAGGAAAGGCCTGATCGAAGCCATCTTCGAAGGGGATACGATCAACACCCCATCCATGCTCTGCGTCGAGGATGCTCTGGATGGGCTGCGCTGGGCCGAGGAGATCGGCGGGCTGCCCGCGCTGAAAGCCCGCTCCCGGCAGAACCTGTCCGTTGTGACGGAGTGGGTAAAAACGTCGGACTGGGTGTCCTTTCTTGCGCAGGACGAGGCAAAACGTTCCTGGACCTCCATCTGCCTGAAAATTACTGCGCCGTGGTTCGAGGCCCTGTCTCCGGAGGCGCGCAGCCGGGCGGTCAAGCATCTGACCGGTCTCGTGGCCAAGGAAGGTGCGGGTTATGACCTTGCATCCTACCGTGATGCTCCTCCCGGTCTGCGGATCTGGGGCGGCGCCACGGTGGACGCGGATGACATCAGGGGCCTGCTGCCGTGGCTTGACTGGGCCCATGAAGAAACACGCCGGGAATTCGCGGGATGAATCTGTATTCCGAAACACCGAGCACCGCCCTTCTGCCGTCCGGTTTCGCCGATCTTCTGCCGGGTGAGGCGGAGGCGGAGGCGCGCGGCATCGCGTGCGTCATGGAGGCATTCTCGCGCCACGGCTACGAGCGTGTCCGTCCGCCGATGCTGGAATTCGAAACGTCTCTTCTCAGTGGCTCCGGTGCGGCCCTCGCAACCCAGACCTTCCGCCTGATGGATCCGAACAGCCATCGCATGATGGCCCTGCGTCCCGACATGACAACGCAGATCGCTCGGATCGCCAGTGTCCGTCTTCAGGATGCCCCGCGACCGCTGAGGCTGTCCTATTCCGGAAGCTGCATTGTCATCGGCACGGCGGGACGCGAGTCAGACCGGCAGGTCTCGCAGGCCGGAATCGAGCTGATCGGCCCCGATTCCGCACAGGCGGACGCCGAAGTCATCATTCTTGGTGCGAAAGCCCTTGAGGAACTCGGGATCGAAGGTGTGTCCTTCGATCTGTCCATGCCCGGTCTCGTGATGGGCCTGATCGAGGGTGCCGTTTCCGAAGTTGACCGGGAGGGCCTGATCCACGCACTGGACCGCAAAGATGCCAGCGCCGTGGCGGAACTCGGCGGGCCGGTCGCGGGGATGCTGGCCGTCATGCTGCGGGCCGCCGGCCCGGCAGACCGTGCCCTGGACATCCTCGCCGCACTGGACTGGCCCCCGGCCAGCCGCGCGCAGTTCGAGCGTCTGGCCGGTGTCGTTGCCGTCATTCGTGAACGGATGCCTGCGCTGCGTCTGACCATCGATCCGGTCGATTTCCGGGGCTGGCAGTACCATACCGGCCTCTGCGTCACGGTCTTTTCCAACACGTCGCGTGAGGAACTGGGGCGGGGCGGGCGCTATCTGGCCGGGCAGGAGCCGGCCTGCGGCCTGACGCTGCGTCCGCAGGCCCTGCTGAAGGCAGCACCCCGTCCGTCTCCCCGCCCGCGCTGCTACGTGCCGATGGAACTGGACCAGGACAGCCTCATTGCGCTGCATCGTGCCGGATTTGCAACGGTCCCGGCGCTCGGTCACGAGAGTGATCTGACGGTCGAGGCGCGGCATCTGCGCTGCACCCATGTCTGGCAGGATGGCGCGGCACAGCCGCTCTGATCCTGCCCGTTATACCCCTCCGCACACGAATTTTCAGGATCAAGGAAGTCAGTTCATGTCCAATGTCACCGTTATCGGAACCCAGTGGGGCGACGAAGGCAAAGGCAAGATCGTGGACTGGCTCGCCAGCCGCGCGGATATTGTTGTCCGTTTCCAAGGCGGTCACAATGCCGGTCATACGCTCGTCGTAGGCGATCAGGTTTACAAGCTGTCCCTGCTGCCATCGGGTCTCGTACGGGGAAAGATCGGTGTGATCGGCAATGGCGTCGTCGTCGATCCGAAAGCTCTCATGGCCGAGATCGACCGTGTGACGGCGCAGGGCCTGACCGTCACGCCGGAAACGCTGTGGATCGCCGAGAACGCACCTCTGATCCTGCCGGTGCATGGCGCGCTCGACCGTGCCCGTGAAGCGGCCCGTGGCGACCATAAGATCGGCACGACAGGCCGCGGAATCGGTCCGGCCTACGAAGACAAGGTCGCGCGCCGCGCCATCCGGATCTGCGATCTGGCAGAGCCGGAAACACTGGACTGGAAGCTGGACGAACTCCTCCTGCATCACAATACGCTGCTGGCCGGTCTGGGCGCCGAGACCTTCACCAAGGAGCAGCTCAGGGACTTCCTCACGGAGATCACGCCCCGGCTTCTGCCCTATTCCTGCCAGGCCTGGGACCGTCTGGATGAAGCCCGCCGCGCGGGTCGCCGCATCCTGTTCGAGGGTGCGCAGGCGGTCATGCTCGATGTCGATCACGGCACCTACCCCTTCGTGACCAGTTCCAACACGGTCGCCGCCGTCGCCGCGTCCGGAAGCGGCATGGGCCCCGCAGCGGTCGGCTTCGTTCTCGGGATTGCCAAGGCGTACACGACCCGCGTGGGCGAGGGACCGTTTCCGACCGAACTTCACGATGACACGGGTCGCCTGATCGGAGAGCGTGGTCATGAATTCGGGACAAATACGGGGCGTCCCCGCCGCTGCGGCTGGTTTGACGCCGTTCTGATCCGGCGTGCGGCGCGCGTCGGTGGAGTGAGCGGCATTGCTTTGACGAAGCTGGACGTCTTGGACGGGCTGGATGAAATTTCCATCTGCATCGGTTACGAACTGGATGGAAAGCAGATCGAAAGCTTCCCTTCCGCGCCGGGCGCGCAGGCCCGCGTCAAGCCGGTTTACGAAACGATGCCCGGCTGGAAGGAAACGACCGCCGGCGCGCGCTCCTGGGCCGAACTCCCGGCGCAGGCCATCAAGTATGTCCGCCGGATCGAGGAACTGATCGAAGCACCCGTCACGCTGTTGTCCACCAGCCCCGAACGCGACGACACCATTCTGATGCGGGATCCGTTCGAAGACTGACCTCTTGCGGAATGCCGGATATGGTCCCGGCATTAACGAAGTCTCAACTCCTGTCGGGCATAAGCGACCGGGCAGGAGGGAGACGACAGAACACCCATGGCCTACCAGAACAGAGCGGACAGTCCTGAACTCGTTATCGCCGAACGCTATCTGGTCAATCCTGACCGGAAACAGCCTGGCCTCGGTGGTTGCCCGGCCTGTTCCGCGCAGGATATTTCAGCCTCGGGTGCGTCCTATCTTGCGCTCGCGCCGGTTGCGCCATCGCCGCGTCTCGATGACATCCTGCGCTTCCGGCATGAAAATCTCGTTCCGATACACGCCTATGAATATCAGGAAGGTGCGCTCTGGGTCATCTGTCCCAATCCACCCGGACCGCCCCTGACTGACAAGCCCGGTATCTGGACGGAAGGGCAACTCATCGACGGCGTGATCCGTCCATTGGCCAATCTCCTTCAGGCCCTGCAGGATGCCGGCATTCCCTGCCGCGCCATCCGCCCGGATAACCTGTTTCTGGCGCAGGGTATTCACCGTCTCATTCTGGGGCCCTTGGGCCTTACCCCGCCGGCGGAGAAACAGCCGGTCCTGTTCGAGCCGCTGTCCGCGGCCGTCTGCGTGCCCGCCGCGCGTGGAGAGGGCACGCTTCCCTGCGACATTTTCTCCCTCGGCGTCCTGATCCTGATGCTCGCCACGGGCAGACGGCCTCTTGAGGGACTGTCCGACGTGGAGATCCTGAAGCGTCGCTTCGATATGGGGACAGCAGCAGCCTATATGGACGGGCAGAACATCCCGCCCGGGCTGGTCTCCCTTCTTGAAGCCATGCTGGCGGATCAGCCGGACAGTCGTCCCTCACCCTGGGACCTGAGCACCATTGCGCCCAACAAACTGTTCACTATCCACCCTGAAATTCCTGCCCGCGCGCCTCTGCTCATCGGTGGCGTAAAGGTCCGCACACCCCGCGCCCTGGCCTGGTATGCGGGGCAGTACCCGGCAGAGTTTTCGTCCCTTCTTCAGCGCAGGATCGTGTCGCAGTGGCTTTACCGGGAGCTTGAACGCTCTGCCATGGGAAGTCTGATCGAACAGATCAGTACCCCTTTTCTCTCAGCAGGCACCAGTCGGGGCGGTGATGCCGCGACCATGACCCTGACGCGCGCCATTGCCATCCTCGACCCGGCCGCACCCATGTTCTGGGGCGGTCGATGGTTCTGGCCGGATGCCCTGCCACAGATGCTGGTGCAGTGCATGACCGGTATCGTTGGCCCGGAGGAAAGCCGCAACATCCAGAACATGACCAGCTTTCTGATCTCCAATCCCGATCTTTTCGAAGCGCTGCATCTGTCTGACCTGATGGATGAGCAGATGCACAGGGTCATGATGGATGTCCGGCGCGCAGGCTTGCAGGGGACGGAACAGGTCCGTCGCCTCCCCTATGACTGGAACAGGTATCTGATTTGCCTGTCCTCCCGCTGCCTGTCCTTCCGGATTTCGTTGCCGGGCGGTCTGCTGGGCTGGCTTGAACACCATACAGGAGAGGGTGAACTTCCGCAGGAGGTTGTGGCGCGGACAGGGTTTCTGGATGAGCAGATGCGGCTTTTCCTGGACAGTCACTATGCGGAAGGCGGCATCATCCCCCTGTCGCATGCGCAAAAGGCAGGGTTGCCGCTCTGGCTGTCCGATCTGACTCTGATGGCCGCTGCCCAGCGTCATTTTGACAAAACGTCCCTGCGGACGATCGCAGGACGCGCGCTTCCCCTGCTGGAAGGAGAACTGAACCAGTGGCGCAGCCGGACCAACCGGGCAAAACGGCGGGACGCTCTGGTCAGGGAAGCGAAAAGGGGCGATCTGACGCGCTTTCTGTCCATTGTAAATGATGTCTCCGGCCTGCGGGAAGACCAGCGTCTGGCTGCGGCGGCGGAAGAGGAAATCCTGCACCTTCAGGAGCTTCTGGTGCAGGAGCCGGCGCAGCGTACCATCAATGACCGGCGCGCGCGGGATGCGGGCGAGTTCTTTTCCCTTCTGGCCGGGATCGCCGTGGCCATGGCGAGTGTCTGGCTGGAATTCTGTCAGTGAGAAGCAACAATGGCAGTTTTTAGGGCTGGCGCTGCGGGAGGAGAAAAACGTCCCCTGTTCCAGTGGTGGCATGGCCTGATTGTTGGTCTGCTGCTGGCTTATGCGCCAGGCAGCCTGCTGGTCATGCTGATGCTGCTGTTGCCGCTCCTGTTCCTGCGTCTTTTCGATCCGGACGCGGACCGGCAGCGCTTGATGGTGGTCATGTTCTATGTCGGGGCCGTCATGGTCCATCCCCTGCGGGAGGCCTGGCGTTCCGCAGGGGACTGGCAGACCTGTCTGGAACTTGTTCTGCAACCCCTGACGCTGCTGCTGGACTGGATGGCCGTCGGGGCGGCATGGCTGGTGGCGGAAGGGTCATCCATTGGCACGCGCCTGTGGTACGCGGATGTCGCCCGCCGTGAGCGCAGGGCCATCGAAAAGCGTATCGCCGTTCTGCGGAAAGAGTGGAGCGTTCCGGATGATACGTCGGGCGCATCCTGAAAGACGCGCCCGATGACCGCCTGATCAGTCTTCGGCGTGCGACGGAGCTTCTGGCAACGCCTCTTCGGAGGCCTCCTGCTGGCTTTCCACCAGCTTGGCCGCCAGATCGTTCGTCCCACCGACAAGGCCACGGGCATATTCCTGCGCGGAGAAGGGACGCAGATCTTCAGCCTGCTCGCCCACACCCACCATATGCACAGGCAGTTTGAACTGTTCCGCCAGCGCTACGACGATGCCACCCCGGGCCGACCCATCCAGCTTCGTGACGATCAGCCCTGTGACGTTGACGAGTTCGCGGAACACCCGGACCTGCTCAAGAGCGTTCTGGCCGGTTGTGGCGTCCAGCACGAGCAGAACGGAATGCGGGGCCGTGGCGTCGAACTTCTGCATGACGCGGATGATCTTGGCCAGTTCCTCCATCAGCGCACCCTTGTTGTGCAGGCGCCCGGCCGTATCGATGAGGAGAAGATCAGTGCCTTCCTCGGTTGCGCGTTTGAGGCCGTCATAGGCCAGCCCGGCGGCGTCTGCGCCATGCTTGCCGGAGATGACGGGCACATTGGAGCGCTGCCCCCAGACCTGAAGCTGTTCAACGGCCGCGGCACGAAACGTATCGCCCGCGACCAGCATGACGGACTTGCCTTCCTCGGAATAGAGGCGCGCCATCTTGCCAATGGTCGTGGTCTTGCCCACGCCATTGACTCCTACGACCAGCACGACATGCGGCTTTTTTGCCGGATCGGGTTCGAAAGGAATGGCGACCGGTTCCAGAACGCTGGCCACTTCCGTCGCAAGCGCATCCCGGATTTCATCGCTTGTGACATCCTTGCCGAAGCGCGAACTCCGGAAGCTCTCGATTACACGCTCGGCGACTACCGGACCGAGATCGGCGGCAATCAGCTCATCTTCCAGCTCTTCAAGAGCGGTTTCGTCGAGCTTGCGATGCGTGAACACGGCACCGAGCCGTGAACTCGAGCGTGAAAGACCCTGTTTGAGTCGTGAGAAAAATCCAGCCATGTCCCGGAGTTCGGACAGGTCAGGCCGGACGTCAAGGGCAGGAGCGCATTTGCTACCGAATCAGGCGGGGATTTCTGCCACAAGTGATCCATTCTCAACCGCGTGGGGCCGGACAGTGACGACGCTGCCCCGCGAAGGAACGGCTCCTTCCAGCCGGACAGATGCAAACTCTGCCGAATGTCCTCTTTCAGCCGTTTCAACCAGAACATCGACGGGCCGACCGATGAAACGGCGGAGAAACCGATCCCTGTTGGCTTCCCCGACGGCGCGGAGATGTGACGCACGCTCCTGCCTGCGGGCGTTGGGCACCGCAGGCATCCGGGCAGCCGGCGTCCCGGGACGTTCACTGTAGGGAAAGATATGCAGGAAAGGGATATCCTGTTCCTCGATGAAGGACAGGGTCTCCTGAAACAGGGCGTCCGTTTCGGTCGGGAATCCGGCGATCAGATCCGCCCCGACCCCGATATCAGGGCGCAGGGCACGCACACGCCTCAGCATGGCGGCGACACGGGCCGTGTCATGGCGGCGTTTCATGCGTTTGAGGATCAGGTCCGACCCGGCCTGTAACGAAAGATGCAGATGCGGCATCAGCCGGGCGTCATGCTCCAGCAGCCACCACAGGTCCGGATCTCCGGTTTCGGGATCAAGCGCTACAGGATCGATGGAAGACAGACGCAGACGTGCGATTCCCGGCACGGCCTCCAGCAGGCGGCGGCATAATGTGCCCAGTCCGCGCCCGTCCGTACCCTGCCATGATGCGATGTCCACTCCCGTCAGGACGATTTCCCGATGTCCGGCCTCCACCAGCGTCCGCGCCCGGCTGATGGCTTCCGGCACGGGTGTGGAGTGTGAATCGCCCCGACCATAGGGAATGATGCAGAACGTACAGCGATGGTCGCATCCCTGCTGTACCTGAAGCAGCGCCCGGGCATGGCGGGAGGGAGGGAGCCCGCCAGCCGTATCACCCCAGGTCTTCGGTTTCAGCTTCTCTGCATTCGGTACGATGCGCGTCACGCCGGGCAGGGCGCCCCATCGGCCAGCATCGATTTCCGAAGCACATCCTGTCACGACGATTTTCGCGTCCGGATGTTCCCGGTGAGCGCGCCGGATGGCCTGCCGGGCCTGCCGTTCAGCGGCAGTAGTCACGGCACAGGTATTGACGATAATGGTGTCGGACTGCCCCCGCGCATGATGGGACATGCCATCACTCTCATGCGCATTGAGCCGGCAGCCGAACGTCAGGACAGTAGGAGCGCTCACGCAAGGGTTCCGTGGAAAACGGTGGTGGCCGGCCCCGTCATCAGAACGGTGCCATCCTCCTGCCAAGTGATGGTGAGATCGCCTCCGTCCATCGTCACGGTGCAGGTCCGCTCTGTCAGCCCCCGGCGCACAGCGTTGACCACAGCCGCACAGGCGCCAGAACCGCAGGCCAGCGTCAGACCCGCTCCCCGCTCCCAGACCCGCAGACGCATATGGTCCGGGGACAGGATCTGCGCAAACCCGATATTGGCCCGCTCGGGGAACAGCGGATCACGTTCCAGAACCGGGCCCAGCGTTTCGGCGCGCCCGATGTCGCCGAACAGCGTGGCATGCGGGTTCCCCATGGAACAGGCCGCCGCGTTTTCCAGCGGCAGATGCAGCGTATCGCAGGGTCGAGAGAGGGGAATGTCCTGCCAGTCCAGACGCGCCGCTCCCATGTTGATGGCAAACTGTTCCCCCTTCTGCGTGGTAGGCAGCAGCCCTGCGCGCGTCTGAAGAACGGGTGAGTTCCCTACAAACAGCGCGACGCAGCGCGAGGCATTGCCGCAGGCGCCAGCCTCCGAACCGTCAGGGTTGAAAAACCGGACATGCACGTCCGCTCCCTCCAGCGTGGCCGGGGACAGAAGGACAAGCTGGTCACAGCCGATTCCGAGATGCCGGTCACAGAGTCTGCGGATAAGGCTGTCTGGCAGGACAACCGGAATCTGGCGGCCGTCAATGACGATGAAATCGTTGCCCAGACCGTGCATTTTGGTGAAGGAGAGCGTCATGATGGGGCTTCTCATAAAACATCCGGCGGGTTGACGCACGGAGAACATGTCCTCATGTCGTCGGTTCAGTCAGGAGGACAAGCATGAGTGCGACCCAGGAGCCTGAAGGCTTCCACCCGGCGGCCTTCACACGGGCCAACAACGAACCGGACACGATCTTCTACGCCCAGCGTATGCCGGATTCGCTGATGGACATGGGCGCCCGCACTGCCGTGACCGCCCTGTACCAGACGTCCCTGCCGGTCGGAGGGCGGGTGCTTGACCTGATGGCGGGATCACTGAGCCATTATCCGGAAGAGGCGCGTTTTGAGGCCGTTGCCGGACTGGGAGTCTCGAAAGCGGCACTGGACGCGAATCCGGTGCTGACAGAACGCATCGTCCAGGATCTGAATGAAACGCCTGTCCTGCCCTTCGAGGATGACAGCCTTGACGCCGTGACCCTGTGTGATGGCATCGCCTATTTAACGCACCCGCTGGAGGTCCTGACCGAGGTCGTGCGCGTCCTGAAGCCGGGTTCGCCGCTGATCGTCACCTTCTCGGACCAGTTTTACCGCCAGAAAGCCGTGGCCATGTGGCAGGCGCTCGAACCGGAAGACCGCGTCCGTCTGGTGAGCGTGCTTCTGTCACGCGCCGGGCTGATTGAGCTTGACACGGGAGAGGTGGTTCCGCCAGAAGACCTGACCGCCTGGCGCGATACCGTCCGGGCTGTGATTGGCCGTAAGAGCCGTACCTGAAAAACCATAGTCAGCCGGAAGAATATGCCCAGAATGTGATCGGGTGTGCGTTCCTGCTGGCGTTCGCGCGTGGAAGTCTTTATGCAGCGGCATCCCAGCCGCCGCATTTTCGGCGTCGGCGTGACGTTTGCCGAGTGTTCATCAAGATATGCCTTTTCCCGATACCCATCCTGCCCTCCGGCGCGCCCTGGATGCGCGCGGCTACGAACAGCCGACTCCCGTTCAGGAAGCAGTTCTGAAGCCAGGGCTGGAAGAGCGCGACCTGCTGGTTTCCGCTCAGACGGGTTCGGGCAAGACGGTTGCCTTCGGTCTGGCCATGGCGCCGACCCTGCTGGGTGACGCGGACCGCCTTCCGCCCGCACCCCATCCGCTTGCCCTTGTCATTGCTCCCACACGTGAACTGGCCCTGCAGGTCCAGTCTGAACTGGAATGGCTGTACGCCGAGACCGGCGCCCGTATCGCAAGCTGCATCGGCGGGACCGATGCGCGGCGTGAGGCGCGGGACCTGAACCGTGGTGCCCATATCGTGGTCGGTACGCCCGGCCGCCTGTGCGACCATCTGAACCGTGGTGCGCTGGATCTGTCCGGCCTGCGCTGCGTCGTTCTCGACGAAGCCGACGAAATGCTCGACATGGGCTTCCGTGACGAACTGGAAAAGCTGCTGGACGCCGCCCCGGCCGAGCGCCGCACGCTGCTCTTTTCCGCCACGATCGCCCGTGACATCGCTGCCCTCGCGCGCCGGTACCAGAAGAACGCCGAGCGGATTGACACGGTCTCGGGTGCAAAACAGCATTCCGACATCACCTATCGCTGCGTTCTGACGCAGCCGCAGGAGATCGAGCGCTCCCTCATCAACGTGCTCCGTTATTACGAGAGCCCGACGGCCATGGTGTTCTGCAATACCCGCATGATGGTCGGGCAGGTGCAGGCCGCCCTGCTGGCGCGTGGTTTTGCCTCCGTCGCCATTTCAGGCGAGATGGGACAGAACGAGCGTAGCCGTGCCATCGAGAGCCTCCGGTCCGGTCAGGCCCGCGTCTGCGTCGCGACCGACGTGGCGGCCCGTGGCATTGACGTGCCGGCCCTGAGCCTCGTCATTCACGCCAGTATTCCGAGTGCGTCCGAGACGCTGCTGCACCGTTCCGGTCGTACAGGGCGTGCGGGTCGCAAGGGCACGAGTGTCATCATGGTGCCGCTGAACCAGCGCCGCCGTGCCGAGCGCCTGCTGTCCCTCGCGCGGATCGACGCGGAATGGAGCCCGGTCCCCACGGCCCAGCAGATCGCCGCCCAGGACAATGAGCGCCTGATGGAAGACCCGATCCTGAAGGATGCGCCGGAAGAGACGTCCGACGAACTGGTGACGAAGCTGGCCGAGGCGTATGACGCCAAGAAGCTTGCTTCTGCACTGGTCGGGCTGTACCGCGCCCGTCTGCCCAAGGTCGAGGAAATCCGTCCGCTGTCGGTGGAACAGCCGCAGCGTGGCGAGCGTGCCCCGCGTGAAGAGCGCGTCATGTCCGGCGAGTGGTTCAAGATGAGCGTCGGTCGCTCCGAACGGGCCGATCCGAAATGGCTGATTCCCCTGATCTGCCGCCTTGGCAGCGTTCAGAAGCGGGAAATCGGCAGCATCCGCATCGATCAGGACCAGACCTATTTCCAGATCGCCGATGAAAGTGTCGCCCGCTTCAAATCCTGCCTCGCTGGTGCCGAGGCTGACGAAGTGCAGATCGAGCCGTCCGAAGCTCCGGCCGGTGGCAGCTATGGCAACCGTGGCCGCAACCCGGGTGAAGGCAAGCGCTTCGGCGCCCGTCCAGGTGGCGGCGGTGGCTTCCGTGGCGGCCCTCGCAGCGGCGGTGGCGGTTACAAGGGGCGCGGCGGCAGCGGTTTCAGCCGTACAAAGTCTGGCCCCAACCCGAAGGGAGAAGGTTCGACCCGCAAGCGTCGTTCATGAACCCACCAGGGCTGACACCCTGCTGAAAAGCTCCGCCGGGAGATCCATCCCGGCGGGGCTTTTTCATGAACGGGCCTATTTTTTGGACGGTTTGTCAGTCTTTGACGGCGCTTCCGCCAGAAGGGCGTCCTGAGCGCTCTTCAGGGTATCGGACAGTTTTTCATCCGGCTCTTTCAGATGCAGCCCTTCCAGTGTGGCCAGGAGCGTTTCCGCTACCAGAACCCGTGCAAGCCATTTGTGATCGGCCGGCACGACAATCCATGGCGCCTCCGGTGTGGCCGTCGCCCGGATGGCTTCTTCATACGCTGCTGAATAATGCGGCCAGAATTCACGCTCTTTCAGATCGGACGCACTGAATTTCCAGCGTTTCTCCGGCATTTCAAGCCGTCTGAGCAGCCGCTGGCGCTGCTTTTCCCGTGATTCATGCAGGAAGATCTTGAGAACCAGAATGTTCTGATGGCGCAGATAAGTCTCGAAACCGCGCAGATCCGCCAGCCGGTTGTCCCAGAAATGAGGCTGATCCGGGTCCAGCCCCCGGGCGCGGACCATGTCCGGATGAACGCGCTCGACAAGTACGTCCTCATAATGGCTGCGGTTGAAAATTCCGATTTCCCCGCGCGCGGGCACCGCTTTGTGGATGCGCCACAGATCATCGTGCAGCTTTTCCTCGCCCCACGGCGCCTTGAAGGATTTAACATGCACGCCCTGCGGGTTGAGTCCGGAAAAGGCATGACGGATGGCACCATCCTTGCCCGCCGCATCCATGCCCTGAAGCACGACCAGAATTCCATGCGTGGCATAGGCGGCCAGACGCTGCTGAAGGATCCGCATCCGGTCCACGCAGTCCCGGATGCGCGTCCTGGAGGCGGCTTTCTGGCGGCCCAGCTTGTCATTGGTGGAAATGGAAGAAAGGTTGAAGTTCTTTCCGTTCGTGATGAACAGCTGTGATGGAAGTCCGATCCTGTCAGCCGACATGACGGTTCACCGCCAGTCCGCCCGAAGCCTGACAGACAGGCATCATCTCCAGATGATTGACGTTCACATGCCAGGGGAGACGCACCAGCCATGACACGGTCTCGGCAATGTCTTCCGGTGTAAGTGGCGTCGTGTCCTTGTAAACGGACGCCGCCTTGTCGGTGTCCTTCAGCCGCACCTGGCTGAACTCGCTCCCGCCGCAGAGCCCGGGTTCGATGTTCGTGACACGGATGCGCGTCCCGAGCAGATCCGTGCGCAGGTTCTGGGTGAACTGGTGAACGAAGGCTTTTGTCGCCCCGTACACGTTGCCACCCTTGTAAGGATAGGTTCCTGCCGTGCTGCCAAGCGCAATCACATAGCCGGAATTCCGTTCGACCATACCGGGCAGAATCGCGCGCGTCAGTTCCACAACGCCAGAAACATTGGTGGCGATCATGGTCTCCCAGTTATTGGGTTCTGCGTCCTGTGCGACCTCCATTCCCAGAGCCAGACCGGCATTGTTCACCAGGACGTCAATCTCCCGCCATCCTTCTGGCAGGCTGCCGAGCAATGCCCGCAGCGCCGCGCGGTCTGTCATGTCGAGCCGGAACGGCAGGAGGTTCTCTCCCAGTTTCCCGCGCAGGTCATCCAGCCGGTCCTGTCGTCGGCCCGTGGCGATGACGCGGTGCCCTTCATGAATGAGGCGGCTGGCGATGGCATGGCCGAAGCCCGCGGTCGCTCCGGTAACGAGGACGGTAAGGGACATGGGGAACCTCCATAAGCTGTCTCGGACGGCAACGCTTGCAATGCAGGTGGGGATGCACCCATCTTTGCAGAATGAAGAAAACACTCGCCGGACAGAATGACAACCTGACAGGCAAGCTTCTCGTGGCTGCGCCTCATCTGGCTGACACGCCCTTCGCGCAGTCGGTCATTTATCTCTGTGCCCATTCCCTCGAGGATGGCGCAATGGGGCTGGTGATCAACCGACGGCTCTCGCAGCCGGGGCTGGATGACCTGTTCGCGCAGCTCGGGATCGAGCCAAACCCGCCGGAACGACGGATTGCACTTTGTGTGGGCGGCCCGGTCGATTCCGAACGCGGTTTCGTGTTGCACTCCCCGGACTGGGCGGGCGAGGGCAGTCTGGGCGTAAACGATGAAGCCACCCTGACCGCCAGTCTGGACATCCTGCGCGAACTGGCCGTCGGGCAGGGGCCGAAACGGGCCCTGATGGCGCTCGGACATGCCGCATGGGGGCCGGGTCAGCTGGAAGAGGAAATCCTGCGTGACAGCGCGTGGTTCGTCGCCCCATCCAGTGACGATATCGTGTTCGGAACGGACCATTCCGCAAAATGGCGGAAGGCTTTGGCCACAATCGACATTGATCCTCTCCTTTTCTCCACGACCAGCGGAGAGGCATGAGCAACCATCCCGGTTTCATTGCGCTCTGGGGTAGCCAAACCGCCTTCCCGCCGGCAAGGATCTCCCCATGAGTACACCCTATATCCTGCATGTTTACGAACACTGTCCCTTCTGCGTGAAGGCACGGATGATTTTCGGCCTCAAGAAGATCCCCTACGAACGGCGTATCTTCCTGAATGACGATGTTGACGGCCCGGTCAGCATGGTCGGTCGCAAGATTGTCCCCATTCTTGAGGAAAACGGCCGGTTCATGGCCGAGAGCATGGACATCGTGGCGCATATTGACGCGATCGGGTCCCCGGTCCTGACGGGGCCGGTCCGGCCGGAAATCGCGGACTGGATTCACGCTTCCGCAAAACCCCTTTATCGCCTGTTCCTGCCCCGCGCAGCCTCCGCGCCTCTGCCGGAATTTGACACGACTTCGGCACGGGCGGGCTTTATCCGCCGCAAGGAACCGGGCGTCGGATCATTCAGCGCCCTTCTGGAAGATGGCACGGCGGAACTTGCGGAACTGAACGGGCATCTGGAGAGACTGGCGCCCATGATCCGCTCTCCCGAAGCTGTCAACGGGACTCTTTCGACCGACGACATCCATCTCTTCGCCCAGCTGCACAGCCTGTCGATCATCAAGGGCGTCCGTTATCCACTGGAAGTGGAAGCCTATCGCCAGTCCATGAGCGAGCTCTCTAATGTCGGACTTTTCGATGGTTTCGCTGCCTGAAAATCCGGCCCGCTTCGGATAGCCTGGCCTTCGCGGCATGATGCCATCGTCCTGAAGGCCGGAGGCATCGAGACCGGATCCGGTTTTGACTTCGGTCATGGACCCCGGCGCTTCCTGTGGACATAGTTCCTGCATGAGAGATGGGCTACTGCTCACTTTCCGGCGAGAAAACCGGTTTCTACCGGGACTGATCCCGGGATGGGGTGTTGTGTATCAAGACATGTCTCAAGCAGGAGGAGTCCGAAGATATGCAGTATCGTCAGCTTGGTCGTTCCGGTCTCAAGATTTCAGCCCTGAATTTCGGTTCCGTCACATTCGGCGGACAGGGCAACTTCGCAGCCACCGGTAATGTTGATATCGCTGAAGCCACCCGAATGGTGGATATCTGCGTTGAACACGGCGTCAACATGTTCGACACCGCCGATGCTTACTCGGGTGGCGAGGCGGAAGAAATCCTCGGCCGCGTACTCCAGGGGCGCAGCCGCGAACTGCTCGTCACCAGCAAGGTCCGCTTCCCGACCGGCAAGGGCCCGAACGAGGAAGGCCTGTCCCGCCATCATATCCTCAATGCCTGCGAGGACAGCCTTCGTCGGCTGGGCCGAGACCACATCGACCTCTATTACCTGCATGAATGGGATGGCCTGACTCCGGTCGAGGAAACGCTGGAAGCCCTTCAGACCCTGCGTGACCACGGCAAGATCCGCTATGCCGGCATTTCCAACTATGCGGGCTGGCAGTCCATGAAACTTATCTCCGCCGCCGAGCGTGACCGCCTCGTCGTTCCGGTCAGTGAGCAGATCTATTATTCCCTGGAATCCCGCGACGCTGAATACGAACTTCTCCCTTTGGCCGTCGATCAGGGACTGGGGGTGCAGGTCTGGAGCCCGCTCGCCTGCGGTCTGCTGACTGGCAAATACCGCCGCGGCAAGGCTACCCCGGAAGATAGCCGCCGCATCTCCGGCTGGCCGGAACCGGAAGTCCGCAATCTGGACAAACTCTATGACACCATCGAGGTTCTGGTTCAGGTCGCGGAAGAACATGGTGTCTCTCCGGCGCGCGTCGCCCTGGCCTGGACGCTGCACAAGCCGGGCATCACGTCCCTTGTTCTCGGCGCCCGCAAGGAAAGCCAGCTTCTCGACAATCTGGCCGCCGCCTCCCTGCGCCTGACCCGCGAACAGGTCCAGCGCCTGGATGACGTGAGCGCGCCGGACCTGATCTACCCCTACTGGCACCAACAGCGGAATGCCTTCGATCGGCTGTCGCCCGCGGACATGGTGCTACATGGTCCTGCCAAGCGGGTTCGGGATCTTCAGCAGAAGGAAGCCCTTGAAACGAAAAAATGACTGCCTAAATATTAATCAAAAGGCCGCTGCCTCAAAGGGGCGGCCTACCCATCCATGCTGCCGGAACGGGGCATAAAAGGAAGATTTGAAGAATGGACATTCAGAAGTTTACCGAGCGCAGTCAGGGCTTTCTTCAGGCCGCACAGACCATTGCGCTCCGTGACTATCACCAGCAGCTGACGCCGGAGCACCTGCTCAAGGCCCTGCTGGATGACGAACAGGGCGCCGCTTCCGGCCTGATCCGCGCGGCAGGGGGTGATCCCAAGGTCGTGCAGCAGGCCAACGATGCCGCTCTTGCCAAACTACCTCAGGTTCAGGGGGGTGGCGCTGGTCAGCCACAGGCAACTCCGGATTTTGTTCGCCTGCTGGATTCCGCCGAAGCCGCTGCGAAAGCTGCCGGTGACAGCCATGTCGCGCAGGACCGTCTTCTGATCGCCATCGCCGCCAGCAACACTCCCGCCGGCAAGGCTCTGGCTCAGGGCAAGGCCGATGCCGCAGCGCTGGAACGCGCCGTTGCGCAAATCCGCAAGGGCCGGACCGTCACGAGCGCCTCTGCTGAAAACACCTTCGATGCGCTGAAGAAATACGCCCGTGATGTCACGGCGGTAGCGCAGGCTGGCAAGCTTGATCCCGTCATTGGGCGTGATGAGGAAATCCGCCGGACCATTCAGGTTCTCGCCCGTCGCAGCAAAAACAATCCCGTCCTGATCGGTGAGCCGGGCGTCGGCAAGACCGCCATCGTGGAAGGTTTGGCCCTGCGCATCGTCAACGGTGACGTTCCCGAAGCCCTGCGCAACAAGAAGCTGATGTCGCTCGACATGGGTGCGCTGATCGCAGGTGCGAAATATCGCGGTGAGTTCGAGGAACGCCTGAAAGCCGTCCTTAAGGAGATCGAAGCCGCCGAAGGCGAGATTATCCTGTTCATTGACGAAATGCACACCTTGGTCGGTGCCGGACGCTCCGATGGCGCGATGGATGCGTCCAATCTCATCAAGCCGGAACTGGCCCGCGGAACGTTGCACTGCGTCGGTGCGACCACCCTCGATGAATACCGCAAGTACATCGAGAAGGATGCCGCTCTGGCTCGCCGTTTTCAGCCAGTTTTCGTGGGTGAACCCTCTGTCGCGGACACGATTTCCATCCTGCGTGGAATCAAGGAAAAGTACGAGCTGCACCACGGCGTCCGCATCACGGACAATGCCATTGTCGCAGCCGCTACGTTGTCCAACCGCTATATCACGGACCGCTTCCTGCCGGACAAGGCCATTGACCTGATCGATGAGGCGGCAAGCCGCCTGCGGATGCAGATCGACAGCAAGCCTGAAGCGCTGGATGAACTGGATCGCCGCATCATTCAGCTCAAGATCGAGCGAGAAGCCATTCGCAAGGAAGACGACACTGCGTCGAAAGACCGACTGGTTGCTCTGGAAGCCGAATTGGCAGATCTGGAGGAGCAGTCCAACGCCATGAGTGCGGACTGGCACGCCGAGAAGGATCGTGTGAACGCCATCCAGAAACTCAAGGAACAACTGGATACGGCGCGGTCAGATGTTGAGGTGGCTCAGCGTCAGGGCAATCTCGGCAAGGCTTCCGAGCTGATGTATGGCGCGATTCCGCAGCTTGAAGCACAGATCGCCAAGGCCCAGGAAGAGGAAGACGCTGCATCCAAGAGTGGTCTGTTCGCGGACACCGTGACAGATCAGGGTGTGGCAGCCGTTGTTTCCCGCTGGACTGGTGTGCCGGTGGACCGGATGCTGGAAGGTGAACGTGCCAAGCTGATGCGCATGGAAGATGTGCTGCGTGAGCGCGTTGTCGGTCAGGAGCAGGCTCTTGTTGCCGTTTCCAATGCCGTGCGGCGTGCCCGTGCCGGATTGCAGGATCCAAACCGTCCTATCGGGTCGTTCCTGTTTCTGGGTCCGACAGGTGTGGGCAAGACCGAACTTGCAAAGGCACTGGCCCAGTTCTTATTTGACGATGAGAAGGCACTTCTCCGGATCGATATGTCCGAATTCATGGAGAAACATGCTGTCTCCCGTCTGATCGGCGCCCCTCCGGGGTATGTCGGATATGATGAAGGTGGCGTTCTGACTGAAGCAGTCCGTCGCCGTCCGTATCAGGTCATCCTGTTTGATGAGGTGGAGAAGGCACATGAAGACGTCTTCAATATCCTTCTTCAGGTTCTGGATGATGGCCGTCTGACAGACGGGCAGGGACGTGTCGTGGATTTCCGCAACACTATCATTATCCTGACCAGCAACCTTGGTTCTGACATTCTGGCTAATCAGCCGGATGGAGAATCGACGGATCTTGTCCGGGCGCAGGTTATGGCAGTGGTCCGCAGTCACTTTCGTCCTGAATTCCTGAACCGTCTGGACGAAATCATTCTGTTCTCCCGTCTCCAACGGGTAGACATGGACCGTATCGTCACAATCCAGATCGGGCGTCTGCAGAAGCTGCTGGAAGATCGTAAGATCACACTGGATCTGGATCAGAAAGCCACTGAGTGGCTGGCGGAAGCAGGATACGATCCGGTTTATGGTGCCCGTCCCCTGAAGCGTGTGATCCAGCGCAGCCTTCAGAATCCGCTTGCTGGAATGCTGCTGGATGGTTCCATCCATGATGGGGAAGAGGTCAAGGTTTCGTCGGAAGACAAGGCTCTGACCATTGATGGGAAGCCTGTGACCTCAGACGATCTGTAAGTCGGATATCGAATA
>NZ_AGQV01000016.1 GCF_000234355.1 Gluconobacter morbifer G707 | reverse complement strand
GGGAGTCGCTGTGGTCTAGCGAGGAGCCCCGTGGGAAGAGATCTGACCGGCGAGTTTGTTGATCTGCAGGTATCTGAGTGATGCTTGCGGAGGTTGATCTTTTTGGGGTTTTTGTTGCTCCCCTTTCGATTTATGCGGTTGCGGCGGTTGTTGTGACGCTGGTCCTGCGGAGTGTCCTGTGGCGAACGGGTGCTCTGGGCTGGTTCTGGCATGTCGCCCTGTTTGAAATAGCGCTGTATGTCTGTGTTCTCTGTCTGCTCATCCTTTACGTGTAGGAGGGGTCGGCGATGAACTGGACCCGTAGTGTCATCCGTGTTCTGCTGACCCTGATCGTTCTGGCGCTGGCCATCGGGCTGGGGCGGACGATGTGGGACATCTATGTCCTTGCCCCCTGGACCCGTGACGGACGCGTGCGCGTCTATGTTGTGGATGCGGCGCCTGAAGTCTCGGGCACGGTGGTGTCGGTTCCGGTGGTGGACAACCAGTTCGTTCACAAGGGAGATCCGCTCTTCGTGCTCGATCCCGTCCGCTTCCGCCTGGACATCGACGCCGCCCGGGCCCGCCTGGCCGGGGCAGAGGAAGACCTGAAACTCCGCATGTCCGATGCTAAGCGCCGCATGGGGCTGGGCGGCATCGTCTCCGCGGAAGAACAGGAAGACTTCAACTCCAACGCCGAGACGCAGCGCGCCAAGGTGAACGCCGCCAAGGCGGACCTCAACACGGCGCTGCTCAATCTCCAGCGCTCGACGGTCTATTCCCCGGTGGATGGATACATCACCAACCTGAACCTGCGGGTGGGTGACTACGCCCATGCCGGTCAGTCGGGTCTGGCGGTCATCGACGCGCACAGCTTCTGGATCAACGGCTATTTCGAGGAAACCAAGATGCATGGCGTGCGCGTGGGCGACATGGCGCGCGTCAAGCTGATGGGTTACAAGACGATCCTGCAGGCCCACGTGGTCAGCATCGGCCGCGGCATCAACGACCAGAACGGCGTGTCCGACCGCCTCGGCCTGCCAGATGTCAACCCGATCTTCACCTGGGTGCGTCTGGCACAGCGTATTCCGGTGCGTCTGGAATTTGACAACGTTCCGCCGGAGATCACGCTGGCGGCCGGCATGACGGCCACGGTGACCATCGGCAAGGAAGCGCCCGGAGCCCAGGGCAAGCTGACCACCTGGCTGCAGAACCATCTCTGACATGGCACGCTCCGTCTTCGCCCGCACTGTCGCCCTGGCCCTTGGAACCTGCCTGTCCCTGACGGCCTGTACGGTGGGGCCGAACTTCAAGCCGGATAAGATCAAGATCCCCGACGCCTTCGTCGAGCAGCCGAAAGTGGCGACGGCGGATGAGATCAGACAGACCGAAGCGGACATGAAGGACTGGTGGAGCCAGTTCCATGACCCCATGCTCAACGAACTGGTGGAGCAGGCGATCAAGGGCAATTACGACCTGCAGATTGCCTCGCAGCACATCATTTCCGAACGTGCGGTGCGCCGTCAGGCGCAGTCGGCCTGGTACCCGCAGCTCGATGCGGCGGCCGGGGGCGGGGATGACCGCTATTCCGTGAATGTGGACAACTGGCCACTGCGTCCGGGAAACCCGGCCAACCGTCCGGAAGCTTCCGTGTTGACCTATGGCGCGCGGGCGAGCTGGGAAATCGATCTGTTCGGGCATATCGCGCGGCAGGTGGAAGAGCGCAAGCGGATCGTCGAACAGTCGATCGAGAACCGCCGTGCCGTGCTGCTGGCACTGCTGTCGGAACTGGCCTCCGATTACGTGACGCTGCGCGGTGTGCAGGAGCGTCTGACGGTGACCGAGCGGGCCATCGACGTGGCGCAGAAATCGCGCGAACTGACGGAACGGCTGTACACGCACGGTCTGGGCAACACGCTGGCCGTGGCCCAGGCGCAGACCGAAGAGCATCTCGAACGCTCCCGGCTGGCGCCCCTGCATGAGCAGGAAGAGCGTCTGATGCATGCGATTTCCGTGCTGCTGGGCGAGATGCCGGGCCAGCTGGAAGAGGATCTGGAGAAGCGCCGTCCGCTGCCGGATCTGCCGCGTTTCCCGGCCAGCCTGCCCTCGACGGTGCTGATCAACCGCCCCGACATCCGCGGAGCGGAGGCGGAATACGCCGCCGACACGGCGCGAGTGGGGATTGCGGTGGCGAACCTGTATCCGAAGTTCTCCATTCCGCTGAACTTCAATCCGAACGCCTCGGCGGCCTATCAGGCGTTCCAGCTTGGCGGCATGAGCTGGAGCTTCATGATGATGGCGACGCTGCCGGTCATTCATGGCGGACGTTATACGGCGGCGATTGCGCAGGCACGGGCGGAAGCGGAAGCCAGCCGTCTGACCTATCGCAAGACGGTGCTCAAGGCCTTCGCGGAGGTCGAGGACGCGATGGGCGACTGGCGGCATAATGCCGAACTGGTCGAGCAGCTGAACGCGGCGGCGGTGGATGCCGGTCTGGCCCGTGACCGGGCGCAGAAACTCTTCACGGCGGGTCTGACCGGGTACCTGAACGTGCTGACCACGCAGCAGACCGCCCTGTCGGCGCAGGATCAGGCGGTGGTCGGGCGCCTGGCCCGCGTGCGCAATGCCATCGAACTCTATGTCTCCCTCGGCGCCGGATGGCAGGGCCGGCAGCTCGAAGACACCAGACTGCCCGTCGAAGTCAAAAAACAGAACGCACTCGCACGGGCCTTTACAAGATAAAACAACTCACAGTTCAGGGACGGGTGATTCTTATTTCGTGACCTGAGAAAGCCCCGTTTTCCGAAAGACAGACCATGTCGCGCGACTGGCTTTTGATGTTCTGTCTGCTTGCAGGAGCTGCCTTCGGAGCGGAGGCTGGTGCTCCCATTGCCATCGGGCAGGAACAGGCCCTGACAGCACCCGGTCCGCAGGGTCCTCTGGGCGGCCTTTTCCTGTCAGCCGGGAAAAATGCTCCGGTTGTTCTTCTGGTGCCGGGCTCGGGACCGACGGATCGGGACGGCAACTCCGCGCTGGGTTTCCACCCCGCGACCCTGAGATTGATCGCTGAAGGCCTTGCCGTGCACGGCATTTCGTCCCTCCGGATAGACAAGCGTGGTCTTTTCAGCAGTGCGCGCGCCATTCCGGATGCCAACGCCGTGACGATCAGCGATTACGTGTCGGATGTACAAACGTGGATGACGGTTATTCATGACAGGACAGGCGTGACGTGCATCTGGCTGGCGGGGCACAGTGAAGGCGGTCTGATCGCGCTCGCAGCAGCGCGTATGGCACACCCGCTCTGCGGACTGATCCTGCTGTCCACGCCCGGTCGGCGCATAGACACGATCCTTCATGATCAGATTGCCGCCAACCCCGCAAATGTACTGCTGATGTCCCGGATCGAGGGTATCCTTGCGGCCATTCGTCAGGGACGGCCTGTCGATGACAGGACGCTGCCGTCGGCGCTGAAATCGCTTTTCCGCTCGCAGGTTCAGAATTTCCTGATTGATGAAGACCGTTATGATCCTGCAGTCCTTCTTGCCGCCTATCGCGGGCCGGTGCTTATCCTTCAGGGTGGACTGGATCGGCAGGTCAGCCCGACAGACGATTTCTTCCGTCTTCGAAATGCTGCTCCTGGCGGGTCAGCCATTCTGCTTCCCGCCGCGACGCATGTCCTCAAGGACGCTACCGACAAAAGCCGGGAAGCGGGATGGAAGACATACCTCCAGTCCGGACTACCTCTGGATCCCGGGGTTGTGACAAATATTGCAGAGTTTGTCCTCGCCCATTGACCCGGTTCATGGCGCGCCACACATCTGGGTATAATGGAGTATGATCAATGACTGACAATGGCGATGGACATCCGGCCGCCGATTACCTCAATCCCAGACTCAAGGCGCTGGTAGAGGACGGAACACGGGCCGGGTTTTCACGTGATGAGGTGATTGCTGTGCTGATTGACCTGCTTGACGATGGCATGGCGGATGATGCGGAGGTGAGATGAGCGATCCCTATTCGGTACTGGGAGTTTCAAAAACGGCGTCGGACAAGGAAATCCGCAGCGCCTACCGGAAACTCGCCAAGCAGTATCACCCGGATCACAATCCGGACGACACAAAGGCTGAAGAACGTTTCAAGGCGGTCAGCCAAGCCTACAACATTGTAGGCGACAAGGAGAAACGGGCCCGTTTCGACCGTGGTGAGATCGATGCCGAAGGGCAGGAGCGGGGACCGTTTGGCGGCTTTGGCGGCGGTCCCGGGGGGCCGGGTGGCCCAGGCGGTCCAGGTGGAGCGCATGGCTTCCAGGGCAATTTCAGTCAGGAAGACCTCGGATCCTTTTTCTCCGACATGTTCGGTGGAGGATTCAGCGGTGACTTCCGGCCTGGAGGGTCTGCGGGACGTCGGGCCTCCAAGGGATCGGACCGGCGTTACGCCGTGACGATCTCCTTCCAGCAGGCAGTTCTTGGAACGTCGCTGGATCTGGCCTTGGGTGAAAGTGGCCATACCGAAGTCCGTGTCCCACCGGGCGTCGAGGACGGGCAGACACTCCGTGTCCGTGGCAAGGGCGCTCCCGGCCGTCCGGGCATGGACGGTCAGCCCGGCGTTCCGGGGGATGCCCTGCTGACGATCACGGTCACGCCGGACCCCCGCTATGTACGGGAGGGGCGTAACCTGCGCATCACCCAGAACGTGGATCTGAAGACGGCTGTGCTCGGCGGTAAAGTCGCAGTTCCCACGCCGAAAGGAGAAGTGGCCGTGAAAGTTCCGCCACATTCTGACAGCGGGAAGGTCCTGCGTCTTTCCGGGCGAGGGGTCGGGGCGGATAAAAAGCATCCGGCCGGCGATCTTCTGGTGACGTTGCAGGTTCATATCGGTAAGGTTTCTCCCGAACTGGAAGCCTTCTTCAGCAAGCAGGAGAGCTGAGACAATGGGAGTGGTGCGTCGCGTTCGGACACAGCTGCCGGACTGGCCCTGGCGGGAACTGATCGGTGGAATCGTGGCGGTTATCTTCGTCCTGATTCTCAGCCTGATCAGCGCGCACGCTCTGATTCTTGCGGGTACGTGGCCTCTATGGCATCCTTATTAAGGTGTCTGGTCCCGTTCTGCATCTGACGGGAACCCGATGACCACGACACCTTCTTCCGCTTCTTCACCCGCCCAAACACGTCGCCGCGCTTTCACAGTCGTTCTCGCGATCGAACTGTGGGAGCGATTCGGCTATTATGGAATGCAGGCCGTCCTGACGATCTTCATGGTCGAGCAGCTCCGCATGACGGATGTGGCGGCGAATCTGCTGCTGGGGGCCTTTGGCGCTCTGACGTACATCACCCCGGTTCTGGGTGGCATCGTCGGGGACCGTATTCTTGGCGCCCGACGAACAATGGTCATGGGCGCGGTGTTTCTTGCATTCGGATACGTGCTTCTTGCCACAGCACTCGGATCACCGACGCTGCTCCTGACTGCCATGGCGCTCATTTCCACGGGAAATGGCCTTTTCAAGCCGAACGCCGGGAATCTGGTCCGCCGGATCTATGCGGGAGACGACACGGCTCTCGATGCGGCGTTTACCCTCTATTACATGTCCGTCAATGTCGGTTCGACAGTGTCCATGCTGCTCACGCCCTGGCTTCAGGTCCATTACGGGGCGCCAGTGGCTTTCGCGACCTGCGCAGCCGGGCTGATCATCGGGCTGGGCTATTATCTATGGCGCTCCCGCTGGTTGAATGGCACTTCGACTGCCCGGGAGAATGACCCCGTTCCCCTGCGGCGCTTCGGATATGTCGGAGCGGCTTTGGCACTCATGACAGCATTCAGTGCCTGGGTCATGGGCAGTGACGTGCTGGCCAGGCTTTGCATCGTGAGCGCGTTCCTCGCGCTTGGGATCGCATGGGGTGTCCTTTACCGGCGTTCACCCGCGCAGGAACGGCCGGGATTACGATTGACCTATCTGCTCTCCCTGCAGGGAACGATCTATATGGTCTTCTACCAGCAGATGGTCACATCCCTTACGCTTTTCGCCCTCCGTGGCGTTTCCGGTGATTTTAAACTCGGGAATGTCGCCATCCTGCATCTTTCCGCTGGCCAATTCCAGGCTTTGAATTCCGTCTGGATCATGGCGTTCAGCCCCGTGCTGGCGTTTCTTTACACCCGGATGGCACGGCAGGGGCGGGATCTTTCCCTCGCCCGCAAGATGCTGCTTGGTTACGGTCTGGTGGCGCTTGCCTTCGGCGTCTGGTGGACGGCTGCCGCCCATGCCCATCCTCTGGTCTCTCCCTGGGTCATGGTTCTCGGTTATGCGCTTTTGTCTCTGGCGGAACTGCTGACGGGTGGTCTGGGACTGGCCATCGTGGCCCGTTACGCTCCGGCCCGTCTTGGCGGTTTCATGATGGGCGGGCTGTATCTGCTCTGGGGCGGGGCAATGTATGTCGGCAGTGTCATTGCCAATCAGGCAGCATTACCTACCGGAACGTCTGGCGGCGCGGCGCTTTACGCACCTCTTTTCCGGTCGCTCTGTCTGGCGGCTGTCGGAACGGTCGTGGTTCTTGCGGTTCTTGAGCCTTTGACTCGCCGCTGGGATAATGAACACACAACTGTGATGAAGAAATTCTCCTGTTCCTGAAAACCATGTGAAGTTTTTGTAATTCGTTGGAAAACCCCCAAAAACGAAAACATTGGTTTTTCAGCTTGCACGCTTCAGAAACCCACTGAAAGAAAATAGCTTTCCTGCCGTCCTCTATTCCGGACCATCGTTGCCCTGTATGAGTGCCGAAATTCGTTTTTGGACCGCCAGAGCCTGGCCAGAGAGGAGACGGTTGGAAAGATGCAGAAATTCGGCGCTGAATTGTCGAAAGTTCTTTGCGTGGCCAGTGTCCTGACAGGGCTACTGCCTGTCGTAGTGTCAGGAGCCCAGGCACAGACGACAGAGGCAGGGGCAGTCAGCGGAAACCAGAAACATGCGGCTCAGACAAGCTCCGAGACGATGGGCACGCCCATGATCCGGAACAAGTCCATTCAGCCAGTGCCCATGCTCGTCGCTCCTGAAAACCATGACCAGAGCGACCGCGAAATTGGCAAGACGTCTGATACAACCGAAAATAGCTTCTTCCCCGCCAGTTTTCACGACTGGCTGACCCAGAGCACCATGACTGGTGACTGGGGCGGTTTCAGGACTCGCCTTGCCAACAAGGGCATCAATATCGGCGGACATTATCTGGAGGACAGTGCGGGCAATCCACTGGGTGGCAAGTCCAAGGATGTGCGTTACGCGGATGAGTTCGGCATCAACGTTGATGTCAATCTCAAGAGGCTTACTGGCGTTCAGGCCGGTCTGTTCCATCTTCTCATCACAGCCCGTCAGGGCCTCGGTATCGGTGCGACACTCCCTGCGCTGGACAGTCCGCAGCAGATTTTCGGCTCCGGTGAGACGGTGCGTCTGACCCGTCTGTCATGGGAAATGCCCTGGAACAAATATGTCCGGACCGAGGTTGGTGAAATCAACACCGAGAATGATTTCGAACAGTCTTCCGTGTACTGGGGCATGAGCCAGTATTGCCAGTTCGAATCAAACGCCATCTGCGGTATGCCGCAGTCCATTGCCATGAACTCCGGCTATGGCTGGTATCCTACTGCCCATCCGGGCGCCTGGGTAAAATTCTATCCGGGCGGGAATGACCACTATCTGGTCCAGTTCGGTGTCTATTCCGTCGATAACACCATTTCCAACACCCATAACGGCTGGAAGCTGAACCTTCATGATACGACGGGAACCTACATCCCGTTCCAGCTCGGCTGGCATCAGGGTGGCAAGGACGATTACAGCGGACCGCTCCAGACCAACATCAAGATCGGCGGATATTGGGATACGTCCGAGGTCAGCAATGTCTATTCCAAACTCAGCATGTTCGGTGTTCCCGCCAAGTATCTGAGTCCGGGCTTTTTCACGGGGCTGGATACGGGGAAGGTCCGCGGCCGGTTCGGCGGCTGGGTCCAGTTCGATCACATGCTGGAACGTGACAAGGCCGATCCGAACCGTGGGACTTCCCTGTTCGCGTCCTTTACCTGGGGTGATCCGCGCACAGCCGTGGCGCCGTATTTCATCACCTGGGGTATAACCCGCAAGGGCACTTTCCGGGACCGTCCGAACGACACCATCAGCATCGGCATGAAGATGCTCTGGGTGAATCCCAAACTGACCAACTGGGCGCGGCAGGTCCAGGCCATGGGCGCCAATGACCTGTACAAGCCGTCCGGGGAACATGCCCTTGAAGTCAATTACGGCTGGCGTCCGACCCCCTGGCTCGTGATCCGTCCCGGTGCCCAGTATATCTGGAGCACAGGCGGTACGAACCGCTACAAGAACCCGCTTCTGCTCGATTTCGAAACGGGTATCACATTCTGATTTCCTGAGACCAGACATAAAAAACGCGCCATTCCGAACGGAAGGCGCGTTTTTTATTGGGAAGAGAAAAAGGATCAGAGATCGGTGGTGAAGGAGAAGCGGAAAGTCCGCGGCAGCCCTTCCAGAAGATAGCCATTGAAGGCCGAGGACCAGTAGCGCGTATTGGCGATGTTATCGACATTGAAGCGCAGGGTGATGGGTTTGTGGTAGGTCGTGAAAGTATAACGTGCGCCTAGGTCAAACCGGGTCCAGACGGGAAGATGAAGGCTGTTGGATTCATTGACCATCTGTTTGCCCGTATTGACCACACGTCCGACAACGGTGCCGCCTTTCAGGAAGGGCAGGTCATATTCGAGATTTCCGTTAATCGTGTAATTGGGTACGCCAATTGCGGTCTTGCCGTCATACTGTCCGCCAGCCGTGCTGCGCAGGGCCGCCTGTATGACCGTACCGCCACCATTGAAGCGCAGGCCCGGGATGATCTCCCCATTGACGTTCAGTTCGATACCGCGGTTCCGCTGAAGCCCGTCCTCGCGATAGACATATTTACCCGTATTTCCGATAGCGACGCTGTAAGCATTGGGCTGCGCAATCTGGTAGAACGCCAGCGAAGCGCTGAAGCGGCCGATGTCGTATTTCGCTCCGATTTCATACTGCGTGGATTTATAGGGCGGGAAGATCTGCCCGGTATTGACGACATTTCCGCTGGCGCTCGGACCTTCGGAGAGCCCCTCGATACGGTTGAAATAGATGGATGTCTGCTTCGTGGGATGAACCACCAGTCCAACGACAGGCGTGATGGCATCCTTGTTGTAAAAGGAGTTCAGTGCGCCTCGGGTGGTGGAGTCATAATCATAGACTTTGAACAGCATGTTCTGGTACCGGAACCCGGCGGTCAGCGCGACGCGGTCATGAAAGAAGGACATCGTATCGGAGAAGAACAGGCTGTAAAGCTGTGTCTTGTCGATGGTCTGCGGGTTGTTCAGATCGCCACCAGAATAGGTTTCCGCCGGATGGGCAACCTGTTTTGTATTATAAAGATTGGTGTCGAAAGACGTCAGCGCCATGGAGTAGGCCGTGGCACTGTCCTCCCAGACGGCTGAACCACCGGCATTGATTTCATGATGCACCGGTCCCGTCCAGAAATGGGCACGGACACCAGCCCGGGTGCTTTCATTCGTCTGGTTATAGGGAACATACATGGCGCTGGCCGTGGCGGCGCCAGTCGCGGCATTCGTGACAGTCGGGCTGGAATAATCTCCCTTTTCCTGCCCGGACAGCCCGCCAAAAGCTCCATAAAGCGTAACGTTCTTCGTCAGATCATGTTCGACATTGATCATGCCGAAGAGATAGTTCAGGTCGTTATAAGCCCATTTCTGACCGAAATTATGCGATGGCGCCGCAGCGCGCGGTACTGATGTCACATCGCTTCCCAGGAAGATCGCCGGACGGCCACCATTTACACCCTGGTTCTGGAAGTTGATATCAACGGAAACGCGTGTCCGGTTCGCGCGGTCATGCCAGTCGAAATCCGCACCAACAGCAGCGGAATGGCGATATTCATCATTGATGGAATATTCGCCGGACTGTCCCGCCACGTTCAGACGCACACCGAACTGCTTGTCCTCCCCGAAGCGCCGCCCTACGTCGATGCTCCCGCCCCCCATGGCGCTGCTGGTATAATCGCCCGTCAGGCGCGTGATGGGATCATTGGTGGCATGCTTGAACAGCAGATTGATGTTCCCGCCGATGCCGGAACTGCCCGGGGCTGCGCCATTCAGAAAGGCGCTCGCCCCGTTCAGGACCTGAACCTGATCGTATAGCTGCGGCGAGACGAGCTGCCGGGGTGTAATGCCGTAAAGCCCGTTGATGGACACATCATCCCCATCCAGCACGAAACCGCGGATGATGAACATTTCCGAAAAATTGCCGTACCCATAGGTCGTGCGAACGGAAGGATCGTTCTGCAGGACTTCACCCAGCGTCTGGGACTGCTGGTTGAGGATCAGACTGGACGTATAGCTCCGGATATTGAACGGAACATCCAGTCCTTTCTTCGTTCCCAGCGCTCCGAGCTGACCGCCACTGATAACCTCCATCTGGTTGCGCCGTTTTGCCTTAACAACGATTTCCTCATCCCGGGCCTCGTTCTGCGCAGAACGATTCGCAGGAACGGCGGGCTTAGAGGCTTTTTTCGGCGCCAGAGCCTTGGCACCGGCAGGGGGGGCTTTCGCGGTCAGATCATCAGCGGCAAGGACATGCAGGGGAAATGCCGCGCCAGCCAGTAGAAGGCATGACAAACGCAGGAGCGACAGCCCTGAAAAAGGACGGGACGGAGGAAGAAGGCGCACGATGACCTCTCGGGTAGATAACTCCGTGCTTCATTAAGGTAATGAGAGTTATTCGCAACACATTGCAGGTAACTTAATGTTGCAGCATAAAAAAACGGAACCTCCGGGGAAGGTTCCGTTCTGACCGTCAGGACAGGATATCTGAGATCGCGGGTTCAGAGAACGACGGTAAACTGAACACCCAGAACCGCAGCGTCATGAAAGGTTGTCGTCGCACTGGGCCGCTGGATGTACTGGAAATCCGGCTGAAGCGCCATCGCCCGGGCGATATGGGCGCTATAGAACAGTTCCCAGACATTCTCGTGGCTTTGCGGGCCATAGACATTTCCCCACTGGTTGTCCTGGAAGGGGAGTCCCAGCGCCATTGAGGATTCCTGTTGCAGGGCGGCCGTGTGGCTCATGTCAAAATGCTGGTACATCGCACCAATCGTATCCAGCGGGCGCCCCCATGCTGACCCCGTATCAACCATGCCAACCCATTCATGGTCACGCATGGCGACGGTCTTGCCGTCACTGTACATGGCACCAGCCAGGGCAATGAGTCCATTTGTATTGCCGGGACCGTTGCGAACAAGCATCTGGTCAACAAGCAGCCACGCACTGTTCCGGCCGGCTTCATAACGGCGGGGCAGACCGGTCGCCTGCCAGGAATTGCCGTGAATGTCCTCATACAGATTAGGGTAGCGGGAATTGTCGTAGGAATAACCGATCACGTAATGTCCGGCGAGTTGATCCTTGCCAAAATGTGGCATCCAGCCGAACTCAACCGGCGTGGAGAACTTGCCCAGACCCGACTGTGCCCAGGCCCACCCGGAAATGCCGCCATTATAGGCATGAGGACTGACAGCGAAGAGACCCGCCATCAGGTAAGTATCCGTCGTCGGCATGACACGGACAATGGCGCCCAGATTGCCCGAGGGCCAGTCACGGTTGCCTTCCGTATATTTGTTTGGCGCAGGATTGCCGCACATGGCCACGTTCATGAAGTCACAGAACAGGGGGGAGGCCGCGAAAAAGCTGCCGACCGGGATCCACCCTGCACTGACATCAATGCGGTTGTGCAGGAATGCCATTTCACCGTACATCGCCACCATATGTGCGACGACGTTACCACGCGCACCGTAGATCTCCTGGACACCAGCAATCGAATCCCCGAAATTCCGGGAAACGCTCTGACCATGCCCGTTCACGATCAGGGTATGGGTCCAGAAGTTCTTGACCCCGGCCAGCTTGTCCCAGTCAATATCCACTTCGACACCAACCTGCCCCGAATCCGAATAGGCTTTTTCCTTGCCGCCCGTGAAGTTCCCGGCAAATTCCTCGTTAATCGCGGCCAGCAGATGGATGCCGTGTTTCAGGAGCCATGGCTGGGCGCCTCCCCAGTCCCCAAAGAAATGCTGGGACCCCATCGGTGCGGAGAAATACGGCCCGGGATCTCCCTTACTCCTGGAAGGCTCGGTCGGCGATGACTGGGATTGCGTCTGGTCGAAGCCAGCCACGAGATTGCGCATCACTGGGCTGCTGCTCATGCTGTCGATATGGACGTCGGGCTGGGCAGAGGCATTCTTGATGGTTGCAGATTTTTCGCTGACTGCATTCTGGGACGTCGCCTGATTTGTCGGCTGGGAGCTTGTGGTCTGGGCGTGCGCGATGTCTGTTCCCGCTGTCAGTGCCGTAACGGAAAGGAGCCCCAGGAGTATGGAACGCAGGCGTTCGGAACGGGCCGTAGTGAATGTCCGAGCGAATTGGGCGAGTCCAGCCATGAAGCGGAAAAAACCTTTCTGTTTCTGATGTCCATGCAAAAGCAAGCGCAGGAATATCCCTCCGTGGAATTGTAAAGGGAGGGGAAGTTTGCCTGATGGTGAAGCACCATTGTGTGGCAGGGCGAACAAGCCGCTGTCAACGTACAGCTTGCACCACGGAATGGAAATCTAATGAAACATAAAGAGCTGCAACGATGCTCTTCATGTTTAGAAAACCACTGATTTCCTACAATGATACCAGACTACAGGGGGGATTTGTCAAACCCCTGCACTTCTGTAGCGTGATGGAATTATCTTTTTTCATTTTCCCGTCAGGAAACATTGCCATGTCTTCCCGCTTTATGCTGATCCATGCACTGTCTGGTGTATCGCTTGGAACCGCCCTCCTGATGGCGCCCGTTCCTGCCGCGCAGGCCTCCGCTTCACAGACCGCATCCCAGAACAGCCCCCTGCGTCTGACAGCGGTTGCCCTCAAGGGTAATCACCGTGTTTCTACGGAAGATATCCTCAAGGCGTTTGGCTATCAGCCCGGGCAGACCGTCACGCGCGCCGACCTCAACGCTGCCCAGCAGCGGATTGGTGCGCTCTATTCGTCCCGCAACGTAGGAACAAGTCTGGGGGAACAGCTTCGCATCACCGGGAATGCCGTTGAGGTTCATCTCATTTTCGAGGAACAGGCCGCTCCAGCCCAGCAGCCTGCCGCCGGGCTTGTTCTGGATCAGGTCACGTTTGCCGGAAACCAGAAGGTTTCAACGGCGGAGCTTCAGGCCGCGACCAGCCTCCATGCTGGTTCACCAGTGTCGAACGATACGCTGCTCGCGGATGAAAAGGCCATACAGGCCCTCTACAAATCAAAAAATCTCGGGGCGTCCATTCAGCCGGAAGCAACCTACCCGCAGCACAACAATCACGTTGTCCTGACCTGGCAGATCCGGGAAGTGGCCAGCAAATCGGAATAAGGCCAGACGGCAAAGCCCTCAGCCCAGCATCTCTGGATCAAGCGGCTGAGGTGTCAGGGCAGATGGTAAGTAAAGCGGATGCACCGGCCGCCCGTTCTTGCTGATACGCAATGCCGTCACCTCGACACCGTGACGCGCCAGCATCCGGGCTACCTCCGTACCCCGATTGCGCAGGCTTTTCGCCTGTGGCACACCATAGGCCAGTACGACCAGCGAAGCATGTTTCGCCATATCCAGCAGATGGGCATCATTATCCGGGCCAACAGGATCGGGAACTTCCAGCAGCCGTTTCTGGTCCGTGCAGCGATAGGCGAAGCTGTTGCCGACATACATCCCGCCATATCCCCATGCCCGCGCATAGCGCTGGCATTTGGCAACGGTTCTGTCATCTCCGAATTCCGTGGCAACGGAAGGGTTCATCATCAGCCACATGATGAGGGGACGGCTTTTATCCCAGACACGCAGGAGCGTGTAACGATAACAGTCATCCGGTCCGCCATAGACGGCCGTACTGGTCACATCTTCAGACAGTTTCAGTGGGCGCGAATCGCCAACATGATGCTGCCCGGTCGGCTTGGATGATGGTTTTGCGAGAAGGCGGGAAAGCGGCATGGTTCTGCTCTGGCAGGATCAGGGACAGGCTGATTGATCGGGCGCAGGCCCGGTCAGTGCGGTGCCTGCAAGTTTCTGACTGCGGCAAGCGCCCGCGTGACATGCTCATCCGGCGACATGGACGCATAGGCCAGAACGATCCGCCCGGATTGTGAAATGACGTAGGACGTGCGGCTGGCCATGCGCAGGAGTGGCAGTTTGGCGGCATAGGCCCGCGTGATCTTTCCGTCCCGGTCAGCCGCGACCGGAAAGGCGCTCCGGCATTCACTGACGGAAAAACGGTCCAGCTTCTGGATGGAATCCATTGATACGCCGATAACGGTTGCGCCAAGCGCCTTGAACTGCGGAATGGCTTCGGCAAATTCATGTGCTTCCAGCGTGCATCCATGCGTGAAAGCCGCCGGATAGAAATACAGCACGACAGGGCCCGTCTTCAGCGCCTGTGCGAGATGATAGGTGAATTCATGGCCGCCCAGACTGGCGGGAGCCGAGAAGTCCGGCGCCTGTGAGCCTGTTTCAAGGGCCGCCCGGGCCGGAGAGACGGAGAGAAGGCCGCCGGTCAGGGCTGCGGCACAGAAAGCTGTCGTTGTCAGAAATCGGCGGAGCAAAGTGGTTGGTGTTCCCTGCGTCGAAACAGATCAGTACGCGCCGGGAGGTACCACGACGCAGGGAGAACCGTGCGCCAGACGACGGCAGGCTGCAACTGCATTTTCATGGGTCAAGCCTGTCAGCCGTGCACGGTAGAGCCGTCCGCGTCCACTTTTGACGCTCTCCACCTGTGATCGGGCCGAGGCGACCACTACCCCACCGCGGCTATGTGCCTGCGCGGTGGCGGATCCTGCCTGCCGCGCATTCCCGAAAGCTCCGACCTGGATTGCCCATGTCCGGGGCGCTCCCGTGCTGGTATGAGCAGCCGGAACCGTTGCCTGATGCAGGCCTGTCTGCGCAGGAGAAGCCAGCCGGTATTGTGGTCGTCCCGAAGCGGGCATGATCGCCATGATCGGCTGTGGCTGAAGATGATGACCCATCGGAATTTCCTCCGGGGTCACGCGATTGTCAGCCAGTTCCTCGCTGGAAGAGGTCTCTTCACTGGAAACAGCGCGGTCCGCAGGCGCTGCCGGCGTCGTGGCGAAACCACGGGCGGCCCATGCCGCACTCACGCTTCCCGAACCGGCGGATGCTGTGGAGGCCATCTGAACAGGCGCGGCCTGCTGGACAGGCTGGGACGGTACGGCGCTGGCACTGCTATCCATCGTCCCGGCTTCCTTGTGGGTCCATGCAGCACTGACCGCCTGACTTTCCGAGGTATTGGCGGGAGTTGCCTGCGCCAGTTGGACACGGGCATTGGAATCATGCTGTGCAACCAGCAGATCCGCAGCGGAGCGGCTGCGCGGAGTGATCCCGGCAATCTGCGGTCCGATCGCCGCGACGTAACGGCGTGTCTCGCGGGGAAGGGCGCGTCCCCGGCGAAGATAGCTGTCCAGGCTTCCGGGGCCATCATTATAGGCGGCCAGAAAGCCCGGCGAGCCGTAGATGTCGTACATCTGGCGGATATAGGCCGTTCCCGCGAAGATGTTGTCACGGGGGTCGTACGGGTCATCGCCCAGGCCGTATTGCTGGCGCATGTCGTCATAGGTTGGCGGCATAAGCTGCATCAGGCCCATAGCGCCGGGAACCGAAGTGATGAAATTGCCGTTATGGTCAAAGAGGTGCCCGCCGGACTCCTGGTGGATGACGGCACGGATCCAGGCATCAGGGACGTCAAAGCGGTCAGATGCTTCGCGAATGTAGGGGCCCCAGGGATCATCCGGTGTTCCGGGAGGCGCATAATAGGATTTGGCATGAGCCCGGTAGTTCGCGGCTTCCTGCGTGACCGGCATTTGCGACGTGCTACGCATATCGGGGCTGCCGGCGCAGGCCGCCAGAAGTCCGATCAGACCCAGTGCTGCACCGGTCCGGAGCGTTGTCAGATGGTGCGCGGCTGGCCGGAACGGGAAAACGGGTCTGGGCATCGGGTCTGGGCTACCTGTGTACTGTGGAAGCTTTCGCGTTGCCCGAAGAATACACAGGGATTACGGCGAAACTAGGAAAAATACCGGTTTCTGACTCATTTTCCCCATTATTGCGTTGCACAAACTGCGTCTTCTGAAAATACAGGCGGACAGGACTGTCCCCGGTCCGCCTTCTGCTTGCCGGAAGAGGGGCGATCGGCTAGGCGAAACCACATGAGTGCATCTTTTCTGGCCACCAACCGTACGGGCTCCACCCGGGCGCGACAGGCCGGTCCGGCCGCCCGGGCCTGGACCGACCTGCGGGAAACCTGCCGGCTCTGGCGTCTCGGCGTACGGCTGGGCTGGCTGGACATCCGTCTGCGTTATCGCGGTTCCGCGCTCGGCCCGATGTGGCTGACCATTACGTCCGCCCTGATGGTGGCCTCCATGGGTGTTCTCTACAGCCGCCTGTTCCACATGGAGCTTCGCACCTACCTGCCGTTCCTGTCCCTGTCCTTGACGCTCTGGCAGGTCGGGCTGGCCAGCCTGATCCAGGAATCCTGCACCTGCTTTCTGGACGCGGAGGAAACTGTCCGTTCCGTTCGGCTGCCGCTGCTGCTTCAGGCCGTACGGGTGGTAGTGCGCAACGGTATCGTGTTCGCTCATAACATCGTGGTGCCTCTGGCCGTTTTCATGATCTACCATGTCTGGCCCGGTCTCTCGGCTCTGCTCGCTCTTCCGGCGCTTCTCCTGTGGGGTATCGACGGGTTCGCTGCCTGCATGCTGCTCGGCTCGCTCTGCACCCGCTTCCGGGATGTCCCCCCCATTGTCGCGGCCGCGCTCCAGATCGTATTTTACGTCACGCCCGTCATCTGGATGCCCCAGCAGCTGGGGAACAAGGCACATTTCCTGGCGTGGAACCCCTTCTTTCCGCTGCTCGAAATCGTTCGCGGCCCTCTGCTCGGACAGGTGCCGTCCGCAGGTATCTGGGCACTGGCCTTCGGGACGAGCCTCGTGTTCTGTCTGCTGGCCGTCTGGACGTTCACGCGGACACGCGCGCGGCTCGTTTTCTGGATCTGACATCATGACGGCACATATTCAGGTCCGTGACCTGTCGCTTTCTTTCCCTGTGCTGCATGGGAGCGCCCGGTCACTGAAAAAGACTCTCCTGTCCCGGGCAAAAGCCACCATGACACGGGACACCGGCGGGGTCGGGGGAAAGATGCATATCGGCGGCGATGTCGTCGTCGTGCAGGCGCTCTGCAACCTGAGCTTCGATCTCGAGGGAGGAGAGCGCGTCGGGCTGGTCGGGCATAACGGTGCGGGGAAAACCACGCTCCTGCGCGTTCTGGCAGGGATCTATGAAACCGGCGACAGCAGTCTCGACATCAAGGGAGACACGCACGCCCTGATCGACCCCAAGGCAGGCATGAACGGTGAACTGACGGGACGTGAGAACGTCCAGCTTTTCGCCTGCCGCCTGGGACTGGACCGTGAAAAAACGGAAGCGCTCGAACGCGATGTGGAGACTTTCGCCGAACTGGACGCCTTTTTCGATCTTCCGGTCCGGCTCTATTCCTCTGGCATGTCCATCCGCCTCGGTTTCGCGCTGGCCACGGTTCCGCGTCCCCGCATCCTGCTGATGGATGAATGGTTCATGGCCGGAGACCAGCGCTTCCAGGAGAAAGCCCGCCAGCGCTTGGAGGGCATGGTGGATGCGGCCGAAATCCTCGTCATCACCTCTCACTCCCTGCCGATCCTGCGGGAGTGGTGCACGCGCATCCTCTGGCTGGAAGGTGGGGAACTGCGGATGGATGGTCCGACTGATGTCGTGTTGGATGCCTATATCGCCGCACTGGACAAAACGGCCGTTCCAGTCTGATCCCGTTTTCTCCTGCCGGGCAGGCGGGGTTGGTCTGGGGGCAGCCGTGGGATAGGATGATCCATCCTTTCCCTTCATGGAGACAATTCATGTCCTATGCCGCCATTGATGCCGGACGTGTTGCCAAGGCCGCTGAGGCCGCTCTTCAGACCTTGGCCACAGTCAAGGAAACGTCTGAAACACACCAGCGCAAGACCATTATGGTCGAGCGTATCCATGCTCTTGCCAAGGCTGCATCCGAAACGAAGGACTGCAACGCCATTACGCTGACATCCGAAGAATTCTGGCTGATTTCCAAGAACTGGTAAAAAGCCGGGCAGGGCGGTTTCCATCGCCCTGTCAGCATCATCCCTTATAGGATGCAAGCTCGATCAGGTTTCCGTCCGGGTCCCGGCAGTAAACCGACGTGATTGGCCCCAACGCGCCAAGCCGCGCCACCGGCCCCTCAATGACTGCCACGCCACAGGCCTCCAGATGGCGGATGACATCCGCGCTCGGAATGGCTGTAGTAAAGCACAGATCGGACGTTCCGGCAGAGGCTCCCTCGGCCGTCTCCCATCCTTCCGCGTTCTCGGGTCGCAGATTGATTTTCTGCCCCCCGAAGCTCAGGGCAACCCTGTTGTTGCGGCCGTATTCCTCGATGTCCATGCCCAGTACACGCTGATACCAGGAGGCGGAGACGATCCGGTCCCTGACGGTCAGAACGATATGGTCCAGGCGATCGACAGTAAAGCGCATGATGATCCCTTACGAGAGCGGCGTTCACGACGACTATAGGCCGCAAACCTTTTCCAAGACCATGCTCCCTGTGCTGGGTGAAAAGACAGGGCGGCAGGGCGTCCGGGATTCTTAGTTCTGGGGGCGTTTGCGGAAAGCTGCCAGGCTGACCACTTCCGCATCCTTCCGGCTATCTTCCGATGCCGGTTCATCCGGCTGGACTTCGGGGTGATGGGCGGGATCGACATCGTCGGGTTCGACGGCGTCTTCGGGAATTTCGATGTCCTCGTCATCATCCAGTGCGCTGTTTGTGAAGCGCAGGGCCATGCGGATATGCGGGTCGGCGAAGGCCGTGATGCTGGCGACGGGGATCTGCAGGATGCTGCCCACGCCACCGAATGACAGACCGACACTGATGATGCCTTTGTCCCGGTCCAGCGCCAGATCCCAGAACTGATGCTGGAGGACGATGGTCATTTCTTCCGGGTACTGCGCTTTGAGTCGTGCGGGAATGACCACGCCCGGCTTGTTGGTGCGGAAGGTCAGATAGAAATGGTGGGCGCCAGGTAGCCCTTCGGCAGCAACATGCTCGATCGCCCGCAGCATGACTTCGCGATAGGCGTCCTCTACCCAGTCATCATAGGGCAGAAGGCTCTCGGGGAGATCGTGCTCGAAGCCATCTTGGCCGTTGTGGTCGTCGTCGCTCATGGTCGCAAGCCTGAAGTTTCGGTCAACAGGGTCAGGGATGCGACAGAGCGGCCCGGAAGGCAAGTCGTATCGCACAAAACTTTTCGGGGAAACCGAGGTGGGAGGGCTTCTGTTGCCCGGTGCCCTCCCGAACCGCGCTTATCGCTTATGCAGCGACAGCGAGCACCTCAGAGTTATCATTGGCACTTGTAGGTTTAGCCCGATGACGGTGGTACAATGCCGGGCAAAAGGTAAGTCTTTACCATGCGTGTCGAGCCTGTTTCGTCCCCACAGACCCCTTTTGCAAGGGGTTGTTTATGGTGGAGACGCCGGGCACTGCCCCCGGGTCCACAACACTTATTTCACTTACCGTTTATCGCCATAGCCGGGGACGAACCCCTTGCACTGCTAAACATAGGCGTGCGTGCTTTCCGCTTCAAGAGGAAAAGAAGCAGCGTGACGGACTCCGTTCCTGCATGCTAGAGCCCGCGCCCATGGCACTCACATCCGAACAGCGCGCCGAAATCTCGGCGCAGCGCAACGAACCTCAGCTGACCTCCCGTCCAACTGTCCCGGCGATGGAAAAGCTTCTCTTCACGCCCATCGAGGTGCTGGATCACGGGTTTCTGCGTGTCGTGGATTACATGGGAGATGACAGCGCCGTCGTGCAGGCGGCACGCGTGTCCTACGGACGCGGCACTAAAAAAGTGTCTGAGGATGCTGGCCTGATCCGCTACCTGATGCGCCATCGCCACTCCACACCTTTCGAGATGTGTGAAATCAAGTTCCACGTGAAGTTGCCCGTCTTTGTGGCGCGTCAGTGGATCCGTCACCGTATGGCCAGCGTGAATGAGTATTCCGCCCGCTATTCCATCCTCGACCGGGAATTCTATCTGCCCGCTCCGGAGCAGATCGCGGCCCAGAGCAGTTCCAACCGGCAGGGGCGGAGCGAAGCGCTTGATCCGGAAACAGGCGCCCGCGTTCTCGATATCCTGCGTCGTGATGCCAGCCAGTGCTATGATGATTACGAAACCCTGCTTGATCCGGAAGGCATTGGTCTGGCGCGCGAACTGGCCCGCATGAACCTGACGCTTAACACCTATACGCAGTGGTACTGGAAGATCGACCTGCATAATCTCATGCACTTCCTTGCCCTGCGGGCCGATCCGCATGCCCAGTATGAAATCCGTGTCTATGCGGAAAAAATGATCGACGTCCTTAAAGCCTGGGTGCCGGCCACGGCAGCGGCATTCGAGGAATACCGTCTGGGCGCCTTCCTGTTCTCGGCCGGAATGCTGAAAGTCATCCGTCGCCGTTTGGCCGGTGAAACCGTCACGCAGGAAAACTCTGGCCTGACCAAGCGGGAATGGGCTGAGATGAACGCCATTCTGGAGGCACAGTCCTGATCTATCGGTCTGCCCGCCTGTGAACGATCTGGAAAAGCTGCTGCGGGATGCCCGCGCCACACAGATCGATCAACCGATGGACGATCCCGGCGCGGCCGGGCGTATGCCCCGCTTCTGGCCTTGGGTTTTGTCCGCGGTCCTGCTGGTATGCGTTTCGCTGGGCATTCACTTTTTCTGGCCGGTTCCGGAACATGCGGCTTTTGCAGAAAAATGCCGACCGGGCCTGAGCCACTCCTGTCCGTCCGGAGAGACCATGAAGGGCTCTCCGACGGTCAGATAGATCCTGTCTGGACCGGTGGATAGACCAATCCGGGACAGATCTCTGATCTTCAACGATTTCTTCTGTAAAGAGTCTGCTTGGATGTGTCCGGATTCACAGGATCGCATCCTTCATCAACAAAGTTATCCACAGGTCTGATGTACAGATTTGAGCAGGCGCTCTGATCTGATTCCATTAGGTAGAATCGGTATAACTTTTTGATTTTGGTGGGAATTTTCTTTTAGTGGGACTGTTCTCACAGAGCATGCGGAGTCTCCGCCCAGACGTCCTGCCGCCTCAATACTGTCAGGAATCCACAGAGTCCAGAGATTCGTGAAATCTTTATGTGGATGTGCCCGTTCCGAAGCTGGACCACCCTCAGCCTAGAGCTGTCTTCTCGATCCGGTCGCCGCTTTTTCTTCCTTCGGGAGCGTTCTTGGCTTACCGTGCAGATATGAATGATCAGAACGATCCGGAAGATGACGTCGAAGACGAGGTTGCTCTTGATGCAACGGAGGAGACGGAATCCTTTTTCTCCAGCATCATGTTCCCCCTGTGTGTACTGGCGGGACTGTCCATTCTGGGCATCCTCGTCGGTATTGCAATGATGTAAACGACCGCCCGGATTGTTTAATCCGAACGGCCTTTTCATGAACGCCTGAGGCGGGAGAGGGCTTTCGCGTTTTCAGCCAGGATGCCGGATTTCTTACGTCGATTGACGCCTTCAGACTGGTAGAAGACACTCTGTGGTGGTTTGCGTTGTGGACGCAACGGGGCGGAGGAAGCCTCGAAGTTCTTTCCTGCTGCTCGAAGCGCCTTGGACAAATGATCTGGGTTTATGTGTACAACGCCCGACCTGTGCGTTTCCAAAAGAACGGGAATTTTGAAGTATTGGTGGTGTCGGGAGTGGGATTTGAACCTTGTCCTTCGGTTTACAAAACTTCCTCACACCCAAGAAAACCCTAGGGATACTGCGCTGAATTGCGTGTCTGTGGATTTTATATCCGGCATTTTATCCGGCCTGCTGATTCGTTCGGGGTAATCCAGACGCTTTCCGCCTGTACCGACTCGCGCGTCTGTAGAAGGCTTTTTTCTGTCGTCTCGATCACACGCTTACCGGTTGAGCCGAGCGGTGAAGACAGCAGGGTGCGCAGGACATGCCGTATGCTGTTGATGAACAGGCGATTGTCTCTGGCTGAGCATGCCCCACGGTTATGCTCGGGGAAGAAAGAATAGGAACAATGAACGCCTACTCATTATCCGGCACGTTAACTCATGACATGACCGCCACACCGTTCCATCATCGGTAGACAAAACGCTGTCCAGAACTGTCAGCGATCCTCCTTACGAGCAACAAGATCATAAAGCGCCCGTTCCATCGTCAGCATCTCACGAATTTTCGGTATGAATGCCTCAAATTCCTCAATATCTCTGGTCTGAGCAATATGGTCGCTTACATTGCGAGCTGGTTGCTCCTTTTCCAGCAAAGGCAAGTTTAATGCCGTGCGCATAGTGTCAATGAACTGCGGCAATCGGCGCGTGGTGGCAAAGAAATTGCCTTCATCTTCAACGGCTGAACGGGCAAGATCAAAAATCTTCTGCTCTACTTTTGGGCTATAAATTTCGTCGAATGCGAACCCGAGCATAATCGTTTGCTGGCATATTTCCATCGGGGCATCAGGGTGGGAAAGAAAATCTGCAAGAGAGGTCTCGCGCATCAAGCGCATGCTATCGGTAAAGGTCCGCGAATCTTCATTTGCCCGACGAGCATGCAAAAATGCAGACCGAAAACGCGCAAGTGGATCCCGTAAAATCGATGCGAAACGATCATTGGACCTGGCGAAACGGGCAAGAATTGGTAAAGGGACGTGACCGCCCACCAGGTCGAAGTTTGCTGCTATCACTGGATGGCAAACAAGAGCTTCATAGCTTTCACAATAGAGTTTGGACGGCACTGAAGTCGCAACGGCTTCCCAGGCAGTCGTGCCAGCAGTCTTAGGGATATGTGCAAAAAAGACTGTTTCTTTGCAACGGCGTAACTTCCGTGCATTCAGATATTGTTCTACGATTCGGTAATGTAAAGAATATTGCTTCTTTTGTTGAAAGAGCGACCAGCGACCGCGTCGCACAAAGCAAGCAAATACCTCATTGGCAAAAATTGGTTTCCAGGTTGCATAGATTTTTTTTAAAACTGCATGGGAAATACCTGCGATACGCGCTTTGTAGAGAAACAGAACTGTCGCATCAGCTATGTCGATAGCATAACGATACGTGCGTATTTCGACGTCATCGGCGTCAGGCCAGTTGCCTTCCGGGAGCAGGATCTTGTCACCACGGATCAGGTGCGGCGCCACTCCCAGCCAGGCATCACGCCACAGTGGATCTGACCAAGAGGTCTCAGCGTCGCTAAACGCTCTCGGAACATCCGTATTTGCAACGTCCATATTCAAGCTCTACCGACCTAATGAGTGAGATTTTTACAAGCTTAATATTTTCCGTTCATTTATAAATAGCGCCAAGCAAGCGTTACAAATTATTATAATTATAAAACAAAAATAAATGTCTGTAACTGTGTGACATATTCTATCTTGATGTATTTGTAATTGCGCCGCGATCCTTCTCCAAGCTTTGCTCACTGGAAATGGGAAAACATTCCTGACCGAACTGGCCAGGCGAAGGGATCGAAGCGCAATGTGGAAAATGTGGGCTCACCCGCATCCAACCATCGGGAAATCTCTAACAGTTCGTACAGACCCGCCAGGAATCGCGCTGTCTTGGCTTTTCCTGGCGGGGAGAGGGACCGCTCCGAC
>NZ_AGQV01000017.1 GCF_000234355.1 Gluconobacter morbifer G707 | reverse complement strand
CCGCGCGGAATTGGCGCGCATTGAGGACACAGGACTGGGGATCGCACGGACGAAAGACGTCATGATCGTGTCTGTCACCACACGCCCCAGAACGCAGGAAGAGAAAGTGATGTTTTACAAGCTTCTCTGCGAATATCTGGAGCAACGTTGTGGAATCGCTCCAAGCGATGTCATGGTTAATTTCGTCAGTAATACGGATGACGACTGGTCTTTTGGTAACGGAGAGGCACAGTTCCTTACCGGGAAACTTGGTGGGAAACCTCAAATTAACCCGTAAATGCTCTGTGTATCGTAAAAGTTACCGTTAGAATTACTATATATAGCGACATGGGACGAAGTAAAACCCGTCTCATGTCGACTATGATTTAGCATTCACGGGCATCCCGCACGAAGAAAGCGTCTTCATACAGGGCGGCCCACCGACTTATCTCAACTTCTACATGATGCAGGGCATCAAATCCGGCCCAATGTTTGTGGGTGATGAGATGATCCATTTCGCTATAGCAGGAGTTCATTTCCGCCTGCGTCAGGCTTCCCCCGTGATAGTCATGCGCAATCTGGTCGCGACTATTGTAAAATATCTTATTCATGCTGTCGGCCAGTGCCGCGCCAGTCGGGCCGGCAGGGAGAAGCGAGGGATTGCTTGCACTCCCACCACCGCTATCCCCGCCCGAAGACGAACTCCCGCCGTTGCCGGGTTCATCATAGCTTGCACTGTACAAACTGACTGTCGGTAATGCTGCGCGGTTCAGAAAAGCCCCTGTTGTCTTTCCCCCGTCTGTGGCGGGAGAGTTCGATAAAGCGCTTTTATTGTCCACCGTTATGTCGGACGGCGAAGCGGCGTTCATATAGCCTGTTGTCGTTTGCGATCCGGCACTGGAAAGACCCTGCAATTTCTCGATTGCCGTTTGGGCCGCAGGACTGTTCTGATGATAGTCGTAACTGCTTCCAAAATCGCTGCTGCTCGCCCCTTTACTGCTTCCTGAGTTGGTCCCTGAGAAAAGCTCATTGGTCTGACTTTCCGACGGCATCCCAGTGATCGCATGATGCTGGTCTGACGACCCGACTGTCCCGCCACCCAATAACAGGTTCGTCTCCTTCTGAGCATCAGGGGTAAGGGACGCAAAAAAGGAGTTATCAGTCATTGTTCGAACCTTCTGAAATTTATGTAACCGGAAGTTACTTAAAGTCTCTGGCGGTGACAATCGGAAACTTTGTTTTTATATCTAAGAACTCGATATCACTTTGCACGCCCTTGGGCATCATCTCGTCTCTGCTTTTGTTTTCGTACCGTTACTGATTCCACTATGGACACAGTAACGGTACGATTAGACAGCCTCTACAATAACGGCCTGGTTAGTCCCACCTAGGCTCAGGCCCCATTGGTTTGATTGCGAAAAACTGATTCAGGCTCTGTGAGGAGACTGAAGATGAGCGACCTGTAGTGGCTGACGGACGAACAAATGGAGCGTCTGCGGCCATTCTTTCCCACGGGCCACGGCAAACCACGCGTTGATGACCGCCGTGTGCTGAGCGGCATCATTTTTGTGAACCGCAATGGTCTGCGCTGGCGTGATGCGCCCCGGGAATACGGTCCACACAAGACGCTCTACAACCCTAGGAAGCGCTGGGGCGCCATGGGGATCTTCGTCCGGATGATGGACGGTCTGGCTGCCGGAAAGGCAGAGCCCCAAACCATCATGATTGATGCGACCTATCTCAAGGCACGCCGCTCGACTTCGAGCCGGCGGCTAAAAAAGGGGCTCCGGGCCGCCTGATCGGACGGACAAAAGGTGGGATGAATACCAAGCTGCATGCGATCACCGATCAGAACGGATGACCGCTGAGCTTTTTCATGACTGCGGGACAGATCAGCGATTATACCGGTGCCTCTGTCCTGCTGGACATTCTTCCCGCAGCACAATGGATGCTGGGAGATCGCGGTATGATGCCGACTGGTTCAGGGACGCCCTGGAAGAGAAAGGTATAAAGCCCTGCATTCCAGAACGGAAATCCCGCGGAAAACCAGTCAAATACGATAAGAGAAAATATAAACACCGCAATCGTATCGAGATCATGTTCGGAAGGCTCAAGGACTGGCGGCGGGTCGCAACACGCTACGACAGATGCCCGACCGTCTTCTTCTCAGTCATCTGTCTCGTCGTAACCGTCATGTTCTGGCAATGAGCCCTGAGCGTAGCTTCTCTCACGGCCGATACTATTGTGGAGTTATTTTCTTTGTTTTTACGATATGTCGCATATCTATATTAGAAACACACAAGTGTCCTCTCCTACTATCCAACGACATCTTCAGCATAACATTTAATTCATAACTATAATAAAATTTATTTTCGTCAATGTTTTCATAATGATTTAAAAACTTATCCTTTATAGTTGAAGCAGGCAAACAATTATATTTTTCTCTATTATCGAACTGAAAATAAACTTCACTTACATATGGCGGATTTTCAATTCTTAGCTCAATGAAATTTAGTTTGATATTATTACTAAACTGGGTATTTTGCGAAACTTTTGCTATTCCGTCAGTTATTTTTTCACCATCATAATGATGTGATGCGTGATTGATAGGATAAAAACTCACGTCGTTACCAAAAATTTTACTATAGTTTTCTACTCTTTTGGGCAAATCTGATCCTAGATCAGTCATTAAATTAATTGGATCACAATTCTCTATATTTTTGTCAACACAGGACCTTTCGCTTGCATTTGCATACGTAGAGAAATAAATAGAAGCTAATAGTAATAATGGTTTCTTAGCAAGAAACCATATCTTATGTTTATATGACATGTTACCTCAATTTGTTTATTATTTTCGGTACAATGTAATTATCTATTTAATACCGCGCAGTGCAAGGTATTTTTATCATCGTTCGAATTTCCCAAACTCCTGCGTCGCCTTCAATCGGAGAAGACAAAAAATGTTAAAGCCTATCAAATTCCCGTACCGGGAACAGTGAAATCATGCTCCTTTTTGTAGGTTACAGGCGTGCGCACCAATGGTGCAATGGTCTATGAAGAAGCTCTATCTATGCCGTACTTACGCCGTGTCTTTGCCTTGCCTAGCACTACAGTAGTGTTTTGATGCGAGATATGAGTCCATGTATTGGTATGGAACGGAACAGGATGACAGGTGGCGCGTCTGTTGAAGAGACGCTGTCGCTGACGGTTGAGGGATTACGGTCGGTCAAGGAAAAAATACGTCCCCTGTTTGGTCCGGGTCGGGTTGCGGTCTCAGCGGAGCATTATCTGGAAGCGCTCCTGGGCAATCTGCCGCGCAAGACGGGCTGGCAACCTGCGGAAGCTGCAGGCAACGAAGGCCCCTGGCGTCAGCAGGCTTTGCTGGGTGGGACGCTGACGGTCTGCGCGACATTGTTCGCGACCATGTTCAGATTGCCGCACAGTTGTTCATTCGCGGGTCGAAGCTTGGGGGGTGGCAGCACCTCTTTGAAAAGGTCAAAGGTAAAGATCAGGCCCGCGGCATGGTTTTTCTCGATGGCACGACGATCCGTGCCCAGCACAAGGCGGCCGGGGCCGCCAAAAAAGGAGACACAGTGGACGCCGCAGAGATCGTGGGGCGCTTGGCCACTCACGTGTAGGCATTGGCACCAAGGTCTGCGTAGCCGCGGATGGACATGGCAGGGCGCTGTCCTTCACACAGTCGCCCGGACAGGCACACCACCTGAACTGCCACCCGCTTATGCCCTGCTCGACGATCTGCCAAACCCACCGACCTATGTCGTCTGTGACCGTGGATATGCCTCGCATAAATTCCGTGAATATCTCTGGAACCGGGGTTCTCGTCCTGTCATCCCGCCAGGGAAGAATGATCCGGAAGTCGTCTGTCCAAAATGGGCTTACAGACACCGGCATCTGGTCGAAAACCTGTGGGGAAGGCTCAAGGAGTGGCGGGCTGTCGCGACCCGATACGAAAAGACAGCCGCGTTCTTTCTTTCCGTCATCCTCATCGCTGCTACAGAAGACTACATCAAGACCTAACAGGTCCTAGTGTTGTGGCGCTGACGATTGCGGGGGCGGGATTATCGCTCGCTCTCCCTCCAAATTTTTTTGAAGAAAAGAGAATTATATATTCCCCCGAGTTTTCCTGGTTTGGGAATGAACTTCAAAAGAGATTTCGTAAAAAACAAAAGTCTCCCAACTGCACATCCTCGCGGAGGAAGAGCTGCCAACTGGAGATCCTGCTTAAACGGATTTTGATTCTGGTGGTCGAAATTGCCACGAGAAACCGGCCGGATCGCGATGCCGTTAGGAGCCATTTCAGGAAGTCTATCGAGGGTCCAGCTTAAGGCCAGAAGGCTCCCGACGACAGGTAGTCGAGCCGTTAGGACGTCCGAAAGATTTTGGCGGTTATCTGGGAGTTCTCGGATAGTGTACTTTGCGCTGATCCTGCTCAATAAAACGAACAAAGACAAATTGAGAGGTGGACCCCATTTTTCAGACAGGGGCGTAAGCTATAGACCGGCCTGAGAGAGGACGGATTTATGGGTAAGGTTACGCGCAAGAGGTATTCGGGCGAGTTCAAGTCGCGGGTCGCGCTGGAGGCGATCCGGGGCGAGCAGACGCTTTCGGAACTGGCGTCGAAGCACGGCGTGCATCAGACGATGATTGCCCAGTGGAAGCGCCAGGCAGTTGAGGGCATGGCGGGCATTTTCTCTGGCAAGGCAACACCGGAGACGGCGGCCAGTCCGGCTGATGTGGAAAAGCTTCACGCCAAGATTGGGCAATTGCTGGTGGAACGGGATTTTTTGCGGGATGCCTCTGTTCGGTTGGGCGTGATCAGAGGCGGCAAATGATTGACCTGAAACGGCCTCGGCTTTCCGTGGTGCGGCAGTGCATGCTGTTGCAGCTTAACCGGTCAGGCGTCTACTACCGGCCCGTGCCGGAGAGCGACGCGAACCTCGCGCTGATGCGGTTGATCGACGCGCAGTTTCTGGAGACGCCGTATTACGGGTCGCGGCAGATAACCCGGCATTTGCGCAGGTTGGGGCATGATGTCGGGCGCAAGCGTGTCCGCCGGCTCATGACGATCATGGGGCTGCGGGCGATCTACCAGAAGCCGCGCACGACAGTGCCGCATCCGGCTCATCGAAAATATCCCTATCTGCTGCGGGATCTTGTGATCAATCGGTCCAATCAGGTGTGGTGCTCCGATATCACCTACATCCCGATGCGGAAGGGTTTTCTGTATCTCGTGGCCATCATGGACTGGGCCTCGCGCAGGGTCCTGTCCTGGCGGCTGTCGAACACGATGGATGCCGAGTTCTGCATCGAGGCGTTGCAGGAGGCCCTGATCCACTACGGCGCACCAGAGATTTTCAACACCGACCAGGGCTCGCAGTTCACGACCCCCCGGTTCACCGAGGTGCTGGAGAAGCGTCAGATCCGCATCAGCATGGACGGGCGGGGACGCTGGCTGGACAATGTCTTCATCGAGCGCCTGTGGCGATCCCTGAAATACGAATGCGTCTACCTGCACGCGTTTGAGACCGGTTCGGAACTACGGGCCGGGCTCACATCATGGATCGCGCATTACAACGGGCAACGTCCACATTCAGCATTGGCTGGACGAACGCCTGACGAGGCGTATCATGACGTGCCGACGCCATCTGGTTTGGGGTTAACCCCAAACCAGATGGCCAACAGCAACGCCGTCAAACAGGCGGCATGACAACAACCGGCTATAGCTTATCAGGCCCACAAAACTGTCCGAACGGACGGGGCCACCTCTCAAAGCCTTGTTGCACCGTATCGTTGCAGCGATGATCGATACAGATTGGGACAACAGCCATTGGGCTCGCGGGGTTGTCACAGCGCATGGTTGGCCGGCTTTAACGAAAATGGGCGGGAAAGTCCCGCGTTTGATGTGGCTGATGGTGCAACATGCGGATGCCGATCCGGCGCTTCAGGTGCTGACATTGCGGCAGATTGAGCCACTGATGCGTGCGGGAAAATTTTCCCGTGCGGATTACGCGCTGATGTTCGACAGGGTCGGCCTCGCCACCATCGGCACGCAGCATTACGGATCACAACTCTCGTGTAAAAATGGTCATTTCGCGCCACACTCAATGGATGCTGGCGGTTCTGACTCTAAGGTTCTGGACGCGCGTCGCGCGACGATGAACCTGCCCTCAGAAGCAAAATATCTGACCTACGTGCCTGATCATTGCTGATAATAGACGGCGATTGTTTTGAACCACTTCGGGTTTGGCGGAAACGTCTGCTTTCTCTTAATTTGGCGCTAAAGTTGACCTTCTGGATTTCTTCAAATCAGCTTTTGGCGCTTTGAGGGAGTGGGAGCAGTTCGCTGATACGTGCGGCTGGATGTCCGTCGATCATGCGTGTCAGCACGTCACGCAGCCAGGCAAACGGCTCGATCCCATTGAGCTTGGCTGTCTCGATCAGTGACGCCACGATGGCCCACCGGTTGGCGCCACCTTCGCTGCCCGCGAACAGAGCATTCTTGCGGCCAAGCGTGACAGGTCGAATGGTCCGTTCCACCGGATTGGTGTCGAGATCTATGTGCCCGTCCTCGATAAACCGCGCGAGATCGTCCCAGCGGTTCAACGCATAGCGGATCGCTTCTGCCAGTCTGGCACGGGAGGGCAGCAAAGCCAGTTTTTGTCGGAGCCAGAGCTCCAGCGCCTCAACACGCGGTCGACTGTGCTCCTCCCGAAGGGTTTTGCGTTGATCGGGCGCCAACCCCCGAAGGGATGCCTCAATCTCATACAGAGACCGGATCTGCACCAAAGCCTCGGTTGCGATTGGCGATCCCGTCTGGTGCAGCTCATAAAACTTGCGACGCGTGTGCGCCCAGCAGGCCGCCAGATGAATTCTTCCGTCCCGTGTCAGCTGCTCGAACCCGGCATAACCGTCGACTTGCAGAATGCCGCGATAGCTCTTCAGATGGCGGGCTGGCCAAGAAGAGGTGCGATCTGGTGTCGCATAAAACACCACAGCGGGCGGGCCCTTACCACCAAAAGGGCGGTCATCGCGCGTGTAGGCCCAGAGCCGTCCGGTTCGGGTGCGGCCGCGTCCCGGATCAAGGATGGGCAGTGGGGTATCGTCCGCGAAGACCCGTTCTCCGGCACAGACATGGTTCATCAGCTGGTCGCGCAGCGGGGCCAGCCACCAGGCGGCGGCCTTGACCCAATCGGCCAGCGTGGAACGCGCGAGAGCGACACCGTGACGTGCCAACATCTGGCTTTGTCGATACAGCGGCAAATGATCACAATAGCGGCTGGTCAGCACATGCGCGATCAGACCCGGAGTGGCGAGACACCCTTCAGTGATGCGCTCAGGCGCCGGAGCCTGATGCAGCGTCCCGCAGGCGCGACACGCGCATTTGGGCCGATTGATCCGCACAACCCGCACCGAGGCCGGAACCCAGTCCAGCATTTCACTGGCGGTCGTGCCTGCGTCGCACAATGCGCCACCGCAGGACGGGCAGGCTGTCACGTCGGGCAGGATCGTCACGTCCGTGCGTGGCAGGTGTTCTGGTAGGGCTTTGCGATGCGGTGGTTTTACGATCGGCGCTGTGCCGCTGATGTCCGGTAGCGTCGCGGAGATCGGCGTCATAGGGGGCGGTTGGTCAGCATCGGCCTCCAGCGTCAACAGGAGCTGGTCGGGTTCGAGTGTCTCGGCGCGACGACCGAACCGGGCGCGCTGGAACTCCCGGATCATTTGCCGCAAGCGATCAATCTCGATCTGCCCCTCATCGACTGCACCCGCCAGATCCCGCACCATGGCTTGCAGGGTAACCGGGTCAAACGGCAGGCTGTCGAGGGCAATCCGCATGTCTATAAAATGCCAGTTTTCTGCGGGTTTGTGCAAGAAAAATCGGTGCGTTTTACCCTGCCATCAGCATGCGTCGCGCGGGGGCCTGTGCTCGCCAGTCCAACCCTTCCAGAAGCATCGACAATCGGGCCGGGGTGAGCAGCACTGTCGCAGGTTCTCCGGGGCTGGCCTGCGTGACCGGCCATGTAAAGATCCCCTGATCGAGGCGCTTGGCATACAGGCACATGCCGTTGCCATCGTGATACAACAGCTTGATCAGTCCGGCCTTTCGGCCGCGAAACACAAAGACGTGCCCGCTGAACGGATCGGCCCGCAGCGTCTCCTGCACCAGCACCGACAACCCGTCGATCCCCTTGCGCAGATCGGTGTAGCCCAGGGCCACATGGACCCGGACATGGGGTGGCAGGGTGATCATGCCGCAGCCTCGAGCGCATCCGCCAGTCGGGTCATCACGTCAAAGTCAATCGGAGTGGCGATCCGCAGGATACGCCCATTGCGCAGCACGATTTCAATCTGTGCTCCGGGGTTTTGCCTGTCTTTCGAGACAAGCGGAGAGGCTTGTGTTTGGGGTGCCTGTTGTGGCGTGGAAGGGGTGTCGTCGATCTTAACTGCGGCAAATTTCGGCTGACGTGCCAGGGGATCAGCCGGACATTCTGCGATTTGATCTGCGAACTGTTTCTGCCAACGATACAGCATACTGGGTGTCAGACCGTTCATTTTGGCATAGCGATCCAGCGACATCCCTGATTGCCGGGCATCGACCAGAAGCGCCAAACTCTCTTCGGGCGTCCATGTCTTACGCACCCGGACGGCCAGAAGACTTTTCAGATCCCCGACCGGGATGGCAAGATCCGCCCTAGACGAGCCAGAGAATTCCTTAGCCCGTTCTCCTGATGTCCCGTCCGAAATCGACGCCTTGATCGGTGGCGGCCAGACAAAACCAAGCCGGCGCGCCCAGAGACGAAGAGCTTTGGCACTGAGACCATGGCGGCTGCAGAAAGCAGTTTGCGTCAGCCCGCTCTCAGCAAACAGGACAAGCCGGTCTCGCCAAACCTCTTCCCGATTCATCATGACACTCCAATACCCGTAGTGAAGGCACGATAAAGGCACATCTCACGCAGGATCGCAGCGTGTCATCTCCGGACGCTTACGTTTTCGCCGCTTCTGCAGGTCTGAAAAAACCGTGCTGCAAGTGTGAAGACGCTGTTAATCGGAGTAATGTATTGTCGTGGCTGACTTGCAGTCAGCGTTCACAGAAACGATTTACAGCTCACCATCATTACACTGAGGGATTTCATGACTGACCTGACACCCGCCACAGAGTCCCCTCACTCTGGCCTGCGTTCCCTGACGGCCGAAATCGTGGCCGCCTATCTTTCAAGAAACGATGTCGCGCCCGATGTGCTCCCGGGCCTGATCCGCTCCGTCCATTCGGCCCTGACCGTTCCGACGGCCCCCGAGGCCGCGGTCGAGGACGCCCCGGTTCCCGTGGTCAATCCGAAGAAGTCGGTTTTCCCGGACTACATCATCTGTCTCGAAGACGGGAAAAAGCTGAAAATGCTGCGTCGTCATCTCAAGACGGCGTATAATATGACACCTGATGAATACCGGGCCCGCTGGGGTCTGCCCTCGGAGTATCCGATGGTCGCTCCCGGCTATTCCGCACAGCGCTCGGCTCTTGCACGTGAAATTGGCCTGGGCTCCAGGAACCGATCCTCTGCGCCTCAGGAAGAAGACCTCCCTCCGGTAAAGAAGCTCCCCGAAAAACGGCGGGGCCGTCCGGCCCGCGCCTGAAACTAGACGGGTCCTCCCCCGTTACCAAAGGCACCGGCCGGGAGGCTCCAGTTTTCTGCCAGAACCGTCTGCAACGGGCGGTCTGACAGGCAGGCTGCGACCAGATCGGGCCGCGACCGGGCCACTTGATAAACCGTCCCTTCTGACGACATCTGCTCGAGCCCCCTGTCACGTTTGATCGTGCAGCCGAATTCCTTTTCATATCCGTTCAATTTCGCAAACCGGTTCGCATCCATCCATTTCAGGGTGGCGAACTGGTCTGCATTGCCGAAGATGCAGAACGAGCAGGACAGACGCGAAAATCCGACCTGATACGGATAGGCCGGCATCACGCGCCAGCGCTTCAGGATCGCCCAGACCTCTGCTTCGGACCACTGATGTACCGGCCTCCAGTGGTCGACATGCCGACGCCGCCGCGTCCCGTTTCTCGTGTCGGTACGGTGAGGCTCAAAGGCCGCATAGCGAGCCCGTGCGGGACTTTCTTCGGCACGCTCGCCTGTCACGACCAGGGTACGGCAGTTGAGGAACCTGTCCTGTCCGCGGAGGGCGCGATCCGCCACGTCGATCTTGAGGCTTGCCGAACACCAGCGCACGGACAGGCTGGCCGAGATCTGGGGAAAGCGCAGCCGGGTTCCGTTCGGGCCCTGCCCGCCGGCGACGACGCGTCCCTGCGGGGTCTCGAAGACCACGGGTGCGGTCGGCATCTCGTGGCGCAGCATCTCGCGCTCGAAGCCCCCCTCACGCCAGGACCGATAGAGTGGCAGTCCGAAGTCTCGGGCCAGGGCTGCGACGTACGGAGCGGTGGAGGCCCAGTCCATGAAGGATCCCCCCTCCCCGTCCACATCGTGGTGCCACAGCTCGATGCGTTCGGCCGGAGCACCGGCTTCCAGCAGGGCGAGCAGACAGGCCGTGCCATCCTTGCCCCCGGACACTGCGACAATGATGCTGTCATAGGACGCGAGATCCGGGCTCATGACGTCCACCGACTGACCGGGGCGCCTGTCCGCACCGAGCGGCACATCAGGGCGTGGGCGATCGGGCGTTCCCGCAGCAGCAGCGGCTTTTCGTGGCGACCGTCCCAGGTCAGTCCCTCACAACGTGTCAGCAGCCCCATCTGCACGGCGGCTTCGTCGCGACAGGCGCACACACGCTCATTGCCACCTGAGCTGCGGCGGCACGGCTCATCCGCAGGAGCGCCGCAGCCCGTGCAGGCAATCGTGAGTGCGGGATCGCCGTCCTCCCAGTGCATGTTGCAGCGGCGGCAGGTTGTAGGCTCCTGCGTGTCGGTCCAGCGCATCGGAGGCCGGCCACGGGGGGTTGGAACATAGGGAAACTGGTAGCGTCGCATGATGCTCGATCCATCTCTGGTTCTTCAAACATCCTTGCGACGGCGTGTCGGGCGACCGGGGTGCAACAGTGCTGCGCAGCGGCAGGATCGGCGTCACCCACACCCACGCGCAGGCGGCGCAGCCGGCGAGCATGGGGAGGACAGACGGCGACCCACCTGTTGCAGCACGGGCGGCTGACAGGCAGCGCCTTGTTTTCCCTCTTGGCTTTTCATGCTTTTGCCTGTTTTACCCTCCGCCGTGGTCTCGCTCGGCAAGGGAGAGCAGGGTGATGCAACGTTGCATCACCCAGATGGAGCTATCCGACCAGTTTGGAAAGCTCTTCGTATAGTGACCGAAGCGCAGCGATATCGGCCGTACTAAACTCTGTGTTATTCTCCCCAGCCTGCCGGAGCATCTCTATGATTTTCGGCGCCGTCTTGGTTATGTTAAGACGTCGCCTCCTATCAGACCCTTGTGCGATCGCCTTTTCCATTTGAACTTCTTCAGCTGCATTATTGTTCTTCAGAGATGCAACTGTGAGTTCACCTGCTAACGCTTTTCTCATAAGGCCTTCGCGGCGCGCTGTGTCATCCACGCGAGCAATTCCGACAAGCACGTTCATCGGTACCGCTGATTTCCCAGCCAAATCGAGAAACTCCTCTGGAAGGCTTAGTACACGTATCGCTCTGCTTATCCGCGCCTGATCCATTCCAAGTTCAACGGCTGCCTTCCGTTGAGACCAGTTATTGTGATCCAGCAAGTTTCTTATTCCGCGAGCCTCTTCGACCGGGCTCAAGTCTACTCGCATCAGGTTTTCCATCAGCGCCGCTGACGTGGAGTTACCCTCGTGAGGAACCGCCAAGATGGAGGTCCAGCCAGCCAATTTGGCCGCTCTCCAGCGCCTCTCGCCTGCAACAACAATCCACATGTCCCTATGGGATGGGTCTTGTCGGAGGAGGATTGGCTGCAGCTGACCTTGCGCCTTCAGCGATTCAGCAAGTTCGTCTAAGGCAGCTTGATCGAAACTTCGCCGAGGCTGGTTTGGATCAGGTGAGATCTTGTCGATCCCAGCCTCGAATGAGTGCCGAAATTTACCTTCACCCAAAAACGGTGCATCAACCTGACTCATAATTTCTGAATGAGTTTGAGAAAAGGCAGAGGGAGGCCGTTGCTTAAAAGGCCGCTTCATAGTGCCTCTCCTTCAACGGCTTCGAGGCCAAGGGCAGACGCAGCGTGAATGAAGGAGCGTCGGCCTGCGATAGCCTCCGCTAGCCGCACATATACTCTGACAGCAGGACTTCGAGGCGCCGCTTCAACTGGAATCTTGGATGCCCAGGCTGCATTGCTAAACGACGTACTAGACGGAACAGGCTCAAGAACTGGCGCGCGATTACCCATCACGTTAATCAGGTGCTCCACGATCCCGACGTCTACATATTGGTTTTGGACAAACTGTGTTGGCAACACTCCTCCCAAACGTAACCGCGGATTGCTGCGGCGATTTACCTTGGTAATGGTGTCGAGAATCAGGTTAACGCCCATAACGTCATAAGGCTCAGTTCTGACTGGGACAAACACTGTGTTGGATGCAGCTAAAGCCATCCAGGTAAGAAAACCAAGATGGGGGGGGGAATCTAGAATAATGAACTCGTATTCGTCCTGCACTTGGGCAATCGCATCTTTTAGCAAACCTTCGGTGCCAGGCTCGCGGCGGATATCGACCTCAGCGAGGTCAATGTGACTGGGGCAGAAATCGACTGGAATTTCGACGTCGGTACCGTGGACCAGTCCTTTTTTAACAATGCAGTCGGTTATTGGCGCATCTTTAAGAAGAGCGTGAGCCAGCGTTCTACCTTGGCGGTATAGCGGCACAATGTGCATACCTAGTAGGGCGGAAGTCGCGCTCGCTTGGGGGTCTACGTCTATCAGCAATACGCGGTAGCCCATTTTAGAAAGGGCGACTGCCACATTGAGAGCGCTGGTGGTTTTTCCTACGCCCCCTTTCTGGTTCGCGAAGGTTATGATGGTCGTTTGACGCTTTTCCCCATGTAGCAGAGTCTCTAACTCCGTCGTCACTTCGGTAGGGAGAGGTTGTTTGCCGTTTTCCCACCGAGAAATCGTATGCCGATCATAGCTCCTGCACAAACGCAGGTTCAGGACATCTTTTAGTTGGCTCTGTGAAAAGCCTAACTGCTCTCTAATTTCTTTGAGCGTGGGCATTGTGTGCGTCTCCATACCGAAAGGATAGGATCAACACTCAACATCAACAAGTCAACATCAACAGAGCAAAAAGGGTTTTTTTGTTTAGCAGCAACCGATGCAACGTTGCATCACTCACCGTTAAGGCTCTAGGCCGTGGACTTTTGTTGCATACGTCGGTCACCCGGAATTGCGTTTCTCTATCATATCTTCCCCGGGAGCCGTCTTGAAACTGGACTTGCACTTGGGGCTAGGATGACACCATCCTCATCGATACTCACCCTAGCTTCTGGGTAGATTGCTAGCGCGATTTGCAACGCATCTCTGAAGCGTATCTTGAAGTTCCGCATGTGAGTGTAGCTTGCACCAAACTGGGCTTTCAGAGCAGGCCAAGAGACTTTTTGGACAGTTACTCGTTCGTGCAATCGATAGACCAGCCAGAAATAGATATCGAGAGCCTGCGAATTGTTAGAAATTGCCCGGATAGCAGATTCCTGAAGCGGAACGGGGTGGCGTTTCAGCTGATCGAAAAAGCTCTCAGAAAGGCGAACGGTTTCTAAAAGTGCGCCATCGTGTTCGTCGGTAAACAAAGCTGTATCGACTATGTTTTGATTTATAAGGCCGATTTTATTCCCGTCTTTAATCTCGAACGTCATTCGACACCGCGAAATCCTTGTAGCTTGCTCCTTAACGTCCCTCATCGATTTCCCTCCAATGGGAACATTGAGCCTTTTCAGCCAGCTTCTAAGAGACTTTCCTAACTCAATTTCGCGACTATTTGTTTTGATCGCTTCTGTCTGCAAGAAAAGAAGTATTAATCTTGCTCTAGAACCGTACGGCACCCCAATACGAGCAGGCACTCCGTCGCGTTTTACCGAGCCCGGTTCCACCATTAGGCGGACATAGCTAGTTTCGAGGAGCCATATTTGGTCATCGTCTAATCGGCGATGAGGCAAGCCGGTTTGGCACCATCCTGAATATAGAAACCCAAGAGAAGGATCTTCGTCGCTCAGAAATTCTAGAGCCGCATCCAAAGCCCGCCGTTCTGCGTCGTTTGAAGTAAGATCGAGCGCGCCTTGGCGACCATAGGCCTCGATGCGTTTATGTATATCGCTCATAGGGTGATGTTAGACGAAGTCTCAAGAGGATGTCTCCGTGGACTTTTGATGCACCTTCAATCGTCTCAGCAGGGATTGTACGAAACTTACCACGCTAAATTGTCTGCGGACTCTTGTTGCACAACCACTAGGGGTTATTAGTAGATATATATTAGTAGGTGCACCAAGATCCCACGGGATAACTTCCAGAGACGAGGGAAACTGTCATTTCCTGTTTCCCCTGCTGCAACAAGATCCCACGCAAGCGCACCAAAAGCCCACGCAAATCTGGGGATAAAGGCTTTAAAACCGGGTTCGCCCAGGATGCTTGGTCATCGCATCCTCAACCTCGATATACTTCTCCACGACGCCAAAGGTCTGATGGCGGGAGAAGCGTTTGAGCGAGACCAGATCCGTGCCGTCACGAGCGCCTGTCGTAATCGCGCCACGGCGCAGACTATGTCCGCTGAAATCGCCTGTCAGTCCCGCATCAAGGCAGCGCTTCTGAATGATTCGGGCCACAGACCGGTCAGACAGCGCCTCTGAACCCATGGCGGGCAGGGCAGGGGGCTGACAGGCCTCGGTAGCAGGCGGGAGCCACACGCGCCGGAAAACCGGTCCCTTGGCGTCGGCCAGTTTCGCCTTCCGAAGCCACGCTTCATAGGCCCGGACCGGACACAGGGCAGTAATCCCCCTCGGGATCGCCACCTCGACACCCTGACTGGTGCGATCGCCCTTTGAGCGGTCCAGCCGGATCCGCATTCCGTCATCATCGAGCGCCACATTCTCCAGGCACAGCGCCGCCACTTCGGACCGTCGGAGGGCGCCGGCAAAGCCGAGCAGAAGAATGGCCTTGTCGCGGATCCCCACGAGTTCGGTGGTATCGATCTGTTCAATGACTTCGCCCAACAGGTCCCAGGTCAGTCCCTTGACCTGACGGGACGCGCTTCCCGTCGACGTCCTGCGAATACCGGCAACAGTTTCGGACACCAGGGCATGGGATGTCGGGACGGAAACCTGAGCGATATGGTGCAGATAGCGCAGTGCGGCGCGGTGCAGATCGACCGTCGCGGGTCGCTTCTTCTGCAGGGCTAGGTCGGCCAGATAGGCGGCGACATCCTCGCTGCGGGCGGGCAGGGCAGGGAGCCCATGACCTGCCGCCCATGCGCACCAGGAGCGCACGGCCGAGCGATAGGTCCGGCGTGTGTTCATTGCCTTCGCCGCCCGGGAATAGGTTTTCGAGGCACGCTCCGCCGTGACTAGCGTTCCATCATAGTCGGGCAGCGCCTCGTCGGTCAGGGCATCGAACCACAGCAGAACCGCCGCAGACTGCTGACCCAGAGGAGAGGCCAGTGGAGCCAGCGTGACGGCCTGCGATCCCGCTTTGGGCCGCTTGGTCGCCTTTGGCTTGAACCAGGCGACGAAGATGGGATCGGGTTCGAGGTCCAGAGCGATCGCCAGGTCGTGCCCGGAGGGCAGGGTGGTTAGATGGGCACTGGCAATCGCCAGAGCGTCTTCAGCCGTTTCCACATTGGTGGCCAGGACCGTGTCCTCGGCAAATTCGTTATGCCGGTATTCGATGCCGCGAATGACCAGAGACAGGCGAGGGGAGAAGCGACCGGTGGACAGGAGCGCGACAGAGTTTTCCAGACTGCCGGCAGGAAGCTGCTGTCGGGTCTTCTGGTCCAGCCGGTCCAGGAGGGCCTCACGGGCAGCCTTTGCCGAGCCTGCGATGTGAATATGGCTGAGCATAAAAACCTCCGTGAAACCTGAACCTACTCCTTCTGATAGCACAAAGCCCGGGTCAGAGCAGGGCGCCCGAAACGGCTTAGTGTGCGGGTGTGGACTTTTGCTGCAATGCGTATGCAAGCCGGTGAGGGAGCGCACCGCTGTCACCGAGGAAGAGAAAGTCTGTGCTGACGCCATGCGCCAATTTCAGACGATACAGCGCATAAGGCGAGGGGTAGCTGTCTCCTGCCATCCAGTTCCGAAGCACCTGCTTTGAAACCCCCATAGCGGTGGCGGCATCAACATAGGGCAGGGGAAGGGCATCAAGGACCTGCCGCAGACGCTGACCGACATGTCGTTGATGATCGGACTGAGGTTCGAGAGACGAGTTCATGGCCGCCAGCTTATGCTGTTCCGCCACTGCCAGCCAGTGGACACAGGAACAAACCCTGTCCAACGCAGGCCGGAAATGTGTTAACGAAGACTGAATGCCGATCCGACCGGAACTGAAGCCGCTCTACCCCTCAAACTGGCCTGAACTGAGCCGGCAGGTGAGGTTCGAGCGGGCAGGGGGTGTCTGTCAGCGCTGCGGCCGGCCGCATGGATATCACCTTCAGGTGCTGCCGGGTGGCCGGTGGAAGCATCCGGAGACGGGGCACTGGTTCAATGGCCGGGGCAGGCGGATCTCGCCTCCGGACCTGATCGAGCATCTGCAAATACGACAGACGAAGGTGGTTCTGGCAGCGGCCCATTTGAATCATGATCCCACCAGCAACCGGCTGCGCAATCTGCGCGCGTTTTGTCAGCGCTGCCATCTGCTGCACGACCGGATGTATCATCTGGCCCAACGACGCCTGACCTTGCGACGACGCCTGGCGCTCGGGGATCTGTTCGAAGGTCTGTATCGGGCCGGGATCACACGCCTGGGGCTATAGAAACCCTGATCGGCGTATGATCCGGCGTTCTGAGCGTCAGATCAGGCAGCTGCCTCGAACGTGACGTTCGCGCTCGCGAGGCGAGGGTAGCGGCGGATCACGCCTTCTGGGCTTTCTGCATGCACCAGGATCGTGTCGCGTCCTTCCTTGAGGAACGTCTCCAGAGACGCGTCGTCGCGAACACAGTGAACGAAACCCTGGTCTTCGGCACGGGCGAGGGCGCGGCTGTCACCATAAAGAACTCTGGTCATGTCTGCTTCTCCAGTCTGAGGCCTTGATGATGCAGCGGAGGAAACCCGCTGCCAGACAACGATATCGCGGATGGTTGTGAGTGCAGTATGGGTGCGGCTCTCGCGCAAGACGCCGCATAAAGCCAATAAACGTCAAAAGCGGTTAGAAGACGACTACAGCTTGTTCGCTTAATAGGCCTAAGAAAACTGGCAGCTTTGGGGGGAAAGCAGAAGGTCCGGTAACAGATAGCCAGAGAGAAATAGAAGACGTCTTCTACGGTCGAACTCTCTTTGACAGGCACGCTTTCGTCTTCACCAATCAAGGGATGATGCCTTATCGTGTGCTGTGTCGAATACCCTGCAGCAAAAGGCCATCTGCTTGGGACTTCAAAAGGCAGAAGATCGTGTCGCTCTCGATGGAAAGACGGTTGATTTCAAAGTGAAGGATATTGCCTGACGATGGTTGCTCCAGGCGAAAACGGGATTGTGCGATACGCTCAGCTGATCCGCACCCGGAAGTATGTTGCGGTGATTTCCATGGATAATCGCGGGGGCAGCTTCTTCTCTGTCACCGGGTGGTCCACGTTCATTGATCGCAAAGACGCTACGCCCGAGTGGATCGGAGAAAATCTTAAGAAGGCCCTTCAGACAAGTCGGGATCTTTTCATGGAATGGGGAGGATATCCCTTACCGAGCGACAAAGGTCTCGCAGAAGATAAGAAATCTGGTCCGCTCTTTATGGAATTCTGGGAGCGTGTTCAGGAGACATACGGCTTCAAGGACTGGCGAGATGCCCGGAAGAAATCAGCTCTGGTTTTTGCCGATTGGGAATGCGAGCAGACAGATCAGGTTCGTCTGGCAGCATCGAAGGGGCGGGGAACAAGTCACTCCGCCTGGTATTCGAACGAAAATGCCGGGAAGGTTTTTCATGCCTCGATCAATGCCAGCAATCAGGAATTTGGTGAGATCGCCATACAGGCCCTTAATGTCTGCCAACCAAACTATTTGTAAACGTGCGCTTTTGGGAATTCCACTTGGTGGGCTCTACCTCCGAGAAGAGGGCGACTGCTGCCTGTCTGCTCTCTTATCACCGTGCAGAGAGGCAGTTTAGGGGGGGAAGCGGAAGGTCCGGTTTGCATACCTGGCTCATTGGAAGCGGACATTGGCTACTTTTAGCTTGAAACAGAAGTGGCCGAAGGTGTATCTACAATGTAGACACACAAAGGAGAGATCCAATGCATGGGACCGTTCGCAAATGGGGGAACAGCGCTGCCATCCGTCTACCAGCCAATATCCTTGAAGCGGTTCACCTACAGATCAATCAGGCTGTTGATGTCCGGGAAGAAGATGGGCGTATCATCATTCAACCGGTTCACCCTGCTGTCCTTTCGCTGGACACCCTGACTGCCGCCATCACGGATGATAACCGTCACGGTGAAGTGAGTTTTGGGCCTGAAATTGGCGGAGAGATCTGGTAAATGTCAGCATGGGTGCCAGATTGCGGAGACATCGTCTGGCTGGAGTTTGATCCTCAGGCAGGGCGTGAACAATCTGGGCATCGCCCGGCTGTGGTGCTTTCGCCAGTTAGTTACAACAAAAAATCTGGTATGATTGTTTGTTGCCCGACAACGACAAAAATCAAAGGGTATCCCTTTGAAGTGCCTTTGACAGGAGAGCCGACAAGCGTGGTTCTCTCTGATCAGGTTCGCAGTCTTGATTGGCGCGCCAGACGAGCAAAGCATAAAGGTCGGGTCTCCGAAAGAGAACTGGAAGCGGTGCGCGAACGAACAAGACTACTCGTCGGGTGACTGGGGACTGCCGCCTGCCCGCTTCGCGTCACGAACACTGAAAAGCGGACATCTCTGCTCGAGCGATTACGTTTCCTAGCAGCCTGTCGGGTTGGGCATTTTGCGGCTGATAACGCCAAGGCTGACCCGGCTTATGCTGCCTGAAGCCGCGCCATTCTTTTGCAGTTATATGCGAGAGCGACGAGTGTCCATTCGGTCGTGACTTTTGCAAGGCTGCGCAGACTGAATCTTCTGAACCCCATGATGCTTTTGATAATTCCAAAGACCGGTTCAACGGTCTGTTTTCGTAGTCTGTAAACATCTCCGGCTTCTGTGGTTTCCAGTCTCGCCTTCATGGCGAGCCGCCAGGGTTCGGTTATCCGGCGTGGCTCCTTTGCTTCGGGATGGGGTCGGAAGTCGTAAGGCCTGCGGGCACAGGGCCGTCCAATGGCGACCAGCGGATCAATGCCCTTTTCCTGCAGTTTCCGGACCGCCTGTCCGCTGGCGTAACCGGTGTCGGCAAGCACCTTCTCCGGGAGACCGATTGTGTCTTCCATCGACAGCACCGTGTCGATAAAGGATGGCGCATCCGCTGACGGGGCGGCAACGCCGGTTGTCACGATCAGCTGGCTGCCTTCGGCGCAGACTACGGCCTGGGCATTGTAAGCCTGCCGGAACTCGTGAGTGTCCGAACGCCGCATGAGGCGGCTGTCGGGATCGGTCAGGCTGATCTGCCGGTCGGGTGGCGGTTCATCGTCCGGCGGTTTCGGCGCCCTGCCACGACACCCGGTTTTCGCGTCATACGTGGCTTTCTTCTTCTCGTAGGCCGGACGTGCCGTTTCAGCCTGCTCCCTGGCATCAGCTTCCAGCCGGGCGCAGGCTTCGTCCAGCTTCGCTTTCAGCATTTCCCGTCGGGCGAGTTCTTCTGGCAGGGCCTGCGGATCCGTGTCCGTGGTGTCAGCACGCTCCGCCTGGTCCATCAGTTTCGCGATATCCACCGCCAGCTGTTCGCGCAACGCCCTGATCCGGTCGTAGCGCACCGAACGGTATTTCGATGCGTCAGCATCGATTTTCGTGCCGTCGATCGACACCACGCCCAGACGCAGCAGGCCCGTCTCGCGCGCCAGAAGCAGGACCTGCGCAAAGGCAGCTTCAATCGCCGTCCGGTTCGTCCGGCGGAAGGTCGCAATCGTATCATGATCCGGATGCAGGTTCGCCGCCACGAAGCGCACCCCGATGTCGCGATATGTCGCCCGCTCGATCCGGCGTGAGGAAAACAGCCCGTTCGCATAACTGAAGATCAGAAGGGCCAGCATCAGGCGCGGATGATACTGCACCCTGCCACCCGTGCGCACCGGAACGGAAAACGCACCCATCGGAATGGACTTGTAACGGTTTTGTGCCGGTCATCTGAGCGTTTTAAGCTCGTATCAGGAGACCGACGGAACCATGAAGCATACGGAAGATTTCAAGCGCGAGGCCGTAAGGATTGCGTTGAGCAGTGGGTTGTCACGCACGCGTGTTGCGGCCGATCTGGGTATTGGCAAATCCACTCTGGCGAAATGGATAGTGAATTATCGTCCGGACGAGCCGGCATCAGGGCCTCAGGCTGATCTGGCCCGCGAGAATGAACGTCTTCGCCTGGAGAACCGGATTTTACGGGAGGAGAGGGAAATCCTAAAAAAAGCTACCCAGTTCTTCGCGAGCCAAAAGCCATGAGGTTCGCCTTCATCCACGGACATCGGCATGAATGGCCAATCGAGAGGCTGTGCCAGGTCTTGCGGGTCTCTGCACGGGGGTACCGGACCTGGACATCCCGACCGGCCTGCCAGCGCCAACGTACCGATCTGAAGGTGCTGACGCATATCCGTGAGCATTTTGCCCTGAGCAACGGGCCCTACGGACGGCCGCGCATGACCATGGAACTCAGGGAAGCCGGGCTTGATGTCGGGGAACGTCGCGTTGGCCGCCTCATGAAGGCCAACGGGATCCGGCCCGTGCGCACCCGTCGCCACAAGATGACGACCGACAGCCACCACCAGTCTGACATTGCGGCCAACCTTCTGGACGGTAATTTCCTTGCTGAAGGCCCCAACCGGAAATGGGCGGGAGATATCAGTTATATCTGGACTGCCGAGGGCTGGCTCTACCTCGCTGTCGTCATCGATCTGTTCAGTCGTCGCGTAATCGGGTGGGCCGCGAGCGATCGGATGAAAAAGGATCTGGCCATCCGTGCCCTGGATATGGCGGTAAGGCTGCGTAACCCGGCGCCCGGCTGCATTTTCCACTCCGATTGTGGCAGCCAGTATGGCTCCCATGATTTCCAGAAAAAGCTGCTGGCCCATGGGCTGCTGGCTTCAATGTCCGGAAAGGGAAACTGTTTTGACAACGCTGCCGTCGAAACATTTTTCAAAAGCCTGAAGGCGGAGTGGCTCTGGAGACAGAACTGGCCAACCCGCCGTCAGGCTACCACCGCCATCTTCCAGTATATCAATGGTTTCTACAATCCACGTCGACGCCATTCATATCTGGGCGGTATCAGCCCACTCGCTTTTGAAGCAAGAGTGGCATAAGCACTTCCTGACCGGCACAAAACCGTTACAAGTCCAGATGACCGAACGTGAGAAGGCCGGTCAGTGGCTTCTCTCGCAGGTCCGTCTCGCCGCGAAGGCCGGGGAGAAAGGCAAGTGGACGCTCGGCACGATCGGCGGTTTCGAGATCCTGTGCGAGACCTGGCGCACCCGCTTTGACGGCGAGGAGACATGGGACGCGACCCTCGGTCTTGTGCTGGACGGGCGGATCCTCGGCATGGACTTCGACCGCGAGACAAGCCCGGTCGGGCTGGTCAGCCGCATCGAGAACGCATTGTTGCGGTTCGAGGCGGAACTGGCGGACGCGCGCCGTCAGGTGGAGGAAGCCGAGCGCAAGCTGCCCGGCTACCGCGCCCGTGTGGGTCTGGCCTTCCCGGAGGCGGCGCTATTGCAGGAGAAACGCGAGGCCATGGCGGCCCTTGAGGCGGATCTGGCAGCCGATACGCAGCGCCGCGAGGAAGAGGAAAAGGCCGAGGCAAAAGCAGCGCTTTCTGTCGCAGAAAAATGCGAAAAAGAGGTGCAAATCGCCTGAAAAGGGCGAGACGTCAGGTGTTAGAGCCTGGTAGGTCCTGAGGATAGTGTTCGGAAACAAGGCGCAGCCATGCCTGGGCGGCTTGCGGCAAATAAGTTCCGCGTCGCCATGCGAGCGACATGCGCCATGGTAGGTTTCTTTGCAGGCGTAAAACCCGGGTCGTCTTTGCCTGGCGGTTTGCAATCATTTGAGGAAGAAAACCTATTCCCAGACCAGATGAGACAAGGCTGCAAATGAAATCAATCTGGCTTGAACGCGCCAGAATGCGGGGCGTAAGCCTGGCCTCGCTAAACGCATCGGTAATAATCGAATTGACCTGGAAGCCCTCTGAATACAGAATAAGCGGTTCTGTTGCGAGATCTGCGAGCGAGACACAGGGCAGGGTTCCGAGCGGATGATTTCTTGGAGCAATGGCTACCAGCGGTTCTTCTTTGACGATCTGCCAGTCGAAGGCGTCGTCTAGTGGAAGCAACAGCGCACCGAGATCGATATCCCCTGCCTGCAAAAGTTCTGCCAACTCAATGCACCCGTGTTCAATCAACTTAATTTCTACGCCTGGGTAACGGCTACTGTAAGCCGCGAACAGCGGTGCGAATAACTGGGTGCTGCCGATAGGCGGAATCCCGAGACGAAGCGTGCCCTGCTTCATTCCACGTAGCTCAGACAACTCCCGGTTCAAGTCTTCGCGATCTGCCAGTAGACGCAAACCTCGCGAATACATGATCTGACCGGCATCCGTGAGAATAGAACGATGTCCAATGCGTTCCAGAAGAGGCATCCCGACATCTGCCTCTAATTGCTTGATAGTCTTGCTAACATTGGATTGGGTCGTGTTCAGGACTGCCGCAGCCTGGCTGAATCCACCTTCTCGAACGACGGCTATAAGAGCACGCAGGGTACGAAAATCCATCTTCTATTCCATTTCGGACTGGAACACAGTCAAAAAAGTAATTTTACACATACAGCGAGCCATACCTATACCTCAATCAGTCTCAAGTCCCAGAAAGTAATATGGATGATTTGAGGCATGCTTTAGGAGGCAGGATATGACTGTCAAAGTAAGCGTAATGCCTGAGGACTTCGGAGAATTTGACTATATTGTCATAGGGGCAGGAAGCGCTGGCTGCGTTCTTGCTAACAGGCTCTCCGAGAATGTAAATAATTCTGTCCTTGTCCTCGAGGCCGGAAGCAAAGATGACTATATCTGGATCCATATCCCGGTGGGTTATTTATACTGTATGGGTAACCCGCGCATGGATTGGTGTTATAAAACTGATCCTGAGCAGCAGCTCAATAATCGCGAACTCTGTTACCCGCGTGGCAAAACTCTTGGAGGATGCTCCTCGATCAATGGCATGATCTACATGCGAGGCCAGGCTGCCGATTATGATCGTTGGCAGCAGGCTGGCAATGTCGGGTGGGGATGGGACGATGTTCTGCCCTTTTTTCGGAAATCTGAAAACCATTTTGGTGGTGAGACACCCTTTCATGGCAGCCGGGGAGAGCTTCGCGTAGAGAAGCAACGTCTTCGCTGGGATATTCTCGAAGCATTTCGTGAAGCCGCTGCCCAGGAAGGCATTGCCAAAATTCCGGATTTTAACACCGGTGACAACACGGGCTCTTCCTATTTTCAGGTAACACAAAAAGCCGGTTTTCGCTGGAGCGCAGCGCGGGCCTTTCTTCACCCGGCCTTGAAACGTCCCAATCTGCGTCTACAGACCCGTGCTCTCGTGCATCGGGTGGAGATCCAGAATAAGCGTGCGACAGGTGTCCTGTTCGAAATGGCCGGGAAGTACTATTTTGCCCGGGCCAAGCGTGAAGTCGTTCTTTCAAGTGGTGCGATCGGCTCTCCTGCCATTCTTGAACGTTCAGGTATCGGTCAAGCCGAACGCCTGCTCGATCTGGGAATCAACCCAATCGTCAATCTTCCTGGCGTCGGAGAAAACCTGCAGGATCATCTGCAAATCCGTTGTGCCTATCGGGTTGAAAAAGTACCGACCCTTAACATGCGAGCCGGTTCCTGGTTGGGGAAGGCATTGATCGGGATGGAATATGCTTTGCGTCGATCTGGTCCGATGTCTATGGCCCCAAGCCAACTTGGTATCTTCGCACGCTCTGATCCACACTTTGCAACAGCCAATTTGGAGTATCATGTCCAGCCTTTGAGTCTCTCAGCCTTTGGTGGAGCGCTGGACGCCTTTCCGGCTTTTACGGCATCTGTTTGCAATGTCCGACCGGACAGCCGGGGTTCTGTTCATCTGCGTTCAGCCGTGCCAGCTGATGCCCCGCATATCCATCCCAACTATCTTGCGGCCGAAACCGACCAGAAAATTGCTATCGACGCTGTGCGACTGACCCGCAGGATCGTCGCAGAGCCTGCCTTGGCAAAATATAATCCGACCGAAATTCGGCCAGGTATGTCTTTCCAGTCCGATAACGAGTTGCTGGAAGAGATTGGCAGAATCTCGACAACCATATTTCACCCGGCAGGTACGGCGGCCATGGGAACCGGGACAAGTGCAGTCGTAGATCCTCAACTCCGTGTTTACGGCGTTCAGGGCCTGCGGGTTATGGATGCTTCAATCATGCCCTTTATTACTTCGGGCAATACCAATGCACCCAGCATCATGATCGGCGAAAAAGGTGCCGCCATGATTTTGGCAGATGCTAAAGCCGGACGGGATTTCTGGCCCATTGCAAAGGCTGCTGCCTGAAAAGCTGTCCTCTTCTTCTTCTGAAAAAATAGGAGTTTTTTTATGCCCTTACTACGTTTTGACCTTATCGAAGGCCGTACGGATGCCCAGATCGCTACGTTACTTGATGCTGCGCATGACGCCATGCTTGAAGCGTTCAAGGTTCCAGTGAGAGATCGCTACCAGCTTGTTTATCAGCA
>NZ_AGQV01000018.1 GCF_000234355.1 Gluconobacter morbifer G707 | reverse complement strand
AGGTCGAGGCTGCCCCGTCGATCGAGGCCATAAGCCCGCTGTCCGGCCGGGGTGTTCGCCCAGCTCGCGGCCGCCTCCTGATTCCGGGCTTTCTGGTATCCTTCCGCGTGCCCGGTTTCCCATCCGGACTTCTGACCGAAGAAATATCCCCCGCCAAACGCCACCAGAACGATCAGGGAGGCCATCAGTCCCGTCCAGAGTAGAGATGAACGTATTTCGGCCTGACTGGCCTGTAGCGCCTCCTGTGAGGCTCCTGTGGCCTGTTTAAGCGCGGTCTGCATTTCGGCTGACAGGGCCTGTTCCTGCCGATTCCGGGTGGCCTGATCGGTTCGGACGGCCCGGAGCAGACGGTTCGTCTCCGCCATTTCCCGGCCGAGCTGGTCGAACGCGGCCAGTCCGTCATCCAGCTCGCGTTCGTCGGTCATGACTTGTCAGGTTCCGGCTTCTGCCACCCCTCGAACGCCTTGTGGTCGTGGTCGCGGGTGATGCGTTTCATCAGTTCGTCAATGACCCGGCCGAAGCGTTCATCCTTCCCGGCCGCGTCGATCAGCAGCCCCCCGAGAATAACCTTGCGGCGGGTGTCCAGCTTGCGTTCCTCGGCGTTCTGTCTGGCGAGTAAAGCCTGATACCGGGCCTTGGCCTGCTCGACCTGCTGTTTTGCCTTCTCGATGGGTGTCATTTTCCCTCCCGCACCAAGTGGGTGCAATGGTCTGTTGTGATTTCCATTCCTGCGTGACCCTGTTGAGGATACCCGATTTTTCGGAAGTTTTCTTGATTCCTCGTGGAGTGCAAACAACCCTTGCGACGAAGGAGTGAAGGGCGCACTTTAGCATTGTTCCAATGCGTGCGTCAGGGACGTTCCTTCCCTGAACCCTTCCTGAACGGAGCGAGGCGTGGCGATCTACCACCTATCCGTCAAATCCATATCGCGTTCGGCTGGTCGCAGCGTCGTGGCTGCTTCTGCCTATCGCGCCGGTCAGGAGCTGACGGACGAACGGCAGGGACTGACGCATGACTACACCCGCAAGCAGGGGGTGGAGGATGCGTTCATCGTAGCCCCGGATGGCGCGGACTGGGCGCAGGACCGGAACGCTCTGTGGAATGCAGCCGAGGCGGCCGAGAAGAGGAAGGACGCCAAGACCGGCCGGGAATACGAGCTGGCATTACCGGCCGAGCTGGACGCGGGCGCACGGAAGGAACTGGCCCGAGATTTCGCCCGTGAACTGGTGGCGCGGTACGGGGTGGTGGCCGATGTTGCGATCCATGAACCCGGCCGGGAAGGGGATAACCGGAACCATCACGCGCACATCCTGACCACGACCCGGACGGCCGGAGCGGATGGGCTGGGGGCCAAGACGCGGGTTCTGGACGTGGCCAGCACCGCCTCGGCCGAGATCGAGCATATGCGGGGTGTATGGGCGCGTCAGGTGAACATGGCGCTGGAACGGCACCAGGTCGAACAGCGAGTGGATCATCGGAGCTTCGAGCGCCAGGGGAG
>NZ_AGQV01000019.1 GCF_000234355.1 Gluconobacter morbifer G707 | reverse complement strand
TCACTGTAACGATCCACGAGGTAATCGGATCGATCCCGGAGTAGCCACGTAAACTTCATCAATTCCTCCATGACATCCACCATCCGGTCGTAGAGAGGGGACGGCTTCATCCGGTCATCATCACCGAACTGCGTATAGGCCATTGGGACGCTGGACTGGTTGGGGATGGTGAACATCCGCATCCACCGGCCCAGCACCCGCAGGGCATTGACGGAATTGAAACTCTGCGATCCGCCTGAGACCTGCATGACCGCCAGCGTGCGGCCTTGAGTCGGACGGATCGATCCTTCGGACAATGGCAGCCAGTCGATCTGGTTCTTGAACACGGCGGTAATGTTCCCGTGCCGTTCAGGGCTGCACCAGACTTGACCTTCCGACCAGATCGAGAGTTCCCGTAGTTCCTGCACTTTCGGATGGGTCGCGGACACAGAATCCGCTACCGGCAGGTCGGTCGGGTCAAACACCCGTGTCTCGGCCCCCAGCACCTTCAGGATGCGTTCCGCCTCAAGAACCAACAGATGGCTGAAGGATCGGGAACGTAAAGAGCCATAGAGCAGTAGGATACGCGGCGGATGGTCCACACGCGGTTGCGGTTCCAGCCGCGCGAGATCGACCTGTTCAAGATATTCGGGGTGGAGGGCTGGCAAGTCAGATTCGGTCATTATGGTCCATTCGTGCATTATGGGCGGCTGATCCAAGGCAGCCACAGAGCCAGCGCCCCGAGTGTCGCCAGCAGAACGGGCGGGGTGATTGCCAGTCCGACTTTCATGTACTGCCCCCATGTGACCCGATGGTTCTTGGATGCCAGCACATGCAGCCACAGCAGTGTGGCAAGACTGCCAATCGGCGTAAATTTTGGCCCGAGGTCGCAGCCGATGACGTTGGCATAGATCATCAGGTCGCGTGTCAGCGGCGTGATGTCGTGAGCCTGCTGGATCGCCAGTGCTCCGACCAGCACACTCGGCATATTGTTCATGATGGAGGACAGAGCAGCCGCCAGAAAGCCGGTGCCGATGGTGGCCGTGAATGTCCCTTGATGGCCCAGCCATACCAGTGCGGTTGCGAGGTAGTCGGTCAGCCCGGAATTGCGCAGGCCATAGACCACCAGATACATGCCCAGAGAGAAGATCACGATCTGCCACGGGGCACCCCGAAGCACCTTGCGAACAGGGATGACCCGACCATATCCGGCGATGAGCAACAGGATTCCGGCAGCTAGGCAGGCTACGACACAGACCGGGATGTGAAATGGCGCTGTCAGAAAATAGGCCGCCAGAACAAGGGCCAGTAGCGGAAATGCTGCCCGGAATACATGATGGTCGCGAATGGCCATGGCAGGTTCTGGTAGTTCGGTGACGGGATAGGTTGCAGGCACTTGCCGCCGGTACCACAGCCACAGGACGGCTAGCGTTGCACCAAGTGCTACCAGATCGACAGGGATCATGATTGCGGCATAGCGATCGAACGCAATGCCAAAGAAATTGGCACTGACGATGTTCACCAGATTGGAGATGACTAGCGGTAGACTGGTAGTATCTGCGACGAAGCCAGTCGCAATGATGAAAGCTAGGGCTGCGGTATGGCTCAGGCGGAGTTGAGTGAGGATGGCGATGACAATGGGCGTGAGCAGCAGGGCCGCGCCGTCATTGGCGAAAACCGCAGCAATGGCCGCTCCCAGCACCACGATCAACGGGAACAGCATCCGGCCTCGTCCTTTGCCCCAGCGCACGACGTACAGGGCGGCCCAGTGGAAGAACCCGGCCTCATCCAGCAACAGCGAGATGACGATCAGCGCGATAAAGGTAAGGGTCGCGTCCCAGACGATGTGCCAGACGACAGGAATGTCGTGCCAGTGGATCACACCAGCCGCCAGGGCCACGGTAGCGCCTGCCATCGCACTCCAGCCGATGCCCAGACCCCGAGGCTGCCAGATGACAAAAATCAGTGTGGCAACGAAAATCAGAAGCGCCAGCATCAGACGATCCGTTGGCCGGATTCATTGACGATCTTCTCGCCGTCCTCCTTTACGAAAGCGCCCTGCTGCGGGTTGGGCAGGATGTCCAGAACCGTCTCGGACGGGCGGCAGAGCGCCGTACCCAGCGGGGTGACGACGATCGGCCGGTTCATCAGGATGGGGTGTGCGATCATGGCGTCGATCAGCGCATCATCCGTCAGGGCCGGATTATCGAGGCCGAGTTCGTGAAAGGGCGTACCCTTTTCTCGCAGGATCGAGCGCACCGGAACGTCCATCCGGGCGATCAGATCGACCAGTTCCGCACGGCTGGGAGGGGTTTTCAGATATTCGATGATCCGGGGCTCATCGCCGCTGTTGCGGATCAGTGCGAGCACGTTGCGCGACGTGCCGCAGGCCGGGTTGTGGTAGATCGTGATGGTCATGAGCAGGTTTCCGGATTTGAGCAGCAGGCAGACAAATCCGCGACAAGGGGAGTGCAGAGATCGGGACTGCCCGCACAACAATCCTTGACCAGAAACAGCATCAGCTCTCGCAAGCATGGCAGGGACACACGATAAACGATCTGACGGCTATGGCGCTGTGAGGTCAGCAGACCAGCGCGGGTCAATGTGGCCAGATGGACGGAGATCGTATTCTGCGGCAACGCTAACTGACGCGCGATCTCCCCAGCGGGAAGGCCATCTGGTTCATGGCGCACCAACAAGCGGAAAATTTCGAGGCGGGTAGATTGAGAGAGGGCACTCAGGGTAAGTAAGGCAGCTTCAGTATCCATATATCTATTTTGATAGATATATGGATATATGTCAATTTACATTGACCATCAGTGATCTTGTGACGTGTGCCAAACCCGAAGAACCCGAACGATTTTGGCCGTTTCTTCTACCTCATAGAGTAACACATAGGGACGGACGACTACCCATTCGCGAGTATTATCCTCACCCTCTCGGCCGATGTTCGGGAACATGGCGAGGTCTGTGGTGGCGTCGATCAGCCGGAGCAAAATCCGTTTGGCCGCGTGAGGATTGCGGGGAAGCAGGTAGTCAACGATGGCGGCCCGGTCTGTCAGGGCTTCATCGGACCATTCAACCTGCACGCCGTTCCTCGTGTGGCAGTGCGTCAATCGCCGCCTGAACGCGGGCCAGATCGGCTTTCAGGATCGTTAGAACCTGTTCGGCTGGAACGGCGGGTTTCGTGCTGTTCCGGGCCTTGTGGATTGCGGCCCTTTTGGCGGCCAGTTCGTCGGACAGGTCGGTCATGACGCACCCCCTTGGAGAAGTTCGAGCTGCATGGGTGGCCGGGTTTCCGCGGCCTGTGCCTTGCGGACGTCCAGCGAGCCGTTCCATGCCACGTGCGGGTTGATGAAATACACGGCGACACCTCGCCCCTGCATCCCTTCGATTTTACGACGTTCGCGGCGGATTACGCCCATTTTTTCCAGTGTGCCCATGATTGTGCTGACATGTTTGGGGGCACATCCGATCCGTTCGGCGAGCTGGTCGCGGGTGAGCAGGACTTCGCCTGTGTCCTGCCGGAGATTAAGCAGCACTAGGTCGAAGGCATGGCGCACCTGATTGGGCCGGTCGTCAGATGGTAACTCGCGGATGGCGTCCCAGATCGTGGCGGTCTGCATACGGCTCAACATGGTGAAACCTCCCGGCCAAAGCCCTTCGGTGGTGTCTGGTCGCGCGGCCTTCTGTAGCGCGTGTGTGGCCCGTGAGATGGCTATACGCGCCTCTCCGGGCAAATGCTTCAGGAGTTCTTCAGACAGGAGCGAGAGTTGCTCGGCCGCCTGTGCAGCTTCCTCCTGTCCGGATCGCTGCGGCTTGGTGGTGAGGCGCACAATCTGGGCCATGTTTCGCTCCCTGTGGAGAACCCGTTTTTAAGTCCCGGAATCCGGGATCAATTAGTCCCAGAATCCGGGACTTAAAACAAGCCATTTTTCTAGGTTCTCTGCGGGGTGTGGCGATCCCTAAGAAAAAGAAAAGAATCTAATCCCCCTATTGTCCCCCCTTTTTTCGGTGGAAAACTGCCATTCCGGGGTCTGATCCGGCGCCCTGCGGGCGGGCTACGCCGCTCCC